>NZ_CP093378.1:0-3670823 GCF_022655355.1 Curtobacterium sp. DN_7.5 | reverse complement strand
GTCGCGCTCGTCTCCAGGTTCGTTCGTGCTCGTGTGCTCGTCGTGTCGCCACGGGAGTCGGGCGGCAGCATGCCGGAGTACCCCCGGTGCCCTCGGTCGCGGACGGCGTCGGCGGCTCCGTCGGCACCGGTGGAGGGCACCGTGTGCGACCATCTGGTCCACAGGGTTGTCCACAGCCTTGTCCACGACCACCCGACCGCGTCTCGAGGGGGGACTCCCCTGTCGTACCGGGCCGCGGGCGGTTCGATCACACCACTGTACGGGACCACAGCGCGTCGCACCGAACCGAAGTTTTCCCCAGTGTGCACAATGGTGCCGCGCGCTCGGTTCCCGGCCGTCGTTTGACCTGCCCGCCGCTGTCACGTACCGTTAACCAGTTGACTGCGGCCGTCAGGTCGCGCCCGTTACGCGTCGTTCGGTGCTCCGAGCGGCACCACACATACATACGTGACGGCTCACACGGACACCCGCACAGTGCACGCTGGCGCGGAGTCCGCGGTGCAGCCGCGTGGAGATCATCATGAGCAAGCGCACCTTCCAGCCGAACAACCGCCGCCGCGCCAAGAAGCACGGCTTCCGCGCCCGCATGCGCACCCGTGCCGGCCGCGCCATCCTCGCCGCGCGCCGCTCCAAGGGCCGCACCGAGCTCAGCGCCTGAGCCGGATCCGCCTGATCGGCCGGCGATCGGTCCGTACGCGGATCGGCCACCGGTAGCGAGCATGCTGGCCCGAGCAAACCGGATCGTCCGAGGGGACGACTACCGGTCCGTCGTGCGCCGTGGACGCAAGAGCGCCACGGCGCACGTCGTCGTATCCGTGGTCCGACGAGCGGTGACCGACGGTGCTCCCGGTGCCGGCCCGACCCGGTTCGGCTTCATCGTCGCGAAGACGGTGGGCAACGCGGTGACGAGGAACCTCGTCCGACGGCGGCTCAAGGCGATCGCGCACGAGCTGCTCGCGCAGACCCCGACCGGGTACGACGTGGTGATCCGCGCACTGCCAGCCGCTGCGCAGGCCGGATGGCCTACCCTGCTCGGAGACGTTTCGCGCTCGTTCGCGCGCGGAGTGGAGAAGGCAGCATGAACCGAAGTCCGCTGGCCCGGGTGGCCTGGGTCCTCGCGTTGCTCCCGCGCAACGCGTGCGTCGTCGTGCTCCGGGCCTACCGGGCCGTGATCTCGCCGCTCTACGGCAACGTCTGCCGCTACCACCCCTCGTGCTCCCGGTACGCACTCGAGGCGATCCAGCAGTACGGGGTCGTCCGAGGCTCGGCGATGGGCGCCTGGCGCATCGCCCGGTGCAACCCCTGGGCCGCCGGCGGCATCGACGACGTGCCGGAACGACGTCGTTCCTACACCGTGAACCGCTTCGGGTTCGTCACCGGCCCGGCCGACGACCCGACCTCGACCCCGCAGACCCAGCAGCCTGCGATCGCCCCGCTGCTGCTCTCCCAGCGAACGCGAAAGGCGTGACCGCCCCCATGGACATCATCGGAACCATCCTCTGGCCGCTCAAGTGGGTGGTGTCGGCCATCCTCGTCGGCTTCCACTGGGTCTTCGAGAACCTCGGGATGGACCCCGGCGCGGGCATCACCTGGGTGCTGTCGATCATCTTCCTGACCTTCGTGGTCCGCGCTGCGCTCATCCCGATCTTCGTTCGGCAGATCAAGTCGCAGCGCCGCATGCTCGAGGTCGCGCCGCAGCTCAAGAAGATCCAGGACAAGTACAAGGGCAAGAAGGACCAGTTCTCGCGTGAGGCCATGAGCCGCGAGACCATGGCGCTCTACAAGGAGACCGGGACGAACCCGTTGAGCTCCTGCCTGCCGCTGCTGATCCAGATGCCGATCTTCTTCTCGCTGTACTCGGTGCTGCACGAGGCGCAGATCAACAAGGCGGGCATCGGCCTGCTGACCAACGACCTCGCGGCCTCCTTCGGCAACGCGTCCCTGTTCGGTGCTCCGCTGCACGAGACCTTCACGAACGCCTCGGGCTGGGAAGTCCGGGTCATCGCTGGCTTCATGATCGTCGTGATGACCGCGTCGCAGTTCATCACGCAGCTGCAGCTCGTCGCGAAGAACATGTCGCCGGAGACCAAGGAGTCTCCGATGTACCGCCAGCAGAAGATGATGCTGTACATCCTCCCGCTGGTCTTCGTCATCTCGGGTCTCTCGTTCCCCCTCGGCGTCATGTTCTACTGGCTCGCCTCGAACATCTGGACCATGGCGCAGCAGTACTTCGTCATCCGCAGCATGCCCACGCCGGGCTCCGAGGCCGCGCTCGCGCGTGAGGCCCGACTCGCGAAGAAGGCCCAGCGCCGGGGTACCCCTGTTCTCGCCGAGGCGGGTGCCGGTGCGACGGCCGTGGAGGTCGAGCCCGTGCGGGTCACGACGCAGCGTCAGCAGCCGGTCGGCAAGAACCGGGCGAAGAAGAACGGGAAGAAGTAAGTGACGGACGACACCACCACCGCCGAGGCACCCGAGGTCGACCAGGACGAGGTCGAGCGCGACGAGGCGGACATCGCCGGCGACTACATCGAGGGTCTGCTCGACATCTGCGACCTCGACGGCGACATCGAGATCGAGGAGCGCGGCGGTCGGGTCTACCTGTCCGTCACGGACGACGGCGAAGGCCTGCGGGTGCTCTCGAAGCCGGAGACGGTCACAGCGCTGCAGGAGCTCACGCGCATCGCGGTGCAGGCCGAGACGGGCGAGTTCAGCCGGCTGATCCTCGACGTCGGTGGCTCCCGTGACGCTCGTGCGTCCGAGCTGCAGCGACTCGTGGACACCGCGATCGAGCGTGTCGAGGGTGGCTCGTCGTCGGCCGCACTCCCCCCGATGTCCTCCTACGAGCGCAAGCTCGTGCACGACCTCGTCGCCGAGAAGGGATTCCACTCGGAGTCCGAGGGCGAGGGTCGGGACCGGCACACCGTCGTCACCCGATGACGGAGGCCGTCACCCCGGAGCTCGAGGCCGAGCCAGCCGTTGCGGCGACGCTGTTCGGTGACCGCGCGGAACTCGCGCGGTCGTTCACGAACGAGCTCGCGCGGCGCGGTGAGGAGCTCGGGCTCATCGGGCCGCTCGAACTCCCGCGGCTCTGGACGCGACACATCCTCAACTCTGTGCTGCTCGCACCCCTCCTGGAGGCTGACGGTCGCGTCGCGGACGTCGGTTCCGGTGCCGGGCTGCCCGGCTTGGTCCTCGCCATCGGGCGGCCCGACGTGCACTTCACGTTGATCGAGCCCATGGAGCGACGGGTCGACTGGCTGACCTCGGAGGTCGAGCGACTCGGTCTGGACAACGTCGCCGTGGTTCGCGCCCGCGCCGAGGACGTCGCTGACGAGATCACCGTCGACCAAGTGACCGCGCGAGCAGTCAGCGCGCTGTCGAAGCTCATCCCGCTCACCGTGCCCCTGGTCCGCTCCGGCGGGCAGCTGGTGCTCATGAAGGGGGCGCGGGTCGAGGACGAGGTCGAGAAGGCTCGCAAGGTCATCCTGCGGAAGCGTCTGAGTGACGTCGAGGTCCTCGAGCTCGGGGACGGTGTGGTCGAGGAGACCACACGCGTCTTCCGGGCTACAGTTGACTGACGCCGGCAGCAGGGCTCCGCGTTCCACGTGAAACATGAACCGGGGAAGAGGGCACTCGTTGAGTTCATCCACCGACTACGACGCGTCGACGCCGCTAGCCCGTGAGATCGCGAACCTGAACCGTCGCCGTCGGGCGATCGCGACGCAGCAGTTCCCACTGCCAGCGGAGACGCGCATCATCACGGTGTCGAACCAGAAGGGCGGGGTCGGCAAGACCACCACCACGGTCAACCTCGCGGCCGCGCTGGCGCACGGCGGCGCCCGAGTCCTGGTGATCGACCTGGACCCGCAGGGCAACGCGTCGACGGCGCTCGGCGTTGACCACCAGGCCGAAGTTGCGAGTATCTACGACGTCATCGTGGACGAAGCGCCCATCGCTGACACCGTTCAACGCTCCCCCGAGTCCGAGACGCTGTGGTGTGTGCCGGCGACGATCCACCTTGCCGGGGCGGAGATCGAGCTCGTCTCGCTCGTGGCGCGGGAACAGCGGCTCCGGACGGCCCTGGACCAGTACCTCGGTTCGCTCGACGAGCCGTACCACTACGTGTTCATCGACTGCCCGCCCTCGCTCGGTCTCCTGACGATCAACGCCTTCGTCGCGGCCGAAGAGGTGCTCATCCCGATCCAGTGCGAGTACTACGCACTGGAGGGCCTGAGCCAGCTGCTCCGCAACATCGAGCTGATCGAGCGGCACCTCAACCCCAAGCTCCGGGTGTCGACGATCCTGCTGACGATGTACGACGGGCGCACGAACCTCTCGAACCAGGTCGCCAACGACGTCCGCCAGCACTTCGGGGATCAGGTCCTGACGTCGATGATCCCCCGCTCGGTGCGCGTCAGTGAGGCACCGAGTTACGGCCAGAGCGTCGTCGCGTACGACGTGAACTCCACCGGATCGCTCTCCTACTTGGAGGCGGCATCCGAGATCGCAGCACGAGGAGCGCAGGACTGATGGCACCGAAGCGAACCGGACTCGGCCGAGGCATCGGCGCACTCATCCCCACGGTCTCCGAGCAGCAGGATCGACCGGTCGACGTCTTCTTCCCGACGGGCGGTTCACCGGCCTCCGCGCCGACGGCAGACGACCTCGTGGCCGTCCCGGGCGCTCGTCTGGCGAACCTGAACCCGCTCGATGTCGTTCCGAACGCGCAGCAGCCGCGAAAGGAGTTCCGCGAAGAGGAGCTCCAGGAGCTCGTGCACTCGATCCGCGAGATCGGTGTCCTGCAGCCCATCGTGGTCCGGCCGATCGCCGGCGCAGAGGGCAACGCGCCGCAGTACGAGCTCATCATGGGCGAGCGGCGTCTGCGTGCGACGAAAGAGTTGGGTCTCAGCACGATCCCGGCGATCGTCAAGGACACCCCGGACGACGCCATGTTGCGGGACGCACTGCTCGAGAACCTCCACCGGGCCCAGTTGAACCCGCTGGAGGAGGCGTCGGCGTACCAGCAGCTGCTCGCCGACTTCGGGATCACGCAGGAACAGCTCGCGCAGCGTATCGGTCGATCGCGCCCGCAGATCACGAACACGATCCGCCTGCTCCGACTCCCCTCCCCCGTGCAGCGCCGGGTAGCCGCGGGCGTCCTGTCTGCCGGTCACGCGCGCGCGATCCTGGCAGCTCCCGACGCCGAGTCCATGGAGTACCTGGCGGAGAAGATCGTCAATGAGGATCTGTCCGTGCGGACTGCGGAGGCGCTTGCGCAGCAGCTCTCGTCCAAGACGCCGCCGAAGTCGACGCCCCAGCCATCCAAGCGCCAGGCACACTTCGACGATCTGGCGGAGCGACTCGGGGACCGCCTGAACACGCGGGTCAAGATCGCTGTGGGCGCGCGGAAGAGCTCGGTGACGATCGACTTCGCGAACGGCGACGACCTCACCCGCATCCTCGGAGAACTCGGCATCAACGACATCGCGAACTGATTCACCGGTCGGCGCGTGGTGGGGTGGCTGGACGCGCATCGGGGTGAGGCCGGTATCAGTGTCCTCGGCCTGGTCGCGCTGTGGTCGCCTCGGCGCCGTCAGGTCGAGTCCGTCGTTGCCGATATCGCTCGGCGTCGGCGCGATCGACTCATCAAGAGCCGCTATTCAGCCCAAGAGGGTTCCGGGGAGGGGTGAGCCCCTCGTCCCTCCGCAGCGCACCGCCCTCGCGGCGTGAAGCAGCGGCCTCGATCCGGGTATCGTCGTGGTCGGTCACGGGGACGATCGCGTCCGGGTTGGAGCGGTTTCCGCGCGCACCGACGACCCCTGGGGCTGTCGTGTCGTGCCCTATGCGGCCCGCTACCGGCAGGAACAACCCCGGAAGCAGCGCCGGGGTCCGTCCTCCCCTGATTCGCGCGCACAACGGCGCCCAGGGCGCCCGGCGCGTTGGGTGTTCCACGTGGAACGCTCAACGCGAATCAAGTCAGGATGCGCCAGCCAGCCGGCTCACCGTTTCACGTGGAACGTCGAAGCCGCGCGAGCTTCCACAGCCCGACCGCTGCGAACAAGGGCTTCACCACCGTCATCTCACCCCATCGATGGTCCGAGCCGGGAACCATCAGCCGTACGAGGTCCGGTCGCTGACGACGAAGGTACGTTCGAGCCTTCTCCGCGTGCAGGCTGCCCGAGGCGAAGACGAGCCACTCGGCATCGCCGAGCAACGGTACGACGTTGGCGACGTTCTCCCAGGTGCTTCGGCTTTCCCGTTCCACGCCGATCGGGCCGGACCACCTCAACCCCTCCCGGAGATAGCGCGCGAGGAGGTCGCCTTCTGCAGTGGTACCCCACACCGCTCCCCCGCTGCAGATGGTCCGTGCGGCTGGGCGTCTCCGAACACTCCGGACCGCCACGCGAGCTCGCCATCGGTTCACCATGTTGATCCTCGTGCCGCGGTTCGCAAACCCGAGTACGACGACAACGCCGGGGCGGTCGGCTGGTACGCCCGCCCGGTTCGTGATCCCTCGTCGCGCTGCACGGGCGTGGATCAGCTCTGACGCCCCGAGGATAGCGGCGACGACCGCGGAGGCGACACCGATCGTCTCGAGCGTTCCACGTGGAACACGGACGGCGCCGAGCCTGCGCATCCGAGGCCGCGGGTCAGTGGCGTTCGTCGCGGATCGCCTGCTCGGCCAGTTCGGCGTACGTCCATCCAAGGTCGAAACCGGATGCTGAGAGCGCTTGCGGAACCAGCGACGTCTCGGTGAGGCCGGGCAAGACGTTGGCTTCGAGGAACCACGGCGTACCGGCACCGTCGATGATGAGGTCGACCCGGGAGAGGTGTCGCAGACCGAGCGCCCGGTGCGCTGCGACCGCCGCAGCGGAGGCGGCTGCGGCCCGGTCCTCCGAGATGCGCGCGGGCGTGTAGAACGTGGTCTCCCCGGCGTTGTAGCGGGCCTCGAACCCGTAGGTGCCGCTGCGTGGGACGATCTCAACGGCGGACAACGCCACCGGTCCGTCGCCGGTGTCGATGATGCCCACGGCGACTTCGACACCGCGGATCAGCTGCTCGACCACGACGTCGTCGCAGTACGTGTACGCCGTCACCATGGCCCGCGGCAGGTCGTTGACGTCATCGACCAGTGTCACGCCCTGGGCGCTGCCACCACGTGCGGGCTTCACGGCCAGCGGCACGGGGTGCTCCCCGGCGATCGCGTCGAGGACACCGACGGCGCCGAGTTCGCGGAACACGTCGTGGGACAGCGTGATGGAGCGCGGCGTCCGGACGCCTGCGCGTGCGACGAGTGCCGATGCCGTGGGCTTGTCCCACGCCAGGCGCGCCGACGTGGAGCGTGAACCGACGAACGGGACGTCGAGTGCTTCGAGGATCCCCCGCAGCGCGCCGTCCTCCCCGGAGGCGCCGTGCAACGCGGGCCAGACGACGTCCGGGCGGGACTCCGCGAGCGCAGGCAGGAGCGACGCGTCAGCATCCCGGAGATCGACGCGCCAACCGTAGCCGGTCAGGGAGTCAGCGACCCGCCTGCCCGAGCGGAGCGAGACGTCGCGTTCGTGCGAGATCCCTCCGGCGACGACGACGACGTGGCGGTTGGCAGGCGCGGCCATGCGGGTGGTCCTCCGGGGTGGAACGACGGAAAGTGCTGATCAGGAGATGTTCGGCGGCGGCGCGGACACCGACGACGACATGCGGACGACTGAGTTCGGGCGCGTGGCCGGGCCGAACGTCTCGAGGAGTTCGAGCTCGTCGTTCACGACGGTCGCGAGCCGCTTCACGCCCAGTCGGATCTGCTCGGGCGTGGGGTAGCAGAACGAGAGGCGGATGTTGCCGCCCCCTCGACCGTCCGCGTAGAAGGCGGTGCCGGGGGTGTACGCGACGAGCTCCTTCACCGCGCGTGGGAGCATGCCCTTGGAGTCGAGCGACTCCGGGAGGGTCAGCCAGACGAAGAACCCGCCGTTCGGCTTCGTCCACGAGAGGTCCGGGAGGAACTCCCCCAGCGCGGACAGCATGGCGTCGCGACGTTCGGCGTAGAGGCCGCGGAACGTGTCCACCTGCCCCTTCCAATCGGCGGCGTCGAGGTAGGCGTTCACGACGTACTGTCCGAACGAGTTCGGGGCGAGGACGGCGGACTCGTTCGCGAGGACGAGCTTCTCGCGGATCGCGTGCGGAGCGAGCGCCCAGCCGACGCGGAAGCCGGGGGCGAGGGTCTTCGAGAAGGATCCGAGGTAGACCACGCCCTCGTCGTCGATCGAACGGATCGCCTGCGGCGCCGCCTCGTCGAACCAGAGCAGGCCGTACGGGTTGTCCTCGAGGACGAGGATCCCGTTCGAGCGGCAGATGTCGAGGACCTCGATACGGCGTTCGCGGCTCATCGTGACGCCGGCCGGGTTGTGGAAGTTCGGGATCGTGTAGAGGAACTTCATCCGCTTCCCCTGCGCGCGCAGGTTGGCGATGGTCTCACGGAGCGCCTCCGGGACGAGCCCGTGCTCGTCGGTCGCCACGTGGACCGTCTCGGCCTGGTACGAGCGGAAGACCCCGATCGCGCCGACGTAGGACGGGGACTCGGCGAGGACGACGTCGCCCGGATCGATGAACAGCCGCGTGACGAGGTCGAGCGCGTGCTGCGAGCCGGTGGTGACCACGACGTCGTCCGCGGAGGCACGGATGCCCTCGAGGCTCATCACGTCGACGATGTGCTCGCGGAGGGACCGGAGGCCCTGTCCGCCGCCGTACTGGAGCGCCATGGCCGCGTCCTCGGCCATCACGCGGTCGAGCGAGCCGGTGACGAGCTCACGGGGCAACGCGGAGACGTACGGCATGCCGCCGGCGAGCGAGACGACCTCGGGTCGGGACGCGACGGCGAACAGGGCTCGGACCTCGGAGGCGCTCAGCCCGGCGGTGCGCTGGGCGTAGGAGTCGTACCAAGGGTCGAGGCTGGTGCCGTTCGTCATCGTGTGCTCCGTTCACTGAGGCATTCCCGCCACACTACGACATGTGCTGGAGAAACCCGGGGTCCGATCCGGTGCTGGTGGCCTCTGGCGTGAGAGAACGCACCACCGGGTCCCCAGGTGCCCCGGGACGAGAGAACGCCCCGCCTCCCGGAGGGGACGGGGCGTTCTGGTGGTCGCAGGCGACTACGCGAGGAACTCGGCGAGGTCGGCCTCGAGCGCGGGCTTCGGCTTGGCGCCGATGACGGTCTTGACGACCTCGCCGCCCTTGAAGACCTTCATCGCCGGGATCGACGTGATCTGGTAGTTCATCGCCGACTGCGGGTTGTCGTCGACGTTCAGCTTCACGATCTCGATCTTGTCGGCGTGCTCGGCGGCGATCTGGTCGAGGATCGGCGAGACCGCGCGACACGGGCCGCACCACTCGGCCCAGAAGTCGACGAGGATGGTCTTGTCGGACTTCAGGACCTCGTCCGAGAAGGTGGCGTCGGTGACTGCCTTGGCGTTGGACATGTGTGCTCCTTCGTGGATCCCGGTCGCAGCCGAGAAGTCGTTCGGTGGGTACAACGGCCGAGCCGTCGTCGTATTCCCCGGGGTCAGGCCCGAGCGGCTTCGACGTCGATCGTCACCGGGGACTCGAGGGTCGCGCCCTCTGCCGGTCCGGTGAGTGCGTCGTCGAGCTCGGCGAGGTACTTCTCGGCGTCGAGCGCCGCGACCGTGCCGGAGCCCGCAGCCGTGATCGCCTGCCGGTAGGTCGGGTCGATGACGTCGCCCGCGGCGAAGACACCCGGGAGGTTGGTCTTCGACGAGCGGCCCTGGACGGCGATCGTGCCTTCCGGTGCGATGTCGATCTGCCCGTGGATGAGGTGCGTCCGCGGGTCGTTGCCGATCGCGATGAAGAGACCGTCGAGCTCGAGCGACGAGGTCTCACCGGTGACGGTGTCGCGCAGCTGCACGCCCGTCACGGAGGACTCACCGTCGATGCCGATGACCTCCTTGTTCCACGCGAACTCGATCTTCGGGTCGTTGTGGGCGCGGTCCTGCATGATCTTGGAGGCGCGCAGGGTGTCCTTGCGGTGGATCACCGTCACCTTGTCGGCGAAGCGCGTGAGGAACGTGGCCTCCTCCATCGCGGAGTCGCCACCACCGACGACGGCGATGTTCTTCTGCCGGAAGAAGAACCCGTCGCAGGTCGCGCACCACGAGACACCGTGGCCGGACAGGCGCTCCTCGTCGGGGAGGCCGAGGTGCCGGTACGCCGAGCCGGTGGCGTAGATGACCGCGAGGGCCTCGAACGTCTCGCCGGAGCCGACGGTGACCTTCTTGACCTCACCGGTCAGGTCGACCGACACGGCGTCGTCGTACAGGACCTCGGCTCCGAACTTCTCGGCCTGCTCCTGCATCTTGATCATCAGGTCGGGGCCCTGGATGCCCTCGGGGAAGCCGGGGAAGTTCTCGACCTCCGTCGTCTTGGTGAGCTCGCCGCCCGTCTCGACGCTGGACGCGACGATCAGGGGCTTGAGCTCCGCGCGCGCGGCGTAGATGCCGGCGGTGAACCCGGCCGGACCGGAACCGATGATGATGAGCTGGCGCATGCCTCGCTGCCCTTCCGTTGAGTGCTGACCGGGTCAACACATGCTACCGGCGCGGCATTCCACGGCACCGTGCAGCGCGGTCACCGGCCGAGGCGCGCTCGCACGATGTCGACGGCGCCGCGGATCTCCTGGTTGCGGGCGACGGCGAGCACGCCGAAGTAGACCGCCGCCATGACGACCCCGGTGAGCAGGATCGTGACGACCGCACCGGTGGCGTCCGCCATCGCGAAGCCGCTCGGCGTGAAGGCGCCGAAGAACCACACGACGGCCAGCCCGACGACGCCGGCGATGAGTGCCGCGACGATGAACTGCAGGTGGGACCGGACGACGTTCGGCCCCTCCATGCCCTTGAGTCGGCGGGACACGAGGACGAGCGCGAGGACCGTCTGTGCCGATCCCGCGAGGGTCGTGCAGGCCGCGATCGAGAACCCGATCGCCTGGTCGGGGAGCGTCGACACGGCGAGGGCGCCGATGACGAACAGGACCGACTGCACGCACTGCATCAGGAACGGTGTGCGGTGGTCGTGCATCGCCCAGAAGACCCGCTGGATCACGAACAGCATGCTGAACAGGACGAGCCCGGGCATGTAGGCGAGGAGCACCGCCCCGATCGACAGCGCACCACCGAACGTGCTCGCGAAGATGCGGCCGAACGGGACGGAGACGACCATGAGCGCGACGGACGCGAACACCGTGAACAGCCCGACGATCCGCAGGCTCAGCGAGAGGTTCCGTCGGACGGCGGCGATGTCGCCCCGCTCGGCGTCGTGGCTCATCCGCGTGAAGTACGCCGTCGCGATCGACACGGTGATGATCGAGTGCGGCAGCATGAACAGCAGCCAGGCGTTCTGCAGCACGGCGTTGCCCGCTTCGCCCGTGCCGAGTGACGAGACGCGCGACTGCACGAGGCCGGCGAGCTGTGTGACCAGGATCATCGCGAACAACCAGCCCGCCGCCGTCCCGGTCGCCTTGAGACCGACGCCCCGCCACCGGAAGTCCGGTCGGAACGTCAGCCCTGCGCGACGCCAGAAGAACGGCAGGAACGCGGCCTGGGCGACGACGCCGAGGGTCGCGCTGCCGGCGAGGACCGCGATCTTCGCCGGGGTCCAGTCGTCGAGTCCGGCGTTCGCGGAGCGGTCGCCGAACAGGGCCATGAAGACGATGAGGCCGCTGACCGCGATGACGTTGTTGATGAGCGGAGCCCAGGTGAACGGACCGAAGACCTGCTTCGCGTTGAGGACCTCACCGAGCAGCGAGTACATCGCGTAGAAGAGGATCTGCGGGAGGCACCAGAAGGCGAACGCGACGGCGAGGTCGGTCTGGGCGGGGGTGAAGCCCTTCGAGCCGTCACCGCCCTGGATGCTGTACAGCCCCACGAGGACCGGAGCCAGCGCGGTCGCGATCACCGTGATGACGAGGAAGACCGAGCCGCCCAGGGTGACGATCTTGTTGACGTACGCCGTCCCGCCGTCCGCGTGCTGCTGCATGGACCGGACGATCTGCGGGATGAGGACCGCGGAGAGCAGGCCGCCCGCGATGAGCGCGTAGATGTTGTTCGGCAGCTGGTTCGACACCGCGAACGCGTCGGCGGACACCGAGCCCTGCTGGCCGATCGCGTAGGCCAGGATGATCGTCTTCGCGAACCCGAGCACGCGGGAGACCATCGTGCCCGCCGCGAGCATCGCGCTCGCCCGACCGAGGCTGCGCTCGGCGACGGGTTCGGCGTCGACGGCGGGCGGGGGCTGGGTGGCGCTGATGGCGGACTCCTCGGGGACGGGCTGGTCGGCGGTCGGCTCGGCGTGCTCCTCGCGTCCCCGGGCAGCGGCCTGGAGGCGCGGGGCGGCCCCGGCGGACCCGGTCGCGGAACCGACGGATGCAGCCCAGACGGATGCAGCCCCGGCGGCGTCGGCGGACGCGGGCGCGGCACCGGCGGACGCTGGCGCGGCCGCGGACCGGGCGGGGGCCGGGCCGGCCGCCTGCCGGACGGCGGCGGCGTGGCGGACCGGTGCCGTGCCTCCAGGCAGGTCGGGCTGGTCGGCCAGCGGCCGGTTCGGGTCGTCGTCATCGTCGTCGTCGAGCTCGCCGCGGCGGCGCCGCGCGCGCTTGCGGATGCTGCGGAAGATGCCGAAGCCGAAGATCGCGACGAGAGCGATGCCCGCCACGGCCGTGATCACGGTCTCCCACTGCGCCTGCACGTTCAGGTCGACGACGGCGGGGTCGGAGATGGACTGCCCGGTCGGCGTGGTGAGCGACATGGTGAGCGACACCTTGCCGTTCGCGACGGACTGCACGGGCACGGTGGTGCGGGTCGAGGAGTCCTTCTGGACCTTCACCTCGATGTCGTTGCGGACCACGCGCAGCGCCGAGTTCGACGGCTGCACCGACAGCCGGACCGTCACGGGGAAGTCGGACTCGTTGCGGATCGAGATGGGCAGGGAGGACCGGTCCCCGAGGAGGGTGAGGCTGCTCGAGTCCGCGATCGTGACGGAGCCGGTGGTGACGGCCCACTTCGCCACCCGGTTCGTGATCGCGGCGTCGAGACCGGTGCCGTCGACCCGCCACGCGTTCGAGGCGAGCGCGAGCAGCTGCAGCCGTGCGGGGGCGGTGACCGCTTCCGGGGTGTCGAGCGCCGTGGAGAACGCGGTCACGGCGTCCTCGCCGCGGACGAGTCGTTCGAGCTTGTCGATCCGGGCGTCGCCGTCGGACGAGCTGTCCAGCGTCAGCGAGCCGGGGGTGGCTGCTGCGGTCGTCGTGAGGTCGGTCGGGGCTGCCCAGGGCGTGCGCTCGAGGGCGCTGAGGGTCTCTGTCAGCCGTGTCGTGTCGGACGGCCAGTCGCGGCCCAGGGTGAGCAGGACCGGGGCCGTCGCGGCACCGTCGCGTGCGGCGCTCGCCAGGGTCGCGGTGAGCTCGGACACCGCCGCGTCCCAGGTGCGGTCGTCCGTCGCGGTCACGGCCTCGCGGAGCAGCGAGGACATCGCCTGGTCGGCCACGAGCACGTGGTCGGAGCCGATGCGTTCGGAGGCCGGGATCGTGGTGTCCGCGCCGGCGGAGGTGTTCCCGCTCGAGACGATCGTGGTCTTCGTGCCCGCGGCGCGGAGGGCGGGGAGGTCGTTCTTCGACACCGTGCCCTCGACCGGCCAGGCCAGCGAGTCGATCGAGTAGTCGAAGTCGAGGAGCGACGCGGTCGTCGGCAGGACGGCGGTGCTGTCCGGGTCGGTGCCGTCGGTCGTGCTGGTCGGGGTCGTCGGGCCGTCGGTCGGCGCGGTCGTGGCGGTGTCGCCCGCCGTTGCGCCGGCGCCAGCGGTCGGACCGTCCGTGGGCGTCTCGCCGGACGGGGTGGGGCTCGGGGTCGAGGCGCCGGGGAAGTTCTCCGCGTCGATCCCGGGGTCGAGCGAGATCGGGGCGAGGACGCCGTCCGCTCCCGCTTGCCGGAGCCCCGTGACGTCCGCGTCGGCCCAGGGCAGGGCGAAGGTCTCGTTGCGGAGCCCCTCGAGTTCCTGCAGCCAGGCGATGGCGCTCGACGGGGCGTTCTGTCCGAGGATCCGGATCGACGCGATGATGCGGGGGTCGATGCCGACCGCGACGTTGTGTCCCTCGACCGCCCGGAGCTGCTGGGTGAGCGTGCCGTCGACGGCGGTGGCCGCTGCGAGCTCGTCCGGCGTGACGAACATCGTGGACGACGCCGGCAGGGTGATCGGCATCGCGACCGAGACGCCGACGGGGGTCTGCTCGAAGTCGGGGTACCAGGTGATCGCGGAGCGTGCGATCGCGGTCGTGCCACCCGCGGTGTAGACGGCGGCGATGCGGCGGGGACCGAAGGACCCGTACCCGCCGAGGCCGACGTTGCCCGGGACGATCTGCACGTTCCGGAGCGTCACCGATCGGTGGGCCGGGACGGCCGGGACGTCCACCGTGTCCATCGGGGCGCCGGGGTAACCGGTCGTGCTGGTGTCGGCGAGCCAGTCCGAGAGCTGGTCGCGCGAGCTCACGACGCGGGAGATGTCGAGCTCCGCCGAGCCGGCGGGGAGCGCCTGGTCGGTGTCGTTCGTCACCGTGACGGAGAGGGTGAGGTCCTCGTCGCGGTGCACGATCCCACGGCTCGCGGGCGACACCGTGACGGTCGTCTTGCCCTCCGCGCCGGAGGCGGGGTCGGCTGCCGAGGTCGACACCGCCGACGGGGTCGTCAGGGCGCTCGCGGCCGGGGCTGTCACGGGCGCGACGACGAGACCGAGCGCGACGAGGGACGACGCGGCTGCGGCGAACATGGTGCGGAAGAGCTGCATACAGGGGTGCCCGGCGGATCGACCCGGACCGAGCACGAGTGTATGAGGCCCCACCATGAACACCGCCCGTGCGCGCGCAGGGTGTGGAGAACTCGCGAGCACGATCTGGGAGGATTGGTCCGTCATGCAGTCCGTTGCCCAGGCCGTCGAGCGACTCGACGCACTCGCCGAAACCCTCCCCGTGGCCACCCTCGCACGGGCGTTCGCCGACGCCGGACACGAGCTGGCCCTCGTCGGCGGCCCGGTCCGTGACGCCTTCCTCGGGCGCCCGGTGACCGACCTCGACTTCACGACCGACGCCACCCCGGACGAGGTCCTCCGGATCGTCGAGCCGATCGCGAGCGCGACCTGGGACGTCGGGCGGCAGTTCGGCACGATCGCCGCACGGGTGCGCGACGAGCAGGTCGAGATCACGACCTACCGGAGCGACGTCTACGACGGTGAGACCCGCAAGCCCGAGGTCGCGTTCGGCGACACCATCGAGGACGACCTCCTCCGCCGCGACTTCACGGTCAACGCCATGGCGCTCCGACTCCCCCAGCGCGAGCTGGTCGACGTGCACGGCGGCGTCGAGGACCTCCTCGCCGGACGGCTCCGCACCCCGCAGGAGGCGACCGTCTCGTTCCGGGACGACCCGCTGCGGATGATGCGTGCGGCCCGGTTCACGTCGCAGCTCGGTTTCACCGTCGCCGACGACGTCCGCGAGGCCATGACGACCCTCGTCGACTCGATCGACATCGTCTCGGCCGAGCGGGTGCGCGACGAGTTCGTGAAGCTGCTGAACACCGCCGATCCGGTGCCCGGACTCCGCCTGCTCGTCGACACCGGGCTCGCCGACCGCTTCCTGCCCGAGCTCCCGGCCATGCGGCTCGAGATCGACGAGCACCACCACCACAAGGACGTCTACGAGCACTCGCTGACGGTGCTCACCCAGGCGATCGGGTACGAGGCCGAGCGTCACCCCGGTGCCGCCCCCGACACCGTGCTCCGGCTCGCCGCGCTCCTGCACGACATCGGCAAGCCCGCGACGCGGAAGCTCGAGCCGGGCGGTGCCGTGAGCTTCCACCACCACGACCTCGTCGGGTCGAAGCTCGCGAAGAAGCGACTCCGTGCGCTCCGGTTCGACAACGACTCGATCGCCGCGGTCGCCCGGCTCATCGAGCTGCACCTCCGTTTCTTCGGCTACACCGACGGCGCCTGGACCGACTCGGCCGTGCGCCGGTACGTCCGCGACGCCGGACCCCAGCTCGAACGGCTGCACGAGCTCACCCGCTCCGACGTCACGACACGGAACCGGCGCAAGGCCGACCGGCTCGGGTTCGCGTACGACGACCTCGAGGCCCGGATCGCGACGCTCGCGGAACAAGAGGAGCTCGACTCGATCCGGCCGGACCTCACCGGCGACGACATCATGCGGATCCTCGGCATCTCGCCCGGTCGAGCCGTGGGCGAGGCCTACCGGTTCCTCCTCGAGACCCGGATGGACGAGGGGCCCCTCGGCGCGGACGAGGCCGAGGTGCGCCTGCGCGCATGGTGGGCGGCGCGCGACGGCGACTGAGCGTCCGCACCACGCGGAGCGCCCCGCGCCCAGGGCGACCGTCCGGGCCCACGCAGCCGGTTCCGGACCGACGCGCCAGCGGCGGGCCGGCCGAGCCGGTGGGGAGAGGCCCGGGGCGGCTTCCTCAGGTGGTGGCGCGCCTCCAGGCGGTCCGGTAGGCTACCCAGGTTGTCTCCGCGCGTCTGCGCGCTGACACATGCATCAACCCTCCTGCTCCGGGAACCGCCCGGAGCCGCCGAGACCAAAGGAGGTGGGTTCCGCATGCACCAGTACGAACTGATGGCGATCCTCGACCCCGAGATCGACGAGCGCACCGTCGCTCCCAGCCTGGACAAGTTCCTGGCCGTGATCCGCAACGACGGTGGGACCGTCGACAACGTGGACGTCTGGGGCCGTCGTCGTCTCGCCTACGAGATCGCGAAGAAGTCCGAGGGCATCTACGCCGTCGTGGACTTCACGTCCTCCCCCGAAGCCGCCAAGGAGCTCGACCGCCAGCTCGGTCTCTCCGAGGCCGTCCTCCGCACCAAGGTCCTCCGCGCCGAGGAGGCGATCGCCCAGGTCGCCGCCCAGAAGCAGCGCGACGAGGCCCGCGCGGCCCGCAAGGCCGCGAACGCGACCGCGAGCGCCGAGTAAGTCATGGCCGGCGAAACCGTCATCACGGTGGTGGGCAACCTCACCGCGGACCCGGAGCTGCGCTACACGCAGAACGGTCTCGCGGTGGCGAACTTCACCATCGCCTCCACCCCTCGCACGTTCGACCGTCAGGCGAACGAGTGGAAGGACGGCGACGCGCTGTTCCTCCGTGCGAGCGTGTGGCGCGAGTTCGCCGAGCACGTGGCGGGCTCGCTGACGAAGGGCTCGCGCGTCATCGCGCAGGGCCGTCTGCGTCAGCGCTCCTACCAGGACCGTGAGGGCCAGCAGCGCACGAGCATCGAGCTCGAGGTCGACGAGATCGGCCCCTCGCTCCGCTACGCGACCGCGCAGGTCACCCGTGCAGCGGGTGGCTCGGGCGGCGGTCGTGGCCAGGTCGGCGGCGGCAACGCGTCCGGCGGCAACGGCGGCGGCAGCTGGAACAACAACGGCGGCGGTCAGTCGGACGCGCCCTGGTCCCCCCAGGGTGGCCAGCAGGGTGGCGGCAACGCACAGTCGAACGACGTGTGGAGCACCCCCGGCGGCTCGTACGACGACGAGACCCCGTTCTGATCCCCAGCGGTCTGACGGACACACAACTTCTTCACCTCTAAGGAAAAACAATGGCTGGAAAGAGCACCGGCGACCGCCGGAAGCCTCGCGGCAAGGGCGGCAAGAACGCCGCTCCCGCGAAGTCGATCAAGGTCGGCGTCATCGACTACAAGGACGTCGCGACCCTTCGCAAGTTCATCTCCGAGCGTGGCAAGATCCGCGCCCGTCGCATCACCGGCGTCTCCGTCCAGGAGCAGCGCCTCATCGCCCGTGCCGTGAAGAACGCCCGTGAGATGGCGCTCCTCCCCTACGCCGGCTCCGGCCGCTGATCGGAGGATCTCCCATGTCGAAGCTCATCCTCACCCACGAGGTCTCCGGCCTCGGTTCCGCCGGTGACGTCGTCGACGTCAAGAACGGCTACGCCCGCAACTACCTCATCCCCCAGGGCTTCGCTGTCGCGTGGTCCAAGGGCGGCGAGAAGCAGGTCGAGTCGATCCGCGCCGCGCGCACCGCTCGCGAGCTCGCCACCATCGAAGAGGCCCAGGACCTCAAGATGAAGCTCGAGAACGCCACCATCCAGCTGGCCGTCAAGGCCGGCAAGGACGGCCGTCTCTTCGGCTCGGTCCGCCCGGCGGACGTCGCCGCAGCGGTCGAGGCGCAGGGCGTCGGCTCGCTCGACAAGCGCAAGGTCGAGGTCCCCGCGACCATCAAGACCGTCGGTGACCACGAGGCCACCGTGCGTCTGCGCGAGGACATCACCGCGGTGATCTCCCTCAAGGTCGTCGCCGCCAAGTAAGGCTGCGTCTTCCGCTCACGACGGGCGGGTCTCCTCCGGGAGGCCCGCCCGTCGTCGTGCCCGCACGTCGCGCGCGGGACACGCCGGGGCGCTTGTGCGACGGATGTTCACGTCCGCCGTCCGGTGGCGAACTCGTGGTGAACAACGCTCGAACACCCCCCCTTCGGGGGTGGGTGTCCCGTTACGGTCGTCGAGGCCTCCGATCGGGGGCAGGTCACCGAGCAAGGAGCTGGTCATGCCCAACTTGAACGTCACCTACGGCGAGATGCAGGACGCTGCGACCCGTCTCGTGAACGGGGAGCAGGACATCACGTCGAAGTTGCGTGAGTTGAAGTCGTTGGTGGACTCGTTGATCACGGGTGGGTACGTCACGGATCAGTCCTCGGTCGCGTTCGGGAGTTCGTACCAGGAGTTCAACGACGGTGCGACGAAGACCATCGAGGGGCTCGAGGGCATGTCGATGTACCTGAACAAGGCGGCCGAGGCGCTGCAGCAGACGGACCAGGAGCTCGCGAACGCGATCAAGTAGGTCTCGTCAGACCGGTCCCGGGTCTCGTCGTGGTCGACGGGCCCGGGGCCGGGACGGTTCCGATCCCGTTCGCCGACCAGGAGCACCCATGGCAGACCTCATCATCACGAAGGCCGTCCTCGAGGACTCGGCCACGAAGTTGCAGCACATCTCCGCAGAGCTGGAGCACCAGAAGTCCGACGACCGGGCACTCAGTGAGGTGTACGGGCAGCGGGACGTGCAGAAGGCGATGCACGACTTCTCCGGTGACTGGAAGATCCACCGGGAGAAGATGACGGGCGCGGTGAAGGACCTGCAGGGGAAGATGCAGAAGTCGTTGGAGCGCTGGCGGGCGCTGGAGCAGGATCTTGCTGACAAGCTCAGCACTGAGCACGGGGATGCCTGATGCCGGCCCGCGGCGGCGACTGGGGACTCCTGAGGGAGGCGTCCGACCCCATCGTGGCGGACGTCCCCACCGTGCAGGATCTCGTCCGCTACTACACGTCGATCGCCCAGGAGATCTCGGCCGAGGCCGACGTCCTCCGACGCATCGGCGACGGCGACCAGAGCCAGTTCAAGGGTGAGTCCGCCGACGCCGTGCGGAAGAAGAGCAAGGAGGTCGCCGAGTCCCTGCAGAAGATGTCCGGCCGGTACGACGCGATCCGCGATGCCCTGACGGGGTACCTCCCCGCGCTCGAGGGTGCCCTGGATGAGTCCGCAGCGGCACTCCGCGACGCCGAGGCGGCGTCGGCGGCGACCGGACGGGCGGCGGCGATGGCGGACCCGTCGCAGGGCCGTGCGAGCGACGCCCCGCCGATGACCGACGACGAGCAGGGCGCGGTCGATGCCAAGCACCGCGCGACCGCCGCGGCGAGCGCCGACGCCGACGCCGCCGTGGCGCGACTGCGACGGGCCGTCGACGGGATCGACGCCGCGGGGAAGGCCGCAGCCTCGACCATCCGCGCCGCCTGGCACGACGGGTTGCACGACACGCTCGGTGACAAGATCAAGGCGTTCTTCTCGAAGCTGCTCAAGATCCTCGTCAAGATCTTCACCTACATTGGCGTCGCCCTGGCCGCGCTCGCGATCCTGATCCCCGGAGTCGGCGTCCTCACGTTCATGGCGGCGGTCGCAGCGGGGGTCACCCTCGTGGCGAACATCGCCCTGGCCGGCATGGGCGAGGGCTCGTGGTTGGACGTCATCACCTCCGCGGTGGGCCTGGTGCTCGTCGGGTTCGGTGGCGCGCTGACCAAGTTCGCGTCCACGGCGAAGACGGCTGCGCTCGCGAAGAGCATGCCCGCGTTCAAGGCCGCCAACCTCGCGAAGATCGGGCGGCTGCAGAAGATCCGCGAGATCCACGTGCAGAACGCGCTGCGCGATCCGCACGCGGTGTCGGAGGTCGGTCGCATCAACGCGGCGATCAACCGGCTGACGGACGCACGTGTCGCGGCAGTCGGCAAGAACACCATCGGCGGCTTCAAGGAGAAGCCGAACTGGTGGCGCCCCAACCGTGCGCTCTGGAACGAGGACAAGGCGAAGATCAACGACGTCTTCGGCAAGGGTGGCAAGGGCTGGCAGTGGCAGCGACTGTTCAGTGTCGACCGACAGTTCGAGATGGACGCCATGAAGGTCGCCATGCGGCGTGACTTCGGCGTGGACGTCGCGGCCCTCCCCCGGTCGCACAAGTACGCCGCCGGGGGGCGGGTGATCGCGAGCTGGCTGAACAGCATCGTGTACGGGCAGGGATTGAAGCCGACCGGGTGGGGATCCGACCAGGAACGGCTCCCCGGCTACAAGGACGCCTCCGCGGCCCTGACGCACGGCTTCTGATCGCCGGCGGTGCAGTCGGTCCCCCGATCGGGGGACACGGCTGACGGGCCGGCGCGGGCGACACGCCGACAGCCCCGGATTCTTCACCGGGGTGACATGTGAGTACCGGCCCGGATCGGCCGCGCAAGGTGAGCAGTGTTCTGGAATGTGCACATCGCTGTGCAGCGCCCGGCTCCGGTCGGTGCGGAAACGTACCCCGCGAAGTCGTTCCGCTCCGGAATAACCTCTCGTTGGCCCTCGATTCGGGGGATGGACGATAGACAGGAGCTGGTCATGCCCAACTTGAACGTCACCTACGGCGAGATGCAGGACGCTGCGACCCGTCTCGTGAACGGGGAGCAGGACATCACGTCGAAGTTGCGTGAGTTGAAGTCGTTGGTGGACTCGTTGATCACGGGTGGGTACGTCACGGATCAGTCCTCGGTCGCGTTCGGGAGTTCGTACCAGGAGTTCAACGACGGTGCGACGAAGACCATCGAGGGGCTCGAGGGCATGTCGATGTACCTGAACAAGGCGGCCGAGGCGCTGCAGCAGACGGACCAGGAGCTCGCGAACGCGATCAAGTAGGTCTCGTCAGACCGGTCCCGGGTCTCGTCGTGGTCGACGGGCCCGGGGCCGGGACGGTTCCGATCCCGTTCGCCGACCAGGAGCACCCATGGCAGACCTCATCATCACGAAGGCCGTCCTCGAGGACTCGGCCACGAAGTTGCAGCACATCTCCGCAGAGCTGGAGCACCAGAAGTCCGACGACCGGGCACTCAGTGAGGTGTACGGGCAGCGGGACGTGCAGAAGGCGATGCACGACTTCTCCGGTGACTGGAAGATCCACCGGGAGAAGATGACGGGCGCGGTGAAGGACCTGCAGGGGAAGATGCAGAAGTCGTTGGAGCGCTGGCGGGCGCTGGAGCAGGATCTTGCTGACAAGCTCAGCACTGAGCACGGGGATGCCTGATGCCGGCCCGTGGTGGTGACTGGGGTCTGCTCGGTGAGTCCGGTGACCCGATCGTTGCGGACGTGCCGGTGCTGGAGCAGTTGGTGACGTACTACCGCGACATCGCGGAGGAGATCCGGAGCGAGTCGGTCCTGCTGGAGTCGATCGGTGGGGGCGACCAGAGCCAGTTCAAGGGTGCGTCGGCTGATGCGGTCCGGACGAAGAGCGCGGAGGTCGCGGCGTCGTTGCGGAAGCTGTCGGGTCGGTACGTCGCTGTCCGGGACGCACTGGTCGGGTACGTGCCCGCGTTGCAGTCTGCGCTGAACGAGTCGGCTGCGGCGTTGCGTGATGCTGAGGGTGCGGCTGCTGCTGGTGTCCGGGCTCAGGGGATGGCGGATCCGTCGCAGGGTCGTGCCGGTGATGCTCCGCCGATGACGGGTGACGAGCAGGGCGCGGTCGATGCCAAGCACCGTGCGGTGACGGCGGCCAGCGACGATGCTGATGCGGCTCGTGCGCGGTTGCGACGTGCGGTGGATGCGTTGGACGTCGCGGGGAGGGCTGCGTCCTCGGCGATCCGGGCGGCGTGGCACGACGGGTTGCACGACACGCTCGGTGACAAGATCAAGGCGTTCTTCTCGAAGTTGTTGAAGATGATCGTCAAGATCTTCACGTACATCGGCATTGCCCTGGCCGCGCTCGCGATCCTGATCCCCGGAGTCGGCGTCCTCGCCATCATGGGCGCCGTCGCCGCGGGTGTCGGCTTGGTCGCACAGATCGGGTTGACGGCGCTCGGCGAAGGCAACGTCTTCGATCTCGTCATGGCGGTGGTCGGCGTCATGACGCTCGGTGTCGGGATGGGCGTCACGAAGGCGACGTCGATCGCGGTCAGCAAGGGGATCGCCGCGAGCAAGGGCGCGGTGCAGAACGGACTCCGTGCCGACCTCGGCACGATCAGCAAGTCGCGCAACGACGCGATCGGCGGATGGTTCTCGAAGACGAAGAGCCTCGACGAGGCGAACGACGCACTCCAGGTGGCGGACAGGCTCGACGGAGACGTGACGCAGATCGCGATCAAGCGCATGGACGACCTGCTCGCGAAGTTCTCCGACAACCCCAACTGGTGGAACATCCCGAAGATCGGCACGACCCTGCGGAACGACTGGGCCACCGTCTCGAAACAGTTCGGTTCCGACCTGTTCACCAAGGCCGGGTACACCTCATGGGCGGAACGTCTCGGCGGTGTCGACTTCCAGCTGCTGCGGAACGAGCTCAGCCGCTGGGGCGGTGCGAACGGCCTCGGCACCCTCGTCACGTCCGCCCCGCGATTACACACCTTCACCATGGGCGGTCTCAGCGTCTTCGGGAAGGACTACTCGATCGCCGGGCTGGTGATCAACCCGGTCGGTGACGGAGCCGACAAGAAGCGCCCCTGGACGGACGACTGGAACGCGGCGAAGCACCCGATCGTGTCCTGAGCACGACCGCACCGCAGCACGACCCGGAAACGACGGCCCGAACGGACGGAACTGGAGCAGATGACGACCACACCGTTAGTGACCTCGCGCATCGACGTGGAGGCTCCGCAGTGGATCGTGGTCCCGACCGCCGACGAGGCGACGTCCCGGTGGCGCGCCGAGGTCCTCGAGTTGTTCGCGGCGGTCGCCCAGGTCGACCGGGACGCCGAGGGCGAGGCGCGCCTGTTCGCCGGCGGTCCGGAGGTCGACCCGGTCGCCGCGCTGGACTCCCTCCTGGCGTTCCGTGCCGCCCTCGACGACGGCGAGCGGCTCGTCGCGAGCCTCGCCGTGCCGAACCGGTGGCCGCTGCCGGTCGTCGTCTCGGTCGGGGTCGCCGCGCCGGACGGTGCCGACCTGCTCGAACTCGCCGGCGCGCTCGGAGGGCTGCCGGTCGACCGTCCGGCGGTCGAGGAGCTGCCCGAGCACGTCGGTGGTGAGGGACCCGTCGTCACCCGGTACGACCTCGACGACGAAGGTGTGCTCTGGGCAACGGTGTGCGCGGTCCGTCGCGAGGCACTGCGGACCGACGACGTCGGCCCGACCACGACGGTGGACACGCGGGTCCTCTGGCGCACGAGCGACCTCGACGTCGTCCCCGTCTTCGGCGAGGAGCTCGTCGGACTCATCGCCGCGATCGACAACGAGGTGCACGCATGACCGATCCCACCGCCTCCTTCTTCATGGTCCTCCCGCCCGGTTGGGCGCGCCTGCCGGCGCGGGAGGACGACCGCAGCGAACTCGCCGACACCGTCCGGGAGATCGTCGCTCGGGCACTCCCGGACCACCTGCCGCGGGACCGCGCGGAACCGCTGCGGCAGGAGATGCGCAAGCGCCTCCTGGCCACGGTGGTCGAGGCCGGTGACTCCGGAGCCACCGCGGTCTGGATGCCCGTGCAGCCCGTCGACGGCTTCACCCCACCCGTGTCGATCATCGAGGCCGAGGTGGACGACGAGTCCGAGGAAGCCCCCGAGCAGGTCATCGCGCAGGTGCTGGCGGACGCACTCCCCGACCGGCACGACGATGAGGACCCGGGGATCCGGGAGGTCGACGGCGGGATCGCCGCCCGGACCGAGACCGTGGTCCGTGGCGCGGACCCCGCGGCGGCGCTGCCCGGCCCCGCCGACGGACTCCCGGTCGTCGACGACCGTCGAGTGGTCTGGACGATCCCGGTGCCGCACCGCCCGGGACGGTGGGTCGTGCTCTCGTTCTCGGCCATCAGCCTGCCGGACGCCGACGAGCGGTTGACTGACGCCCTGGTCGGCCTGTTCGACGCGATGCTCACGACCTTCCGCTGGACCGACGTCCCCGGCGCCGAGCCGACCACCCTCGAGCGCCGCCTGGCCGAGCTCGGGGGCGCCGCGTGAGCTGGTCGTTCGTCGAGCCGGAGTCGCACCTGCTCCTCACGATGTCCGTGGTGGTCTTCCTCGCCACGCTCGCGTTCGTCATCCCGACCATCGTCGCCGTCCGTCGCGGGACCGCGACCGACGCGATCGCCTGGGCCGATCAGCTCCCGCGGGACGTCGGCGCGACCTGGACGACGGACCGGGTGCTGCGGGCAGTGGACGCATCGTGCGTCGCAGAAGGCGTCGTGTTCCCGGGAGCGCTCCGGATCGTCATCGGTTCCGTCGTGCGGCTCGACCTCGCGTCGCCGACGACAGCCCCTCCCGCGCCGTGGACCGCGACGCCGGACGGGCGGTCGTGGTGGGCACCGATGGCGGCGCTGCAGGCGGTCCCGCTGACGGCTGCGGCGCCGACGGCCTCCGGTGCCGTCGTGGCGGTGGGGTCCGACGCCGGCGAGACCGTGTTGGTCGACCTGCGGCAGGTCCGCGGAGTCGTCGCGCTCGACGGGGACCGAGCGGCCCGCGAGGCGTTCCTGCGCCGGATCGTGGACCAGGTCCGCACCGCGCCGTGGACGGTCGGGACCACGCTCCTGAGCGTGGGGACCGGCCCCGGCCTCGGGACGCCGGTGACGGTGCGCGACGCGATCGCGGCCGTCGCGACGGACGTGCCCTCGGGCCTCCTGGTCGTCTCCCGCATGCCGGCCGGCGAGGACGGGCGCGAACTCGCCCGCCTGCTCGAGCGGCGCGGCGGCCGCTGGGCCTGCGTCGCGGCCGCACCGCACGCGCTCGCGCGGTGGACGCTCGACGTCCGACGCGACGGACGGCACGTGTCGGACGCCCTCGGCACGGTGCAGTGGTCGTCGCTCGGCGTGTCCCCGGTGCCGTCGACCGACGCCGACACGGCGACCGTCGAGGCCGACGCGAGGGAACGGGCCTGATGCGCGTCATCGTCACGGCACTCGACCACACCTCCGGTGCGCGGTCCGACGTCCTCGTGGACGCGGCCGGGTCGACGCCGATGCGCAGCGTCGTCGACGCGCTCGCGCGACGCACGGGGGGCGCGGCGCTCCCGGCCGGAGCGCCGGACGGCGATGTGCCGTTCGCGAGGAGCGGCCTGGTCGACGGGGTCGTCCTGCACATCGGCGGCACCGCGCCCGACGGCACCCGACGGGGGACGGTGCACCTGCTCGGCGTCGGCGGCATCGGGTCCGGCCGCGCAGACGGGCTGACGCCCGGCACGTACCGCATCGCGTTGGTGGAAGACGGTCGTGCCGCCGTGGGAGCAGCGACGGACGGACGGGTCGGCCTGGAGGCGCGGGTCTCCTTCGACGGGACGGTGACCGTCCGCCACGTGGTCGGTGACGACGAAGCCGCTCCGCAGGACGGAGCGGCGAGGCCGGTCCTCGAGGGTGAACCCCTCGGCGAGGAGTGGACGGACTGGCCGCCCGGCGCGGTGCTCCTCAGCGGCAGGACGGCGCTGTCGGTGCGGCCCGTCGAGACCGTGGACCAGATGCTCGTGCGGCCGCCGGAGTCCGGGCAGCTCGACTTCAACCGCCCGCCCCGCCTCCTGCCACCCTTCCTCACGACGTCGTTCCGGATCCCCAAGCCGCCGGTCGCGCCGCAGCGGTCCGCGATCCCGTGGATCATGGTCTTCGTGCCGGCGATGTTCGGCATCGTCATGGCGACCGTGTTCCGCTCGCCCTTCTACCTGCTCTTCGCCGCGATGACGCCGATCATGGTGGTCGGCCAGACCGTCTCGGCCCGGCGCACCGGGAAGCAGAGCCACCGCAGGCAGACCGCGGAGCACCGGCGACGGGTGGCGGCTCTGGAGGCGGCCATCGACCGGGCGGTGCTCGCCGAGCGCGACCAGCGACGCTCATCGTCCCTGGACGCAGCCTCCCTCCGGACGATCGCGACCACGCCCGGTCGTCGCCTCTGGGAGCGCCGACCGTCGGACGCCGACCACCTGCACGTCCGGATCGGCATGGGCGACCTGCCCTCGTCGGTCACGGTCGTCGACGACCGCGACCTGGACGGACTCGCGGACGTACCGCGGACGACCAGAGGGGTCCCGGTCACGGTGCCGCTCGCCGAGGTCGGCGTGCTCGGGATCGCCGGTGCCGGCGAGTTCCCCCGCGACCTCGGCCGGTGGGTGCTCGGCCAGCTCGCCGTGACGCAGAGCCCCCGCGAGGTGCAGTTCGTCCTGCTCACGGCGCAGCAGCACGTCTCCGCATGGGCGTGGGCCCTGTGGCTGCCGCACCTGCGCCCCACCGGGGGACAGGAGGCGCTCGCCCTGATCGGCGCGGACGGGGACACCATCGGCCGACGGCTGGCGGAGCTCACGCAGGTGCTCGCCGAGCGTCGTGCCGAGCGGTCCAAGAACGGCGCGCACCGCGGCCGCTTCTCGCCCGAGATCGTGGTCGTGCTCGACGGCGCGCGGCGTCTCCGCGCCATGCCTGGCGTGGTCGGCCTGCTGCGGGACGGCCCGGCGTGCGGCATCCGGCTCGTCTGCCTGGACGAGGAGGAGTGGCAGCTGCCCGAGGAGTGCGTCGCCACGGTCTCCCACCGGACGCCGACCGAGCTGGTGCTCCGGCGACAGCTCGCCGAGCCCGTGGTGGACGTCCTCGCCGACCGGCTCGACGACGACTGGTTCGAGGACGTCGCCCGTGCGCTCGCTCCGCTCCGGGACATGTCCGGGTTCGATGACGACGGGCTGCTGCCGGACGCTGCGCGGTTGCTCGACGTGGTCGGCCTGCCGCGACCGGACGGTCGACTCGTCGCCGAGCGGTGGTCCGACGCCGGGCCCGGGGCGACGACCTCGGCGGTCGTCGGGGTCGGGATCGACGGTGCGTTCGAGCTTGACCTCGTGCACGACGGCCCGCACGGTCTCGTGGCCGGCACGACGGGATCCGGCAAGTCCGAGTTCCTGCAGACCCTCGTGGCCTCCCTCGCGCTCCGCAACCGGCCAGACCGGATGACCTTCGTGCTGGTTGACTACAAGGGTGGCGCGGCGTTCAGCGTCGCCTCCGACCTCCCGCACACGGTCGGGCTCGTCACCGATCTCGACCAGCACCTCGTCGAGCGCGCGCTACGGTCGCTCCGTGCGGAGCTGACCCGGCGTGAGCACGTGCTCGCCGATTCCGGGGCGAAGGACATCGAGGACCACGAGGCACACCTCGCACGCGGCGGTCAGGGCGAGGCGATGCCGCGACTCGTGCTCGTCATCGACGAGTTCGCCGCCATGGTGACCGAGCTGCCCGACTTCGTCTCCGGGCTGATCGGGATCGCGCAGCGCGGACGCTCGCTCGGCGTGCACCTGATCCTGGCGACCCAGCGTCCTGGTGGTGTCGTCGGGCCGGACATCCGGGCGAACACCAACCTCCGGGTCGCGCTGCGGATGACCGACCCCGGGGAGAGCAGCGACGTCATCGACGTGGCCGACGCGGCGAGGATCCCGAAGAGCACACCGGGTCGCGCGTACGCGCGTCTCGGACACGCGTCGGTCGTCCCCTTCCAGGCGGCGCGCGTCGGCGGGCGGTGGGTGTCCGAGGCGGACCCGACCACGGGCCTCCCGTTCGTCCGTGCCCTGGACTGGCGCGACTTCGCGACCGCGCCGCCAGCACGACCCGCCGCCCGCCAGGGCGGAGCCGCCACCGACCTCTCCGTCCTCGTCGACGCGATGGTCGCCGCGCGCGACCGCCTCGGGATCGGCCCGGTGCACAGCCCCTGGCTGCCACCGCTGCCGGAACTCCTCCCGCTCGCCGAGGTCGCGTCGAGCGTGGTCGGCAGCCGCGCCGAGCAGACCCGCGAGCCGGGCACCCTCGTCTTCGCGCACGGCACCGAGGACCTGCCCGACCAGCAGGAGCAGCGCGCGGCGGTCATCGACCTCGACCGGTTCGGACACCAGTACTACGTCGGGGCGCCCGGCTCCGGGCGGTCGCAGGCACTCCGCACCCTCGCCGCGTCCGCCGCAGCCGCGATCCCGTCGACCGATCTGCACCTCTACGCGATCGACTGCGGCAACGGTGCGCTCGCGTCGCTGCAAGCGCTCCCCCACTGTGGCGGGGTCGTGCAGCGCACCCAGGTCGAGCGGGCGACCCGGCTCGTCGAGCGGCTGACCCGCGAGACCGCTCGCCGGCACGACGTCATCGCCGCGGCCGGGGTCGCGAACATCACGGAGCAGCGTCTGCTCGCCGAGCCGGGCGAGGCGCTCCCGCACGTGCTCGTCCTCATCGACCGGTGGGAGAACTTCACCTCCTCCCTCGGGGAGGTCGACGGCGGGGCGCTGACGGACGCCGTGCAATCGCTCCTGCGCGACGGGGCGGCCGCCGGCGTGCACCTGGTGATCGCCGGTGACCGCTCGCTGTTGTCCTCGCGCATGTCGACCCTGACCGACGACAAGGTCGTCCTGCGCCTCACCGACCGCCTCGACTACTCGCTCGGCGGCATCAACCACCGGAAGCTCCCGGCCTCGATCCCGCCCGGACGCGGGTTCCGGGCGGACAGCGGCACCGAGGTGCAGATCGCGGTGCTCGGGACGGACGTCAGCGGTCAGGGGCAGACGGCCGCCGTGCAGGCGCTCGCGCGCTCACTCCGTCCGGCGAGCGGCGTCGCACCCCTGCCCCGACCGTTCCGGGTCGACGTGCTGCCGAAGGACCTCGACCTCGACGCCGCCCTCGCCCTCGCCGAGGAGCCACTGCTCGCTCCGCTGGTCGCGTTGACCGGCATCGGCGGTGACGATGTCCTGCCCCAGACGGTCGATCTCGGCTCCGGCGGTGGGACGTTCGTGGTCGCCGGACCGTCGCGCTCCGGACGGTCCACGATGCTCGCAGCCATGGCGCGTTCGCTGCTCGCCGGCGGCACGAGGATCGTCGTGGTCGCACCGCGGCCGAGTCCCGTCCGCGACCTCGCGGGACTGCCCGGAGTGCGGTTGGTGCACACGGGCGACGACGTGACCGCGGAGGTCCTCGCGCCGGTGCTGGACGAGCCCGAGACGGTGCTCGTGGTCGACGACGGCGAGCTGCTCATCGACTGCAGCGCCGCGAAGTGGTTGCGCGACTGGGTGCGGGGTGCGGTGTCGAACCGGCAGGGGATGCTGCTCGGCGGGAACACCACCGGTCTCGCGGCCGGCTTCGGCGGGTGGCAGGTCGAGGCCAAGAAGAACCGGCGGGGTGCGCTCCTGTCGCCGCAGGACACCCTGGCCGGGGACCTGGTGGGCGTGCGGGTCTCGCGGTCGTCGATCTCGTCGCGGATCGAGCCCGGTACGGCGCTCGTGCACCTCGGGACGGGGCTCGCGGTGACGCTGCAGGTACCGACCGTGACAGCGACGACGCGCACGGGGACGAGTGCGGCCACGTCGGTGGTGTGACGCGCCACTGCGACCTCGACGGTGGTGCTACCGCTCGGTGGCGTCCGGGGTGCGCTCTCCTGGACGGTTACGGTCCGGCCCGGTCCGCGCAACCTGGAAGCAACTTGGGAAAGTTTCCCTCAGGTTTCGGTTTGTCAACTGGTTTTACACACCCGAAACGACCACTTCGGGAACCTTCAATGGGAACTTGAATCCCACTTTTCCACACATGGTGTGAAACAGAAAAGCCCAGGTCAAACCGTCGAACATGTGTTCTAGGGGCGTGTTGTCCACACCCCTGTCCACAGTTGTCCACACGGCACCCCGGCGTGTTCCGCAGGCTCTCCACAGAGTTATCCACAGGTGCCATTTGTGGGGATAACTTGCACCCCATACCGTTGCCCCGCGACCTGGCGATGTCGGTCGCCCGGGGTAGAACTTCGGTGCGGGCAGGGGCTCGCGCCGATTCAAACGACAGGAGTCCGTGTGTCGATCGCGCATCTCGATCCGTCCCCCCGCGACGTCGCCGACCGCGGAGGCATGGAACGGACGCCGCCGCACGACCTCCTCGCCGAACAGTCGACGATCGGCGGCATGCTGCTGTCGAAGGACGCCGTGGCCGACGTCATCGAGACCGCGCGCGGGGTCGACTTCTACATCCCCAAGCACGAGGTCATCTTCGACGCGATCCTCTCGCTGTACTCCCACGGCGAGCCGACCGACGTCATCGCCGTCACCGACGAGCTCACCAAGACCGGCCTGCTCTCCCGCGCCGGCGGTGCCGAGTACCTGCACAGCGTGACGAGCATGGTGCCGACCGCGGCGAACGCGGGCTACTACGCCGCGATCGTCGCCGAGAAGGCCGTGCTGCGCCGCCTCGTCGACGCCGGCACCCGCATCGTCCAGATGGGCTACGCCTCCGAGGGTGAGGTCACCGACCTCGTCAACAGTGCGCAGGCCGAGGTCTACAACGTCGCCGGCGGCGTCCAGACCGAGGACTACGTCCCGCTCACCGACGCCATCGGTGCCGCCATCGACGAGATCGAGGCCGCCAAGGGCCGCGACGGGCAGATGACCGGCGTGCCGACGGGGTTCAGTGGCCTCGACGGCCTGACCAACGGCTTCCACCCCGGGCAGCTCATCATCGTCGCCGCACGACCCGCACTCGGCAAGTCGACGCTCGCGCTCGACCTGTGCCGTGCGGCCGCGCTCAAGCACAACCAGACCGCCGCGTTCTTCTCGCTCGAGATGGGGCGCGCCGAGATCGCCATGCGCCTGCTCTCCGCCGAGTCGAGCGTCCCGCTGCAGAACATGCGCAAGGGCACCGTCGACTCCCGGGACTGGACGACCATCGCCCAGACCCGCGGCCGGATCAACGACGCCCCGTTCTTCATCGACGACTCCCCCAACATGACGCTCGTCGAGATCCGGGCGAAGTGCCGACGCCTCAAGCAGCAGCACAACCTCAAGCTCGTCGTCATCGACTACCTGCAGCTGATGACCTCGGGCAAGCGCGTCGAGTCCCGTCAGCAGGAGGTGTCGGAGTTCTCGCGTGCCCTCAAGCTCATGGCGAAGGAACTCGGGGTGCCGGTTATCGCGCTGTCGCAGCTGAACCGTGGTCCCGAGCAGCGTGCGGACAAGAAGCCGATGATCTCCGACCTGCGTGAGTCCGGGTCGATCGAGCAGGACGCCGACATGGTCATCCTGCTGCACCGTGAGTCCGCGTACGAGAAGGACAACCCGCGGCAGGGTGAGGCCGACCTCATCGTGGCGAAGCACCGCAACGGGCCGACGGACACGATCACGGTGGCGTTCCACGGGATGTTCTCGCGGTTCGTCGACATGCCGCAGTAGGGCTGTCTGTGTGTCGGTGTCCCAACTAGATGGTCTCTCCGCCTAGGAGATGGTCCCTTCCAATGAGACGGACCATCTGTGAGGCGGACGATGACCCGACGATCGGAGCGACGTCATGAGGTTCCCGCCCTACCTACCCGCGCCGGCGTCTGTGCCGTTTACTGGAGCACCCAGGAGCTTCGCTCTCGACCCCGAGCCTCGACGTCGACGTACCCCGGACCCCTGGGCGGATTTCGAAGCGTGGTGTGCACGGCGCGGGATCAGCTCGTTGCCTGCTTCGGGCCCGGTTGTTGCGAGTTATCTACTCGATCGGTCCCGAGAAATCGATGACTCAGGCGCACTCGCTCATTCGGCTGGCCGGATCAAGAGTTGGATCGATGTCATCGATGCAATCCACGTGGAAGCAGACCTTCCGCGGGTCAGGTCCGCTCCGCCGGTTCCCGCCGTTCTCTCCAGCCTCATCCGTTACCGAGATCGCAAGGCGAAGGGTCAGTCCTTCCCGGCAGTGCGCGCGCTCGAAGTTGTGCTGGAGGGCATCGAGGTGTCTCTCAATGGAGCGGATAGGGACCGCGCCCGAGCGTTGCTTCTTATCGGAGCAGTCGGAGGATTGACATACGCGCGCCTAGGGGCTTTGCATGTCGGCGATGTGTTGTCAGACCCCGGGGACGGCCTTCGAGTTTCGACTTCCTCCGCTGACACTATCTGGATACCGGTCATCCGGCAGGCCGAATTGTGCCCCGCATGTGCTTTCGTCAGGTGGTGCGCCCACATCGCGCCCCAGAAAGAGCCGGCGGCGAATGCAGGGCAGTTCGGTCATGTCTGCTCAGTTGCCGCCATCTCGTCGCTGGCCGGGTTAAAACAGTCCCCCTTGTTCCGTCGGTTGGGGACGAGACACGTAGAGGCTCTCACGGTTCGGCATGTTGCGTCGATCCTCGACGAAGTGCTGCAACGTGCCGGTCAGAGCCGGGGCGAGTTAGACGGTCTTCGTGATGAGCTACTGATGGCTGACCTCGTCTATTCTTTGTGACGAACCGCGACCAGTCCGTCGTCGCACGAACCCGCAGCACCATCACGGTGACCATTTGTGGGATCTTCTCGCGAGCCGCGAGCCGCGAGCCGCGAGCTGTCGTCCGTCAGCTAACTTGTCCAACTGCCACGCAACGTGTCCTGAAATACGGATGTGGACACGTTATTTGGCAGTCCGTCGGTCTACCTCTGTGACACAGGGGCGCGACTTTATGCATCTACTCTGCCGATTGAACGATCTTTGGCCCGACAGTCGCAAACCTGGCGGTCAGCGGTTCAACGGTCCTTCTCGTACCGTTTCGAGTTGAGGCACGAGGTTCGAAACGGGCCGTGCGAAGCCAGTGGCGCCGGCGTGGTTAGGACGGCGCCGGCGCTACAGCGCGACTGATGACGGCCAGCGACCCTCGGGATGTCGACCGTCATCGGTAGATTCCTGAGTACAAATAGAGCCCCGATCGACTAGTTCGAGAATGGCTCTCAAATCGCAGATCGGGGCTGAGGTGTCCGGGAAGACTCCTCGAGCTTAGAGGTTCGATGACCTCTACGCCAGTCCGCTATTCGACGGACGGCGTGCTTCTGCGCATCCCCAAGTAGGAGGTAGGGAGATGAGCAAGACCGGGAAGACCAGCAGGACGGCGAAGCCGTCGAAGCAGGCCCTGTCGAAGGCAGGCCGGACGCTTGCATCCGACGGGTCGTCGAAGACGGCGAAGTCGAACGCGGGCTCGACGCTCGGGAAGGGCTGATCCTTCCGGGGTGGCGTGCATCTACGCACGCCACCGTTCCGCTTCCCGTGCTTGTCCCGCGGTAGCGTGAGGAGAGGAGCTGTGATGAGCAGTATGAAGTTCAGGTTCGACGAGAAGGCGATTCGCCGTGCCGTTGGTAAGGAGATCGACGCCGCGGTGAAGGACATCTCGGCGGAGCGTAATGCTGACATGAAGTGGCTCGAGGCCGAGTTCGGCGGGAAGCCGGTCGAGGTCATCAAGCCGGAGCTTCGTCGTGCGTTTCAACGGGACGGTGGCTCGCTCACCGAGCCGGAACTGACCAAGTACGCGGAGGCCATCCGCGACGGCGTGCAGATCCGCTTCCGACCGGGTCAGACCCGCTGGCGAGGTCACCCAGACTGGGGTCGCTGACCCCAGCCTCGGTGCTCACCAGGATCCGACAGGCTGGATACCGGTGTGACCCGACTGACACGCGCTTCAATCGGCCGACCTGAGCAGGTAACCCTGGCTCGCAGCGGAGTGGGCGCATTAATTTGATCGTAAGCACCATCTGACGAGGAGCCGTCATCCCCACTACGCTCGCTATGGGAAGAGGGCGGGACTGAGATGAGCGAGCTGATCACTGCGCTGACCGAAGCCGGCGTTCCCGCATGGGGGCAGCTCGCGATCATCGTAGGTACGCCGTTGGTTGTGGGCGTGATCGGATCCTCTTGGATCACGCAACTCGTTGTGGGCAGTCATGAACAGCGTGCCCGTCTGAGCGAGCGAAAGTTTGCAGACACTTCCGCTGCCGCGAAAGCGCTTCGGAAGTACCGGGCCGCTGTTCTCACATACGCGAATGAAGTTCCGGGGACCACTCCAGACCACGACCGCGACGAAAGGCTCGCTGTCCTTGGTAGTGACGTCCTCGTTCAGTGCACCATGGTGAAGGCGGGCGCACTGCTGGACGACACAGAGCTGTATCTCCAGACGGCTGAGTTGGTCGCCGCGCAGGACCCCCTGACGGGAACCGAGGAAGAGCTTTCAGCGTTCCGGACGTTGCTGACCGATGTAGCCACGGAGCGCAAGAAGGCCTAGCTTCCCGGGCGGCTGCTCCGCTTGCTTGAGGGCTACCGTGCCTTTTGGGTGCGGTGGAGATACCGGAGGAGCGCCTAGACGGCAGCGAGGTCGTTTCGGTCGCCTACGCGGACACGGATGCTGCCACGTCGGGATGCGGAGTCGCGCACTTGCCGCTGAAATTCTTCGGGCGCGGCAAGGAGGACTATCTCAGCGGTACCGCGTTCCTTCAGTACGCGAACCAGCTCGTCAGCGAACGACACAGTCGATGTAGACAGTGCCCGACCTAGAAGGACGACCGAGTCGTCTCGCAGGTCCGTTGGGAGCTGCTCGACCAGCTTGTCTGCTGCCTCCCGTGTGCCAACGAGCCGAGGAAGAGCGAGTTTTTGAGTCATGCTCCTACCTCCCTTGTCGATCCCGCAGACATCTGTAACCACAGTGAACCACACCAACTTCCCTGCGTAGTGATCATTTCTTGCGTGTGAGCGGGATCGCGCCTTCGAGTACTGAGCCGCGCAGTTTGATCGAGTACGTGTCGCTTCTGGTGCGTCCGCTCGCGAAGACGGTGTGGCTGCCGGAGCCAGACCGTAGGTGAAGCGTCGCGTTGATTCCTCGGAACCGTTGGACCATCTCGTGCAGTCCGTAGCCCCGTGCCGCGTCACCCGTTCCGCTGACCCCGGCTTGCAAGGCCATAGCAAGGGCGGCTGCATCGGACTTGGGGGACCGGTGAGACAGCGACTTGCGGAAACCTCGGCCGGCGTCAGCGACGGCGAACCGAAGTACCCGACCCCGGTGCGTCTTCTGGGCGGCCATGTATCCGCGGCTCTGACCCGAGTGGTACCCCACGTTTTCGCCCATCGCCGCAAGCGCCGTGTAGATGACGGCGGCGGCATCGGGGTCGATCGGGTCGACCTGGGTCCACACGTGACGAGCGAGGGTCTCCACGCCGTCCGCGGTGTCGAAGGACTCCACAGGGATCAGGTTGTCCCCGACGTCGTGCTCGCGGACCGAGGGGAGGTCGTGGTTCGCGCCGACTTCGTTCAACACCGTGCCGAGCCTGGCGCGAGATACGTAGTTTGCGACATCCAAGTTCGTAGGGCGGAGCACCTCCACCTGACGACCCTTTCGAGCAGCTCGCTGAGCGAAGCTCGCAACCGCTACGAGCCCGGCCGGCGTCACAAAGGAAGCATGGCCAAGGTCGATCGTCGCGACCTCGTCGCGTACCGCGGGCTGAAGCGCACGATGCAAGGAGCTACTGTCGAGCGCGCCCGCGACGACTCGGAAGTCCTGCACTCGGCTGCTCTCCCCACGCCGCTAGTGACGCGACCTCAACAGTTTAGACGTTCCGTAGGGCCCCTTCGGCTCGACGAGCCGCGCAGATCTCACCGAGCCGCGACCGTCGTAGCGCAGCCGCTCGACGAATGCCATCGCTTACGTGCTTTTTCCTCAGCGTGTAGGCGAAGAGAGGAGTGGTGCTACCGATGCGAGGGCGCCAGGAACGAGGGAGAAGTAAGCCCAGGTGCCGCGCTTTTCGCGGTGCAAAATGCCGGCTTCGACGAGCACCTTGAAGTGGTGCGAAACGGTCGTTTGGGACAGCCCGAACGGTTCCTGCAAGTCGCAGACGCACGCTTCCGCGTCCTCGTACGCGGCGACCATGGAGATCAGGCGCAAACGCGCGGGGTCCGCGATCGCCTTCAACGACTTCGCCCGGACTTCGGCGGACTCCTGTGTCATAGCTTCGGTCGTGACGGGCGAGCAGCATGCGGTCCTAGATAGGGAGGAGCCCGATCGTCGTCATCGGAGCTGACAACCCTCAGCTACGCCACGCCTTGACGGTGCGACGACCGGGCCTGCGTACGCTTGTCGGCGTGGTTGATCCATCCTCCGACGAGTCGCGTCAGCTCGACGACCTGTGAGCACGGATGCGCCGCGACTACCCGAACCGATCAGCCAGCGACGTCAACGCAGCCGTCGATCGGGGTGCGCCAGAGCTCAGTGTCGCGATGATCGGGAACTTCGTTCCCGTCCTTGTCGGGCGGCCAGCGCGCCGACACCCCGCGGCTAAGGGCCGTCCCGATAGCCGATCTTGGGTTCAGCCGGTCGTTGCAACACCACCGTGAATCGGAGCGTTGCGGATGGGATCGAGGCTGGAACACCGTGCGCGGGAAGCGCGGTTCTGGGAGCTATTGAGACAAGGTCTCGGGCGGACGGCGGCCTGTGATGCTGTCGGCGTGGACCGACGTCAGGGATACCGCTGGGTCAAAGCAGCCGGCGGACGGAATCCGTTCGCCCACAAGCCCCGCTCCGACAGGTACCTGAGTCAGGAAGAGCGGCTGCAGATCGCGGACCTGCGCCTCAGCGGCGCCGGCGTGCGCGCGATCGCGAAAGCCCTCGGCCGGGCACCATCGACGATCAGTCGCGAGCTCAGCAGGAACGCTGCAGCTGGCGGGTACTACAGGCCGTACTCGGCGGAGAAGCAGTGCCGTGTTCGAGCGCGGCGCCCGAAGCCCCGGAAGCTTGACCGGGTCGAGCTTGCGCTGCAGGTCGAGTTGCGGTTGGTGCGGAACTGGTCCCCGGAGCAGATCCGTGATGACCTGGCCAGGACGTTCCCGAACCGGTCGGAGATGCACGTGTCGCACGAGACGATCTACCAGTCCCTGTTCGTCCAGGGCCGCGGGCACCTGCGCGCTGACCTGCACAAACACCTCCGCACCGGCCGCGCGATCCGTCGGCACCGGGGCGAGCCGCGGCGGGCGTCGTGGTCGAAGATCCGCGACATGATCCTGATCAGCGAACGCCCCGCCGAGGCCGACGACCGGGCCGTCCCCGGCCACTGGGAAGGGGACCTGATCGTCGGGATCAACGCCAGGAGCGCGATCGGCACCTTGGTCGAACGCACCACCCGATACGTGATGCTGCTGCACCTCCCCAACGGACACAGCGCCGATGCGGTCCGCGACGCGATGATCCCCACGATCCAGACGCTGCCTGGGCATCTGCGTCGGTCGTTGACGTGGGATCAGGGCACCGAGCTTGCCCGGCACAAAGACATCACCCTCGCCACGGACCTCGCGATCTACTTCTGCGACCCGCACAAGCCCTGGCAGCGCGGCTCGAACGAGAACACCAACGGCCTGCTCCGGCAGTACTTCCCCAAGTCCACCGACCTCGCCATTCACAGCCCGGAACGGCTCCGCGAAGTCGCTGCCGAACTCAACGGACGACCCCGCAAGACCCTCGGCTATCGCACCCCGGCAGAAGCGTTCGAGCAGCTACTCTCGGACCCGAAACAACCACCCGTTGCGACGACCCCTTGAAACCGCCGATCGGTTACCGGACGGCAGAAGTTGGGCGGCTCGGTCGTATGGAGCGGTCAGTTGTGCGAATGGCCGTGGCTGTTCTCCTTGGGTGCGTCGCTCATCATGCGGAGCATCGACCCGGAGCCGCTGCGGATGAACACAATCAGCAGGAACGCGGCGATCAGAAGGAACACGATGTTGAGCCAGGTGGTGTAGTTCCAGCCGATCGAGGTCGCCACGATGCTCAGGTGCCGGTTCGTCGGCACCAGGCCCACTGGGGTGAACAGCAGTTCAACGGCGTAGCCGGCGAGGACCATCGCACCGTAGAAGATCCCGGTAGTCCGGAGCGCTGCTTTCCAGCCGTAGTACTTCCGGTAGATGACGATGATCGGGATGATGATCAGGTCCGCGAAGATGAAACTGATCACGCCGCCGAAGCTGATCCCACCGTTCCACAGCACTGCGGCGAGGGGGACGTTGCCGACGGAGCAGACGAAGCTCACCATTGCCAGGATCGGTCCGATGAGCGGGTCGATGATGAACGCCAGCGTCGGGTGTCCCTCGAGGAACACCGCTTGCAGCCACGCTTTCGGCACCCAGGCGTCGAACGCGCCGGCGATGAGCAAGCCGATGATGATGTCGCGGATGACGGATGCCCAGTCCATGACGAAGTACTGGGACACGCTCGTCAGGCCGGGCTTGGACAACAGACGGCGCCAGAACCCATGATCCCCCTGCACGGACATGTCCATCGCCGCGTGCCCTTCCATCGACCCGGAGAGGCCCTTCTCGGCTTGCTCGCGGGCGGCGTCGAGGATCTTGCCGCGCATCCAGAGCCGGAAGCCGAGGGCGATGAGGATGATCATGATCGGGCCGCCGATGAACTCTGCGAGGGTGAACTGCCAGCCCATCACGAACGCCAGGATCAGGCCGAGCTCGACGACGAGGTTCGTTGACGCGACCTCGAACGCCATCGCGGACGACAGGCTGGCGCCCTTCCGGAACAGGGCCCGTGCGAGTGCGACGGCCGCGTAGGAGCAGGACGATGACAGGGCACCAAGTCCGGTCGCGACGCTGATCGCGCGAGGCGAGTCGTCGTGCATGAGCTGCGTGATCCGGTCCGTGCGGACGACGGCTTGGATGATGCCGGACAGGGTGAAGCCGAGGATGAGGGGCCAGAGGATCTCCCACCCCATGGAGCCGGCGGCTGCGAGGGCGTCGCCGAGCGCGTTGATGACGAACATGTGTCCCTACTTCGTTGCGGTGCGGGCAGAGTGTCCCGAGGGGTCTTGCGGATGAGGGAGACCGGACCGGGTCGGACCGGACCGGTTGCGCGCCGGGGTCACATCGACGCGAGCATGTCCTTCATCTGAGCGATCTGCTCGGTCTGGCTCTTCACGATCGACTTCGCCAGGCCGACCGCGTCAGCGTTCTTGCCCTTGTCAACCTCGGTCTTCGCCATGTCAACGGCGCTGGTGTGGTGCTCGATCATTTGCTCGAGGTAGAGCTTCCCAGCGTCCTGTGGGGATGCCTTCTGGAGGTCCTGTATGGCGGAGTCGGACATCATCCCCGACATCGAGGATCGATCCATCCCGGACATGCTCGGCATTTCGGTCGGCTCGTTCCACGCCGTCAGCCAACCGGTCATCCTCGTGTTCTCCGGGTCCTGCTCGGCCTTGATCTGCTTCGCCAGCGTCACGACGTCGGCCTGCACGCCGGATCCCTTCGCGATGAGCATGTCGCTCATCGCGATGGCCTGCTGGTGGTGCGGCAGCATCTGCTGCGTGAACATGACGTCCTGATCGTTGTGCGATGCCGATGACGACGAGGACTGCGACGACGACCCGTCGGAGCTGCTGGTGTTGCTGGTGGAGCAGCCGCCGATGGTAAGGCCGATGGTGAGGGCGGCTGCGGCCGCGAGAGCGCGGGTAGTGGTGGTCTGCATGGTGGATTCCGTTTCCGTGGATGCGTCAGATCGGTGCGGGCTGGCGGATGCCTGCCCGGGTTCTGGGCATGCGGGTACTCCCGGAGGGTGGGAGGACCCGCCGGGGTGGAATCAGACTCGAATGATCTGCAACGCCGAACGTGACGGCGGCCGCGGCACCGGAATACGGCGAGCCACGTGGGCTGCGAGAGCGAGTAGCCGCGCGAGGAGGTGCAGCACTCCGCCGCTGCGGACGCGCAGCAGCACCCACCCGAACAGGACGATCGTCAGCGCGCACGCCATCCCCATCAGGGAGCACATCAGCGCACACAAGCCACCATCGCAACCGGCATCGCTGAGGACGTTCATCACCGCAACAGCGGGAACCATGTCTTGAGCATGACCGGTGGCCGCGGTGTGACCGGTGGCAGCGGCCGGGTGGTGCTCCATCGCGGCGGTGGGAGCGGTCATCGGATGCTCGTGGTCGGCCGTGTGCCCGGCCATCGTGTGCATCAGGACCGTGAACCCAACCAGTAGCAGCAACACCACCGTCGCCGTGACCTGCAACAGCAGCCGGCGACGCGAAGACGTGATGATGATCATCTGGTTTCAGTAGGTCATGGAGCGGAGAACGTCAGCCGCGCGAGGCGACAGGTGACCGCGATGATACCCCCAAGGGGTACCCGCCCTCCGAGGATCGCGGAGGGCAGCGCCGGCACAGGTATCGAGGTGCGGAAGATTGTCGGTGCGGGCACCGGGTGGTAGGTGCATAATGGTGAAGTCTTCGGACTCGGCAGTGGGGCTTGCCGGACCCAACCTCGACACTCGTCGACAACAGTCCCTATCTCAGCTGGTCGCGCTTCTGCGCGCCTGAGGTAGGGAGATGCCATGGTCGAATCGAACACTGCCGGTGTTGTCGTCGTCGGTGTGCAGCCAGGGCAGGCGCACGACGTCGCCGGCGTCGCGGCTGTCGTCGCTGAACGCTTCAGCACCCGCCTGGTGTGTGTGGTCGTCGATCCGGCGCTGCTGTCAGCGGGGGTGCGTGCGGACGGGTCGGAGATCATCGAACCGATCGATCCGGACACGGCGGACAGCGACCCGCAGCAGCTCCCCGACGAAGACATGCGGGTCATCAGGGATCTTGCTGCGGCGCGATCGGTCGACGTGGAGATCGTCTCCCGCGTCGGGGACCCGAGTCACGCACTCGCTGCGGTGGCTGAGGAACGTGACGCGGTGATGATCGTCGTCGGATCGCAGACCGGCCGACGCCGGATGGCGGAACTGCTCACCGGGTCCGTCGCCGCGCACCTGACCCATCAGCAGCACCGGCCGGTGCTGGTCGTCCCGCATGACCCGGTCGGTGCCACCGTGCTCCAGCCGTCGGATGCCCAGTGACCGGCGTGCTGACGCTTGTGCGGCACGGGGAGAGCACCGCGAACGAGGCGGGCATCTTCACCGGGCTCCTCGACGTCCCGCTCACGCCCCGCGGGGAACGGCAAGCATCTGCAGCCGGACGGCTCCTGCGGTCGAACCGCATCACGCCGGACGTCGTGGTCACCTCCACGCTGCGCCGCGCCGTCCGCACCGCCGAACTGGTCTGCGACGCCCTCGGGACACAGCTGCCGACGGAAGCGATGTGGCAGCTCAACGAACGCAACTACGGCGCCCTGACCGGGATGACGAAGACCGACGCCCGCCACACGCTCGGTGATGAGGAGTACATGCGGCTCCGCAGGTCCCGTACCGGCACACCGCCACCGATGTCGCTGCACCTGTGGGAGGAACTGCGGTCGAGCTCCGCGCCTCGCGGCCTGCCCGACGGTGCCCTCCGACGCACCGAGGCCCTCTCGGACGTCATCCAGCGGGTCCGCCCCGTGCTGCAGGACCAGCTCCTGCCGATGCTGCGGGTAGGGCGGACCGTCCTCGTCGTCGCGCACGGGAACTCGCTCCGTGCGTTGTGCGCATGCATCGACGACCTCACCGACCCGGAGCTCGAGCGGCTGAACCTGCCGACCGGGCAACCCGTGCAGTACCACCTCGCCCCGACGGGTGCTCTCGTCCCTCGGGGTGGGGCGTTCCTGGATCCGGTAGCAGCACAGCACGCCGCGGCGCTGGTCGCGGCAGAAGGCGGAACATGACCACCCGAACGGACACCCCGATGCCCGACGACCAGCTCCCTTCCGACCCGGACGTCGACGTCTCCGACCCAGCAACGACCATGCGGCCGGTGCATCTGCGGTGGCGGTACGTCGGCCTCGTCGCCGTCGGCGGGGCCGCTGGTACTGCCCTCCGTGACGTCATCAGCATCGTGCTTCCTGCCGATGGCGGGGTGAGTTGGTCGATCTTCTGGATCAACATCACCGGAGCGCTGGCCCTCGGTGTGCTGTTGGAAGCGCTCGCGCATCGTGGGCCCGATGCCGGCCGCCGGAGGGTGCTGCGGCTGCTCCTCGGCACCGGGGTCCTCGGCGGGTTCACCACCTACAGCACCCTCGCCGAGTCCACCGCCGCCCTGTTCCTCGACGGCCACGGCCTCGCCGGCACCGGCTACGCGCTCCTCACCGTCCTGTCCGGCGCGATCGCGACCGCGTGCGGTCTCGTCGTCGCCGGCTGGTTCCGCCCCCGAACGGAGGAAGCATGAACGCCGCCCTCATCCTCGCCGTCGCCCTCGGCGGCGGGGTCGGCGCTGCCGGCCGGTTCCTCCTCGACGGGGTGATCAACACCGGCCGGGAGTTCCGGCTCCCCGTCGGCACGTTGACGATCAACGTAACCGGGTCGCTGCTGCTCGGGATCATCGTCGGCGCCGCCACCCACCTCGGCGCGGTGCCGGTCGCGGTCCTCGGCACCGGGGTGATGGGCGGCTACACCACGTTCAGCACCGCCAGCTTCGAGACTGTCCGTCTCGCCCGCAGCGGACGGATCACCGCCGCCGCGATCAACGGTCTCGGGATGCTCGTCGTCTCCGTCGTCGCCGCGACTGCCGGCGTCCTCCTCGGCGGCACCCTGTGACCACCCCGCCCACGGACCACACACCCGCTCCAGAACCGGAGGCGCTGATGCTGTTCGACGTCACGATCGAGATTCCCCGCGGCAGCGGCAACAAGTACGAAGTGGACCACACCACCGGCCGGATCCGGCTCGACCGGGCCGTGTTCACCAGCATGGTGTTCCCCCAGGACTACGGCTCCATCGATGACACCCTCGGCGATGACGGTGACCCCCTCGATGCCCTCGTGCTCCTGCCCCGTCCCACGTTCCCCGGCGTCGTCATCACGGTCCGGCCGGTCGGGATGCTGCGCATGGTCGACGAGAACGGCGGCGACGACAAGATCCTCACCGTCCCCGCCAACGACGACCGGTTCAACCACGTGCAGGACATCGGCGATGTGCCGGAGCACACGCTGGCGGAGATCGAGCACTTCTTCGCCCACTACAAGGAGATTGAGCACGGCAAGCACGTCACCACCAACGGGTGGGCCGACCGGGCCGCTGCCGAAGCAGCCATTCGCACCGCGCAGAACGCCTACACCCGACACCCGTGACCCACGGGTCTACAGACTGCCGCGGGGAGGCACTGGCGCTGAGTGATCGCCAGCAGGACGTCCCCTCCGCCTCCCCGCGGCTTCCCCTCAATCACAGATCAGCTCGACGCATGACCCGACCAGAAGGAGCGTCACCGTGAACGACTACATCAGCGGCATCCACCACCACGGAACCCATCAGGGTGAGTACGTCACCCACCACGACCACCCGGTCACCATCGACGCAGTCCACGGTGCTCGCATTCTCGACTCCCGCGGCTACCCGACCGTCCGCGTGTCCCTCGAGCTCGACGACGGCCGCACCGTCACCGGCGACGCCCCCGCGGGCGCATCCACCGGCGCTCACGAAGCCGTCGAGCTCCGTGACGGCGGTTCCGCGTTCGGCGGCCGCGACGTCACCCAGGCGCTCCACCTGATCAACACCGACATCTCAGGGCTCCTCACCGGCCGGTCGTGGTCGGCGATCGGGCAGATCGACGCCGCCCTCGCCGAACTCGACGGCACCAACGGGTACCGCCGGCTCGGCGCGAACAGCGTCGTCGCCACCTCGATCGCCGCGTCCCGGGCTCTCGCCTACGCCGCGGACCTCCCGCTGTGGCAGTGGATCGCCGAGATCACCGGCTCGACGCCGCGGATGCCGGTCCCGCACTTCAACGTCCTCAACGGCGGCGCGCACGCAGCGAACAAGCTGGACTTCCAGGAGTTCATGATCGCCCCCGTCGCGGCGACGTCGATGGCCGACGCTGTCCGAATCGGTGCAGACGTCTACCACGCCCTCGCGGGCCTAGTGCGGGACCGGTTCGGCAGCCTAGGCCTCGGCGACGAGGGCGGCTTCGCCCCTTCGATTGCCGCCCCCGAGGAAGCGCTCGACCTGCTGGTCGCTGCGATCCGCGCCGCCGGCTACGAGCCGGGCGTCGATCAGGTGGCGACCGCCCTCGATCCGGCTGCGAACGAGTTCTCCCAGGGCGACGGCTCCTACCGGGTGCTCGACCACACCCTCGACCGGGACGGTCTGGTCGACTACTACCGGCACCTGGTCGACACGTATCCGATCCGGAGCATCGAAGACGGGTTCGCGGAAAACGACCATGACGGGTTCCGCCGCATGCAAGCGGCACTCGGCGACCGGATCCAGATCGTCGGCGACGACCTCTACGTCACCGACCCACAGCGCATTCGGGAGGGCGGCGAGCAGCAGCTGACGAACGCGGCACTGATCAAGCCGAACCAGATCGGCACCGTCTCCCAGACCCTCGGCGCGATCGCCACCGCCAGCAGCATCGGGATGGCCAGCATGGTCTCCTACCGTTCCGGCGAGACCACGGACACGTTCATCGCGGACCTCGTCGTCGGGACGGGTACCGGGCAGATCAAGTCCGGCGCACCCGCCCGCGGGGAACGCGTCGCGAAGTACAACCGGCTCACCGAGATCGCCGAGCAGCACCCGGAGCTGCCCTACGGACTGATCTGACCACCGGTACTCGAGCTGCGGACGGTGTCCAGGAACGCCGTCACAGCGGGCCCCGGGTGGCCCGACCAGATCGCACGCAGCGGCCGGATCAGTGGCGGGCCGAGCAGCGGCACCCGGACGAGGGCACCGTCTTCGAGGTCATTGCTGACGGTGCGGAGGCTCATCACCGCGGGCGCAATGCCCGCTCGAGCGTTGGCGCGGATGATGCCCGTCGTCTCGAGCACCGCCGCTGGCGCGACCGGGCGGAGCCCAGCATCGTTGAGCCACGTCTCGACCGTGGCGCGGGTTCCGGACCCTTCCTCGCGCAGCAGCAGCGGCGTCTCCGCGAGGTCATCCGCGGTAATGCCAGAAGCGCTTGCCCACGGATGGTGCGGAGCGACGACGACCACGAGTTCGTCCTCATCGACCACCAGCGATGACAGATCAGCCGGCGCAGCAGGAGTCTCCGTGAACCCGACGTCGGCAGCGCCGGAACGGACGAGGTCCATCACAGCAGCAGAGTTCCCCGCGATCAAGCGCACCGACGCATCCGGCGCAGCAGCCCGGTGGGCGAGCAACCATGCGGGCAGCAGGAGTTCGGCGATCGTCTGCGACGCTGCAACGGCGAGGGACCCCGCGGGTTCTCGAAGCGCGGCGACTCCTGCTTCGAGCCGACGGGAGGCTTCCAACACCGGAACAGCCAGACCGAGCACCACTCGGCCTGCGTCGGTCATCGCGGTCCCTGATGCCGTCCGGCGCGCCAGCGGCTGACCGATCGCCTGCTCCGCGGCACGCAGGCGCGCCGACACCGCCTGCTGCGTCACCCCCAACACGTCCGCCGCGCGGGTCAACGAACCGGTATCCGCGACGCGGACGAGGAGCTCGAGAGTGTCGAGGTCCAGAGTCCGGTCCGTCAACCGCCGCAGTGCCACAAACGACCATTGTGCCCTGCCAACGAGTTCGCCGTTCCCGAACCACGGGGCACACGCGCACGCTTAGTACATGTCCGCTCACTTCGCCCACGCACCCGCAGCTTCCGAGCACGGTGCGCGAGACCGGCGGCTGTTCCGGGAGCTGGAGCGGCCGGGCCTTATCGTGTCGAACCTGACCCCGAACTGGTTCGCGTCGATCATGGGCACCGGGATCGTCGCCGTCGCCGCTGCATCACTGCCGCTGCAGTTCCCGGGCCTCCGCACGGCGGCGACGATCGTGTGGGCGATCGCAGCGGTGCTGCTCGTCGCCCTCACGGTCGCGACGGTCCTTCACTGGGTCCGGTACCGGAGTACCGCAGCGAAGCACCACCTCCACCCGGTGATCTCGCACTTCTACGGCGCACCGCCGATGGCGTTCCTCACCGTCGGCGCCGGCACCATCCTCCTCGGCAAGGACTGGATCGGCCTCCCCGCCGCCGTCACCATCGACTGGGTCCTCTGGAGCATCGGCACCATCGGCGGCCTGCTCACCGCGGTCCTGGTGCCGTACCTGGCGTTCACCCGCCACGAGAACAAGCCCGACTCCGCGTTCGGGGGTTGGCTCATGCCGATCGTCCCGCCGATGGTGTCCGCCTCCACCGGCGCACTCCTCCTGCCATATGCCCCCGCGGGGCAGGCGCGGGAGACACTGCTGTGGTCCTGCTACGGCTTCTTCGGCCTCAGCCTCATCACGTCGCTGGTCGTGATCACGTTGATCTGGAACCGACTCGCGCGGCACAAGGTCGGTGCCGCGGGCATGGTGCCGACGCTGTGGATCGTCCTCGGGCCCGTCGGGCAGTCGATCACCGCGGTGAACCTCCTCGCCTCGAACGCCCCCACCGTGGTCGATGCGTCGACCACCCACGCGCTCCTGGTTGTCGCGTTGGTGTACGGGTTCGCGATGCTCGGCTTCGCGCTGCTGTGGACCGCCATCGCCCTCGCCATCACCATCCGCACCGCCCGCGAACACCTGCCGTTCAGCCTGACCTGGTGGTCCTTCACGTTCCCCGTCGGCACCTGCGTCACCGGCCTCAACGGCCTGGCCCTGCACTCCGGCCTCACCGTCGTCGCCGTCCTCGCAGCCGTCTACTACGTCGGACTCGTCGCCGCGTGGATCACCGTCGCCGTCCGCACCTTCCACGGCTCAGTCATCCGCGGCACCCTCCTCGCACCACCACAGCCGGCATGAGCACCCCCGACGAACTCGCCGACGAGCTCGCGGACGTTCGATCGCTGAACGCTCTCGCGGAGACGTGGCGCACCGCGCCCGACGGTTCACGGCGGTTCGTCCCGAACTTCGACCCACGATCCGGCGGCACAACCAGCCGCGTGCTGGTCCTCATGCAGTCGCCCGGCCCGCAGACCATCGCCGCAGCGCACTCGGCGATTTGCAGCGAGGACAACCCGGGGCCGACCGCGGCCGCGTTCCGCGCAGCCCGCATCGAGTCCGGACTTGCACGCAATGAGTACCTCCGCTGGAACCTCATCCCGTGGGAACTCCCCGGCCGTGGACGACCTGCAGACATCGACGAGGGACGACATGCCCTCGGCGTTCTCCTCAGGGCGCTTCCCTCCGTCGAGGCGATCGTCACGTACGGGAGTATCGCTCTCGAGGGAGTCATGCGACACCTCACCCTGGACGAGCACGCCCGACTCGTCCCCGTCATCGCGGCACCACACCCCTCTCCCGCCAACGGCCGCCATCGCGCGGAACAGCACCGACGTTCCGTCCAGGCACTCCGACTCGCCGCACGGAAGCGTCGGATGTAGCGAGGCTTCAGCTGCCTTCACCGGCAAGGCACGAGTGAACCGGTAGCCGGTCGTCAACCGGACGCTCGGCGTTCCCAACCTCGCGCGCGAACGGTGTGAAGTTGATCGCTTCGTGGCGGGGTTTTTGCAGCGTTAAATGTCGCAGGGGCTTACACGGCGAGGTGCTCGAGGGCTGCTTGGTAGGCCTCGGTGTAGGTAGGGAATTGAGCAACCTGATCGCGGAGGACATCGAGGGAGAGTTCGGTTCGGATCGCGAGGGCGGCGTGGTGGATCCACTCGGCGGCGAGGGGGCCTACTGCCCAGGCGCCGATGAGGGTCTTCTTGTCGGTGTCGGCAAGGAGCCCGAGGTGTCCGCGGGGGTCTCTTTCGTAGGTCCAAGGCCGGGCGATCGCGTTTGCGAGGTTTAGTTCCGTGCTGGTGGTGGGGATCCCTTGTTTGTCGGCTTGGGCTTGTGTCAGGCCGGCAGCGGCAATTTCGGGGTCGCCGAACACCACGCGAGGGATCCCGTCGTAGGTGGCGGGGCGGGGGTTTCCGAGGATGCTGTCTGCGGCGATGCGTCCTTGGTATTTCGCGACGTGGGTGAAGGGCATGATGCCGGTGACGTCGCCGATGGCCCATACGTTTTCTGCGGCCCGGCAGTGTTCGTCGACGTGAACATGTCCGCGGTTGTCCAGGGTCACTCCGACTGTTTCTGTCCCGAGGTTGGCTGTGCGGGGGGTGCGGCCGGTCGCGAAAATGATGACGTCGGCACTGATCTCGGTGCCGTCGTTCAGGGTCAGGACGCTTTGGTCGCCGTTGCGGTGGCCGTGTTGTGCCGTGACGTTCAGTCGGATCTTGACGCCGGCTTCTTCCAGGGCGGTCGCAGCGAGGGCGCTGGCGCGGGGTTCTTCCCGTTCAAGCAGCCGGCTTCCTCGGTGCAGAAGGGTGACGTGGACGCCGAAGCGGGTCAAGAAGGTGGCCGTTTCCACCCCCACGGCGCTCCCGCCGATGATCGCGGCACTGGTGGGGAGGGTGGTCGCGGTGTAGGTGTCCCGGTTCGTCCACGCGGTGATGTTCTCGATCCCGTCGAGCTTGGGGAGGGAGGGGTCGGTGCCTGTGGCGATGATGATGTGCTCCGCCGTCACCTCGCGGGTTCCGACCTGGAGGCGCCCGGGCCCGGTGATGCGGGCGGGGGCTTTCAGGACTAGGGCGCCCTGTTTGGTATAGCCGTCGACCTGGCCTTCGTCGTTGAGGTTCCGGATCATGTAGTCCCGGTAATCGCTGGTTTCAGCCCAGTTGAGGGTGGCTCCGGAGATCCCGGCGGCGCGGTCGGTTTCCGTCTGGGCTTCCGGGGGTCGCAGGAGCGTCTTTGAGGGGATGCATGCCCAGTAGGCGCATTCTCCTCCGATAAGTTCCTGTTCGATGGTGGCGACCTTCTTGCCAGCTTTGATCAGCCGGCTGGCAGCGACTTCGCCGCCAGGACCCATCCCGATGACCGCGACGTCAACATGTTCGGTCATGAACTTCTCCTCAATCCTTGTGGAGCAATGTCAGCAGCAGGAGGGTCCCGCTGCCGAGGGAGTGCCACCTGTAGCGGCTTCGGTGAGCATGTTCTGTGCGATCTGGGTGCCGAGGCGGTAGGCCTCGTCCACAGGGATGACACTTCCCCCGGGGTGGGCTTCCAGCCACGGTGTTGCTTCTTCCGGGGAGGCGAAGAAGTGCACCTGGTTGCAGAAAGAGGACCGCACAGCGCTCATGTCCTCGGGGTTCACCAGGGACACCACGGCGGTGGAAGGTTCCACGCTGGTGACACCGGTCGGGTTGACACTGATTTTCACCGGTGTGCCGATCGTCTGGTAGGCAGACTGAATCCGCGCGGCACGTCCTAACAGGCTTGGGAAAATGAGGGTGTCCAGTGCACACCAGGTGTAGAGCTGTTCCCCGTCGACCTCGAAGCGGTGTGGGGTGGCTCGCAGGGTCAGGCCTTGCCCGATGATCCGGCCGGAGCCGTCGTATTCGGTGTCGGGGACTGCTGCCAGAGCGGCGCGGATGTCGTCGGCGCTTCGGCCGGTATCGGTGGTGAGGTCGCTGATGTCGACGGGGTCACCGTCTGCCAGGCGTCGGATCAGCGGCAGCCACAGCCAGCCGGCGAGGCCGGTGTCACCGGAGGTGAGCCGTTCCGTCACTTCGGTGGTGGTTGGGGTGGTCATGGGATTCCTTTCGTGTAGGTCGGGGGCGGCTTGGGTGGTGTTAGGCGGCGCAGCAGGAGAGTTTGGAAATGTCCGTGGTGTAGGACTGGGCGGCGATTTTGAGCCCTTCGGCCATCGTCAAGTAGGGGGACCACATGGAGGCGACCTGGGCGACTGTCATGCCGGCTTCGAGGATGTAGACGCCCGCGGCGGCGAGGTCACCGGCTTCTTTGGCGACGGCGGTGATGCCCACAATTTTTCCGGTGCTCGCATCGGCGACGATTTTGATGAACCCGCGGGTGTCCCGGTTCACCAACGCTCGGGGCACGTAGTCCAAGGGCAGCACCCGGCATTCGCACCGGATTCCCGCCTGGTTCGCTTCTTTGTCGGTCATTCCCACGGCGGCCACAGCGGGGCTGGTGAACACGACGCGGGGGAGGCTCCGGTAATCGACCTCCCTGTGGGCGCCGTTGAAAGCGTTGTCCACAACCAATGACCCGTGGGCCGCGGCGACGTACACGAATTGCGGGTGCCCGGTGACGTCCCCGGCGGCCCAAATCCGCGGATTCGCGGTCGCGAGCTCGTTGTCGACGGCCACAGCCCCGTTGCTGCCGGTGTTCACGCCGACCGCGGCCAGGTTCAACCCGTCGGTGACCGGGCGGCGGCCGGTGGCGAGAAGGATTTTGCTGGCCCGGAATTCGTCCCGGCCGCCCGAGGTCGTGGCGATGGCGATGATCTCCCCTGTGGCGGGGTCGGTGCGGACGGAGGCGATGTTGGCGTGGCGGAGGACACGGATGCCTTCGTCAGCGAACACGCTCATCAGGGTGCGGGCAGCTTCCGGTTCTTCGGAGGACAGCAACCGGGACCGGACCATCATCGTCACGTTCGAGCCGAGTCGGGCGAACAGTTGCGCCTGCTCCACGGCCACGTAACCGCCACCGACGATCAGCAAAGACTCGGGCACCTCGTCCAGCTCCATTGCCGTCGTCGACGTCAAATAACCCACCTCGTCCAATCCGTCGATCGCGGGCACCACCGGGGCGGAACCGGTCGCGATCAGGTAGTGGGCGGCAGTGACGGCACTGCTCGTGCCATCGAACCCGGTGACCTCAAGAACGGGCGCGTCGGCGGTGCCGTTAAACGACGCGGTTCCTTGGCGCAGCTCCCACCCGTATTCACCGATCAGGTCGACGTATTTCTCGGCCCGCATCGTCTCAACGAGTGCCCTCTTCCCGCCGATCAGCGCGGTCATATCCACGGGGTCGGCGTGAGCGGTGATGCCGGGGAACCGTCCGGAATCGAGGGCCACATGGCGTGCTTCGGCGGCGGCCAGCAATGCTTTGGAGGGAACGCAACCTGTGTTCACGCAGGTCCCACCGACGGTCCCGCGCTCGATCATGACCACCCGTTTGCCGGCCGTGGTTGCTTTGATCGCCGCGGAGAAGGCGCCCCCACCGGAGCCGATGATGGCGAGGTCGTAGTCAAAAATGGGCAACTCAGGCATGGTTCCTCCGGGGTGTGTAGCGTGGCACCCACTCTGCACCTTCCCCTGTGGGGGAAGGTCAAGGGGTGCACGGGTTCCGAGCGGAGAAGGTGCTGGCGATGCGGATCGGTGAAGTGGCGGCGGCGACGGGGACCACGACGAAGACGGTGCGGTTTTACGAAGAGCGGGGCCTTCTGCCCACAGCTGGGCGGGCGTCGAACGGCTACCGCGAATACGGGAAGAACACCCTCATCCGACTCAACTTCATCCGCCGCAGCCGGCTGTCGGGTTTGACGCTGGCCCAGATCGGGGACATTCTTCGGGTCCGGGATGCCGGCTCGGCGCCGTGCGCGCACGTCAACGACGCGTTGCAGAAACAGCTCCACGACCTCGACCAGAAAATCCTGGAGCTTCAAGCGTTGCGGGCAACCGTCGCCGGATATCGGGACGCGGTTGCGTCAGCGGACCCGGCAGGGTGCGATCCGGACCAGATCTGCAGCTACCTCTGACCCGCATCCGATCCCCGGCCAGGGCGCGTCCCGGCCACCCCCGACCGCAGTGTGTCGGACAGCGGTGTTTGGGACGTCGACGGGTCGGTGGTCTCTGTGTCGCAGCAGTCTTTCGCGTTCCGCCGGTGGACGGCCGTTCGTCTGAGGGCACCTCCGACGAGGACACTGACGACGATGAGGGCCACGGCGGCGACCACGATCAGTTCGTGGCTGCTGATCCATCCCGAGAGAGGGCCTGCCACGGCGGAGAGGGCGGTCGTGCCAGGGGCGCCGCCGGCCAGTTGGGGGAGCCAGTAGAGCAGGAGGTACCCGCCCGAGAGGGCGAGGACCATCCCGGTGATCCGGGACATGTGGGGCAGTAGCCGGCGGATGCGTCCGGTGATGATCGTGCCGGCGAACGCGCCCGTCACCGCTACCGCAACCAGCAGAACACTTGACCCGGCGGCGTACCCGGCGAAGACCAGCAGTACGCTTGCCCACCCCGATCCGGACAGGGCCTGCGTGATGACGGCGAGCAGCAGAGCGAGACTGCACGAGGCAGACGCCAACGCATACCCGGCACCGAACGCGATCATCCCTCCCCGTTTGCGGTCCTTGCCGACCGCAGCCAAACGGGACACCCCAAGCGGGACCCTTACCCCGGCAACCAACACGAGACCCAACAGCACCAAAACCGCGCCGAGAACGGCGGCCAACCACGGAATCGCGCCGATCAGGGGACGCAAACCGGCCGCGATGAGTAACCCGACCACGGTGAACGTGCCGGTGAACCCCACCGAGAGTGCCACCCCGGATCGGACGCCGCCCACTAGCCGCGCCCATGTTCCTTCCCGCCCTCCCGAACCGGCGCCACTGCCGTAAGCCAGGACGGCGGGCAGGACGGCGAAACCGCACGGGTTCACCGGAGCGAGAAGACCCGCCCCGAACGCCAGCACAAACAGCCCGTTCACGCAGCGCCCGCCTTTTTCAGGACCGCCCGGATCACGGCGGCACTGGGGTCGACCCCGGTGTAGACAACCTTCCCCGCCGGGTTCAGGACCACGGCCGTGCTGAGAGCCTGAATCTGGTATGCCGCGATTAGGTGCGCGTTCGTGTCGATGGCATACGCCATCGTGGCCGCGTGATTCTGGGTCAGGAACGACGTGATCGTGGCAGCGCTCTCGGTGGGGGCGACATCAACGACGACGAAGTTGGCGGCGTTCGGGTTCGCCTTCTGCGCCTGGGCGAGGACACCGCTCTCTGGACCGCAGGAACCGCATTCGACCGAGAAGAAGAAAAGCACTGTCGGCTTGGCGCTCGGAATCCGAACGGTGCCACCTTGCACGGTCGTCGCCGTGAACCGGGTCGTTCCCGTGGGGTCGCTGTGGGTAGCGATCCCCGAGGGTGATCCCTGGGCAGACGCGCTCCCGAGGGCCGAACCGGCACAGCCAGCCACCCCCACACTGACCGCGACCGCCGCCACCACTCCGGTGAAAGCCCGGAAGCGACGCGATTTCCTCCCAGTACCCGAGCCGTGTCCTCTCCGGATCATCGTCGGCCCTCACCGTCATTGACCCGGTGAGCCTCGAGGGAGAGATCCTCGGCCAGCTGCTTTTCATGCACCACGGGCCCGCCCGGTTCGCAGCAATCGTCCACCCCGGAGGACAGGCCCTTCCGGACCCACCAACGGTGAAGCAACCACCCCACCACGCTGATGGCGATGAGGGCCGCGACTACGCTGACCCACACGTTATTCGCTGCCGCACCGACCAATCCCAGCACCCCCACCGCGCCCACACCCACCAGCACCGGTGCCGTACAGCACAGAACCGGGATGAGGAGCAGCCCTAATGCCGCCCACACGGTCTTGTTGCTCGGGGGCTTTTGATCGTGAGACATGGTCGTCCTTCCGTCGAGATGCACGCCTGGTTCCTTGGCAACGACAAGGGGCGAGCAGCAAGGGAAGTCTCGACCTTCCACTACAGGGCAATGTCAACGATCGGGACGCAATTCACGGGTACCTTGCGGTCAGTTCCCCTCGGAACTAGCGCCCGAATGCGTGCCTTGAAAACCTAAAGCTTTTCGAGACACCTACTGCCACCCGGGACCGGCGTGTCCTCGTGGCGTACTTCTGCGGCGCTCCGTGTCTTGCAAACATGTCTCACCATGATGTGCCTCTGCTCCACGGCGTTGAGGGGTTTCCGAGGCAGAATAGGGTGGTGAGGCATCTCGGGTACACGCGGGTCAGCACCAGGACGCAAGACGCGAAGCTGCAAGTCGACGCGTTGATGAAGTCCGGCGTGCAGAAGCGGGACATTTTCGCCGACGTGACCTCCGGCAGTCGCACCGCGATCTCGCGTCCCGGGATGCAGAAGCTCCTCGAGTACGCAGAACCCGGCGACACGGTCGTGGTGTGGCGAGTCGACCGGCTCGGGCGCTCCCTGATCGATGTGCTCAACACGGTGAAGCTGCTCCGGGAACGGGACGTGCAGGTCAAGAGCATCTCGGACGGCATCGACCCGTCGACTACGTCGGGGCGGCTGATGCTGAACATGCTCGCCACGTTGGCCGAGTACGAACGCGAGCTGATCACCGAACGTGTCAACGCCGGGATCACGGCCGCCCGGAACACCGGCACCCGGTTCGGTCGACCGCTATCGGACCCAGTCGTCGTTGCCGACAAGCTCAAGCTCGTCGCCGAGGCCAGGGCGAAGGGGCGCACCGCGCAGGACGCGGCGAAACTTGTCGGGTGGAGCCGCGCCACTTTTTACCGGCATCAACAGGCCGCCGCGGCCCGGCAGAGCACCAGCGTGTAGGTGACGTGTGGACGCGGCGGACCGGTGGCGTGTTCTTCGGCTGCATGTCGAAGACCAGATCCCGATCGCGGTCCTCGCCCGGGAAACTGGGCTCTCCATCCGGACGCTGCAGCGCTGGAACCAGCTGTACCGGAGCGGAGGCAGCGCAGCCCTTGACCCTCGTCCCCGCGCCGACAAGGGTGTCCGCCGGACAAACGCCGAGACGGTGGCGTTCATCGAGCGGTTGGCGCTGACCCGCCCGCGACCGAGCGTTGCAACACTGCACCGCCACGCGGCCGCCGACGCGCAGCACCGCGCCGTCCCGGTACCGAGCTACGCGACCGTGCGGCAGATCGTCCACGCCCTCGACCCAGCCCTGGTCACGTTGGCGCTGGAGGGGCCGGCGTCGTACCGGGACAAGCACGAACTGGTCCTCCGCCGGCGGGCGGAACGCCCCAACCAGATCTGGCAGTCGGACCACACCGAACTCGACATCCTGATCGTCGGTGCCAGCGGAAAGCCCGACCGTCCCTGGCTGACCACCGTGATGGACGACAGCTCCCGTGCAATCTGCGGGTACATGGTCTTCACCGGCGCCCCGTCCGCCATGAACACAGCACTCGCCCTTCGACAAGCCATCTGGCGTAAGACTGACCCCGAGTGGGCGATGTGCGGGATCCCCGACATCCTGCACGTCGACCACGGCTCCGACTTCACCAGCCAACACCTGGAACGGACAGCACTCGCCCTGCACATCCGGATCATTCACTCGACCGTCGGCCGACCCCAAGGACGGGGAAAGATCGAACGGTTCTTCGGCACCATCAACACCGAACTCCTCAGCACGCTCCCCGGACACCTCGGACCCGGCGCCCGCTCACCCGAGCCCGTGCTGGATCTGCCCGGCCTTGACCACGCGGTCCGCGACTTCATCGGCGGCTACAACACCCGGCTTCACAGCGAGTTGGGGATGTCGCCGCGCAACGCGTGGGTCGCCGACGGTTGGCTGCCTCGCATGCCGGAAAGTCTCGAAGAACTCGACGGGCTGCTCCTGACCGTTCCGAAGAACCGGGTCGTGCAACGCGACGGCATCCACTTCCAGGGCCAGCGTTACCTCTCCCCAACGCTCGCCTCGTTCGTCGGACACACCGTCACGATCCGATACGACCCCCGCGACGTCTCCGAGGTCCGCGTCTACGACCGCGACGCGTTCATCTGCACCGCGGTCGACGAAGCCCACCCGAACCTTCGCCTGAGCCTCCGCGACATCGAAACCGCCCGCCGCACCCGCCGCAAGGAGCTCCGCCGGGCGATCAACGACCGCATCCCGACCGTCGCCGCCCGCGAAGAACCCCGCGCCCCCGAACCATCCAACCGGCGGCCGCGGCTGCGCACCTATGAAGAGGACGACTGATGAACCAAGCCTTCATCGTCACAAAGGAACACCGACGCTTCACCGAATTCGCCAACGCCGTCCGGAAAGAACAGACCATCGGCATCTGCCACGGCGACGCAGGCGTCGGGAAGACGAACTCCGCCCGCCGCTACGCCAACTGGGACACCCTCGAGCCCTACATCAACGAGTGGGGGCCCAGAGGCGACCACGACGCGAAGCACTACGCCCTCGCCAACCGATCCCGCACTGTCTTCTACACACCCGAAGTACTCTGCCGCCCCAAAGACCTCATGCACGACATCCGGCACTGGCAGGCCAAGGTCGGCATCTGCGCCGACGAACACCTCCGCTCCCTCACCCCAGACGCGACCACCGACGTGACTCGACGGAACGACGTCACCCACCTCGTCGAACTGCTCATCGTCGACGAAGCGGAACGCCTCACCGCGACCGCCCTCGAACTCCTCCGCGACCACCACGACCGCACCCACCTCGCGATGATCCTGATCGGCATGCCCGGCATCGACCAACGCTTCCGCCACTACCCCCAGCTCTACAGCCGCCTCGGTTTCTCCCACCACTACCGCACCCTCGGCCGCGACGAGCTCCTGTTCGTCCTCGACCGCCACTGGAAACGACTCGGCAAAACACTCGACCCCGACGACTTCACCGACGCCCAAGCCATCGCCGCCATCGAACGCATCACCCGCGGCAACTTCCGACTCCTCGAACGGCTCTTCCCCCAGATCAGCCGCGTACTCAAAATCAACCAACTCGACACCATCACGGACGACGTCATCGAAGCCGCCGCCAGCATCCTCGTCATCGGCACCTAGCGACACGAAACAATCACAAAACACCGCCACCAACCGATCAACTCCACACGCGAACGGCCACGCTGGCAACCCGTCCGGATGGGTAGTCCGTAATGGTTTCCGGAGAAGGTCCCCTAAGCGAGACGGTCGGGCACGTGTGGAGACTTGCTGGTCGGCCTTCATCCGAAGTGGAAGGATCCCGCTTGACCTGCGAGACGAATAACGTCGTCCGCTCGCCCGTCCCTGAGGGCGGCGGCTGGGCTCATCCCGTCAAGCTCATCGCCCGGGGCGTTCAACCAGACGGCGTCTCCCCAAGGATCAGTTCGTGAGGGGTCGAGTTGAGCGAGCACCTCCCGTAGTCGGGGCAGGAGCTGCCCGGTCTCGTCGAACTGGAATGCCGGATAGAGAGAGAGACCCTCGGCCGACACGACAGCTAACACATCGCCGTCCTGGACCAATGCAGTCAGGGCGGCGGCACTCACTTGAAGTAGGCCGAGCAGTGAGGCTGCATCGAAGAAGGGACCAATTCGTTCGTCGAGGGTGGCGACCAGAGACTCAGCTTGTGTCCCCTCAACGCCGGACGGGAGGAGCGCGTCGATGAAGGCGACTGCTTCGTCGCCGGTCATCCGCCCCTCGGCAACTCGGCGGCCCAGCTCTCTTACGGCAGTGTCGGTGACCTGCAAGCCCTCCGCACCAAGCGCCGCATCAGCAAGTGACAACGCCCGGTCGGCGTCACCACCAAGAGTGGCACTCTGACGATTGTGATCAACATGGTTCAAGGCGCTCTCGACGGCGTCGGCCGCAGACCCCGCGCCGTCCGCAACCTGCTCGAGCAACCGACGTAGAACCGGGTCCGTCAACCGCAGGGCAGCCGGGCGAGTCGTCCGTACCCGCGCGGCTGCAGCAAACTCACCGGAGTCCGGTTCCGAGCGGGCCACGATGTCTCCGATCGATGAGCTTTGACGGGCTCGTAGACGTCCCGGCGGGACGCGGGTGCGGTGAAGGACGGATGGAGCTGCTTGCCCTCAGTCTGAGTCTTCGGTTCGGTGTTTTCCCTCGTAAACGAGGCAGAATGGCGAAGTTGGACCGGCTCTGAGCCGGGGAGATGGTGGAGAGACCGGGAGTTACAATGGCCTGCAGGCACGACTCGCAGGGGTCGTCTTCGACCCCTCGGCACGCGACCGGGAAGTCGCGTGTAGTGCCCACAGGAACCCAGAGTGCTACGTCTGATCCGAGCGAGATTCGCGTCGGATCATTCCACGTGCCCGCGAGGCGCGCAAGCGCCGGTCCGATGCTCGCCGAGAGAACCGGAACTGCACGATGACCAAGCCCCTCTCCTCCCGTCGCAAGACTTCGCCGCGAAAGGTCGTGTCGGACGAAGCCCGAGCCGCGGAGCTGCTGCAGGAGCTGCGCGATGCGGAACTGGTGATCCGTGAGACCACCGAGCGGCGGCTGCAGCTCATGGTCGAGGCCTCGGACATCGGACTCACCACAACCAAGATCGGTGATGCCGTCGGTGCGAGCGCCATGGCGGTCTCGCGATGGGTGCGCGCTGCAAGGGACCACGAGACCTCCGATCGATGAAACCATTGTATATAACCAGGAGTTAAGAGTACCGTGCCGCTGTGCACGGTTCTACTACTTCATTCGATGCCGTCGAGGCGTCCGCGCCTCCCCCTGTCCTCCCGATCCTGTCACCACCCTTTTGGGCCGGCGACCGCGGCTCGGAGTTGGTCGAGTTGACCGCGCAGCAGGATCGCGTGGGGATCGACGACCCCGCCACGCGCAACGTGGACCCGCTCGGTCTCTTCACCGACTGGTTCGGACCTGGCGACCGACGCGCGAAGCCCGTCCATGTGCCGTCCTCCGCAGGCTTTCATCCGAGACGCGTGCGAGTTTTCCGACCCTTGTCGGGTCCGCGGCGATTAGCGATCGACAGGCGCAGATTCGCCGATCACATCCGAATCGCCTACACCGTTGACGGCGAGACGACGTCGTTGAGCAAGCTTGAGCACTTCGACCTTGCACTCCTGCCTCAGCTGCTCTCGATGCGGGAGTTCGCCCGGCGCCTTAAGCAAGACAACAAGCCTGTTGCGACCTGGCTGCATACGATCGGTCACCATGTTGGCGCTGAGTCGCATCACGAGCGGTCGCTCATGATGATCGCGGACTTCCATCCAGCGGTGCATTTCATCGCGGGCCAGCCGTTCACGATGCTCTGGCCGGTCGGCGCACCGTTGACGACGCACACTCCCGACGTCATGGTGATGGGGCCGTCGAACGCGCCGATGATCGTCGACGTTCGCACGCCTGAGGAGGCGGCGGACCAGACGTGGGTGCGGAAGGTCCCCGCCATCACCGACGCCCTGCGCCTGCTCGGGCTGGGGTACGCCATCTGGACCGGCATGTCTCGCCCATTCCGGCGGAACCTTGAGAACCTAACCGAGGCGTCCGTACCCGCCATCAGCTACGACCGCTGGTCACGGGTGGCGCTCGATCTCTGCGACGAACCCATGCCTGCGACGGAGCTCGCAGAACGCCTCGACGCCAGTGGTTACCAGCGGCTCTGGTCGCTGACGCTCATTCGGAGAATGCTCTGGCGGCGGGTTCTCCTCACAGACATGTTCTCGCCGTACAGCCGGAGCTCGACCGTCTGGCGGAACGATGCCTAAGAACGCGTGGCGCCAGGAGATCGCGCCGAACGTACCCGTCATCCTCGATGGAGTGTCGTACGTCATTGACACCGTGAGCGAGGCATGGGTCACTCTGCGCGACACGGTCGGATGCGTGACCTCGATGCCGATCCGTCGCCTGGCGCGTCTGATCGCTCGGGACGATGCACCACCGCCACTGAGCGACAAGCTCGAATCCCTCGAACAGCGAGCATCGCCTAAGCAGGCGGCGAAGGTGGCAGAACGGAAAGCAATCGTCCGTTGGTTCGAAACCGGCCTCCGGCCCGAGCAGGCCGATGGCGACCGACCAGACCCGTGGCATGATCCCACCCGTGTCACGGGCCGCGTCGCGCGCATCAACGCAATCGCGGCGGTGCTCGCCAAGCGGCGTGGAACGCATGTTGAGAGCACGAAGAAACTTGTCCGCACGATCCTCGAGAAGGCCACGAACGGGGACGCAGGTCTCTACGACCCGCGAATGCTCACCGATGACCTCGGCACGCTGCCGCAACGCATCGAACCGTCAGTCCGGCGGTTTCTGACGGATGCGGCCTTTCAGTCCACCGTCACCGATCAGGCAATGTTCGAGGCCTACTGTGGATGGGCCCGACGTGAGATCGACGAGATCGTTCCGACGCAACGGACCTTCGAGCGAGCCCTCGCGATGGTCTACGCCCGCTACCCTCACCTGCGTCGGAACGCGAAGAGTAGAGCGTCGGCGGCCGAGGGGCCGAAGGTGTCCCTGCAGCGTCGTCAACCAGAGCGGATCGGCGAGTTGTGGCTTATTGACGCGACGCCCGCGAACGTCATGATTCGTGACCCCTACGCCGACGTCAGTAAGCGACGAGAAGTCCGCGTGGATCACACGAAGATAATGGAGGCCTGCTCACGGTACATCGTCGGTAGGTCTATCGCCGAGGAGGTCAACGGATACGCCGCCGGCCTCGCGATCGCTGACGCGTTCCACCGGATGACTGACGAACACGACGCTGTCGTGTTTGAAGGCCGGACCTTCCCGCGCCCGTTCGTCGGCTTGCCCCGTGTGATCTCGCGGTGGCCGATCCCGCCGCGTCGTCTCCTCATGGACAACGGCCGTGAATTCCTCAACAAGTACGGCATGTTCACTTTGCACCGGCTCGGCATCGACGTTGAACCAGCACGCGTGAAGGACGGACGCGGGAAGGGGCGCTTGGAACGCCACTTCGGCTCCCAAAAGACCGGTTACGAGCAGCAGCAGCGCAACTACATCGGCTCGGCAGTCAGCGAGCGCGGCCGCGACTCGACGAAGGAACTGGTCCTCACTTGGCGTGAACTCGTTGACCGCGACCAGCAGTGGACCGACCTGCACAACGTGGAGGAGCACGAGGGTCTGTACGCCGACACGCACCGCCAGCTCAGCCCAACGGAGCGATGGATCGAACTTGCTGAGGAGCACGGCATCACCGAGATGCCGGCCTGGCGCAACGAGTGGATTCGGTTCCTGCCGAACATGGTCCTTCGCCTCACCCGGCACGGCGTTACCCGCCGCAAACTCGTGTACAACGCACCCATCATCCGGTTCCTCATCGAGGTCGACGGGGCGGCTCCGAGCGGCAAGGTCCGCATCTTTTGGAACCCGGCGGACCTGCGACAGGTGTACTGCTTTGACCCGGAGGGCAATGCCTACGTGGTCCCGTGGGTGCACCGCACTGAGGACACGGTCGCTTTCGGAGATTTTGATCTTGATTGGGCGAACGCACGGCTTGAAGGGGGCACGTACTCCAAGAAGCAGGCGCAGGCGCTGCGAATTGACATGATCACGCAATGGCAGGCAGAGGACAAGATCCTGCTGGCAAACCTGCACGGCAAGAGGAACGCGGAAGAGATTCTCGTCTCTCAGCTGACTGCTATCCAGCGGGGCGACCTCGGGACGATCGTCGGCGCGGAGCAGTTCCTCGGCGCGGAGTTCGTCGACGACGTACTCGCTGCCGGAGACGAGCTTGTTCTTGACGATGCTGGCCTTGATCTCTTGCCCAACGTCGACGCGGTTGACGTTGACCTGTTTGACCGGTTCGGCTGATGAGTGAACTTGATCCTCGGATCCGCGCGTACTTCGGCGCCGACGAACACCCGCTCGCAAGTTGGCGGCTCCTCCACGCGGTCGATCAAGCATGGGTGAGCCGCATAGCGATGGCTGGCAGCGATGATCCCGGAGTGCTCTCATACGACGATCTCCGGGAGCTCGGCGGCGACGCCCGGCGCCGCCGCCTCCGGGCCTACGAAGACTGGTACAAAGCATGGCCGTACGTTCGAACCGCCCAGGTGCGGGCAGTGGAGGACCACCTTGCGCACCTGCCAGAGCCGCAGCCTGAGGAGGACGACGACCTCCTGGACGTTCCCGTCATCACCGGACCACCCGGCACCGGGAAGACCACGCTTCTGAAACGCGCCGCAGTGCGCGCGCTCTGCACGGCCGCGTGGGATCGACGCTTGGACGGCAGCGCGAGAAGACAAAGCGACGAGCTGGTGCGTCCGGACTGGCGTCCAGTGATCTTCCACTCTGCTGACGGCAACCCTCACGTAAAGACGTTCTTCGCCCATCTTTGCGACGAGCTCTCCGTCCCGGCGACGAAGGACCCGCAGGTGGCGTTCCAGAAGGCAGCGCTCCGGCATGGCGTGCAGTACGTGTTCATCGACGAGGTCCAGATGATCAACTTCGACGGTCAGTACGGCATGTACCTGCACAACGCACTCAAGGCGCTGCAGAACATGAATCTCCGAGTCGTGCTCGCCGGGCACAACGTGCGCCACCTGCTCGTAGACCGGAAGACGGTCGCGCAGAACGCCACGCAGACACAATCCATCGCCCGCTGGGCCTTCCAGGATCTCGAGCGGTACGGCCATGACACGAAGGCAGAGATCAGCGAGTGGCGCGCGCTCCTCCGGGGACTCGAGGCGCACGTCCGACTCGCAGGACACGAGCGTGGCGAGACGGTGTTCAGCGAGCAGTTCGAGGAGCACCTTTGGGTCTCGACGCTGGGCTACGTCAATGCTCTCGCTGCGCTCGTCACCGGGGCCTGCCTCGCGGCTATCCGAACGCCCGGTCAGCGCATCACTGCGGAGATCATTGACGCCGTACGGCTCAACGAGCGCGTGGCTCGCGGCCGGCACCGCCGGCTGGAGGGATGGCGAGCTCAACGGTTCCGCTGGGCTACCGATGCCGCACCGGCACCATGAACAAACCCCTCACCTACATCGACCTCACTGCCGTCCGTCGGATCGGCGCGAGCATCGAGTTCGCGCCCCGAGAGTGGCTACCGTCCATGTTCCGGCGCGTCGGGCACGCCATGGACTCGTCCGCCGCCGACATCTTCGCTTGGTGCGGACTGGATGCTATCCCGAGCGCTGGCCGGCAGAAGATCGGCAACCTGCTCACAGAAGAGGTTGCCCGCGCGATCCATCTTGGTCTCGGCGTCGACGCAGACACGCTGTCGACGATGGTGATGAGCCACCTCCCCGAAGAGCTCGAAGCATTCCGCGTCAACGGCACCTTCGCGCAATCAAAGAACTGGACGCGTGGCGGCGGCACGCGCTACTGCCCAACATGCCTGCTCGAACGGCCCGGCGTTTTCTACATCGAGTGGCGTCTCTGGTGGTGCTTCATCTGCGAACGACACAACACCGTCCTCCACGAATCCTGCCCCGCCTGCCACCAGCCGATCGTCGAGGCGTCCCTTCGCGAAGTCGAGTGCCGTGACCCAGCGCTGTGCTGGGCATCCGTGGGTGAGAGCGATTACTGCCGCCACCCGCTCGCGCAAACGTGGAGCGAAGAGCCACTGACGGCAGACTCCCCCATGCTTCTCGCGCAACGAGCCATCTCACGCCACTGGCGTCCCGGGACCTACGACAGCCCCGACATCCCTGCCGCAACGCTCCGCGGCGTCGCGATCGCGCTGCTCTCGGCGGGCCACCACGACACCATCTCCGAACTCTCCGGCGTCGACGAATTGGAACTCCGAGGACTGTTCGATCACAGCGTCCGAATCGGCACCTCCCCGCCCAAGGAACCCCTCGCCATGGCAGCGCTCCTCGGAGCCGCCTACCGACTCATCATGGACGACGAGCCAATGGTGGCACCCACCATCCGGCAGCTCACCTACGACCGATCGGCTCGCACCGACAAAGAAGCGCCCGCACCCTGGAGCGCCCGCAACTTCCTCGACGCCTGGCCAGGCATCGACGCACTCATGCGCGGACGAGTGATCCGCAGTCTCGACCACGACCTCAGCCCAATACAGCGCCTTGTACACGGATCCGCAGCCTCAGCAGCCGCATGGGAAGGCTTCGAACTCATCCGCCGAGCGGGATGGGACGCGCCCGATGCGCACCCCGAATCGTTCAGCGCCCTGATGAACGCCGCCGACTCCCCCACCAGCGTCACCTGGGCCGAGGGCGCCATACCCCCGCTGCTCTGGCCATCATGGGCGGCACCCCTCGGCACCAACCCCAGAACAGACGGCATCACGCTGCAACACGCACTCGCTGACGCGCTTCGCATCGCCGGGACCGGCGCTCTACCGGACTACGAGGCGATCGCCGGCATCGGGCGGAAGCTGCGGCCGACGATGTTCGGTACACCCCAGCAGACCACCTCGATACTGCGCCAACTCACCGAACTCGCACTCTCACTCAGGGCCGCTCCCGGCCCCATCAACTACCGACAGCGGCAACAGCTCGACACGTCACGGCTCCTCGATGAACACCACTGGCGCCTCATCTGCCAATCTATCGGCCACGACACGGGCCGAGCGCGACGCCATCTCAACGCCCAGCGTTACGCCTACATGCGCATCACCGCCACGCCTCCCTCAGCGCTGCCCGACCGCCTGCGCTTCCGAGAACATGTATCCGACGCAGCGAGCTACACCGAGTTCCTCATGCAGATGACTGCCGAGCTCAAGGAGGCCATCGATACCTACCTCAGCGCCTGGCTCACCCTGACTCCACCCCCGAACCCATCGATCCCTTCCAGCTCTCCAGTCGTCACTTGGAGTCCTCGTCGCTTCGCGCACCCTGGAGCCAGCCTCGGCCACGAACTGCATGACATCGACCTCGATCTACTTCACGATCGCCTCAGGGTGAAGGCGCCAACGCTGAAAGCTCTCGCTGTCGAGCTCGGCCGGCCCGTGCGACACGTGCGCTGGGCCATCACTACTTTCCCTCCAGTGACAGAGCACCATTGCGAGCCAATCGACTGGCTCGCACACCTTCCATCGAAGCCACCCTGGGTCCGCTTGCCGTAACAACGGACCGACGACGCGGAGAACGAGCAATCCCGACACTCGCGCAGTCTTCGCAAAGAACGCTCGCGTTCGACTAGCTTCAGATCATGGCTGCGCCGCCGCTCCTCACTTTCCTCCTCGACACCAACGCGGTGATTGCGCTGAAACCGTACGCAGGCTCCCACGACGAGCAGAGTCCCGCCCTGGCGGACCTGCTCCGCCTCGCCCGCGAGCACAATCACCACGTCGTCGTTCACCCGTCTGTCGAATTGAGTTAGGCTGAATTACTGCATCAAGTTTCCACATATGGTCGATTGCCAGCGACCGGCTCGCGTCACCAGTTTCCGAGGGCCGGAACCCATCAGTAGTTAGTTCACTGGAGAGGAGCGTCCGAATGACCGAAGTTCAGTACCCCGGGTATCGGAAGTATGTTCAGAGCCGCATTGAGGTGAATGACGCCATGACCGCCATGCTCGCAGGGTCCCGTCTTGCCGCCCACGCTTTATCGTCGAGTGACAATCAGAGTCAGCCGCTCGCCGAGCTGTTTCCTTCTGTTCCCCACATCAAGCGCTTCAATCTGCGGAGCGATGATGCCCGTCGCTATCTTGACGACGCGGACTTTCACATAGCCTCTGTTGCGGTGCCGTACGCTTTAGCGACGCACGAGGACTTCGTCATGGATACCCTAGGCGAACTCAGGAGTTCGGGCTTCACGCTTATCACACATGGGAAGCCGGTGAAAGCCTGGAACATGCATACCGTGCTTTTCGAAACTTGTGGAGCGACGGAGCCGCTTCAGCTCATTCAGCTCTTTCATGTGCTCCGAGAGGTTCGCAATTCGATCACGCACGCAGGTGGAGAAGTAAGCGATAATCTAGAGGTAAAGATTGCTGAAGTAGAGGAACCAGCATTGTCCGTCTGGCGCCAAATAAACGGCGGGAGCTCTCCTGAGGATCTGCTGCGCGATGGCCGGGTCGCTGTTACGGCGGAGACGATGTTCACTGCGTTTGCGATCACCAAGTCACTCGGCCGTGAGATCAACGAATTACTTTCGGCTACTCTACCGAAGAGTCGGTGGGCGTCGATCGCGACTGCGGATTTCTCTGAGCATACAGCGAAGGCAAGGAACTCGAGTTCCTGGCGCCGCTCCCTGGTTGGATACGCCCGTCACAACTATAGCCCGGTAGACCTTCAAGAAATCGATCTTGAAACCGCTGCTCGCTCGGGAAATTTCTGGACCAAGGCGACTTGGTCGTGAAAGGATGAACGAGGTGGCTCTGTCCTGTTGAGCTACACCGCGCTAAAGCGGGCCGGGACTCGAACCCGGGTCAAACCTGTTCTGTGGCATATCTGGTCACGAGCCAGTGGGCCCCAGGGCCATACACCTGACAGAAGAATAGCGCAGGTGCTCCGATGTAGGAAGTGCGACCGTTGGAGCGTTGCATCAGCGGCCGGTGGGGCGAAGGCAGCGAGTGCTGCAACCCGGGCAAGGGTGCGCCCCCTTCGGCTTGCCCTGACTTCTATTCCGAGCAACTGATGACCGCTTCGCACCGGGAGATGCCGCGTAGGCGGCCGGACCTGCGAGCGGCGGGGTGTGCAGACCGCCTGCGGGCGGGCCTGCTAGCGAAGGCACCGGTTCGGACGACGCACATGTTTCGCCGACAGATCTCGTCGAGTGTGTGCATGATCGCAAGCGACTCTGACCACGGGAGTCGGTCCCCCTGAACGGCACCAGACGCGATGTATCGCTCTACTGCCGCAGCCTCGAACTGGTGATCATCTCCTGCGGGCGGGCCATCAAACTCCTCGACGAGCCATAGTGCGATCAGTAACTCGCACTGAGGCATCGTCACGGATGTCGGCTGTATGTATGAGAATCAACGTATGGGGCGAACCAAACAAAAGAAGCCGAAGAAGCAACGCACCAGTGGCAGACGCGTCGACGAAGTCGCCGCGGTCCTGGTCGGGACCGACCCTGACGATCTCTGGGTCAAGCTGACCGCCGCTGGAGCTTCCCCGGGAGGCCGGCACCGCTGGACGGCCGTTGGGGCGACAGTTGCCGCGGCCCTTCGAGCGGAAGACGCGGCCCTGACGCGCGGTGAGCGACAGCCCAGCCTGCAGCACGCTGTCGACAGCGTTGCCCAGGCTGCCGGCATCGACATTCGCTACGAAGACTTCATCGCAACCGACCCGACTCTCCGCGTCCGAACCAGGCTCGATGACGAACTCCTCAACCTGTTTCCCGGCACAGTCGAACGCCCGATCGCAGACATCACGCGCGCACTCCGCTTCGCCGATGTCCTGGACGACACCCTCATAGAACGACACGGCTTTGGGATCGGCAACGTTCTGCGAGTTGCCCTCCGCTACGCAGACCGAACAATCGCTGCAGTTGCGGACAGCTGGCGGCCGAAACCCGATCTGGCCCTCGGCGATCCGATAGACGTCGCGGCCGCGGAACTTGACGCAGTTCAACGTTTCGTCGCCGATCAGCCGGATCTCGCGCTTACCGACGCTGACTCGCGTGCCCTCGAATGGATGACGACCGCCGGAGCACACGCGCACTACACACCAGACGGGGTCAGCGGCTTCGGCAGATTTCTCCGGTTCCGCGTCGGCAGCAACCCCGTTCGCGAACGATGGGTCCCAATCGCGTTCATCCCCGAAATCCTCCAAGCTGCGACCGCAGAACTCGTCCTCAGCATCAAGGCGGACAACAAAATGGCGGCCCGGGTGCGCCGCAGCGTCCGCATCCAGACCCGAGATGCCCTGCTCCGCTTCGACAGCACCGTCATCGGTGCGCCAGACCACTTCTTGGGGGCTAACTCCCACGCTGTCGACTGGGTCGTGCCCTTCAGCCCCACAAGTGTGCTTGCCGTCCAAGTGGTGCCGGTGATGCGCGACCCGGACACCGCGCACGAGTTCGCCGTCGAGTTGGTCGCCTCCGCGGCGCGCGACGCATCCGAACCAGTCGAGGTGCCGTTCGCTCACGGTGGCCTGCTTACACTTCCCGCGGGTACGGAGATCGTTCCCTTGCTCGTGTTTGCAGGCGCGACACATCTCGTGGCCCCGCAACGGAATGGCTGTGCTACGGCCGCTCTCGAAGATCTCACTTGGATCGCAGAAACCGCCGACGACAACGGCGATCTGCTCGCGTTCGCGCGAGAGCTGGCCGATCCGAACCTGCCACCGCTATTCGGCTGGGAGACGATCAACCTCTGGGAGCCATGGCGGGCAAACGGCAAGCAGCTCTTCCCGGGCGGCGTCATGCCTTCAGCAGCTATGTTCGAAGCGCACGCCGGTGAAGCTGAGTGGGAGAGGGCGGCCGAACTCAACACCCTCGAAGCCGCACTTCTGAATGTCGGACTTCCGCCACTTCGAGATGCACAGCTCGCCGACATCACGAGCGGGCGGCCGAAGGCCGTCTTCGCGGGCAATCCCTTTTACAACGAACGCCGCGGAACGTACGAGGCGCCCATTCCTGACGCGTGGGCGGTCACTACAACCTCACCTCCCGTGGCCTTCCCGGTCGCGAGCGACGATTGGGATCGCGGGAACCCCTTCACGCTGCTCAGCGACCTTGGAGGCGGGCTTGCGTTCGCCGTGGACTCCATCGGTGACCAATGGGCGCAGGCGCATCACACCTCGGCGGCGCGCGGCTACCGCGTCCGATTCGAGTCAAGCGACGACAGCAGCCCGATCGCCGGCAGCACCACCGACATCTCCCCAATCGGACTAATCGGGCACACGGCCTGGAGAGTTGGCATCGAATCATTCGCCGACCGTGCGGACGGGAACCCGACAGCGACGAACGAGATGTGCGCAGCCCCGCTCGCCGACATGGTCCGGGGCACCGGCACGAGCGACGCGGACGCGGAGCACATCCGCGCGGCGCTCATCGCGGCACCGCCCTTCCTGATTATGGAGCGCAAGGAATCTCGCACGGCTCGGTTCAACTTGCCATCCCCAGTGCGCTTCGACGATGCGGAAGAGTCCCGAATGACGCGCATCCTGGCCGAGCGGATCGCCGGATCGGCGACACGACCGGCAACCTACCGGGGCACTGCAGCGAACGCGCTCGTGCGGGACCTGATCGCCCCGACCGCCCGCCAGGAACTCCGCCGACGAATTCGCGTGCACGCCCCCCGGGAGGTCATCAGCTACGGCCTCGAACAGCTCGTTCGCGTTGCCGATGCCCGAGAGCGATCAGTCGGCAACCTGCAGCGCGTTGCCCGTCACCTAACAACCGCGTGGGACCCCACCGAACGGATGGCCCTCGCCTCTGCCGAATTCGTCCGCCTCCGTCAAGCGAACGAGATACTCATCGAAGCAGCCGTCCAGGACCTCACGGGCGCTCCCGACATTCCCAGTGCACCGGCAGTAGCTCCAATCGACGGACACGCGTGGAGAGCACTTCTCGCCGCCGCCGATGCGTACCTAGCAATCACGCAGCACAGCGAACGACTTCACCACGGGATCACGCCCGTTGAAATCGAGCTGACGGACCTTTTCGAGCTGCGAGTCAGGCCGGATCTCACGGACCAGGCCGCCGAGTGGCCACTCGACTCCGCGAGCCTCAACATGGCAACCGCCGCATCCAACCTGGACGACGTCGACCCGATCGAGTCAGTCGCATCGACACGCGTCATCAACAACCTCGACGCGGCGATGCTGCATGAATTCGGCGCGTCGCGCGAAGACATCTACTTCGTCCTCATCGCCCTGACGCATTGGGATCGATTCGAGGACGCGGCCAACATCGCCCGCGCCAGTCCGGACGAGGTCGAACAGTGGGTGTTCGAAGCGGTGGACACGACCGACGAAGCACGTCGCGCACGGTTGCGCGCAGCGACTCGACTGCTCACCAGCAGCAGCCAGACTCTGGCAGGAGAGTGGGAACCGTGGCTCACGCGCACACGGCGACACCGCTTGCTCGTGCAACCGATTGTCCAGGTCGACGCTGACCTTCTCATAGCGCCCCAGTTCATGACAGTTGCCCTCGGCGTCTACAACAACTACCTCACACAAGGGATCCTCCCGTGGTCGGCACCGCCGACAGCTCAACTCGGCCAAGCACTCGCGGCGCTACGTGCGGAACGGAACAACCACTTCGAAACTGCTGTCGCGGAAGCGTTGAACGATGAGGGGTTCACCACCGTCAGCCGCATCAAACCCGGCGACGGAACACGTATCGGCGTCCCGGAACTGACAACCGAGATCGACATCGTCGCCGCGCGGCCTGGAGACAACACAGTCTGGCTCATCGAAGCGAAGGATCCCGCAGCCGTGTTCGGCATTATGGAAACGGCTCGACAATTGCAGACGTTCTACCGTGATCGGCCACGCTCCAACGGACGAACCTCACCGTCGTACGCCACCCAGCTCGCGCGGAAAGACGACGAAGTCCGCCCGTACGTGCGGGAGGTCGCGCGGAAGCTCGGCGCAGCGGCGCCTGAACAAGCAGCCCTCGACCTGAAGACCGTGTTCGTCACGCGCGGGATCACCGCAGCCGGATTCATACCGGCCCGCTTCCCGGTCCTCACTCTCGACGATCTCCTCGCCGACGTGAGATCCGACCGCGCCGAGGGCGGATCGTCCGATGCTTGAGATCCACGCTTCCCTGCCAGGAGCGGATCGAACGGAAGAAACGTGTCCGGATCCGTGCTGACCGCCCTTGTGGGCGTCTTCGTGACGGCTGCTGGGTACCTGGCAGGCACATCGCTCCCGCTGTGGGCCGTGCTCATTGAGTAGGCCGCGCTGGTGGTCATCTCTTTCGGTCCGTTCCGATCGGGCTACCGCACGCTCGTTCGACGCGTTCGACGCGTTCGACGCAGGATGCGTTGGATGATCAAGCACCCGAATCGCGGCGCAGGTGGCTCTTCCTGAGGACACCGGACGTGGTCCATACGGGTGGGTTTTCTCGGGTCTCGCTGCGGAGGGCGCCCCGCCCAAGACCGAAGGGTGGCGGCGGCATAATCCGGTTTGGCCCCGACGCGATCGACCGATCACTGAGCCAGGAGGTAGTGGCCTCTCGTTTGCGCCCCCATTCTGACGGAATTGGCTTCGTTGCACCGGACGCCCAACTCGCCGTCGGGCCTACGAAGTCGGACGATCTAGTTGGCGGAAATCGCAGACAAGATGTGGCGGAGACCCGATTGCGCGCCCGATTCCGGACCATCTGCTGGTGTCGTCGACACTGTGTTGTCGTCCGCCAGCTAACTTGTCCTACTGCCACGTAGCGTGTCCTGAAATACGGAGTTGGACAGGGTGTTTGGCAGCGCGGACAGCCACGTCGACTAGTGATGGTCCTCGCCGGCTATGCCGTCGAACTGCTGTTCACCCCGCTGGGCCTCGTCCCTACGAATCGGCATCTGAGCATCGTGGCGACCTCGATCAGCTGGAACTACACCACCTGGCTCAACATCGTGTTCCTGCTGATCGCGGCGTTCCTGCTGGCCGTGTTCATCCGCAGCGGCTCCTGGTCGATGCTGCGGATGATGAAGGGCGCACCCTACGACGGCGGCCACGACCACCCCGCACACGAACACTCCCACGCCTGACCGCGCGCCGCGATCGAGTTGACTAGCGGACCAGTCAGTGGTGGCCGTGGACGACGGCGTGCCCGAGGCCGCGGCTGATCATCCACCGGTTCACGGGCGTGGTGATCACGAATGCGATCGCGAGGGAGAACAGCAGCGCCGTCCAGAACAGCCAGTCGCTGAGCTGCGCGTCCATCGCGCCGGGGATCGCAACGATGACGGTGTTGTCGATCAGCTCCATGACCGCGATCGACACGGTGTCCGCGGCGAGAGCGACCTTGAACGCAGCGCCGAGGCTCAGACCCGACTTGATGACGCCGCGCATGGTGAGGGCGTAGCCGAAGATGAACGCGAGGACGATTGACAGGACGATCGTGCCGGCGTTGTGGAAGCCGGCGGCGGTGCCGATGACCATGCCGAGGACTTCACCGATTGCGCAGCCGGTGAGGCAGTGCAGCGTCGCTTGCGCAGCCATCGACCACGTCGTCGTCCCGTGCCCGCCGCTGTGGCCGGCGTGCTCGTGTCCGCTCATCTGGTGGTGGTCGTGCGTGTCCATGCTGCTCCGATCTGGCGCGGTCGACGCCAACAGTTCACATATACCCCTAGGGGGTACCATGCGTTGTAACGCGAAACTCCGCGCGATGTTCCCGGTTCGGCCGGTCGCGGCGGGTTCGGTGTGAATCCGGACACCAGGTTGCCGCCGCCCGCGCGGGTACCGCACCATAGAAGCGCTCACTCCACCCGTTTGCTCGAAAGACTGATGCTCACCACCACCACCTCACCGCGTCGCCGGCTGCTGTTGCAGGCAACGGCGACGCTGGCGTTGCTGCTGCTGGTCGGGTTCACGGTCCTGATGCACACGATGGCCGGGCACACCGCCGGCCACGAGCACTCGATGGCGACTCCCGCGATCACCGCCGAGCACGGCCACGGCGCGGCCGCCGGTCACGGCGAGCACGTAGCTCCTGCGACTGCGGTGCTGACGGTCCTCACCGACGCGGGCTGCGACAGTGGCCTGTGTGCGCTGATGTGCTCGTTGATGGGGATGGCGTGCGCGCTGACGATCGTGCTGTTCACGTGGGCGCTGCTGCGTGCACGGACCGGCGGCATCCTCGCCCTGCTCGCGCGGCTGCTCGCGCTGGCTGACCGGCTGCCGCGCCGCATCGCGGCACCGAGACCGCCGTCACTGACGGCGTTGCAGATCATCCGCATCTGATCCGCCCCCAAGCGGGATCCCACCCCCGATGGGTGGCCTCCGCATGCCCAGATCCGGGAGGCGTCCGCCTGGCCGGAACACCTGACGCATTCACGGGAACGGAAAGATCATGCACACCACCACCACGCGTACGCTCGCGATCGCTGCCGCACTGACCCTCGGCCTCACCCTCGCCGGCTGCTCCACCAGCAATAGCGGCTCCGACACGGGCTCCTCGTCCTCGTCGACGGCGGCTGCATCGGCGCACAACGACCAGGACGTGATGTTCGCGCAGATGATGCTGCCGCACCACAAGCAAGCGGTCGAGATGAGCGACATGCTCCTGGCCAAGGGCTCCGGCGTCGACATCGACGTCGCCAGCCTCGCGAAGCAGATCAAGGCCGCGCAGTCCCCGGAGATTAAGCAGCTCACCAGCTGGCTCAAGGGTTGGGGCGAGCCGGTCGAGTCGGAGCACTCCGGGATGGGGCACTCCATGTCCGGGATGATGTCCGACTCCGACATGAGCGACCTCGACCAGGCGTCCGCGAAGGACGCCGGGAAGCTCTACCTCGAGCAGATGGTCCAGCACCACAAGGGCGCCGTCGACATGGCCAAGACCGAAGTCGACAAGGGCAAGAACACCGACGCCGTCGCGATGGCGAAGTCGATCGTGTCGAGCCAGACCGAGCAGATCACCCAGATGCAGGACATGCTCGCGTCCCTCTAAACCCCGGCGTGGGTCGCGGCAGGCTCCCCCCTTCCTGCCGCGGCCCACGACCGGCCACACCTTCTCCCCCTGCTCGACTCGCGTTCGGGCACCCCACGTTTCGGCCCGACGGCCCACCCCTCCTGGAGCCTGCCCGTGCCTCAGCAGCACCCCCAGACCCCCACGATTCCCGCACCTCGGACGCGCCGCGAAGCCCTCGCTGCCGAACGCGCCGCCGCAGTCCCGACCGCCAGCCGCACCCGAACCACGACGACCACTGCCGCTGCCCGGCTGGCGCTGCGGCCACTGCCGACCGTCGCGGCTGTACCCCTAACACCGGCCCGCTCACTGCGGTCGCGCGTTCTCGCCGCGGTCCCAATCACTGGTGCCGCGGCCGCGATGGCGCTGTTCACCGCTGCCGCAGCGCTGCCCGCGCAGGCCACGACCGGCCCCGCAGCAGTCGTGCCCGGCGTCGCTCCTGCCACCACCGGGCAGAGCTTCACCGCGTCCGGGCTGGCTCTCGCGGTCGACCGCGACGGGTACACGATCACCAAGCCGACCCCGAAGCCCGTCATCACCAAGACAGCACCCGCCTCACGGGCCGCGTCAACCGGGGGCGCACCGGCCTCGACGAAACAGAGCGTTCCCACGACCACGGGCGGCACGATCGTGAACACCGGAACCGGCGACATTCGCTGGCCCATCGCCGGAACCATCACCGTCAGCTCACCGTTCGGTCCGCGAAGCGCCCCGTGCGCGACCTGCTCGTCCATCCACCAGGGCGCGGACCTCACCCCCGGCGCCGGCACCCCCATCGGAGCTGTCGCTGCCGGCACTGTCCGAGTGTCGACAACGCACCCCGAGTACGGGCAGTACGTCATCATCGACCACCAGATCGACGGTCGCCTCGTGTCCACCCTGTACGCGCACATGATCTTCGGCTCCTCGCCGCTCCGACCAGGCGACACCGTCGCCGTCGGGCAGCTCGTCGGCCTCGTCGGCAACACCGGAGCGAGCACCGGCGCGCACCTGCACCTGCAGGTCATGCCCGGCGGCACCACACCCATCGACCCGATCCCGTGGCTCACCGCCAACGCCGGACGAACGCTATAGCACCTGGCCCCAGTGATGTCCGGCCAGCCATCGGTTATCGGACACCTAGTCGTGCCAAGGCAGCGTAGCTTCGGCTCATGTTCGCAGCAGGAGCAGAGGGTTGGTGGTGGGGCCTGCTCATCCTGCCGGTCGTCGTAGCAATCGGCTTCTACCGGGATCGCCGCAACCGGCGGAAGTGACCGCTGGCCGATCGTCCATCGAGACTCGGCTTACATCAGGACAAGCAATCTGGCAGTAGCACCGGACACCGACCCCGTGGCGGGAGCGTCGCCGCGCCAGCCCCGGACAGGCTGGCCGGCGGCCGACATGTGTCGTGAACGGAAGCCGGTCGGCCACCGGGACCTTCGGTCACGTCGCGGGTGCGGTGGGTCTGACGCCCTCGTTCGTCTTCGGGTGGACACGGGAGGGTCTGCGCCGCGGGCGGGTCCGGCGCGCGGCGCGCCCCCGCACCGTCGATCGCTGCGGTGACGTAGCCAGTCGGCTACGAGGTCGCCCCCGACGAGGCCCGCCGGCTTGCCGAAGTCGTCCTGCATGTGCGGCTGCTGCACGTGGCGCGCGTTGTCCGGCCCGACCTCGGGCGAAGCCGTACACGGCCACCGGGGTGGTCGAGGCCAGGACGTCGGCGGGGCGCTGGCCGTCGGAGACGGTGTCTTCGGTGGTGCTCCCGGCGACTGCCTCCTTCGTGTCGAAGTGACTCGGTACGTGTGCTCCGGACCACTGACAACGCGAGGAACGCCGAACGCTCCTCTGGATGTTCGGAATGCCCCGATGCACGTCCGAAAGAACCATCCGCCGTTCGGTTCTGGTGCTCGTGGTCGAGGTGATGCGCCTCGGCTCCTGACGACTGGGGACGTCGTCGTCCTCGCCTCCGGTGCCGCCCGCTCGCTCTCGAGCGCGCCGGGCGTCGCGGTCCACTCGTGCGACGTTGCTGCTGCCGAGGGTGCCAGGCGCCGCGGTGACGTCCTCCGTCTGGGCGAGGGGGAAGACCGGGCGCAGCAGCTCCGCTTCGGGCGGCGGCAGGTCCTCGGTCGGTGTGCCGCCGCGTCGGTGAGGTCAGGAAGACGTGCTGCTCGTCAGTGCGATCACGGCCGCACCGGCGTGCTGCAGGACATCGTCATCCGCGTCCGTGATCACGGTGCAATCGGCAAGCGTGAACGCGTGACAGAGAGACACCTGGTTGAACTTGCTGCTGTCCGCAAGCACGTAGGTGTGCTTGCTGTGCGCCTGCACGATGCGCTTCTTGTTCGCCTCGCGTATGTCGAACGTCGTCACCCCGGCGGCCGCGTCGATACCGGTCACGCCGATGAACGCCTTGTCGAAGTACAGGTCAGCGAGTTCCCGATCGGTGATCGGACCGGCCACGGAGCCGATCACGGGCAACACGTCCCCACCGAGAGCCGTGACGGTGACACCCGGCGACAGCGGCAGGTTCAGCGCATGCGTGTTCGACGTGATCACGTGCACTCGCGAACCACGGAGCGCCCGCATGAGCTCGGTCGCGGTCGTGCCCGAGTCCACGTAGACGGTGTCACCGTCGGAGACGAGCGCGGCGGCGGCTTCGGCGATCGCGGTCTTCTGTGCGCGGTTGATCAAGGACTTCGTCGCGACCGGCACCTCGCTCGCAGCGTCCTCCAGCCGGATCGCGCCCCCGCGCAAGCTCACGATCCTGCCCGTGTCCTCGAGGGCCTTGATGTCCCGGCGTACCGTCGACGGCGACGCGCCCGTGACGTCGATCAACGCCTCGATCGTCACCGGATCACCGGCGGCGGCCTGTTCGAGGATCAGCTGGTGTCGCTCAAAGGACTTCACTGGTGAGCACCTCGCGAGTTGGCATGCTGGACTGCGCACCGACACCCTCGACCGTGATCGACGCCACACGGGTCGCATCGACCGCGGCAGCTACGGGGTCGGACCCGTTGACGAGCGCATCGGCGAACGCACCGATGAACGAGTCACCGGCGCCGGTCGAGTCTACGGCGTGCGTGGGGACGGCCTCGATGAACTGGACACTGGTGCCGTCGGCGACGTAGCACCCACGGCTCCCGAGTGTGAGGACCACACCCCGGCAGAAGCGCTGCAGGTCGACCACCGCACGCCGCATGGCCGTGTCGTCGCGAACGTCGCCGAGGTCACGACCGAGGTAAGCACTTGCCTCGTCCTCGTTCACCACGAACCACGTGCACCGGCGCGTCACACGCTCGGCGACAGGCCGAGCGGGAGCGGCGTTGAACACGACCGGTACGGCAGCGGCTGCCGCCAGCTCGACGGTCCGTTCGTTCGCCTCGGCAGGGATCTCGTTCTGGATCACGACCACGCCGGCGTCCTGGAACAGCTGCGCGTTCTCATCGATCCAGCCTCGGTCGACTGCCCCGTTCGCACCCTCGACGATGGTGGCGTACACGTCGCCCTCGCCCACCACGTGGACGATGCCCAACCCGCTGGACTCTTCGGTCGGCCGCATGTGACAGTCCACGCCCTGGCTCCGCAGGTTGTCGAGACACTGTCGGCCCAGACCATCAGCACCGCAGGCGCCGATGAACCGGACCGTCGCCCCGAGTCGCGCAGCCTGGACAGCCTGATTCGCACCCTTCCCTCCGAACGCCCCCTTCGCCCCGGCCGCAGCGAAGGTCTCGCCGCGGCGGGGGAGTCGGTCCTGGGTGACGATGTAGTCGTAATTGACGCTCCCGACGACCAAGACATCCGTGCCTGCCATGGGGACCTCCACCTCGTTGTGCTCGCTCATGCTCCAGCGCGGAGCGGTCGTGCGGCAAGCGGATCCCTGACCGCGTTGCCCGACAGGGAGTGAGCCTACGAAGATCTGACGTTCGTTGTCAAAGTTGAAGACGCAAAAAGAAAAAACTTGACCAAAGTTGTCAGACCGAGCTAGCTTCGCCGTCATGAAGTTCGCAACGCGCCTCAACTCCTTCGTCAGCGGCGGCGATGTCCCCGCTGCTCTCCGCCGCATCGCCGCGACCGAGGGCGTCGACTACGTCGACCTCAACTACCCCGAGCACTTCGAGAGCGTCGAGCCTGCGGCCATGAAGGCGCTCCTGGACGAACTCGGCTTGACGCTGAACGGCAACGCCACGCGCTTCCGCAAGCAGTTCGTCGCCGGTGAGTTCAGCAACCCGGACGAAACGGTCCGTCGAGCGGCGATCGACCTGGCGAAGGACGCGATCGACGCCGCCGCGACCTGCGGCAGCGACCTGCTCACCGTCTGGCTCGGATTCGACGGCTACGACTTCACGTTCCAGAAGGACTACGCGGCTGACCTGCAGCGCATCGTGTCCGCTTTCCAGGAACTGGCCGACCACCGCCCGGACTTCCGGATCAGCATCGAGTACAAGCCGTACGAGGAGCGTGTGCACTCGATGATCAACAGCTTCGGCCAGACGCTGGACGTCATCACCCGCATCGACCGCCCGAACCTTGGGGCGACCCTCGACTTCGCGCACATGCTGATGGCTGGCGACCAGCCTGCGTTCGGGGCGTCGCTGCTCCTCGAGCAGGGCAAGCTCTTCGGGATCCACCTCAACGACGGCAACAACGCGCACGACGACGGTCTCATGATCGGGTCCATCCACCCGTTCGAGACCATGGAGATGATCTACTTCCTCCTCCGCCACGAGTGGGACGGGGTCATCTACTTCGACACCTTCCCGATCCGCGAGGACGCGCAGGACGAGGCGGAGACCAACCGCGCCACCGTCGAGCTCTTCTTCGAGAAGGTCAAGGCCGTCGGTGTCGACCGCATCACCGAGGTCATCCGCTCGCAGGACGGCATCGCAGCGCAGCGACTGCGCAACGAACTCCTCGGCATCGGCTCGTCGAAGTACCAGGGCGAACTCGCCGTCTGACCATGATCCCGGCCGGCGCGCACTCCCGCGCCGGTCGGCCTCGCCTCTCCTCCCGATGGTGTGAACAGAAAGGCTCCCTCGTGAACCGCGTCCTCGACCGCATAGGACTGCCCCGAAACCTCGTCTGGGGCTACATCGGACTCGTCCTCTTCATGGTGGGTGACGGCGTCGAGCAAGGATGGATCTCGCCGTGGCTCGTCTCACGCGGCGTCACCGTCCCCGACACCGCCGCCCTGATCACGGTCTACGGAGTGACCGTCGCGATCGCGGCTTGGTTCTCGGGCGTCCTCGTGCAGACCATGGGGCCGCGCAAGGTCATGCTCCTCGCCCTCGCCGCGTTCTTGATCGGCAGCGTCGGGTTCATCGGGTTCGGCGTCACCACGCTCAACTGGCCGGTGATGCTCGTCTTCTACGCGATCCGCGGGCTGGGCTACCCACTGTTCGCGTACTCGTTCCTGACCTGGATCAACTACAGCGCCCCGCTGGAACGCCGTGGCCTCGCTGCCGGCTGGTTCTGGTTCATGTTCTCGCTCGGCCTCAGCGTCATCGGGCCGTTCTACTCGTCACTCGCCTTGCCCGCACTCGGGCACATCGCGGTGCTCTGGACCGGCCTGGCCTTCGTCATCGTCGGAGCACTCGTCGCGACGATCGCCAACCGGGCAACCGTCCCGTCAGAGGAGATCCATCCGTTCAGCGCGCGCGAGCTGTCGAAGGCGGTCACCCTGATCGGACGACCGACGATCTCGATCGGTCTCCTCGTGAAGACGATCAACGGGTTGGCGCAGTACGGCCTGCCGGTCTTCATGCCGATCTACCTCGCGTCCTTCGGCTACACGACCACACAGTGGCTGCAGATGTGGTCGCTCGTGTTCACCGTCGCGATCTTCGCCAACCTGTTCTTCGGCTACGTCGGCGACAAGATCGGTTGGCGACGCACGATCGGCTGGGTCGGCGGAGTGGCCTACTCCGTCGTGCTCGTCGCGGTGTTCCTCGCGCCGCACCTCATCGGCCACAACGTGGCCCTGATGACGATCGTGCTCTGCCTGTGCGGCGTGACGATGGCCGGCTTCGTGCCGCTGTCCGCACTCTTCCCGCTGCTCGCGCCGGACAACAAGGGCGCAGCCATGTCCGTCCTCAACCTCGGAGCCGGACTCTCCGCGTTCGTCGCACCAGCCCTCGCCGGTCTCTTCTTCGGATGGTTGGGCGCAGGCGGCGTCCTCGGCATCTACGCCGGGTTCTACCTCCTCAGCGCGATCCTCACCCCCTTCCTCAAGACCCCCGGCGAGAAGGCGTCACCCGACGCTGCTCCCGCGATCCGTGACGAACCCGTCCCCGTCAACAACTGAACTCCCTCCCACACCCACCCCGCGGCACCAGCGTGTGCGGCGCCTCCCAGAAGGTCAACGCAATGGCGCGAACCAGAACCGTGTTCTCCCTCTCCCTCGTCGTGGCGATCGCACTCGTCTCAGTGGTCGGCGGCGTCGTCGGCGGACGAGCCACCGTCTCGAACGCCGACGCGCGTAGCTCCGGATCCGCAGGTGCGGCCGCCGGAGTGAAGGTCGACGTGATCATCCGGGCAACCGACTCCGAGTACTGGCAGACCCTCCTCGCCGGTGCGGAAGCAGCAGCCAAGGACTACGGAGTCGACGTCAACACCTTCGGTCCGACATCGGAGACCGACATCGCCGGCCAGGTGCAGCTCGTCGAGAACTCCGTGGCGCGCGGAGCGGATGCGATCGTCGTCGCACCCAGCTCGGGCGAGGCCCTGAACGCGTCCGTCAACGCAGCCCGGAAAGCCGGCATCAAGGTGATCACCGCCGACACCCGCGTCACCGCCGACGTCGACGGCCACATCGGAACCAACAACGAACTCGCCGGAACCTCCGCTGGCGAGAAGATGTGCAAGCTCCTGACCGCCCAGGGGACGACCACCGGCAAGGTCCTCGTCGAAGCGCCGATCGCCGGCATCGAGGCGAACCAGCAGCGCGACGCAGGATTCCGGTCCGGTCTCGCCGAGGACTGCCCGAAGATCGACGCGAGCCTGCAGAACTACAACAACAACGACATCAGCACGGCCGCGTCGCAGGTGAACGACGCCATCTCTGCCCACTCGGACCTGGTGGGTGTCTTCGCGGACAACAACAGCTCCGGCGTCGGAGCGGCAACGGCGATCAAGGACAACAAGGCAGCGGACACCATCCCGGTGGTCGCCTTCGACTCCGACCCGGCCGAGAACGCCGCGCTCGAGGCCGGCACGATCGACGCCCTCGTGGTCCAGAACCCCTGGTTCCTCGGGTACCAGGGCGTCGTCGAAGCGGCCATGGCCTCCCAGGGACGCATCCCGCCGGCAGTCCTCGATCCCGGAGTCGCCGTGGTCGACCGCGACAACATGAACGACGCCGCGATCAAGACCCTGCTCAAGCCGCAGACCGCCGAGGTCGACAAGTGACGATCGTCGAGCCCGACGGGGCCGCAGTCCTGGAACTCATCGACGTCTCCAAGGCGTTCGGCACGGTCCAGGCCCTCAGCGGGGTGTCCCTGAAGCTCGTCGCCGGCCAGGTGCACTGCCTGGCAGGTGAGAACGGCGCCGGGAAGTCCACCTTGATCAAGATCCTCACGGGCGCGCTGCACCGTGACTCGGGACGATTCGAGATCGACTCCGAACCCGTGACCACCGCGACACCGTCGGTGCTGCGGGCCGCGGGGGTGCAGGCCGTGTACCAGGAGCTCAGTCTGTTGCCGCACCTCTCGGTCGCCGAGAACGTGTTCATGGGCAGACTCCCCTCCAGGTCAGGACTCGTCCGTGCCGGCGAGCTCCGCGACCGGTGCCGAGTCGCGCTCGACGACCTCGGCCTCGTCGAAGTCGATCCTTCGGCGACGGTGGAGCACCTGCCCGCGGCGACGAAACAGCTGGTCGAGGTCGCCAAGGTCGCGACCGCCGATCGAGTCAAGGTCATCGTCTTCGACGAGCCCACGACAGCGTTGACCGAAGCGGAATCGGATCGGCTCCTCGAGCAGATCCGACGGTTCAGAGCAGCAGGCGTCGCGATCCTCTACATCACGCACCGACTCGAGGAGATGTTCGCCATCGGAGACTGGGTCACCGTGCTCCGTGACGGGGAACTCTCGCAGAGTGGGCCCCTCTCCGACTACACCGAGGACACCCTCATCACCGCGATGGTCGGCAGGGACGTGACTGCGCTCTACCCGGACGAGGAGCGCGAGGAACGCTCCGAGCGCCTCACCGTCACCGGTCTCCGGCGAACGCCGGACAGCCCACCGATCGATCTCGTCGCCCGGGGTGGCGAGATCCTCGGCATCGGCGGCCTCCTCGGCTCGGGGCGCAGCGAGCTGCTCCTGAACATCTTCGGGTCGGACCCGATCACGGCGGGCGAGATCCGGGTCGACGGGCGGGTCGTCCGGCCGGACGGCCCCCGGACCATGATGGACGCCGGTGTTGCGCTCCTCACCGAGGACCGGAAGGTCCTCGGACTCCTCCCCGAACTCTCGATCAGGGAGAACGTGACGATCGCGAGCCTCCGGACCGGTTCGCGGAAGGGGCTCCTGCCCCGGAGGTCACAGATCAGCGAGGCTGATGCACTCCTCGACAGCCTCCGGATCCGAGCCGGCTCGTACGACCAGCCCGTGTCCTCCCTCTCCGGCGGTAACCAGCAGAAAGTCCTCCTCGCCCGGTGGTTGCTCACCAAACCCAAGGTGATCATGTTCGACGAACCCACGAAGGGCATCGACATCGGCGCGAAGGGTGAGCTGTACGACGTCATCAACGGCCTCGCCCGGCAGGGTCTCGCAGTCGTGGTCGTCTCCTCCTACCTCCCCGAGCTCCTCGGTCTCGCCGACCGCGTCGTCGTGCTCCGCGAGGACGCCATCGCCGGTGAACTGCCCCGCGGGGCATCCGAGGAAGACGTCCTCCAGCTCGCCAGCGGTGTCACGCCGTCCCCCCGCAACGACCGATCCGACAACGCCGTCGGACAGAACACCTAGGGAGAAGCCCATGCCGAAACTCCTCTGGCGCGAAGCCATCGAGACGACCACCATCCGCACGGTCCGGGACAGTGGCACCCCCTTCACCGCGAGGATCAGCCCGAAGCCGAGGGTCGCCACGCTCGGGAGCATCGCCGGCCGCGAGAGCGGCGTCCTCGTCGTCCTGCTCGTCGTCTTCGGCGCGCTGACCCTGCTCAGCAACGACTTCCTCACCGCGAACAACCTGGCGAACCTCGCGCGACAGGTTTCGATCTACGGCATCATCGCGATCGGGCAGCTCCTCGTGATCCTCACCGGCGGGATCGACCTGTCGACGGGATCGATCCTCGGCCTGTCCGGCGCGGTCACCGCACAGCTGATCGTCGACGGCGTCCCGGTCGTCCCCGCGATCGCGCTCGGACTCCTCATCGGCGCCGCCCTCGGCCTCTTCACCGGGTTCGTCGTCACGCGCTTCAAGCTGCCACCGTTCATCGCGACCCTCGGCATGCTCGGCATCGCCCGCGGCATCGTCCTCGTCATCACCAACGCCAACACCGTCCAGGGGCTGCCCGACGGGTTCCAACAGCTCGCCAACGGCACGGTGTTCGGCGTCCCCAACCTGCTCATCCTCTTCGCCCTGGTCGCCGCGGCCGCCGCGTTCGTGCTCAGGCGGACGGTGTTCGGGCGCTACGTCTACGCCGTCGGGTCGAACGCGGAAGCTGCACGTCTCGCCGGCGTTCCCGTCAAACTCGTGACGGTCTCCGTCTACGTCATCGCCGGCCTGCTGTCCGCCGTCGGTGGCATCCTGCTCACCTCACGTCTCGGTGCCGGTGTGCCGACGGCTGGCACGGGTTTCGAGCTGCAGGCGATCGCTGCGTGCGTCATCGGCGGTGCCAGCTTGTCCGGGGCTCGCGGGAGCGCGATCGGTGCTGCCTGCGGGGCGCTGCTCATCGGCGTGCTCAACAACGGCGGCAACCTCCTCGCCGTGAACGCGTTCTCCCTGCAGATCGCGATCGGCGCGCTCATCCTCGTCGCGGTGGCCTTCGACCAGCTCAACAACCGTGCCGCTGCGAAGGAGTGACCGATGCTGAAGGGCATCGACCCGGTCCTGAACGCCGAGGTGCTGAGCGTCCTGATGGCGATGGGCCACGGCGACGAGGTGCTGGTCTGCGACGTCAACCACCCAGCAGCGTCCATCGCCGCACACACCGTCCACGGCAGCGTCGTCCACATCGCGGGATGCGGTATCGAGCGTGCGACGACCGCCATCCTCTCCCTGCTCCCACTGGACACGTTCGTCGATGCGCCGATCCGGCGTATGCAGGTCGTCGGGGCACCGGATCGGCTCGTCGACGCGCACCACGTGATGCAAGGGGTCGCTGACGAGGCTGCCGGCGGGTCGGTGACCATGGAAGCGCTCGCACGGTTCGACTTCTACGAAGCCGCGCGCGGAGCGTACGCCGTCATCCGGACATCCGACCCCGGCCCCTACGGCTGTTTCCTCCTCCGCAAAGGGGTCATCGACGCATGAACAGGCACCATCGAGACGCATGAACAGGCACCATCGAGATGCAGGCGTTGGGGACCGCCGTCGGTTCGGTTGATTCGTTCGTCCCGGCCGTGAGTGCGACCTGTGGGTTGCTGGTCGGTTCGTACTCGACGGGCGTCGGCTTCCCGAGGCCGCGTCGTCGACGGCTGCGGCGGTCGGTGCCCTCGAGCCAGTGCACGATCGCGTTGCGGACGTCGACCATCCGCCCCTCAGGGCAGCGCGTCACCCGACAGTGATCGACAGGCGGCCCGCGGCGCGTCAGAGCCGGCGCAGGTTGATCCACACCGCCCGCGCCGGCCGGTCGGACACGTTGCTCACGAGGTGCGCACGCCGAGCACTGAACTGCGCCACGTCGCCCGCTGCGGCGGAGAAGATCTCGCCCCCGAGCTGCAGTTCGAGCTCACCCTCGAGCACGACCCCGATCTCGTCACCCGGGTGCTGGGACGGCGTCCGGGCGTGGGAGGTGTGCGGATCGAAGTCGTCGACGTAGACCTCGATCCCCAGGTCTGCACGGTAGGCGGCGGTCCGTCGGTTCAGGCCACCGTCTGTGACATCGCGGATCTGGTCGCGGAACTCGACGATCGGCGAGTCATCCGCCCCGCTCTGCGCGAAGAGCGTCGTGATCTGCACCCCGAGGGCCCGCGCGATGGCGTGCAGGGTCCCGAGTGACGCGGTGGTCCGACCACGCTCGACGGTGCTCAGCATCGACAGGCTCAGCGACGTGCGCTCGGCGAGGTCCTGCAGGGTGAGCTCGTTCTTCAGGCGCAGGGCCCGGATCCGCTCCCCGATGCCGGCGACGACGGCGTCGAGGTCCTCCCCGGTCGGAGTCGACGGCGTCCACGACGTCGATGCCGGAGCGACAGCATCGTCACTGCTCGCGGACGCGTCCGGACTCGTCGGTGTCGATGCCTGCATGCGTCCATCTTCGTCGGCGTTCCACGCCCGCGGGAACCGGTGCGCCAGTGTTCACACAAGGAAACACGGCTGCAACAATGCGAATGTAACTTTTCGCATCAGAGTGAAACGTCCTGCTCGACCCCGACACGCAGAGGACTCCTGATGACCACGCACGCCGCCCCGCCTGCTCCGCCCGCCGACGCACCCGCGCCCTCCGTCCTCTCGGTGGGGTTCGGCGAGCGTCTCCCAGCCGGCCGCACGGCCCTCTTCGCGGTCCAGCACCTGTTGGCGCTCACCGGCATCTGGGTCTTCCCGAACGTCATCGGCAGCGCACTGAAGCTGTCCTCCGACGAGGTCGCGCTCATGATCCAGGCGTGCTTCCTGCTCACGGGCGTCGTGACGATCCTCCAGTCGAGCCGCGTGTTGAAGCTCCCGATCGTGCAGGGCCCGACCGCCGCCTTCATGGTCGCGATCATCTCGTCGGGCGCCACCTACGGCCTCGGGACGGCCTTCGGTTCGATGGCGGTCGCCGGTCTGGTCTTCATGCTCCTGACGATCCCGCTCAAGCGCTTCGGGCTCTTCGGACGCGTCAGTGCGTTCGTGTCCTCGCCGATCGTCCTCGGCACGCTCTTCGTCATCATCGGAGCACAGCTCGCGTCCATCGGGGCCGGCGGATGGTTCGGCACGGCCGGGTCGCCGTCCTACGGCCTGCTCGCGCTCGTCGTGACCATCGCCACCGGGCTCATCGTCCTGCTCTGCCTGGTCCTCGGCACCGGGATCCTCAAGCGTGGGGCGGTCTTCTGGGGGATCGTCGGCGGCAGCGTGGTGGCACTCCTGGTCGGCCAGTGGTCGTTCCCCGACCTCTCCGCGGCTCCCCTGGTCGGCGCGCCCCACCTGCTGCCGTACGGCTTCGGCGTCTCGCTGCCGGTCGTGGTCCTCATGCTCGTCGCGTTCCTCCAGGCCGGCACGGAGTCCATGGGCATGTACACGATGATCGCCAGCTGGGGCGGCGAGACCGTCGACACCGCCCGGGTGAACCGCGGCCTGTTCGCCGAGTTCGCCGGCACAGTGCTCGGAGCGCTCTTCGGCGGCATCGGCACGACGTCCTACCCGGAGAACGCGGGCATCGTCCGGGTCTCCGGCATCGGCAGCCGCTTCGTCACGATGACCGCCGGCGGGATCGCCGTCGCCCTGGCCTTCTTCCCCCCGGTGAGCCTGTTCCTCGCGGGGATCTCCGGACCGGTCCTGTCCGCCGCCACGACGATCCTGTTCGGGATCATCGCGGTGAGCGGGATCCAGATGCTCGCCGCGGTGCGCTGGGACGACCTGAACCTCGCCGTCGGCGCCACCGCGTTCATCGTCGCCCTCGGCGCGCAGTTCATCCCGACCGCGATCTCATCGGCGCTCCCGTCGTCGGTCGCGACCGTCGTGACGAGCCCGATGATGATGGGCATGTTCCTGCTGCTCGGCCTGCACGGGGCGGTCAACCACGGCCTCCGACCACTCCTCGCCCGTCGGGGCCAGCCGCGCCGCGTCGTCGCCCCGCTCGTCCCCCACACCGAAGGGAACCCCTCCGCATGACCACGATCACCGTCCACGGCACCGAGCGCACGGCCGACCCGCAGGGGTCGCTCCGCGACTGGTTCGACCCGACCCACACCGCGATCGTGTCGATCGACATGCACGAGGGACACCTGTCCGAGGACCCGGCCTGCCCGTGCCCGGCTCCGCGCGGGCGCGAGATCGTCGGTCCGATCGACGACTTCCACCGTGCGGCCCGCGCGCTGGGGATCCCGGTCGTGCACGTCCGGTCCGAGCTCCGCGCCTCCGGCATCGACGACGTCCGGGGCACGTCCGACAGCGCGTGGCGGACGACGTTCCCGCAGCACGTCGGACCCATCCCGGGCGCCGCGGAGCACGCGCTCGCCGGCAGCCGGTGGACACGCTTCGTGACCGAGGTCGAACCGCAGGACGAGATCGTCACCGGGAAGAAGCGGCTCTCCGCGTTCTACCCGACCGACCTCGACTTCCTGCTCCGGCAGATGGGCGTCCGTGCGGTGGTGCTCGACGGCATCATGGCCGACTGCTGCGTGCTCAACAGCGCCTTCGACGCCTCCAACCTGGGGTACCGGGTGTCCGTGCCGTCCGACCTGGTGCGCGGCACCGACGAGGGCCTCGAGCGTGCTGCGCTGTCGATGGTGTCGCTGCACCTCGGCGTGGTGACCGCATCGGCCGAGCTGCTCGCCGCGTGGGCGTCCGCCGCGGTGCGCAGCCCGGGGCACCTGACCGCGTGACGGCGATCGAGGAACGGGGGGTCCGACCGGCCACGGGGCGTCCCGTCCGCGGGTCGTCGCCCGTCCCCGCCGCGGTCGTCACGGTCGGCACCATGGCGCTGGCGACCGTGCCCACACCGCTGTACCCGGTCTACGCACGGACCTTCGGCATCGACGAGACCGGCACCACCGTGCTGTTCGCGGTCTTCGCGCTCGGGGCCGTCGCCGGGCTGTCGATCGTGCGGACGCGGCGCTGCGCGCACTGGGCGGTCCGGGACCGCATCGTCACCGCAGCACTGCTCGGTGCCGCGGCGGCGGTGGTGCTCGCCGTCGTCCCCGGGCTGGTCGCCTTCGCCCTGGGTCGTCTGCTGAGCGGCCTCGGTGTGGGGATCGCCGCCGCGAGCGCGGTGACCTTCGTCACCGACCGCGCCCGCGCCGGTGGACGGAACGTCCGGTTCTGGGACGCCGTGACGCCGGGGCTCGCGATGACCGGCTTGTCGCTCGGGCCCGCCGCCGCGGGCCTGGTGGTCGGGACCGGTGCGCTCCCGCGGTGGGGACTGTACGTCGCGATCGCAACCGTCCTGATGACGAGCGCTGCCCTGCTCGCACACCGCGCCTCCCGTCCGGTCGCGCCGCAAGCGACCAACGACGGGCCACAAGCGACCAACGACGGGCCACAAGCGACCAACATCGAGCAACAGCCAGCGGCCGGACCGGACGTCCGCCCACGCACCGCACGGTGGCCCGACCGCCTCGGCGCGTGCACCGCGTTCGCCGTCACCGGCTGTTTCGGCGCACTGACACCGCACCTGCTCTCGGGAGGTCACCACCAGCCGAGCGCCACCGCGGTCGGGGTCGTCGCAGCACTGCCGTTCCTCGCCGGAGCGATCGGCGCCACCGTGCTGGCCGGGCGAGGCCGGTGGGCGTTCCCGCTCGTGGTGACCGGACTCGTCCTGGTGGCGGTGGCCACCCGGGCGTTCCCCGGGACCGTCCTCGGCACGGTCGGGTTCGCGGTCGGAGCCGCGATCGCCGGTGCGGGTGCCGGCATCCTGTTCAGCCGCTCGCTCGGCTCCGCACTGCGGAACGCGCCACCGGAGCACCGGGCTGTCGCCGCGTCCGACACCTTCACCTCCGCGTACGTCGGCCTGGCGGTGCCGGTCGTCGCCCTCGGGACGCTGCTCGGTGTCGTGCAGCCGTCCGTCGTGATCGTCGCGTTCACCGCCGTCCTCGCGGTCGTCGGGACGGTCCTGACGCTGCGGCCCGGTTCGCACCTCCGGGACGCGGCGGTCCGGCAGCGCACGTCAGCGCTGTGACGCCACCCGGTCCGGCCCGCCGCGTGGGACCCTGGTACCCCCTGCTGGACGAACCAAGCGAGGAGCCCCGATGGCGTCCCCCACCCGACGCGCACCGCTGAGCGAGCGCGCTGCCCTGTGGAACCTCACCCTGATCTGGGTCCTCACCGTCGTCGGACTGCTCGCGGCGATCGGGTGCGCCGGCTACGTCTTCAACGAGAACCTCGTCGCGTACAACACGTGTGCTGCCCGCTCGGCGAGCTGCAGTGATGCCGGCTGGTTCACCAGCATGGGCGTCGCGCTCGTCGGGGGTTTCGGAGCGGTCCTCACCGGGGGTGCGGCCGGCGTGCGCGTCCACCACCGCTCCAGCGGCGTCTGGTGGCCGCTCGCAGGACTGGGTGTGGTCCTGCTCTCGACGGCTGTCGCCGTCGTGCTCCTCAAGGCCCTGACCGGGACGTAGGTCGTCGGGCAGCGGCGAGCGTCCCTCGCGACCCACCACCGGACGGGAGGCACGGCACCAGCCCGCCCCGTGCCTCCAGTCTGACCCGTGCCCGGCCGGGCACCCGACCAGCGCGACGGGACACACGCACCAGCCGACGAGCCTGAGTGCCGTCCAGGAGCCGCAGGCACGATGAACTTCCACGACCAGCGGTGGTGCACCGGAGCACCGGCCGCCGAAGCACAAGGAGGACCCATGTCGGACACCAGCAACGCGCAGGACGACAGCTCCCTCGACGTCCCCACGAACGACGAGGACGGCACGCCCAAGCCCGGCGGCCTCGGCGACGACTCGACCATCCCGAACCACCCGGAGGGCGTCGCCGCCGGCTTCTCGGAGACCGACTCGCACTTCAACCACGAAGAGGACCCGGAGCACGACTGACCCGACGGCTGTCGACGCCATCCGGACTGCGCACCCTGCCGGATCGTCGTGACGGACCCCGGGAGCGAGGCCTAGCCTCACCCTGTGTCGACCGTGACGAAGCGCCTCGTCGGTGCTGCTGCATCGGTGCTCCTCGTCTGCGGGATCGCCGCGTGCACCGGCGGCGGGACGGTCCAGGGCGACCCGACCACGGGGAACCCGTCGGCCGGGTTGCACACGGCGCGCCTGTCGGTCGCGGAAGGCGCTGACGCGGGCAAGGCCGCCGGACGGTCCCTCCGTGTGCCGACGGGCTGGCGTGCGGAGCTCTGGGCCGATGCTCCCGGCGCACGCATGGCGGCCTGGTTGCCCGACGGCAGCATGCTCCTGACGACGGGTGACCGGGGGACGCTCCTCCGCCTGGAACCCCGGGCGGACGGCCGTGCCCCGGCGGTCGAGGAGCTCGCGACCGGGCTCGACGACCCCCAGGGCATCGCCGTGACCGAGCAGGACGGTGCGACCGTCGTCGTCCTCGGCGAGGGCCCCCGCATCGACACCTGGCACTACCGGGACGGCAGGCTCTCCGACCGTTCGGTGCTCGTGGACGACCTGCCGACGGGTGGGCACGGCGGGAAGTTCGTCGCCGTGCACGACGGCTTGGTCGCGTACGACATCGGCTCCGCGTCGAACAGCGACGGCTCGGACCGACGCGACCACCCGGACCGCGCGGTCATCCGGCAGGTTCGGCTCGACGGCAGCGACGACACCCTGCTCGCGACGGGCGTCCGCAACGGCGAGGGACTCGGCTACGCCCCGGACGGGACCCTGTTCGCGGCGGTGAACCAGGCGGACAACCAGCCGTACCCGTTCCGGGACGACACCGGGCAGTACGGGAAGCGCGTGCAGTCCTACGTGGACGAGCACCCGAACGACCAGGTCACCCGGATCACGCGCGGCACCGAGCTCGGGTGGCCGTCCTGTCAGCCGGACTCGCGAGGGAAGCCGGACCTGCTCGACCTCGGGTACGTCGACGATCCGACGAACAACCCGGACGGGACGGCCCTCGACTGCTCGACGGTGTCCCGCACGATGGTCGGCCTGCCGGCGCACAGTGCCCCGATCGGTTTCGTGTTCACGCACGGGAGCGCGCTGCCCGCCGCGTTCGACGAGGGCGCCCTCATCACGACGCACGGCTCGTGGAACCGCGAGCCGCCGCGTCCGCCGTCGGTGTCGTACAGCGCGTGGGACGTCGACGCCCGGACGCTCGGGCAGCCGCGGACGATCGTCGAGGGGTTCCAGGACGCGGACGGCTCGCGCTGGGGGCGTTCGGTGGACGCGGTCCCCGGCCCGGACGGCTCGCTGTACGTGACGGACGACACGGCGGGGCTCGTCTACCGGCTCACGCCGCCCGCGTGAACCGGACGCCGCGACATCGCGATCCGGACGTCCCGGTGGCCGGCGCGCGGAGCGCGCCGGCGGTGATGTGCGGCGCAGGTCGGACGCGCTGACGGGTGTCGCGGTGACCGGCGGCGGCCGGGAGGCGCGGGGCGGCGCCGCAACGCGCCTCCAGGCCGGTGCTCGGTCGCGGCCGCGCCGCGCTCGCGATGTCCCGGTTCCGGACGGGCGCCGTCGGTCGGGGTCATCATCGGGGGATGGACTGTCGAAGGCATCGCAGCACGGCGCCGCTCGGGATCACGCTCTCGGTCGTCGCCGACGCAGCCGACCGCGATCGACGGGTCGTCCGGGACCGGCTCGACCGGACGTCCGGTCGGGTGCGGGGCGCATCGCCCGCGGAGGATCGGGACGTCCATGACCGATGACCTCGCGACGACCACCGCCGCCCTCGTGGTCCGGCCCCTCGACGCCGCCACGTGGGACGCCTTCGCGGAGCTGTGTGCGTCGAGCGACGGCTACCCGAGCGGCTGCTGGTGCATCGGCTTCCACGAGGAGGGCACCACGCGGGACGCTGCCTGCAACCGGGACCGGAAGCGGGACCGGGTGCTCGCCGGCACGACCCACGCAGCGCTCGTCCTCGTGGGCGACCGGTGCGTGGGCTGGTGCCAGTTCGGCCCCGTGTCCGAGGTCGTCCGGATCAAGAACCGCCGCCAGTACGAGTCATCCCAGGACGGACCGCTGCCGGACTGGCGCATCGGCTGCAACTACGTCCGCGCCGGACACCGTCGTCAGGGCGTCGCGACGGCCGCACTCCACGGAGCCCTGCGGATGATCGCCGAGGCAGGGGGTGGACGGGTCGAGGGGTACCCCGAGCCGGCCGGCGCCGTGCCCGCAGGTTTCCTCTTCCACGGCGTGCTCTCGACGTTCGAGCGTGCCGGCTTCGTCCGCGACCGACCGATCGGCAAGCACCGGTGGGTCGTCGTGAAGACGGTCGAGCCCACAGGTCCTCCCACGGGCTAGGGGCGCGTGTCGCTCAGGGGCGCTCGTCGACGAGGGCGACGAACCGGCTCCCGATCCCCTCGACCTCGTGCCGGGTGAACCCCGCGGGCGGCTCGGGTGCCTGGTAGGTCGCGTGGTAGTCGCACATCAGGTGGTCCCAGTCGGGCCACCACTTCTTCGGTCGGGCCTCCTCCGAGTACCCGCAGACGACGCACTCGAGCCGCTGCCAGACCTTCTTCGTGCCCGTGCGGTTCGCGCGCGACTGCACGAGCCAGGCCGGCGGGTCCTGCTCGATCGCGTCGAGCTCGGCCTCGCTGAGCCGCGCCGGCAGCCCGTGACGAGTCGCCATCTCGAGCGGGATGTCGAGCCGGACGGCGGCCTCACGTCGGGAGAGCATCGGTCCAGGATAGGCCGGGCGGGCCGTGCGACCGCGCCACTGCCCGGCACCCGCCGAGCTCCAGCCCGCGCCGCGCCGGGGTCGCCTGTCGGCGGACGACTGCGGATGCCGCACGTAGGGGAGCCGCCGCTCCCCGTGCCACGATGACGAGGTGCCCGGAGCTGAACACGATGCGCTGATCGCCGCCGCTGAGTCGGTACCGACCCCGACGTGGAGCGACCGGGCCCTGCTCGCTTGCCTCCGGAAGCTGCGCGACGGCGGTCCCACCGAGTGGCGGTCGATCACGGTCCACGACGGGTGGCCGCTGCGGGACACCGACGGCTTCTGCATCGTCTACTCCTGGCCCGGACTCGGCCCCGTCGGACTCCGGGCTGCCCTCGAGGGGAGCCGCGACGCCCCGCTCTGGGCGGACGGCGTGTACTCGGAGCCCTTCGCCGGCGACGAGCCCACGCCGGAACAGTTCGGGTGGGAGATCGCCGACTTCGGCGTGGCAGAACCGCTCGGCACGAGGGCCGCCCGGCTCGTCCACGACGATGCCGGCATCGGCTGGTGGGGCGTCGCACCGCTGCCCGTCTGAGCGTTCGTCGCAGCGCACACAGTCTGCGGCCACCGCCCGATCAGGTGATGACGACCTGCGCGTTGACCAGGATCTCGTGCAGATCGTCGCGCAGCACGTCGCGGGACGGCACGACGATCTCCACCGTCAGCGCCACACCCGGGCGGGAGAAGGCACGGGCCACGGTCGCGGTCCACTCCCCGTCGGCCTGCCCGGCGATCGACAGGAACTGCGCGGTACCCCCACCGGCGGTGGGCAGGAGCTGTTCCTCGATGCCCTCGACCGGAGCGCCGGCCGCACGGAACAGCTGCTCGGTCGCGGCGCGGTCGTCCATCGTCGGGTCGAGGCCGGTGACCCGCTGCTGCGTGACCGTCGCCACGGCGCCGTCCGAGCGGGTGTACTCGGTCGAGCCGGCGCTCGGGTCGGAGCGGGTCAGCTCCCAGTTCTGCAGAGAGGACACCGAGACGCCGAACGCGGGCAGGCGGGTGGGCGAGAGCTGCGCGCCGTCCTCGAACGTCAGGTCCTCGGGCTGCGCTCCGGCCGCGGTGCCGCCCACTCCGTCGGACGCGTCCGCCTCCGCCGTCGGAGTGGGCGTCGGCGTCGGCGTCGGCTCCGGTGCAGCCGTGCGCGACGCAGCCGTCGCGTCACGCGGGCCGGTGTGTGCGGTGCTGCACCCGGTCAGCGCGAGTGCGCCGACGACGAGCACGGCGCCGATGGTGGTCGTCCTGGACATGGTCATGGTGTGTTCCCCCTGGTCCCCGCCGTGCGCCCCTCGCTCGGGCGGGTCGTCCACGAGCATACGGTCCGCCTCCTCCGAAGGATGCACGTCCCGGAGGAGCGTCCTTCCGCCGGTCGTCCCGCGCTCGCCGCGTTCCTAGCGTCGAGGACATGACGAACCACCTCCACACCGGCGCGGACCAGCCGGGCATCCGGGGCATGATCGCCCGCAACCCCCTCCGCGCGTTCTTCGTGCTCGCCCTCGGCCTCAGCTGGGCCGCGTGGGTGCCGTACATCCTGTCGCCGCACGGCCTCGGCCTCTGGGACCTGCACTTCCCCGAGCTCCTCGGCACCGCGCAGTTCACGGGCGTGCTGCCCGGGGCGCTGCTCGGACCGCTCGGCAGCGCCTTCCTCGTCACCGCGGTCACCGACGGCCGCCCGGGTCTCCGGCGCTGGGTCGGCCGACTGTGGCAGTGGCGGGTCTCGTGGCGCTGGTACGCCCTGGCGCTCGTCGGGGTGCCGGCGGTCATCGTGGTCTCCGGCCTGCCGCTGTCCGGCGGGCAGGTCCAGGCACCGAGCGCCGCAGCGCTGCTCATGCTCGTCCCGGGGCTGGTCGTGCAGGTGTTCACCACGGGGCTGTCCGAGGAGCCCGGCTGGCGGGACTTCGCGCTCCCCCGACTCCAGGACCGCTTCGGCCCGCTCGGTGCCGCCGGGATCCTCGGCCCGCTGTGGGCGCTGTGGCACGTGCCGCTCTACCTCAGCGACTGGGGTGGTTGGCCGGACGCCCACTGGACCGAGCCGCTCGTCTTCGCCGCCTTCACGATCACGTTCAACGTGGTGATGATCTGGGCGTTCAACCGCACCGGCGAGAGCCTCCCGCTGGTCCTGCTCCTGCACGTCGGCGTGAACAACACGATCTCGACGCTCTGGGCCGACATGTACCCGGGCATGACGGCGGGCACGATGATGCTCGGGCTCACCGCGATCTCGACCGTGGCCGCTGCCGTGCTGCTCGTCGCCACCCGGGGCCGACTCGGGTACGCCCGCACGGGTGCGCCGACGCTGCCGGTGCCCACCGCACCCGCCCTCGTAGGATCGAACGATGGCACGCGCTGACGCCCGCACCGACCTCGTCGTCGCCACGGGGACGGCGATCGTTTCCGTCGGGCTCCTCAGCGGCCTGCCGAGCCTCGACGCCCTCGACCGGCTCGACGGGTCCGGCTCGTCCGTGGCGGTCGCCGCCGGGACCCCGCCGGTCGGCAGCGCCGCCTGGGTGGACCTGCTGATCTCCCTGCTCGTCGCGTCCGCACTGCTGCTGCTCGCCCACCGCGCCCCGCGGACGACCGCGCTCGGCGCCGGGATCATCGCGGCCGCGGCGGCCTCCACGCCGAGCGGTGCCTACAGCCTCGTGCTGCTGCCCGTCGCGGTGGCGGTCGTCCTGGTCGGGTCCCGCGAGCCGCTCACCCGGAGTTGGCCGGCCATCGTCGGCACTGCGGTGCTGGTCGTGGCCGGGACCGCGGTCAACGACGCCGTCCTGTCCGGTGGCATGCGCTCGCAGCCGACCGAGCTCCTCGCCGCCGCCGTCGGCGCTGGCGTCCTGCAGGCGGTCGGCGCGGTCGGTCTCCCACTGCTCGTCGCGCTGCTCATCCGCTCTCGGCGCGACGTCCGCGCGGCCCGCACGGCCGAGGCGTCCGCGGTGGACCGGGAGCAGGACGCCCGCGTCGAGGCGGCGATCGGCCGGGAACGTGCCGCGATGGCCCGGGAGCTGCACGACATCGCCGCGCACCACCTCTCCGGGATCGCCCTGATGTCGGCGGCCATCGACCGGCAGATCGACACGGATCCGAGCAGGGCCCACGAGGGCGTCCGGCAGGTCCGGGAGCAGAGCACCGCGGTGCTGGAGGACCTCCGCCGCCTGGTGGGACTCCTCCGCGAGGACGGACCGGCGGAGCGCGCGGTCGAGACGATCGCGGGCATCGTCGACCTGGTCGAGCGGTCGCGTGTGCGGATGCCGGTCGAGCTCGAGGTCCTCGCGTCCGGCGATCGCCCCCTCGCGGACGGCGTCGGACCACTCGCGCAGCTCGCCGCCTACCGTGCGGTGCAGGAATCGCTGGCGAACGCGGTGCTCCACGCCCCGGGCGCCCCGTGCACCGTCACCGTCGACGACCGCGCTGCGGAGCAGCTCGTGGTGCGTGTCGCGAACGGCGCGCCGACGCTGCCCGGCAGCGGCGGGGCCGCCGCCGGCGGCAACGGACTGCGTGGGATGCGTGAGCGGGCAGACCTGGTCGGGGCGCGCCTCCAGGCCGGTCCGCAGGACGGAGGCGGTTGGCTCGTGGAGCTGACGCTCGGCCGGGAGGCACCGCTCACGCCCGCCACGGAGGTGCGGCCGTGATCCGGGTCCTGGTGGCGGACGACCAGCCGCTCGTCCGTGCCGGCGTGACGGCCCTGCTCGACGCGGAGCCCGACCTCGAGGTGGTCGCGGTCGCCGCTGACGGCGGCGAAGCACTCGAGGCCGCCCGACGGACCCGTCCGGACGTCGCGTGCCTCGACGTCCGGATGCCGGTCCGGAACGGCATCGAGGTCGCCCGCGAGCTCTGCGCACCGGGGGCCGATCCGGAGGTGCCGGTGCTCATGCTGACGACGTTCGACCTCGACGACTACGTGTTCGGCGCCCTCGAGGCGGGTGCGTCCGGGTTCCTCCTCAAGGACGCTGACCCCGACACCATCACCGGGGCGGTCCGGCAGGTGGCGGCGGGGAACGGCACCCTCGACCAGGCCCTCACCCGTCGGGTACTGCGGGAGTTCGTGTCCCGCCGGAGCCTCCAGCCCGTGACGGGCGCCCGCGCCGACGGGCTGCTCACCGCCCGCGAGCGTGACGTGCTGCTGCTCCTCGCCCAGGGGATGTCGAACGAGGACATCGCTGCCGCGCTCGTCGTGGAGGTGTCGACGGTGAAGTCGCACCTCGCACGGATGCTGCCGAAGCTCGGGGTGCGGTCGCGGCTGCAGGCGGTGGTCTGGGCGTACCAGAACCGCGTGGTCGCGGTGCCGGGTGCGGAGGACGGCCGTCCCGCCTAGCATTGGCGCGACCAGGACGGCGGAGGACAGGGCCTCGGCCGGGGGAGGCACGACCATGCCCGTTCGAACCATGCCGTGGACGTCCGCGGCCACCGCGGCCGCCGCACTCGCCGCCGCGCTCGTCGGGGCCGGGGTGGTGTCCGCGTCGCCGGCCGTCGCAGCCACGTCGCCGACGGCAGGCGCGTCGTGTCCGTCGGGCACGCTCAGCCTCCGCACGCTCGAGTCCGGGTGCACCACGTCGACCGGCACCGTCCGGCTCGCCGACGGCCGCACGTTCGCCGTCCCCGCACCCGGTGAGTCGGTCGCAGCACTGAGCGTCGCGGCCGCGGGTGCCGAGGAGCTGCCCGAGGTCGTCGTGACGAACACCGGGAACTCCGGCGTCGCGGTCCGGGTCGGCGAGGCGTGGCAGGGCTCGCCGTCGGCCGTCCGGCAGGCGGAACGCTCGACCCTCGGGACCGCGGACACCGGCGCGGCGACTGTGCGTCCGAGCGCGGCCTCGACGAAGTGCACGAGCAAGGCCAACACGCAGAACGACTACCGGTGGTCGAGCACCGTGCAGTGGTACTACAACCCGAGCGGGGCGCGCACGACCTACGGCGACGACGCACTCCGGTCCGCCGCGGACGCCTGGACCGGGACCATCACGTCGTGCGGCACCACCGTGACGTCCTCGGCGCGGGAGAGCTTCGTCCGCGAGGCCACGCAGGCGCCCGACTTGACGAAGGACGGCGGGTGCGCGACGAACAACGGGTACAGCGTCATGGGCTGGGGTGCGCTCCCGGCCGGCACGCTCGGCGTGACGTGCGTCTGGTACGACCAGAACGGTGTCGCACGCGAGGCCGACCAGCGGTACGCGACGCGGTACTCGTGGTCCTCCACCGCCACGTGCTCGGGCAGCCGGTACGACATGCAGGCCGTCGCGACGCACGAGTGGGGCCACCTGTACGGCCTCGGCCACGTGAAGAGCGGCACCGGCCAGGTGATGGAGCCGTCCGGCGGCACCTGCGCGACCGGATCGCGGACGCTCGGGCTCGGCGACATGACGGGCATCGCGGCGAAGTACTGAGCGGTCGGGCGCGGCCGCGCTCCCCGGCCCTCCGGCTCGGCCGCCCAGACCCGCCCTGGTTCGCTGGACGCATGGCAGCGCTCCCGACCGTCATGGTCGTCGTCCCCGTGCTCGACGACGCCGAGCAGCTGCGCACGTGCCTCGCCGCGATCGCGCGGCAGACCCGGTCGGCGGAGGAGGTGGTCGTGGTCGACAACGGGAGCTCCGACGACAGTGTCCGCGTCGCGCTCGACGCCGGAGCCCGGGTCGTGCGCGAGGCGTTCCCGGGCATCGCGGCCGCCGCGAGCACGGGCTACGACGCGGCGTTCGGGGACGTGATCGCCCGGATCGACTCGGACACGGTCGTGCCCGAGGACTGGCTCGGACGCGCACTCCCCTGGTTCGCCGACCCGCTCGTGACGGCCGTGACCGGCCCCGGGGCGTTCCGGGGGCTCGGTCCCGTCGCCTCGGCGTTCTGGCGGACCGCCTACATGCGGGCGTACTTCGTGCTCATGACCGGAGCGCTCGGACGTCCGCCGCTGTTCGGCTCGAACGCGCTGTTCCGACGGACCGCCTGGCTCGCCGTCCGGCACCGCGTGCACCGCCACGACCCGATGGTCCACGACGACGTCGACCTCTCGCTGCAGTTCGACCCGCGCTGGCGGACCGTGCTCGACCGGGCGCTCGTCGTCTCGGTGTCGGGCGACCCGGTCCGGGACCGGAGCGGGATGCTCCGGCGGGTCCAGAGGGCTGTGCACACCTTCGCGGTGTCGTGGCGCCGTGCCGTGCCGCCCGCCCGGCTGCTGCGGCGGTTCCGGCACGAGACCCGCCCGGTGCCGACGGGTGGGACGCCCACCGGGGCGGCGGTGACCGCTCCGGTCCGCGCTGACGGTCCCGCCCCGGCAGAGGCGTCCGTGGCCGGACCTACGATCGTGGGATGACCCCTCGCCGCACGGTCGCGACCGTGGCCACCGCGTTTCGACCGGGAGGCCCGTGGAGGGGCCGCACCGTGCCTCCCGTCCGGCGCCTGGTCACCCCGTGAACCGCACCGACCGGCTCTACGCACTGGTCGAAGCGCTCCGAGCGGTCGCGCCGCGACCGCTCAGCGCCCGACGCCTCGCCGAGCGGTTCGAGGTGAGCGTGCGCACGATCGAACGCGACCTCTCGGCGTTGCAGCAGGCCGGGGCGCCGATCTGGGCCGAGCCGGGGCGGACGGGCGGGTACTGCCTGGACCGGGAGCACACCCTGGCGCCGCTCGGTCTGACCGCGGACGAGGCGCTCGCGGTCACGGTCGGACTCGGCGCGCTCGCGAACGGACCCTTCCGCGACGCCGCTGCGCGTGCCCTCGGCAAGGTGCACGCGGCGACCCGGGACGAGCGGCTGGCGGAGTCGCTCGCCGTCGCTCGTCGGATCGCGTTCCTCGAACCCGACGACGAGGATGCTCCCGCAGACGTCGTGGCCGCTGCGCTGCGCGACGGGCAGGTCCTCCGACTCCGCTACCGCGACCGCGACGGCGAGCCGAGTGACCGCGAGGTCGAGCCCCTCGGGTACGTCGTCCGCGACGGCGTCTGGTACCTCGTCGCCTGGTGTCGTCTCCGCCGAGCGGTCCGGGCGTTCCGCACGGGACGGATCGTGACGCTCGAACCGACCGGCGAGCACGCACCGCTCCGGCCGTTCCGCGCCGCGGACCTCGACATCCCGCACGGCACCACGCGGCACGTGGTCGAGGACTGACCGCCTCCGTCACCTCGGCGGGATCACCGACAGGACGGTGTCGCGGACGCGCTGCACACTGCCCGCATGGCATTCGCTTCGATCCGCATCATCACCGACGACCTCGACCGGCTCGTCACCTTCTACGAGCACGTGACCGGCACCTCGGCACACCGTCCGGCGCCGGTGTTCGCCGAGTTCCGCGGCGGGGAGCACGGCCCCACGCTCGCGATCGGCTCCACCGCCACCGTGGCGGTGCTCGGCGACCGGGCTCCGCGCCCGGGCAGCAACGACTCGGTGCTCGTCGAGTTCGAGGTGGCCGACGTGGACGCCGAGTTCGCGCGACTGCGTGACGTGCTCCACGACGTCGTCCTCGAGCCGACGACGATGCCGTGGGGGAACCGCTCGACGCTGTTCCGCGACCCCGACGGCACCGTCGTCAACCTGTTCAGCCGACCGACGGGCGGCTGGACAGCGGGCGGCTGACCGGCAGACCGCGACCGACTGGTGGGGGCCGGCCGGACGCGGTCCGGCCGGCTGTGGCTCACTCCGCCGCGGCCCGGAGGAACGCGGCGATCTCCGTGGAGCCGCCGTTGAACCGCACCGTGTGACCAGCGGTCCCGGGGTCCTCGACGACGTCCGCGACCACGTGCGCGACGTCGCCGCGCGGCACCTCGGACGACGAGCCGTCCCAGTCGACGCGACCGGTCGGCTCGCCGTCGGTGAGGGTGCTCGGCGCGACCACGGTCCAGGCGAGCCCGGAGTCGCGGAGCACGGCGTCCGCGACGTACTTCGACTGCGCGTACGCGAAGAAGTCGTCGTCCTGCGGCACGCCGTGGTCGAGGACCGAGCCGGACCACGACACCATGACGTAGCGGTCGACGCCGGCACGAGCCGCTGCCTGCACGGTCAGCACCGCGGCGTCCCGGTCGATGGCCCACGTCCGGTCCACGGACCCGCCACCGGCGCCTGCCGACCACACCACGACGTCGTGCCCGCGGACGACGTCGGTGAAGGACTCGAGGGTCTGCTCCTGGATGTCCGCGACGCGGGGCTCGCCCCCGTGTGCCCGGACGTCGTCCGACTGGTCGGGGTCCCGGATGACGGACGTGACGGTGTGGCCGCGGTCGCTGAGGATCTTCGTCGCGAGGAGCGCGACCTTCCCGTGACCGCCGAAGAGGATGACGTTGCTCATCGGTCGCACGGTACCCGGAGCCGATCCGAGCGACTCAGCCGCGCTCCACGGTGGCCTTGAGCTGCCGGAGGCCCTTCTCGAAGTCCGGCCCGACGAGCTTCTCGAGCGGGAAGATCCGGGTCATGAAGGTCCGCGGGCTCTCCATCCGCCAGACGACGTCGGTGCCGGTGCCGGTGCCGGTGCCGGTGCCGCTCGGCGTGAGGTCGAACCGGATCACGTTGCTCGACCGGAACGGCTTCGTGAAGTCGAGCGCGACGCCCACGCCGGAGGGCTCGACCTCGGTGACCCGCATGGTCCCGGCACCGGCCTTCCGGTTCCCCGACCAGGCGTACGTCGCGCCGACCGAGCCCGGGTCGCCCGTGTACTCCCGGTGGAGGTCGGGATCCGCGCCCTCCCACGGCGACCACGACCGCCAGCGCGTGAGGTCCGCGAGGTGCGGCAGGACGACGGCCGGCGGTGCCTCGACGTGCACACGACGTTCCACGGTGATCGTGCTCATGCGCCGATGGTAGGACCAGAACGGCTCCCAGCACAGGGTGCGTAGCGTCTCCGACGGACCACGGCGCGGTCAGCCAGGTGACGCGTCAGCCAGGTGAGGAGACACCGATGAGCACCGACCACGAACAGAACACCCTCGTCCGCACGCTCGCCCTCGGCGTCCTGAGCGGCGGCCGCAGCGCCACCCCCCTCGCGGTGCTCGCGCTGAACCACGACAACAAGGAGCTCTCCGGCGCGTGGCAGGACTGGAAGGTCTTCGCGACGCCGCTCGGCCGCGGACTGCTCGTCGCCGGTGCGGTCGGCGAGCTCATCGGCGACAAGCTCCCGTCGACGCCGAGCCGCATCGCGTTCCCGGCGATCCTCGGCCGCGTCGCCTCGGGCGCGCTCGCGGGGGCCGCGCTCGGTACGACCGGGCGTCGGAACCTCGTGGTCGAGGGCGCGATCCTCGGAGCGGTCGGCGCCGTGGTCGGCAGCGTCGTCGGCTGGGCCGCCCGCAAGGCCGTCGGCGGTGTCACGCACCTGCCCGACCCGGTGGTGGCGCTCGCCGAGGACGCCGCGGTGATCGCCGGCTCCGTGAAGGCCGTCACCGCCGACTGACGCGCGCCGCTCGCGGCGGCGCCGCGCCGACGCGCGCCGGGCCGACGACCCGAGTCTCGGGGTGAGCGACACCTCTCGTGCCCAGGCCCACGAGAGGTGTCGCTGTGCGCGAGTCTCGTGATCGCCCGGCAGTGAAACCGTCTCAGGCGGTTGCCGCCTCCGCAGCAGCGGGCGCTTCCGCGCGGCGCCGGTGTGCGGGCATGAACGACACCGCGACGAGCAGCACCAGCGCGATGACCGCGATCGACACGAACACGAGGTGCATCGCGGTCATCAGCCCGGGACCCTCCGGCGAGCCCGCGGCGCCGAGTCGCACGTGCGCGTTGACGACGGCGCCGAACACCGCCACCCCGATCGCCGAACCCATGGACCGGGCGAACATGTTCGTGCCCGTCACCGCGCCACGCTCGTCGTGCGCTGCCGAGGACTGTGCCGCGATGAGGGTCGGGACGGCCGTGAGTCCCATGCCCGCACCGACCACGAAGCAGAACACCGCGACCAACCACACGGACGACGTGGACCCGAGGGTGATCGTGAGCGCAGCACCGAGCAGCACCAGCGTGGAGCCGATGAGCGCCGTCACCCGGAAGCCCCACCGCAGGTAGAACCGGCCGGCCTGCGAGGCGGAGATCGGCCAGCCGAGCGTGAGCGCCGCCAGCGCGAAGCCGGCGACCAGCGCGGAGGTGCCGAGGACGTCCTGCGCGTAGATCGGGACGTACGTCGACAGCCCCATGACGATCACGCCGATGACGAGCGACGCGACCGTCGAGGCAGCCACGACCCGGCGCCGGAGGAGGGCCAGCGAGAAGATCGGGTGCGCTGTCCGCAGCTCGACGGCGAGGAAGGCCGCGAGGAAGAGGGCCGCCGCGACGAAGACGCCGATCGAGGCACCCGAGCCCCAGGCCCACGTCGTCCCGCCCTCGAGGAGACCAAGCAGCAGCGCGGTCGTGCCGAGCGTCAGCAGCACCGCGCCCGGGAGGTCGATGCGTTGACGCGGCCCGTCAGCAGACCGCTGCTCGGTGTATGCCCGGACGAGCATGAACCCCGCGACCAGCGCCAACGGGATGTTGATCCAGAAGATCCAGCGCCACGCGCCGAGCTCGCTGAACACCCCACCGAGCGTCGGCCCGACCACCGAGGCGACGCCCCACACCGACGCGAGGTACCCCTGCGTCTTCGCCCGCTCCTCGAGTGTGTAGATGTCGCTCGTGATCGTCATCGAGATCGGCAGCACCGCCCCGGCACCGAGCCCCTGCACGACCCGGCCGGCGATGAGCACGGGCATCGACCACGCCGCACCGCAGAGCACCGACCCGAGCAGGAACAGCCCGATCCCGACGAGGAGCAGGCGCTTCCGGCCGAGCACGTCCGCGAGCCGTCCGTAGATCGGCACGGAGACCGCCTGCGCGAGGAGGTACACCGAGAACAGCCAGGGCAGCTGCTGGAAGTGGCCGAGGTCACGAGCGATGGACGTCGACGCCGTGGCGATGATCGTCGAGTCGAGGGCGACCAGCGCGGTCGCGAGCGTGAGCGAGAGCAGGATCGGCCCGCGCTCGGAGCGCAGGCCCACACCACCGGATCGTGCAGCCATGCGGGCGGCAAGTCCGTTCCGCGACGGAACATTCCACGGCCGCCGCCGTCGGCCTAGCCTGGCCGGCATGCGCATCGTCGTCATCGGGGCCACCGGCCACATCGGCACGTTCCTCGTCCCCCGCCTCGTCCGGGCCGGCCACGACGTCGTGGTCATCAGCCGGGGCACCCGCTCCGCCTACGCCGACGCTCCGGAATGGGCCCGGGTGGAGCGGATCACGGCCGACCGCGAGCAGGAGGACCGTGACGGCACGTTCGGCGCGCGCATCGCCGGGCTGCGGGCGGACACCGTCATCGACCTCGTCTGCTTCACGGTCGACTCCGCTCGCGCGCTGCTCGACGCACTCCGCGGGTCGGACACGCACCTCGTGCACTGCGGGTCGATCTGGCGGGCCGGGGTGTCCCACGTCCTCCCGATCACCGAGGAGGTCGCGACCCCGCCGTTCGGTGAGTACGGCACGCAGAAGGACGCCATCGCGCGGCTGTACAAGGAGGAAACCGCCTCGGGCGGTGTCGCAACGACCTCCCTCCACCCCGGCCACATCAGCGGTCCCGGTTGGGTGCCCATCGGTCCGCTCGGCAACCTGGACACCACGGTCATCACGAAGCTCTCCGCGGGCGCGGCGATCGAGGTGCCGGGTCTCGGCGCCGAGTCGATGGCCCACGTGCACGCCGACGACGTCGCGCAGGCGTTCCAGCTCGCGGTCGAGCACCGCGCAGAGGCCGTGGGCGAGGACTTCTTCGTCACGGCCGACACGGCCCTCACCGTGCGCGGGTACGCGCACCTGGTCGCCTCGTGGTTCGGCCAGGAGGCCCGGCTCGAGTCCGTCACGTGGGACCGGTTCCGCGAGACCACGGCTGGCGAGGACGCGGACGCGAGCTGGGAGCACCTGTCGCGATCGCAGGTGTTCAGCACCGACAAGCCGCGGCGGCTGCTCGGGTACGCGCCGGCGTACACGGCGTCCGAGACGGTGCTCGACGCCGTGCGGTGGCTCGTGGACAACGGCGAGGTCGAGGTGGCGCGGCCGCTCGCTGGCTGACGGCTCGCGACCGTCGCCCTGCGAGACCCGGCGCCGCGGGGCGATCGGACGTGCTCAGCGGCTCGCGAGCGGGACGGACACGATGCGGTCGTCGTCCGCCTGCGGGGTCCCCCGGCCGTCCGTGTTGTTCGTGACGAACCAGAGCGCGCCGTCGGGCCCGGCGAGGACCGTCCGGATCCGACCGAAGTCACCGGCGAACCACGTCGTCGACCGCGACGGGTCGGCGGCCGGGACCGCCCGGACCGAGGCCCCCCGGAGGTTCGCGACGAACACGGTGTCCCCGATGACGGTCAGGCCGCTCGGGGAGGCATCGCTCGTCGCCCACTGCTGCACCGGGTCCACGAAGCCGGCGGCCGTCCCGCCGGTGCCCTCGACCTCCGGCCAGCCGTAGTTCGCGCCCTCCTCGACGACGTTGAGTTCGTCCCACGTGTTCTGCCCGAACTCCGCGGCGAACATCGTGCCGTCCTTCGCCCAGCCCATGCCCTGCACGTTCCGGTGCCCGAGGCTCCACACGAGCGAGTCGGGGAACGGGTTGCCGGCCGGGACGCTCCCGTCCGCGGTCATCCGGAGGATCTTGCCCGCGAGCGAGTCCCGGTCCTGCGCGTCGGGTCCGTCGCCGGCGTCGCCGACGCTCGCGTAGAGCATGCCGTCCGGTCCGAACGCGATGCGCCCGCCGTTGTGGATGCCGCTCGACGGCAGTCCGTCGAGGATCGTCGTCGCCTCGCCCAGGCCGTACGACCCGACGCTGCCGGTGAGCTCGAAGCGCTGGATGCGGTTGCCGTCCGCGGCGGTCGAGTACACGTAGAGACCGCCGTCGTGGAGTGCGAGGCCGAGCAGGCCACCCTCGCCGCCCGGGGTGACTCCCGGGATGGTCCCCACCGTGCGGGTCGTGCCGTCCGCGGCCAGCTCGATCACCCGTGCCGAGTCGCGCTCGCTCACGAGGGCGGCGGCGCCGTCACCCGTCCGGACCACCGACCACGGCGCGTCCAGGCCGGTGACGACGTCGGAGGGCTCGCCGTCGGGTGCCAGCGACTCGACCTCCGCTGTGGCGGAGGGCGCCGGTCCCGCTGTCTCCGTCCGCGGCAGGGTCCGGACTCCTCCGTCGGTGCACGCCGCGAGGACGAGGGCGGTGACCGCGGCTGCGCCGAGTGCGGACGAGATGCGGCGGGTGGTCGTGTGCACGGCGTGCCTCCCCGGGGTTCGTGCCCTGATTGCACACGCTCCGGTCGGGAGGAGCCTGTACGGGCGCTCAGCGCGACCACCGGACCGACGGGAGGCACGGGGCGGCGCCGCCACGCGCCTCCCGTCCGAGAGGGGGTACGACAGTGCCCGCCACGGGCCCACTCCCGCTGGTTCAGTGGACGTCGGCGGGACCGGACGGTCCCGCGGTCGGGCCCCGTGCCCGGACACCGTCGTCCTGGAAGGACCACACCATGACCACCATCGCCATCGTCGGCGCCGGCAAGGGCCTCGGCGTCGAGACCGCCGCCCGCTTCGCCCGCGAGGGGTTCTCCGTCGCGCTCGTCTCGCGCAACCAGGACCGGCTCGACTCCCTCGCCGCCGAGCTCCGCGAGCAGGGCCACACCGCAGCCGGCTTCGCGGCGAACGTCCGCGACGGCGACTCGCTCCGTGCCGCGCTCGAGCGTGCCACCGAACAGCTCGGTCCGATCGAGGTCCTGCAGTACAGCCCGCTGCCCGCGAAGGAGTACATGCGCCCGGTGCTCGAGACGACCGCCGAGGACCTCGTCGGCCCGATCGAGTTCTCGGTGTACGGCTCGGTCAACGCCGTCCGGCAGGTCCTCCCGGGCATGCGGGCGCTGGGACGCGGCACGATCCTCTTCGTCAACGGTGCCAGCGCGGTCCGACCAGGCGCCCGGGTGACCGGCACGTCGGTCGCGTTCGCCGGGGAGAGCGCCTACGCGCAGCTCCTGCACGACGCCGTCAAGGAGGAGAACGTGCACGTCGCGCAGCTCATCATCCCGTTCGGGATCGACGACGGCCAGGAGGACCACTCGGGCGCCGCGATCGCCGAGCGTCTCTGGAGCCTGCACAACGAGCGCGGGGAGTTCCGGACGTACGCGGAGGCGCTGCCCGAGTAGGTCTGGGCCGACCGTCCGGTCCGACGGTCTCGGCCTCGATCGGTCAGCGGACGCGGGGGAAGTCGGCGGACAGCGTCTCGGCGTGCCGTTCGCGTGCCGCCAGCGCCGTCCGGGCCTCGTGCGCGAGCCGCGCGACGGTCCGCTCGTCGGTGCCCTCGGCGATGGTGGTCGGGAGCACGCGGGCCGCTCGTCGTTCGCTCCAGCGGAGCAGCGCGACGCCGGTGGCGTGGGCGGCGCGCTCGAGCGGGCCGGCCTGGGTCGGGTGGAGTGCGGCGTTCATCGTGATCCCTCGGTGTCGTCGTCGAGGACGGGGACGGCGGCGAAGCGGACGAACACACGACCGGTGTCGGCTTCGTCGGCGTCGGCGTCGGGGTCGCGTCGCCGTCGGAAGGCCGTCATGAGCTCGAGCGTCGCCTCGGTGAGCTCCTGCAGCTCGGCCGGGGTCAGGCGCATGACGATGGTGGACAGGGTCGCGGCGTCCCGCCAGGGTCCGAGGGACCGTTCGTCACGTGCGATGAACTCGCGGATCATCTGCTCGGCGTGGTCGTTCGAGCCCGAGGCCACGAGACGTGCGGCGGCCAGGGCGGCCGGCGACTGCGGACCGTCCGAACCACCGCTGTACAGGGTCGCGGGGGTGCGACGCCACCAGCGCTCGCGACCGTTGCCGCGGCCCTCGACCTCCTCGATGAAGCCGTGCTTCTCGAGCTGCCGGAGGTGGTAGCTCGTCGAGCCGGACGATTCGCCGACGCGGTCCGCCAGGGTCGTGGCCGTGGCGGGGCCGTGCGTCGCGAGCTCGTTGAGGAGCTGCGCCCGGAGCGGGTGGGACAGCGCCTTCATCTCCGGGAGGTCGAGGACGCGGGAGTCGGATGCCATGCCCTGATCGTACGACCGCAAACAAAGCTTTGCAACATGTTCTTTGCAGAATTTCGTCTGCGGTTTCCGCGGCTCAGCGGGCGGCGGCCTCGATCGCGTTCGCCATGGCCTTCGCCACGGTCAGGTTGGCCTCTGCCGACGGGTGGATGCCGTCCGGGGTGGTGCCCCGCTCGTACGCGCCGTCGGGCAGCCGGATCGCCGTGAACGGATCGACGTAGGACCATCCGTGCTGCTGGGCGTCCGCGCGGAGGGCTCGACTGAGGACGCGCTGCCCCGTGCGACGGTCGGCGCCCCACAGGCTGGTGGTGTGGTCGGACGGCGGACCGGCGACGACGAGCACGTGGTGGGCGTCGACCTTGGTCACGAGTGCGTCCACGTTCGCGATGGTCCGGCGGGTGGGCACGGCCTGGTTGACGTCGTTCGTCCCGAGTTCGACGACGAGCACGTCCGCGTCCGGTACCGGGCCGATCTCGTGCAGGACCTGGTCCGAGCGGTAGCCGCTGTGGGCGTACCCGCCGACCGCCCGCAGCTCCGGGTCGCCCTCGAGGACGTGCAGCCACGAGTCCGGCCGCGCCGTGATCGAGTCACCGGCGTACGCGAACGTCACGGCGTCCGCGTCGTCGGTGGTGTCGAGGGCCCCGCGCACGAACTGGTCGGGTGTCCGACGCAGCGCCGCCTCCTGCCGGAGGGTGACGGACTCGTCGGCCGACGCGGTGTGCGCCGTCGCGACGACGACGGCTCCGGTGCCGACGAGGGCGGCGGAGGCGATGATGCTCATGAGGACCACGAGGTGGCTGGTGCGGGACACGACTCCAGGTATCCCGCGGATGGCTCTTCGGAACCAGACCCCAGACCTGGGGAACCGTCGTCGCTGCTGTGGCTTCTCCCACCCGTTCCCGGGCGCGCCCCAGCGTGGGGTGGGCCTTCCGGTCTGCGGAGTCCGGCCCCCGTCAGTGCGCACGGCGCAGGGCGAGGCGTCGGCTGCGGCCCGCGGTCAGCCACGTCCCGAACGTCACGACGACGGGCAGCCCGATCGCGAGGAGCGCCAAGACGGGCCAGTCGGCGACGAACGGCATGTGGCTCGTGCCGGCCGGACCCGCGTCGAAGCGCAGGGTGAGCGCCCGGATCGGCAGGAGCCCGAGCACGGTGCCGACGACCGCCCCGACGGTGGTCAGGATCGCAGCCTGCCACGCCGTGGTCCGCCGCCGCAGCCGTGGGGCGGCACCGATCGCGTCGAGCACCTCGTCGTCCCGTCGCCCGTCGGCCCGGGCCAGGCCGATCGCCACCGCGGTCGCGCCGATCGTCACGGCCGCCGCGAGTGCGAGCGCCAGTGCCCGGACCGGGGCACTCGCATCGACTGGGCCGGACTCGTAGAAGAAGGTCGGCGCCGAGGCCTGCGCGCGCGCCGAGCCGCCGTAGCTCTGCCACGCCGACGCGAGCTCGCCGAACTGCTCGGGTGAGACCTCGCCGTCGAGCCGGGTCACGAGGATGCCGTCCACGGCGGGTACCCGGTAGCGCTCGGCGGTCGCCTTCGTCATGAAGACCCCGATCTGGATCGGCGGGTCCTGCTCGTCGAGGACCGCCGGGATCGTGGTCGTCGCGTCCGGGTGCTCCGGGTCGGGCGAGGTCGCGTCCTCCCAGCTGCGGTGGTGGAACGTGTCGAGCCGGACCGCGCCGTCGTGGACGTACTCGGGCCAGAGTGACACGGCCCTGCCGTCGGCGAGTGCGTCGCGGACCTCGGCGGACGGCCGGTGTCCGCTGAGCACGGCGTAGTCGTCGACCGTGCCCGTGAGGACGTGTTGGCTGCCGCCGGGCTCGAGCCACGACCCGCAGAACTCGTCTCCGCAGCCGGTCGGGCGCTCCCAGAGGTGCAACTGGGTCAGGGTGCTCGGTTCCTCGGTCGGCTGCTCGTCGACGGTGCCGAGCACGCGGATGCGGTCGTGGTCGAACACTCGCGCGCTGACCTCGGCCGCCCGCGCCGTCACCGCCGCGTCGTAGCCCTGCGGGAACGACCGGCTGTCGAGCCGCTGGATGTCCGCGGTGGCCACCCCGACGGCGGACTTGTATTCGTAGTCGCGGACGTACTGAGCGTGCTGCGACGCGTTCCACGTGATCACCACGGAGGCGACGAACACGACGCTCATCACGCTCGCGAGCACCGGCACCGTGCGGACCGGGTTACGGCGGGCGTCACGGCCAGCCATCCGCGCCGCGAGCCCGAACCGGCTCGACACGCGGGCGACGAGGGCGAGCACCCACGGCGAGCAGATCGCGACGCCGAGTTGGACGAGGCACGGCCCGATCGCGACGCCGGCGCCGACGACCCACGCCCAGTGGTCCCGCTGCCCGCTCTGCTCCGGTCGGTCGTTCAGGACCAGGACACCGATGCCGCACGCGAGGGTCATGACGGCCCCGACGACGATGAGGAGTGGTCCCCACGCACGACGACGGCGGGTCGCCGCCCGGCTCGGCGTCTCCGGGCGGAGCGACCCGCGGAGACCGGCCAGCACGTTCACCCGGGTGGCGGCGCGGGCCGCGGTGAGGGAGGACAGGACTCCGGCGAGGACACCGGCGACCGCGATGCAGAGGAGCATCACCCCGGGGACGTGCAGCCCGGGGAAGGCGTTCACGTTCCCGTCGTCGAGCAGGTGGAACGCGAGCGCGCCGATCCCGATGCCGAGCCCCGTCCCGAGGACCGCCCCGGCCGTCCCGAGCACGAGTCCGGATCCGGCGACGACCGACCGCACGACCCCGCGCTCCGCGCCGACGCTCGTCAAGATCGCGTACGAGCGGGCATCGGCGCGGGTGCCGACGAGGAACGCCGCACCGGCGAGCAGGCCGACCTCGAACAGGGCGAACACCCCGACGAGTCCGAGTCCGGCGACGTACCACCCGAGGCTCTGCGGACCCGAGAAGCCGTCGACCCGCTCGTCCGGCGGATCGAGCACCACCGGACGCGACTGCACGACGATGCCGTGGTCGTTCAGCCGCTTAATCTCCGACCAGGTCGGGGCGACCGTCGGCAGGTACACCGTGACCGCGCCCGCGTCGGATCGGCCGGTCGAGATCGGAGCGGCGTCCGCGGCGATGCTCCTCCACGGCAGGTAGACCGCCGACTCGTCTGGGTCCTGGCCGAGGTCCCGCATCGTCCCGGTGATCGTGAACCGCTTCGTCACCGGGTCGGTCACGTCGAGCGTGTCACCGATGTGGAGCCCGGTCTTCGCGAGCATCGCCGGCGTCATCATCGCCTGGTCGCGTGCCGTCGGAGCCGTGCCGTCGAGGACGTGCCAGCGTCCGTCGAGCACCGGGTCCCAGGTTTCGCCGAGGGTCGCGGTGGTGCCGATCGGGCCGTGCGCTCCGCGCAGCACGACGTCGGTGGTCGTCACCGGGATCGAGATCGCACCCTTCGGCACGTACTCCGTGACGTCGGCGTAGGGGGTGTCGTCGTCGGCGTTCGCCGCAGGGCTGTCCTCCTCGGTCTGGATGTTCGTCCAGTGCACGGGGTCCTGCCGCATACCGCGGGCATCCGGCTGCTGTGTCGTCATCTGCGCCTGGGCGTGCCCGAGGTCGTACCGGAGCTGCTCGGCCGTCGTCGCCTGCGTCGAGGCGAACAGCACCGAGACCCCGGCGAAGCCCATGGTCGGAAGACCGATCAACGCGACGACGAGCGCCGCGCGTCCGGTCTTCGCGAACGCCATCCGTCGGCCCAGCCGGAGTGCCGACCGGAGCCGGATCACGACCGGGTCCGGTCCGCGAGGGCCATCTCGACGCCGGAGTACACCGTCTCGTCGACGACCCGGCCGTCACGCAGGAACACGATGCGGTCCGCCCAGGCCGCGTGCCGGGCGTCGTGGGTGACGAGCAGCGCACCGGCTCCTGAGTCGACGTGCCGACGGAGCATGCGGAGCACCACCTCGCCGGTCTGGGAGTCGAGCGCACCGGTCGGTTCGTCCGCGAGCACGAGCCGGCGCTCCCCGACCACACCGCGCGCGATCGCGACCCGCTGCTGCTGGCCTCCGGAGAGGTCGTCGGGGAACGCGTCGGCACGGTGCCCGAGCTCGACGTTGTCGAGGGCGAGCTGCGCCGCCCGGCGGGCCCGGCTCGACTTCCACCCGTCGAGCTCGAGCGGCAGCGCCACGTTCTCGATCGCCGTGAGGGACGGGATCAGGTTGAAGTCCTGGAACACGAAGCCGACCAGCCGCCGTCGGAGCGCCGCGAGGTCCTTCGCCGGGCGGTCCGCGACCCACTCGCCGTCGATGCGGACCTCGCCGCTCGTCGGCGGGAGCAGGGTCCCCGCGCAAGCGAGCAGCGTCGACTTGCCCGAGCCGGAGGTGCCCATGACGGCCACCATCTCGCCGCGGCGGATCGTCAGGTCGACACCGGCCAGGGCGGTCACGGCCCGCGAACCGCTGCCGTACTGGACGCTGACGGCGTCGAGCTCCAGCAGCGGAGCAGCGGCGGTCACCGGGCGCTCCGGACGATCTCGTCGGCGGACGTGGCCGCGGCCGTGCGGTGCTCGTCCGGTCGGTACCGGGTGACGCTCGACTCCACGTGGTCCAACCACCGCACCTCGGCCTCGGCCTGGAACACCATCGACTCGAGCACGAGCGACCACGCGAGGTCCTCGGCCGGGTCCGCGGTCCGCTTCAGTCGTGTGAGGTCCTGGAGGTTCCGGACGGCCGCGCCGCGCTGCACCTGCACGAGCCGCTGGACGTCCACACCGGGCACCGTCACGGCGAGCGCGAACTTGATCGCGAGCTCGTCGCGGCCGCGCTTCGCGGGTACCGGCTCGCTGAACCACCGGGCGACCTCCTCGCGGCCCGCGTCCGTCGCCGTGTAGACGACGTGCCCGTCGTCGTCGGCGTCGCCGCGGGCCACGAGCCCGTCGCGCTCGAGCCGGTCGAGCGTCGTGTACACCTGGCCGATGTTGAGCGGCCAGCTCCCACCCGTACGGTGCTCGAACTCCCCCCGGAGCTGGTACCCGTACCCGGGGCCTCCCACCAGCAGCGCGAGCACGCCCATCCGAACGCTCATGACATCCCCCTCGTCCCGGCCCGACACCCGGGCATACCGAGTATGCCCATACCCGGTATGCATCCGCAAGTGCCGTCCCGGCGCTGAGCCGACGCCCACGGGGCACCCCGGTGGCTGTCAGAAGGGCTGCCTACCCTCGAGCCGTGCCCCTCCGCTCCAGCCGACGGAACCCCGGCCGCTCCCTCGTCATCGCCGTCGTCGGGGCCGCGCTCGTCGCCGGGGTCGTCGTCCTCCTCGCCCCGAGCGTGCTCGACGTGCTCGGCAGCCCGGGCTCGGCGATCGGCTCGCTGCTGCCGTGGATGGGCGTGCTGCTCGTCCCGGTGGCCGGGCTGGCCATCGGCACCCGCTCGTGGCGACTCGCCGCGCTCTCGGTCGCGTACGCCGCGGCCTGGGCGGTCGCCGTGCTGCCGGGGGTCCTCGCGCCCGCCGCCACCGGCACACCGCAGCTCTCGGTCGTCACGCAGAACGTCGAGGCCACCAACGAGGACCCGACGGCGACGGCCCGGGCGATCGCCGACCGGCACCCGGACGTCATCGCGCTCGAGGAGCTCACCGCCGACTCCGGTGCCGAGGTGCAGACGGCGCTCGCCGCGGCGTACCCGCACCACTACCGGGTCGGGTCGGTCGGCGTGTGGAGCCGGTCGACGCTGAGCGACGGGGAGCCGCTCACGCTCGGCCTCGGGTGGGCGCGGTCGCTGCGCGTGACCGTCGCCACCGACGTCGGGGACGTGCGGCTGTACGTCGTGCACGTCGACTCACTGCGGCTGCGCACCGAGGACGCCCGCCCGACGATGCTCCGTGCCCTGGCGGGCGAGGTCCGGGACGACGACGCCGAACGGCTCGTCGTCGCCGGCGACTTCAACGGCGGCGCCGCCGACCCGCTCATGGCACCGATCCGCGCGGAGCTGTCGGAGGGCGGCGGGCTCGGCTTCACCTGGCCGGCACAGATGCCCGTCGCGCGGATCGACCACGTGTTCGTCCGCGGTCTCGCCACCGTCTCGACCGAGGTGCTGCCCGCGAACGGCAGCGACCACCGCGCGGTGCTCGCGCAGCTGCGCGCCGGCTGACGTCGCGACGGACGGGAGGCGCGGTGCCAGCCGGCACCGCGCCTCCCGTCCGGTCCTGGTCGCGTCAGCGACCCGTGCCCGGCGGCCTCAGCTGCCGAGGCCGGAGAGCTCCTCGAACTCCTCGTCGGTCAGCTCGATCGTCGCGCCCTGCAGGTTGTCCTCGAGGTGGTCGACGCTCGACGTGCCCGGGATCGGGAGCATGACGGGGGAGCGCTTCAGCAGCCAGGCGAGTGCGAGCTGTGCCGGCGTCGCACCCTTGCGCTCGGCGATCTCGGTCAGCGGCGAGTCGTCGCCGGTCAGGCCACCGGTCGCGAGCGGGAACCACGGGATGAAGCCGATGCCCTGCTCCTCGGACCAGTCGAGGAGTTCCTCGGCGTCGCGCTTCTGCAGGTTGTAGAGGTTCTGGACCGTGACGATCGTGGCGTGCTCCTGCGCGGCCTTCACGTCGTCGACGGACACCTCGGACAGGCCGATGTGGCGGATCTTGCCCTCGTCCTGGAGCTTCTTCAGCTCGCCGACCTGGTCCTCGAGCGGGACCTTCGGGTCGATGCGGTGCAGCTGGAACAGGTCGATGCGCTCGAGACCGAGGCGGCGGAGGCTCATCTCGGCCTCCTGGCGGAGGTACTCCGGGCGGCCGACCGGCGGCCACTCGTTCGGACCCGTGCGGGTCAGGCCGGCCTTCGTGGCGATGACGATGTCGTCGCCGTACGGGTGCAGGGCCTCGCGGAGCAGTTCCTCGGCGACGTAGGGGCCGTAGGAGTCCGCGGTGTCGAAGAAGTCGACGCCGAGGTCGACCGCGCGCTTGAGGACGCGGATCGCCTCGTCGTGGTCCTTCGGCGGTCCCCAGACGCCGGGACCGGTGAGCTGCATCGTGCCGTAACCGAGGCGGTGGACCTCGAGGTCGCCACCGATGCGGAAGGTGCCGGAGGACGCGGCGGGACGGGTGGTGTCGGTACCAGTGGTCATGGCCGCCGTTCTACGCCGTGGACGTGACGCGTCGCTGAGCGGGTGTCCCCCGCCCGCGGTGTCAGTCGGACCTCGGCTTCCGCGGGTACGGCGTCTCGCCGCGTTCGAGTCCGCCGACGAGCTTCGCGATGCGGTTCGCCCGGGCGGTCGGACTCGGTGCGGTGGTCACCCCGTGCAGCACGGCGTAGCGGTTCGTCGCGTCGAGGTCGGCGAACAGCGCGGCGGCGGCCGGTGCGGCGTCGAGCGCTGCCCGGAGGTCGTCCGGCACCGTCGCGGTCGCGGCACCGGCGTAGGCGCGGTCCCACCGGCCGTCGCCCTTCGCCCGGTCGATCTCCGCCTGTCCCCGTGCCCGCATCCGGCCCGCGGCGACGAGGCCCGCGACGAGGCCGATGTTCCGCTGGGACCACAGCGAGGCACGGCGTCGGGGCGTGAACCGCTGTCGGAACGTCGTCGCGTCGCGCCCCCGCTTCTGCCCGTCGATCCAGCCGGAGCAGAGCGCTTCGTCGAGTGCCTGGTCGTAGGTCAGGGACGTCGGCTCGGTGGTGCCCTTCTTCGCGAGGACCAGCCACACGCCGTCGGGGTCGCCCTCGTGCGCGTCGAGCCAGGTCCGCCACGCTGCGGCGTCGGGCAGGACGAGGTCCTCGGTGTCCATACGGCGATCGTAGGCCCGGGCACCGACCGGCGGTGGTGTCGACGGACCCGGGTCGGGGTGGCCTCAGACCCAGTGCGGCTGCGACAGGAGTCCGTCCGGGTCGGCCTGTTCGGCGATCCGGTGCAGGCGGGACGTGTTCACGCCGAAGTAGTCGGACGGGTCGGTGATCGCCGCGTCGCAGTAGTTCGCGTACGCGGCGCTCCCCCACGCCGGCGTCATCGCCTCCCGGAAGGCCCGGACGTAGGCGTCGAAGGGCGCCGGGTCGGAACCGTCCGCGAACACCGCCGTGTACTGCACCGTCATGAGCGCCGAGCGCCACGGGAACGCGGAGTCCGTACGACCGACCCGGGCGACCGCACCGCCGAGGGCGTCGAGCGAGACGCCGCCCTCGAGGTTGCCGGACACGTCCCCCGCTGCCCCGGCGTGCTGCACGAGGACGTCGATCTGCGCATCCGTGAGCTTCGTCGTCCCGATCGACGACGTCGCCGCCTCCGACACCCGCTGGGGCTTCCCGGCCAGTGTCGACATGGCGGTGCCGTACGACATCTGCTCGGCGGTGTGGCGGGTCGGCCGTGCACCGGTCGCCGCGACGAACCCGTCGACCGAGGCGTCGGCGCCGGTCTTCGAGCCGGTCCACACCCCCGTCACGGTGATCGACGGCGCGGTGTGCCGCGATCCGTTCAGGAGCTTGAGCGTCGACCAGAGCTCGTCGTCGGCCGTCGGCGCCCAGTCCTGCCACGCCCGGACGACGGCAGCGGCAGCCGACCACGGGAACGCGAGTTCGAAGAGCAGGACGCCGGGAGCCGCCCGGGTGCGGAAGGTCATCGAGGTCACGACGCCGACCGTGCCGCCGCCACCGCCGCGGCAGGCCCAGAACAGGTCGGGTTCGGCGGTCGCGGAGACGTCGTGCACCGTGCCGTCCGGGGTGATGACCCGCACGCCGCTCAGCTGGTCGCAGCTCAGGCCGAACGACCGCGCGAGCACCCCGACACCGCCGCCGAGCGTCAGGCCGCCGACCCCGACCGTCGGGCAGGAGCCCGCTCCGATCGCCCGCCCCTGCGCGGCGAGGGTCGCGTAGACGTTCGCCAGACGGGCACCGGGCCCGATCGTCGCCGTGCCGTCGGCGTGCACCTCGATGCCGTCGAGGTCCTGCGTGCTGATCACGAGGGACCGCGGCACGTCGGTCCCCGGGGCGCCGCCGGCGGACCAACCCGTGTAGGAGTGCCCGCCCGCGCGGAGGGCGACGGGGGTGCGGGTGTTCCGGGCGAAGGCGAGTCCGGCCTGCACGTCGGCGTCGCTCGTGGCGCGCAGGATGCCGCGGGGGTCGGCATCGTCCCACCGGGGGTTCTCGAGCACCCGGGCGCTGTCCCACCCCTGGGACCCCGGACGCAGGAGCCGTCCCGACACCGCCGCGGCGAGGGCCTGCCACGACGCCGGGCCGCCGGGCGTCGGACTCGCGGTCGGCCCCGCGCTCGCGGTCGCGCCGTTCCCGGTCGGACTGCCGGTCGGGCTCCCGCTCGGCTTCGGCGTCCCGCCCGTGCAGGCCGCCAGGAGGCCCGCGAGCCCGAGGCCGACACCACCCCCGAGCAGCGCGCGCCGACTCGTCCGCGCGGGCACCCGTCCGGACCGGAGTTCCGGACGCTCCGCTCCCCCGTCAGTCGTCATCGGTCCTGTCTACGCCGTCCCGGTGCCGTGTCGGACCCGTCGTCATCGTGCGGTGCTGCTGATCCGCACAGCGTCCGCCCACACGCGTACCCAGTCCGGCACGGTGAGGTCCCGCGGCGGCGCACCGGTCAGCGCGAGGAGCTCGGCCGGGGTCACGTGCCCGCCGTCCCGGTGCAGGAACCGCGCCTGGACGACCGCGCGGGCGATCACCCCGTCGCGCCGGACGAACGTCTGCTCCATGTAGACCGACCGCTCGTCCATCGCGAGGACCCGGGTGCGCAGGACGAACCGCTGCCCGAGCGTCAACGACCGCTTGTAGGTGATCGTCTGCGCCGCCACGACGGCGTACCAGCCGCGGTCGGTCGCCGCCTGCCAGAACCCGGAGCGCGTCAGGAGGTCGTACCGACCGAGGTCGAGCAGCGACAGGTACTTGCCGTTGTTCACGTGCCGCAGCGGGTCGAGGTCGGTGAGCGCGACCCGGAACGGTGTCCGTGCCTCGTCCCAGAGCGACGTCCCGCGCCCGGTGCGTCGCCGGGCCGTCCGGGTGCGCAGGGTGAGCAGGAGCAGCCGGAAGTACAGGTTCACGGACCGATCCCACCAGCTGCGGGTCGAACGGTGCGACCGCGTTGGAGGAACCGCACCACGGCATTCCCACCTGGGCGGGTCCCGACAGTGCCTCCCTCCAAACGACCACGGGCGAGTAGACCGGGAGCATGCAGACACGCAAGCTCGCAGACCTCGAGGTCGGATCGCTCGGCCTCGGCACCATGGGCATGAGCGCCTTCTACTCGGGCGCCGGCTCGGACGACGACGAGTCGATCCGCACGATCCACCGGGCGATCGACCTCGGCGTCACCCTGTTCGACACCGCCGAGGCGTACGGCCCGTACACGAACGAGGAACTCCTCCGCCGCGCCCTCGCCGACCGCCGGGACGACGTCGTCATCGCGACGAAGTTCGGCCTGTACCGCCACGAGGCCGGCGAGGCGACGCCGACCCAGGAGCGCGGCATCAGCTCGGCGCCGGAGTCCGTCCGCGAGGCACTCGAGGGCTCGCTCCGCCGGCTCGGCACCGACCACATCGACCTCTACTACCAGCACCGCGTCGACCCGGCCGTCCCGATCGAGGACGTCGTCGGGCAGCTCGCCGGGTTCGTCGAGGAGGGCAAGATCCGCCACATCGGGCTGTCCGAGGCGTCCGCGGCGACGATCCGCAAGGCCCACGCCGTGCACCCGATCACCGCGCTCCAGAGCGAGTACTCGCTGTGGACCCGCGACCCCGAAGGCGAGGTCCTCGACACCCTCCGCGAGCTCGGCATCGGCCTCGTGCCGTACTCGCCGCTCGGCCGCGGCTTCCTGACCGGTGCGATCACGAAGCCCTCCGACCTGGACGACGACGACTTCCGCCGCGCCAACCCGCGGTTCGCCGAGGAGGCCTTCGCGCAGAACATGCGGATCGTCGACTCCGTCAAGGAGATCGCGGACGAGGTCGGCGGCACCCCGGCGCAGGTCGCGCTCGCGTGGCTCCTCGCGCAGGGCGACGACATCGTCCCGATCCCGGGCACGAAGCGCGTCTCGCGCCTCGAGGAGAACGTCGGTGCGACCTCGCTGACGCTGTCGGCCGACCAGCTCGACCGCCTCTCGTCGCTCCCCGTCCCGACCGGCGACCGGTACCCGGACATGTCCTCGATCGGTCGCTGACGCGCGTCGCCGACCGCGGGTCGCCGACGCGACCGTCATCGGACTGGAGGCACGGTGCGGGCCCGCACCGTGCCTCCCGTCCGTCCGGTGGGAGCGCTGGGCCTAGACCTCCGCGGCGAACGACGCGGCGCGGAGCTGCAGGTCCTCGATCCGCTGGAGTCGTGCGGCCTCGACGTCGTACCCCTCGTAGGCGGGCGGTGGCAGCTTCCGGACGTTCCGCGAGCACTGGAAGTCCTGGCAGACGAGCGTGCCGACGGTGTTCCCGTTCCGGCCCGCCTTCCCGGACCGCTTGGCGCTGTAGAACACGACGTCGTTCGGCAGCTTGACGTCCTGGCACCACGAGCACTGCGCGCGGTTCCGGGGCGACGCCTCGGCCTGCCGGAACAGGATCCCGACGAACTCGCCGTCGAGGGTGGGCACGACGGCGTAGGCGCGGCGCCCGATCTTCGGGTCGCGCCAGCCGAGGTAGTCGAGTGCGTCCCACTCGAGGGTCTCGAAGCCGTCGGGCAGGGTGATGTCGCTGGTCTCCTTGCGGGAGGCGTTGACGAAGGACGTGCGGAGGGTCTTCTCGCTGATGGGCAGCATGGTGTGTCGCTCTCGACAGGGGCAAGGGCACGCGGACGCGCGCCGCACCGGGCGGAGGTGGTCAGGGGTCGGTGACGGCGGCCGCACTGCACGGTGCGACCGGGGGCGTCACGCCCTGATGCCGGCGCTCTGCGCGCCGACCACCTCCTGGAAGCTCACCGTCCCAGCCTACGACGACGTGTCAAGCCGGGCGTGTCGCGCGGAGCAGCACGAGCGAGCCGTCGTACGACGGTCGCACCCGGAGCGATCCGTGGCGCCGGTCCCACTCCCCCGACTCGAGCGCCTCGCGCAGCGCCGAGACCGATCGCCGCGCGGTCATCTCGTCGACCAGGCCCCAAGCCGGGTCGGCCTGCCGGACGGCGGGGTCGAGGAGGCGTTCCGGTCGGGCGTAGTACGCCTCGGAGAAGCCGTCGACGCACGTGAACGGGATCGGCACGCGGATCGTCTCGACCGCTCCGCCGATGGGCGCTCCGCCGATGGGCGCTCTGCCGACGGCCGCTCCGCCGAGGGCAGCTCCGCCGAGGGCCTCGGCGACGCGGTCGACCGAGGGGTGGCGCCGGGCCTCGGCGGCGACGACCTCGGGTGCGTACTCGGCGAGCCAGGAGTCCTGCAGGCGTCCGGGGTCGCGGGTGAGGACGACCACCGGTCCCCGGGCGACCCGCCGCAGCTCGGCCAGCCCGCGGTCGAAGTCGGGGAGGTCTGGCAGCGTGAAGGTCGTCAGTGCGGCGTCGAAGGACACGTCGGGGAACGGCAGGTGTCCGGCGGTCGGGTCGGCCGTCGTCACCTCGCGGTCGGTGGGGGCGTAGGACAGCGGCCCGGCGCCGAGGTCGAGCACGGTGCGGGCGTCCCCGAGGGCCGTCGCCACGGCGCGGGCGAAGGAGGGCTCGACTCGGCGGTACGACACGGTCCCAGCCTACGGACGGCCGGCTCCGTGGCGGCCTCGGCGCGGACGTCGATGTCGGGCGACGTGTCCGTCGTCGTGCGACAGCGGCGGCGTCGTCCGGGAACGGCAGCGGCGCGCCCACCACCCCGCCGGCTACACCGCGGCGGACCGCTCCGAGCGCTCGGTCGCCGCCCAGGTGCCCAGCAGCGCCAGGTTCCGCTCCGACTCGCTCGCGGGCTCGGTGCCGTAGCTGAACATCGTCAGCCCCGGGTCGGCCACGAGGTCGAGCGCCTCGTACGTCAGGTCGAGCGTGCCGACGACGGGGTGGTGGATGCGCTTCCGACCGGTGCGGTGCGACCGGACGTCGTGCGCCGCCCACCACGTGCGGAACTCCTCGCTCCGCGTCGAGAGCTCCCCCACGAGCGTCACGAGTCCCGGCTCGCACGGGTTCGCCACGGCGGCGGCGCGCAGGACCGCGACGGCCTCGCGGGCGGTCTGGGCCCAGTCCGGGTAGAAATCCCGCGCCGCGGGGTCGAGGAACGTGAACCGCGCGGTGTTCACCGGACGTCCGGGCCCGGCGAACATCGGCGAGTAGAGCGCCCGCCCGAGCTCGTTCGTCGCGACGACGTCGCCGCGTTCGTTCCGCACCCAGGCCGGCGCGCCGGTGATCGCGTCGAGGAGCTGCTGGACGCCGGGTCGGACACGCGTCGGGACGTTCCGGTGCATCGTCTTGACGCCGGCGTTCGCCAGCCGGGCGAGGTCCCACAGGTGCGTGCGCTCGTCGTCGTCGAGCCGGAGTGCCGCGGCGAGGCCGTCGAGCACGCTGTCGGAGACCCCCTTGAGGGTGCCCCGCTCGAGCCGCGTGTAGTAGTCGACGCTCACGCCGGCGAGCATCGCGACCTCGTGCCGACGAAGCCCGGGGACCCGACGCACGCCCCCGCCGAACGAGGGCATGCCGACCTGGTCCGGGGTCAGCCGGGCCCGTCGTGAGGACAGGAAGTCCTGGATCTCCTTGCGCACGTCGATACCCATGGGGCCAGGCTACGTGGCGATGCCGGTACCGGGACAGGTACCGGCAGTGCCTGCTCGGGTGCCGGGCGGGCTCGGACGGACGGGAGGCCCGTGGCGGCGCCGCCACGGGCCTCCAGGCCGCTGCCGGTCGCGCCTAGTGCGCGCGCTCCCGCGCGGCGATGCGCACCCGCGCCACACGGTGCCCGTCCATCTCGGTGACCTCGATCGCCCAGTCGTCGAGTTCGACGACGTCACCGACCTCCGGGACACGGTCGAGGTGCACCTGCACGAGCCCGCCGACGGTCTCGAAGTCGCCGTCCGGCAGTACCGGGCCGCCGTCGGCCGCGAGGTCCTCGAGCACGAGCGACCCGTCGACCCCGTCCGTGCCGGCGGTGCTGGGCGCGTCGTACTCGTCGCGGATGCGCCCGACGAGGTCCTCGAGCAGCGCCTCGAGCGTCACCATCCCCGCGCTGCCGCCGTACTCGTCCACGACGAGGGCGATCTGGTGGCCCTCGGTGCGCATCTGGGCGATCGCCGCGGACAGCGACTTCGTCTCGGGCATCGCGAGGACCGGACGGACCAGGCTCGACACCGGGGCGTCGGAGGCCGATGGACGGAGCAGGTCGCGGAGGTGGACGAAGCCCGTCACGTCGTCGCGCGAGCCCGAGGTCACGAGGTACCGGGTGTGTCCGGCGTCGATCGCGTGCGCCGTCGCCCGCTCGACCGTCAGCCCGGCGTCCATCGTCGACACGTCGTACCAGGGCCGCATCGACTCGCGGAGGGTGCGGTCGCCGGCGTCGAGCGCGCTCCTGGCGATCTGCCGCCCCTGCGCGTCGATGGCGTCGTGCTCGGCGACGAGGTCACGGAGCTCCTCGGTGCTCATCGACTCGCTGCGGGCGTCCGGATCGCCGCCGAGCAGCCGGACGATCGCGTTCGTGGTGCTCGAGAGGACCCAGATGACCGGTCGCATCAGCGTCGCGAACCGGTCGAGCGGCGGGGCGACCAGCATCGCGAAGCCCTCGGCGCGCTGCAGCGCGAGTCGCTTCGGCACGAGTTCGCCGAACACGAGGGACAGGTACGCGATCACGAGGGTGAGCAGCACGAGCGCGATCGCCTCGGCGGCACCGCGGTCGAGTCCGAGCCCTTGCAGGAGCGGGGCGATGTCCGGGGCGATCGACGACGCACCGTAGGCGGCCGAGAAGAACCCGGCGACGGTCACGCCGATCTGGACGGCGGAGAGGAAGCGGTTCGGGTCGCGGCTCAGCCGGGCGACCCGCTCACCGCGGGGTCCGCGCCGCTCGAGTTGCTGCAGCTGGGACTCGCGGAGCGAGACGAGGGCGATCTCGGCGGCGGCGAACACACCGCCGACGAGCACGAAGAGGATGACGAGCCCGAAGGCGATCCAGGTGTCGGCGCCCATCAGCGGGTGGTCCGCTCAGGTCGGGGCGGAACCGGTCGCGTTCGGGCGCTGGGCCTGTGACAGTCGTCCATGGCTGTGAGCCTGCACAGGTGTTCTGGGAGGCCACCCCGTGGTGTCTGCGGGGGCGCTGTGGATCGGCTGCCTAGGCGGTGATCGGGCGACCGAGCCGGGCTTCGAGCCAGGCCTCGGGGTCGATCGGCGTCACGCCGTCGAGCAGTACCTCGAGGTGCAGGTGTGCGCCCGTGGAGACGCCCGAGTTGCCGACCTGACCGATGAACTCGCCCGCCTCGACGGTGTCGCCGACCTGCAGCGGTGTCGATCCCGGGATCATGTGGCCGTACAGCGTGGCGACCTTGCGACCGTCGATCACGTGGTCGATCACCACCGCGGTGCCGTAGCTGAAGTACGGGCCGGCGACGCGGACCGTGCCCGCGGCGATGGCGCCGATGGGGGTGCCGAGCCCGGGCGTGAAGTCGAGGCCCTCGTGCAGGGACGAGCAGGCGCCGCACGGAGCCGCCCGGTACCCGAAGCCGGAGCTCATCTGCACCGGACCCGGGAAGGGCGAACGGATCGCGCCCCCGAACGAGACCGAGCCGCTCGCGGTGGCCTGCTCCTTCGTCGTCGATCCGCCACCGATCGTGAAGCCGTCGCGCGCGGGGTCGGCGAGGGCGGCGACCTGGGTGACGGAGTAGTCCTGCCCGCTCACGTCCGGGGCCAGCGTCGTGACGGGGCCGGTCCCGCCGGACGTCGCGTGGGCGGGCGTCGCGGAGGCCGCGAAGAGGACGAAGGCCGCGAGGGCGCTGGTCATCGTGACGCGGCTGGCGCGGTTGGCGGCCCGGAGGGGGTTCACGCGCTCGCGGAGCGGGGTGCGGGCGGCACGGACCGGGCGGGCGGCACGGACCGGGCGGGCTGCGCGGACCGGACGAGGAGCGCGCGCCGCGATCGTCGTCGCCGAGGCCGCGATGCGTGCAGTGTCACGGTCGGTCCGGCGGGGTTGCTTGCGGGCCGCAGCGCGCTCGGCCTCGAGGGCTGCGCGGCGCGACAGGTGCACGACCGGGGTCTCCGGGTGCTGGTCTGGGTGCGGTGCAGTCGTCATGGCCGCCCACCATTCTGCACGACTCTGTTCGTTTGTACAGACCCCAGTGTGATCATTTCGTTACCGGATGCACCGCGACGGCACGGGCTCCCGTCTTGGTCGGTACTGTCCGAGGAGAGCGACCGGAAGGACCCGACCCATGGCCCGAACGCCGCGCGAACGCCACGAGCCGATCGACCTGCGCTCCGCCGAGGTCGTGCTCGCCGGCACGCAGGAACTGCTGCCCGTGCTGCGCGCCGCGGCGGTCCGTGCCGGTGTGGACGCCATGCGGATGCGCGTGGTCGGGGTCGACGACCTCCCGGACCCGACCGAGACCGGCGACGCCGAACTGGCCGTCATCGCGATCCGCCGCCCCGGTGACGACCCCGCGTTCCACCGGGCGCACGAAGCGGCCGAGCTGATCGACCCCCTCATGGCGCCGCACGCGGTCCGGATCGTCGTCACGGTGTCGGGTGTGACCCGACTCGCACCGAAGATCGAGCGGACGCTGACCTCCGAGGTGCTGCACCAGATCGGCGCCGCGGCGGCCCCGACCGGGCGGAACCGACCCTTCCGCAACCTGCGCATGCGGCTCGGGCTCGCAGCGCTGAAGACCGCGGGCGTCCGCGTCTTCCGCATCACGATCGGGCACTGAGGGCGCTCCGGCCGCCCGTGCGTCACTCCCGGTCGGACGGCGGGCTGTGGACGGCGGACGCGTCCACCCGGTGCTGTGCCGGTGCGGCGTGCGCGACGGCCGCGACGCTCCCGACCGCGAGCACGAGGGCGAGGGCACCCGCGGCGCAGGCGGTCCCCATCCGACGCAGGCGCGACCGGGCCCCGCGCTGGCGGGGTGCGAACCGGGCGAGCCCCCGCGCCGGCTCCGGGCCGACGAGCCACGGACCCGATCCGTCGACGTCGTACGAGAAGGGCCCGGAGCCGTCGGGGGCGTAGCGGTACGGCCCGCTGCCGTCCACCGCGTAGGCGGAGCGGAGGTCCTCGGCGGTCCACCCGAAGTCCTCGGGGGTCTGTCGTCGTGTCGTCATGGCCTGCTCCTCCCACCGCGGCCTGGGGAGCCGCGGGAGACCAGTCCACGCGTGCCGTCCATGAGACGGCGGTGTGCCTCCAGAGCGTCCCAGGTGCGTTCGCTGGGAGGTGACCCGACAAGGTGTCTTGACGTCGAGACATCTCGCGCCAGCGAGTAGCGTGGGGCCTACCGACGGCATGAACAAGGGAGCACCCGCCAGCATGGCCAAGATCATCTACACGCTCACGGACGAGGCGCCGTTCCTGGCGACCCACTCCTTCCTCCCGATCATCCAGGCCTTCGCCGGCACCGCCGGTGTCGACGTGGAGACCCGCGACATCTCGCTCTCCGGCCGGATCATCGCGCAGTTCCCGGAGCGGCTCACCGACGAGCAGCGCCTGGACGACGCGCTCACCGAACTCGGCGAGCTCGCGAAGACCCCCGAGGCGAACATCATCAAGCTGCCGAACATCTCGGCATCGATCCCGCAGCTCAAGGCGGCGATCGCGGAACTGCGGTCGCAGGGCTACGACCTGCCCGCCTACCCGGACGAGCCCACGACCGACGAGGAGCGCGACGTCCGCGCACGCTACGACCGCGTCAAGGGCAGTGCGGTGAACCCCGTGCTCCGCGAGGGCAACTCGGACCGCCGCGCGCCGCTCTCGGTGAAGAACTACGCCAAGAAGCACCCGCACCGCATGGGTGCCTGGAGCCACGACTCGAAGACGAACGTCGTGACGATGGGCAAGGACGACTTCCGGTCGAACGAGCAGTCCTGGATCGCCCCCGCGGACGACACCCTGACCATCGAGTTCGTGGCGGCCGACGGCGACACCACGGTGCTCAAGCAGTCGATCCCCGTCCTGCAGGGCGAAGTCGTCGACGGCACCGTCCTGCACGTCCGCGCGCTCGAGGCCTTCCTGAAGGACCAGATCGCCGCCGCGCAGGAGCAGGGCGTCCTGTTCTCCGTGCACCTCAAGGCCACGATGATGAAGGTCTCCGACCCGATCATCTTCGGCCACGTCATCCGCGCGTTCTTCCCGACCGTGTTCGAGCGGTTCGGCGCCGACCTCGCCGCCGCCGGGCTCAACCCGAACGACGGTCTCGGCTCGGTCCTCGCCGGACTCGACGCCGTGCCGAACGGTGCGGAGATCAAGCGGGCCTTCGACGAGGGACTCGACGCGGGCCCCGAGCTCGCGATGGTCGACTCCGACAAGGGCATCACGAACCTGCACGTCCCGAGCGACGTCATCGTCGACGCGTCGATGCCGGCGATGATCCGCACCTCCGGCCACATGTGGGGCCCGGACGGCGAGGAGCACGACACCCTCGCGGTGATCCCGGACTCGAGCTACGCCGGCATCTACCAGACCGTGATCGAGGACTGCCGCGCGAACGGCGCCTTCGACCCGGCCACGATGGGCTCCGTGCCGAACGTCGGCCTCATGGCGCAGAAGGCCGAGGAGTACGGCTCGCACGACAAGACCTTCGAGGTGCCCGGGGCCGGCCGTGTCCGCGTCGTGACGAGCGGCGGCGAGACCGTCATCGAGCACGAGGTCGAGGCCGGCGACATCTGGCGTGCCTGCCAGACCAAGGACGTGGCGATCCGCGACTGGGTGAAGCTCGCCGTGACCCGCGCCCGCGCCTCGGCGACGCCGGCGGTGTTCTGGCTCGACGAGACCCGTGCGCACGACGCCAACCTGATCGGCCTGGTCCGCACGTACCTCGCCGAGCACGACACCGACGGGCTGCAGATCGAGATCGAGTCGCCCGAGGACGCCATGGCCTTCTCGCTCGAGCGCATCCGCCGTGGCGAGGACACCATCTCGGTCACCGGCAACGTGCTCCGCGACTACCTCACGGACCTGTTCCCCATCATGGAGCTCGGCACCTCGGCGAAGATGCTCTCCGTGGTCCCGCTCCTCGGCGGCGGCGGCCTGTTCGAGACCGGTGCGGGCGGCTCGGCCCCGAAGCACGTGCAGCAGCTCGTCGCGGAGAACTACCTGCGGTGGGACTCCCTCGGCGAGTTCCTCGCCCTGGCGGTGTCGTTCGAGCACCTCGGGGGCGTGACGGGCAACCAGCGCGCGAAGATCCTCGGCGAGACGCTCGACCGCGCCACCGGGACCTTCCTCGACGAGAACAAGTCCCCGGGCCGCAAGCTCGGCTCGATCGACAACCGCGGCAGTCACTACTACCTCGCGAAGTACTGGGCCGAGGAGCTCGCGTCGCAGACCGAGGACGCGGAGCTCGCGGCGGCGTTCGCGGACGTCGCCGCGTCGCTCGGATCGCACGAGCAGGTCATCGTCGAGGAGCTGAACGGTGTGCAGGGGCACCCGGCGGACATCGGCGGGTACTACCGTCCGGACGACGCCAAGACCGGCGCGGTGATGCGCCCGTCCGGCACGCTGAACGGGATCCTGGCCGCGCTGTAGGCGCGACCCCCTGACGGACGGGAGGCCCGGTGCCAGCTGGCACCGGGCCTCCCGTCCGTCCCGTGGGCGCGCTGGCACGGGCGCGCGCGTCGGCGACACGCGAGGCGATGTGCGGCGGTAGGTCGTGTGCTGTCGCAATGCACGCCGGGATCCGACATCTCGTGACCACTTGCGGGTGGTGAGCGGGGTGTCGTGACCGACCCGCCCGACCTGCCCGACCCGCCCGACCCGTGCAACCGACCCCTCCGACCGGACGGGGAGGGACCGAGGCTGCTCCGCGTCAGCTCCGCGTCGGCACGGGCGGCCCGACCACGAGCAGCCCGGAGAACACGAGCGCGACCGCTACGACGCCGATCGCGATCGAGAGCACCGGCCGCCGCACCACGAAGAACAGCAGGCGGTCCCAGAAGCCCGCGCGGCCCTCGGCCGAACGGCGCCATCCGCCGTCGAGCATCCCGCGCCGTGCGACCGCGACCTCGAACGGCACCGTGGCGTAGGGCACGACGGCACTCGCCCACCCGAGCACGAGCGCGCCGACCGACCACCGCTGGTTCACCGCGACCACCGTGGTCACGACGAGGTACGCCAGGAACACGAAGCCGTGCACGCCGCCGCCGATCCGGACGCCCCAGTCGCCGGCGTCGAGGCCGTACTTCAGCACCATCCCGGCGATGAGGAGGGTCCAGGTCACGAGCTCGGCGACCGCGGCGGCGCGGAACAGGGATCGGGGCGTCATGCCGACATGGTGACGCACCGTTCCCGACAGAACCCCGACACGCCGCCGGTCGTATCGATTCGACCCGCGCTCCGACTAGCGTTGACAGCATGTCGACGACGACACCAACGGACACCACACCACCCCTGCGCGTCGGGGTGATCGGCCTCGGCTTCGCCGGCACCACGCACCTCGACGCCTACACCGCGCTGCCCGGGGTCGAGGTCATCGCGCTCGCCGGCCAGGAGACCGACCGGCTGCACGAGCTCGCCGACTCCCGAGGCGTACCGAACCGGTACGCGGACTGGCAGGACCTCGTCGCCCGCGACGACCTCGACATCGTGTCGATCGGCGTCCCGAACGCCCTGCACCACCCGATCGCGGTGGCGGCGCTCGAGTCCGGCAAGCACGTCTTCTGCGAGAAGCCGCTCGCCACGACGGGCGACCAGGCGCAGGAGATGGTCGACGCCGCCGTGCGGAACGACCGCGTGCTCGAGGTCGCGTACAACCACCGCCGACGCGCGGACGTGCAGTTCCTCAGCGACCACCTCGCGCAGCGCGACGCCGACGGCAACGGCCCGCTCGGGCACGTCTACCACGCACGTGCGAGCTGGCTGCGACGAGCCGGGATCCCCGGCATCCGGAGCTGGTTCGCGAACAAGGAGACCGCGGGTGGCGGTCCGCTCATCGACCTCGGCTCGCACGTGCTCGACATCGCCCTGCACCTGCTCGGGGAACCGCGCGTCGTGACCGCGAGCGCCGTGGCCTACGACGAGCTCGGCAGCGCCGGTCGGGGCGGGAGCGACCGCGACCCGGTGTCCGCCGCCACCGGGCGCCCGTTCGACGTCGAGGACTTCGCGAACGCACTGCTCCGGTTCGAGGACGGGTCGAGCCTGCAGCTCCAGGCGAGCTGGGCCAGCTACTCGAAGGACGTCGAGGACATCGAGGTCGAGCTGCTCGGTTCGACCGGTGGTGCCCGCCTGTTCGTCCGTGACTACGCCACCGAGGGCACCGTGACGCTGTACTCCGACGAGCAGGGCGTGCCGACGGTCACCCGGCCGGGTGTGCGCGTCCCCGCCGGACACCACCAGCGCGTCATCGAGGAGTTCCTCACCGCGGTCCGCTCCGGTGACCACGCGGGGCACCACGGAGAGTTCGCACTGCACCGCAGCCGTGTCGTCGACGCGATCTACGCGTCCGCTGCTGCGGGTCGAGAGATGGAGGTCGTCGCATGAGCGAGGTCGCACCCAGGATCGTCGTCTGGAACGAGAACGTGCACGAGAGCCGCGGCGACGCGACGGTCATCGGGCACTACCCGGACGGCATGCACGCCGTGATCGCGGCGGCGCTCCGCGAACTCCTGCCCGGCGCCGAGGTCGGCACCGCGACCCTGCAGGAGCCCGAGCACGGCCTGACCGCGGAACGCCTGGCGCAGACGGACGTGCTGTTCTGGTGGGGGCACGCCGCCCACGACGAGGTCGCCGACGAGGTCGTGGAGCGCGTGGTCGACGCCGTGCACGCGGGCATGGGCCTCGTGGTGCTGCACTCCGGTCACTACTCGAAGCCGTTCAAGCGCCTGATGGGTACGACGTGCTCGCTCAAGTGGCGCAACGACGGGCAGGACCGTGAACTCGTCTGGACGATCGCCCCGAACCACCCGATCGCGCAGGGCGTCCCGCACCCGATCGTCATCGACCAGCAGGAGATGTACGGCGAGTTCTTCGACATCCCGCGCCCCGACGAGGAGGTCTTCCTCTCGACCTTCACGGGCGGCGAGGTCTTCCGTTCCGGTGTCGCGTACCGCCGGGGCCTCGGGCGGGTGTTCTACTTCTCGCCCGGCGACCAGGAGTACCCGGTGTACCACCACCCGGACGTGCAACGGGTCCTCGCGAACGCCGCGCAATGGGCGGCGCCGGTGTCCGAACGCCGTGAGCTGACCGCTGACCCCCACCCTCGGGGATGGTTCACCACGGACGGTGCGGGTACACAGGGGGTGTGACCCAGCACGACCCCGCGCACCTTGACCCCGCGCACCTCGACCCCGCGCACCTCGACCCCGCAGCCCGGCGCTCCGCCGTCGTCGAGGCGCTCGGGGTGCTCGGCAGCGGCCCCGAGGAGCGGTTCGACCGGATCACCCGGATGGCGCAGGAGGCCTTCGGGGTCCCGCTGACCTTCCTCAACCTCGTGCACCAGGACGTCGTGACCACGCAGTCGACCTTCGGCTGGCAGCAGGGCACGAGCGTCCCGGCCGAGGAGCAGTTCTGCGCGACGACGGTCCTGACGCCGGAGCCGATGGTCATCGCGGACACGACGCTCGACCCGCGCTTCGCCACGACGGCCGCGGTCGCCGAGCACGGGGTCCGCTTCTACGCGGGCGCCCCGCTCACGATGCTCGACGGCACCCGGGTCGGCACGCTCTGCATCATGGACGCCCAGCCGCGCACGTTCAGCCCCGAGGACGTCGCCCTGCTGCAGGACCTCGCGCACTGGGCGGAGCGCGAGCTCGGCCAGGCCGTCGACCGACGTCGTGTCCGTCGGGTCCTGGACGGCCTGGCTCCCGAGCCCCCCGTCGCGCCCGGCGTCGTCGTCGAGTCGGTCGTCGTGCAGCCGGACACCGGGGGTGGCGACGTGGTCGACCACCGGACGGCCGCTGACGGCGCGGTGCACCTGACGGTCGGCACCGTGTCCGCCGGCCGCGCCTCGGCGCTGCTCGCCTCCACCGTCCGCGGCGCCGTGGCGGCACGGACGGACCAGCCGCTCGACGCGGCGGTCGCCGGCCTGGAGGCGCAACTCGCCCCCGATCTGTCGGTCGCCGGCGCGGTCGCCACGCTCGCACACGCGCGGCTCGACCCCGGGTCGGGTCGCGTCGACCTCGTCGACCTCGGGCACGGTCTGGCGGCCGTGGTGCGGGACGACGGCCGGGTCGAGGAGCTCCGGTCCCCCGGCCTCCCGGTCGCGCTGCAGCCCTCCGGCTCCTCCCGCCGTCCGGTGACCGCGGAGCTCGCGGCCGGGGACGTCCTCGTGCTGTGCTCGGACGGGGCCGTCGCGCTCGCGGGAGTCGAGGACCTGGCACACCTCGCCCGGATCGTCGCGGCCGAGGGCGTCGGAGCCGTGCGCGACCTGCTGCCCGACGACGACCCCACGGCCGCGGTCGCCGTCACCACGGCACGACGGACCTGAGCCGCCGCGCACCGGCCGCATCCCGCCGCCCCGGGAAGGCGCCGGCCGAGTCGGCGCGGGTCAGGTCCGCACGGGTCAGGGCCGCACGGGTCAGCGTCGCACGGGTCAGCGCCCGCCGCGGCGGTCGGTCGCGCCGGCCGGTCCGGTGAGCGACACGACGAGGAGCGTGGCGAGCATGCCGACACCCGCGAGCTCGATGCCGAGCCCCAGCAGCATCCAGTAGGCGCTGCCGACGACCTGGGGCTGCGTGACGGCGTCCGGCCACCAGGAGTCGATGAGGGGGAAGGTGCTCGGGAACGGGTCGAGTCCGAACACCACGAGGCCCCCGAGCAGCAGGGCGATCCCGACTCCCGCCATCGCGGCCCGCGAACGCCGGAGCATCCGGGCGACCAGGGCGGCGGCGACCGCGGCGAGTCCAAGGACGGCGACGAGGAACGCCGTCACGACGACGGCCTGCGGCGCCAGCGCGAACCAGTCGAGGACGGCCACGGGCAGCAGCAGCCACGAGCCCGTCCGGGCCAGGAGCGCCGGGTTCGTCCACGCCTGCATGCCGACGACGCTAGGGCACCCGCGCTGGACGGCGCCCGGAGGTCCGCTGTGACCCGGCCGGACAGCCCCGGATCGGTAGCATCGCCTCGGAGGTCGTGCATGGCAGAGGACGGACGCTCCCGGCAGCGGCGCGCCGTCGCGACCCGGGCGGCCATCATCGAGGGCGCCGCGAAGGAGTTCGACGAGCGCGGCTACGTCGGCGCCTCGATGGACGGGGTCGCCGAGCGAGCCGGCGTGACCAAGGGGGCGCTCTACTTCCACTTCACGTCGAAGGCCGACCTCGCCGCCGCGGTGGTCGCCCGGCAGCACGAGGTGTCCCGTGCCTACGCCGAGGTCGCGCACGCCCGCGGCCGCACCCCGCTCGAGTCGATGATGTGGATGTCGCAGGGCCTCGCGGTCCAGATGACCACGGAGACGGTCGTCAGCGCGGGCATCCGGCTCTCCACCGAACCCGCGGGCAACGGCATCGACCGGCAGGACCCGTACACCGACTGGATGCGGATCACGGCAGACCTCTTCCGCGAGGCCATCGCGGTGGGCGAGGTCGACGCCCGCTGGGACCCGGCGCTCATCGGGCGCGTGGTGAGCCCGGCGTACACCGGTGTGCAGACGGTCTCGGACGTCCTCGCCGGTCGGAGCGACCTGTTCGAGCGACTCCGCGAGCTCTGGACGGTGCTCCTCGCCGCCTTCGTGACCGAGTGCACGCGGCCCGAGATCCCCCGCCTGGTCGCGATCATCGCTCCGGACGCAGCGATCACCCCGGACGCAGCGGTCGTCGCGGACCCCGACGAACCCGACGGTGACGCGGGTCCCCCCAGGGCCACCCACGTCACCTCGGGATGAGGATACCAACCGGTACGTTCTCGCTCAGGCCCCCGTTCACGGGGACCGAACGGCGTGGCACCGGGGATCGGCGGGGGTAGCCTCGTCCGGTGCCGACCCCCGCCGCCGAGGTGCACGTCGACGTCCCGCTCGTCCGGACGCTGCTCCGCGCCCAGCACCCCGACCTCGCCGCGCTGCCGCTCGAGGTCGCCGCGAACGGCTGGGACAACGTGCTCGTGCGGCTCGGGGACGACCTCGCCGTCCGACTCCCCCGACGGGCCGCGGCAGCCCGGCTCATCGAGCACGAGCAACGATGGCTGCCGGAGATCGCACGTCGCGTCGCGCCGGTGGTCCCCGTCCCCGCCCCGGTCCGCACGGGCGAGCCGGGGCCGGGCTACCCGTGGTCCTGGAGCATCGTCCCCTGGCTCCCCGGCACGGCAGCGGGCACCCGGCCAGGTGGACCCCGGGTCGGCGAGGCGCTCGCCGCCTTCCTCGGACTCCTGCACGCGCCCGCCCCCGCGGACGCGCCCGTGAACCCGGTCCGGGCCGTCCCGCTCGCGGACCGGTCGAAGGCGGTGCTCCACCGGCTCGCGACCTCGGACGTGCCGCGGGCCCGCGAACTCGCTGCTGCCTGGCGGACGGCCGCCGACCTGCCGACGTCCACCGAGCCTCCCGTCTGGGTGCACGGCGACCTGCACCCCTTCAACCTGCTCGTCGAGCCCGGCCCCGACGGTGACCGCCTGTCGGCGGTCGTCGACTTCGGCGACGTGACCGCCGGCGACCGGGCCGTGGACCTCGCGACCGCCTGGTTGACGCTCGACCGGGAGGTCCGCTGCGGCTTCCGGACAGCCCTGGCCGTCGACGACGTGACCTGGGGACGCGCCCGCGGCTGGGCCGTCGCGATCGCGTCCGCCCTGCACCAGTCCTCCGACCCGGCGTTCCGCGCGGTCGGCCGTCGTGCGATCGACGCGTTGCTCGACGACTGAGGGCTGTTGCGCTGCCCGCACCCGGAGTTACCCTGACCCCCACACATCCGTGCACGTGAAGATCGGAGGGGCCTGATGACCCTCGAGTTCCGCGTCCAGCACGACGTCGCCACCGACGCCTCCCCCGTCCCCAGCCCACCCGCACGCCGAGGACTCCGCGGCCTGCTCGACCGCTACGCCGAACACCGCGCAGTCGTCCGGACCCGCCGGGCCGAGGCCCGCATCGAGGAACTGCGCGACCTCGAACAGCTCCTCTCCGGTGCCCGGGACGTCATCGAACGGGGCTGGATCCAGCACGCCTGGTTCGCCTACCTCGACGACCACGGGCGCATGCGCAAGGCCTCGAGTGCGTCCGCCGTCGGCGTGCAGGGTCGCCCGCTCGTGGGCGCCTGCCTCGTCGGCTCGGTCGTCTACGCCGCCGGTGGTCCCGCCGCGGTGCACTCGCAGCGGGTCCAGCGCGCCCTCGACCTCGTCTGGAACGCGCTCGCCGTCGAGGAGGGCTCCCCGGTCCTGTGGTGCCCGGCCCCGGACGTCCGGATGGCGCGGGTCCGCGACCTGACGAGCTGGAACGACCAGGCCGCCCGCACCGCCGCGGACGTCTCGGGCCTGCTCCTCACCGCCGAGCGCGTGGCCGTCCAGGAGTCGGCGCGCGTGCAGGAGCACAGCACGGCACGATCGAGGGCATGAACGACGACGTCCCCGACACCGTCCCCGAGGTCCGCCCCGCGGCCCCGGGGACGGCCGTCGCCGACCGCGCGGTGACCGGTTCCGAGAAGGAGACCCTGCACCGGTACCTCCGCAAGCACCGGGCCGCCCTGCTCGCCAAGGTGGAGGGACTCGCCGAGCGCCAGGCACGGTGGCCGCTCACCCCGACGGGCACGAACCTCCTCGGGCTGGTGAAGCACGTCGCCGGGGTCCAGGCCGGCTACTTCGGCGAGGTGTTCGGCCGTCCGCTGCCGGACGCGCCGGCCTGGCTGGAATCGTGGGAGGGCGACGACATGTTCGCCGGTCCGGACGAGACCATGGCCGACGTCATCGCGTTCCACCACCGGAGCGCTGCCCACGCGGACGCGACGATCGAGGCACTCGACATCGACGCCCGCGGCACCGTGCCGTGGTGGCCCGAGGACCGCCGGTCGGTATCGCTCCACCAGGTGCTCGTGCACATGGGGTACGAGGTCGCGCGGCACGCGGGGCACGCCGACATCGTCCGCGAGATGCTCGACGGCACCGCGGGTGACGGCGACGGCAACCTCGCCGAGAAGACCCCGGCTGAGTGGGTCGCGTGGCGCGAACACCTGGTCGAGGTCGCCGAACGGGCAGGACTGCGCGACCTGAGCGCATAGCCGACCACTGCTCGGTATCGTTACCGATCTCCCAGGGTCGGTCGGGATCACACGGCCTGACCTGGGGTTTTCGTTACGCGTCGGGCGCTGGATACGCCCGTACCGAACATTTGCAGATGTACAAGAAGCGATGTGCTGCGTAGCTTGGTCGGCGTTCGTGCCCCATCCGGTGGGTACTTCGGCCGACCAGGGAGGAGCGCCCACCCGTGTTCCAGTACGTCGTGGAGCGATGGGACCAGATCTGGTTCTCCTCGTGGCAGCACTTCTCGCTGGTGGTCCAGTGCGTCGTCCTCGCCACCGTCATCGCCGTGGTGCTCGCCGCACTCGTCTACCGCATCCCCGGCCTCCGTGCCGCCGCGAACGAGGTGTCGACCGTCGGGTTGACGCTGCCCTCGTTCGCCGTCATCGGCCTGCTGCTCGTGCCGCTCGGCTTCGGCGTCGTGCCGTCCGTCGTCACGGTCACGTTCTTCGCGGCACTGCCGATCCTGCGCAACGCGGTCGTCGGGCTGGGGGAGATCCCCGACACCGTCGTCGAGTCCGCCCGGGGCATCGGCATGGGCCGGTTCCGGACACTCGTGCAGGTCGAGCTGCCGATGGCGTGGCCGATCATCCTCACCGGCGTGCGGGTGTCGGCGCAGATGGTGATGGGCGTCGCCGCGGTGGCCGCGTACGCGCTCGGCCCCGGCCTCGGCGGCTTCATCTTCTCCGGGCTCTCCCGTCTCGGCGGCGCGAACGCCCTGAACTCCGTGGTCGTGGGCACCGTGGGCGTGGTCCTGCTCGCCCTGGTCCTCGACCTCCTGCTCCTCGGCCTCGGCCGCCTGACCATCTCGCGAGGAATCCGTGTCCAGCACTGAACGCACCAGCACCGACAAGGCCGGCACCGCCCAGCACGGCACCGGCACCGGCACCGGCCAGCACGGCGCCACCGTCGACCCGGCCGTCACCGGCCGCGGCATCCTGCTCGACGAGGTCACGAAGCGCTACCCGGGCCAGGCGAAGCCCGCGGTCGACGGCATCACGCTCGAGATCCCGGCAGGCAAGGTCGTCATGCTCGTCGGCCCGTCGGGCTGCGGCAAGACCACCACGCTCAAGATGATCAACCGCCTGATCGAGCCCACCGAGGGACGCATCGTCGTCGGTGAGGACGACGTCACGAACATCGACGGCGACGAACTGCGCCGCCGCATGGGCTACGTGATCCAGGCCGGAGGACTCTTCCCACACATGACGGTCGCGGCGAACATCGCGATCGTGCCGAAGATGCTCGGCTGGTCCAAGGAGAAGATCGCCGCGCGCGTCGACGAGCTGCTCGACCTCGTCTCGCTCGACCCCGACACCTACCGCGACCGCTACCCGCGTGAGCTGTCGGGCGGCCAGCAGCAGCGCGTCGGCGTGGCCCGGGCGCTCGCCGCCGACCCGCCCGTCCTGCTGATGGACGAGCCGTTCGGCGCGGTCGACCCGATCACCCGGCAGCGGCTGCAGGACGAGCTCCTGCGCATCCAGGAGGAGCTGCACAAGACGATCGTCATCGTCACGCACGACTTCGACGAGGCCGTGAAGCTCGGCGACTGGATCGTCGTGTTCTCCGAGGGCGCCCACATCGTGCAGTACGACACCCCGGAGCGCATCCTCGCCGAGCCCGCGAACGAGTTCGTGGAGAACTTCATCGGCTCGGGCGCCGGCCTCAAGCAGCTCACGCTGAACCGGGTGCGCGACGTCGAGGTCGAGTCGGCCGTGACCTGCTCGCCCGGAGAAGAGGCGAAGGCCGTCCTGCAACGGATGCGCGAAGCCGGCGGTCACGGGCACGCGGTGGTCGTGGACCGTCGCCAGCGGCCGATCGGCTGGCCGACCCGACGCCAGCTCGAGCGGCTCGAGCGGATTCCCGAGGGCATCGACCCCGACCTGCCCGTGGTGGGCGAGGCCGCGACCCTGAACGACGCGCTCGACACCATGCTCGTGTCGAGCGCCGGTGCCGCCATCGTCACCGGCCGCCGGGATGCGTTCCGCGGGGTCATCACCGTCGAGACCGTGATGGACGCCATCACGAAGTCGCGCGCCGCCGCGGCCGAGGAGCAGGCGTACACGCCGGTCGGCACGAACACGAACCCGATCGAGACGATGCCGTCCGCACCGGCACCGGCCGCCGACACGGAGCGTACCGATGACTGACGTCGTCGCAGCCGGCACCGACCGCCCCACGCGCGTCTCGTGGCGCGGGCTCGTCGTGCAGCCGGTCGTCATCCTCCTGGTCCTCGTGGCGTTCGTCGTCTGGCTGAACACCGCGGACCTCACGCCGACCGAGCGGACCACGCTCAACCCGGCGGACATCCTCGCCCTGACCGGGCAGCACCTGTACCTGACGCTCGCGTCGACGGTCATCGTGCTCGTCATCGGGATCCCCCTCGGCGTGCTCCTGACCCGCGGGCCGTTCCGTCGGGCGAGCGGTGCGATCCTCGCCGTCGCGAACGTGGGGCAGGCAGCGCCGGCCGTCGGCCTCGTGGTGCTGCTCGCGGCGTGGCTCGGCTTCAACTCCTGGGCGGCGATCGTCGCCCTCGTCCTCTACGCGATCCTGCCCGTGCTCCGGAACACGATCATCGGCATCGAGAGCGTCGACCAGCGGCTCGTCGAGGCAGGACGGGGCATGGGCATGAGCGCCGCGTCCGTCCTGTTCAAGGTCGAACTGCCGCTCGCGGTCCCGGTGATGCTCGCCGGCATCCGCACCGCCCTCGTGCTGCTCGTCGGCTCCGCGGCCCTCGCCACCTTCATCGGCGCCGGCGGCCTCGGACTGCTCATCACGACCGGCGTGAACCTCTTCCTGCCGAAGGTGCTCGTGTCCGGGGCGCTCCTCATCGCCCTCCTCGCGCTGTCCATCGACTGGGTGGGCCGGATCGTCGAGACCGTCGCACGACCGAAGGGACTCCGATGAAGCGCCGCTCCGTCGCCGCCGCCGTCCTCGCGGGGGCATCCGCCCTCGCCCTCACCGGCTGCGGTCTCCAACCCGCCGCGTCGTTCGTGCCCGCCGCCGGGCCCGGCACGATCGAGCGCATCGACGACCTGCCCGAGGGCGCCCACATCACGGTGACGTCGAAGAACTTCACCGAGCAGCTCGTGCTCGGGAAGATCGCGGTGCTCGCCGCGAAGGCCGCCGGGTTCGACGTCACCGACGAGACGAACGTGCCGGGCAGTGTCGCCGTCCGCCAGCTCATGACCGGGCACCAGGCCGACATGACCTACGAGTACACCGGCACCGCGTGGCTGACGTACATGGGACACGAGGCCGGGATCCCGGACAAGCAGGAGCAGTACGAGGCCGTCCGGAAGGAGGACGCGGGCAACGGACTGACCTGGCTGCCGCCCGCGCCGATGAACAACACGTACGCGTTCGCGGTGCGCGAGGAGGCCGTGGAGGAGCTCGGCGGGATCACGAAGCTCTCGCAGATCGCCGACCTGCCGGCCGACCAGCGGACGTTCTGCGTCGAGTCCGAGTTCAACTCGCGTGCCGACGGCTTCAAGCCCATGCTCAAGAAGTACGACCTGCAGGTCGGCGGCTCCGGGGAGTCCGCGATCCCGGCCGGGAACGTCGACATCCTCGACACCGGCACGGTCTACACCGCCACCGACCGCGGCAAGTGCAACTTCGGCGAGGTCTTCACGACCGACGGCCGCATCAAGTCGCTCGGCCTGCAGGTGCTCGAGGACGACCGCGGGTTCTTCCCGGCGTACAACGTCGCGCCCGTGCTCTCCACGGAGACGCTCGAGGAGTACCCGCAGCTCGCGGACGTCTACGACCAGATCTCCCCGAAGCTCACCGACGCGGTCCTGCAGGAGCTCAATCGTCAGGTGGACGTCGAGGGCCGCGAGCCCGCGGACGTCGCCTTCGACTGGATGACGAAGGAAGGGTTCATCAGCAAGGGCTGACGCGACCAGGAGACGGACTGGAGGCACGGTGTCAGCTGGCACCGTGCCTCCAGTCCGTCAGTCGGTCGCGATCCGCGACGCCGTGTCGCGGATCAGGGCGACCATCCGTCCCCGCACCTCGTCCGGGGCGGTGTCCGCGTCGCGTGCGGCGGTGCGGAGTGCCGTCATGCACATGCCGAGCAGCATCTCCGCAGCCTGCGGGGTCGCGGCCTCCGGACCCCACGCCGGATCGCGTTCCAGCACGGTGCGGACCGCACCGACCATGGCCTCGGACACCGAGGTCATCCGATTGACCTGCCGACGGATCAGCTGCGGGAACCGCACGACGAGCTCCTTGCGGGCCGTCCGCTCGGCCTCGTCCGCGAAGGTCTCCCCGAACACCAGGAACGCGAGGTCGACGACCGCCTGCGCCGCCGGTTCGCCGTCGACCGTCTCGAGGTGCGCGGCCAGTGCCTCCGGGGAGAGGTCGAGCTCGGTGTGCCCGAGGACGGCGTCCTCCTTCGAGTCGAAGTAGTTGAAGAACGTGCGGGGCGAGACGTCCGCCCGCGCGGCGATCTGCTCGATCGTGGTGTGGTCGATCTCGTGCTCGAGCGCCAACGACCGGGCCGACTCGGCGATGCGTCGTCGCGTCTCGATGCGCTTCCGGTCGCGCAGACCCATGGTCTCGGGCATGCCTCGACTGTAACCGCCCGTGGACGCCGCGGCGGTGACGTGCATATCGTCGGGTCCGTGGCGGCGTTCGGACGGGACCTCGGGGACGGGTGCACGCTGACGCTGCGCGACCTGACCACGGTCGAGCCGCTGCACGGCCTCGTCGTCGCCAACCTCGACCGGCTCCGGGCCGCGGAGCCGTGGGCGTGGCAGGACCAGAGCGTCGAGACGATCGCCATGCACACCGAGCACCTGCTCGGGCAGTACGCGATGGACCGCTCGCTGCCGTGCGTCATCCGGTCGGACGACCGTGTCGTGGGGGCCGCGTCGCTCGCCTTCGACCCGTACCTCGGGCAGGCGTCGCTCGGCTGGTGGATCGACGCCGGCCTGGAGGGACGGGGGATCGTCCGACGGGCGGCCACCGTGCTCATCGGGGTCGCCCGGGCGCGCGGGTGTGCGCGGGTCGAGATCCGGACGGCGGTCGACAACGCGCGGAGCCGCGGCCTCGCCGAGCGGCTCGGCTTCGTGCACGAGGGGACCCTGCGGAGCGCGATGCCCCTCGGGCCGCGGCGGGTCGACGTGGCGGTGTACGGGCTCGTGCTCTGACGCGCGCGGGCGCGGTGCGGTGCCGCGGTGCCGCAGTGCCGTGGTGCGCTTCGCGTCCGCACAACCGAAGTCACAGCGAACCGCGGTTCTCCGCGGTTCCGAGTGCTTTTGGTTGTGCGGCGTGCAGCGCCGAGCGCCGAGCGTCGCCCGCCGAGCGCCGAGCGCGGTGTCAGCGGCCGGTGGTCGCCCCGTGCCACACGGCGAACGACCCACCGATGACGAGCAGCGCGCCGACGAAGATCCACACCGCGAGCGCGACGAGGTTGAGCAGGATGCCCCAACCCGCCCGTCCCCGCGCCATCGGTTCGCGCGACCGTGAGGCGATGCCGAGGCACAGCCCGACGACGGGCGCGAAGAACGTCCAGCCCGCGAGGAGCGAGCAGATGCCGAGGACGAGGCTGGCCGTCCCGAGGCCGGTACGGGGAGCAGTCGGGTACGTGGTCATGGCTCCGACACTACGGACGCCGTGGTGGCGCGTCGTCCGTCCGGGTGCTGATCCCGGGTCCGCCCGGCGGTTGACGGTCACCGGACGCCGGTATCGTCGTGGGCATGGCCCTGTTCGGACGACGCAGCAAGAACGACGTGCGCGACCGACCCGTCAGCCAGGTCGAGCTGAAGCGTGCCGTCGACGAGGGCTTCCTCATCGCGAAGGCCGCGATCGTCGTGGCGGTGGCGAACCGCATCATCACGAACGCCCTGCGCGACCAGGGGTACTTCGACCACGCGCTCATCGCCGACGCCGCCCGGCAGGAACTCCACCGGATGGCCGAGGAGCAGCGCGGCGACGCCGCCCGGATGCGGGAGATCCGCGCCACGTCGAGCAAGCAGAAGGGCCGTTCGCGGCACCAGCACGACTACCGGCGCGGCGACGACCTGAAGCTCCGCACGCGCGAGGCCACGTACGAGCAGCTCGCGGACCTGCTCGACCGGCGCCGGGACGACCAGAAGTTCGTCGACGGCATCGTGCTGCAGGCCCGCGCCCGCGCCTGGGACGACATCGGCACCACCGTCGTCGGGCGGCTCGGGTGGGCGCAGCGCCCGGCGGACGACTACGAGGTCGGCCGTGACGAGCGCCTGCAGCAGCTGCTCGACGAGGACTTCGCCACCCTGCTCGCCGAGCACCCCGTGGGTTCGACCGCCCCGGACGCCGACGAGCCCGACGACGCCGACGGCGACGAGGACGGATCCGACCCGGCGGACGCTGACACCGCGCGCACCTGAGCGGGGCGCGACACCACGGCCCGCCCGGCATCCGCGCCTGACGACCAGCCCTGAACCCCTCCGCACCTCGCGGTCCCTAGGCTCGGACCCATGGTGGATGCGGTGGTGGTCGGAGCCGGACCGAACGGACTCGCGGCAGCGGTGACCCTGGCACGCGCCGGGCTCCGCGTCGAGGTCGTCGAGCGGAACGACACGATCGGCGGGGGAGCCCGCACCGCCGAGCTCACCCTGCCCGGCTTCCGGCACGACGTCTGCTCCGCCGTGCACCCGATGGCGCTGCAGTCGGAGTTCTTCCGGGCGTTCCGGCTCGAGGACCGCATCGAGCTGCGCCTCCCGGAGGTGCAGTACGGGCACCCGCTCGACGGCGGCCGCGCGGGCATCGCCCACCGCGACCTCGCGGAGACGGCTGCCTCGCTCGGAGCCGACGGCCCGGCGTTCCACCACCTCATGGCGCCGCTCTCGCGGAACGCCGACCAGGTGGCCGACTTCGCGACCGACGCGCTCCTGCACGTGCCGCGGCACCCGCTGACGGTCGCCCGCTTCGGTCTCCGTGCGCTCGAGCAGGGCACCCGCGCGTGGAACGCCCGCTTCCGGGAGGACGTGGCGCCGGCCATGGTGACCGGCGTCGCGGCGCACTCCATCCAGCACGTGCCGTCGTTGTCGACCGCCGCGGCGGCGCTGTCGCTCGGGTCGTACGCCCACGCCCGCGGGTGGCCGGTGCCGATCGGCGGCAGCCAGGCGATCGTCGACGCGCTCGCCGCGGACCTCCTCGCGCACGGGGGCACGATCGAGACCGGGCGCGACGTCACGAGCCTCGGCGACCTGACGCCGGCGAAGGCGGTGCTGTTCGACACGAGCGTGCCCGGGATGCTCCGGATCGCCGGCACGCAGATCCCGACACCGCGGCGCGGGGTGCTCCGCCGCTTCCGCTTCGGCAACGCGGCCGCGAAGGTCGACTTCGCGCTGTCCGGGCCGGTCCCGTGGGAGAACGAGCAGCTCCGGAAGGCCGGGACGGTGCACATCGGCGGGACGCGCGCCGAGATCGCCGAGGCCGAGGGAGCGGTGGCTCGCGGGCAGCACGCCGAGCGGCCGTACGTCCTCGGTTCCGAGCCCACGGTGGTGGACCCGAGCCGGGCACCGGCCGGGAAGCACGTCTTCTGGGCGTACGCGCACGTCCCCGCCGGGTCCGACGTCGACCAGACCGAGGCGGTCACCCGGCAGATCGAACGGTTCGCTCCGGGGTTCCGCGACGTCGTCCTGCAGGCGTCCAGCCGCACCGCGGTCCAGATGGCCGAGTACAACCCGAACTACGAGCGCGGCGACATCGCCGCGGGGGCCGCGAGCTTCTGGCAGCTCGTCAAGCGCCCGGTCCTGTCGTCGGACCCGTGGCGGATGGGCGGCGGCATGTACCTGGCGTCGCAGAGCGCGGCGCCCGGCCCCGGAGTGCACGGCATGGCCGGCTGGCACGCGGCCAAGAGCGCCCTGCGCCACACGTTCGGCCTGCCCGCCGACGTCGATCTCGCACCGGAGGACTGATCCATGGCGAAGAACGTCCGCATCCTGCACTGCCGCCCGGAGGACGTCTTCGACGTGTTCCGCGACGGCTGGCTCTACACGACCTGGGTGGTCGGCGCATCACGGATGCGCGGCGAGGACCCGGGATGGCCGGCGGTCGGCAGCCGGATCCACCACTCCTTCGGCGTCTGGCCGATCGTGATCGACGACACGACGACCGTGGAGGTCTGGGACCCGCCCCGCGCGATGACGATCCGGCCGGAAGGCTGGCCGATGGGCGAGGCCCGCGTCGAGTTGACGGTCGAGGAGCACCGGCGGGGCTGCAAGGTCACGATCGTCGAGAACGCGATCGCGGGGCCCGGATCGCACGTCCCCGACGTCCTGATGCAGCCGGCGATCTGGGTGCGGAACCGCGAGACGCTGCGGCGGCTCGGCTGGGTCGCAGCGGGTCGCGCCGGGCGCGACTGAAGGACGGCCTGGAGGCCCGTGGCGGCGCCGCCACGGGCCTCCAGGCCGACGCGCTGGACCGCCGCTACTCGGCGCGGCTGAACTCGCTCGCGCGACGCACCTGGTCGTCCGTCAGTGCGACGCCCGTGTACCGCTCGAACTGGCGGGCCGCCTGGAGGGCGATGACCTCAGCGCCCGTGATGACGTGCTTGTCAGCAGCTCGGCCGGCGCGCACCAGCGGCGTCTCCGACGGGAACGCGACCACGTCGAAGACGGTGTGCGCGGCCGCGACGCGCTCGTCCACGAACGCGAGCGTGTCCTCGTCGTCGCCCCGCATCCCGAGCGGGGTGACGTTCACGAGGACGTCGGCCGCACCGGCATCGCGCTCGTCGGCGACCCGCTCGTAGCCGTACTGCGCAGCGAGGGCCGGGCCGGTGTCGTCGTTCCGTGCGACGACGGTCAGGTGCTCGAACCCGGCGCCGCGGAACGCCGCCGTCACGGCCTTGGCCATGCCGCCGGACCCGCGCAGCAGCACCCGGGAGGCACGGTCCACGTCGTGGCTCGCGAGCAGGGACGCCACGGCCTCGTAGTCGGTGTTCGACGCGGTGAGGACCCCGTCGTCGTTCACGACCGTGTTCACGGACTGGATCGCCTCCGCCGACTCCTCGATGACGTCGACGAGCGGGATGATCGCCTCCTTGAAGGGCATCGACACCGAGCAGCCGCGGATGCCGAGCGCCCGGATCCCCGCGACGGCGCCGGGCAGGTCGGTCGTCGTGAACGCCTTGTAGAGGAAGTTCAGCCCGAGTTCGTCGTACAGGAAGTTGTGGAACCGGGTGCCGATGTTGCTCGGTCGGGCCGCCAGCGACATGCAGACCTGCATGTCCTTGTTGAGGATGGGCATGGCGCCAGTCTCGCACGCCGGTGCCGATGGAGCGGTCCATGGCCGGTGTCGACGGGCGGGGCGTAACGTCGTCGGCATGGCAGAGATCCCCGACACCATGCGCGCCGTCCGGTTCTCCGAGTGGGGTGACCGCTCCGTGCTGCACGTCGAGCAGGTCCCGGTCCCTCCGGTCGAGGCGGGCAGGGTGCTCGTCCGGGTGCGCGCCGCCGGCATCAACCCGGGGGAGGCGGCGATCCGCCAGGGACTCTTCGACGGCGAGGACCCGTCGAAGCTGCCCTCGGGGCAGGGCACCGACTTCGCGGGCATCGTCGTGGCGGTCGGTGCGGGCGTGGACGGCGTCGACGAGGGCGAGGAGGTCCTCGGCTGGTCGTGGGAGCGGTCGAGCCAGGCCGAGTACGTGTCGGTGCCGGCGGGCCAGGTCGTGCAGAAGCCGCACCTGCTCTCGTGGGAGGTCGCCGGCGGGCTCGACGTCATCGCGACGACCGCGGCAGCGGCCGTGCGTGCCGTGGACCCGCGGCCGGGGGAGACGGTCGTCGTGTCCGGGGCCGCCGGCGGCGTCGGCGGCTTCGTGACGCAGCTGCTCACGAACGAGGGGATCGACGTCATCGCGATCGCCTCCGAGGCGAACCACGACTGGCTCCGGTCGAAGGGCGCCCGGCCCGTGTCGTACGGCGACGGCCTGCAGGAGCGGATCAGGGAGCTGGCGACGAACGGTGTCGACGCGCTCATCGACACGTACGGCCCCGAGTACGTGCACCTCGGTGTCGCGCTCGGCGTCCCGGTGGACCGCATCGAGACGATCATCGCGTCCGAGGTCGCGGCGGAGCTCGGGGCGAAGGCTTCGGGCAGTGCGGACACCGCGGACCCGGAGATCCTCGGCGCACTCGCGATGCAGGTCGCCGACGGGGCGATCGAGGTCCCGATCGCCGGGACGTACCCGCTCGACCGGGTGCAGGACGCCTACGCCGAGCTCGAGCAGCGGCACACCCGCGGCAAGATCGTCCTCGTCCCGTAGCCGTCCGGGCCGGCTCCGACCCCCGCGGCCGCACGGGACCGGTCGTCCGTCCGTCCGGACGGGCTAGTGTGGCGGCGTGCCGGTCTCCGTCTTCGATCTGTTCAGCATCGGTGTCGGCCCGTCGAGCTCCCACACCGTGGGGCCGATGCGCGCCGGGGCCGCCTTCGCCGCCGGGCTGCCCGACGCCGGCGCCGCCGCGGTCCGTGTGGACCTCTACGGCTCCCTCGCCTCGACCGGGCACGGGCACGGGACGCTCGGTGCGGTCGCGGCCGGGCTGGCCGGGGCCGACCCGGAGACGGTCGACCCGGACCGGATGGCGCTCGACCTTGCGGAGCTCGAACGAACGGGTACACTCCGCCTCGCGAACGGCACGAGCGTGCCGTTCCGGCTCGCGGACATCGTGCTCCACCCGTTGACGATGCTCCCGCGGCACCCGAACGGCATGCGGCTGCGGGCGACCGACGCCGACGGGGTCGTGCTCGCCGACGAGACGTACTACTCGATCGGTGGCGGGTTCATCACGCGCGACGGCGACGGCGACACCGACCGAGTCCCCGAGACCGCGAGCGGCGAGGTCGGCGGCGCCGAGGTGGCCGGCGCCGCGATCCCCGTCGACGACCACGTGCCGCACCCGTTCTCCAGCGGCGCCGAGCTGCTCGCCGAGTGCGCACGCTCCGGGCTGCCGGTGAGCGGGATCGCGCTCGCGAACGAAGTCGCCCTCGACACCTCGGAGGCAGCCGTCCGCGAGCGGCTCCTCGGTATCCACGCCGTGATGGAGCAGTGCGTCGAGCGGTCCGTCCGGCGGACCGGCACGCTCCCCGGTGGTCTCGACGTCCGGCGCCGCGCGGCGACCTGGTACGAGCAGCTCGTCCGGGACGACCCCGACCACGACCCGCTGTTCGCGATGGAGTGGGTCAACCTCGTCGCGATGGCGGTGAACGAGGAGAACGCGACCGGGGGCCGGGTCGTCACCGCCCCGACGAACGGCGCCGCGGGGATCATCCCGGCCGTCCTGTCCTACGCGCTCACCTACGTCCCCGAGGTCACGGCGGACCGTCGGGACGACGCCGTGGTGCGGTTCCTGCTGACCGCCGGCGCGGTCGGCTCGATCTACAAGGAGCGGGCGTCGATCTCCGGGGCCGAGGTCGGCTGCCAGGGCGAGGTCGGGTCGGCGGCCTCGATGGCCGCGGCCGGGCTCGCGGAGGTCCTCGGCGGCACCCCGGAGCAGGTCGAGAACGCGGCCGAGATCGCCATGGAGCACAACCTCGGTCTCACCTGCGACCCGATCGGCGGCCTCGTGCAGATCCCGTGCATCGAGCGGAACGCGATCGCGGCGAACAAGGCGATCAACGCGGCACGGATGGCCCTCCGTGGCGACGGCGTCCACCACGTGTCGCTCGACCAGGTCGTCGAGACCATGCGGCAGACGGGTGCCGACATGTCGACGAAGTACAAGGAGACCGCGATGGGCGGCCTGGCGGTCAACGTCCCCCTGTGTTGACCCGGACCTCGTCGACGCGGACCTCGTCGACGCGGACCTCGAGTCGGGCCTCGGTCGGGACGACCCGCGGCGCGCCGTCCTCGTCGAGCACCACGAGCGCGGTCGCTCCCGGGGTCGTGAGCTCGTCGACCACGGTGCCGACGTGGCGCTCGCCGCGGTCCTCGTAGCGGACGGTGGCGTTCACGGGGACCGCGTCAGCGGGGACCTCCAGCCACGCCTCGTGGTCGTCGATCGTCTGGTGCACCGCTCCATCATCGCGGGTTGTCCGGATAGCGCAGAATCGTCGAAGCTTCGTCAGGTTCATGGGCCGCGCGTACGGTCGGGTCCATGACCGAGCACGACGACCACCGGCACCCCGACCGCGACCACCTCGACGACGGCGTCGACATGACGTTCGAGGAGCGCCGACAGGACACCCTCCGCCGCATGTCCGGGTCCGACGCACACGACGCGGACCCCCGCGTCGAGGTCTCCGAGGCACCCGACGGTGACGTCCGCATCGACGTCGCGGACACCGCTGCGGTCCGCCCGGGGGAGTGACCGCGACCGACGGACGGCGGTGCACGGCATGATCGTCCCGTGCACCACGTCCTCAGCCGCGTCGACGGCAGCGTCTCCGCGACGCCGCTGACGGACGCGGGGACCGCCGACGGCGCGCCGGAGCGCTTCGCCGAGTCGAGCCTCCCGGCCTTCGTCGCAGCACACGACGGACCGGGCGTGCGCTGGGTGTGGGACGACACGGCGCGCTGGTACCCGGCCGTCCTGGCGGCCGGCGGCCGCGTCGCACGGTGCGTCGACCTGCGGCTCGGGCGCCGCGTCCTGCGGGGAGCGCTCGCGGCCCGCGGGACCGCGCTGCAGGCGGCACCCCTCGACGCGCTCGACGCGCCACCCGTCCTGGAGGCGCGCGCCGCCCAGCCGACGCACGCCCCGCTCTTCGACGACGCGCTGTTCGCCGCGCCGGTGCCGGACGACCCGCTGGACCCGGTCGCCGAGTTCCGGGCGCAGACGGCCGCGGTCGCCGCATCCTCGGCGCCCGGTGCCCTGCGGCTGCTCCTGACCGCGGAGTCGGCCGGCGCGCTCGTCGCGGCGGAGATGCTGCACGCCGGCCTGCCGTGGCGGGTGGACGTGCACGAGCGGCTCCTCGAACAGGAGCTCGGGCCGCGGGTGCCGTACGGCGTCCGTCCGCGTCGGCTCGAGGAGATCGCCGCGGTCATCCGCGAGCGCCTCGACGACCCCGCGCTCAACCCGGACTCGCCGGCCGACGTCCTGCGGGCACTGCGCCGGGCGGGGCTGACCGTGACGAGCACCCGGAAGTGGGAGCTCCGCGAACTCGACCACCCCGTCATCGAGCCGCTCCTGGAGTACAAGCGGCTCGCCCGCCTCCTCACCGCGAACGGGTGGACCTGGCTCGACGACTGGGTGCGCGACGGGCGGTTCCACCCGAAGTACGTCGTCGGCGGGGTCGTGACCGGTCGCTGGGCCGCGGACGGCGGGGGAGCGATGCAGCTCCCGAAGGGCATCCGGAGCGCCGTGGTGGCCGACCCGGGCTGGAAGCTCGTCGTCGCCGACGCGGCGCAGCTCGAACCGCGCGTGCTCGCCGCGATGGCGGGGGACCGCGCGATGGCCGCGGCGGGGGACGGGCGTGACCTCTACGACGGCGTGGTGGCATCGGGCGCGGTCGAGACCCGGCAGCAGGCGAAGGGGGCGATGCTCGGCGCGATGTACGGCGCGACCCAGGGCGAGGGCGGTCGGCTCGTGCCCCGGCTCGCCCGGGCGTTCCCGCAGGCCCTGGCCCTCGTCGAGCGTGCCGCCCGCGCGGGGGAGCGCGGCGAGCCCGTGACGACGCTCCTCGGGCGGACGTCACCCGTCCCTGATGCTTCCTGGTTCGAGGCGCGCAACCACGCGTACTCGGTCGAGGGCACCCCCGCGATGCAGCGGGCGGTGGAGTCGCGGGCCCGCAGCTGGGGGCGCTTCACCCGGAACTTCGTGGTGCAGGGCACGGCCGCCGAGTGGGCGCTCGCGTGGATGGGGGCACTGCGGACCCGCATCGCCGCGCGGTTCCCGGGGCCGGTCACCGCCGGGCCGCACCTGGTGTTCTTCGTGCACGACGAGCTCGTGGTGCACGCGCCCGAGCAGCACGCCGAGTGGGTCGCCGGGCAGGTCCGGTCGGCAGCGGTCGACGCCGGACGGCTGCTCTTCCGCGACTTCCCGGTCACGTTCCCGCTCAGCGTCGCGGTCGTCGACAGCTACGCCGACGCGAAGGACTGACCGCTCACACCGACCCTCGGGCAGGGTGGGTCGATGGACCAGACGCACGCGGAGACCCCCGACCAGCGGGTCGGTGACGTCGACCTGACCCGGTGGCGCACTCGAGCCGGTGCGACCGTCGCGGACGCGTGGGCATCGCTCGGGCACCGTTACGGCGCACTGCCCGTGCTCGTGCTCACGCTGGCGATCGGGATCGGCGTGGCCGTCACGGCGACCTGGGGCGCGTCCGAGGTCTACGACGCCGTCCGGGCCGGAGACGACGTCGCCGTGCTCGACCGCCCGGTGCTCGACTGGGTGCTCACCCTCCGGTCACCGACGGCGGACACCCTCGTCACGTGGTGGACGGACGTCGCCGGGACCATCGGCATGCCCATCGTCGCCGTGGGCTTCCTGGTCGGCTTCACGATCCAACGCCGGGCCTGGACGCCGCTCGTGCTGCTCGTCGCGGCGAGCGGTGGCTCGCTCCTCATGACGATCGCGGGCAAGGACCTGATCGGGCGGGCCCGACCGCCGCTGTCCGACGCGGTGCCCCCGTACGAGCACTCGGCGTCGTTCCCGTCCGGCCACACCCTCAACGCGACCGTGGTGGTCGGGACGATCGTCTACCTGCTCGTCCTCCGGCAGTCCCGGCTGGTCGTGCGGGTGTGGACGATCGCCGTCGGGACGGCGTTCGTCGTGTCGATCGGAGCGTCCCGGGTGTTCCTCGGGCACCACTGGCTCACCGACGTCCTGGCGGCGTGGGCGCTCGGGCTGGCCTGGCTCGCGCTCGTCGTCACGGCGCACCGGCTGTACCTGACGGCGCTGCGCCGGGGTGCGCGGCCCGTCAGGTCGCCCCGGTAGGTTGCCGGACATGGAGGAACGGGTCTTCGGCGGCAGGTACCGCGTCACCGGCACGCTCGGGCACGGTGGCATGGCGTCCGTGTACCGCGCGGTCGACGAGATGCTCGGGCGCGAGGTGGCCGTCAAGGTCTTCCGCATCGGGCCGGTCGACCACGGTGAGCGGGCACGGGCCGAAGCGGAGATCCAGGTGCTGGCGTCCCTCCGCAGCCCGGCGCTCGTCACCCTGTACGACGCCGCACTCGACGACGCCGACGGCGACTCGTACCTGATCATGGAGCTCGTGCCGGGCAGCGACCTGGCGACGAGACTCCGCGAGGGGCCGCTCGACACGGTGACGGCCGCCCGCGTGGGCGCGCAGATCGCCGACGGGCTCGCGGCGGCGCACGCGCAGGGGGTCGTGCACCGCGACGTCAAGCCCGCGAACGTCCTGCTCGAGTCCGACGGTCAGCACGTCAAACTCGCCGACTTCGGCATCGCGCTCCTGCGGGACTCCGCCCGGGTGACCGGGACGGGCACGGTGATGGGCACCGCCGCGTACATCGCGCCGGAGCAGGTGATGGGCCAGCCGATCACGGGCAAGGCCGACGTCTACGCCCTCGGCCTGGTGCTCCTCGAGACGCTGAGCGGGAAGCGACCCTTCCCCGGGAGCGCCGTCGAGTCCGCGACCGCGCGGCTGGCCCGCAGCCCGGAGATCGACCCGCACCTGCCGACGGCGTGGCGCACACTCCTGCACGTGCTCACGGCGACCGACCCGGACGACCGACCGACCGCGGCCGAGGCCGCCGACCGCCTCCGTGCCCTCGGCCGCGACGACGTCGCCCCGGCGACGCAGCTCCTGCCCGGCGCCCCGGGCGCGATGACCCGCGCCGGAGCAGCCGGAGCGGCGGGAGCAGCCGGAGCGGCCGGAGCGGCCGGGGTGGGCGCCGCTGCCGCTGCCGCTGCGGACGCCGCGGATCCCGACTCCGCCGGTGCCGCGACCGCCGCGATGGGGGCGACCGAGCCGATGGGCGCGGCGGACCGTCCCGAGGACGCGACCCGGGTGATGCCGGTGAGCCGTGCCTCCAGTGCGGACGACGTCGCGACGACGGTCCTCGGCGCCGCGGGCGCTGCCGGCGCTGCTGGCGGTGCCGGAGCCGGGGTGGCCGCCGCCGGCCGGGGTGGGTCCGCCGCGACCCCGCCGCGTGCCCCGGTTCCGCCGGCTGCCCGACCAGGTGACGACGAGCCGCGGCGGCGCCGGCGCGGCCCGATCGTCCTCGCGGTCGTCGTCGCACTGCTCGTCCTCGCCGGCATCGTCACCGCGGTGGTCGCCCTCGGGGGCGGCAGCCCGACGCCGGCGCCGACCGACAGCAGCACGAGTGCGCCGAGCGACGACCAGCCGAGCGAGCCCGCGCAGGAGCCCAGCGAACCGGAGCAGCAACCGAGCGAACCCGAGCAGCAGCCCAGCGAACCGGAGCAGCAACCGACCGAGGAGCAGCAGCCCTCGCAGGCCCCCGTGCCGACCACGCTGCCGGAGCCGTCGAGTCCGGCCTCGAACCCGGTCGAGAGCCCGCAGACCGGCGGCGGCCCCGCGTCCGACGCCGGGCCGGCGTCGGACGGCGGCCCGGGCAAGTCCGGCAAGGCCCCCGGGCACGACAAGTAGGTTTCGTCCACTCGGTGGACCAATAGGCTGGCCGGGTGGAAGAGCTGCAACGGAGCGGCGGGCCGACGACGGCCGTCGCAGCGCGGAACGGTGTCGGGTACTCGTCGGCGGAGGCCTGGGCCGTCGAACGACCGTCCGGCGGCGGTGTCGCCGAGGGCGTGGTCCCCGGGTGGTCCGGTCGCACGATCGCGCCGGGCGACGAACTGTCGTGGGTGTGGTTCCCGGAGCGGACCCTGCCCGACGGCCGCTCCGAGCCGACCGAGGCCGACCTCCCGCACTTCTGGGACGCCACGGCCTTCGCGCTCGACCTCGTCTGCACCGACGGCACGCGGCTGAGCAGCGTCGCGCACGACCAGTACGGCGACGCGCCGACGCCCGAGGCGCAGGACGCCGCCCGCAAGCAGTGGGTCGACCAGTGGAACCGTCGGGCGGTCGACCTCACCCCGCTCGCGGGTCGGGTCGTCGACCGCCTGGAGGCCCGGCTCGGCTCCGACGCGCAGCACCCGTCCGGCGACGGGGAGCGCCCGGCGCTCCGCGGCTGGCTCGACGACGTCCGGCTGGGTCCGGCACGGCCGGCCCCGACGACGCCGCTCGACCACGTCCGCACGACCCGGGGCACGCAGGCGTCGTCCCGGTTCTCGCGCGGGAACACCGCACCGCTCGTCGGGCTGCCGCACGGCGGGGTGTTCGGCCTGCCGATGACCGACGCGTCGAGCAACCGGTGGCCGTACGCGTTCCACGAGCACTCCCGGGTCGAGGGGGACCGGGTGCGTCCGGCGATCCAGGCCTTCGCCACGAGTCACATCCCGTCGCCGTGGATGGGCGACCGCGGGGTGTTCCAGGTCATGCCCTCGCCGCTCGACACCCCGGACCCCGACCGGACCGCCCGCGCGCTCGGGTTCGACCACGACGACGAGCAGGACGGCCCGCACCGCTACCGGGTCGCCCTCGACCACGGTGTCACGGCCGAGGTGACGGCGGGGGAGTTCGCCCTCGGCTTCCGCTTCACGGGCACGCGCAGCGTCGTGCTCGACCACCACGGCCGCGTGTCCGACGTCTCGGTGACGATCGCCGACGGGACGGCCGTCGTCGAGTGCCTCCTCGACGACCGCCCGGGCACCCCACCGCACCACGTCCACGTCCGGGTGCCCCGGGTCACGGCGGACCACACCGTCGTCGCCCAGGACGGACTGCGCGGGTGGCTCGCGGTCGACGGGGACGTCGACGTGCTCCTCGGCATCTCCACGGTGTCGATGGAGGACGCCCGCGCGAACCTCGACGCCGCCGGGGACGTCGACGCGATGCGCACCCACGCCGAGGACCGGTGGACCGCCGAGCTCGCGACGCTCGCCGTGGAGGGGGCGACGCCGGACCAGTTGACCTCGCTGTACTCGGGCCTGTACCGGCTGTTCCTCTACCCGAACCGTGCCGGCGAGACCGCGCTGGACGGCACCCCGCGTCACCGGTCCCCGTACGGCTCGGTGCAGGCGTCCCCGATCCGCGACGAGCCCGGACCCGAGGTCGTCGAGGGGCCGTTCACAACGACGAACGGGTTCTGGGACACGTACCGCACCGCGTGGCCGCTGCTCGGGCTCCTCACCCCGGAGACGGCGGGCGAGCTCGCGCAGGGCTTCGTCGAGCACCACCACGACGGCGGCTGGACGCCCCGGTGGAGCGCACCCGGCGCCGAGGACTGCATGACCGGCACCACGAGCGACACGGTCTTCGCGGACCTCGCCGCGAAGGGCGTCGACGGGTTCGACCTGCCGGCGGCGTACCGGAGCGCGGTGCGCAACGCGACCGTCCCGCCGCGCGACGAGCGTGTCGGTCGCAAGGGGAGCCTCCCGGGCGCCTTCCGCGGCCACGTCGACACCGCGACCCACGAGGGGATGAGCTGGACCCTCGACGCCGCGATCAACGACTGGGGGCTCGCGGTCATGGCGGACCTGCTCGCCGACCGCGCGACCACCGACGCGGACCGCGACCGGCTCCGGGCCGAGCACGAGTGGTTCGCCCGGCGCTCCCTGCAGTACCGGAACGTCTTCGACGCCGAACGCGGCTTCTTCATCGGACGAGACCCGGACGGCTCGTGGCGGATCGGCTCCGAGTTCGACCCGCGCGACTGGGGCGACGACTACACCGAGACGAACGCGTGGGGGACCGCCTTCACCGCGCCGCACGACGGCGCCGGGATCGTCGACCTGCACGGCGGTCCGGACCGGTTCGACGCCGCGCTCGACACGTTCTTCGCCACCGCGGAGACCGGCGCCACCGAGCGGTCCGGCTCCTACGGCTTCCCCATCCACGAGATGACCGAGGCCCGCGACGTGCGGATGGGCATGCTCGGGATGTCGAACCAGCCGGCGCACCACATCCCGTACTTCCCGATGTTCACGGGCCGGCACGACGACGCACACCGGGTCGTGCGGACGGCGCTCGAGCGGCTGTTCGTCGGCTCCGACCTCGGGCAGGGGTACCCCGGCGACGAGGACAACGGCGAGATGAGCGCCTGGTACGTCTTCGCCACGATCGGCCTCTACCCCCTGGCGCCGTCGACGGGCACCTACGTGCTCGTGCCGCCGTCGGTGCGTCGGACCGTCCTCCGTCCGGGCTCCTCGGACGGCAGTGCGACGCCGACCGTGATCGAGGTCGTGTCCGGGCCGGTGGGCGGGTACGTCGCGTCGGTCACCGTGGACGGGGCGCCCTGGGAGTCCGTCAGCATCCCGCACGAGGTCGTGGCCGCAGCGTCGACCATCGAGTTCACGCTGTCCGCGGAGCCCGCCGGCTGGGCGTCGGCCACGCGGCCGGTCTCCGCGTCCGAGGTGCACGGGTACCGGGACGTCCCGGTCGACCTGCTGCCCGTCGGGTCCTCACCGCTGAGCGACGACACCGGGCGGACCGCGACGGCGCTCGCCGCGGGGGCGTCCGTCACGTTCGCGGTGCCGTCGGTGCCGGTGTCGCTCTACACGGTCACGGTCGAGACGCCCGGGAGCTACTCGTGGGACGTGGCGCTCGGGTCAGGGTCGTCAGCGGTCCGCGAGGCGGAGTTCGACCGGGCCGGCCAGACCCGGGTCTTCCGCCTGGAGGGCGCCGGGTCGGCGTTCACGTTCTCCGCCGTCACGGACGTCGCCGTCACGCAGCTCGAGCTGATCGCGGCGGACGGACAGCGTTGACCCGCCGTTCACCGTCCCGGAGCATGCTCGGCCCATGTCGATGAGCACACCGTTCGATCCGGAGCAGCCCGGCGCGTCCGTCCCCGTGGACGGCTCCGACGCCACCGAACTCGAGGTGGAGGAGGACCGCGGCGCCGACGTGGGCCCGGACTCGCCCGACCCGAGCGTCTCGCCGGTCGACCACCACGACGAGGACGAAGCCGGCGGTGGTCCCGTCTTCCGACGTCCGCAGGCGGGCGACCGGCTCCACACGGACGACCTCTGACGCGCTTCTTGGCGGATTGCCATGCGGGTCGGGCATGCTCGGCCGCATGTCGATCGCGAACTCCTGGGACCCCTCCGGTGGCCGGGCCATCCCCGAGGACCAGGTGAAGGAAGACGGACTCGAACTCGACGAAGAAACGGCTGCCGAGCTTGGCATCTCGTTCGACGTGGTCGGGGGTGCGTCGGCGGACCCGACGCGGGTGTCGCCGGTGGACGTCGCCGTGCCGTCACCGCCGTCTGAGGACTGACGCGCGTCAGCGCGTGAACTTGAACCCGACGTGTGACCCGACGAAGCCGAGCCGCTCGGAGAAGCGGTGTGCGTCCGTCCGGGCTGCGTCGGAGGTGAGCTGCACGAGCGACGCCCCGAGCGCCGGCGCCGCTTCGTCGGTGACCCACCGCATCAGTGCGGTCCCGACCCCGCCGGAGCGCTGCGTGCTGCTGACCCGTACGGCCTCGACGAGGAGCCTCGTGGATCCCCGACGCGCCATCCCGGGGATCCGGGTGAGTTGGAACGTGGCGACCACCCTGCCGTCCGTGGCGCACGATGTCTGCACAACCAAAGTCACCTCGAACCGCGTGGAACCCTGGTTCGAGGTGACTTTGGTTGTGCGCTGCGCGGCGTGGCGCTGCGCTGCGCGGCGCGAACGCGCTCAGGGGACGGTGTGTCCCGCCGCCGTGAAGATCCGGTACCACTCCTCGCGCGAGAGCTCCACGTCCGAGCCCGCCGCCGATTCCCGCACCCGCTGCGGGTTCGTCGTGCCGAGGACGACCTGGAAGTGCGCCGGGTGCCGGGTGATCCACGCCACCGCGATGCCGGTCGGCGTGACGCCGTGCGCCGCCGCGACCTCGTCGAGCACGTCGTTCAGCTCGGCGTAGTGCTCGCGATCGCCGAGGAACACGCCGTCGAAGAACCCCTTCTGGAACGGCGACCATGCCTGCAGCGTGATGTCGTTGAGCCGCGCGTGGTTGAGGATGTCGTTGTCCCGGTCCACGGACTGGTCGAGCCCGCCCATGTTCGCCGCGACGCCCTGCGCGATGACGTTCGCGTGCGTGATGCTCAGCTGCACCTGGTTGAACGCGAGCGGCTGGTTCACCGAACGACGCAGCAGCTCGACCTGACCGGGTGTGTGGTTCGAGACGCCGAAGTGGTGGACCTTGCCCGCCGCGTGCAGCTCGTCGAACGCCTTCGCGACCTCCTCCGGCTCGACCAGCGCGTCCGGGCGGTGCAGCAGCAGGACGTCGATGTAGTCAGTGCGGAGGGCCGCGAGGGACTCCTCGACCGACGACAGGATGTGCTCGTACGAGAAGTCGAAGTACCCCTGCCGGATGCCGACCTTCGTCTGCAGCTGGATCGCCGCACGCTCGGACGACGACAGGGTCACGGCCTCGGCGAAGCGCGCCTCGCAGCCGTGCCAGCCGCCGTAGATCGCGGCGTGGTCGAACATGGTCACGCCCGCGTCGCGCGACGCCGAGTAGAGCGCGCGGACGTCCTCGTCGCTCATGTCGTTGATCCGCATGAGACCGACGACGACGTCGGACGCGGTGAGGTCGGTCTGTGGCAACTCCAGTGTCTTCACGCCGACGATCCTGCCAGCCGGACCGCGCCGGCGGCAGGCCCTGCCGGTACCCCCGGACCGCGCGGCGCCGGCAGCCGACGAGGTCGGCCCGCGAGGCCGACCGGCGCGCGCGGCTCGACCGGCGCGCGGGGCCCGGTCGGCGCGCTACACGAGGACGACGAGCACGCCGGACCCCGTCGCCCACGTCGCCCGCAGGGTCTCGCCCGACGGCACCGGCGAGCCGACGACCCGGAGGACCACGAGCTCCCCGTGCCCCGTGGCGATCGTCGTCTCGCCCTCCTCGGTCCTGGTGTCGACCGCCGTGACCGTCGGCGACGACGGTGCCGATCCGCTGCCCACCGCCGTGGCCTCCTTGTCGAAGGACCCGGCGCCGTCCGCGCGTTCGAGTTCGGCCTCGTGCCCACCGGTCGCGATCGCGCGGCGGACCACGTCGGCGTAGACGGGGTCCCCGGTCGCGTCGTACACCCAGCGCCGACCGAGCACGGAGTGGTCCATCTCGGTCACCAGGAACGCGTCGGCACCGCGGAGCGGCGCAGCCCGGTAGGTGAGCGGTGCGTGCAGCAGCCGACCGGACCCGGTGCGGACGACGATCGTCTCGACCCCGACCTCGCCTGCCGGGTCGTCGAAGCGGAAGCGGCCGACGACCTCGACCGCCTCGCCGGGCGTGACGCCGCTCCAGGGCTGCAACGGCAACCAGACGGCGAGCGCCTCGGCCTTGGAGGGGCGGAGGACCGCCTCGTGGATGATCGCCATGACCAGAACCTACCGGTGCGGTCGGCGGCCCTACGCTGGACGGGTGCGCGACGACCTGCTCCCCGTGCTCGCGTGCCCGGTGTGCGCCGAGTCGCTCGCCCGCGTCGACGAGCAGATCGGCTGCGCGAACGGGCACCGCTTCGACGAGGCGAAGCAGGGACACCTCACGCTGCTGCCAGCCAAGCGACGCGCACTCACGGCGGACACTCCGGAGATGGTCGACGCGCGGCTCCGGTTCCTCGGCCGCGGCCACTACGCGCCCGTCGAGCGGGCGATCGCCGCGATCGTCGCCGCGGCGCCCGCCCCGGGCATCGTCCTCGACGTCGGTTCCGGTCCGGGGACCTACCTCGCGCATGCGCTGCGCGCGGCGGACGGGAGGCCCGGGGCCGGGTCCGACGCACCCCGCACGTCCGACGCGGGTGCTGCCCGGCTCGGGGTGGCGCTGGACCTCTCGCCGATCGCGATCCGGCGCGCCGCACGCGCCCACGAGCGGGCCGGGGCCGTCGTCGGGGACGTGACCGAGCGCCTCCCGGTCGTCGACGGAGCGGCCGCGGTCCTGCTGGACGTCTTCGCGCCCCGCAACCAGCGCGAGTACGCGCGGGTCCTGCACCCCGACGGCGTGCTCGTGGTGGTGACGCCACGGACCGGCCACCTGGCGGAGCTGGCGGCGGCGACCATCGCCGTCGACCCGGAGAAGGACCGGCGCCTGCACGACTCCCTGACGCCGGCGTTCGCCCGCCGGTCCAGCGAGGACCTGACGTGGACGATGGACCTCAGCGCCGAGGACGTCCACGACGTCGTGCACATGGGTCCCAGCCACCACCACGTCCCCGAGGGCACCGAGTTCGACGCGGCCGAGGTGACCGCTGCGGTGACGGTCAGCACGTGGACTCCCGCCTGAATCGTCCTCAGGGCATGATGAGCCAGTGACACGCATCCACTCGCGCTTCGTCGCCGCCCTCGTGCTGACCCTCGCCGTGAGCGGCGTCCTGGTGGGGTGTTCCGCGTCGCCGGTGTACGGCCCGACGGCGGGCTGCCTCCCCCGGTTCACGGTCACACCGGGCACCGTCCGCGCGGGTGACACGGTGATGTTCGCCACCGACGACGAGTGCGACGTGCACGTGCCGGACGGCGGGTGGCGCATCGAGGTGCAGCACGGGGGCGAGAACGTGCCGGAGGACACCGCGTTCGCCGATGCCGCGCGTTCGGACGACGCGTTCGACGGATCGTGGTCGGTGTCCGTCCCGGTACCGTCCGACATCGAGCCCGGGGACGCCTCGGTCTCCATCGCGAACTGGGACTACGCGCCGTGCCCGGACGACGCGAGCTGCGCGGGGCCGTCGCAGAGCTTCACGGTCGCGCGCTGACCCTCACTCGCCCCTGGCCGCCCGCCGACGAGCGACGTGCGCCCGACCACGGGCGCGGTCCACCGCCAGGCCGACCTGCACGAGCAGGAACCCCAGGCCGACGACCCCGGCGGCGATCGGGGTGACGAACAGTTCGAGGTCGATGCCCGGCGTTCGCCACCAGTCGATCGACCAGCCGGCGACGGCCCCGAACAGCAGCACGGCCACTCCGGTCCACCAGCCGCGGCCGGGCAGGGTCCGGACGCCGAACGCCGCGAGGACGACGAGCACCCACGAGCCGATCGGCGCGAAGGAGCGGGGGTCGTTCGTCCCGCACGACGACACGGCGCACTCCCACACCACGGTGTGCGCGACGCCCGCGTACCAGCGCACGAGCAGGCATGCGGCCACGAGGGCGAACAGCCCGATCGGGGGCCCGGCCCAGCGTCGGACCCGGGCGGACCGGGAGCGACGGCGTCGCGTCCCGGTCCATCCCTGGCCGAGCTCGTAGCCGGGCATCGGTCGGTACTCGGGCATGCCGGCACCGTACCGGCTGACGGATTCCGTGCAGAAGTGCTCCGGAAAGCCGTCAGGCCTGCGGTGCGGCCACGTCGAGCGCCCAGATGACGCCGAAGCGGTCCCGGAGCTGCCCGGCCAGCGGCGCCCAGGCCGACGGCGCGAGCGGCTGCCGGACCTCGGCGCCGTCGAGCAGCCCGGTCCAGTACCGCTCGATCTCGGACGCATCGTCCCCGTGGACGTACACGTAGAAGGCGTTGCTGCCCTGGTCGTACTGCTGGCCAGGCCACACGTCGAACGCCATGATCCGGAAGCCGGCGTCAGTCGCCACCTGCCCGAAGACGATGCGGTCGGCCCAGGCGGGCTCGTCGGAGGCGCCCATCGCGCCGTAGGTCATGGACGCGACCTCGCCGCCGAAGACACGGGCGTAGTGGTCGAGGGCCTCGCGGGCCTGTCCGTCGAAGTTGAGGTGGGTCGTGGTCTCGATGCTCATGGGACGAGCTTGTCGCGCAATGCGGTCAGATCGTGACCGCTTCTTCCTCGATACTGGACGCATGTCCGGACCGTCCTCGCGCATGCTGACGCTGCTGTCCCTGCTGCAGGTGCACCGGGACTGGCCGGGCGACGAACTCGCCGGGCGTCTCGAGGTCAGCCCGCGCACGCTCCGTCGCGACGTCGACCGGCTCCGCGAGCTCGGCTACCGCATCGAGGCGCTCCGGGGTCCGGCCGGCGGGTACCGGCTCGCCGCGGGGGCGGACCTCCCGCCGTTGCTCTTCGACGACGACCAGGCCGTGGCGATCGCCCTCGCCCTCGCGGTCGCGCCGGCGTCGGGCGCCGACATCGCGGAGGGCGCCGTCCGTGCGCTCGCGACGATCCGGCAGGTGCTGCCCGAGCGGCTCCGGAACCGTGTCGGCACGGTCGACGTCGTGACGACTGCCGCGAGGACGACGGTCGACCCGGACGTGCTCGTGCAGGTCAGCCGAGCAGTGTCCGCCCAGGAGGTCCTCCGCTTCGGCTACGGACCGGACGAGCACCCCCGCCGGGTGGAGCCGCACGCCGTGGTCGCCCGGTCCGGCCGCTGGTACCTCCTGGCGTGGGACCTCGAACGGACGGACTGGCGGACGTTCCGGGTCGATCGGATCACGCCTCGGGCGCCGACGCGGCTCCGGTTCACGCCACGAGCGGTCCCCGGCGGCGACCCGGCGTCCTTCGTGGCGGCGCGCTTCAAGGGGTCCGCGGTCGAGGACGCCTGGCCGTGCACCGGTACGGTCGAGCTCCAGTGCCCGGCGAGCGCGGTCGCGCCCTACCTGGACCCCGCCGACGTCCTCGAAGCGACGGGTCCGGAGCGGTGCCGCCTGACCATCGGTTCGTGGTCGTGGGAGGCGCTGGCAGCACGGGTCGGCGGGTTCGCCGTCGACTTCACCGTGCTGGGTCCGCCGGCCTTGCGCGCGGCCACGGCGGCGCTCGGGGCCCGTCTCCACGCAGCGTCCCGTTAGGACCGCGCACGCGTCCGTCAGGACGGCGTCAGGATTCCGTTAGGACCGGCCTGGAGGCGCGCCACCGGTCGCACCATCGGTGACGCACCAGCAATGGTGCGGCCCGCACCGCCCGGTGGCGGGCCCGTGCAACCTACGGAGTCCTCGTGTTCGACGTGTTCGTCGTCGCCGGTGTCCTCGCCGTGTTCGGCGTGGTCGCCCTCATCGCCAAGGGGTTGGAGCGGCTGTGATCGGCATCACCATCGCCGCGGCCGTCCTCGGCGTCGCCGCTGTCGTCTACCTGGTCTGGGCGCTCGTCCGGCCGGAGAAGTTCTGATGAGCGGGGACACGTGGGCCGGCATCGCCCAGGTCGCGCTCCTCGTCCTGCTCCTCGTCGTCTGCTACCGCCCGGTCGGTGACTGGATGGCGAGCGTCTACACGCCCGTCCGGCACAACCGCGTCGAGCGCGGCGTCTACCGGGTCATCGGTGTCGACCCCGACGCCGAGCAGTCCTGGGCCGCATACCTGCGCGGTGTGCTGCTCTTCAGCGTCGTCGGGCTCCTCGTCGTCTACCTGCTCCAGCGCATCCAGGTCGTGCTGCCGGGGGACCTCGGGCTGCCGAACGTCGGGCCGTCGCTCGCGTTCAACACGGCCGCGTCCTTCGTCGCCAACACGAACTGGCAGTCCTACTCGCCTGAGGCGACGGTCGGCTACACCGTCCAGATGGCGGGTCTCGCGGTGCAGAACTTCCTCTCCGCAGCCGTCGGCCTCGCGGTCGCCGTGGCACTCGTCCGCGGGTTCGCCCGTCGGAAGTCCGGCACGCTCGGCAACGTCTGGGTGGACGTCGTCCGCGGCACCGGACGCCTGCTGCTCCCCGGAGCCTTCGTCTTCGCGATCGTCCTGGTCGCAGGCGGTGTCATCCAGTCGTGGGGGGCCGGCACGGACGTGACCACCCTGATCGGCGGGACGCAGCACATCCCGGACGGCTTCGTCGCGTCACAGGAGGCCATCAAGGAACTCGGCACGAACGGTGGCGGCTACTTCAACGCCAACTCGGCGCACCCGTTCGAGAACCCGCAGGCGTGGACGAACCTCGTCGAGATCTTCCTCATGCTCGTCATCCCGTTCTCCCTCCCGCGCACCTTCGGCCGCCTGGTCGGCGACGACCGCCAGGGGTACGCGATCCTCACCGTGATGGGCGCCATCTTCCTGGTGTCGCTCTCGGTCATGTCGATCGCCGAGCTCGGCGGGGGCGGCGCGGCCACGCACCTCGCCGGTTCCGCGATGGAGGGCAAGGAGGCGCGCTTCGGCATCCTCGGCTCGACCCTCTTCTCGACGGCGACGACCTCCACGTCGACCGGCGCGGTGAACGCGATGCACGACAGCTACACGCCGATCGGCGGCATGATGGCGCTGCTCAACATGATGCTCGGCGAGATCAGCCCCGGTGGGACGGGATCCGGCCTGTACGGCATGCTCGTCCTCGCCGTGATCACGGTGTTCATCGGCGGACTCCTCGTCGGTCGCACGCCGGAGTACCTCGGCAAGAAGATCCGCGCCCGTGAGATGACCTTCGCGGCGCTGTACATCCTCGTCACGCCCACGCTCGTGCTGCTCGCCACCGGGCTGTCCCTGGTGATCCCGGGCGTCCGCGAGCAGGTCGTCGGGACGTCGATCTTCAACCCGGGCAACCACGGCCTGTCGGAGCTCCTCTACGCCTTCACCTCGGGCGCGAACAACAACGGCTCGGCGTTCGGCGGCCTCACCGCGAACACCACCTGGATGAACTCCTCGCTCGGCGTCGTGATGCTCCTCGGACGCTTCGTCCCGATGGTCCTCGTCCTGGCGCTCGCCGGGTCGCTCGCCCAGCAGGACAAGGTGCCCGCGACCTCGGGCACGCTCCCGACCCACCGGCCGCTCTTCATCGGCCTCCTCGGTGGCGTCGCGGTGATCGTCACCGCCCTCACCTACTTCCCGGTGCTCGCACTGGGACCCCTCGCAGAAGCGCTCGCACGATGAACGCGCCGTCGACGTCCAAGGACACCACCATGACCACCGCGACCTCCGCTCCGGAGGCGACCACCGCCTCCAGGCCGGCCACCTCGTCCGCCTTCGGACCCCGCCAACTGGCGGCGGGCCTCCCGGGCGCCCTCCGCAAGCTCGATCCGCGCCTCATGTGGCGCAACCCCGTCATGTTCATCGTGGAGGTCGGCGCCGCCCTGACCACCGTCTCGCTGTTCGTCGAGCCGTCCGCCTTCACCATCGCGATCGCCGTCTGGCTGTGGCTGACCGTCGTCTTCGCGAACCTCGCCGAGTCCGTGGCCGAAGGCCGCGGCAAGGCGCAGGCCGACACCCTGCGCAAGACGCGGTCGACCACGAGCGCCCGCCGGGTGCTCCGCTACGACCAGTCCGACCCGGCGGCCACCGGCAACGAGACCGAGGAGGTCGCGTCGGTGGACCTCGCCAAGGGCGACGTCGTCGTGGTCGTGGCCGGTGAGGTGATCCCCGGCGACGGCGACGTCGTGGACGGCATCGCGTCCGTCGACGAGTCCGCGGTGACCGGCGAGTCCGCGCCGGTCATCCGGGAGTCCGGCGGCGACCGCAGCGCCGTCACGGGCGGCACGCGGGTGCTGTCCGACCGGATCGTCGTGCGCATCACGTCGACCCCGGGCGAGACCTTCATCGACCGGATGATCCGGCTCGTCGAGGGCGCCGCCCGCCAGAAGACGCCGAACGAGATCGCGCTGAACATCCTGCTCGCCTCGCTGTCGATCGTGTTCGTGATCGTCTGCCTCACCATGCAGCCCATCGCGGGCCTCGTCGGTGCGACCGTGAGCATCCCGGTGCTCATCGCCCTGCTCGTCTGCCTCATCCCGACCACGATCGGTGCGCTCCTCTCCGCGATCGGCATCGCCGGCATGGACCGCCTCGTGCAGCACAACGTCCTCGCGATGTCCGGTCGAGCGGTCGAGGCGGCGGGCGACATCACCACCCTGCTGCTCGACAAGACCGGCACGATCACGTACGGCAACCGTCGGGCGTCCCGTGTCGTGCCGGTGCCGGGCGTGACCGAAGCCGAGCTGATGGAGGCCGCCGCGCTGTCGAGCGCCGCCGACAGCACCCCCGAGGGCCGCTCCATCGTCGACCTGGCCGCCGAGGCCGGGATCGGCGCCGGGCTGCCCGTCGGAGCGGTCGAGGTGCCGTTCACCGCACAGACCCGCATGTCCGGGCTCGACCTCACCGACGGGACCGAGGTCCGGAAGGGTGCCGCGGCCGCGGTGCTCGCGTGGGCCGGGGCAGCCGACCCGGCCGTCACCGCCGCGATCGACGCCACCGTGGCCGAGGTCTCCGACCAGGGCGGCACCCCGCTCGTCGTCGCCCGTCGCGCGCCCGGCGGTGCCGTCGACCTGCTGGGTGTCGTGCACCTCAAGGACGTCGTGAAGGACGGGATGTCCGCACGCTTCGCGCAGCTGCGGGAGATGGGCATCCGGACGGTGATGATCACGGGCGACAACCCGCGCACCGCGAAGGCCATCGCGGCCGAGGCCGGCGTCGACGACTTCCTCGCCGAGGCCACCCCGGAGGACAAGCTCGCCCTCATCCGCAAGGAGCAGGAGGGCGGCAACCTCGTCGCGATGACCGGTGACGGCACGAACGACGCCCCGGCCCTGGCCCAGGCGGACGTCGGCGTCGCGATGAACACCGGCACCACTGCGGCGAAGGAGGCGGGCAACATGGTCGACCTCGACTCCGACCCGACCAAGCTCATCGACGTCGTCCGGATCGGCAAGCAGCTGCTCATCACCCGCGGCGCGCTCACCACGTTCTCGATCGCCAACGACGTCGCGAAGTACTTCGCGATCATCCCGGCCATGTTCCAGCTGGCGTTCCCGGGGCTCGCGGCGCTCAACGTGATGGGGCTGCACAGCCCGTCGTCCGCGATCCTGTCCGCCGTCGTCTTCAACGCGCTCGTCATCGTGGCGCTCATCCCGCTGTCGCTGCGCGGCGTCAAGTACCGCGCAGCGTCGGCATCGTCGATCCTCGGCCGCAACCTGCTCCTCTACGGCGTCGGCGGCGTGGTCGTCCCCTTCATCGGCATCAAGCTGATCGACCTCGTGGTCGGTCTCATCCCGGGGTTCTAGTCATGGCATCAGCACGTTCCACCTTCCGTTCGACGGGTGTGGCCATCCGCCTCACCCTCCTCAGCACCGTGGTGCTCGGCATCGCCTACCCCCTCGCCGTCTGGGGCGTCGGGCAAGCCGCCTTCCACGATCAGGCCAACGGCTCGATGGTCACCGACTCGTCGGGGAAGGTCGTCGGGTCGTCCCTGATCGGGCAGTCCTTCGACGGGTCGTCCGCTGCCCGCTGGTTCCAGTCCCGACCGAGCGCCGCGGGGGAGAAGGGCTACGACGCGAACGCGTCCAGTGGCTCGAACCTCGGCCCGAACAACCCCGACCTGGTGAAGGCCATCCGGGAGCGCCAACAGGCGATCGCGAAGGCCGACGGGGTGCCCGCCAGCCAGGTCCCGGCCGACGCCGTCACCGCCTCGGGCTCCGGCCTCGACCCGGACATCAGCCCGGAGTACGCGCTCCAGCAGGTGTCCCGCGTCGCGTCGGCTCGAGGCATGTCCGAGTCGGCCGTCCGGACGCTCGTCGACGAGCACACCGAGGCCCGCCAGCTCGGGTTCCTCGGCGAGCCCGTGGTGAACGTCCTCGAGCTGAACCTCGCGCTGGCGAAGGCCTCCTGACGGTGGTGCCGATCGCTTCCGCACAACCGAAGTCACCTCGCACCGCGCCGAACCGTGGCGCGAACCGACTTCGGTGGTGCGAGGAGCATCGGCACCGCCCCGTCCACCACCACCGCGACGACCGACGCGAGAGGATGAGCACGTGAAGCGAGGCAAGCTGCGGGTCCTGCTCGGCGCGGCACCCGGCGTGGGCAAGACCTACACGATGCTCGAAGAGGGGCACCGGATGGCCGCCGAGGGCCGGGACGTCGTGGTCGCAGTCGTCGAGACCCACGAGCGCGCCGCCACCGCCGCCCTCGTCGACGGTCTCGAGGTCGTGCCCCGCCGCGTCGTCGAGCACCGCGGGGTGCAGCTCGACGACATGGACCTCGACGCCGTCCTCGCCCGCCGGCCCGACGTCGCCCTCGTCGACGAGCTCGCCCACACGAACGCTCCCGACGGGCGCCACGAGAAGCGGTGGCAGGACGTCGAGGAACTGCTCGCCGCCGGGATCTCCGTCGTCAGCACCGTGAACGTCCAGCACATGCAGTCCCTCGGCGACGTCGTCCGCGAGATCACCGGCACCGTGCAGCGGGAGACCGTCCCGGACGCCGTCGTGCGCGCCGCCGACCAGATCGAGGTCGTCGACCTGTCCCCGGCGGCCCTCCGCGACCGGCTCTCCGACGGCCTCGTGTACCCGGCGGCGCGGATCGACGCGGCACTCTCGAACTACTTCCGCCTCGGCAACCTGACCGCCCTCCGGGAGATCGCGCTGCTGTGGCTCGCGGACGAGGTCGACGACGCGCTCCGCGCCTACCGCGCCGAGCACGGCATCGACCACCGTTGGGAGGCACGGGAACGGGTCCTCGTCGCCCTCACCGGCGGCCCCGAGGGCGAGACGCTGCTCCGTCGCGGCGCACGCATCGCCGCCCGCAGCGCCGGCGGCGAGCTGGCGGCCGTCCACGTGACGACGAACGACGGCCTCCGCGAGCGGCACCCGGGTGCACTCGGCAAGCAGCGGACCCTGCTCGAACAGCTCGGCGGGACGTACCACCAGGTCGTGGGCGACGACGTGCCGACGACCCTCGTGCGCTTCGCGAAGTCGATCGACGCCACCCAGATCGTCATCGGCGTCAGCCGTCGCAGCCGTGTGGCCGCGGCGATCACGGGTCCGGGCATCGGCAACACGGTGATCCGCGAGTCGGGCGACATCGACGTGCACGTCGTCACGCACGAGCGGGCCGGCGGCGGGTTCGCCCTGCCGCGGCTCGGGGGCAGCCTGTCCCGCGGCCGCATCGTCGCCGCGTTCGTACTGTCGCTCGTGGCCGGCCCGCTGCTCACCTGGCTGCTGTCGCTCGGCAAGGACCCGGACGCCATCACGGTCGACGTGCTCGCGTACCAGCTGCTCGTGCTCGTCGTGGCACTCGTCGGCGGCATGTGGCCCGCAGTGTTCGCCGCCGTCCTCTCCGGTCTGAGCCTCGACTTCTTCTTCGTGCAACCCCTCTACATGGTCACCGTCCAGCAGCCGTGGCACCTCGTGGCGCTCGTCATGTACGTCGTGAGCGCCGTGCTCGTCAGCTTCGTGGTGGACCGGTCGGCGCGGCGCTCCCGTGCGGCACGCCGTGCCGCCGCCGAGTCGGGCCTGCTCGTCGGCATCGCCGGGAGTGTCCTCCGCGGCGACGACGCGCTCCAGGCGCTGCTCGACCGGACGCGCGAGGCGTTCGGCTTCGCGGGCGTGCGGATCCGGCAGGGCGACGACGTCCCGGCCACGTCGGGGACGTTCGGCGACGCGCCGGACGCGGCCACGACCCTCCCGTCCGGTGCCGTGCTCGAGTTCGCCGGTGCACCCGACGACCCGACCCAGCGCCGCCTGCTGCGCGTCGTCGAGCAGCAGCTCGACGCCGCCGTGGAGCACCGCGAACTCACCCGCACCGCCGTCGACGCGGAGCGGATCGCCGCGGCGGACCGCGTCCGCAGCGCGATCCTCGCGGCCGTCGGCCACGACGTGCGGCGGCCGATCGCGGCCGCCTCCGCGGCCGTGCAGACCCTCCGCGCCGGCGACATCACGCTCTCCGAGCCCGACCGGGAGGCACTGCTCGCCACCGCCGACGAGAGCCTCGGCCACCTGGCGGTGCTGTTGGCCGATCTGCTCGACGTCAGTCGCGTGCAGGCGGGGGTGCTCGCCGCGCGCCCGGTCCCGACCGCGCTGGAGACGGTCGTCGCACCGGCACTCGACGAGCTCGAACTCGGCCCCGAGGACGTCGACCTCGACCTGCCCGCCGACCTGCCGCCGGTCCTCGCCGACCCCGTGCTGCTCCAGCGCGTCGTCGTGAACCTGCTCGCGAACGCCAGCCGCTACGCCCCCGAGGGGACCCGGGTGCGCGTCGCCGCGAGCGCCTTCGGCGGCGGTGTCGAACTGCGCGTCGCCGACCACGGCCCCGGCATCCCGGAGGACCGCCGCGGCGAGGTGTTCCAGCCCTTCCAGCGCCTCGGCGACACCGACAACGACACCGGGCTCGGCCTCGGCCTGGCGCTCGCCCGCGGCTTCACGGAGGGCATGGGCGGCACGATCGAGGTCGACGACACCCCCGGCGGTGGTCTCACCGTCGTCGTGCGGCTGCCGATCGCCGGCCACGTGGGGGTGTCGGTCCTGTGAGCACCAAGGTCCTCATCGCCGACGACGACGCCCAGCTCGTCCGGGCGCTCGCCGTCACCCTCGCCGCCCGCGGCTACGACGTCGTCACCGCACGGGACGGCCGCGCCGCACTCGACGCCGTCATCACCGAACGGCCGGACCTCGTCCTGCTCGACCTCGGCATGCCCCGGCTCGACGGCATCGGCGTCCTCGAGGGGCTCCGCGCCTGGACGCAGGTGCCCGTCCTCGTGCTCTCCGGGCGCACCGACTCCTCCGACAAGGTCGACGCCCTCGACGCCGGGGCGGACGACTACGTCACGAAGCCGTTCCAGATGGACGAGCTCCTCGCCCGGCTGCGGGCGCTCGGGCGTCGTCAGGCCGCGGTGGCCGCTTCTGCCGGGGGTGCGCCGACCGTCGCGATCGGCGAGCTCGTGGTCGACCTGGTCGCGAAGCAGGTCACGCCGCCGACCGGTCCCGCGATCCGCCTGACGCCCACCGAGTGGCGGTTGCTCGAGGTCCTCGTGACGAACCCCGACCGGCTGATGACCCGCGAGATGCTCCTGACCGAGGTCTGGGGGCCGTCCCACGGCAACGACTCGGGGTACCTCCGGCTCTACATGGCGCAGCTCCGACGGAAGCTCGAGCCCGACCCCGCGAACCCGCGGTTCCTCGTCACCGAGTCGGGGATGGGGTACCGCTTCAGCCCCGGGCACGCGTGAGCCCCCCGGCGAGCACGAGCACGAGCACGAACGACCTCACCGTCGCGGGCCTGGGAACACCCGACGTGCGTCTCTGAGCCATCCGTGACGCGTCCGGCTCGGTCGTCGGCACGACCGGTTTCGAGACCTCGGCGGACGGGAGGCACGCCCTCCTCCGCAGCGTCGCCGTCAGCCCGGCGCTGCGCGGCTCCGGCACAGGCTCCCGGCTCGCCGCCGTCGCGATGGGGCAGGCCGCGTCCGCGGGCGCAGCTCGCGCGTGGCTGTTCAGCCGGAGGTCCGGCCCGTTCTGGCAGGGTCTCGGGTTCGACCCGGCCGACCGGGACGACCTCGCGACCGTCCTCGCCGGCACCACCCAGGTCGACCTGTTCCGACGGACCGGGCAGCTCGCCCGGGAGGTCGCGTGGAGCCGGCCGCTGTAGCGTCGCCTCGTGACGATCGCGCTGCGCCCGGTGACCGCCGACGACTGGGCCCTGTGGCGGCCGGTCCGGCTCGCGGCGCTCGCCGACGCCCCCGGTGCCTTCGGGTCCCGGCTGGTCGACTGGGAGCACGCCTCCGAGCACCGGTGGCGCACCCGCCTGTCGTTGCCGGGCGCGCTCGACCTGCTCGCGGTCGACACCGACGGGCACCCGGCGAACGGCACGACGTCGGTCCCGGGCCGCCACGCCGACCCCGACGCCGGGCCCGTCCGTGCCGTCGGCATGGCCAGCGGCGTCCCGGACGCGGACGACCCGCGCCGCGTCGAGCTCATCTCGATGTGGGTCGCACCCGACGAGCGCCGACGCGGGGTCGCCCGAGCGCTCATCGGCGCGGTCGCGACCTGGGCGGCGGAGCAGGGCGCCCGCGAGCTCGTCCTCGCGGTGGTGCCGGACAACGCCGGCGCCCGGGAGACCTACGCACGAACGGGGTTCTCCGTGACCGATGACGTGGGCGAGGCGCTGCCGGACGGGCGCCACGAGATCGTGATGCGCCGCGACCTGGAAGGACGACCGTGACCCGAGCACTCCGCGTCACCGCGTGGATCGTCGCAGCCGTCGTGCTGCTCGCCGTGGTGTTCCTCGTGTACGCGAACACCGTCATGCAGGGCACCCGCAGCGCGGCGCTCCAGGTCTGGCGGGACGACCGGGTGGCGGTCCGCGACGTCGGCGACGCCGTCCTCATGTCCCCGACCGGCCAGGCGGACGGCAAGGGCATCGTGTTCATCCCCGGTGCGAAGGTCGACCCGTACGCGTACATGGCCACGTTCCGGCAGGTCGTGGCCTCGGGCACGACGGTCGTCATCACGAAGCCGACGCTCAACCTCGCCTTCTTCGACACCCGGCCCCTCACGACCTTCGAGGCGTACGCCCCCGAGGTCACCACGTGGGCGGTCGGCGGGCACTCCCTCGGCGGGGTGCGTGCGTGCCAACTCGCGAAGGACGCCGACGGGCTCCTGCTCCTCGGCAGCTACTGCGCGAACGACATCAGTCGCTCGTACATCCAGGTGCTCAGCGTCGCCGGCTCGCGGGACGGCCTCAGCACCCCGGCGAAGGTCGCGGCGGCCCGGCACCTCCTGCCGTCGACCGCGACGATGGTCGAGGTCGAGGGATCGAACCACGCCGAGTTCGGGGCGTACGGCGACCAGCCCGGTGACCGGACCGCGACCATCTCCCCGGCCGAAGCCCGCGCCGAGATCAGCGCGGCGGTCGAGCGCTGGGTGGCGGCGCTGCCGCCGGGGACCGACCTGCGCTGACCGCCATCCGCACCGCGTCGACGGCGAGTGACGGCACGAGCCCGACCTCCTCGACATCCGAGACCGGCACCCAGGCCGGCTGGTAGTGGTTCGACGGGCTGGACAGCGCTGCTTCGGGCGCATCCGACCGGACCTCCGGTGCGCCCGGACCCGCTTCGACGTGCAGGTACACGGCCGGCGCGGCTCGGTCGAGCCCGACGGGCAGCAGCGCGACCAGCTCGCCGCCGAGCCCGGTCTCCTCGCGCAGTTCACGCAGGCAGGCCTGCTGCGGGGTCTCGCCCGGCTCGACGCCTCCGCCGGGGAGGACGGCGTAGCGCCGTCCGTCCCGTTCACGGAGAACGAGCAGCACCTGGTCGCCGCGGACCGCCACGGCGGCCGCTCGGAGACGGAGGGGGTTGGAACCGGTCACGTGGTCACCGTACGCGGTCCGGTCGCGGTGATCCGTGCCTCCCGGCGGTCGGTCTGGAGGCGCGGCGCGCGCCCGTCACCCGGCCCGCGTGTCCTGCCGATCGCGTCCACGGCCGCGCGACGAGCGGCCCCCTGTGAGGCGGGCGACGCCCTCCGGTCGTACCAAGACGGTCCGCGTCACGCGGGTCCTGCACACGTGCGCTGTGGGTGAACTCTCTCCACACATCGGCCGCGTGCCTGAGTCGTGGAGCGGGGCGGTCCTAGAGTGGGCGCATGACCGCACCGGACCGGCCCACCCCAGCCCGCCTCGCGGATCAGCGCGCGCTGCTGTTCGACCTCGACGGCGTCCTCACCCCGACCGCCGACGTGCACATGCGCGCGTGGAGCCGCTTGTTCACGCCGTACCTCGCCGCTCGCGGGGTCGACCCGTACACCGAGCAGGACTACTTCACGTACATCGACGGCAAGCCCCGCTACGACGGCGTGCGCTCGCTGCTGCGGTCGCGCGGCATCGAGCTGCCGGAGGGCACCCCCGACGACGACCCCGCGCTGGACACGGTGTGCGGGCTCGGCAACCAGAAGAACGCCGAGTTCACGGCCGAGCTCGACGAGCACGGCGTGGAGCCGTACCCCGGCTCCCGCCGGTTCCTCGTCGCCGCGATCGACGCCGGGTACTCGGTCGCCGTGGTGTCGAGCTCCGCGAACGCCGTGTCGGTGCTCCGGACCGCGGGCATCCTCGAACGCTTCCCCGTGATCGTCGACGGCCTCGTCGCCCGGCAGGACGCGCTCGAGGGCAAGCCCGCCCCGGACACCTACCTGGACGCCGCCAGCCGCTTCGGTCTCACGGCCGCCGAGTGCGTGGTCGTCGAGGACGCCACCAGCGGGGTCGAGGCCGGACGCAACGGCGGCTTCGGGCTCGTCGTCGGCGTCGATCGCGGCGCCGGCTCCGAACAGCTCCGAGCGCACGGTGCCGACCTCGTCGTGACCGACCTCGCCGACCTGATCGACGACCTCCGCTCCACCCCGGCACCGACGACCTGAGCGGTCGGGCGACCGACCCGTCCGCCCCACGACCGATCCCGACACCTCCCTCCCACGGAGCAGCATGAACCCCATCACCTCGGACCCGCTCGACCGCGTCCGCTACCCGATCGACGAGTGGGCGCTCGTCGAGACCGAGTACGCGCCCGACGAGCAGGGCGTCGCTGAGACGAACTTCGCCGTCGGCAACGGCTACCTGGGCCTGCGCGGCAACCTCGACGAAGGCCGCGGCGGCGTGCAGTACGGCACGTACGTCAACGGCTTCCACGAGACCTGGCCTATCCGCCACGCCGAGGACGCCTTCGGGTTCGCGAAGACCGGGCAGACGATCATCAACGCGCCCGACGCGAAGGTGATCCGGCTCTACGTCGACGACGAGCCGCTCGTGCTCGCCGAGGCCGACATCCTGCGCCACACCCGACGGCTCGAGTTCCGCGGCGGCTACCTCTTCCGGGAGACCGAGTGGTCGACGCCGTCCGGCAAGCGCGTCCTCATCCGGTCGCGGCGCCTGGTGTCGTTCACCGACCGGCACCTGGCGGTCATCGACTACGAGGTGACCGTGCTCGACGCGGACGCCTCGATCCTGCTCTCGAGCCAGGTCCTGAACCGGCAGGACGTCCAAGACGAGTACCACGCGGGCATGCGTGCCGCGGCGAACGCCTTCGACCCGCGCAAGGCCGAGGCGTTCACCGAGCGGGTGCTCGAGCCGAAGCTCAAGCGGAGCACCGGCGGACGGTCGTTGCTCGGCTACCAGGCAGCGAGCTCGGGGATGACCGTCTGCGTCGGCGTCGAGCACCACCTGGAGACCGAGAACTCGTGGGACGAGTCGTCCTCGATCGAGGACGACCTCGCCAAGCACGTCTACCGCGTGCAGGCGAAGGCCGGTGTCCCCATCCGGCTCGTGAAGAGCATCGTCTACCACACCTCGCGCGGCGTCCCCGCGCGTGAGCTCGCGGACCGCTGCGACCGCACGCTGGACCGCGCCCATGCCGAGTCCGTCGACGAGGTCTTCGCCGCCCAGCGCGCGTGGATGGACGACTACTGGGCGCGCAGCGACGTCGAGGTGGCCGGCAAGCCGGACGTGCAGCAGGCGGTCCGCTGGAACCTGTTCATGCTCGCGCAGGCCACGGCCCGCACCGACGGGCACGGCATCGCCGCGAAGGGCGTCACCGGCTCCGGGTACGGTGGGCACTACTTCTGGGACATGGAGATCTACGTCCTGCCGTTCCTGTCCTACACGGCACCGATCGTGGCCCGGAACGCGCTCCGGTTCCGCTACAACATGCTCGACGCGGCCCGGTCCCGTGCTCGTGAGCTGAACCAGCGCGGGGCGCTCTTCCCGTGGCGGACGATCAACGGCGAGGAGTCGAGCGCCTACTACGCCGCCGGCACCGCGCAGTACCACATCGATGCCGACATCACCCATGCGCTCATGCAGTACGTGCGGGCCTCGGGCGACACCGAGTTCCTCAAGCGCGGCGCGATCGACATCCTGGTCGAGACCGCCCGGCTGTGGGAGGACCTCGGGTTCTGGCGGTCGAACGGCGACAAGAAGTTCCACATCGACGGCGTCACCGGCCCGGACGAGTACACGACCGTCGTCGACGACAACCTCTACACGAACGTCATGGCGCGGGCGAACCTCTGGTACGCCGTGCAGGCCACGCGAGAGCTCGCCGCCGACGACCCGGAGGAGTACGGCCGGATGGTGCGCCGGACCGGGCTGCGGCCGGAGGAGGTCACCGGCTGGGAGCACGCGGCCGAGTCGATGGAGATCCCCTTCGACCCGCACCGTGGCATCCACCCGCAGGACGCCCAGTTCCTCGACAAGGAGCTCTGGGACCTCGAGAACACGCCGGAGTCGAAGCGGCCGCTGCTGCTGCACTACCACCCGCTGGTGATCTACCGGTTCCAGGTGCTCAAGCAGGCGGACGTCGTCCTGGCCCTGTTCTTGCAGGGGCACGAGTTCACCGCGGCCGAGAAGCGTCGCGACTTCGACTACTACGACGCGCTGACGACGGGCGACTCGACGCTGTCCGCCGTCGTGCAGTCGATCATGGCCGCCGAGGTCGGGTACTGCGAGCTCGCGGAGCAGTACTTCCAGACCGCGCTCTACGTCGACCTCGCCGACCTGCACGGCAACACCACCGACGGGGTGCACATCGCCTCGACGGGCGGCATCTGGGGCGCGCTCGTCAACGGGTTCGGCGGGATGCGCGACCACGGCGGACGGATGACCTTCAACCCGCGGCTGCCGCAGTCGTGGGAGCGGATCACCTACCGGTTGACGGTGCGGGGCTCGCGCGTGAAGGTCGACCTCGAGCAGGACACCCTGACGTTCACGATCGAGCACGGCGAGGGCTTCACGGTCTGGGTCCACAACCAGCAGTGGGACCTCTCCGCCGACCAGCCGACGGTGGTGCCGCTGCCGCACCAGGGGCCGCGGATGACCGGTCGCGCGCCGACCACGAGCGACATCCAGGGCACGCTCCGGGCGGACGGGTCGGTCATCACGGCATCGATCCCGACGATCTCGCTCGAGCGGCAGTTCGAGGCGGACGAGACGACCGCGTAGGGCCCGCTCGGACGCCGGCCGGGCTGCGCGCGGTGGCCTGGAGGCGCTGCGCGCGGTACCGCGTCGGCGGTCGTCAGCGCGTGGTCGCCACCAGTTCGACCTTGCAGCGCTCGCCGTCCTCGAGGAACGCGGCGTGGTGGTCCGGGCCCCCGGCGTACGGGTGCCGGTCGGCGTACAGCTGCGCCCACCCGTGGGCCGGCGCGGCACGCCACAGGCGCTCGACGTCAGCGGTCGTCCCGGCGTGGAACGCCAGGTGGCTCAGCCCCGGACGGCGCCGGTCGTGCACCCCGTCGAGGGGTGCGGCCTCGATGACGACGTACGTCCCGCCCGCGATCCAGCTCTGCCCGTCGTCCCACCGTTGGTACGGCTCGTAGCCGAGTTCGCCGAGCAACCAGCCCCACGCTGCGACGGCCCGGTCGAGGTCGGCCACCCGGAGCTCGACGTGGTGCAGGGCACCGCGCGCCGCGACGCTCACAGGAGCTTCCGGAGCGTGTTCGTGTTGCGGGTGGTCGTGGTCCGCTTGAACCGGACCGCGCCCGCCCGCTTGGCGAACGTCGTGTCCGTGCTGGACCCCTTCGGACACGACCAGTAGACGACACCGGCCCCGCGCGCGACCCGTTCGACCGTGTCGTCGAGGGCGAGGTCCGCGAGCAGGTCGTCGAGTGCGGCGTCCTCCGAAGCGAAGAGGACGTAGTCGTGCCGGTCCGGCCCGGACGGGAACGGGAAGCCCTCGACGATGCCGGCGAGGTCGTCGTGACGGAGCAGCACGACCCAGGCGTCGTAGCCGAACCGATCGCGAAGCGCCTGCTCGACATGCCCCTTGACGACCGACGCCTCGCCCGGGGCTGTGAACACGACGTTCCCCGAGGCGAGCACGGTCCGGACGTCCGCGTACCCGAGCGTGCGGAAGGTCGCGGCGAGGTCGGCGCTCCGGATCGTGATCCCGTTCACGTTCACCCCGCGGAGCAGGGCGATCCACCTGGTCATGTCGGGACCGTAGCGCGCCGGGCCGGTCACGTCCACGTGCGGGCGACGCCCCAGCCGTCACCCTCGGGGACGATGTCGACGACGAGCGTCTCGCCGTCCTCGGCCGTCGCCTGGAAGCGCCATCCGACCGTCCGCTCGGGTGCGTGGGTGATGGCGGTGGGCAGTTCCGCCCGGGTCACGGTGAGCCGTGTGGGTGTGTCCGTGACCCGCCAGCGACGCCCGGACCACACCAGCCGGACGGGCACGCCGGCGGTCCACCAGACGGTCGCGGCCGTGTCGATGATCACCACGATGTCCTCCTCGTTCGAACGTGTGTTCGAATGGTAGGCCACGATCCGGCGACGGGCAACGAGGATGCGGTGGGCGGCCCGGAGCCCGGGGAACACCCGGGGGACGCCGACCTCGGAACGTCACGAGCACCGCTCCGGTAGACGAGAGCCATGACGGATCAGCAGCACGACGACCAGGGACCCGACGCCGCCCACCAGGTGCCCGAGGGGGTGTCCGAGGCGACCGTCGAGGCCCTCGGCACGCTGTCCGCGGCGGTCGAGGTCATCGAACACGCACGCGGCCTCCTCTACGGGTTCCACCGGCTCACCGGGATGGCGGACCTCAACCTCGGCGAGGCCGTCGAGCAGCTCCGGAAGGCCGGGCACACCGACCTCGCCGACCGCATCGACACCGAGCTGGTCGGGCGGAACGTGATCGCGGGGCGGTGGACGTTCCAGGTCATGGAGGACTACGACGACGGCTACTACGCGCTCGCCAAGGAGCTCGAGAAGGCCGCGCGTGACCAGCTGGTCGACGGCAGGCGGCACCTGTTCGAGGCGGGCATGAAGGAGGACCGGCGCACGCAGGGTCGACGCCACCACGAGGCGCTGCCGGCGGACCTGCCGAGCTGACGCGACCTGCGCCCCGCACAACCGAAGTCACCCCGAACCACGGCGATCCGTGGTTCGGGGTGACTTCGGTTGTGCGAACCCGCGTCGCACAGCGCACAGCGCACCGCGTCACCCGACGCCGAGCAGCGCCTCCAGCGGCCCGCGGGCGAAGTAGAGCAGGAAGCCGAACGCGACGACGTACAGCAGCCACGAGACCTCGCGACCGCGGCCGGACAGCAGCTTGATGAGCACCCAGCTGATGAAGCCCGCGCCGATGCCGTTCGCGATCGAGTACGTCAGCGGCATCACGACGATCGTGAGGAACGCCGGCAGCGCCGACCCGAAGTCCGTCCACGAGATGTCCGCGACCTGCGCGACCATGAGCGCACCGACGACGACCAGGCCCGCGGCGGCGACCTCGAGCGGCACGACCTGGGTCAGCGGCGTGAGGAACATCGACGCCAGGAACAGCACACCCGTGACGACGGACGCCATCCCGGTGCGGGCGCCTTCGCCGATGCCGGACGCCGAGTCGATGAACACCGTGTTCGACGACACCGACGCGCCGCCGCCGGCGATCGCCCCGACGCCCTCGACGACGAGCGCCGACTTGAGTCGAGGGAAGGTGCCGTCGGGCTTCGCGACGCCGGCGGCCTTCGCCAGGCCGGTCATCGTGCCCATCGCGTCGAAGAAGTTCGTGAAGACGAGGGTGAAGACGAGCATCGACGCGGCGAGCGGGCCGATGCGGCTGAACGCACCGAGGTCGAAGTGGCCGACGAGCGACAGGTCCGGCACGGCGAACAGCGCCGACGGGAGACCCGGGGCGTTGAGGTTCCAGCCGGTCTTCGAGTCGACCGACGTCGGCACGTGGAAGATCGCCTGCAGGATGATCGCGATGATCGTCGTCGCGACGATGCCGATGAGCAGGGCGCCCTTGACCCGTCGGGCCATGAGCGTGCCGATGATGACGAGCCCGATCAGGAACACGATCGTCGGCAAGGCCCCGACCGAGCCGTCCTCGCCGAGCTGCAGCGGCGGGGACGCGAGACCGGACGACCGGACGAACCCGGAGTCGACGAGGCCGATGAACGCGATGAAGAGGCCGATGCCGACGGTGATCGCGGCCTTGAGCTGTGCGGGCACGGCCGTGAAGATCATCGTCCGGATGCCGGTCAGCGCCAGGATCACGATGATCACGCCGTTGATGACGACGAGCCCCATCGCCTCCGGCCAGGTGACCTGCTTGACGACGCTCACGGCGAGGAACGAGTTGATGCCGAGCCCGGCCGCGATGCCGAAGGGCAGGTTCGCGACGACGCCCATCGCGATGGTCATCAGGCCGGCGACGAGCCCGGTCGCCGCGGCGACCTGCGCGTTCTCGAGCCAGCCGCCGGTGACGTCCTTCGCCGCTTGGTCGGCGCTGAACCCGCCGAGGATCAGCGGGTTGAGGATCACGATGTAGGCCATCGTGACGAAGGAGACGAGACCACCACGGATCTCTCGGGGGATGGTCGAACCGCGGCTCGTGATCGAGAAGAAGCGGTCGAGTCCGGATGCGACGCGGTTCCGGGGCGGCGTTTCGGTCTGCTGGGCGCTCACCGGAGGAGTTTACAGAACCCTGGGAGCGCGGCGCGCCGCGCTGGCGCGCCACCGGACGGGAGGCCCGGTCCGGCACCCCGGGGTACGTCGCGTTGGGTGACCGCTCGCGTTCTGCGGCCAGGCACGGTGTTGGATGAGCACGTGAACGAACGACTGGACCGCGCACGCATCGAGGCCGCGGTGCGCGAGCTCCTCCTCGCGATCGGAGACGACCCCGGCCGCCCCGAACTCGCCCGCACGCCCGGCCGCGTCGCCGACTCCTACGCGGAGTTCTTCTCGGGCATCGGGACGGACGCCGTCGCGATCGCCAGGGACGGTGTCGTGCACGCCGAGGACGGCGACCGGGGCCGGCTCGTCATCGTCCGCGACGTGAAGTTCCGCTCGGTCTGCGAGCACCACCTCCTGCCCTTCATCGGGGTCGCGCACCTCGCCTACGCGCCGGGCGACCAGCTCATCGGCCTCGGCACCCTCTCCCGGGTGCTCGACGCCGTCGCCTCACGTCCACAGCTGCAGGAGCGGCTCGGCGAGCAGGTCGCGGCGACGATCGCCGAGGGACTCGACGCCACGGGGGTCCTGGTCGTCCTCGACGCGCAGCACCAGTGCGTGACGACCCGGGGCGAGCGCCAGACGGGCTCGTCCACCGTGACCGTCGCCGCCACCGGGACCCTCGCCGACCAGGCCGGGCGTGCCGAGGCGATCGCGCTGATCGGCGCTGGCGTCGGAACGGCCGGAGGACCCGCTGCCGGGGCCGACCGCGGGGCGGACGCATGACGACCGAGCAGCGCGAGCCGAGCCTCCAGGCCGGTGCAGCACCCGGCTGGGTGGTGCCCGACCTGCGCGACCCGGTCCGGACCATCGGTCGCCGCACGTTCGACTTCGACCACCGCGTCGCCGTGATGGCGATCGTCAACCGCACGCCCGACTCCTTCCACGACCAGGGCGCGACGTTCGCCCTCGACCAGGCCGTGGCCGCCGCAGTCCGTGCGGCCGAGCAGGGCGCCGACTGGGTGGACATCGGCGGGGTCAAGTTCGCTCCGGGCCCGGAGCTCTCCGCCGCCGACGAACTCGACCGCGTCCTGCCGGTCGTGTCCCAGCTGGCGCAGGAGTCCGACGTGGTGATCTCGGTCGACACCTTCCGGCCGGAGGTCGCGGAGGCGACGATCGCTGCCGGTGCCAGCGTCGTCAACGACACCACCGGCCTGTCCGACCCGCGGATGGCCGCCGTCGTCGCGGACTCCGACGCGACGATCGTCATCACCCACTCGACCGCACCGCCCCGGCAGCACCTCCCCGTCCCGCCGCACTACGACGACATCGGCCGCGAGGTCGTCGACTTCCTCCGGGAGCGCGTCGACCGGGCGCTCGCGGCGGGCATCCCGGAGTCGCGGATCATCGTCGACCCCGGACACGACCTCAACAAGAACACCGTGCACACCCTCGAGCTGACGCGCCGGCTGCCCGAGGTCGTCGCACTCGGCTACCCGGTGCTCGCCGCGGTGTCCAACAAGGACTTCGTGGGGGAGTCCCTCGGGCGTCCCCGCGGCGCGCGTCTGTCCGGATCGCTGGCTGCGGCGACCGTCAGCGCGATGCTCGGGGCGCGGATCGTCCGGATGCACGACGTCGTCGAGAGCGTCGACGCCATGCGCATGGTCGAGGCGGTCCTCGGCTGGCGCGAACCCGTGGAGGCGAGGCACAACACGTGAACGCACTGCCGACATCGATCGCCGACCTGGCCGACGACGACCTCCTCGAGCTGTACCGGGCCGGCGTGCCGGACGGGCCCTGGCTCCGGGTGAACTTCGTGACCACGCTCGACGGGTCCGCCTCGGCGTCCGGTCGCACGGCCGACCTCGGCGGCGACGACGACCTGCGGGTGTTCGACCTGCTCCGCCGGACGGCCGACGTGGTCCTCGTGGCCGCCGGGACCGTCCGGGACGAGGAGTACGGGCCGATGGTGCTGCACGACGCCGACGTGGCGTGGCGGCGGGCGCACGGCATGCCCGACCACCCGGTCTTCGCGATCGTGAGCGGTTCGGCGTCGCTCGAGGCGACCTCCCGGGTGTTCACCGAGGCGCCGGTGCGGCCGGTGGTGCTGACCTCGGGGTCCGGCGCCTCCTCCGAGCGGGGGCGGGCGCTCGCCGAGGTGGCGGACGTGGTGGCGTGCGGGGACGACTCCCTCGACGTGACCGCAGCGGTGCGGGCACTGGTCGACCGGGGGCTCGAGCGCATCCACTGTGAGGGCGGCCCGTCGTTCTTCGGGGCGCTCATCGGGGCGGACCTCGTCGACGAGCTGACCCTGACGGTGGACCCGACGCTCGAGGGCGGCGAGGGACCCCGGATCGCGACGGCCTCCTCGCCGGAGCTCCGTCGGATGCGGCCGGCCCACGTGCTGCTCGGCGACGGTGGCGTCCTGCTGACGCGGTACGTGCGCGCCTGACGCGCCGGCGGCGCCCGCGGCGCCGGCGCCGCCCGCGGCGCCGGCGCCGCCCGCGGCGCCGCCGGCGCCGGCGGGGGCGGGCGCGTTGCCGAGTCTCGTCCTGCGCGACGGTTCTCGTGGTCGCGGCCGCGAGAACCGTCGCCCACCCCGAGTCTCGGAGCGCCGGGCCCGAGTCTCGGGGCGCCGGGCCCGAGTCTCGGCGCGCCCGCTAGGGTCGGACGTGTGATCGACGTCGTGGTGTCCGGGGTCCTGTTCGACATGGACGGGACGCTCGTCGACTCCACCGCGGTCGTCGAGGCCGCGTGGACCCGGTTCGGCGACGAGCACGGCCTCGACCCGGCCGAGATCCTCGGGTTCTCCCACGGCCGTCAGACCATCGACACGATCCAGCGCTTCCTGCCGGACCTGCCGCGCGCCGAGCAGCAGGTGATCGTCGACACGATGATCGCCGCCGAGATCGATTACGTCGAGGGCATCGTCGAGGTCCCCGGCGCAGCCACGTTCGTCCGGCGGCTGCAGGACCTCGGTGTGCCGATCGCCCTCGTGACGAGTGCCCCGCGGGAGCTCGCCGTGAAGCGCATGATCGCCGCGGGTGTGCCCGTCCCGGACGCCCTCGTGCCGTCCGAGGACGCCGAGCGCAGCAAGCCGCACCCGGAGGGCTACCTCCGCGGCGCCGCACTCCTCGGGGTCCCGGCGGAGCGCTGCCTGGCGTTCGAGGACGCTCCCGCCGGGGTCGAGGCGGCCGTCGCCTCCGGTGCGACCACGGTCGTCGTGGGGGAGCTCTCGAGCCCGGTCACGGAGGGGCTGCCACGGATCGCGGGGTACGACGGGCTGACCGTCGAGCGTGAAGGGTCCGCTTTCCGCGTGCGGGGCTGAGCAACGCCTGCCGACTGCGAGCCCGTCCAGCGGCGGACGACGACCGTGGGGTCCGCGGCCGGAAGTACCGGGCCGTGGAAGGAACGACCATGGCAGCCCTCGACGGCAAGAAGATCCTCGTCATCGCGACGAACTACGGCGTGGAGCAGGACGAGATCGTCGTCCCCACGGACCAGCTCCGCGAGCGCGGCGCCGACGTCACCGTGGCGGCGCAGGAGTCCGGCTCGATCCAGACGCTGGTCGGGGACAAGGACCCGGGCAAGTCGGTGCCGTCCAACACCACCATCGGCAGTGTCAGCGGCGCTGGTGACTACGATGCGCTCGTCGTCCCCGGTGGCACGATCAACGCCGACACCATCCGGCAGGACTCGGACGCGGTCGCGCTCGTGCAGGCCTTCGCGGACGCCGGCAAGCCCGTCGCGGCGATCTGCCACGGCCCGTGGACCCTCATCGAGGCCGGTGTCGTGTCCGGCAAGACCCTCACGTCGTTCCCGTCGCTGCAGACCGACGTCCGGAACGCCGGTGGCGAGTGGGTCGACCAGGAGGTGCAGGTCGACGGCGGCCTGATCACCTCCCGGAACCCGGACGACCTGCCCGCGTTCGTCGACGCGATCGAGCACGCCCTCACGGCGTCGGCGTAGCCCCCAGCGGGACGGGGTGGGCGGTCCACAGCCTCGCGGGCCCGACGACGAGCACGCCGTCGGACTCGGGATCGCACCGGACCCCCGCCCGTCCCCGCATCGCCCGGAACGCCCCCGGAGCGACCTCGTGGTCCATCCACGCGCACGGGTTCGCGGGCCGGTACCCGCGGAAGCGCACGACCCCGTCCCCGCAGTCGAGGGCGAAGGGCGCACCCCGGAGTGCCTCGACGTCGGCGCCGCGGAGGACCACGTTGCGTCGGGTCGCCGCCGGGTCGACGGGGGCGCCGACCGAGCGGGCCACGTCCTCGAGCCCCTCGATCCCCACGACGGTGACGGTCGCGTGGACGTGTGCCCGCGCGGCGAAGTAGCGGTCGCCGACGATCCCGAGACCGGCACGCACCTCGACGCGGTCCCGCAGCTCGGGCCCGGACGGGTCCGCGGGCAGCGCGCCGTCCGCCGGGCGCCCCTCGTAGCGGTGCCGGGGCGACGCGAGGAGCAGCACGATCTCGACGTCGGTCCGGCAGGGCAGGCCGTCCGGCGCTGCCACGGGCTCGTCGGTGGTCACGGGACCAACGCTAGCCGTGCCTCCCGTCCGGCGCTGCCGTGTCCGATTCCCGCCAGTCGATGTCGGTGAGCCGTGCGACGCTGGACCCGTGACCAGCACCGGGACCGACCACCTGCACGCCGAGCGGTACCGTGTCGTCGCCTCGCGCGACGCGCGGTTCGACGGTCAGTTCGTCACCGCGGTGCACTCCACCGGCATCTACTGCCGGCCGTCCTGCCCAGCACGGACGCCACGTGCGTCCGGCATCACCTTCTACCGGACGAGCGCCGCCGCCCACCTCGCCGGGTTCCGTGCCTGCAAGCGCTGCCTGCCCGAGGCCACGCCGGGCAGCCCGGAGTGGGACCTCCGCGAGGACGTCGCCGGCCGCGCGATGCGGCTCGTCCTCGACGGCGTCGTCGAACGCGACGGCGTGCCCGGTCTCGCCGCCCGTGTCGGCTACTCCGAGCGGCAGCTGAACCGCATCATGACGACCGAGCTCGGTGCCGGACCGAAGGCGCTCAGCCGGGCACACCGGGCACAGACCGCGCGGACGCTGCTGACCTCGTCGGACCTGCCCATCGCCGACGTCGCCTTCGCCGCCGGGTTCGCGAGCGTCCGCCAGTTCAACGACACCGTGCGCGAGGTCTTCGCGGTCACGCCGACCGAGCTCCGCGCACGACGGACGCTGCGGCCCGTCGGCGACGGCGCCCTGCACGTGCACCTCCCGGCACGCGCGCCCTTCGACGCCCAGGGGCTGCTCGAGTGGCACGCGCTGCACGCGCTGCCCGGCACCGAGCAGGTGGACGTGGACGCCGACGGCCGGGTCACCTCGTACGGACGGCTGGTCTCCCTGCCGGGAGGCGCGGGCTGGTTCCGCGCGACGGCCGCCGCCGGGCGGGCGGTCGGGATCGACCTGCAGGTGCGGGTCGAGGACCTGTCCGACCTCCCCACGCTGGTCGCCAGGGTCCGCGCACTCTTCGACCTCGACGCCGACCCCGTCGCGGTCGACGCCGTGCTGACGACCCTGCCCGAGCTCGAACCCGCGGTCGCGCGCGTCCCGGGCATCAGGCTGCCCGGGGCGGTCGACCCGCACGAGGTCGTCATCCGCACCCTCATCGGGCAGCAGGTCTCGGTCGCCGCGGCCCGCACCGCCCAGACCCGGCTCGTCGCCGCACTCGGCGCCACCGCGCCGGAGTCGGTGCTGCCCGGCGGCCGGCTCTTCCCCACGGTGGACGCGATCGCCGAGCGCGGCGGGTCCGTCCTCCGCGGTCCTGCGGCCCGGGTGCAGACGATCCTCCGGGTCGCCGCGGCGCTCGCCGACGGATCGCTCGTGGTGGATGCGGGGCAGTCCCTGCAGGAGCTCCGCGAGGGCCTGCTCGCGGTGAAGGGGATCGGCCCGTGGACCGCCGACTACGTAGCGCTCCGTGTCCGGCACCACCCCGACCTGTTCCTGCACAGCGACCTCGCGGTGCGCAACGGTGCACAGGAACTCGGGTTGCCCGGTGCGGTCCGCGAGCTCTCCCTACGGTCGGAGCAGGTGGCCCCGTGGCGGAGCTACCTGACGATGCACTGCTGGCGACCGATCGTCGACCGCGCGATGGCGACGGCCGGCGTCGGCCACATGACGACTGCGGCTGCGGCCGCCCGGAAGGACGAACGATGACCGACGCGACGATCCAGACGCTGGACACCCCCGACGGCCCCTTCACCGTGCTCGAGGACGCCGAGGGGCGGGTGCTCGCCTCGGGCTGGACCGACCAGGCCGACCGGGTCCTCGCCCGGATCGCCGAACGGTACCGGCCGGGCCGGGTGCTCGACGGCCGTGTGGCCTCGGCCGACGCCGTCGACGCGTTCTACGCGGGGGAGCTCGAGCACGCGATGCAGGTCCCGGTCCGGCAGGCCGGCACCGAGCTCTTCGCCGAGGGCTGGCGGCAGCTGCGGAACATCCCCGCAGGCTCCGTCCTGACCTACCGCGAGTTCGCGGCCGCCATGGGACGACCCGATGCCGTGCGGGCCGCCGCCAGCGTCTGCGCGCGGAACGCTCCCGCGCTCTTCGTGCCCTGCCACCGGGTCCTCCGCAGCGACGGCACGCTCGGCGGCTTCGCGTGGGGCCTCGACGTCAAGCGGTCGCTGCTCGAGCGGGAGTCGGTCGGGACGACGGCGCTCGTCTGAGGGCTGCACCGCGCCGTCCTCCCCTCATTGCGGGTGTTGGCGAGCCTCGCCCGGCCTGCCATGCTCGCAGGACACCTCCCGCACGGTCCGTCCCGAGGACCCGGCGAACCGCCGTCGCACGACCTCTCGAGGACCACATGCACCCTCCCGTCCCGCCCCGGACCGTCGACCGGACCGTCGTGTCCGCGGACGGCACCGCGCTCGCGGTGACGGAGACCGGCAGCGGGCCGGCGCTCGTCGTCGTGGGCGGCGCGTTCGACCACCGCGGGACCCCGTACCTCGAGCGGCTCGTCGCAGCGCTCGCCGACTCCTACCGGGTGGTCACCTACGACCGGCGGGGGCGCGGTGCGTCGGGCGACACGGCGCCGTGGGCGATCGAGCGCGAGGTCGACGACCTCCGCGCGGTCGTCGGGTCGGTGCCCGGTCCGGTGACGGCGTACGGCAACTGCGTCGGCGCCGGGGTGGTCATCCACGGCCTGGCCGCGGGGGTGCCGATCAGCCGGGCGGTGCTCTTCGAGCCGCCGTTCCGGGCGAGCGTCGAACACCACGTCGACGACGTCGTGTTCGCGGACCTGCTGGACGAGCACGTCGCGGCGGGGCGTCGGTCCCAGACGGTGCGGGCGTTCCTCGCGCACGTCCTCGGCGTGCCGATGGGTCAGGTCGCCCTGCTCCGGCTCCGACCGGGGGTGTGGTCGGCCCTGCTCGGTGACGCCCACGTGCTGCCCCGCGACGTCCGCGTCCTGAACGGGCTCGCCATCCCGGAGCGCATCGCCGCCTCGGTGGGCGTCCCGGTGCTCGTCGCGTCCGGCGATCGCGGTCCGGACTTCATGCGTGAGGCCGCGCGCGCGCTGGCGGAGGCCGTCCCGGGGGCCGCGCACCTCGAGCTGCCGGGGCAGTGGCACCGTCCGGAGCCCACCATGGTGCGGCGGACGATCGACCGGTTCGTGGGCGCCGCACGGCCGGGGGCTCCCGGGCGGTGACCGCGCCGGGCGCCCGGGCGGTGACCGCGCCCCGTCCTCCGGGGGCGCTGCACTCCTGCGAAGATGGTCCCGTGACCGCACCCCGTCTCGGACTCCTGCTCGACGTCGACGGCCCGATCGCCAGTCCGGTGACCCGGACGATCGCGATCCCGAGCATCGTCCACGACCTCGTCGCCCTCGCGGCGGAGGGCATCCCGATCGTCTTCAACACCGGCCGCAGCGACGCGTTCATCCGCTCCGAGGTCGTGGCGCCGCTCCTCGCCGGTGGGCTGGCCGAGGGTGGCCGCGTGCACGCCGTGTGCGAGAAGGGCGCGGTCTGGTGCTCGATCGGACCGCAGTACGAGGGCGGCATGGGCGAGCTCACCGTCGCCGAGGACCTCGCACTGCCTCGCGACTACGCCGACGAGATGCGGGAGCTGGTGCGCGCCGAGTACGCGGACCTGGTGTTCTTCGACGAGACGAAGCGCGCGATGGTCTCGATCGAGCAGCGGGTGGAGGTGCCGAACGCCACGTACCTCGAGCGGCAGCCGGAGTTCGACGCGAAGGCCATGGGAGCGCTCGTGCGCCGGGGACTCGGGGTCCGCCGGCTCGACGACGTCCGACCGGCAGCGGACGGCAGCGTCGCGTGGCGCATCGACCCGACGATCATCTCCACCGACGTCGAGTCGGACCGGAGCGGCAAGGACCTCGGGGCCGAGCGGTCGCTCGAGCTCCTCGCGGCCGACGGGGAACTGCCGGTCGCGTGGCGGACGATGGGCGATTCCCGCAGCGACTACGCGATGGCGGACTGGCTGCACGCGAACGGCCACGACGTCGCCCACGTCGACGTCCGGCCGGCCGACGGGGTCCCGGCGACGTCCTACCCGGTGCTCACCGCTCCTGAGGGCGTCATCCACGACGAGGCGGGCGCACGCTTCCTGCGGGACTGGACCCGCGCGGCCTGACGCGAGCCACCGCCGGGCGGCACCTGCCGCACGGAGGCAAGCCGAGCCTCCCGGCCGTTCCGTGGTGGGAGGACCGTCCACGCGGACGCTTTGCGTGTCGGGGTGGTACACCAGTACCCTCACGGGGTCCGCCGCCAGCCGATGACGGGAACCACCCCATGGCAACACCGCTCCGTGTCAAGTCGATCGAGGCCTCCCTCGCCGACTCCGAAGAGCAGGGCCGCTCGCTCAAGCGGTCCCTCAAGACGTTCGACATCGCCGCGATGGGGATCGCGGTCGCGGTCGGCGCCGGCATCTTCTCCGTCGGCGCGAACGCCGCCGCGAACTTCGCCGGGCCGAGCGTCATCGTGTCGTTCGTCCTCGCGGCCGTCACCTGCGGCCTCGCGATCATGTGCTACGCCGAGTTCGCGTCCACGATCCCCGTCGCCGGCTCCGCGTACACGTTCACCTACGCGACCATGGGCGAGCTGCTCGCCTGGATCGTCGGCTGGGACCTGATCCTCGAGACCCTGACGGCCAGCGCCGTGATCGCGAAGTACTGGGGCATCTACCTCAGCACCGCGTTCGGGGTCTTCGGCGTGGACCTGCCCTCCACGATCCAGCTCGGCCCGATCGGCTTCACGTGGGGCCCGGTCCTCATCGTCGGCGTCTTCACGGTGCTGCTCGCGTTCGGGACGCGGCTGTCGTCCCGGGTGTCCGCGGTGATCACCGTCATCAAGGTCGCGATCGTCGTCTTCGTGATCGTCGCCGGCGCGTTCTTCGTCAAGGCCGCCAACTTCACGCCCTTCGTGCCGCCGGCCGAGCCGTCCAAGGGTGCCGAGGGCGGCGTGCTGACGCAGTCGCTCGTGTCCTTCGTCACCGGGCAGGCCCCGGCCCAGTACGGCGTCTTCGGGCTGCTCGCGGCCGCGTCGCTGGTGTTCTTCGCCTTCATCGGCTTCGACGTCGTCGCGACGAGCGCCGAGGAGACCGAGAACCCGCAGAAGACCCTGCCCCGCGGCATCTTCATCGGTCTCGGCATCGTGACGCTGCTCTACGTCGGCGTCAGCATCGTCATCACCGGCATGGTGTCCTACCAGCGGCTCGCGCAGGAGGACGCGCCCTCCCTGGCGTCCGCGTTCGACATCGTCGGGCTGCCCTGGGCGGCCGGCATCATCGCCATCGGGTCGCTCATCGGGCTGACCACCGTCGTCATGGTCCTGCTGCTCGGCCTGTCGCGCATCGTGTTCTCGATGAGCCGTGACGGTCTGCTGCCGCGCTGGTTCTCGCAGACGAACCCGAAGACGCAGACCCCGGTGCGGGTACAGGTCGTGGCGGGGATCGTCGTGGCCTTCATCGCCGGGTTCACCGCGGTCGACAAGCTCGAGGGCATGATCAACATCGGCACGCTGTCCGCGTTCGTGCTCGTGTCGATCGGCATCGTCGTGCTGCGCCGGTCGCGGCCGGATGCTCCGCGGGCCTTCCGGGTGCCGTGGTCGCCGGTGCTGCCGATCCTCTCCGCGGCGTTGTGCTTCTGGCTGATGCTCAACCTCGAGGTCGAGACCTGGATCCGCTTCGTGATCTGGCTCGCGATCGGCTTCGCCGTCTACTTCGGCTACAGCCGTCGGCACAGCCGGGTGGGTCAGGCGCTGCGGTAGCGCGCTCGGCGCGTCCTGCGGGACGCGTCCGCAGAACGAAAGTCGGCTCGAACCAGCGGAACCCGTGGTTCGAGCCGACTTCGGTCGTGCAGCCGCAGGCCGCACCGCGTCACGCGCCGACGACGAGCGCGATCCCGAAGCCGAGCATCACGACCGCCACGAGGCCGTCGAACACCCGCCAGGTGAGCGGCTTCGCGAAGAGCGGTCGGAGCAGCCGTCCGCCGAAGCCGACCGCGGCGAACCACACGCAGCTCGCGAGGACCGCTCCGACCGTCCACGGCCACCGTTCGACCGGTCCCTGCTGGTTCGCCACGGAGCCGAGGAAGACCAGCGTGTCGAGGTACACGTGCGGGTTCGCCCACGTGAAGACGAGCATGGTGGCCACCGCGGCGCGCGCGGTCACCGCCCGGCCTGGAGGCGCGGCACGCCCCGTCCGCGCTGCCCCCGTCGTCGACGTGGTCGGGTCGGGTGCTGCCGTCGCGCGGCCGGTCCCGGTCCCGGTCGCGGTGGGCGCGGCGACGGGTGCGGCGGTGGCGGCGGGCGTGGCGGGCTGTGCTTCGCGCCCCGCGGCGGACACCGCGCCCCGGTCCGGCAGGGCGCGATGTCCGACGAGGGGCGCGGTTGCCTCGGCCGGGTCCGCCGCGTCCTCGAGCCGGAGCGCCTGCCCCACGGGACGGAGTGCCCGTCGCGCCGCGAGCACACCGTACGCCACGAGGAACGCCGCGCCGACGAAGCGCACCACCACGAGCGCCACCGGGAACCGCTCCACGACAGCACCCACCCCGAGGACGCCCGCGACGATGAGGACGGCGTCGGATGCGGCACAGACCACGACCGCAGCAGCGACCACGCGGAGGCCGGCGGACACCGCGAGTCGCAGCAGGTAGGTGTTCTGCACACCGATGGCGACGATGAGGGCGAGGCCGGTGCCGAGGCCGGAGAGGAGCGGGACGATCACCCTCCGACGCTAGGCGTCGAACTGCCTGAAGCCCAGTTCACGTTCCTGCACCACCGTAAGCTGTGCTGATGATCCGGCTCCAGCGCGAGCACCTCGAGACCCTCCTCGCCGCGGTCGACCACGGCACGCTCGACGCTGCGGCCCGGGCGCTCGCCGTCACGCCCTCCGCGGTGTCCCAGCGGATCAAGGCGATGGAGCAGCAGGTGGGCCGGGTGCTCCTCCGGCGGACGTCCCCGGTCACGCCGACCGCCGCGGGGGAGATCGTCCTCCGGCACGCACGGCAGGCGCGACTGCTCGACGACGAGACGGCCCGGGCGCTCGACGGCGAGACCGGGACCGTCCCGTCGATCCCCCTCGCGGTGAACGCGGACTCCCTCGGCACCTGGTTCCTCGACGCGCTCGCCCTCGTGCGCGCCGAGACCGAGGTCGTCTTCGACCTGCACCGCGAAGACCAGGACCGCACTGCGGAGCTGCTCCGCGCCGGCACCGTGATGGCCGCCGTGACGGCCGAGGCCGACCCCGTCCAGGGCTGCTCGTCCGTCGCCCTCGGCGTCGACCGCTACCGGGCGGTCGCGGCCCCGTCGTTCGTCGACCGGTACCTCGCGGACGTCGACCCGACGACGGCGAGCGAGCGACGCGTGCTCGACCGGTTGGACCGCGTGCCCCTCGTCGACTACGACCGTGCCGACGACCTGCAGCAGGGGTACCTCCGACGGGTCCTCGGGCACGCCCCCCGCGGGCCACGGCACTTCGTCCCGACCTCGGCGGACTTCGCCCGGGCCGTGGGGCTCGGGTTCGGGTGGGGCCTCCTCCCCGAGGCGCAGTGCACCGACCCGCTCGACCGCGGCGAGCTCGTCGAACTCGTGCCCGGACGGAGGGCGGACGTCGCGCTGTGGTGGCAGCGGTGGAACCTGGCGTCGCCGATGCTCGAGCGCGTCACCGAAGCCGTCCGGGCGACGGCCGCGGAGCACCTGCACCCGCCACGGTGACCCGGACCGCGCAAGACGGACCGACCTGAGGGACCTGCGACCGGACCCGACGCAGCGGCGAGGTCATGCTGAACCGAACCACGACCGTGGCTACGTCCCCGGGGGCAGCCGTCATCGCCGTCCTCCTGGTCGGGTGCGCCGACGCCGACGTCCGACCCAACCTCCGCGTGCTTCGACGGTCCGCTCTGGCCCGTCAACCGTGCAGCGCGGGACGCGGGACGCGGGACGCGGGACGCGGGCTCGGACGAGGAGCGTCGCCGATGCCGACCGCGTTCGCGCACGACCCCGGCGCGGCGCGCTCGGTCGAGCAGTGTGTTGTGATCGCGGCGGACCGCTGACCGGATCGGTCGTCAGCTCTGGCAGCGGGGGCACCAGTAGGTGTCTCGGAGCGTGAGCTCGGACTCGCCGAGCTCGCCCCGGCGGATCGGCGTCCCGCAGCGCAGACAGGGCTTGCCGGCGCGTCCGTAGACCCACAGTCGGCGACCCGGGCGGTCCACACCGGTCGTCACCCGCGCGTTGCGGTCACGGTTCGCCGCGATGAGTCGGCTCGCGAAGGCGATCACCCGTGCCGGGTCGGCGACCTGCCCGACCGGACGGGTCGGCAGCACGCCTCGGAGGAAGCAGAGTTCGGCGCGGTAGACGTTGCCGAGCCCCGCGAGCACACGTTGGTCGAGCAGGGCGAGCCCGATCGGCCGCTCCGGGTCCCGCGTGAGGTTCGCGAGCGCGAGGTCCGCGTCCCAGTCGGACCCGAGGAGGTCGGGGCCGAGGTACCCGACGATCTCCGGCTCCTGCTCCCGGGGGACCACCTCGAGGATGCCGAGCGTGAAGCCCACCGTCGAGACGTCGGCGGCGTCGAGCACGACACGGGCCTGGTGCGCGGGCCGCCGCCACCGCTCCCCGGGGGCGTAGACGTCCCAACGGCCCTCCATCTTCAGGTGCGAGTGCACGGTCAGGTCGCCGATCCGGTGCAGCAGGTGCTTGCCGCGGGGGACGACCTCGTCGACCGTGCGGCCCACGAGGTCGAGCGTCGCGAACGCCGGTACGCGGAAGTCGCTGCGGGTGAGCTCCTTGCCGGCGAGTGCGGCGTGCAGCCGGTGGGCGGCCCGGTAGACGGTGTCGCCCTCAGGCACGGAGTCGCACCCCCTGCGGTGTGGCGGTGAACCCGGCGTCACGGAGCGCCTGGCCGAGCGGGGCCTCCAGCACGAAGGCGCCGTCGACCCGTTCGACCGACAGCTTGCCGAGGCCCCGGCGCACCGTCGACGCGATCGACACGGCAGCGGCGGCGAGGTCACCCGGGTCGTCGCTGAAGGTCAGGACCGACTTCCCGCCGCGTTCGACGTACACGGTGAGCGCGCCGTCGACGAGGACCACGAGCGCACCCGCCTTGCGCCCTGGACGGTGTCCGCGCCCCGACTGCTTGTCCGGCACCCCGGCCCCGGACGCGGGAACGGTGCCGGCCCCGGACGCGGGATCGGTGCCGACCCCGGCACTCGTCACCGCGGCGCTGTCCGTGCCGGCGCCCGACGCGTCGGTCGGCCACGGCAACGCCGCCCCGTACGGGTTCGCGGGGTCGGTGGCGGCGAGGGTGATCGCCTGCCGGTCACGCTCCGGGTCGGCACGCTCGTCGTCGTCGAGGTCGCGCGCGAACGTCCGGAGCCGGTCCACCGTCGGGCCCGTCGCGAACTGTGCGGCGCCGAGGCCCTCGACGAAGTAGCCGCGACGTGCTCGGCCGGACTCCTCGAAGCGGGCGAGCACGCGGTAGACCCCGGCGAACCCGCCCCGGACGCCCTCGACCTGCACGGCACCGCGGGTCACGACCCCGTAGCGTTCGAGCAGTTGCTCGGCGGTCGCGGCGGCGCGGACGGTGGCGTCGGACTGTGCGAGGGGCAGGATCGACCAGCGACCGCCGACCGTCGGTGGTCCGGACTGGCTCGGCAGGGTGGGCCGGCGACGCCCGCGGTAGGCGCGGGTCCGCGGCGTGCTCGTGCTCTTCGCCTTGCCGGCGAGCACGGACCGGAGCGGCGCGAGGGTGTCGTTCGTGATCTGCCCCGCCCACACGAGGTCCCAGAGCGCGGTGCCGAGGGCCTTGTCGTCGGTGCTGCCGACGGCCTGTGCGAGCTGCCGGAAGAAGTACGCGCCGCCGCCGGCGAGGGCTCCGAGCACGTCGCGCTGCAGCTCGGTCGTCTCGCCACCGTCCGGCTCCGCCAGCGTGGTGTCCGCCGTCTCGGCGAGGTGGAACCGCACCCAGCCGTCGTTCCCCGCCAGGGTCCCCCCGCCGGACCACAGGACCTCGCCGGTCGCCGTCAGTTCGTCCAGCATCGACGGGGTGTAGTCGGTCACGCGCGAGGGCAGGACGAGCGACTCCCACGCACTGGCGGGCAGTGCGACCCCGGCGAGCTGGTCGAGGACCTGCAGCACGCCGTCGATGCCACGCAGACCGCCGCGGGCGCCGGGAGTGTGGACGTGCTGCCACGCGGGCAGGAAGCGGGCGAGGGTGTCGGGCGACACCGGCTCGACCTCGTGCCGGAGCGCGGCGAGCGACTTCGTGCGGATGCGGCGGAGCACCTCGGCATCGCACCACTCCGCGCCCTGTCGGTCCGGGCGGAACTCGCCCTCGACCACGCGGCGGTCGGCGGCGAGTCGGCGGAGGGTGTCCTGGACGACGGCGACCCCGAGGCCCAGGCGTGCTGCGGCCTCGTGCGCGGAGAACGGCCCGTGTGACCGTGCGTACCGGCCGACGAGGTCGCCGAGGGGGTCGGCGACGGGCTCGACGAACGCGGTCGGCACACCGATGGGCAGGGGGACCCCGAGGGCGTCGCGCAACCGCGAGGCGTCCTCGATGACGGCCCACCGCGTCTGGCCGGCCTGGGAGAACGACAGCACCCGACGATCGCGTTCCAGCGTCTGCAGGGCAGCGGCGACCTGTGCGGTGTCGTCGTCGGCGGCGACCCAGCTGCGGGCCGTGAGCTCGTCGAGGTCGAGCGCGCCGACGAGCCGCAGGACGTCCACGAGCCCCTCGGCGTCACGGGCCCGGCGGTCGGGGGAGAGCCGCTGGAGGTCCTGCTCGACGGACGCGATGACGGCCGGATCGAGCAGTTCACGGAGCTCGGCGCGTCCGAGCAGCTCGCCGAGGAGCGTCGAGTCGAGTGAGAGCGCCGCCGCTCGCCGCTCGGCCAGCGGGGAGTCGCCCTCGTACATGAACGCGGCGACGTAGCCGAACAGCAGCGTCCGGGCGAACGGCGACGGCTGCTCGGTCTCCGTCTCGACGAGCTTGATCCGTCGCCCGGCGATGTCGTCCGCGATCCCGAGCAGCGCCGGCACGTCGTAGACGTCCTGCAGCACCTCGCGCACGGTCTCGAGCACGATCGGGAACGTCGGGTACTTCTGCGCGACCTCGAGCAGCTGGGACGCCCGCTGACGCTGCTGCCAGAGCGGCGACCGCTGCCCGGGGTTCCGCCGGGGCAGGAGCAGCGCCCGCGCCGCACACTCCCGGAACCGGGCGGCGAAGAGCGCGGAGCCGCCGACCTCGTCGGTCACGAGGACCTCGAGCTCGTCGCGGTCGAAGACGAACAGGTCGGCTCCGGGGGGCTCCGCGTCGGTCTCCGGGATGCGCACCACGATGCCGTCGTCGGCCGCCATGGCGTCGCCGTCGATGCCGTGCCGCTCCCGCAGCCGGGCTCCGACCGCGAGGGCCCACGGCGCGTGCACCTGCATGCCGTACGGCGAGTGCATGATCATCCGCCAGTCGCCGAGCTCGTCGCGGAACCGTTCGACCACGAGGGTCGTGTCGTTCGGCACGTACCCGGTCGCCGCGCGCTGGTCGCGGAGGAAGGTGAGCAGGTTCGTCACGGCCCGCTCGTCGAGGCCTCCGGCGGACACCCGGGCCCGCGCGGCGTCGTCGGAGGCGCCCTCGACCTCGCGGACGAACGCGCCGGTCGCGGCACCGAGCTCCGCGGGTCGGCCGAGTCCGTCGCCCTTCCAGAACGGCACCCGTCCGGGCTGCCCGAACGCCGGGCTCACGAGGACGCGGTCGTGCGTGATCTCCTCGATCCGCCAGCTCGTCGCCCCGAGCGCGAAGACGTCGCCGACGCGGGACTCGTAGACCATCTCCTCGTCGAGCTCGCCGACACGCGAGGCCCGTTCTCCGACCATGAACACGCCGAACATGCCGCGGTCGGGGATGGTGCCACCGCTCGTCACCGCGAGGCGCTGCGCCCCCGGACGTCCGGTGAGGGTGCCGTGCACGCGGTCCCACACCAGCCGGGGCCGGAGCTCGGCGAACTCGTCGCTGGGGTAGCGACCCGTCACGAGGTCGAGCGTGGCCTCGAACGCGGAGCGCGGCAGGCCGCTGAACGGCGCGCTGCGGCGGACGAGCTCGAACCAGTGCTCGACGTCGACGGTGTCCACGGCACCGGCCGCGACGGTGTGCTGCGCCAGGACGTCGAGCGGGTTCGCCGGCACGCTGATCGACTCGATCTCGCCGGCGACCATGCGCTCGACCGTGACGGCGCTGTTGACGAGGTCCGCGCGGTGCTTCGGGAACAGCACGCCCCGCGAGATCTCCCCGACCTGGTGCCCGGCGCGCCCGACCCGCTGCAGGCCGCTGGCCACCGAGGGCGGGGCCTCGACCTGCACGACGAGGTCGACCTCGCCCATGTCGATGCCGAGCTCGAGGGAACTCGTCGCGACCACGCAGCGGAGTCGTCCGGACTTCAGGTCGTCCTCGATGATGGCGCGCTGGTCCTTCGACACCGAGCCGTGGTGGGCCCGCGCGAGCACCGGGACGCTGGCGTCGGAACCGCCCCCGCCGGTCTGCCCGGACGCGCCGATGACGTCGGCCGGCGGTCGCTTCGGCTGGGCGACGGGGGCGTGGGCGGACGCACGGCCCGGTGACTGCGTGACCGGCACCGGACCGGTGGCTGCGCCGACGCCGGCGGCCACCGGCTCACCCGCACCCGACGCGGCGAGCACCCGCTCCTCGTGGATCTCGTTCAACCGCGCGGTCAGCCGTTCGGCCAGCCGCCGCGAGTTCGCGAACACGATGGTCGAGCGGTGCTCCTCGATCAGGTCGACGACGCGCTCCTCGACGTGCGGCCAGATCGACCCGTTCGTCGGGGACTCGGTGGCGTCCGCACCGACCGGCGGGGCACCGAGCTCGGTCATGTCGTCCACGGGAACCACGACCCGCAGGTCGAAGGTCTTCTGCGCGGGCGGCGCGATGATCGTCACCGGAGCACGGCCGCCGAGGAACCGTGCGACCTCTTCCGGGGGCCGGACGGTCGCGGACAGGCCGATGCGCTGGACGGGCTTCTCGAGCAGGTCGTCCAGTCGCTCGAGGGACACCGCGAGGTGCGCGCCGCGCTTCGTCGAGGCGACCGCGTGGACCTCGTCCACGATGACCGTGTCGACGTTGACCAGGGTCTCGCGCGCGCTCGAGGTCAGCATCAGGTAGAGCGACTCGGGCGTGGTGATGAGGATGTCCGGCGGCTGCCGCAGGAGTCGTTGCCGGTCCGACGACGGGGTGTCGCCGCTCCGGACCCCCACGGTGACGTCCGGCGGTTCGAGTCCGAGACGACGGGCGGTCTGGGTGATGCCCACGAGCGGGCTCCGGAGGTTGCGCTCCACGTCGACGCCGAGGGCCTTGAGCGGCGACACGTAGAGGACCCGGGTCCGTTGCTTGGCCGGGGGACGGTCGGTCGCGCTGATGAGCCGGTCGATCGACCAGAGGAAGGACGCCAGGGTCTTGCCGGACCCGGTCGGGGCGATCACGAGCGCGTGCTGTCCCGTCGAGACGGCGTCCCACGCTCCGGCCTGCGCGGCGGTCGGGGCGGGGAACGCGCCACGGAACCACTCCGCGGTCGCGGGGGAGAAGCGCTCGAAGACGTCCGTCATGGTCCGTCCCATCCTGCCCGCGGCCACCGACAACGGGCCGAGGGACGAGCGGGGCGCCGCACCGGTGGCGCGACGCCCCGCTCGGGACCGATCAGAACGGGAGGACGAACCCGTGGTACTCGTACGAGGCGACTGCCGAACGCTCGCCGTCGACGATCTGTACGGCCGTGATGGTCCGGTCACCGCCACCGAACTGACGGCCGGGGAGGTCACTGCCCCAGTACCCTGCCGTCGGCGTGCCCGTTCCGCCTGCGTGCACGGTGACGGTCTGCCCGCGGTACGAGACCTCGATGATCGCACCCGGCTGGGCCGTCCCGACGACCAGCGCGGGCGCGCTCGCGCTGTCGGAGACGAGGACGTGGTCGATCGACGGTGCCGTGCCGTGAGGCACGGCAGTGGTCGGTGCGGCGTGCACCGTCGCGGGAGCCGCGATCGCGGGAGCGGCGGTCGCAGGAGCGGCGGCCCCGATGCCCGTGACCGCGACACCGATGGCGAGGGCGGTCGAGGCGATGGTCGTGGTGATGGTCATGGTTCGTTCGTCTCTTTCTTCGTCCGGCGGCCGTCAGGAGGGGATCGCGAAGGTCGTCCGCGACGAACCCGAGGCGTGGTCCTGGTACACGACGTTGCCCGCGGGCCAGCTGCCCTCACCCGGTGCGGTCGCGATCGTGATGGTGGTGCTCCAGCGGCCGTCGTCGCCCACGACCGCCACGCCCTGCGACCAGCCGGCCGAGCGGACGTAGACCACGGCGCCCGGGGTCGCCGTCCCGGAGAGCCGGGCAGAGGAAGCTCCGGTCCGCTCGACGCCCGAGACGACGAGGGCGCGGAGCGCTGCCTCGGCGTGCGTCGGCTGCGGGTAGACGCCGGTCAGGTCGAACGTCGTCTGCGCCCAGCGTCCGTCGGGCGCCACGACGAAGGCCGAGTTGCCAGCGAGGTTGCCGCTCAGCACGCTCCTCGTGGTGTAGGACCAGTTGCCCCGACCGTCGGACCGGACCTGCTCGTTGAGGACGTTCGCGCCGACGATCGAGAGGTACACGTCGCTGTTCGGCGTCGCCGTCCCGCGGATCGTGACGCGGGTCTCGGGGAGGAACGCTTCGGGCGTCGTCACCGTGATGACCGGAGCGGCCGCCGTGGTCGCGGTCGCGCTGACCGGGTGCGCGGCCGGAGCGGCGGACGCGACAGCCGGAGCGGCCAGCACTCCTCCCGTGAGGAGAACGGCGGTGACCACGCCGCCGAGGATCTGCTTCTGCATGTTTCTTGCCTTCCTTCAAGCGCCATGTGACGCAGAGAGCCGTTCGTGCACCGCGGTCGGACCGCTTCGCAATCCAGGTCATTCCCAGGCGGACTTGATGCGCGCGATGCGTCAGCGATGTATCGTTACTACATCGCGATACGACGAAGGTGATCGGTCAGACCGCATCGCGAGCCGACTCAGCACGACGGAAGGACACATCATGCGCTTCGACGACATGAACCCCCAGCAGCACCAGCACCCGCGCGGCCCCCGGTTCGGCGGCCCGCGGCACCACCACCACGGCGCCGGCTTCCCCGGCCGCGACCGTGGCGACCACCAGCGCGGCGGCTTCGGTCCCGGCCGCGGCTTCGGACCCGGGTTCGGCCCGGGCTTCGGTCCCGGCTTCGGCGGCGGCCCGGGCTTCGGCGGGCGGGAGCGTCGCCGTCGCGGCGACGTCCGCCTCGCGATCCTCGGCCTCCTCGCCGAGGGGCCGCAGAACGGCTACGCCGTGATCAAGACGATCGCCGAGCGCACCGGCGGCGCGTGGAAGCCGAGCCCCGGCTCGGTGTACCCGACGCTCCAGCAGCTCGTCGACGAGGACCTCGTCGTCTCGACGGGTGACGGCCGGAAGACGCTCTTCGAGCTCACCGACACCGGCCGGGCGGAGGCCGAGGCGAAGGCGGACGAGATCGCGGCCGCGTTCGAGGCGCCCGGCATGCCGGACGCGCAGCGCGCGTTCGTCGAGTCGCTCCGGAAGACCATGGGCGTCCTGCACATGTACCGGACGACCGCGACGGACGAGCAGATCGCCGCGGCGACCGACAGGGTCGACCAGCTCCGCAAGGACCTCCTGCAGATCCTCGCGGACTGACCGCGTGACCCGGTGACGGACGGGAGGCACGGTGCCAGCTGGCACCGCGCCTCCCGTCCGTCTGTCGGTCGCCACCACCCCCGAGACTCGGGCTGAGCGACCGATCTCGCGCTCCACGGCGCGAGATCGGTCGCCCTCCACGAGTCTCGCCTCCGGTGCCGCGAGTCTCGCCCTGCGCGGCGTCCGCGCGGCGCTACGCGCCGTCGCCCACGAACGCGGCGACGTCGGCCAGCTCCGCGGCCGACACCGCGTGCGGCAGTCCCGCGTACTCCCGATCGGTCACCTCGGTGTGCGCCGCGGCCCACACCTGCGTCCGAGCAGTCGCCTCCGCCGGGATCACCGGGTCGAGGTCGCCGTGGCCGAGGAACACGCGCGGACGGACGGCTGCCACGGCCTCGTCCCGGGAGTCCGTGACGCCCGGCACCACGAACCCCGACAACGACACCGCGAACGCGAAGCCCGCCGGCCGCGCTCGCAGCGCCTGCAACGCCATCGACCCGCCCTGCGAGAACCCGAGCAACCCGATGCGCGGGTGATCGGCGGCGACGGCGTCGATCCAGTCGAGCACCGCGGCCACCGCCTCGTCCACGGGGCCGAGCGCGGGCGACCCCGGTGTGCCGAGCGGGTACCACGCGTACCCCGGGCCCCACTCGAGCGGCGCCCGCAACGAGGCGACGGTCCACGCGGGCGGCAGCGCGGGTGCGAGTCCGAGCAGGTCGCGCTCGTTCGACCCCACCCCGTGCATCGCGACGAGCAGCGGGGTGCCCGCACGCTCGGACGGGCCACGGGTCCACTGCACGAGCTCGCTGTCGATCATGCGGCCAACGCTAGCCGTGGCGTCCGTCGAACTCGCTGCCGTGCCTGGTAGACACGGTGCATGGCCTCGCTGCGCACCCCCGACCCCGACTCCGGCTGGCTGTCCGACGAGGAACTCGCGAACATCCGCCGCCGCCTGCCGATCTGCTACGTCGAGGCGATCCCGGTCCGCACGGACGGCCTCGGCGTCGTCACGGAGGTCGGGGTGCTGCTCCGCGTCGCTCCCAGCGGGTCGATCGCGCGCACGCTCGTCTCCGGGCGGGTGATGTACGGCGAGTCGATCCGCACGGCGCTGTTCCGGCACCTCGAGAAGGACCTCGGGCCGATGGCGTTCCCGCAGCTGCCCTCGAGCCCGACGCCCTTCACGGTCGCCGAGTACTTCCCGCTGCCCGGCGCGTCCGTGTACACCGACGAGCGGCAGCACGCGATCTCCCTCGCGTACGTCGTCCCGGTGACGGGGACGTGCGAGCCGCGGCAGGACGCCCTCGAGCTCACGTGGATGAGCCCGATGGAGGCCGCGTCCGACGCCGTGGCCGACGAGATGGAGGGCGGCCGCGGGGCGCTGCTCCGTGCGGGACTCGCCTCGGTCGGCGCGCTGCACTAGCGGACACGCTCGGCGCGCCCGCCGACGCACGATCACGGCGGTGCCGCGTGGCACCGCACAACCGGAGTCGCTTCGCACTGCGCGAAACCGTGGTGCGAGTCGACTCCGGCTGTGCGGACCTCAGACCGCGGCTGCGACGCGCACGTCCGCGCGACGCACACGCCCGGCCCACACACGACGGAGCCCCCGGGACCACATGGTCCCGGGGGCTCCGCAGCTCGGTCGGTGTGACCGGCTTCAGTGCTTCTCGTCGCGGAGGGAGTCAGCGACGCCGTGCGCCGCGTCCTTCACGTCGTCGACGCCCTGCTTGGCCGACGCCTTGGCCTGGTCGGTCTGACCCTCGGCCTTCAGCTTGTCGTTGCCGGTGAGGTTGCCGACGCCTTCCTTGACCTTGCCGACGAGCTTCTCGCCGGTGTGGTTCTCTTCGCTGCCAGCCATACGGTCTCCTTCCAACGACGGACGTTTCCCCGTCGGCCGCTCGCGCGGCGTCCGGTGCAGGCGAACCTACGCCCGACGCCCGAGCACGTTCGGAGGGGACGTCGAGGTTCGGGGGACGACGAGCCTCAGTGACGGTCGGCAGCGCCGGCCGGACGGGAGGCGCGACGCGACCCACGACGACGGCCCGCGCCCGACTCGGAGCCGGCCCCGCGACCCGCGGCGTAGCCACCCTCGGACGACCACACCGGCGCGGAACCGCCCCGGACGACGTCGCTCGAGGCTCGGCGGCTGCCGCCGCGGCGCTGACCGCCGGACGCGGCGGCTTCGGACCCGCGGCCCCCGCGACGCCCGCCCGAGGCGTCGGAGCGCTGCGCGCCACGGCCACCTTCGGTGCGCTGCCCGCCGCGACCGCCCTCAGCCTCCGCCGGGCGACCACCACGGCGGGTGCCGGAGCCGGCCGCCCCGGTGGCGGATGCGGACTGCGCGGCCTGGGCCGTGCCTCCCGACCGACCGCCGCGGCCACGGCGACGACCGCCGCCCGTGCCCTCGGACTCGACCGAGCGCTGCTTCGGCGCGCGCTGCTGCTGGGCCGGCTGCTCCGGGGCCACGTGGCGGATCGGAGCGACCTCGCCGACGAGCTCGGTGACGGCCGGCGAGGCAGACGTGACCTGCTGCGGCGCGACCTTGATCGCCGCGGCGCGCATCATCTGTGCGACGTCGCGGCGCTCGGCCGGCAGCGAGATCGTCACCACGTCGCCCGAGGACCCCGCGCGCGCGGTGCGGCCCGAACGGTGCAGGTACGCCTTGTGCTCGGTCGGCGGGTCCACGTGGACGACGAGCTCGACGTTGTCGACGTGCACACCGCGGGCGGCGACGTCGGTGGCGACGAGGACGAGCGCCTCACCGGAGGAGAACTTGGCGAGGTTGCGCTCCCGGGCGCCCTGCGACAGGTTGCCCTGCAGGTCGACCGCCGGAATGCCCGAGCTGGTGAGCTGCTTCGCCAGGCGCTTCGCGTGGTGCTTCGTGCGCATGAACATGATGCGACGACCGGAGCCCGAGGCGAGCGTCCGGACGAGGTCCTTCTTCGCGTCGGCGTCCGGGACCTCGAACAGGTGGTGGGTCATCGCCTCGACGGGGCTGTTCGCCTCGTCGACGGAGTGCATCACCGGGTCGTGCAGGAACTTCTTGACGAGCTTGTCCACGCCGTTGTCGAGCGTGGCGGAGAACAGGAGTCGCTGCCCCTGCTCGGGTGTCGCCTGCATGATCTTCGTCACGCCCGGCAGGAAGCCCATGTCGGCCATGTGGTCCGCCTCGTCGAGGACGGTGACCTCGATGTCGCCGAGGTTCACGTGGCCCTGCTGCATGAGGTCGGCGAGCCGGCCCGGGCACGCGACGACGATGTCCACGCCGCCGCGCAGGGCGTCGACCTGACGGCCCTGACCGACGCCGCCGAAGATGGTGGTCGTGTTCAGGCCCATGGCCTTGGCGAGCGGCGCGAGGGTCGCGTCGATCTGCGTCGCGAGCTCACGGGTCGGGGCGAGCACGAGGGCGCGCGGGCGTCCGGCGCGACGCTTGCGTCCGCTGGCGGCGAGGCGCGCGGCGAGCGGGATCGCGAACGCGATGGTCTTGCCGGAGCCGGTGCGACCGCGGCCGAGCACGTCCTTGCCACGGAGCGAGTCCGGGAGGGTGTCGGCCTGGATCGGGAACGCGGTCTCCTTGCCCTGCTGGGCGAGGACGTCGACCATCGGCGCGGGGACGCCGAGGTCGGAGAAACGGGTGTCTTGCATGGTGTCGGTCATCGTGACCTTCCCAGCCGGTCGGGCCGGCTGTGGGCGCACGTGCGATGCAGTGCGCGGGCGGGATGCGCGCCGCCGGTGGTGGCTGGCGCAGTCGCCGCAGCAGAGAAGCCTGGGCACCTCCGTGAGGTGCTCGATCATCGACCACGCAGGTGGTCGGGAGTCGGGGCGTCCGTACGACGCACGAGGCGATCGGCGCCTCGAGTACCGCAAGCATAGCGGACGACCCCCTCGGACCGGGGGTCCTGCGCGTTCGCCGACCGCGTGGGAGGATTCGGGGGTGCGCTCCGGAACCGTCCTCCTGACCGTCGCCACCGCGCTCGTCGCGGTCCTCGGCACGGCGTCCTGCGCCACCGCGGCACCCGCGTCCTCGTACCGGAACCTGCCGACCTCGGGCATCCCCGACTACCAGCTCGGTGGCTCGTACACCCCTCCGCAGGGCGTCACCATCGTCGAGCGCGACAGCACCGCACGCCCGGCGACGGGGACGTACTCGATCTGCTACGTCAACGGGTTCCAGACCCAGCCGGAGGACGCGGCGATGTGGAAGCGGGACCACCCCACGGCGATCCTCCGTGACCGGAAGGGCACGCCGGTGTCCGACCCGGACTGGCCGGACGAGATGCTCCTCGACACCACGACCGCGGCCAAGCGGGCGACGATCGTGCGGGTGCTGACGAAGACGGTCGCCCGGTGCGCCGACCGGGGCTTCGACGCCGTCGAGTTCGACAACCTCGACTCGTGGACACGGTCGAAGGGCAAGCTCACCCGCTCCGGGAACCTCGCGCTCGCCGCCGCGCTCGTGCGGGTCGGGCACGCCAAGCAGCTCGCGGTCGGGCAGAAGAACACCCCGCAGCTCGGGGCGTCGGGACGGAAGCAGACCGGCTTCGACTTCGTCGTCGCCGAGGAGTGCTTCGTCTACCAGGAGTGCGGCGCCTACACGAAGGCGTACGGGAAGCGCGTCATCGACGTCGAGTACACCGACAACAGCAGTCGGCCGTGGTCCAGGGTGTGCGCGTCGACGAAGCGGCCGGCGATGACGATCCTCCGGGACCGCGACCTCGTGACGCCGCGCGACGACGCGTACGTGTTCGAGCATTGCTGACGCCGTGCCGCGGCACGGTCGGCCGGGAGGCTCGGGTCGCTCCCGCCCCGCCGGTCACGTGATCGGGCGCCTGGTCGGCCGGGAGGCGCGGACGGCCCCGCCTCGACGGTCGCGTGGTCGGGGCGCCTGGTCGGCCGGGAGGTGCGGACGCCCCCGCCTCGACGGTCGCGTCAGGCGGGCCAGGCCTCGTGCACGGCGGCGGCTGCCTGGTCCGCCGACAGCCCGGCACCCCGCGCGGCCACCGCGAGCGCCTGTGCCGCCTCAGCGACCTCGGGCGGGACCGCCGCCGGCCGGACCACCCGCGTTCCGGCGCCCCGTGCGGTGTGCACCAGCCCGGACTCCTCCAACAGCTGGTACGCCCGCGCGACCGTGCCCGCCGCGAGTCCCAGCTCGTCCGCGAGCCCACGAACGCTCGGGAGCCGCTCGCCGTCGACGAGGTAGCCCGCCTGGATCTGCGCCGCGATCTGCGCGCGGACCTGCTCGAACGGCGGGACGCTGCCGCCGCGGTCGAGTGCCACCAGACCGTTCATCTGCACCTCGCTAGAAGTCGTACTGCTCGCCGACGGGGATGGGGACGGACACGGTGTTGCCCGGGGGCGCGAGCGGGCACGCCCACGCCGGGTCGTACGCGCAGGACGGGTTGTACGCGAAGTTGAAGTCGAGCACGAGTTCGTCGTCGTCGCCGCCGAGGTCCGCGCCCTTGATCGTGTCGAGCAGGTAGCGGCCACCGCCGTAGGTGCCGCGGGCCTTCCCCGCGCTGGCGTCCTTCACCGGGACGAAGATGCCGCCGGCGTAGCCGCCGTGCGACCACACGTCGAGCGAGCCGACACCCGGGATCCGCACCACGCCGAGCCGGTCGAAGTGCACGATGCCGTCCGTGCCCGTCTCGACGTCCATCGCCTGCGGCTCCGTCGGTTCGATGCGCGCACGGAAGCGCCAGTCCGGGTCGTAGGTGGGGACCGGCAGCGACTCGAAGTCGGCCGCGTCCTCGGGCAGCAGCGGTGAGGCCGGGTGGTCGGCGTACATCGCATCCCGCGTCTCGCGCCACATCGCGTGCGCGGTCTCCGGGTCCGGTGTCGCGCGGACCCGCCGGTAGAGATCGAACGTCATCCGGCGCCAGTCGATCGTCGCGAGGGTGGTCGCGACCGTCGGGTCGACGGACGCGTCGACGGTCCGGGGCTCGTGTCCTGCTCGCAGGTCGCTCACCCGTTCAGGCTACGCCCGGCGCGCTCGCCGGTGCCAGCACGACCCCGCGGGTCGGGCGGGTCGGAGCCGGGACACGCGGTCACGCCGGGCGGCGCCACGTCGGGGCGAGCTGTCGCATCCGCAGGGCGCGCCACTGCCAGATGACCCACATGCCCGGCCAGAGCAGGACACCGAGGAACGCGGGCCGCATCCGGTAGGTCAGCCGGTCGAGCAGCAGGGTCGTGCCGTCGCCGAGGTCGACGGTCGCCATCCGGTGCGCCATCGTCATCCGTCCGAACAGCCCCGACACCCCGCCGCCGTTGTCGCGCTGCACCGGGACGCCCTGCACCTCGTACAGGTCGATGTCCACGTGGGTGTCGCCGCTCGGGAACAGGCCGAAGGCGTCCGCGGCGATCGGGTGCGGTGTGCCGGGCGTCCAGCGCTCCGGGAAGCCCTGGGGCGCCCGTGACCGGTAGCGGAGGAACGGCTTCGTGACCGCGACCATCACGGACGGCGAGAGGAGCGCGTCACGGACGGCGTCGACCGGTGCGTCGAGGACGGTGCGGAGACCCACGTGCATACGACCGACGCTACGCGGGCAGACTGTGACGGGCGTGTTGTGACGGGCACGCTGTCATCGGCGTGCTGTGACGCGCGCTTTCACCGGCGCGCAGCCCTGCTGACGCCGGACGCCGGCTCAGGCGTGGCGTGCAGTGCGCCGGCGCGAGCCCTCGGCCCGGTCGTGCCGCCGCAGCCGCTCGGCCAGCGACATCCGGACCGTCGGCCACTCGGCCGCCGTGATCGAGAACACGACCGTGTCGCGCAGGGTGCCGTCACGGCCGATCTGGTGGCTCCGGAGCACGCCGTCCTGCTTCGCGCCGAGGCCCTCGATCGCCGCCCGTGACTGCCGGTTGTGGAAGTGCGTCCGGAACTCGACGGCGATGCACTGCCACGACTCGAACGCGTGCGAGAGCTGCAGCAGCTTCGCCTCGGTGTTGATGCCCGTGCGCTGCGCCGACCGGGCGAGGAACGTCGATCCGATCTCGACGCGACGGTTCGCCCGGTCGACGTTCATGAACGTCGTCGACCCGACCACGCGACCGGTCGGGCGGTCACGGACGGCGAACGGCACCATCCGGCCCGCCTCGTGCTCGGCGAGACGGCGCTCGATCTCCGCCTCGACCTGCGCAGGGGCCGGGATCGAGGTGTACCAGGTACGCCACAGGTCGCCGTCGGTGACCGCCGCCCGCAGGTCGTCCGCGTGCTCCGACCCGAGGGGTTCGAGCGTCACGCGGTCGCCGGTCAGGGTGGGTACGGGGGCGATCTCCATGAGACGGAATCCTACGGTCACCACCCGTCACCGAGCCGTCCCCGGCGACGACCTGTGGAGACGGACAGGGGCTGGTGGACGGCTACCCTGGTGCGCGTGGCAGCACGCACGCAGCAGCAGTACCAGGTCCGGTTCGCGTGGGGCGTCGCCGGCGCCGCGCGCATCGCGCAGGACGCCCACCTGCTCGTGTGGGTCGACGTCCTCCCGACGTCCGAGCACCACGACCAGGCGCTCCGTCAGGTCGTCGCCGCCTTGCCCGACGGCCCGGAGGTGGTGCTCGGCCACCTCGGCAACGCGACCGCGATCGCCGGACGTGTGACGCGCCTCCAGGCCGACCGCGGTGACCGCTGCGTCGTCGCGATCGTCGCCGCCGGGACCGACCACGCTGCCCACTCGGACGCGGCGGACGCCGCGGGGGAGCCGTGGGACGCTCCCGAGTCGCCGGACTTCGCGGTCGAGGACCTCCTCGCGGCCGGTGCCGTCGCCGACGCGCTCGCCGCGGAGGGGATCGACCACACCTCGCCGGAGACCGCTGCCGCCTGTGCGGCGTACACGGGGCTCCGGCGTGCGGTCAAGCACCTCGTGTCGGCCTCGGAGGCGGCGCGGGCACTCGAGCCGACCGTCGTCCACGCCGCCGTGACGCGCGGTGGGGAACTCGTCACCCTGCGGGCGTAGCGTCCGGGGTGTCAACGGACCGAGCAAGGAGCACGTCATGAAGGCAGTCGTCGGCGACACCGTGATCGCGGAGAGCGACAAGGACGACCTCATCCAGATCGAGGGCAACTGGTACTTCCCGCCGTCGAGCGTGAAGACCGAGCTCCTCACCGAGAGCCCGACGCAGTACCACTGCCCGTGGAAGGGCGACACGCAGTACTACACCGTGAACGTCGACGGGCAGCAGCTGCAGGACCGGGCGTGGTCGTACCCGACGCCGATCCCGTCGTCGTTCGACCGGGTGGGCAAGGACTACTCGGGCTACGTCGCGTTCTGGAAGGACGTCAAGGTCGTCGAGTAGGCGGGTGCGGGCGCGGCGCGGCGCGCGCGCCGCGGGCGCGCTTGGCGCACGCGGCGCAGGCGCGCTGTCGCTCGGTGCGAGCGCGCTGTCGCTCGGTGCGAGGAATCGCGCACGGTGCGAGGGCCAGCGCCCCGCACCGTGCGCGAAACCTCGCACCGTGCTGTGCCGCCCTCGCACCGTGCGAGGCGCGCGCGGTGCCTCCCGGACTTCGCCCCCCCTCGCACGGTGCGAGGGGGCAAGGGGGCTTGTCAGCCCGCCAGCGTCAGCCAGACCAGTGCGACGTTGAGCGCCACGATCACCAGCGCGATGCCCCCCGCGACCACGCGGGTGGGTACCGCGTTCACGTCGTCGCCCATCACGCTCCGACGCGAGGTGTAGACCACCAGCGGCACGATCGCGAACGCGATCCCGAAGCTCAGCACCACCTGGCTCACCACGAGCAGCATCGTGGCGTCCGCGTTCACCGCGAGCAGCACGATCGCCGGGACGAGGGTGACGAGCCGCCGCACCACCACCGGGATCTGCACGTGCAGCAGCCCCTTCATGATCTCGGCGCCCGCCATGCAGCCCACCGACGTCGAGGCCAGCCCGGACGCCAGCAGCCCCACCGCGAACAGCACGCCCACCACCGGGCCGACGTTCGCCGCGATCGCCGCCTGCGCCCCCGGGATGCTGTCCGTCCCCTCGACCCCCGGCAGCGTCGCCGCGGCGAGCACGAGCATGCAGATGTTCACGCCGCCCGCCACGACCAGTGCGAGTCCCACGTCCCACCGCGTCGCGACGAGCACCCGGCGCCGTTCGGGCCCGGCCGGGACGTCCCCGTGGCGGTCCCGCGCGAGGGCGGAGTGCAGGTACACCGCGTGCGGCATCACCGTCGCACCGAGCATCGACGCCGCCAGCAGCACCGAGCCGGACCCCTCGAAGCGCGGGACCAGTCCGGCGACGAGCTCGGTCGGGGACACCTGCGCGAAGAGCAGTCCGGCGCAGAAGCCCACCGTCAGGATCGCGAGCATCGCCGTCACGACCGCCTCGAACGCCCGGGTGCCCCGCCGGTTCTGCAGCAGCAGGATCGCCATCGACACCACCCCCGTGATCACCCCGCCGGCGACCAGTGGCAGCCCGAAGAGCAGGTGCAGCGCGAGTGCGCCGCCGATGACCTCGGCGATGTCCGTGGCGGCCGCGACGACCTCCGCCTGCGCCCAGAACAGCAGCCGGGGTGTGCGCCGCATCCGCAGGCCCAGGTGCTCCGGCAGCGACTTGCCCGTGACGACCCCGAGCTTCGCCGAGAGGTACTGCACCACGACGGCACTCGCGTTCGCGGCCACGAGGACCCAGAGCAGCAGGTAGCCGTACTTCGCCCCCGCCGTGAGGTTCGCGGCGACGTTGCCGGGGTCGACGTAGGCGATGGCCGCGACGAACGCCGGGCCGAGGAGCGTGAGACCGGCGGCGCGCTTCCGCGGGGTGGTCGCCACGGCGGGGCGGGTCGCGGTGTCGGTCATGGGGACCAGTGTGCCAGAGGATTCGGCACGCCGAATCCTTGTTTTCGTCAATTGTGCAGATCGCGTGGTGACCGGCGTCAGCGGGGTGCTGCTGTCGGCCTGGAGGCGCGGGTCGGGTCCGGTACGTCGCCCGCGATTGGTGCGGCGGCCGTTCGGCGGTCCTGCGAGTCGCTCCGGCTCACGCGACCGTCGTGTCTGCGCCGGGCCAGCTCGGGAGCATCGTCTGGCGGAACTCGGCGGATGCGAGCGCGCTCTTCGGGAGCATGGCCTCGTACCAGTCGGCGTCGAGCTTGACCAGCTGCAGTCCCTCGTTCAAGCGGTAGTCGTGCTGCAGGGACATCGCCATGACTGCTGCTTCGCCGGACTCGGCGACCGTCTCGTCCACGACGCGGAGGTCGAGGCCCGCCCAGCGCAGCCTGACGTCCAGCTCGTAGTACTCCTGCACGTCCTCCACCGGGACCACCGTGGCCCACACGCCGGAACCGGTCTGGACGAACCCAGCCTGCTCGGCTGACGGGTCCAGTCGAACGATCGCGACGTGCGTTCCGTCCATCAGGTCGGCGACGTACTTCGTCCCGCCCACGGATGCGATCCCGCCCCCGAACATCGAGATCGGTCGCTGGGGCGCTGGCCGACCCGCCTGCAGGTCGTCGCGGTACACCCAGCCGATGTGCACGCCGGCGTACCGGGCGACCCACGTCTCCTGTCCGTCCCCGGTGTAGCGCCAGATCTCAGCACCGAACGGGACGCGGTGCGACGGCATCCAGTTGAGGTCGACGATGCGGTCCAGGTCGTTGGGGACGAAGCCGGTGCCTGTGAACGGCTCGCGGTCGACCCACAGGGCCCCGAGCGCTTCGGCGGTGCGTGCGTCCGAGCCACCGATGGCTGGGCGGACGAAGAGTTCCGGCGTCGCCTCGAACCGGACGACGTCGAGGTGCGGCATGTCGGGCGCGAAGGGACTGCCGGGGAACCCGAGCCCGTGCACCGCGATCAGGTCCTCGATCCGCTCGAGTCCACTCGTGGCGGCCATCGGGATGACGTACCCGCCGAAGCGCTCGAGCTGCCCGTTGAAGAACGCGTCGCTCACCTGCGGCGTGATCGCCTTCTGCATGATCGTGCCAGTCACGGTGGGGTCCCCTCGTCGTCGTGTCGTACCGCTCCTAGGCTAGGTGCTAGTGACCGGAGAGGGTCCGGATCGCTCCGACCTCGAAGCTGAGGAGCACCGTCACGCGACCTGCTCGGACTCGAGGTCGTCGAGGTCCTCTGGCCGGACGAACGCCGTGACGCTGCCTTCTCGCTCGACGAAACGGATCGCGGCGCCGTCAGCGGCGTGGATCGTTCGTCGACGACCGTCGAGAGCTCGGACCTCGACGGTCGCCCAAGCGGCAGCATTCCAATGATGTTCGACCTGGACCGACACGCCGCTCACCGTCGCGGTGGTGCGGACGGTGGCATGGCCGACGACGGCGTCCCTCGTGATCCGCGCCTCGGAACGCGACTGGTTCGTCATGAGGCTCGACGGCCGGGGCTCCCAGGCACGGCCAGGGGACGTCGGAGCCCAGGAGTGCAGCAGGGCGCCCTCGTCCCGGATCGCGCCGGGAAACCACCCGCGCTCGGTCTGCACGTACGTGCCCGCCATGATGGCAGCCGACCCACTTGGTCGGTCCCAGCTGCGCGTGACGTCGGCGGTCCGACTGAATCCGGATCGATCGAGCCAGCCGACCCGGACCTGATTTCCGATCCAGAACTCGCCGCTGGAAGGCACCGTCCCGTCCGGCCTGGAGTGCGGGGAAAGAGCCGTGAGGACCGCGGAGCCGTCAAGCCGGAGTCGCTCGGCGTCGCTCTCATGGCGCTCCCCGAGCTGCCGACGCCAGGTCAGCGCCCGGTCCGAGGACACCGTTGACCCGTCGAGTCCGACGAGTACACCGTCGCACGGTGCGTCCGCGGAGGCCGGGACGACATCGAACCCGCGGAGCGCGACGTCGCCTGCGAACGGTCCGAGGGACTCCGACTCCGGCGACTCGTCGAATCGGAGCTGATCGGTGAATGAACGGACGGCGAACAACTCGCTGCCGTCGACGAGGTGAGCACTGAACCTGCCGCGTTCCTCGTCGGCTTCAGCGGGGAGAGGAGGGTCGCCCTTCGCGATCGACCCCCACACGGTCAGCGTTCCGTCGTGCGCAGCCTGAACGTCGACCAGGAGGCCCTTCCACCACCCGATCGTGCGGCGACTGACGAGCGTCAGATCGGCGCGGGGAACACGCACGGGCACCTCGTCTCGGATGATCACGTCCTCGTCCGCCGGGGTGAGTGGTCCGAGGCGGCCGGTCGCGACCAGCTCGGTCCCGATCCACGCCGATGTGACAGAGCCGAGGACAGGGCTCAGATCATGTGCCATCGGACGCCGTCCCACTTCGCCAGGATCTCCTGCGTTCCGTCGACGTTGTACCGCCACAGCTCCGCGCCGGGCGTCAACGGGGTGTTCTGACGGAGTTCGACCTCGGGCGTGTAGTGCTCGTAGTGGCCCGCCCACCCGTTGCCGCGGAACGGGTCGAACGAGGTGAACGTTCGCGACGAGTTCCTCTCGAGCGCGGCGCCGAGCTTGATCCGGAGGTCGGTGTCGGCGACACGGTCGACGAGGTGCTGGAGTCGATCGCGGCGCTCGGGGATCGACATCGCGTTCCACTGGTGCTCGTCGATGGTCCCGTCCTGCATCCAGCCGCGGATCGTGCGCAGCGGGAGCATCCGGTCGTACACGTCCGAAGTGGGCGTGCCGCTACCGTCGAAGCCGGGTTCCGTTCGCATCCGGACACCATGGATCGGGTTGGTGCTGGGCGACGGGAACGCGGTCGTGTTGTACCCGAGTCCGAGCTTCTGGAACACCCGCAGGGGCGTGATGGAGCCGTGGTTCGAGATCGCGGTGAGATGCGCGAACTTCGCGATGAAGCCGGGGACGCCCTTCTGCGCGTAGTACCCGACGTCACCGTTCGTGATGTCCGACACCATGTCGATCGCCTGCTTGAGGGGCATCACCTTCTGGATGACGTCGCCGGATCGGATCGGGTCGAGCCCGTCTCGGATGTCGATGAGCGTGTCCATCTCGTCCGCGCTCAGTCGGTGTATCGGCTTGCTCACCAGACGTCGGAACTCGCGTCGTGACAAGCCGTGGTCGTGCAGCCGGGCGTCCAGCTCCGATCGGTAGGCAGCAGCGTCGTGGGCAACCGCTTCCTCCGAGAACTCGACCTGGAGGGGGCGTCGTCCGCTGCCCCCTGTAGCGCTGCCGTTCCCGGTCCCGCCGTGGTGTCCGAGTGTCCCCGCTGACGCAGACGGGTTTTCGAAACGTACGGCACTCGAGTCCGTGCGGAGGATGCCGGGGTGTGACGACAGGGCAGTCCCAGCCACGGCCGTTCCGGCTGCAGCCGCGTGCTCATGCGTCACGTGCTCTACGGGCGCTGACGCATCGCGGTCTGCAGGAGCGGTGCGCTCCGCTTCCGACGACAGGGCGGCGGGCGCTGCTGCGTCGTGCGATGGGAGGGGCCCATCCGGTCCCGGAGCGCGAACCTGGTCGGCTCCTGGCGACGAACCGACGACGTGCGTCTCTGCAGCGTGGACGTCCGCCGAGGTCGGGCTCTGGACGTGGCCCACGTCGGAGCGGACGGTCGTCGCGTCGGGCGTCGTCCCGGTCTGGTGCGGCGACGTGGCAGCGCCCCCGTCCTGCGGCACACCCGCGTTGCCTTGCACCCCGCGGGGGCCGGCGTGGTCGGAGGTGCCGGCCGAGGGGATGGCGTCGCCGTGCGGAGAAGCGTCGACGTGGGTCGCCGGTGCGTCCGTTCGCGTGTCCACGGCATCGGAGTGTGCGGGACCTCCGGTCGGTGCCGCTCCGTGCGGAGCAGAGGTTCCGGGCTGGGTCGCAGGAGCGTCCGCCGCCGGGGCGTCGGCGTGGACCCTGCCGTCCGCGTGCGTCGCCGGAGCACCGGCGTGCGTCGCACCCTCGCCGTGCGCCGGAGCATCGCTGTGAGAACCGTCGCCGCCGCCGTCGTTCGCCCCCGCCTCCACGTGCTCGACGTGCGTCACGACGTCCTCGCCGCCCGCGTGCGTCGTCGTGCCCCCTGTGTGAGCGGTGTCCGTCACGACGGGCGTCTGCGACCCGTCGACACTCGGCCGCTCTCCGGCGTGTGTCGTCGTCGAGCTGTGCGTCCCGGCCCCGCTGACCACGGGCGCGTCGGCGTGTTCCGTCGGAGCCGCGCCCCCGGCCGCACCGCTGTGCGACGTCGGAGCGGTGTCACCGGCAGCGGCTGCGTGCGTGCTCGGTCGGGTGACGACGTCGACCTGGGTGGCGGACGCGGTGCCCGCTGCACTCGCCCCCGCGTCACCGGCGTGAGTGTCCGTGTCGACACCGAGATCCGCCGGGCCGTGCTCGGAAGCAGCACCGCTCGCGAGGTCCAGGTCGGTCCCGGTCGACCCACCGCCGGCGTGGGCGTGGTGCGCCTCGACGGCACCGTGGCCTCCGTCGAACACGGCACCGCCCACGGTCCCGAACACGAGGGACTGGATGACGTTGAAGTCCTGACCGTTGACCTTCGCGGTCACGTAGTCGCCACCGACACCGCCGGCCGCTCCCGTGACGGCTCCGCGCCCCGTCGAGACCGCGACGTGGGTGACGGTCGACCTGGTCGCAGCCGCCTCGCGGCCGGTGCGCCCGACCAGTCCGAGACCGCCACCGATGGTGCCACCGACGGCACCGCCGAGCAGCGCGCCCTGCCAGCCCTCGGAGAACGACTTGCCCTCGACGAGGATGTTGCTGAAGCCCTGCGACACCACACCGGTCGCCATGCCCTTGAAGGTCTCGCCGGCGATGCGTGCGAACTTCGACCCGCGTCCGACGGCCTGGAACAGGCGGACGCCGTTCTCGATGGCCTCGCGCGGGATCCGCGACAGGGTGATGAGTCGCTGGATGACCTCGGCGATCCGGACGACGAACCGCATCACGGTCGCCGACGTCGCCGCCGCTCCGACCACCGCGGACGCGCCGAAGGTGAAGAAGCTCAGCGCGACGCTCACACCGACCTCGACGCCCACCGCGATGGCGAGCTCCTTGACGATGTCCATGATCTCGTTGCGCGCGGTCACGGTCTGGTCGATGAGCGCGTCGAGCGCCTCCACGGCGGCACCGGCCGCGGTGGACATCTGGCCGAGCGTCGTCACGACGGACGAGCGTGCGGAGGACATCGACGCCCACTGCGGGATGTCCGACGAACTCGCGACGGCGAGCGATGCGGCGACGCTGCTCGTGATCGACTGGAGCTGGTCGTCGTAGGCCCGCCAGGCGCTGACGGCCGTGCCCATCTTGTCGGTGTCGGCGAGCGGGAGGTGGAGACCCATCGAGGCGAGGGCCTCCTCGACCCAGCCCTGGAACTCGCCGAGCGCGCCGGGCCACCCCTCGCCCATCGCGGTCGGGACGGAGGTGTCGAGGCTGACCTCGTGCGTCGGGACCGAGATGCCACCGTCGCTGTCCTGCAGGGCACCGGCGAGCTCGGCACGCTTGTAGGCCTGGCCGGTCGCGCCCATGATCGAGTCGAACGCTGCGAGTGCCGTGGCGACGCCCTCGCTCGCCTCGCCGGCCTGCTTCGCGATGCTGTCGTAGGAGTCGATCCACTCCTTCGACGCCTCATCCGGACCGGCCATCCCGCCGGACCCGGAGAGCACGCTCTGGAGTGATGTCCACGCCGTCGCGAGGTCGTGCGAGGCGGTCGCCATGTCGTTGCCGTCGCGGGCGATGCCGAAGGCGTCGAGCCGTACGTCGGTCATGCGGTGGGGTCCCCTCGTCCGTCGCCGCGGGTCATGCGAGCTGCGCGCTGAAGTCGGTCCAGGCCGTGTTGAGCGCGTCGATGGTCTGCTGGTACGCCTGGAGCACGAGCTGCGAGTGCTTCGTCAGGCCGTCGGCTGCCTCCGCGAGCGTCGTCGCCTGGGCCGACCACTGCTGGAACGTGGCCTGGAACGACGCCATCGCCGCGCCCTGCCACTCGGCCGGGAGCACGGCCGCGAAGGACTGCGCACCCTGCTGGAGCAGGAGGCAGTACTCGTGCAGCTGGGTCATGGACTGCACCAGCTGGGTGAGGGTGGCGATGTCGGCCTGCTGCTCACTCATCGGCCGTCCCTTCCTGCAGCGTCGCGGTGGCGTCCATCGTGGCGATGCGGCGGGTCCGTCCGGATTCGTCGGCGTTGCCGTTGCCCGCCGTCACCCCGCTCGTGACGACGATGTTGCCGCCATCCTGCGCGTCCGGCGTGCTCGCGGCGCCCTCGGTCCCCTCGATGCGGCGGACCGGGACGACCTGCTCGTTCTCGAGGAAGTTGCCGGAGAGGCCGGTCTCGTTGAGCTCGTAGGAGACACCGGCCTGCCGGAGCCGCTCGGCGAGGTCGCGGAGCGTCGCTGCGAGCGCCGCGGAGCCGGCCTGGAAGTCGGTCCACGACTTCTGGAACGTCGCAGCGTCCTCGCCCTTCCAGAGCACGTCGACGACGCTCTGCACGTGCGAGTTCGTCGACCCCACCTGTGACTCGAACGTGGTGACGACGGACTGCAACGTCTGTGCCACTTGCCCGAGCGTCTCGGTGCGGACTCGGTACTGCGCCATGGTCTCCCCCGTGGATCGGCCGTCGTGCGACCGGTGGTGAGCCGGTCAGCGGCTGGAGCGGACTGGTCTGGGCAGCCCTCGGCGGGGCTGCCCGGTCCGGATCAGCGGAACGTGCCCGAGATCGAGTTCTCCGACTCCTCGTACGAGAGGGCCGCGCGCGAGAGCAGCTGGCTGATGCCGGCGAGCGACTCCTTCAGCTGCACGGCCGACTGGTCCCACTGCTGGTAGAGGTCCTGGAAGGACGACGACGCGGCGCCCGACCAGTCGCCCCCGACGAGGCCGTCGACGAGCGACTTGAGGTTCTGCAGCTGCGACTCGATGGACTGCGAGCCGGACTGCAGCTGGTTCGAGACGCCCGAGAGCGACTCCGAAGTGACGCGGATGTCCGCCATGGTTCCCTCCAAGAAACACACGTGTCCCTGGGGTCGATCATCGACCTACCCCCCGATGAGTGCCCACCCCCGTCCGGGGGTCGACCGGAGCAGCATAACCGATGCTGCACCCTGCAACGAAAGTATTCGTCACCAACCCGGTTGTCCGGCGCATGCCCGACCGAGGAGGTCGACGCCGTGCTCGGGGTGCGTGACCGCGGCCCAGAGCGCTCGGGCGTCCTGGGCGTCGAGCGCCCGGTCGACCTCGGCGAAGAACACCGGTGCCGCCGCCACCCAGCGTGCGAGGCCCTCGTCGAGCGCGAGCGCCCGCGCGTCCTCGGTGATCGCCCGGAGCCGCTCGACTGCCGCGCTGACCGGCCGGAACCCGTCCGCACCCTGGGCACCGACGGCGCCGGTGAGGACCTCCATCACGGGGCCGCGGTAGCGGCTGCAGAACTCGACGGCGGCAACGTCGGTCACCTCACACCCCCGTCTTGCCGTCGAAGACCGCGATCCCCGAGTTGGTCCGGAAGAACTCCCCCTGGTCGAGCATGGTCGCCGATCGCGAGTTCGGCAGCCCGCGCCGCGTGGCCTGCGCCCGCAGCGCCCGGTCCAGCCGATCCGCGTCGGCGTCCGAGTAGTAGACGTCCCCGATGATCTGGATCGCTCCGAAGTCCGGCGCACCGCTCCGTGCCCAGAGCTTCACCCAGCGACGGAACTGCCGTGGCCGTGCCCGCTGCCGCATCGCCGGTCCGTCCTGGAGCGCGACCGTGAGGTAGTGGTTCGCCGACCCGACCGCCTGGGTCCACCGCTCGGCGAAGCCCTTGATCCCACCGGACTGCGCGTACCGGTCGGCGCGTGCCTGGTCGTAGACGGTGTACACGGCGGGGATCTCGTCCCAGCGCACGAGCCCGAGCAGCGGGACGTCGACCCCGGCGTCGGAGACGGTGATGCCGCGGTCCGGGTCGCCCAGCGTCTGCGCCAGGCGGTTGCGCCGGAACCGCAGGACGGCGAAGAAGTAGAAGGCTGCGACGATCGTGACGCCGTGCGCGATGATGATCGGCCCGAGCCGACCGAGCAGGCTCGTGACGACCTCGAGCGCGACGACGACGACCACGGTGCCGATCAGGGTGAGTCGCTCACGCCGGACCACGGACGCCCAGCGCGCCGGATCGGGCTTCACGGTCACCGGGTCGAGCCCGGTCGGCGCCCCGCCGTCCGGCACGCCCGGGTCCATCGGCTCGTTCGCGTTCATCGGATCGCAGCCCCTCGTCGTCGGAATCCGCGCAGCAGCCTACATGCGGGGGACGAGCGCGAGGCAGAGCTGGTCAGGACCTGAACGGGTTGCCGGTGGTGCTCGTCGGCCGGTCCGGCACGACCCCGTCGACGGCCACGCCGCTGAGCAGGCTCGCGTACTCCGCGAAGTCGGCAGCGCCGGACGACTCGACCGCGTGGATGCCGCGAGCCTGTGCCTGGACCAGGACCGCTGCCGTGATCCGGTCCGTGTCGCGCGGCGAGAGGACCGTGTCGAGGTCGAGGACGTACTGCGCGAACGCGGGACCGTTCACGTTCGGGAAGGTCTCGAAGCCCCGCACCCAGCGCTGGTCGACGACACGCGAGCGCAGCGCGGGAGCGTCCTCGAGCAGGAACCACAGGTGGCGCGTGGCCCCGCCGTTCCCGGCAGCCCACCGCGCAGCCGTCCCCGCCAGACCCGGCCGTGCCAGACGCCGAGCAGTCCGCGCCGACTCGTCCACCGCGAACACCGCACGGACCTCCGACCAGTCGACGAGCGGCACGAGCGGGGTGTGGAGCCCGATGTTGGACACGCCGAGCAGCAGCCCCGGCTGGCCCCCCGCGGGACGGAGCAGGGCGAGGCGACGCCGGAGGAGCACGACGCCGAGGATCGCACCGACGACGAAGAGCAGCGCAGCGAGGACGATCGGTCCGGTGCGGCCCCAGGCGACGGCGGCGACGAGGACAGCCGTGACGACGACCAGCAGCAGCACACCGTCGCGGAGGTTCCCCGCCGCGATGCGACGGAAGCGCTCGGCGTCGTACCGGACCTCGAAGCGTCCGTCCTGCGCGAAGAAGGCCCGCCAGCTGTCCCGCGTCGCGTCGTCCAGAATCACGATCCCACCGACCCCGTCACCGCACCCGCGCCCCCACCGACCCGAACCACAGCTCGTCCCCCGGCACGAGCTCGACGGCGAGCCCCTCCGGGCACCGGTCCTCCCGGTCACCACGGCGGAGCACGGTGCCGTTCCCGGACCCCCGGTCCACGACGCGCAGCCCGTCGGGCCCGAACTGCAGCGCCGCGTGCACGCGCGACATCGACCGGTCCGGGTCGTCGACCGCGAAGGCACGGGCACCCTCGCGGGCCGCGATCTCGTCGGGACGACGGCCGACCAGGACCGTGCCCTCCTCGACGAGGAGCGTCTGCCCGGTGGTGAAGACCAGCTGCGGGAGGGCGCCGGACGGGGCCGGCGTGACGGGCGCGCGCCGTGCCTCCAGGCCGGTCGCGGGAGCGGGGCCGGGACGGGCGGGCGGTGGCGGGACCGACGCGGAGGGCTGCGGTGGGACGTCCGCCGTGTCGCCGACGGCGACCGGCGTCGAGCGCCGACCACCCGTGGCGAGCTGGCCGCAGGCCAGGCAAAACATGCTGTTCGGGCGCAGCTCGGCCCCGCAGTACGAGCAGCGTGCAGCCATGCGGACCACCCTACGTGGCCCGGGAGGCCCGGATCACCGCGTGCTCCCGACCGCCGTCCGTCAGGCGGCCGGGTCGGGCACCTGCACCTGCGTCCACTCGCCGCGACGGTGCAGCGCGCCGCCGCCGGCGGGCTGGCGGCCGACCATCCACTTCGGCACCTTCTGGCCGAAGAGCTGCGTGCCCATCAGGGCGCTCGTCGGGGAGAGCAGCAGGCCCTCCTGGGTGCGCCGGACCTCGCCGTACGGCCCGGAGAAGGTCTTCGCGGCGGCGTCCGGGTTGGTCGCGACGACGAACACGAACCGCGCCTTCTCGCCCATGAGGGAGTTCTCGAGCGGGGTGTTCGCCACGAGCTCCGCGTCGTCGACGAGCACGGTGACGGGTCCGGAGGGGTCGTCGTACCGGCCGAGCGCCGGGGCGAGGTCCATGAAGCCCATCGGGTCGGCGAGGAGCGGCACGCCGACCTCGCGTGCCCAGGCCGTGAACACCGAGTCCTTCGTGGCGACGGCGATGACGGGTTCGCCGGTCCAGACGAGCTGGTGCGCGATCGCGGTGAGCACGGTGGAGCGCCCGGTGCCGCGCTCGCCGACGACCTGGAACCCGCCGGCCGCCGGCCAGTCGAGGGTGATCCGGGCGAGTTCGTCGCCGCCGACGCCGATCGTCGGCCCGGTCGGGTTCGAGCGGGCCGCGACCGGGAGGTCCTGCGAGTCGGCGAGGGAGATGCGGGGTGGGAGCGCGTCGACGCGGAACGGGCGGGGACCGGCGGTGCCTCGGGCGTCGGTGGTGTCCGCGGCGTCCGTGGCGTCCGTGCTGTCGGTCTGCTCCGTCCAGCGGACCCGCGCGGTCTCGACCGTGCCGCGGAGGGCGGCGGTCTGCGCCTCGGCGGAGGCGTCCTGCCCGAGGACGGCGAGCTGGGCCTCGCGGACGGTCGGCCCGAAGAACACCCGGCCGGCGGGGACGCTCTCGGGGAGCTCGCGGACCATGACCCCGGCGCTCCGGTAGTCGTTCGTGTCGCGCATCGGCAGCACGTACTGCTCGCTGATGAACCCGGCGATCTTGTCGGACGAGACGGTCCGGTCGCCGGTGACGGCGACGCGGATGCCGGCCGCGGGGCCCTCGCGGAGGACCCGGGTCATCTGGTCGCGGATCGGCAGGAGGTCCTCGGGCTGCATCGAGCTCGTGGCACGGTCCCAGCCGTCGACCCCGACGACGATGTACGGCAACCGGTCGGCGTCGGACGCTGCCGTACGACGCTGCTCGACGATGGTGCCGACGGCGGCCTGGGACAGCACGGCCTGGCGGCGTGCGAGCTCGGCGACGAGGCGGTCCATGAGCCGCGGCAGCCGGGAGGGCTCGAGCGGCGTGACGACCGCGCCGGTGTGCGGTGCCTGCGCGAGCGGCAGGAGCCCGCCGTTGCCGTGGTCGATGACGTAGAGGTGCAGGTCGGCGGGGCTCATGCGCTCCACGGTCTGCGCGAGCACGGTGCGGAGCGCGGTGGTGCGACCGGAGAGGGCCGCGCCGAGGAACAGCAGGTGCGTGCCGGCCTCGAGGTCCCACACGAGCGGCCGCTGGGTCTGCTGCCCCGGCACGTCCTCGATGCCGAGCGTGATCGTCGTCGGCGCCCCGGTGCCGCCGGCCACCTGGGTCAGCGGGAGCAGCGCGGGGAGCGGCATCAGCCACGGTGAGGCGTTCTTCGGGATGCCCATCGCCTCGGTGGCGCGGGTGACGACGTCGACGAGTGCCCGGAGGTCGGTGTCGTCGTGGTCGACCGGAGCCGCCGCGTGCCGCTTCACCGGGAACCGCGGCGGGTAGGCCAGGCCCTCCCAGTCGACCGCGGCGACCTTCGGCAGCTGCCGCTGGACCCGCTGCACGCCCTGTCGGATGCCGGCGACGCGCGCGGTCTGGAACCCGCTCGGCAGCGCACCGAGCCCGGCCCGGACGAACCCGCGACCGGGCGTCGACTGGCTGATGAGCGCGGCTTCGGGGGAGCCGAGCACGTCCGTGGAGTCGGCGCGGTCGGTGACGCGGAGCGCGACGCGGAGGTTGATGTTCGACTGCATCTCGGGCGTGATGACGCCGCTCGGTCGCTGCGTCGCGAGCACGAGGTGCACGCCGAGGGACCGGCCGACGCGGGCGATGCGGACGAGGCCGTCGATGAAGTCCGGGTGCTCGGTCTTCAGCTCGGCGAACTCGTCGATCACGATCATCAGTCGCGCGAGCCCGTTCCGTGCGGCGGCGTCGGGGTCCTTCGCCCAGGCCGCGTCGACGTCCTTCACGTTCAGCTCCGGGACGCGGAGTGCGGTCTCCCGGCGCTTCAGCTCGGCGTCGAGCGAGGTGAGGGCGCGCTCGGTCTCGCGGGCGTCGAGGTTCGTCACCATGCCGACCGTGTGCGGCAGGCGCGAGCAGTCCGCGAACGCCGACGCGCCCTTGTAGTCGACGAGGACGAAGTTGAGCGCGTCCGGCCGGTTGGCCATGGCGAGCGACACCACGAGCGCCTGCAGGAACTCGGACTTGCCGGAACCCGTGGTGCCGGCGACGAGGGCGTGTGGGCCGTCCGCGGCGATGTCGATCGCGAACTCCCCGTCCGCGCTCGCGCCGACCACGACGTGCGTCCGACGCGGTGCGCGCTGCCAGCGGGCGACGATCGGCGCGGCGTCGTCGAGGTCGACGCCGAGGAGGTCGACGTACCGGACGCTCGTCGGCAGCATGCCCTCGTCGCCGACGCCCGAGACGTGGCGGATGGAGCAGAGGCTGCGGGCGATGCGCTCGGCGGTCGGCACCGAGAGCCCGTCGAGCAGCACGGACGCGTGGTACGCGGCGTCCGACTCGAGCCGTGCGAGCGAGCGGTCGTCGGGGTCGACGGCGATCACGGTGCGCGACTCCTCGGGCAACCGTGCCCGGTCCGTGTCGAGGGCGACGACGTGGACGCCGACCCGCGCGCCCTGCTCGAGCACCTGGACCATCCCGGGGAGCGTGCGGTAGTCGCGGGCGCCGTCGACGACCACCACGACGTCGGTGTCGAAGTCGCCGGCGCTCACCGCGGAACCAGCGCGGCTGCGCACCTGCACGAGTGCGGCGAGGTCGCGGAGGCGCTCACGCCGGGAGTCATCGGTGTTGCCGATCAGCGCGAGCGCGCCGTCCTCGGCCTGCTGCGTCTGGGGCAGCCACTGCGTCCACGCCCACTCCGGCGCCGCGTCGTCGCCGCACACCACGACGATCCGGGTGTCGCGCGGGGAGCGCAGCGCCGCGACCGCCGCGAGCATCGAGCGGACGAGCGCGCGGGTCACGTCGGCGGGACCGGCGACCCCGACCACACCGGCACCGAGGTCGACCGAGACGGGGGCCGGCGCGACCCCGACGTGGTGGGCGCCGGTGTGGCGGGACGAGCCGCCCTGGAAGTTCGCGGCGAGCGGCACCTCGGCCACCCCGACCCGGACGTGCAGCGCGTCGGCGTCCCGCTTCCGTCGCTCCCACAGCCGGGCGAGCGGCCGCGTGGCGATGTCGCGCACCACCACGGGGTCGACGCTGCGGTACCAGGAGTCGAGCCGCTGCTCCTTGACGAGCCCGGCGATCCGGACGCGGGTGTCCGCGATGTCCTGCCGCCACTCCTCGAAGGTCTTGACGCCCTTCTTCTTCGCGCGGGACCGCTGCGTGAGGAAGGTCCCGACGACCATCACCGGCGAGGCGGCGGCCATCATGAGCATGATCGGGCGGGCGAAGACGATCGCCATCGTGACGCCGAGCACCACCGGGATCACGGCGGACAGCCACGGCATGGGGGTCTTGTCGACGTCGTCGGGCTGGTCGCCGGGGAGCACCACGGTCGGCGGCGTCGCCGGGGGCATGATCCGCGAGGTCCGGTTGAACCCCCGCATGCCGACCTCGTCCTGCGCCAGGTCCGCGTCCGGGTACGGCTCGATGCCGATCCGGAACACCGAGCTGCCGATCTGCACGACGTCCGCGGGGACGATGTCCGTGCTGCCGGTGACGTCACGACCGTTGACGGCGACCCCGGTGGCGTCGTCGATGACGGTGAGCACGGCGCGCAGGGGGCCCGCGCCGACGGGGATCGCTCCGGACGGTGTGGCGGCCGGGTCGCCGTGGTCGAGCGAGATCGTCGCGTGGTGCGGACGGAGCCAGGGGTCGGCCACGCAGAGTTCCATCGCGCCCGAGCTCCCGATCCGCAGCGGACCGTCCAGGGGCAGCGGCACGGTCTCCCCGGAGAACGGCCCGCCGACGACCTCGAGGCGTGGCCTCCCGGGCGGGAGGTCGCTCGGCGCCCGCACCGGCAGCGTCGAGCCGTTGAGGATGCCGACCTCGGCGAGCGCCGCGCCCGGGTCGGCGCCGGGGGCGATCGCGGCGGCGTCCACCCCGAGCCCGGCGGCGACCTCGGCGACGCTCGTCACGTCGGTCGCGTCGACGACGAAGGTCGCGTGGGGAGCTCGTCGGCTCGGGTCCTGCAGGCTCAGGCGGAGCGTCATCGGCTGCCTTCCGTGATGCGGTCGAGTGCGGGGAGAAGGGATGTGAGGAGACCGGCGCGGTCGGTGGCCGCGGCGTCGTCCTCGGACGGCAGCGTCGCGACGACGCTGTGCGCGCTGGGGGTGCCGAGCGCGGTCTGGAGGCCCGTGGCCGGGTAGCGGACGCCGGTCTCGGTCGCCTCGCCCTCCTCGGGTGCGAGGGTCCCGGTCGCGGTCGCCGCCGTGCGGCTCCCCGAGCGGGGCAGCACGGTCACGGTGCCGGTGGCCTGGTCGCCCGAGTCGGTGCGGACGTGGAACGAGAACTGGTCCGCACGGGTCATCGAACCCGAGGGACGGTAGGTCGCGACGCCCGCATCCGTGCACACGACGGTGCCGGCGACCGCGGACCCGCAGTCGGAGAACCGGACGCGGCCCTCCCGGGCGGTGGCCAGGTCAGCCAGGTCGATGCGGAGCACGCCGTCCCGGCCGAGCCGTCGCACGGTGTCCTGGGCGAGGAGGTCGCTCGTGCCCGCCGCGACGAACACGACCCGGACGGTCGCCGAGCTGCGCTGCCCCTGGTCGTCGGTGACCCGGAGCCGGACCGACGCGGTCCCGGTCCACGACGCCGGCGGCCGGACGACCAGTCCCGTGCTCGTCACGGTGGCGACGACCCCGGCGGGTTCCGCGGACACGACCCGCGTCCGCGGTCCGGCGGCGCACCCGTCGCACCGGACGCCGAGGTCGCTGTACGGGACCGAGGCGGTCGTGCCCTCCTCGAAGGGGTAGTCGTACGTCTGCTCGGCCACCGTGGGCGGCGTCGGGGGTGCGAGTGAGACGAGGTACGTGACGTCGAGGTCGAGCGACCCGTTCCGCTCGGGGACCGTCATCGTCACCGTCCCGAAGTCGGGCCGGTAGCCCTTCGACGTCAGGCTCAGCGAGTCGCTCGTGCACGCGGCGCCGACGCCCGTCGGGACGTTCACACGCCCGCAGTCGACGATCGCCCAGCCGTCCCCGAGCGAGACCTCGGCCTTCCCGACGTACGGGACCGCGATGCGGACGGGGTCGGACCCGGCCTGCGCCTGGCCGCCTGCCGCGCCGGAAGCGGCCTGCCCGCCTGCCGTGCCGGACCCGCCCGCCTGCCGGACGGAGGCCGCGACGGCGGGGGCGGCCGTGCCTCCCGGCAGTGCCTGCGGGACCACCAGCGCCAGGGCGAGCAGCAGCGCCGAGCCGGCCACGACGCGGAGCCGCCCCCGACCGCCTGCTTCCTGCTGCCCCCGGAACACGCCCTTATGATAGACGGCGCACCGTCCACGGGGAGGATCGCCGCATGAGCACGACGTCGTCGCGTCCCGCCGTGTCGGACGGCCCCGGCGCCCCGCGGGTCCCCGACGTCCCGTCCGTCCCCGCCGTGCCGTCGGCGCCCGCGCCGGAACACCACGGCGACCGCGGCTCCGGAGCCCGACTCGGCTGGGACCCCGGGCAGCCCGCCCTCTACGAGCAGTGGGGCGTCCCCGCGACGGCGCCGAAGCGCGCGATGGGGTCCGACATCGGGGTCCTGCCCGAGCTCGAGCGCACCGAGACCACCCGCCGGCCGCTCTGGAAGCACCCGGCGTTCATCGTCTCCGCGGCCCTGGCGTTCGTCGCCGTGGTGGTGGCCGTCGTGATGATCGTGCACGCCGTCACCGCGGAGGGACCGCCGGCGGTGCGGGACCTCGCCGTGGAGCAGGGGTCCGGCAACGTCCACGTGTCCTGGAGCGGGCCGGACGTCGCCTGGTCGGTGTACGTCGTCGAACCCGGCACGAAGCCCGTCGACGTCACCGGGCAGGCCCGCGGCACCGAGGTCTGGCTGCCGACGTCGGGCGGCCTGTACGACGCCGACTCCTGCTTCGTCGTGCGGGCCACCGCGGCGAACCAGGGCAAGGCCGTCCCCACCGACGCCGGCACCCGGTCGGCCCAGGGCGCGGACCAGGTCTGCCTCGGCGATGCGGGCTGAGCCGGGGCGCCCGCGCGTCCGGGCCGGGTCCGTCGCGGCCACCGCGCTCGCCGCGGCCCTCGCCCTGACCGGCTGCTCCGGCGCCGACCCCGCGGACGTCGCGGTCACCCCGACCGCCACCGGGTTCGGCGGGCAGGCACCCGTCGACGGCAGCCGCAACGGCATCGAGACGGTCGACGGGCCCACCGCCCTGCGGGACGTCCTCCGCGCCGTGCGGTCCCGGTCCGTCGTCGCGACCGGGACCGTCACCGAGCTCGTCCCGGATCCTGCAGCAGGCAACGGTACGGCGGCCCGGGAGGGCAGCGGCGACACCGTGCCCGGTCGGACGATCCGGTTCGCCTACCGCGGCGTGCCGGACGACTCCTCGCTCCGGCTCACCGTCGGCGACGTCACGCTCGATGCCCGCCGACGGGGCGACGAGGTCTGGGTCCGCGGCAACCGGGCCTTCGCCGAGCGGACCGGCCTCGACGACGCCACGACCGGCCGGGTGTGCGTCGCCGCGGGCTCGTCCGCGCTCCGGACCTTCGCGCCGTTCACCACCCCGGAGGACCTGCTCCAGGCACTGCTCGGCGCCGACGCGGACGTCACGCTCCACCCCGGGGCCGTGACCGGATCGGGGAAGGCCGCGCGGGCGCAGGTCGTCGTCGCGAGCGGGTCGTCCCCGGTCGGGTCGCTCGAGGTGTCGGCGGTGGGGCAGCCGCTGCCGTACTCGCTCCGGGCTGCCGACGGCACGGGGACGGTGTCACTGTCCTTCTCGTCGTGGGGTGCGGACCTCGGGCTCGCGGACCCGGACGACGTCGTCGACGACTGCTGAGACCGGCGGCCGGGCGGCGCGGCCGACGGCGTCGGCTCCGTCGTGCTGCCCACCCGTCGTGCGGGTGCGCAGAACGCCCTGCACGTGCTCAGGCCCCGGCGCGCCGTGCCCGGTGCGCCCGCACCTTCGCCCGGTTCCCGCAGCGCTGCATCGAGCACCACCGGCGGGTGCCGCCACGCGACGAGTCGTAGAACACGAGCCCGCAGTCGGCGGCCGAGCAGCGGCTCAGGCGCGTCGGCCGTCCGTCGGCCTCGGCGTCGTCGAACCCGACCTCGGTGAACAGGGCCACGGCGTCCCGCGCCACGCTGGACAGCGCCTGCGCCAGCCGCACGCGGTTCGCCCCGGCCCGACGACGACCGCCGGGCAGGCTCGGCGGCACGTCCGGCAGCGCGGCGAAGAGGTTGACGGTGTCGATGTCGTCCGGCGCCGGACGGGTCCGACCGGTCCCGGCGCGGAGGCCCGCGGCGACCGCGGTCCGTTCGGCTGGCGTCGTCGCGGGGGCCGGGGCGGCGGCGACGGCGAGCCGGGCGATGGCCGCCCGGAGCGCCCGGGCGTCCTGCAGCTCCCTCGACGTCGCGCCGACGTCGATCGGCTCGGTGTGGTCGCTCAGCCACTCGTCGAGGTCGGCCGGCGTCGCGAGGAGCTCACCGAGCTGGGCCCGGGATCGGTGGCCGTCGGGGTCGTCGGCGAACCCGCCGGTGTGCGCGAAGTCGAGGGCGATCCGGCCGGCGTCGAAGAACCAGGAGGATCCGGCGTCCGTGCGGATGTGCTGCCCCGTGTGCATCCGCCCAGGCTAACGGGTTACGACCGCGGCACCAGCGGGTGCTCCGGTCGTCGGAGGACGGTTCAGCGGCCCGCGGGCGTCGCCGTCCGCCGCTGCCAGGTGATCACGTTGCGGGCGTCGAAGCGCCGGGAGCACCTCGCGCAGGCCAGTGGTCGGGTCGGCGTGCGGTAGCGCACGTGCTCGTGCCCGGCGGGGCACGCACCTACCCAGGGCGCGAGTTCGGCGGCGACCGGGCCGTCGTACAGCCGCGAGCCCGTGTAGCCGATCGCGGCCGCGGTCCGTCGCCAGGCAGGACCGTGCGCCGCGCGGGCACCCGCCAACGCGTGCGCGATCTCGTGGAGCAGCACCTGGTCCGCGTCGTCGTCCGAGAACCGTGCGGCGAGGTGGCGGCTCACCGTGATGCGCCGCTTCGTGAAGTCGCACTGCCCCGCGCGGGTCTTGGCGTGGTCGAAGGCGAACGACCACGAGGCATCGAGGTGCTGCGCCATCAGGACGGCGGCACGGTCGCGGACCTCGTCGAGCCGCCCCGTCATCGCTCGGGACGCGGGTCTGCCTGGCCCTTCCGCGCGGCGCGGGCCGCGATCCGGCCCCAGATGTCGTCGGCCTCGGTGCGGGCCGCGTCCGGGGCGCCGAGCACGCGGCGTCGGACCGGCGGCTCGGTGTCCGCCACCGACGGTTCCGGCCGGGAGGCCCGTGGTGCCGCCTCGACGTCGTCCTCCGCCCGGCGGGCGGCGACGTCACGGGCCGTCCGCGGCTTCTCGGGCTGCGCGTCGGCCGTCGAGATGGACGCGCGCATCGCGGCCTCGACCGCGGTGCGGAGCGCGTCGGTGCGCTCCGAGGGGGCGCCGGCCTGGCGGAAGGCCTGGTACGCCCGGGACAGTGCCGAACGGGCCTCCTCGTAGCGACCGCTCTCGAACAGCGACCAGCCCTCGAGCTCGGCGGCGGCGCCCTCGAGCTCCGGCCACTCCTCGGTGCGGGCGGTGTCGCGGGCGAGCGCGGCCTCGGTGGCGGCGCGCTCGTGCCGTCCGAGGTCGTGCAGCACGTGGGCGCGACGGATGCGTGCGGCGACCTTGTCCTGGCGCTCGCCGGTGAACATCGTCAGGCGGAACACCTCCTCCGCGACCACGAGGGACTCGTCGAGCCGACCGAGCAGGCGGAGGAGCTCGGCACGCTCGGCGAGGGCCTCGGTGCTCCGGCTCTGCCCGAGGTCACGGAGGCGCTGCTGCACGGCCTCGGCGTCGACGGCGGGTCGGAGGCTGATCGGCGCGAACGTCGAGCCCGGGCTGACGCCGGCGGTCACGGGCGCGACGTGACGGCCGTCACGGGCGCGGTCGGTCCGGTCGTGCGGCTGGCGGTCTTCGGGCGGGAGGGACATCGGTTCGAGGGTAACCGCGCCCTGCCGAGAGCGGGCGGTGCCACGCGCACGGGGGGCACGTACCCGCAGGACGGCCCGCCGTGCCGGAGCACGACGGGCCGTCGAAAGGAGGCGCCTCGATGTCAGAGCTGCGTCGAGAACGCCACGCCCAGCACGATGTAGAGCACGATCGGCGACACCACGGCGATGATCAGCGCGACGACGCCGAACGCGCGGCCACGCTTCGTGACGATCGCGATGATGCCCTGGATGATCGCCCAGATCCCGAGGAGCGTTCCGATGAGGGCGGCGACGCCCGCACCGCCACCGCTCGCCAGCAACGCGGGGTTGTCCATCATCTGCCGCTCGAGCTCCTGCTGCCCGGACTGCGTCGCGCCGGAGCCGTTGAGCAGCGTGTCGCGGAGACCGGAGTCGCTGCCGAACGCGTTGCCCAGCACGGCTCCGGCGATCACGGCGAGCGCCAGGGCGAGGAGCGCGACGATGAACGCCACGACACCGACGGTCTTCTTCTTCCGCGCCGGCTCCGGCGACTGCCAAGCCGGGGCGCCGTGGTCCGGGCCGGCGCCGTACTGCTGCTGGTGCCGGCCGTCGTTCCACACCGGCGCTCCGGCACGGTCGTCACGACGGTCGTGCTCACCCTGCCCGTATTGCTGCTGGCCGTACTGCTGCTGCCCGTACTGCGGGGCCGAGTCGCCGTCCTGCGGGGTCTGCTCGCCGTACCGGGGCGCGCCGTCGCGGTCGCCGTACTGCTCGCCGTACTGCGGGGTGGACGCCGGCTCGGCGCGCTCGCCGTAGCGCGGCTGGCCGTCGGTCGGCCGGTCCTCGTTGCTCCGGTCGTCGTTCGTCATGGCGTGCGGTCCCTTCGCTCGGTCGTGCCCTGCACGGTCGTTCAGCCCATCCTGCCCGCCCGGCCCTCCGAGCGCGCGACGACGCCACCGGGGCCGGCGTCCGGCGGCTCGTTGCAGATGCAAGTCGCACGACGACGACGGCGTCGTTCTCCAGCGGGGTCGTTCCTTGCACGTGCAAGCAACGACCCCGCCGCTGTCGCACGACGACGGCGTGGTCGTTCGGCAGCGACGCTGCCCCCCGGACCCGGCGCGCGCGGACGCCGCCCCCCCCGCCGTCACCCGCCGAACACGCTCCGGTTCGGCTCCGGCGACGCCACCGCCGTCTGGTCGGTGACGATCGGCGCACCGGCGACGAACGCCCGCAGCTCGGCCCCGTGCACGACCTTCGCCGGCATCGGGTCGGAGGAGTACCGCCGCGGCATGTCCGCCACGGGCAGGTCGGTGGGCGAGCCGAGCAGCACGATGTTCCCGAACCGCCGGCCCTTGAGCATCCCGGTGTCCGCGACCGCCGCCACCGAGGGCAGCACCGACTGCAGCGTCGCCGCCTGACCCCGAGCGAACGCGAGCCCTGCGCCGTCAGCCACGTTCACCGCGACGATCCCGGTCGGGGAGAGGAACTCGGCCACCGACCGGTAGAACTCGACGCTCGTCACGTGCGCCGGGATCTGCGAGCCGCCGAACACGTCGACCACCACGAGGTCGACCGTGCCGCGCAGACCGTTCGGCAGCTTGCCGAGGACCTCGCGGGCGTCGCCGTACCGCACCCGGATCGACGCGCCGCGGGGGAACGGCAGGACGGCCCGCACCTGGTCGACGAGGTCCCGTTCGAGTTCGACCACCTGCTGGCGCGACCCCGGCCGGGTCACCGCGACGTACCGCGGCAGCGTGAGTGCCCCCGCCCCGAGGTGCAGCGCCGTGATCGGCCCCGGCGGCAGCAGGTCGATCGCGTGCCCGATCCGCCGGATGTACTCGAACGCGAGGTGCGTCGGGTCCTCGAGGTCGACGTGCGACTGCGGGGTCCCGTCGACCACCAGCGTGTACGACCCCGGCCGGTGCCGGTCCGGCTCCACGACCGCGTAGCCCGCACCGATCCGGAACCCGTCGAACGCATCAGCCATGCCCCAATCGAACACCACCCGGGATCACCACCCGCACCCCCACCCCTGGTCGGTGTGCCCGCCGACCCCCGCGAACGAGGCTGGGAGCACCCCGACGGGAACCCCCGCCGGCCCCGGCGGCACCCCCGTCGGCACCTCGACCGGAAGGCCCGCACCATGTCCGCCCACCTCGTCGTCAACGTCCTCCTCGGCCTCGCGCTGGTCGTCTTCCTGGCGTACCGGCAGGCCACCTGGCAGTACCTCGATCCGGCCCGCATCTGGCGGACGCCGCTCGTCATGGGTGTGGTCGGGGTCGTCGTGCTCGCGAACAGCGGCGTCACGGTCACCACGACCGACGTGGTGTTCCTCGCGATCGAGGCCCTCGTCACGATCGCGGTCGGTCTGACCACGGGCAGCATCACACGCTTCCGGACCGTGTCGACGCCGGACAGCAAGGGCCGCACGCTCCAGTCCCGGACCGGATGGGCCGGGGCTGCGCTCTGGATCGTCCTCATCGTGGTGCGGATCGGGCTCGACGTCGTCGGCGGGCACCTCGGCGCCCACCTGCTCACCGCCACCGGGACGATCCTGCTCGTCCTCGCGCTGAACCGGGCGGCCCGCGCCGTCGTCGTCGACCAGCGCATCCCCCGCGGCGCGGGCCGAGCCAGCATGATGGTCCGGTGACCACGACCGCCGACCCCGAGCGGACCGACCTCCCCCGCGGTGACGAGGGCGGACGGTCCCGTTCGGGCGTGGCCTGGGCGCTGAACGCCCTCGGGGTCGTCGTGGTCGGCTTCTGGTTCGTCCGGAACGGCCTCGGCCTGCACCACCCGGCGTGGGTCTGGGCCGTCGGCGGCGTCGCGCTCGCCGCCTGGGTCGTCCGCGAGGTCACCCGGTCCGTGGTCGTGGTCCGCGCCGCCGCCGGCGTGATGATCGTCGCCGGGTCGCTCGTGGTCGTGCCCACCGACGCGCTCATGGTCGTCCCGGTCGTCGTCGGCGTGGTGCTCCTCGGGGCCAGCACGGCGCTGCCGGTCTGGGTCGGTGGGGTCGCGGCACTCGTGGGCATGGCGATCGTCGCCGGGTCCGCGGCGGTCCTCGGTGCCTCCGTGCAGTTCGTCCTCGGTGCGAGCGCCGGTCTCCTCCTCGGTGTCCTCGTCGGCTTCGGTCGGCGGCAGCTCCGGGTCACCGAGCTGCGGTCGCGCGAGGTGCTGCAGGAGCAGCAGCGTGCGGCGCTCCTGGCGGACCGGTCGCGCGCGGCACGGGACGTCCACGACGTCCTCGCGCACTCGCTCGGTGGGCTCGTGCTCCAGCTCGACGCGGTCGAGGCCCTCCTCGAGGCAGGGCGCGTCGACGAGGCCGCACGCCGCGCGGGGGAGGCCCGGACCCTCGCCGCCGACGGCCTGGCCGAGGCCCGCCGAGCCGTCCGCGCGCTGCGCGACGACACGGTCCCGACGACCGACGCCGACGCGACGGACACGACCCGCGCCTCCCGGCTGTCGGCCCTGCTCGACGACCACCGGTCCTTCGGCGGCTCCGTCACGGCGCACGGCACCGAGGTGCTCGACGAGCTCGACGCGGCGCACCGCGCCGCGGTGGTCCAGATCGCCCGGGAGGCACTCAGCAACGCACGCAGGCACGCCCCCGGCCGCCCCGTGGCCCTCGAGGTCGTCCGGGACGGCTCCGCCGTGTCCGTCACGATCGCGAACCCGCTCGGCTCGGACGGCCACGGCATCACCGGGATGCGCGAGCGCGCCGCCGAGCTCGGCGACGGCTCGACCGTGGAGGCCGGGGTCCGCGACGGCGCGTTCGTCGTGGTGGTGCACCTCCCGGCAGCGGTCCCGCCGGAGGGACGGCCGTGACGATCCGCGTCCTCGTCGTCGACGACCAGGCGATCGTCCGCGACGGCCTGGTGACGGTGCTGTCGCTGGTGCCGGACCTCGAGGTCGTCGGAGAGGCCGCCGACGGGGCCGAAGCCGTGGCGGCGGTGGAGCGTGAGCGGCCGGACGTCGTCCTGATGGACCTGCGGATGCCGGGCGTCGACGGGCCCACCGCGACCGCCAGGATCGTCGCCGGCCACCCGGAGGTCGGCGTCCTCGTGCTGACCACCTTCGCGGACGACGACTCGATCGTGACGGCGCTGCGGGCCGGTGCGCGCGGGTACCTCACGAAGGACGCGGGGCGGACGGAGATCGCGACGGCGATCCGGGCGGTCGCGTCCGGCCAGGCGACCTTCGACGCCTCGGTCGGGGCGCGGCTCGTCGCCCGGCTCGCCGGGGCACCCGCCGCCGATCCCGCGCCGGCAACGGCCGCGGACGTGCGGGCCCGGTTCCCGCAGCTCACCCCGCGCGAAGCGGACGTCCTCGAGCGGATCGCCGCGGGACGCACGAACCCGGAGATCGCGGCGGAGCTCTTCCTGACCGTGCCGACCGTGAAGTCCTACGTGAACCAGGTGTTCGCGAAGCTCGGGGTCCGCAGCCGTGCGGAGGCAGTGGCGCTCGTCCTCCGCTGACCCGCGCCGCCCCGCCCGCACGCGGCTCCCGCGTCAGCGACGTTGACCGCGCGCTCGTGGACCGCCCAGGCGGCGCCAAGGGACGTCACGTACCGTTCACGCAGTCGTCACCCGGACCGTGTCGATGCAGGCGACCCCACACCGCCCGCGTCCACCCTCCGCCGTGACCGCGACGCGCCCGCCCGCGCCCCCGGTGCTGCGCCCGCCGTCGCCGGTGCACCGATGCGCCGCCGTCCGGCGTGCCCCGCTCGCCCGGGCCACCCGACCGCATGCGCAGCGCGCGCCCACGTGCCAGCAGGAGACCGACATGACCGACACCCTGAGCGTCCCGACGTTCCGACTCGCCACCGCGACCCGTCCCGCGGTGCCGCACCGGGCCTCCCGGCGGGGTCTCGACGACCACGGGCTCGCACCCGCGTGGATGCGCGCGGTCGGCGCGGTCCTGCTGCTCGGCGGGCTCGCGCTCTCCGCCGCCGTCCTCGGCTGGCCCGGCGACGCACCGGAGGCTTCGCTGCTCGTCCCCGGGCTGGTCGGCGTGGTCGCCGGGTTCCTGCTCCTCGTCGCGCGCACGGGCCTCACGGTGACCGACGAGCACGTGACGGTGCGCTTCCGACCGCTCCCGCCCCGCCGGATCGCCCGCCGGCGGATCGCGGACGTGCGCCTGGTCGAGGCGGACGCGTCGACGTACGGCGGGATCGGACTGCGGCGTGCGCGGGGTGTCCGCGCCCTGCTCCTCACCCCGGGCACCGGCGTCGAGATCACCGACGACCGCGGCCGTGTCACGTTCGTCCGGACGGCCCGTCCTGAAGCGGCGTACCGCGCGCTGGCCGCCTGAACCGCACCGAGCGGAGCGGGAATGCCGGGCTGGTCCGGCACCTTATACACGCCAGTGTCAAAGAAGGTCAAGCCAGGACTGGACACCGGGGGACAAGCCGACCTATGATGACAGTTCGCGCTCCCTGGCTCGTCGTGTCGTCATATTGCGGTCGACCGTTGGTTCACACCGAACCCGCCTGGTGACGCCGGGTCCGTATATGGCGGCGGGCCCCGCTCACTCCGATCATCGCACAGGTCGCATCCGTCGGATGCGCACCGTTCTCCGTGTGTTGGTCACCAGGTCGCGCTGAAGCGTCAATCCACCCACCTACGTGCTGCTCGTCAGTACCGGCCCGACGGGGCCTACCGGAGGTCACACCCTTGGCTGCTGCGCCCAACGCATCCACCAACCCCAAGAACGGTCGCAACCACTCGCGACTCTCGTTCGCCAAGATCACGGACACCCTCACGGTTCCGGATCTGCTCGCCCTCCAGACGGAGAGCTTCGACTGGCTCGTCGGCAACGACGTGTGGAAGGCCCGCCTCGCGGAGGGGCAGGAGCAGGGTCGCACCGACCTCGCGCTGCACTCCGGGCTCGAGGAGATCTTCGAGGAGATCTCCCCGATCGAGGACCTCGGCGAGACCATGCAGCTCGGCTTCACGTCGCCCGAGCTCGAGGACCCGAAGTACTCGATCGACGAGTGCAAGGAGCGTGGCAAGACCTACGCCGCGCCGCTCTACGTCAACGCCGAGTTCATGAACCACATGACCGGTGAGATCAAGACGCAGACCGTGTTCATGGGCGACTTCCCGCTCATGACCGAACGCGGCACGTTCATCATCAACGGCACCGAGCGCGTCGTCGTCTCGCAGCTCGTCCGCTCGCCGGGCGTGTACTTCGAGCGCGCGCAGGAGAAGACCTCCGACAAGGACATCTACTCCGCCCGCGTCATCCCGTCGCGCGGTGCCTGGCTCGAGTTCGAGATCGACAAGCGCGACCAGGTGGGCGTGCGCATCGACCGCAAGCGCAAGCAGTCCGTCACGGTCTTCCTCAAGGCCCTCGGTCTGACGAGCGAGGAGATCCTCGACGAGTTCAAGGGCTTCGCCTCGATCGAGTCGACCCTCGAGAAGGACGCCATCCTCACCAAGGAAGAGGCGCTCAAGGACATCTACCGCAAGCTCCGTCCGGGCGAGCAGGTGGCGGCCGAGGCGGCGCGTGCGCTCCTCGACAACTTCTACTTCAACCCGAAGCGCTACGACCTGGCGAAGGTGGGCCGCTACAAGCTCAACCGCAAGCTCGGCATGGACGCGCCGCTGAGCGACTCGGTGCTGACCGTCCAGGACATCGTCGCGACGATCAAGTACCTCGTGTCGCTGCACGCCGAGCGCACCACCATCGACGGCGTCCGCGACGGCGAGCCCGTCCAGCTCCGCCTCGACGTGGACGACATCGACCACTTCGGGAACCGTCGCATCCGCGCCGTCGGCGAGCTCATCCAGAACCAGGTCCGCACCGGCCTGTCCCGCATGGAGCGCGTCGTCCGCGAGCGCATGACCACGCAGGACATCGAGGCGATCACCCCGCAGACCCTGATCAACGTGCGCCCCGTCGTCGCCGCGATCAAGGAGTTCTTCGGGACGTCGCAGCTGTCGCAGTTCATGGACCAGAACAACCCGCTCGCGGGCCTGACGCACAAGCGTCGTCTCTCGGCCCTCGGCCCGGGCGGTCTGTCCCGTGAGCGTGCCGGCGTCGAGGTCCGTGACGTCCACCCGTCGCACTACGGCCGCATGTGCCCGATCGAGACCCCGGAAGGCCCGAACATCGGCCTGATCGGTTCGCTCGCGTCGTTCGGTCGGATCAACTCCTTCGGCTTCATCGAGACCCCGTACCGTCGCGTCGTCGACGGCCAGGTCACGACGCAGATCGACTACCTGACCGCCTCGGAAGAGGACGACTTCGTCGTCGCCCAGGCCAACGCGCCGCTGACCGACTCCTTCCACTTCCAGGACGACAAGGTGCTCGTCCGGAAGAAGGGCGGAGAGGTCGAGCTCGTCGGCAAGGACGAGGTCGACTACATGGACGTCTCCCCGCGCCAGATGGTGTCGGTCGCCACGTCGCTCATCCCGTTCCTCGAGCACGACGACGCGAACCGCGCCCTCATGGGTGCGAACATGCAGCGCCAGGCCGTGCCGCTCCTCCGTTCCGAGTCGCCGCTCGTCGGCACCGGCATGGAGGGCTACACCGCCATCGACGCCGGTGACGTCGTCACCGCCGACAAGGCCGGTGTGGTCTCCGAGGTCTCGGCCGACGCCGTGACCCTGCAGCTCGACGAGGGCGGCACGCAGACCTACTACCTGCGCAAGTTCGACCGCTCGAACCAGGGCACGAGCTACAACCACCGCGTCATCGTCTCCGCCGGCGAGCGCGTGGAGCAGGGCGAGGTCATCGCCGACGGTCCCGCGACGGAGAACGGCGAGCTCGCGCTCGGCAAGAACCTCCTCGTCGCGTTCATGCCGTGGGAGGGCTACAACTACGAGGACGCGATGATCCTGTCGCAGAACCTCGTGAAGGACGACACGCTCTCCTCGATCCACATCGAGGAGTACGAGGTCGACGCCCGCGACACCAAGCTCGGCAAGGAGGAGATCACCCGCGACCTCCCGAACGTCAGCCCGGACCTCCTGGCCGACCTCGACGAGCGCGGCATCATCCGCATCGGTGCCGAGGTCCGCCCCGGCGACATCCTGGTCGGCAAGGTCACCCCGAAGGGCGAGACCGAGCTCTCCGCCGAGGAGCGCCTGCTCCGCGCGATCTTCAACGAGAAGTCGCGCGAGGTGCGCGACACCTCGCTGAAGGTGCCCCACGGTGAAGAGGGCACGATCATCGGCGTCAAGGTGTTCGACGCGCAGGACGGCGACGACGAGCTCGGCTCGGGCGTCAACCAGCGCGTGGTCGTCTACATCGCCCAGAAGCGCAAGATCACCGCGGGCGACAAGCTCGCCGGTCGTCACGGCAACAAGGGCGTCATCTCGACGATCCTGCCGGTCGAGGACATGCCGTTCCTCGCGGACGGCACCCCGGTCGACATCGTGCTCAACCCGCTCGGCGTCCCCGGCCGCATGAACTTCGGCCAGGTCCTCGAGATCCACCTCGGGTGGCTCGCGAAGCAGGGCTGGAACGTCGAGGGCATCCAGGAGTGGGCCGAGGCCCTCCCCGAGGCCGCCCGCCACGCGGAGCCCGGCACGAAGGTCGCCACCCCGGTGTTCGACGGCGCGTACGAGCGTGAGATCGAGGGCCTCCTCGACAACACCCTCCCGAACCGCGACGGCGAGCGTCTGATCGGCTCCTCCGGCAAGGCGCAGCTCTTCGACGGCCGCTCCGGCGAGCCGTTCCCGGAGCCCGTGTCGGTCGGCTACATGTACATCCTCAAGCTGCACCACCTGGTCGACGACAAGATCCACGCGCGCTCGACGGGTCCGTACTCGATGATCACGCAGCAGCCGCTGGGTGGGAAGGCGCAGTTCGGTGGACAGCGCTTCGGTGAGATGGAGGTGTGGGCGCTCGAGGCGTACGGCGCCGCCTACGCGCTCCAGGAGCTCCTGACGATCAAGTCCGACGACATCCTCGGCCGCGTGAAGGTCTACGAGGCGATCGTCAAGGGCGAGAACATCCAGGAGCCCGGCATCCCGGAGTCGTTCAAGGTCCTCATGAAGGAGATGCAGTCGCTCTGCCTGAACGTCGAGGTCCTCTCGGCCGACGGCCAGGCGGTCAGCCTCCGCGACACGGACGACGAGGTCTTCCGTGCCGCCGAAGAGCTCGGCATCAACATCTCCTCGCGGTTCGAGTCGTCGTCCGTCGACGACATCTGATCCCGCCCGTACTCGTAACGAATCCAGCTAGAGAGAAGAACATTGCTCGAAGCAACTTCATTTGACGCACTGCGGATCGGTCTCGCCACGGCCGAGGACATCCGCCAGTGGTCGTACGGCGAGGTCAAGAAGCCGGAGACCATCAACTACCGCACCCTCAAGCCCGAGAAGGACGGTCTGTTCGGCGAGCAGATCTTCGGTCCGTCCCGCGACTGGGAGTGCGCCTGCGGCAAGTACAAGCGCGTCCGGTTCAAGGGCATCGTCTGCGAGCGCTGCGGCGTCGAGGTCACCAAGTCCTCGGTCCGCCGTGAGCGCATGGGCCACATCGAGCTCGCCGCGCCCGTCACGCACATCTGGTACTTCAAGGGCGTCCCGTCGCGCCTCGGGTACCTCCTCGACATGGCACCGAAGGACCTCGAGAAGGTCATCTACTTCGCGGCGTACATGATCATCGACATCGATGAAGAGGGCCGTCACGCCGACCTCCCGGGTCTCGAGAACGAGATGCGTCTCGAGATCAAGACCCTCGAGGGCCAGCGCGACTCGATCATCGCCGACCGCCTCAAGAAGCTCGAGGACGACCTCGCAGCGCTCGAGGAGGAGGGCGCCAAGGCCGACGTCAAGCGCCGCACCAAGGACACCGCCGAGAAGGAGATGTCCCAGGTCCGCAAGTCGTTCGACGAGGACATCACCCGCCTCGAGCGCGTGTGGGAGGACTTCCGCAACCTCAAGGTGGGCGACCTCAAGCCCGAGGACGCCGTCTTCCACGAGCTGCAGGACCGCTTCGGCATCTACTTCGACGCCTACATGGGCGCCGAGGCGATCAAGCTCCGTCTCGAGGCCTTCGACCTGGCCGCCGAGGCCGAGTCGCTGCGCCTGCAGATCGCCGAGGGCAAGGGCCAGAAGAAGATCCGCGCGATCAAGCGTCTGCGCGTGGTCTCCTCCTTCCTCGCCACCGGCAACTCGCCGGCCGCGATGGTGCTCGGCGTCGTGCCGGTCATCCCGCCGGAGCTCCGCCCGATGGTGCAGCTCGACGGTGGCCGCTTCGCCACGAGTGACCTCAACGACCTCTACCGTCGTGTGATCAACCGCAACAACCGTCTCCGCCGCCTGCTCGACCTCGGGGCTCCCGAGATCATCGTGAACAACGAGAAGCGCATGCTGCAGGAGGCCGTCGACGCGCTGTTCGACAACGGTCGTCGTGGTCGTCCGGTCACGGGTACCGGCAACCGCGCCCTGAAGTCCCTGAGCGACATGCTCAAGGGAAAGCAGGGTCGTTTCCGCCAGAACCTGCTCGGCAAGCGCGTCGACTACTCGGGCCGTTCGGTCATCATCGTCGGCCCGCAGCTCAAGCTCCACCAGTGCGGTCTGCCGAAGCAGATGGCGCTCGAGCTGTTCAAGCCGTTCGTCATCAAGCGCCTCATCGACCTGTCGCACGCGCAGAACATCAAGTCGGCCAAGCGCATGGTCGAGCGTTCGCGTCCGCAGGTGTGGGACGTGCTCGAGGAGATCATCCGCGAGCGCCCCGTGCTGCTGAACCGTGCGCCGACGCTGCACCGTCTGGGCATCCAGGCGTTCGAGCCGCAGCTCGTCGAGGGCAAGGCCATCCAGCTCCACCCGCTCGTGTGTGCTGCGTTCAACGCGGACTTCGACGGTGACCAGATGGCCGTGCACCTGCCGCTGTCGGTGGAGGCGCAGGCCGAGGCCCGCATCCTCATGCTCGCCTCGAACAACATCCTGAAGCCGTCCGACGGCCGTCCGGTGACCCTGCCCGCGCAGGACATGATCATCGGTCTGCACCACCTCACGACCGTCCGCGAGGGCGCCGTGGGCGAGGGCCGCGCGTTCTCCTCGGTCGCCGAGGCGATCCTCGCGAAGGACCAGGGCACGCTGCACCTCAACGCGCTCGTCAAGATCCGCATGTCCGACGTGTACTTCGCCGAGGGCGAGGCGCCGGAGGGCTACGTGCAGGGCGAGCCGGTGCTGCTCGAGACGACCCTGGGCCGTGCGCTCTTCAACGAGACCCTCCCGGCGAACTACCCGTTCGTCCAGAAGGTCACCGACAAGGGCGTGCTGTCCGCGATCGTCAACGACCTCGCGGAGCGCTACTCCAAGACCGAGACGGCCGCCGCGCTCGACCGGATCAAGGACGCCGGCTTCTACTGGGGCACCCGCTCCGGTGTGACCGTCGCGCTCTCCGACGTCGTGACGCCTCCTCGCAAGAAGGAGATCATCGCGGGCTACGAGGTCCAGGCCGCCAAGGTCCAGGGCGAGTTCGACAAGGGTCTGATCACCGACGCGGAGCGCCGCGCCGACCTGATCAAGATCTGGACCGAGGCCACGAACGAGATCGCGCAGGAGATGCGCGACAACTTCCCGGTCGACAACACCATCAACCGCATGGTCTCGTCGGGTGCTCGTGGTAACTGGCTGCAGGTGCGCAACATCGCCGGTATGCGTGGTCTGGTGAACAACCCGAAGGGTGAGATCATCGCCCGCCCGATCATCAACTCGTACCGCGAGGGCCTGACCGTGGCGGAGTACTTCATCGCCACGCACGGTGCCCGCAAGGGTCTGGCGGACACGGCTCTCCGTACCGCCGACTCGGGCTACCTGACCCGTCGTCTCGTCGACGTCTCGCAGGACGTCATCATCCGCGAGGACGACTGCGGCACGACCCGCGGCCTCGAGCTGCCGATCGCGACGAAGGCTGCCGACGGCTCCCTCGTCCGCGACCCGCGCGTCGAGAACACCGTGTACTCGCGCACCCTGGCCACCCCGGCCGTGGACGCGCAGGGCACGGTCGTCGCCGAGGCCGGCGAGGACGTCGGTGACGTGCTCCTCGAGAAGCTGCTCGCGGCCGGTGTCGAGAGCATCAAGGTGCGCTCGGTGCTGACCTGCGAGTCGGCCATCGGTGTCTGCGCGAAGTGCTACGGCCGTTCGCTCGCCACGGGCAACCTCGTCGACATCGGCGAGGCGGTCGGCATCATCGCCGCCCAGTCCATCGGTGAGCCCGGTACCCAGCTGACGATGCGTACCTTCCACACGGGTGGTTCGGCCTCGGCCGACGACATCACCCAGGGTCTGCCGCGTGTCACGGAGCTCTTCGAGGCGCGGACCCCCAAGGGTGCGTCCCCGATCGCCGAGGCCCCCGGCCGCGTCACGATCGAGGACACCGACAAGGGTCGTCGCATCATCCTCACGCCGGACAACGGCGACGAGCCGTTCATCTACCCGGTGCTCAAGCGTGCGACGCTCCTCATCGAGGACGGCCAGCACGTCGAGCTCGGCGAGCAGTTCATCGCCGGCACGGTCGACCCGAAGGAGGTCCTCCGGGTCAAGGGTGTGCGCGAGGTCCAGAAGCACCTCGTCAACGGTGTGCAGGACGTGTACGGCTCGCAGGGCGTGCCGATCCACGACAAGCACATCGAGGTCATCGTGCGCCAGATGCTCCGCAAGGTCACCGTCGTCGACCACGGTGACACCGACCTGCTCCCGGGCGAGCTCGTCGACCGTTCGCGGTACAACGAGCTCAACCGTGCGGCGCTGCAGGAGGGTCGCAAGACCGCTTCCGCTCGCCAGGAGGTCATGGGCATCACCAAGGCGTCCCTCGCGACCGAGTCGTGGCTGTCCGCCGCGTCCTTCCAGGAGACGACCCGCGTGCTCACGCAGGCCGCCATGGAGGGCAAGCAGGACCACCTCGTCGGCCTCAAGGAGAACGTCATCATCGGTAAGCTCATCCCCGCCGGGACGGGCCTCAGCCGGTACCGCGACGTGGACGTGAACGCGACCGAGGAAGCGAAGGCCGAGCGGTACCCCAACCGCATCTTCGCGGACGACTCGTCGTTCTCGGACGCCGACCTGAGCTTCGTCGACTTCGACAGCTTCTCGTCGGACGACTTCACGCCCGGGACGTACAACTGAGTCTGAAGTGACCCACGAAGGGCCCCGCATCCGTCAGGATGCGGGGCCCTTCGCCGTTGCGGGTCGCGTCCGCGACCACGCGTCGGCCTGGAGGCGCGGTGCGGGCCCGCCACGGGCCTCCAGGCCGGCAGGCGGTGCGGTGCCACCGCGTCAGGCGGTGCGGCCCTTCTCGTCGACGAGCGAGTACAGGCTGAGGACGTTGCCGTCGGGGTCGCGCACGTCGAACCAGTTCGTGGCGCCGTCGATGCACTCCACCGGCCCGATGTCGATGCCGAGGGCCCCGATGCGGCTGTGCTGGGCGGTCACGTCGTCGACGCCGAAGCGGACCGTGACCGGGTTCTCCTCGGCGTGCTCGTCCTCGTAGAGCTGGATCCAGATGCCGCCGACCTCGTACTCGGCGACGCCGTCCTCGGGTTCGAGGTCCGGCTCGGTGCGCTCGAAGACCGCGCCGTACCAGAGGCAGGACGCCTCGATGTCGGTGACGGGCAGCCCCACGGTCACGCTCGTGATGTCCATGACTCATCATGTCCCGACGGGGGTGGCCGCGTCGAGGGTTTCCTGGCGTGCTGGCAGGCTGGGGACATGGCGACACTGCGCGAACGGATCACGGCCCCGGCCCACCTCGAGTCCCCGGTGCCGACCGGCGGTCTGACCTTCCGGGCGGCGACCCCTGACGACGTCGACGGCGTGCACGCGGTGGCGGTCGCAGCGGCCGCGGTCGACGACCCACGCAGCCGTCCCTCCACAGCCGACGTCGAGCGCACGTTGTCCACGGACGGGCTCGACGTCGCCCGCGACACCCTCGTCGGCGTCGATGCTGACGGGCATGTGCAGGCGTACGCGATCGTCGTCGACGTCCCGTCCCGGGTCACCGCGGCCAGGGCGGTGCTCGAGGGCGCGGTCCACCCGGATCTCCGCGGGCAGGGGATCGGCCGGCGGTTGTTCGCATGGCAGGTCGGCCGCGCGCGTCAGCGTCTTGCGGGGCTCGACGTCGACCTGCCCGCGAGCATCGACGCCGGCGGACCCGAGGGTGCGGCGGTCCTCCGGCTCGCCGCACGCTTCGGCTTCGAGCCGGTGCGCACCTGGGTCGACATGGAGCGCGTGTTCGACGGGCGGAGCGGCACGGACGTGCCGGAACTCCCCGTGGGCCTGCACCTCCGGCCGGCCACCGACGCCGACATCGAGCCGTTGCGAACTGCCAAGAACGACGCGTTCCGCGACCACTGGGGTTCCCAGCCGATGGTCGCGTCCGACTGGCGTGGCTTCCTCACGTCGTCCAAGAGCCGGCTCGACCTGTCACGGATCGTCGTCGACGCCGCCGGGGTCGTGGTCGCCTTCGCGATCGTCGAGGTCGACCCGGCGACCTTCGACGCCCGCGGCCGCTCGTACGGGTACGTGCACTGGGTCGGCGTCGTGCGCGCTGTCCGCGGGAAGGGTCTGGCGCCGATCGTGCTGGACGCCGCCTGCGACGCCGTCCGCGCCGAAGGGCTGTCCGCCGCGGTGCTCCACGTGGACGCGGAGAACCCGAGCGGGGCGGGGCGGATCTACGAGCGGCTCGGCTTCGTCCCCGGCGAGGTGCACGTCACCGTCGCGGCGTCCCTCTGACGCGGGACAGCACGGGGCGCGTGCCCGGCCGACACCCTCACACTGGGGGCACCCGACCCCCCTCCGCCCCCTCCTTCTGGGACTTCGGCCTCCGATCCGGCCGACCGTAGCGTGGTCGAGCGTCGTTCCCCGCACGGCGCCGACCCTGACCCGCGCGCGACCAGAAGGAGGCTCGGAGCCGATGGCGACCCTGTCCGAGATCCTCATCCTCAACGGTGCCCTCCCGATCGAGCACCTCGACTCGATGACGGGCGACGAAGTCGTCGACGACCGGTCCATCCGGGCGCTCGTCGACCAGGGCATCGTGAGCGAGGCGCAGTACATCACCGCCCGGGCCGCCTCGAACAACTCCCGCACCGTGCCGCTGACCGACTACCCGGTCGACGGCACCGCGGTGTCCATGCTCCCCGCCGCTCTGTGCCGGCGCCACGGGGTGCTCGGCGTCGGCTTCGAAGGGGAGATCCTCGTGCTGGCGATGGTCAACCCGACGAACGTCCTCGCGATCGACGACGCACGCACCGCCTCCGGACGGAGCGTCAAGCCCCTGCAGGTCGAGGAGCGCGACCTCGCAGCCGCGCTCGACCGCTACCTGCGCGCCGACGACGAGCTGAACGACCTGACCTCCTCCCTCGAGGAGGAAGCCTCCGCCCAGGCGCAGCAGCAGGCCGACCTGACCGACGGGTCGCTCGACGACGTCCCGATCGTGCGCTTCGTCAACCTCCTGGTCTCCCAGGCGATCCAGGACCACGCCTCCGACATCCACATCGAGCCCGGCGAGCACGAGGTCCGGGTCCGGTACCGCATCGACGGCGTGCTGCACGAGATGGCCCCGGCGCCGAAGAACATCCAGAACGGCGTCATCAGCCGCCTGAAGATCATGAGCGACATCGACATCGCCGAGCGACGCAAGCCGCAGGACGGCCGGATGTCGGTGCGGCACGGCGGTCGGCAGATCGACCTCCGCGTCGCCACGCTGCCGACCGTGTGGGGCGAGAAGGTCGTCATGCGGATCCTCGACAACACGAACACGTCGATGTCCCTGAAGGACCTCAACCTCCTCGAGCGGAACTTCCAGGCGTACCAGCGGTCCTACTCGAAGCCGTACGGCATGATCCTCGTCACGGGGCCGACCGGTTCGGGCAAGTCGACGACCCTCTACACGACCCTCAACGCCGTGGCGCGCCCCGAGATCAACGTCATCACCGTCGAGGACCCGGTCGAGTACCGGATGGCCGGGATCAACCAGGTGCAGGTCAACCCCAAGGCGGGCCTGACGTTCGCCTCGGCGCTCCGCTCGATCCTCCGTTCCGACCCCGACGTGGTGCTGCTCGGCGAGATCCGCGACCACGAGACGGCGCAGATCGCGATCGAGGCCTCGCTGACCGGTCACCTCGTGCTCTCGACGCTGCACACCAACGACGCGCCGTCGGCCGTGACCCGCCTCACCGAGATGGACATCGAGCCGTTCCTCGTCGGGTCCGCGCTCGACTCCGTGGTCGCCCAGCGACTCGCCCGCCGACTCTGCGACCGCTGCAAGGCACCCGCGTTCTACGAGGCCGAGCAGTTGCACGCCCTCGGGTTCCTGCCCTCGGCGGACGCTCCGGTCCCGGAGTTCTCCGCGCCGATCGGGTGCGCCGTCTGCTCGAACACCGGCTACCGCGGCCGCATCGCCCTGCACGAGGTCATGACCGTGACCGAGGACATCGAACGCCTCGCCGTCGCCCGGGCCTCGAGCGCCGAGATCAGCCGGGTCGCGCAGGAGCAGGGCATGCTCACCCTCCGCCAGGACGGGTGGGAGAAGGTCAAGCTCGGCCTGACGAGCGTCGACGAGATCCTGCGCGTGGTCGCGTAGTCCCGGGAGCACACCGATGACCGATTCCGTGTACGACATCACCCCCGCCGACGACGCGGTGGACGGCTGGCACCCCGGCGACCCCGGCAACGAGGTCGGGGGAGGCCGTCGCGCCGCCCGCCTCGCCGCGGCCGCCGCCGCTGCGTCCCAGCCGACGTCACCGGTCGTCGGTGGTCCGGTCACGCAGCCGCCAGCAGCGTCGCCGGTCTACGACCTGTCCGACGAAGCCGCTTGGGCAGCGCCCACCTCGGTCGCGCCCGCGCCCGCAGCGGCACCGACCTGGCCCGCGCCGACCGGTGACCCCGTCGCCGTCCCGGTGGCGCAGCCGCACGCCGCGCCCGCGACGCCGCCCGCAGCCGTCCCGCCGTCGACCGCGTCCTACGGGTACGCAGAGCAGCCGACCCAGCAGCTGCCGGTCGTGTCAGGCGGGGTCCCCACGGGCCTCCCGGCCGGCGCCGCCGTCGGCGGTCGCGAGGAGATCAACTTCACCCGACACGCGCGCGAGGTCGCCGACCCCGACCTCGTCACCGCGCTCGCGCAGGTCGTCTACCAGGGCGCGTCCGACCTGCACGTCACCGCCGATGCACCGCCCACGGTGCGCGTCGACGGGTCGCTCCGACCCGCCGTGCCGGGAGGCCCGTGGTCGCGTGCCAAGGTCATCGCAGCACTCAAGACCATGCTCTCGCCCGAACAGGCCGGCCAGTTCGACCACGAGCAGGAACTCGACTTCGCGTACTCGCTCTCGCCCGAGTTCCGCTTCCGCGTGAACTTCTACCAGCAGCGCGGCAACTGGGGCGCCGCGTTCCGCATCATCCCGACCAAGATCAAGACCCTCAAGCAGCTCGGCATCCCCGAGTACGTCGGCGAGTTCGCGGCACTGCCGCGCGGACTCGTCCTCGTGACCGGCCCCACCGGCTCCGGCAAGTCGACCACCCTCGCCGCCCTCATCGACCTCGTCAACGAGACCCGGGCCGACCACATCGTGACGGTCGAGGACCCGATCGAGTTCATGCACGACCACAAGAAGGCGATCATCAACCAGCGCGAGGTCGGCGCCGACACGCACTCCTTCGCCGCCGCGCTGAAGCACGTGCTCCGGCAGGACCCCGACGTCATCCTCATCGGCGAGCTCCGCGACCTCGAGACGATCTCCGTCGCCCTCACCGCCGCCGAGACCGGACACCTCGTCTTCGCCACCCTGCACACGCAGAGCGCACCGGGCACCATCGACCGCGTCATCGACGTCTTCCCGCCGCACCAGCAGGGGCAGATCCGGACGCAGCTCGCCTCCACCCTCGAGGGCGTCGTCTGCCAGACCCTCGTGCCGAAGGCGAACGGCGCCGGTCGTGTCGTCGCGACCGAGATCATGAAGACCACGCCGGCGATCGGGAACCTCATCCGCGAGGGCAAGACCTACCAGATCACCTCCGCCATGCAGGCCGGCCGTGACGCCGGCATGCACACCATGGACCAGGACCTCGCCGAACTCGTCAACGTCGGCACGATCACCCGCCGTGCGGCGATGGAGAAGGTCCACGACCACGACGGCTTCGACCGGCTCGTCCAGCGCGTCGAGTCCCCGTCCGACTCCTCCGCCGCCGCGATCGCCGCGTCGGAGATCGACTTCGGCGACAAGTACTCGGGAGGCCACTGATGTCGCTCGCCTTCGACTACCGGGGCCGCGACGGCAGCGGCAAGCTCGTCAAGGGACGGCTCGACGCCGCATCCGAGGGCGCCGTCGTCCAGCGCCTGCGCGGCATGGGCGTCTCGCCGATCGCCATCACCGAGGCCAAGCCCGGGACCGGCCTGCAGACCGAGATCAAGATCCCCGGGTTCGAGAAGGGCGTCGGGCTCAAGGACCTCGCGATCATGTCCCGTCAGGCCTCGACCATGCTGACCTCCGGGCTCTCCCTGCTCCGGGCGCTGACGATCCTCGCCGACCAGACCGAGAACAAGAAGCTCAAGGACATCCTCGGCAAGGTCCGGGACGACGTCGAACGCGGTGTCTCCTTCTCCGACGCGGTCGCGAAGTACCCGGTGGACTTCCCGCCGATCATGATCAACATGATCCGGGCGGGGGAGACGGGCGGGTTCCTCGACCAGGCGATGGACTCGGTGGCGACGAACTTCGAGAAGGAGCACAAGCTCCGGTCGACGATCAAGTCGGCGATGACGTACCCGGTGGTGGTGCTCGTCATGTCGCTGGCCGCCGTCGTGATCATGCTCGTGTTCATCGTGCCGATCTTCCAGGACATGTTCGCGTCGCTCGGGGGGCAGCTGCCGTTGCCGACGCAGATCCTGGTGGGGCTCTCGCACGCGATGGTCTACGTCGGTCCGGCACTCGCGGTCGCCGTCATCGTGGGGTGGGTCTGGTGGCGCGCGAACAAGAACACCGACCGGGTCCGCGCCGCTGTCGATCCGTTGAAGCTGCGACTCCCGGTGTTCGGGCAGCTCAACCGCAAGATCGTGATGGCTCGGTTCGCCCGGAACCTGTCGAACATGATCGGCGCCGGCGTCCCGATCCTCGAGGCATTGCAGATCGCCGGGCAGGTGTCGAACAACTTTGTTGTGCAACGGTCATTGCAGCGCATTTCCGAGGGGGTCCGGAAAGGTGAATCGATCGCTTCCGGGCTCGAACGGGAAACGGTGTTCCCGGCAATGGTCGCGCAAATGATCGCAGTGGGTGAGGACGCGGGTTCCATGGAAGTGATGCTCGAACGCATCGCCGTGTTCTACGACAATGAGGTCCAGGCATCCACGGAAGCATTGACCTCGCTCATCGAGCCACTGCTGATCGGTTTCCTCGGTGTCGTGGTCGGCGGCATGATCATCGCGCTCTACATGCCGATCTTCCAGATCTCGTCGCTCGTCAAGTAGCGCCCGACGATGCCCACCCTCGCTCGGGGGGTGGGCATCGCCGTCGCCACCCCCGGTACTGGGGGCATTTCGGTACGCGGATCACCCCCGTTCTCGGGATTATGCGCAGAAACAGCGGTGAATACGCTCGTCAGCGGCGGCAGAGCAAGCCCCGAACCACATTCCCATTCACATTCCCAACGAACGGAATCACCATGTACTTCGCTCTCATGGGCAAGCTGAACGCTCGCCGCAAGGGTCTCCTCGAGGAGAACGAGAAGGGCTTCACGCTCATCGAGCTCCTGGTCGTCGTGATCATCATCGGTATCCTCGCTGCGATCGCCATCCCGGTGTACCTGGGCATCACGAACAGCGCGAAGGACAGTTCCGCGAAGTCGGACATCACGAACTTCAAGACCGCCGTCATCAGCATCCAGTCGACCAACGGGTCCTTCCCGACCGCTGGAACCTACTCGAACGGGACCGGTGGGACGCCGCTGACGGCGGCGCTGAAGAGCGCCGGCGCGAGCCAGGGCGCGGACACCACCACCATCACCTACACGACGGGCGGTACCGCGACGGCTCCGACGTTCAAGGTGGTCGGCCGCAGCTCGACCGGCAAGGACTTCTGCACGTCCGACACGTCCGGTGTGGTCGACGGCGCCAGCTGCTGACCTGATCCCGACCAACGGGCCGCGACCCACGTCGCGGCCCGTTGGCGCAACAACCCCCGTCCGCTGCGAACGAGAAGGACCGAGCATGCTGCTGCGCATCGTCGACCGCCTCCGCGCGGCGCGGGAGTCCGAGGAGGGCTTCACGATCATCGAGGTGATGGTCGCGATGACGATCTTCGCGATGATCGCCGCAGGCGTCGCCGCGGGCATCGTGTCGACGCTGTACCTCACGCAGGACAACCGATCGCGCGAGGCCGCTCTGAACCTCGCGAACCAGGCGATCGACCTCGCCCGCAGCACCAAGGACGTCTTCACCCTCGACGACGACACGTCGAGCCAGAACGTCGGGAACCAGTCGTTCACGATCAAGCAGACGACGAACTGGATCAACTCCGACGGCACGGACACGCCGAACTCCTGCGGCGCCGGGTCCGGTGTCCTCGCCTACAAGCGTGTCTCCGTCACCGTGTCGTGGACCAGTGGGACGTCGCCACGGCAGAAGAGCGTCGTCCTGGACACGCTGATCTCCCCGTCCTCGGCGGTCTCGAGCGCCAACGCCTCGACGATCGTGATCGGGGTCCGCACCGCGAACGGCGGCCCGAACTCCGGCGTCGCCGTGACCATCACACCGGTGTCGGGCGGCGCGAGCAGCCTCGCGAACCCCCCTGCGGCGACCGACTCGAACGGCTGCAGCTACGCGGTCGGCGTCACGCCCGGCACCTACCGGGTCACCATCTCGAAGGCCGGGAACGTCGACCCCCTCGGCGCCACAGCCCCGTACTACTCGGTGGCCACCGTCGCCGGCGGTGTGGGCAACAGGACGTTCCTCTACGACCAGGCGATCACGGCGACCTTCGGCTCCCCGCTCAACCTCAAGGACGGCGTCACGGCGAAGCTCCCGGCGAGCCTGCCGGTCTCGTACGAGTACAACGGCATCGTCAACACCTTCCAGACGACCACGGCGACGGTCTTCCCGTACCAGTGGAACGTGATCGCCGGCGGTCTCACGTCGACCTGCACGGATGTCGACCCGACCAACTGGCCGACGTCGAACAAGCTCGCGACGTCCCCGAACATCTTCAACGCGTCGGACGGCACGACCCCGGGCTTCCTCCCGACGACGACGCTGACGGCGACGGCGCGGGCCCCGATGGGGATCATCGACGTCAAGATGGGCGGCATCGACACCGTCCTGGCCGCGACCGTGAAGAACACCAGCGCAGTGGCCGGCGGTGACCCCGGCTGCTCCCCGTCCACGACCTACTACTTCACCGGCATGACGCCGTCGAAGGCGACGACCATCGCGCTGCCGTTCGGCACGTGGACCCTCCGCGGGACCACCGCGATCGGCGGCCTGCTGAGCAGTGACTCGCAGAACGTCAAGGCGAACCCCGACGCGTCCAACCAGGTCGTCTCGACGAGCGGCAACACGGTGACGCTCGACCCCCGATCGGTGCCGACCTCGTGATCGTCCGTACTCAGCGATCGCTCGCACGGTTCCGCGCCGGCGAGGACGGCCTGACACTCGTCGAGATCCTCGTGGCGATGAGCCTGTCGTTGCTCGTGCTCACGATCGCGGGCTCGTTCCTCATCTCCTCGCAGAAGGCGTCCGTGACCGCGCGCTCGGTCAGCCAGAACACCCGGTCAGCGTCGGTCGCGATGAACGAGATCGGTCGCGTGCTCCGGGCCGCGACGGACAACCCGGTGCCCACCGGCGACGACCCGCAGTACGCGTTCCAGTACGCGAGCCCGACATCGATCCGCTTCTTCGCCTACGTCAACCTCGACTCGACGCTGTCGCAGCCCGTCGAGGTGCAGCTCACCCTCGATCCGACGACGAAGCGCATCACCGAGACGAAGTGGTCCGGGACGGCCGTCGCGGGCAACTCCTCCTACTACGCCTTCCCCCTCTCGAACGCGGCGACGCTCTCGAACACACCGACCTCGACGCGCGTGCTCGCGACGTCGGTGGTGAGCACGTCCCTCTTCACGTTCGCGGACGCGTCGGGTGCTGCGCTCCCGGCGACGGTCGGCGCGGTCGACATCCCGAACATCCGGTCGGTCGGGGTCTCGGTCACCGTCGGGTCGAGCGCGACCGACAAGAACGCCGTCACGCTCGCGAACACCGCGAGCCTGCCGAACATCGTGATGGGAGCGTCATCGTGATCCGTCTGCTCCGTACCCGCCTGCTCGCGATCCGTGCACACGACGACGAGCGCGGCATCGCCCTCGTTGCGGTCATCGGGATCGGCACCGTCGTGATGCTGCTCGTGGCGACGATGGTCGCGGTCGCGACGTCCGGCAGCCGCGTCACCTCGACCGACCGCGACTGGAACCGTGCGATCGCCGCGGCCTACGCGGGAGTCGCCGACTACCAGTCCCGGCTCAATGCGGACAACACGTACGGGAACTACGGGCAGAAGGACGCACCGTTCAGTGCCGCATCGACCAGCACGTTCACGAAGGGCACCGGCAACAACCCGGCCTTCGACTACCAGACTGGTCAGCCATGGGTATCGGTCCCGACCGGGGACGGGTCGGCGAGTGGTGCCTCGTTCCGCTACGCCGTGGACAACAGCAAGCTCTCCTCGCAGGGCGTGATCCGTCTCCAGTCGACGGGCCGTTCCGGGAACACGACCCGGACCGTGGTCGCGAACGTCCGGCCCGACGGGTTCTCCAACTACCTCTACTTCACCAACTACGAGTCCGGCGACCCGACCGTGACGAACGAGAAGGCCGTCTCGGGCGGGACGGCGCCGTGCACGAGCGACTACCGACCGGTCGCGACGAGCGGGACCTGCGACCAGATCCAGTTCGGTTCCGGTGACGTCCTCGCCGGCCCGGTCCGGTCGAACGACCAGATCAAGGTCTGCGGCGCGCAGTTCCTCGGCACGGTGCAGAGCGTCTACGGCATCACGAGCAGCGGGTGCACGGTCGGGCGGTACGCCTCGAACCCGACGACCTCGTCAACCCTGACGCCGCCGGCGACGATCGGTGACCTGCGGGACTTCACCCGCACGGACCTCGCGTCGACGACGAACACGGTGGAGGGTCCGGGCTGCCTCTACACCGGCCCGACGAAGATCGTCTTCAACGGGGACGGCACCATGACCGTCCGATCGCCGATGACGATCGTCACCCAGGTCACCGGAGCGACGGCGACCGCGGGTGCCCAGATCACGGGGCCGCAGGGGTCCCAGACCTCTGATGCGACGAACAAGTGCGGTGACCCGACGAAGCTCCGGAGCGCCACCGGAGCCGTCGTGCCCGTCCCGAAGAACAACATCGTCTACGTGCAGAACGAACCCGCCGCCCGCGCCGGGAACGTGCAGGACCCGAACTACTGGAACGGGAACGCTGCGCTCAAGAACACCGCGACGGCGTGCACCGCGGTCGGCCCGCCGTCCGGCAGCGCCTCGACCCTCAAGCAGAACGGCGTGGGGTACCCGTTCATCGGGTCGTCCAAGAGCACCTCGGAAGCGGACCCGACCGCCGGGAGCGGCGTGACGGTCTCGGCTCCGTACGGCTGTGACCGGGGCGACGTCTTCGTCGAGGGCGTCGTCGACAAGGCCGTCACCGTCGCGGCGGAGAACTACCTCTACGTCACCGGCGACGTCACCTACCCGGCGACGCGATCGCCCTCGACCGTCCTCGGGCTCATCGGCCAGCGAGCGGTCTGGGTCTGGAACCCCATCACGTCCACCGGCAGCACGATCCTCCCCTCGGACCGTGAGATCGATGCCGCGATCCTCTCGAACACGGGCACCTTCGTGGTGCAGAACTGGACGAAGGGGTCGACCGCCGGACGCGGTGTGCTGACCGTCAGCGGCTCCATCGCCCAGAACTTCCGCGGCGCCGTCGGGCTGTCCTCCGGTCAGGGCTACAAGAAGTCGTACCGGTTCGACTCGAGTCTGGCGACCTACACCCCGCCGAAGTTCCCCCAGCCGACCGTCACCACGTACCGCGTCGCGACGCAGGTCGAGTCCAAGACGGCGTACGACGCGAACGGGGCGCCCCTCCCGTGACCGGTGTCCTCCCGTCGCTCGCGGCGCTGGTCGCCGCGTTCGGCGCCGCCGTCGGGCTCGCGATCGGTTCCTTCCTCAACGTCGTCGTCTACCGGGTCCCGGCCGGGCGTTCGGTGATCGCACCTGCGTCCGCGTGCCCGGGCTGCGAGCGTCCGATCCGCGGCCGGGACAACGTCCCCGTGTTCTCGTGGCTCGCACTGCGCGGGCGGTGCCGCGACTGTGCGATGCCCATCTCGGCGCGGTACCCGCTCGTGGAAGCGGTGACCGCCGTCCTGTTCGTGCTCGTCACCGTCCGGTTCCTCCCTGCAGCGGGTTCGACGGGGCGGGAGACGGCGGGTGCGGTCCTGCTCCTCGTCGCGCTGCTGTTCGTGATGGCCTGCAGCGTCGCCCTCGCACTCATCGACCTCGACACGCACACCCTCCCGAACCGGATCGTGCTCCCGATGTACCCGGTGGTGGCCGTCGCGCTCACGGCCGCCAGCGCGTGTTCCGGCGACTGGACGGCGCTCGGCCGGGGCGCTCTCGGCATGGCCGTCCTCGGTGGTGCGTACCTCGCGCTGGCGATCGCGGTGCCCCGGGGGATGGGCCTCGGCGACGTCAAGCTCGCGGGTGTGCTCGGACTCCTGCTCGCGTACCTCGGATGGGGACCCCTCGCTGTGGGTGCTTTCGGTGCCTTCGTGCTCGGAGGTACCTTCGGCATCGCCCTCCTGTTGGTCCGGCGGGCCGGTCGATCGACCGGCATCCCATTCGGGCCCTGGATGCTCCTCGGCGCGTGGGTGGGCGCGTTCTTCGGCGCTCCACTCTGGGACGCCTACCTCCGGCTGCTCGGCCTCTGAGCAGCTCCACCCCGAAGCCACCCGAAGGAACACGACATGGCGAAGAACATCGTCGGCATCGACATCGGCTCGGACGCCATCCGGGCGGTCGAGGTCGCCGACGCGGACAAGCCGCAGCCGGTCATCGTGCGCGTCGCCGAGGTCCCCGTGCCCCTGGACGCCACCAAGCACGGTGAGGTGCTCGAGGCCAACACTGTCGCAGGAGCACTCCGCAGTCTGTGGTCGCTCGGGCGGTTCCGCAGCAAGGACGTGGTCCTGGGCATGGGAAACCAGCGGGTCCTGTCCCGAGACCTGACCGTGCCCCGTGCGCCGCTCGCGCAGATCCGGGAGTCCCTGCCGTTCCAGGTGCAGGACATGCTGCCCGTGCCGGTCGGTGACGCCATCCTCGACTTCTACCCGACCTCGGAGGGCATCGGCGAGGGTGGGCCGGTGGTGCACGGCCTGCTCGTCGCAGCGATCAAGGACGCGGTCCTCGCCAACGTGCGCGCCGCGGAGCTCGCCGGCCTCAACCCGGTCGGCGTCGACCTCATCCCCTTCGCGCTCACCCGTGTGCTCGCCCCGCGCGTGCCCGGAGCGGGGACCGTGGCGATCGTCGACTGCGGCGGCAACACGACCTCGGTCGTGATCGCCCACGACGGTGTCCCGCGGTTCGTGCGCATCATCCCGACCGGCGGCGACGACGTGACCAAGCAGATCGCCGCGCGTCTCGAGGTGCCGCTCCCGGAGGCCGAGGCCGTCAAGCGGCACTTCGGTCTCGTCGGTCGCACGCAGACGCCGGACGACGTCCGCGCGGTCGCGGTGACGCGCGCGACCGTCGGTGAGCTGATGACGAGCATCCGGAACACCGTCAACTACTACGCGAACACCCGACCGGACGACGCCGTGCGGGGCATCGTCCTGGTCGGCGGGGGAGCAGCCCTGCCCGGGTTCCGGGAGGGCCTCGGCGACGTCGCGGGACTCCCCGTCGCGATCGGTGACCCGTTCGTCTCCGCGCGCTCAGCCCGCGGGGTCTCGCGGGACGTCCTCAGGGAGCGGTCCGCGTCCATCGCGGTCGCCTGGAGCCTCGCCGTCGGAGGTCGAGCAGCATGACCGAGACACTCGAGCCGACGGCCGCCCGCGGCCGGAAGCCGTCCCAGGGGCGACGTTCCCCCGCCCCCGGGAAGACCCCGAGCGCACCGCGACCCTCCGGGAACGCGCGCGCTGCACTCGCCATCGGGGGCGTGCCGCGCGTCGACCTGCTCCCGTCCGAGGTGCACGTCGCCCGTCGCCAGCGCGCCGTCGTCCGCCGCGTGTGGGCCGGTGTCGTCGTCGTCGCGTGCGGCGTCGGCATCGTCGCCGGCTGGGCGGTGATGGACCGCAGCGCCGCTGAGCAGGACCTCCGCTCGGCGCAGGACGAGACGACGAGCCTCGCCCAGCAGCAGGGGCAGTACCGGGACGTCCGGTCGACGGAGTCCGCGACGACCCTCCTCGAGGCGGCGCAGCAGGTCGGTGGGTCGACCGAGGTGGACTGGGCGAGCACGTTGCGTTCCGTGCAGTCGAAACTGCCACAGGGCGTGAGCATCACCGGCGTGACGATCGACTCCGCGTCGGTGACCGAGGCGTACGCGCAGTCGGACGACCCGTTGCAGGGTCAGCGCATCGCGACGCTGACCTTCGACGCGAAGAGCGCGACGCTCCCCTCGGTTCCGCAGTGGCTGTCGGGAGTGAGCGGGGTGACCGGCTTCGTCGACGCGAACGCGAATTCGGTGGCACGCGCCGAGGACGGCTCGGGCTACTCGGTCAACATGACGATCCACCTCGACGAGAAGGCGTTCGACGACCGCTACGCCGCGAAGAAGGGCTGACCCATGACGAAGAACCGGCTCAGCCTGTTGCTGGCGTTCGCCGCGATGGCGATCGTCGCCGTCGGGGGCTTCTTCCTCGCGGTGCAGCCGCAGCTCGCGCTCGCGGCCAACGCCCGGGAGCAGACCGCGACGGTGGAGCAGACGAACGCCACGAGCCGCGTGGAGCTCGCCCGTCTGAAGGCCCAGGCCGCGAAGCTGCCCGCGATGCGCGACGAGTTGTCCTCCCTGACCCGCTCCGTGCCGGAGTCGGCGTCCGTCTCGTCGTTCATCGACGAGCTCGACGGCATCGCCGCGGACACTGGGATGCAGGTGTCCGCCTTCACGGCGAGTGACGCCACGGCGTACCAGCCCGCCGCCACGGCCGCGGGTTCCGCGTCGTCCGCCGCCACGCCCGCGCCCGGTGCGGCAGCGACCGCCACCCCGGCACCGTCGGCGACTCCGGCCGAGCCGACTGCTCCGTCGATCGTCACCAACGCCGCGATCACCGGTCAGAACTTCTCCGTCATCCCCGTCACGGTGGCGGTCGACGGGACGTTCGACCAGGCCCTGCGGTTCGTCCAGGGCGTCCAGACCGGCAAGCGCCTGTTCCTGATCACCTCGATCACCTCGGCGCAACAGACGGGCGACGACGGATCGGCAGCGACGACCGCGACCTGGACGTTCGGCGGCTCGATCTACGTGCTCGACCGCAGCGCCGACTCGGGCGCGACGGCGGGCGCCACCGCCGCCAAGAACGGCTGACCCGCCCCTCCCGAGGACCCCCACGGACTGGGGTGTGACGCGCCACGCCACACCCTCTTCCGCCGGGGGTCCTCGTCTGCGTACGATGCTCCCGACGCCGCGTTCGCGGTCGCTCATCCCCCTCTCGGACGGCCCCGCTCGTGGGCTGTTCCTCGTCGTGCCCGGAGTCGCGCGTGTTGTACGGAATCGTGGAGTTCCTCGGCTGGTTCGGAGCGGTAACCGTCTTGGCCGGTTACATCCTGTTCTCGACCGGCAAGCTGCAGAACGGGCCCACGTACCAGCTGCTGAACCTCGTCGGCGGTCTCGCGATCGCCGTCAACGTCGGGGCGCACCACGCCATCCCGTCGCTCATCGTGAACGGCATCTGGGCGATCGTCGCCGTCGTGGTGCTCACGAAGATGCTGTGCGCCCGTCGCGCGGCGAAGCGTGGCGAGCCGGTCGACGCCACGGCCCCGCAGGTCCTCGTCGAACCTCCGACCACGACGGCGGTGCTGCCGGTCGTCGGTCCGGCGCTCCGCGACCACGACGCAGCGCCCGAGAGCGCCACCAGCGCCGACGCCGAGCAGATCCCGGTCGCGCCGGCTCCCATGACCGAGACCGTGCCCGTGATCACCGCGACGATCGCCCTCGCGCTGGTGGCGGCGGCGCAGCAGGAGCACGCCCAGCAGGAACAGCAGCAGCACGCCCAGCAAGAACAACAGCAGCAGCACGGCCGGCAGGAACAGCAGCAGCACCTCACCCAGCAGGAGCAGTAGCAGGCGCACCCCGGCCGGAACACGCGTCACAGCACGCCGGACCCGAGCGCGCCTGACGCCGACCACTGCGCCGCCGGCCGCCCGAACGCCACGACGACCGTCCGTGCACCCCGGCCCGGCGATACGATCACCCCATGTCCCGATGGCTCGTGGCGACGATGACGTCCGTCCTCTTCATCGCGCTCGTCATCGCGGTGTCCGGCTTCGAGGCGCTCCTCGCGGACGTCGAGCCGATCACCCAACCGGACGCCACCCCGTACCTCGGCCCGGCGATGGTCGTCTCCGCCGCGATCGTGGTGTTCCTCGCCACCGCGACCGGCGCCCGGGAGGGCAACCCCGGCGTCACCGGCCTCGTCGCCGCGGCGACCTCGTACCTGGTGATGCTCGGCGTCGGCGCGGTCGGCTACGCCCTCCTCCGTGGCGACGTCACCGAGCTGCTCGTGTTCCCGGCCGGCTCCGCGCTCGGCCCCTTCGTGGTGGGCACGGTCGTGGTGGCGCTGGTCTGCGTCGTCGGCGGGATCGCGATGATCCGCCACCAGGCACGCACGACCGACCCAGCGGGCGCGCCGGCTCAAACCCGCTCGACCGAGCCCGCCGGCACGACGGGTCACGCCCACACGATCGACGACCGCCACCCGACGGACCGGCCGGGCCCGGGGTCGCCCGCCCCCGGGAACGACGGTGGTCGGCGGTAGGATCGCCGCGTACGACGCACGGCGACCGGGGGCACCATGACCGACCAGGACCACGGCGGCGGCTGGGGAGCCGTCCCGCCCGTCGACGTTATCCGTGGCACGACCGCGGCCACCGCGCGCCCGCCCCGGAAGCGCATGCGCCGCGGTCCCCTCGTGGCGATCGTCGCCGGGGTCGCGGCACTCGTGCTGCTCGTGGTCGGCGGCGGCATCGGCCACGCGAACGGGATGAGCACGCACGCAGCGGACCGCCCGGTGCGGGCCTTCCTCGACGACCTCGCGGCGGGCAGGGCGTCGGCCGCCCTCGCCGCGGCCGGCATCGAGCACGACGCGAGCGACGTCCTGCTCACCGACGCCGCGTACGCGAAGGCGAAGCGCACGGTCACCGGGTACCGCGTCGCAGCGGTCCGAACGAGCGGCGACAGCGCATCCGTCACCGCCTACCTGCGACAGGGCGGCCAGGACGTCTCCGCGGTCTTCGACCTGACCCGCACCGGCACCGACTGGGGGGTGTTCCCGGTCTGGCAGCTGCAACCCCCGCGCCTCGGCACCGTCGACGTGTCGGTCCGCGGTCCGTCCCGCACACCGCTCCGGGTCGCGGGGAAGTCGGTCACGACGTCGAAGGGCGGCACGGCGTCCCTCAGCGCCCTGCCGGGCACTTACGACGTCGCCGTCCGCGGCGGGGAATGGGTCCGGTCCGACTCGGCGTCCGCCTTGGTCAGCGGCTTCGGCGGCACGGCGTCGAGTCCGGTCGCGCTCACGGCCTCCCTCACATCGGCGGGCGAGCGCGCCGCGACGAAGGCGGTCGACGCGTGGGTCGACGGCTGCATCGCGTCGCACGACCCGGCTCCGTCGGGTTGCAGCTTCTACGCCTACGGCGAGGACCCGTCGTACACGTACACGAACGAGCGCTGGACGCTCGGCACGCGCCCGGTGGTGTCGGTCGGTGCGTGGTCCTCCGAGGGCTGGCTGGTCACCACCACCACCTACGGCCGGGCGACGTTCTCGGCGGACATCTCCGGGCCGGGCGGCGTGGGCACCGCCACGGCCGGGCCGATGAACGTCAACGCGAGCGGGTACATCACGGGCATCGGCGCCGACGGCGCCACGTTCCGTTCCGCGGTCGCTCCGGTCTCCTCCGAGTCCGGTTCCTGACGGCGCGGCGCACCGGCCTGGAGGCCCGCCCCGCGACCCGACGTCGCCCCGCGACCCCGACGGTGGGCCACGCGACCGGCGGTGCGAGGATCCGCGCAGCGTGCGAGGCGCATGCCCTCGCACGCTGCGCGGAGCCTCGCACGACGCGGGCCCGCCCGCGGGTCCGCCCGCGGCCCCGCCGCCCCCGCGACCACGCGCCGGACGGGTGTTCGCCGTGGGCGGTGCCCACGGGCCTCCAGGGCGACGCGCCCGGATTGATTTCGCGTGGTGGCGCGGGTAGGCTCTACCGGGTGTGCGCCCTCGGGCGCGCCCGAAAAGTCCGGTCGGCCGACGGCCGCAACCGGACCGATCCGTCCCCCACTGATCCCTCCGCCGACAGGCGGTCCTCGGTGTGGGACGAGGAAGCCGGCGGTCCGCGCCGGCCGGAGAGCACGAGCGAAGAACCAGGAGAACAGTTGCCTACCATCCAGCAGCTGGTTCGCAAGGGTCGTACGCCGAAGGTCACCAAGACCAAGGCGCCCGCCCTGAAGGCGAACCCCCAGCAGCGTGGTGTCTGCACCCGCGTCTACACCACCACCCCCAAGAAGCCGAACTCGGCACTGCGCAAGGTCGCTCGTGTCAAGCTCTCGAACGGCACCGAGGTCACGGCCTACATCCCCGGTGAGGGCCACAACCTCCAGGAGCACTCGATGGTGCTCGTCCGCGGCGGTCGTGTGAAGGACCTGCCCGGTGTCCGCTACAAGATCATCCGCGGTGCGCTCGACACGCAGGCCGTGAAGAACCGTAAGCAGGCGCGTAGCCGCTACGGCGCGAAGAAGGGTTGAGTCAATGCCTCGTAAGGGTCCCGCTCCCAAGCGTCCCGTCGTCGCAGACCCGGTCTACGGCGCGCCGATCGTCTCGCAGCTCGTGAACAAGATCCTGCTGGACGGCAAGAAGGGCCTCGCCGAGCGCATCGTCTACGGTGCACTCGAGGGCGTCTCCGCCAAGAACCAGCAGGACGCCGTCGCGACGCTCAAGAAGGCGCTCGACAACGTCCGTCCGACCCTCGAGGTCCGTAGCCGCCGCGTCGGTGGCTCGACCTACCAGGTCCCGGTCGAGGTCAAGCCGCACCGCGCGAACACCCTCGCGCTCCGCTGGCTGACCTCGTACGCCAAGGCCCGCCGCGAGAAGACGATGACCGAGCGTCTCATGAACGAGATCCTCGACGCGTCGAACGGTCTCGGTGCCGCGGTCAAGCGCCGTGAGGACACGCACAAGATGGCCGAGTCGAACAAGGCCTTCGCCCACTACCGCTGGTAGTCCCGGCACCGTCCCGGGGCGCCGGCGGCCACAAACCCCGGCGCCCCGTGACGGACGCCCATCTCTCCTACAACTCTTCCGGAGGAACCCTGTGGCACAGGACGTGCTCACCGACCTGAACAAGGTCCGCAACATCGGCATCATGGCGCACATCGATGCCGGCAAGACCACGACGACCGAGCGCATCCTGTTCTACACGGGCATCACGCACAAGATCGGTGAGGTCCACGACGGCGCTGCGACGATGGACTGGATGGCGCAGGAGCAGGAGCGCGGCATCACGATCACGTCGGCCGCGACGACCTGCTTCTGGGACAACAACCAGATCAACATCATCGACACCCCGGGTCACGTGGACTTCACGGTCGAGGTGGAGCGCTCGCTCCGCGTCCTCGACGGTGCGGTCGCCGTCTTCGACGGCAAGGAGGGCGTGGAGCCCCAGTCCGAGACCGTGTGGCGTCAGGCGGACAAGTACGACGTCCCGCGCATCTGCTTCGTCAACAAGATGGACAAGCTCGGCGCCGACTTCTACTTCACCGTCGACACGATCGTCAACCGCCTCGGTGCGGAGCCCCTCGTGCTCCAGCTCCCGATCGGTGCCGAGAACGACTTCGTCGGTGTCGTCGACCTCATCGAGATGCACGCCAAGGTCTGGCCGGGCGACGCCAAGGGTGATGTCACCATGGGCGCCCAGTACGAGGTCCAGGAGATCCCCGCGGACCTCCAGGCCCGTGCCGAGGAGTACCGCGCCAAGCTCATCGAGCGCGTCGCCGAGTCCGACGACGCCCTCCTCGAGAAGTTCTTCGACGGCCAGGAGCTCACGAAGGACGAGATCCGCGCGGGCATCCGCAAGCTGACGATCGCCTCCGAGGTCTACCCGGTCCTCTGCGGCTCGGCGTTCAAGAACCGCGGTGTCCAGCCGATGCTCGACGCCGTCATCTCGTACCTCCCGTCGCCGCTCGACGTCCCGCCGATGATCGGCCACGACGTCAAGGACGAGGAGAAGGAGATCATCCGCAAGCCCGACGCCTCCGAGCCGTTCTCGGCCCTGGCGTTCAAGGTCGCGGTGCACCCCTTCTTCGGTCGCCTGACCTACGTCCGCGTCTACTCGGGCTCGATCGAGTCGGGTGCCCAGGTCATCAACTCGACCAAGGGCAAGAAGGAGCGCATCGGGAAGATCTTCCAGATGCACTCCAACAAGGAGAACCCGGTCGACAACGTGACCGCGGGCCACATCTACGCGGTGATCGGCCTCAAGGACACCACCACCGGTGACACGCTCTGCGACCCGAACGACCAGGTCGTCCTCGAGTCGATGACGTTCCCGGAGCCGGTGATCGAGGTCGCCATCGAGCCGAACACGAAGGCCGACCAGGAGAAGCTCTCCACGGCCATCCAGAAGCTCGCGGAAGAGGACCCGACGTTCCGCGTCGAGCTCAACGCCGAGACCGGTCAGACCACGATCAAGGGCATGGGCGAGCTCCACCTCGACATCCTGGTCGACCGCATGAAGCGTGAGTTCAAGGTCGAGGCGTCGGTCGGCAAGCCGCAGGTGGCCTACCGCGAGACCCTGACCAAGCCGGTCGAGCGCTACGACTACACCCACAAGAAGCAGACCGGTGGTTCCGGTCAGTTCGCGAAGGTGCAGATCGCGCTCGAGCCCATGGAGGTCACGGCCGAGAAGGTCTACGAGTTCGAGAACGCCGTCACCGGTGGCCGCGTCCCGCGCGAGTACATCCCGTCGGTCGACGCCGGTATCCAGGACGCCATGCAGGTCGGCATCCTCGCGGGCTACCCGACGGTGGGCGTGAAGGCCATCCTCAAGGATGGCCAGTCGCACGACGTCGACTCGTCCGAGATGGCGTTCAAGATCGCCGGTTCGATGGCCTACAAGGAAGCCGCCCGCAAGGCCGGCCCGGTCATCCTCGAGCCGATCATGGCCGTCGAGGTCCGCACGCCCGAGGAGTACATGGGCGACGTGATCGGTGACCTCAACTCCCGTCGTGGCCAGATCGCCTCGATGGAGGACGCTTCGGGCGTCAAGGTGGTCCGCGCGAGCGTGCCGCTGTCCGAGATGTTCGGCTACGTCGGCGACCTCCGGTCGAAGACCTCTGGTCGCGCCGTCTACTCGATGACCTTCGAGACCTACGCACAGGTCCCGGCCAAGGTCTCCGAGGAGATCGTCGCGAAGAGCAAGGGGGAGTAGCGCTCCAGCGCTGCTCCACAGGCGAGGGCGCCCGGCGACGGGCCCCTCGTCACCAAGTACAGTAAAGACACACACCCTGCAGGCCAACGGTCGTGACCGACCGGGGGCATGCTTTCCGAGTCCTGAGGAGGACCCACAGTGGCCAAGGCCAAGTTCGAGCGCACCAAGCCGCACGTCAACATCGGAACCATCGGTCACGTCGACCACGGCAAGACCACGCTCACGGCGGCGATCACCAAGGTTCTGCACGACCAGTACCCGGACCTCAACGAGGCTCGCGACTTCGCGCAGATCGACAACGCTCCCGAGGAGCGCCAGCGCGGCATCACGATCAACATCTCGCACGTCGAGTACCAGACCGAGAAGCGCCACTACGCGCACGTCGACGCCCCGGGTCACGCCGACTACGTGAAGAACATGATCACGGGTGCGGCGCAGATGGACGGCGCGATCCTCGTGGTCGCCGCCACCGACGGCCCGATGCCCCAGACGCGTGAGCACGTCCTGCTCGCCCGCCAGGTCGGCGTCCCCTACATCGTGGTCGCGCTGAACAAGTCCGACATGGTGGACGACGAGGAGATCCTGGAGCTCGTCGAGCTCGAGGTCCGCGAGCTCCTCGGCTCGCAGGAGTTCGACGAGGACGCCCCCGTCGTGCAGGTCTCCGCTGTCGGCGCCCTCAACGGCGAAGAGAAGTGGGTCAAGTCCGTCCAGGACCTCATGGCCGCCGTCGACGAGAACGTCCCGGACCCGGTGCGCGCCACCGACCAGCCGTTCCTCATGCCGATCGAGGACGTCTTCACGATCACCGGTCGTGGCACCGTCATCACCGGCCGTGTCGAGCGTGGCACGCTGAACGTCAACGAAGAGGTCGAGATCGTCGGCATCCGCCCGACGCAGAAGACCACCGTCACCGGCATCGAGATGTTCCGCAAGCTGCTCGACTCGGCTGAGGCCGGCGACAACGCGGGTCTGCTCCTCCGTGGCCTCAAGCGTGAGGACGTGGAGCGCGGCCAGGTCGTCGTCAAGCCGGGTACGGTCACGCCGCACACGAACTTCGAGGCGAACGCGTACATCCTGACCAAGGACGAGGGTGGGCGTCACAACCCGTTCTACGCGAACTACCGCCCGCAGTTCTACTTCCGCACCACCGACGTCACGGGTGTCATCACCCTGGACGAGGGCACCGAGATGGTCATGCCCGGTGACACCGTGCACATGTCGGTCGAGCTGATCCAGCCGATCGCCATGGAGGAGGGCCTCCGCTTCGCCATCCGTGAGGGTGGTCGTACGGTCGGCGCCGGTACGGTCGAGAAGATCAACAAGTAACTCCGGTCACCTGTTGCAGCGGGGTCGGGCCTTCGGGTCCGGCCCCGCTGTCGTCGTTCCGCCACGGTGCAGCCGCCGTGCCCCGGGCGACCACCCACCGGACGGGAGGCACGGCTCACCACGTGAGCGGTGCCTCCCGTCCGTCGTGTGGCCGATCCGGAACGTGTCCCCACAAGGTGGGACGACGTGTACCCCACTCGGGGTGTTGTTGCGGTTTGCCGCAACTCGATACCGTCGAGTCGCGAGGCCGAACCGGCCCCGTGTGGTGACCCGAACACCCGCCTTCTCCGGCGCAGGACCCTGCCTGCCCGTCGTCGTCGCGCGCTGCTTTCGTGTTGCTGGACGCCGACCCGAAGGCACCCTCGATGCGCCCCACCCTGCTCTCCGTCCGTCCCCGCGCGCTCGCGATGCTCGTCGTGACGGCCCTCCTCGCCGGGCTGCTCGCCGTCGTCGCGATCGCGCAACCCGCTGCCGCGGACTCCGTGATCAGTGTGTCGGCGAAGGCTCCGACGTCGGTCCTCAGCGGCGCTCCCGCGACCGTGACGCTCACGGCGAAGAACAGCACGTCGACGTCGAGTGGGACGGCCCTGTACAACCTCGGGTACTCGTACACGCTGCCTCCGGGGGTCTCCTACGTCGCCGGCTCCGCGACCGCGGACGGCCAGACGTTGCCCGATCCCGTGCAGTCGTCGCTCGCGAACAACGCCGGGACGCTGCTCGTGTTCTCGAACGTGTCGGACCTGGTCGCGGGTGACCAGAAGTCGATCGCGTTCCGGGTCATGCCGTCGACCACGACGTTCCCGGTCGGGACGTCCTTCACGGGCACGGCACAGGTGGCCGGGAGCGGTGACGCGCGCATGGTCCCGACGTTCGACGGCACGGGGAAGCCGGCGACCAACACCACGAACTCCGCCACGGCGACGTCGAACGCGACGGCCGTCTCCGCGATCACGGTGTCGAAGGCCGAGGCGAGCCCCGAGCACGAGCTGGTCCGTGGTGTCCACGCGCACCCGACCGTCTACACGCTCACCGTGCAGAACACCGCGACGGCACCGAGCAACAACGTGACCGTCACCGACTACCTGCCGGCCGGACTCGAGTTCCTGCAGTGCGGCGGCGTCGACAACACCACGACCGGCCCGGAGTACCCGGGTGCCCCGGACCTGACGGCGGCCACGTCCACGAACGCCACCGGCACGCTCACCACGGCGAACTGCGCGACCCCGGTCAGCGTCAGCACCGTGGACAACGTCCCCGGCCAGGGGGCCGCCGTGTTCACCAAGGTCGTCTGGAACATCGCCCAGCTGACCAACACGCCCGTCACGATCCAGTACCTCGCCGCGGTGCCGCTGCGCTCGAACACGATGACGTTCCGGTCCGGCAGCGCGACCGCGCCCGCGCGGACCTCGGCCGCGCTGGCGAGCACCGCGAACCTCGACAACAACACGGGTGCGTCGACGCGGCAGAACGGCGCCAGCACGACGTCGAACGGTCAGTCGGAGCAGAACCTCGTCACCGCGGCCGGCACCTACACGGGCACGGTCGGTGGCACGGCCACCGCGGCGCAGAGCGCGTCGGACTCGATGACCGTCGAGGCGATGGACCTCGCGGTGGCGAAGTCGGTCGACACCGGCACCAGCGGCAACGTCTTCGCGGCGGGCAAGCAGGCGACGTACTCGCTCCTCGTCCGCACGAGCGAGTACGAGTCCTCGCAGGGGATCACCCTCACCGACACGATCCCGGACGGCCTCTGCCCCGCGTTCCCGGCAGGCACGAAGACCACGGGGACGTTCCCCGCCGACTGCGACCCGAACCAGGTCTCGTCGTTGGACCAGCCGATGACGAACGCGACCGTCGACTCGGTCGCCTACGACGCGTCCGCCGGCACGTTCACGATGGCGTTCCACATCGCGGACCAGCAGACCGACGGCTCACTGACGGTGTCCTACAAGGCGCTCATGCGGACCGCCTACTCGGTCACCGGGTCCGGCGGTCCGACGGCCGCGGGCGACCGCTTCACCAACACGGTGCAGATGCAGGGCACCTCGACCGGAGTGCACGGCGACACCGGGACCACTGCGGTGGCTGACGACTCCCAGGCGTCGATCGTGTCGAACAGCCCGGCGATCGCGAAGGCCGTCCTGCCCCGCAGCCAGAGCAACGGCGTGACGAAGGCGTCCGACTGCACGGCGTCGACCCGGACCGGCTACACCACGACGACCCCGTCCGAGGCGTTCCAGCTCGGTGACGTCGTCTGCTTCCGCCTGCGGGTGGACTTCCCGGCGGGCGTCCAGAGCCGCAACGCGACCGTCACCGACATGCTCCCCGTCGGGACGTCCGCGGCGGGGTCGAGCTGGGCCGAGGGCACCGACTGGACCTACGGCACCGAGAGCACCGTGCCGCAGTCCGACGTGGCGCTGACGTCGTCGTCGTCGACCACGGGCTCCTTCGCCGTCGGGCACAAGGTCGGCGGCGCGACCGGCACCTACGTCGACGGCGACGGCCAGGCAGTCAGCCTCGTCCTCTACGTCGCAGCGAAGATCGGGGCGCAGGGATCTTCGGCCACGAAGCCGGACATCGTCGCGAACCTCATGAAGTTCGCGCAGCAGAACACCGCCGGGTCGGTCACGAGCCTCCGTTCTCAGGTCGGGTACACGGTCGCGGGCACCCCGACGGCGACCCTGGCGAAGGACATCGTCCTCGCCGACGGCTCCACGGTCTCGAACCCGGCGAACACGGTCGAGGGCCAGAAGCTCGGCTACCGACTCACGGTGGGCAACACCCCGGCGTCGGGGACGTCGAACGACATCGCGAACGTCGTCGTGTGGGATGCGCTCCCCACGAACGTGACCTGCGCCATGATCACGACCATCTCGGACGCGGGGTCCTGCGGGGCTGCGCCGACCGGCGCCGCCACGAAGTACGCGAACAACGCCTACCTCGTCTGGACGATCCCCTCGATCGCCGCGAGCGCCACCAAGACCCTCACCTACGACTTCACCGTGCCGACGCCCGGCTACGTCGGTACCGCGTTCGTCAACAACGCCTCCGTCGTGTCGTTCACCACCGCGACCGACTCCGGCGCCAGCACCACGTGGATCCCGAAGCGCGGGGCGAACTCCACTTCCTCGTCCACCGCCGGAACCGGCCAGGGCACCGCGCCGCAGGCCGACAAGCAGCGGAGCATCGCCATCCCCGGCGTCGCGGTCACGAAGACCGGCGCGGCGACGAGCGGCTCCTCGACCAACCTCTCCGGCGACACCGCGGCCCCGGGTCAGGCGCTGCAGTACACCTACTCGGCCACCGTGCCGTCGAAGAGCAGCGTCGCGAGCGCCACGCTCGTCGACCCGCTGCCGTCCGGTGTGGCGATCACGTCGGACTCGAGCTGGACCCTGACCTTCCCGGACGGCACCACCACGATCACCGTCCCGGCGTCCGCGCAGGGCACGGACGTCACGGGGACGTGGAACGGGCAGACGTACACGCTGACCGGCACCAGCTCACGCGCGGGTGACGTGGTCTTCCCGAGCACCTTCGACAACACGACCGGCGCGGCGGCGACGTTCACGGTGACCGTGACCGGACTGCGCGCCAGCGCGGGTGTCGGGAACTTCCCGACCGGTGCCGGTAGCGGCTTCTCCACGGCCTCGCTCGCCAACACCGCGACCTTCACCTCGACGCCCCGCGGCGGCACGAAGTACTCCGCCAGCGCGACGAAGACCATCGCCGTGCAGGCGCCGCAGCTCGGGGTCACGAAGACCGACGACCTCGGCGGGCGCACGGTCGCGGGCGGCGACACCGTGACCTGGACGCTCACCGCGAAGAACACCGCCGGTTCGGCGGAGTCGCGCTCGACGATCGTCGCGGACTGCTTCCCGGACGCGCTCACCCTCACGTCGAGTTCCTCCGCCGAGACCACGCTGACGGACGCGCAGCAGGCGGCGTTCGGCTCCTGCCCGTCGGGTACCACGGTCCACGCGTGGGACGTCGGCACCCTCGCGGCGGGTGCATCGAAGACCATCACCGTCGTCGCCACCGTCAAGCAGGACGCCCCCGCCGGGCAGACCTACCGCAACACCGCGCGCGTCCTCGGGTCGTCGTTGACCACCGACTACGCGACGGCGAACCGCTCCTACGTCCAGGTCGCCCAGGCCACGGACGACGTCACGGTGTCCGGCCCGTCGATCGTCAAGACGCTCACCACGCCGACCTGGGACGCCACGACGGGTGCATCGACCGGGACCACGACGACCGACCCGTCGCGCACCGACGCCGCAGCCGTCCGTCCGGGCGACGCCGCGACGTACACCCTGACGACGACGATCCCCGCGAACGTCGCGCTGTTCGACGCGCAGGTGACCGACGTGGTCCCCGCCGGCCTGAGCCCCAGCGGGCCGCCGTCGGTGTCGGTCTCCGGCAGCGGTGTCACCGCCTCGGTCCGGGTCTCCGGCAACACGGTGACCGTGAGCGTCTCCGACATCACCACCGGCCTCGACCACGCCGTGACCGTCACGACCGAGATCCCGGTCACGGTCGGCGCCGACCAGCGCGCCGGCGCAACCTCGTCCAACCAGGCGACGTTCGCGTGGGACCGGTCGTCGAAGGGCGCCGCGCCGACCGACGCGTCGACCACGTCGAACCCCGCGAACGCGACGGTCGTCGCACCCTCGCTCGCGATCGCCAAGACCGCGAAGGTCGGGTCGCAGACGGGCACCGACGTCAAGGCCGAGCCCGGCCAGACGATCACCTACACGGTGACCACCACCGACACCGGTTCACCGGCGTACGGCACGGCCGTGACCGACTGCGTCCCGGCCGGCATCGTGGTGGACGACTCGTCGCTCGAAGCCGACCGTGCGCAGCGCGACACCGATGCCAGCTGCCCGGGCGGCCGCATCACCTGGCCGTCCGCCGTCATCGGCGCCGGTGCCACCGTGACGCACACGTACACCGCGACGCTCGCCGACGACGTGACGCTCACGGGTGCTGCTCTCGTCAACACCGCCTCGACCGGCACCTACCGGTCGCTGTCGTCCGGCGGTGCGAGCTACCAGGAGGCGAGCGCGACCGCGAAGGTGACCCCGGCGTTCCCGTCGGTCGCCGTGACGAAGTCGAACGACACCGTCGGCGGGCTGAGCTACGTCGGCGTGCCCTCGGACTTCTCGGTGACGTTCACGAACACCGGCAGCGCCGCGGCGTCGGTGTCCGCGAAGGACGTGCTCCCGGACAACTGGCGGTACCAGCGCGGCAGCGCCACCGTCGCACGCGACGGCGGCGCAGCGGCAGCCGTCGCCGACCCGAGCGTGAGCGGGTCGACGCTCACGTGGTCGGACCTCGGGACGCTGGGCGCGAACAGCACGCTCGTGCTCCGCTACCGAGCGGTACCGGGTACGGACGCCACCAGGGACCCGGGAGCGGGTACCTCCGTCGCGCACACGAACCACGTCACCGCGACCGCCACGAGCGCCTCGGGCGGCACGGGCTCCGCGAAGGGCTCGTTCGTCACCTACCCGGGCGGTGGCGACGACGCTTCCGCCGTGGCCCGCATCGCCGCAGCCGACCTGGCGGTGACGAAGACCGCGACGAAGCGGCAGGTCGTCGCGGGCGCCACCACGGCGAAGGCCTGGACGATCCAGATCGCGAACACCGGTGACGACGCCGCGCACGGCACGACCGTCGTGGACCGGACGCCCGCCCTACCGGACGGCGCCGCCCTCGCCTTCTCGGGCTCCGGCTGGACCTGCACGCCCGTCGACGGCGGCTGGTCGTGCGTCAACGGCGCCACCGTCGCCGCGGGTTCGTCCTTCCCGGAACTCGACGTCGCCCTGACGCTGCCCGCCGATGCCGCGCTCGACCCCATCACGAACACCGCGACCATCGCCCAGGGCACCGGCCAGACATTCGACCCGGACGCGACGAACGACCGCGACTCCGCCACCGTCACGCCGGTCGCGATCGCCGACCTCGCGCTGACGAAGACCGGACCCGCCTCGGTCCGTGCGGGCGGCACGGTGAGCTGGACGCTCGACGTGCGGAACCTCCGGGACCCGTCCGAGCAGAGCACGTCCGACGCGCGCGGCACCGTGACGGTGTCGGACACCCTGCCGGACACCGTGACCGCGGTCGACGCCTCCGGTGACGGTTGGGACTGCACCGTGGCGGGCAACACCGTCACCTGCACCCGCGACGGTCTGGCGAGCGGGACCGGCGCACCCGTCATCACCGTCGTCGCCACCGTGCACGCCGACGTCACCCGCGACCAGACGGTGGACAACACCGCGGAGGTCGCGGTCGACCCGGAGCGGACGACCGATCCGAACACGGCGAACGACACCGACGACGCCACGAGCACCGTCGACGACTCGACCACGCTGACGATCGCCAAGGCCTCCGACGGCACGCTCGTCGCCGGCTCCACCGCGGACTGGACGATCACCGTGACCGACACCGGCACGGCCGACGCGCGGCACGTGCAGGTCACCGACGCCCTCGGGTCCGGCACGGAGCTCGCCGGCAGCGGCGCGCAGACGGACGGTGGGTGGACCTGCGACGCCCCGACCGGTTCACGAGACCGGGTCACGTGCGACCTCGACGGCACGCTCGCCGCGGGGAAGAGCACGACGTTCACCCTCACCGTCAGCACGCCCTCGTCGCTCGACGGACGCCTCGACAACACGGCCGTCGTGACGGCCGACAACGCCGTCACGCAGAGCGCGCTCGCGAACAGCGACGCCACGCAGACCGCGGGGCTGTCGGTGGAGAAGACGGCCGACGTCCGCACGGTCGACGCCGGTCGTGACGTCACGTACACGATCACGGTCGCGAACCCCGACGGACCGAGCGACCTCCCCGCCGGGGACGCCACGACCCCGAGCGTCCGCGTGCAGGACACCCTGCCCGCCGGCGTGGACTTCGTCGGGCTCGACGCTGCGACGGCCCAGCACTGGACGCTCGAGTCGAACACGGGTCGGGTGCTCACGCTCACCAGCACGGACGGGATCGCCGCGGGCGCGACCGACCCCGACGCCATCGTGCTGACCGTGCACGTCCCCGCGTCCACTGACGCCGGCGACCTCGTCAACACGGTGACGGCAGCGCCCGTCACCGCGAAGGGTGCCACGGCCCAGGACGACGCCACCGTCACGGTGACCACCCACGCCGGCCTCTCCATCGTCAAGGAGCGCACGAGCGCCCCCACGGCGGACGCCGGCACCGAGGTCACCTACGACGTCACCGTGCACAACGACGGCCCATCGGACGCCCAGCACGCCGTCTGGAGCGACACCGCCCCGACCGGCATGACCGTGACGAAGGTGACCACCGACGCCGACTCGTGGGAACGAGGCGCGGACGTCACGACCTGGTCGACGGACACCTTCGCGGCCGGAGACACCGCCGTGTTCCACGTCACCGCGGCGATCGCCTCCGGTACCCCGGCGGGCACGCTCCGCAACGTCGCCGCGGTGTCGAGCGCCACGAGTGACCCGAACAGCGACGACGACCGCTCCGGAGCCGACGTCGAGGTCACGACGCACGCGTCGCTCGGCCTGACCAAGACGCCGGTCGCCGCGGTCGGGGAGACCGCGGCCGTGAAGACCGTCACGGCCGGCACCGACCAGGTCTGGATGCTGCAGGTGCACAACGCCGGTCCATCGGACGCGCAGCCGACGACCGTCGTCACCGACGACCTGCCGGCCGGTCTGACGTTCCGAAGTGCGACCGGCGCGGGGTGGTCGTGCGACGCGACGACGACACCGGGAGCGGTCGTCTGCGACCTGTCGTCGACGGTCGTCGCCGGTCAGGACGCCCCGGCGCTCTGGCTGACCACCGCGGTGGCGTCCGGCTACACGTCGGACGCGCTCGTCAACACGGCGCGCGTCACGGCGTCGGGCACCCCGTCCGCCCCGGGGACGAACGGCAGCGCCGAGAGCCCGATCACGGTCGGTCGGACGGCCAACGTCGCGATCACGATCGGTCACACCGGGACGGCCGTCATCGGGAAGGACCTGCCCGAGACGATCCAGGTCCGGAACGACGGGTCGTCGGACGCCGACGCGGTCACGGTGACGTACACACTGCCGAAGGGACTCACCTACGTCTCCACCGAGGCGGACCCACGCTGGGCGGTCGCGTCGGTCGAGGAGCACGCGGACGGCACCACCACGGTGACCTTCACGCTCGACGGCCCCCTCGTCGCCGGAACGCTCGCTCCTGCGATCACGGTGCACCAGACCGTGACGGCCGACGCCTACCCCGGCGTCGAGCCGACGGCGACGGTGACCACCACGACGTCCGAGACGACGACCGAGGACAACGACGACGCGGACGAGATCGCCGTCGCTCCGGCCTCGGCGCTGTCGGTGACGAAGACGCACACCGGAGCAGTGGTCCGCGGGAAGACGGTCGGCTACACGGTGACGGTCCGCAACGACGGCCTCACCGAGGACCCGGGCCCCGTCGTCGTGACGGACCGCCTGCCGGCGGGACTCACCCTGGTCAGCGTCGACGACGGCGGTGCGGCGACGTGCACGGACGGTCGGACGGTCGCCTGCACGCTGACCGAGGCGCTGCCGGTCGACTCGGCAGTCGCGTTCCAGATCACGGTGCGGGTCGCGGACGACGCACCGGACCGGATCACGAACACCGCGAGCGTCTCGACCCCCACGCTGCAGTCCGAGTCCTCCGCACAGACCCTCCGACCGGGTGACCCGACGCGGGTGAGCGACCCGGCGGCCGTCAGCGGCCAGCCGCGTGGCGACCTGGCCTTCACGGGAGCGGCCGGACTCGGGCTCGGGGCGCTGATCGCGCTGCTCGCGCTGGCAGCGGGCGGAGTCCTGCTGGTCCTGCGGCGTCGCCGACGCGCGTAGCCGGCACCGGGACGGACGGGAGGCACGGATCACCGCGATCCGTGCCTCCCGTCCGTCACAGGGTCGGGTGGGCATGCTCGGAGGAGTGACCCGTCTCCGACGCTCAGCGACCGGCGGTCGCGGCTACCACCGCGTCCGCGCCGGCCGCGGCTTCTCGTACCGCGATCCCGACGGCGCGACCGTGACGGACCCGGAGCTGCGCCAGCGTTTCGACGACCTCGTCATCCCGCCGGCGTGGACCGAGGTCTGGATCTCCCCCTACGACAACGGCCACATCCTCGCGACCGGGATCGACGGCGCGGGACGACGGCAGTACATGTACCACCCGGGCTGGCGCGAACGGATGGACCGGATCAAGTACGACCGGGCACTCGCCCTCGCCGAGTCCCTGCCGACGGCCCGACGGATGGTGACGCAGGACCTCAGGCGTCCGGAACCGGACCGGCAGCGGGCGCTCGCCGCGGCCTTCCGGATGCTCGACCAGGGGTCGCTCCGCGTCGGCTCCGAGCGCTACGCCACGGAGCACGGCAGCCGCGGCCTCTCGACCCTGCTCTGCGCACACGCCCACGTCTCGGGCGACGACATCGAGCTCGACTTCCCCGGCAAGAGCGGGCAGGAGTGGTCGTCCTCGATCCACGACCCCGACCTCGCGACCGTCATCGCGGGCATGAAGCGCCGCGGTCCGAACGCCCGCCTGCTCTCGTTCCGCGAACGGCGCGGGGCTGAGTGGGAGCTGCTGTCGGCCGAGGACATCAACGCCTACGTCAAGGAGCGGGCCGGCGACGAGTTCACCGCGAAGGACTTCCGCACGCTGCACGGCACGGTCGCCGCGGCTGTGGACCTCGCGAAGACCGGGCTGCAGTCGAGCCAGGCGAAGCGGAAGAAGGCGGTGTCGCACGCGGTGAAGGCCGCGAGCGAGGAGCTCGGGAACACCCCGACCGTGTGCCGGCAGAGCTACATCGACCCGCGCCTGCTCGACGCGTACGACCACGGCGAGACCATCGACCCGGCGCGGTTGCACGCGGCCGAGTCCGAGGTGCGTGCACTGCTCTACCGGCAGTGACCTCGGAGTCCGCCGGATGACGTACCGTTGACCACCGTGCCGCCCACCCCACATCCGGCACGGAAGGACCCTCGACAGTCGTGACCGACGAGTGCATCCACGGTTTCCCCACCGAACTCTGCGACATCTGCGCGCCCCGTCAGCGGGAGACCCCCGCCGAGCCCGCAGCCCCGGCACCCCGCCGGACCCGCATCACCACCGACCTCCGCTCCACCCCCGCCCCCGCACGCGTCCCCGGCGGCCCGCTCCGCTCGGCCGTCCCCGACCTGCCCGAGCCGCGCGTGTTCGCCTCCCTGCGGGCGCACCACGCCACCCACATCGACAACCTGCCCGGGATCGTCGCGGCGGGCGCGATCACGGCCGCCGTCGACACCGTGCCGGTCGTGGACGTCAGCTCGACGGCCACCCGTGCGGCGCGGTCCGAGGCGTCCGCCCCCGACGGCTCGCCGGTCGCGGCCCACGTGACGTTCTCCCTGTCGCCCGACGCCACACGCTGGGACGAGCTCCGACGCGGCGCCGAGGGGGAGCGGTGGTCCGACGCGGCCCGCCGGACGCGAGCGACCGACTACATCGTGCTCGTCGTGCCCGTCGCGGCGTTCGGCGCCTCGGTGATCGTCGCCGACCAGGACGCCGAGGCCGAGGACGTCCGGTTCGCCGTCGGCCCGGACGCCGCGACGAACCTCATCCGTCGCACCGACTTCACCGACCCGGAGATGCACGGCCTCGAGCTGCTCGCCGGGCCGAGCGTGCCGTTCTCCTCCGTCGCCGTGATCGGCGTGCCGAACGACCGCGCCCGCCAGGAGGTGAAGTCGATCCTCGCCGAGCACGGCGGCCACGCGCCCCGCGTCGCCGTCTTCCCGCCGTGGTTCGTGCCGCCGGTGACCGCCGAGTAGCACCCTCCTGCGGACGTCGTCAGCGTGCCCTCCCGACCACGTCGGGAGGGCACGCCGCGTGTCGGGGCGGGGCGTGCCTCCAGAGCGTCCGATCCCCGGGAATCCGGGGGACTGGACCGGTCCCGACACGCCCGTGATCCGCGACACGCCCGGGTTGCACGGATCCTGTGCCTGTGCGAGACTTGTCCGGTTCCGAATTCCGCAGGGCGCTCGCGCCCGCAGGATCACTGCTCTGGCAGTGCACAACCCCCTTGTTCAGCAGGGCTGGGTTGGGCCGCAGGCAGCAGAACACGATCGAATCCCTCGCGAAGCGCCACGAGCACTGCTGTGCCCGGAGCGTGGGGGAAGCGACATGCCCACGCTGGACGGCCCCGGTCGCCCCGCGCGGTTGACAGGAGAACAGCGGTCATCCCCCAGTGGATGCGGCCGGTTGGTTCAGGAAAACAGCCGAGCCGTGCAGGAATGCACGGTCACGGCGGCGTCAGGCGGCCCGAGGGTGCGCGGCGCAGAGAGGACAGAGAGACACATGGCGGGACAGAAGATCCGCATCCGGCTCAAGTCGTACGACCACGAGGTCATCGACACGTCGGCCCGGAAGATCGTCGACACGGTGACCCGTGCCGGTGCGACCGTGGTCGGCCCGGTGCCGCTCCCCACCGAGAAGAACGTGGTCACCGTGATCCGTTCTCCCCACAAGTACAAGGACTCGCGCGAGCACTTCGAGAAGCGCACGCACAAGCGGGTCATCGACATCGTCGACCCGACGCCGAAGGCCGTCGACTCGCTCATGCGACTCGACCTCCCGGCCGACGTCAACATCGAGATCAAGCTGTAAGGGGGCTGACCAATGGCGAACTCCACCAAGACCGTCAAGGGCCTCCTCGGCAAGAAGCTCGGGATGACCCAGGTGTGGGATGAGAACAACAAGTTCATCCCCGTGACCGTGATCGAGGTCGGCCCGAACGTGGTCACCCAGATCCGCAACGTCGAGCGCGACGGCTACGAGGCGATCCAGATCGCCGCCGGTGCCATCGACCCGCGCAAGGTCAACAAGCCGGCCGCCGGCCACTTCGAGGCCGCAGGCGTGACCCCGCGTCGCACCCTCACCGAGATCCGTACCAACGACTCCGCTGAGTACACGCTCGGCCAGGAGCTCACCGTCGACACGTTCGAGGCGGGCCAGAAGGTCGACGTCGTCGGTACGTCCAAGGGCAAGGGCTTCGCCGGTGTCATGAAGCGCCACGGCTTCGCCGGCGTCTCGGCATCGCACGGTGCGCACCGCAACCACCGCAAGCCCGGTTCGATCGGCGCCTCGTCGACCCCGTCGCGTGTCTTCAAGGGCATGCGCATGGCCGGTCGCATGGGCGGCGAGCGCGTGACCGTCCTCAACCTCACGGTGCACGCCGTCGACGCCGAGAAGGGTCTGCTGCTCGTCAAGGGCGCCGTCCCCGGTGCTCGTGGCCGCTCCGTCTTCGTCCGCACCGCCGTGAAGGGTAAGTGATCATGGCCACCGAGACCGCAACCACGATCGACGTCCTCGACGCGACTGGCGCCGTCGCCGGCAGCATCGAGCTGCCCGCTGCGCTCTTCGACGTCGAGACCAACGTCCCGCTGATCCACCAGGTCGTCACCGCGCAGCTCGCCGCCGCGCGTCAGGGCACCCACAAGACCAAGAACCGCGGCGAGGTCCGCGGTGCTGGTCGCAAGCCGTTCAAGCAGAAGGGCACCGGCCGCTCCCGTCAGGGTTCGGTCCGCGCTCCGGAGCACACCGGCGGTGGCGTCGTCCACGGACCGACCCCGCGCGACTACTCGCAGCGCACCCCGAAGAAGATGATCGCCGCGGCACTGCTCGGCTCGCTCTCGGACCGCGCCCGCGGTGGCCGCATCGCCGCTGTGGAGTCCTTCGTCCCGGCCGAGGTGCCGTCGACGAAGACCGCCCGCACGCTCCTCGAGAAGGTCGCGCCCGTCAAGAACGTGCTCGTCGTGCTCGAGCAGGACGACGAGCTCACGCTCAAGTCGATCCGCAACCTGCCGGGTGTCCACGCACTCTCGTACGGCCAGCTCAACGCCTACGACGTGCTCAAGTCCGACGCCCTCGTCTTCAGCAAGAGCGCACTCGACGCCTTCATCGCGTCGAAGTCCGCGAAGGAGGTCTCCGCATGAGCGGCTTCAACAAGGACCCGCGCGACATCATCATCTCGCCGGTCGTCTCGGAGAAGAGCTACGGCCTGATCGACCAGGGCAAGTACACGTTCATCGTGGACCCCCGTTCGAACAAGACCGAGATCAAGCTCGCCATCGAGAAGATCTTCGACGTCAAGGTCGCGAGCATCAACACGCTGAACCGCCCGGGCAAGACCCGTCGCACGCGTTTCGGCATGGGCAAGCGCAAGGACACCAAGCGCGCCATCGTGACGCTCAAGTCCGGTTCGATCGACATCTTCACGGCTGTCGGCTGAGGACCTTTAGGGATTAATCATGGCTATTCGTAACTACAAGCCGACGACCCCCGGTCGTCGCGGCTCGTCGGTCGCCGACTTCGCTGAGATCACCCGTTCGACGCCGGAGAAGTCGCTGCTTCGTCCGCTGCCGAAGACCGGTGGGCGCAACAGCTCCGGCCGCATCACGACCCGTCACATCGGTGGTGGCCACAAGCGCCAGTACCGCGTGATCGACTTCCGTCGTCACGACAAGGACGGCGTCGACGCCAAGGTCGCGCACATCGAGTACGACCCGAACCGCACCGCGCGCATCGCGCTCCTGCACTACGTGGACGGCACGAAGCGCTACATCATCGCGCCGAACAAGCTCAAGCAGGGCGACGTCGTCGAGCAGGGCCCCGGGGCTGACATCAAGCCCGGCAACAACCTGCCGCTGCGCAACATCCCGGTCGGTACCGTCATCCACGCGATCGAGCTCCGGCCCGGTGGCGGCGCGAAGATGGCCCGCTCCGCCGGCGCCTCCGTGCGTCTCGTCGCCAAGGACGGCCCCTACGCGCAGCTGCGCCTGCCGTCGGGCGAGGTCCGCAACGTCGACGCCCGCTGCCGCGCCACCATCGGCGAGGTCGGCAACGCCGAGCAGTCCAACATCAACTGGGGCAAGGCCGGCCGCATGCGCTGGAAGGGCGTCCGCCCGACCGTGCGTGGTGTCGCCATGAACCCGGTCGACCACCCGCACGGTGGTGGTGAGGGCAAGACCTCCGGTGGTCGTCACCCGGTCAGCCCGTGGGGTCAGGCCGAGGGCCGGACGCGCAAGCCGAACAAGCCGAGCGACAAGCTCATCGTCCGTCGCCGTAACGCCGGCAAGAAGCGCAAGTAGGAGTTCAGAAGATGCCACGCAGTCTGAAGAAGGGCCCCTTCGTCGACGAGCACCTGCTCCGCAAGGTCGTCACGCAGAACGAGGCCAACACCAAGAACGTGATCCGCACCTGGTCGCGTCGCTCGATGATCGTCCCGAACATGCTCGGGCACACGATCGCCGTGCACGACGGCCGCAAGCACATCCCGGTGTTCGTCACCGAGTCGATGGTCGGTCACAAGCTCGGCGAGTTCGCGCCGACCCGCACCTTCCGTGGTCACGTGAAGGACGACAAGAAGGGCCGTCGCCGCTAACGCGGGGACGCAGAGGAGGAACGAAATGGTGGAGTCGATCGCACGCGTGCGACACATCCGCGTCACGCCTCAGAAGGCCCGTCGCGTCATCGAGCTGATCCGCGGCAAGCAGGCCCACGAGGCGCTCGCCATCCTGAAGTTCGCGCCGCAGGCCGCTTCGGAGCCCGTGTACAAGCTGGTCGCCTCGGCGATCGCGAACGCCCGGGTGAAGGCGGACTCGACGAACAGCTTCCTCGACGAGCGCGACCTCTACGTGAGCCGCGTCTTCGTCGACGAGGGCACGACCCTGAAGCGGTTCCAGCCGCGCGCCCAGGGCCGCGCCTTCCGCATCAACAAGCGCACCAGCCACATCACGGTCGTCCTCGCGACGCCGGAAGAGGCTGAGGCCGCCGCGACGAGCAAGAAGGCGAGCAAGTAATGGGCCAGAAGGTCAACCCGTACGGCTTCCGTCTCGGGATCACGACGGACCACGTCTCGCACTGGTTCACCGACAGCACCAAGGCCGGTCAGCGCTACGCCGACTACGTGGCCGAGGACATCAAGGTGCGCGAGTACCTGAAGAAGACCCTCGACCGTGCCGGCGTCGCCCGCATCGAGCTCGAGCGCACCCGTGACCGTGTCCGCGTGGACATCCACACGGCGCGTCCGGGCATCGTCATCGGTCGTCGCGGTGCCGAGGCCGAGCGCGTCCGCGGCGAGCTCGAGAAGCTCACCAAGAAGCAGATCCAGCTCAACATCCTCGAGGTCAAGAACCCCGAGACCGAGGCCCAGCTCGTCGCGCAGGGCATCGCCGAGCAGCTCTCCGCCCGTGTCGCGTTCCGTCGCGCCATGCGCAAGGGCCTGCAGGGTGCGCAGCGCGCCGGCGCCAAGGGTGTCCGCATCCAGGTGTCGGGTCGTCTCGGTGGCGCCGAGATGTCGCGCTCGGAGTTCTACCGCGAGGGCCGCGTGCCCCTGCACACGCTCCGCGCGAACATCGACTACGGCTTCTACGAGGCCCGGACCACGTTCGGCCGCATCGGCGTGAAGGTCTGGATCTACAAGGGCGACATCACGAACAAGGAGCTCGCTCGCGAGCAGGCGAACCAGCGTTCGTCGCGCCCGGAGCGTCGTGGCGGCCCCCGTGGCGAGCGCGGCGACCGTCGTGGCGGCGACCGTGGCGGCCGTCAGCAGCAGGCCCCGCAGGACGCGCCGGCCGGCGCAGGAGTTGAGGCGTAACCATGCTTATCCCCCGTCGAGTCAAGCACCGCAAGCAGCACCACCCGAAGCGTTCGGGTCAGGCGACCGGTGGTACCAAGGTCAGCTTCGGCGACTTCGGTATCCAGGCCCTCACCCCGGCCTACGTGACGAACCGGCAGATCGAGTCCGCTCGTATCGCCATGACGCGTCACATCAAGCGTGGCGGCAAGGTGTGGATCAACATCTACCCGGACCGCCCGCTCACCAAGAAGCCGGCTGAGACCCGCATGGGTTCCGGTAAGGGCTCGCCCGAGTGGTGGGTCGCCAACGTCAAGCCGGGTCGTGTGCTCTTCGAGCTCTCCGGCGTCAACGAGGACATCGCCCGTGAGGCGCTGACCCGTGCAATCCACAAGCTGCCCCTCAAGGCACGCATCATCAAGCGCGAGGAGGGCGACGCATAATGGCGATCGGTTCCAAGGAGCTCCGTCCGACGGAGCTCGACACGTTCGAGAACGAGCGTCTTGCTGACGAGCTGAAGAAGGCCAAGGAGGAGCTGTTCAACCTCCGCTTCCAGTCGGCCACCGGCCAGCTGGAGAGCCACGGCCGCCTCCGTGCCGTCAAGCGCGACATCGCCCGTATCTACACCGTCCTCCGCGAGCGCGAGCTCGGCATCCGTGCCACCCCCGCGCCCGTCGAGACCGCCACCAAGGCCAAGAAGACGACGAAGAAGGCTGACAAGCCGGCCGAGTCGACCGAGGCCGAGACCGCCGAGGAGAACTGATGGCGAACGAAGAGAACACCTCCGCCGCCTCCACCCGCGGCTACCGCAAGACGCGCCGTGGCTACGTGACGAGCGACAAGATGGACAAGACCATCGTGGTCGAGGTCGAGGACCGCGTGAAGCACGCGCTCTACGGCAAGATCATCCGCCGCACGTCCAAGGTGAAGGCCCACGACGAGCTCGGCACCGCTGGTGTCGGCGACCTCGTCGTGATCAGCGAGACCCGTCCCCTCAGCGCCTCCAAGCGCTGGCGCCTGGTCGAGATCCTCGAGAAGGCCAAGTAGGCCGCGGCCTGCTTCGGAATAGGAGACAGCAGTGATTCAGCAGGAATCCCGCCTGAAGGTCGCCGACAACACGGGTGCCAAGGAGATCTTGACCATCCGCGTGCTCGGTGGCTCGGGTCGTCGCTACGCCGGTCTCGGTGACGTCATCGTCGCCACGGTGAAGGACGCCATCCCCGGCGGCAACGTGAAGAAGGGTGACGTCGTCAAGGCCGTCATCGTTCGCACCAAGAAGGAGACCCGTCGTCAGGACGGCTCCTACATCAAGTTCGACGAGAACGCGGCAGTGATCCTCAAGGCTGACGGCGACCCGCGCGGCACGCGCATCTTCGGTCCGGTCGGTCGCGAGCTCCGTGACAAGAAGTTCATGAAGATCATCTCGCTCGCGCCGGAGGTGCTGTAAGCCATGGCGAACATCAAGAAGGGTGACCTCGTCGAGGTCATCACGGGCGCCACGCAGGAGCGTGGCGGCGACCGCGGCAAGCAGGGCAAGGTCATCGAGGTGCTCCGTGACTCGGAGCGCGTCGTCGTCGAGGGCGTGAACTTCGTCACGAAGCACGTCCGCGTCGGCCAGACCCAGCGTGGTTCGAAGACCGGTGGCATCGAGCAGCACGAGGCTCCGATCCACGTCTCGAACGTCGCGATCGTCGACCCGAAGACCAAGAAGCCGACGCGCGTCGGTTTCCGTACCGAAGAGGTGGAGAAGGACGGCGTCAAGAAGACCGTCCGGGTCCGCTACGCCAAGAAGTCGGGTGAGAAGCTCTGATGACCGACACGACTGCCGCGCCGGCGACCAAGGTCGAGCCGCGCCTCAAGCAGAAGTACAAGAACGAGATCAAGGCTGCCCTCACCGAGCAGTTCGGCTACGCGAACGTCATGCAGGTCCCCGGCCTGGTCAAGGTCGTCGTGAACACCGGCGTCGGCGAGGCCGCTCGCGACTCGAAGATCATCGAGGGGGCCATCAAGGACCTCACGGCGATCACGGGTCAGAAGCCCCAGGTCAACATCGCTCGCAAGTCCATCGCGCAGTTCAAGCTGCGCGAGGGCCAGGCGATCGGTGCGCACGTCACCCTCCGCGGTGACCGTGCCTGGGAGTTCCTCGACCGCCTGATCTCCCTCGCCCTGCCCCGCATCCGCGACTTCCGCGGCCTGAGCGACAAGCAGTTCGACGGGAACGGCAACTACACGTTCGGTCTCACGGAGCAGTCCGTGTTCCACGAGATCGACCAGGACCGCATCGACCGCGTGCGTGGCTTCGACATCACCGTCGTGACCACCGCGAAGACGGACGACGAGGGCCGCGCGCTGCTCAAGCAGCTCGGGTTCCCGTTCCGTTCGGCCGACCAGACGGTCTAAGATACTTCGGGCGGTGCGGGCCGGAGGATTCACGTCCTCCGGCCCGCACGCACGAACACACAGGTCCCCGGGAACCGCCTGGGGGCCCCGATCGCTCAGGTCGGCATTCGTGGAACGGGTGTCGAAACCAGGCGAGAATGGATACGCATCATGACGATGACCGATCCGGTCGCAGACATGCTGACCAGATTGCGGAACGCGAACTCGGCGCACCACGACGCCGTCTCGCTTCCCAGCTCCAAGCTGAAGAAGAACATCGCTGAGATCCTCAAGCGCGAGGGTTACATCAACGAGTGGAAGATCGAGGACGCCCGCGTCGGGCAGACCCTCACGATCGACCTGAAGTACGGCCCCGAGCGCGAGCGCTCGATCGCCGGCATCAAGCGCGTCTCGAAGCCGGGCCTCCGGGTCTACGCGAAGTCGACGGAGATCCCCCAGGTCCTCGGTGGCCTCGGCGTGGCGATCCTCTCGACGTCGTCCGGCCTCCTGACCGACCGCGAAGCCGAGCAGAAGGGCGTGGGTGGGGAAGTCCTCGCCTACGTGTGGTGATCGACAATGTCTCGAATCGGACGTCTTCCCATCGACATCCCCGCCGGCGTGACCGTCTCCATCGACGGCCAGACCGTGGCGGTCAAGGGCCCGAAGGGCGAGCTCGCGCTCGTCGTCGCTGAGCCCATCCAGGCCAAGGTCGAGGAGAACCAGGTCCTCGTCACCCGTCCGGACGACGAGCGCTCCTCGCGTTCGCTCCACGGCCTGACCCGCACCCTCATCGCGAACAACATCGTCGGCGTCACCCAGGGCTACTCCAAGGGCCTCGAGGTCGTCGGTACCGGTTACCGCGTGCAGGCGAAGGGCACCAGCGTCGAGTTCGCGCTGGGCTACTCCCACCCGATCACGGTCGAGCCGCCCGCGGGCATCTCGTTCGCCGTCGAGGGCAACAACAAGCTCACCGTGACCGGCATCGACAAGCAGGCCGTCGGCGAGGTGGCCGCCAACATCCGCAAGCTGCGCAAGCCCGAGCCCTACAAGGGCAAGGGTGTCCGCTACGCCGGCGAGATCGTGCGCCGCAAGGCCGGAAAGTCAGGTAAGTGATCATGGCTCTCGGTATCCGAGGAAAGAGCAAGTCGGCCGCCAAGGCGCGCCGTCACAACCGACTCCGCAAGAAGATCACCGGCACCGAGGCGCGTCCGCGTCTCGCCGTCACGCGTTCGTCGCGTCACGTGTTCGTGCAGGTCATCGACGACGCGAAGGGTCACACCCTCGCCAGCGCATCGACGATGGAGGCCGACCTCCGCTCGTTCGACGGCGACAAGACCGCCAAGGCCCGTCGCGTCGGCGAGATCCTCGCCGAGCGCGCGAAGGCCGCCGGCGTCGAGGCCGTGGTCTTCGACCGTGGTGGCAGCAAGTACGCCGGTCGCGTCGCCGCGATCGCCGATGGCGCCCGTGAAGGAGGGCTGAACCTGTGAGCGACACCGCGAACAACACCAGCAAGGAGACCACGGAGGCAGCGGCCACGGCCGAGCGTCCGGTCGAGACCGCCGCTGGTTCCGCGTCCAACAACCGCGACTCGGCCGACCAGCGCGGCCGTCGTGGTGGCGGTCGTGACCGTCAGCAGGGCCGCGACCGCAACAACCGCGGTGGCGACAGCCAGTTCCTCGAGCGCGTGGTGACCATCAACCGTGTGTCGAAGGTCGTCAAGGGTGGTCGTCGCTTCAGCTTCACGGCGCTCGTCGTCGTGGGTGACGGCAACGGCCTCGTGGGCGTCGGCTACGGCAAGGCCAAGGAGGTCCCCACGGCGATCTCCAAGGGCGTCGAGGAGGCGAAGAAGAACTTCTTCCGCGTCCCGCGCGTCGGCAACACCATCCCGCACCCGGTGCAGGGTGAGGCCGCTGCCGGTGTCGTGCTCCTGCGTCCGGCCGCTGCCGGTACCGGTGTCATCGCCGGTGGTCCGGTCCGCGCCGTCCTCGAGTGCGCTGGCATCCACGACGTCCTGAGCAAGTCGCTCGGCTCGTCGAACACCATCAACATCGTGCACGCGACCGTCGAGGCGCTGCAGCAGCTCGAGGAGCCCCGCGCGGTCGCAGTCCGCCGTGGCCTCGACGTCGACGCGGTCGTCCCGGCCCGTCTGCTGCGTGCGGAGGCCGCCGCCGCGCGTGCCGCGTCCGAGAAGGCAGGTGCGTGATGGCGATGCTGAAGATCACGCAGACGAAGTCCGTTATCAGCGAGAAGCAGTACCAGCGCGACACCCTGCGCAGCCTGGGCCTCAAGCGCATCGGCCGTACGGTCCTGCGTGAGGACAACGCCCAGAACCGCGGGTACATCGCGACGGTCGCGCACCTCGTGAAGGTCGAGGAGGTCGACGCATGAGCGACGAGAAGAACGAGCGCGTGCAGGTCCTGAAGCTGCACCACCTCCGCCCGGCCACCGGTGCGAAGAAGGACCGCACCCGTGTCGGTCGCGGTGAGGGCTCGAAGGGCAAGACCGCCGGCCGTGGTACCAAGGGTCAGAAGGCTCGGTACCAGGTCAAGGTCGGCTTCGAGGGTGGGCAGATGCCGCTGCACATGCGCACCCCGAAGCTCCGCGGGTTCAAGAACCCGTTCCGTGTCGAGTACCAGGTCGTGAACCTGGACAAGATCGCGGAGCTCTACCCGAACGGTGGCGACGTCACCGTGGCGGACCTGGTCGCCAAGGGCGCCGTCCGCAAGAACGAGAAGGTCAAGGTTCTCGGTCAGGGCGACATCAACGTGAAGCTCACGGTCTCGGTCGACAAGGTCTCGGCGTCCGCCGCCGAGAAGATCGCGGCTGCTGGCGGCACCGTCTCCCAGTAACCCCCGTCGGCGGCCCGTGCGTTTGCGCACGGGCCGCCGTTACGGTTTCCTTGACAGTGGCCGGCGTCCGTCGGCCTGGTCGGCCCTGCCGATCGACACCGGAACGGCCGCGATCGACGGCCCCGGTCCCAGAAGTTCGGAGTCCTCGTGTTCAGAGCGGTCGCGCGCATCATGCGCACCCCAGACCTTCGCAAGAAGATCGGCTTCACCCTCGCGATCATCGCGCTCTTCCGCCTGGGGTCGTACATCCCCGCACCGTTCGTCGACTACGCGTCCGTGCAGAGCTGCCTCGCCAGCGCGTCCTCGCAGCAGGGCCTCTACGACCTGATCAACCTGTTCTCCGGCGGCGCGCTGCTGAAGCTCTCGGTCTTCGCGCTCGGGATCATGCCGTACATCACGTCGTCGATCATCGTGCAGCTCCTGCGCGTGGTCATCCCGCACTTCGACGCCCTCTACAAGGAGGGTCAGTCCGGTCAGGCCAAGCTGACGCAGTACACGCGCTACCTCACGATCGCGCTCGGTGTCCTGCAGTCCACCACCCTGATCACGGTCGCGCGCTCCGGTGCTCTCTTCGGCACGAACGCGTCGGCCTCCTGCTCGTCGATCATCTCGAACGACAGCTGGTACGCGATCATGCTCATGGTCGTCACGCTGACCGCCGGCACCGGCCTCATCATGTGGATGGGCGAGCTCGTCACCGAGCGCGGCATCGGCAACGGCATGTCGCTCCTCATCTTCACGTCGATCGCGGCGCAGTTCCCGTCGGCGCTCTGGGCGATCGAGCAGTCGAACGGCTTCGAGCTGTTCCTGTTCGTCATCCTCGTGGGCCTCGTCATCATGATGGCCGTCGTGTTCGTCGAGCAGTCGCAGCGACGCATCCCGGTCCAGTACGCCAAGCGCATGGTCGGTCGTCGCACCTTCGGCGGCAACAACACGTACATCCCGATCAAGGTGAACATGGCCGGCGTCGTGCCCGTCATCTTCGCCTCGTCGCTGCTGTACCTGCCGGCCCTCGTCGCGCAGTTCAACCAGCCCTCGGACGGCTCCGCGCCGGCCGCGTGGGTGACCTGGATCCAGAACAACCTGACCTCGGGTGACAACTGGTTCTACATGGTCCTGTACTTCCTGCTCATCGTCGGGTTCACCTACTTCTACGTCGCGATCACCTTCAACCCCGAAGAGGTCGCCGACAACATGAAGAAGTACGGCGGGTTCATCCCGGGCATCCGCGCCGGACGCCCGACCGCCGAGTACCTCGACTACGTCCTGACCCGGGTGACGTTGCCCGGATCGCTCTACCTCGGTCTGATCGCACTCATCCCCCTGGGCGCACTCGCGTTCTTCGGTGCGAACCAGAACTTCCCGTTCGGTGGCGCCAGCATCCTGATCATCGTGGGTGTCGGCCTCGAGACGGTGAAGCAGATCGACTCCCAGCTCCAGCAACGTCACTACGAAGGGCTTCTCCGTTGAGCGCACGCCTCATCATCGTCGGACCCCCCGGCGCCGGCAAGGGCACCCAGGCCGGCCGCATCGCGGACGCGTTCGGTGTCCCCGCGATCTCGACGGGCGACATCTTCCGCAAGAACGTCACCGAGGGCACGCCCCTCGGCGTCGAGGCGAAGAAGCTCATGGACGCCGGTGAGTACGTGCCGGACGAGCTGACGAACGAGCTCGTGAAGTCCCGCCTGGCCGAGCCGGACGCCGAGCACGGCTTCCTGCTCGACGGCTACCCCCGGACGCTGAACCAGGTCGAGTACCTCGACGCGCTCCTGACCGAGCAGGGCGAGCAGCTCGACGCGGTCGTGCAGCTCGTCGCGGACCAGGACGCCCTCGTCGAACGCCTGCTGAAGCGCGCGGAGGACCAGGGCCGCAGCGACGACAACGAGGAGACGATCCGTCGTCGCCAGGAGGTCTACCTGGACCAGACGGCCCCGATCGTCGGCGCCTACGCCGACCGCGGCCTCGTGGTCGATGTCGACGGGCTCGGCGGCATCGACGAGGTCGGCGACCGGATCCAGTCGGCGCTCGCGTCCCGCGGGCTGACCGCGGGCGTCTGACCCGGCGTGGTCCGCTTCCGCAAGCCCTCGATCTACAAGACGCCCGAGGAGCTCCGCGCCATGGTGCGCCCGGGCCTCCTGACGGTCGAGGCGTTGGACGCCGTGCGAGCCGCGGTCCGACCCGGCGTCACGACGGGTGAGCTCGACGCGATCGCCGAGCGGACCATCCGCGACGGCGGGGGCGTCCCGAACTTCCAGCTCGTCCCGGGGTACCGCCACACGCTCTGTGTCTCGGTCAACGACGAGGTGGTGCACGGGATCCCGGGCGACCGCGTGATCCAGGCGGGCGACATCGTCTCCGTCGACGCCGGCGCCGAGGTCGACGGCTGGAACGGGGACAGCGCCTTCACGGTCGTGGTCCCTGGTGGCGACGCCGCGGTGAGCGAGGCCCGGCGGAAGCTCTGCGACACGACCGAGCGCTCGCTGTGGCACGGCATCGCCGCTCTGGCGTCGGCCAGGCACCTGAACGACGTCGGTGCCGCGGTCGAGGACGCCATCGAGGAGACCGGCGCCTGGGGCATCGTCGAGGACTACACCGGTCACGGCATCGGCCGGTCGATGCACGAGGAACCGCCGGTCTTCAACTACCGCGTGCGGGGCGCCGGTCCCGCCGTGAAGCCCGGGCTGGTCGTCGCGATCGAGCCGATGGTGACGGCCGGCACGATCGACAGCTCGACGGACGCGGACGACTGGACGGTCCGGACGCTCGACGGCTCGGACGCCGCGCACTGGGAGCACACCGTCGCCGTCCACGCCGACGGCATCTGGGTGACGACGGCCGCCGACGGTGGCGCTGCGGGCCTGGCCCCGTTGGGTGTGACACCCGTCCCGATCCCGTAGGACGGGCCTCCCGTCGGGTCGGCCGTCCACCGGGTCCGGCCGGGAGGCACGTGGTGCGTCCGCCCCGCCGCTGGGGCGTCGACGGTGCGGTCGGCTCGGAGCCGCGCGGCGCGTCCGCCGCGCGGCGTCAGTTCCCGACGGAGCAGGTCTGTTCGTTCGCGCTCTGCCCGGTGATGGTCGACGGGAGCGGCGTCGTGGTCGCCGTCGGCGTCGACGAGGGCGTGGAGCCCGACGACGACGTCGCGGAGGAGCTCGACCCGGTCGACCCGGACGACGTGCCGGAGGACGACGAGCCGGACGATGACGACGAGCCCGTCGACGACCCCGCGCTCTTCGACTCCTCTGACGCCCGTCCGGTGCTCGAGTCCGAGAGCGACGTCCGCTGGTCGGTCTGCAGGGCGACGTTGAGCGTGTGCGCCGCGTCCTGCGCGACGATGACGCGGGCGTTGTCGGCGGGGTCGTCCACGACCGGGTACTGCACGAACAGCATGTTCGCCGTACTCATGCCGCGCAGCGTCGTGGCGAGGCCGACGAGGCTCCTGGCCTGCGCCAGGCCGTCCGAGAGCGTCATGTTGTGCAGTGCCGCCGAGGCGAGGCGGTAGAGCGTCACCGGGTCGGACAGCGTGCTGCCGGAGGTGATCTTGCGGAGCAGCGCGGAGAGGAACACCTGCTGCGAACTGATGCGCGCGAGGTCGCTGCCGTCACCGACTCCGTGGCGGGTCCGGAGGAACGCGAGCGCGTCCGAGCCCTCGAGCGTGTGCGACCCGGCGGTGAGGTGGAGACCGGTGTACGAGTCGTTGATCGGCTGCGCGACGCAGACGTCCACACCACCGAGGGCGTTCGACATCGAGATGACGCCGTCGAAGGTGATCAGCCCGGCGTAGGGGATCCGCAGGCCGGTCAGGTTCTCGACGGTGTCGACCACGCAGGACACCCCGCCGTTGCCGAGCGCCGTGTTGAACTGTGCCGAGGTGGCGGCGGGGTACGTGGTGCCCGTCGCCGGGTTGGTGCACGCCGGGATCGGGACCATGAGGTCGCGGGGGAAGCTCACGGCCGTGAGCTGCTGGTGGTCCTGCGAGATGTGCACGAGGATCGTGACGTCGTTCCGGGCGCCGGCGACGTCCTCGTCGGAGTCGAACTGCCCGACGCGGGTGTCGCTGCCGATGAGCAGGATGTTCGCGCCGCCCTTCATCGCGGTGATGTCCGCGGTGTCGGCGACCTTCTGGTCGTCCGTGCTGAGCTGGACCGTCTTCGGGGCGGCGGCGAGCTGCCCGCCGGCGATCGCGGCCACGCTGGTCCCGCTGACCAGCGCGACGGCGAGGACGGACGCGACGATGCCGAGGGCGGACGTCCAGGCGCGACGACGAGGGAGTCGTCCATGGCGGGCCAGGGGGCCGCGGGCGTTCGGCACGGTTCTCTCCGTTCGGTGGGCTGCCGTGACACGGTACGGCGGATGCACTCGAGACGGCCCAGAACGGGCCAGGAGACCACTGTGGAACGTTCAGGCTCGACCGCGGCAGCCCCAGGTCGAGGGTCCGGGTCGCCCGCACTTGGCAATCCGGCGGCTATCACATAGGCTTGCTCTTTGGTGTGTCATGCCCTTTCGGCGTGGCGCCCGACCCGCAGACCGGCTCGGGGATCACACCGGTAATCCAACCAAGCGACAGTGAGGCTATGGCCAAGAAAGACGGCGTCATCGAGATCGAGGGCTCGGTGCTCGAAGCTCTGCCCAACGCGATGTTCCGCGTTGAGCTGACCAACGGACACAAGGTCCTCGCGCACATCTCCGGGAAGATGCGCCAGCACTACATCCGCATCCTCCCCGAGGACCGCGTGATCGTGGAGCTGAGCCCGTACGACCTGACCCGCGGCCGGATCGTCTACCGCTACAAGTGATCCGCGAGCTGGAAAGGAACGGCCCGGCGAACCCGCCGAGCACGAAGCCAGCGAGCACGAGGAACCAACCATGAAGGTCAACCCCAGCGTCAAGCCCATCTGCGAGCACTGCCGAGTGATCCGCCGGAAGGGCCGCGTCATGGTGATCTGCAAGAGCAACCCGCGCCACAAGCAGCGCCAGGGCTGAGCTCCCAGCAGGACCCACAACTCAACACTGAACACGCAGTACCAGATCCCGCGGCTCCGGCCGCGGGGGACACCTCGGGTCGGAGGCCCGGGCACCGGTACTGCGCCACACCTCCACCAACCACAGGAGCAGCCAGCACATGGCACGTCTAGCAGGCGTCGACATCCCGCGCGAGAAGCGCGTGGAGATCGCACTCACGTACATCTACGGCGTCGGCCGTACCCGCTCGGTCCAGGCACTCGCCGAGACCGGCATCTCCGGCGACATCCGCGTCAAGGACCTGACCGACGACCAGCTCGTCGCTCTCCGCGACTTCATCGAGGGCAACTTCAAGGTGGAAGGTGACCTCCGCCGTGAGGTCGCCGCGGACATCCGACGCAAGGTCGAGATCGGTAGCTACGAGGGTCTTCGCCACCGTCGTGGTCTCCCGGTGCGCGGTCAGCGCACCAAGACCAACGCGCGTACCCGCAAGGGACCGAAGCGCACCGTGGCAGGCAAGAAGAAGGCTCGATAGGAGACCCCCATGGCTACCCCCAAGACTGCCGCGCGCAAGCCGCGCCGCAAGGAGAAGAAGAACGTCGCCGTGGGCCAGGCCCACATCAAGAGCACGTTCAACAACACGATCGTCAGCATCACCGACCCGTCCGGTGCCGTCCTCAGCTGGGCGTCCTCGGGTGCCGTCGGCTTCAAGGGCTCGCGCAAGTCGACGCCGTTCGCGGCGCAGCTCGCCGCCGAGTCCGCTGCGCGTCAGGCGCAGGAGCACGGCGTCAAGAAGGTCGACGTCTTCGTCAAGGGTCCGGGCTCCGGCCGCGAGACCGCGATCCGCTCGCTCCAGGCCGCCGGCCTCGAGGTCGGTTCGATCAACGACGTCACGCCGCAGGCGCACAACGGGTGCCGCCCGCCGAAGCGTCGCCGCGTCTGACGCGAGGAGCAACCGGCCGTTCCCCGCTCGTCCCCGTGACGGGGTCGAGCGGGGCCGGCCATTCCTGGTCGTTCGATCGCGCACGGCGGGCCCTCGCGGCTCGGCCGTGCGCGTGATCACAACTCAACAGACCCGTCGGGGCCCGGTCGGCCCCGTCGTACCGCCGAGTGTCATATAGCGGACACTCCGCCGAAAGGAATCCCACAGTGCTCATTGCACAGCGCCCCACCCTGACCGAGGAGTCGATCTCCGAGCACCGCTCGCGCTTCGTCATCGAGCCGCTCGAGCCGGGCTTCGGTTACACCCTCGGCAACTCGCTGCGCCGCACGCTCCTCTCCTCGATCCCCGGCGCGGCTGTCACCAGCATCCGCATCGACGGCGTCCTCCACGAGTTCAGCACCGTTCCCGGTGTCAAGGAAGACGTCACCGAGATCATCCTCAACATCAAGAGCCTCGTCGTCTCCAGCGAGCACGACGAGCCGATCACCGCGTACCTGCGCAAGCAGGGTGCCGGTCAGGTCACCGCGGCGGACATCTCCGCCCCGGCCGGCGTCGAGATCCACAACCCGGACCTCGTCATCGCGACCCTGAACGACACCGCGCGCTTCGAGCTCGAGCTCACGATCGAGCGTGGCCGTGGCTACGTGTCGGCGACGCAGAACCGCTCGGAGTTCTCCGAGGCGGGTCAGATCCCGATCGACTCGATCTACTCGCCGGTCCTCAAGGTCACCTACCGCGTCGAGGCGACGCGTGCCGGTGAGCGTACGGACTTCGACCGCCTGGTCGTCGACGTCGAGACGAAGCCGGCGATCACGCCGCGCGACGCCATCGCGTCGGCCGGCCGCACGCTGGTCGAGCTGTTCGGTCTCGCCCGCGAGCTGAACACGGCGGCCGAGGGCATCGAGATCGGCCCCGCGCCGGTCGACGCCGTGCTCTCGAACGAGCTGCAGACCCCGATCGAGGACCTCGACCTGTCGGTCCGCAGCTACAACTGCCTCAAGCGGGAGGGCATCAACACGGTGTCCGAGCTCGTCGCCCTCTCGGAGACGCAGCTCATGAACATCCGCAACTTCGGTCAGAAGTCGGTGGACGAGGTCAAGGACAAGCTCACCGAGCTCGGCCTGTCCCTCAAGGACACCGTCCCCGGATTCGACGGCGCCCACTTCTACAGCGGGTACGACGAGGACGAGTCCAACAACTGACCTCGCGCGTAAGCGCACGCGTGCTGAGTCAGCGCGCACCACATTCACCACTGGAGAACTGACATGCCGAAGCCCACCAAGGGCCCCCGCCTCGGTGGCGGTCCCGCCCACGAGCGCCTGCTCCTGAGCAACCTCGCCAACGCCCTCTTCACGCACGGCCGCATCACCACGACCGAGACGAAGGCCAAGCGCCTCCGTCCGGTCGCCGAGCGGCTCATCACGTTCGCGAAGCGTGGCGACCTGCACGCCCGTCGTCGCGTGATCAGCATCCTGCGCGACAAGTCCGTCGTGCACACGCTGTTCACCGAGATCGCCCCGCAGGTCGAGGACCGCCAGGGCGGCTACACCCGCATCACGAAGCTCGGTTTCCGCAAGGGCGACAACGCTCCCCTCGCGTCGATCGAGCTCGTGCTCGAGCCGGTGTCGGGCAAGCCCGCCCCGGTCAAGCGCGACGCTGCTCCGGCCGCCGCCGCGCCGGTCGAGGCGCCGGCCGCCGAGGAGACCACCGAGGAGGCCCCGGTCGATGAGACCGAGACCACCGAGGAGTCCGCGCCGGTCGAGGCCGAGGCCGAGACCGACGCTGCCGCCGAGGTCGAGGACGACGCCGCCGCCAAGGCGGACGACACGAAGGCCGACGACGCCAAGTAGTCACCTGCACCACCTCGAGGAAGCCCCCGCGACGCACGTCGCGGGGGCTTCCTCGCGTTGCGGGGTGACCGACAGGCGGCCTGGAGGCGCGGGGCGGGCCCGCCCCGCGCCTCCAGGCCGTCCCGTGCTGGTGCGGTGCGCGGTCGGCCGCGCGCGCGGGTGGCACGCCTCACAGGCCACCGTGCGTAACCTGACCGGCCGTATGGCACCAGCAGAACGCATCACGGGCGCCGGGCGGCGCATCTGGCGGTGGAGCCGCGACTCCGGCACCCAGCCGCGCCTGCTGCTCGCCGCGAAGGCGGCGCTGGCCGCGACCATCGCGTGGGTGCTCGCCAAGTACGCTCCGGGCGTCGCCGCCGAGTACCCGTACTACGCGCCCCTCGGTGCGATCGTCGCGATGCGGACGACCGTGTTCGCCGGCATCCGGTCGGGTGTGCAGACGCTCGTCGGTATCACGCTCGGCGTGCTGATCGCGTGGGTCACGATGCTGATCGGGGACCCCGGGGTGATCGCGGTGGCCCTCGCCGTCGGCATCGGCGTCCTCGTGAGCGGTTTCCGGATCCTCGGCGAGGGGTACTCGTGGGTGCCGATGGCCGCGCTCTTCGTGCTGCTCGTCGGCGGGGGGAACGCCGAGGGCTACTCGTTCGCCTACATCGTGCAGATGGCCATCGGGATCGCGATCGGCCTCGCGGTGAACTTCGCCGTGTTCCCGCCGCTGCACTTCTGGGACGCGGAGCGCCGCATCGACCAGGTGAACGCGGTGCTCGCGGAGCAGCTCGACGACCTCGCGGACGTGCTCGTCGAGGGCGAACCCGACACCGCAGCGTGGGACCGGCAGCAGGAGCGGCTCGACAAGGCGATCGCGGACGTACGGGACCGGGTCGCGACCGCGCAGGAGAGCCGGCGGATGAACCCGCGGGGCGTGCTCCGCGGGCCCCGGGCGCGCCTGCAGTCCGACGGTGCCCGGTTCCGGGCCCTGGAGCGGGCCACCTGGTACACGACCGACCTCACCGAGCTCGTCGCGCGCAGCGGTCCGGTGGCCGACGCGATCGGCCGGCCCGACCCCGCCTTCGCCGAGCCGTTCGCGGCGGCGCTGCGGCAGGTCGCGTGCGTCGTCCGCGGCGACTGCCCGGCCCAGGACGGGGACGAAGCCCTCGCCACGCTCGAGCAGGCGCTCGACGCCAGTCGGTCGCACCCCTCCCGGGTCACCGCGACGGCGAGTGCGATCGTCGCGCTGCGCGGGGTGATCGAGTCCGAGAAGCGGGCGACGGAGGACGTCGACACCGAGACGGGTCCGCCCGACGGCGGTCGGCGCAGGGGCTGAGACGCTCGAGCGCTCCGTAGACTCGACGACGTGACCGCGCGCCCCCGACTCGCCGTCCTCGGGCCCGTGCTGGTCGAGGGGCCCTCGGGTGAGCCGACGACCGTCACCGGGGCGCTCGCACGGTCCTTCCTCACCGCGCTCGCCCTCGCGCCGGGGCGCTCGCTGTCCACCGGCTCCCTCATCGACGAGCTGTGGCCGGACGACCAGCCGCGAGGAGCGCGGGCGGCCCTGCAGACGATGGTGTCCCGCCTCCGCCGGACGACCGCCGAGGGACTCGTCCGGTCCACGGCGACCGGGTACGCGCTCGGCTGCGACACGGACGACGTCGACCTCCTGCGGGCGGAGCGTGCGGCGGCGCCCCCGGACGTCGACGCGCTCGAGTCCGCGCTCGCGCTCTGGCGCGGTGCACCCGGCGAGGACGTCGAGGGCGACCTCGGCGACGCGCTCGCCGGCCGGGCCCGTGCAGCCCGGCGCGCACTCCGGCGGGCGCTGGGGTCCGCGCTGCTCGACCTCGGCCGGGCCGACGACGCCGCCGAGGTCTGGTCGGCCGAGGTGGCCGCCGACCCGGTCGACGAGGTCGCCGTCGCCGGGGCGATGCAGGCGCTCGACGCCGCCGGTCGGCCCGCTGTGGCCGTCGCGGTCTTCGCCGCACACCGCGAGCGGCTGGTCGAGGAACTCGGCGCCGACCCCTCCGCCGAGCTGGTCCGGCACAACGCGGACCTGCTCCGCCGGTCGGCGGCCGAGAGCGGTCGCGCCCGTCGCATCGGCCTGCGCGCCGCCCCGAACGCGCTGGTCGGACGGGAGGCCGACCTCGCCGCCGTCACGGACCTCCTGTCGCGCGGACGGCTGGTCACGATCCTCGGCCCGGGCGGCCTCGGCAAGACGCGGCTCGCGCAGGCGGTCGCGGCGGACCTGCCGGACGGGACCGCGGTGGTGGTGGCCGAGCTCGCGTCGATCGCGGCCGCCGAGGACGTCGTGCCCGCCCTCGGTGCCGTGCTCGGGATCGCCGAGGTCCGCTCCGCCCGCACCCTCCGCGACGCGGTCGTCACCGATCTGTGGGGCCGGGTCGTCCGCGCCCTCGCCGACGGGCCGACGGTGCTGGTGCTCGACAACTGCGAGCACCTGCTCGACGCCGTCGCCGCGCTCACCGCCGAACTGCTCGCCGCCGCCCCGGAGCTGCGGGTGCTGACGACCTCCCGTGCACCCCTCGCGATCGCCGGCGAGGTCGTGGCGCCGCTCGCGCCGCTGCCGGTCGAGGACGACGGGGCCGCCGTGCGCCTCTTCACCGAGCGTGCCCGGGCAGCGCGTCCCGGCGCGGTGCTCCCCGTCGACGCGGTGCGCCGCATCTGCGCGCGGCTCGACGGGTCGCCGCTCGCGATCGAACTGGCCGCGGCACGGATCCGGGGCATGAGCACGGACGAGATCGAGCGCCGGCTCGACGACCGCTTCGCACTGCTCCGCGGCGGGGACCGGAGCGCCCCCGAACGGCACCGCACGCTGCTCGCCGTCATCGAGTGGAGCTGGCGACTGCTCGGCGCCTCCGCCCAGGACCTCCTGCCCCGACTCGCGCTCTTCCCCGACGGCCTCGCGGTGGACGCGGTCGAGGCCGTCGCGTCCGAGGGACACGAGGACGCACTCGACGACCTGGCGGACCTCGTCGAGCAGTCGCTCGTGCAGCTGGTCGAGCGCGAGGGGGAGCCGGTCCGGTACCGCCTGCTCGAGACCGTCCGGGAGTTCGGGGCCGCGCGACTGACCGAACGCGGGCGCACCGAGGACGTCCGCTCGGCCATGGTCGACTGGGCTCGCGCGTTCGCCGCGGACCGGAACCTGCTCGCCATCGCCGGTCCGGAGCAGACCGAACGGTTCCACGAGGTGCGCCGCGAGGCCGACAACCTCGTCGTGCTGCTGCGCTGGGCGCTCCGGGCCGAGGACGCGCCCGCGGCGGCGCAGCTCTTCGCGGCCCTCGGTGCGTACTGGACGCTCCGTGGCACGCAGGGGGAGATCACCGCGGTCGGCCCGGACGTCGTCGGACTGCTCCGACGCGAGCCCCCGGCGCCGGACGACCGGGTCGCGGCGCACGTCTGCCTCGTCGTCGTCGGAGCGGCCGCGGCGTTCGACGACCGGCGGACGACGGCGTGGGCACGCTCGACGCTCCGACGGTGGCGGCGGACGTCGACCGCGGGGCAGCCCGTCGTCGACGCCCTCGTCGCGGTGTTCCTCACGGTCGGACGGCCCGCGGAGGCGACCGCGCTCCTCGCCCGCCTCCGCGACGACCCCGAGGACGGCGTCGCCTGCATCGCGAACGTGCTCAGCGCGCCGCTCGCCGAGAACGACGGGGACCCCGCCGCGGCACTCCGGTACGCCGCTGCCGCACAGGCCCTCGCGGCGCGGACCGGCGACGCGTGGACGACCGGCACGTCCGCGGTCACGATGACGCAGCTCCTCGCCCAGAGCGGGCGCTACGACGAGGCGTTGACGGTCGCCGAGGCGGCTCGGGACCGCCTGGAGCGCTTCGGCGCCGACGACGACCTCTCGGAGATCGGGTGGTCCGTCGGGCTCGCCGCAGCGGCGATCGGCGACGTCGACCGGGCACGGTCGGTCGCCCGCGACCTGCAGCACCGCCCCGCCGGGGGTCGCGGGCCCGAGGCGGACGGGTCCCAGGTCGCGGTCGTCGTGCTGGCGATCGAAGCCGAGTGCCGACGCGCGGAGGGCGACCCGGCGGCAGCCGCCGAGCAGTACACGGCCGCGTGGGAGGTGGCCGCCGAGCGCCGCGGACCCGCACCGAACTGGCGGCTCATGGCCGGGGCGGCACGCATCGCCGCCGTCGACGAGACCCGGGGCGGCGGCGCCGGTCTGACGGACGCCGAGCGCGAGGTCGCCCGTCGGATGCGGAACGCCGCGCTCGCGCTCCTGCGGGTCCGGCCCTGGTGGACCGACCTGCCGGTGGTCGGGACGACGCTCGCCGGACTCGCGGTCGCCGCGGCCCGTGACGGCCTCACGGGCGAAGCAGCACGGTGCTGGGCGCTCGCGCGGCGGTTCGGCACCCGGCAGGACTTCGCGGTGCTCGCGCACGCCCGCCTCCGGCCCCTGCTGGCGGCGGCCGTCGGGGACGACGTGCTCGCGGACGCCGAGACGGCCTCGGCCCGCTGGGAGCGGGACGAGGCCGAAGCGGCGACACGGGTGCTGCTCGAGGACCTCCGGGACGCGGTCCGACGGCGACACCGGGACTGACGACCGGGGTCAGGCCTTGCGCATGTACGAGCGGACGGTCAGCGGGGCGAACACGGCCACGATGACCGCGGCGCCGAGCAGGCTGATCCAGAGGTCGCCGGTCACCGCACCGTGGTTGACGAGCTCGCGGACCGCGGTGATGAGGTGCGACACCGGGTTGACCTCGGTGAACCAGCGGAGCCAGCTCGGCAGCGTGTCCACGGGGACGAACGCGTTCGACAGGAACGTCAGCGGGAAGAGCACGAGGTTCGCGATCCCCGAGACGCTCGACGCGGTCCGGGCGATCACCCCGAAGTAGGCGAAGATCCAACTGATCGCCCAGGCGACGACGATGACGAGGAGCCCGGCGAGCACCACCGCGGCCGCACCGCCCTCCGGCCGGAGTCCCATGATGATCCCCACCGTGAACGTGATGGTGGTCGCGATGGCGTAGCGGACGGTGTCGGCGAGCAGGGCGCCGGCGAGCGGGGCGATGCGCGCGATCGGCAGGGACTTGAAGCGGTCGAACACGCCCTTGTCCATGTCCTCGCGGAGCTGGACACCGGTGACGATCGACGACGTGATGTTCGTCTGCACGAGGATGCCCGGGATGATCACGGGCAGGTAGCTGCCGATGTCGCCCGAGATCGCGCCACCGAAGATGTACGTGAACATGACGGTGAAGACGATCGGCATGAGCGTGACGTCGAAGAGCTGCTCGGGCGTCCGCCGTATCTTCACGAGCCCGCGGTAGGCCATCGTGAACGACTGCCGGACCGTCGCGCCGAGGCCGGACGAGCCGACCCCGGCTCGGGGCGTCACCCGCGGGGCGCTGGTGGGGGTGGGGGCGATGGTGGTCATGCGATGCTCCCTTCGAGCTCGCGCTGGGCGTCGTCCTCGGCTTCCGCCGGGGCGCCCGTGATGGTCAGGAAGACCTCGTCGAGCGTCGGCTTCTGTACGCTCATCTCGGCGAGGGAGATGCCGGCCTCGCGGAAGGACACGAGCAGGTCGGTCACGCGGTCGGGGTCGGTCATCGGGGCGGTCAGACGAGACCCCTCCGGGCTCGCGACCGCGTCGACGCCGAGGGTCGTGCGGACGATCGCCCTGGCGGCGTCGAGCCGGAGCCCGTCGGTCAGCCGGAGCTGCAGGGACGAGGTGCCGATCGACGCCTTGAGCTCGTCGCCCGTGCCCTCGGCCACGACCCGTCCGTGGTCGATCACGGCGATGCGGTCCGCGAGCTGGTCCGCTTCGTCGAGGTACTGCGTGGTGAGCAGCACCGTCGACCCCGTCGCGACGAGCTCGCGGATGGTGTCCCACATCTGCGCCCGGGTCCGGGGGTCGAGGCCGGTGGTCGGTTCGTCGAGGAAGATGAGCGGCGGCTGCGCGATGAGGCTCGCCGCGAGGTCGAGCCGCCGTCGCATGCCGCCGGAGAACGCCCTGAGCGGCCGGGACGCGGCCTCGGTCAGGCCGAACCGCTCGAGCAGCTCGGACGCCTTCGCGCGGGCGTCGCGCCGGGAGAGCCCGAGCAGCCGCGAGAAGATGACGAGGTTCTCGGTCGCGCTGAGCGTCTCGTCGACGCTCGCGTACTGGCCGGTCACGCCGATGAGCGAGCGGACGGTCTGGGCCTCGCGCCGGACGTCGTGTCCGAACACGCGGGCCTCGCCGGCGTCCGCCGTGAGCAGGGTCGCCAGCATCGAGATCGTGGTGGTCTTGCCGGCGCCGTTCGGCCCGAGCACGCCGTAGACCGTGCCGGCCTCCACACGGAGGTCGACACCGTCGACGGCGCGGTTCGTCCCGAAGGTCTTCACGAGGCCGGAGGCCTCCACGGCGAGGGGTGTCGTGGTCATCGAGGGGTTCCTTTCGTCGATGTCGGGGTCGATCGTGCCGCCGACCGCTCACACGCCACTGACGCGCCGCTGACACCGCTACCGTGGGGGCGTGAGCGACACCGAGAACCCCGACGGCGTGCGGCTGCGGCTCGACATCGCCTACGACGGCGCGGCGTTCTCGGGGTGGGCGCGACAGCCGGGGCTCCGGACCGTCCAGGGGGCGCTCGAGACCGCGCTCGCCACGGTCTTCACCCGCTGGGGCGAACCGCCGCTCCTCACCGTCGCCGGTCGCACCGACGCCGGCGTCCACGCCACCGGCCAGGTCGCGCACCTCGACCTCGCCCCGGAGCAGTGGGATGCCCTCCGTGCCAAGCGCGGCAGCACCGGGCGCTCGCCGCTGGACGGGCTCGTGAAGCGCGTCAACGGCATCGCGGCCCCGGACGGGGACGTCGTGGTCACGCGGGCATCGGTCGCGCCCGAGGGGTTCGACGCCCGGTTCTCGCCGCTCTGGCGCCGCTACCAGTACCGGGTCGCGGACGCCGACAGCCCCCGCGACCCACGACGACGGGGGCACACGACGTGGCACCCGACGCGTCTCGACCCCGCGGCGATGGAGCGCGGTGCGCTGACGCTGCTCGGGTTGCACGACTTCGCGACCTTCTGCAAGCCGCGTGAGGGCGCGACGACGATCCGGACGCTCCAGGAGTTCCGCTGGGACCGCGAGCCGGACGGCACACTGGTGGCGAGCCTCCAGGCCGATGCCTTCTGCCACTCCATGGTGCGCGCGATGGTCGGGGCGACCATCGCGGTCGGCGAGGGCCGCTTCGGCGCGGAGCGCCTCGAGGAACTGCGGACGGCGCAGCAGCGCACGAGCGAGTTCACGGTCGCGCCCGCCCGCGGACTCACCCTCACCGAGGTCGGCTACCCCGCCGACGACGAGCTCGCGGCACGGGCCGAGCAGACCCGCGCCCGCCGGACCGACGACGGACCCGCTGACGCCCCCGACGCCGGTACGGTCGGGGGATGAGCTCCCGCACCGCCCGCTCCGTCGTGTCCGTCGCCCCCGGCGTGGTCTTCGTCGAGGGGCCGGTGTCGAACTGGGTGGTGCTCGCCGAGGAGGACGGCGTCTCCCTGATCGACGCGGGCTACCCCGCGGACACCGACCTCGTCCTCGACACCGTGCGGTGGGCGGGGCACGACCTGGACGACCTGCGCCGGGTCTACGTCACGCACGGGCACGTCGACCACGTCGGCGGCATCCCCGGGATCCTCGAGCGGTTCCCGCACGTCGAGGTCCTGGCCCACGCGGACGAGGTCGACAACGTCCGCGGACCCGGCCGGCAGCAGGTGACCCCGGCCGAGATCGGCGGCCGGCTGGCGGCGCCGCGGGTGCTGCGGTGGCTCGTGCGGGCGCTCGGCTCCGACGCCCTCCGTCCGACCGAGGTGCCCACGGTACGGGCCTTCACCGCGGCGGACTTCGCGGGACGGGCGATCACCCCGCTGCCCGCGGACGGCCACACGGCCGGGTCGACCGCGTACCTCCTGCCCGCCGCCGACGCCGTCGTGACCGGCGACGCCGTCGTCTCGCGGCACGACACGCAGCCAGCGTCCTGGGTCCCGCGGCCGCGGATGATCACGCCGTTCTTCACGGCCGACCAGGACCGGGCGCTCGAGTCGGCGCGGGCGCTGCCGATCCCCGGGATCCTGCTCCCGGGACACGGGCCCGCCGTGCACCGTGTCGGACGGTCGTGGGTGCCCGTCGCGTCCTGACCGCACCCGCGCGGGCCGCACAGACCACTGGCCGCGCGGACCCCGGACCGCGCGGACCGCGCGGACCACGGGCGGAGCGCGGCGTAGATCGTTCCGGGACGCAATCATTTACCTGACCGCAACCTGAGGGACCGGTCAGGCAGGTAGGTTCCGAGGGTCGTTGCCCCCCGACCGGGGGGAGCCAACCCACGAACGCGAAGGTCACCATGCTCCGAACCGAACGCTCCGCGGGGGTGGCGCGTCGCACACTGGTGTGCACCGTCACCGCCGCAGCCCTCCTCGCCGCACCGCTCGTCGCGACCGCCCCGGCGTCCGCGAACCCCGACGGCACCGGCCTCGTCATCCAGGAGGCCTACCTCAAGGGCGGCAGCGCGAACCAGCCGTTCACCGACAAGTTCGTCGAGCTCGGCAACCCCACCGACGCCCCGATCAGCGTCGACGGGTGGTCGGTCCAGTACCGTGCCGCGACGAGCACGGGTGCCCCGTCGGTCGGCAAGCTCGCCGGGTCGGTGCCTGCGCACGGCACCTACCTCGTGCAGATGGGCTCGAACGGCACGAACGGTGAGGCACTCCCGGAGCCGGACGCCGTCACCGGGCTCAACCCGTCCGGGTCGACGGGCACGCTCCTGCTGGCCGACCAGGCGACCGCGCTGACCCTGCCCGCCGGCGCGGTGACCACCGGCACGCCCGGTGTCGTCGACCTGCTCGGCTACGGGACGTCGAACACCTTCGAGACCGCGGTCAGGACGACCGGCACCGCCAACTCCGTCCCCGACGCCCTGACCCGCACGGGCACGGCCGACACCGACTCGAACGCGGCCGACTTCACGGTGACCGGCACGATCACACCGGAGAACGCCGCCGGCGAGACGACGCAGCCGACGGACCCGACGGACCCGACGGACCCGACCGACCCAACCGACCCGGGCACGCCGACGACACCGGCCGAGCAGGTCACCATCGCGCAGTTGCAGGGGACGAGCGACACCTCGCCGTACGTCGGCGGGACCGTCCGCACCGACGGGGTCGTCACCGCGGTCTACGCGACCGGTGGGTTCGCCGGCTACACGATCCAGACCGCGGGCACCGGCGGCGCGCTCGACCTGTCGACGCACACCGCGTCCGACGCGGTCTTCGTGTACTCCGCCGCGACCGCAGCGAAGGTCGCGGTCGGCGACGCGGTCCGGCTGACCGGGACGGTCTCCGAGTTCAACGGTCTGACCGAGCTCACGGTGCCGACCGCAGCCGGACTCGAGCAGCTCCCGAAGGCGGGCGTCGCGGCGCCCGTCCCCGCCACGCTCACCTTCCCGCGCACGGACGCCCAGCGTGAGTCGCTCGAGAGCATGCTCATCGCTCCGCAGGGCGACTACACGGTCGCGGACAACTACACGACCAACCAGTACGGCGAGATCGTCCTGGCGGCCGGGAAGCAGCGCCTGCTCCAGCCGACCGAGGTCGCGCGTCCGGGCAGCGCCGAGGCCGCTGCCGTGACCGCGGACAACGCGGCGCGCACGGTCGTCCTCGACGACGGTGCCAGCACGAACTTCCTCAGCGCCGCGAACCAGTCGGTCCCGGTCTCCTGGCTGACCCAGGGCCCGGTCACCGTCGGCGCCGCCGCGGCCTTCCGCGAGCCGGTCGTCCTCGACTACCGCAACGACGCGTGGAAGTTCCAGCCGACCTCGCCGATCACCGGTGCCACCCCGGCGGCCGACCTGCCGGCGTCGTTCTCGAACGTCCGCACGAGCGCGCCGGAGAACGTCGGCGGCGACATCCGTCTCGCCGGCTTCAACGTCCTGAACTACTTCCCGACCACCGGCGACCAGCTCGCCGGCTGCACGTACTACACCGACCGCGACGGCGACCCCGTGACGGTGCGCGGTGGGTGCGACGCCCGCGGTGCCGCGAACGCCGACGACCTCGCCCGCCAGCAGGTGAAGATCGTCAAGGCGATCAACGGGCTCGGCGCCGACGTCGTCTCGCTCGAGGAGATCGAGAACTCGGCCCGCTTCGGCCAGGACCGTGACGCCGCCGTGGCGACCCTCGTGTCCGCCCTGAACGCGGCGACCGGCAAGGACACCTGGGCGTACGCGAAGTCGCCGGCGAAGCTCCCGGCCAGCGAGGACGTCATCCGTCTCGCGCTCATCTACAAGCAGGACCGCGTGCAGCCGGTCGGTGGGTCGACGATCCTGACCGACTCCGACGCGTTCGCGAACGCCCGTCAGCCGCTCGCCCAGGCCTTCGCCCCCGTCGTGGCGAAGCCCGGCAAGGGCAAGGGCGTCGAGAAGCCGAAGAAGGCGGACACGTTCCTCGTCATCGCGAACCACTTCAAGTCGAAGGGGTCCGGCACGGGAGCCGACGCCGACCAGGGCGACGGCCAGGGCGCGTCGAACGCCTCGCGCGTCGCGCAGTCGAAGGCGCTCGTGGCGTTCTCGACCGCGATGCAGAAGACGGCGGGCACCGACAAGGTGTTCATGCTCGGCGACTTCAACGCCTACAGCCAGGAGGACCCGGTGCGGGTCCTCGACGACGCCGGGTACACGGACCTCGGCCCGGCCGAGGACCCGACCGAGTGGTCGTACGTGTTCGGTGGCCTGAGCGGTTCGCTCGACCACGTGTTCGCGTCGAAGGCGGCCCTGAAGACCGTGACGGGCGTGGACATCTGGAACATCAACTCGGTCGAGTCGGTGGGGCTCGAGTACTCGCGCTACGACTACAACGTCACGGACCTGTACCGCGACGACGTGTACCGCGCGAGCGACCACGACCCGATCCTGGTGGGCATCGACCTGCCGGGCGTCGGGCAGCCCGGGAAGCCCGGCGACGGTCCGGGGAAGCCCGGTGACGGACCCGGGAAGCCCGGCCACGGCGCCGGACCGGTCGCGGCCGCCATCGCGGCCCTGATCGCCTGGTTGCGCGGCCTCTTCGGCTGACGGCCGTCCTGACGGACGGAACCACCTGACGGACTGGAGGCGCGGTGCCAGCTGGCACCGTGCCTCCCGTCCATCTCGGCGCGCGTTCGACAACGCGAGCCGCGTCGGGTAGGCTCTCACCTTGGTCTGCGCGCCCCGTGCGCCGGACAGTCAGATGAGCCCTCCACCGGGCAGTTCCACGTGCATCGTGCGGGGAACACCCACCGGAGCGGGATTCACGGACTCCTCACCTCGACACGAAAGCAGCACTCCTGTGACTCGTACGTTCTCCCCGAAGCCGGCAGACGTCCAGCACGACTGGATCGTCATCGACGCGACCGACGTCGTCCTCGGCCGCCTCGCCACCCACGCGGCTGCGCTCCTGCGCGGCAAGCACAAGGCCACCTTCGCCCAGCACATGGACATGGGTGACTACGTCATCATCATCAACGCGGACAAGGTCGCCCTCACCGGCTCCAAGCTCGCCAAGAAGGTCTACTACCGTCACTCGGGCTACCCGGGCGGCCTCACGGCGACCTCCTACCCGGAGATGCTCGAGAAGCACCCGACCCGCGCCGTCGAGAAGGCGATCCGCGGCATGCTGCCGAAGAACACCCTCGGCCGTGAGCAGCTCAAGAAGCTGAAGGTCTACGCCGGCGCGGAGCACCCGCACGCCGCGCAGCAGCCCAAGGCGTACACCTTCGACCAGGTCGCGCAGTAACGACGGCCACGACGACTTCAAGGACTGATACAACTCATGGCACAGATCGCTGACTCCCTCGACCAGACCCCGGAGAGCTTCACCACGGAGAGCGCACCCGCCGCTGCCGAGGCCGCTCCCCGCCAGATCCTCAACGTCTCGGGCGGTGCCGTCGGGCGCCGCAAGGAGGCCATCGCCCGCGTGCGCCTCGTCCCCGGTGGCGGCGCGTTCACGGTCAACGGCCGCACGCTCGAGGACTACTTCCCGAACAAGCTGCACCAGCAGCTGATCAACGACCCGTTCAAGGTGCTCGAGCTCCTCGGCGCCTACGACGTCACCGCCCGCATCACCGGTGGTGGCCCCTCGGGTCAGGCCGGTGCGCTCCGCCTCGCGATCGCGCGTGCGCTGAACGAGATCGACCGCGAGAACAACCGCCCGGCGCTCAAGAAGGCCGGCTTCCTCACCCGTGACGCCCGCGTCATCGAGCGCAAGAAGGCCGGTCTCAAGAAGGCCCGCAAGGCGTCGCAGTTCTCGAAGCGCTAGTCGCTCGCCGAACCCGATCGCAATGCCGCGTCTGTTCGGTACCGACGGTGTTCGTGGTCTCGCCAACGGCGAGCTGACGGCCGCGCTGGCTCTGGGTCTCGCCCAGGCCAGCGCGGCCGTGCTCACACACGGACACCATGCGGACGCCCGCCGTGCGTCCGGTCGACCGCGTCCCCGCGCGGTCCTGGCGCGCGACCCGCGCGTCTCCGGCGAGTTCCTCGGTGCTGCCGTCGCAGCCGGGCTCGCCTCCGCCGGCGTCGACGTGCTCGACGCCGGGGTCATCCCCACCCCTGCTGCCGCGTTCCTCGTCGCGGACATCGACGCCGACTTCGGCGTGATGATCTCCGCGTCGCACAACCCGGCGCCCGACAACGGGATCAAGTTCTTCGCCGCCGGTGGCCGCAAGCTGCCCGACGAGGTCGAGGACCGCATCGAGGCGGCCATGCACGACCACTCGGCGCCGACCCCGACCGGCGGCGACGTCGGCCGGATCACCCGCTTCGCGGACGCCGAGGACCGCTACGTCGTGCACCTGCTCGGCACGCTCCCGGCCCGGCTCGACGGCATCCACGTCGTGCTCGACTGCGCCAACGGGGCCGCGTCGGCGGTCTCGCCCGAGGTGTTCCACAACGCCGGGGCCAAGATCACCGTGATCGGTGCCGACCCGAACGGCGTGAACATCAACGACGGTGTGGGCTCGACGCACCTCGACAACCTCGCTCGCGCGGTGCTCGAGGCCGGCGCCGACGTCGGCATCGCGCACGACGGCGACGCCGACCGCTGCCTCGCGGTGGACGCCGCCGGCAACCAGATCGACGGCGACCAGATCATGGCGATCCTCGCGCTGTCGCTCAAGGAGCGCGGGCAGCTCCACGACGACACGCTCGTCGCGACCGTCATGTCGAACCTCGGGCTCATCCGGGCCATGTCGGACAACGGCATCGCGGTCGAGCAGACCGCCGTGGGTGACCGGTACGTGCTCGAGCGCATGAACGAGGGCGGCTTCTCGATCGGCGGCGAGCAGTCCGGCCACGTCATCCTCAACGAGTTCGCCACCACCGGCGACGGCATCCTCACCGGACTGCACCTCGTCGCCGAGATGGCACGCACCGGCAAGTCGCTGGCCGAGCTCGCCGCGTGCATGACGGTGTTCCCGCAGGTGCTCCTCAGCGTGCGCGGTGTCGACCGGACGGGGCTCGACGACCAGGGCGTGCAGGACGCGGTCGCGGCGCACACCGCCGCGCTCGGCGACTCCGGACGGGTGCTCCTGCGGCCGTCCGGCACCGAGCCCGTCGTGCGGGTCATGGTCGAGGCGGCGTCCCAGGCCGATGCCGAGCGCATCGCCGAGGACCTCGCCGACGTCGTACGCGCGCGGCTCGCGATCGAGGACGCCGCGTAGGGTCCGCCCTGCTGGAGCGGTGCCCGGCGCGAATCTCCGCCGCACAACCAAAGACCCCCGGAACCGCGCGATGCAGTGGTTCCGGGGGTCTTTGGTTGTGCGCAGGCCGGCGGCACCGCGTGTGCGGCGCTCGCTCAGATCTTCCGGAGCAGCACCGAGTTGACCTTGTGGTTCGCGCCCTTCTTGAGCACGAGCGTGGCCCGGGAGCGCGTCGGCAGCACGTTCTCGACGAGGTTCGGCTCGTTGATCGCCCGCCACACCTCGGTCGCCGTACGCACCGCGTCCTCGCGGGAGAGCGAGGCGAAGCGGTGGAAGAACGAGTCCGGACTGGAGAACGCTTCCTCCTGCAGAGCGAGGAACCGGTCGACGTACCAGGACTCGATGTCCTTGGTCTTCGCGTCGACGTAGATGGTGAAGTCGAACAGGTCGGACAGCGCGAGCCGCCCGTTCGTCGGCGCCGCGAGCACGTTCAGTCCCTCGACGATGAGGACGTCCGGCTGTCGGACGACGACCTCGGCGTCGGGCACGATGTCGTACACGAGGTGCGAGTAGAACGGCGCCCGGACCTCGGCGGCCCCGCTCTTGACCTGGCTGACGAAGCGGAGCAGCGATCGGCGGTCGTACGACTCCGGGAAGCCCTTGCGGTCCATGATCCCGCGGCGTTCGAGTTCGGCGTTCGGGTAGAGGAACCCGTCGGTGGTGACGAGTTCCACGCGCGGGGTGTCCGGCCAGCGCTTGGTCAGCTCACGGAGCAGGCGCGCGACGGTGGACTTGCCGACGGCGACCGAGCCCGCGACGCCGATGACGAACGGCGTCCGGCTCGCGCGTTCCCCGAGGAAGGCGGAGGTCGACGCGTGCAGGTTGCGGGCGCCGGCGGCGTACAGCGTCAGGAGGCGCGACAACGGCAGGTAGACCTCCTGCACCTCCCGCATGTCCAACCGGTCGCCGAGCCCGCGCAGCTGCACGATCTCGGTCTCGGTGAGCGACAGGTGCTCCTTCGGGGCGAGCTGCGCCCACTCGTCGCGGGGGATCTCCACGAAGGGGGTCGGGTGCGCGACGGCGGTGTCCGTGATCGGCATGGGGACGAGCGTACCGACGGGAGGCCCTGATCACGTGAGCCGACCGGCTCACGTGCACCGCGCCTCCCGTCAGCACCGTCAGCACCGTCAGCACCGTCAGGCGGGCAGGGCCGCCTCGATGGCGGCGACGACCTCGGGGGCGTCCGGCTTGGTGGTCGGACGGAAGCGCGTGACGGTGCCGTCGGGCGCGACGAGGAACTTCTCGAAGTTCCACGAGACACGGCCGGCCTTGCCGGAGGCGTCCGGGGTCTCCTTGAGGGCCTGGTAGAGCGGGTGGGCGCCCTTGCCGTTGACCTTGACCTTCTCGGACATCGGGAAGGTGACACCCCAGGTTGTGGAGCAGTACTCCTCGATGGCCTCGGACGAGCCGAGCTCCTGCAGGAACTGGTTGCTCGGGAAGCCGAGGACGGTGAACCCACGCGGCCCGTACTCCTTCTGGAGCGCCTCGAGCTGCTCGTACTGCGGCGCCAGCCCGCAGCGGGAGGCGACGTTCACGACGAGGACGGCCTTGTCCGCGAACTCCCCGAACGTGGTCTGCTCACCGTGCAGCGTCGTGATCTCGATGTCGTCGAAGCGTCCCATGGCCGAAACGGTATCCCTCTTGTGGCGGGCATGCAGGGTGGGCATCCAGCCAGACCGTAGGATCGAGCGCATGTGTGGAATCGTGGGCTACGTCGGCACCAACAGCAGCCAGGACGTCCTCCTCGGTGGTCTCCGTCGGCTCGAGTACCGTGGCTACGACTCGGCGGGCATCGCCGTCGTGGACGGCGCGTCGGACCTCGCCTCGGCGAAGAAGGCCGGCAAGCTCCAGGCCCTCGTCGACGAGCTCGAGGCGCACCCGATCGCGGACGGCGGCACCGGCATCGGGCACACCCGGTGGGCGACGCACGGTGGCCCGACCGACGGCAACGCGCACCCGCACCTGGCCGACGGCGGCAAGCTCGCGCTCATCCACAACGGCATCATCGAGAACTTCGCGGAGCTCCGCGCCGAGCTGGAGTCCGACGGCGTCGCGTTCACCAGCGAGACCGACTCCGAGGTCGCGGCCCACCTGGTCGCGAAGTCCTTCCGCGACACCGGCGACCTGACGGCGGCCATGCAGCAGGCGGTCCAGCGGCTCGAGGGCGCGTTCACGCTCCTCGTCGTGCATGCCGACCAGCCGGGCGTCGTCGTCGGCGCCCGCCGCAACTCGCCGCTGGTGGTGGGGCTCGGCGACGGCGAGAACTTCATGGGCTCGGACGTGGCGGCGTTCGTCGCGCACACGCAGCGCGCCCTCGCGATCGGGCAGGACGAGATCGCCACGATCCGTCCCGACGGCGTCGACGTCATCCACTTCGACGGCACCCCGGCGACGCCGAGCGAGTTCGAGGTGAACTGGGACGCGTCCGCGGCCGACAAGGGCGGCTGGACGTCGTTCATGGCGAAGGAGATCAGCGAGGAGCCCGAGGCCGTCGCGAAGACGATCCTCGGCCGCGTGCACGACGGCGCGGTGACCCTGACGGACCTCGACCCGATCGCCGACCGGCTCGCCCGGGTCGACCGCGTCATCGTCATCGCCTGCGGGACCGCGGCGTACGCCGGCATCCTCGGCAAGTACGCCATCGAGCAGTGGGCGCGCGTCCCGGTCGAGGTCGAGCTCGCCCACGAGTTCCGGTACCGCGACCCGGTGCTCGACGACCGCACGCTCGTGGTCTCGATCAGCCAGTCGGGCGAGACCATGGACACGCTCATGGCCGTGAAGTACGCCCGCGAGCAGGGTGCGCAGGTCCTCTCGATCTGCAACACCCAGGGTGCGACGATCCCGCGCGAGTCCGACGCGGTGATCTACACGCACGCCGGGCCCGAGGTCGCCGTGGCCTCGACGAAGGCCTTCATCGCCCAGGGCGTCGCGCTGTACCTGCTCGGGCTCCACCTCGCGACCCTCCGCGGGACCCTGACGGCCGAACAGATCGCCGAGCAGGTCGCCGAGCTCGAGGGCCTCGCCCCGAAGCTGCAGCAGACCATCGACGACGCGTCCGGCATCAAGGACCTCGCCCGCTGGATGGCGGACACCCGCAGCGTGCTCTTCCTCGGCCGCCACGTCGGGTACCCGATCGCACTCGAGGGTGCGCTCAAGCTCAAGGAGCTCGCGTACATCCACGCCGAGGGCTTCGCCGCGGGCGAGCTCAAGCACGGGCCGATCGCCCTCATCGAGCCGGGCCAGATCGTCTTCGTGATCGTGCCCTCGCCGCGCGACAGCCGCTCGCTGCACCCGAAGGTCGTGTCGAACATCCAGGAGATCCGCGCACGCGGGGCCCGGGTGATCGCCATCGCCGAGGAAGGGGACGCCGCCGTGCTGCCCTTCGCGGACGAGGTCCTGCGCATCCCGCTCGCGACGCCGCTGTTCGAGCCGCTGCTCGCGGTCGCGCCGTTGCACATGTTCGGCATGGAGCTCGCCGCGGCCAAGGGCCTCGACGTCGACCAGCCGCGCAACCTCGCGAAGTCGGTCACCGTCGAGTAGTCGACCGTGATCATCGGCATCGGGGTGGACGTCGTCGACCTGGAGCGGTTCCGGGGTGTGCTCGAGCGCACCCCGGCGCTCCGGACGCGCCTGTTCACCCCGGCGGAGCTCGTGCGGGACGGCGAGCCCCGCCCGCCCGCCTCGTTGGCCGCGCGCTTCGCCGCGAAGGAGGCCCTCATCAAGGCCTTCGGCACGAGCGCCGGACTGAGCTGGCAGGAGCTCGAGGTCGTCGCGGACGACCAGCGGAACCCGTCCCTGACCCTCCACGAGGGCGCACGGCGGGTGGCGGAGCAGCGTGGCGTGACGAACGTGCACCTGTCGCTGTCGCACGATGGAGGGATCGCGACGGCGTTCGTGATCATCGAAGGGAAGCCGGATTGACCAGCCACTTGCTCGAGCCGCGCCGGTCGGCGCGGCTGCACCTGTGCCTCCAGGCCGTCGTGGGTGACGCGCGGTGAGCGCGTTCACCGGGATCACGGTCGACCGGGAGGCCCTGATCGCCAACTACGCGACGGTCGCCGAACAGGTGGCCCCGTCCGGCGTCATCGCGGTCGTCAAGGCGAACGCCTACGGCCACGGCGCCACCGACGCCGCACGGGCGTTCGTGGACGCCGGTGCTGAGTGGCTCGGGGTGGCCGACATCGACGAGGGCATCGCCCTGCGCGAGTCCGGCATCGACGAGGGCACCCGGATCCTCGCGTGGCTGCACGCCCCTGACGAGGACTTCCGCCGCGCGGCGCAGTACGACATCACGCCCGCGGTCTCCAGCGTCTCGCAGCTCTCCGCCGCGGCCGACTCCGAGGTGGGGGCCGTGCACGTCTGCGTCGACACCGGGCTGAGCCGCAACGGTGCGGTCGAGTCCGAGTGGCCGGAGCTCTTCGAGACCGCCGGGCGCCTCGCCCGCAGCGGTTCCCGCACCCGTGTCGAGGGGCTCATGTCCCACCTGTCGAACGCCTCGCGCGCGGACGACCTCGACCAGGACGCCGCACTGCAGCGCGCGCTCGACGGCCTCGCGGCGAACGGCATCGTGCCCGACATGGTCCACCTCGCGGCGAGTGCGGCGAGCATCGCCGTGCCGGAGACCCGGCGCGACATCACCCGGGTCGGCGTCGCGCTGTACGGATTGAGCCCGTTCGCGGACCGCACCTCGGCCGACCTCGGACTCCGCCCGGCGATGCGCGTCACGGCCGCGGTGCTCCGGACCGTCCCGGTGCGCGCGGGTGAGGGGGCGAGCTACGGCTTCACCTGGCGGGCCGAGCAGGACACCCGCCTCGCGGTCATCGGGCTCGGCTACGCGGACGGCTTCGACCGAGCGCTCGGCAACCACGTCGCGGTGCGCATCGGCGACCGACGGTTCCCGGTGGTCGGTCGGGTCGCGATGAACGCGATGCACATCGACATCGGCGACGCCGACGTGCAGGTCGGCGACGAGGTCGTGCTCTGGGGCGACCCGGCGAACGGCGACCCCGCGGTCGAGGAGTGGGCGGCGGCGATCGGCACCATCAACTACGAGGTCGTGGCCCGCGTCGGCCGCAGCGTCGAACGGAGGACCACGTGACCGCGTCACTGCGCCAGGCGGCGGTGGACCTCGACGCCTACCGGTCGAACCTCGACCTCGTGCGCGAATGGATGGACCCCGTCGAGCTCATGGCGATCATGAAGGCGGACGCCTACGGGCACGGGCTCGAGCCCATCGCGCTCGCCGCGGTCGACGCCGGGGTGCGGTGGATCGGCGTCCTCACGGTCCCGGCAGCGCTCCGGCTCCGGGCGATCGGGGTCGACGAGGCCGTCCGGGTGTTCACGTGGCAGCACGCCCCGGACCTCGACTTCCGTGACGCGATCGACTCCGCCGTCGACCTCGGCGTCTCGAACGTGCCCGAGCTGCAGCGGGTCGTCGACGCCGTCGACCACCGTCCGGCGCGCGTGCACCTCGGCTTCGACTCCGGACTCCACCGCGACGGCGCGACGCCGGAGCACTGGCCGGACCTCGTGGCGGCCGCGCTCGAGGCGCAGCGCGCGGGCCGGATCGAGGTCGTCGCCGCGTACACGCACCTCGCAGAGTCCTCCGACGACGAGGACAGCGCCTCCGTAGCGGCCTTCGACGCCGCGGTCGAGCAGGCCGAGGACGCCGGGCTCGACATCCCGCTGCAGCACGTGGCGGCCTCGCTCGCCGGACTGGAGCGCAAGGAGTTCCGGAAGGACATGGTCCGGATGGGCGCGAACCTGTTCGGCATCCCCGGCGCCGACGGGGTCTCCGCGGCCGACCTCGGCCTCGAGGCCGTGATGACGCTCCGTGCCGCCGTCGCGAAGACGAAGCGCGTCCCCGTCGGCACAGGGGTCTCCTACGACTACACGTACCGGACGGCGACGGAGACCACGCTCGTGCTCGTCCCCGTGGGCTACGCGGACGGGGTGCCCCGGCTCGCGCAGGGCCGGCTCGAGGTCGCGATCAACGGGAAGCGGTACCCGATCGCCGGTCGGGTCGCGATGGACCAGTTCCTCGTCGACGTCGGCGACGACGACGTCCGGGTCGGTGACACCGTCACGCTGTTCGGTACGGGCGAGCACGCCGAGATGACCGTCCTCGAGTGGGGTGCGGCGCTCGACACCATCGGCGAGGAGATCGTCTGCCGCATCGGCGCGCGCGTGCCCCGCGTGTACGAGGGGCACGACGCCGAGGGCCACGTCGCCGAGTACCTCCGGGGGGAGCGGTGACCGAGCCGCGCGTCCTGCTCGACATCGAGGTCGACTCGACCGCCGCCATGGGCGAGCTCGGGGCCCGGCTCGCCGGTGTCCTGCGCGCGGGGGACCTCGTCGTGCTGACGGGGCCGCTCGGTGCCGGCAAGACCACGCTGACGCGGGGCCTCGGGGCGGCGCTCGGCGCACGCGGTCAGGTGTCGAGCCCGACGTTCGTGCTCGCCCGGACGCACCCGACCACGAGTGGCCCGGACCTGGTGCACGTCGACGCCTACCGGCTGAGCGACCCCGTGGAGCTCGACGACCTCGACCTCGACTGGGACGGCTCGATCGTCGTGGTCGAGTGGGGCCGCGGGTTCGTCGACGGCATCTCCGAGGACGTGCTCGACGTCGAGATCGTCCGGGCGACCGGAAGCGCAGGTGAGTCGGCAGCCGACGACGACCTCGACCCGGACGACGTGACCGACGAGCCAAGGCGCGTCATCGTCACGGGCACCGGGTCGCGATGGACGGACGCTCCCTTGTGAGGTCTGGCTAGGCTGGCTACCCACAGCAGGAGGCCCGTCAGGCGCAGATTTCGCCCTCGCCGTATCCCGCGTGCCATAGTCTAAACGCATGGCTTCGGGCGGCGACTGGCACCTTGACAAGTTAACCCTCGAGAACTTCCGGTGCTTCGAGCGCCTAGAGATGGACTTTGACCCTTCATTGACAGTTCTCGTCGGTGTGAACGGCACGGGGAAGACGGCCGTCCTTGATGGAATCGCTGTCATGTTGTCGACCGTGCTCCGGCAGTTCGATGGAACGACCCTCGGCTTCAAGCGCGCAGATGCTCGGGAAGTCCCGTACGACCTCGATTCTGGGCCGAGCGTAGCGCGTATGGAGCCGACATATCCGGTGTCGGCTCGTGTTGAGGGCACTCTTGCCGGTGAAGAGGCCTGGTGGCGCCGTGTGCGTCTTACGGCAAGCGGCAGGACCTCGTGGGCGGACCGGTACACCGAGGTCGGTAGAATCGCGGAACGTGTCTGGCGCGATTCAGAAAGCCCCGAAGCTAACGCTCCTATGCTCCCAGTCATCGCGCTCTACGGAGTCGAGCGGCTTCTTGGAGTTCGGCGAGCCGCCGGAGCAATCTCAAGGTCTCGATCCGGCGCCTACGACTCTGCTCTCGATGGCAAATCTGATCTGGTCAGGCTATCAACCTACATCAAGGGTTTGACCCTGGCCGAATTTGCTGCCGACAAACGAGGTTCTGGCGGTGAAGCGGCAAGTCAGCAGCTACGTGCTATTTCCTTGGCGGCCAATGAGCTTTTGCGGCATACGGGCTGGCGAGACCCTGAGTGGAGCCCAATCGTAGAGGAACTAGCGATCACACACGATATCCGCGGAACGCTTCCGTTGTCCTCGCTGTCAAGTGGGATAAAGATCGCGGTTGGTCTCGTTGTTGACCTAGTGAGTCGTATCGCCCGGGCGAATCCGAGGATCGGGGCGGAGGAATTGTTGCGCCGCGCTTGTGGCATAGTTCTCATCGATGAGGTTGATTTGCACTTGCACCCCACCTGGCAGCAGCGCATTCTTCCGCAGCTTCGGTCGATATTTCCCAATATTCAATTCATTGTGACGACGCATAGTCCCCAGGTGTTGTCGACCGTGCGTGCCGAATCAATCAGAGTCATCGACGGTAATGCGGTTAGTGGCGTCGATTTCGCCGCTGGGCTGCGCAGCGATGTCGTGATGCACAAAGTGCTTGGCACAGATCCCGAACCCGATCTTCCAATCAATAATCTCCTCGATGCTTACGTCGAACTGGTCGACCAGGGCCAGGGGCGGTCGCGTGAGGCGACCGAACTTCGCCAGGAATTGGATCAAGAACTTGGTGGCGTGGCGAACGTACCGAAGCTGGCAGAGGCAGATGCCAGCATGGCATTTGATGATCTGGACGTCTGATGCGCAAGATCGACGCGCGCCCCGAGCCGCAATCCATGGTGACCCTCCGAAGGCAGGGCGCATCGTACCCGGAGTTGGGTTCGGACAGTTCGATTCGCCGGACACTCTGGGAGCAGCAAGGAAGGCGCTGCGCTTACTGTGAGCGAGTCCTGCTCGATCCTGATTTGCCAAATCATAATACTCGTATCGAGCATTTTCACCCACAGAGTAGCGACTGTTGGGGCGCCGAATGCGAGCGAGCCAGCCATTCAGGCTCCCACGAGAAAGCTGCGGTTTCATGGGGGAATCTACTTCTTTGTTGTGATGGGAACGAGCGCGCCGGTCAAGATTTCACTTGCGACAAGTCGAAGAGCGATATTGATATCTGCGAAAGGTTCAGGAATCCCCGAGACTGGCCTACCGAGCAACTCGTGTATGTCGAACGTGATGGTCGTGTGGTCCCTCTGTCGGGACTTCCGGCTGAGGCTGAAGTCGTGCTCAATGGCGTGATGAATCTCAATGCAGAGGGGCTCGTCCGCGCCCGTAAAACAGTTCTTTCAGCACTTAAAAAGGAAATCGCCGAACGTCAGAAGCGCAGTCGTGGCCTGACGGCTCAGCAAAAAACCGCAATGGCGTCTCGGCTTCGGCAAGATGCAAAAGTCCGTGAGTTCGGGGCATGTTTTCTTGCGGTGGCATCGCGCTTGTCGTAATCGAAGGAATTCATCTAGACCTAAAACTAAGCGCGACTCCTTTCTGTCGGTGTTTGGCGGGCTGATGAGCGCCTACGATGGTCTGGTGCTGCTCGCGATCGACACCTCCGCCGGGACCTCCGTGGCCGTCGTCGACCCCGACTCCCGTCAGTTGCTCGCCGAGCGCGGCACCGATGACTCCCGCCGGCACGCCGAGGTGATCGGACCGTTCCTCGCCGAGGTCCTCGCCGAGGCCGGCGTCACCCCGGCGGACGTCACCGGTGTCGTCGCCGGGACGGGTCCCGGCCCCTTCACCGGCCTCCGGGTCGGCATCGCAGCGGCCCGCACGTTCGCCGCGGCGCGGGGCGTCCCGGTCCTGCCCGTGGTCAGTCACGACGCGGTCGCGGCGGACCGGGCCGGCTCCACCCCGGTCGTCGTCCTGACGGACGCACGCCGACGCGAGGTCTACTGGTCGGCGTACGACGCCGACGGCGTCCGCGTGGCTGGTCCCGGCCTCGCCAAGCCGGCAGACCTCGACGAGGCGATCCGCGCCTCCAGTCCGGAGGCGGCCACCTGGGAGCGCGTCACCGCCGTCGCGATCCCGGCCGGGAGGCTCGGTGCGGTCGCCGCGGACCGGCTCGCGTCCGGTGCGCCCTTCGCGGACGACACCGCGCTCTACCTGCGCGACCCCGACGTGACGATGCCGGGAGCCCCGAAGCGGGTCGTCCGGTGACGGCGCTGCCCGACGGGTTGCGGCTCCGACCGGCGCACCCGCAGGACCTCGACGACATCATGTGGCTCGAGCACGTGTCGTTCCCGACCGACGCGTGGTCGGCGTCGCAGATGTCCGGCGAGCTGTACTCCCCGCACGGGTACTACGTCGTGGTGGAGACCGTGGACGAGGGTGCTGCGCCGACCGTCGTCGGCTACGCCGGGCTCTCGTCCCTGGCCGGCAACCCGGTCGCGGACGTGCAGACGATCGCGGTCGCCGCGGGGCACCGCGGGCAGGGCATCGGCCGGGCACTGTTCACCGAGCTCCTCGACGAGGCCCGTCGCCGCGGCGTGCGCGAGGTGTTCCTCGAGGTCCGCGCCGACAACCCGGTCGCGCAGGCGATGTACACCGGCTTCGGCTTCGAGCACATCGCGACGAGGCCGCGCTACTACCAGCCGGACGGCGTGGACGCCTGGGTCATGCGCGCGGAACTGCCCGCAGCGAGTGACGCCCCGGCCGCCGGAACCCGGTCCGTCGGACCCATCGGACAGGAGGCCCTCGATGGCTGAACCACTCGTGCTCGGGATCGAGACGAGCTGCGACGAGACCGGGGTCGGCATCGTCCGGGGGACCACGCTGCTCGCGAACGTCATCGCGTCGAGCATGGAGGAGCACGCGCGCTACGGCGGCGTCGTGCCCGAGGTCGCGGCGCGCGCGCACCTCGAGGCGATGACGCCGACGCTGACCGCGGCCCTCGACCAGGCCGGGGTCACGCTCGACGAGCTCGACGCCGTGGCGGTGACGGCAGGGCCCGGCCTCGCGGGCGCGCTCATGGTCGGCGTCGGAGCGGCGAAGGCCCTCGCGGTGGCGACCGGCAAGCCGCTCTACGGCGTCAACCACCTCGTCGGGCACGTCGGCGCGGACGTCCTCCGCTCGGACGGCTCCGAGATCGAGCTGCCGACCGTCGCGCTCCTGGTGTCCGGCGGGCACACGTCGCTGCTGCTCGTGCGCGACCTCGTCGGCGACGTCGAGCTGCTCGGCGAGACGATCGACGACGCCGCGGGTGAGGCGTTCGACAAGGTCGCACGGCTGCTCGGCCTGCCGTACCCGGGCGGCCCGCAGATCGACAAGGCGGCAGCCGACGGGGACCCGACGGCGATCCGGTTCCCCCGCGGCCTGACGCTGCCGAAGGACATGGCGGCGCACCGCTACGACTTCTCGTTCTCCGGGCTGAAGACCGCCGTCGCCCGCTGGGTGGAGCGGTGCCGCGACGAGGGCCGGGAGGTCCCGGTCGCCGACGTCGCGGCGTCCTTCCGCGAGGCCGTGGTCGACGTCCTCGTGACGAAGGCCCTGAACGCCTGCCGGGACACCGGCGTCGACCGGCTCCTGCTCGGCGGGGGCGTCGTCGCGAACGCCCGGCTCCGAGCGGTGGCGACGGAGCGGTGTGCAGCCGCCGGCGTCGAGCTGCGGATCCCGCCGTTCGACCTCTGCACGGACAACGGCGCCATGATCGCGGCCGTCGGGGCGCGACTCGTCGCCGAGGGGCACGCGCCGAGCGACCTCGGGATCGCCGCCGACTCCACGCTGCCGGTCACGACCGTCCAGGTCTGAGGTCCCGGGCGGACCCTGCTCCCGTGTGGAACGATGGGGTCCGGCGTCGGTCGAGCGGCGCCGGGAGGGGTGGACACGGTGTCCGATCAGAACCAGTGGCCGCGGCCGGGACAGTCCGACGGGCAGGCTGACGACGGCCGACCGGGATCGTCGCAGCCAGACGGCGCCCGTGCGTCCGATCCGACGTCCGCGCCGGGGGCGGCTCCGAGCGCGCCGCAGCCGCCGAGTGCGCCGCAGCCGCCCGAGAACCCGTGGGCGCAGCGCTCGGGGACCGACGGGCAGCAGGACCCGTACGCGGCGCCGAGCAACCCGTACGCGGCGCCGAGCAACCCGTACGCGGCGCCGGGCAACCCGTACGCCGCGCCGGGCAACCCGTACGCCGCACCGGGCCAGCAGCAGTCCGGCAGCCAGTCGCCGTACGGCGACCAGCAGGGCAGCAGCCAGCAGTACGGCGGCCAGCAGCAGTACGGCCAGTACGCCCCGCCGCAGTACGGCGCCCAGCCGTACTCGGGCCCCTACGCGTCCACGGGGTACCAGCCCTACGCGCAGCGACCCAAGACCAGCACCCTCGCGATCCTGTCGATCGTGTTCGCCTACGCCGGCATCCTCATCTGGCCGATCGTGATCCTGACCAGCCCGGCCGGCGCGATCATGGGGCACATCGCCCTCGGGAAGATCAAGCAGACCGGCGAGGGCGGCCGAGGTCTCGCGCTCGCCGGGATCATCGGAGGCTGGGTCCTCACCGGGTTGTGGATCCTCGGGGTCGGCGCGCTCATCGCCTTCTCCATCGCCACGCGAAGCTCGTACGACTCCTACGACACCTCGGGCACCGGCGCGTTCATCCTCTGACCGCCGCCCTCCCGGACCAGCACGACGACGGCCCTCGCACACGCGGGGGCCGTCGTCGTCCAGCGGGTTCCTAACCGGCCACCGCACCCAGCCGCTCGCAGAGGACCGCGGTGTGACGTCCCTCCAGGCGGGTGAGCACGAGCGTCACGGAACGGCGTCCCCGCAGCCGCAGCCGCTTCCGGAACTGCGCCGGGTCGACGTCGACCCCGCGCTTCTTGATCTCCACCGTGCCGACGTCGTCCGCGGCCAGCCGGGCGGCGAGCTGCTTCACGTCGAGCGGCATCGTGTCGACCACGCGGAACCCCTGCGCGAACGGCGTGGTCACCGCGCGGTCCGACGTCACGTACGCGATGCCGTCGGAGAGCATGCGGCCGTCGACCGCCCGGGCGAGGTCCCCGATCAGCCGGGCGCGGATGACGGCTCCGTCGGGCTCGTAGAGGTACGCACCGAGTCCACCGACCTCGACGTCGGGCGCATCGGCTTCCCCGGTCATCTCCGCCGTGCCGTGCGCTCCGATGACCGTCGCTGCTCGGCGCACCCCGGGACGGGCGAGCGGGCCGAACCAGAGGGCGAGTTCGACGACCTCGCGGTCGACGGACACCCACTGCGCCTCGGCGGTGTCGGGGATGAGGTCGCGGTCGATGCCGGGCCCGAGCTTGACGCCCGTCGGGGTCGTGGTGGCGGCGGCGAACACGGTGTCGAGCGACGGCGACCAGTCGTCCGGGTCGGCGAGCCGTCGGGTGGCGCCGTGGCCGGGGGTCCGGCGCGCGGGGTCCATCCAGACACCGTCCACCCGCGTGAGGTCGAAGTCGGCGGCGTCGCCGAGCTCCACCCGCGCGGCATCCCACGGTGCGAGGTTGTGTGTCGCGACCGCCGCGGTGACCTCGTCGCGGTCCACGGCGGTGACGTCGAGGTCGAGCGCGGCCATCGCCATCGCGTCCCCGCCGATCCCGCAGCCGAGGTCGGCCACGCGGGTGAGTCCGGCCGCGGCGAACCGGCCGGCGTGCTGCGCCGCGACCTGGAGGCGGGTGGCCTGTTCGAGCCCGGCCTCGGTGAAGAGCATGCGGGAGGCGAACGGTCCGAACTTCGCGCCGGCCTTCTGCCGGAGCTTCGCCTGGGTCAGGACGGCCGCGACGAGCCCGGGGTCGTGCCCCTCGGCGCGCAGCCGCGAGACGACCCGGACGATCTCGCCGCCGTCGGACACGCTCGGAGTACGGTCGAGCAGGGCCATCCCCTCGGGGGTGAGCAGCTGGGCGAGTTCGGCGGCGTCCATCCTCCGATCCTCCCAGGTGCAGCACCGGGTCCACCGCGCTGGCACTCGGATTGACCGAGTGCCAGCGGACCCCCTAGAGTTGGCGTTGGCACTCTCCTGTGCGTAGTGCCAACCCGGTTCCCATCTGTACCGAGTCAGTACCGAGAAAGAAGAGGTCACCGTGGCCGTCAGCATCAAGCCGCTCGAGGATCGCATCGTCATCCGCCAGGTCGAGGCGGAGCAGACCACCGCTTCCGGTCTGGTCATCCCGGACACCGCCAAGGAGAAGCCCCAGGAGGGCGAGGTCGTGGCAGTGGGCCCGGGCCGCGTCGACGACAACGGCAACCGCATCCCGCTGGACATCGCCGTCGGCGACAAGGTCATCTACTCCAAGTACGGCGGCACCGAGGTCAAGTACTCGGGCGAGGACCTGCTGGTCCTCTCGGCCCGCGACGTCCTCGCGGTCGTCGTGCGCTGAGTCCAGCCACACTGCGAACGCCCCGTCGGCCACCAGGCCGGCGGGGCGTTCGTGCGTCCGCTGCGCTTCCGGCCCGGGCCCACGTCGCCGGTTCCGACGCGACGCGCCAGCGACGCGGCGGCCGTGCCGATGGGTGGAGGCACGGTGCCGGGCCTCAGCGTCGGCGCGGCTTCCTAGGATGGTTCCGTGACCGAACCGACGCCCGCCCAGCCCGCCCGCAGCGAGGCATCCGTCGGTGTCGTGCAGGCGATCGTCGCGTACGGGCTGTGGGGACTCATGCCGCTGCTCTTCGCAGCGATGTCCCCGGCCGGCGCGGTCGAGATCGTCGCGTGGCGGATCGTCTTCGGGCTGGTGTTCTGCGCGGTCGCGATCGTCGTCACGCGGTCGTGGCTCCGGACCCGCTCCCTGGTCGCCCAGCGCCGTGTGATGCTCGTGATGGGGCTCGCCGCGGTGCTCATCCTCGTGAACTGGACCGTGTACGTCGCCGCGACGACGACCGGCCACACGGTCGAGGCCGCCCTCGGCTACTTCATCAACCCGCTCGTCACGATCGCGCTCGGCGTCGTCGTGCTGCGGGAGCGCCTGCGTCCGGCGCAGTGGGCCGCGGTCGGGATCAGCGTCGTCGCGGTCGTGGTCATCGCGGTCGGGTACGGGCAGATGCCGTGGATCTCACTGGCGCTCGCGTTCTCGTTCGGGCTCTACGGACTCGTGAAGAAGCGGGTCGGGGGCACGGTGGACGCGCTGAGCGGGCTGACGATCGAGACGGTGTGGCTGCTGCCGCTCGCGGTGGCGGCGCTGCTGGTGATGGGTGTGACGGGCCTCGGTGGCGGGGTGACGTTCACGAGCGAGGGCTGGGGGCACGTCGTCGTGACGGTGCTGACCGGCCCGGCGACCGCGGTGCCGCTGCTGCTCTTCGCCTCGTCGGCCCGGCGGGTCAGCCTGTCGACCCTGGGGTTGACGCAGTACCTCGCACCGGTGATGCAGCTCCTCGTCGGGGTGGTCGTGCAGCACGAGCCGATGCCGCCCGAGCGGTGGGCGGGCTTCGCGATCGTGTGGCTGGCGCTCGTCGTGCTCACGGTGGACAGCTTCGCCGCCGCACGGTCCTCGCGCCGGCGTGCCCAGGCCGCCCCGCTGGCGGACCCGGCCTGACCCGACGGGGGCGGGTCGTGCCTCCCGGCCGTGTCCGCGGAGGCGAGTCTCGCGCCCGGCGACAGATCTCGCGCCATCCGCCACGAGACACGACGCTGGCCCCGAGTCTCGGCTGCGTACAGCCGAGACTCGGGGCCAGTCGTACTGGTCGGACCTACTTCACCGAGCCCTGGATGGCGCTCTGGTAGACCGGCTTGTTGTCCTTGTCGAACTTGTAGATGCCGATGTAGGCGCTCGACGGATCGTTGTTGTCGTCGAACGGACCGATGCCGGACGGACCCGTGTAGTGGATGTCCTTCCCGTCACCGAGGAGCGACGAGCACTCCTTGAAGGTCGAGCACTCGGTGCCGCCGTCGGCGCCGGACACCGCGGCCATGTTGGCCTGGATGGTGCCCGAGTCGGTGCCCTTGCCCTTCACGGCAGCGAGGGCCGCGAGCACGGTGGCGTCGTAGGATTCGGCCGCGTACGAGTAGTCGGCGAGCGTCTTGCCCGAGGACGTCTTGTAGAACTCGGCGAAGCGCTTCTTCAGGTCGTCCTTCGGCGAGGCGCCGGGGATGGTGCCCTGGGCGCCGGTGAGGGTGCCGGCGTCGAAGTCCTTCGAGTAGTCCGCCGTGTTGCCGTCGGACATGTAGATCTTCGACATGTCGGCGTTCTGCGCCTTGAGCTCCGGGATGATCGACTTCGTCTCGTCGAAGGCGAGCACGACGATCGCGTCCGGCTTCGAGTCGAGCGCGGCCGTCACCTCGGACGAGAACGTCGTCTGTCCGGGCGGGAACTCCTGGCCCTTGCCCTTGCCGCCGTAGACGACCTGGCCACCGGAGGCCTCCACCGCGGCCTGGACCGAGTTGCGCAGGCCCGTGCCGTAGGTGTCGTTGAAGACGAGGAACGCGACCTTGGCGTTGCCGTCACCGGTGACCAGCTGGCCGAGCGCCGAGCCCTGCACCGAGTCCGGCGGAGCGGTCCGGAAGTAGTACGACGAGTAGCCCGAGAGGTCGGTCGCGGTGTTCGCGGGGGAGATCTCCACGATGCAGTTGCTCGTGAGCTGGTCGATCACGTTGAGGGTGACGGACGAGGACTCCGCACCGATCGCGACCGGCACCTTCGCGTTCACGAGCTTCGTGGCTGCGGCGCTCGACACGGTCATGTCGTTGCTGTCACCCGAGTCGGTGGCGGGGCTGATCGAGACGTCCTTGCCCAGCACGCCCCCGGCGGCGTTGATGTCCTCGACCGCGAGGCCGACGCCGGACTCGGCGGGCGGGTTGAGGTACGCCAGCGAGCCGGTGAGCGGCAGGATCGTGCCGATCTTCAGCGCATCGGTGCTGGGGTTGTCCGGAGCCTTGCAGCTCGCGGCCGGGTCCTTCTTCGCGCCGCCAGAGGCGGACTCCGAAGGGGCGCTGCCGCCCGAGGTGGTGGAACACGCGGCGAGCAGGAGCGCTGCAACTCCCGCCACTGCCAGTGCCGAGGTGGCACGGGTGGTTCTGATCATCCGTGGAGCCCTTTCTCTGCGCGGGGGGCCGGACCGCATCGGGTCGAGCGCGGTGTCCTCCGCGTGGGATGTCGAGAAAGCTAGAGCGGATACGTTTCGCCCGTGTGACGATCATCCACCCCTGGATGTTTCGTTACAGAGCCGTGATGAATCTGAGCAGGTGCACAACTGATCGGCTCCGGACGCGCGAACGCCCCGCTCCTCGACGAGGAACGGGGCGTTCGGCGCTGGTTGCGTCAGCGGCTGTAGTTCGGCGCCTCGACGACCATCTGCACGTCGTGCGGGTGCGACTCCTTCAGCCCGGCCGGGGTGATCCGGACGAACTTGCCGCGGGCCTTGAGTTCCGGGATCGTCCGGCCGCCGACGTAGAACATCGACTGCCGGAGCCCGCCGACGAGCTGGTAGACGGCGTTCGCCACGGAGCCGCGGTAGGGCACCTGGCCCTCGATGCCCTCGGGGATGAGCTTGTCGTCCGAGGGGACGTCGGCCTGGAAGTAGCGGTCCTTCGAGTACGAGGTCTTCTTGCCGCGGGTCTGCAGTGCGCCGAGGGAGCCCATCCCGCGGTACGCCTTGAACTGCTTGCCGTTGACGAAGACGAGGTCGCCGGGGGACTCGTCGGTGCCCGCGAGGAGCGAGCCGAGCATGACCGTGTCGGCACCCGCGACGAGGGCCTTCGCGATGTCGCCCGAGTACTGCAGGCCGCCGTCGGCGATGACCGGGACACCGGCTTCGCGGGCGGCGAGAGAAGCCTCGTACACGGCGGTGACCTGGGGCACGCCGACACCGGCGACGACCCGCGTGGTGCAGATCGAGCCCGGGCCCACGCCGACCTTGACGGCGTCGACACCCGCGTCGATGAGCGCCTGCGCGCCGGAACGAGTCGCCACGTTGCCGCCGATCACGTCCACACCGGCGAACGCCGGGTCAGCCTTGATGCGGCGCACCATGTCGAGCACGCCTTCGCTCTCGCCGTTGGCGGTGTCGACCACGAGGACGTCCACGCCGGCCTCGAGCAGGGCGGTCGCGCGCTGCCAGGCGTCGCCGAAGAAGCCGATGGCCGCGCCCACGCGCAGGCGTCCCGCGTCGTCCTTCGTGGCGTCCGGGTACTTCTCGCTCTTGTCGAAGTCCTTGACCGTGATGAGGCCCTTGAGCCGACCGGACTCGTCGACGAGGGGGAGCTTCTCGATCTTGTGCTCGGCGAAGATCGCGACGGCGTCGTCGGGGTCGATGCCGACCGGGGCCGTGATGAGCGGCGCCTTCGTCATGACGTCGCGCACGAGCGTGGTCTGGTGCTCGAAGGGCGCCACGAAGCGCATGTCGCGGTTCGTGATGATGCCGACGAGCTTGCCGTCGCCCTCGACCACCGGCAGGCCGGAGACGCGGAACTGCCCGCAGATCGCGTCGACCTCGGCCACGGTGGCGTCCGGGGTGGTGGTCACCGGGTTGGTGATCATGCCCGACTCGGACCGCTTGACCTTGTCGACCGCCGCGGCCTGGTCGGCGATGGACATGTTGCGGTGCAGGATGCCGATGCCGCCCTGGCGCGCCATCGCGATCGCCATGCGGGCCTCGGTGACGGTGTCCATCGCCGCGGAGAGCAGCGGGACGTGCACCTGGATGCGCTTGGTGAGCCGGGACGTCGTGGACGCCTCGCTCGGGATGACGTCGGTGTGTCCGGGCAGGAGCATGACGTCGTCGTACGTGAGTCCGATGAATCCGAACGGATCCGGCTGGTCCATGAGTCCCCTTCGTGGGCGGGGTGCCGTGCGGGCGGCACCTGAAGTGGTCGAGACACCGGGAACGCAGCAACGGGTTCCGGATGAGCAATGGTAACGCGCGGGGGTGCACGCGCATTCCGGACCAGGAGTGGCTCCCGTTCCTGAGCAGCATCACGGTTACGGCACGATTTCTCCAGGGAACGTGGTGGAAACACGGGGGACACAAAAACTCCCTAGGGTCCTCGACATCCGAACGAGAGGCTCATCCGTGGGTTCCATCACTCCGCCGGGGCCGGCACTGCTGCGCCGGTTCCGCCGAGGGGCACCAGGCCGCAGCCGCCTGCTCCTCGCCGCAGTACTCTTCCTCGCCTTCCTCGCCACCTTCGCGATCGACTGGGCAGTGTCGCCCGCGGCGCAGGCGGCGACGAGCAGCCCGTCCGCCAGTGCGTCGAGCCCGACCGGGCCGTGCACGGTCAGCACCACGAACGGCTGCATCCGCGGCACGATCCTCGACGCCGAGCGGAAGCCCGCCGTCGGGGTCGACGTCGACGTCACGGGTGCGGGCGGCTTCGACCAGACCGCGACGACCGACGACTCCGGTCGCTGGTCGGTCTCGGTCACGACGGCCGGGCAGTACACCGTGAGCGTCGACCAGGACACGCTGCCGAAGGGGCAGTACCTGACGAACGCGGCCGACGCCGACCGGAAGGTCTCCGCGACGTTGAACGCCAACGTCGGTCAGATCTTCCAGCTCTCGGACCAGCAGGGCGCCACCACGCAGGCGGACACGAGCAGCTTCAGCTTCGCCCGCGCCTGGCAGCAGTTCGCCTCGGGGATCCGACTCGGGCTCCTCATCGCGCTGGCGTCGATCGGCCTGTCGCTGATCTACGGCACCACGGGGCTCTCGAGCTTCTCGCACGGTGAGCAGGTGACCCTCGGCGGTCTCCTCGCCTACGTCTTCGCGAACCAGCTCGGGTGGAACATCTGGGTGACGGGCATCGTCGTCACGCTGTTGTGCGCCGCCACGGGCTACCTGCAGGACGCGGCGATCTGGCGGCCGCTCCGCCGGAAGCGCATCAGCCTCACGCAGCTCATGATCGTCACGATCGGCCTCTCGATCGCCGCGCAGTACGCCTTCCAGTACTTCTTCGGCGCCGCCACGGTCCGCATCCAGAAGGGCAACCCGGAGACGCTGTCCTTCGCGGGCATCACGCTGACCGTGCAGTCCTACGTCGCGATGGCGATCGCCCTCGTCGTGCTCGTCGCCACGGGGCTCTTCCTCGCGAAGACCCGCTTCGGCCGGGCCACCCGCGCGGTCTCGGACAACCCGGCGCTCGCCGCGGCGTCCGGCATCGACGTGGACCGGGTGATCCGGTTCGTGTGGACGCTCGCCGCCGGCCTCGCCGGCCTGTCCGGCGTCATGCTCGGCCTCGTGCTCAACGGCGTCAACTGGCAGACCGGCCTCCAGCTGCTCCTGCTCATGTTCGCGTCGGTGACCCTCGGTGGTCTCGGCACCGCGTACGGGGCACTCGCGGGCTCGATGATCATCGGCATCGTCGTGGAGCTCACGAACCTCGTGCTGCCGGGCGACTTCAAGTACGCCACGGCCCTCGTGATCCTCATCCTCATCCTGCTGTTCCGGCCGCAGGGCATCTTCGGTCGCGCCGAGCGGATCGGCTAAGGAGCGTCGCCATGGACTACTTCCTCTCCCTGCTCTCCGCGTTGTCGCAGGAGGCACTCGCCCCGACCACGGCAGCGTTCGCGCTCGCCGCGATCGGCCTCAACGTGCACTTCGGTCTCACCGGCCTCGTCAACATGGGCCAGGCGGCGTTCCTGCTGCTCGGCGCGTACGGCTTCGCGATCTCGATCACGAACGGGCTGCCGTTCGTGGTCGCCGTGCTCGTCGCCCTCGCCATCGCCATCGTGTTCGCGATCATCCTCGGCATCCCCACGCTGCGGCTCCGCGGCGACTACCTGGCGATCGTCACGATCTCCGGCGCGGAGATCATCCGCATGGTCGGACGTTCGAGCCTGCTCACCGACACGACCGGCGGCTCGAACGGAATCGCGGGTTCGACCTACCGTGACCCGTTCAACGCCATCAGCCCGCTGCCGGACGGCACCACGACGATCCTGTGGTTCACGTACTCGAACAACGGCGTCAACGGCTGGTGGATCCGGCTCGCGGCGTGGGGGCTCGTCGCCCTGTTCACGCTCGTGCTCTTCCTGCTCATGCGGAGCCCGTGGGGCCGTGTCGTCAAGGCGATCCGCGAGGACGAGGACGCCGTGCGTTCCCTCGGCAAGAACGTCTACTCGTACAAGATGCAGGCGCTCGTCTTCGGTGGCGCACTCGGTGCCCTGGCCGGCGTGGTCTACGTCCTGCCGAGTTCCGTGCAGCCGGACGCCATGGGCCGCTCGATGACGTTCTTCATCTGGACGGCACTCATCCTCGGCGGCGCGGCGACGGTGTTCGGCCCGGTGCTCGGCGCCGTGCTGTTCTTCGTCGTCCGGCTCTTCATCCGCACGGTGGCGGGCGACTTCATCCCCGACTCGATCATGAACCAGCAGCAGGCGGAGCAGTTCTCCTACGTGCTCGTCGGCGTCGCGCTCATGCTCCTCATCGTGTTCCGCCCACAGGGACTCCTCGGCAACAAGAAGGAGCTGACGTTCAGTGTCTGAGACCTACGCGCACCCGAAGGACGACGCCATCCTCACGGTGGACACCGTCACGCGGCGCTTCGGCGGCATGACCGCGGTCGACGTCGACCACCTCGAGGTCCAGCGCGGCTCGATCACCGCGCTGATCGGCCCGAACGGCGCCGGCAAGACCACCTTCTTCAACCTGCTCACGGGGTTCGACAAGCCGAGCCCCGGTGCCACGACCCGGTTCAACGGGGACACGCTGCAGAAGACGAGCGCGACGCACATCGCGAACAAGGGCATGGTCCGCACGTTCCAGCTCACGAAGGCGCTGTCCCGGCTCACGGTGATGCAGAACATGCTGCTCGGCGCCCGCGACCAGCCGGGGGAGAACTTCTTCGTCGGTCTGGTCCCGGCGCTCTGGCGGAAGCGCGAGCGCGAGATCACCGCGAAGGCGGAGGAGTTGCTCGCCCGCTTCAAGCTCCTCGAGAAGCAGGACGACTACGCCGGCTCGCTCTCGGGCGGGCAGCGCAAGCTCCTCGAGATGGCCCGGGCGCTCATGTCCGACCCGACGATGATCATGCTCGACGAGCCGATGGCCGGCGTGAACCCGGCGCTGACCCAGTCGCTGCTCGGGCACATCCAGTCCCTCCGCGACGACGGCATGACGGTCCTCTTCGTCGAGCACGACATGCACATGGTCCGGCACATCTCGGACTGGGTGGTCGTGATGGCCGAGGGCAAGGTCGTGGCCGAGGGCCCGGCGGACACCGTGATGGACGACCAGGCCGTCATCGACGCGTACCTCGGCGCCCACCACGACACCGACCTCGGTGACGACTCGCTCCTGACCGAGGAGACCTACGAGGAGCTCGCCGAAGAGGTCGAGCAGGAAGACGAACAGCGCGAGGAAGACGAGCAGGAGGCGACCCGATGACCGACGCAAGCGAGCCCACGAGCGCGAGCAGCGCCTCCAGTCCGGCGACCGACGCGACGGGCGCGACGGGCGCGACCGACACGACGGGCGCGACGTCCGCGACCGCGACGATCGACCGCGGCGAGCCGGTCCTCAGCGCCAAGAACCTCGTCGCCGGGTACCTGCCCGGGGTGAACATCCTCAACGGCTGTGACCTCGACTGCTACCCGGGCGAGCTCATCGGCATCATCGGCCCGAACGGCGCGGGGAAGTCGACGCTCCTCAAGGCCCTGTTCGGCCTGGTCTCCATCCGCGAGGGTGCGGTGACCCTGCAGGGCGAGGACATCACGAACCTCAAGGCGAACAAGCTCGTGCAGGCCGGGGTGGGGTTCGTCCCGCAGACGAACAACGTCTTCCCCTCCCTGTCCATCGAGGAGAACCTCCAGATGGGGCTGTACCTCCGGCCCCGGAAGTTCGCCGAGCGGCTCGAGGTCATCTACGACCTCTTCCCGGTGCTCGCGCAGCGACGCAACCAGCGGGCCGGCTCGCTCTCCGGCGGCGAGCGGCAGTCGGTCGCCATGGCCCGTGCGCTGATGATGGACCCGAAGGTGCTGCTGCTCGACGAGCCGAGCGCGGGGCTGTCGCCGGTGCGCCAGGACGAGACCTTCATCCGGACGCGCCGGATCAACAAGGCCGGTGTGTCGATCATCATGGTCGAGCAGAACGCGCGACGCTGTCTGCAGATCTGCGATCGTGGGTACGTGCTCGACCAGGGGCGGAACGCGTACTCGGGCACCGGGCGTGAGCTCGCCGACGACCCGAAGGTCATCGAGCTGTACCTGGGGACGCTCGCCAAGGACGTCGACTCGGCGCGCTAGCGTTGGTCGACCGCGGGTCCCGCTGTGGGGGTGGGATCCGCTCCGGGTGGGGCCGTGCGTGGACGCTCCGCGCCGCACGGCCCCATTCCCTCGCCCCGTTCCTCGGCCTGGAGGCGCGGGTCGTCCCCGCCGTTCGGCTACCGTTGCCGGGGTGCGGACCCCCGGACCCCTCGTGCTCGACGCCGTCGTGTGGCTGCTCTTCGTCGTGCTCTTCGTGGGGGCCGCGCTGTTCGTGAAGGCGGCCGCCGTGCTGCTCGTCGTCCTGGTCGTGCTCGTCGTGCTCCTCGGCCTCACGCTGCGGATCCTGAGGAAGCGTCGTCCTCGAGGCTGAGCGTGCTTCATCCTCCAGGGGGACGGTGCTCAGCCTCGGCCCCGATCCGCGCGGGATGCGGTGACGCCACGCTGAGGGCGTGACCACGCTCATCAACGACCCGCGCGTCGGCGCGGTGCCCGTGCCGCCGACGTCTGCGGTCGGGCCGCTCCGCACCGTGCACCCCGCGTCGGTCGCCGCGAACGTCCGCCGGGTCACCGTCCGAGGACACGACCTGATCGCCGTCGTGAAGGCGGACGGCTACGGGCACGGCGCGGCCACGGTGGCGACGACCGCGCTCGCCGCGGGGGCCACCGCGCTCGGCACGGCCACACTGCCCGAGGCGCTCGCCCTCCGCGCCGCGGGCATCGACGCCCGCGTGCTCTGCTGGCTGCACCTCCCCGGCGCCGACTTCACGACCGCCGCCCGCGAGCGGGTCGAGGTCGCGGTCGGTGACCGGGACACCCTCGACGCCGTCGCCGAGGCCGGACGCCGCTCGGGGACCGCCGTGGTCGTGCACCTGCACGTCGACACCGGCATGGCGCGCGAGGGCGCCGAACCCCACCGCTGGCAGGCGCTCCTCGACGCCGCCGTCGCCGCCGAACGCGCCGGGTACGTCGTCGTCCGCGCGGTGATGGGCCACGTGCCGAACGCCGACCGCGCCTCGGCCTCGCGCGCCGCCACCCTGCTGCGGCTCGCCGGGCTCGCGGCCGACCTGACCCTCGTGCACCCGGTCGAGCTGCACCTCGGCGGGACGCCGGCCGCGTTCGCCGGGGCCGACCTCACCGGCATCGCCGTCCGCGTCGGCGCCGCCCTCGTCGGCATCGGCCCCGGGCACGCCGGACTCGTGCCCGCGATGACGGTCACCGCGCCGGTCGTCGCGGTGCGGTCCGTCCGTGCGGGCACCCCGGTCGGCTACGACGGCACGTGGACCGCGCCTCGGGACGCCGTGCTGGCCGTGCTGCCGGTCGGCTACGCGGACGGGGTGCCGCGCGCCGCGTCCGGGTCCGCACGGGTGGGCCTCCGCGGGCAGCTCGTGCCGGTGGTCGGGCGGATCAACATGGACCAGGTCGTGCTCGACGTGACCGGGGTGCCCGGACCCGAGGTCGTGCGCGGCGAGGTCGTGACGCTCCTCGGGGCACCCGGCCCGACCGCCGCCGACTGGGCGACCTGGGCCGACACGAACGCCCACGAGATCATCACCGGACTCGGCGGCCGCATCGAGCGAGCCGTCGACACCACCACCAGCAGGAGCAGCGCATGAGCACCACCGCACCCGTCCGCGTCGTCGTCATCGGCGGCGGCGCCAACAGCGAGCACGAGGTCGGCCTCGCGAGCGCCGCCTCGGTCGCGGCCGCCCTCGACCCGACGCGGTACGAGGTCGCGCGTCTGACGATCGAACGCGACGGCGGGTGGCGATCGGCCGACCTGCCGTGCTCCTTCCCCGAGGCCGCCGCCGTGCTCGCCGCCGCCGACGTGGTGTTCCCCGCGGTGCACGGTCCGGGCGGTGAGGACGGCTCGCTCGCCGCACTCGCCGCGCTCGCCGGGGTGCCCGTCGTCGGTTCCCCGGTCGGTGCCGGGGCGCTCGCCATGGACAAGTGGGCGACGAAGCTCGTCGCCCAGGCGTCCGGGGTCGCCGTCGCCCCGGGCACCCTGCTCACCCGCGCCGACGCGGCCCCCGTCGACGCCGAAGTCCTGCGGTCCGCCGTCGGCCCGATGCCCTGGATCGTCAAGCCGGTGGCCGGCGGTTCGAGCTACGGGGTGAGCCGGGTCGACGCTCCCGGGCAGCTGGACGCAGCACTCGCCGAGGCGTTCGCGCACGACGACCGCGTGCTCGTCGAGCGTCTCGTGACCGGACGCGAGGTCGACGTCGCCGTGCTCGAACGGGTCACCGGCGAACTCGTCGTGGGCCCGCCGCTCGAGGTCCTCAACGACGCCGCCGGGTTCTTCGACGCCGACACGAAGTACGACGGCAGCGCGCGGTTCGTGCTGCCGGCCCCGCTCGAGCCCGCGGTCGCGGAGCGCATCGACACCGTGGCCCGCACCCTGTTCGCACGCCTCGGGTGCGCCGGCCTCGCCCGCGTCGACTGCTTCGTCACACCGGAGGGCGAGGTCGTCCTCAACGAGGTGAACACGATGCCCGGACTCACCGCGCGGTCGCAGCTCCCGAAGATGTTCGCGGCGGTCGGCATCGACTACCCCGAGCTGCTGTCCGGACTCGTCGAGACCGCCCGGCGACCGTCCACCCGGTCGGGGACCCGTGTGGGGGCCGCCCGCTAGGCTGTGCCCGTGAGTGAAGTCGAGATCGGTGCAGGCAAGCGCGGACGACGGGCGTACGCGTTCGACGACATCGCGGTGGTCCCCTCGCGACGCACGCGTGACCCGCGCGACGTCTCCGTCCAGTGGACGATCGACGCGTTCACGTTCGAGTCGCCGATCCTCTCCGCGCCGATGGACTCCGTCGCCTCGCCGGCCACGGTCATCCAGATGGGCAAGCTCGGCATCCTCGGTGTCCTCGACCTCGAGGGCCTCTGGACCCGCTACGAGGACCCGGCGCCGTACTACGAGGAGATCAAGAGCCTCACCGACGGCAACGTCACGAAGCGCATGCAGGAGATCTACTCCGAGCCGATCAAGGCCGAGCTGATCACCGCGCGCCTCGCCGAGATCCGCGCCGCCGGGGTGCCGGTCGCCGGCTCGCTCAGCCCGCAGCGCACGCAGGAGTTCTCGCAGACCGTCGTCGACGCCGGCGTCGACCTGTTCGTCATCCGCGGCACGACCGTCTCGGCGGAGCACGTCTCGCAGGACGAAGAGCCGCTGAACCTCAAGAAGTTCATCTACGAGCTCGACGTCCCCGTGATCGTCGGCGGTGCCTCGACCTACACGGCGGCCCTGCACCTCATGCGCACCGGTGCCGCGGGGGTCCTCGTCGGCTTCGGCGGCGGCGCAGCGTCGACCACCCGCGCCGCGCTCGGGATCCACGCACCGATGGCCACCGCCGTGGCGGACGTCGCCGGAGCCCGTCGTGACTACATGGACGAGTCCGGCGGCCGGTACGTGCACGTCATCGCCGACGGCGGGCTCGACACCGCGGGCGACGTCGTCAAGGCGATCGCGATGGGTGCCGACGCGGTCATGCTCGGCACGGCCCTGGCCCGCGCGACCGAGGCCCCCGGTGGCGGCTTCCACTGGGGTGCCGAGGCCCACCACCCGGAGCTGCCCCGCGGCCGCCGGGTCGAGGTCGGCACGATCGCCCCGCTCGAGAACGTCCTGCACGGCCCGACCCCGACGTGGGACGGCCGCGCGAACATCGTCGGCGCCCTGCGTCGGTCGATGGCGACCACCGGATACTCCGACGTCAAGGAGTTCCAGCGAGTAGAAGTGGTCGTGGCGCCGTACCACCAGCACTGACGCTCCGGCGCCGCCCGTGAACCGGAGGCGACCATGGCGAAGGCAACGACCACCAGCAGCACGACGGCCCGCTCGGCCGGTGGGGTCGGGTTCGACCCGACCGTGAAGCTCGGTCCGGACGAACGCGCGGCGGCGATCACCGCGCTCAAGGAGCACGAGGTGGACGTCCTCGTGGTCGGCGGCGGCATCGTCGGCGCCGGCAGCGCGCTCGACGCCGCCACACGTGGCCTGAGCGTCGGCATCGTCGAGGCCCGCGACTGGGGTTCGGGCACGTCGAGCCGGTCCTCGAAGCTCGTGCACGGCGGCATCCGGTACCTCGAGCAGCTCAACTTCGCGCTCGTGCGTGAGGCCCTGATCGAGCGCGGTCTGCTCCTCCAGCGGATCGCCCCGCACCTGGTGAAGCCCGTCCGCTTCCTCTACCCGCTCAACCACCGGGTGTGGGAGCGCTTCTACATCGGCATCGGCATGGCGATGTACGACGTGTTCAGCTGGTCCGGCGGCCGACCCCCGGGCGTTCCGCACCACCGGCACCTCAGCCGCAAGCAGGTCCTGAAGAACATGCCCGGCCTGAAGAAGGACGCCTTCGTCGGCGGCATGACCTACTACGACGCGCAGGTCGACGACGCCCGCTACGTCGCCTCCCTCGTCCGCACGGCAGCGTCGTACGGCGCACACGCCGCGAGCCGGGTCCGCATCGAGGGCTTCATCAAGGTGGGGGAGCGGGTCGTCGGCGCCCACGCGCACGACATCCAGACCGGTGAGCGCTTCGACATCCGGGCCAAGCAGGTCGTCAACGCGACGGGCGTGTGGACCGACGACACCCAGGCCATGGTCGGCACCCGCGGGCAGTTCAAGGTGCGGGCGTCGAAGGGCGTGCACCTCGTCATCCCGCGTGACCGCTTCCAGTCGAACACCGGCATGATCCTCCGCACCGAGAAGAGCGTCCTCTTCGTCATCCCGTGGGGCCGGCACTGGCTCGTCGGCACCACCGACACCGACTGGAACCTCGACAAGGCGCACCCCGCGGCGACCGCGGCGGACATCGACTACATCCTCGAGCACGTCAACAAGGTGCTCGCGGTCCCGCTCACCCGCGAGGACGTCGAGGGCGTCTACGCCGGCCTCCGCCCGCTCCTCGCCGGCGAGTCCGACCAGACCTCGCAGCTCAGCCGCGAGCACGTCGTCGCGCACACCGCGCCAGGACTCGTCGTCGTGGCCGGCGGCAAGTGGACGACGTACCGCGTGATGGGCAAGGACGCCATCGACGAGGCCGTCGCGGCGATGGACGGCAAGATCCCGGAGTCGACCACCGAGGACATCCCGCTCCTCGGCGCCGAGGGTTACCCGGCCGCGTGGAACCGGCGCGGGCGCACGGCACGGTCGGTCGGGGTGCACAAGGTCCGCATCGAGCACCTGCTCAACCGCTACGGCACGTTGGCGACCGAGGTCCTGCAGCTCGTCGAGCAGGACCCGTCCCTCGCCGAACCGCTCCCGCAGGCCGACGACTACATCGGTGCCGAGGTCGTCTACGCGGCCTCGCACGAGGGCGCCCTGCACCTCGAGGACGTCCTCGCCCGGCGCACCCGCATCTCGATCGAGGCCTGGGACCGCGGGGAGTCCGCGGCGCCGGTCGCCGCGAAGCTCATGGCCGACGTCCTCGGGTGGGACCAGGAGACCACCGAGAACGAGGTCTCGAACTACCTCACGCGCGTCGCGGCCGAGCGCGCGTCGCAGCTCCAGCCCGACGACGAGTCGGCGGACCGCGTCCGCCTCGAGGCGCCGGACATCGCGTTCGGCTTCGACGAGGACGACGTGGTCGTCGGCGGCGGCCGGTCGAGCGGCGCGGACGGTGCGAAGGCGTCCGACGAGCAGGTGGTCGGGGAGAAGACGAGCGAACCCCGGTAGGCGACGGACGTCGCCGGCCCGCACCGTGCCTCCAGACCGGCCTGGAGGCGCGGTGCGCGCCCGTCAGACCGCGGACGTCCGGTGGGCGGTGCGTCGGACGTGCACGGCCTGGCCGACGACGAGCACGAACGGCATCGCGACGAGGGCGGCGCCGCTGGCGCCGACGAGGACCGTGAACCAGGCGGTGTGGTACCCGCCGTCGACCATGAACGCGTCGGCGACGTCCATGCCGAGCGCGGTCCCGCTCATCCAGGCGGGCGCGATCCCCGCGGCGAGCACGCCGAGGTGCGCCGCGACCATCGCGAACAGCGGTGCCCGCTGCTCCGAGAGGACCCACTGGAGGCCCGCGGCGAGCAGCACGCCCACGACGCCGACCCCGACGACCACCGCCACGTCGACACCGGTGTGGAAGCCCTGCCGCTCGAGCTCGGCGTAGATCGAGCCCAGCGACCGTCCCGGCACCGCCGCGAGCGGGTCGAGCACCAGCTGGACGACGACGAGCAGCGCGGCGTACAGCGCCACCACCGCCACGCCGACGACGGCCACGACACCCCGAGATCGCTGCATCCCCCGACGCTAGCCCAGGCCCCGAGCCCGACGCGTCCACCGACCGGATGACCCGGAATGCCCGGCGACCGGCGGTGGTTATCATCGTGGTACTCGGAAAGGGAGGCCATCTCATGGTCGACGTCCATCGCGTCAAGCTCCCCGGAGTCGGCGTGCTGCACAGCTTCTACACCGACGACGGTGGCAAGTGCGGTGTCATCACGCACCGGTCGGGACACTCCGACCTCATCTCCTTCGCGGACGTCTCCGACGGCGCGGACAAGTCGGAGAAGGTGTCGCTGCGCCTCAGCGAGGACGAAGCGCACACCCTCGCGGAGCTCCTCGGCGGCACCCGGATCACCGAGGGCCTCGACAAGCTCGACGAGATCCCGGGCCTCAGCATCGACTGGTTCTCCGTCGACTACGACGACGCCATCGCCGGCAAGCCCCTCGGCGACCTCCACGACTCGGGCTTCATCGGCCTGACCGTCGTCGCGGTGGTCCGTGGCGACAGCGCCAACCCGGCTCCCTCCCCGGACTTCGTCGTGTTCCCCGGCGACACCATCGTCGTGGCGGGAGCGCCCGAGAAGGTCGCGAAGGCGTTCTCGTTCTACCGCAGCGGAGAGCTTGCGGCCGCCTCGGCCGAGGCCCCGCGCCGGAGCTAGCGCGTGCACCTGGGCGGTGAGCTGCTCACCATCGGTGTGCTGTTCGTCATCGCCTACGTCCTCGGACGCCTGGGCAAGACCATCGGCCTGCCGGCGATCCCCATCTACATGCTCGTGGGGCTCATCGCGAGCCCGCACACCCCGTGGATCGGGCTGAACGTCGAGTCCGACACGATCGAGCTGATCGCGACGTTCGGGCTGGTCCTCCTCCTGTTCAACCTCGGGCTCGAGTTCGACCAGGAGGAGTTCTACGGCAACGCCGGCAAGCTGCTCGTCTCCGGCGGCACCTACGTCGCGATCAACATGGGGATCGGGTTCGCGTTCGGGTTCTCGCTCGGCTGGGGCACGCGCGAGGCCCTGATCATCGCGGGCATGACGGCGACCTCGTCGAGCGCGATCGTCACGAAGCTGCTCATCGAGCTCCGACGGCTGGCGAACGACGAGACGCCGATGATCCTCGGCGTGACGGTGATCGAGGACGTCTTCATCGCGATCTACCTGGCGATCGTCTCCGTCGTGCTCTCCGGCGACACGAACGTCTGGGGTGTGATCGGCAAGCTCGGGCTCGCGTTCGGGTTCCTCGTCGTGATGTTCACCCTCGCCCGCTTCGCCGGGAAGTGGGTGTCGAAGATCTTCGCCACCCGCGACGACGAGCTCTTCACGGTGCTGTTCTTCGGCCTCGCGGTGATGTTCGGCGGCATCGGCGAGATCCTCGGCGTCACCGACGCCATCGGCGCGTTCGTGATCGGGTTGCTCTGCGGCGCCACGCGCTACCGCGACCGCATCGAGCAGCTCGCGCTGCCGATGCGCGACGTCTTCGCCGCGTTCTTCTTCGTGAACTTCGGACTCGGGCTCGACCTGTCGACCTTCGGCGAGGTGCTCTGGCCGGTCCTCGGTGCGATCGGCATGACCGTCGTCCTGAACGCCGTCGCCGGTCAGATCGTCGCCCGGATGAACGGCTTCAGCGTCCAGCAGGGGATCAACACCGCGGTCATCCTGGTGAACCGCGGCGAGTTCGCGCTGATCCTCGCCACGCTCTCGGCTGCCGCCGGCCTGGAGGCGCGGATCACCGCGTTCGCTGGCCTCTACGTCCTCGTCATGGCCGTCCTCGGGCCGCTGCTCGCGGTGAACTCGGACCGGATCGGCCGCCTCGTGGTGCGTCCGGCGCGGGTTGCGCGGCTGCGCCAGCGTCTCCGCGCGCGCCTCGGTAGCCGCGGTGGTCGCGGCGTCGCCGCCGGAGCGACCGGGCCGGCGCTCGACGAGGCGATCCACACCGCCGCGAGCGCCGGCGTCGCCGACGAGGACGCCTCCAGGGCCGCCCGTCGCGCCGAACGCGACCGCCAGTTCGCGGAGGAGTTCGCCCTCGTGGAGGCGGCTGGGAGGGAAGAGCGCGAGAATGGTGCACCGGAGCCCCGCGAGGAACCCGTGACCTCGTCGGTGGAGATCCCCGCCGAGCGTCCCGAACGCCCGGTGCGACAGCGCGATCCGGAGTACTGATACAGATGTGGGCCGTTGCCCGACGACCGAGGTGGATCGCGCTGCTGCTGCTGGCGCTCGTGCTCGCGGCGGTGTTCGCGTTCCTGGGCAAGTGGCAGCTCGAGCGGAGCATCCAGAACGGCAAGCCGCTCCCGGCCACCACGGAGACGCAGGAGACCCTCGACGACGCGCTCACTCCGATGCGGCCCGTCACCGAGTCCCTCGCCGGGCAGAAGGTCACCGTCACCGGCACCTTCGTCGCGGGTGACACCACCGTCCTGACCGGGCGGAGCGGGGGCGGGACGTACCAGACCGTCGGGCACCTCGTCGTCTCGGGGACCGGAGCGAGCCTCCCGGTCGTCATCGGGTGGTCCGATCAGCGCTCGGCCGCCGTCGCCGGTGGCGACCGTCTGGCCGACGGCGAGACCGTCACGGTCGAGGGCCGGCTCTACCCGGAGGAGTCGCCCGACCAGGACACGTACGACAAGGGCGAGTACTCGGCCGTGGCGCCGGCACGGTTCGTCAACACCTGGAAGCAGTTCGACGACCGCATGTACCTCGGGTACGTCGTCGCCGACGGCTCCACCGCGAAGGCAGCCGACCTCGGCACCATCGCCGACCGGGCCCCGACGCGTGAGGTCCAGTTCGACTGGCTCAACCTCTTCTACGCGATCGAGTGGGCCGTGTTCGCCGGCTTCGCCGTGTTCCTCTGGTACCGGTTCGTGAAGGACGCCTGGGAGCGCGAGGAGGAGGACCGTCGTGAACGCCTCCACAGTGCCGACGGAGCGCTCGTCGACCGACGGTAGGATGGCGGATATGGCCCTGACCGTCCGAACCCGCGACATCCCGAAGATCCCGGGTGCGGTGAAGTGGTACCGCGTCTCCGCGTACATCACCGGTGTGCTGCTCCTGGCCCTCGTGGTCGAGATGATCCTCAAGTACACGCCGCTGCACCTCGAGATGCAGCTCGGCGGCGGGCAGTTCTTCGTGCCCGAGGGCACCGCAGGCAAGGAGCCCGGCACGTTCAACCTGTCCATCGGGATCCTCATCGCCCACGGCTGGCTGTACGTCCTCTACCTCTTCACGGACTTCCGTCTGTGGAGCATCATGCGCTGGAAGCCCATCCGCTTCCTGCTGATCGCCCTCGGTGGCGTCATCCCGTTCATGTCCTTCGTGGTCGAGCACCGCATGCAGAAGATCGCGATGGACACCTACCACGACCTGACCGCTGCGCAGCAGCGTGAGAAGGAGGCCGCTCGGTGAGCGAGACCGAACAGCGTCCCGTCCTCGTCGTCGACTTCGGAGCCCAGTACGCGCAGCTCATCGCTCGCCGCGTGCGCGAGGCCAACGTCTACAGCGAGATCGTCCCGCACTCGATCACCGCGGACGAGGTGAAGGCGAAGGACCCGGCGGCGATCGTGCTCTCCGGTGGTCCGTCGTCCGTCTACGAGCAGGGCGCGCCCGCGCTCGACGGCGGCATCCTCGAGCTCGGCGTCCCCGTGCTCGGCATCTGCTACGGCTTCCAGGCCATGGCGACCGCCCTCGGCGGCGAGGTCGCCCAGACCGGCCAGCGCGAGTACGGCGCGACCGACGTCACCGTCACCGGAACGGACAGCGTCCTGCTCGGTGCGCAGCCGGAGTCCCAGGTGACCTGGATGTCCCACGGCGACTCCGTGGCGAAGGCGCCCGAGGGCTTCGAGGTCCTCGCGTCGAGCGCTTCGACCCCGGTCGCCGCGTTCGCGTCCGACGAGCGCAAGCTGTACGGCGTGCAGTGGCACCCCGAGGTCAAGCACTCGGTCCACGGCCAGGCCGTGCTCGAGAACTTCCTGCACCGTGCCGCGGGGCTCCCGGGCGACTGGAACTCCGCGAACGTCATCGAGGAGCAGGTCGCGCGGATCAAGGAGCAGGTCGGTTCGGCGCGCGTCATCGCCGGGCTCTCCGGTGGTGTCGACTCCGCCGTGGCCGCTGCCCTCGTGCACGAGGCCGTCGGCGACCAGCTGACGTGCGTCTTCGTCGACCACGGGCTCCTCCGCGCCGACGAGCGCAAGCAGGTGGAGGAGGACTACGTCGCCTCCACCGGTGTCCGGCTCGTGACGGTCGACGCGGAGCAGCAGTTCCTCGACGCCCTCGCCGGCGTGAGCGACCCGGAGCAGAAGCGCAAGATCATCGGCCGCGAGTTCATCCGCACGTTCGAGGCCGCGGCCGAGGCCCTGGTGCTGGAGGCCCAGGCCTCCGACTCCGAGGGGCAGGTCAAGTTCCTCGTCCAGGGCACGCTCTACCCCGACGTCGTCGAGTCCGGCGGTGGTTCCGGCACCGCGAACATCAAGTCGCACCACAACGTCGGCGGCCTGCCCGAGGACATGACGTTCGAGCTCGTCGAGCCGCTGCGCACCCTGTTCAAGGACGAGGTCCGTGCGGTCGGCCGTGAGCTCGGGCTGCCCGAGGTCATCGTCGGTCGCCAGCCGTTCCCCGGCCCGGGGCTCGGCATCCGCATCGTCGGTGAGGTCACGAAGGACCGCCTCGAGCTGCTGCGCGCGGCGGACAAGATCGCCCGCGAGGAGCTCACCGCGGCCGGCCTCGACGAGGAGATCTGGCAGTGCCCGGTCGTCCTGCTCGCCGACGTCCGCTCCGTGGGCGTCCAGGGTGACGGTCGCACCTACGGCCACCCGATCGTGCTCCGTCCGGTCTCGTCCGAGGACGCCATGACCGCCGACTGGACGCGTCTGCCGTACGACACCCTCGCGAAGATCTCGAACCGCATCACGAACGAGGTCCCGGACGTGAACCGCGTCGTGCTCGACGTCACGTCGAAGCCGCCGGGGACGATCGAGTGGGAGTGACCACTCCCTGGACCACGAGGGCCCGGCACGCGTTCTGCGTGCCGGGCCCTCGTGCGCGCGGGGCCGCTCGTGCGTGAGGGCTCGAGTGGGCTCGTGCGGTCACGACTCCCCGCTTGCTCGCCGTCAATCGGTCACGAATGGTCGCTCGACGCCCGCGATACCGACACGTCGTGACCGCCGGTCGTCCGTACGCGGGGTGTCTCGACCGCTGGCGAGTGGATGGGTCGGCGCGGCGGGCCCGGACACGACGGCGGGTCTGGACACGACGGCGGGCCGGACACGACGAAGGGCCCCGGCGTGTTCGCCGGGGCCCTCCTGGTCGTACGGGTCGTGCTGCCCGCTAGTTGCGCGAGCTGCTCGCGATGATGGCGAGGATGCGCAGGATCTCGAGGTACAGCCACACCAGCGTGACGATGAGGCCGAACGCCGCCGTCCACGCGTAGATGCGGGGAGCGCCGCGCTGGACGCCGGTCTTGATCTGGTCGAAGTCGAGGATCAGCGAGTACGCCGCCATGAGCACGACGAAGATGCCGATCACGACGCCGAGCGGGATGCCGAACACGGTCACGCCGAGGAGTCCGAACGCGGTGTTCGTGACGCCGGTCCACATCAGGACGAGGTTCACGAGGGAGAACGCCATGTAGCCGACGATCGCCACCAGGAAGAACCGGGTCGCCTTCGGCGTCGCACGGACCTTGCCGGACGTGAAGAGCAGGAGCGTGACGGCGAAGACGCCGAGCGTGCCGAACACCGCCTGGGTCACGATGCCGTCGAACGCGCTGTTGTAGTACGCCGAGATCCCGCCGACGAAGAGCCCTTCGAAGAACGCGTAGGCCAGGACCAGCGCCGGGGAGGGCTTCTTCTTGAAGGTGTTCACCAGGGCGAGGACGAACCCGACCAGCGCGCCGACGATCCAGACGACCGGCGGGAGGTTCCACCCGGCCACCGCGCCGACGACGAGCACGCCGAACGCGAGGAGCGTCTTGACGATGGTGTCCTCGTAGGACATGCGGTCGGTGTCGACGGTGGAGGCCGACGGACGGTCGTACATGTACTGTAGCTGTTCGGGCGTCATGCCCTGCTGCGGCGTCTGTCCCCAGCCAGCCTGCTGCTGTCCGGCGCCCGCGCCCCAGGCGTTCCGGCCCGCGTCGTTGAAGGCGGGGGACTGGTCGAAACCGGGCTTGAAGGCCATGGTGTCCTCTCCTGAATGTTCGAGTCCTCTCAGCCTACGGACCGGGCGGCCCGGAAGGCTGGGGATTCGCGGCGAGCGGAACGGCTGTCCCGTGGTCGCCTGCGGCGATCGTCGCACCGCCGGCTCGGAGTTCGCCGTGCCGGGGCTGAGCGCCTGTGTGAACTGTGCTGGAAGGCGGAGGTGAGCCGCGCCTCCAGGCCGGTACCGTGCACGCATGACCCTCGTCATCGCCCACCGTGGCGCGTCCGGACACCGTCCCGAGCACTCGCGGAGCGCCTACGAGCTCGCGATCGAGATGGGCTGCGACGCCATCGAACCCGACCTCGTGCCGACGCGCGACGGTGTGCTCGTGCTCCGGCACGAGAACGAGATATCGGGCACCACGGACATCGCCGACCACCCGGAGTTCGCCGATCGTCGGACCACGAAGACCGTGGACGGGCAGACCCTGACGGGCTGGTTCACCGAGGACTTCACGTGGGCCGAGCTGCAGACGCTGCGGACCCGCGAGCGCCTCCCCGGTCTGCGGCCCGCGTCGGCGGCGCACGACGGCGAGGACCCGATCCTCCGGCTGGAGGACCTCCTCGCGATCCTCGACGACGCCCCACGCCCGGTCGGGCTCGTCGCCGAGGTCAAGCACGCCACGTCCTTCCGTCAGGAGGGCTTCCCGATGGACGCGCTGTTCGACGACGTGCTCGGCGCGGCCGGCTGGCGCGGCGACCCGCGGCTCACGGTCGAGAGCTTCGAGAAGGGCGTGCTCCGCGACCTCCGCTCGCGTCGGACGGGCGGTCGGCTCGTGTACCTCCAGGAGGCCCGGGGCAGCGCCGCCGACGAGGTCGCGTCCCACGGGTCGCTGGCTCCCACGTACGCGTCCGAGCGGTCGGACGAAGCGCTCGCACGCCTGGCCGACGAGTTCGACGGGATCAGCGTCGACCTGAAGACCCTGATGGCGGGGACCGACAGCCGTGCCGTGGACGATCCCGGACCGGTGCGGAGCGCCGTCGTGGACCGCGCGCACCTCGCCGGGCTCGCCGTGTACACGTGGACGCTGCGACCCGAGAACCGCTTCCTGCCGGGGCCGCTCCGGCGCGGCGGGGACGTCGCCGGGTTCGGTGAGTGGGAGCGGTGGTTCAGGTCCGTCATGCGCACCGGGGTCGACGGCGTGTTCGCGGACCACACGGACCTCGCGGTCCGCGCCCGTTCGGCTGTCGGGGGCTCCGCCTAGACTGTCCCGGACATGACGATCGTGCTGGACCCATTCGACTCGGCGCCCGAGCGGGGTGCCGGGGCCGCTGCCCACGAGGACCCGTTCACCGCGGGTCTGAACCCCCAGCAGAAGGAAGCCGTCGAGTACCGCGGCGAGTCCCTGCTGATCGTCGCGGGCGCCGGCTCCGGGAAGACGAGCGTGCTCACCCGCCGGATCGCGCTGCTGCTCGCCAACCGTGAGGCCTGGCCGTCGCAGATCCTCGCGATCACGTTCACGAACAAGGCCGCCGCCGAGATGCGCGAGCGCGTCCGGGCCCTCGTCGGGAACGAGGCCGAGGGCATGTGGATCTCGACGTTCCACTCGGCGTGCGTACGGATCCTCCGGCGTGAGGCGGAGCGCTTCGGCTTCTCCCAGTCGTTCACGATCTACGACTCTGCCGACTCGCGCGCGCTCCTCAAGCGGATCATCAAGGAGTACGAGGCGGACCAGCTCGGGCTCACCGTCGGTGCGGCCGCGTCGAAGATCTCGAAGCTCAAGAACGAGCTGCAGGACGTCGACACCTACGTCCGGAACATCAACGCGAACGATCCGCAGGAGGTCATGTTCGCCCAGGTCTTCCGCCGCTACACCGACGAGCTCCGCCGCGCGAACGCGTTCGACTTCGACGACCTCATCGGCCAGACCGTGTTCCTGTTCCGGGCGTTCCCGGACGTCGCGGCGCTGTACCAGCGGCGCTTCCGGTTCATCCTCGTCGACGAGTACCAGGACACCAACCACGCCCAGTACGCCCTGATCCGCGAGCTCACCCGTCCGGTGCCGGTCGAGCGGGTCGACGCGCTCGAGGACGCCGGTCAGCACGTCGAGCGGATGCGGGAGCGCGACGGGTCGATCGCCCCCGCGTCACTGACCGTCGTCGGTGACTCGGACCAGTCGATCTACGCCTTCCGCGGCGCCGACATCCGCAACATCGTCGAGTTCGAGCGCGACTTCCCGAACTCGAAGGTCATCCTGCTCGAGCAGAACTACCGCTCGACGCAGAACATCCTCGACGCCGCGAACGCGGTGATCGCGAACAACTTCGACCGGCAGGCGAAGAACCTGTTCACCGACGTCGGCGCCGGTGACAAGATCGTCGGCTTCACCGGGTACACCGGGCACGACGAGGCACAGTTCGTCGCGGACGAGGTCCAGCGGCTGCACGAGGGCGGCACGGCCTACCGCGACATGGCGGTGTTCTACCGGACGAACTCGCAGACCCGTGCGCTGGAGGAGATCTTCATCCGCGCGGCGATCCCGTACCGGGTGCTCGGCGGCACGAAGTTCTACGAGCGTGCCGAGATCAAGGACGCGATGGCGTACCTGATCACGATCGCCAACCCCGCGGACCCGATGGCCCTCCGCCGCATCCTCAACGTCCCGAAGCGCGGCATCGGTGCTGTCACCGAGACGACCCTGCAGCGGTACGCGGATGAGCACGAGACAACCATGCGCGACGCCCTGCGCCACGCGGACGAGCTCGGCTTCGGCCCGAAGGTCCGCACGGCGATCACGTCGTTCGCGGCGCTCCTCGACGAGGTCTCCGCCAAGGCGCAGGACCAGCCGGTGGTGGACACGCTGACGCAGTTGCTCGACGGCTCCGGCTTGCTCGAGAACCTCCGGAAGTCGCCGGACGCGCAGGACGCCGCCCGCGCGGACAACATCGACGAGCTCGTGGCGGTCACGCGGGAGTTCCAGAAGAACAACCCGGACGGCACCCTCTCCGACTTCCTCACCGAGGTCTCGCTCGTCGCCGCGGCGGACGAGCTCGACGACTCGTCGGGCACGGTGTCGCTCATGACGCTGCACACCGCGAAGGGCCTCGAGTACGACGCGGTGTTCCTGACCGGTGTCGAAGAAGACCTGCTCCCGCACCGGATGTCCGCGAACGAGCCCGGTGGGCCAGCCGAGGAACGCCGACTGTTCTACGTGGGCATCACGCGTGCGAAGAAGTCCCTGTTCCTCTCCCTCGCGATGACCCGGGCGCAGTTCGGCGACGTCAACGTGGCGATGCCGTCGCGCTTCCTGCAGGAGATCCCCGAGGGCCTCATCGAGTGGAAGCAGTCGCCGGGCATGGCGAACAGCCGCGGTGGCACCGAGCCGCGCGCCCTGAACGCCCGGCGCGGTGGCATCGGCGGTGCTGGCGGCGCGGGCGGCTCTGGCGGTGGCTACCGCGGCGGCGGAGGCTGGGGCGGGGGCTCGTACGACCGTGCAGCGGCGGCGGCGAAGACCCGCCCGAAGACCGAGTGGGCGAACCGGGTGTCCGGACAGGTCCGCGACAACGGTGACCTCGAGCTGGTGGCCGGCGACCGCATCAAGCACGTCGACTTCGGCGAGGGGACCGTGTCCGCGGTGACCGGCCAGGGGGCCAAGCGCATCGCGGAGATCGCGTTCGACTCGGCCGGGCGCAAGAAGCTGCTCATCAAGATCGCCCCGATCGAGAAGCTCTAGCGCCGCGCGCCGCGCGCCGCGCGCCGCGCGCCTGCGCGCGCCGCGCCGCGCGCCGCCGCGCCCGGCGCGCCTGCGCGCGCCGTCAGCGCACAACCAAAGGCGGAGCGCACCACGTGATTCCGCGGTGCGCCGCGACTTTGGTTGTGCGACCCCACGGGGATGGCTCGCGCCGCGGGCACCGCGGCTGCCGCGGCCGCCGCGACCGCGGTGGCGGCCGCCACCGCCGCCGCCACCGCCCGCTACGGCTGCAGCCGCGCCGCGTCCCACCCGTCGGGCGTCCGCACGTACTGCAACCGCCGGTGCATCCGGTCGCGGCTGCCGTGCCAGAACTCCACCACGTCCGGCTCCAACCGCCACGCCACCCACCCGACGGGCCGGGGCACGTCGTCGTCCGTGTCCGCCAGCAGGGTGTTCGCGTCGTCGATGAGGTCCTGCAGCGTCCGGGGTTCGAGGACGTCGGACTGGTCCGCGATGGCCGTCGCTGCCCGTGACTTCGGCGACCGGTCGGCGAAGAGCGCGTCGGACTCGGCGTCGGACAGCTGCACGGCACGCCCTTCGAACCGGAGTTGCTGCATGGTCTCGCGCCAGTAGACCTGGAGGGCTGCGTGCGGGTTCGCGGCCAGCTGTCGGCCCTTCGGGCTGAGCGTCGAGGACCCGAACACGAGGCCGTCGTCCTCGATGCGCTTCACGTCGACGGTGCGCGCGGACACCCGGCCCTCGGCGTCGGCGGTGGCGAGGGTCATCGAGAGCGGCTCGGACACCTCGCGGTCCTCGGCGTCGGCGAGCCAGGCGCGGGCGAGGTCGAGCGGGAAGGCGGGTGGCGTGTCGAACTCCGGGAGCTCGAGGGAGTCGTCACCGGACAGCGAAGCGGACATGCGTCCAGCCAACCCCGCTCAGTCCACCCACGTCCAGGTCGCCGGGGGACGCCCGCCCCGTCCCGTCGACGTCGGAGCGGCGTCGGTCCGCACGAGCGCGAGGTTCGTCCGGAGCGCGCGGTTGAGGTTCCCGGCGTCGGGCGCAGTGCCGTGCAGAGCCGTGTGCAGGTGCGCTGCGGCGGAGGTCGCGAAGACCTCGCCGAGCAGCGCGCGGGTCAGGGCGACGTCGCGCCACAGCCGGGTGCGCACCTGGTCGACGGCCGTCCGGACGATCGTGTCGTGGTCGAACGGGAGGCCCGGCTCGGCCCCGCCGACCGGGTTCCACACCGCAGACGGAGCGTCCACTCCCGGCGCCACGACGGCGAGGAACGCGATGCTGATGGCCGCGTCGCGCGGGTCGCGCGAGGGACCGTCGAACGCGCCGACCTGCGCGAGGTGCCGGACCGCAGCCGCCTCGATCCCGGTCTTGGTCCGCAGCGCGCGCCGGGCGCCGTCGACGAGGCGTTCCGCAGCGCCCAGGAGCACGCCGGGCAGTGCCTCCCGGCCGGCGTAGGGGGCGTACGCCCGCCGCGCGGTGGCGACCCGCAGACCGTTCGCCGTCGTGAACGACACCGGGACGACGTCGATCGCGATGAGCGGCTGGTCGCGGGTCGCCACGGGGGCCTCGGTCACGCCGAGGCCCGACGGGCCGCGCGGGCTGCGCGCTCCTCGCGGAGCGTGGCCCGGACGTCCGCGAAGGACTGCAGGACCGTGAACCGACCGTCGACCCACACGGTCTGGAGGAGGCTGCTCGCCTCGTCATCCGGGCTCGCCTGGTCGGTCTGCCGGATCTCGCCGCTCGCGTCACGGTGCAGGGCGATCCGTCCCTTCGCGCTCTTCTTGCCGCTGCCGGTCTTCGGGTCCTTCTGGATGTCGACCGGCTCGCCGTCGACGAGGGCCCAGGTCGCCTTCACGGCGCTGCCGAGGTTGTCGCGGGTCATGTACTGGTACGTGTAGGAGCCGATGCCGAGCACGATGTTGTCGCTCGCGTAGCCCTTGGCGGCGAGGCGCTCGTAGATCCGTCGGGCACGGTCGAGCGTGATGCTGTCGCCGTAGATCACGCCGATGTGCTGGTCGAGGACCTTGTAGCCCTTCGCGTTCACGGTGTGGCCGAACAGCTCGTCGAGGAGTTCGACGACGCCCTTCTCCTCGTGGCTCCGACCGTCGCGGAAGAGCTCGTCCTCCGGGACGCCGTGCACGGTGCCGGTGACGATGTCGACCGGGTCGCCCGAGTCGGGACGGATGACGAGCTTGCCGTCGCGGGCGGTGATGCGGTCCTTGAGCTGCGGGAGCGTCTCCGTGACGACCTTGAAGAGGTCGAACCCGTCGCTGACCGCCGAGACGATGCCGGTCGGGTAGACGTCGAGGATCTGCTCGAAGGTCTCGAGCTCGCCGTCGGCGCCGCGGACGCACATGACGCTGTGCTCGGTCGCGGGGACGCTCGCCCCGACCCAGCCGTTGTCGCCGGGGTAGTAGCGGTCGATGAAGTCGAGCGAGGGCATCGAGTCCGTCCCGAGGAACGAGAGCAGGTGTCCGGCGCCCGCGGCGGCCGCGGACTCGATGCTCGACTGCCCCCGGAACGAGAAGTCGTGCGCGGCGAAGTCGATGCTCGCGGGGTCGGCGCCGGTGCGGTCGGCCCAGTCCTCCATGAGGTCGCGGTACTCGAGCGCCTTCGTCGCGACGGTCGACGGGTGCCAGATCGACGCCGACAGGGCGGTCTCGATGTAGTTCGGCAGCCAGAAGAACTCGTCGATCGTGTTCTCGATGGTCAGGGTCGCGACGCCGATCGGGGCGAGGGTGCCCTCGGGCAGGGCCTTGACGTCGAGCGGCAGGTACCCGAGCCGGTGCAGCGCTCGGACGTGGTCGGTCCCGATGTGGTTCGGGCCGAAGTAGCCCTGGAGTGCCTGCTCGAACAGGTCGGCGACCTCGTCCTCGTCGGCGGCGAAGAACGGTGCCCAGGCCTCGACGAGGTGGCGCTGGATGAACGCCTGCAGACCGAACACCACGGCGTGCGTCGACTCCGGCATGTGGCTGTTCGACCGGTTCGTCCAGTTGATGAGGATCCGGGTCGTGCCGGCCGGGTAGACCTGCCGGTGCGAGTGCTTGTAGCCGTCGACGGCGAGGAGCGGCGCGATCGGGCTCGCGGTGGTGATGCGGGGCTCGATGCCCGTCGTGGTGGTGGTCATCGGATCTCCTTCGTGAGGTACGGGCTGAGCGGGACGGTACGCAGGCCCGGAACGTCGTTCTGGGCCGGGTACGAGTCGGTGGTGACGATCTCGCCGAAGTGGTCGGCGAGCAGCGGGGCGCGGCCGGAGAAGACCCCGTGCGAGACCCAGAGGCCGAGCCGTTCCTTCGGCAGGCCGGTCGATCCGGCCAGACCCGTGAACGTGCCGCCGCCGTCGCAGATGTCGTCGACGACGAGCAGGCGGCCAGTGTCCGGGAGCGGCTCGCAGGAGAACCCGTCGAGCTTCCCGGTGTCGGGGTTGCGGTGCTTCTCGGCGCGGAACAGGGGGAGCCCGGCGGTCTCGGCGACCAGCGATGCCCGGGCGACGGCGCCCTTGTCCGGCGCGATGATGCCGCTGTAGTCGGACCCGGCGAGGACGGCGTCGTGCACGACCTGCTCGCTCGGCACCACGGTGAGGCGCTCGACCAGGCCGACGATGACCGGCGAGTGCGGGTCGAACGCGATCACCTGGTCGATGCGGAAGCCGTTGAGGACGTCCGCGTAGACCTTCGCGCCGAACGGGAGGCCGCGGTCCTGCCGCGCGCCGGGGAGGTACGGGACGAGCGCGACCGACCGCGCGCCGCGCTGCCGGACGGCGTCCGCCCACATGCCGAGCACGAGGATGTCGTCGCCGCTGGTGCCGCGCAGGGTCGCGATCTCGGTGGTCGCCCCCGCGTCGGCGTCGTCCACGACCTTGACGTGGGCTTCACCCGCGGGGAACCGCATGGTGGAGAACGTCGGTGTCGTCGGTGTGCCCTGGGCGTCCCAGGTGCTGAGTTCGACTGCCATGGACCGACCGTACCACGGTAATTGTCAGTCCGACAAGTATCCGTCCGGACGTCCCGCCGCCGCCCGCCGCATCGCCCGCACCAGCACCGGCCCCGGCAGACGGAGGAGCCACCCGGGCACCAGCCCACGGACGACACGGAGCACCCGCACGGTCCGCTCGTACCGCCGACGCTCCCGTGGCCCCCACGGGAAGCCGTACTCGGCTCGCAGCCGATCCGGCAGCATGCCGACGGTCACGATCCGCACGAGCGGCATCGCCGCCCGCACCCACCACGGCGCGAACCGTGGGTGCAGCAGGTCCCGCACGACACCGCGGGCGTCGTCGGTGACGGTCAGCCGGTCGAGCGCCTCGTCCCGGTACCGGTCGAACGCGGCCACCGACCCCGGCCAGCGCGACGGCGGCACCCGGAGCGCGGTCCCGATCGGCGCGTAGGCCTGCAGGACCTCCTCGTCCCGCGCGGCGAACACCGCCGAACCGAACGCCGCGTGCGCCTGCCGTGCCGAGTCGAAGAGGGTCGCGGCGACCCAGAGCTGCCGGTCGACGTCGTCCGCGCCCTCGACGGGCACGTGCGCGCGGTCCACGAAGGCGGCCGCGGTGGCCGCGTCCGACGGCGTGCCCGAGATCACCGCGAAGACGAACGTCAGGGTGTGGGCGAGCCGCTGCTGCGGTCGGCTGGCGAAGTCCGAGTGCCGACGGACGCCCGCCGCGACCACCGGGTCCGCGATCTGCAGCAGGATGGCCCGGCCGCCGGCGGCGACCGGCGTGCTGTCCGCGAGCAGGCGGCGGAGCGCTCGGTCGCGACCGGGGGACGACCGGGAGGCACGGTTCGGGTCGTGCGCGGCGCCTCCCGTCCGGTCGGCGCCGATCGACCCCTCACTCGTCACGTCGGGCCCGGCGTCGGCGTGCGCGTGGTGCGACGTCGATCCAGATCGCCGTGCCGAGCGCGACGGCGCCGAGGACGACCGCGACGACGACGAACGTCGTGCTGCCGACGTCGCCGCGCGCCGCCGAGAGCAGGGCCGCCACGGTCCAGATGGCGGGCAGCGGCCACAGGACGCCCGAGCCGGCGACGACCGCGGCCAGGACGCCGACGACGAGGAGAGCGAGCCAACCGAGGTTCCCGACCGTGCAGGTCGGCCCCGCGGTCTGGGGTCCGCACGCCGTGACGCCGGAGCGGACGCCGGTCGTCGCGGCTGCGGCGATGAGCAGGAGACCGGCGACCGACACCAGCCGCGCCGCGCCGGGGTGCCGGCGCAGGCGCTGCTGGAGTCGGTGGATCACGCTCCGATGGTAGCCAGCGCGGACTTCAGAGCGGCTTGGTGCCGAGGTCGTTCCCGAGGTCGGGGTGGTCCTCGTCGCCGTCGTGCTCCCAGAGGTCCGGGGCTTCCTCGCGCTCCGCGCCGCCGGTCGGGCCGGACGCCGTGCCGTCGCCGGGCTGGGGCTCGACGGTCTCACCGCCGACCGCATCGTTCGTCACGGTCTCGAGTGCTTCCTCGCGGTCGTCGACCTCGTAGGGGCCCGCGTGCTCGGTGTCCACGTCGTCGTCGCGGAAGCCGTCCGTGTCGGGGCCGTCGTTCGGGGTGGTGCCCGGGTCGCTCATGGGGTTCCTCTCGTTCGTGGGTGTCCTGTCTACGCGCCGCGCCTCGGCGCACACGAAGTGGACGACTACGCGGACACGAAACGGACGTCGCCGTGGCCGTCGCCCGCGTCCGACGCGTCGTCGAGGCCGAGCTGCTGCGCGAGGCCCTGCTCGTCGGTCGCGCCCCACCGCTCGACGATCTTGCCGTCGCGGAACTTCGCCACCTGGATGCCGCGCACCTCGAAGGACTTCCCGGTCGGCTCGTGCCCCTGGAACGGTCCCGTGTGGGTGCCGCGGATCGTGAACACCGCGGTCACGAAGTCGTCGGTGACGACCAGCGGGTCCGGGGTCAGCTCGAGGTCCGGGAACGCCGACGTGAAGTCCTTCCAGAAGTCGACGATGCCGGCGAGGCCGGGCGCCTGGCCGGGGGCCGGGTCGTGGTCGACCACGTCCTCGGCCCAGACCTCGCCGAACCGGTCGAACGCGCGGTCCTGGATGATGCCGCCGAGGCGCTCCTGCGCGGCCTGGTTGACGTCGTTGCTCATGTGGGTGTTCCTCTCGTCGTGGTCCTCCTGCGTACGCGAGGGACGGTCGGAGGAGCCGCACAGCCCGGGGGACGGCTGTCCGGTGCGCGCACCGGTCGGCCGGGAGGTGCGCCCAGCGGACCGGGTTCGGGTCGCGTTCACCGTGTGGTCACCTCCGCGACACGACGTGCGTGCATGCTCACCGGTGCTCGGGGGAGTGGAGCGCGGTCGCCGACGGGTGGTCGAGCGACCGCGCCTTCCCCCGCCGGGTGCCCGTCCTCCCCGTCGGCCTCAGACGCGTTCGAGCAGGTGCCGTCCCTCGACGTCGGCGAGCGCGAGCGTGCGGTACCCCGCCGAGTCGAAGAAGACCGTCACCCGGTCGTCCTCGGTGCTCATGACGGTGCCGCGGCCCCACTCCGGGTGCTCGACGATCGACTCCGGGGGCCAGGCGTCGTCGTGCGCCCCGTCTGCGCCGTGGGTGGCGTCCTCGTGTGCGGAGCCGGACGTGCAGGTGTCGCAGTTGCCGCAGGGCTCCGCCAGCTCGTCGCCGAAGTAGCCGAGCAGGAACTGCCGGCGGCACCCGAGCGTCTCCGCGAACCGGCGCATCATCGCGATGCGCGACTGCTCGACCTCCTCGCGCTGGTCGGCACGTGCCGAGGCGGCCTTCGTCGCTGCCTCCGCGCTGGTCGGGCCGCCGCCAGCGCGTGCGAGGCCGTCCGGCCCGTCGTCGAGCACCCCCGCCTCGACGAGGGCGTTCGCGGCGCGGCCGGCCGTGCGCGCGGAGAGTCCCGAGGCGTCCGCGAGGGCCGAGCGCGGGATCGACCCCGAGGCGGGCACGGCGTCGAAGAGTGCCCGGAGGGACGCCGGCTTCGGGCTCCCGGACGCGAAGAAGCGCCGGAGCCCGAGGTCCTCGGCGCGGTAGTGCAGGGTCGCGGTCGCCGGCTGGCCGTCGCGCCCGGCACGGCCGATCTCCTGGTAGTGGGCATCGACGGACTCCGCGACGTCGGCGTGCAGGACGAACCGGACGTCGGGCTTGTCGATCCCCATGCCGAACGCGCTCGTCGCCACCACCACGTCGAGCTCGCCGTCGTGGAAGGCGTGCAGGACGGCGTCACGGTCGCGCACCCGCATCCCCGCGTGGTAGGGCCGGGCGTCCTTGCCGCGGGCACGGAGGGCGTCGGCGTACTCGTCGGTCTCCCGTCGGGTGGCGACGTAGACGATGCCGGTGCCCGACGCGGCCGCGGCCTGCTCGACCACGGCGTCGCGCTTCTCCGCGGCGTCGGCATACCGCTCGACCTCGATGCGGATGCCGGGGCGGTCGAAGCCCGCGGCGAGCACGAGCGGGTCCCGCATGCCGAGCCGCGCCGTGATGTCCTCGCGCACCGGAGCCGATCCGGTCGCCGTCAGGGCGAGGACCGGCGGGCGTCCGAGGCGCTCCACGGCCTCGCCGAGTGCGAGGTAGGCGGGTCGGAAGTCGTGCCCCCACGAGGACACGCAGTGCGCTTCGTCGACGGTGACCAGGGAGACGCCGGCCTCGGACAGCCGCTCGACCACCTCGTCCTTCGCGAGCTGCTCGGGCGCGAGGAACACGTAGCGGACGTCCCCGGCGGCGATCGCGTCCCACGAGTCCTCGACGTCCGAGGCCCGCTTCGTGGCGTTCACGGCGACGGCACGAGGGGCGTCCGGGTGGCGCTCGAGCCCGACGACCTGGTCCTCCTGCAGCGACACGAGCGGGGACACCACGACGACGAGTCCGTCGAGCGCGAGGCCCGCGACCTGGTAGATCGCGGACTTGCCCGAGCCGGTCGGCATCAGCGCGAGGGCGTCGCGGCCGCGCAGCACGGCGTCGATCACCGTCGCCTGGGCGTCTCGGAGGTCCCAGCCGAAGACGTCGGCGGCGCGGTCTCGGAGTGCAGTGTCCATCGCGACCACCGTGCCGGACCCTTCCTGGGGGCCCGTGGGGCAGTGCGCGCTCCGGATGTCGAACGACGCAGGCGATCCGTGCCTCCCGGCCGATCGCGCGCACCGCGCGTCCACCTGCCGGCGCTAGGCTGACCCGCGGCCGTTGTCTCGACATCGAGCGACCCTCGATGTGGAGTGTAGCGACCGGGTAACCGATGCCGATCGCACGGAACGTGCGGGAAGAAGAACAGCGTGGATCTTTTCGAGTACCAGGCCAGGGACCTCTTCGAGTCCTACGGCGTCCCTGTGCTGCAGGGCATCATCGCCGACACCCCCGAGGAGGCGAAGGCAGCGGCCGAGAAGATCGGCGGCGTGGTCGTCGTCAAGGCGCAGGTGAAGGTCGGCGGTCGCGGCAAGGCCGGCGGCGTGAAGGTCGCGAAGACCCCGGACGAGGCCTACGAGCACGCGCAGGCGATCCTCGGCCTCGACATCAAGGGCCACACCGTGCAGCGCGTGATGATCGCCCAGGGTGCGGACATCGCCGAGGAGTTCTACTTCTCCGTCCTGCTCGACCGTGCCAACCGCTCCTACCTGTCGCTCGTCAGCGTCGAGGGCGGCATGGAGATCGAGCAGCTCGCCGTCGAGAAGCCCGAGGCCCTCGCCCGCGTCGAGGTGAACCCGCTGACCGGCATCAACACGGAAGCCGCGCTGGAGATCGCGCGACAGGCGAACTTCCCCTCCGAGCTCCAGGACCAGGTCGCGGACGTCTTCGTGAAGCTCTACGACGTCTTCGCCGGCGAGGACGCCACCCTGGTCGAGGTCAACCCGCTCGTCCGCACCGGTGACGGTCAGATCCTCGCGCTCGACGGCAAGGTCTCGCTCGACGAGAACGCCGACTTCCGCCACGAGCAGCACAAGGAGCTCGAGGACACCGCCAGCGAGGACCCGCTCGAGGCCAAGGCGAAGCAGCACGGCCTCAACTACGTGAAGCTCGACGGCGAGGTCGGCGTCATCGGCAACGGCGCCGGGCTCGTCATGTCGACGCTCGACGTCGTCGCGTACGCCGGTGAGCGCCACGGCGGCGTGAAGCCCGCGAACTTCCTCGACATCGGCGGTGGCGCCTCGGCCGAGGTCATGGCCAACGGCCTCGACGTCATCCTCGGCGACGAGCAGGTCAAGAGCGTCTTCGTGAACGTCTTCGGCGGCATCACCGCGTGCGACGCCGTCGCGAACGGCATCGTCGCCGCGCTCGGCATCCTCGGCGACTCGGCCACCAAGCCGCTCGTCGTGCGCCTCGACGGCAACAACGTGGACGAGGGTCGTCGGATCCTGGCGGAGGCGGCGCACCCGCTCGTCACCGTCGCCGCGACCATGGACGATGCGGCCGAGAAGGCCGCCGAGCTCGCCGCGGCCGCGGCGTAAGGAGCCTGCAGAACAATGTCGATCTTCCTCAACAAGGACTCCAAGGTCATCGTCCAGGGCATCACGGGCGGTGAGGGCACGAAGCACACCGCCCTCATGCTCAAGGCCGGCACCCGGGTCGTCGGCGGGGTCAACGCCCGCAAGGCCGGCACGACCGTCACGCACGGCGACGTCGAGCTCCCCGTCTTCGGTTCGGTGCGCGAGGCCGTCGACACCACCGGTGCCGACGTCTCGATCGTCTTCGTACCGCCGGCGTTCGCGAAGGACGCCGTGATGGAGGCCATCGACGCCGAGGTCCCGCTCGTCGTCGTCATCACCGAGGGCATCCCGGTGCAGGACTCCGCGGAGTTCTGGGCGCACGCCAAGGCGCTCGGCGGGAAGACCCGGATCATCGGCCCGAACTGCCCCGGCATCATCACCCCGGGCGAGTCGCTCGTCGGGATCACCCCGGCGACGATCACCGGCAAGGGGCCGATCGGACTCGTGTCGAAGTCCGGCACCCTGACCTACCAGATGATGTACGAGCTCCGCGACCTCGGCTTCTCGACCGCCATCGGCATCGGCGGCGACCCGGTCATCGGCACCACCCACATCGACGCGCTCGCCGCGTTCGAGGCCGACCCCGAGACCTCGGCGATCGTGATGATCGGCGAGATCGGCGGCGACGCCGAGGAGCGTGCCGCCGACTACATCAAGGCGCACGTCACGAAGCCGGTCGTCGGCTACGTCGCCGGCTTCACCGCGCCCGAGGGCAAGACCATGGGGCACGCGGGCGCGATCGTGTCCGGCTCCGCGGGGACGGCCGAGGCGAAGAAGCAGGCGCTCGAGGCCGCCGGCGTCAAGGTCGGCAAGACGCCGTCCGAGACGGCGGCGCTGCTGCGCGAGGTGGTCGCCGCCGCGACGGCGTAGCGACCCCGCCGGACCACGGGTCCGGACAGACGGCCGGGAGGCACGGTGCAGGTTCGCGCCGTGCCTCCCGTCGTCCGGGTGGTTCCCGAGCCCCGTGCCCGTCAGGCCGGGTCGGTCGCCGCCACGGTCGTCGCGGGTTCCTGCGTGTCGCCGGTGATCCGCGCGAGCACCTCGGGGGTCCAAGCGGCCGAGACCTGGCGGTCGTTGCCGCCCGCATCGACGTTCGTCTCGGCGAGCGTCGGGCCGGACCCGATCGGCAGGTGCAGGATGTGCCGGTGGTCGTAGCGGCCGACCGACTTCGGCGCGGTGCCCGACTCCACCGCGACCCGGTGCAGCCAGATGTCGTCCGCGCGCGGAGCCGCCGCGCGGAACTCCTCGTGTCGGTCCCGGAGCGCCTCGAGCATGCGCGGCGTGAGGACGTGCCCCCAGCCGCCCGTCGCCAGGTTGCGCGGCGAGGAGCCGCGTGCACCGATCCGCCCCCATTCCGCGTAGGGCGCGACGGCTCCGCCGACGACCGCGATGTCGCGGGCGCGGTGCGAGGTGTTCGTCGAGGTGTCGGCGGCGTGCTCGCGCATGAGGGTCTCGAGCCAGCGGCGCGGGAAGAGCCAGTCGTCGTCCGCCGTGACGAGTGGCACCCGGTGCACGCGCTCCGACTGGACGTACGGGTAGTACTTCTTGTGCGGACCGTCGTCCTCGGCCAGCCGTACCTCCAGCCCACGACGGACCAGCCGGCGCAGTCCCGGCGTCAGGGCGTGCACCGCGCGCGGGTCGTCGAGCCACAGGACCAGTCGGCTCGGTCGGAACGAGCCCGCCGCGATGCTCTCGAGGGCCAGGTGTGCGGAGGTGATGCGCTCACCGAAGCTCGTCATGCTCACGACCGGGCCATCGTCGGTGTCGCACACCGGCACGTCCGAGGTCGCGTTGCGCAGTCGGAGGGCGGTCATGCGGGCGGCCTTCGCGGCTGCGAGCGAGATCGTGTGCATACAAACATTATGAATACGAAATACCAACACGGCAAGGGTGTGGTCGGGCGACGCCCCCGCGCGGCTCACTCGAGGACGTCCGAGCAGCACGTAGCCTGGCCCGGATGAACCGCCTGGGAACCGCCGTGCTCGCCGCGATCGAGGGGATCGTGACGGTCGGCGTGGGCGTCGGGATCGCGCTCGTGCCGCTGACCCTGTTGTGGGGCTTCGAGTACGGTCTGCAGGTCGACTGGGACGTGTTCTGGAAGGCCAGCGGCAGCGTCTGGCTCGTCGGACACGGGGTCGACGTGACGTTCCTGCTCGGTTCGGCGCTCGCGCGGTCGTCCGGGGTGAGCGGGGCATCGGCTCCGATCCACGTCACGCTCGCGGCGCTCGGGTTCGCCCTCGTCACGGCATGGCTCGGCGCCCGTGCGGGTCGGCGCTTCGCGGAGACGGCGCACCGGACGACCGGGGTGCTCGTCGGCACCGCCGTGGTCGCCGTGCTGGGCCTCGCCGTGGCGCTCTCGTCGACCTCCACCGCGACGGAGCCGAGCGTCTGGCAGGCCGTCGTGTTCCCCGCGCTCTGGTTCGGGATCCCGGCGTTCGTCGGCTCCGAGGTGTGCCGCGCGCGCCGGATGCTCCCGCCCGACCCGGTCTCGCAGCGGGCGATCGACCTGGTGCAGCGGATCCCCGCGGTCTGGCGTGCCGTGGCGGCGTTCGGACTCCGGGTCGGCACGGCCGCGACCGCCGTCGTCGTCGCGGTCGCCGGGGTCGTGGTCGCGTTCCTGCTGTTCGGCTCGTTCGCCGAGGTCATCACGCTGTACGAGCGGTCGCACGCCGGTGTCGTCGGGGGCATCGCGCTGACGGTCGGACAGCTGGCGTTCCTGCCGGACTTCGTCGGCTGGGCGACCTCGTGGCTCGTCGGGCCCGGGTTCGCCATCGGCACCGGCTCGAGCGTCTCGCCGATCGGCACCTCGCTCGGCCCGATCCCAGGGCTCCCGGTCTTCGGCGCACTGCCCGCGTCCGGTCACACCTTCGGACTGGTCTGGGTCCTCGTGCCGGTCGTCGCGGGGTTCGCGGTCGCCGGACTCCTGCGGCCGCGGCTCGTCCGGGCGCTCGGCACCGCCGACTCCGCGCTGCACCGGGCACTCGGCGGCGTCGCGGCCGGCCTCGTCGCGGGGGTCCTCACCGGCTTCGTCGCCTGGATCTCGTCCGGCTCGTTCGGGCCCGGCCGGCTCGCGGAGGTCGGGCCGCACGCGCTCGTCGTCGGTGCGTTCGCCGCGCTCGAGGTCGGCGTGCCGGCGGTCGTCGCGCTCGCCGTCGGCAGCGACCTCGTGCGGCTGCCGGAACGTCGGGAGCGCTGGACCGAGACGGACGACGACGACACCGCGGCAGGCGCCGAGGGGTCGTTGCTCGCCGCGCTCGACCGAGCCGGGGCGGGTCGGACGACCGAGGTCCACCGCTTCGTGGTCGAGGAGGTGCACGAGCCCGTCGACCACGCGCCAGCCGCCGACGGGGCCGACGCCGACGCCGACGCCGAGTCGAGCACGGCCTCGGTCGACGACGGACCGGTCGCTGCCACCGCGGGGCCGGAGCGGGACGCTGACGCCGGGCCGGACGTCCACCGGGACGCCGACGCGGACGTCGAACTCCCCGCGTGGGCCCGGACGGACGTCGTCGCCGCCGACCGCGTCGACCACGAGGCCCCGGGGCACGCCGGCCGCCCCGCCTTCAGCGCGGTGCGCGACCGCCTGCGTGGCGCCGCCGACGGTGTGCGCGGCGGGGTCCGGGACCGTGCGGCAGCCCTGCGCGATCGGGTCGCCGGCAACGACGTGGGACCGGCCTCGGCGCCGCTGCCCACCGCGCCGGGGACGGAACCGCAGCCGGCGTTCCCCTGGAGCACGGAGGAGTTCGTCGCGGGCCACCACGACCGGCCTGACGACCACGACGAGCACGACGCGGACGACGGACCCGCCTCGCGTGACCGCGCCGCCGCCGCACCGAACTGGGACCGCACCGACCAGATCCCCGAGGACGAGCTGCCCTGGTGGCGCAGGCCCAAGTCGGCGGAGTAGCACGCCCGAGCGCCCCGGTAGGCTGGACCCCGTGCTCGAACTGGTCGTCCTGATCTCCGGTACCGGGTCGAACCTGCGGGCGCTGCTCGAGGCGACCACGGACGCCGAGTACCCCGCCCGCGTCGTCGCGATCGGGGCCGACCGTGACGCCGAGGGGCTCGGTCTGGGCGAGGAGTTCTCGATCCCGACCTTCACCGTTCCGTACTCCCGCTACGCCGGCCGCGCCGAATGGGGCGCCGCCCTGGCCGAGCAGATCCGCCCCTGGTCGCCGGACCTCCTGGTGCTGTCGGGCCTCATGCGCCTGCTGCCGCCGGCCGTCGTCGCCGAGTTCTCCCCGGCGATCATCAACACCCACCCCGCGTACCTGCCCGAGTTCCCCGGCGCCCACGGTGTCCGCGACGCCCTCGCCGCCGGCGTCACCGAGACGGGCGCGAGCGTCATCGCGGTCGACGACGGCGTCGACTCGGGTCCGATCCTCGCGCAGGAGCGTGTCCCGGTGCTGCCGGGCGACTCCGAGTCGACGCTGCACGACCGCATCAAGCCGGTCGAACGTCGCCTGCTGATCCAGACCGTCCTCGACATCGCCAACGGCAAGACCGACCTGAAGGGCTCCCCGAACGCATGAGCGTGCACGCCGCCGACCCCAGCCTGTACCGCGACCGTGACGTGGTGCCCGCGCGCCGCGCACTGATCTCGGTGTCCGACAAGTCCGGTCTGCTGGAGCTGGCCGGCGCGCTCGCCGACGCCGGGGTCGAGATCGTGTCGACGGGGTCCACCGCGCAGACGATCCGTGACGCGGGCTTCGCGGTGACCGACGTGTCGAGCGTGACGGGCTTCCCGGAGTCGCTCGACGGTCGTGTGAAGACCCTGCACCCCTCGGTGCACGCCGGGCTCCTCGCCGACCTGCGCCTGGAGTCGCACGAGCAGCAGCTCGCCGAGCTCGGCATCGAGGCCTTCCAGCTCGTCGTCGTGAACCTGTACCCGTTCGTCGAGACGGTGGCGTCCGGTGCCGACACCGCGACCGTGGTCGAGAACGTCGACATCGGCGGCCCGGCGATGGTCCGCGCGTCGGCGAAGAACCACCCGAACGTCGCGATCGTCGTCTCGCCGTCCTCCTACGCCGAGGTCGTCGAGGCCGTCCGCGCCGGCGGCACGACGCTCGAGCTCCGGAAGCGTCTGGCGGCGCAGGCCTTCGCCCACACCGCCGCGTACGACACCGCGGTCGCCTCCTACTTCGCCTCGGACGTGGTCGGCACGGTCGCGGCGGCTGACGGCGCCGGCCAGGAGGCCCGTGCGGACTTCCCGGAGCACCTCTCGGTCGACGCGGGGCTGGCCACCACGCTCCGCTACGGCGAGAACGCACACCAGCGCGCCGCGCTCTACCGCGTCGAGGACGGCACCGGCATCGCCCAGGCGACGCAGCTGCACGGCAAGGAGATGTCGTACAACAACTACGTGGACGCCGACGCAGCCGTCCGCGCCGCCTACGACTTCGCCGAGCCCGCGGTCGCGATCATCAAGCACGCGAACCCGTGCGGCATCGCCACCGCACCGGCGGACGCAGCGGACCCGATCGCCGCCGCCCACGCCGCCGCGCACGCCTGCGACCCGCTGTCGGCGTTCGGTGGGGTCATCGCCGCGAACCGTCCCGTGACGCTCGGGATGGCCGAGACCGTCGCGGACATCTTCACCGAGGTCGTCGTGGCCCCGGCCTTCGACCCCGAGGCGCTCGAGGTGCTCTCGCGGAAGAAGAACATCCGCCTCGTGCAGCTGCCCGCGGACTTCGCGCTGGCGCCGCAGGAGGTCAAGCAGGTCTCCGGCGGGTTCCTCGTGCAGGACGCCGACCGCTTCGACGGGTTCGACCAGTCGACGTGGACCCTGGTGTCGGGCGAGCCCGCGGACGAGCAGACCCTGGCGGACCTCGCGTTCGCCTGGAAGGCCTGCCGCGCCGTGAAGTCGAACGCGATCCTGCTGGCGAACGCGGGCGCGAGCGTCGGCGTCGGCATGGGGCAGGTCAACCGGGTCGACTCGTGCCACCTCGCCGTGGACCGGGCCGGGGACCGCGCTGCCGGGTCGGTCGCGGCCTCCGACGCGTTCTTCCCGTTCGCCGACGGCCTGCAGGTGCTGCTCGACGCCGGGGTCCGCGCGGTCGCGCAGCCGGGTGGCAGCGTCCGCGACGACGAGGTCATCGCCGCGGCGACGGCAGCCGGCGTCACGATGTACCTGACGGGCGAGCGGCACTTCTTCCACTGAGTCGAACAACCGCAACCGTCGGAAAACGCTTGCGCGCTCCGTTCGACTGTGAATACTCTGTAAGGCTCCGCGACAGGCAGCCGACGACCCAGCAGGAGACTGCTCCGGGCCGGCGGCACCGCGGACACAACGGTGACGACGACGACGACTGGAGTGACGATGCACACGACGACCCCGACCACGGCCATGGCAGCCCGTGCGGACATCGTGCGCCTCGTGGGGACCGCTCCCGACGCACGGCCCCGGTTCGCACCAGGAGCCGTCGCGCCGTACCCGTTCCCGGGTACGCCCGCCGTCACGGCACCGCTGTCCGCGTAGGGCTGCATCCCACAGCCAGCGACGAGCCGTCGGTCTCGACCGACGACGACGAGCACGCGACGAGCCGCCGGGTGACCACCGGCGGTGACGAGCACGGGCCCGCGCGAGCCCACGCCTGAACCCGGGGACGGCCACGCCCCCGGTGCACTCCGACCGACCCGACGCCGCGCTGTGCGGCGGCGAACGGCCACGACGCGAGGCCGACCCGCCCCACCGGGCGGGAGCGGCCCACGACCCGGCCACCCGCTCGGCCGACGACCACCACGCAACGGACACCGAGCCTCCCGGCTGACGGCTGCGACAGCAGCGACCGGCCAGGGGCTGCGGCACGACGCACGAGGACGCAACGCATGTCCAAGACGCCAGACCAGGCGCGCCCGTCCACCGACCGACCCTCGACCTTCCGCGCCATCGCGCGGATCCACCCCTACGTGAAGCCGTACCAGCGTCGGCTCATCGGCGGCATGGCCGCTGCGATGGGCGCCTCGCTGGTGGCGCTCGCGATCCCCTACGTCCTGCAGTGGCTCGTCGACGGCCCGCTGTCCTCGAAGGACGCCGCGCAGATCTGGCCGGCCGGCCTCGGCGTGCTCGCGCTCGGTGTGCTCGAGGCGTTCTTCATCGCCTCGCGTCGCCGGCTCGTCATGCGTCCGTCGACGCGGATCGAGACGAGCATGCGGAACGCGCTCTACGCGAAGCTGCAGGACCTGCCGGTGGCCTTCCACGACCGTTGGGAGTCCGGCCAGCTGCTGTCCCGGTCGGTGTCCGACCTGTCGCTCATCCGCCGGTGGCTGGCGTTCGGCGTCGTGCTGCTCGTCGTCAACATCGTGACGATCGTGGTCGGCTTCGTCGTGCTGTTCTCCTTCGGGTGGTTGCTCGGCCTGGTGTTCCTCGTCGCGTCGATCCCGCTGTGGATCAACGGCCTGCTGTTCGAGCGCAAGTACTCGGTGGTGGCCCGGCGCAGCCAGGACCAGGTCGGCGACCTCGCCACGAGCGTCGAGCAGTCGGTGCACGGCATCCGCGTGCTCAAGGCGTTCGGACGCGGCCGCTCCAAGCTCGACGAGTTCAGCGAGCAGGCCGAGGCGCTGCGCGGCACCGAGATCGAGAAGGCGAAGGCCGTCGCGAGCATCTGGCTGTGGCTGCTGCTCGTCCCGGACGTCGCGTTCGCGCTGTGCCTGCTCGCCGGGATCTACCTCGCATCGCAGGGGCAGCTGACGGTCGGGCAGCTGTTCGCGTTCTTCGCGACGGCGACCGTGCTGCGGTTCCCGATCGAGTCGATCGGCTTCCTCCTGTCGATGACGTTCGACACCCGCACGGCGGTCGACCGCTTCTTCGAGGTCATGGACTCCGAGAACACGATCACCGACCCCGAGCACCCGCAGACGATCGCGGAGCCGCACGGTGCGCTGTCCTTCAACGCGGTGCACTTCCGGTACCAGGACTCCCCGCCGCAGTACCCCGACCTCATCAACGGGGTCGAGCTGCAGCTCCGTCCGGGAGAGACCATGGCGCTCGTCGGGCTGACCGGCTGCGGGAAGACCACGCTGCTGTCGCTCGTGCCGCGGCTCTACGACGTCACCGGTGGCTCGGTGACCATCGACGGCGTCGACATCCGCACGCTCACGCGCGAGGAGCTCCGTCGCCACGTCGGCGTCGCGTTCGAGGACGCCACGCTGTTCTCCACGTCGGTCCGCGACAACGTGCTGCTCGGTCGACCGGACCTGTCCGGCGACGAGGCCGAGGCCGTCATGCGCGAGGCGCTCGACATCGCGCAGGCGTCCTTCGTGGACGACCTGCCCGACGGCGTCGACACCCGTGTCGGCGAGGAGGGGCTGTCCCTCTCCGGCGGGCAGCGGCAGCGCCTGGCGCTCGCCCGTGCCATCGCGGCGCGGCCGTCGGTGCTCGTCCTCGACGACCCGCTGTCCGCGCTCGACGTCGACACCGAGGCCCGGGTCGAGGCCGGCCTCCGCCGCGTCCTCGCCGAGACCACCTCGCTCATCGTGGCGCACCGCCCGTCGACCGTGACGCTCGCTGACCGCGTCGCGCTCATGGAGAACGGCGTCGTCACCGCCGTCGGCACCCACTCGGAGCTGATGGCCACCAACGACCACTACCGCTACGTCATCTCCTCGCTCGACGAGGACGATGCGCCCGCCCGAGAGGAGGCGATGGCATGAGCCAGCAGGAACAGCAACTGCCAGCCCAGACATCGGCGCAGTCGACCGACGCACCGGATGTCGACGACGCGCAGCAGCCGGTCACCGCGTCGATCACCACGCTCGGCGTCCGCGGCGAGGAGCGCGACGACTTCACCAAGGCGGAGAGCAAGCGCCTCCGGCGTCGATCCCTCGCCCTGCTCGGATCGCTCGCCGCGCCGCTCAAGGCCCGGCTCGTCCTGCTCGCGGTCGTCGTCGTGGTGTCGACCGCGGGGACCGTCGCGGGCCCGGCGCTCATCGCGTGGGGCATCGACAACGCCCTGCCCGCGGTGCTCGACCGGAACGACTGGGTGCCGGCGTTCGGCGTCGTCGCGACGTACATCGTCGTGGCGATCGCCGGGGCCGTCCTGACCGCCTGGTACACCGTGCTGGCGGCCCGGATCAGCCAGGCGATCCTGTTCGACCTCCGGAAGCGGGTGTTCCTGCACACGCAGCGGCTCTCGCTCGAGTTCCACGAGACGTACACGTCCGGCCGGATCATCTCGCGCCAGACGAGCGACCTCGACTCGATCCGCGAACTGCTCGACTCCGGGCTGAACCAGCTCATCCAGGGCGTGCTCTACATGGTGTTCACGGCGATCGCCCTCGTCGTGCTCGACCCGACGTCCGGGCTCGTGCTCGCCGCGTCGCTCGTGCCGCTGTGGTTCCTGATCCGCTGGTTCCAGACGAACTCGCAGACGCTGTTCCGAGCCACCCGCGTGACCTCGGCCCGTGTCATCGTGCACTTCGTCGAGACGATGACGGGCATCCGGGCGGTGCAGGCCTTCCGCAAGGAGTCCCGCAACCGTGACGAGTACGGCCGCTACGTCGAGGACTACCGGCTGGCGAACACGAAGGTCTTCAACCTCTTCGGGACCTTCGACCCGGTGCTCGTGCTCATCGGCAACGCCACCCTCGCGGCGGTCGTCATCGTCGGCGGCTTCCGGATCGTCGGCGGGACGCTGGAGGTGGGTGCGCTGCTCGCGGTCGCCCTGTACGCGAAGCGGTTCTTCGACCCCGCGCAGGAGCTCGCGATGTTCTACAACGGGTACCAGTCGGCCTCGGCCGCGATGGAGAAGATCTCCGGGGTGCTCGAGGAACGGCCGAGCGTGCCGGACCCGGTGAAGCCGACTCGGCTCGCGGACGCCACCGGGCGGATGGACTTCGACGACGTCGTGTTCGCGTACAACGCGGACAAGGTCGTGCTGCCGGAGTTCGACCTGCACATCCCCGCCGGGCAGACGATCGCCCTCGTCGGCTCGACCGGATCGGGCAAGTCGACACTCGCGAAGCTCATGGCGCGCTTCTACGACCCCTCGCAGGGATCGGTCAAGCTCGACGGGGTCGACCTGCGCGAGCTCGACACGAAGGACATGCGCCGGGCGATCGTCATGGTGACGCAGGAGGCCTACCTGTTCTCCGGCTCGGTCGCGGACAACATCGAGCTCGGCAAGCCGGGGGCGTCCCGCGAGGAGATCGTGCGGGCGGCCAAGGCGGTCGGCGCGCACGAGTTCGTCATGGCGCTGCCGGACGGGTACGACACCGACGTGAACAAGCGCGGTGGCCGGGTGAGCGCGGGACAGCGGCAGCTGCTCTCGTTCGCGCGGGCGTTCCTCGCCGACCCGAAGGTGCTCATCCTCGACGAGGCCACGGCGTCGCTGGACATCCCGTCAGAGCGACTCGTGCAGGAGGGCCTCGAGACGCTGCTCGCCGACCGGACCGCGGTGATCATCGCGCACCGGCTGTCGACCGTCGCGATCGCGCACCGCGTGCTCGTCATGGAGCACGGGCGCATCGTCGAGGACGGTACGCCGGAGGACCTCATCGCCGGGACGGGCCGATTCGCCCAGCTGCACGCGGCCTGGCGGGACTCGCTCGTGTAGTCCCCGGCGGGCGTCCGAACCACGAATCCGACGTCGAACCGTGCGTCCGCGCTGGTTCGACGTCGGATTCGTGGTTCGACGTGACAGGCTCGGACCATGAGCAACGACAGCGTGCAGCCCGGCGGCGTCGCCCTGCGCGACCCCTTCTACGGAGCGCCGTTCCCCGAGGCCGTCCGGCGGTTCTGGCGGAAGTACACGGTCTTCGGCGGACGGGCCTCCCGCGCGGAGTTCTGGTGGTGGTGGATCACGTCGTTCGCGATCGGCCTCGCGCTGCAGCTCGTCCCGCAGGCCTTCACGCCCGACGCACCGCTGTTCGAGAACCAGGTCGGCGCGTACCTCTTCGTGCTCTGGGGGCTCGCGACGCTGGTCGGCTCGCTCGCCCTCGGCGCACGGCGCCTGCACGACGCGAACCTGTCCGGCTTCTGGCAGTTCCTCCACGTCGCGCTCGGCATCGGCTCCCTCGTGCTCCTCGTGCTCTTCCTCCTGCCGCCGAAGGCGAAGGGCGCGCGCTTCGACGCCTGACGCAGCCTGCGGCGGGAACCCGCAAGAGTGTCGCCGACGGGAGGTCCCGGACACGTCGCGGTCCTACTGTTCGCGTGTGACCCACTCTCCGAGCAGCCCCACCGCGCGCCTGCGGGAAGACCTGACGTACGGCACCGAGCACGTCCTCTTCAGCACCCTGCTCGGGTCGGCCCTGATCCCCAGGGTCGTCCGGCGGGCGCTGCTCAACCTCGCCGGCGCCCACGTCGGGTCCGGTCCCGGCGTCGGGTTCGCCCTGACCGGGTCGGCGCGGAACCTCACCATCGGCACCGGTGTCTTCTGCAACAAGCACGTCTCGATCGAGGCCGTCGCGCCCGTGACCATCGGCGACGACACCGCGATCGGCATGCAGGTCCTCATCGTCACCAGCCACCACGGCATCGACGCCACCGGTGACTGGGACCGGACGGCCTCTGGACGCGGGGTCGCCATCGGTGAACGGGTCTGGATCGGCGCCCGCACGATGGTGCTCCCCGGCGCGGTCGTCGAGGACGACGTGGTCGTCGCGGCGGGCGCCGTCGTGGCCGGCCGCCTCCGCTCCGGCGGCCTCTACGCCGGCGTCCCGGCGCGGCGCATCCGCGACCTGCGGCCCACGGAGTCGGGCGGGGTCACGGACGTCGCCGCCACGGCCGCGGTGGCGGTTGGGTCCGGTGCGGGTGTGCCCGGGCCGGACGGTGCGCCCCTCGACGCGGCCGCTCAGAACGGGTCGGTCGGGAACCCCGGGTCCGTCGGGTCGTAGCCGGGGTCCGGCCTGGAGGCACGGCCTGCGTCCGCCCCGCCGGTCGCGGTGCCCGACCTGCCACCCTGGTCGGGCGACCAGCGCGCTCGACGCATGTCGAGCCTCCAGGCCGTGGCCCCGTGCACGAGGGGGGTGCCCTCGACACGGTAGTGCTCGAGCGCTCGGGCCTCGTGGTGCACCGGCGGGTGTCCGCCGGACCGGACCACGCGCCACCAGGGCAGGGCGGCGCCCTCGTGGGCCATCACCTTGCCGACCGCGCGCGAGGCACGTGACCCGAGCACCGCGGCCACGTCGCCGTAGGTCATGACCCGGCCGGACGGGATCGAGCGGACCACGTCGGCGACCGCCGCGCCGAAGTCGACCGGCTCGCGCGGGGCAGCGGTCACCCGAGGGTGAGCACCGCGAAGTGGTCGCCGTACTGGGTCTCGCGGAGGACCTCGAAGCCGATCGCGCGGAAGAAGGCCTCGGGGCTGTCGTCGCCGCCGGGCTCGTACACGACCGTGAGCCGCTCGAACCCACGACTGCGGGCTTCTTCCGCGAGGCCGTGCACGGCGAAGCGACCGACCCCCCGGCCCTGTGCGCTCGCCGCGACGTTGACGCGCCAGATGGCGCTCCGGAGCTCTTCCTCCGAGTTGTCCGCGTCGAAGGTGCCGATGATCATGCCGACCACCTCGTCGCCGTCGAGGACCACGCGCGTCCACGCGGAGCTGGGCTTCACGTCCGACTCGGCCTGAGCGTACGTCGTCGGCTGCACGAACTGTTCCTGCCCCGGCTTCAGCGTCAGGGAGTTGGCCGCGGCGGCGGTCGCTGCGGAGAGCTGTTCGAGACGGAGTTCGGCCATGTCGCCAGGGTATCCGTGCGGCCAGTCCGGGGGCCAGTGCACCGTGCACTCCGATACCGCACCGTTGTGACCGCCGGGTCGGGCGGACCGGCGCGGTATGGTCGCGGCATGACAGAGCACCGGCGTGGGGCGAACCTCCCGTCGATCGGGGGTTTCAACCGCACGGTCGTGCTCGACGCGGTCCGACGCTCGCCGGAGGGCCTGAGCCGCGTGGAACTCGCCGGGCGCACGGGGCTGAGCGCGCAGACGGTCTCCAACGTCACGCGGTTCCTCATCGAGGCCGGGATGATCGTCGAGTCCGGCACGGTCGTCTCCGGCCGTGGCAAGCCCCGGACGATCCTGCGGCTCGAGGCGGCCAGCCGGTACGCGGTCGGCGTGCACGTCGACCCTGCGATCGTCACCTACGTGCTGCTCGACCTGGCCGGCACGGTGGTCGCGCAGAGCACCACCTCCACGCCGAGCGCGGACGACCCCGCCGAGGTGGTCCGGACCATCGCCGGCGCCGTCGACGCCCTGGTGACCGGGGCGCGGGTGGACGTGGACGCGGTGCTCGGGGTGGGCGTGGCGAGCCCGGGGCCGATCGACGCGGAGGCCGGCGTCGTCCTCGACCCGCCGTTCCTGCCCCGGTGGCGGGACGTGCCCCTGCGGGACGCCCTGGCCGGGGCCACGGGCTACCCGGTGCTGCTCGAGAAGGACGTCACCGCGGCCGCGGTCGGCGAGATGTTCCTCGCGGGCGAGTCCGCCGCCCGGAACTTCGCGTTCGTGTACTTCGGGACCGGCTTCGGCGTCGGACTCGTCCTCGACCACGAGCCCGTCCGGGGTGTGGGGTCGAACGCGGGTGACGCCGGACACATCATGGTCGACCAGGGGCCGCTCGCGGGGACCCCGGACGGCTCGGGCACGCGGGGCGAGGTCGGTGCCGCGGTGGCACCCGACCGGCTCGTGCAGGTCGCCGCCGCCCGCGGGCTCGACCTCGGGCCGGTGTCGGACGCCGCCTCCGTCGACCGGGCGTGGGACGTGCTCGCGGCCGCGATCGCCGCGGGGGACGAGGAGGCCTGCGCGCTCGCGGCCGACACCGGACGGGCGATGGGGAACGCGGCGGTGCTCATCGTGAACCTGCTCGACCTCGACCGCGTGGTGTTCGGCGGGCCGTTCTGGTCGCGGATCGCCTCGGCGGCGCTGCCCGCTGCCCGGTCCGCCATCGTCGACTCGCCGTTGCTCGTGCCCAAGCACCCGATCGCCGTCGAGGACACCGACCGTGGTGCGGACGTCGCGGCCGTGGGGGCGGCGTGCCTCGTGCTCGACGCCGCGCTGTCGCCGCGGGCGAGCACGCTGCTGATCCGGCGCTGAGCGGGTCGGGTCGGGTCGGCGAGGTCGCCGCGGCCGATGTCGATGCGGCGCCGACGCGGAACGACCGTGCCGTCGTCGTTCGACGACGGCGGTGTCGTCCCTTGCGGACGCGGGCTCCACACGGGCGCAATGAACGACGCCACCGTTGTCGCACGACATCGAGGACGTCGTTCCGAGACCGCCGGCCCGATACGACCGCCGGCCTGACACGACCGCCGGCGCGACACCACCGCCGGCCCGGACGACCGCCGGCCCGGCACGACCGCCGGCCCGACACGACCGCCGCCCCGACACGGTTCGCGACCCGAACGCCCGAAATCCGCTCTTGACACGGATAAGTCAATACGGTGGACTAATCCTGCGCGCGGGTGACGGAGCCCGCGGACATCCCGTGCAAAGGAGCACCGATGAAACGCCGCACCCGAATCATCGCCGGCCTCGCAGCCGTGGCAGTCGCCGCGGTCGGGCTGGCGGGCTGTTCCAGCTCAGGCTCCGCCTCGAGCAACACGATCAAGATCGCCTACCAGAAGTTCGGCGCCTTCCAGCAGCTCGACGCCCAGATGAAGGAAGTCAAGACGGCGTACGAGAAGGAGTACCCGGGCAAGAAGGTCACCCTCGTGCCGATCCAGGCGCAGGGCAACGACTACTACACGAAGCTCGCGCTCATGAACAAGGCGCCGGCGACCGCCCCCGACGTCATGTACGAGGACACCTTCCTCATCAAGGCGGATGCCCAGGCCGGGTACCTCCTGCCCCTCGACGAGTACACGGCGAAGTGGAAGGACTGGGACCAGTTCTACGACAACGCCAAGCAGGCCGGTGAGGGCGTCGACGGCAAGACCTACGGCGTCTCGATGGGCACCGACACCCGGGCGCTCTGGTACAACAAGGACATCTTCAAGAAGGTCGGCCTGCCGGTCCCGTGGCAGCCGAAGACCTGGGACGACGTGCTCGCCGCCGCGAAGACCATCAAGGAGAAGGACTCCGGCGTCATCCCGTTCAACATCTACTCGGGCAAGGCGCAGGGTGAGGCCTCGACCATGCAGGGCTTCGAGATGCTCCTCTACGGGGCGGACGGTGCCGGCAACACCCTCTACAAGGACAAGAAGTGGGTGACGGGCTCGAAGCAGTTCCAGGACTCGCTCCAGTTCGTCAAGGACGTCTACCAGGGCGGCCTCGGCCCGACACCGCAGCAGGCGCTCGACACCAACGTCGGCACGACCATCGCGCAGACGTGGCTGCCGCAGGGCAAGCTCGCGATCGACCTCGACGGTTCGTGGCAGTCCGGCACGTGGCTCAAGACGGGTACCGCCCCGTGGGCGAAGTGGAACGACGTGATGGGCCAGGCAGCGTTCCCGACCCAGAACGGCCAGGAACCGGGCTACAACTCGATGTCGGGTGGTTGGACGCTCGCGATCGGCAAGAACTCGAAGAACCCGCAGGCCGCGTTCGACTTCATCGCGAAGTTCCTCGACAAGGACGGCTCGCTCAAGTACGACACCGAGAACAGCCAGATCGCCGTCCGCAAGGACGTCGCCGAGGACAGCGCCTACACGGACGCGAACCCCACGTTCAAGTTCTTCTCCGGGCTGGTGGAGCACACCAACTTCCGCCCGGCGACGAGCGACTACTCGCAGGTCTCGAACGCCATCCAGGTCGCGATGGAGTCCGTCATGACCGGTCAGCAGACACCGAAGCAGGCCGCTGCCGCCTACGACCAGGCCGTCGAGCAGGTCGTCGGCAAGGACAACACCGTCTCGGCCGGCTGACGGACGTCACCACCTGACGGACGGGAGGCGCGGCTCGCGTCGTGCGCCGCGCCTCCCGTCCGTCACCCCCCACCTTCGGAACCCTCTCCGCACCCGGAAGGCAACCAACCGTGTCCAGTACCCCCCTCGCGCCGACGCTGTCGGCGCCCGGTGCGCCGCAGCGCACCGACCCGCCGGCACCGCGCAAGCGGAAGCCGATGCGGAACGTCGGACGGGCCGTCCCCCTCCTGCCGGCCGTCGTCCTCCTCGTCATCTTCCTGCTCGGCCCCGTCATCTCGTCGTTCTACGGGTCGTTCACCAACTCGGCGCTCACCGGCGTCGGGGCCTCCGACCAGCAGTTCGTCGGGCTGAAGAACTACGTCGAGCTCTTCCAGGACCCGGACTTCCCGAAGTCCGTCGTCCTCACCATCGTCTTCCTCTTCGCCTCGGCCGTCGTCGGGCAGAACGTGCTCGGCCTCGGGCTCGCGCTCCTCATGCGCAGCGCCAACAAGATCGTGCGGTCGATCGTCGGCACCTTCGTGGTCGCCGCGTGGGTGCTCCCCGAGATCGTGGCGTCGTTCGCGGCCTACGCGTTCTTCAACGACCAGGGCACGCTCAACGAGTTCCTCAAGGTCTTCGGGATCAGCGGGCCGAACTGGCTCTACACGTTCCCGATGCTCTCGGTCATCCTCGCGAACATCTGGCGCGGGACCGCGTTCTCGATGCTCGTCTACTCGGCCGCCGTGCAGGAGGTCCCCGAGGAGATCACCGAGTCCGCCGAGGTCGACGGCGCGGCCGGATGGCAGCGGCTCGTGTACATCACGATCCCCGTGATCCGACGCTCGATCTCGACGAACCTCATGCTGACGACGCTGCAGACGCTGTCGGTCTTCACGCTCATCTTCGTGATGACGGGCGGCGGCCCCGGCACGAACTCGTCGACGCTGCCGATCCTGGCGTACCAGGAGGCGTTCAAGTTCTCGCAGCTCGGCTTCGGGACGGCGATCGCGACGATCCTGCTCATCGTCGGCGCGGTCTTCTCGATCATCTACATCAAGGCACTGAAGCCGGAGGTGGACTGACCATGGCCCTCACTGCCGACCGCCCGGTCGCGAACGCCACCCGGGCGGTGACCGCCCCCGGCGCACTCCACATGACCTCCCCGCGCGGACGCACGATGCGCTGGGTGTCGAACGTCGTGCTGCTCGTCATCGCCGTGTGCTTCGCCGTTCCGCTGCTGTGGCTCGTGCTCGCCTCGCTCGACACGCAGGCGTCGCTGTCCGTGAAGATGCCGACGCAGTTCACGCTCGACAACTTCGCGAAGGTGCTCACCCCCGACCTGTCGTTCATCCCGCTCGGGAACAGCCTGCTGCTCTCCGGCGGCACGGCGGTCGTCACGGTCGTCGTCGCGATCCTCGCCGCCTACCCGCTGTCCCGGTACAAGATGCGGGTGAACAAGCCGTTCCTGTACAGCATCCTGTTCGGCACCGGCCTGCCGATCACCGCGATGATGGTCCCCGTCTACGCGCTGTTCGTGTCGCTCAACCTCATCGACAACGTGTGGGGCTGCATCTTCTTCCTCGCCGCGACCAGCCTGCCGATGGCCATCTGGATGGCGAAGAACTTCATGGACTCGGTGCCGGTCTCCCTCGAAGAGGCGGCGTGGACCGACGGCGCCTCGATGCTCACGACGCTGTGGCGGATCGTCATCCCGCTCATGCGCCCGGGCATCGCCGTGGTGTTCATCTTCGTGTTCATCCAGGCGTGGGGGAACTTCTTCGTCCCCTTCGTGCTGCTCCTCTCGCCCGAGAAGCAGCCGGCCGCGGTCAGCATCTTCAACTTCTTCGGCCAGAACGGCGCCGTCGCGTACGGGCAGCTCGCCGCGTTCTCGATCGTGTACTCCGTCCCGGTCATCGCCCTCTACGTCCTCGTGTCCCGGGGCCTCGGCGGCGGCAACGCCCTCGCCGGCGGCATCAAGGGCTGAGACAGAAGGAGACTCCTCCATGCACTCCGACGAACCGCTCGTCCACGCCCGCATCGCCCGGCTGGTCCGCGACCGCATCGACCCCGCCGTGCACCGTCGCTCGGCGCCGGTGACGGTCGACGCGTGGCAGGTGCCCGACGAACCGGTGCCGTTCGCCACCGCGGTCGCCGCCGACTACACGCCGTTCGACGGCGGCGCCTGGGGCGGGAGGCCCTGGGGCACCACCTGGTTCCGCATCCGCGGCACCGTCCCGGACGACTTCGGCACCGCGTCCGGCACCACCGCCGAACTGCTCGTGGACCTCGGGTTCACGAAGCGGCAGCCGGGGTTCCAGGCCGAGGGCCTCGCCTGGCGGCCGGACGGCACCACGATCAAGGGCATCGAGCCGCTCAACGACACCGTCCCGCTCGAGGTCGGCCCGGGCGGGTCCTTCGAGCTCTACGTCGAGGCCGCGGCCAACCCGGACATCGGCGGCGACGAGTTCCAGGGCGCGACCCCGCTCGGCTCGAAGGCCACCGCCGGCTCCGACCCGATCTACCTCGTCCGACGGATCGAGCTCGTCGAGCGCGACGACACCGTGTGGGAGCTCCAGCAGGACTTCTGGGTGCTCCGCGGACTCATGGCCGAGCTGCCGACCGACGGCACCCGGGGCGCGGACATCCTGCGCGGACTCGAGCGCGCCGCCGACGCCCTCGATCCGGACGACGTCGCCGGCACGGCCGCCGCAGCCCGCGAGGTCCTCGCACCCCTGCTCGCCGTCGGCGCCTCCGGCTCGGCCCAGCGCGCGATCGCCGTCGGGCACGCCCACATCGACTCGGCGTGGCTGTGGCCCGTCCGCGAGACGATCCGCAAGTGCGCCCGGACGTTCTCGAACGTGCTCGACCTGATGGACCGGGACCCCGACTTCACGTTCGCCTGCTCGTCCGCGCAGCAGTACGCCTGGATCCGTGACGGCTACCCGTCGATCTGGGAGCGGATCAAGCAGCGCGTCGCCGAGGGCCGGTGGATCCCGGTCGGCGGCATGTGGGTCGAGTCGGACACGAACCTCCCCGGCGGCGAGGCCCTCGCCCGGCAGTTCGTCGCCGGCAAGCGGCTGTTCCTCGAGGAGTTCGGCATCGACACCCCCGAGGCCTGGCTGCCCGACTCGTTCGGCTACTCCGGCGCCCTGCCGCAGATCGTCCGGGCCGCGGGCTCGAAGTGGTTCGTCACGCAGAAGCCGTCGTGGAACGAGACGAACGTCATCCCGCACACCTCGTTCCACTGGGAGGGCATCGACGGCTCCCGGGTCCTCACGCACCTGCCCCCGGCGGACACCTACAACTCGGACGTCTCGCCCGCCGACCTGCACCGCGGCGAGCGGCAGAACAAGGAGCGCGGCGTCGCGAACACGGCGATGCTGCTCTACGGGTTCGGGGACGGCGGCGGCGGTCCCACCCGCGAGATGGTCGCGGCGGCCCGACGGCAGCACGACCTCGACGGCTCACCCCGGGTGACGCTCGGCACACCCGCCGACGTGTTCGAGGAACTCGAGCGCGTCCTGCCCGAACCCGCCGTGTGGTCCGGCGAGATGTACCTCGAGTTCCACCGCGGCACCTACACGTCGCAGGTCCGGACGAAGCAGGGCAACCGTCGCTCCGAGCACCTGCTCCGCGAGGCCGAGCTCTGGGCCGCCACCGCGGCGGTCCGGCACGGGCTCGACTACCCGTACGAGGAGCTCGAGGAGGCCTGGCACACCGTCCTCCTCCAGCAGTTCCACGACATCCTGCCGGGGTCGTCGATCGCCTGGGTGTACGAGGTCGCCGAGGCGAACTACGCCCGCGTCGCCGAGGTCCTCGAGGGGCTCATCAGCACCGCGACCACCGCGCTCGCGAACGGCGGCGCCGCGGCGCTCGCCGGGGTCGGCGCGTCCGCAGCGGCGACCGAGGGCGGCGCCACGGGCCTCCTCGACGCCCCCGCCGCCGGCCCCGCGAGCACGGCCGGCGGTGCCGACGGGCGACTCGTCCGCTTCAACGCGTCCCCGGTCGCGGCGGGCGGGGTGACCGCCCTGGGTGGTTCGCCGACGGACGAGGCGCGCGCCGTGCCTCCCGTCCGACACGGCGACCACCTCGTGTTCGACACCGGCGTGGTCACCGCGACCATCGACGGGGCCGGACACGTCGTGTCCCTCACGGCGAACGACAGCGGCCGCGACGCGATCGCCCCCGGGTCCGCCGGCGCGGAGTACACGGTGTTCCGCGACACCCCGAACCAGTGGGAGGCGTGGGACATCGACCGCGCCTACCAGCGCAACGGCACGGTCCTGACCGCCTCCGACGTGACGGTCGACGGCGACACCGTCGTCGTGTCGCGCGCGTTCGGGTCGTCGACGATCACCACCCGCTTCTCGGCCGTCGACGGCGAGGCGGAACTGCACATCGAGACCGAGGTCGACTGGCACGAGCACCAGAAGCTGCTCAAGCTCGCGTTCCCGCTCGACGTCCGCGCGAGCGTCGCCTCGAGCGAGATCCAGTTCGGGCACATCGACCGTCCGACGCACCAGAACACGTCGTGGGACTCCGCCCGCTTCGAGACGAGCGCCCACCGCTGGGTCCACGTCGCCGAGGCAGGCTTCGGTGTCGCGGTCGCGAACGACTCCACCTACGGGCACGACATCACCCGTGCCACGCGGGAGGACGGCGGCACCACGACCCTCGTACGCGAGTCGCTCCTGCGGGCGCCGACGTTCCCCGACCCGGACGCGGACCAGGGACACCACGTCTTCCGCACGGTGCTGCGGGTCGGCGCCACGGCGCTCGAGGCCGCCGACTCCGGGTACCGGCTGAACCTGCCGGTGCGGTCGGTTCCCGGGACCACCACGGTCGACCCGCTCGTGACCGTGTCGTCGCCGCAGGTGTTCGTCGAGGCCGTGAAGCTCGCCGAGGACCGCTCCGGGGACGTCGTCGTGCGGCTCTACGAGGCCGCCGGCGGACGCGCGACGGACGTCGGGGTGTCGTTCGGGTTCGACGTCGCGTCGGTCACCGCGGTCGACCTGCTCGAGCGTCCGGTCGAGGCGTCGTCGTGGGGCGCCGGCGAGCCGGTCGTGCTGACCCTGCGACCGTTCGAGATCGTCACGCTGCGGGTCCGGCGGGCCTAGCGGGGTCCCGCCGGTCCCGAGGCAGCGGGGCCGGCGGGGCGCGGGGCGCGGTCCGCGGTCCGCGGTCCGCGCGCGAGGCTGCGGCGTCGGGGGAGCTCGGGTGCGTTCCCCCGGCGCCGCGTTGCGTCCGTGGGTGTGGGGTGGGAGGGGGCGATGGCGTACCTGATCGTCCCGGGCGTACCCGGTCATCCCGGGCGTACCTGGTCGGAGGTCCGCAGCGCTCGCGACGTGCGGCGGCGAACCGGTCCAGGTGCGGATCACTACCGTGGCGCGCATGGCTGTCAGGGAGATCTGGCTCGTGCGGCACGGCGAGTCCGAGGCGAACGTCGCGGCCGCCCGCGCCGAGGCCGACGGGGCTGACGTCATCGACGCGGGGCACCGGGACGCCGACGTCCCCCTGAGCCCACTCGGGGAGCGGCAGTCCCGTGCACTCGGCACCGAGCTCGCCGACCGGGGCCTCGACGACGTGCCCGTCGCGCTCTGGGTGTCGCCGTACCTCCGTGCGCAGCAGACCATCACGATCGCGCTCGAGCACGGCGCGCTCGCCGAACCGGCACGTCGCACCGACGAACGGCTCCGCGACCGTGAGCTCGGTGTGCTCGACCTGCTCACCCGGCAGGGTGTCCGGAACCGGTACCCCGACGAGGAGCGCCGTCGCGAGTGGCTCGGCAAGTACTACCACCGGCCGGCGGGCGGGGAGTCGTGGGCCGACGTGATGCTGCGGCTCCGGTCCGCGCTCGTCGACATCGACCGGCTCGAGGACACCGACCGGCTCGTCGTCGCCGCCCACGACGCCGTCGTCATGCTGACCGTCGCCGTGTGCCTCGACCTCGACGAACCCGCCCTCACCGAGTTCGCCCGCACGCACACGGTGGCGAACGCCTCGCTCACCCGACTCCGACGCGATGCCGTCGGTGCCCCGTGGTCGCTCGAGGAGTTCTCCTCGGTCGGCCACCTCGACGACGACGAGGTCACCGAGCACGGTGGCCGGAAGGACGATGCGCGTGTCCGCTGACCCCATCACCCCGAACTTCCTCCGTGACTGGGCACTCCCCGAGGCCGGGGTCGGCAAGTACGGTCGCGGGCAGGTCCTCGTCGTCGGCGGCGCGGCACGGACGCCGGGCGCAGCCGTGCTCTCGGCGCTCGCCGCCCTGCGGGTCGGAGCCGGGCGCCTCACTCTCGCCGTCGCGCGGAGCGTGGCGTCGACGGTCGCGGTCGCGGTCCCCGAGTCGGGGGTGGAGCCCCTCGACGAGGATGCCGACGGCCACGTCGCGATCGGCGCCGGTGACGGCATCGCGGACGTGGCCGCCAGCGCCGACGCCGTGCTGATCGGCCCGGGGCTCGACGAGCCGGACGGGACGCGGGACCTGGTGGGCAGCCTGGCCCGGGCGGTCGGACCGGACACGGTCGTCGTGCTCGACGCCTTCGCGCTCGGCGTCGCGGCTGACCTCCGACAGGAACTCGAGCCGTTGCGGGGGCGCCTCGTCATGACGCCGAACTCCGGTGAGGCAGAACGCCTCCTCGGGCGGGCGTGCGGCGAGGACACCGTCGCGGACGCCGTCGACATCGCCGAACGGTTCGGCGCGGTCGTCGCACTCGGTGACGCCATCGCGACGCCCCGCGGCCGGACCTGGCTCAAGGGCACGGGTGCCGGCGGTCTCGGGACGAGCGGCAGCGGCGACGTGCTCTCGGGCGCGATCGTCGGGCTGCTCGCGTGGGGAGCGGACCCGGCGCAGGCCGTCGCGTGGTCGTCGTACGTGCACGCCGCAGCGGGGGACCGGTTGGCCGTGCAGGTGGGGCCGCTCGGCTACGTCGCCAGCGAGCTCGTCACGGAGATCCCGCGCGTCCTGGTCGAGCTCGGCGCCTGATCCGGCCCCGGCCCCGCCCGCCCCTGGCCCCGCCCGCCCCTGGCTCCGCCCGCCCCTGGCTCCGCCCGCCCCTGGCCCGGCAGCCCCGGCCGCCTAGGCCCGCAACGACTCCACGGCCTTCGCCACCCGGCGCGCCCGCGTCTCCGGTGCCTTCGCCGCGAGCACCGGGTCCACCACCGCCCGCTGCCGTGAGTTCGACAGCGTCTCGAACGCCGCCCGCACCCCGGCCGCGTCGAGGGCTGCCGCGAGGTCGTCCGGCACGGCGACCGTCCGCGGCGTCGTGTCCACCTCGAGCGTGACCTCGACGGTGTCCCCGGCCTGCACGCGCGCGGCCTCGCGGTGTGCTGCCGAGAGCGGGACGAGCGACTGCGCCCCCATCACGCCGACGGTCGACCGGTAGGTGTAGCCGCCGTCCAGCGTGACGACCACCGCCGGACGCTTCCCGGCGCCGAGCGCCTCGATGACCTCGGGCGGGACCGGCAGACCGGTGGCCGTCGTCCGTGCCTGCAGGACCGTCGTCGTGAACCGCATGGCGCGAGCCAAGCACCTGAGCGACCACGCCGCAAGAGTTCGGCCCCCGTTCACCGCGCCGCTGCGGACCGGAAACCGGCCCCGGTCATCCTCGTGTCCGACCGAGTCGCACAGTCGTGCGGAACGGACCCCGACCCGGAAGGCACACCCCGTGCAGCACAAGCGCACTCTCGCCGGCATCGCCCTCGCGGCCGCCGCGATCGTCACCCTCGCCGGTTGCTCGGCGACGAGCAGCGCGTCCACGAAGGACGACTCCGACTGGAAGACCGCGACGAGCGCCCAGTCCGCCGGCGGCATGGACGCCCTCGTGAAGGCCGCGAAGGCGGAGGGACAGCTCAACGTCATCGCGCTGCCGCCGTCGTGGGCGAACTACGGCAAGATCATCGACGGCTTCAGCAAGGAGTACGGCATCAAGGTGAACTCCGCGAACCCGAACGGCTCGAGCGCCGACGAGGTCGCCGCGGTGAAGTCGCAGAAGGGCCAGTCGACCGCCCCCGACGTGCTCGACCTCGGCAACGCGGTGCTGCAGCAGAACCTCGACCTCCTCACGGACTACAAGGTCGCGAACTGGTCGGACATCCCGGACAGCCTCAAGGACGCGGACGGCAAGTGGACGCGTGACTACACCGGCCTGATGTCCATCGGCTACGACTCGTCCAAGATCACCGACGCCCCGAAGGACCTGAACGACCTGCTCGGCTCCGAGTACAAGGGCAAGGTCTCGATCGCGGGCGACCCGACGCAGGCGAACCAGGCCGCGTCGGCGGTGTACCTCGCAGCCCTGGAGAACGGCGGCTCGGCCGACGACATCACCAAGGGTGTCGAGTACTTCGGCAAGCTGAAGCAGGCCGGCAACTTCCAGAACGTGCTGCCGACGCAGGCCACGGTCGCCTCGGGCGAGACCCCCGTCGTCGTGCAGTGGTCGTACAACAACCTCGCATGGGGACCGGCCGCCGGCGCATCGGGCAACAAGAACTGGAAGACCGTCGTCCCCGAGGGCCAGGCGCTCGGCTCCTACTACTCGCAGGCCATCAACAAGGACGCGCCGCACCCCGCAGCGGCCCGCCTGTGGCAGGAGTACATCGCGAGCCCCGACGTGCAGAACCTCTACCTGCAGGCCGGCGCCTTCCCCTCGACCCTCGCGGCGCTCGAGAAGTCGGGCAAGGTCGACCAGGACGCCCTCTCGGCCGCCGGCGGCATGCCCAAGGACTACGTCGAGCTGACCGATGACCAGGTCACGGCGGCCGCGAAGGTCCTGGCCGCCAAGTGGTCCGCCACGATGGGGTCCTGACCGGCATGACCACCGCATCGGCACCCGGGGCGCACGCCCCCGTCACCGCCGGGCCCGCCGCCACCACCGCGGCGCCCGCCCCGGCTGCCGGTACCACCGTCCGTCGCGGCGTCGGACCCCGTGTCCGGCGCCGCGGCGGCGTCGCCTGGCTCGGCCTCACCCCGTTCGCCGCGTACGTCCTGCTGTTCCTCGCCGTCCCCGCCGTCATCGCGGTCGGCAGCGGGTTCTTCACCGGCGACGGCACGTTCACCTTCGCCAACCTCGCCGCCTTCGCCGACCCGACGGTGCTGCGGGCCTTCGGGGCGTCCGCCGGTCTGTCCGCGGTCTCCGCGGTGATCGGCGCGGTGATCGGCGGACTCGTGTGCTGGGCGCTCACCGCACTCCGACCCGACGGGCTCGTCCGCTCGATGATCGACGCCGCCTCCAGCGTCCTCGCCCAGTTCGGCGGCGTCATGCTCGCGTTCGCGTTCATCGCGACGATCGGTGCGCAGGGCCTCGTCACCACGTGGCTCGTGTCCGTGTTCCACGTCGACCTCAACGCCGGCGGCGCGTTCCTCTACACGGTCCCCGGGCTCGTCCTCCCGTACGTCTACTTCCAGGTGCCGCTGATGGTCCTCACGTTCATGCCCGCGCTCGAGGGCGTCAAGACGCAGTGGGGAGAGGCCGCGGCCACGCTCGGCGCGTCCCGTGCGACCTACTGGCGGCGCATCGCGCTGCCCGTGCTCGCGCCCGCCTTCTGGGGATCGCTGCTGCTCCTGTTCGCGAACGGGTTCTCCTCGTTCGCGACCGCCGCGGCGCTCATCTCGCAGGGCGGCATCGTCCCGCTGACGATCCGGGCGCAGCTCACGAGCGAGACCATCATCGGGCTGCAGAACGTCGCCGGGGTCCTCGCCCTCGGCATGGTGGTCGTCATGGCCGTCGTCATGGGCGCCTACGCGCTCCTCCAGCGACGCGCAGCGCGGTGGCAGCGATGACCGCGGTGAGCGGCACGGCCGCCGTGGACGCAGCGATCGCAGCCCGTGCCCGGTCCGCGGGCGCGGGTCGGCCGGGAGGCACGGCTCGCCCCGGGCGCTTCGGCCCGGCCCCGTCCCGGGTCACCGCCGCGATCGTGCTGGTCGTCGTCGGGCTCGTGTTCGCCGTCCCGCTCGTCGCCCTCGTGCAGTTCACGTTCCGCCAGGGCACGGACGGCGGGCTCACCCTCGACCACTACACCGCGCTCGCCGACCCGGTGAACGCGACGACCTACCAGCCGGTCTTCGACGGCCTCGTCGCCTCGCTCGTCATCGCGGCCATCACCGTCGCGATCGTCCTCCTCGTGCTGCTCCCGGCGCAGATCATCACCGCGCTCCGCTACCCGAGGCTCCGCCGCCTGCTCGAGTTCGTGTGCCTCGTCCCGATCACCGTGCCGCTCGTCGTGCTCGTCGTCGGGTTCATCCCCGTGTACCAGGTCGTCGCGCAGCTGCTCGGGTCCGGGTCGTGGACACTCGCGTTCGCCATCGGGATCGTGTCGCTGCCGTTCGCGTTCCGCCCGGTCGCCGCCGCCATCAGCGCGATGGACATGACCGTCCTGTCCGAGGCGGCGCGCTCCCTCGGCGCCTCGTGGTGGACGGTCACGTGGCGGGTCCTCCTGCCGAACCTGCGCCGGGGCATCACCGCCGCGTGCTTCCTCACCATCACGGTCGTCCTCGGCGAGTACACGCTCGCTTCGTTCCTCTCCCGCACGACGTTCCAGACCGCGCTCGTGCTCGTGCAGCAGACCGACCCGTACGTCGCCGCGATCTTCTCCGTCGCCGCGCTCGTGTTCGGCTTCCTGCTGCTCGTCGTCATCGGCCGGGTCGGTGCACGCCGCCGGCGCAGCCCGAAGGAGTCCGCATGACCACCACCGCCCCCGCAGCACCGGCGTCGCTCGCGAGCACCGGCGCCACCGTCGAGCTCGACGCGGTCGAGAAGCACTACGGCGCACACCGAGCCCTCGCCGGACTCTCCCTCTCCGTCCGTCCCGGGGAGTTCCTCTCCCTGCTCGGCCCGTCCGGTTGCGGCAAGACCACGGCACTCCGCGCACTCGCCGGACTCGAGGCCGTCGACGCCGGGACCATCCGCATCGACGGGGAGGACGTCGGCACCGTCCCGGTCAACCGCCGCGACATCGGGATGGTCTTCCAGCAGTACTCGCTGTTCCCGCACATGACGGTGCGGCAGAACGTCGCCTTCGGCCTCGAGATGCGGAAGGTCCCCGCCGCCGCCCGCCGCGAGCGGGTGATCGACGCACTCGACATGGTGCACCTCGCGGACTTCGCCGACCGCTTCCCGCACCAGCTCTCCGGCGGCCAGCAGCAGCGTGTGGCACTCGCCCGCGCGCTCGTCACGCGACCCCGCGTGCTCCTGCTCGACGAACCGCTGTCGGCGCTCGACGCGAAGGTGCGCGTCTCGCTCCGCGACGAGATCCGCCGCATCCAGAGCGACCTCGGCATCACCACGGTCTTCGTCACCCACGACCAGGAGGAAGCACTCGCCGTCTCCGACCGGATCGCCGTCATGAACGCCGGGGACATCGAGCAGATCGGGACCCCCGAGGAGCTCTACAGCGCGCCGGTCTCGGCGTTCACGGCCGACTTCGTGGGCCAGTCGAACCGGATGCGCGGCGACCTCCGGGGCGGTGACGTGTTCGTGTACGGCTTCACCGTGCCGGCGCTCGACCGCTCGGCTGCGGACGGCCCGGTCACCGCGTTCGTCCGCCCCGAGGACGTCGCGTTCGCGGTGGAGGGCGTCACCGGCACGGTCGTCTCGTCGAGCTTCCTCGGGTCCGTCCGCCGGACGACGGTGCGACTCGACGACGACACGATCGTCGCGGTGCAGCACGCGGTCGGCGACCGACGTGTCGTCGGCGAGCCGGTCGCGCTCCGCCTGACGGGCGCGCCCGTCGCGGTCGCGCCGCTCGCCTAGCGGGCTCCGCGACCGGGCCGGGTCTCGGCTCCGCACCGACGGACGGGAGGCGCGGTGCGGGCCCGCGCCGTGCCTCCAGACCGGTGGACGGGCGCGTCAGCGCGCCAGCGCGCCAGCGCGTCAGCGCTGGAAGCGTGTCGCCACCTCGTCCGAGAGCGCGGCGTCGACCCGGGCACGCATGTCCTCCGACATGGGCGGGAGGGCATCGAGCCGGAACCAGGCAGCCTCGGTGTTCTCGCCGTCGGCCGGGAACGGCGTGCCCGAGACGTACCGGAACGCGAACACGAGGTCGAGGTACTGCGCACGGTCGCCGTTCGGGTAGGTCATCTCGGGCAGGACCCGGACCCACGCGAGCCGCTCGGCCTCGGCGACCACGTCGGCCTCCTCGAGGACCTCGCGGGCAGCGGCGACGGCGGGCTCCTCGCCCGGGTCGACGATCCCGGTCACCGGGGTGTAGGCGCCCGTGTCCGCCCGCCGGACGACGAGGAGCTCACGCTCGGCGCCCGTGCCCCGGGTGACCACGGCCGTCACGCCGGTGAGCCACAGCGGGGCGTTCCCGATCCGCTCGCGGAGGGCCAGGACGAAGTCGGGGGTCGGCATGGCACCACGCTACGGCACGACCCTGTCGCGGACTGGTCATGACCAGTATGGTGTGATCGTGGAGATCATCATCCTGCCCACGCCGGCGGAGGTCGGTCGCGTCGCCGCGGCCAAGATCGCGTCGGTCGTCGCGAAGAAGCCGTCCGCCGTCATCGGATTCGCCACCGGGTCCAGCCCGCAGGGCATCTACGCCGACCTGCAGCGCCGCGTCGACGCCGGCGAGATCGGGTTCGCCGAGGCCCGGGGCTTCGCGCTGGACGAGTACGTCGGCATCCCGCTCGAGCACCCCGAGTCCTACGCCTCGGTGATCGCCCGCGACGTCGTCGGTCCGCTCGGGTTCGACCCGGCGCGCGTCCGGGTTCCTGACGGCCGCGCTGCGGACCTCGAGTTCGCCGCGAAGGAGTACGACGCCGCGATCCGTGCCGCCGGCGGGGTCGACGTGCAGATCCTCGGGATCGGCGCGAACGGGCACATCGGGTTCAACGAGCCGACGTCGTCGTTCGCGTCCCGCACGCGCATCAAGACCCTCGCGCCGTCCACCCGCGCGGCGAACGCCCGCTTCTTCGACTCGCCCGACCAGGTGCCGACCCACTGCATGACGCAGGGGCTCGGCACCATCCTCGAGGCCCGCGAGCTCGTGCTCGTCGCGCAGGGCTCGGCCAAGGCGGACGCCGTCGCGGCCGCGGTCGAGGGGCCGCTGTCGTCGTTCGTCCCCGGGTCGGCGCTCCAGCTGCACGAGCACGCGACCGTCGTCGTGGACGAAGAGGCGGCCGCCGGCCTCCGACTCGCGGACTACTACCGCTACACGTACGACAACAAGCCGGCGTGGCAGCGGTTCGAGTGAGCCGGCGGGTCAGCGGGCCGTCGCGAGCCTGCTGAGCGCCTCGTCGAGCGTCTCGGCCGAGCAGCCGAAGTTCAGCCGCACGTGTCCGGCGCCCTGGCGACCGAAGTCCAGGCCTCGTGACAGCGCGACCCGCGCCCGGTCGACCAGGACCGGCGCGGGGTCGTCACCGAATGGCAGCGCGCCGAGGTCGACCCAGGCGAGGTACGACGCCTGCGGCTGCCGGTACCGGGCGCCGGGCAGCACCTCCCCGAGGCGTTCGGCCAGGGTCCGGCGGTTGGCGGCGAGTTCCGCGAGCAGGGACGCGAGCCACGGTCCGCCCGCACGGAAGGCGGCCACGCTCGCGGTGTAGCCGAGGATGCCGGTCCGCTCGACGACCTCGGCGGGCATCCCGTCGAACCAGGCCCGTGCCCGCTCGGACGCGCCGATCAGCAGGGCGCACTTCGTGCCGGCGAGGTTCCACGCCTTGCTCGCGCTCGTCAGGGCGACGCCGAGGTCGGCTGCCACCGGGCAGGAGTCGAGGAACGGCGTGAAGACCGCGTCCGCGTGGGTGAGCGGGGCGTGGATCTCGTCGGAGACCACCACCGCGTCGTACTCGGCCGCGAGCCGGGCGAGAGCAGCGAGCTCGTCGCGGGGGTGCACCAGGCCCAGGGGGTTGTGCGGGTTGCACAGCAGCACCGTGCGGGCGCCGTCCTCGAACGCCCGTCGGACGCCGTCGAGGTCCATCCGCCAGCCGGCGGTCGTGCTGGACGCGTCCCCGGGATCCGTCGGCGGCAGCAGGGGTACCTCGGTCGCCGAGCCGCCGGCCTCCGCCACGTACTCCCAGAACGGCGGGTAGACGGGCGGCATGACGACGACCTGGTCGCCGGGCTCGATGACCCGGCGGAGCGTCTCCACCGCCGCCACCGACACGTCCGTGGTCGTGCGGACGAGGTCGGGGTCGACACGCCACGACCACCGCTCGGCGGCGAAGTCGGCGAAGGCCTCCGGGAGCGCCCTGCCGTGTCCCACGTAGCCGGTGTCCCCGTTCGTGACCGCCGCGACGAGGGCGTCCCGGACCGGCTCCGCGAGCAACGCGTCCATCTCGGCGACGAACATCGGCAGGACCTCCGGTGGGTAGGTCGTGTACTTCTCGCTCGTACGGGTGCGCTGCGCGTCGAACGCGGAGACCATGACGCTCATGCGGCCATCCTCGCAGGCGACGGCGGACCGGGGTACGTGCTGCGCGTGCACGCTGCGGCGGACCGGGGTACGTGCTGCGCGTGCACGCTGCGAAGCCTGCACGGCGGTGCGCCTAGCGTGGCGATGTCATGGCTGCCGAACACCGCAAACCCGTCGAGCCCGATGCGGCTCCCACCGTCGCACACCACACCGCCCACCACGTGGCGGCCGTCGAGGTGCCCTCGACGCCCTCGTCGTCGACCGGCCGGGACGCCGACGGTGACCAGCCGGACCGCCGCGGTCCCGACGGCGGCCAGCCGGACCCGAACCGCTGGAAGGCCCTCGTCATCTGCCTGCTCGGCGGCGGGATCGTCCTGCTCGACGTCTCGATCGTCAACGTCGCGCTGCAGTCCATCTCCTCCGGTCTCCCCGGCGCCAGCCCCGAGGCCGTGCAGTGGATCCTCTCCGGCTACGCCCTGGCATTCGGGCTCCTGCTCGTCCCGGGCGGCCGCCTCGGTGACGCGTCCGGACGGCGGCGGATGTTCGTCATCGGCGTCGGCCTGTTCACGCTCGCCAGCGCCCTCTGCGGCTTCGCCCCGAACGGCCTGGTGCTCGTCATCGCCCGGCTCGTCCAGGGGCTCGCCGGCGGTCTGCTCACCCCGCAGGTCACCGCCCTCATCCAGCAGCTCTTCCGCGGCAAGGAGCGGGGCACCGCCTTCGGGCTCTTCGGCGCCACCGTCGGCATCGCCACCGCGATCGGCCCGCTCGTCGGCGGCCTCCTCATCACCGCGTTCGGCACCGAGAACGGCTGGCGCTTCGTCTTCTTCGTGAACCTGCCCGTCGGACTGGTCACGGTCCTCCTGGCCTTCCGGTACCTGCCCGCGGCGCCCAAGACCGAGCGTGGGCGGAAGCACGACTTCGACCCGGTCGGCATCGCCCTGCTCGGGGCCGCGGTGGTCGCCCTCCTGCTGCCCTTCGTCCAGTCCCAGGAGTGGAAGGGCAACGCGAAGTACCTGCTCGTCGTCGCGGCGGTCGTGCTCGCCGTGCTCTTCGTCCTCTGGGAGCGGCACTACGGCCGCAGCAAGGAACCCGTGGTCGACCTCGGTCTGTTCCGGCGCCGGTCGTTCTCGCTCGGGGTCGGCCTCGCCACGGTGTACTTCGCCGGCTTCACCCCGCTGTTCTTCGTCCTCACGCTGGCACTGCAGTCCGGTCTGCACTACTCCGCACTGCTGGCCGGGGCGACCTCGGTGCCGTTCGCGATCGGGTCGGGGATCGCGTCGACCGTCGGTGGGCGCATCGTCTCGCGCTTCGGACGGCAGCTCATCGTCGTCGGCACCGTCCTGGTGCTCATCGGGCTCGGTGGGGTCATCTGGGTCGTCGCGAACCACTACCGGTCGGACCTCGGGTGGTGGCTCGTCGTGCCGCTCCTCGTCGCGGGTGTCGGCTCCGGCCTGACGATCTCGCCGAACCAGACCCTGACGCTGTCCGAGGTGCCGGTCGAGCAGGGCGGCTCCGCCGGTGGGCTCATCCAGGTCGGCGCGCGCGTCGGCTCGGCGATCGGCATCGCGGCGGTCGGAAGCGTCTTCTACTCGGCGCTCGCCAGCTCGAAGGGCGACTACGCGCAGGGACTGCCGCTCGGCCTCGGGGTCGCCCTGGTGTTCGTCGCGGCGGCGCTCGTGGCGGGTGTCGTGGACGTGCTCGTCGGGAAGGCGAAGGGGACCGAGGCGTCGGTCTGACGGCGGTCCGTCAGGACGAGTAGGGCTCCGACCAGCCGGTCCGGAGCCGCTCGGCCGCGCGGGCGAACGTCGCCGCGACGTCCGGCTCCGGGTCGAACAGGTTCTGGATGCGCAAGCCGTCGAACAGGGCGAGCAACTGCTGCGCTCCCTTGGCGGGGTCCATCGTCCTCGGCTCGCGGCCCACCACGATGTCGTGCTCCAGCGACGAGCGGATCCCCGCCCGGAACGCCCGGTAGCTGGCGAGGAACGCTTCGCCGGCAGGCTCGCCGGGATCGGCCGCGGGCGCGAGCGACGAGACGATCAGCCGGTCGAGGGCCGGGTCCTCGGCGAAGGCGACGACGAGCCGCCGGAGGTAGGCGACGGTGCCGTCCGTCACGGCCATCGGCGCGAACGGGGCGATCACCTGGTCCAACCAGGTCGCGAGCGTCGACGCGAGGAGGACCGGGACCGTCTGGTAGTGCTTCGCGACCTCCTCCTCGGACAGGCCCGCCCGATCGGCGACCGCTCCCAGCGATGCGCGCGCCGGACCGACGTCGCGGAGGACCTCGATGGACGCCTGCAGGATGCGGTCGCGGACCGGGATGGTGCTGCGCCGTGTGGACAGCTGCCCCGGCGGCGTGCGGAGGAACCACTCGAGCAGCGCTCCGGACCGGGTCGCGGTCGAGCCGGGGCCCGGGACGCGCTCGGGGTCGAACAGGTCCACGAAGCCGGGAAGGGCGAGGATCGCCGGGTCGTCCGTGCGGAACGCCATGGACCAGTCGGCGAAGGCCCGGTGTTCGATCGGGTCGTCGAGCACGACCTGCACGTCGACGTTCGCCGGGTCGGCGGCGACCTCGCGGACACGGTCACGGACCACCTCGGCCGGCCCCTCCACGATGCCGAACACGTTCACGTCGTCGAGCGCGAGCACCCCGGTGATGCCGAGGTCGGCGTTCCGAGCGCGCTCGACGGCCAGGAGCCGCAGGAGCCCGGCCTGGTCGAGGCGGCCGGTCCGGGCCGTCGTGAACACGAGGGATCGGAGGCTCATCGTCGTGTGCTCCCTTCGGGGCCGTCCGGTGTGGTCCGCCCGGCGGTGCCGTGCTCCCGTCGGAGCGCGACGAGCGTGAGGTCGTCGTCGACACGCTCCGGGGCGCTCGCCATGAACGCCGCGAGTCCGTCCGTCAGCGTGGGGACGGCCACGAGCCGGGCCGCCAGGTCGGTCAGGGTGTCGAAGGTCGCGTCCGGGAGCTCGAGGATGCCGTCGGACGCGCAGACGAGGACGTCCCCGGGGCCCAGGTCGACGTGCCGGGGGAGCCGCGCGAACCCCCGCGGCTGCAGTCCGATCGGGAGGTCGACCGACGCGATGCGCTCGGTCCGCCCGTCAGCGTGCCCGATCGCGGCGAACCCGTGGCCCGCGTCCACGAACTCGACCGCGCCGTCGGCCAGGCGGACCCTCGCGTGGAACAGCGTCGCGAACGCCGAGGCGCGCTCGAACCGTGCCCGGACGGCGTTCTCCGCCCCCTCGACCGCGACCGCGGGGTTCTCCCGGGCGAGGGCGTCGAGTGCGCCGAGGAGGTTCGCGGCGAGGAGTCCCGCCGGGGTCCCCTTCCCCATGACGTCACCGAGGGTCAGCGTCGCCGACCGACCGTCCGGTGCGACGACGATCTCGGCGAGGTCGCCCGACACCCCGGCCGCTGCGCGAGAGGCGGACGCGGACGTCCACCCGGTCGTGTCGACGGGCACCGGTCGGAACGCTGCCTGGACGGAGCGGAGTCGCGCGGTCTGGTCGAGACCGGCATCCTCGTCGTCGTACAGGTCCTGCAGCAAGCCCACTCCCGCAACCTACCGTGCGGCTTGTCCACGATGCGCGTACCGGCGATGGGCCTCGCCGCTGGCGAAGTCGATCGCACCCGGTCCCCACGAGACGGTGGCACCCGGTCCCCACGAGACGGTGGCGCCCGGGGAACCCGGACGCCACCGCTCCGTACTGCCCGGTCAGCCCTGCGGGACCCGGTCCACCACGGACGTCGTGACCGCGGACGAGTCGAGCACCGTCCCCGTCGGGAGCACTCGGCTCGCCGAGCCGGTCAGTGTCCGCGAACCGAGGTACGCCCCGGTGTCCGGGTCGATCACGATCTCCGAGTGCTCGCCGTCGCGGTTCGGCTCGTCCCGGCCGATCGCGGTGCCGGTGCGGCCGTCGAGCGTCACCGCGTCGTGGGTGATCGTCGTCCCCGGGATCTTCGAGAGCACCTCGTACAGGGCGCTCCGGAGGTCCGCGGGGACGAGCCCGGTCGCGAGGTCGTCGGAGATCAGCGTCGTCATCGCCTCCGCGTGGCTCACGGAACCGGTGGCGTGCTCCGACACCCACGTGTACAGCTCGTCCGGGTCCCTCGGCATCTCGGTCAGGTGCGCCGGGGTCCACTCCGAGTACCCCTCGAACTGACCGCCCGCTCCGTGCAGGGTCCCGGTCGGGTACGGCGACCCTTCGTCCTTCCACTCCGCGGCGGCCTCGGTGGCGGAAGCGGCGGGGAAGAACCGTGTCGGCTCGCCGGACGTGCGCACGAGGGTCCACTCGGCCGACACGTCCGCGGGCCGGTACACCGTGATCGTGTACGGCACGAGCGCGGAGTACTCGTTCGCGTCACCGAAGAACGCCTGGCTCTCCCGCTTCGTGGACACCTCGAGGTACTGCCCCGGCCCGACCGTCGGATCGCTCGCCCGGACGGTCTCGTCGGCGGCCCTGCGCAGGACCTCGGCGGCGGTGGCGGCCTGCGGGTGCGACCCCACGACCGGCACGCGCTCGGTGGTCCCGGTCAGGTCGCCGCCGACGATGACCGTGGCGAGGGCGGTGACCGCCGCGACGGACCCGACCGCCCCGAAGGTCCAGCGGGAGCGGCGGTGACGGCGGACCGTGCGGTCGAGCACCGCGCGTCGGATCGGACGGATGGCTTCGTCGAGGGCGGCACCCTCGGGCGGCGGTGCGGTGATCACAGTGTCTGCTCCATCTCGTGCAGCGCGCGGCTCGACTTCAGCTTCGCGCGCGACCGTTGGATGCGCTTGCGCGCGTTCGTGGGGGTGAGGCCGAGCATCGCGGCGGCCTCGTCGTAGGACCGGCCCTGCAGCAGACAGAGCTCGCAGAGTTCGCGATCGGGTGACTCGAGCGCGGCGATCTCCGCGCGGACCCACCGCAGCTGGTGCACGGCCTCGTCATGCGCGACCTGGCGGTACCAGGCCTCGGACGCACCGCTGTGCTCGTCGACCTGGTCGGTCCGGTTCGACCGTCGCTGCCGGTTCGTGTTCATCGCGACGTACCGCGTCGTGGTCAGCAGCCACGGCAGCGCGGATGCGCCGACGAGCCCGATGTCCTTCCGCCGCCGCCAGGCGACGAGGAACGTCTCCTGGACGATGTCGTCGACGTCCGACCGCTCGTCGGCGAGCCCCCATGCGTAGCGGAAGACCGCACGCGAGTGTCGGTCGAGCAGTGCGGTGTACGCCTCCCCGTCGCCCTTCGCGACGGCGGCGACGAGTGCTGTGTCCGGGACGGTGCCCGGCCCCCTCTGTGTGTTCACGATTGCCTCCGAACAGTGAGTGTCCGGATGCGCCCCCGTGTGACAGATCCGTTCCCGAGCGACGCGGCGGCCGGACGATCAGCCGATCGGACGCCCGGCTCCCCACACCCGGGTCACCTCGAGTGCCGGCGTCAGCGCCACGAGGTCGGCTGCGTACCCCGGGGCGATCCTGCCGAGCCGGTCCTCGAGCCCGAGTGCCCGCGCGGGCACCGCGGTCAGTGCAGCCACGGCGTCCGGCAGTGACCGCCCGGCGAGGGCGACGGCGTTGCGGAGTGCCAGGTCCTGCGTGAGCGTCGACCCGGCGATGGTCTCGGTCCCGGCGACGAGGGCGACCCCGTGCTCGACGGTCACCGCGAGGGAGCCGAGCGTGTACGAGCCGTCAGCTGCCCCGGCGGCGCCCATCGCGTCGGTCACGAGCGCGACGCGGCCGGACGCGGCGTCGAGCAGCAGGGACGCCACCGACGGGTGCACGTGCACGCCGTCGAGGATGAGCTCGAGCGTCACCCGGTCGTCGGCCACCGCGGCGGGGATCGGGCCCGGCGCGCGGTGGTGGATGCCCGGCATGGCGTTGTGCGCGTGCGTGAGCAGGGTCGCGCCGGCGTCGAACGCCGCACTCGCCTGTTCGTACGAGCAGACCGTGTGGCCGACGGCGACGGTGACCCCGGCCGCGACGAACCGCTCGATCGCGTCGAGTGCGCCGGGGAGCTCCGGGGCGATCGTGACCTGGCGGACCACGCCCGCGCCGGCCCCGAGCAGCGTGTCGACGGCGTCGGGTGTCGGGTCGAGCAGGAACGCTGCGTTGTGGGCGCCCTTGTTCTGCGGGGAGAGGAACGGCCCCTCGAGGTGCACACCGAGGACGAGCGGGTCGGACGCCATGACCTCGCGGACGCGGTCGAGCGAGGTCACCAGGGCGTCGAGCGGGTTCGCGACGAGCGACAGGACCGACCGGGTCGTGCCGTGCGCCCGGTGCACCGCGAGGGCCGCCGCGAAGGACTCGTCCTCGTAGGACACCCCACCGCCGCCGTGCCCGTGCAGGTCGACGAACCCGGGCACCAGGACGGCGTCACCGAGGTCGACGACCTCGTCCGCCGCGGGGACGTCGGGGCCGGAGCCGACCGCACGGATGACGTCACCGTCGACGAGGACCCAGCCGTCGGCCGTGGTGCCGGCCGCGTCGACGACGCGGGCCGACCGCACCAGCGTGCGCCGTGCCTCCAGGCCGGACCCGTCGGCGACGCCGATGCCGGTCACCGCGCCTCCCGGCGGAACTGCACCACGCCGGACACCGCGGCGACCACGATGAAGACCAGCCCGACGACCGGGTGCCCGATCGACACCCAGGCGGCACCGGCGGCGACGACGAGTGCGACCTCGACGATCGTCTTGCCGACGATGTCCGTCTCGACCGGGGACCGCGGCGAGCGGAAGAAGAACCACACCACCGCGGCGAAGAGCGGGGCGCCGACGATGAAGAACAGCGCCGGCAGCGGGTACGGCCAGGCGAGGTAGCCCCAGTAGCCGAGCGAGAACAGGCCGAACGCGCACACCACGGCCCGGAGGACGTCCCAGGCGCCGGTACGTCGGGGGCGGACGGCGTGCGGGTCGGGGGTCTCGGACCAGTCGACGGGGCTCTGCGGTGCGGACACGGTGCCTACTTGAAGATGATGGTGCGGGCGCCGTCGAGGAGCACGCGGTCCTCGGCGATCCACCGGACGGCCTGGGTGAGGGTGCGGGACTCCTCGTCCTGCCCGATCGACACGAGCTCGGCGGGGTCCTTCGTGTGGTCGACCCGGACGACGTTCTGCTCGATGATCGGCCCCTCGTCGAGGTCGCTCGTGACGAAGTGCGCCGTCGCGCCGATGAGCTTCACGCCGCGCGCGTGCGCCTGGCGGTAGGGGTTCGCTCCCTTGAAGCCGGGGAGGAACGAGTGGTGGATGTTCACGGCACGGCCCTCGAGCGCGGCGCAGAGCCCCGGCGAGAGGATCTGCATGTAGCGCGCGAGGACGACGAGCTCGATGTCGAGCTCGTCGACGGCCTCGAGGATCCGCTGCTCCATGTCGTGCTTCGTCTCGGCGTCGGTCACCGGACGGTGCTCGAACGGCACCGAGTAGAACGACGCGAGCTCCTGCAGGTCGGGGTGGTTCGAGAGGACGAGGGGGACCTCGATCGGCAGCTGTCCACCGCGCTGCCGGTAGAGCAGGTCGTTGAGGCAGTGTCCGGCCTTGGACACGAGGACGAGCGTGCGGAGGGGCCGCCCGACCACGTCGAGCTGCACCCGGGCGTCGTAGCGCTGCACCACGGGTTCGAGGGCGTCCTCGAAGGTGGCGCGGTCGACCGGGGCCATGACCTGGAGGCGCATGAAGAACGTGTTCGTGTCGGCGCTCGAGAACTGCTGCGACTCGGTGATGTTGCCCTGCGCGGCCACGACGGCTCCGGACACGGCGTGCACGATCCCGGGACGGTCGTCGCAGACGAGGGTGAGGGTCCAGTGCGTGAGGGCCGCGGTGTGCGCGGGCGTCGGGTCGGTCACCGGATCAGGGTACCGGGCACGCTGTCGCGCGCCGGCCCGGCGGTGCTGCTCGGCCCGGGGCGGCCTGATGGCCGGGCTGCACGTCCAGGGTCGGCCGGGAGGCGCGGTGCGGGTCCGTCGGTCCGGCCGCGGCTCCGGGGTGGTCGCGCTGGCGGTCCGGCCGGGAGACGCGGGCCGGATCCGGGTCGCGACGCTTGCCGCCTGGGGGCGGCCGCCTGGCGCGTGCCGTGCGCCACGCAGCCCGCGCCGCGCGCGGACGATGCGATCGGTCCGTGGCAGTTCTGGTTCGCGAACGCCGCGTTGATCGAACCGGAACTGCCACCTCACGGAAGGGCACGGCGTTCGCGACGCTGCGAGAGCCATGCCCGCGCGACGCTGCACGGTCAGACCACGTCCGGACGGGACAGCGCGCGGTCGGCGATCGTCAGGGCGCTCGCCGCGACGGCGACGCCGACGATCACCCACGCGAGGACGTGTAGGTCGGCCGTGGTGGGAGCCGTGCCGAACACACCGCCGATGAGCGACGACGCACCGATCGCGCCGATGTAGACGCTCGTCCGCGAGAGCCCGGCCGCGGTGCCGATGTACTCCGCGGGCACGACCCGGTACAGCGCCGCCTGGTTCGACACCGACGCGAAGGCCTGCGGGACGCCGAACAGCGCCGGCGTGAGCACGAGCAGGGCCACGGGGGACCCCGAGTCGAGCAGGAGCAGGAGCAGCCCGCCGACGATCGGCACCACGGCCGCGGCGATGAGCGGCCCGCGGACGGCGGTCTTCCGCGCGACCAGGAACGAGGCGACGCCGGCGACGATCGCCGCCGGCAGCTGGATGTACCCGGCGGCGTCGCTCGGGTAGCCGGCGACGTCCTGCACCCACTGCGAGAAGCCGTAGGTCATCGTGTAGGCCAGCAGGTACACGAGGAACAGGCGCAGGTAGGTCCGCGAGAGCGCGCCGTTGCGGGCGAGCATCCGCACGTCGACGAACGGCTTCACGGCGCGCAGTTCCCACAGCACGAGCGCGACGAGCAGCACGACCGCGGTCCCGAGCAGCCACCAGAGCCCGGCCGAGAGGTCGAGCAGGAACACCAGGAGTGCCGACACGGTCCCGGTCATGAGGAGCATCCCGACCGGGTCGAGCGCCTGGAGCACCGGCAGGTCGTCGTCGTTCTGCGGGCGCAGCCGGTCGGACGGCAGCCACAGCAGCGACACCACGATGCCGAACACCGCGAGCGGCACGTTGACGAGGAAGATCGCGTGCCAGCCGAAGGCCGCGATAAGCGCTCCGCCGAGCGGCGGCCCGGCAGCGGCGGAGACGAGCGACGTGATCGAGAGCGCGCCGAGGACGAGCGGCGGCGTCGGCTTCCCGATCCGCGCCGAGTGCTGTCGGAGCGTCGTGAGCGCCGCCGGGTAGGCCGACGACGTGCCGATCCCGATCAGCACACGGGCTGTCACCGCACCGCCGAACCCGGTGAGGAACTCGGGCACGACCCCGGCGACGCCGACGATCACGAGACCGGTGAGGAACACCTTCTTCGGGCCGAACCGGTCGGCGAGCTTGCCCATCGTCGGCTGGGCGACCGCGCTCGCGAGGTACAGCGCCGCCACGAGCCAGATCGCCTGCGCCGCACCGATCCCGAGGTCGCGGGAGATCGGCGCGAGGGCGACCGACACCATCGTCGTGTTGATCGGGTTGAGCAGCGGGCCGACGAGCACCGGGACGAGGAGCTTCGGGCCGAAGCCGCTGCCGCCGCCGTCGGTCGGAGCGGGCGCGGGGACGGGGACCGGGGTGGTCGCGGTCACGGTTCCACCAGCGGCTCGAGGATCTCCAGCGAGCGGGCCACGGTCGCGCGGTCCTCCGGGGTGAGCGCGGCCAGCCGGTCCGCGAGCACCCGGCTGCGGGCCGACCATGCGTCTTCGCGCGCGGCTGCGCCCGCCGGGGTCGCGCGGACGAGGGTCCGTCGCCCGTCGGAGGGGTCCTGCCGGCGCTCGGCGTACCCGAGGTCGACGAGCGCCTGGACGGTCGCGCCCATCGACTGCGGGCGGACACCCTCGGCGCGGGCGAGGTCGGCGACCGTGCTCTCGCCGTACCGGAGGAGTCGGCCGAGCGCCGCGGTCTGCGATGCGGTGACCTCGTCGGACTTGCCCGTGAGCAGGGTCCGGCGGATGCGGCCGTGGATCGTCAGCAGCGCGCTGGCGAGGTCGGGTGCTCCATCAGAAGTCATTCCGCCACGGTACTACTTCGACAGGAGAACTTGCAAGGCTGCCTGTCGATCAGGGAACCACGTCCGCGGGGCCGGTCGCATCCCCGACGAACGGCGCCAGGATCGCGGACAGGGGCTCCGCGTCGCCGGCGAACCACGAGTTGCTCGCGAGCACGACCGGGAACGCCTCGGCGAGCAGTGCCCGACCCGTGCTCGTCAGGGTGATCCGGGACGGCCGTCCGCGTCCGCGCTCGGGGCCCCGGTCGAGCAGTCCGCGGTCCGCGAGTGCCGCGACGAGGGTGGTGACGCTCTGGGGGCGGATGCCGACCGCACGGGCCAGTTCGGCCTGGGTGAGCCGCTCGCCGGCCGCCAGCTGCACGAGTGCCCCGAACTCGACGGGGCTGAGTCCCAGCGGTGCGAGCACCTCACCGAGGCGTCTGGCGAGCGTGCGGGCAGCGCGGATCACCGTCCATGCGGCGATCGCGTCGACGTCGTCGCGCGTCGCTGAGAACTCCCGGGGCACGACCCCAGGCTACCGGCGTAGCCTTTGATATCAGAAAACTGATACTAGGGAGGATCATGGTGCAGCACAGCGACGGCGTCATCGCCGTGACCGGGGCCACGGGTGACGTGGGCGGTCAGACCGTCGAGCGACTCCTCGGCGCAGGAGCCCGCGTCCGCGTGATCGCGCGCCGCCCCGAACAGGTGGACGCGTTCACCACACAGGGCATCGACGCGCGCCTCGCCGACCTCGGCGACCGCGCGGCCCTGACCGCGGCGCTCGACGGCGTCGACCAGCTCTTCCTCGTCACGGCCGCGACGCCACGGCAGGCCGAACACGGGCGGACCGCCGTCGACGCAGCCCGTGCTGCCGGTGTCCGCGCGGTCGTCCACCTGTCCGGCGGGGACGCAGCCGAGCACTCGCCGATGCCGTGGGCCGCCGCCATCTGGCAGGTGGACGAGTCGATCCGAGCGAGTGGGCTCGAGCGGACGATCCTCCATCCGTCCGGGTTCATGACGAACCTCGTGGCGTCCATGCCGGCGATCCGACGCGGGATCTTCCCGCAGACGATGGGCCGCGGCGTCATCGGGTGGATCGACACGGCCGACATCGCCGCCGTCGCCGCGACGGTCTTGCTCCGCGGCGACCACACCGGTGCGGAGCCCGTGCTCACCGGCCCCGAGCTCCTCGACGGCCCTGGTGTCGCACGCGGGCTCGCGGAGGGGCTCGGGCGACCGGTCCGCTACCTCCACCTGCCGAGCCGGGTGTTCCGGACCGTGCTCCGCGCGAGCGGGGTCGACGCCTGGCAGGCCGAGGGCCTCCGTCAGCAGTTCGGTCGAGTCGCGCGACGGGGCCTCGACGGCGTGGACGCGTTCACCGACGAGGTCGAGCGCATCACCGGGGAGCCTCCCCGCTCGCTCGCGGACTGGGCTCGCCGGCACCGCGAGGAACTGCTCGGTCCCCGTGCCGCTGCCTGACGCTCACCGACCGGTGATCGTGCCGACCAGGTGCTCCTGCACGTACCCGACCCAGTCGTAGACGTCCCGCAGGCCGACCCCGGCCTCGGCGCGGTACGACGCTTCCTCGCTCGCCGCGTCGGTGATGCCGAGGCGTTCGGCGATCGTCAGCCGCAGGTCCGTCAAGCACCGCAGCCACGCCTGCTCGTCCTCGGGGGCGAACCCGCCGTCGCGCACCCCGGTCAACCACTCGTGCACGATCGCCGCGTTCGCCGTCTTCTGCGTCAGCAGGTCCGACCGTGTCCACCGGCGGAACTCGGCGCTCGCCGCCTCGTCGTCGGGGTAGGCGTCCGGGAACAGCCGCGCGGCGACGGGGTCGGCGCCCAGGTCGCCGTCGAGCACCTGCCGGAGCTGCTCGGTCAGCGACGTCAGCACGGCCCGCTCCCCGGCGGACATGCCGAGGTGGACGCCGTCGGCGCGGCGGACGAACGGCGTCACGGGGTCGGTGCCCGGTCGACGGTCGCCTGCAGGCCGTAGCCGTGCATCGCCTCGACGTGGGCCTCCATGGCCTCGCGGGCACCGGTCGCGACGATCGCCCGACCGTCCTCGTCCACCTGGTGCATGAGCCGCTCCGCCTTCGCGCGCCCGAACCCGAAGTAGGACTGGAAGACGTAGGTCACGTACGACATCAGGTTGACCGGGTCGTCCCAGACCACGGTGACCCACGGGGTGTCGGAGCGGGTCGCCGTCCGCTCGTCGACGTCGGGGTGCAGCAGGGTCATGCCTCCAGGGTGACACGAACCGGCCCGCTCGGTACGATCGAGGGGTCGCGACTGGCGTTGGATGGGTCACCATCGGGGAGCGACACCTGACACGGTGCGCGGCCGTACGCCTGGGCCGCGCCCACCCGTCCACCTCGTCGTGCTGCGCGCGGCGGAACCGACAACGAGGAGTCCCGTGTCCATCACCGATCTGCCCCCTGCCTCCACGCAGACCAGCTTCAACGCCCCGCTCAGCGAGGTCGACCCCGAGATCGCGAAGGTCCTCGAGCAGGAGCTCGGCCGTCAGCGCGACACCCTCGAGATGATCGCGTCCGAGAACTTCGTCCCCCGGGCCGTCCTCGAGTCGCAGGGCTCCGTGCTCACGAACAAGTACGCCGAGGGCTACCCCGGCAAGCGCTACTACGGCGGCTGCGAGTTCGTCGACGTCGCCGAGCAGCTCGCGATCGACCGGGCCAAGGCGCTCTTCGGCGCCGAGTACGCGAACGTCCAGCCGCACTCCGGTGCCAGCGCGAACGCCGCGGTCCTGCACGCCATCGCCTCCGCGGGCGACACGATCCTCGGCCTGGAGCTCGCCCACGGCGGTCACCTGACCCACGGCATGAAGCTCAACTTCTCCGGCCGGATCTACAACGCCGTGTCGTACGGCGTCGACCCGGAGACCTTCGAGGTCGACTACGACGACATCCGCGCGAAGGCGATCGAGCACCAGCCGAAGGTCCTCATCGCCGGGTGGTCGGCCTACCCGCGCCAGCTCGACTTCGCGAAGTTCCGCGAGATCGCGGACGAGGTCGGCGCGACGCTCTGGGTGGACATGGCGCACTTCGCCGGCCTCGTCGCCGCCGGGCTGCACCCGTCGCCCCTGCCGCACGCACACGTCGTGTCCTCGACCGTGCACAAGACGCTCGCCGGCCCGCGCTCGGGCATCATCCTGTCCAACGAGGAGTCGCTCTTCAAGAAGCTGAACTCCGCGGTCTTCCCGGGGCAGCAGGGTGGCCCGCTCATGCACGTGATCGCCGCCAAGGCCACCGCGTTCCTCCTCGCCGGCCAGCCGGAGTTCAAGGACCGCCAGGAGCGTACGCTCCGCGGTGCGAAGGCCCTCGCGACGCGCCTCACCCAGGACGACGCCAAGGCTGCGGGGATCGACGTCCTCACCGGTGGCACCGACGTGCACCTGGTGCTCGTGGACCTCCGCGAGTCCGAGGTCGACGGCAAGCAGGCCGAGGACCTCCTGCACGAGGTCGGCATCACTGTGAACCGCAACTCGGTGCCCTTCGACCCGCGTCCGCCGATGGTCACCTCGGGTGTCCGCATCGGCACCTCGGCGCTCGCGACCCGCGGGTTCGGCGACGCCGAGTTCACCGAGGTCGCGGACATCATCGCGCTGACGCTCATGCCGAACCCGGACATCGCCGCGCTGTCGGCCCGGGTGAAGGCCCTGACCGACGCGTTCCCGCTCTACGCGTGAGCGCCGCCGTGGCTGACCTGCCGCGGGCGCTCTGGGCGGGGGAGGGCTCTGCCGTCCGCATCGACGGCGCCGCCCTCGCCGCCCGGACGCTCGACGACCTGAAGCTCCGCATCGACCGCCTGCACGACCACGGGTTCCGACCCGGACTCGGCACGATCATGGTCGGCCAGAACCCGGGTTCGGTGTCCTACGTCGCCGGCAAGCACAAGGACTCGGCGCAGATCGGGCTCGACTCGGTCCGCATCGACCTGCCCGAGACGGCCTCCGCGGCCGACATCCGCGCGGCGATCCTGCAGATGAACGACGACCCCCGGGTGACTGCCTTCATCGTGCAGCTCCCGCTGCCGCAGGGCATCGACCCGATCCCGATGCTCGAACTCATGAACCCGGCGAAGGACGCCGACGGCCTGCACCCGACGAACCTCGGTGAGCTCGTGCTCGCCGTCCCCGGTGGTGCCGGCACGATCGACGCGCCCCTGCCGTGCACCCCGCGCGGCATCGTCGCGATGCTCGAGGCGTACGACGTCCCGATCCGGGGGCAGCACGTCACGATCATCGGGCAGGGCCTGACGGTCGGGCGCCCGCTCGGTCTGCTCCTCACCCGCCTCGAGGCGACCGCGACCCTGACCCACTCGCTGACCGAGGACGTCGCCGCCGAGTGCCGACGGGCGGACATCATCGTGGCCGCTGCCGGGGTCGCCGGGCTCGTGCAGCCGGACTGGGTCAAGCCCGGTGCGGCGGTCATCGACGTGGGCATCAGCCGCGTCGTCGACGAGGCCACCGGGAAGGCGAAGCTCCGCGGCGACGTCGACCCCGCCGTGGCCTCGGTCGCCGGGTTCCTGTCGCCGACGCCGGGTGGCGTCGGGCCGATGACCCGCGCGATGCTCATGAAGAACGTCGTCGAGGCGGCGGAGCGCCACCTGCGCTGACGGCCACCCTCGCGGAAGCGACAGATCGCCCTGGCCCGCCCACGGGGATCTGTCGCTTCCGCGTTCCGGTCGCGTCCGCCCCGGACTGGAGGCACGGATCACCTCCGCCAGACCGCGCGCCGGGTGCTACGGTCGCCCCATGGGGGACGAACGAGCGCTGACCGAGCCGGTGCTCCGAGCACGCCCGGAGCCCTCGCAGCTCACGAAGGACGCGCGGTGGATGGTGCTCATCGTCCTGCTCGCACTCGTCGTCCAGCAGTTCGGCGCGAGGTGGTCGACCGGGTTCTCGCGCGACGGTGTCGAGACGACGATCACGAGCCACCCGTGGGTCGGATGGACACTCCTGACCGTGGGCTTCGCGGTCGTGGGGTTCGTCGTCGCGATCGCCCGCCGAGGAGCCCCGCGGTTCGACGAACACACCGTCATGGGTCTGGCGCTCGCCGGGGTCATCGGGACGACCGTGCTCGTGTGGTTGCTCATCCCGGTCGAGATGACCTGGGTGCAGTGGGCCGTCGAACACGGCAACCCGCACCCGTTCGTCATCGGGAACGTGGACCTGGTGTCCCGTTACGCCGACTACACGGGCTGAACGCACCCGCCGGCCTGCCTACCCGCGCGCCCGGCGTGACCGGCGTGCTCCCGCTCTGGCCACTGTGCTGTGCAGCGCCGCACGACCAAAGGAGCCCCGCACCACGGGATCCCATGGTGCGAAGCACCTTTGGTTGTGCGGACTCGGAGGGTGCCTTGCGCACCGCTCGCGCCGCGCCGCGCCGCGCCGCACCGCACCGCACCGCACACGACGCAGCGCCGGCGACGGCGCGCCGCCCGTCAGTCGCGCCGGGCGCCCTGCGCGGCGTGCACGGTGAAGACGGTCGGCTCGCGGTACCCGGCCGCGGCGAAGGCGGACGTGACGGCGTCCGCGATCGCGCCACGGGCCTCCCGGTCGACCAGCGCGATCGCCGCTCCACCGAACCCGCCACCCGTCATCCGTGCGCCGACGGCGCCGTGCTCCACAGCGGTCGCGACCGCGAGGTCGAGCTCCGGCACGGAGATCTCGAAGTCGTCGCGCATGGACTCGTGCGACGCCACGAGCAGCGATCCGATCGCGCGCGGGCCGTCCTCGCGGAGGGTGCGCACCGTGTCGAGGACGCGCTGGTCCTCCGTGACGATGTGCCGGACGCGGCGGAAGGTCTCGTCGTCGAGCAGCTCCTCGGCGCGGGGGAGGTCCTCGACGCTCACGTCGCGGAGGGCCTCGACGCCGAGGATGCGCGCGCCGCGCTCGCACGACTCACGGCGGGCCTTGTAGCCGCCGGTCGCGTGGGCGTGCTCCACCCGGGTGTCGATGACGAGGACCTCGAGGCCGTTCGCCTCGAGCGCCAGGTCGACCACGGCGGTGTCGAGCGTGCGGCAGTCGAGGAACACGACCGCGTCCTGCTCACCGAGCAGCGACGCGGACTGGTCCATGATCCCGGTGGGGGCACCGACCGCGTGGTTCTCGGAGTACTGACCCACCCGGGCGAGCGTCTTGCGGTCGAGCCCGAGCTCCCAGAGGTCGTTGAACGCCAGGGCGACGCCGCACTCGATCGCCGCGCTCGACGACAGGCCGGCGCCGACGGGGACGTCCGACTCGATGAACACGTCGAACCCGTGCTTGTCCGACAGGTCCGCTCCGGCCTGCTCACGCAGTGCCCAGGCGATGCCGAGGACGTACGCCGACCAGCCGTGCATCCGCGACGGGTCGAGCTCGTCGAGGGTCAGCTCGACGACCGACGACGGGTCGAACGCGGACGCGACGCGCAGCACCCGGTCGTCCCGCTGCCCGATCGAGGCGACGGTCCGCCGGTCGATCGCGAAGGGCAGTACGTACCCGTCGTTGTAGTCGGTGTGCTCGCCGATGAGGTTGACCCGACCCGGCGCGGAGTACCGCACCGTCGGCTCGTACCCGTAGACCTGCTGGAACGTCATGCGCGTTCGATCCCTCCTCGGATGAACTCGGCCGCCTTCTCGGGCACGAGGTCCCCGATCCAGGCACCCATGGCGGCCTCACTGCCGGCCAGGAACTTGAGCTTGTCCGCCGCGCGGCGCGGGGACGTGATCTGCAGCATGAGCCGCACGGTGTCACGGGCGGTGTGCACCGGCGCCTGGTGCCAGGCGGCGATGTACGGCGTCGGGTCCCCGTAGAGCTGGTCCATCCCGCGGGTGAGCCGGAGGTGCATGTGTGCCAGCTCGTCCTTCTCGGCGTCGGTGAGCCCGGCGAAGTCCGGCACGTGCCGGTGCGGCAGCATGTGGACCTCGATCGGCCAGCGTGCGGCGAACGGCACGAACGCGGTGAAGTGCTCGCCGGCGAGGACGACACGGTCGGACGCCCGCTCGTTCGCGAGGTGCTGCTCGAAGAGGTCCGGGCCGAAGCGCTCGATCGAGGCCAGGAGTCGCTGCGTGCGGGGGGTGACGTACGGGTAGGCGTAGATCTGGCCGTGCGGGTGGTGCAGAGTGACACCGATCGCTTCGCCGCGGTTCTCGAACGGGAAGACCTGCTGGATGCCGGGCAGCTCGGAGAGCGCGGCGGTGCGGTCCGCCCAGGCCTCCACGACCGTGCGGGCGCGGGACTCGGAGATCGACGCGAAGGAGCCCTCGGTCGCGGGGGAGAAGCAGACGACCTCGCACCGGCCGACGCTGCGGAACTGCCGGTTGAGCCCGACCTCGGTCAGGGCGTCGAGCGACGGCGGGGCGTCCTCGGCTCCGTCGGGTCCGCCGAGCATCGGGCCGAACGACGGCGAGCGGTTCTCGAACACCGCGACGTCGTACTGGCTCGGGATCTCCGACGGGTTCGCCGCGGTCTGCGGCGCGAGGGGGTCCTGGTCGGCCGGCGGCAGGAACACCCGGTTCTGCCGGCTCGCCGCGATCGACACCCACTCGCCCGTGAGGACGTCCTGCCGCATGCGGGCGGTCTCCGGCCGTGGATCGAGCACACGCTGGTCGATGCTGCGCTCCACGGGCAGTGTCGAGTCGGCGTCGTCGAAGTAGAAGAGGTCGCGGCCGTCCGCGAGCTTCGTCGCGCGCTTGGTGATCACCGGAGGATCCTACCGCGATCCGAAGTGTTGCGAAAGCAGACGGAAGCGGACGAAACTGGGGGCGTGAGCGACGACGACCTCTTCCTCGACGGCGCGCTCCCGGCGCCCCTCCGCCAGGACCGCATCGTCGCCATCGTCGAGGGGGCACCCGGGCTCGTCCGGACGGCCGCCCTGGCGGCGGCGCTGGGGACGAGCGAGGTGACGGTCCGGCAGGACCTCGCCGCACTCGACCTGGAGGCCCGGATCCGGCGGGTGCACGGCGGTGCGGTCCGTCTCGTGGCCGGGTCCGGCGAACGGCCCCTCGAGGAGACGGCCGTGGAGCACCAGGTCGCGAAGGCGGCGATCGGTCGCGCCGCCGCTGCCCTCGTGCGCTCGGGGGAGTGCGTCGTGCTCGACGTCGGCACCACGCCCGCAGCCGTCGCGTCCGCCCTCGTCGCGCGCACCGACCTGGTCGACGTGACCGTCGTCACGAACTCCCTGACCACCGCGCTCGCGCTGGAGCCCGCCGTCCCACGCTTCACGGTCATTGTCACCGGCGGCACGCTCCGGCCGCTCCAGCACTCGCTCGTCGCGCCGTTCAACAACACCGTCGTGCCGATGATCGCCGCCGACGTCGTGTTCCTCGGTGGGACGGGCGTCGACGTGGACCACGGTCTGACGAACGTGAACCTGCCCGAGACGGAGACGAAGCGGATGCTCGCGGCGACGGCACGGCGTACGGTCGTGGTCGCGGACGGGTCGAAGTTCGGCCGTGCCCACCTCGGGGTCGTCCGTGCGCTCGAGGACATCGACGTCGTCGTCACCGCCGAGGCCTCGGCGGACCAGGTGGACGCCGTGCGCGCCGCCGGGGTCGAGGTCGTCGTGGCCGACGAGCGCTGAACCACTGCGTTGCCCAGGAAGGACCAGCCCGCCATGACCGCAGCCCCCACCGGAGGCCAGTACCACCTCCGCCACGCCGGACCGGACGGCGTCGTCGAGGCCGTCGTGACCGAGGTCGCCGCCGGTATCCGGGAACTCCGGGTCGCCGGCTTCGACCTCACCGAGCCGTTCGACGTCGACCAGGCACCGCCCGGAGCGGACGGCATCGTGCTCGTGCCCTGGCCCAACCGTGTCGCCGGCGGTCGCTGGGAGCTCGACGGAGTCGCGCAACAGCTCGACGTCTCCGAGCCGAAGTACGGCAACGCCTCACACGGGCTGCTCCGCTTCGCCCCGTACCGCACGGTGTCGCAGACCGAGTCGTCGATCGAGCAGGAGGCGACGATCCACCCGCAGCACGGCTGGCCGTTCACCCTGGAGACCCGCGTGCACCACGAGCTCGTCGACGACGGCATCCGCGTCACCCACACGATCACGAACCGCTCCGGTGTCCGAGCGCCGTTCGCCGTGGGAGCGCACCCGTACCTGCGCGCGGGCGACACCCCCGCCGAGGACCTCGTCGTGACCCTCGACGCCGCCACGGCCTTCTCGACGAACGAGCAGAAGGTGCCCGACGGTTCCTTCGACGTCACCGGCACGGACTCCGACCTGCGCGGGGGGCGCCGGGCGGGCGATTCCGACCTCGACACCGCCTACACGGACATCGCGGCCGACCAGGACGGCGTCCGGCGGACGACACTCCACGGACCCGAGGGCGACGGCGTCGAGCTCTGGCAGGACGAGTCGTTCCCGTACGTGCAGGTCTTCACGTCCCGGACGTTCCCCCGCGGCGACGGCACCGGGCTGGCCGTGGCGGTCGAACCGATGACGGCGCCGGCGAACGCGCTCAACTCCGGGGAGGGGCTGCGCTGGCTCGAGCCCGACGAGACCTGGACCGGTACCTGGGGCATCCGGCGCGTCTGGTCCTGAGGGTTCCGCGCGCTGCCGCAGGCCCCGAGTCGCGCGCTCGCGCTCGCGCTGCCGAGTCTCGCGCTCGCGCTGCCGAGTCTCGCGCTCAGCGACCGTTCTCGTGGTCGGCGGTCCGAGATCGGTCGCTGAGGCCGAGTCTCGGGCACGCAGCTGCCCGAGCGCGCGGCCGCACACGACGAAGGCCGCCCCGGTTCGGGGCGGCCTTCGGCGTACCGCGTGCGGTACCAGGAGCGGCGCTGGCGTCAGGCGCGGCGCATGCGGAGCGCCTCGACCGCGAGGGACTCGGTGCGGTAACGCCCGACCTCCTGCGCCCAGGCCGGGTCGTCGCCACGGAGCGCGATGTACTCCGAGCGCTGCCGACACACGTAGCCGAGCACGGTGGTGGTGTTGGCGACCTCGAGGAAGTCCTCGCGGATGTGCCGCGTCGACACCTTCGCGTTGCGGCGGAGCGTGTCGAGCAGCAGCTCGTCGCTCATGGTCGTCTTGGTTGCTGCTGCGAGCTCGACGATGCGGCGCGCGCCGTCGGCGCTGGTGTGCGTGGCTTCGATGGGCTCGATCACGGTGTACCCCGTTCGTTCTTCGATGGTGCTGTGGTGCCGGACCCGTTGCTCGGATCCGGGAACGACACTATCGGCGTCAACCCAACAGACCGCTGAACGCACACTGGGCTGTGCCGTGGAACGGACAAGAGGTGCCTGTGGACGACTTGTACCCCGGACCGAGCGTCCTGGACGTCAGGCGCAGTGCTCGTCGCCGCTCGGCGCCGAGGCCAGGTCGTCGAGTGCCGCGCTGACACGGTCCGCGAGGTACTGGTACCCGGCGTCGTCGAGGTGCCCGCCGTCGTCCGACACGTAGCGGCGGCTGTTCGACGGGGTGAACCAGCCGTCCGACAGTGCGTCGATGTACGGCACGTCGACCGCCTCGGCTCCGGCGGCCACGGAAGCCGAGATCCCGCTGTTCGCCGTGGACCGCGGGTACGGCGCTGAGGGCCCGAGTGCGATCACGGTCGCGTTCGGCCACTGCTGCTGCACCTTCCGGAGCGTGCGCTCGACCGTGGCCTGCAGGGTCGCCGCGTCCACGAGCCAGTCGTTCTGGCTGCCCTGGACGATCACGAGGTCCGGCGTCATCCGTCGCGCCATCCGCTCGATGCGGGCCTCGTAGGAGTAGTACGACGTGCTCGGCCGACCGGTGTCGACGTACCCGGTGCCGGGGTAGGCGTCGATCGTCGCGTTCCAGTGCCGATCCGCCACGAGGTCCTGCGCCCAGCCGTGTCGACCGCTCGACGAGCCGACGCCCGTCGAGTACGAGTCGCCGATGACGAGCACGTCCGACCCGGTGGCGATGGCCGAGGCAGTGCGCACCGCCGACTCGCTGCGTGGCGAGACGGTCGGTTGGCAGGCGCTCGAGACGCTCGGCAGCAGCACGAGGAGTCCGGCGACACCGACCGCCATCGCGCCGAGGCCCACGAGGGGCAGCCGGGAGCGGCGGGGACGCTGGACGGCGGGGTGGTCCGTCCCCGCTCGCGCTCGTCTGTTCCGCCACGACACGACCGACATCCTAGGGAAACCGGTCCGGGCGCATCCTGTGGGGCGAAGCGGTGGGCCCCGTGGGGCTCGAACCCACGACCCTCGGATGAAAAGGCGGTGTTCGGGAACGGTGGGCCCCGTGGGGCTCGAACCCACGACCCTCGGATTAAAAGTCCGGTGCTCTACCAACTGAGCTAGAGGCCCGCACCCGCAAGGCTAGCGGGTACGGGCCTCCACACGGGCACCGGGGACCGGGCTCGTCAGCTCCGACGGCCGGTCAGCGTCCGCAGTAGCCAGAGGACGAGTGCGATGACGGCGAGCACGATGCCCACGTAGAGCAGGAATTTGAGGCTTGCGGCGAAGCCACCGACGAACAGCAGGATGACCGCGATCACGGCCAGGATGATGAGCAGGGCGTTCATGGGGGTCCTCTCCGTGACGTCCGGGAGTGGTCCCTCCCTGCCGGAGCACCGTACCCGCGGAGCGCTCGTTGCGTTCTGGGCGAACGGGGGACGTGGGGCGTCGGTGGCCGCGCCTACACTGTCGCGGTGCCTCGCGATCACCACCGTCCCGTCCACTTCACCGATGCCGAGTTCGCCGCGATCCAGGGCGGCGAGGACCCTGCGGTGGTGAACCGCGTCGCGCACGAGACGGCGAACGCCCTGCTCCACCGCGTGCGGCAGGACCCGGACCCCGCGGTGGTGGAGCGACTCGTGACCTACACGGACGTGCACGGCATCGATGCGATCGCGGAGCTCTGGGCGCGGGTCGGGGCGCACACGCTGCCCGGGGCGCTCTGGCGCATCTACCTCGTCCGCACGGTCATCCGGCAGGCCCCGGACGAGATCGCGTACTTCTTCCAGCGCGGCACCGAGCGCATCGGCACCATCGACCAAGCGGTCGCGGGCGCCGAGCAGCCGACCGGTCCGGCGGAGATCCTCACCCTCGCGGACCGGATCCTGCACGGCCTCTACACGGGTGACCTCGCCGTGGCGCTGGACCGCGGCGCGGCGTTCTGCCGGCTGACCGCGGCGGGAGCCACGGCGGTCGCGGACGAGGCCGACCTCACGGCGTCCGCGCGTGCGACCGAGCTCACGACGCGGGCGTTCCGCCTCACCGAACTCGCGGCGGACCTGACGGAGGCTGCGGCGCTCTGGCGCCGCGACAGCCTCGACTGATCCCGCGCGCGCCGCGTCCGGACAGCACCCGCCGCCGGACGGGAGGCACGGTGCGACCCCGCCCCGCGCCTCCAGGCCGTCCCGCCCATCGACGGAACGGCGCCGACGGAACGCCACCGACAGCACGCCACCGACGACGGAACAGCACCGGCCGACCGACCGGCAGACACAGAAGAACCGGGCCGCAGAAGCGCCTCTCGGCGCGAGGCCGCTCGAAGCGGCGAAATTTGGAGCCCGGGGCTTGCTGCGGCCCGGCGACGTCCACTCTACGGAACGACCCTGGACACGTCGAATCCGCTCTCGCACGTCGGACACCGCACCGATCCAGGACCCGTCCAATCCGCCCGGTCGAGGGCACCGAATCATCACCGTGGCCAGGCCCTGTCCCGGTCACAGCGAGGGGTCCCACGCGGCCCGGTCCGGCGTCAGTCGGTCAATTCCCTGCGGACCACGTGGCCCCCTCGCCCACACACCCGAACAGCTGCACGATGCCTGAGCACATGCAGCGCCCCGTGCACCGAGAGGGGGGAAACCTGCAATGCTTGCCATCGTGGAACGCGACACGAAGCGCTGGGGCTCTGCCGAGCCGGCGCCGCCGTCGCCCGATGAACTCCTCACCAGGGTTGCGAACGGCGACCAGGCGGCTTTCTCCGACCTGTACGACGAACTCTCCGGGCGTGTGCTCGGCCTCGTGACCCGGCTCCTGCGGGACCGTGCCCAGTCCGAGGAGGTCACGCAGGAGGTCTTCCTGGAGGTCTGGCAGCAGGCCACCCGGTTCGACCGCAGCCGTGGGACCGCCGCGAGCTGGGTCCTCACGATGGCGCACCGCCGCGCGGTCGACCGGGTGCGGGCCTCACAGGCCTCGCATGACCGTGACACCCGGATCGGCATCCGTGACTTCGAGTCCGGCTTCGACCAGGTGACCGAATCGGTCGAGATCCGCATCGAGCACGAGCGGGTGAGCCGGGCACTGGCGAAGCTCACCGAGTTCCAGCGCCAGGCGGTGCAGCTCGCGTACTACGGAGGCTTCTCGCACAGCGAGATGGCCGAACAACTCGGTGTCCCGATCGGCACCGTCAAGACCCGTCTCCGCGACGGGATGATCCGACTCCGAGACGAGATGGGGGTGACCTCATGACCGACCGACACGACGACCCGTCCTCCCTGACAGGTTCGTACGCGCTCGATGCGCTCTCCGATGAGGAGCGCACCCAGGTCGAGGACGCGCTCGCGTTCTCGTCCGACCTCCGGGCCGAGGCCGACTCGCTGCGCGAGACCGCGCTGCAGCTGGCGTACTCGACCGACCCGATCGAGCCGCCGGCGTCGCTCAAGGCATCGCTGATGGCGCAGATCCAGACCACGCCGCAGGTCGCGGCTCCCGCTGCGTCCTTCGCGGACACTCCCGCGCTCGACGACGGCCTGGAGGCACGATCCGCTTCCGCCCCGTCACCCACGTCCTCCGTGGTGCCGGGTCCGGCGGAGTCCGCGGCTCGCCGTCGTTGGTTCCAGCGCCCGGCAGCGGCCATGTCCGCGGCAGCCGCCGTGGCGGTGGTCTTCCTCGGCGTCGGGCTCAGCGTCGGTGGTGTCCTGAACCCCGGTTCGGAGCCCGGCCCGGGTGCTGGTTCGTCGCAGAGCTCGAGCGTCCTCGACGGCATCTACGCGGCGTCGGACTTCCAGCGCAGCAGCACGCCGGTCGAAGGAGGGGGCACCGCCACCGTCGTCTGGTCGAAGGACATCGGCAAGTCGGCCGTGATCCTCGACGGGGTCCAGGCCGCGCCGAAGGGCAAGACCTACGAGCTCTGGTACATCGCGTCGAAGGCGTCCGGTGGTGCGATCAAGCCCGCTGGCCTCATGGAGCAGTCCTCCGACGGCGTCCACTCGGCTGTGCTGACCGGCGACCTGCAGGACGGTGTGACCGTGGGCATCACGGTCGAGCCGGCCGGTGGTTCCGAGCAGCCGACGACCACGCCGATCGCCGCGGTCCCGCTCGACGCGTAGCGCCGGGCGGGCCCTGGCCCCGGGCGGTCGGTCCCGGGAGATCGCTGGCCCCAGGCGGTCGCATCGTTCGCTGCCGCTGTCTCACGACGCCGCCGCTGTCGTCCGACAGCGGCGGCGTCGTTGTTGGGCGCGTGCAACCTGCCGCGTCCGCACGGAGCGACCGGCCCGTTGTCGTCTGACAGCGGCGGCGTCGCACGAGCACGACCGTCGAAGCTCCTCGGCGCACCCTACGATGCCGACGGCCCCACCGGACCGTGGTCCGACGGGGCCGAGCGTGCGTGACGCTGCGTCAGCCGATCACCCGAAGCGGCCGGAGACGTAGTCCTCGGTGGCCTGCACGGACGGGTTCGAGAAGATCGTCGCGGTGTCGTCGTACTCGATCAGCTTGCCGGGGTGACCGGTGCCGGCGATGTTGAAGAACGCCGTCTTGTCGGAGACGCGCGAGGCCTGCTGCATGTTGTGGGTCACGATGACGATCGTGTACTCCTTCTTCAGCTCCTCGATGAGGTCCTCGATGGCGAGCGTCGAGATCGGGTCGAGTGCCGAGCACGGCTCGTCCATGAGGAGCACGTCGGGCTGCACCGCGATCGCGCGGGCGATGCACAGACGCTGCTGCTGACCGCCGGAGAGGCCCATGCCGGGCTTGTCGAGGCGGTCCTTGACCTCGTTCCAGAGGTTCGCGCCCTGCAGGGAGCGCTCGACGATGTCGTCGGCCTCGGACTTCGAGATGCGCTTGTTGTTGAGCTTCACGCCCGCGAGCACGTTGTCCTTGATCGACATCGTGGGGAACGGGTTCGGCCGCTGGAACACCATGCCGACCTGACGTCGCACGAGCACCGGGTCGACGCCCGCGCCGTAGAGGTCGTCGCCGTCGACCTTGACCGAGCCCTCGACCCAGGCGCCGGGGATGACCTCGTGCATGCGGTTCAGGGTGCGGAGGAACGTGGACTTGCCGCAGCCGGACGGACCGATGAACGCGGTGACGGTGCGGGGTTCGATGGTGATGTCGACACCCTCGACCGCCTTGAACTTCGAGTAGTAGACGTTGAGGCCGTCGACCTCGATGCGCTTGGACACGTGGATTCCTTCGGAGTGGTGGTCGGTGCCGCGCTAGCGGGGGAGCTTGGGGGCGAAGAGGCGGGTGATGAAGCGCGCGAGCAGGTTGAGCGCCATCACGATGAGGATGAGGAGCAGCGCGGCCGTCCACGCCCGGTCCACGAACGGGACCGGGTTGGCGCCCTGCTGCGAGTACTGCGTGTACGCGAACACGGGCAGCGTCATCATCGGGTCTTTGAAGAGGTCGTAGTTCATCGATGCGGTGAACCCGGCCGTGACGAGCAGCGGCGCGGTCTCGCCGATGACCCGGGCGATCGACAGCATGACACCGGTGGTGATGCCCGCGAGGGACGTGGGCAGCACGACCTTCACGATGGTCAGCCACTTCGGCACACCCAGAGCGTACGAGGCTTCGCGGAGCTCCATCGGGACGATCTTCAGCACCTCTTCGGTGGAGCGCACGACGATCGGGATCATCAGCACGCTCAGGGCTATCGAGCCGACGAGGCCGAAGCGGGCGCCGGGGCCGAGGAAGAGGGCGAAGAGCGAGTAGGCGAACAGACCCGCGACGATCGAGGGGATGCCCGTCATGACGTCGACGAAGAACGTGATGCCCTTCGCGAGCGCGCCCTTGCCGTACTCGACGAGGTAGATCGAGGTGAGCAGGCCGATCGGGACCGAGATGAGGGCCGCGAAGAGCGTGATCTCGAGCGTGCCGACGAGCGCGTGCACGGCGCCGCCGCCCTCGGAGATGACGCCGCGCATCGAGTACGAGAAGAACTCCGCGTCGAAGCGGGCGAGGCCGTCGGCGAGGACCGTCCAGAGCAGGGAGACCAGCGGGAGCACCGCGATCACGAACGCCGTGACGACGAGCGAGGTGACGAGGCGGTCGACCGCCTTGCGGCCACCTTCGACGATCCGCGAGACGACCACGATGAGGACGTCGAACAGGACCGTGCCGAGGAACAGCGCGGCGACGACGTTGAAGTCCTTCACGGCACCGCCGGCGTTGAGCAGCGCGAAGACGGCGATCAGCGCGACCCACGAGCCGATGAGGAGGAGCCACGGCACCGACTTGTGGAGCTTGCCGTTGGCGTAGGCGTTGCCGGTCATGCCGGACTGACGGAGGGCGAGGGACATCGGGCCGTACCTCTCAGCTCACTCGCTTGCGGACGATGTACCGCGCGAGCATGTTGATGACCAGGGTGATGACGAAGAGGACCAGGCCCGACGCGACGAGGGCGTTCAGGGCGGTGCCGGAGGCCTCGGCGAACTGCAGGGCGATGTTCGCGGCGATGGTCGAGGGGTTGAGCGACGTGAGCACTTGGAGGGTCACGTTCGTCGACACCGACAGCACGAGGGCGACGGCCATCGTCTCGCCGAGCGCGCGACCCAGGCCGAGCATGATCGCGGACACGATGCCGGACTTCGCGAACGGCAGGACGGACAGGCGGATCATCTCCCACCGGGTCGCGCCGAGGGCCAGGGCGGCCTCCTCGTTGAGGGTCGGCGCCTGCAGGAAGATCTCGCGCATGACGGCGGTCATGATCGGGATCGCCATCACGGCGAGCACGATCGACGCCGTGAGGATGGTGCGGCCGGTGCCGGTCACCTGTCCGGAGAAGAGCGGGAACCAACCGAAGTACGTGTTGAGGAAGACGTAGAACGGCTTCACGAACGGCGCGAGGACGACGATGCCCCACAGGCCGTAGACGACCGACGGCACCGCTGCCAGCAGGTCGACGACGTAGCCGAGCACCGGGGCGAGCCGCCGCGGTGCGTAGTGCGAGATGAAGAGCGCGATGCCGAGCGCCAGCGGGACGGAGATCACGAGCGCGATGAGCGCGGACCACACCGTGCCGAAGACGAGCGGGCCGACGTAGTCCCAGAAGTTGGCGGAACCGTTCGGCAGCGTGCCGGCCTTGGCGACGAGCGCCGGGATGCTCTGCCAGACGAGGAACGCGGCGACGAGCACGAGGACGACGAGGATGAGGCCGCCGGAGATGACCGAGGCGGCAGAGAACACCCGGTCGCCGATGCGGACGACGGCCTTGGGCTTCGGGATGACGGTGGCCCCTTCGCGGGCCGGTGCGGTCGTCATGGGACTCCTGTCGGAGGATCGCCCGGGAACGGGAGAGCGGGGGAGGTGGGGAGGTGGTGCCGTGACGGGCGAGTGCCCGGACGCCGGTCGAGATGGGTGGGACCGGCGTCCGGGCGCTCAGCGGGCGTTACTTGATGGAGGCGACGGCCTTCGCGGCCTTCTCCGAGAGGTCGCTCGAGAGGGCGGCCGACTTGGCCTCCTTCGCGGCGGCGTCCTGCGCGTCCTTCGACACGACGTAGTCGAGGTAGCCCTTCACGAGCTCACCCGTCGCCGAGTCCTTGTACTCCTGGCACGCGATGGCGTAGGAGACGAGCACCAGCGGCCACGCGTTGTCGGCGGTGTCGGTGCGGTTGATGTCGATCGCGAGGTCGTTGTCCGCGCGGCCCGAGACCGTCTCGGAGTCCGCGACGACGGTGGCGGCACCCTCGGCCGAGATCGTGGTGGCCTTGTCGCCGACCATGAGCTTCGCCTTGTCGAGCGAGCCCGCGCCCGAGTCGTCGATGTAGGTGATGGCGTTCGAGGCGCTGGCCATCGAGGAGGCGACACCCGAGGTCTTCGCGGCGGCGTCACCGACCTGGTACGGGAAGGTCTGGCTCGGCTCCTTGCCCCAGACGTCCTTCGCGTTCGCGTCGAGGTACTCGGAGAAGTTCTCGGTCGTGCCCGAGTCGTCCGAGCGGTGCACGACGGTGATGTTCGCGTCGGGGAGCGAGGCGTCCTTGTTCAGGTCCTTGATCTCCGAGTCGTTCCACTTGGTGATCTTGCCGGAGAAGATGCCCGCGATGGTCTTCGCGTCGAGCGTGAGGTCCTTGACACCGTCGACCTTGTAGGCGATCGCGATCGGGGAGATGTAGACCGGGATGTCGATGGCCTTGGAGTCCGCGGCGCACTTGGCGAACGAGCCCGAGAGCTCGTCGTCCGAGAGGGCGGCGTCGGAGCCGGCGAAGTCCGCGGCACCCGAGATGAAGTTCTTGCGGCCGGCGCCCGAGCCGTCGGGCGAGTAGTTGACCGTGACGCCGGAAGCGACGTTCTGGAACCCGGCGGTCCACGTGGCCTGCGCGGTCTGCTGCGCGGACGAGCCCGAGCCGGTCAGGGTGCCGGAGAGCTTCGAGTAGTCCGTGCCCGAGCTCGACGAGCCGGAGGCGTTGTCGCCCGCGCCGCCCTCGTTCGAGGCGCAGGAGGACAGCGCGACGGCGCCGACGATCGCGATCGCCGCGACCGTGCCGATTCGCTTGATGTTCACAGGGGTCCCTTCGGGAATGTCAGTGCAGGTGGGACCGCTGCGGGTCCCGCGGGCCGGTGCTGACCCGGGAGCGACTGTAGGGACGAGAGGTGACCCGGGAGGTGCCCGGGGGTGAACGGGAGGTGAACGAGGGCTTGCCCCGCTCGCGGCGCGTGGACGCGCAGGCCGGTGCGGGTGCAGGATCGGGCCACTGCGCCCGCGCGCGGCGCATGCGTTCGCATGCTCGGCGGTGTCGGCCGGGAGGCACGGATCACCGCCGCCGCGAGGCCTCCGGCGACGGGCCGGTCGGCCTGGGAAGGCGTTGTCCGAGGCCTACGAGGCGATGGTGTTCCGGTGCGTCTCGACGGCGACGAGCTTGCCGCCGGCGATGTGCATCACGGCGAAGTCGCCGACGGAGAGCATCGCTGCCCGACGGAGGTCGAAGTGTCGGCTGCCGTCGGCCGTCGCGCCGGCGATGCGGGCGATGATGTCGGGCAGGACGGGCCCATGCGAGCACAGGACGGTCGACTTCGCCTTGTCGATCCGACGCAGCACGACGCCCTTGACGTTGGCGGCGCCGCGGTCGTGGGCGTCCTGGCTGATGTCCGGGGTCGACGAGACGCCGACCTTCGTCCGTGCGGAGAGGGGCTCGACGGTCGCGAGGCACCGCGCCGCCGTGCTCGAGACGATCTTCTTCGGGCCGAACGCCGCGACCGGTGCGACGACCGCCCGGGCCTGCGAGCGGCCGACCGGCAGCAGTGGCCGGGTGGCGTCCGGTCCGTCCCAGTCCGAGCCGGGGACGGTCTTCGCGTGCCGGAGTGCGATGAGGGCGAAGGTCTTGTGCTCGCCGGCGGCGGCGCGGTCGGCGAACCGGTCGAGGACCTCGACGTCGCGCTCGTAGGTCAGCCGGCCGCGGGCGTCGTCGATCGACACCCACTCGACCGCGGCGACCTCGTCGTTCGGCCGGAACGTCCCGGCGCGTTCGAACTCCTTGTTCGACACCCGGGCGGACCAGTAGTGCACGACCTTGTCGCGGCCGTTCGGCAGGACGTACTCGGCGGTGCCGAGCGGCGCCCCGAGGTGGACCCGGTAGCCGGTCTCCTCGTCGATCTCGCGGACCGCGGTCGTCGGGACGCTCTCGCCCGGGTCGACCTTGCCCTTCGGGAAGGAGACGTCGTGGTGGTGCCCGCGGTGGATGAGCAGCACGAGCGGCCGCCCGTCCTGCTCACGCCAGACGACGGCTCCGGCTGCGACGACGGGACCCGCGGGACCGCCGCTCACCGAGTGGAGCGCTTCCGGGCCGAGATCTTGCGCATGAGGACATTCTGCACGTCCGCGAGGGGGCGCCCGTCCGCATCGGTCGAGTGGCGTGTCCACTCGCCGTCGGACTCCAGGTGCCACGAGCTCGTCGTGTCGGCCATCGCGAGGTCGAACATGTCCTGGACCTCGGCCACGTGGGCGGGGTCGGACAGGCGCACGAGGGCCTCGACGCGCCGGTCGAGGTTGCGGTGCATCATGTCCGCGGAGCCGATGAACACGACCGGGTCGCCGTCGTTGTGGAACGCGAACGCCCGCGAGTGCTCGAGGTACCGGCCGACGACGCTCCGGACCCGGATGGTCTCCGAGACGCCTTCCATCCCCGGCTTGAGCGAGCAGATGCCGCGCACCCAGACGTCGACGGGCACGCCGGCCTGGCTGGCGAGGTACAGCGCGTCGATGATCTGCTCGTCGACCATCGAGTTGACCTTGATCCGGATGCCCGAGGGCTTGCCCGCGCGGGCGTTGTCGGCCTCGGCCTGGATGCGCTTGATCAGTCCCTTGCGCAGGTGCAGCGGCGCGACGAGCAGCCGCTTGAACTTCTTCTCGATGGCGTAGCCGGACAGCTCGTTGAAGAGGCGGGTCAGGTCCTTGCCCACGGTGTCGTCGGCGGTGAACAGGCCCATGTCCTCGTAGATGCGCGAGGTCTTGGGGTTGTAGTTGCCGGTGCCGATGTGGCTGTAGTGCCGGAGCGTCCCGCCTTCCTGACGGATGACGAGGACGAGCTTCGAGTGCGTCTTCAGCCCGACGAGGCCGTAGACGACGTGCACGCCGGCCTTCTCGAGCTTGCGCGCCCAGCCGATGTTGTTCTGCTCGTCGAAGCGCGCCTTGATCTCGACGAGGGCGAGCACCTGCTTGCCCGCGGCGGCGGCGTCGATGAGGGCCTCGACGATGGGGCTGTCGCCCGAGGTGCGGTAGAGCGTCTGCTTGATCGCGAGGACGTTCGGGTCGGCAGCCGCCTGTTCGAGGAACGCCTGCACGCTCGTCGCGAAGGACTCGTACGGGTGGTGCACGAGGACGTCCGACCGGCCGATCGCTCGGAACAGGTCCGGCTTCGTGTTCGGCTCGCCCGGCTGGAACTGCACGGGCGTGGTCGGCACGTGCTTGGGGTAGTGCAGGTCCGGTCGGCTGATCTTCGCGATCTCGAACAGGCCGCCGAGGTCGAGCGGCGACGGGAGGCGGTAGACCTCTTGCTCCGTGATGTCGAGCTCGCGGACGAGGAGGTCGAGCGTCACCGGGTCCATGTCCTCGGTGATCTCGAGGCGGATGGGCGGTCCGAACCGACGGCGGAGGAGCTCGCGCTCGAGGGCCTGGATGAGGTTCTCGGCCTCGTCCTCCTCGATCTCGACGTCCTCGTTGCGGGTCACGCGGAACACGTGGTGCTCGAGCACCTCCATCCCGGGGAAGAGGTCGTCGAGGTGGTTCGCGATGAGGTCCTCGAGCGGGATGTACCGCTGCCGCCCGGAGCCGTCGTCGGGCAGGGCGATGAACCGGGAGAAGTTCTGCGGGACCTTGAGGCGCGCGAACTCCTGCCGCTGCGACTTCGGGTTCCGCACCCGCACGGCCAGGTTGAGCGACAGCCCCGAGATGTAGGGGAACGGGTGTGCCGGGTCGACCGCGAGCGGCATGAGCACCGGGAAGATCTGCTCGTTGAAGTACTCGCGCATGCGCAGCCGGTCGGCTTCGTCGAGGTCGGACCAGTGCTCGATGTGGATGCCCGCGGCGTCGAGGTCGGGCTTCAGCGAGTCGATGAACGCCGCTGCGTGGCGGTCCTGCAGCTCGTGGGCCTTCTGGGCGATGTCGCGGAGGACGTCGCTCGGGGCGCGCCCGACGTTCGTCGGCACGGCGATGCCGGTGTCGATGCGGCGCTTGAGCCCGGCGACGCGGACCATGAAGAACTCGTCGAGGTTGGACGCGAAGATGGCGAGGAAGTTCGCCCGCTCCAGCAGCGGCTGCGTGCGGTCCTCACCGAGCTCGAGCACACGCTGGTTGAACCGGAGCCAGCTGAGCTCGCGGTCGAAGTAGCGGTCCGAGGGCAGCGACTCGTGCTCCACCTCGACGACCTCGTCGAAGTCGTCGAGGTCCGGTGCGACGGATTCGCCGTCGAGCTGCGGTTCGGTGTCCATGCCCACATCCTGCCACCCGCGGCCTCCGCGACGAGGGCTGTTCGTGACGGCTGTGGAAACGCGGCGTGAACGGACCCGGTGTGCAGGGGTCAGGCGGCCGCGTACTGGACGTCGATCGCGTGCTGCGTGAACCCGGACCGCCGGTAGAGCGCCAGCGCGGGCTCGTTGTCGCCCTCGACGTACAGCGCGGCGGCGGTGAGGCCGCGCCCGACCAGTCGCCCCCACCCGGCGCGCATGAGCACCCCGCCGAGTCCCTGTCCTTGCAGGTCGGGCCGGACGGCCACGGCGTAGAACTCGCCCGTGCCGTCCTCGACCTTGAGCCAGCAGGACCCGGCGAGCCGGCCGGTCGCATCCCGCACGAGCAGGAGGTCGTCCCCGGAGAACCAGGGGTCGGCCTCGCGGGCACGGAGGTCGTCGAGCGTCATCCGGCCCTGCTCGGGGTGGTGCGCGAAGGCGGCGGCGTTGAGTTCGAGCCAGGCGGCCTCGTCCTCCGGGTCACCGGCCCGGAACGCCGCGAGCGAGGAGCCGTCCGGCAGCGCCACGTCCGGCGCGACCGACGGCACCGGCGCCCGGAGCTGGAGCAGCGTGCGGACGGCACGCCAGCCGAACCGCGCCGCGAGCGCCCGTGCAGCCGGGTGGTCCCCGTGCGCCCACGCGAGCCGCGGAGCACGCGACGACGCGCCGGGCGCCCCGTCGCCCAGGGCGAGCGCCTGCGTGACGAGGGCGGTCCCGAGGCCGCGCCCACGGGCCTCCAGGGCGACCGCCACCTCGAGTTCCCCGTCGCGCACGACGGCGACCCCGTGCTCGTCGCCGAGCACCGTCGCGCGCCCGGCTCGGACGTCCACCAGCGTCTGGTCGGAGAACGGCCGTGGCTCGCCCGCGACCGTGAACGCGTCGAGCGCGATCGTCACTGTCCGGCCAGTCGCTCGGCCTCGTCCTCGTAGACGTTGAAGCGGTAGCCGACGTTCCGGACCGTGCCGATGAGCGACTCGAGGTCACCGAGCTTGGCGCGGAGCCGTCGCACGTGCACGTCGACCGTGCGCGTGCCGCCGAAGTAGTCGTAGCCCCAGACCTCGCTGAGCAGCTGCTCGCGGGTGAACACGCGCGAGGGATGCGTCGCGAAGAAGCGGAGGAGCTCGAACTCCTTGAAGGTGAGGTCGAGCGGCCGTCCGCGGACCTTCGCCGAGTAGCTGGCCTCGTCGATGACGACGCCGGACGCCTGGATCTTGGTGCTGGCCGGCTGCTTCGCCGCACGACCGGCGGCGAGCCGGATGCGGGCGTCGACCTCGGCCGGGCCGGCCGACTCGAGCACGACGTCGTCCACGTTCCACTCGCTGTTCACCGCGGTCAGGCCGCCCTCGGTGACCACGAGGACGATCGGCGTCGGCGACCCGCTGGTGACGAGGATCTTGCACAGGGCCTTGGCGCCGACGAGGTCGACCCGGGCGTCGACGAAGACCAGGTCGCTCTGCGGCGCGTTCACGAGCTGCGCGGCCTCGGCGGGGACGTGGCGGATCCGGTGGCTCAGGAGACCGAGGCTCGGCAGGACGTCGCCGGGCGCGGCCGAGGTGAGTACCAGGAGCTGGGCCACAGGACCTCCAGAGCGTGGGGGACGACGTGGACACATCCTAGTGATGCTCGGGAAGCGGCCCGCCGTCCGGGCGGACGGTGCGCCCGCGGATGCGGATGCGGACGCGGCCGCGGCCGCGGCCGCTGGCGCGGTACCCAGCGGGCGCGGGCGGCCCGGCCCGCGACCGGGCCCGCCCCACCGCCGCCCCGCCCGGCGCCCGGACACCCTCTGTCATGATGGGGCGCGTGACCGAGCCCGTGCCGCCCGCCGACCAGCGTCGCCTCAAGCTGACGTCCGTGCTCCCCGTGTGGCTGCTCGCGGTCGTCGGCGCCGTCCTCGTGATCACGCTCGCGCAGAAGGACTCGTTCGCCTGGCTCCTCCTCGTCTTCGTGCTCTGCGTGCTCGTCAGCTTCGTGCTGCAGCTCATCACGGCGACGAAGGACGGCCTGGTCGAACGGATCAGCATCGCCTCGTCCGGCGCGTTCGTCGTCGTGCTCGTCACCGCCGTGGTGCTCCTGGCGCGTTGAGCCGCGCCGCGTAGACTCGGGGCATGGATTCGCTGCTTGCGCTCGAGCTCTTCTACGTGGGCCTCCTCGGCTTGGCGTCGCTCGCGATCGCGTTCATCTCGGTGACCGTCGTCGTGAAGCTGTTCAAGGGTCAGCGTTGATCGAACTGCCTGAGGGCCTCGCACCCGAACTCGTGCCGCTGTCCTGGCTCGTCGGCGTCTGGGAGGGCACCGGCGTCGTCGAGTACCCCGTCGGCGACGAGGACGAGCCCCGGAAGTACGACTTCGGCCAGCGCGTGAGCTTCAGCCACGACGGCCTGCCCTACCTCAACTACTCGTCCACGACGTGGCTGCTCGACGACGAGCACACCCCGCTCGCGGCCGAGATGGGCTACTGGCGGCTCGACCGGCCGCACGAGCCCGGCGACCGCGGCCCGGCGATGCTCCTGGGCGACGGGCCGACCCCGTTCAGCACGACCCAGAGCGTCGAGACCCTGCGCAACGCGACCGACGGCTTCGACGTCGAGGCGGCGATCGTGCACCCGACGGGCGTGAACGAGCTCTACGTCGGACGGGTGGCGAAGGGTCGGATCGACCTCGCGACCGACACCGTCGTGCGCTCGCCGAACGCGAAGGAGTACTCCGCGGCGACGCGGCTGTACGGCCTCGTCGAGGGCAAGCTGTTCTGGGCGTGGGACATCGCGGCGCTCGGACGGGAGCTGACCTCGCACGCCTCGGGGCAGCTCGCGAAGGTCGACTGATGCCGACGCCGTTCGCGTCGCGGCCGGGCTTCGTGGCCGCCGACACGGGTGTGGCCGCGCACTACGGCAACCCGCTCGCCGAGCAGCGACTCCTCGATCGGGGTCGCGCGGTCGTCGAACTCGGGCTCGGCGTCGTGACCGTCACCGGCCCCGACCGGCTCTCGTGGCTCAACTCGATCACCTCGCAGCTCCTGCTCGGTCTCGTGCCCGGGGTCTCCACGGAGACGCTCGTCCTGGACGCCTCCGGCCGGGTCGAGCACGCCGCCCGCGTCGTCGACGACGGCACGGCCACCTGGTTGCTCACCGAGCCCGCCGATGCCGCGCCGCTCGCCGCGTGGCTCGACACGATGCGGTTCATGCTGCGCGTCGAGGTCGCCGACCGCTCCGCCGACTTCGTCACCCTCGGTCGGTTCGACGGTGCCGTCGGCCCCGCCGACGCGGCGGCCGAGTGGGTCGACCCGTGGTCGGAGGTCGCGCCCGGCGGTTGGGGCTACGCCGCCCTGGAGGCCCACCCCGCGTCCGACTGGACCCTCCGGATCGCGGTGGTCGAGCCCGGCACCGCGGCCGCGATCGCTGCGTCCGACGTGGCCGCCGCGGGCCTCCTCGCGTACGAGGCCCTGCGGATCGCCGCCTGGCGTCCGTCGCTCTCCGACGTCGACGAGCGCACGATCCCGCACGAGCTCGACTGGCTCCGGTCCGCCGTGCACCTGTCGAAGGGCTGCTACCGCGGTCAGGAGACGGTCGCGAAGGTCCACAACCTCGGGCACCCGCCGCGTCGTGCGGTGCTGCTCCACCTCGACGGGTCGGACGCGGTGCTGCCGGTGCCGGGGACGCCGGTGCTGCTCGGGGAGAACGAGGTCGGCCGTCTCGCCGCCTCGGCCGTGCACCACGAGCTCGGGCCGATCGGGCTCGCGGTCGTCAAGCGGTCCCTCGACCCGGACGCGACGCTGACCCTGCACGCGGACGATGTGGTCGTGACCGCGGCGCAACAGGTCATCGTGCCGCCGGGTGCCGGGGCGACGGCGAACGTGCCGCGGCTGCCACGGCTCGGCGCGGTCCGCCGCTCGTAGCGCGCCGACGCCCGCGGTGGCTTGCGCTCGGCCGCGAAGCCGCTCGGCCGCTCGGTGCGGGGTTTCTCACACGGTGCGGCGTTGCAACCTCGCACCGTGTGGACGACGTCGCACCGTGCGACGTCCCACCGCGCGACCTCGCACCGTGCGACGTCCCGCCGCGCGACCTCGCACCGTGCGACCTCGCACCGCGCGACGCGGGCGACCCCGGCGTCAGTCGGCCGGGGCCACGGCCTCCCACGGGACGGTGAGCTCGCCGAGGCGCCACCGCGAGCCCCCGTGCAGCACCGGCCAGCCGCGGTCCCGCAGGCCCCCGACGGCCGCGAGCCACCGCTGCCGCGGGCCGTAGGTGCCGAGCGGTGCCGCAACCGCCCAGGCCAGGTCGAGGTCGCGGAGGAAGTCGTGCACGCGTTCCCCGGGGACGTTCCGGTGGATGAGCGCCTTCGGCAGCCGCTCCGCCACCACCGAGGGCACCTCGAGCCCGGCCAACCGGAGCGACACCGTGAAGGACCGCGGGGCGACGTCGTCGAGCGTCACCCACGAGGCCACCCGTCCGACCTCGTTGCACGTGCCCTCGACGAGCGCGCCGCCGGGCTGCAGGCGGTCCTGCATGATCCGCCAGGAGTCGACGACGGCCGACTCGTCGTACTGCCGCAGGACGTTGAACGCCCGGATCACCGCGGGACGACGACCCCCTGGCGTCGGGGTCTCGAAGCCGCCGAGCCGGAAGGTCACACCGTCCCGCGTGCCGGCGTTCGCGAGCGCCACCCGCTCGGGTTCGATCTCGATGCCGGTCACCTCGACGTCCGGGCGGACGCGGGCGAGCCGGTCGCGCATCTCGAGCGTCGTGGTCGGGCGGGCGCCGTACCCGATGTCGGCCACGAGCGGGTCAGCGGTCCGGCGGAGGACCGGGAGCGCGGCGATCCACCGGTCGACGCGACGGAGCCGGTTGACCCCGGTGGTCCCGCGCGTGACGTTCCCGATGGGCATGGCCCCAGGGTAGCGAGGCGCACCCGCTCGGTAGACTCGGGTGCATGACCTCCACGCTCGTCCTGCTCCGTCACGGCAACAGTGACTGGAACCAGAAGAACCTGTTCACCGGTTGGGTCGACGTCCGACTCAGCGAGCTGGGCGAGAAGGAGGCGAAGCGCGCCGGCGAGCTCATCGCCGGGTCGGGCATCGTGCCGGACGTCCTGTACACCTCGCTCCTGACCCGCGCGATCCAGACCGCCGACATCGCCCTGCTCGAGGCCGACCTCGCCTGGCTCCCGGTGAAGCGCGACTGGCGGCTCAACGAGCGCCACTACGGCGACCTGCAGGGCAAGGACAAGGCCCAGACGCTCGAGCAGTACGGCGAGCAGCAGTTCATGGAGTGGCGTCGCTCGTTCGACGTGCCGCCGCCCCCCATCGCCGACGACGCCGAGTGGTCGCAGGCCGGGGACCGCCGCTACGCCGACCTCGGCGACCAACTGCCCCGCACCGAGTCGCTCAAGCTCGTGATCGACCGTCTCCTGCCGTACTGGGAGTCGGACATCACGAAGGACCTCGCCGCCGGCAAGACCGTCCTCGTCACCGCGCACGGCAACTCGCTCCGCGCGCTCGTCAAGCACCTCGACGGCATCTCCGACGACGACATCGCCGGGCTCAACATCCCGACGGGCATCCCGCTCGTGTACGAGCTCGACGACGACTTCCGTCCGACGAAGCCCTCGTACTACCTCGACCCCGAGGCCGCCGCGGCGGGTGCCGCTGCCGTCGCCGCCCAGGGCGCCAAGAAGTAGCACCCCGTCCCACGACGAACGCCTCGCCGACACCGGCGGGGCGTTCGTGCGTCAGACGAAGTGCGCGGCGATCTCCTGCACGAGGGCGCCGACGTCGTAGGGCTTCGCGGTGTCGACCCGGACGACCGGGGCGCCGGGCAGGCCGACCGGCCCCGCCGTGGGACCGTGCTCGTCCCAGAACGCGAGCACCGAGGCGAGGTCGCCGTGCACGTCGTGCCGGACCGGGAGCGTGCCCGGCTCGTAGCGCTCCCGCAGCCGCTCGTCGGCGGTCGCGCGGTCGACGTCGCACCACACCTCGACGACGCGAGGGGACCCTGCGGAGGCGAGCCCTGCCTCCAGGAGGGCGCGGTCACGTGACGGGAGCCAGACGGCGTCGAGGACGACCCCGTTCTCGACGGCCCGCGCCATCGACCACATCGTGTCCATCGCGATCGCGCCGAGGTCGCGCGAGGCGATCATCGGGCCGGCGATGTCGGCCAAGGGCTCCTTGATCCGGTCCTTCGACAGGAACGGGCACCCGAGGACCTCCGCGAGGGCGGCGCCCACGGTGCTCTTGCCCGAACCGGGCATCCCGTTGACGACGATCGCGACCTGAGCCATGCCACGATCCTCCCGTCCGAGCGGGGAGACCGCAAAACGGGAGTCGGCCCGCACCACGCGTACGCGCGGTGCGGGCCGACTCCCGTCGTGCAGTGCCGACTCAGGCCGGGGAGACCGTCACCGAGGACGCGCCTGCCCAGTCGCCCGTCGCCAGGTACTCGACCTTCTTCGCGATCGAGACCGCGTGGTCGGCGAAGCGCTCGTGGTAGCGGGACGCCAGGGTCGCGTCGACCGTGTCGATCGGGTTGCCCTTCCACGTCTCGCCGAGCACGAAGTCGAAGACGCTCGCGTGGAGCTCGTCGACGGCGTCGTCCTCGTCGCGGATCTCCGCCGAGAGCGCGATGTCCTCGGTCGCGAGCAGGCGCGTCAGCTTCTGCGCCATGGCGACGTCGTGGGCGCCCATCTTCTTGAACGTGCCGCGGAGGCCCTTCGGCACGACCTTCTCCGGGAAGCGCTGGCGGGCGAGCTGCGCGATGTGCTCGGCCATGTCGCCCATGCGCTCGAGCGAGGAGCTGACCCGGAGCGCGGTCACGACGACGCGGAGGTCGCGGGCCACGGGGGCCTGGCGAGCGAGGATGTCGATCGCGATCTCGTCGAGGCTGTTCGCGGCCTCGTCGATCTTCGCGTCGTCCGCGATGACCTCCTCGGCGAGGGCGACGTCGGAGTCGCTGAACGCCTGGGTGGCGCGGGTGATGGCGGACTCGACGAGCCCGGCGATCTCGGTCAGTCGCTCCTGGACGTCCTGGAGCTCCTGCTGGAAGACTTCGCGCATGGGGGAGTGCCTCTCTCTGCGGTACCGGACGAGTGTCGTCACCCGAGGTGAACGAACGGTGACGTGCGGTTGAACGTCTCGTCGGACGGCGCCGGAACCGCGCGGGAGGGCGGTGAACGGTGTCCGAACCGCGCGTGACCATCCCTACACTGGCGCCATGGACAACGCGTGGCTCGTGCCACTGTCGATGCTCCTCGGCGGGGTGTTCGGCGCGGGCGTCGTGGTGCTGATCATCACCGCCGAGCGCACGGCGCGTGCAGCCGACGTCGCGGAGCGGACGCTCCCGGACGGTGTGGCAGCGGTGATCGCCACGATGCACAACCCCGCCGTGGTCGTCGACCCCTCGAACACCGTCGTGGCCGCCTCGCCGCAGGCGCTCACGGTCGGCCTGGTCGTGCGCCGACGGCTCGTGCACAAGGAACTCCGCGACCTCGTGGACCGGGTACGCGCGAGCGGGGAGATGGGCTCCGAGGACATGGAGCTGCCCCGCGGCCGACGCGGTGAGCTGATCGGCTACCTGAGCTTCCGGGCCGCGCAGCTCGGCAACCGGTACGTCCTCGTCACCGCGGACGACCTCACCGAGAGCCGGCGCATCGACGAGGTCCGGCGGGACTTCGTCGCGAACATCTCCCACGAGCTGAAGACCCCGATCGGCGCGATCGGCCTGCTGTCCGAGACGCTCGTGGCCGCGGCGGACTCGCCCGAGCACGTGCGGAAGTTCGCCGCCCAGCTCGTCACCGAGTCGGAGCGGCTCGGGGCGCTCACGAAGGACATCATCGAGCTGTCCCGTCTGCAGTCCGTCGACGCGCTCGAGTCCAGCGAGGAGACGTCGATCGACCGCATCGTGCAGGCCGCCGTCGACGCCAACGAGGTCGTCGCCAGCGCCCGCGACATCGACATCGTCCGCGCGAAGAAGACGAAGCTCATGGTGATGGGCGACCCGGGCCTGCTGCAGGTGGCGGTGTCGAACCTCATCGCCAACGCCGTGAAGTACTCGCCGGACGGCACCCGTGTCGGCGTGGGCGTCCGCAGCACGAAGGGCTTCGTGGAGATCGCCGTCACCGACCAGGGCGTCGGCATCCCGGAGGCCGACCTCGACCGCGTGTTCGAACGGTTCTACCGCGTGGACCCCGCCCGGTCGCGGGCCACCGGCGGCACCGGCCTCGGGCTCGCCATCGTCAAGCACGTCGTCGGCAACCACGGCGGCGACGTGCGCGTGTGGTCGCAGCCCGGCAAGGGCTCGACCTTCACCATCCGCCTGCCCGAGGCGGACACCGACCTGACCACCGCACTCGAAGAGCAACTGGAAGAGCAGCCATCGTGACCAAGATCCTCATCGTCGACGACGAGCCGGCCCTGAGCGAGCCCCTGGAGTTCCTGCTGCAGCGCGAGGGGTACGAGACCTCCGTCGCTGCCGACGGCGTGACGGCGCTGTCGAAGTTCGACGCGGAGAACCCCGACCTCGTGCTGCTCGACCTGATGCTGCCGGGGCTGTCCGGCACCGAGGTCTGCCGGCAGATCCGGACCCGGTCGAACGCACCGATCATCATGCTCACGGCGAAGGACTCCGAGGTGGACATCGTGGTCGGGCTCGAACTCGGCGCCGACGACTACGTCACGAAGCCGTACTCGACCCGGGAACTCCTCGCGCGCATCCGAGCCGTGCTCCGTCGTCGGACCGAGGACGACCCGGGCGACTCCGGCATCCTCCAGGTCGGCGGCATCCGGATGGACGTGGAGCGCCACACGGTGTCGGTCGACGGTTCCGAGACGCCGATGCCCCTCAAGGAGTTCGAGCTCCTGGAGCTGCTCCTCCGCAACGCCGGTCGGGTGCTCACGCGCGGGCAGCTCATCGACCGGGTGTGGGGCTCCGACTACTTCGGGGACACCAAGACCCTCGACGTGCACATCAAGCGGCTCCGGTCGAAGATCGAGCGGGTGCCGAGTGCGCCGGAGATCCTCGTCACGGTCCGCGGCCTCGGATACCGCATCGAGGCGTAGCCGCAACGCACCGGAGGCGCGGTGCCGGTCTCGGGGACCGGCGCCGCGCCTCCAGGCGGTTGCGTCGTGCGCTGCGCGCTGTGCGCTACGGGTTGATCGGGGTGTCCGTCGCGTCGCCGGTGGCCTCGCCGGTGGTCGTCTCGCCGCTGGGGGTCTCGGACGCCGCGGGCGTCGGGGCGAGCGTCGTGTACTCCTCCTGCGAGGTGGTCAGGACCGGCACGTTGAGCGAGACGCCCTCGGAGCCCGAGTACGAGAAGTAGACCTTGACGAGCGAGCCCGGCGTGACGTCGGCCTGCTCGAACACGACGTCGTCGCCGGCGGCCGGGGTCGTGCCCTGGGTGCGGTCGCCGTTCGTCTCGGCGCCGCGCGTCGGGGTCGGCGTGGACGAAGCGCTCGGGGCGGCCAGGTCGACGCGGGAGTTCGCGGGCACGTCGACGGTCTGGGTGTCGCCACCGACCTCGATCGAGAGCGTGGCGTCGTCCGAGTCGGAGCTGTTCACGAGCGTGCCGATGAACCGGGCCTGCTCGCCGTCGTCCGAGATGAGCAGCGCGTTCCGGATGTCGATCGAGCCCGTGCGGCCGTTGACGCCGTCGGTGACCTGCTGGATCTCCGCCGTGCCGACCGGCGAGACGAACTCGCAGCCGGTGGCGCCGAGCGCGATGGTTGCCGCAACGGCGACGGACACGAGTACCCGAGCTCGCAAGAGAATCCTCCGGAAGATCACGTTTGGGGACCGGACGGTCCGACCCCATTCTAGCGATCACCTGGGAGGGCGAGTGCCCAGCGGCCCCTTACCCGAACACCCCTTGTGGTAAACTGGGCGTCTCGGAACGGAGCCTGATACATGCAATTCGAGGTCGGCGAGACCGTGGTCTACCCCCATCACGGGGCGGCAACCATCTCTGAAGTGAAGACGCGCGTCATCAAGGGCGAGGAAAAGGTCTACCTGAAGCTGCGTGTGACGCAGGGTGACCTGACGATCGAGGTCCCGGCGGACAACGTCGACCTGGTCGGCGTGCGCGACGTGATCGGCAAGGAAGGGCTCGACAAGGTGTTCGAGGTCCTCCGCGCACCGTTCACCGAGGAACCCACCAACTGGTCGCGCCGGTACAAGGCGAACCTCGAGAAGCTCGCTTCCGGCGACGTGATCAAGGTCTCCGAGGTCGTCCGCGACCTCTGGCGTCGCGACCAGGACCGCGGGCTCTCCGCGGGCGAGAAGCGCATGCTCGCGAAGGCCCGGCAGATCCTGATCTCCGAGCTCGCGCTGGCCGAGAAGACCGACGAGGACAAGGCATCGACCGTCCTCGACGAGGTCCTCGCCTCCTAGCGCGTCCGGACCACTGGACGCCACGACGACCGCTCTGCTCCCCTCCGGGGTGAGCAGGGCGGTCGTCGTCGTCGCGGCCGGGTCCGGGACGCGACTGGGCATCGGCACGGCGAAGGCGTTCGTGCCGGTCGCCGGCTCGCTCATGCTCGCCCGTGCCCTCGAGCCGCTCTTCACCCTGGCGCTGCCGACCCTGGTCGTGGTGGTCGCCCCTGCGGACCGGCTCGACGAGTGCCGTCAGGTGGTCGCCACGGCCGCCGGGGCCGCGGTGCCGTACACGGCGGTCGTCCCGGGAGGCACGGATCGCCACGCGTCGGTCCAGGCCGGCCTGGCAGCGCTGCCCGACTCCGTCGACGTCGTGCTGGTGCACGACGCCGCACGCTGCCTGACGCCCGCGTCGCAGTTCGAGCGCGTGTTCGACGCCGTGGAGACGTCGGGTGACGGCGTCGTCCCCGCGCTGCCGGTCGTGGACACCGTGAAGCGCGTCGACGGAGACGTCGTGCGCGAGACCGTCGACCGCTCGGCGCTCGTCGGTGTCCAGACCCCGCAGGGCTTCCCGCTCGCGGCGCTCCGGCAGGCGTACGCGGTCTCGGCGCGGTCCGAGACCGACGACGCCGGGGTGTTCCAGGCGGCCGGACGCACGGTCCGGTCCGTCCCGGGCGACGCGGACGCGTTCAAGGTCACCACCCGCTGGGACCTCGGCCGGGCCGAGTCGATCGTCCGGGCACGGAACGGCGCCGACGGCCCCGCCGTGCGGATCGGCCTCGGGGTCGACGTGCACGCGTTCGACGCGGGGTCACCGTGCCGCGTCGGGCTGCTCGACTTCCCGGGCGAACCCGGCCTCTCGGGGCACAGCGACGGCGACGCGGTGGCGCACGCCGTGTGCGACGCCCTGCTCTCCGCCGGCGGCCTGGGCGACATCGGCGGCCGCTTCGGCACCGCCGACCCGCGGTACGCCGGAGCCGCCGGAGGCGTCTTCGTGCGGGGTGCGGTGTCGCTGCTCGCCGAGGCCGGACTCGCACCCGTGTCCGTGACCGTGCAGGTCGTCGGGAACCGCCCGCGCATCGGCGCTCGGCGCACGGAGATGCAGGACGCACTGGCCGCCGTCGTCGGAGCGCCGGTCGCGGTGTCCGGCACGACCACCGACGGCCTCGGGTTCACCGGCCGCGGCGAGGGCCTCGCGGCGATCGCGACCGCCGTCGTCCGGCCGGTCTGACGGACCGCGGCACCGGCCGCGCCCTAGTCTTGGAGCGTGACCGTTCGCCTCTACGACTCCCGCGCCGCCGCCGTCGTCGACCTCGTGCCCCTGGTCGACGGACACGTGAGCGTCTACGTCTGTGGTCCCACGGTGCAGTCGTCGCCGCACATCGGCCACCTGCGCTCGGCGCTCGTCTACGACGTCTGGCGTCGGTGGCTGACGTACCGCGGCTACTCGGTCACCCTCGTCCGGAACGTCACCGACATCGACGACAAGGTGCTCGACCTGGCCGCGGGCACCGACGAGGCGTGGTTCGCCCGTGCGTACCGCGTCGAGCTCGAGTTCACGGCCGCCTACCGCGCGCTCGGGATCCTGCCGCCGACCTACGAACCCCGGGCGACCGCGAGCGTGCCGCAGATGCACGAGATCATCGAGCGCCTGATCGAGCGCGGCCACGCCTACGCCGCACAGGACGGCTCCGGGGACGTCTACTTCGACACCGGCAGCTGGGAGTCCTACGGCGCCCTCACCCGGCAGCGCCGCGAGGACATGGTCGACGCTGCCGACGCCGACCCCCGCGGCAAGCGGGACCCGCGCGACTTCGCGCTCTGGAAGGGCCGCAAGACCGGCGAGCCCGACACCGCCGTGTGGGACAGCCCGTGGGGTCCCGGTCGACCGGGCTGGCACATCGAGTGCTCGGCGATGAGCCGGCGCTACCTCGGTCCGGCGTTCGACATCCACGGTGGCGGCCTCGACCTCCGGTTCCCGCACCACGAGAACGAGCTCGCGCAGTCGACCGCCGCGGGTGACCCGTTCGCGACGTACTGGCTGCACAACGGACTCGTGACCGTCGACGGTCAGAAGATGTCGAAGTCGCTCGGCAACTCGATCTTCGCGGCGGACTTCCTCGGTTCCGCGCGACCCGAGGTCGTGCGGTACTTCCTCGGCGCGGCGCACTACCGCTCGTCGATCGACCACCACGCCGGTTCCCTGGCCGAGGCCGAGGCGGCGTACGACCGCATCGAGGGCTTCCTGACCCGTGCGGAACCCCGGCTCGAGGGGATCCCGCTCCGCGACGCCCCCGCCGTCCCCGAGACCTTCGCGGCCGCGATGGACGACGACCTCTCGGTGCCCCAGGCGCTCGCCGTGCTGCACGAGACGGTCCGCGCCGGGAACGCCGCCCTCGACGCCGACGATGCGGAAGCGCTCGGTCTCGCGTACCATCAGGTGGCCGCGATGGTGGAGGTGCTCGGCATCGACCCGCGAGCGGCCCACTGGTCGAGCGGCGGTCAGGACCCCTCGGCCGCCCCGCTCGCAGCCCTCGTCGAACGCCTCGTGCAGGAGCGCGCCGACGCCCGGGCCGCACGGGACTTCGCGACGGCCGACCGCGTGCGTGACGACCTCGCCGCCGCGGGCATCACCATCGAGGACACCGCAGCGGGTACACGCTGGAGCATCGCCTGACCACGGCCGTGCCGAACAGGAGCTGAGCATGAAGAACGTTTCCGGGAGCAAGAAGGGCCGTCCGGGCGCCGTCCGGTCCGGCCGCAAGGGCAACAAGCAGGTCGGCTCCGGCGGACAGGGCGCCCAGGCGCTCGAGGGGCGCAAGCCCACCCCGAAGGCCGAGGACCGTCCGTACCACCCGGCCGGCAAGCGCAAGGCCGCCAAGGAGCGGCTAGAGGCGGCCCGTGGTCGTCACGGTGCCTCGAGCGCCCCGCAGCAGCGGACCGGTCGTCCGCCGCAGCGCAAGAGCGACGACTCCGAGCTGGTCACCGGGCGCAACTCCGTGCTCGAGGCGCTGCGCACGAAGACGCCGTCGACGACGCTCTACATCGCGTCCCGCATCGAGGTCGACGACCGCGTCAAGGAGATCCTCGCGCTCGCCAACCACCGCGGCGTGCCCATCATCGAGCTGATGCGGCCGGAGCTGGACCGCATCACCGGGCACGACAGCGTGCACCAGGGCGTCGCGCTCAAGGTCCCCGCGTACGAGTACGCGGTGTCCGAGGACATCGTCGAGCGGGCGTTCGCGAAGGACGAGGTCCCGCTCATGGTCGCCCTCGACGGCATCACCGACCCGCGGAACCTCGGTGCCATCATCCGCTCCACCGCGGCGTTCGGCGGGCACGGCGTCATCGTGCCCCAGCGTCGTTCGGTCGGTGTGACCGCGAGCGCGTGGAAGACCTCCGCCGGTGCCGCGGCCCGCACCCCGGTCGCGATGGCGCCGAACCTGACCCAGACGCTCAAGTCGCTCAAGTCGATGGGCCTCTTCGTCCTCGGACTCGACGGCGACGGCGACGTGGAACTCGACGGCCTCGAGCTCGCCGACCGCCCGATCGTGATCGTCGTCGGCTCGGAGGGCAAGGGGCTGTCGCGCCTGGTCACCGAGACCTGCGACGCCATCGTGTCGATCCCGATCTCGAGCGCGACCGAGTCGCTCAACGCGGGCATCGCGGCGAGCGTGACCCTGTGGGAGGTCGCGCGGCGTCGTCGCGCCGCGTAGCGACCCGCACGGAGCCGGCGGGGTCACGACACGTCGGATGATGCCCGCCGCACGGTCGCGAGTCGTCGCTGCGCCACCCCGCAGGCGACGGTTCGTGACCGGCGGACGTGCGTCTGTCGGGGTGTTGCGACCGCTCGACGTCCGACATCACCACCGGCGGTGGAGGTGTGGCGGTCCGGACGGCCGGCGCCGGTCTCCGGGACGCCCCCGGGCCTCCGAGGCGGTCGCACTCCCGAACCCCTCGGGTCACGACCCGTCGGCCGGTGTCGGTCGTGTGGTCACGAGGGGTCCGCTGAGCGACGCCGCAGGCGACGGTCGTGAGCGGTCCGCGGCCACCCGGCGGGGTGCCGTGACCGACCGGGGACCGCGTCAGACGCCCGCGCGCCAGTCCTCCACGTCCTCGTCCGCGTCGACGTCGTCGTCGAGCGACACCGGGATCGGTAGCGTCATCGAGGAAGTCGGCGGGTTGATGAGCAGCCGCTCGTCCCGCCGGTGCCGCAGCACGTCGTTGATGTATGCGGTCGTGGCCTCGGGCAGCGACACCGACCGTTCCTCGGCCTGCGACATGAACCAGCGGTGTTCGAGCAGCTCGTGGAAGACCTCGGCGGGCTCCAGCCGTCCGCGGAGGTCGCGCGGGATCGACCGGACGACGGGCTCGAACACCCGCGAGACCCACTCGTGCGCGACCATCTCCTCGTCGAGGGCCTCGCGGCCGTTGCGTGCACGGTACGAGTCGAGGTCGTTGAGCAGGCGCCGGGCCTGGTTCTCACCGGCGTCGAGACCGGTGAGGCGGAGCAGCCGTCGCTGGTGGTGCCCGGCGTCCACCACCTTGGGCTGGATGCGCACCTGTGAACCGCCCTCGGTCGTGTGGATCGAGAGCTCCTCGATGTCGAAGCCGAGGGCGTTGAGCCGCTCGACCCGGTCGTTGATGCGCCAGCGCTCCTTGATGTCGAACTGCTCGGTACCCGTCAGCTCCTTCCAGAGCGTCCGGTACTGCGCCACGATCCGGTTCGAGACGTCGACCGCGTCGGCGTTCTCGTCGAGGCGACCACCGGCCTCGAGGTCCAGCAGCTCGCCGGCGATGTTGACGCGGGCGACCTCGAGGTCGTTCTCGCGCTGCCCGTTCGACAGGCCGCCGGGGTAGAGCTTGCCGGTCTCGGCGTCGACGAGGTAGGCGGCGAAGGCCCCGGCGTCGCGGCGGAAGAGCGTGTTCGAGAGCGAGACGTCGCCCCAGTAGAACCCGATGACGTGCAGGCGCACGAGCAGCAGGGCGAGGGCGTCGACGAGTCGGGTCGCGGTCTCCGGGCGGAGCGTCTGGGAGTAGAGCGCGCGGTACGGCAGCGAGAAGCGGAGGTGCCGGGTGACGAGCACCGGGTGCAGGGGTTCGCCGTCCGCGTCGACGCGGTTCGTGATGACCGCGACCGGGTCCACGCACGGGACGTCCATGCGCTGCAACGTGCGGAGCATCTCGTACTCGGCGCGCGCGACCTCTTCCCCGGTCTCCTTCACCGCGGCGACGTACCCGCTGAGGTGCACGAAACGCACCAGGTGTCGCGAGATGCCCTTCGGCAGCGCGACGATGACGTCGTCCGGCCAGTCCTCGAGCGGTTGGTCCCACGGCAGGTCGAGGAGGCCCGGGTCGACGGTGGCTGCGGTGATGGCGAGGGAGTCGGGCACGGTTGGCTCCTGGTCGTGCGGTGGCTGCGTCGGTTCGGCGGGCTGCGTCGGTCCCGCAGACTGCGTCGGTCCCGCAGACTGCGTCGGTCCGGCACGTTGCGTCGGTCGCGCAGTCTGCTTCCGTTCGGCAGTCTGACAGACGGGAGGCGCGGTGCCAGCTGGCACCGCGCCTCCTGTTCGTCTGTTCCAGCGTCAGGCGCTGACGACGGCCTTGTCGTCGAGGCGGTCGCCCGACTCGGTGTCGAAGGCGTGGACGTGGCCCTGCTTCGGCGAGATGACGATCGTGTCGCCGATCGAGGGGTGCGAACGACCGTCGACGCGCGCGACGATGTCGGTGCGCTGGCCGTTCACGTCGGCGTGACCGTACAGGTAGCCGTCGGCGCCGAGCTCCTCGACGACGTCGACCGTGACCGGCAGCCCCTCGCCCGAGCTCGAGACGATGACGTCCTCGGGGCGGATGCCGACCGTGATGTTGCCGGAGCGGGCGTTCGACAGCGTGTCGCGGTCGATCGGGTGGTTCAGCGTGCCGAACTTGATGCCGCCCTCGACCACGTCGGCCGGCAGCAGGTTCATGGCTGGCGAGCCGATGAAGCCGGCGACGAACACGTTGTTCGGCTTCTCGTAGAGGTCGCGCGGGGAGCCGACCTGCTGGAGGATGCCGTCCTTGAGCACCGCGATGCGGTCACCCATGGTGAGGGCCTCGGTCTGGTCGTGCGTGACGTAGACCGTGGTGACACCGAGGCGGCGCTGCAGCGAGGCGATCTGGGTGCGGGTCTGGACGCGGAGCTTGGCGTCGAGGTTCGACAGCGGCTCGTCCATGAGGAACACCTGCGGCTGACGGACGATCGCGCGGCCCATCGCGACGCGCTGACGCTGACCACCGGAGAGCGCCTTCGGCTTGCGGCCGAGGTACTGCTCGAGGTCGAGGAGCTTCGCAGCCTCCTGCACGCGGGTGGCGCGCTCTTCCTTGCCGACACCGGCGATCTTGAGCGCGAAGCCCATGTTCTCGGCGACGGTCATGTGCGGGTACAGCGCGTAGTTCTGGAAGACCATCGCGATGTCGCGGTCCTTCGGCGGGACGTCGGTGACGTCGCGCTCGCCGATGCGGATCGCGCCGGAGTTGACCTCCTCGAGCCCCGCGAGCATGCGGAGCGAGGTCGACTTGCCACAGCCCGACGGGCCGACGAGGACGAGGAACTCGCCGTCGGCGACGTCCAGGTCGAGGGAGTCGACCGCGGGGCGGGTGCCTCCGGGGTAGAGACGGGTTGCCTTGTCGTAGGTGACGGACGCCATGAGCGTTCGATCCTTCCTTCACCGGCAGGTACGTGCCGGACGATCCGTAGTGAAGCGGTTGCCCGTGGGGGCCCCGGATGGTCGCCGTCGACCATCGGTGCTCATACAACACGACTTCCCCGTGGAGCGCCAGTGGTTCCCGGCTGGTTGGGTGGTTCCCAGAGCAGCCCACTACAATCGCCGGGTCCGTCCGCCGAGTGGGGGCGCGGAGCGTGCGGACACCCGATCAGGAGGACTCCACACCGATGACCAACCGCCCCGAGGGTGACGCCCGCCCCGAGCGTGCAGCCGCTGATCGTGCCGCGCGGGCAGCCGCCGGTCGGAACCACCGCCGCGAGGCTGCCCGGCAGCGCGCGCAGCGGCACCGCACCCGGCAGAAGCGTCGGCAGCGCGGGACGAGGCTCGGCATCCAGATCGGCATCGGCGTCGTGCTCCTCGCAGCGGCCACCATCGTCACGCTCGTCCTCGTCGACTCGGCACGGCCGGCAGGCCCCGGGCCATCGAACATGTCGCAGGGCGGCATCACGATCGGGCAGGGCCTGAAGGCGCAGACCACCGGCGCCACCCCGTCCGCATCGTCGTCGGACGGCTCCGGCACGGTGCACATCACGACCTACATCGACTACCTCTGCCCGACGTGCGGGCAGTTCGAGAAGGCGAACGGCGAGTACATCCAGGGCCTCGTCGACTCCGGTGCCGCCACGGTCGACATCCACCCGGTGGCGATCCTGGCGAACCGCTCGCAGGGCACGAAGTACTCGCTCCGGGCCGCGAACGCAGCCGCGTGCGTCGCGGACCGTTCGCCGGACCAGTTCTTCGCGTTCAACACCGCCCTGTTCGCCGAGCAGCCCGAGGAGGGCACCGCGGGCCTCAGCGACGCCGACCTCGTGAGCGTCGTCCGCAGCGTCGACGGCGTGCGCGACCAGCGGGCGATCGCCGACTGCATCCGCGACCAGACCTACGCGCGCTGGGTGACCGAGCGCACGAACGACGTCTCCGACGGGAAGATCCCGGGGACCGACCTGACGAGCTTCCCGGGCACGCCGCTCGTGCTCGTGAACGGGCAGCAGTACCAGCTCACCGACCCGATCACGAACGACGACTTCCGGACGTTCGTGCTCAGCGCGGCCGGGTCGACCGACGCCACCACGACGCCGACCCCGACGCCGACGCCGACGCCGACCCCGTCGGCCAGCGCCAGCTCCGACTGACCGCCGGGCTCAGCGGGCCCAGCCGGACACGGTCAGAGGGCCGAGCCGGGCACGCTGAGGGTGTCGCACGACGTCGCGCCCTGCTGGTAGCCGCGGAGGAACCACCGCTGGCGCTGCTCGCTCGACCCGTGCGTGAACGAGTCGGGGTCCACCGAGCCGGTCGCCCGCCGCTGGATGCTGTCGTCGCCCACGGCGCTCGCCGCGGACAGCGCGTCGTCGATCTGTGACCGGGTGATCGGCTCGAAGAAGGTCTGCCCGTTCGCGTCCTCGGTGTTCGCAGCATCGCCGACCCAAGCGCCCGCGTAGCAGTCGGCTTGGAGCTCGACGCGGACACTGCCCGAGGTCGCGCCGGTGCCCGACCGGTCCGTGTCGGCGAACGTGCCCTGCAGCTGCTGCACGTGGTGGCCCCACTCGTGCGCGACGACGTACATCTGCGCGAGCGGTCCGCCCGACGACCCGTACCGCGACTGGAGCTCGTCGTAGAACGACGTGTCGACGTACAGCGCGCGGTCCGGCGGGCAGTAGAACGGCCCGGTCGCGGACGACGCCGTCCCGCAGCCCGTGTCGGTCGAGTCCTGGAAGAGGTAGAAGTCCGGCCTCGTGTACGAGGCCCCGAGCTTCGGCGCCTCCGCCGACCAGTACGCGTCGAGCGACTCGGCGGCCCCCTCCATCCGGCACTCCACCGAGGCGTTCGCGTCCCGGCCGGTCCGGCACTCGGGCGCGGCGTCCACGGTGTCGCCGCCCTGCTGGATCGTCGTGACGCCGCTGCCGCCGCCGAGCACCCCGGACAGGTCCACCCCGGTGAACTGCGCGATCAGGAACACCACGATCGCGCCGACACCGAGCGCCCCGCCACCCACCGCGGCCGTGCGCCCGCGCCGCTTGACCCTGCCGCCGGACAGCTGCGAGTCGTCGTTGAACGTCATGCCCCGAATGTACGGACGGCGGCAGCGCGGTGCTCACACCGGGCGGGGTGCGCCCACTGAGCGGGCATCGAGGGGTCGCGAGCAGCATGGCGGCATGGCCGACCTCGACGAACAGCACCCCCTCTTCCTCCTCGCGATGGACCAGCGGTCCTCGCTCCTGGAGCACACCTACGGCGACGATTCCGGCGAGCCCGCCGACGAGGCCGACGCCGAACGCGTCCGGGCCGGCAAGCAGCTCGTCTACCGCGGTCTCCTCGGCGCCCTCGCCGCCGGGGCGTCACGGGACCGGACCGGCGTCCTCGTGGACGAGCGGTACGGCGCCGACGTCGCCCGGCTCGTCCGGGAGGCAGGGCTCCAGCTCGCCATGCCGATCGAGCGCTCCGGCCGCGACTGGTTCGAGCTCGAGTACGGCGACGACTGGACCGCGCACGTCGACGCGTTCGACCCCGACTTCGTGAAGGTCCTCGTCCGGGACAACCCCGCGTTCGACGCCGACGACCGTGCGGCGCAGGCGGAGCGTCTCGCCGAGGTCTCCCGCACCCTGCACGGGGCCGGTCGGGCGTTCCTGGTCGAGCTGCTCGTGCCGGGCACCGACGAACAGCAGGCAGCCGCGGACGACTACGACCGCGACGTTCGCCCCGGGCTCGTCGTCGAGGTCGTCGGGTACCTGCAGGAGCACGGCGTCGAGCCGGACGTGTGGAAGCTCGAGGGTCTCGACCGCTCCGAGGACGCCGAGCGCGTCGTCGCCGCGGTCCGGGCCGGTGGGCGCGACGGCGTGCAGTGCATCGTGCTCGGACGGGACGCCCCCGAGGAGCAGCTCGACCACTGGCTCCGGGTCGCGGCGCCGGTCGACGGCTTCGTCGGCTTCGCCATCGGCCGGAGCAACTGGCAGGACGCGCTCGACGACGTCGTGCAGCAGGGGCTCGACCACGAGGCGGCCGAGCGGCTCATCGCGGCGAACTACCGGCACTTCGTCGACACCTGGCTCGAGGCGCGCCCCGACGTGGTGCACGGAGTGGACGCCGGCGCCTCCTGACCGTCCGGGTCAGGTACGGACCAGTGGCTCCACGCCCGCGAGGTCCGCGGCGATCCCGACGTCGACGAGCTCGATCCGGCCGGCGAGGGTCGCCGCGGGGCCGACCAACAGCCCTGCCTTGACCCCGCCGAAGGTGACGGTCACGTCGGCGTGCAGCACGTGCTCGTCCGCGACACCGCCCGTGTCGACGTCGATGCCGCTCGGCACGTCGACAGCCACGACGAACGGGGCCCGCTGGTCGCGGGCGAGTTCCCGCAGCGCGTCCACGACCTCCCGGGCGGGGGAGCGCAGGGGACCGGACGCCCCGATGCCCAGGATCCCGTCGAGCACGAGGTCGGCGTCGAGCGCCGCCTCCGCGGCGACCGCCGCGAGGCGGCCGCCCTCGTCCGGCACCGCGGCGCGCAGGATGTCCGCAGCACCCGCGTCCGTCCCGGTGGATCCGCTGTCACCGGGACCCGCCAGGAGGCGCGCCCCGGCGTCCAGCGCCGCTGCCAGGCCCGCCTCGTGGACGCGTGAGCCGACGCGCAGCACCGCCACGCGCCTCCCGGCCGACGCCAGCCGCGCACCCGCGAACAGCGCGTCACCGCCGTTGTCGCCGCTCCCGACCAGCAGCAGGACCGAACCCGGTCCGTCACCCGGTCGCACGGCGGGGTCGTCGAGGAGGTCCGCGACGACCCGGGCGAGCCCGTCGGCCGCGCGCTGCATGAGGGGTTCGCCCGCGTCGAGGTGCGGCCGCTCCGCCGCCCGGATCTGGTCCGCTCCGTAGCCGTCCATGGCGACCACAGTGCCCCGCTAGCCTGGGGTCGCCATGTCACTCGTCCCCGAAGCGCCCCGTCCCCGTGCAGTGATGTCCCCGGACGGCCTCCCGATCGCCACGTACGACTTCGGGGACCCGGACGCTCCGGTCGTCGTCGCGGTGCACGGGTTCGCGTCCGGCGCCCTGCTCAACTGGCACGCGTCGGGCTGGACCCGCGACCTGCTCCGCGCCGGGTACCGCGTCGTCGCGCTCGACCAGCGCGGGCACGGCGCGTCCGCGAAGCCGCACGACCCCGACGCGTACTCGATGGAGCTCCTCGTCGCGGACGTCGTCAGTGTCATCGACACCTACCTGCTCGACGACGTCGCCTACCTCGGCTACTCGCTCGGGGCACGCGTCGGCTGGCACACCGCCGAGCGGCTGCCCGACCGGGTCTCCCGGGCCGTGTTCGGCGGCATCCCGGACGCCGACCCGATGCGTCGCGTCGCGGTCGACCAGGCGAGGGCGTTCCTCGCGGACGGCACCCCGATCGAGGACCGCGTGACGAACGGGTACCTCACGATGGCGTCGGGCGTCGAGGGGAACGACCTCCGGGCCCTCGTCGCGATGGTCGAGGGGATGCGGGACAGCATCGAGCCGACGCCGGCGAACGCCCCGTCGCAGCCGCTGCTCATGGCGGCGGGCAGCGAGGACGGCATCAAGGACAGCGCGGTGCGGCTCGCTGCGGCAGCACCGGACGCGCGGTTCTTCGAGATCCCGGGGCGCAACCACTTCAACGCCCCGACGTCGCGGGACTTCCGGCAGGCGGCGATCGCGTTCCTGTCCGAGGGCCGCTGACAGGTACTCGTGGATCCCCTCGGTCCACGCGCTCCGGGCGTAGCGTCCCGGCCATGGACTACAGACTCCTCGGCAACAGCGGGACATCGGTGTCGACGCTGACCCTCGGCACCATGACGTTCGGCAGCGAAGCCGACGAACCCACCTCCCACCAGATGCTCGACACGTTCGTCGCGGCCGGCGGCACGCTCGTCGACACCGCCGACGTGTACTCGGGCAACGAGTCCGAGCGCATCATCGGGCGCTGGCTCACGGCGCACCCCACCGAGGCGCAGCAGGTCGTCCTCGCGACCAAGGGCCGCTTCCCCCAGGGCGACGGGCCGAACGACGTCGGGCTCTCCCGCCGCCACCTCGCGCGGGCGCTCGACGCCTCGCTCGACCGGCTCGGCGTCGAGACGATCGACCTGTACCAGATGCACGCGTGGGACGCCCTCACCCCGATCGAGGAGACCCTGCGCTTCCTCGACGACGCCGTGTCCGCCGGCAAGATCGGGTCGTACGGGTTCTCGAACTACCTCGGCTACCAGATCACCAAGGCCGTGTACGAGGCCCGCGGCCACGGATGGGCGCCGCCCGTGACGCTCCAGCCGCAGTACAACCTCCTCGTCCGCGACATCGAGCACGAGGTCGTCCCCGCCTGCCTCGACGCCGGCATCGGCCTGCTGCCGTGGTCGCCCCTCGCCGGCGGATGGCTGTCCGGGAAGTACCAGCGCGACGAGGCACCCACCGGCGCGACCCGCCTCGGCGAGAACCCGCAGCGCGGCATGGAGGCCTGGGAGGCCCGCAACGGGGACGAGCGCACGTGGGCCGTCCTCGACGCCGTGGCCGCTGTCGCCGACGCGCACGGCGCCTCGAAGTCCCAGGTCGCCCTCGCCTGGCTGCTCGCCCAGCCCGCCGTCACGAGCGTCATCCTCGGCGCCCGGACGGTCTCGCAGCTCGAGGACAACCTCGGTGCCGCCGACCTCGTCCTCGACGAGTCCGAACTCCGCAGGCTGACCGATGCCAGCGCTCCCCGGATCGACGACTACCCGTACGGAACCGCAGGTGTGGCGCAGCGCGAACGGAAGATCACGGGAGGCCGCTGACCGCCCGCTGCGACGTCCATGCGGAAAGCCGCGCAATCGGCACGCGAGTGTGGACTTCCGTTTCGGTGCGGTGTCATCCTCTTCTCACGACCGGCTGGTTACCGTGTCGAGCGATGAGGAACACCCCCTGATCCGTGTTCCACGTACGCCGGAGGCCCGGGCGATCACTCGCCCGGGCCTCCGTCTTCCCGGCGATCACGCGCGGCCAGCATCGTCGGTGCAGAGGGCCGGCAGCGGGACTCGAACCCGCAACCCCCGTTCACGGGCTGACCGATCATGAGTGATTTGCCACTTAGCAATATCCCCGATCGCGTTCCATTTGGAACGGTCCCGCCCGGCGCATCCCGCGTGGCTCCGCGGGCACGGTTTTCGATGAAAGCGGTGAGTTACCGTGCACGCCGGGACGATGTCAGCGGGCGCGACTACCGTTGTGGCGATGACCGCCCGATTCGCCCCGTTCGCGAATCGGTTCTGCGCGTCCTGCGGGCGTCCGATCGAACAGGCGTGGCAGCGTCAGCCGAGCGGTTCGTTCGTCGCGGTGGACTTCATCTGGTGCGAGCCCTGCGAGCTCGGCCTGGCAGCTGACGCCACGTGGCCGGTCGAGCTGCGCGTCGTCGAGGACGGCTACCCAGGACACCCAGAGGATGCGCGCCCGGTCGCCGCGTGCTCCACTCACATCTGGGTGCACGCAGGGGTCGGCGTCGACGGCCCACGTGTCTGCGCGAGGTGCCTCGAGGAGGAACCAACCGAGCAGGGTTGATTTGGACCGAATCAACCCTGTGGGGTAGTCGTGTCGGTCGTCGGTGCCACGCTCCCCGCATGCCCGAGTCTCGCTGGTCGCCGCCCCATCATCCGGATCCGCGGATGCCGCACATCGTCGAGATGGCGCCGGACCCGGACGCCCAGGAGCTCGACCCGCACCCTCCCGTGTGGGTCCGCATCGACGTCGAGGGGCATGGCGTCGAGAAGTGTGTCGGGTTCGCGTTCAAGGCTTCGCCGCTCGCCGTCTATGTGCAGTTGCAGTACCTCGGCAGGACGCATCACGTGTGGGTGGAGCGGCGGCAGGTCACGCACCGTCGGATCGCACCGTGGGTGACCTGACGCTGCGTCGATCTCCAACGGGACCTCGTCAGGTATGTCGGTTACATGAGTGATTCGCCGACGCTTGTTCCGTATGATGTCCAGTAGCACTGTGGATAACTGCCCCTCGAGTTGGGGATAAGTTGTGGACTACCCGGTGCACAACCTGGACTGGGAGGTGTCGAGATGACTGATGTGCTGACCGTTGCGAGCTACATCGAGGAGACGCTCAAGCTTCCTCGTTACGACACCAAGAAGCTTCAGAAGCTCGTCTACTTCGCCCAGGCCTGGTCCCTTGCATGGACCGGGAAGAAGATCTTCCCCAACCAGTTCGAGGCGTGGCCAGATGGACCGGTAGTTCGTGAGCTCTTCAGGATGCAGAAGCACTATGAGCTTCCGGCGTATGACGGCTCTCTTCCACTTGCGCAGCGCGAGATCATCGATTCAGTGCTTGCCTACTACGGGCAGCTGGGTCACCAGGACTTGATCGATCTGACGCACGAGCACACCCCGTGGCTAGAAGCTCGCGGCAGTCTCGCACCCACCGCGCCGTCGCAAGCACACCTCAACGACGGCACGCTGCGCAGTTTCTACACGCAGCGTGCCATCTGTGACCCGGATGGTCCGACTCGTCAAACAAGTCTGTTCGTGCTAACGGACGACAGTGCGGATGCGATCGGCGACGTCGTGAGTGCCGAGTGGGAAGAGACTCTGTCTCTTCTCGCGAACGCTTGACTGTCTTCCTCACGGTCGCACAGGTCATCCGGTACCACGATCGTGAGAGTTCAGCTGCTCTGAACGACCGAGGAAAGCTCGAGAGTGCGGTTGCGAGGCCGATGTCAGGCTTCGGCGGGCACCTCGTTCACGCAACCTTGTGGACGCAGGCCGCCTCGCTCCTGCATGCGATTGATCGCGCCCAGGCCTTTGGCGACGGGAACAAGCGAACGGCCTGGTTCTCAACTGCAGCTTTCCTTCGAGCGAACGGCTTCCGCCTGGTGGTTGCGCAGACCGAAGCAGCAGAGTTCTCGAAGGCCGTCGGTCGAGGAGAGCACGATGTGTCGAGCATCGCCATGTGGCTCTTCGCGCACGCCGAAGAGCTTCCCTGATCCGACTTCACCACGATGGCCCCCGTTCCCGGTGCGAAGCCCGGGCGCGGGGGCTGTCATGCAGGAGCAACGTGCGACGACGTGGCGCCTGCGCCCCGTGGATGAGGGCTACTCATCCAACGAGCCGCTGGATACGCTCGGCGACGTGAAATCTGCTGCGTTGGCGATCCCGGTGCTCATCTTCGCGCTGGGCGGGTGCGCGGTCGACGGTCAGGTCGGCGCCACGCCCACGCCCACGCCGGAGCCATTCAGTGCCTCCGGGACGATCACCGTCCCGATGGACATCAGCGCGTCCCTCCCGCTGCAGGACGGGAACCCCACGATCGGGAACCCGTGCGTCCCGCAGGCGGGCTACTCCGACATCGAGAGCGGAGCGCAGGTGACCGTCGCGAACGCAGCCGGCGAGACGATCGCGGTTGGACAGCTCAGCCCGAACGGGCTTCAGAACGGGCCCTCTGGAGACGCGTTCTACCAGTCAGTCTGCGAGTTCGCGATCTCCGTCGACGACATCCCGCCGACGTCGAAGTTCTACTCCGTCCACGTCGGCAACACGAACCGCGGCGAGCAGACGTTCACCGCCGCGCAGCTGAAGGACGGGATCGCGCTCACCCTCGGCTGAGCACAGCTCGGAGTGTCGGCGCTCGCGGCTACGGTCTACATCACGGCCCCTGATCGGCAGGGACCACCGAGCGTCCTGAGGAGGACCCATGCTCAGCCAAGTTGCGCAGGACTTCGCCGCGGAGATCGCGGCACACGATTGGTCAGATGCGCCGTTCCGCGCCGATCGAGCAGGCCACAACCGAGCGACCGACGGCGCGAAGCGCAGCGCCAAGCAACTGTCTCCGGAAGAGACCGAGACCGTCGTGGTCAACGTCATGTGGGTCGTAGCTCAGCAGCTCGCGTCCATCGACCCCAACTTCAACGTGCACGAGTTCGCGGCGGCATGCGGCGTCGCACGACGGTATCGAGTGCGCAGTGATGGCTCGCCCAGTGGATCAATGCCGGGCGGTCTCCGCCCGGAGGACTTCCGTGTGAAGCGGAGCGCCTAGGTAGGAACGACGAAAGACCCCCTCGAGACTCCGCAAGGAGCCTCGAGGGGGTCTTTCGTTCATGTGGCCTGCTGCCGCCGCATCCGGTCGAACTCGGCACGAGGGATCGTGCGGTCCATGTCAGGCCAGTCAGGCAGGTCTTCGCGTGCTTGCCCTGCCTCGATCAGCCGGACTCGAAGGTCCGCGGCATGCTCACGCGCACGCTGCTCGTTCTCGACGGCGATCTGCCGATTGGTCTCCGCCCAGTCGGCTCGAGCCTGCTCGACGTCGGCTCGGCGCTGTTGCTCGTCGGCGCGGTCGCGCTCCCGAATGGCCGCGGCGAGTGCCTCGTCGCGCTGCTGCACGATGTCGACTCGACGCTTGCCCTCACGCACGGAGACGCCCTGCCGGACGAGCCGGACGACCGTGACGATCGCCTGCGCGAGCGCGAGCACACCGGCGCCGCCGCCGACGGCCGCGAGGCTGGGGACGATGTCCCAGTTCATGCCGTCCCCCCTCAGTAGTGCTTCCGCGGCACGACGTTCTTCGTGCGCCGGTCGAGGACGTCACGCAGCCACCCCCTCGTCTTCACCCCCGGCTCGGACGTGAAGATCCGCAGCTCCGCGTACCGGCGCACCATGGCGAGCATCGCCACGACGGCCACGCCGAATGCGGCGAATGATGCCGTTCCGGAGAGCGCTCCGGAGGAGAGCACCACGGCGTAGACGAACGCCCCCCAGCCCGACGCGACGTTGCCGATGTACTCGACCGCCCAGACGCGGGACGCTCGGCCTGCAAGGCCGAGCCAGGCGGCGACCATCAGCCACGCGAAGAGGCTGATGATCCACCGCTGGCCGAGGAGGGTGTCGAGGACGTAGTCGGACACGTGCACGAGTGCGAGCGCCCCGGACAGGCCGATCACACCGTAGGCGGCCATGTCGATGATCCAGAGCAGCCGCTCCCACCAGAGGCGCCGCTGGTTGAGCTTCGGGTCGGTGGTGACCATCAGTCCTCCGATCCGGGACTGCCCTGGTCGTTCCGGTAGTCGGTCGTCGACGGCGCGAACAGCGCCGGCTGCAGTTCCTGCGACTTCGCGGCGGCGGCCTCCTTCGCGGCCTTCCGCGGGACCGAGCCGAGCCCGAGGGGTGTGAGCCATCGGTTCACGGTCGGGAGCGCGATGATCGCCGTCAGCGCCGCGTTGATCGCGACGGCCTGCACGGCGACCGCGGTCAGGCCGGTCGCCGAGGGCCACTGGCCCTGCACGATCTGCACGACCTGCGGGATCAGCGGCAGGACCGTCAGCGCGGTCGTGAGGCTCGTGCGGAGCACCCGCTGCCCCTTGTGCCAGATGGCCTCGACGTCGAACTTCTTCGGCGTGGACGCCTCGTGCTCGCCGGTCATGCGCGGTCCTCCGTCGCGAGCGCCTTGGTGACGGCCGCCTCGAACTTCGCGGAGATCGCGACGCCGAGGGAGTCGCGCCGTTCGCGGCAGTCCTGGATGAGGCCGGCGACCTGCTTGGACTCGAGCTCCTGGAAGAGGTTGTCGTCGCCGGGGATCGCGTGCGAGTATGCGATGGCGTTGGTGTCGGACGGCGTGGTGAGGGTGAGCTCACCGATCACGTACCGCTGCTTGGACTTCTTCGACGTGACGTAGAGCATGTCGTTCTCGACCTTCGGTGTTGGGGGCTTCGGGGCCGGTGCAGGTGCCGCCGGCGGGGTGGAGGTGGTCGGCTTCGCCGCGAGTCGCTGGCGAGCGTCGGGGAACGGCAGCTCGCGCTCGGCAGCCGTGCCCATCTCGTGGTGCCACTGCTCGCCGAAGTTGACCCCCGTCCAGATGCCGCCGTGCGCTGCGACGAGCGCGTGGAGCACGGTGAACTCGTCGGGTGAGAGCGCACGATTCGAGCCGTCCGGCATCGTGATGCCGAAGTCGATCGCGTTGCCGTGCTCCACCTCGTCGTGCGGCGACGTGTACGGCCGGGCGACGACGACGCCGAGGATGAACCGGATCGACCAGAGGTAGTCCTGGCGCTTCCGTGTGCGCTTCGCCTCGTTGACCGACAGGGACCCGGACCGGCCGTTCTGCCTCAGGTAGGCGTTGAACAGGATGATGACGGTCAACACCTGCAGCGCGACGCGGGCGTTCGTGACGAACTGCTCGATGCCGCGCCGGTCGCCGTACGACGACGGGCCGACGCTGTAGATGTTGCTGAACTTCCACTGCATGGGCAGCCTCTCCTAGGACAGCGAAGGCCGCCCCGTAGGACGGCCTGGTGGTGGGTTGAGCTCGCTACGCGGGTGCGCCGCCGAGCACGTCTATCGACTGCTCGAGCTGCGCCACCCGGGCCGCGGCCTCGTCGATGCGCGCGGCGATGATGCCGACGGTGACGCGGTCGGCGTCGATCGCTCGCTGCAGGTCGTCGCGCTGTCGGAGCAGGACGCCAACGGTGCTGTCCGGGTACACCTGCAGTGCCGGCTCGACGTCTGGTGCGACTTCGGGGAGCGCTTCCTCGGTCATGGTGACTCCTAGTTGTCTGCGGGGAAGGGCGTGAAGCCGCCCATGTTGATCGCGCCCGAGCCGCCGGACGGTCCGAGGAGCGCGATGTTGCCGCCTGCCTGGACGCGGACGACCCACTGCGTTGCGCCGTTCCGGTCGAGCCACATCTGCCGGGCGACGCCAGGCCGGAAGCCAGCGGGCAGCTGGCCGATGGTCTGACCGACGACGGTCGGCGTGATGAGGCCCTGCAGGACTACCTGACCGTTGAGGCGGCGGTACTGCACTGGGTTCGTGGTGTCGTTGTTGCCGGCGGTGACGTTGAGGTTCTGCCACTGCGTGTCGCCGACGAGCTCCTTGCCGGTGCCGGCGCTGTAGACGCTGCTGACGTACAGGGCCGGGATCCACGCGTTGTCGGCATAGCAGCCGACGGACCCGGCGAACGGCAGCGACCTGGTGCCGATGTAGATGCCGTCGCCGCCGCCCTGCGCGGGCCCGATGTGCACCATGCCGCCCGATGCGCCGTTGGGCAGTCCCTCGATGACGCCGGCCTTCACCGCGGTGGTGCCGTCGGACCCGAAGAACGTGATGACGTTGTCGCCGAGCACGGTCCGCTTGCCGGTCGCCGAGGTCTGCACGATCGTGCCGGTGAGGGTGATGCCGTTCAGGCTGTCGACGTCGATCATCCCGGCGGTGATCTTCTTCGCCTGCACGACGTTCGCGAACAGGAAGTCGATGACCGCCTGCGACATCGTCGCGCCGGACGTGACGAACAGGTTCGACACGTTCGCGGTCTGGAAGTTCGCCGTCGACGCGGCGATCTTCTGCGCGACGAGCGTGGCAATCGCTGCCGAGCCTGCGGTGAGCTTGCCGAGGTCGAGGTTCGCGATGACCTGCGAGGTGATCTGCTGCGGGGTCCAGACAGGGTTCGCGAGCGTCCCGGACTGCAGCCACTGCCCGGCGATGTTCTTCGCAGAGTCCCAGAGGAACCACGTCGACCCGGTCGGCGCGGTTCCGGACGGGCCCGACGTCGACGAGAACAGGATCAGGGGCTTGCTGTCCGCCGTCGCCTGCGCGGCAGACGCGGCGTTCGCGGCCGCGGTGGCGGCCTGCTGCGCCTGCACGGCGGCCGCGGCAGCGTTCGTGGCGTTCTGGTCGGTGACCTGCACCCAGTCCGGGATCGTCGTGTCGTAGACCCAGGGGGTGTTGTCGGTCGTGCGGATCCAGAGGTTCCCCGCGGCCGCGTTCGCGCCGGTCGGCTTGGACACCTGCGAGATGACCTTGCCCTTGCCGTTCGCGATGCCGGCTGCCTGCAGCGCGGCGGTGTTCGCGTTGTCGGCGGCGGTCTTCGCGACACCGGCGGCCGTGTTGGCCTGGTCGGCGATGTCCTTCGCTGCCTGCGCGGCGGCGACCGCGGTCGCGGCGGTCTGCGCCGCGGCGACGGCCTGGGCGTCGGTGATCGGCACCCAGTCCGGGATGGACGAGTCGTACCGGTTCGGCTGGTTCTTCGGAACCCCGTTGCTGTCCGGGCTGATGTTGATCCACAGGTTCTTTGGGTCCGCCCTCGAACCTGTCGGCTTCGAGACCTGGATGAACGTCTGCCCGAGCGACCCTGCAAGCCCGGCGGCCGCTTGTGCGGCGTCGGTGGCGGCCTCGGCTTCGGTCTTCGCAGAGCCGGCGGCGCTGATTGCGGTGTCGACGTCGTCGGAGAGTCCGTCGACACGGGTCCCGAAGGCGGTGTTGATCGCGGCTTGTGCTTCCTCGATCTCCTCCCGGGCGACCGCGAGGTTCGTGTCCGCGAGCTCGAGGCGGGCGTCGAGCTCGTCCATCGTCGCGTCGATCTGGTCCGCGAGGTCCGACACGGCCTCGCCGTGCTCGTCGATGTCGTCCTGCAGCAGCGGGATCGCCGTCGAGGCGTCGTTCGCGTCCGCCAGGGCGTCGGTCACGTTGAGCGGAACCGACTCGACGTCGTCCTCGTCCGTCCCGCCGAACGTCGACGACCCGAGCTGATCGCCCGACACGAGACGTCGGACGATCCGCTCGAGTTCCGCGACCTTCGCGCCGAGCTCCTCGTCGTTCGCCACCGTCAACCTCCGTACTGGAATGAGTCCGATCGGCGCAGCGTCAGGTCGACGAACCGCGGGTCTGTGGCGTCTGGCTGCTCCTCGACGATGCGGTGGAGGAGGTCGATTGGGCCGTGGCCACGGAGTGTCACCTTCACGTGGACGTCGTCTCCGAGGTCCCACGAGGTGCCGGCCGTGCGCTTCACGCGGAGCTTCTGTACCTCGAGCACGCGCTGCCGGACGACGAGCTCGCGGTTGATGATCCGGTCCATCTGCGCGCCCGTCTTCACGGTCTTGTCCGTGACGACTGCCACTCGGCGGATCCGGCCGGTCCGCGTCGACGTGGAACGTCGGACCGAGCCGGACCCCTCGCCGGCGCCGATCCCGACGACCTCGGACGCGTAGTCATCGCCGGGGACGGTCGCCTCGATGACGTCGACGACGTTCCGACCCTGCTCGAAAACCACGTCGTCGCGCTTCCGACCGGCGCGCGGGTAGTAGATGTGGAACGTCGACGTGATCGTGTCGCCCGACATCGCCCACTCGTCGACGTAGTCGAACGGGCCGTCGTCGGCGAGGTCCTGGACCAGTTCGCCGCAGTCGGGCGCCTCCCACCAGAGCAGCTCATACGCGCCGCCGTCTTCGCGGGCACGGTCGTTCGCCTTCACCTTGCGCTCGTACGCGAGCTTCTTCTCGGACGACGCCTGCGCGACAACCTTCTGCTGCGCGTTGACGTCCGCCTGGTGGTCCTTGATGTAGCCGTTCTGCTGCGACTTCAGCGCCGCGATCCGGTTCACCTCGGCCTGCGCTGCGGCGATTCGGGCGGTCGCCTTCGGCTTGACCTTCTTCGCCGCAGACAGCTCCGCGTTCGCCGCGACGCCCTGCTTCACGTAGCCGCTGTAGGTCTTGCGGGAGTCGGCGACGATCGCGGCCAGCCGCTTCCGCTCAGCGACGGCGGCCTTGTAGGTCTTCACGGCGTCGTTGTAGGCGCGCTCGTACTCGAGCGCATCCCGCGAGGAGGCGCTGCCGACCTTCAGCCCGGTGGAGCCGACGATCTGGATGCCGAGGTCGCCGCCGGGCTGTCCCTGCACGTGGTGGAAGATCAGCCGGACGATGTCGGCGGGGTCGACCTGGGCGAGGCGCTGCACGGGCCCGAGGTACGCGGTGCCGAACAGGATCGTCGAGTCGGTCGCGGCCTCGACGATCCACTCGGTCGCGCTGTCGTCGGAGCTGATGACGATGCCGCCCCACGTCACCTGCCCCTCGTCGGTGACGCGGTACACGCGCGTGTTCCACTCCTGGATGAGCGGCAGACCGTCGACGTCGGACGGCCGGGCGGCGATCGAGCCCGTCAGGGTGAACCGCATCGACCCGGCGCCGTTGAGGCCGCGAGTGGGCGCCTCGATGATCTTCAGCGGAGCGTCGTTCGTCAGGGTCGCGCCGGTCAGTGCCCGCTTGAGGAACCACCGGTCACCCATCAGACGATCCGCTCGTAGAACGTCGCCACGAACTTGATCTGCGCGTACTGGTCGTAGGACAGGTCGCCCGCGGCGGCCGAGGCCTTCCGCATGACGTTCGACGGCCGAATGGTGCGCCCGCGGTACGAGCGGACGTCGCCGTAGGTCGACGACAGGTGCACGAACCGGGTGTTCCCGCCGCCGGACGCGTCCGCGTTGTACGCCATCGTGTCGCCCGGGAGGATGATCGTTTGCCCGTCCGACTCACGGAGCTGCAGCGCTGCGTAGCCGTTCGAGTTCGACGCAGCGGAAATCTGCGACACCGTCACCTCGATCTCGACGTGGGTGGCCCAGTCCGGCACGACGAACGACGGCTGGAACGCCGGGAACACCCGGTCCGCGGTCTGCGTCAGCGTGCTGACCGACTGGCCGAGGTCGCGGGCCACGACGCGCGTCTCGCGCGGCCGGGCGATTTGCCGCAGATCGGTCAGCATCGCGCTCGTGATGGTCGCCGTGTTCGCCGGGATGGTGACGAGTGCCAGCGCGAAGCCGACGTCGTTGCCGTGGCCCGGGACGTCCTGCAGGCGAGTGGTGCCCGCGGGGACGTTCTCGATGACCCGCGTGAACAGGAACGGGCCCTCGTCCGGGTCCGCGCCGTTGCCCGCCCACTGCGTCCCACCTACCGCGTTCGGGTCCTCGACACGAACGGCCACGAGGTCCCGGCGCACCCCTGTCGAGTTCGTCGGGTTGATCGTGACCGTGTCGGGGTCGGCGTTCACCCCGACGTACGACTGCTCGTAGCTGTCGGCGCCGCGGTTGAGGATGATCGCGCCGCCGATCGACACGGCGAGCTGCGAGCTCGGAACCGGGGTGGCGACCACCTTCAGGTCGGCGGGCTGCGCGATGCCCTCCGCACCGCCGGACGCGATGAAGGCGAGGGTGCGAGCGGTCTGCTCGCTCGTCTCAGCATTGCCACCGACGAGCCACGGGTTCGACCAGGTCATGTGTTCGTTCCTCTCAGGGGGTGGAGTGCGCGTCGCGCCACTCGATGAACGCCCGGGGACTGCCCGAGAGTGAGACGCCCGTCAGGACGAGCTCGTAGGTGCCGGCCTCGAGGTACGCGGCGTCGAACCGCGACGACGCAGCACCGAGCGGGACGTTGCCGCCGCTGTTGCGCCGGACGACGCCGCGGTTCCACGGCACGGTCGTCAGATCGACCCAGTCGTCGTAGGCGAGGTTCAGCGACGGGAACGACACCTGCCACCGAAACCCGCCCGGCCCGATGACGAGGACCGTCGGCGACTTGATCGGCCCTCTGATGCGGATCGTCGGCCACGTGCGGATCTCGCTGTCGACGACGAACTGCACGGACCGGCTGCCAGAAGCGATCCCGACGCGGAGTGGGACCCGGAGTGGCGTCGTGATGCCGCCGCTGCGGGAAGCGACGAGCCCCACATCGGCGGACCGGGTGGCGCCGTACCAGACCGGGTCCGCCGCTCGCCACTCGGCTCCGACGTCGGCCGAGGCGGGGTAGTCGAAGTAGCGCCGATCCGAGGTGGCGATCCGGCGCGGCCGCCCGAACGACGAACGGCCCCGCGGCGAGACGAGCTCGGCGACGGCGTCCGGGGTCGCCCGGATGCTGTCGCCGCGCCACAGGAGCTTCAGCGTGCCTTCCCGGTCACGCGCGTCATCAGGCGACGACCCGACGACACCGAAGGTGAGCGCGAACGTGGCACCGCCGTGCGTGTCGACGCCGAACAGCGTGCCGTCGACGCCATCGAGGCTCACGTCCTGGTCGGCGATGTCGTAGTCCTGCAGCTCCGGGTCGTCCCGGAGGAAGATGCCGGAGTCGTCCGAGAACTCCACCGGGTCTTCCCCCGGGAACAGCAGGGACCAGTAGCCGGTCATCGGCGCCGCCTCCCTCGCACCTGGGTGCGGTACACGAACATCGTTCGGTCGAGGTCCGCCGACTGACTGCCGGAGGACACGAACGTCGGAGCGAAGACGTCACCACCGCCACCGCCGGCCTGCACGACGATCCGCTGTGCCGGCGGCGGTGCGTACTGGCCGGTGACGACCGCGCCGCCATTCGCGAACCCGGGGACACCAGATGTCGACACGGACCGGACGGCCTCGACGAGTTGCCGCTTCGTCATCTGCCCGGCCGCGTTGCTGCGGATCGCAGCGCGCAGCTCGTACATCGCCGCCTGACCGCCGAGCGCCCGTACCTCCGCCGCGGTGACGATGTGCTCGCCGTTGGACAGTCGTGCAGCGATCGAGTCGCTGGTGCCCGTCCCAGGGCCGTAGACCGCGCCACCGCCAGCGAAGGCGACGTTCCCGCCGGAGGCGTGCGCGACGATCGGCGTCGCCGCTCCGACGGCTGCCGCCTGCTGGATCGCCGCCTTGAGCCGATCGATCGCGTTCTTCGTCGCCTCGACGTTCGCCGCCCCGCTGACGTTGACGTTGATCGTCGAGTTGTAGCCGGTAGGGATCGCGCGGATCTTGCCGTTGAGCCCGTCGACCGGACCGCCGGCGGCCGCCGCGTTGTTCGAGAACAGCGTGGCCCAGTCCTTCGGCGTGCCGATGATCTTGTCGGCGTACGCCTGGGCCGCTGCCCCGGTGATGCCGTACTGGCCGAGCGCCTTCATGAGCTCGTCCCGGCCAGCCTGCAGCGCCGCGGTCGCCTTGTCCTGCGACCCCGTCTGCGTGTAGAGCGCGCTCGCCGCGTTCTCGGCCGACTGTGCGATCCCGTCGAGCGCAGCCTGGTTCTTCCGGCCCTCCTCGGTGTGGATGTCGAGGGAGGTGCCAGCGTCCTTGTACGTCTCCTTGTTGTCCTTGATCGACTGCGTGACGGCGTCGATCGCGGCCTGGAACTGGCGCTCCGCTTCCCGGGCGTCGAGCGTCGGGGACGTGAGCCCCTTCAGCGCGTTCGAGGTGTCCTGGATGGCCTTCGCCGCGTCCTCGGCAGACTTGTCCATCTGCTGCAGGGCGTCGGCGTTCTCCTTCGTCGGGTTCTTCGCCGACTCCGCCGCCGACTTGTAGTCACCGGTGGCGAGCTTCAGGAGGTTCGACTTCGACGCGCTGATCCCGAGGGCTGTCGCCTGATTCGTGAGCTCGGCCTTGTAGTCGGGCATCAGGTCAAGCAGCTGCAGCGTCTCGGCGCGGGTAAGGCGCTGCTGCTCCTTGAGCGACTTGAAGGCACGCGCCGCGGCCGGCGCGTCCGCGGACCCGACCTGCGCGAGCGCACTGCCGAGGTCCGTGACCGCCTTGGACTCCTCCTTGATCCCGAAGGAGGAGAACAGGCCGACCTGCTCGTTCTTGAGCTCGCCGATGACGGCCTTCAGGTTCTGCAGGCGCTTCTCGGTGTCGCCCGCGACGAGCTTCGAGAGGTCCGTCCGCTTGCCCGCCATCGCCAGGAGGTCCACCGCGGACGCCGACGTCGAGATGGCGTTGGTGAGCTTCTCCTGCGAGACGCGTCCGGAGTCGGCTGCGAGGTCGAGGGTGTGCAGCGCCAGCGCGCCCGCGGCGAGTGCCAGGCCGAAGGGCCCGAGCAGGACGTTGGAGACGGCGCCGAAGCCCTTCGCGAGTCCGCTAGCGGCCTTGATCCCGAGGCCTGCGGCGCGGGAGACGCCGGGGATCTGCGACTGGGACAGGGTCTGCAGCGCCACGCCGAACGCGACGATCTTCGGGACCGCGATCAGCGCCGTTCCGCCGGTGAGGGCGACCGCGGCGGTGAGCGCACCTACCCCGAGGACGACGCCCTGAACGGCGCCGGGCGCCCGGTTGTAGCTGTCGATGAGGTCGGTGACGACCTGCACTGCGCCGCGGAGAGGCCCGTTCGCGGCCTCGCCGGTGACGATCGCCGCGGTCTGGAAGGACGCCTTCAGCTTGGTGAGGTCGCCGTTGAGGTTGTTCATCTTGCCGAGCGCCTGCTCGGTCGCGAACCCCTGCTCGTTGACGGCGGCCGTCCACTTGTCGACCGCGGACGCGCCGTCCTTCATCAGGATCGTCGCGGCGGTGATCTGCGCGTTGCCGAAGATCGTGCCGAGCGCCGCGTCGCGCTGCGCGTCGTCGAGGGTGCCGAGGCGGTCGTGGAGCTGCTGCGCGACGCCGTTGAAGCCGATGAACTTGCCCTGCGCGTCGTACACCTCGATGCCGTAGCGCTGCATCGTCTTCGCCGCGAGCTCGGACGGCGCGGTGAGGGACAGCAGCATGCCGCGGAGGCTGGTGCCGGCCTGCTCGCCGAGGATGCCGTTCTGCGCGAGGAGCGCGAGGGAACCGACGGTCTGCTCGAGCGAGACGTTCGACGAGGCGGCGACCGGCCCGATGTACTTCAGGCCCTCGCCGAGGTCGGAGACGCCACCGAGCGCCTTGTCGGCGCCGGCCGCGAGGAGGTCGGCGACGTGGGTGACGTCCTTGCCCTTGAGGTTGAACTGGGTGAGCGTGGACGCGGCGATCGACGTGGCGTCGGCGACGTCAATCTGGCCGGCCGCGGCGAGCTTCAGGGAGCCCGCGAGGGCGCCGCCGTAGATGTCGTTCGCCGAGACGCCGGCCTTGACGAGCTCGATCTCGGCGTCCGCGGCCTGCGTGGCCGAGTAGCCGATGGCGGTGCCGGTCTCGAGCGCGGCCTGCTTGAGCTTCTGCTGCTCCTCCGCGGTCGCGTGCGACAGTGACTTGACCGACGACATCTTCTCGTCGAAGTCGGCGTAGGACTTGACCGCGTAGGCGACGCCGGCGGCGGCGACGGTCCCGATCGCGAGGAGCGGGACCGCCACCTCCTTCGCCTCGTCCTTGACCGAGTGCAGGGCGACGGCGGCCTGCTTCGCGTTGGCCGCGATCGACCGAGACCACTGCTGACCGGCGCGGGTGCCGCGGTCGAGCTCGTTGACGAACCCGTCCATCGTCGCCGCGACGGTGAGCTTCACGCTGCGGTCGGAACCGAACGCCACGGGGCACCTGCTCTCTGCCCCGCTCAGGGCCTCACTCGGGTGGAGGTGAAGTGGGCGTCCTGCGGCGTCGCTTCCGAGCCGAACGCGGCTCGACTCGGACCCGGTGAACGGGGACGATCAGGCCGGCGTGGGGGTCTCGGTCTTCGCCGCGGATGTCGGAGATGTAGTGCTGCTTCACGCGCTCGGCGAGGTCGTACGTCGGCGAGAACACGACGTCACCCTCCGGCGTCGTCTGCGGCGTTCCCGCCAGGAACCGGTAGTGCGAGTCGGGCCGGTCCGGGTCGGCGTCCGGGTCAGTTGCTTCCGAGATCAGGAAGCCGTGGGAGCCCTGCTCGCGCTCGACCTCGTGGAGGGCGTGCAGCCACTCGAGGTCGGTCGGACCGAACTCTGGCTCGAGGGTCGTCGTGGACGACGAGAGCCGTCCGGTCGCCTCGTCGTACTCGTACGACGTGCGCGCGGACGGCTCCCACCCCTGCAGCTTGCGGACGGACCTGCCGGTGTCTCGCGACAGCGTGACCAGCGCCCGCAGCGTGGGGTCCTCGGTCAGTCTTTTTTCAGGCGCCCCAGCCGGTTCGACGCCTGCAGGACGTTGAGGTTGATCTGCAGGTTGATGATGTTCGAGACGTCCCAACCGGACGCGATCTCGAGGATGTAGTCCCAGTCGGCCTCGTCGACGGGCTCGACGCGGTGCGGGATCCCGTTCACCTCGACGTACGACTGCTCGGGGTCACGCTTCGCGCCGTCGAGCAGCGCCTCCTTGACGTCCACCGTGGACCGGCGCGCGGCGGCGAGAGCGACCGCGTGGTGGTTGTAGCCGAGGTCTAGGTCGAACTGCACGTCCAGGCGCGGCGGGAACTTGTCGGCGAGGTCGCTCCACTCGACACCCGACAGCTTCGTCATGTGCAGCTTGTGCAGGTGCTCGCGTTCGCGCTCGGTGAGCTCCTCGAGCTGCTCGCGGTGACGTACCTGCAGCGCGTCCATCTCGTCGCGCAGCTTCTTCAGCTTCGGCGGGACGGTGCGGCCGGCAGCCGGTGCGGCGACGCGGTCGATCTCATCGGAGAGCGTCTGCTCCTCCTGCGCCTGACGCTGCAGGAGCGTATTCCGCTCTCGCGCGAGCTCGACGTCGAGCACGACCTGCACCGTGCCTGTCGGCGGCTTGTAGCCCTCGCGAGCCTTGGCGATGTTGCCCATGGTGTTCCTTCCGGGATGCTCCGGGATGAGTGCGTGGTCAGGTGCGGGCGGCGGCTCCCGGAAAGGACCGCCGCCCGCACGTGGTGGGAGGTGCTACGCGGCGAGCGTGTAGTCCTCGAGCACGTTCCGACGCGGCGCGAGGGCCTGCGTCTTCGTGAACTTGTTGCCGGAGGCCGTGTTGCGGACCTTCGTGCCGGCGATGACGTGGAAGACGTCGAACTTGTCCGTCGCGGTCAGCTCGTCCTCCCACGGCGTCGCGTAGCGCGCGAAGAGGATGTACTCCTCGCCCTCCTGCAGCAGCGGGTCGGCCTCGTCCTCCTCGCCGCCGTAGACGTAGGTCAGCGAGGCCGTGTGCGTGGTGGGGCCGAAGCCGCCGAGCACCTGACGGAGCGCGAAGCGCGGGTCCGTGGTGGTGTCCTGCGACTTGCCGTGGGTCCACCCGTCCGTGGTGAGCGAGTAGGTGATGTCGACCGTCGTCGCGGCCTTCACGTCCGCCAGGGTCGGCGGCCAGGTCGTGATGGCGGACTTCGGAGCGGCGAGGAGAGCGAAGTTCCCGTCGACGTCGACGCTCGGGGGCAGGATGAGATCGCGAGTCACGACGTGACTCCTTCCGTGGTCACGCCGGAGTCACCGGCGAGGGTGTCGGCCACGGCGGGCGCCGAGGACGTGTTGGGGGCCGCGGGCAGCTCGTCCGGCGTCTTCGGGCCGGTGTCCTTGCTGACGGGCGACTTCTTCGCGCGGGAACGACGCGGCTTGGCGTCCTCCGGCTTCGCGTCCACCGGCGAGACTTCGGTCTCGTCGACGGCACGCTTGGCGGCCGCGGTCGGCTTCCCGGACGCGGTCTCCGCGGGCCGGTACACGTCCGGCCAGCGGTCGGCGGTCGCCTTCGCGACGGTCACGAGGCGTTCGTCGCCGTCCTGACCGATCACGACGTCGACCTTCTCGACGAGGGGCTTCTCTCGCATGAGCGGGTCTCCTTCTCAGGTGGTGGATCGGGCGGGGTTCGACTCGAAGCCGTAGACAGCGATCGCGTACCAGACCGAGGGCTGCACGGCGTTGTCCTCGGCGTTGCCCGGACGCTCGAGACGGCTGATGGGCTGTGTGTTTCGGCCGGGCACGACGGGGACGACTCCGCGGCCGCGGGGTCGCAGGCGGGCGTCGATCCACTCGAGGACCTGCACGGCGCCGAGCTCAGTTGTGCCGACTGCGTGGACGATCCACGACGGCCGGCGCGATGCGACCGGGCTCGAGAACCGGTCGGTGGCGGCCGCTTCGTTCGACCCGGTGAGTACGGCGTACGGCGGGGCGAGCGGGGTCCCGTCCGCGGTCTTCGGCGCGGTTCCGACGCCGACCCGGCCCTCGAGCTGCGGGACCTCCTCGATCAGCGCACGGAGCGCGACCGTCTCGTCGTACTCGCTCACAGACCGACCGCCTTCACTGCCCCGTCGATCGCCTCACCGACGCCGTACTCGAGGTCCTCGACGTTCTCCTGCAGAGAGGCGAGGCCGTAGCCGTGGGCCGGCAGTCCAGACGGGTTGTTCGGTGCCCCGTACTCGAGCAGGAGCGCGACACCGCCCTGGTTGCCCGTGCCCTTGGTCGCACCGATTTCGGCCTCCACGCCGCCGGCGAGCTCCTTGGTGTCGTACGTGATCGAGTACGGCACCCGCGGCGCAGACGGGGTCCCCTGCAGCTTCTCGCGCCAGGCTTCCTTCACCTTCGTGACGTTGACCTGCACGGCCTTGCGTACCAGCGGACGCGCCTCGTCGGAGATCCTCGCGAGCTGCGCGATGGCGCGATCGAACTCGGATGTGTCGATGGTGACTGCGTCAGCCACTGCTGGTCACCTCCACGGGGAGTCGTCGCGCGGTCGCGTACGTCTGCTGGTGAGTGCCGGAGACGGTCACCACGACGGGGCTCGCTGTCGGATCGTTCGTGGCGAGGCTGATCGTCGCGACGTGACCGACTCGCACCGATGCGGAGCCAGGAGCGTCGACGGGGATCTTGAGCGTGGCGCCCTGCTGGACGAGCTGTCGGCCGCCGGAGTCGACGCTGCGGGCCTGCGTGTCCGCGGCGCGGTACTCGCACTTGCCGGCGTAGATCGTGGTTCGCGTCTCAGCGGGCAGCGAGGTCGCGGGGTCGGGATCGCCGGAGGTCGTGACCTCGACGATCGTGCAGGAGTCGACCATCTTCGACTCGGCGGCGGCGCGCAGGTCGGGCAGCGCGGCTTGAAGGTCAGCGCCGAGGTCCGTCACGGCCGGTTCTCGTAGATCGGGGTGCCGGCGATGTCAGCACCGCACGAGCAGTAGGTGGCGCCCCAGAGGAGGTTGCACCAGGGCACGTGCACAGACCCGGACCCGGGAGCCGAGTCGAAGGAGTACGCGCCGCCGCTGGCCTTCAAGAGGCCGAGCTGCGCCCACCACTCGTCGAGGATGACGACGCGGCCCTGGCCAGACTGGTACGTCTTCGACGAAGAGCCGTCGTCGACAGACACGGTCACCTGCGTGGCGTCGTCGGGCTTGCGGATGTGCTTGACGACGGCCTGCCGGACGACGTAGTCGACCTTCTTCTCGTCGGGCATCGGCTTCTTGAGCTCGGCGGCGCGATCCTCGATGAGCATCTCGGCGTCGTCGATCCACAGCTGCCACTGCGCCGCGAGGGCAGTGTCGGGGTCGGGGGCGGCCCGACCGAGTTCGATCGCGACCTTCGCGAGTTCGACGGTCATGACCGCCCCCTTCCTGTCACTCCGACTCGACGCCGAGGGCGGCGAGGATGTCGGGCTTCGACTTGGCGTCGCCGAGGTCGATGTCGTGCTCGACGGCGTACGCCTTGAGCTGCGGCACCTTCCACGACACGGCCGGGTCGCCTTCGGGGACCTCGACCGCGCCCTCGACCGGCTTCCACTTCCCGCCGATGCGGGCGGCGAGCTCGTCGTCGACGTCGAGGAGCACGCCGTGCTCCGTCTTGAACTGGGTCATGCTGCGGCCTCCTGGATGACGGCGAAGCGGTCGGCGAAGACGTACCAGCCGTAGACGATCTCGAGACGCAGGGCGATCTGGTTCTTGCGCTTGAGGTCACCCTGGCCATCCGGGTCGCCGTACCGGATGATCTCGACGGGCAGCTCCCGCTGGACACCCCAGCGGATGCCGTTCTGGAAGTCGCCGACGATGCCGCGGACGCGAGTGTCGGCCGCTGCCTCCGGGAGACCGGAGACCGTGTCGCCCTGTGCGGCGGGGATCCCGAGGAAGTCGGTGATGTTCGTACCGAAGCCGAGCCCCGGGTACCGGGGCGTACCGGTCGGCTGACCACCCGAGAGCGCCTGCAGGCCCGCGAGGTCCCACGAGAGCTTCGGGTCGATCGCGAAGCCGTTCACGGCCTTGCTGTCGTTGACGAGCAGGCCGACGGCCGCGCGCACCTCCGCGTCCGCGTCGACGCCGGCCTGGCGGATGACGCGCTTCGTGGTCGCGGTGACGTAGTTGTCCCACCCGTTGATGACCGTGCCGCTCAGCGGGTTGATGCGGTGCACGAGGCCCAGGTCCAGGCCGCGGGAGAGCGCGACCTCGCCGGCGTCGGCGACCTCGCGGAGGACACCGAGCTGGTAGTCCTCGTCCAGCCACTGCACCTCCTCGTTGAACCGCAGCGTGACCTGGCCCTTGTGGGGCTTGGCGGTCACGGAGCCGAACGACGTGCCCTGGGAGGCCTTGTCGGCGCCTTCCTCGACGAACTCCATCTTCGGGATGTCGTTGAAGGTGATGTAGTCGGTCGTGCCGAAGCGCTGGGGCTCACGGGGCGAGAGTCGCGCGACGGTCGACGTGGTCTTGGTGCCCTTGACCATGCCGTCAGCGATGTTCCGCGGCATGAGCACCTTGGCGTCGTTGGTGCCGAAAACGGCCATGACGTGGTGTCCTTTCGGAGGTCAGTCCCCGGAGCCGAACAGCGTGCGCACCGCAGCGCGCTCGTCGTCGACCTTCGGGATGGTGTGACGGCCCTCGCGCGGCGCGTGGGGGCCCTGCTTCTTCCGGTCTGCCTCACGCTCGGCCAGGCGCTTCGCCTGGTTCGTGAGGGTTTCCTCGTCCGTGCCGGTGAGGAACAGATCGCGGTCCTCGGCACTGATCCCGTGCTTCGCGGCGATGTCGCTGCGGAGCGCGCGGGCCTCGGCGGCCGCGTACTTCCCCTCGAGGTCCGAGAGCTTGTCCTCGACGCTCTTCGCGCCTTCGGCCTTCGACTTCAGGTCGTCGTAGTCCGCGTACTTGGCCTTCTCGCGGCCGACACGGTCCCGGACGATCTGGTCGAGTTCGGCCTGGGTGAAGGTCTTGCTCTGCTTGTCCTCGTCACCCTGCTTGCCGTTGTCGCCACCACCTGCGCCGCCGTCGGCGGGGTCGGTGGAGTCGATGAACCGGAGCCAGGGGCGGTAGTGCGCAGGCTGGAACAGCGGTCCTCGGGCGGTGATGGGGGTGGTGTTCATCGGTACGTTCCGTTTCTGTCCCGTCGGACGTCAGACCGGCCTGAAACGCGGCCGTAGCGTTCTCCCCAGCGGGGAAGTCGTGTCACCCGTGGGTGTCCGGGTAGTTCTCGTTGAGGTAGGCGCGGATGTAGGCGCGCTGCGCCGGCGTCCGGCTGCGCTTCGACGCGAGGTACTGCACCGCGTTCGCCTCGGGGCCGTGCTCGCCGCCCTTGAAGACCGGGTAGGCGGTGCAGTGGCAGTGCGGGTGTGCGGCGAAGTTCGCCGAGCGCTCGCGGTACACGGCGCCGCGGTCGGCGAGCATCCGGCAGAACTTGCAGCCGCCGGCCGCCGAGCGGGCCCAGCCGATCGAGTCCGGGTCGCGCTTCCGGTTGTCGAGGATCGTGTCCCGGTACGGCCGCGCCGTCTCGAGCTGCACTACCTGCGCCAGCCGACCGTCGACGTCGTCGCCGTCGTGCGTGGCGCCGAACAGCGGCTCGGCCGCCCAGGCGATGCCGCGGCGGATCTTCACGACCCGGTCCGCGACGGTGACCGTCACCTGGAACGACGTCCGCGCCCGCGCGAGCTCTCGCGACTCCTCGTAGAAGTCCGCCGCGAGCGCCGCGGAGCCGTCGGAGTAGTAGCCGATGAGTGACGGGACGGTGTCGAGCAGCTGCAGCCGCCGAGCCTCGGGTGTCCCGGAGGTGGAGGCGAACACGGCCTGCGCGTCTTCGACCGCCGCGGCGGTGACGAGCTGCAGGTCCGCGCGCGACTCACTCGGCGTTGCCACTGGTCGGCGTCCGGTTCGCGAGCGCGGCGATCACCGCGCGGCCCTGGATGCGCTGCTTCTCGGCGAGCGCCTCCTTGATGTCCGGCTCGGACAGGCCGAGGAGCTTCAGGCCCACGCGCGTCTCGCCGAGCCACGACACGGCGGAGATCTGCTTGCTGCCGGCGTCGGCCTGCGCCGCCTTCGACAGGTAGAGCGGGTTCCGCCAGTCCGGGACGATCGTGTTGTACGCCTTCGGGACCTCGGTGAGACCGTTCTTCATTGCGAGCGCCCGGGCGACCGTCCGCCGGATCCCGATGCCCCAGTCCGACATCGCTCCTTCCGCCTCGGCGAGGAGCGCGTCGCGTCCTTGGACGTAGGAGCCCTCCGACGTCGGGTTCGCCATGTCGGTGAGCGCGAAGTCCTGGTCGGGCAGGTCGAACTCGCGAGCCTCGAGCTTGGCGAGAGCGTTGAGCTGGGCGAGGTGCGGCTGCGGCGACTCCGCGGCGAACTGCTTCACGTCCGGCCGGCCGAGTTCGGGGTCGGTGTCGTCGTCGTCGGGGATGCCGAAGATGCGTCCCATCGCGACCTGCCAGGACGACTTGTAGGTGCCGTCCTCGTTCTTGAACATCGAGTCGCTGCCGCCGAGGAGAACCATCTTCGGGATGGCGTAGATGTCCATGTGCGCCTCGAGGCGCATCATCGCCCGGATGGCGGCTTCCTGGTGCGAGATCGCGGGACGAGTCATGCGAGACCGGCCCATGCGGCGGCCGGCGCGCGGCTTGTAGATCTGCGGCTCGACCGGGACGCCGAACGTGTGCTCGGACCGCTCGACCTGCCACCACCCGTCCTCCTGCCAGGCGTTGATGACCAGGTCGGGGAGGTACAGGGCGAAGCCGGTCACCGTGTTCGAGCCGTTCAGGTCGCGCGAGGTCACCGAGATGAAGCTGTCGAGCATGCGGGTTCGGGGGTTCCACATCCCGGTCGCGTTGAGGCCGTCACGAGCGGTGACGAGCACGTCGGGCTCGCCGTCCCCGCCCCGGGTGGTGACGAGGTAGGAGACGCCGTGCACGAGCGAGTCGGTGCGGGCCTGCGACAGCTCCGACAGCAGGAACGTGCTGTCCTCGAGGTCCTGCATGCCGATCGAGTCGAGGTCGCCCCCGGTCCACGCGAACCGGTCGATGTTGCAGCGGCGGGCAAGCCCGTCGACGCCCTTCGCGCACCAGCCGAGCACGAGGCCGAGCTTCTGGTACTGCGGCGGGATGACCCCGCCGACCTGGCTCGTCGCGCGCTTCCCGTCGTAGATCGCGGCCCGGCGGAGGTTCCGGTACGTCTTCTCGTCGAGCTGCGTCAGCAGCTCGTTCACGATGTCGTTCTCGTCGTCGGACAGCGCGTTCACGCGGAGCGTTTCGGTCACAGCACGACCGCCTTCCTGTCTCCGGTGCGGCGCCGCGTCGGCCGCTTCACGTTGGTGCTCTGCGCGCCCCAGAGGGCGAGGGTCTCGGCGACGATCGGGGTGATGTCGGACGCCTTGTCCTTGCGGTTCCACGCCCAGCCGCCGCCGACGGTCCGCTTCCGCGCGACCGACAGGGCGACGTTCACCTGCGGCTGGTTCGTGTGCCGGACGGACTCGTCGTGCACGGCATCGAAGAACTTCGCGCAGGCGATGGCCATGTCACGTCCCTCCGCAGCTGCGAGGGTGACCTCGACATCGGTGCCGGTCAGGAAGTGCCGGCCGCGGCGCTCCTCGGTGAGGCCGGCCATCTCGTCGACGACGACCGCGTGGAGCTGGTTCTTCTCCGTCGTCTTCACGACCCACGGGATGACCCAGTCGACGCCCTTGCGCTGCTCGTCGAGCTCGACGTGCCACAGCCCGTCGGGGCGGAGGCCGCTGAGCGCGACGGCGGCGACGGAACGGTCCGGCGGGACGTCGATCGCGAGCGTCAGCCGGTCGATCGCCATCGAGGACGGGTCCTGGACCTTGCTCCACGTCGGCTCGTCGATGACGACCGCGTCGTTCTTCGGGTCCCAGATGCCACGACCCTCGCGGTTCCACGAGTCGTCGTCCTTCAGGTTCTTCCGCAGTCGCAGCAGCGACTCCCGCGGCGTGCGCAGCGGGTAGGACGGGTTCATGACCGGCCATTGCGTCTCGTCGTTCGGGTCCGAGTCGGGGTCGGCGCTGATCTCGAGCCAGATGGCGTCCTCGGCCTCGCCGTCGTGCGCCTCGTCGCGGCGCTGACGGAACGACTCCGACGGATCCGCCTCACGAGGCGGCGTGCCCATGAAGAACAGGAGCGCTCCGTGCTCGTGCCGGGCCTGGTTCGTCGCGGCGACCATGTCCTCGAGCGCCTTCGTGTCGAGGATTTGCGCCTCGTCGAAGACCTCGATGTCGACCTCATCGAAGCCGCGACCGAAGCCCATCTTCCGAGAGCCGAACATGATCGTCGACCCGTTGCGGAACACGGCCTGCTGCTCGCTGTGGGAGGACCGCAGCCCCTTCCGGCCCGGAGCGAGGTGCGGCCGGACGAGCTTCCGCTGGCAGATGCCGCGCAGCGACGTGAACGTCTTCGTCGACGTACTCAGGTGGTGTGCGGTCCACACGACCTGCAGCCCCGGGTACAGGATGCACAGCACCACGAGCATCGCGAGCACGAAGTACGTCTTCCCGACCTGGCGGGGGATCGACATGCCGATGCCACCCACCGTCGCGACGTACTTCCCGTCGACGCCGTAACCGAGGCAGACCGTGCCGAGCTGCTGCTGCCACCAGTCGAAGCCGAGCCCGATCTCCGAGCCCTTCGCCTCCACCCGCGGCCAAACCGTCTTCGCGATGCCGGACGGGAAGACGAACTTCTTCGCGTACTGCGACAGCCGCAGGTCAGACGGCGTCGACGTCGAAGTCCCCGTCTTCGACTGCGTCGGCGCCGCTGCTGGCATTGTCTGCGTCCTCCCGGGCGTCGAACGCCTCGATCTCACGCACCGTCTCGAGCAGACGCTTCGTCAGCGCCGCGAGATCGCGTGCAGGGGTGTTCGGGTTCTCAACCGCGACCGCGATCCGGTCACGCGTCGCCTCGAGCAGCTCCCGGACCGTGCCTGTCCGAGCCGCCTCCGAGACCGTCTTCGCCCGAACCGGCAGATCGTCCTCGGTGACCGCGCGCAGCTTCCGATCAGCCACCAGGACCACCTCCTCGGCGTCATCGAAGCCCCGGAGGTCGGCAGGAGACGGTCAGGGAGGCCGGAACGGTCAGTGTGGAAAAAAGCGTGGGGGGAGAGAGCGCCTATCCCCGGAGGTACTTCGTAGGGTGGCGTGGGGGGTCCTCCCCCTGGGGTCAGGGTCGTCGATCGAGGTGTCGATCGTTCCCTTCGGTCGAGTCGCTCTCGCGTGCTCGTGTCACCGTGTGAGCGAGCCGCTTCGTCGGACGATGGGAGCGACGAGTCGTGCCCGCTTCTTGCTGTTGCACTCTCGGTGCGCGGCCTGCTTGTTCTCGAGGGTGTCGGCACCCCCGAGTGCGAGGGGGATGACGTGGTCCGCGGTGAAGGATCGTGGGTCGCGCCAGTCGAGGTCGTAGTCGATGGGCTCACCGCAGATGCCGCAGGCTGGGCGTCGCTTCCGGAGTGCTGCCCTGTCTCTGTCTCGCTGCCTGGTGTTGCGTGGCTGCGTGCTCACGTCAGCGTCACCTTCGTCGTGTCCGCACGTCGAGGAGGAAGTCGGCGCGGCGGAGTGCGGCGCGTGCTTCGGCCCAGGCGATCACGGCATCCCGGTGCCGGTACGGGTGGTCCAGGGTCTGGCGCAGGCTGAGGGTCGCTGCCCTGAGGCGGAGCGTGGCCTGCAGTCGCTGGTCTGCCCGCTCTCGGTGGCGGATCAGCCAGCCCGTGATGCCCGTCGCCCGGGCCTCGTGCTGCGTCATCGTCAGCCCCTGTCGTCGTTGGGTCGCGACGGGTCACGTGGCCGAGGGTGCCTCAGATACCGGTAGCCTCGGCCAGGTGAAGATCTTCATCAGCTGGTCTGGTCCGCGAGAGAAGGCAGTGGCCGAGGCCCTGCGAGACACACTGCCGATCCTGTGCACGGCCGAGGTGGATGTCTTCGTGTCGAGTAAGAGCATTGCCAAGGGCGCTGCGGGCATTGAAGTCATCAACGCCGAGCTTGCGTCAGCGGAGTACGGCATCGTCCTCGTCTCGCGCTCTAACCAGACTGAGCCGTGGCTGAACTACGAGGGAGGCTGGCTTGCGAGTCTCGATCGTCCTGTTTCAACCGTATTGCTTGACCTCCGCATCAGTGACATCACAACTCCGCTGGCCCCCCGCCAAGCGACGAACTTCGCAGATGCTGAGGACATGGCAGAACTCCTTCGTCAGGTTGCGAAGACCGCTAATCCCGGACTGCATGACGAAGCCTTCGCGGCAGTGCTGGGCTCCGTCTGGCCAAAAATTCGCGATGCGTGGGACCCATCACCCGAGGACGCCGACGAAGCGCCCCTTCGAAGTGACAGCGACATGCTCTCCGAACTCGTTGAGCGGGTGCGCAGAATCGAGGAAACCGGTGATGCTACTCACTCCATGTCGATTGACGCGCAACACCGCGCCATCCTCGCGGACGAGCGCTCAAGACGAACGCGGACGTCCGATTCCTCAGTCGGGATGCCGACTCGCAGTGATCGCTTCCAGCGCGCTGTTCGCCGGGTCGTGGAGACGGAGTCGCATGGCGCGGTGACCGTTCTGAGTGCCCGCCTCGGACGAGAATCGGGGAACGTGACGCTGTTGGCAAGCCGCTTCACAGATGCCGATGAGGTTCGCAGGTTGCAGTCGCTTGTCCAAGGCATGGTGAGTGAGGCCATCCGTCTGCAGGTCGACGTGATCGTCGCAGATTCAGCGATCGAGCAGGATCTAGACGAAGTTGACGAGGAGTCGGCGGAGCGGGACGTCACTCACGGCTGAGAGTCGGTTGCCGCGTCGGTGAGTGGCACGTACTCGACGCGCCCGTCCGTGAACATGACGTCGACGCCGACTACCTCGCTGGCCGCGCGCTTCACGTCGAAGCGGTCCACCTCGACGTTGGACTTGTAGCCGGCGGCCTTCAGGAGTGCGCGGAGCTGGGTGAGCGTCACGGCGTGGCCTCCTAGGCGGTCGGGCGTCTCCGCTCGCGGCGGGACGTGAGGTGCCAGCCGTAGCAGAGCGGGCAGCGGTAGGCGCGCTGTTCGGTCTTCGGCCTGCTGGAACTGTCGCGGTGCTGTGCGTTCGCCATCGCGAGGAGCGCGGCGATGCGGTCGCGGTAGCGGATCTTCGTGCAGGACACGGGGCGTTCCTATCGTCGGCCACCGACGTTTCGTCCGCGAAGTGGGCGGCCGGTCCTGCCGGGGTCCGCATCGTCAGCGTGGCTTCCCACGGGGGTCTCGGCCTGAGTGAGTTCGGCAGGGTCGCAGGTGCGCCTGGGGGCACATCTCCCGTCGTGGGCGTCCTTCGCGGTACTTCTGGACCGCGTTGACGTCCCTGCCGAAGTGGTGTCCGGGGTGGACGCTGGTACGCCTCGGCCAGGAGTCGTGGCCGTCGTGGGTCGTCCATCGCGTGCATGGCGGGCGTCGCGTTGACGTCCACCCCGGTGAAGGGTTCCCCGTGCTCGGCGCCGTGGTCCGGAAGTCGCTGCGCGACCGAGATCCCCACTGGTGGCCGGTCAGGTGGCCTGGGGCGGCGGCGGGTGCGGTGTCGGTGCGTGTCGGCGGGCACGGGGAAGAAGAACCGCGGTTGTTGTCGCAGGCGCGGAGTGCTGCGAGTGGGCTACCACCATGTCCGGGTCAGCGGCCCGGGACGTCCGCTGCTTGCGCCGAGTGCGATCCTCAACCCGGCCCGGAAGCACGAACGGCCCGGACCTGCTGGGGTCCGGGCCGAATCGTGGCTTACGCGAAGCATACCGTACGACGCGGACATTCGAGACGTCCCTTGTTCGGGTGTCAGCGGTCTGCGCGGCCTCGGCGGCGGCCGTGCTCGGCGGCCCAGGCGGTGACCTGTCGGAGCGTCGTGTAACGGGTGCCGTCGATCTCGCGGACCTCGAGGCCGGCGGCCGCCCATCTCCGGAGCGTGCGCTCATCGCGGCGGATGGTGCGCGCTGCGGTGGCGAGTGGGATGAGGTCGTCGCGCGGGTCATGGTGCAGCTGGGTCGGGCTGTGCATGATGCGGTTCCCTTTCTGGTGTATCCGGCCGCGCGGTAGCGTCAGCCCGTGATGCTCCTGACGATCGAGTGGCAGCCGTGGTTCTCCTACGGGTGGTGGCACGACATCGGAGTGCCGACCCTCGGAGCAATGGGAGCGATCGCGGTTGGGGCGGGGGCGATCGTCGTCGCGCTGCACGGCAACCGAATTGCGCAGCGAGCGGTCGAACGGGAAACCAAGGCGCGTGAGGATGCCGATGCCGCAGCCAAGCGGGCCCATCGTGCAGAGCTTGGCCTGCTGTGCAGTCAGTGGCTGACAGCAGCGGTTGACGAGATCCTGCATCCCCTGCACAACGAAGTGACCGCGGGGGGACATGGCGTCAGCGGGTCCTTCAGTCGCAGGGTTTCCGATCGGTCGAGCGGTGATCTCAAGCAGGAGCTCGACGTCCGCGCTGCGTCGGTCGGTCAGCACGGTAGAGAGCTGGTGAAGTCGATCGCCGATCGGCTCGATCAGATGGGGAATCTCGACACCTCGAGAGGGCGAGCGCTGACGATCCTCGGCCATCGGTACTCGCTGCAGTCGATCGCCGCGTGGGTGGCTGACCATGAGGCATGGTGGGTGCGAGAACAGGAAGCCCGCCGGTACGAAGCTGATTTCGATCGGTGGAAGGCGCACCTACCGGCAGGCTACCTCGACGGCTCGTCAGGGGACGCGGAGTAGCGCATCCTCACGGCTTCCGCGCGCGTCGTGCACGCTTCGGGTCGCGGTCGGCCCGGTCGTCTGCAGCAGCTGCCATGCGCCCAGCCCGGCGAGCTTGGTGCTGGTCATCCGGTCGGCTTCACCGCGCGGGCTGATGACGTCCCAGTCGCCGGCGGTCGATCGCCACGCGAGCCACCGGTGGCGGGTGCCCTCGTTCTCGACCATGATGACCGAGTCGCGGGGGAGCGCGTCGAGCGCACGCGCAGCGTCTGCAGTCGGGTTCGCGGCGCGATCGGCAGCGAGGTGCTTCAGGGCCGCTTCCGCCTGTGCGATCTCGGTCACGCCGACGGGCGTGCCCAAGCCGGCCGCGGTGTTCAGCACCTTCGCCAGCTCGACGATCTGGTCCCAGTTCTCGGGGACGTCTCCGAAGAGCTCGTCAGCGGGCACCGGGTGCGGGTTGAACGACGCGAGGACGCCAACACGAAGGCCGTCGGACTCCCGCTCGACGATGTACGACGGCTGGTCCGTGTACGAGATCGGGCGGCCGTACTGCCAGTCCCGGTCGTGGTTGAACTTCCACCGGACCCGGCGCGCGTTGAGCACCTCGGCGGTGGTGGGCTGCTTCTCGGTCATGCGGGTACTCCTTCGATGCGGGGGACGGTGGTGCCGGCGGCGATCTGCCGGACGACGGAGACGAGCTTCCGGGCCGGGAGGATGTCGCCCGGGTTGACGTGGTCGCGGCTGCGCGTGAGCCGCTCCGAGGGACGGATGTCGCCGTCGGCGGACGTGGACACGAGCACGGTGGAGCAGCTCTCGCACCAGACGCGGACGTCGCGGACGTCGGCCTCGGGCGCCCATGCCGCGGTGACGCCCTCGCGGCCGCAGATGGGGCACTGCCGCTGCCAGTGCGGGCGCGGCGGCCGGGAGTCGGCGGGGAATCGGTTCGCTACGCGCTCGATCAGCGCCGCGACGAGGTTGAAGTAGGCGCCGGCGCCGACGTGCCGGCCGATGGTGTCGTGGTGCAGCAGCAGCCAGTACGTCAGGTGCTCGACTGACTCCCGGGCGCCCGCCGGCGTCGTCTCCGGCCGGAACCCGAGCGGCACCTGGTACGTGTACCGGAGCGATCGGATCAGGGGCCGCTGCACGATGCCGAGGCGTGTGCGCCAGCGGTGCGCCCACTCGAGCAGGGTGACGACGATCTCGTCCGCGTCGTCGAGCGCGACCGCGTTGACGGGCATCGCCGCGGTGCGGGACTCCATCGGGACGCCGGGCTGGCCGTCGGAGGCGACCCGGCCGGGCACGCGGTGCATGAGCACGAACTCGACGAGCTCCGCCGCGGACCCGAGCGCGATGCGGGCCCGGGCGGATGCGAGAGCGAGCGCGTCGCTGTCGTAGGTCTCGGTGATGGTCACTGGTCTCTCCTGAGGTTGTGCTCCTCGCGGAGCTGTACTGCTTGCGCGGCTCGTTGCTCGGCCGCGGCCTGGTGGGTGGGGGACTTCGGGTCGCCGTAGTCGTGCGGGCCGAGGTCGTTGCCCTGCGTGAGGGTCACGGCGTCGGTCCGTTCGCGAGCTCGAGCAGGACGTCGGCGTGGCAGGGCTGGTCGAGCGGGCACCAGCAGGCCAGATCGTGACCGGCCAGCTCGGACCGCGCTGCCTGTCGCAGGTGGCGCGCCGTGGTCTCGCGATACGCCTGGACTGCGGACGCTCGGTCGTACCGCTCCGGCCACTCGTCCCGTCGGAAGACCGGGGTGAGGTCGCCGACGCAGTACGGGTTACCCCACTTACTGGGTCGGGCGACAACGATCGCGCCCTCGGGCTTCCGCCAACCCTTGCGGCGGCTGAGCTGGATCCGCTTCGGCATCAGAACGGGGTCTCGTCGTCGTACTGGCCGGGCTGCGACCACACGTCCTGTCCCTGCGCGCCGCCCTGCTGCTGGGCGCCCTGCTGCGGCGACCACGACTGGTCCTGCTGCGGTCCGGACTGCTGCTGCCCGCCCCACGGCTGACCGCCGCCCTGCTGCTGACCGCCGCCGTTGCGCTGCGCGCGGGTGACCTGCGCGGTCGCGTATCGGAGCGAAGGGCCGATCTCGTCGACGTCGAGCACGAATCCGGTGCGCTGCTGCCCCTCGCGGTCCGTCCACGACGTCTGCCGAAGGCGGCCCTGCGCGATGACCCGAGCGCCCTTCGTCAGGCTGCCGGCGAGGTGCTCGGCGAACTCGCGCCAGACCGAAGCGCGGAGGAAGAGCGCGTCGCCGTCCTTCCACTCGTTCGCCTGCCGGTCGAAGGTGCGCGGCGTGGAAGCGATGGTGAAGTTCGCAACCGCGAGGCCGTTCTGCGTGTACCGCAGCTCGGGGTCGGCGGTGAGGTTGCCGACGACGGTGATGACGGTCTCGCCGCTCATGCCGCGTCCTCCTCAGCGGTCGCGGTCGAGGTGGTCCGGTCGAGTTGGCGGACCGCGAGCGAAGTGGTGATCGCCTCGTCGACCAAGGTGGCGAAGGCCGCTGCCAGCCGTTCGAAGCTGCCGGTCGCGCGCTGGTACGGAGCGATGCGTCGACGACGAGCACCGCGGACCTTCATCGTCGGGAAGTAGCGGGGGTTGCGGGGCTTGCTCATGCTGCCTGTCCTCTCGGGTGCGCGGCTGCTGCCGCTCGGTTCTGCGAGTACGACCGGATGGCCGCCTCGATGTCTGGCTGGTTGAAGCCGCGCCGCTCGATCTCGGCTTCGGCGTCGGCGTACTGGGCTGCCCGCCGGGCTGCCCACTCGTCGTCGGTCAGGGGGAGCGGGTGTCCGGCTCGGACGCGGTCCCAGTAGTCCGACGCGAGGAACGCGTGCGCGGTCCGCATCCGCTGGTCGGTGACCGAGCCGGGGCGCTCGTCGTCGCCGGGCGGCCGGAACCGCTCTGCCTCGACGGCGGCCGGGTCGAGCTGCGCGATGAAGTTCGCCCACGCGTCGTCGCTCACGGCTCCGGGACCTTCCTGCCGACCGAGCCCACTTCGAGCGCGCGCGGGGTCTCGACGACGCCGGCCTCGATCGCCTCCGCAGCGATCGCGAACTCCATCCGCGCCTGAGCGAGCCGCGCCGCCACCGGCCGAGGGAGCGCCTGCCGCGCCGGCCACGACGCCTCGATGAAGCCCCGTGCCTTCGCGGACCGCACGTCCTCCTCGATCGCCGTCGGCGTCTGGCGGGTGTCGACGCGGATCTGCTCGAGCAGCACGTCCAGCGACAGGTACGCGCGGGGCGACGGCTTGCGGAAGTGGTTCCGGACCGCCTGCTTCGCGGTGTCGTAGTCGACGTCGCCGAGCTCCTCGGTCCACACCGTCGCGGTCGCGGCGGAGAGCTGGCGGTTGTCGTAGCCGGCCGAGATGTAGCCGAGGAGGCGCCGGACTTCGGGCTCGTTCACGAGGTGATCTCCTGTCGCATGGTGGTGGGGTCGTGCTCGGTCATGAACGCCATGAGCTCGGCGTCGCGCTGCTGCCCGCGGGACGGGGGCGCTGCCCGGCCGGGGCGGCCGTCTCCGGCCTTCCGGCGCATCCAGTTGCGCCAGGTCGCCGGCCAGTCGGTCTTCACGCCCTTCTGCCCGGGCTGAGCGATCCAGTAGTCGACGAACACGCGGTGCTCCGCGCGGAGGTCGACGCTCGGGCACTCGACGCGCATCTGGGCGATGAGGTCGTCCTCGGGCACCCAGTGCTCGTCGAGCCGTGTCCCGCGCTTGCGCGGGGTGGTCTTCTCTTCTCCGTTAGGAGAAGAGGTCGGGTCGGGACGGGTCGGGACGGGGGCAGGGTTACGAACCTCTTTCGAACCGGGCTGTAACCCGGTTACCGACTCGGTTTCACCCTCGTCTCGGGCGCGGTTACGTTGCCGCCACTTCCGCAGCTTCTCGGCGTTCTTCTCCCGAGCCGACAGCACGTCCGCCTTCGTGGGTTGGAACTCGTCCCAGTTCACGAAGGAGTAGCCCGATGAGGTGCGCGACCAGAGGCCGGCCGTCACGAGAGCCTCGGCAACACGTCGCGTGGCGCCCAGCTCGACGATCATGTAGGTCGGGACGGCCCCGTCCTGCAGCTCCTTCGCGCTCCACGCGCCGGCGAGCGTCCACAGACCGATCGCGGCGAGACGGTCCCGGCGAGGGATGCCGAGCACCTTCCGCGACGACGGCAGCCCGTCGTCGACCTTGAACCACGGCATCAGCCGTCACCTCCCATCTGTCTTCGTGCTTGCTCGGCGCTGATTTCGCGCCAGGTGCCGACGTCGTCGTAGAGGACCCACGCCTGCCGGAGCGTCCCAAGCTCGGTCCGGAGCCAACGGCGGGCGGGGAACGTGGCAGGGTCGGCCCAGCCGGGCACTCCCCATCCGTCGTGCGCCGCCTCGACGGGGTGGTCCGTCTTCCAGAGGTGGCAATCGGGGCAGAGCAGGTGCAGGTTCGATGCCGCGGTGCGGCCGCCCTGCGAGCGGTTCTTCCGGTGGTCCCGCTGCGCGACGCCGCCACGGTGGCAGCGTTGGCAGCGCTCCTCGTCCCGCTCCGTGACGAGCGCGTACGCACGGGACTCCTCAGCCGCGGTAGGAGCTGATGTCTTCGGGCCGATCACGAGACATCTCCTGAGACTTCGGCGCGCACGTCCGTAGAACGGAGGGTGAGACCAGTTGCGCGCCCAGGCCCCTGTCCGACGTCGATGCTCGTCGGGGACGAAACGCATCGAGATGAACCGCGCCTCATCGCTGTAGACAGAGCATGAGCAAGCACCTCCCGCGGTGCCAACGGCATAGAGCCGGCATGACCGCCATCCGCGCCCTCACCGTCCGACTTTCCATCCAGTGGCTCCTGCTGCTCCATGACCTGCACGAGCTCCCCGTGACCGCATGCCTCGTGGACGAGAGCGGGAGCGCCATCCGGGACGTCCTGGCTGCTCTCCTCGGCGCTTGATGAGCACCCGCGCTCGGAAGGCGCTCGCGGCCCGGTCACGAGGCAGTCCCCGGTAGGGTGCGGGCATGAACGCTCCCGACCCGACCAACGTCGTCGCGCACCAGCTCCGTCTCGCGCAAGCGAGCATCAAGCGGGCCCGGCAGGACTCCGCCGTGAGCACGGACGTGCAGTCCGCGCTGCTCAGCCTCCACGCGGCGGTCGAAGCCCTTGCGAAACTGCAGGGCATCGATCCCGAGAACCCGCCGGCCGGAGGCGGCTACGCGGTCCCGCGTGGGGTGCCTCGCGAGCCCGGCGACCTGAACCCCGGAACGATGGACTTCTGACCTCACGCCGCCACCACCTCGCGCTCGAGTAGAGTCCGAACCGCGAGAGCAGCCTGCTGCGGGACGACGCCGTTGCCGAGCGCCTTGAGCTGCTGCGCCCGAGTGATGGGCGCGCCGGTGACGTGACCGGCGGGGAGGCCCATCATCCACTCGACGAACTCGGGCGCAAGGCGGTGTGCGCCGTCGCGGCCGTCCGGGTTCGTCGGGGCGGGTGCTACTCGTCCGGTGACTCGTTCCCAGCGGTCGACGGCGGGACGATACGGCCCCCAGTCGCGATCAGATCGTGGTCGACCAGCACCTGCAGTGAGGTCACTACCGAGCGTCCCGGCTTCTTCCGCAGGTGGTTCTCCGGGGTGTTCCCCGAGTCGTGCGCGGCCGGCGTCGGCAGCAAGTGCTCCACCTCGTCCGCCAGCGTCGGCCCGTGGCCGCCCTCGCGGCGCTTCTCCGGGTGCTGCGAGCCGCCGTTTACCGCGAGCTGCGCCGTCGGTGTCTTGAGCATCAGCACCTCGCCCTGCGGCCTCGAAGCGTCCGAGCGCACTGCGCCGAGCGCGTACATCGTCTCGGTCCCTGACGCGCCCCGGCTCGCCCGAGGGGTGGGCAATGACGAAGACGCGGAACCGTCCGTGGGGAGCGCCGGCATCGGCAGCTCGTAGGCCACACCATTCCGAGTCATACCCGAGCTCGGCCAGGTCGCCGAGAACGGCTCCGAGTGCTCGGAGAGCAGGTCCATCGTGTCGGTCTCCCACACCCCACGGGCTGGATTCCATCTGCCGATCAGCCGTTGCACTGAGCAGTCCTCTCACGTTCTCGATGACGACGAGCGACGGCCGCAGCGCGTCGATCGCCCGGGCAAACTCCGACCACAGACCGGAGCGAGTGCCGTCCCTCAGCCCCCGCCTCAGACCGGCGAGGGAGACGTCCTGGCATGGGAACCCGCCCGTGAGGACGTCGACGGGCTCGACCGCGTCCCAGTCGACCGCGGTGACGTCGCCGTAGTTCGGCATACCCGGCCAGTGGTGGTCGAGGATCGCGGACGGGGCGTCGTCGAACTCGACGTGCCACGCGACGGTGCCGCCGAGGACCTGCTGCACGCCGAGGTCGAGTCCGCCGTAGCCGCTGAACAGCGATCCGATCTTCAAGAGTGGGTCTCCTCTCGGGTGGGTCGGCCGGGTCGGTAGGCGGGGGTGAGGCCGCGCTCGTCGCGGATGCGCTGGACCGACGCTCGGGCGATCCCGAACTCGGCGGCGACGTGCCGTTCGCGCTTGCCGGCGATGAGGGCCGCGGCAACCGCCATGCGCGTGCGGGTGGTGATCGGGCGGCCGCTCATGCGGACCACGCGACCTTGTCGAACGCGTCCTGCCGGGTCTGCGACAGGACGCCGGTCTCGAGCGGGTGGCCGAGGTGGCGGGCGAGCATCGCGACGAGGACGACTGCGTCGGCGGTGTTGTTGTTCGTGACGTCGGCCTGTGGGTAGCGGCGGACGACCATCGCGACGACGACGTCCTTGTCCGCGCGGGTCTCTCCGGTGGCGTACTTCTTCACGTGCATCGGATTGACCTCGTGCACGCGGTGCCCGGCCGCGACGAGCCGGGTGAGTACGAGCCAGCGGAGCCCGCCAAGGTCCACGGCGCCCTGCGGCATGCCGTAGGCGGGGGACTCGACGACGACGTCGCCGCAGTCCTCGACGGCCGCGACGATCGCGTCGGCGTGCTGCTCGAACCGCCGAGCCTTCACGGCGAGGCTGTCGGTCTTCTTCCCGGAGGACCGTGCTCGCCGGACGACGATGCTGCCGTCCGGGCTCGCGAGCGCGATGCCGGTGTCGGTGAGGGAGAGGTCGAGTCCGCCGATCGGCAGGCTCATGCGATCCTGGGTGTCCATGCTGGTGTCTCTCGCAAGGGGATGGAGTGTGGGTGGGGCGGCGGCCGTTGCAGTCGGCCACCGCCCCGGCTGAGCTACGGGCGGCCGGAGAAGATCGGCACGCTCGAGGGGATGCCCTCGTGCACGACCGTCTTCTCGTCGCCCTTCACGACGGTCTTGCCGTCGCGGATCTCGGTGACGATGTCGGCGAACGCGGCGTCGAGGATCTCCTGCGGCCGCTGCAGGACGATCCCGAGACCGAGCTGCGACCCGCGGAGGCGGTAGCGGAACCGCGCGACGACGACGTAGACCGGGCCGCCGATGTACGGGCGGAGCAGCAGCTCGAGCTCGGTGGGGATGTCGATGTGCCCCTTCTGGCCGGCCTTCGCCGTGACGGTCTCCTTGTACTCGAGGCGGACCTGCCCGGAGTCGAGGCGCTCGCCGCCCTCGAAGTCGACCGACGTCTTCGCCTGGAACGATTGCGCGATCTCGATGAGCACGGCGGTCTCGGGGGAGCGGACGTCGAGCGACTGCTGCTCGATGAACTCGGCGAAGTCGGTCTGCTCGAGGAGCTTCCCGTCGACCTTCGTCCACGCCTCCCACGACTTCGTGTGCCGCAGCTCGAGCTGCGCGCGGTGCTTCTGCCATCCGCCCACGGCCGCATCGTGCGAGTCGATCATGGCGACGACGGACGACGACGGGACGTCCGCGTAGACCTCGGTGTGCCCGGCGATGACGTGCTTCGTGACGTACCGGACGAACGACTCGGCGTCGCCGACGACTCGGCTCGCTTCGATGTGCCGCGGGTTCGCGGCGTACCGGTCGGTGTCGACGATGCGACTGCCGCCGGAGCCGTCGGCCTCGACGTACACGACGCCGGTCTCGAGCTCCTCCGGGTGGACTGCCTGCTGGGCGAGGCCCGCGACGACGGCGGCCTCGGGGTTGTCGGTGTAGTCGGTCATTCGTTGAGCTCCTTGATCTCCCCGGTGGCGGGGTCGTGGGCGGGTGCGTTGCGGATGTCGTCGTCGTCGAACAGCGGCATCGACGACGGGTCGCGACGCGACAGGGTGTGGTCGCGGTCGACGTACGTGATCGACCCCTGGCGGTTCTTCTCGGGCCGCTTGACGGTGATCTTGTCGTTCACCTTCAGCGCGCTGACCGCGTCGTCGATGGGCTTGAGCTCGAGGGTGAGGGTGATCGTTCCGCCCTTCCCCGTCTCCTCGATCGCCGCGACGAGCTTCGTCAGCTCCTCGTGCAGCTCGAGGTCGGTCTTCGGCCTCGTCGACGCGAGGAACGCGGCGAAGCTCCCGGGCTTCTGCGTCTCGTCCTTCGGCATGGTGTTCCTCTCCTGGGTGAACCGGCCGGGCGGCCGGTGGTCTGTGGTCAGCGCGGCGAGGCGCCGTACGCCTGGCCGAGCACCTTGTTGATGTTCTGCAGGCCCATCAGCCGAGCGGCGAGGGCCTTCTGCAGCTCCTCCGCGGCGTGGAGGGTCTCCTTCGCGGCGTCCACGTCGCGGCGGAAGGTCATGGTTTCGAGGTCCGCCTCGGCGCGCTTCTCGGTCACGCTGGCCTTCCCCGAGCGGAGGACCGCCTTTGCCTTCTCCTCGATGAGCGCCCGCTCGGCGTCGTACCGCGCCTTGTAGAGGCCCTTCATGACGGGCACCGCCCGCTCGAGGCGCTCGCTGAGCTCGCGGATCATGAACTCGAGCTCGAGGGGCGTCACCGGCTCGTACTCGACGATTTCGCCGGTGTCCATGCGGGCGATGTCCTGAGCGCTCATCGGTCAGCCGCCCGCTCGTGCTCGGCTGCATCCGCCTCGGCCTGTGCGAGCCACTCGTCGTCGGTCAGGTCCGCAGGCGAGACCGCAGCAGGCGTCGGGGGCGCCTCGGCGTGTTCCGGCTCCGGCTCGACAACGACCTCGTCCCGGGCCGACGCGGAGCCGGAGTCGTCGAGCATGCCGTGCCGGGCGAGCGCTGCCGTCCGCAGGCGATCCGTGCGCTCGCCGGCGTCGTCCGCGGCGTCGAGCAGATCTTCGATCTCGTCGTGGGTACTGGCCTGCTCGACGAGCGAGATCCAGTCGCGCGAGGGAGCGGTCGGAGCTGGGTCTGCGGCGCCCTCGAAGTCCTCCGGCGTGTACAGCCCGGCGAGTTCCATCGGGAACAGGCGGCGGAGTGCGTGCGACTCCGCGCGGATGCCGAGCATGTGGGCCGGGCGGGTTGACCAGTTCGGGCCCTTGCCGCCGAACTCTCGCATCGTCACGGTCTGCACCAGCGGACGGCCGATGCCCTTCCGGTAGACGGCCACGCGGGCGGCGAGTACTGCGCCGGACTTCGGTGGGGCGTCGTGCCAGGACTCGTCGTCCCACTGCCACTCGACCGGGTCCTGACCGTCGTACTGGCCGGTCCGGAGCGCGACGACGCGCATTCCGTCGATGCCCACAAGCACGGTCCACTTCCCGCCCATCTCGGCGGCGTAGATCTGTCGCTGCGTCGGGTCGAGACCGGTGCGTCGGACGGCCTGGATGAAGGCTCCGACGATGCCGTTCGGCGCGAACATGCGGACGCGCTGCTGCTCGCCGTCGACCATCTGCGGAACGACCCACGTGAGGCCGGCGAACTCCATCATCGCGGCGGTGTCCGCGTTCCATGTCGCCGCGTCGACGGACTCCGGGAGCACGAGGTCTGTGCTGGTCATGCTGCTTTCCGTTCGTAGGTCAGCGCGACGCGGAGTCGCGCGAGGAGGTCGGTTGCGATCGGGACGATCAGTGCCCGGGCGGCGACGATCTTCGGGTGATCGCGCGAGATGACGAGGCGGTGCGGGATGCCGTGGTGGGCGTCGCGGAGGTCCCACTCGTCGCGGTCGTTCTTCACGAGCTCGGCCCAGAGGAACTCGATCTCGTCGGCCTCGGGGAGTACCTCGAACTGCCACGCGAGCTGTCGCCACTCGCCCGTGCTCGGACCGTCGACGACCTTCCCGTGCTTCGCCTTGCACTCGGCGAGGGTGAGGCGTCCGTCCGCGTTCACCCGGAGCCCGTCGGGGGTCGCAGCGAAGCCCGGCTCGTCCGGCGCGTGGATCAGGGCGACGTTCTGCGGGATGCCCGCGTAGGCGAGCATCATCGGTTCCCACCGGTGCCCCTGCTCGGTGTAGGCGTTGCCAGTGAAGGTCGTCGGGGCGAGCTTCGCTGCGAGGTACTTGTCGACGCTCGATGCCTTCGCGAGCTTCGCCGCGTCGGACGCTCCGATGACCTGCCGGCGGGCGCCGAGCCAGAGGTCGCGGTCGTGGCCGTCGACGATGATGCGGTTCTGCCAGGTCACCAGCGGTCCCTCCATTCCTGCATCCGGGTGCCGGTCGTCTCGGCGACGATCCACTGCAAGGCGGAGGTCACGACGAGTGCGGCCGCGACGGCGGACAGGGCGATCAGCGCGCTCATGCGAGGTCCAGCCGTTCGGTGATGGTCACCGCGAGCGTGTTCCAGAACGGCTTGTTCGCGGCGCCGCTCTCGTGCGGAGGCTGGATCGCGTCGCGCTCGAAAGCGGCGATGAGGTTCGCGGTCCGCTGCTCCTCGGCGACGGCGATCGTGGCGAGCACCTGCGCACGCTGCAGGGCACGCTCCGCCGCGTACTCCTGCCCGTTCCTCATGGCCTCGTCGGACTCGGCGAGAGCCTGCCGGGCTTCCGCGGCGCTCACGCGACGACCTCCCCGTCCTCGATCGTGAAGCCGACCGACCGTGACTCGTCGACTCGCGAGATCCACACCTGGAACGACTTCTCCGCGGCGAGCTCTTCGATGATCTGCAGTGATGACGAGTCCAGCGACTCACCACCGTCGATGCGCATGACACGGATGCTCGGGTCGCCAGCCATCGCGAGCGCCGTCGAGACGCGAACCTGCTCCGCGGTCGACGCCTGCGAGAACGGGATCCCGTTGAGCGTCACGCCGTCTGCGTCGAAGCCGAGGCCAGGTACCGGCAGCTTCGCCGCAGCGATGCCGTCGGCCTTCTGCTTGTCGATCTCCTGCAGCCGGAGGGAGTGCTGTGCCTGCTCCTGCTTCCGGTCGGACAGTTCCTCCGCCACCGCGGCGCGGTCGCGCTGCTTCCGGACGCGGTCGTTGAGGTGGTCGATCTCGCCGAGCTGGTCGAGTAGCGGCGACGGGTCCTCCCGCTCACCGGCCGAGCGAGCTTCCGCGATGCGAGCTCGTTCGTTCTCGGCGGCGGCGTCGAGTGCCTGCTGCGCTGCCTCGAGCGCTGCCGCGGCATGCTCACGGTTGGCGCGCGCCTGCTTCGCGACCCCGATCGCCGCGTCGATGCCGCGGTTCCGGCGGGTGATCTCGTCGACCTTCGCGATGAGGTCGCCAGCGGACACCTCCTCGGCGGGCACGCTCGGGTCCGGCTCCGGGTAGCTGCGGAGGCGGCTCTCGAGCTCGGTGACCTTGCGACCGACTTCCGTGCGGCGGTCGTAGACCCCCTTGCGCTCGGCGTCGAGCTGGATCGGGTCGAACTCGAGCGAGTCGCCGAGCGCGTCGACGAGGGTGGCGAGCTGCTTCTTCGCGTCCATGCGGGTGAACGCCAGCGGGTCGAGGCTGATGCTGCCGAGCAAGCCGTCGAGGAGCTTCTGCGGGGACGAGAACCGCGCGTGGTCCGACGACTCGACGGTGAGGCTGCCGGCGTCGTCCTTCGTCCATCGACGGGTCGCGACGAGGACGACGTTGCCGTCGTCGCCGCCGATGTCGAGGCGCGCAACGGCGGTGTCCTGACCGTCGCGGATCGGCTGGACCGTCTCACGGGCTGCGGCGCCGCCCTTGAGAACGGCGTAGATCGCGTCGAGGACGGACGTCTTGCCTTGGGCGTTGCGGCCGCCGACGAGGACGACGTTCCCGTCCGGCCTGATCTGGACCGCCGTGAGGCGCTTGTAGTTCTCGGCGCGAAGCTCGAGGACACGCAGCGGCACGTCGGGGATGGTGGTGGTCACGATGGCTCCTGTGGGTTCGGTTGATGGCGCGCCGTCTGGGAGAGGCGCGGAGAAAGTGGGGTGCGGTCAGTCGCAGTCGGTGGGGTCGTCGACTTCGGCGGCCCGGGCGATGGCCTTGCCGAGTCGGTCGTCCTCGAGGTCGTCGGTCGTCCAGCAGGCGTCGCAACCACAGAGCACGCCGTGCCCGATCACTCGGGGCTCCTGGGTGCGTTTACCACCGCGTGGATCCGGGTGAGCGCCGCGACGAAGAGCACGACGACGAGGCACGCGAGGACCAGCCAGAGCGGCTGGGCGCGGTCAAGGCAGGACGCGAAGACCGCGACGACGAAGCACGCGTAGAGCAGTGCGCCGGCCGTCCTCATGCGGCACTGCCCAGTGCGAGCATCGCGAGGATGTCGGTGCTCTCGGCGCCGAGCTGCTCGGTGATGACGCGGCGGGCGCCGTCTTCGTTGCGCGCCCGGTTCTCAGCGGTGCGCGGGTCGACGACGCGGAGGTCGACTGGCTCCGTCCAGCTGCTCATGCGGCGACCGCCGTTGCAGCGAGGGGAGCGATGATCTCGGACAGAGGGACCTCGAACGCCTGGGCAATGCTCACGAGCTCGTCGATCGTGAACGCAGACTGTGCGTTGAGGCGGCGCGACAGGGTCGCGATGGGGATGCCGGTTGCGGCGGAGAGCCACGTGCGGGACTGACGGGTTCGCCCCAGGTGGGCGAGTACCTCATCGGCCACCGTTCGGGACGCCGGTGTCGTGGTTGCCATATGGAAAGCGTGCCACGTGGATTTCCATATGGCAACTCAGACAGGGGGTATTGCGCCCAACTTTCCAAAACTGGTAGTTTCTGCCTCATGCCAGCAAGTGCGCGCCCCGAGCCCAGCGACCTGACCAAGGAGGTCGCCGCCATCATCAAGGGACTGATGGTGCGCCGCGGCCACGAGCAGCAGGACCTCGCTGCCGCAGTCGGCGTGTCCCCTGCGCAGATGTCGCGCATGCTCGCCGGCGGGAAGCACTGGGACATCGACCAGCTCTCACGAGCGACCGACTTCCTCGACGCCGACCTCCGCGCCATCCTGATCGACGCCGAGGAGACGGTTGCGCGACGCAATGTCGCACCCGTCGCCGAAGATGGCGGCATCGCGGACGAGGACATCGACGTCGACCTGGACACGGCGCACCTCAGCCGCAACGACGTCGCCCTCGCCGCGAAGCGTGGACGTCGCAAGTCTGACCAGCCGCACGCGGAGTAACCGACCGTGCCTACCGGGGGACCGATTGAAGGAACTGCTCCACCGCGCCGCCGCTCTCGGCGTGCGCGTCGTCATGACCCATATGCCTGACGGCCTGCTCGGCGGCTACAGCCCGGTCGAGGACCGCATCTACCTCGACCTCGGCCTCACACCGTCCGAGCGGCGATCGGTCCTCGCACACGAGCTCGGGCACGTCTACTACGGCCACACGTGCGACGAGGGTCCGCACAGCCCGCTCGAGCGGCAGGCGGACACCTACGCCGCCACCCTGCTCGTGCACCCCGAGGACTACGCCGAGCTCGAGCAGATCAGCCCAGACGTCCACTACATCGCCGAGGAGCTCAACGTGACCCCGCGCATCGTGCACGACTTCCGCCGGTACGTCCTGCAGCGCCTCGGCCAGCGGACGTACGCCGGCCACCGGCTCGTGACCGCCTGATGGCGCGGCCACCGCTCGTCCTCGGTACCTGGGGGAACATCAGCACGACGGGGAAGGGCCGCGCGTGGTCCGCCGCCGCGCGATTCCGCGACTTCGACGGCGTCACTCGCCAGGTCCGGCGCACCGGCACGAGCAGGCAGAAGGCGAAGGACGCGCTCGTCGAGCACCTCCGCGACCGTGTGCGCCTCCACGGCGCCGACCTCAGCGCCGAGACGAAGGTGTCGGTGCTCGCCGACCGCTGGTACGACACCCTCCTCGGGAAGCGGGCTACCGGCACCCTCGACGTGTACCGCCGGACGATCAAGAACCACGTCACGCCGGCGCTCGGCGAGCTGCGGGTCCGCGAAGCCACCGTGCCCGTCATCGACCGGCACCTCGTCGCCGTCGAGGAGAACATCGGGAAGGCGACGGCTGCGCTCTGCCGCGTCGTCCTGATGGGCATGTTCTCGCTGGCCGTGCGACACGGCGCAGCGGCGATGAACCCGGTCCGTGAGACCGAGAATGTCAACTCCGAGCCCGGCGAGATCCACACGATCAGCCGCGAGGAGGTCGTCCTCCTCCGCTCGCAGCTGCAGGAGTGGGATGCCGCGAAGGGCCGCGGCGGCCGGCAGCGTCTCACTGACCTCGCCGACGTCTTCGACATGCTCATCGCGACCGGCGTCCGGACGGGCGAGGTTCTCGCCGTTCGCTGGGAGGACGTCGACCTGCGTTCCGAGGTGAAGACGGTGACGATCACCGGCACCGCCGTGCACGTGCGCGGAGAGGGGCTGCAGCGGCAGCCGAAGCCGAAGACGGCCGCGGGCTTCCGAACGCTCGCGCTGCCGCCCTTCGCCGTGCGCATGCTCGTCCGCCGCGCCTCGACCGCGACGAGCCAGTGGGTGTTCCCCTCGTCCGTCGGCACGCTGCGATCGCCGAACAACATGCGCACGCAGTGGCGGGTGTTCCGCGACGCGTTCGACTACCCGGACTGGCTCGTGCCCTACACGTGCCGGAAGACCGTGGCCACGATGATCCGCGACGGCCAGGACCTCGACGCCGCTGCACAGCAGCTCGGACACGTCGACACCCGGTGGACCCGTGACCACTACACCGGGCACATCCACACGGGGCCCGACGTGCGCGACATCCTCGAGCGCCTCGGCGATTAGCGGTACGTTTCCGTGCTCAGAACGACGGAAAGGCCCCGGACTGCCGAAGCAATCCGGGGCCTGACCTGGTGTTTTCGAGCCGACAGTCGGACTTGAACCGACAACCCCCGTATTACAAGTACGGTGCGCTACCAATTGCGCCATGCCGGCTGACGCGCCCACTCTAGCGGGACGCGTCGGGACTCACTCGGACGCCGAGAAGTTCAGCGACAGCGAGTTCATGCAGTAGCGGTCGCCGGTCGGCGTGCCGAACCCGTCCGGGAACACGTGCCCCAGGTGGGACCCGCAGTTCGCGCAGCGGACCTCGGTGCGCTGCATCCCGAGCGAGTTGTCCTCGATGAGCTGCACGGCCTCGGGCCGCACCGACTCGTAGAACGACGGCCAGCCGCAGCCGGAGTCGAACTTCGTCCCGCTCTTGAACAGCTCCGCGCCGCACGCCGCACACGTGTAGACGCCGGCGCGCTCCTCGTCGAGGAGCTCACCGGTCCACGGCCGCTCGGTGCCGGCTTGACGCAGGACGGCGTACTGGTCCGGGGAGAGCTCCTCGCGCCACTGGGCGTCGGACTTGTCGACGTTGTATGCCATGTGTTCCTCCTGCTCCTGTCGCCGCTGTGGACGGCCACCTTCAGTAAACTCGCGCCGATGTCCGAGCATTCCGTGCACCGCGCCCGCTGGGGCCGTCTGACGACGGACGAACTGTACGGCATCGTGGTGCTCCGGAACCGCGTCTTCGCCCTCGAGCAGCGGGTCACCGCCGAGGACTTCGACGGCCGTGACCGCCAGCCGGACACCGAGCACTGGTGGTTCGGAACCGACACCCGAGCGGTGGGGTACCTCCGGCTGGTCCGACCCGCCCCCGGCGAGCCGCACCCGGACGGCGCCGTCCCGCCGGCGTGGGTGATCGGCCGGGTCGCGACGGACCCGGCGCACCGCGGGCGGGGGATCGCCGGGCGCCTCGTCGCCGCGGTCCTCGACGAGCACGGCGACGAGCCCTTCGTGCTGCACGCCCAGGAGTACGTCGCCGGACTGTACGAGCGTCACGGCTTCGTCCGGTTCGGCGAGCCCTACGAGGAGGCCGGCATCCGGCACGTGGGGATGCACCGGCCGTGACCACCCGTGACCGCTACAGCGCGTACGCGGACCGCATCGCCGGGGTGTCCCCGACGTACGCCGCGTGGGCACGGTCGCTCGACGACGGCCTCGTCGCGCTCCTCGACGAGGTCCCCGAACAGCAGCGGCAGCCGGAGCTGGTCTTCGCGGTCGCCCGGCGGCTGGGCGCCGACCCGACGGATCCGGACGCGCTCCGCGCACTCGGCCGGGAGGCACGACCCGCCCTGGTCGAGCATCTCCGGTCCGCCACGGTGCAGGCCAACGACCCACGTCGGCTCGCCCCGGTCGTCCCGCTCGTCGCGGCGCTGGCCGCGCGGATCGGGCGCCCGCTCGGCCTCGTGGACGCGGGTGCCGCGGCGGGGCTCTGCTCGGTCCCGGACCGCGTGACGCTCGACTACGTCGTCCCCGGACGGCCCGACGGCGCCGAGCTCCGCGCCCACGGGCGCACACCGCGCCCCGGTGTGCGGGGCCGCGAAGTCGGTCCGGGGGCGCGGTCCGAGCGACTCCGGATGCACACCGCCGTCGGAGCTCCCGCCGTCCACCTCGTCGCCGAGGCCACCGGGACGGTCCCGGCGCCGGCCGACCGCCCGATCGTCATCGGCGCGCGGGTCGCACTCGACCCGAACCCGATCGACCTCGCCGAGCCGGGCGCGTTCGACCGACTCGTCGAGGCAGTCCCGCCCGAGGCGACGGACCGCACCGCCCTGATGCGCGAGGCGGCGTCGGCGGCGCTCGCCGTGCCTCCCGTCCGGCTGCGGGGGAGCCTGCCCGGTGACCTGGACCGCGCACTCGACCACCTGCCGGACCACTGCGAACCGGTGGTGCTGACCACGGGGACGCTCGTGTACGTGCCTGGCGCGGACCGGCAGCGCGTCGTCGACCGCATCGAGGAGCGTGGCGTGCACTGGATCGCGCTGGAGCGCACCGGCATCCTGTCCGGCGTCGCGGCGACGCTGCCCGCCGGCGTCGACCCGGCCGACCCGGACGCGTTCGCGACGGCCTCGCTGGACGGCGTGGCCATGGCAGTCTCGGACCCGTTCGGCACCCGGGTGCGGTGGCTCCGCGACCCGAACCTGTGACCCGGGTTCGCGACAGTCCAGCACCGTGCCAGGGTCCGGCAGGACCGCACCCCTACGATGACCGAGACCCGTGCCCAGCCCCGCGATCGGACCCGCAGTGACCGCCACCCCCGCAGACGCGCTCAGTGAGCTCGACCTGCACGTGCTCACCTTCGAGCACGACCGCGCGCGGCACGACCGGACCAAGGAAGCGGAGATCCGGGTCGAGTTCGACATGTCGCCCGCGCGCTACTACCAGGTGCTCGACCGCGTGATCGACTCACCGGCGGCGCTCGCGTACGACCCGCAGCTGGTCACCCGGCTGCAACGACTCCGGCACGCCCGTGTCACGGCGCGGGCGGGGCGCAGCTTCGCGCTCCCCGGAGGCGCACCAGAACCCCGCGAAGAGGACCGATGACCGAGAGATTCCCCCGAGACCGGTTCGACGACGTCACCGACGGGCCGCGCGTCGGCGCGCACCGCGGCCCCCAGCGTCGGGGCCGCGGCTGGATCGTCTTCGCGTGGGCTGCGCTCGCCACGGGGGTCCTCGTCGGGATCGGCGTGCTCGCGCTCGGGCTCGCGACCGGTGGGGACTCCTTCGACAGCACGTCGGGCACCACCACCACGTCGTCGCCGACGGCTTCCGCGTCGGGCCGGCCGTCCTCGTCGCCGTCCTCGTCGTCGTCGTCCTCGTCCTCCGCCGGCACCGGATCGTCCTCCGGTGCCACCGCGGCGACGTCGGCGCAGCAGGGCACCACCACGGTCGTCGTGCTCAACGGCACGAACACGACCGGCCTCGCCGGTCGCGCGAGCACCGCGCTCAGCGGCGCCGGGTGGAGGATCACCTCGACGGGCGACGCCGGGACCACCGGGACGACCCAGACGATCGTCTACTACCGTTCGGCCGCGTCCGCCGCGGTCGCGCAGGGCATCGCGAAGTCGCTCGGGACGACCGCGGTACAGCAGTCCGCGGCCTTCCCGAACGCCGACGTGAGTGTCGTCCTGGGGGCCGACTACACCGGCTGACACGCATTCCGGCGTGCATTCGTGACGAACGTGTTTCCGGCTCGTTGCGATTGCACGGAACGGGCGTGAAACAACGTCACACCCCTTGTCGAAACCGATTCCGTGCGCGAGAGTCGCTGGCGAGGTGCCGCACCGACGGCGCCGCCGATCGCAGCAGCACCACCGCAGGGAGCAACAATCATGGCCAACGGAACGGTCAAGTGGTTCAACGCCGAGAAGGGCTTCGGCTTCATCACCGTCGATGGGGGTGGCCAGGACGTGTTCGTGCACTACTCGGCCATCGACATGTCGGGCTACAAGGTCCTCGAGGAGGGGCAGGCGGTCACGTTCGACGTCGGCACCGGCTCGAAGGGTCCGCAGGCAGAGAGCGTCCGCCCCGCCTGAACCACTGCACTCCGCAGAACGCGCCGTCCCCGCCGGGGGCGGCGCGTTCGTCGTGTGGTGTGGGGCCTGCGTGACGGGGCACGACCCGGGAAGACGAGCCGAGCCTCCCGGCTGTGTTGCACTCGCACCCGTCGAGTGCCAGAATCGGCGTTGGCACTCGCTCACGCTGAGTGCCAGCACGACCCCCATGACGACGTCCGGGAGGGACGAGAAACTCACATGGCTAAGATCATTGCTTTCGACGAGGAGGCCCGTCGCGGCCTCGAGCGCGGCCTGAACACCCTGGCCGACGCCGTGAAGGTGACGCTCGGCCCGCGCGGCCGCAACGTCGTCCTCGAGAAGAAGTGGGGCGCCCCCACGATCACGAACGACGGTGTCTCCATCGCCAAGGAGATCGAGCTCGACGACCCGTACGAGAAGATCGGCGCCGAGCTCGTCAAGGAGGTCGCGAAGAAGACCGACGACGTCGCCGGTGACGGTACGACGACCGCGACCGTGCTCGCCCAGGCGCTCGTCCGCGAGGGCCTCCGCAACGTCGCCGCCGGTGCCGACCCCGTGTCGCTCAAGCGCGGCATCGAGAAGGCCGTCGCCGCCGTCTCCGACCAGCTCCTCGCCAACGCGAAGGACATCGAGACCAAGGACCAGATCGCCGCGACCGCGTCGATCTCGGCCGCCGACACCACCATCGGCGAGCTCATCGCCGAGGCGATCGACAAGGTCGGCAAGGAAGGCGTCGTCACCGTCGAGGAGTCGAACACCTTCGGCACCGAGCTCGAGCTCACCGAGGGCATGCGCTTCGACAAGGGCTACCTGTCGCAGTACTTCGTCACGGACCCGGAGCGCCAGGAGGCCGTCTTCGAGGACCCGTACATCCTCATCGTCAACTCGAAGATCTCGAACATCAAGGACCTGCTCCCGGTCGTCGACAAGGTGATCCAGGCGGGCAAGCAGCTCCTCATCATCGCCGAGGACGTCGACGGCGAAGCCCTCGCGACCCTCGTCGTGAACAAGATCCGCGGCATCTTCAAGTCCGTCGCCGTCAAGGCCCCGGGCTTCGGCGACCGCCGCAAGGCCATGCTGCAGGACATCGCGATCCTCACCGGCGGCCAGGTCATCTCCGAGGAGGTCGGCCTCAAGCTCGAGAACGCGACGCTCGACCTGCTGGGCAAGGCCCGCAAGGTGATCATCACCAAGGACGAGACCACGATCATCGAGGGCGCCGGCGACGACGAGCAGATCGCGGGCCGCGTCCGTCAGATCCGCTCCGAGATCGAGGCGACCGACTCCGACTACGACCGCGAGAAGCTCCAGGAGCGCCTCGCGAAGCTCGCCGGTGGCGTGGCGGTCATCAAGGCCGGTGCCGCGACCGAGGTCGAGCTCAAGGAGCGCAAGCACCGCATCGAGGACGCCGTCCGCAACGCGAAGGCCGCTGTCGAGGAGGGCATCGTCGCCGGTGGTGGCGTCGCCCTCATCCAGGCGTCCGTCGCGCTCGACTCGCTCTCCCTCGAGGGTGACGAGGCGACCGGTGCGAACATCGTCCGCGTCGCGATCGACGCGCCGCTCAAGCAGATCGCGCTGAACGCCGGTCTCGAGCCGGGCGTCGTCGCCGCCAAGGTCCGCGAGCTCGAGTCGGGTCACGGCCTCAACGCCGCGACCGGCGAGTACGTCGACCTCGTCGCCGCGGGCATCATCGACCCGGCCAAGGTCACGCGCTCGGCGCTGCAGAACGCCGCGTCGATCGCCGGTCTGTTCCTCACGACCGAGGTCGTCGTCGCCGACAAGCCCGAGAAGGCCCCGGCCATGCCGGCCGGCGACCCCACGGGTGGCATGGACTTCTGATCCGGTCCTGACACGGAAGGGCCCCGCACGCAAGCGCGTGCGGGGCCCTTCCGCGTGCGGGGGGGGCGTGCGGCGCGGGCGGGGGCGTGCGGGCGGCGGAAGGTCACGACACCCCGTACGCCTTCCGCCGTCGGTCACGAAGTGTCGGTATCGCGCGCCCCGAGCGACTGTTCGTGACCGAGCGACACGATCCACCCGGGGAGTCGCGACCCCGTGCTGGCGGACAGAACTCGGGCACCAAGCAGTCTGGCTCCTGCACATCCCTGAGAAGCACGGTCGTTCTCCACACCGGAAGGCAGGCACGCTCGACTGGTCGGCGAACTCGTGAGCATCGGAACATGCGCCGAGCTCGACAACTCCCACCAGAATTCGATGCGGCAGTCTTCCGCACCGGTGACGCCCTCGCCGCGGGCGTGAACAGTGAACGTCTCCGGCGATCAGACCTCGAGCGGCCGACTCGGGGTGTCCGCGCGCCCGCCGGCTCCGACGACTTCGTGTCGGCGATCGCGATCGTCATGCGAGACGATCAGCACTTCAGCCACGTCACCGCGGCACGACTGTGGGGTGCTCCGCTCCCGCGCGCGGTGCAGGACGATCGACGCGTGCACGTGACGACCGTCGGGACGCTCCGGATGCGGCGCCCCGGTGTCGTCGCGCATCGAGCTGTGTCCGCGGAGGTGCGTGTCCTGAACGGCCTCCGTCTGAGCGCTCCCGCGTCCGCGTGGTTCGAGTGTGCTGGCGTGATCGATCGCATGGCGCTGGTCGCGGTCGGCGATCACATGGTCGGACGAGCGGGCTTGGCCACGATCGACGACCTCCGACGCGCGATCCGTCCGGGCAGCCCGCACGCTGTCGCGGCTCGACGTGCGGTCGAACTGGTGCGGGTGGGCTGCGAGTCGCCGATGGAGACATGGATGCGGATCGCTGTCATCGAGGCAGGCTTCCCCGAGCCGGAACTCAACATCGACGTGCACGACGCCACGGGTGCTTTCCTCGGGCGAGTCGACCTCGCTTGGCCGCGACTCAGGATCGCGCTCGAGTACGACGGCGAGCATCATCGCGAGCGGGACGTCTTCCAGCACGATCAGCGGCGGGACAACGGGTTCGTCGTGAACGACTGGACCGTCATCCACGCGACGGCGGCCGATGCGGTCCGGCCCGCGGTGTTGTTCGAACGACTACGGCAGGCGTTCGTCGCGAAGGGTGCCGCCCTGTGATCGAGATCGCTTGCCGTTCCGCAGCGGTCACGACGCACCGCGTGGCAGCGGGCAAGAGGTCACGTTCGGTCGCTTCGGCTCATCCACAGCGACGATTCGTGACCGCGCGGCGGTTCGGCGCGGGGTGTCGTGACCGCTCGGGCGTCGGCAGCGCAGCGGGCGCCGGCAGCGCGGCCGCGGCAGCGCTGCCGCGGCAGCGCGTCAGGCGGCGGGGGCGGCGTCCTCGGGCGCCGGGGGCGTCCAGTCGCGGGGGAGCAGGGGGAGCCACACCCGGAAGGTGGCGCCGCCGCCCTCGGTGTCGAACACCTCGACCGACCCGTGGTGCGCCTGCACGATGCCCGACACGATCGCGAGCCCCAGCCCAGAGCCGCCGGTGTCCCGCGCTCGCGAGGTGTCCGCCCGCCAGAACCGCTGGAAGATCTTGTCGCGGAGCTGCGGGGGGATGCCCTCCCCGTGGTCGATGACGTCGATGTTCGCCATCCCGCGCTCCTCGTCGACCCCGATGCCGAGCTCGATGGGGTCGTCCGACGGCGTGAAGCGCATTGCGTTGCCCATGAGGTTGGTGACGACCTGCCGGATCTTGTTCTCCTCGGCGAGGACGATCGGCGGGCGCTTCGGCAGCACGACCGTGGGCAGCGGTGTCGTCTCGTCGCTCGGTGCCGCGTCGAAGCTCATGGCCCGGCTGCGTCGAGCCCGGAGTCGCGCGATCGTCTGGCGGGAGAACGCGATCGGACCGGTCGTGTTCGCGGAGCTCGGCCCCGAGGCCTCCGGGACCTCCCCGGTCTCCCCGAACGGCGAGCCCGGGGACGTGGGTGCCGGCCGGACCACTTGCGGCACGCTCTCGCCGGTCACGCTGTCCTCGACGAGCACCTGGATCTCGCGGTCGGGGTTCGACGCCATGGTGTCGAGTGCCGAGTCGCGGGCGATCGACACGAGGTCGACCGGACCGAGCTCCAGCGGCTTCGACTCGTCGATGCGCGCGAGTTGCAGGAGGTCCTGCACGAGGAGCCCCATGCGCTGGGCCTCCTTCTCGATGCGCTCCATCGCCTGCGCCACGTCCTCTTCCTTGCGGAGGGCGCCCATGCGGTACAGCTCGGCGTACCCGCGGAGGGACACCAGGGGCGTCCGGAGCTCGTGCGAGGCGTCCCCGACGAACCGACGCATCTGGTCGATCGTGCGCTCGCGGTCCTCGAACGCGGTGTCGATGCGCTCGAGCATGGCGTTCAGGGAGCGGTTGAGACGCCCGACCTCGGTGTTCGGGGTGTCCGCTTCGAGGCGCTGGTTGAAGTCGCCGGCCGCGAAGCGCGCAGCAGTGTCCTCGACGTCGCGCAAGGGGTCGAACGTCGCGGTGACGAGCAGGCGCGTGAGCATCGCGCCGAGCAGGATCACCGCGATGCCGAAGAACAGGAAGATGACCGTGAAGCGGAGGATCGTCTGGTCCGCCGTGGCGCTCGACACCGCCACGAGCACGTAGCCGGTGTTCGTGACGCCGTCCGAGCGGTTCTGCAGCGACGCCGGGATGACCTGCGCGCGCCACTCGTGGTCGTGTTGGGCGTCGTAGAGGGTGATGCGGTCCGAGCTCTGCGCGGCCCGGGCGAGCTCCGACCCGGTGATCGCCGGCCGGCTCGACGCCTTCGTCTGGCAGATCTGGTTGCCGGAGTCGTCGAACGCGGCCACGTACACGCTCTGCGACAGCACGACCGAGACCTTGCAGTACTGCTCGCCGTCGCTGATGTTCTGACCCTCGAGCTGCTCCGTCGTCTGCTTGACGCTGTTGTCGAGCTGGAGCATGAGGTAGGTCGAGAGCACGGTCATCGTGCCGAGCCCCGCGACGAGCAGCCCGAGCGCCACCAGGAGCACCGTGATCCCGGTGATCTTGGTGCGGAGGGAGATCCCGTCCCACCAGCGGCTCATTCGCGTGTGCATGCTGCCCCAACGATAGACAGCGACCGCCCGGTGAAACCGGACGGCCGCCGTGAAGAACTGCGCCTAGGAGGCCTTGGCCGCCTTGAGCATGTAGCCGAACCCGCGCTTGGTCTGGATGACCGGCTCGGCCGAGTACTGGTCGAGCTTGCGGCGGAGGTACGAGATGTAGGACTCGACGATGCCCGCGTCGCCGTTGAAGTCGTACTCCCACACGTGGTCGAGGATCTGCGCCTTGGAGAGCACCCGGTTCGGGTTGAGCATGAGGTAGCGGAGCAGCTTGAACTCGGTCGGCGAGAGCTCGATCTGCGCGTCGCCGATCGTGACCTCGTGCGTGTCCTGGTCCATGGTGAGCTCGCCGGCGCGGATGATCGCGTCCTCTTCGTCGTTCATGGTGCGACGGAGGATGGCCTTGATCCGGGCGACGATCTCGTCGAGCGAGAACGGCTTGGTGACGTAGTCGTCGCCGCCGACCGTGAGGCCGGTGATCTTGTCCTCGGTGTCGTCCTTCGCGGTGAGGAACAGGATCGGCGAGGTGTAGCCGGACGACCGGAGGCGCTTGGTGACGCCGAAGCCGTTCATGTCCGGGAGCATGACGTCGAGGATGATGAGGTCCGGCTCTTCCTCGAGCACGGCGGAGATGGCCTGCGCACCGTTGCCCACGGCACGCACGGCGAAACCGGCGAAGCGCAGGGAGGTCGTCAGCAGGTCGCGGATGTTCGGCTCGTCATCGACGATCAGGATCTTGGGGCCATCGCTCATGAGCCCATCTTCTGACCGTTCCTTGTGGCTTTGCTGTGAGCGGTGCGTACGTGAGCACGGGGCGGCCTGGAGGCGCGGTGCGGGCTCGCACCGCGCCTCCAGGCCGTCGATCGATCGCCGTCGCGACGTGGCCGCTACGCGGCCGCAGCGACCTGGTCGGCGTCGAGGATCGTGTACGAGTAGCCCTGCTCGGCGAGGAACCGCTGTCGGTTCTGCGCGAAGTCCTGGTCGACGGTGTCCCGTGTGACGAGCGTGTAGAACGACGCAGGCAGGCCGTCCTTGTTCGGCCGGAGGAGTCGCCCGAGGCGCTGTGCCTCTTCCTGCCGGGAGCCGAACGACCCCGACACCTGGATCGCCACCGTCGCGTCGGGCAGGTCGACCGAGAAGTTCGCCACCTTCGACACGACGAGCACGTCGATCGCCCCGGTGCGGAACGCCTGGAAGAGCCGCTCGCGCTCGTCGACCGGGGTCGCTCCGGTGATCTCGGCCGCGTCCAGGGACTCGGCGAGCGAGTCGAGCTGGTCGATGTACTGGCCGATCACGAGGATCTGCTCGCCGCGGTGCTTCTCGATGAGCTCACGGACGACCGGGGTCTTCGCCGGGGTCGTCGCGGCGAGCCGGTACCGCTCGTCGTCGCCGGACGCCGCGTACTCGAGCCGATCGCCGTGCGGGAGGTCGATGCGCACCTCGAAGCACGAGGCGGGGGAGATGTAGCCCTGCGCCTCGATCTCCTTCCACGGGGCGTCGTACCGCTTCGGGCCGATGAGCGAGAAGACGTCGCCCTCCCGCCCGTCCTCGCGGACGAGGGTGGCGGTCAGCCCGAGGCGGCGGCGGGCCTGCAGGTCCGCGGTCAGCTTGAACACCGGCGCGGGCAGCAGGTGGACCTCGTCGTACACGATGAGGCCCCAGTCGAGGGCGTCGAGCAGCGACAGGTGGGTGTACTCGCCCCTCCGGCGCGCGGTGAGGATCTGGTAGGTCGCGATCGTGACCGGGCGGATCTCCTTCACCGAGCCCGAGTACTCGCCGATCTCGTCCTCGGTGAGGGTGGTGCGGCGGAGCAGCTCCGAGCGCCACTGCCGCGCCGACACGGTGTTCGTGACGAGGATGAGCGTGGTGGCCTTGACGGTCGCCATCGCCCCGGCTCCGACCAGCGTCTTGCCGGCACCACAGGGGAGCACGACGACGCCGGAGCCCTGCGCGAAGAACGTGTCGACCGCCTGCTCCTGGTACGGCCGCAGGTGCCAGTCGGCGGTCTCGAGGTCGATCGCGTGCGGCTGCCCGGGGGTGTAGCCGGCGAGGTCCTCCGCGGGCCAGCCGAGCTTCACGAGCTCCTGCTTCACCTGTCCGCGGGCCCACGGTTGCAGCTCGATCTCGTTCGGGGAGCGCTGGTCGCCGAGGAGCGGCTTGATGCGCTTGGACCGGGTGACCTCGGCGAGGATCGTCGGGTCGGTCGCCGTGAGGAGCAACATCGGCTGGCGCTCGAGCTCCTCGCCCGGGGAGTTCGCGATCGCCGGGGCGTCCGGTCGTTCCTCGCGGCGGATGACGAGTCGCCCGTACCGCGAGACGGTGTCGCGGATGTCGACCGTGACGCTCTGCGGGACCGGGAACTTCGCGAACCGCTCGAGCGTGTCGATCATCGCCTCGGCGTCGTGTCCGGCCGCGCGGGCGTTCCACAGGCCGAGCCGGGTGATCCGGTACGTGTGCACGTGTTCGGGCGCGCGTTCGAGCTCCGCGAAGACGGCGAGTTCGTGGCGCGCGTCCTCCGCGTCGGGGTGCGCGACCTCGAGGAGCACCGTGCGGTCGCTCTGCACGATCAGCGGTCCGTTCATGACGGATCAGCCTAGGCGCTCCGCCTGCGCGCCGGCCGGGGTGTGGATCAGGCGTCGCTCTCCACAGCCACGACGAGGGAGAGCGGCAGGGTCCGTTCGACGTCGACCGTCGTGTCCTTGCCGCGGACCCGACCGGCGGCCACCGACGTCGGCACGATCGAGAACGGTCTTTCCGTCCCGTCCGGCATGCGCACCGTGAGCCGGATCGGGGTCCGGCCGCGGACCGCGAGGTCGATCTGGCGACCGAGCCACTCCTGCTCGGGCTCGCCCTCCGCGCGCTCGGTGGTGAGGCGGAGCCGCTCCACGAGCGCCCGTGCGGCGTCACGCGGGTCGCGTCCAGCTGCGCGGCGGACGGGAGGCGCGGCCGCCACGGTCGCCTGGGCTGCGGTCGTCAGCACGGCCGGGTACCGGGCGTCGCGGAGCGCCGTGTGCACCACCTGCGCCGGGTAGCGGGTGGTCAGCGTGGTGAGGTCGGGCCGGTCCCACGACATCTGCCGGAGCTCGGCGTCCACGCCGATCAGGTCGAGCTGGTCGGCGGTGCCGCGGACGACGGAACCGACGCCGCCCACGCCGAGGTCGACCACGATGCTGCCGTCCCGTTCGGCCACCTGGTCGACGAGGTAGGCGAGCGGCTGCGGCACGCCGGACACGGAGAGCCGCTCGAGGCTCCCCAGCACGGCGTCGCGGTCGAGGCCGGCCCGGAACGCCCGGGCGAGCGACTCCTCCGAGATCCGGTACCGCGCGGCGAGCCCCGGCGCCTCGAGGGTCGCGACGGCCCGCAGCTCCGCGTCGTCGGCCGGTGCGAGCGGCCCCGGTGCGATCACGGTGAGGTCGTGCTGCAGGTACACCCCGGGGACGGTGTCGGGCAGGTCGGCGGCCGCCCGAGCGCCGGCGTCCGCGCCACCGGCGAGCAGCGCGGCGCCGGTCGTGGTGAGGACGCCGTCGACCGCGAGTCCGAGCACTGCGCCCGTGCCGGCGACGGTGAGGAGCTCGGCGTCGAGCCACCGCGCCCCGGCCGGGTACGCCCAGCGGCCGGTCGCGACGAGGTCGTGCCAGTCGGGCCCGGCCAGCTCGAGGACCTCGCCCACGGCGGGGTCGAGCGAGGCGCGCCAGGCGGCGACCATCGTGGTCCACCGGTCCGGCCACGGTGCGACGAGCCAGGCGTGGCCCGGTCCGGACACGCTCCACGTGCCCTGGTCGAGCGACGCCAGACCCGTGCGCCGGAGGAGCGCCAGTCGGTCCGACACCACCTCGGGTGCGGTGCCGAGGCGTTCGCCCAGCGTCTTCGCGAGCGGGGTGCCGATACCGCCCTTGACGAGTTCGCGGACCTCGCCCGCGTCGACGGCGTGGAGGAGCTCGGCGAGCACGGTCATCGTCGAGAAGGCGTGCTCCGCGCCGGTCGCCCGGGCCGTGTCGTCGTCGACGGGCGCCGCGGGGCGGGCAGGAGGCGTGCCTCCAGGCCGGTCCGCCGCGTCCACCACGTCCGGGTGGGCCGCGAGGCGGTCCGTCACCGCGTCGTCCACGCCGCCGTCCGCGTCCGCGAGACCCAGCTCGACCGCCGGGGCGAGCGCCGCTGGGTCACCGCCGTCGCGCAGCGCGAGGAGGGCCGCACGGGGCAGGTGCTCGATGGCCGCGTCGACCGCGTCGTCGGTGCGGAGCGCCTCCGCCAGGTCGAAGAAGTCGGCGACGTGCTGCGGACCGGACTCGGCGAGGGCCGCCGCGGGCAGTCGACGGGCCACGACGAGCCGCTCGAGGGCGTCGTCGGGCATCGCCCGCAGGCGGGCGGCGAGGTCGGCGGTGGTCGTCATCGTCCGTCCGCTCCGTGCCGGGTCCGGGTCCTCAGCGAGACGTCCGGTTCTCGCGGGCCCGACGCGTCCAGACGACGCCGAGGAGCACGAACAGGAGCAGCATGCCGATCGGCAGACCGACCAGCGGGATCGCCATGACGACGGGCCACGGCATCGACGCTCCCGCGCTGGGAACCGTGAGCCACATCACGATCACGGCGGCGAGGCACAGGAAGGCTGCGATGAAGATGCCCCCGACCATGAACCCGAGTACGCGTTCGGTACGATTGAACGTCACCGAGGGGTCCGCTGCGGCGCGGGGGGTCCCGGTGGATCGGGTCGGCTTGGCCATCGACCCAGGATATCCGACGCACCACGGCCGTTCCACGACCACGAGGAGTCCACGCATGCCCACCGGCAAGGTCAAGTTCTACGACGACCAGAAGGGGTTCGGGTTCATCACCGGCGACGACGGTGACCAGGTCTTCCTGCACGCGTCCTCGCTGCCGGACGGCGTCACCACGGTGAAGGCCGGCTCGCGGCTCGAGTACGGCGTGGTCCAGGGCAAGAAGGGCTCGCAGGCGCTGTCCGTGCGGCTCCTCGACCCGCAGCCGTCGCTCGCGAAGATGTCCCGCCGCTCGGCCGACGACATGGCCGTGATCGTCGAGGACCTCGTGAAGGAGCTCGATCGCATCAGCGGTGACCTCCGGCACGGTCGCTACCCGAAGAACGGCGAGCGCCTCGCCGCGATCCTCCGCCACGTCGCCGACCAGTTGGACGCCTGATGCCCACGCACGAGTACGAGCGCCTGGCGCGCACCGCCCTGCTCGAGGTCACGCCCGACTCGACCGTCGGTGCGTTCGTCGACGCCGTGGACGAGGGCGACGACACGGTCTCGCTCCGCTTCGCCAACCGCATGCCGGGCTACCCCGGCTGGCGCTGGACCGTCTCGGTGGCGAAGATCGGCGAGGACGACCCGACGGTGCTCGAGGTCGAGCTCATGCCCGGCGACGGCTCGCTCGTCGCGCCGGAGTGGGTGCCGTGGTCCGAGCGCCTGGCGGAGTACCGCGCGGCGCAGGAGTCCGACGGGCCCGAGGACGACGACGAAGCGGACGACGACGAAGCGGACGACGACGAGTCGGACGACGACGACCTCGACGAGGACGCCGACTACGACGACCCGGACGACGACGACGCGGACGACGACGAGTCGGACGACGATGACGACGACTTCGACGCCGACGAGGACGACCTCAGCGAGTCGGACGACGACGACCTCGACGGCGTGGACGTCGACGAGCTCGACGACACGGCCGACGAGGACGAGCCGGAGCCGGAGCCGGTCGCACCGCCGCGCGCGCGGCGGCGTCGGGCGCAGCGGGTCCACCCCGTCGACCCGCACGAGGACCTCGAGGTCGACCGGCTCGACGCGAGCGAGGTCGACCCGGACCACCACCGGTCCTGACCGGACCGGCAACGGACTGGAGGCGCGGTGCCAGCTGGCACCGCGCCTCCCGCCCGTCCGTGCGTCAGCGCGACAGCTCGCCCACCACGTACTCGATCGCCTTGGTGAGCTGCGCGACGTCGCCCGGCTCGATCGCTGTGAAGGTCGCGATGCGCAGCTGGTTGCGCCCGAGCTTCCGGTACGGCTCGGTGTCGACGATGCCGTTGGCGCGGAGCGTCGCGGCCACGGCCTTCGCGTCGACCGCGTCGTCGAGGTCGATCGTCGCGACCACCTGCGACCGGTGCGACGGCTCGCTCACGAACGGCGTCGCGAAGTCGACCGAGGCCGCCCAGTCGTAGACCGTCCCCGAGGACTGCTTCGTCCGGGCGTCGGCCCAGGCGATGCCGCCCGACTCGTTGATCCAGCGGACCTGGTCGTCCAGGAGCAGCAGGGTCGCGAGCGCCGGGGTGTTCAGCGTCTGGTTCAACCGGGAGTTGTCGACGGCGTTCTGCAGCGACAGGAACTCCGGGATGTACCGGTCGCTCGCGGCGATGCGCTCCACCCGCTCGATCGCGGCGGGGGAGAACAGCGCGAGCCAGAGCCCGCCGTCCGAGGCGAAGTTCTTCTGCGGCGCGAAGTAGTACACGTCCGTGGCCTCGACGTCGAACGCGGCACCGCCGGCGGCGCTCGTCGCGTCGACCACCGTCAGCGCGCCGGGGTCGCCGTCCGCGCGGACCACGGGTGCCATGACGCCGGTCGAGGTCTCGTTGTGCGGGTAGGCGTAGACGTCGACGCCCTCGAACGGCTCGAGCGCGGCGAGCGACCCGCCCGGCGCCTCGACGACGTGCGGTGCCTCGAGCCACGGAGCGGCAGCGGCCATGGCGAACTTCGACCCGAACTCGCCGAACGACAGGTTCTCGGCGCGACGCTCGATCAGCCCGAACGCGGCGGCGTCCCAGAACGCGGTCGACCCGCCGTTGCCGAGGACGACCTCGTAGCCGTCGGGCACCTGGAAGAGGTCGGCGATGCCCTGCCGGACGCTGCCGACGAGGTCCTTGACGGGCTTCTGCCGGTGGGAGGTCCCGAGGATCGTCGCTCCCCGCGTCACGAGGGACTCGAGCTGTGCGCCACGGATCTTGGACGGGCCGCAGCCGAAGCGTCCGTCGGTCGGGAGGAGGTCGGCTGGGATGACGATGTCTGCCATGGAGCGATCCTACCGGCGCGGTATCCCAGGGCATTCCTTGACCCGTGCAAGCGTTGGTCCCTCCGTGTCACCGTGAACAAGTAGGGTGGCTGGACCCGGACATGAGAGGCGGACCGTGACCGATCTCGTCGACACCACGGAGATGTACCTGCGCACCATCCTCGACCTCGAGGAAGAAGCGATCATCCCGCTGCGCGCCCGCATCTCGGAGCGCCTCGGCCACTCGGGTCCCACGGTCTCGCAGACCATCGCCCGCATGGAGCGCGACGGCCTCGTGGTTGTCTCGGGTGACCGCCACCTCGAGCTCACGACCGAGGGACGGTCCCGCGCGACGCACGTCATGCGGAAGCACCGGCTCGCCGAGCGGCTGCTCTCCGACGTCATCGGGCTCGACTGGGCGTTCGTCCACGACGAGGCCTGCCGTTGGGAGCACGTCATGAGCGAGCAGGTGGAGGTCCGGCTGCTCGAGATGCTCGGCAACCCGACCGAGTCGCCGTACGGCAACCCGATCCCCGGTCTCGCCGAGATCGGCGGCCCCGACGCCGGCGGCTTCCTCGACGGTGTGCAGAACATCGTCGCCGCGACGGAGGGCACCGACGCGGTCGCCACGGGCACGATTCGACGCCTGGGCGAGCCCGTCCAGTTCGAGCCCGAACTCCTGCACCAGCTGCGCACCGCCGGGGTGATGCCCGGTCGGGTCGCGAGCGTGCAGCGCGCCGGCGCCTACGTGGCCGTCCGCGTCGACGGCGAGGACTCCGGCATCGAGCTGCCGAGCGAGGTCGCGCAGCACGTGTACATCGAGCGCAGCGACGGCTGACCGGAACTCGTCTTTACCGATTCGTTACAAAGGGGCGGTTTCGTCTCGACAAGGTAACGACGGCCACGTACACTCGTCGAGTCCCCGGGCTGACACCGAACCCGGGAACCCGTGGCAGGACGTCTCGAGCCCGTCTCCTGCCTCGATCGGAAACGATGACGAACGGATGGGGTTCCACGGTCCGGCCACTGCCGGACGGTGGTGACGAGGCGCCGGAGACACCACCCTTGACGCTGAACGGTTCCGCCGCGGACGACCAGACCGCGAACCCGACGAACACCGCTGACGCCCTCGCCACCCGACGGTCGACCCGCGCCGCTGCCGCCCCGCAGCCGACGCGCCGTGCTGCTGCCCCGCAGTCGGTCAAGACCGCCCCGCTCCCCGGCGGCCGTCGTGCCGCCCAAGAGGCCGCTCGTGCCGACCGCGCGAAGGCCAGCTCGAGCGCCCGCAAGCGCCGCTTCCTCGCCCCGGTCGTCCTGACCGTCGCCGCCGGGATGTTCGGCACCATGGCCGTCCCCGCCGCGTTCGCCTCCACCCAGCAACCCGCCGACGCCGCGGCCGCCGCCCAGCGGCAGGCGCGCACGACCGGCGAGCAGAACTTCTCGGTGTCCGACGCAGTCGCCCTCGCCGGCACCAGCCGCGACGGCTTCGGCGCCACCGCCCAGTCGACGCTCGACGCCGAGGCGGACCAGAAGGCCGAGGCCGAGGCTGCCGCGTCGGCCGCCGCCGAAGCAGCCGCTGCCGCGAAGCAGGCCGCCGCGACGGAGAAGGCCCGCGCCGCGACCGCCTCGCAGTACGCCTCCTACTCCGGCCCGAGTGCTGCCGACTACGTCGCGAGCTCGACCGCCGCGGACACGCCGTTCTCCCTGCCCGCCGTGGTCGCCACCGCGAAGCAGTACATCGGCACCCCCTACGTCTTCGGCGGCGCCGACCCGTCGGGCTTCGACTGCTCGGGCTACGTCATGTTCGTGTACGCGCAGTACGGCATCAACCTCGCCCACTCGGTCCCGCTCCAGGACCAGGCCGGCACCACGATCCCCGAGTCCGAGGCGCAGCCCGGCGACGTCGTCATCTTCAACAACGAGGCGCACGACGGCTTCTACATGGGCAACGGCATGATCATGGACGCGCCGAAGCCCGGCGGGTCCGTCTCGATCCGTCCGATCTGGACCAGCGACTACCACATCGTCCGCTTCGGGATCTGACGCCGGCGCACGCTCCGCTGTACCCCACCCCGGGCGACGCCCGTGCGTCGAACCCGTGAACATCGCCGGAACCGGCCCGCACACCCTCGTGCCGGGCCGGTTTCCGACGTATCCTGACGCTGCACCGGCCCTTCGGCTGCGAGCAGGGAGACCTCATGTCAGCGTTCCGCACGACCCGCACCATGGGTCGGCGCGCGCACGTCGACATATGGTCGACCACCGCCTGCGTGCACGAGCACGCCCCGTCATGACGAGAGCACTGCCCATCCGGGTGGTGCTCTTCGTGGTTCCGGGGCCGTGCGCGCGAGCGACGGTCACCTGCGCGACGCCCTGGTCCGGCGCACCCGCACCGCCTGGAAGCCGTCCAGGCACGTCGGAAGGGAACCCATGCGCACTCTCGTCCTCAACGCCGGTTACGAGCCCCTCGCGGTGATCTCGTTCCGACGGGCCCTCGTGCTGGTCATGAACCAGAAGGCCGCCATCGTCGCCGCCGACCTCGACCACCCGGTGACGGGGTCGACGTCGACCTACGACCGACCGTCCGTCATCGTCCTCACGCGGTACGTGCGCATCCCGCACTCCAGACTCGTGCCCGTCTCGCGTCGCGGTGTCCTTCGCCGTGACGCCAACCGCTGCGCCTACTGCGACCGGCACGCCACCACGATCGACCACGTCCAGCCGAAGTCCCGCGGCGGGCAGGACTCGTGGGAGAACCTCGTCGCCTGCTGCCTGGCGTGCAACAACACCAAGGGCGACCGCACCCCGCAGGAGATGGGGTGGCACTTGCGCTTCCGACCGAAGGCACCGCACGGGGCATCGTGGGTGGTGCGCGGCATCGAGCGGCCGCAGGCCGACTGGGACGAGTTCCTGATGGCCGCGTAGCGGCGGACGCTGCTGTCGCAGCAGACGGACGGGAGGCGCGGTGCGGGCTGGCACCGCGCCTCCCGTCCGCCGTGTGGCGACTGCCGCTAGAGTGGTCGCGCCAGCCTCTGTAGCTCAATGGAAGAGCAGTTCCGTCCTAAGGAAACGGTTGGGGGTTCGAGTCCCTCCAGGGGCACCACCAGCACCAGGGTCAGTGTCAGGCGGCGGCTCGCTCGGCCTCGGGCCGACGGCGCATCGCAGGGGAACCGACCTCGGGCCCGCGGTACACCATGTCCATCGCGCCGATGCTCTCGCCCGGCGGGACGATCGCGTCGATCCGGTCGAGCACCTCGTCGGAGAGCACCACGTCCATCCCGGCCAGGGTGTCCTCGAGCTGCTCCATCGTGCGGGGCCCGGCGATCGCCGACGTCACCCCCGGGTGCGCGATCGTGAACGCCATCGCCAGGTGCGTCAGCCGGATGCCGGTCTCGTCGGCCAAGGCGATCAGCTGCTCGATCGCGGCCAGTCGTCGTTCATCGCGGAAGTGCCGCATGCCGGTGCCCGCGCGGAACTCGTCGTTCGCCTGCCCGGCACGGTACCGCCCGGTGAGCGAGCCGCCCGCGAGGGGGCTGTAGACGAGTGTCCCCATGCCGTACCGCTGGGCGACGGGGAGGACCTCGCGCTCGATCTCGCGATCGAGGATCGAGTAGTTCGGCTGCTCGGTGCGGAACCGCTCGAACCCGCGTCGCTCCGACACCCACTGCGCCTCGACGATCTCGGATCCGCGCATCGACGAGCTGCCGATCGCGCGGACCTTGCCCTGCCGGACGAGGTCGGTGAGCGCCGAGAGGGTCTCGTCGATGTCCGTCGCCGGGTCGGGGCGGTGCAGCTGGTAGAGGTCGATGTGGTCGGTGCGGAGGTTCCGGAGTGACCGCTCGACGGCCTGGACGATCCACCGGCGCGAGGCTCCGCGGTGGTTCACGTCGTCGTCCACCGGCCCGTGGAACTTCGTGGCGAGCACGACCTGGTCGCGTCGTCCGGCGAGTGCTTCGCCGACGACCTCCTCGGAGTCGGCGTAGCGGTCCGCGGTGTCGATGACGTTGATGCCGGCGTCGAGTGCCCGGTGGATGATCCGGACGCCCTCGCTCCGGTCGGGGTTGCCGAACCGGCCCAGCATCATGGCGCCGAGTGCGTAGGGCGTCACCGTGATGCCGGTGCGCCCGAGTGTGCGGTACTGCGTGGCCGTCTCCTGTAGTCTCGTATCCGGAACGTTGTTCCGCTGTTGAGGACTGTACGGAACGTTGTTCCGCTTACGCAAGGGGTGCGCAGTGCCGACCGTCGAACCGCGACGCCTCCGGGCCGACGCCCGCCAGAACGTGGACGCGATCCTGCACGCTGCCCGCACGGTGTTCGCCCGCTCCGGCGTCGACGCTCCCGTGCGCGAGGTCGCCGCCGAGGCCGGCGTCGGCGTCGGCACGCTCTACCGGCACTTCCCGCAGCGCGCGGACCTCGTCGCCGCGGTCTTCACCTCGGAGATCGACGACACGGCCGCCGAGGCCGACCGGCTGCGCGCCGAGTACCCGCCGGGGGAGGCCCTCGACCGCTGGGTCGCCCGGTTCACACGGTTCGTGGCGACGAAGCAGGGGCTCTCGGCGGCGCTGCACTCCGGCGATGCGGCGTTCGACGCCCTGCCGGGGTACTTCGTCGACCGGCTCGGGCACGTGGTGCGGGAGCTCCTCGACGCGGCGATCGCCACGGGGGAGGTCCGCAGCGACGTCGACGCGGTCGAGCTCCTGCAGGCGATCGGCGACCTCAGCCACCGAGTGCCCGCGGCCGACGGCGCGCCGAACCCGATGGTGCGTGTGCTCCTCGACGGGCTCCGGGTCCGCCGTGACTGAGGGACCGTGCAGCAACCCGGGACCGGGTTCGCGATCGCCCTAGTCTGGCCCGATGGGGAACAACGGACGGCGCCGTGGGGGCGCGATCGGTGTGGTCGTCCTGGTGGGCTACCTGGTGTTGCGCTTCGGCTTCCTGGCGTACCGGGAGCACGAGGAGGGGATGAGCACCGAGGGCATCGTGCTGAGCCTGCTCGGGTTCGCAGCACTCGCCTTCGTGATCGTCGAGTTGGTCAACCTCGGCTACCACGCACACACCCGGCGTCGTGAGCAGGCCCTGGCCGCCCGGCACCCGGGAGCGCACCTCGTCCCGGTGCTCCTGAGCAGGGACCTCGGCAAGCAGATCGCCTGGGCGGCCGGCGCGCTCGGGCTGCCGCAGACGGCGGTGCCCCGGCGCGGGTACGCCACGCTCGTCGCGGACGGCAACGGCATCGGGCTCTACTCCGGTGGGTCCACGCCGACGCTCCTGCTCGGCATCCCGCGTCCCGCGCTCGTCTCGGTGGCGAGCGGGGACGCGAAGGCCGTCGGTCGGTACGCGTTCGGCCGCGTGGACGCGATCCGGGTGCTCGCGGGCGACCCGAACGCGCCGGTGTCCTTCGACGTCCCCGCCTACCGGGTCGTGTTCGGGTTCCCGAAGCACCTGCGCGGCGAGGAACTCCACCAGGTCGTCCGGACCGTCGCGTCCGCGGTCGGCGTCTCGGTCGCGACCCAGCCGCCGCTGCGCTGAGCGCCGGGCGCACCGCAGACCGCGCAACCGATCACGCAGCACCCCGCGCCCATGCGCGCACCGTCCGACGGGAGGCTCCTGGCGGCGCCGTCCCGCGCCTCCCGTCCGGTGGTCAGGTCGCCGGCTCGACGACGCGCGACGGCCGTCGTCGATCCCGCACCGTTCACCCGCGGCCCCCGAACGGGGGTATCGCCAGGTGCACGGTGATGCCTTGTAGGTTGTTCAGGAACGCGGACCAACCACCCGCGCTCAGTCCTCAGCACGACGGCGTCGCCGTGCTCACCCGAGGGGGATCAGGGATGGACCGGAACGACTCCGCGACCGCGCACAGCGCGCGTTCCAGCGTGAGCGCCGGCATCCCGCTCCCCGTCCACGGGGGTGACGCCTTCCGGTAGCCCGTCCGCGCGCAGCTCGACGCGCACACGTGACTCCGGGACCGCCCAACCAGCGGTCTCGTCGGATCCCCGGACCAACCGACCGGGGATGGATCAGCGGCGGAGGGATCCGCCGGAGGAAGAGGCACAATGCCATCCACAGCAACACGCTTCGCGCTGCGCGCGGGCGCCACGGCCACCGTGGCCGCGGTCATCATCGGCGGTGCGGCGCTCCCCGCGAACGCCGCCGCCACCGACGCCACCCAGGCCGAGGGCCGACTGCTCGCGGGCAGCGGCACCGTCGACCTCGACACGATCGCGGCGCTCGCCGGGTCCTACGCGGCGACCGCTCCCGGCGGCCCGGCCGACGGCGGGTCGAACCCGCTCGACCTCACCGTCCTGAACAGCATCGGTGTGAACGCGCCGAACGGCATCCAGCTGCTCGGGTCCAACGGCCTCGTGGACGTGGGGGTCGCCGGGCAGTACTCCGCGACCTCCACGACCGACGCCGTCGCATCCGCCGGAGCGATCACCGGCGACGGGGCGATCCAGGTCGGCGCGCCGGGCACCGGGGCGAGCGTGGACCTCACGCCGCTGCTCGACGGGCTCGACCTCGACGGTGTCGTCAGCGACGCCTCGGTCGACCTCGGCGCACTGTCCGCCCGGGCCGAGGCGACCCGCACCTTCGACGGCGCCGACGTCACGACCGACTACCAGGTGGCAAGCGCGGACGTGTCCGTGGTGAGCCCCGCGGTCGCCGCGCTCGTCGGTCAGCTCGACACGGCCCTGGACGCCTCGAGCACCACACTCGAAGCCGCGCTGAGCGCCGACGGTGTGACGGCCGGCCTCACGGGCGCGGTCGCCGACGACCTCGCCGACGCGCTGGGCATCGTCCCCGGGATCACGGTCGGCGACACGACGGCCACCGTCACGGCGGACGTCGACCTCGCACAGGCGGTGTCCTCGGTCACCGCGGCCCCGCTCACCTCCGGCGCGGTCACGATCGACCTCTCGACCGGGACGGTCACGATCGACCTCGCCGACCTCTACACGCTGAACGACCTCGCGCCGAACACGCGCCTCCTCGCCAGCGAGACGATCAACGCGCAGATCGAGGCGTCGATCGCGGACATCCTGACGAACCAGGTGCCCGCCCTGCTGACGACCGCGCTGACCGACGCCCTCGACGCGGCGACGGTCTCCGTGGACATCAGCACCGACGCGACGGTCGTCCTCGCGACTGCCGGGCTCGACATCACCGTGGACACCACGGTCGGCGCGCTGCTCGGGACGTCGACGACCGACCCCGAGGTCGCGATCACCGGGACCGGCGCGCTCGAGGCCCTGGACACGCTCGGTCTCACGGCCGCCCTGGACGCGGTCGTGACGGACGGGGTGCTCCCGGCGATCACCACGGTGGTCGGCGGTGCGGTCCCCGAGGACTTCGTGTCCGACACGGTCGCCACGCTCCTCACCACGCTCGAGGACGTCGTCACCGCACTGGACCCGCTGCTCGACGCGCTGAACCAGCTCGTGGCGATCACGATCAACTCGCAGACCGCCCCGGCGTTCAGCGACCCGGACGGCGACGCGACCGGCGCCACCACGGTGCGCGCGGTGCGCATCGCGCTCCTCCCCGCCCTGGACGCGGCGACGGTGGACATCGCGACCGCGACCGTCCAGGCCGACCCGTTCGCCGGGATCGCCATCACGGACCCCGAGGACGGCAGCTCCACCACCGTCCCGACCGCCGACGACACCACGGACGTCCCGGTGACGGGCACCGCGGAGCCCGGCTCGGACGTCGACGTCACGCTCGACGGCGATGACGCGGGCACGCAGTCGACGGTCACGGACGAGGACGGCACGTGGACCGTGACGTTCCCGGACGTCGCCGTCGGTGACCACGAGGCCGTCGCGGTGGAGACCATCGGCGGGCTCACCAGCGACCCGGACTCGGTGACCTTCGTGGTCGCCGCAGCCCTGGTCGACCCGACGGACCCGACGGACCCGACCGACCCGACCGACCCTGGCACCCCGGGCACCCCGGGCGGCCCCGGTGACGGCGGCGCCGGCGGCCCCGGCACCGGCGGCGGTGCGGGTACCGGTCCCGGTGGATCGCTCGCCTACACCGGCGCGGAGCTCCTGCCGATCATGGTGATCGCCGGCCTGCTGCTCGCCGCGGGCGGCGGCACGCTCCTCGCACGCCGGCTGCGCCACACGGCCTGACCGACGTCCGACCCGCGTGGGTGCCGGTCGGGGGACCGGCACCCACGCCCTCCCGGGAGGCGGCGTGTTCGGGTCGCCGCCTCCCACACCGGTGTGGCGGGGCGTGCATCGTCACCACGCCCGCGACGGTGCGGCGGTGACCACATCACCGCCGCACCGGCGCACCGCCCCGGAACTCCGGTCCGCCCTGCGCCCCCGCACGCCGGCACGCCGGTCCGGCCGACGCCCCGGCACGGCGGTCCGGCCGGCACCACGACACGACCCCGGCCTCGTCGTCGGCCACCTCGTCGCACCATCGAACCGCACCCGTGAGGAGCACCGTGCACGACCACGACACCCACCCGCTCGACCGCCACGTCGGGCCGCCCCACGTCGAACGCTTCCGACTGACACGCGAGCCGTCCGAGACCCTGTCGGTCGTGTGCACGTGCGCGATCGGCGCCGACCACGAGAACACCATCCACCCCGGCCGGACGACCCCTGTCCGCTGAGGGCGGTCCGGGGGGATACTGGCAGCGTGCGTGAACTCCAAGCAGAAATCGCGGCGGACCTCGACGTCCAGCCGACCATCGACCCGCAGCAGGAGATCGACCGCCGGGTCGGGTTCCTGCGCGACTACCTGCTGACCACCGGCGCGAAGGGCTACCTCCTCGCGATCAGCGGCGGACAGGACTCCACCCTCGCCGGCAAGCTCACGCAGCTCGCCGTCGAGTCCCTGCGTGCCGACGGGCACGACGCGACGTTCACCACCGTGCGGATGCCGTACCGGGTGCAGGCCGACGAGGAGGACGCGCAGCTCGCACTGCAGTTCATCGGCGCCGAGCCCGGCATCACGGTGAACATCGAGCACGGCGTCGACGGCGTCGTGCAGGACACCCTGGCCTCCGGCGTCGAGCTGAGCGACTTCGTGAAGGGCAACGCCAAGGCCCGGATGCGGATGGTCGCGCAGTACGCGGTCGCCGGGGAGCGCGGGCTCCTCGTCGTCGGGACCGACCACGCCGCCGAGGCCGTGACCGGCTTCTTCACGAAGTACGGCGACGGCGGCGTCGACCTCACCCCGCTCACCGGACTCACGAAGAGCCAGGGCCGGCAGGTCCTCGAGCACCTCGGCGCGCCGGCGCGCCTCTACGAGAAGGCCCCGACCGCGGACCTCCTCGACGACCTCCCCGGCCAGACCGACGAGGCCAACCTCGGGCTGACCTACGCCGAGATCGACGCATACCTGCAGGGGCACGACGTGCCGGACGAGGTCGCGGAGGCGATCGAGTCCCGGTACCGCGCGACCGCGCACAAGCGCGCGGTGCCGGCGACTCCCTTCGACGACTGGTGGCGCGCCACGGTCGACGCGCGCTAGACGCGCCCACCTGACGGACGGGAGGCACGGTGCCAGCTGGCACCGTGCCTCCCGTCCGTCGGTGCCGACCAGTAGGCTGAGCGGACAGAACAACACATGCGGAATCTCGGTCCGGCACCCGCCGAGCGGATCCGCGAGGGGGAGCCATGGAAGTCCTGTTCGCACTCGGAGCGGTCCCGCTGGTCATCGTGGGCGTCGTCGTCGTCGCGGTCGTCGCGCTCGTCTACGCCAAGCTCGTCTACCGCAACGCCGGCGCCGACGAAGCGCTCATCATCACCGGCAAACGGTCGCGCAAGGTGAAGAACGCCGACGGCACCGAGACCGTCGAGTCCGGCATCAAGGTCGTCCTCGGCGCCGGCGTGCTCGTCCGACCGTTCTTCGAGCGCGTCGCGAAGCTGTCCCTCAGCTCGCGGGCCATCGACATCAACGTGAACGCGCAGGACTCCCGCGGCGTCACCATCGACGTCGAAGCGGTGGCGCTCGTCAAGGTCGGCGAAGCCGACGCGTCCATCCGGGCCGCGGCGCAGCGCTTCCTCGGCCAGGAGAAGAAGATCGACGACTTCGCACGGGAGGTCTTGTCGGGTTCGCTCCGCGCCTCGATCGGTGCCACCGACGTGTCGACCATCATCCGCAACCGCGACCAGCTGACGGTCGCCGTGCTCGACGTCGCGAAGGACGCGCTGCACAGCCAGGGGCTCGACGTCGACTCGTTCGAGATCAAGGGCATCTCGGATCGCAACGAGTACATCAGCGACCTCGGCCGTGCCGAGCGGGCACGGGTGCGGCTCGAGGCCGAGAACGCGGAGGCGCAGGCCGACCGTGAGGCCCGCGAAGCCCGCGCCCGCGCCGACCAGGCGATCGCCGAGGCCGAGAACGCGCTCGCGATCCGACGGGCAGCGCTCCAGCTCGACTCCGACCGCGCCGCGGCCGAGGCCGCCGCCGCCGGTCCGCTCGCCCACGCCCGTGCCGCGCAGGGCGTCGTGGAGCAGGAGCAGCTGACCGCGCAGAAGCGTGCGGAGCTCCGCCGCGCCGAACTCGAGTCGGAGGTCACCGCCGTGGCCGAGGCCGCTGCGCGCAAGACCCGCCTCGAGGCCGAAGCGGCCGCCGGTGCCCAGGTCGAGACCGCACGTGCGCAGGCGGAGGCCCGACGGATCTCCGCCGAGGCCGTCGCGGCGGAGGCGAAGGCCGAGGCGGACGCCCGCAAGCTCGCCGCCGACGCCTCCCGAGCCGAGGGCGAAGCAGCGGCCGACGCGATCCGCGCCAAGGGTCAGGCGGAGGCCGACGCGACGAAGGCCCAGGCCGACGCGCTGGCGCAGCACTCCGAGGCCGTCCTCCGGGTCAAGGCCATCGAGACGCTGCCGAGCATCGCCCGCGAGCTCGCCGCTCCGATGAGCAACATCGACAAGCTGACCGTGGTCTCCTCCGACGGTGCCGGGTCGCTGTCGAAGAGCGTGGTGAGCCAGTTCAGCGAGGTCGACGCGCTGCTCGGCACGACCGCCGGCTTCACGCTGAGCGACATCGTGAAGAGCACCACGACGGGTCAGGCCGCAGCACGGGCCGTGGCGCGGGAACAGGAGACCGCGGCCGCCGAGTGAGCCGCGCGCCGACGGGCGCGGTGGGGTTCAGGCCTCGCCGCGCCCCTCGTCGTCCGAGCGGTCGCGCTGCTGGTGACCGGCGTCCTCGCGCTGCTGGTGGTCGGCGTCCTCACGGTGGCGCTCCTGGTGGTCGGCGTCCTCGCGCTCCTGCGACAGGCGCTGCTGTTGGACCACGCTCCGGGCCGCCCCCGCGAGCACGTCGTCCACGCTCCGGTCCGACCGGGCCGCGAGGGCCCCGCCGAGACCGGCCGTGAGCGTGCCCCCGGCGGAGGCGAGGCGTTCCACGACCTCCTCCTGCCGGTCCGTCAGCGGTTCGTCGACCATGCTGTCGACGGTCTCGCGGATGTTCTGCTCGCTCGCGTCGAGGGAAGCGTCGTCGCCGGCGTGCAGCGCTGCTGCCTCACCGACGACGACGAGCCCGAGGCGTGCGGCGTCGTCTTCGGGACGGGTGGCCTGGTGCTCGTCGGTCATGGCGTGGACGGTACGCCCCGGGGTGCGCCGACCCTGGGTGCGTCGTCCCCCTCGGCGCCCGCACCGTCGTGCTGCGCCCACCGTCGCAGGACCCACTCGGTGGCGGCGACGCCCTCCCGGCGCTGGAACCCACGGATCGTCGGCATGTTCGGTGGAGCCGGACGCGCCGCCTTCTCGAGGAAGAGCCCCGCCAGCGCGGCGAGCACGGCGTCGACCGCCGCGGCGTCGACGCCCGCGAACACCGGGTGGGTGAGCAGGTGGTGGTCGACGTCGTCGTCCTCGCCCCGGACGAGGACGTCGAGGAGGTAGGTGAGCGGGTCCAGCCAGCGCGCACCGACGCCCGCCCACGGCCAGTCCACGATCCACACCCGCCGCTCCCGGTCGACCAGCAGGTTGTCCGCGCGGCAGTCGGCGTGCACGAGGTGGTCCCCGTCGACGAGGGCGACGGCCCCGCGGGCGGCGTCCGCGAGCCGCTCCGCGGCGGACGCGACGGCGGACGGGACGACGCTCGGCAGGCCGGATGCGAGCATCCGGTCCCACGCGCCGAACTCGTCGCCGAGTTCGTCCGTCATCCGGGGGAGGGACGCGAGTACGCCCGTCGCACGTGGCAGGGTGGCGAGCGCGTCGAGCACCGCCGTGGTGTCGCGCCCGTCCCGGTCGGCTCCGGGGTGGTGGCCGTCGACGTCGTCGAGGACGAGCGCCACCCATTCGTCGCCGTCGTGCACCTCGTCGAACACGGCGACGAGCCCGGGGGACCGCACACCCGGCGGGATCGCGCCCACCACGCGCGCCTCTCGACGGTGCAGGTCGATGCCGTCGCCGTTCCGCGACCGAGCGAGGGCCTTCACGAACGCGCGACGCCGGTCGGTGGTGACGACACGGTCGGCGCTGCCGGGAGACCACCCGGACGCCTGGCTCTCGGTCTGCACGACCGGAGCGCCGAGTGCGTCCTCGATCCGCGCGCGCAGGCTGCTCGGGATCTCGTGCCAGGTCATCCGCCCCATGCCGTCACGCTAGCTGAGAAGCCGTACACAGACGGTGCATGATGGCAAACATGCATTGGTAGCAAAGGTGCTGAGGGTGTAAAGTTGCGTGATCTGCAAGTTTGAGAGTTGGGAACCGCATGTCCACTGCCACCGCACCGGTCGAGGTGCAGCGCGGGCGGCAGGTCGCGTCGGCGTCTGCGCCGGCGAAGCCGATCATGTCGCACCGGCAGATCCTCCTCGTCATCTACGGCCTGATGGCGGGCATGTTCCTGTCGTCGCTCGACCAGACGATCGTCGGCACCGCGATCCGGACGATCGGTGACGACCTGCACGGGCTCGACCAGCAGGCCTGGGTGACCACCGCGTACCTCATCGCGTCGACCATCTCGACGCCGATCTACGGCAAGCTCTCCGACGTGTTCGGTCGGCGGCCGCTCTACATCTTCGGCATCGCGGTGTTCATCCTCGGGTCACTGCTGTCCACCCTGTCGACGTCGATGATCATGCTCGCCGCCTTCCGTGCGTTCCAGGGCATCGGTGCCGGGGCGCTCATGTCCCTCCCGCTCGCGATCATGGGCGACATCCTCGCCCCCCGCGAGCGTGCGAAGTACCAGGGGTACTTCCTCGCCGTGTTCGGCATCTCGTCCGTGATCGGCCCGCTCATCGGCGGCCTGTTCTCGGGCGCGGACCAGATCCTGTGGATCACCGGCTGGCGCTGGGTCTTCCTCGTGAACGTGCCGATCGGCGTCGGCGCGCTGATCATGGTGATCGCGTTCCTGCACCTGCCGAAGTTCGGCGACGCCAAGGCGAAGCCGCGCATCGACTGGTGGGGCGCCACGTCGGTGATCGTCACCCTCGTGCCGCTGCTCCTCGTTGCCGAGCAGGGCCGCACCTGGGGCTGGGGCTCGGTCGGCGCCATCGCCTGCTACGTGCTCGGCGGCGTCGGACTCGTCGCGTTCCTGGTGATCGAGTCGCTCATGAAGGACGACGCGATCATCCCGCTGAAGCTGTTCCGCTCCGGCGTCTTCTCGATGGCCACCGGCCTGGGCTTCCTCGTCGGCTTCGCGATGTTCGGCGCCATGCTGACCATTCCGCTCTACCTGCAGATCGTCACCGGGCTGACCCCCACCGAGTCCGGCTTCGCCACGCTCCCGATGATCGGCGGTCTGATGATCGCGTCGATCGCCTCGGGGCAGATCGTCGCCCGCACCGGCAAGTACCGGATCTTCCCGGTGATCGGCACCGCGCTGGTCTCCCTCGGGTACGTCGTCCTGACGTTCATGACGATCGACAAGCCGCTCTGGTTCCTCATGATCGGCATGTTCCTCATCGGGCTCGGCCTCGGTCAGCTCATGCAGAGCATCACCCTGGCGTCGCAGAACTCGGTGCAGCCCCGGGACATGGGTGTGGCGACGTCGTCGGCCACGTTCTTCCGCCAGATCGGCGGCACACTCGGCACCGCGGTGCTGCTCTCCGTGCTGTTCTCGATCATGCCGACGAACATCCTGCAGGCCACCGCGGACAAGGCGAACCTGTCGTCCGCGCTCGACGCCGCGCTGAACCCGACCGTCGCGTCGGCGAAGGCGAACCAGGGCGTCATGGACCAGATCTGGAACCCGATCATCGAGCCGGTCCAGAAGTCCGTGCAGCAGCAGTTGGACACGGCGTCCTCCGACGCGAAGGGCGCCGCCGACGCCGCGGTCACGAAGCAGGTGACCGCCGCCGTCCAGCAGCAGGTCGCCGCGGGCGCGGTACCCGCCGCCGCAGCGCAGCAGGTCATCGACCAGCAGGTCGCCGCGGCCACCCCCGCCGCCGAGCAGCAGGCCCTCGCCGCCGTCGCGGACGAGGCGCACGCCACCGTCCAGGACGGCACCGTCTCCGTCGACTGGTCGAACGCCTCCCAGCGCTCGTACTGGGTCGACCAGCTCACCCCGAAGCTCTCCAGCACGATCGAGGACCGGGCGGACGCGAACAGCTCGAGCAGCAGCTCCGAGACGAGCGACACCTCGTACCTCAACGGCGCGGACGCAGCCCTCACGCGGCCGTTCATGACCGGGTTCAACACGTCGGCCGTGACCGTCTACTGGGTGGGCTTCGCGGTGATCCTCCTCGCCTTCGTCCTCAGCTGGTTCTTCAAGGCGCCGCCGCTCCGGAAGAGCTCGGCGCTCCAGGAGCAGGCCGACACGGCGGGCACCGCGGACGACCTCGAGCTCCAGGCGGTCGCTGCCGCGGACACCATGGGCTCGCCGACCGCTCCGACCACCGGGTCGATCCGTGTCCAGCACGGCCGTTCGGGCGACTGAGCCGACCGGAGCCGCCCGCACTCCCGCGGGCGGCCCCGGCCCCGTCGTCGCCGGACCCGAGTGCGGGCTCCGCGAGCGGAAGAAGCAGCAGACGCGCGCCGCGATCCACGGCGCCGCGCTCGACCTCGTCACCGCGCACGGGCTGGCCGGCGTCACCGTCGAGGAGATCTGCGGGGCGGCGGGCGTCTCGTCCCGCACGTTCTTCAACTACTTCCCGTCGAAGGGTCACGCGGCGCTGGGCCTGCCCGCCACGACCGTCCCGGCCGACGCCCGCGCGGCCTTCACCGCCGCTCGGGGTCCCCTCGTCGCGGACCTGTGCGAGCTCGTCGCCAGCACCGTGACCCTGCCGGAGGACCGCCGGCGCATGAAGGCCCTCGTGGAGGCCCGGCCGGAGATGGTCCCGACGATGCTCCAGTGGATGGCGGACGCCCGGATCGAGATCGTGGCGGCGGCGACGGAGCGCGCGGACGACGGGCGCGCGCGGACCGCGGTCACGCTCGTGATGGCGGCGATGATCGAGGTCGCGCACCGGTTCGCGGTGACGTCGCGGGAGGACCTCGCCGAGCGGCTGCGCACCGTGGTGTCCGAGATGGGCAGGCTGGCCGCGGGGTGACCCGTGGGCCAGGCGGTCACCAGCCCGACACGGACGGGAGGCACGGTGCGCGTCCGACGCGCACCGTGCCTCCCGTGTGTGTTGCTCGCTGGTGCCCCTAGCGGGTGCGGGCGCCCCGACCGGCGAACCGCGTGTAGATGAAGAGCACGATGATGGCGCCGATGATCGACCCGATGATGCCGGCCGGCTGGAAGAAGCCACCCGAGGCGTCGTGGTTGAAGATCAGGTAGCCGAGGAAGCCCCCGACGAACGACCCGACGATGCCGAGGATGATCGTCATGAGGATGCCGATGTTCTGCTTGCCGGGGATGACCAGACGCGCGACCGCGCCGGCGATGAGTCCGATGACGATCAGGCTGATGATGAGACCGAGCACGATGTGCCTCCTTGTGTGGGGTTCGTCCCGCTCGGTGGGGTACCGAGGTGGATTCAGCACCAGACACAACACCCCGGTGGATCAGCGCGCTCCCAGGAACGCCGTTCAGCCCGACGGACGCCCGGCTCAGACGATCCCGGAGGCCTCCAGCTCGCCGCGCAGCTCCGCGTCGGACGGCTCCACGAAGTGCTTCCCGTTCGGGAGCACGACCACGGGGATGTTCTTCCGTCCGCTGATCGCCTCGGCACGGTCGGCCGCCGACAGGTCCGCCTCGACGTCGACGTAGTCGTAGTCGATCCCGAGCCCGTCGAGCAGCGCCTTCGAGCGCCGGCAGTCGCGGCACCAGTCAGCGCCGAACATGGTCACCTTGTCGAACGTCGTCTCAGCCATGCGGGGTACGACGCCGGGCGCCTCCCGTACATTCCCGAGCCGCACCGGGCCGGGCGGAGCACCATCGGAGCATGAGCCTCCACGTCGCCGCGGTCCACCCCCACCACCGTCACGGGTGGTGGTGGAAGACGCTGCTCTCCGGGTTCCTCCTCTGGGTCGTCACGATCGTCGTGACCGTGGTGACGCAGAACACGAACCTCGTCCCGACGATCATCCTGCTCGGGAGCTTCCTCGTCCCCTTCACCGTCGTCCTCTTCGTGATCGAGCGCGTGACCGGCACGATCAGCACGATGCAGCTCGTCACGGCGTTCTTCGTCGGCGGCATCCTCGGCGTGCTCGGCGCCTCGCTGCTCGAGGCGAACCTGCGGCAGGACGCGCTGCTGTACATCGCGGTCGGCTTCGTCGAGGAGTTCGTCAAGGGCGTGCTGCTCGTCGTCGTCGCCTGGCGGGTCCGGCCGAAGTCGGCACGGCAGGGTGCACTCCTCGGCGCCACGGTCGGTGCGGGCTTCGCGGCGTTCGAGTCCGCCGGCTACGCCTTCAACGCGGCGATCACCTCGCGGGGCATCGACCTCGTCTCGCTGCTCCAGACCGAGGTGGTGCGGGCGATCCTCTCCCCGGTCGGGCACGTGCTCTGGACGGCGGTCCTCGGGGCGGTCCTGTTCGGTGCCGCCCGCGGCGGGGTGCGGCTGCGCTGGTCGTGGACGGTGCTCGTGGCCTACGTCGGGGTGTCGCTCCTGCACGGCCTCTGGGACAGCAACTCGACGTTGGCGACGCTGCTCGCCTTCGTGTTCACCGGGACGCCCTTCTCCGCCGCGCGTGGGCAGTTCGTGCCCGCGGACGTCGCGACGCTCTCGACGACCCTCTACGTCGTTGGCCTCGCCGTGGTGACCGCGATCGGCGTCGCCGTGCTCGTGAGCGTCCTCGTGCGGCACCGGCGGACCGACCGGGCGCTCGCCGCTGCCGTCGAGGCCGATCCGCAGCGCGTCGTGCCACCCGCATGGCTCGTCGGCGCGGACGACGCCCGGACCGACAGTTCCACCTGGGAGCGGACGCCACCTCCGCACGCGCACTGACCCGCCCCCGGCACCGACCCGGACGCGGCACCGGCCCGTCGCCCCCGCGCTCTACGATGTCCCCATGCCGCAGCGACCCGACCCCGCCCGGGCCGCCTGGGCCTCCGCCGCGGTCCGTCGCTTCGCCGCGGCCACGAACCTGCTCGTCGCCGCACGCCGGTTCCGCATCGTGGGAGGCGACCCAGCCGACGTCGCCGTGCTCCACGCCCTGCTGACCGGTCTCGGCGCCCGGCCGGCGGGAGAACAGGAACCCGTCGACCACCTCTGGTGCCTCGGCGACCCGGCCGAGACCACGCCCGCGATCGAACGCGAGGCCGACCGACCCCGCGGTGCCGCGCTCGTCGTGGTCGACGCCGGCCGCCACGTCCCCGCCGTCGACGAGGACGCCTTCGGGCCGGTCGCCCCCGTCCGGCCCGGCGTGCTCGGGGTCCCGCTGCTGTCCGACGACGTGCACCTGGTGTCGACCGGGCGCGACCCGGAGACCGATCCCGCCGCCGAGGCCCGCGTCCGCTGGGCACGCCGCTGGATGCCCGTGTGCCGCTCGGTCGCCGGCGAGCTCGGGGCCGGCGGGCTCCTCCGCGGCAGCCGGATCGCGGTCGCCATGGTGCTCGAGCCGAAGACCGCGGTGCTCGCCCTGCTGCTCCGCGACGCCGGGGCCGAGGTCGTCGTCTACGCCCACGGCGACGAGACCGACGACGCCGTCGCCGATGTCCTGCGCGCTGCCGGCCTGCGGGTCTTCGCCCGCGCGGGCGTGACCCTCGCGGAGCAGAAGGAGCTCGCGCTGGCGATGCTCGACACGGCGCCGCACATCGTCCTCGACGACGGCGCGCACGTCATCCGGCTCGTGCACCAGGAGCGCCCGGACCTCCTCCCGACGATGCTCGGAGCCGCGGAGGAGACCACGAGCGGCCTCCGACCCCTGCGCGCGATGGCCGAGCGCGGCACCCTCGGGATCCCGGTCGTCGCCGTGAACGACGCCCGCACCAAGACCTTCTTCGACAACCGGTACGGCACCGGACAGTCCACCGTGTTCGCGACGCTCGACCTGGTCGACCGGCTCGCGTCCGGCGCGCACCGGGTCCGCCCGGGAGGCACGGCCGTCGTCGCCGGGTTCGGTCCGGTCGGCGAGGGGGTCGCGATGGTCCTCCGCGCGCTCGGCTTCGGGGTCGTGGTCGCCGAGATCGACCCGGTCCGCTCGCTGCAGGCCGTCTTCGCCGGCCACGCCGTCGCACCGCTGGTCGACGCCGTCCGCGACGCCGACCTCGTGGTCAGCGCGACCGGTGTGCGGGACACGATCTCGCTCGAGGTCCTCCGGGCGGCCGCGGCGGGCGCGGTCGTGTCGGTCGCGGGCGGCGTCGAGCAGGAGGTCGCGGTGGACGACGCCCTCGCCGCCGGAGCCGTCCCCACCGCCGAGGCCGCGGCGGTCGAGCGCTTCACGTTCCCGGACGGGCACCACGTCGTCGTGCTCGACCGCGGCGGCTGCATCAACGTCACCGCCGCCGAGGGCAACCCGGTGGAGATCATGGACCTCTCCTTCGCGGCGCAGCTCGGCGCCGTGCGGATGCTCCTCGAGCGGGGCGACGAGCTCGACCGTGGCGTCGTGCCGATCGACCCCGCGGTGGACGACGCGACCGCCCGCGCGGCGCTCGCCGCGTTCGGGAGCCGAGCCGCGCCTCCCGGCCGTGTCGCCGAGCAGCCGGCGGACCGCGAGCCCGACGTCCGGACGCACCGCTTCGGGGACCCGTCGTGAGCGGCGTCGTCGTCCACGCAGCCCGGGTCGTCGTCCCGATGACGGCGCCGCCGATCGCGGACGGCGCCGTCGCGGTCCGCGACGGCCGGATCCTCCACGTCGGCGACCGCACGTGGGTCGTCGACCAACTGTCGGCGAACGGTGTGCCGTTCACCGAGCGACGGTGGCGCGGCGCGCTCCTGCCCGGCCTCGTCAACGCGCACACCCACTTGCAGTACACCGGCATGGCCAGTGTCGGCCGCGGTCAGTACGGGGGATTCGAGGACTGGGCCGCAGCGTTCAACACCGACTACGCCCAGCCGCACGACTGGGCCGCCGAAGCCGCGGCGGGGGCACGGGCATCGCTGGCCGCCGGTGTCACGAGCGTCGCGGACGTGGTGACGGACATCGAGGCCGCCACCGCGCTCGAGGACCACGGACTCGGCGGGATCGCCTACTGGGAGGTGATGGACTGGGAGAACGCGGCCTGGCAGGAGCACGGGCGCGACCAGGTGCTCGGCGAGCTCGCCCGCATCCCGGCGGCGCCCGGCGCGGGGTTGTCCCCGCACGCCCCGTACTCGCTCGAGGTCGCGCCGCTCCTGGAACTGCCGGACATCGTGCGGCAGCGCGGACTCCGCCTGCACCTGCACCTCGGCGAGGCCGCGTTCGAGGGGGAGCGGACCGCGCTCGAACCCGTCCCCGGGCTCGACGGCGTCGTCGGCGTGGGGCACGGAGCGGACTGGCACCTCGCGAACGTGCCGTCCTTCCGCGCGATGCGGGCCCTGGGCTTCGGCGCGAGCGCGACCTCGTTCGTCGACCGGCTCGGCGTGCTCGGGCCGGACTGCCACATCGCGCACGGGGTGTACATGACCGCGGCCGACCGGGCACTGCTGCGCGCCCGGGGCACGGCCGTCGCGCTCTGCCCGAGGTCGAACGCGGTCATCGGACTCGACCCGCCGCCCGTCGCCGACTACCTCCGCGAGGGCAGCCCGATCGCCATCGGCACCGACTCGCTGTCCTCGTCGCCGTCGCTCGACCTGATGGCCGACGTCACCGCGCTGCACCGCATCGCCCGGGCGCAGGGGTACCGCGGCCACGACCTGCACGAGCGGCTCCTCGCGGCGGCGACCCTCGGCGGCGCCCACGCGATGGGGCTCGCGGTCGGGCCGGACCGCACCGGGCACCTCGCCGTCGGTGCCCGGGCGGACCTCGCGGTCTTCGACGTCGACGCGCGCACGGTGCCGGACGCGCTCGCCGAACTGGTGGAGGACGGCTCCGGACGGGCCGTCGCCACGATCGTGCGCGGTCGGGTCCGGGCGCTGGACGGCGCCGTCGTCGAGCCGGCCACGTCGCACGACTCCCGATCGTCCGGTCGCTCGTCCGGTCCCTCGCCCGACCCGTCGTCCGACCATCCGTCAGACCGGTCGCCCCACCCGTCGCCCCACCCGTCATCCCGCCCGTCGTCCGCCCACTTGGAGGAACCCGCATGACCGAGACCGCACCCCGACCCGGCATGGCCGCCCGACGCAGCGTGGACGGCGAGCTCGTCGAGTGGCTCGACGTCCCGAAGCGCGCCGTGGCCCTCGGCATGGAACCGCACCCCGAGGGCGGCTGGTACGTCCGGACGTGGACCTCGCCGGCGACGGTGTCGACCCCGGCCGGTGACCGTCCCGCGGCCACGCTCATCCACTTCCTGCTCCCGCCGGGCGAGGCCTCGGCCTGGCACCGCGTGGTCAACGACGAGATCTGGATGTGGCACGGGCCCGACGCGGTGGAGCTCCAGCTCGGGGGCGACGGGGACGAGCCGGTGCCCGGCGCGACGATCACGCTCGGACCCGATGCCGGGCGCGACCGGGTGAACGACGCGCAGGCGTTCGTCCGCGGTGGCGTCTGGCAGCGGACGCTCCCGCAGGACGGCGAGGTGCTGCTGAGCTGCCTCGTGTCGCCCGGGTTCTCGTTCGAGGACTTCTCGCTGGCCGACTGAGGCGGCTCGCGGCGGCGGCCGGCCGGCATCGGCGTGCCTCGCGGCCCCGGACAGCATCGGCGCGCGCCTCGCGGCCCCGCTGGCAGCATTGCCGGGGCGGGTGACGGACGCCGTTGTCCGCCACCCGCCGCCGGAGCAACGTGCTGCGGGACCGATCATGCACGAAGAACACGCCGGCGAGGCCGTCGTGACCGATTCGTGTCCATCGATTGCGGCTTTCGCACCGCGCCGCACCGAGCCGCATCCGGCTCGGACCCGGATCGCTTCCGGCCCGGACCCGTCTCGCATCCGGCTCCCGTCCGCCACCGTGACGGAGCGGGTCGCGCTGACTCGCGGTGGTGTACCAGTTCCGCGTACGATCTGATCGCCCCCACCCCTCGAGCGAAGGCCCGCCCGTGACCCGATCCCTCCGCCTCACCCTCGCCGTCGCCACCGCAGCCGTCGCCGCGCTCGCCCTGAGCGCCTGCTCGGCCGGCAGCAGCAGCGCCGACGGCACCGTCACGGACGGCAAGCTGACGATCGCGACCGGCCAGCCGGCGTACGCGCCGTGGGTGGAGGACGACAAGCCGCAGTCCGGCAAGGGGTTCGAGGCCGCCGTCGCCTACGCGGTCGCGAAGGAGATGGGCTACGCGAAGTCCGACGTCGTCTGGAAGCGCAGCACGTTCGACAGCGCGATCGCACCGGGCCCGAAGGACTGGGACCTCAACATCCAGCAGTTCTCGATCGACGCCAAGCGCAAGAAGGCGGTCGACATGTCGACCGCGTACTACACGACGACCCAGGCCGTCGTGACGACGAAGTCCTCGAAGGCCGCCGACGCCACCACGATCAGCGCCCTGAAGCAGGACGCGATCGGCGTCGCGGCGGGGTCGACGAGCATCCAGAGCGTCAAGGACGTCCTCGGCGTCACCCCGCAGGTGTTCAACTCGAACGACGACGCGGTGCTCGCCCTCGAGTCCGGCCAGATCGACGCGATCGTCACCGACCTGCCGACCGCGTTCTACATGGCCTCCGCGCAGCTCGACGACGGCGCGGTCTCGGCCCAGTTCCCGGCCGACGGCTCGGGCGACCAGTTCGGCTTCGTGCTGCCGAAGGGCTCCGCACTGACGAGCAAGGTCGACACCGCGCTCGGGAAGCTCGAGGACGACGGCACCCTGGAGCGCCTGCAGACGAAGTGGCTCTCGTCCGAGACCGGCACCCCGGTCCTGAAGTAGCGCGCGTGACCGTCCCCGCAGGCGCCGGCACCCCCGTGGTCGCCGGTGCGCCGAGTCAGGTGGAGCTGGAGCGGCGCCGGTACCGCCGGCAGCGCGGACGCCGCTCGACCGCCGTGTCGATCGTGTCGACGCTCGTCGTCGTGGCGCTGCTCTACTTCGGTGTGGTCAACACCCCGGGCTGGGCCGCCGTCCAGCAGTCGTTCTTCGACCCGCAGACCGCCGTCGAGTCGTTCCCCGCGATCCTCGCCGGACTGTGGCTGAACGTCCGGATCCTGTTCTTCGCGAGCATCGGCGTCGCGGTGTTCGGCACGCTCCTCGCCGTCGTCCGGGGCCTGCGGAGCCCGGTGTTCTTCCCGCTCCGGGTACTGGCCACCGGGTACACGGACCTGTTCCGCGGGCTCCCGCTCATCATCGTGCTGTACCTCGTGGGCTACGGCATCCCCGGACTCGGGGTGTTCCCACGGCTCCCCGCGGAGTTCTGGGGCACGATCGCGATCGTGCTGACGTACTCGTCGTACGTCGCGGAGGTCCTGCGCGCCGGCATGGAGGCGGTGCACCCCTCGCAGCGCCTCGCCGCCCGGTCGCTCGGCCTCTCGCACGCGAAGACCCTGCGTCTCGTCGTGCTGCCGCAGGCGATCCGCAAGGTCACCCCAGCGCTCATGAACGACTTCGTCTCGATGCAGAAGGACGTCGGGCTGGTCTCGATCCTCGGCGCCGTCGACGCGGTCCGGTCGGCGCAGATCGCGCAAGCGGAGAGCTACAACTTCACGCCGTACTTCGTCGCGGGTCTGCTGTTCGTGGTCATCAGCCTGCCGCTGATCCGGGTCACCGACGCGATCGCGCGCCGGCAGCAGCAGCGCGAGCAGATCGGGGGCACGGTGTGAGCGACGTCGCACGGAACGGTGGCAGCGGGGCGGGCGCGGGTCGCGCCTCCAGGCAGGACGACGGCCAGGAGGCACGGCGCAAGCCGCCGACGTCGGCTCCGGTCCTGGAGCTGCGCGGCCTGCGCAAGTCGTTCGGCGAGCACGAGGTCCTCCGCGGCATCGACCTGACGGTGCACCGCCACGAGGTCATCTGCGTCATCGGGGCGTCCGGCTCCGGGAAGTCGACGCTCCTCAAGACGGTGAACCTCCTCGAGGGGATCGACGACGGCGAGGTCCTGCTCCAGGGCACCGACATCGCCGACCCGCGGACCGACGTCGACGCCACGCGTGCGCGGATCGGTGTCGTCTTCCAGCAGTTCAACCTCTTCCCGCACATGAGCGTGCTCGACAACGTGACCCTCGCGTCGCGGCGGGTGCACGGCATCGGACGGGCTGAAGCCGAGGCGACGGCGAAGCGCCTGCTCGACCGCATCGGCCTCGCGGACTTCGCCGGCGCCTACCCGGACCGGCTCTCCGGTGGCCAGCAGCAGCGCGTCGCGATCGTCCGGGCCATCGCCTCCGACCCCGAGCTGCTCCTGCTCGACGAGGTCACGAGCGCCCTCGACCCGATGCTCGTCGGGGAGGTGCTCGACCTCGTCACCGAGCTGAAGCGACAGGGCTCGACGATCCTGATGACGACGCACGAGATGTCCTTCGCGCGGAACGTGGCCGACCGGATCGTGTTCCTGCACCGGGGCGAGGTCGTCGAGCAGGGCGCACCGGCCGACGTCCTCGACCGTCCGACGCACCCGGCGCTCGTCGAGTTCCTCGCCCGCGTGCACGCCTGACCCCGGACGGCACGGTCCGCACCGCACGCGATCCGTTCGTGCGAGGCGGTGCCGTTCGCTTCCGCACCGCACGCGATCCGTTCGTGCGAGGCGGTGCCGTTCGCTTCCGCACAACCAAAGTCGTCCCGAACCGCGGGGCGCCGTGGTTCGGGACGACTTTGGTTGTGCGCAGGGCGTGCCGGCGTGCCGGCGTGCCGGCGTGCCGGCGTGCCTGAGTGCCGGCGCGGCGGCGCGGCGGGGGCGAGTGGGGCGTCCGGGGCGGGTTCCGGGAGTGCGCGCAGCGCGACCTGCCGGTCAGGGCGTCAGCAGCACCTTGCCGATGAGCTCGCCGTCGGCCATCCGGCGGTGTGCCTCCGCGGCCTCGGCGAGCGGCAGGACCGAGTCCACGACCGGACGGACGCGACCGTCCTCGACGAACGGCCAGACGTCGGCGCGGACGGCGGCGACGATCGCGGCCTTCTCGTCGAGCGGTCGGGCGCGCAGGGTCGTCGCGCTGATCGTCGCGCGCTTCGCCATCATCGCGCCGAGGTCGAGTTCGCCGACCCGGCCGCTGCTCGACGAGATCACCGCGACGTGCCCGTTCGGCGCGAGGGCTTCGAGGTTCCGACCGAGGTAGTCGGCACCCACGACGTCGAGCACCACGTCGACGCCGCGACCGCCGGTGTACTCGCGGACGGCGGCGACGAAGTCCTCGGTGCGGTGGTCGATCGCGAGGTCCGCGCCGAGGTCCCGTGACGCCTGGACCTTCCGTGCGCCACCGCTCGTCGTGATCACCGTCGCGCCGAGGGCCTTGGCCCACAGGACGGCATGCGAGCCCATCCCGCCGGTCCCGCCGTGCACGAGGAGGGTCTGCCCAGGACGGAGTCCGGCCAGCATCCCGACGTTCGAGAACACCGTGCAGGCGGCTTCGGGCAGCGCAGCCGCGGAGACGAGGTCGAGCGACTCCGGCACGGGCAGCACCTGCGTCGCCGGCACGACCGCGAGGGAGGCGTAGCCGCCCCCGGCCAGCAGAGCGCAGACGCGGTCGCCGACCGACCAGTCGGTGACGCCGGGCCCGAGTGCGCGGACGGTGCCCGAGACCTCCAGCCCGAGGATCGGGGAAGCGCCGGGCGGCGGCGGGTAGTTCCCGGCGACCTGCTGGCGGTCGGCGTTGTTCACCCCGGCGGCAGTGACCTCGACGAGGACCTCGCCGGCACCGGGCTCCGGGTCGGGCAGTTCGCGCAGGGTCAGGGTGCCGTCGTCGTGTGAGATCGCTCGCATGTCCTCGACGGTACGCTCGGACGCGGTCCGCACCCACGGGGGCGTGCGGACGTCGAAGGGGGAAACGCAGCATGCGCAAGCACATCACGACCATCACGACCATCACGACCGCGGTGATCGCCGTCACACTCCTCGCCGGCTGCTCCGGCGGGGGGTCGGGGGACGGGGGCGGTGGGGCGGCGACGGACACCGCCGCCACGAAGACCGCGCAGGCAGCGCCGTCGCAGACGAAGCAGGAAGCGTGCGACCAACTCGAGGACGCACTGCGGTCGTTCGTCAGCGAGCAGATGTCCACGTCGGCACCGGCTGACCCGAAGAGTCGCGCCGAGGTCGTCGACGGCTTCACCGACCGGATCGACGCCGCACTCCCGAAGGTCGGCAACGCCGAGGTCAAGACCGACTTCGAGGCGTTCACGAAGGCGGCGAAGGGCTACGCGGACGCGCTCGAGAGCAGCGGCAGCACGACGTCCGACGCGGTCACGGCCGCAGAGGCGAAGGTCCAGCAGTCCCTCACCGCGATCTCGGCGGACTGCCCCGCGAAGTGAGACGCGGGGCCGACGACGCACAGCATCGTCGGCCCCGCGCCCGGATCGGGATCGGTCAGGCTGCCGGCTGTGCGGCGTCGAGCCGTGCGACCTCCTCGGGTCGCAGCTTCACCGTCGCGGCGGTCACCGAGTCCAGGATCGACTGCGGTCGCGACGCCCCGGGGATCGGGATCACCACGTCGCTCTTCGCCAACTCCCACGCGAGTGCGACGACCTGCGGGCTCACGCCGTGGTCCCGGGCGACGGTCGCGAAGTCCTCGGAGGCGGTGCCGAGGTCAGCCGCGTTCGTGATGCCGCCGAGCGGACTCCAGGGCAGGAACGCGATGCCGAGTTCGTCGCACAGTTCGAGCTCCGGCTCGCTCGACCGGAAGCGCGGCGAGTACTGGTTCTGGACCGAGACCAGTCGGCCGCCGAGGACCTCGTTGGCGGTCCTGATCTGGTCGGGGTCGGCGTTCGAGATGCCCGCCATCCGGATCACGCCCTCGTCGAGGAGGTCCGCGAGGGCACCGACCGAGTCCGCGTACGGGACGGCCGGGTCCGGACGGTGGAACTGGTACAGGCCGATCGCCTCGACGCCGAGGCGCTTCGCCGATGCCTTCGCCGCCTCCTTGAGGTACTCCGGGTTGCCGTTCTGCGCCCAGGCGCCGGGCTCGGGGCGCAGGTGGCCGCCCTTCGTCGCGATGAGGACGTCGTCGGTCGCGCCGTGGAACTCGCGGACCGCCTTGGCGATGAGGGACTCGTTGTGGCCGACCTCGTCGTGCGCGGCGAGGTGGTAGGCGTCGGCGGTGTCGATGAGGGTGACGCCGGCCTCGAGCGCGGCGTGGATCGTGGCGACCGCCTGGCGCTCGTCGGGTCGGCCCTCGATGGACATCGGCATGCCGCCGAGGCCGATCGCGCTGACGGACTGGTCTCCGATGACTCGTTGCTTCATCGGCCCAGCATGCTCCGGGACTCCGGCTGCGCGTCCAGCGCGTGCTCGGCGCGGTGACCGATCGCTTAGGGCAGCCACAGCGACGACAGGGGGACCCTGGATGTGCCGTCCGCACGCTGGTCGGATGACCACTCCAGCGCCGCACGCGTCCCCGAGCGTGCTCACCGGACCCTCGACCGGACCACGGACACCCCGCGGCCTAAGGCGGCTGGTCGTCGACGGCCTCGTCCGACTCGTCCGGGGTCGCAGTACCACGGCGGCGTGGGAGCGTCCGGCGTTCCTCGGGCTCCTGCTCCTGACCGGCGTGCTCTACGTGGCGAACCTCGGGGTGAACGGGTGGGCCAACGCGTTCTACTCGGCGGCCGTGCAGGCCGGGAGCCAGAGCTGGGAGGCCTTCTTCTACGGATCGTCCGACGCGGCGAACGCGATCACCGTCGACAAGCCGCCAGCGTTCCTCTGGGTGATCGGCATCTCCGTGCGCCTGTTCGGGCTGAACTCCTGGGCGATCCTCGTGCCGCAGGCCCTGATGGGTGTGGCGTCGGTGGCGATCCTGTACCGGACCGTGCGGCGGCGCTTCTCGGCGGGGTCCGCCCTCGTCGCCGGGGCGGTGCTCGCGACCACACCGGTCGCGACCCTGATGTTCCGCTACGACAACCCGGACGCGCTGCTCGTGCTGCTCACCGTCGGGGCGATCGCGCTGACGCTCCGCGGGGTCGAGTCCGGCCGGATGCGGTGGGTGGTCTGGGCCGGGGTGCTCATCGGGTTCGGCTTCCTGACGAAGCAGCTCCAGGCGTTCCTCGTCCTGCCCCCGCTGGTCGGGGTGTACCTCGTCGCATCGCCCCGTCCGTTCGCCCGACGCCTCGGGCACCTGGTGGCGGCAGCCGTCGCGGTCGTCGTGTCGGCGGGGTGGTGGGTCGCCATCGTCGAGCTCGTCCCGGCATCGGCGCGACCGTACGTGGGCGGGTCCCAGACGAACAGCTTCCTCGAGCTCACCTTCGGCTACAACGGGCTCGGTCGGGTCACGGGCGACGAGACCGGCAGCGTCGTCCCGGGTGGTGGCACCACGACGGGAGCGGGTTCCTGGGGGTCGACCGGGCTGACCCGGTTGTTCGGCTCCGAGTTCGCCTCGCAGATCACCTGGCTCCTGCCGACGGCGCTGGTGCTGCTCGTCGTCTCGCTCGTCCTCGTGGGCCTGCGCCGACGCACCGATCCACGTCTGGCGACGGTCCTGGTGCTCGGGGGGTCGCTCCTCGTCACGGGCCTCGTGTTCAGCTTCATGGGCGGGATCTTCCATCCGTACTACACGGTCGCGCTCGCTCCGTACATCGCCGGCCTCGTCGGCATCGGCGCAGGGCTCCTCCGGGCCCGCAGCGGAGCGTTGGCCTGGCGCATCGTGGCCGCGGTCGTCGTGGCGGGCACCGGGGCGTGGGCGTTCGAGCTGCTCGCGGACGTGTCGTCCTGGCAGCCGTGGATCCGCTGGGTCGTCCTCGCCGCGACGGCCGTCGGGACGGTCCTCGTGCTCCTGCCGCCGCGGGGCAGGCTCCGCTCCGGGGCGACGGTCGCCGTGGTCCTCGTGGCCGCGCTCCTCGGACCGACGGCCTTCTCGGTGCAGACGACGACGGTCGCGCACACCGGGGCACTGCCGTCGGCCGGTCCCCAGACCACCCGGACCGGCCCCGGTGGCGGCGGCCCGGGCGGGCAGGCGGGCGGCACGGGCGGCCAGGCGGGCGGCCCGGGCACCCAGGGGGGTGGACAGGGCAACGCGGTCGGGCCGGGGAACGCCTCGAACGGCAGTGCCACCACGACCGGCGGACAGGCCGGCGCGCCGGGAGCCACGGCCGGCGGTCAGGCCGCAGCGCCCGGTGGCGGCGGCGCTTCCCTCCTCGGTGGTTCCACCGCGGTGTCGGACGAGGTCGTGTCCCTGCTGACCGCCGACTCCGGCGAGTACACCTGGGTGGCCGCGACGGTCGGGTCGAACAGCGCGGCGAGCTACCAGTTGGCCAGCCGCGACCCGGTGATGGCCATCGGCGGGTACAACGGCACCGACCCGGCACCGACGCTCGCCGCGTTCAAGGCCCTCGTCGCCGCGGGCAAGGTGCACTGGTTCATCGCGGGGTCCACCGGCGGGGGCACCAGCAGCTCGGGGACGAGCGCCGAGCAGATCACGGCGTGGGTCACCGCCCACTTCGCGTCCCGGTCGGTGGACGGCGTCACCCTCTACGACCTGACGAGCGCGTCGTGACCGCCCGGACTGCCCAGCACGGGTCCAACCTCGGGGGCGGGTCAGGATCCGGGGCCGCCGAGCAGCGGGGCGTCGGGCGCGGCGGTGCTCCGGGACGTCGCGCCGACCGAGCGGCGGCCCGCGCCGAACCGGCTCCGACGACCAGCACCTCGGCGATCGTGGTGCTCGGCTACGACTGAGCCGCCGAGGCGTCGGTGCAGGACGACGTCCTCGTTGTCGCACGACAGCGGCGACGTCGTGTCACAGCGGCACGGCCGCCGGCGCACGGCCGCCGGAGCACCGCCGCCGGAGCAGCCACCGCGATCAGCGCCGCGCCCACCCCGGCGCGTGTTCCGGCAACGGCCCGAACGCGATCCCGCGCGCGTACAGCCCGCGCACCGGGGGCACGTACCGCGCGAGCAGCACCGGCAGCAACGGCGGCCCGTCCTGCAACCTCCCGGCGAACGCCCGCTCGAACACGACCCGGTGCAGCACCGCCTGCGCTGCCTGGACGACCACCGCGGGCGGCGTGCGGCGGCGCTGCACCCGAGCGAGGTCGTGGTCGAGTGCGGCACCACGCCGACCTGCCCGCAGCGCCGGCGCGAGCACGGCCGCGGTCGCGACGGCGTCCTGGACGGCGAGGTTGATGCCGACCCCGCCCGCCGGGGACATCGCGTGCGCGGCGTCCCCGATGCAGAGCAGGCCCGGTCGCCACCACCGCCGCAGCCGGTCCATCCGGACGTCGAGCACGTGCACGTCGTCCATCGAGCCGATGGCGCCCACCCGGTCCGCGAAGTCCGGCCGGAGTCGTGCGACGCGGACACGGAACGCCTCCACGCCCTCGGCCCGGAGCCGCGCGTCCGAACCCTTCGGCGCGAAGTAGGCGACCTGGTGGTAGTCCGGCCGCGGGAAGCTCAGCAGCACGTCGTGCCCGGTGAAGGCGGGGACGAGCGCGCTCGCCGTGTCGCCCTCGTGCCGCGGCAGCCGGAACCACCACGTGTCGAACGGCACCGGGGTCGCGGCGGGCCGGAGTCCGGCAGCGGCGCGGAGCGTCGAGCCCCGTCCGTCGCAGGCGACCACCACGTCGGCCCGCAGTTCGGTGCGCTCGCCCGGGTCGCTGCCGTCGTCGTGCCGTGGAGCGAGGTGCACCCCGGCCACCACGCCGTTCTCCACGATCAGCCCGGTCGCGGCCGCACCCATCGTGATCGCGAACGACGGCTCCGCCCGGGCCGCGGTGACGAGCATGTCGAGGAGGTCCCACTGCGGCACCATCGCGACGTGGTCGTACGGCGGGGTCAGCCGGGAGAAGTCGCCGAGCAGGAGCCGGGAGCCGTCGGGCATCGGCAGCGAGAAGTCGTCGAGGCGGGACTGCGGCAGCGCCCGGAACGCGTCGCCGAGCCCGAGTTCGTCGAGCAGCCGGATGGTGGAAGCGTGGACGGTGTCGCCCCGGAAGTCACGGTTGAAGTCGTCGTGGCGTTCGACGACCTCGACGTCGAGACCGGCGCGAGCGAGCAGCAGCCCGAGGACGACGCCCGCGGGGCCGCCGCCCACCACCGCCGCGGTGGTCCGCCGTGTGGTCACCATGGTGCGGACGCTACGCCCGGCGACGGACACCCGGCCGGGAGGCGCGGTGCCGTCCCGGTGCGCCGGCTGCGGCCCGTCAGGCGGTCCCGACGGACGAGGACCCGGTCGTCGCGTCGGCGGCCTGCGTGAACACGACCCCGCCCCAGGTGAGGCAGGCGACCGCGAGGACGAACCCGATCGCGGCGATCCACCAGGAGGACCGTCGTCGGAGCCAGGCACGGACCGCGAGCACGACCGTCAGGACGCCGACGACGAAGGACCCGCCGACCGCGATCGCCACGCCCCCGACGTAGCCGCCCGGGGTGCAGCCGGCCGCGGCGTCGCAGGACACCGTCGCCGAGACCACCGCGATCACGCCGACGACCGCCGCGACGACGGTCATCAGGGCGCCGAACGCGAGCAGGAGCACCGTCGACACCCGGTCGGCGATGCGTCCCGCGGGGAACAGGGTCGTCCCGCCACGCTCCCACGTCGCGGCGCGCTGCTGCTCGCCGGGAGTGGGCGCCGGCGGCCCTCCGGGCACGTTCGACCAGGTCATGGCACCAGTCCTACCGCGCCTCGACGCCGAACGCCTGGGCGAGCTTCTGGATCTTCTGCGCCCGGCCGAGGCGCGGCAGGTCCGAACCGTCGCGGATGACGCGGCCGCGGGCCTCGAAGTCGTCGAGGAAGTCCTGTGCCCACGCGACGTCCGTCGGGGTGGGGGAGATGACCTCGTTGATGACGGGGAGCTGCTCGGTGTCGAGGCAGAGCTTGCCCGTCAGGCCGAGCGACACCGCGATCTGCGACTGCTCGCGGAGGATGGCGTGTGCCGACCCGACGGTCGGGCCGTCGATCGGGCCTGGGAGGTCCCCGACGCGCGAGGCGACGACGAGCCGGGACCGCGGGTACGCCATCGCGAGGGTGTCCGCACTCGTGCCGGTGTCGCGGCGGTAGTCGCCGGAGCCGAAGGCGAGCCGGAACGCCCCCTGTGCCTTCGCGATGCTCGTCGCCTCCTCGATGCCGAGTGCCGACTCGACGAGTGCGATCACCGGGGTCTGCCCGCCGAGCCGGTGCCACGTGTCGGTGACCTGTGCGGGCGACTCGGTCTTCGCGAGCATGACGCCCTGCAGCCCGGGGAGCCCTCGGAGCTCCTCGACGTCGTCGGCCCAGAAGTCGGTCGTGACGTCGTTGATGCGCACCCAGGCCTCGCCGCCGCCCGCGAGCCAGGCGGCCACGGTCGCACGGGCACCCGGCTTCGCCGCGGGGTCGACCGCGTCCTCGATGTCGAGGATGATCTGGTCCGCCCGCGACCGCTGCGCCCGGTCGAACCGGTCCGCGTGGTTGCCGGAGACGAGGAGCCACGACCTCGAGATGTCCGGAGCCACCACCCGACGACGGGACGGAGCGGGGGCGTGCGGAGCGGTTCGGTCGTCGATGGCCATGTCCACGTTGGTACCACACCGTGACCTCCGGCCCGCGTGTCTCGGGCGGTGAATCCGGAAACCTCCGGTTCATTGCAGGAGGCTGGGTCCGGTTCCGCCTACAGTGTCCGATGTGTGGCGAGCGGACAGGGTGACCGACGGTGGGGACGACGTGAACGACGACGTCCCCGTCGAGGGTGCCGACGCGCGCCCGCAAGACGAGCAGCAGGAGTCGGACGCGGCACCCGGGCATGACCGGGCGGCGCCCGGGCGTGACGGCCGGACGACCGGTGTCGGTCGACCCGTCGAGGGAGCCGACGCGGATGCGCCGGACCGGACCCTGCGACCGGAACTGCAGCTCACGAGCCCGCAGGCGATCAGTCTCGGCGATCCGCGCCTCCAGGCCGGCAACGCGGCGGAGCCCGCGTGGGACGCATGGCGGAAGCAGCTCACCGGGGTCGGCGGGACCAGCCCGCTCACGCACTTCTCCGACCACCCGCGCGCACGCATCGAGCTGTCGACGACGCACCCGGGCGGTCTCGCACAGTTCATCACGGGCAAGACGACCCTCCTGTCGAGCCTGATCCGCGACGAGGTCGCCCTCCGCGCGGCCCGCATCGCCGCCGCGCACGTCGAGGCGAAGGGCACCGAGCTCGCGACGGTGCGCGGCATCGACGCCGTGAAGCTCGGCATCGGCATGGCCGACTGGAAGCACGGCGACGAGCAGTTCCGCGGTCCGGTGCTGCTCCGACCGCTCGCGATCCGCCGTCACGGGCGCGACTTCGAGGTCCGGCTGCTCGGTGAGCCCGTGCTCAACCCGGGCCTGGCCGACGCGCTCCACGAGCAGTACGGCGTCATCCTCGATGCGCAGTCCTTCGTGGCGCTGGCGCAGCAGGACGGCTCGTTCACGCCGAACCCCGTCATCGACCGGCTCCGCGGCCTGACTGCGCACATCCCGTGCTTCTCCGTGCACGCCCGGCTCGTCGTGTCGACGTTCGCCGAGGTCGCCACCGGCATGGTCGAGGACACCGGCGACCTGTCGCACCCGGTGCTCGACGCCCTCGCCGGCAACCCGAGCGCGAAGTGGCAGGTCGAGCAGTCCTACCGGCCGGTCGAGCAGACGCCGTCCGACGAGCGCAGCCCCGAGACGGACACCCTCCTCCTCGACGCCGACGACGAGCAGGAGAACGTGATCGCCCAGATCACGGCCGGCAACTCGATCGTGGTGAAGACCCTGCCGGGCACCGGTGGCACGCAGACGATCGTCAACGCGCTCGGCGGCCTCGTCGCCGCGAACAAGCGCGTGCTCGTGGTGAGCCCGCGCCGCGCGACCCTGCGCGGGATCGCCGCCCGCTTCGGCGAGGTGCAGCTGCCCGGGGTCGCGGTCACGCCGGCGACGCTGCGCCGCGACGTCGTCCGGGGCATCGCGCGCAACGAGAAGGCCCAGCGCCCGAACCTCCGCGAGGTCGACGACGCGCTCGTCCGGCTCCGCAAGGTCCTCATCGACTACCGCGGTGCGCTCACGCGCGTGGATCCGTCGTTCCGGGTGTCCGTGCTCGACTGCCTGGTCGAGCTCTCGCGACTCTCGCTCCTGCCGGTGCCGCCGTCGACGACCGCCAGGCTGTCGAAGGCGTCGGTCGCGTCGATGGTGGAGGGGCGCTCCCGCGTCGCCGAGACCATGGTCAGCGCGGCGAACCTGGGCGAGTTCCGCTACGGCCCCGACGACTCGCCCTGGTACGGCGCGAAGTTCGCCTCGAGCGACGGTGCGCAGCGGGCGCACAAGACCGCGAAGGACCTCGACACCGACGGCCTGCCCACGCTGCTCCGCCGCGCGCACGACCTCGTCGCGACCACCCACATGCGGCAGTTCACGACGATCAACGAGCTGGGCATCTACCTCCGCCTGCTCACCGAGATCCGGGACACCCTCGACCGCTTCCTGCCCGTCGTCTTCGACCGCTCGGTGTCCGAGCTCGTCGCCGCGACCGCCCCGCGCGGTGAGGGCGCACCCATGTCGTCGACCAACCGCCGGCGCCTGAAGAAGCTCGCGCGCGAGTACGTCCGCCCGGGCGTGCACGTGTCCGACCTGCACGAGGCCCTGACCCGCGTGCAGCAGCAGCGCGTCCTCTGGCAGCGCTACGTCGCGGCCGGTGTGAACCCCGAGGTGCCCACGGGCATCGCGGACGTGCAGGTGCTCTTCTCGAACGTCGTCGAGGACCTCGCGCGCCTCGACGAGCCCCTGGGGCGCACCGCCCGCGAGGACCAGCTCGCGAACCTCCCGGTCGACCAGCTCGTCCCGACGGTCCACGAGCTCGCCGCCGAGTCCGACGTCCTGCACAACCTGCAGGAGCGGACCGAGCTCATGCAGACACTCCGCGACCTGCAGCTCGAGCCGCTCATCACCGACCTCGCGAACCGGCACGTGCCGGACACCCAGGTGCCCGCCGAGCTGGAGCTCGCATGGTGGCAGTCCGCCCTCGAGTCGATGCTCGAGTCGGACCGGGCGCTCCTCGGCGCGAACACCGACATGCTCGACCGGGTGGAGGCCGACTTCCGACTCGTCGACGACGCCCACGCGGCCGGCGTCTCGCAGGGCCTCGCGTGGCAGCTCGCCGAGAACTGGAAGGTCGGACTCGTCGACTGGCCGGACGAGGCCAGCGCGCTGAAGACGCAGCTCAAGGACGGCGCGATCACCTCGCGGCTGCTGCAGGACTCGGCCCCGCACCTGTCCCGGTCGATCGCGCCCGTGTGGCTCGCGAGCCCGTACGAGGTGGCCGAGATCGCCGACACGATGCCGTTCGACACGGTGATCCTCGTCGACGCCGGTGCCGTGACGATCGCCGAGACGGTCGGTGCGGTCCGCCGTGCCCGCCAGACGGTCGTGTTCGGTGACCCGGTGACGCAGACGCCCTCGCCGTTCCGCATCGCCGTGGACCCCGACCACCGTGCGCTCCAGGTCGACGAGCAGACCCTCGATGCCTTCCACGCCGACTCGGCGCTGGCGAAGCTGTCGACCCTCCTGCCGACGCTGTCGCTCACCCGCTCGTACCGGGCCGGTGGCGAGGACCTCGCCGAGCTCGTGAACCGCCGCTTCTACGGCGGCCGGATCGAGTCGCTGCCCTGGGCCGGTTCGTTCCTCGGGCACGGATCGATCGCGCTCGACTACGTCAGCGACGGCAAGGCCGTGCCGGACCCCGACTCCGGCGCCGTCGAGAGCGTCGACGCCGAAGTGGACCGCGTCGTGCGGCTCGTCATGGAGCACGCGCGCACCCGCCCCACCGAGTCGCTCATGGTCATCACCGCGTCCGCGAAGCACGCCGTCCGCGTCGAGCAGGCCGTGCTCACCGCGGCCCAGGGGCACAAGGACCTCACCGAGTTCGTCATCGGCGACCGCGCCGAGCCGTTCATCGTCGCCACCCTCGAGCAGTCGGTCGCGCAGAGCCGCGACCGGGTGGTCTTCTCGATCGGCTACGGCCGGACCCCGCACGGTCGTGTCCTCCGCGACTTCGGTCCGCTCGGGAAGCCCGGCGGGGAGCGCCTGCTCGCGGTCGCGATGACCCGCGCCCGCCGATCGATGGTCATCGTCACGTGCTTCCAGCCGTCGGACATCGAGGCCGAGCGGATGGGCCACGGCACCGTCGCGCTCGCGGAGATCCTCGCCGAGGTGCGCGCCCGCACCAGCGCCGAGTACGTGCCGGACGACTCCGACCCGCTGCTCGTGGACCTCGCCCGCCGGCTCGAGATGCGCGGCATCCCGGTCGCGCTCGGCCACCGCGGCAAGCTCGGGCTCGTCGCGGCCCACGGCGGGGTGTGCGTCACCATCGAGACCGACGCATCGCTCGTGAAGGGCTCGCTGCGCGAGTCGCTGCGGCTCCGGCCCGAGGTGCTCCGGCGGCTCGGGTGGCACTACGTGCGCGTGCACGCGTTCCAGCTGTTCTCCGACCCGGACCGGGTGGCCGACACCGTTGCAGCGGTGCTCGGCGTCGACCGCGGTGCCACGCAGGAGATCTCGATCCCACCGATCCCCGCCCGCCGATGAGCACGCACGATCGCCGTCCCAGCGTGCCCACGACGGGCCCCGCCCGCCGATGAGCACGCACGATCGCCATCCCCGCGTGCCCACGACGGGCCCCGCCCGCCGATGAGCCGTCGGGCGAGCCGGCCCGCGGGGCCGGTCACGCCCGGGACGGACCAACTGGTGGGGGCGTGGACGCGAGCCGACGACGTGTCGGCTGCCGCGCCTCCCGTCCGTCCCGCGGCCACCGCGGACGACGCGACCGACGAGCAGCCGGGAGGCACGCCCCGCCGCCGCAGGCGCGTCACCACCCAGCCGGTGCCGGGCTACGACCCGGCCGCGCCGCCGGAACCGGCGCGGCACCGCGACGGGGAGAACGACGAGCAGCTCCGACGGGACGTCCCACCGCACTGGTGAGGCCGGGTAGCCTTGCACGCGATGACTGACACCGCGCGACAGCGCCCCGACTGGCAGACGTGGCCGAACCTCATCACGCTGTTCCGCCTGCTGCTGATCCCGGTGTTCGTCGGGCTCGTCGTCGCCCGTCACCCCGGCTGGGCGCTCGTGTCGCTCGTCGTCATCGGGGTGAGCGACTGGGCGGACGGCTTCATCGCCCGCCGCTACGACCAGGGCTCGAAGCTCGGCAAGGCCATCGACCCCGTCGCCGACCGGCTCGCGATCATCGCGATCGTGCTGGCACTCGTCCTCACCGGGCTGCTGCCGCTGTTCGTCGTGATCGTCGTCGTCGCGGTCGACCTGGTGCTCGTGGTGCTCTCGAGCGTGCTGTTCCACGGCAACCCGGACCTCGACGTCACGTGGACGGGCAAGATCCGCTCGGCGCTGCTCTTCGTCGGCCTGCCCGTGCTGCTCTTCTCAGCGGTGCACACCGTCGACGAGAACGCGCCGTGGGTGCGGTCCGTCGCCCTCGTGTTCGTGTACCTCGGGACCGTCGGGCACGTGCTCGCGGGGGCGCAGTACGCCGTCGCGATGGTCCGGAAGCGTCGCGCGGTCGCCGCAGCCTGAGCCGCCGCGCGGCGGGCGCCAGGCGACTCGACGGGCGGGTACGCGCCTCGGTGCCGTTCGTCTGCGCACAACCAAAGTCCGTCCGAACCACGTGCAAGGGTGGTTCGGACGGACTTTGGTTGTGCGGTGCGGTGCGGTGCGGAGCGGAGCGGTGCGGTGCTCCGCAGGCGCACCCGCTACAGCTTCGTCGAGCCGGCGATCCCCGGGCCCTCGGGAGCGTCGGACGGCGCCACGTGGGCTCCACCGCCGGCCGGCAGCGCGGCACCGCCCTGGGAACGGAGCAGGTCGCGGATCTCGAGCAGCACCTCGACGTCCGTCGGCGGGACGTCCTGCGGCGTCTGCTCCTCGTTCTTCTTGACCCGCTCGAACGCCACCTTCTTGAGGTGGTTCACCGGGAGGACGAGCGCGAAGTACACGACAGCCGCGACGATGACGAAGTTGATGACGGCGCCGATGACCGCGCCGAACAGGAGGGTCGCCGGCTTGCCCCCGGCCACGGTCGGGATGTCGACCTTGAGCGCGTCGTCGAGGCTCGACGCGTTGAACACCGCGCCGATCGCCGGGTTGATGATCGAGTTGACGATGACGGTGACGATCGCGGTGAACGCGGCGCCGATGACGACTGCGACGGCCAGGTCGATGACGTTGCCGCGGAGCAGGAACTCCTTGAAGCCCTTCACGTGGGCCTCCTTCCGGGTCGGGGTCGATGGACCCCAACGCTACCGAGGAGGGCGAGCGTTCGTCAGGACGCGGCCGGCTTCTTCGACTCGGACTTCGCCGGAGCGCTCGACGACGAGCCGGACGACGACGAGCCGGAGGAGCCGGACGACGACGAGCCGGAGGAGCCGGACGACGACGAGCCGGAGTCGGACGAACCGCCGCCGGAGCCGCTGCCCGCAGGCTTCGCCCGCGAGTCCGTGCGGTAGAACCCGCCGCCGTTGAACGTCACGCCGACGGGCGAGAACACCTTGCGGAGCGCTCCGCCGCACACCGGGCACTCGGTGAGGGCGTCGTCCGAGAAGGACTGCTTGATGTCGAAGGCGTTGTCGCACTCGGTGCAGCGGTACGAGTAGGTGGGCACGCTAGCTCCGGAAGGTGATGATGCGCGACGGCGTGATGATGCCGTCGACGGGTTCGTCGTGGGGCTCGCGCGGGACCTCGTCGAGGTACTCCGCGTCGAAGATCACAGCATAGACGGGCGGACGGTTCGCCATGGACCCGAGGGTCTTGTCGTAGTAGCCGCGACCCCAGCCCATCCGGACGCCGTCGTGCCCGACCGCCGCAGCCGGGGCGAGGATCGCGTCGACGTCACCGAGCGCGAGCGGGGAGAGCACCTCGCCGACGACCTCCGGCATCCCGAACAGGCCCTCCCGCTCCGAGGCCCCGTCGCCGACCGCCCAGTCGAGCAGGCCGTCCTCGCGGGTGATCGGCAGGAGGACGCGGATGCCCCGCTCGTGCGCCCAGTCGAGGAACGGCCGGACGTCCGGCTCGTCGGGGGCGGAGAGGTACAGCGCGATGGACTCGACCTGCCGTTCCTCCACGAAGCGCTGGAGCGTCCCGGTGAGGGCGGCCCTGTCGGCGTCGCGTTCGGTGGTGGTCCTGGTGCGCCGTCGCTGCCGGAGCTCGGCCCGCAGCGCACGCTTCTCGACACCTCGGTCGGGGATCATGCCGGGGAGTCTACCGAGGGCCCCGTTGCGGCTTCCCGCCGCGGCGCGCGCGATGCCGTGTCCTCCACAGCGACGACATGTGCCTTCCATGGGTCGTCCGGTACGTTCACAGGCATGGGCTTCCAGATTTCGAAAGCCGTGATCCCCGCCGCCGGCCTGGGCACGCGCTTCCTCCCCGCCACCAAGGCGATGCCGAAGGAGATGCTCCCGGTCGTCGACAAGCCGGCCATCCAGTACGTGGTGGAGGAGGCCGTCGACGCCGGGCTGACCGACGTCCTGATGATCACGGGCCGCAACAAGAACGCGCTCGAGAACCACTTCGACCACGTCGCCGAGCTCGAGGAGACCCTGAAGAAGAAGGGCGACCACGAGAAGCTGCAGAAGGTGAACCAGTCCACGGACCTCGCCGACATGCACTACGTCCGCCAGGGCGACCCGCTCGGCCTCGGCCACGCGGTGCTCCGCGCCAAGATGCACGTCGGCCGTGAGCCGTTCGCCGTCCTCCTCGGCGACGACATCATCGACGCCCGCGACCCGCTGCTCAAGCGCATGATCGAGGTCCAGGGTCAGAAGAACGCCACCATCGTCGCGCTGCTCGAGGTCCCCGAGTCGCAGACCCACATGTACGGCATCGCGACGGTCGAGCCGACCGACACCGACGACGTCGTGAAGATCACCGGCCTGGTCGAGAAGCCCCCGCAGGGCGAAGCCCCCTCGAACCTCGCCATCATCGGCCGCTACGTCATCCGCCCCGAGGTCTTCGACGTCCTCGAGAAGCAGGAGCCCGGCAAGGGCGGCGAGATCCAGCTCACCGACGCCCTCATGAAGATGGCCGGCGCCGAGGAATGGACGGGCGGCGTGTACGGCGTCGTGTTCCGTGGACGTCGGTACGACACCGGTGACAAACTCGACTACATCAAGGCGATCGTGCAGCTCGCCTCGGACCGCGATGACCTCGGGCCGGACCTCAAGTCCTGGCTCAAGGAGTTCAACGCGGGCGAATAGTCGACCCGTCGCGGAACGGGTCCGGGGGATTCCCCCGGGCCCGTTCGGCGCATCCGGAGGAACCACACCGATGACGACGATCCCGACCCTGTCCCACGGGCGGGTCACCATCCGGCCGCTCCGGCTCCGGGACACCCGCGACCTCGACGTCGCCCTCGCCTCCAACCGCGGCTGGCTGCGGACGTGGGAGGCCACCAACCCCTCCGGTCACGTCTCGACCGATGTCCGCGGCAGCATCCGTGCCCTGCAGGCGAACGCCCGGGCCGGGCTCGGGCTCCCCTTCGCGATGGAGCTCGACGGTCGGTTCGTCGGCCAGCTCAACGTGTCCGGCATCACCTACGGGTCGCTCGCGAGCGCGTCGATCGGCTACTGGGTCGTCGAGGACGCCGCCGGACACAACGTCACCCCGATCTCGGTCGCCCTCGCCGTCGACCACTGCTTCCGGCAGGTCGGCGTGCACCGCATCGAGATCTGCATCCGCCCCGAGAACGCCCCGAGCCTCCGCGTCGTCGAGAAGCTCGGGTTCCGGTACGAGGGGCTCCGTCGTCGCTACATCCACATCAACGGTGACTGGCGCGACCACTTCTGCTTCGCGCTCGTCGCCGAGGAGGTCCGCGAGGGCGTCCTCGAGCGCTGGGTCCAGGGACGCGTCCCGCCGGGTGTCGGCAGCGTGCCGCTCGCCGCCCGCGACGAAGCCGCGATGCCGATCCACACCACACCCCGCCTCTGATCGGGTCGCCGCCGGTACACAGCCCGGTCTGGTCGGCCTGGAGGCACGGCTCGGCCCCGGCGGATTCGGCCACGACACGCGCAACACGCGTCCGGCAATCACGGACCGCGCGTTCCGCGGCCCCTACCGTTGGCGCATGGCAGGTATCGGCTCCTGGGGCGGCGGCATCGTGCTGCTCCTGGCCGCGGTGCTCTGGCTCGTCTACCTGATGCCCTCGTGGGCGGCGCGACGGCAGTACCTCGCCACCGAGCGGAACGCCATCCGACTGCAGCAGACCCTCCGGATCCTCGCGCAGACCGCCGAGCTGCCGGAGGAGGTCCGTGTCGAGATGAACGCGAAGTCCCTCGCCGAGGCGCAGCGGGTCGCCCGTTCCGAGGAGGCCAAGCGCACCGCGATCGTCCGCGCGCACGAGGCCGCCCGCCAGCGGGAGATCACGCGTCGACTCGCCGAGCAGGCGCCCGTGCTCGAGCGGGCCTCGAGCGTCCCGGCACTCACCGCGATGCGGATGCGCCGATCCCGACTCGGCGCGACGCTGCTCGGCACGCTCGGGCTGGTCGTCGCCCTCGTGGTCCTCGTGGCCGCGCCCGCACTCTGGCTCATCGCCGTGGCCGGACTCGTCGCCGCCGGTGGGTCCGCGGCCGTCCTCGCCCAGCTGCACCAGGTCGCGAAAGCACGGAAGGCGCGTGCCGCAGCCGCCGTGCCGGACGCGAGCCGCGCCTCCCGGCCGACGACCGCGTGGGTCGACCCGGCGCCTCCGCTTCCCACCGACGCACCGGCGGAGGCCGCGCGCGACCGGGGCTGGACCCCGAACCACGTGCCGAAGCCGCTCTACGTCGAGCGCCCGGCCGCGCCGAAGGCGAGCCCGGAGTCGTCCGCGACGCTGGCGGCGCGGCTCCGCGAGCGTGTCGCCGAGGCGAAGGCCGAGGCCGACGCGGAGGCAGCGGCCATCCGTGCGGGGGAGACCGACCCGTCGCTCGCGACCGTCTCACGGATGCGCCCCGACGTCGAGGAGGCCGCCGCGTCGTTGTCCTCGCACGACCAGGGTCGGCTCGCCGAACGGCTGGGGCTCCGTGCACCGGCGCCCGCACCTGCTTCCGCTTCCGCTTCCGCCGAGTCGGTCTCCGAGGCGTCCGTCCCGGCCGCGCCCGTCGAGCCCGCTCCGCCGAGCAAGTGGGCGGGCATGGGCGTCATCGCGGAGGACGACTACCAGCAGGCCGACCTCGACGCGATCATGCGTCGGCGGCGCGCGGTCTGACGTCGGTGCGGCACGCCCGGACCGGCGCGGAGGATTTCTGTTCCCGAGGGCCGTGGTGCTAGGGTTGTCGAGTCCTTGGGGCTATGGCGCAGTTGGTAGCGCGTCTCGTTCGCAATGAGAAGGTCAGGGGTTCGAATCCCCTTAGCTCCACCAGACACGAAGGGCCACCTGATCGGGTGGCCCTTCGTCGTTGCTGCCGGGCGGCCACCCGCCGAGGGTCGTCCGTCGTTCTCCACAGGGGTGGTGCGTCGTGCAACGGGTGCCCCTAGACTCCCCGTGCACGCACCGGCGCGATGAACGAGGGGGACGGATGCGCACGAGGAACGCTGTCATGTCGATCGGACTGGCACTGGCGGTGGTCGCGGGGGTCGTGACCGCCGGACCCGTCCAGAGCGCGTCCGCAGCGGCGCCCACCACGGGCCGGTTCACCCCGGTGGCGCCGGCACGGGCCTGGTCCGGGACCGCGACGTCGAAGGCCACCACGGTGACGCTCGGCGGTCGGAACGGCATCCCGTCGACCGCCACGGCGGTGGTGCTCACCGCCACCGTCGGATCTCCGACCGCCGCCGGCTACGTCAGCGTCGCGCCCGCCGGCAGCGCTTCCAGTCCGGCGATCCAGAACTTCGCGAAGGGCCAGCCGATCTCCGGCACGACGACGGTCGGACTGACCTCGGGCAAGGCGCAGGTGAAGGTCTCGGCCGGCTCGGCCACGGTTTCCCTCGACGTCGCCGGCTGGTACGGCACGTCCTCCACCGGCTCGACCTACACGCCGTTGGCGCCGACCAACGTGCTCGACGGCACGCTGAGCACCACGCCGACCCGCATCCCGATCGCCGGGGTCGCCGGGGTTCCCGAGAACGCGACCGCCGTCGTGCTGCAGGCCGACGTCTCACGCCCGGCCACGAGCGGCCGCATGCGCATCACGCCGGCGGGCAACACCGCCGGCGTGGTCTCGTTGATGTACTCGAAGGGCACCACGATCGCGAACACCGTGACCGTGGGGCTCTCGGGCGGCGCCGTGCAGGCGGTCGTCTCCACCGGGACGGCCCGGTCGCTCGCCGACGTCGTCGGGTACTACGCGCCGGACGACTCCGGCTCGGTGTTCGTCCCGAGCTACCCGGTCCGCGCCGCGACCGTGGCGACGACCACCACGGCGAAGGACATCACGGTCGCGGGCACCGCGGGGGTGCCGCGGAACGCGACCGCGGCCGTGATCAACGCCAAGGTCGGCAAGGGGAGCGTCGGCGGATCGCTGCGCGTCGTGGGTGCGGGACTCGCGAGCAGCGTGCCGACGCAGGTGTACGCGAAGGGGCAGACGATCGGCAACGCGCTCATCGCACCCCTGTCGTCCGGCGGACGGATCTCGGCGAAGGTCTCCGCGGGGACGGCGACGGCGTACGTCGACGTCGTCGGGTACTTCCTCGACGGGAGCTCCGGGTCGGGGACGGGGGTCGACGTCTCCTACCCGCAGTGCGCGGCGGCGGGCTCGCCGAACTTCGCCGCCAGCCGGGTCCCGACGGACCAGTCCTTCGCGGTCGTCGGGGTCAACGGGGCCCTCGCCAACACCGACAACAGCTGCTTCGCGCAGGAACTCGCGTGGGCGCAGTCCTCCGCGGGCGGGACCGTACAGCCGACCGTCCAGCTGTACTCCCTGTTCACCAACCCGGGGGCGACGAAGGCGTCGGTCTGGCCGCAGTCGAACACGGTCGCGTCCGGAGTGGTGGCACCGTCCGCCGCGTACGGCACGTGCAAGCCGCAGAAGTCGGGTTCCGCGCAGTCGACGTGGGTGACCACGAACGCCTGCTCGTACGTCTACGGGTACGCCCGCGCGTACGAGGCGACAACGCAGCGCGGGGTGACCGATCCTTCGCAGTACCGCTGGTGGCTCGACGTCGAGACCGGTCTCTCGCACACCCGCACCACCTCCTACAACCTCGCGGCACTCGAGGGCATGATCGCGGCGGTGCGCGCTGCAGGGGTCACCCGTGTCGGGATCTACTCGACGCCGAGCAACTTCCCGGAGATCATGGGGACCGTGCCCTCGGGGAGCCCGGCTCGTGGCCTGCCGAGCTGGCTGGCGATCGGTCCGGGGCGGCTCGACCAGGCGCAGGCTGCGTGTTCGAGCGCGGGCTTCGCGGGCGGGAAGGTCGCCATGACGCAGTACGTGACGGCGTTCGGGTCGGGGGACATCGACCGCGACTGGTCCTGCAGCTGACGCGCTGAAGGACGGGAGGCACGGTGCGGACCCGCACCGTGCCTCCCGTCCGTCATTCCGCGCGGCGCGCTGTCCGTCATCCCGCGCAGCGCGTCAACTCGGCACGCTCGCCATGAGCTCCCCGGCCTGTGCGAACACCGAGTGGATCGCGTTGGCGGCCTCCGTGAAGGCCCGGTTGCTCCGCGCCAGGCCGACCAACCCGCCCGTGACCATCATGGGTCCCGAACTCTGCAGCAGGCGGACGACGGACCGGCCGTCCCGGGTCACCATCACCTGCACGTCGAGACGGGTGTGGAAGGAGCGGCCGCACGCCCATGCCCGAAGGAGCAGCGTCAGCGCCAAGCTCCCGCGCGTGGCGCGGAGCCCGCCCTGTTCGGCACCGTCGACCGCGTAGCCCAGACGGACGAGTGCGTCCGCGGTCCGGATTCGAGCCGTGCCGGGATCGCTGGCGACGAAGAAGTCGTGGCTCGCGGGCATGCGGGGTCCTCTCGATCGACTGCTCCTGGCTCGATCCTGCCGGTTCGCCGGGCGCGCAGCGGGGCACCGGGCCGTCGGTCGGGGGTGTCGCCTACCCTGGAGGTGTCATGACTGCCTCGTACACCCGCCGCACCCTGTTCTCGCTCGCCGGTGTCGCCGGTGTGGGACTCGCGGTCGCCGCATGCTCGTCCGGCGACCCGGCGAAGCCGTCCGCGACCGGGCGCTCGGGCGGCTCCGCGACACCGACCGCGAAGCCGAAGGCCTCCGGGGTCGAGCCGGCGCAGGTCCCCCTCGCCGGCGGGGTCACGGTGACGGTCAGCGGGGCCGGTCTCGCGGCCGTCAGGGGCGTGACCGTCGGCGGGATCGCGGCACGCGACGTCCGGGCCACTGCGACGAAGGTCACCTTCACCGCGCCGCACCAGGCGATGTACACCGCGGGTGACGCCGACGTCGCACTGTTCACCGAGTCGGTCGAGCCGTCCCCGTCCGCGAACCAGTCCTCCGACGGCAACGGCAGCAACGCCAACGACGGACAGTCCGGCGCGACGCAGGACTCCGCGAGTGCCACCCCGACGCCCACGACGGCGCCGACGCCGGACGCCTCCGCGGCGGTCGCGACGACCTCCCTGGCGTACGCGGCCCTCACCGCGGTCGACCGGCAGCTCCAGTACGCGATGCGCTACTGGAAGGACTACAACCTCGCCGAGTACGGCACGATGAACCCGATCGGTGGCGACTGCGCCAACTACGTGAGCCAGACGCTCGTCGCCCGGGGCTGGGAGCAGCGCGACGACTGGTACAGCCGCGACGCCGGAGCCGCGCACTCCGCCACGTGGACGTACTGCCCCGCGATGGACCCGTGGCTGAGCGAGCACGCGTCGGAGTTCGGGCTCACCCGGCGATCGCTCGAGGAGCGCGACAAGGTGCGGGTCGGCGACATCGTGTTCTTCGACTGGAACGACAACGACTCGCCGGACCACACCACGATCGTGTCGGAGGTCTTCACCGAGCCGGACGGCACCGTGCGCATCAAGTCGGCGAGCCACAACCAGGACGGCCCGTACCGCGACCTCGACGAGATGATCACGGTGCAGCACCCGGGCGGCACGGCCTGGTTTCACACCTTCGACGCCTAACGGCAGGCCCATCCGCGGCTAGTCGGCAGGCCGCCGCGCGGCGCATCGTGCCTGCGCACAACCAAAGTCCGTCCGCACCGGGGAATCGCGTGGTTCGAACGGCCTTTGGTTGTGCGGACGCAGCCAGCACTGCGCACCGCACCCCATCGTGCACCGCACCGCACCCCCATCCTGCACAGCACCGCCCCGCCCGCCGCTGCGCCGTCAGGGGTACCCGAGGAACCAGAGCAGCACGACCGCGACCGGTTGCAGGCACATCCCGACGACGAGCCACGTCACCGCCCGCCGCCGCGACCCCACGAACACGCCCGACCCGAGCAGCGGTGCGGTCGGCATGAGCAACCGCGGGAGTGACTGCTGCGGCAGGAAGACCGCCACCAGGTACAGCGCGTACGCCGCCGTGAACGACCACACGTCGACGCCCAGTGCCCGCACGCTCCGCCGGCCCCAGAACCAGACGGCCCCGGCGAGCACCGCCACCACGAGCACGATCCCCGCCGGGCCGAGCCACGTCCCGGCCATGGTGAACCAGGGCGTCAACGGGACGAAGTGCTGGCGGCCGACGAACCCGACCCACCACGACAGCTCGGTGTCGAGGTACGCGTCGGGACGCCCGGTCACGCCGGAGGCGAGCACCGGCCACGCCAGCCCTGCCGCCGCGACGAGCAACCCGGACACCACGACCACGACGCGGTCACGCCACCGGAAACGCGGCCCGTCCTGCACCCACCGCACGACGAGGTGCACCGCGAGGGCGACGGCGAGTGCCAGCACGCCGGGTTTCGTGAACGCCGCGACGACCCCGAGGGGCGCGACCACCCAGTACCGCCGGCGGACGAGCGCGAGGAGCGCCCCGAGCACCAGCAGCAGGAACAGGCTCTCGGCGTAGGCGACCTGCAGCAGGAACCCCGTCGGCCCGAAGGCGAACAGCGCCGTCGCCCAGCGGGCCGCCCGGTCATCGCGGACGGCCCGGATGAGCCGGTACAGGACGACGCACGCCCCGGCACCGGCTGCGGTCGCGACGAGGACCCCGGCCACCCAGAACGAGCCGCCGACGAGCGGCTCCACGGCACGGGCGACCCACGGGAACACCGGCAGGAACGCCCATGCGTTCGGCAGCACGTGCCCGGCCTCGTCGACCGGGATCGTCGCCGGGTAGCCGTGCTCGGCGATGGTCCGGTAGAACGACGCGTCCCACGAGCCGGAGAAGCTGAAGAACGACGGGTCGCGCCGGTACGACGCGAACGGCCAGCCGTTCGCGGTCGCGAGCGCGAAGAGCGTGCCGAGCAGCAGCGTGCTGAACGCACGCGATGCCAGCCACAGCAGGAGGGGAGCGGACCACGCGCTGTGGCGTGCCTCCAGGACGGATCGCAGCCGGGAGGCACGGCTCGCCTCCGCCACGTCGGTCACCGCACGATCCTCCCACGGCGCCGCAGCGCGGTCGTCGCCGTCGGGCGGGCCGCCCCCGCCCGCCGGGCGGCCGCGGTCACCGTCCGGTGACCGCCCGCCGGATCTGCTCGATCGGCACCTTCGGCGTGCGGTCGGCGTTCAGCAGTCCGTTCGTCTCCTGCATCGTGTCGGTGAGCTGCGTGTAGCACGAGCCGGCGAGGAACGTGCTGGCGCGGATCGCGTCGTAGAGCCCCGTGATGCGGGCGATCCAGTCGTCGCCGTCGGATGCCGACGTGTAGCCCCACCCGTCCTCGCGTTGGACGCCGGGCTGGTAGTTCACGCCGCCGAACTCGGTGAGCATCACGGGCTGCCCCTCGTCGACCGCCCCGCCGACGAGGATCCGCCGGTCCGCCGGACCCGTCCCGCGCAACAGGGCCGCGCGGGCCTCGTCGTCGGCGTAGGTGCGGGCCAGCACGGCGCCGTCGCCCTCGTAGTCGTGGATCGTGATGATGTCCGACGCGGGGTGCTCCCAGCCGTCGTTCGAGATCACGGGTCGGGTGGGGTCGAGCGCGCGGGCGACGTCGGCGAGCGCACGGGCGTACGCCTGCTGCGCGGGGTCGACGGCGATGTGCTGCACGCCCCAGCTCTCGTTCGCGGGCACCCAGGTCACTACCGACGGGTGGGAGGCATCGCGCTCGACCGCGTCCATCCACTCCCGCACGAGCCGCTGCACCGCGAGCGGGGAGAACGCGTACGCGCCGGGCATCTCGCCCCACACGAGCAGCCCGAGCTTGTCCGCCCACCAGAGGAAGCGCGGGTCCTCGACCTTCTGGTGGTTGCGCGCGGCGTTGAAGCCGAGCTCCTTGATGAGCTCGACCTCGCGGCGGAGGGCCGCACGCGACGGCGCGGCGAGGTGCGACTCGGGCCAGTAGCCCTGGTTGAGGACGCTGCGCACGTCGTACGAACGGCCGTTCAGCAGGAACGCCCCCTGCCCGGTGCCCGTCGTGCGGAGCCCGAAGTAGCTCGCGACCGCGTCCACCGCCGAGCCGTCGGTGTCGAGCAGCGTGACGGTGGCATCGACGAGCCGCGGGGTCTCGGGCGTCCAGACGAGCTCGTCCTCGGCCTGCCCGTTGGTCTGCCGGGTGATCGGCAGCACGACGTCGACCTCGCTGTCGATCGCGCTCGACCGTCCGGCGTCCGGCAGGTTCGTCTCGACGGTGGCGAGGTGCTCCTCGGCCCACCACGCCTCGACGCGGAGGCGCTCGCCGCCGGATCGGACGCCGGCGAGCCGGACGGTGAGCCGGACCGTGGCGTGGTCGACGTTCGTCCACCGCAGGGCCGCGATCGACACGGTCGGCACGGCTTCGAGCCAGACCGTCTGCCAGATGCCCGTGGTCCGGCGGTACCAGATGGCGTGCGGTTCCTCGTGCCAGTCCTGCTTGCCGCGGGGCTGCGTGACGTCGAGCGGGTCGTCCTCGGCCCGGACGACGAGGGTGTGCGCGGCTTCCGGGTCGGCCCCCAGTACCTCGGTCACATCGAACGAGAAGGGGGTGTGCCCGCCCTCGTGCTCGCCCACGAACTGCCCGTCGATCCAGACCCGAGCGCGGTGGTCGACCGCGCCGAAGTGCAGTACCAGGCGCGGCTGCGACGGGGAGTACCCGGCCGCCGCGAGGTCGTCGGCCGTGAGTTCCCGCGCGTACCAGACGACGGGGTGGAAGCCCGGCTCGTCGATGCCCGAGGCGACCGACTCCGGCGGGAACGGCACGGTGATGTCCCGCGCGTCCGGGAACCCGGCGCGCCACGCGGGGTCGTCCCCGTCGTTCCGGAACGCCCACGTCCCGTCGAGGTCGGCCCATGCGGACCGGAGGAGTTGCGGGCGCGGGTACGTGCCGTCCTGCTCGGTCGCGACGGGGAGGGCGGTGGGGGCGGCGTCGTTGCCGGCGAGCGTGCTCATGCGTCCATGCTGGACCGTCGCGTACATCGTTGTAAAGAGGGCGCGGTCGAGGATCGGGAGCACGCCGCCTTCAAGCGATGGCAGCGTCACGGGTCAGGACCATCACGTCCATGCGTCCCTGCTGCACGACCTCGCCGCGCTGGTTGCGCAGCGTGACCGTCCGTTCGACGATGCCCGTCGTCCCGGAGCTCGTCAGCCGCGTCGAGAGGATCTCCACCTCGCAGGTGACGGTGTCGCCGATGAACACCGGGGCGACGAAGCGCCACCGGTCGATGCCGAGCAGCGCCACGGCCGAGCCCTCGAAGACCCCGGTCCGCGCGATGAGCCCGAGGCACAGCGACGTGCCGAGCAGGCCGTGCACGACCCGCTGCCCGTAGCGGGTCCGTGCGGCGAACTCGACGTCGGTGTGCACCTGGTTGTTGTCGTTCGTCCACGAGGCGAAGGAGACGACGTCGGCCTCCGTGATCGTGCGCCCGGGGGTGGTGAACGTCTGTCCGGCGGCGAGGTCCTCGAGGTAGTGCGGCACCGTGCCATCCTCGCACCGCACGGATCCACCCCGCCCACGGGCAGGAGCGGTCCCGGCACCGCGACTGCACCCCCGTCCCCCACCTCCCCAGCGCCGGGCGCGTAGCCTCCGCGGCATGAGCGACGCTCCGACCGACCACGACCTCGCCCCGTGGATCGCCGCACAGCGCTGGTACGCCGCCAAGGGCGGTTCGGGCCCGACCCTCCGGACGCTGTCGACCGATGACGACACCCGGCTGGTGCTCGACGACGCAGCCACGGGGGCGGTCCTCTACCAGGCACCCGTCGTGGTCCGGGACGGCACCGTGACCGACGCCACCGGCGACCTCGACTGGGTCCGCGGACTCGCCGCCCGGATCGACGCCGACCCGGAGTCGCTCCGACCGATCGGCACCGTGACGGCCGCCCGCGTGCTCTCCGGCGAGCAGTCGAACACCTCGGTCATCTGCGACACCGAGGCCGGCGAGCAGGTCATCGTGAAGGTGTTCCGCGTCCTGCACCACGGCGACAACCCCGACGTGACCACCCAGCTGGCCCTCTCGGCCGCGGGCAGCAGCCGGGTGCCGGCGGTGTACGGGGCGCTCCGGGGCAGCTGGCCGGACAGCGGGCGCCGGGAGGGCACCGCCTCCGGACACCTCGCCGTCGCGCAGGAGTTCCTGCCGGGGACCCGCGACGCCTGGCGCGTGGCCCTCGACGACGCCCGCGCCGGCGTGGCGTTCGCCGACGACGCGCGGCGGCTCGGGTCGGCGCTCGCCGAGGTGCACCGCACGCTGGCCGAGGTCCTGCCGACCACCCCGGCGACCGACGAGCGCCGTCGGGAGGCCCTCGCGACGATGCACGCCCGGCTCGCCGCGGCGGAGCGCGAGGCGCCGGCGGTGGCGGAGCACGCGGAGGCCGTCCGGGCCGTGTACGCACGCGCAGCCGAGGCCGTGTGGCCCGACCTGCAGCGCGTCCACGGCGACCTGCACCTCGGACAGGTGCTCGCCGTGCCGGGGGAGCGTGGCTGGGTCTTCCTGGACTTCGAGGGTGAGCCGCTCCGCCCCCTGACCGAACGCTCCGTCCCCGACGTCCCCCTGCGCGACGTCGCCGGGATGCTGCGGTCCTTCGACTACGTCGCCGGTGCGCTCGCCCGCGACGCCGACCCGGTCGACACCGGCACCTGGGCGCACGACGCGCGCGTGGCGTTCCTCGCCGGGTACGAGGAGGGGATCGGCGCGGACCTCCACGCCCACCGCGAGGTCCTCGACGCGTTCGAGCTCGACAAGGCTGTGTACGAGGTCGTCTACGAGACGCGGAACCGCCCGGGTTGGGTGGCCATCCCGCTTGCGGCCGTCTCGCGGCTCGCGGCGCGCAGCGCCGCCTGACGGGTCCGCACGCGTGCCGTGGGCTCAGAGGACCGCCCGCCCAGCGCGGCCTGCCGCGGCCACGTGACGGCCGGGAGGCCCGTGACGGCGCCGCCACGGGCCTCCCGGCCGTCGTCGGGTCGCGTCCGCGACCCGCGGGTCAGTTGACGGGGCCGGTGTACTTCTCCCCGGGGCCCCTGCCCGGGGCGTCCGGGATCGACGAGGCCTCGCGGAACGCGAGCTGCACCGACCGGAGCCCGTCGCGCAGCGGCCGGGCGTGGTGGTCACCGATCTCCGTCGCGGCCGCCGTGACCAGGCCGGCGAGCGCGGTGATGAGCTTCCGGGCCTCGTCGAGGTCGGTCTGCTCCTGGGGGTCGTCGGCCAGCCCGACCTTGACGGCGGCGGCGCTGAGCAGGTGCACCGCGACGGTGTTGATGAGCTCGACGGCCGGCACCTCGGCGATGTCGCGGGCCTCGTCGGCGCCGGTGGGCTCGTTCGGCGGGGTGTCGGTCACGGTGCTCCTCTGCTAGACTCTGTCGCGGCAGATGCATCCGTGCGCCTTCGGGCGGTCGGACTCATCGTGAAAGAGGAGTCTCTCCCACCCGCGGCCGTGCACCACCAGGCTACCGGGTCCCAACCGCTCCGCCGGCGTCCGCGCCGGTCGACCAGACCTGCGGGTCCGGTGTCGGGCGGCTGTCGAGCGGGTCGTGATCCGTGCGTCAGAACTCCTCTCTCGTGCCGTCGTCCAGGGCAGATGTCCCGGACGGCAGACCACCTGATTGAAGGAGCTCCGCATCACCGATCCCCGCACCAACGACCGAATCCGCGTTCCCGAGGTCCGACTCGTCGGCCCCCAGGGTGAGCAGGTCGGCGTTGTCCCGATCGCCATGGCCCTGCGTCTCGCGCAGGAAGCCGAACTGGATCTGGTCGAGGTCGCCCCGAACTCGAAGCCGCCCGTGGCCAAGATCATGGACTACGGCAAGTTCAAGTACGAGGCTGCGCAGAAGGCCAAGGAAGCGCGTCGCAACCAGGTGAACACGGACCTGAAGGAGGTCCGGTTCCGCCTGAAGATCGACAAGCACGACTACGAGACCAAGCGCAAGCGCGCCGAGGGCTTCCTCCTCGGTGGCGACAAGGTGAAGGCCATGATCCTCTTCCGTGGTCGCGAGCAGTCGCGTCCGGAGCAGGGCGTCCGCCTCCTGCAGCGGTTCGCCGAGGAGATCGCCGAGTTCGGCGTCGTCGAGTCCCGTCCGACCCAGGACGGCCGCAACATGACGATGATCATCGCTCCGCTGAAGAACAAGTCCGACGTCAAGGGCGAGCAGAACGCCAAGCGTGCTGCGCAGAAGGCCGAGCGTCGCGCATCGGAGCACGCTGCGAAGTCCGGCGACGAGACCCCCGCCGCCGGCTCCGAGCAGCAGGCCGCACCGGCCGAGTAGGTCCCCGCGACCGACCCCGCGCAGTGCGCACCACCGCAACGGCGCGGCCCCCAATCCCCATCCCACGGAAAGGCACCTCCATGCCCAAGCAGAAGACCCACTCCGGGTCGAAGAAGCGCTTCAAGGTCACCGGCAGCGGCAAGATCATGAAGCAGCAGGCCGGTATGCGTCACAACCTCGAGGTCAAGAGCGCCAAGCGCAAGGCCCGCCTCAACGAGGACCAGGTCCTCGCGAAGGCCGACGCGAAGAACGTCAAGAAGCTTCTCGGCCACTGAGCCGGCGGAACGTAAAGGAATAGATCAATGGCACGAGTAAAGAGGGCGGTCAACGCCGCCAAGAAGCGCCGCGTCGTTCTCGAGCGCGCCGAGGGCTACCGCGGTCAGCGTTCGCGTCTGTACCGCAAGGCGAAGGAGCAGGTCACCCACTCCCTCGTCTACGCCTACCGGGACCGTCACGCCAAGAAGGGCGAGTTCCGTCGCCTCTGGATCCAGCGCATCAACGCTGCGTCGCGTGCGAACGGCCTGACCTACAACCGCCTCATCCAGGGCCTCGGCCTCGCCGGCGTCGAGGTCGACCGTCGCATCCTCGCGGACCTCGCGGTGAACAACCCCGAAACGTTCGCGGCGCTCGTCGAGACCGCCAAGAAGGCCCTGCCGGCCGACACCTCGGCCCCGAAGGCCGCGTAGTCACGCCTGCTGCACCCGAAGCCCCCGTTCCGTCCGCGGAGCGGGGGCTTCGTCGCGTTCCTAGACTGGTGTCCGTGAGCGATCTCCTCGAGAACCCGAAGGCCGGCCGGGTCCGCGCCGTCGCAGCCCTGGCGAAGAAGGACGTCCGTGCCGACACCGGACTGTTCCTGCTCGAGGGGCCGCAGGCCGTGCGGGAGGCGCTCGAGTACCGCCCGGAGCTGCTCCGCGAGCTGTACGTCACGCCGACCGCGGCCGCCCGCTACGCGCTCGACGACGCGCCCGTCGACACCTGGTTCGTGACCGAGCAGGTGCTCGACACGATGGCCGACACGGTGACGCCGCAGGGTGTCGTCGCCGTCTGCCAGCAGTTCCCGACGTCGGTCCGGGCGGTCTTCCCCGATCCCGGTGCAGACGGCCTGGAGGCGCGGGACGCGTCCGCCTCGGAGGGCTCGCTCCCCGGGTTGGTCGCGATCCTGGAGCAGGTGCGCGACCCCGGCAACGCCGGCACGATCATCCGCGCCGCGGACTCCGCCGGTGCCGACGCCGTGGTGCTCACCGGGCGTTCGGTGGACCCGTACAACCCGAAGGTCGTCCGCTCGACCACCGGGTCGCTGTTCCACGTGCCGGTGTCGGTCGGCGTGACCTTGGCCGACGCGGTCTCCCGGGCGAAGGCACTCGGCTACACGGTGCTCGCCGCCGACGTGTCGGGCGACGACCTCCCGGCGGTCCGGGCGGACGGGATGCTCGACGGGCCGACGGCGTGGGTCTTCGGCAACGAGGCCCGCGGGCTGACCGACGAGGACCTCGCGCTCGTCGACCGCGCGGTGAAGGTGCCGATCTACGGGCAGGCCGAGTCGATGAACCTCGCGACCGCGGCCTCGGTGTGCCTGTACGAGAGCGCCTTCGCACAGCGGGCCGCCGCCTCCTCCACAGCCGGCTGACGGCCCGCGTCCCTCCACCGTCCGACGGGTACAGGACGGCGGTATCCCACGGGCCGGTAGGCTTGGGCCTCGTGTCAGAACACCTCGAGATCAGCGAACCGGCCGTCGCCGCCGCCGTGGACGCCGCCCTCGCGGCCGTCCGCGCCACGACGACCGTCGCCGAGCTGAAGCAGGCCAGGGCCGAGCACACCGGTGAGCAGTCGCCGCTCGCGCGCATGAACGCGTCGATGCGCAGCGTGCCGCCGGAGCAGAAGGCCGCAGCGGGCAAGCTCGTCGGGCAGGCGCGCGGCACCGTGAACCAGGCGATCGCAGCGCAGGAGTCCGTCCTGGCCGTGGCCGAGGAGCGTGCGCGCCTCGAGGCCGAGCGCGTCGACGTCACCGCCCTGCCGTCCCGCCGCACCCCCGGGTCGCGCCACCCGCTCTCGCTGCTGAACGACGCCGTCGCCGACATCTTCGTCGGCATGGGGTGGGAGGTCGCAGAGGGCCCCGAGCTCGAGCACGAGTGGTTCAACTTCGACGCCCTGAACTTCGACCAGGACCACCCGGCGCGCGCCATGGCCGACACCGTCTTCGTCGAGCCGGTCGACCGCCACCTGCTCATGCGGACGCACACGTCGCCCGTGCAGGTCCGCTCCCTGCTGAGCCGCGACCTCCCGCTCTACGTCATCGCCCCCGGGCGCGTGTACCGGGCGGACGAACTCGACGCGACGCACCTGCCGGTCTTCACCCAGGTCGAGGGCATCGCGATCGACAAGGGCCTGACGATGGCGCACCTGCGCGGCACGCTCGAGCACTTCGCGCGCCAGATGTTCGGCGACGAAGCGCAGATCCGCCTGCGCCCGAACTACTTCCCGTTCACCGAGCCGAGTGCCGAGATGGACGTCTGGCAGCCGAACGCCAAGGGCGGCGCCCGGTGGGTCGAGTGGGGCGGCTGCGGCATGGTGAACCCGAACGTCCTGCGTGCCGCCGGCATCGACCCGGACGAGTACCAGGGCTTCGCCTTCGGCATGGGCATCGAGCGGACGCTGCAGTTCCGCAACGGCCTGAACGACATGCGTGACTTCCTCGAGGGCGACATCCGCTTCTCGCAGCAGTTCGGAACGGTGGTCTGATGCGCGTCCCACTCCGCTGGCTCGGCGAGTCCGTCGACCTCCCCGAGGACGTCACCCTCGAGCACGTCCACGCGGCACTCGTGTCGGTGGGCTTCGAGGAAGAAGACGTCCACACCTACGACCTCACCGGGCCCATCGTCGTCGGTCGCGTCCTGTCGCTCGAGCCCGAGCCGCAGAAGAACGGCAAGACGATCAACTGGTGCCAGGTCGACGTCGGCGAGCCGGAGCCCCGCGGCATCGTCTGCGGTGCCCACAACTTCGTCGCGGGCGACCTCGTCGTCGTGACCCTCCCCGGAGCGGTGCTCCCCGGTCCGTTCCCGATCGCCGCCCGGAAGACCTACGGACACGTGTCGGACGGCATGATCGCCTCGGCGCGCGAGCTCGGACTCGGTGACGAGCACGACGGCATCCTGCGCTTCGCCGACCTCGGCATGGAGCCGGAGGTGGGCGCCGACGCCATCGCCCTGCTCGGCCTCGACGACGCTGCGGTGGAGATCAACGTCACGCCGGACCGCGGCTACGCCCTGAGCATGCGCGGCGTCGCCCGCGAGTACGCCCACGCCACCGGCGCGAGCTTCCACGACCCGGCCGCGCGGGTCGCCCCACGCGATGCGGACGGCTTCTCCGTCACGATCGACGACCGGGCGCCGATCCGTGGTCGCCAGGGTGCGACCACCTTCGTGACCCGTGTCGTCCGCGGCATCGACCCGACCGTGAAGACACCGGCCTGGATGGTGTCACGGCTGGCGCTCGCAGGGGTGCGCTCGATCTCGCTGCCGGTCGACATCACCAACTACGTCATGTTCGAGCTCGGCCAGCCGCTCCACGGGTACGACCTCGCGAAGGTCGTCGGCGGGCTCGGCGTGCGCCGGGCGGCGGCGGGGGAGACCCTCGTCACGCTCGACGACGTCACCCGGAAGCTCGACCCGGAAGACCTCGTCATCACCGACGGTGACGGCCCGGTCGGCCTCGCCGGGGTGATGGGTGGGGCCCGGACCGAGATCAGCGCCACCACGACCGACGTCCTCATCGAGGCCGCGGTCTTCGACCAGGTGTCGATCGCCCGGACCGCCCGTCGCCACAAACTGCCGAGCGAGGCGTCCCGACGCTTCGAGCGCGGTGTCGACCCGCTCGTGTCCGAAGCCGCGGCGAACCGCGCCGTCGAGCTCCTGGTCGAGCTCGCCGGGGGCACGGCCGACGCGCTCGGCTCGACCGTGGTCGACACGACCCCGCGTCCCGCTGTCGCCATGCGGATCGGCCGTCCCGCCGAACTCATCGGCGTCGAGTACACCGACGCCGAGGTCGTCGACACCCTGCGCGCGATCGGTGCCACGGTGGACGTCGACGGCGGTCTGCTCTCGGTGACGCCGCCGACCTGGCGTCCGGACCTCGTCGACGACACCACGCTCGTCGAGGAGATCGCGCGCATCGTCGGCTACGGCCGGATCCCGAGCGTGCTCCCCGTGGCCCCGCCCGGACGCGGACTGACCGGACACCAGCGTGCCCGTCGCCGTGTCGCCGACGCCCTCGCGGCCGCCGGTCTGGTCGAGGTGGTCACCGCGCCGTTCGTGTCCGCCGCGACGCAGGCGGCCTACCCGGGCATCGACGGCGACGGCGGTCCGAGCGTCGTGCTCGCCAACGCCCTCGACAGCGAGCAGAACCGACTCCGCCGCAGCGGTCTGCCGGCGCTCGTCGAGGTCGCACGGCGCAACGTCTCCCGCGGACTCGTCGACGTCGCCGTGTACGAGACCTCCCGGGTCTTCCTGCCGGCGACCGGTCACGAGCTCGGCACGGCCGACGTCCCCGCGGGCGCCGCGCTGCCCGACCGTGCGACCCTCGCCGCCCTGGACGTCTCGCTGCCGCCGCAGCCGTTCCACGTCTCGGCGCTCCTGACCGGCCACCGGGTCCTGAAGCAGCCGGGCGTCGCCGCGGAGCCGTACGGCATCGCGGACGCGCTCGACGTCGCGCGCGAGATCGCGTGGGCGGTCGGTGTCGAGCTGACCGTGGTGCAGACGACGCACCCGTCCCTGCACCCGGGGCGCGCGGCGTCGCTCCTCGTCGGCGGTGCGGTCGTCGGCATCGCCGGTGAGCTGCTGCCCGAGCTCAGCGAGGCCGCGGTGCTCCCGCGCGTCGTCGCCGTGGTCGAGCTCGACCTCGACGCCCTGGTCGCCGCTGCACCGGAGCTCGTGTCGGTCGCACCGATCGAGTCGTACCCGGCCGCGACGCAGGACCTGTCGCTCGTGGTCGACGCCGGGGTCCCCGCCGGTGACGTCCTCGACGCCGTCCGGACTGGTGCCGGAGAGCTCCTGGAGTATGCTCGGCTCGTGGACGACTACCGGGGCACCGGCGTGGACGAGGGACAGAAGTCCCTGACGTTCGCGCTGCGCTTCCGTGCCACGGACCGCACGCTGACCGCTGCCGAGGCCTCCGAGGCCCGTGACGGCGCTGTCCGACGTGCCGGCGAGCGATTCGGGGCGACCCTGCGCGACTGATCCTCCAGGATCACCGCCCGGGGCCGCCGCCTCCGACTCTCTCGACGACCAGTCCGACCTAAGGTGGAATCCCATGTCCGTATCCGTCGCCGTGGCGGGAGCCTCCGGCTACGCGGGTGGTGAGCTCCTGCGCGTGCTCTCCGCCCATCCCGAGTTCGACGTCAGGACGGTGACGGCGTTCTCGAACGCCGGACAGCCGTTGGTCGCCATGCAACCGCACCTGCGCTCGCTGGCCCACCTGACCCTCGTGGCGACGACGGCGGAGAACCTCCGCGGACACGACGTGGTGTTCCTGGCGCTGCCGCACGGCCAGTCCGGTGCGATCACCGCCGAGCTCGGCGACGAAGCACTCGTCGTCGACTGCGGCGCGGACCACCGGCTGACCGACCCGGCCGCGTGGGAAGCCTTCTACGGCGGCGAGTACCACGGCGCGTGGACCTACGGCCTGCCGGAACTGCTGCACGCGGCCCCGAAGCCGGGGTCGGCGGAGGAGTGGCGCGACGAGGACGACATCCAGGCGCAGGGTCGGCAGCGGTCCGAACTCGTCGGCACGAAGCGGATCGCGGTGCCCGGCTGCAACGTGACGGCCGTCACGCTCGGCATCCAACCGGGGATCCAGGCCGGACTCGTCGAGTCGGACGACATCGTGGCCGTGCTGGCCGTCGGTCCGAGCGGCGCCGGCAAGAAGCTCGCGACGACCTACCTCGCCTCCGAGATCATGGGGTCCGCGAGCGCCTACGCCGTCGGTGGGACCCACCGGCACGTCCCCGAGATCCAGCAGAACCTCGCGGTCGCGGGCGCGGCGGACGTCACGATCTCCTTCACGCCGGTCCTCGTGCCGATGTCGCGGGGCATCCTCGCGACGACGACCGCCAAGCTCACGCCGGGCGTCAGCGCCCGCGACGTCCGCCTCGCGTGGGAGCAGGCGTACGCGGACGAGCCGTTCGTGCACCTCCTCCCCGAGGGCGAGTTCCCCCGGGTGGCGGACACCACCGGCGCGAACACCTGCCTGGTCGGCATCGCGGTCGACGAGGCCGCGGGCCGGGTCGTCGCGGTGAGCGTGCTCGACAACCTCGTGAAGGGCACCGCCGGGGCAGCGGTCCAGTCCACCAACATCGCCCTGGGCTTCCCCGAGACCCTGGGCCTGAGCGTGGACGGAGTCGCACCGTGACCGACGCGGACCAGCACGACGCGGACCAGCACGACGCGAGCCAGCACGACGCGAGCCAGCACGACGGAGCCGGGGCGGGCCTCCAGGCCGGGACGACCGCGCAGGGGGTCACCGCAGCAGCGGGGTTCCGTGCCGCGGGCGTCACCGCCGGACTCAAGACGAGCGGCAAGCCGGACGTGGCCCTCGTGGTCAACGACGGCCCCGAGGCGGCGGTCGCCGCCGTCTTCACGAGCAACCGCGCGCAGGCGCACCCCGTCATCTGGTCCCGCCAGGTCGTCGGCGACGGGATCGCGCGCGCCGTCGTCCTCAACTCGGGAGGCGCGAACTGCTTCACGGGTCCGTTCGGGTTCCAGACGACCCACCTCACGGCCGAGGCGGTCGCGGACGCGCTCGGCGTCGGTGCCGGCGACGTGGTCGTGTGCTCGACCGGGCTGATCGGGGTCGGCGACCAGACCTTCCGGGACAACGTCCTCAAGGGCGTCGGCCTCGCGTCCGCGGCGCTGTCCCCGACCGGTGGTCCAGACGCCGCGACGGCGATCATGACGACCGACACCAAGCCGAAGCAGTCCGTCGTGACGGAGGACGGCTGGACCGTCGGCGGCATGGCGAAGGGTGCGGGCATGCTCGCACCGGGTCTCGCGACGATGCTCGTCGTCATCACGACCGACGCGCTCCTCACGTCCGACGAACTCGACCAGGCGCTCCGCGCGGCGACCCGGGTGACCTTCGACCGCGTCGACTCGGACGGATGCATGTCGACGAACGACACGGTCGTCCTGATGTCCTCCGGTGCGAGCGGCACCACGCCGGAGGTCGGCGACTTCCAGGAGGCCCTGACCGCCGTCTGCGCCGACCTCGCCAAGCAGCTCCAGCAGGACGCCGAGGGGGCGAGCCACGACATCGCGATCGAGGTCGTCGGTGCCGTGAGCGAGGACGACGCGGTCGCCGTGGGCCGGAGCGTCGCCCGCAACAACCTCTTCAAGGCCGCCGTGTTCGGGAACGACCCCAACTGGGGCCGGGTGCTCGCGGCGATCGGCACGACCGACGCCGAGTTCGACCCGTACGCGGTCGACGTCAGCATGAACGGCGTCCGGGTCTGCCACGCCGGCGCGCCGGACGAGCCGAGCGACGCGGTCGACCTGACCGGACGTGAGACCCACGTGCTCATCGACCTCGGGGTCGGACCGCACGCAGCCACGATCCTGACGAACGACCTCACGCACGACTACGTCCACGAGAACAGCGCGTACTCCAGCTGATGAGCGATCACGACCTGACCAAGGAAGAAGAGCACGAGCTCGCCGCCGTGAAGGCCGCGACGCTCATCGAGTCCCTGCCCTGGCTGAAACGGTTCTCGGGCAAGGTCGTCGTCGTCAAGTTCGGCGGCAACGCGATGATCAACGAGGACCTCAAGCGGGCGTTCGCGGAGGACATGGTCTACCTGCGCTACGCGGGCCTGCACCCGGTCGTCGTGCACGGCGGTGGGCCGCAGATCTCGGCCGCCCTCAAGGAGCAGGGCATCGAGTCCGAGTTCCGTGGCGGCTACCGGGTGACCACGACCGAGGCGATCACGGTCGTCCGTGACGTCCTGGCCGGCGAGGTCAACCGAGAGATCGTCGACCTCGTCAACGAGCACGGCGACGGCCTCGCGGTCGGCGTCTTCGGCGACGGCGGCTCGCTGTTCACCGGTGAGAAGAAGGGCGTCGTCGTCGACGGCGAGCACTTCGACCTCGGACACGTCGGCGACATCACGCACGTCGACCCGTCCGGGGTGCTCGCGGCGATCGAGGCCGGCCGGATCCCGGTCGTGTCGAGCATCGCGATCGACGACGCGCACCCCGACCAGGCGCTCAACGTGAACGCCGACGCCGCGGCCGGCGCCCTCGCGATCGCCTTGAAGGCCGCGAAGCTGATGATGCTGACGGACGTCCCCGGGCTGTACCGCAACTGGCCGGACCGCGACTCCATCGTCGACCTCATCGCCGTCGAGGAACTGCGCGAACTCCTCCCGTCGCTCGAGTCGGGGATGATCCCGAAGATGACCGCGTGCCTCGACGCCGTGGTCGGCGGGGTCGGCGGGGCGACGATCATCGACGGCCGGATCCCGCACTCGATCCTCCTCGAGGTCTTCACCCTCCGCGGTGCGGGCACCGAGGTGATCCCGGACCCGAGCCGCCGGACCGAGAACCAGATGACCCACGCGGAGATCGGCCGTCGGGTCGCAGCGTCGGCCTCGGCCAGCGCGGCGGGGCACGCCGTCACCACCGGCAAGCACGAAGCCACGATCGAGAAGGGGCACGAGCAGTGAGCACCGAGACGCAGACCCAGACCTGGAACGACCGGTTCGGGGCGTCGCTCATGCGATCGCTGACCCCGCCGAAGATCATGCTCGAGCGCGGGCAGGGCTGCCGCGTCTGGGACGTCGACGGTAACGAGTACCTCGACTTCCTCGCCGGCATCGCCGTCAACTCGCTCGGGCACGCGCACCCGGCCCTCGTCGACGCGGTGTCCGACCAGGCCGCGAAGCTCGTGCACGTCTCGAACTACTTCGCGACGCCGCCGCAGCTCGAGCTCGCCGAGCGGCTCAAGCGCATCACCGGTGCCGGCGACGCCGGTCGTGTGTACTTCGGCAACTCCGGCGCCGAGGCGAACGAGGCCGCGTTCAAGCTCGCGCGCCTGAACAAGGGCGCGGACGGCGGCAAGACCCGCATCCTCGCGCTCAAGCAGGGGTTCCACGGCCGGACGATGGGAGCGCTCGCGCTCACCGGCAAGCCGGCCCTGCAGGAGGACTTCCTGCCGATGGTCCCAGGAGTCGAGCACGTCGACTCCACGCTCGAGGCGCTCGAGGCGGCGTTCGACGACCACGTGGCGGCGCTCATCCTCGAGCCGATCAAGGGCGAGGCCGGCGTGGTCGACCTCCCCGAGGGCTTCCTGCTCGCTGCTCGGCGCCTGACCGAGGAGCACGGGGCGTTGCTGATCCTCGACGAGATCCAGACCGGTGTCGGGCGCACGGGCAACTGGTTCACCTACCAGGGCCACGGGTTCACGCCGGACGCCATCACGATCGCGAAGGGCATCGCGGGCGGCTTCCCGATCGGTGCCCTCGTGACCTTCGGATGGGCGTCCGACCTGTTCTCGGCGGGCCAGCACGGTTCGACCTTCGGCGGCAACCCGCTCGGCACCCGTGTCGCGAACGCCGTCCTCGAGGAGATCGAACGGGCCGGCCTCGTCACCGGCGCGGTCGTCAAGGGCGAGCGGATCCGTGCGGGCATCGCGTCGCTCGGCTCCCCGCTCGTGGCGGAGGTCCGCGGCACGGGACTCCTGATCGGCGTCGGTCTGACCGCAGCGGTCGGCCCCGCCGTCAACCAGGCCGCCCTCGAGCGCGGCCTCATCATCAACGCACCGAACGAGTCGAGCCTGCGCATCGCGCCGCCGCTCATCGTGTCCGACGCCGAGATCGACGAGTTCGTGTCGATCCTCGGCGAGAGCCTCGCAGCGGTCGCGGCCGCGCAGGGCACCACCACCCAGGAGACGTCCGCATGACCCGCCACTTCCTCCGCGACGACGACCTGAGCCAGGCCGAGCAGTCCGCGATCCTCGACCTCGCGGCGCAGATGAAGGCCGACCGCTGGGGATCGAAGCCCCTCGCGGGCCCGCAGTCCGTCGCGGTGATCTTCGACAAGTCCTCGACACGGACCCGGGTGTCCTTCCACGTCGGCATCTCCGACCTCGGCGGCAGCCCGCTCGTCATCACGACGGCGAACAGCCAGCTCGGCGGCAAGGAGACCCCCTCGGACACCGCCCGGGTCCTGGAGCGCATGGTGTCGGCGATCGTCTGGCGCACCTACGCCCAGTCGGGCCTCGAGGAGATGGCCGCCGGTACGCGGGTCCCCGTCGTCAACGCCCTGTCGGACGACTTCCACCCGTGCCAGCTCCTCGCGGACCTGCTCACCATCCGAGAGCACCGCGGCACGCTCGCCGGGCAGACCGTGGCGTTCGTCGGCGACGGCGCCAGCAACATGGCGCAGTCCTACCTGCTCGCCGGCGCGACCGCGGGCATGCACGTCCGCGTCGCCGCACCCGAGTCCTTCGCGCCGGCGGCCCGGGTCGTCACCGACGCCGAGGACCGCGCAGCGCTGACCGGTGGTTCGGTCCTCGTCGTCACCGATCCGGTCGCCGCGGTCGCCGGCGCCGACGTCGTCGTCACCGACACGTGGGTGTCGATGGGCAAGGAGGACGAGAAGCAGGCACGGCTGGACACCTTCGCCGGGTACCGCGTGGACGACGAGCTGATGGCGCACGCCGCCGACGACGCCGTGTTCATGCACTGCCTGCCGGCCGACCGTGGCTACGAGGTCACGGCCGAGGTCATCGACGGCCCGCGCAGCATCATCTGGGACGAGGCAGAGAACCGTCTCCACGCCCAGAAGGCGCTCCTCGCCTGGCTCCTTGCATCGAACGCAGCCGAACCGGCCGAGGCCACGGCCGAGCCGGCCACCACCAACTGACACCCCCACCCCAAGGAGAAACCACATGGCAGACCGCGTCGTACTGGCGTACTCCGGAGGCCTCGACACCTCCGTCGGCATCGGCTGGCTCAAGGACGCCACCGGCAAGGACGTCGTCGCACTGGCGGTCGACGTCGGCCAGGGCGGCGAGGACATGGACGCCATCCGTCAGCGCGCGCTCGACTGCGGCGCGGTGGAGTCGGTCGTCGTCGACGCGAAGGACGAGTTCGCCGACGACTACCTCGTGCCCGCCCTCAAGGCGAACGCGCTGTACCAGAAGCGCTACCCGCTCGTGTCCGCGCTGAGCCGCCCGCTCATCGCGAAGCACCTGGCCCTCACCGCGAAGCAGCTCGGCGCCGACAGCGTCGCGCACGGCTGCACCGGCAAGGGCAACGACCAGGTCCGCTTCGAGGCCGCGGTCGCCGCGATCGCGCCCGACCTGACGAGCGTCGCCCCGGTCCGCGACCTCGCGCTCACCCGCGACAAGGCGATCGTCTACGCGAACGAGCACAACCTGCCGATCGAGCAGTCGAAGAAGTCGCCGTACTCGGTCGACCAGAACGTCTGGGGCCGCGCGGTCGAGACCGGGTTCCTCGAGGACCCGTGGAACGCCCCGATCGAGGACCTCTACTCGTACACGCAGGACCCCACGGTCCCGCGGGACGCCGACGAGGTCACGATCACGTTCGAGCAGGGCGTCCCCGTCGCGATCGACGGACAGCGCTTCAGCGTGCTCCGCATCGTGCAGGAGCTCAACGCCCTCGCCGGCAAGCACGGAGTCGGCCGCATCGACGTCGTGGAGGACCGCCTCGTCGGCATCAAGTCGCGCGAGGTCTACGAGGCCCCGGCCGCGATCGCGCTGATCGCCGCGCACGAGGAGCTCGAGAGCCTCACCCTCGAGCGTGACGTCAACCGCTACAAGCGCGGCATCGAGTCCGAGTGGGCCGACCTGGTCTACGACGGCCTCTGGTTCGGCGGTCTCAAGCGCAGCCTCGACGCGTTCATCGACCACACCCAGCAGCACGTCTCCGGTGACATCCGCCTGCAGCTGCACGGCGGTCGCGCGACGGTCACGGGGCGCAAGTCGGAGCAGAGCCTCTACGACTTCGACCTCGCGACGTACGACACCGGCGACACGTTCGACCAGTCCCTGTCGAAGGGCTTCATCGAGCTGTGGTCGCTGCCGAGCAAGATCTCGGCACGCCGCGACGCCGCCAACTAGTCGCCCGCGGTGGGGCGGGACCGGTCGGTCCCGCCCCACCGCGGACCGGCCAGGAGGCACGACCCGCCACCGCGTCCGCCTGACCGCGGACCGGCCGGGAGGCGCGACCCGCCCCCGCCACGCACCGCACGACCGCCGACACCCCAGCAGGACGACATGACCGACGCGACCCCGCCCGCCAAGACCGACGCCACCAACACCGGCGCCCTCTGGGGCGGCCGCTTCGCGGACGGCCCGAGCGCCGAGCTCGCCGCCCTCTCCAAGTCGACGCACTTCGACTGGCAGCTCGCGCCCTACGACATCGCCGGCTCCCGCGCGCACGCGCGCGCGCTCAACGCTGCCGGATACCTGACCGAGGACGAGCTGGAGCGGATGCTCGCGGGGCTCGATCGGCTGGCCGACGCCCACGCCACCGGCGAGTTGCAGCCGGACGACTCCGACGAGGACGTCCACGGTGCCCTCGAACGCCTGCTCATCGCCGACGTCGGACCCGAGCTCGGCGGCAAGCTCCGCGCCGGCCGGAGCCGCAACGACCAGATCGCCACGCTCGGCCGCATGCACATGCTCGACCACGCGCGGCGCATCGGGCACCTCGTCATCGACCTCGTGGACGCGCTCAGCCAGCAGGCGAACGAGCACCCCGGCGCGATCATGCCGGGCCGTACGCACCTGCAGCACGCGCAGCCCGTGCTCCTCGCACACCACCTGCTCGCCCACGCGTGGCCGCTCGTGCGCGACCTCGAGCGCCTCCGCGACTGGTCGACCCGCGCGAGCGTCAGCCCGTACGGTGCCGGTGCCCTCGCCGGCAGCTCGCTCGGGCTCGACCCGACGGCGATCGCCCTCGAGCTCGGCTTCGCCCGGCCCGCGGACAACTCGATCGACGCGACCGCCGGCCGTGACGTGGTGGCGGAGTTCGCCTTCGTCCTCGCGCAGATCGGCATCGACGTCTCGCGCCTCGCGGAGGAGGTCATCCTCTGGAACACGAAGGAGTTCGGCTTCGTCCGGCTCCACGACGCGTTCTCCACGGGGTCGAGCATCATGCCGCAGAAGAAGAACCCGGACATCGCCGAACTCGCCCGTGGCAAGTCCGGTCGACTGCTCGGCAACCTCACCGGCCTCCTCGCGACCTTCAAGGGCCTGCCCCTGGCGTACAACCGCGACCTGCAGGAGGACAAGGAGCCCGTCTTCGACTCGGTCGAGCAGCTCGAGGTCCTGCTGCCGGCCTTCACGGGCATGGTCGCGACGCTGACGTTCGACACCGAGCGCATGGCCGAGCTCGCGCCGCAGGGTTTCTCGCTCGCGACCGACGTGGCCGAGTGGCTCGTCCGCCAGGGCGTGCCCTTCCGCGACGCCCACGAGGTCTCCGGTGCTCTCGTCCGCCACTGCGAGGAGCGCGGCATCGAGCTCGACGACCCGACCGACGACGAGTACCGAGCGGTGTCCGAGCACCTCACGCCGGAAGTGCGTTCGGTCCTCACGATCGAGGGCAGTGTGGCATCTCGCTCCGGTGCCGGCGGGACCGCTCCCGACCGCGTCGCCGAGCAGCTGACCTCCCTGACGCAGCGCGTCCGCGAGCTGGCGGAGGGCGCGCCCTTCACGCGATGACGGACGCGATGACGGACGCGATCCGGCGGCTCTTGGCGGAGCCGGCGCCCGTGTCCGCGCCGGCACTCCTCGGCGCGACCATCACCGGGCGCGGCGTCAGCATCCGGATCACCGAGGTCGAGGCCTACCACGGGCCCACCGATCCCGGCTCGCACGGACATCGGGGCATGACCGAGCGCAACCGCCACCTGTTCGGTCCGCCGGGGACGCTCTACGCCTACCGCTCGTACGGCATCCACACCTGCGTCAACGTCGTGAGCGGCCCCGAGGGCGTCTCGGCCGGGACGCTCCTCCGCGGCGGTGAGGTCGTCGACGGGCTGGCCACAGCGCGCGATCGTCGCGGCCCCCGACCCGCGGACGTCGCGCTCGCCCGCGGACCGGGGAACATCGGTGTGGCTCTGGGCGCCGCGCTCGGCACCGACGACGGCACGTCGCTCCTCGACGGGTCCGGCCCGTTCGTGCTCACCCTGGCACCCGGCCTGGAGGCACGGCTCGCTTCCGCCCCGCCGGCCGCGGTCGTCGAGGAACTCCTCGCCGAGACCGGCGTGGACGACGTCCCGCGCATCTCGCGCGGACCGCGCACCGGCGTCGGCGGCATCGCCGGCGGCGCGGGGTTCCCCTGGCGGTTCTGGCTGACCGGCGACCCGACGGTCTCGACGTACCGACGGCACAAGGGTGCCCTGGACTAGCGGGGGCGACCCGCGCCTCCCGGCCGCTACGATTGCCTGGTGTCCAGTGATACCGCGCTCGATGTCCTGACGCGCCAGCAGAACGATCCCACCTTCGCCTCGGTGTGGGACGAACTGCGCTGGCGTGGTCTGGTGCACGTCTCGACCGACGAGACCGCACTCAAGGAGGCCCTCGACGGCGAGCCGATCACGTACTACTGCGGCTTCGACCCGACCGCGCCGTCCTTGCACTGCGGCAACCTGCTGCAGCTGCTGACCCTGCGGCGGATCCAGCTCGCCGGGCACAAGCCCCTCGCGCTCGTAGGCGGTTCGACCGGGTTGATCGGGGACCCGCGGCCGACGGCCGAGCGCACGCTGAACACGCCCGAGACCGTCGCCGACTGGGTCGACCGGCTCCGCGCGCAGGTGTCGAGGTTCCTCAGCCCGGACGGCGAGAACGGCGTCCGGCTCGTGAACAACCTCGACTGGACGGCACCGCTGTCCGCGATCGACTTCCTCCGGGACATCGGCAAGTACTTCCGAGTCAACTCGATGCTCAAGAAGGACGCGGTCGCTGCGCGGCTCAACTCCGATGCCGGCATCAGCTACACCGAGTTCAGCTACCAGATCCTGCAGGGCCTCGACTACCGCGAGCTCTTCCTGCAGTACGGGTGCACGCTGCAGACGGGTGGCTCCGACCAGTGGGGCAACCTGACCTCGGGGACGGAGCTCATCCGTCGCACCGAGGGGGCGTCCGTGCATGCGCTCGGGACCCCGCTCATCGTGAACTCCGACGGCACGAAGTTCGGCAAGAGCGAGGGCAACGCGATCTGGCTCGATGCGGACATGACGTCGCCCTACGCGTTCTACCAGTTCTGGCTCAACACCTCGGACGCCGACGTGGTCGAGCGGTTGCGGCAGTTCACGTTCCTGACGCGCGCCGAGATCGAGCGGTTGGAGCAGGCCGTCGCGGACGAACCCTTCCGACGTGAGGCCCAGCGGACCCTCGCGTTCGAGGTCACGGCGGTGGTCCACGGGGTCGAGGCCACGCAGGCCGCGATCGACGCGGGGGCGGCACTGTTCGGCAACGGAGACCTGACGAGCCTCGACGAGCGGACCCTCCGGTCGGCGATCGCCGAGCTGCCGGGCTCCGCGACGCTGCCCGGCGACGCCGACGTGGCGAAGGCGCTCGTCGAGACCGGACTCGTGAAGTCGCTCGGGGAGGCCCGTCGTGCGGTCGACCAGGGCGGCGTGTCCGTGAACAACGTCCGGGTCGAGGACGCGGCCGCACGGCTGTCGGACCTCGCACTGCCCGGGGGAGTGGTCGTCCTCCGCCGCGGGAAGAAGACGCTCGCCGGCGTGACGCTGGCCTGATCGAGCTCGCTCGTCGACGCCCGGTTCCCCTGTGGGAGCCGGGCGTCGCTGCGTTCCGGGAGCCTGTGTTGCAGAACGCGACACGCCCGGGAAGTGCAGTGGGTTGGCGCTCCCCCCGGTCCGCACGTAGAGTTCTTACTCGTCACCCCAAAGGTGCGGCGGAGCGGCTGGAGCGAGAGCCCAGAGCCTGCCGGCCTCAAGCGGGACCATCCTGCACTGAAGTTCCGAACCGGCCTTGCGCTGGATCGCTTCGACGCCTAGGATGACTACTCCACCGGTTCTCTCCCGATCAGGGATGAGCCACTGGACCATCTGGTCCGACGCAGGTCACACGACCTGGCTGGTGGTCAAGCCAAGAACGAAAGCCTCTCTGGCGGAACCTCGTGTTCGGGGTCGAGTGGGGAGTGCGTCTGGTCCTTGAGAACTCAACAGCGTGCACATTGTCAATGCCAATTTATTGACCCCGTGGCTCATCTGATGGTGAGTCCGGAGACAATTCCTTTTGGATAGACAGAATTGTCAGTTGACAGTTCTTTTTGTCAGTATCAACTCGCTGACACTTCGGTGTTGGTTGTAATTTTTTACGGAGAGTTTGATCCTGGCTCAGGACGAACGCTGGCGGCGTGCTTAACACATGCAAGTCGAACGATGAAGCCCAGCTTGCTGGGTGGATTAGTGGCGAACGGGTGAGTAACACGTGAGTAACCTGCCCCTGACTCTGGGATAAGCGTTGGAAACGACGTCTAATACTGGATATGACTACTGGTCGCATGGCCTGGTGGTGGAAAGATTTTTTGGTTGGGGATGGACTCGCGGCCTATCAGCTTGTTGGTGAGGTAATGGCTCACCAAGGCGACGACGGGTAGCCGGCCTGAGAGGGTGACCGGCCACACTGGGACTGAGACACGGCCCAGACTCCTACGGGAGGCAGCAGTGGGGAATATTGCACAATGGGCGAAAGCCTGATGCAGCAACGCCGCGTGAGGGATGACGGCCTTCGGGTTGTAAACCTCTTTTAGTAGGGAAGAAGCGAAAGTGACGGTACCTGCAGAAAAAGCACCGGCTAACTACGTGCCAGCAGCCGCGGTAATACGTAGGGTGCAAGCGTTGTCCGGAATTATTGGGCGTAAAGAGCTCGTAGGCGGTTTGTCGCGTCTGCTGTGAAATCCCGAGGCTCAACCTCGGGCTTGCAGTGGGTACGGGCAGACTAGAGTGCGGTAGGGGAGATTGGAATTCCTGGTGTAGCGGTGGAATGCGCAGATATCAGGAGGAACACCGATGGCGAAGGCAGATCTCTGGGCCGTAACTGACGCTGAGGAGCGAAAGCGTGGGGAGCGAACAGGATTAGATACCCTGGTAGTCCACGCCGTAAACGTTGGGCGCTAGATGTAGGGACCTTTCCACGGTTTCTGTGTCGTAGCTAACGCATTAAGCGCCCCGCCTGGGGAGTACGGCCGCAAGGCTAAAACTCAAAGGAATTGACGGGGGCCCGCACAAGCGGCGGAGCATGCGGATTAATTCGATGCAACGCGAAGAACCTTACCAAGGCTTGACATACACCGGAAACGGCCAGAGATGGTCGCCCCCTTGTGGTCGGTGTACAGGTGGTGCATGGTTGTCGTCAGCTCGTGTCGTGAGATGTTGGGTTAAGTCCCGCAACGAGCGCAACCCTCGTTCTATGTTGCCAGCGCGTTATGGCGGGGACTCATAGGAGACTGCCGGGGTCAACTCGGAGGAAGGTGGGGATGACGTCAAATCATCATGCCCCTTATGTCTTGGGCTTCACGCATGCTACAATGGCCGGTACAAAGGGCTGCGATACCGTAAGGTGGAGCGAATCCCAAAAAGCCGGTCTCAGTTCGGATTGAGGTCTGCAACTCGACCTCATGAAGTCGGAGTCGCTAGTAATCGCAGATCAGCAACGCTGCGGTGAATACGTTCCCGGGCCTTGTACACACCGCCCGTCAAGTCATGAAAGTCGGTAACACCCGAAGCCGGTGGCCTAACCCTTGTGGAAGGAGCCGTCGAAGGTGGGATCGGTGATTAGGACTAAGTCGTAACAAGGTAGCCGTACCGGAAGGTGCGGCTGGATCACCTCCTTTCTAAGGAGCATCTGGCTCAGTTCATCCTTCGGGGTGGGTGGGTCCAGGCGCCGATGCAACCCGAACGTGGTTGCCGGTAGCTCATGGGTGGAACATTGACAGTGCAGTCGTCGGCGCGTCTGCCGACTCTAGTACGGCCTGCTTGCGGGTCAGGAACGGGTTGGTGGGGAAGCGGGGTGACTGGTGCACGTTGTTGGGTCCTGAGGGACCAGGCTTCCCGGCTGTGATGGTCGGGGTCCCTGCCGGTTGGTGGGGGTGGGCCGTGACTGGGGTTCCTGTGATGGGGGTTCTGGTCGGGTTCTTCGGTGGGCTGCATGAAGCTGACACGGTTCGTGTTGGGGGAGTGTGGTGCCGATCGTATGTTGAGAACTACACAGTGGACGCGAGCATCTTAGATCGCTCGTGACGATGACGAAGCTTTCGGGCTTGGTTGTTGTTCGAGTCGATCGCAATTTTAATCTTTGTGGTCAAGTTTCTAAGAGCAAACGGTGGATGCCTTGGCATCTGGAGCCGAAGAAGGACGTAGAAATCTGCGATAAGCCTCGGGGAGCTGATAATCGAGCTGTGAGCCGAGGATTTCCGAATGGGGAAACCCCGCCAGGCGACTTGTCGACCTGGTGACTCCCGCCTGAATATATAGGGCGGGTAGAGGGAACGTGGGGAAGTGAAACATCTCAGTACCCACAGGAAGAGAAAACAACATGTGATTCCGTGAGTAGTGGCGAGCGAAAGCGGATGAGGCTAAACCGATCATGTGTGATAGCCGGCGGGCGTTGCATGGTCGGGGTTGTGGGACACGTCGCTCAGTTCTGCCGGACTGGGACGGTTACAGCGCATCATAGTCGAACCGGTTTGAAAGCCGGGCCGTAGTGGGTGCCAGCCCCGTAGACGAAATGGTGTTATGGCCGGATGTGTATCCCAAGTAGCACGGGGCCCGAGAAATCCCGTGTGAATCTGTCAGGACCACCTGATAAGCCTAAATACTCCCAGATGACCGATAGCGGACAAGTACCGTGAGGGAAAGGTGAAAAGTACCCCGGGAGGGGAGTGAAATAGTACCTGAAACCGTTTGCTTACAAACCGTCGGAGCCTCCTTGTAGGGGTGACGGCGTGCCTTTTGAAGAATGAGCCTGCGAGTTAGTGATATGTGGCGAGGTTAACCCGTGTGGGGAAGCCGTAGCGAAAGCGAGTCTGAATAGGGCGATTCAGTCGCATGTCCTAGACCCGAAGCGAAGTGATCTATCCATGGCCAGGTTGAAGCGACGGTAAGACGTCGTGGAGGACCGAACCCACTTCAGTTGAAAATGGAGGGGATGAGCTGTGGATAGGGGTGAAAGGCCAATCAAACTTCGTGATAGCTGGTTCTCTCCGAAATGCATTTAGGTGCAGCGTTGCGTGTTTCTCGCCGGAGGTAGAGCTACTGGATGGCCGATGGGCCTCAACAGGTTACTGACGTCAGCCAAACTCCGAATGCCGGTGAGTGAGAGCGCAGCAGTGAGACGGTGGGGGATAAGCTTCATCGTCGAGAGGGAAACAACCCAGACTACCAACTAAGGCCCCTAAGCGTGTGCTAAGTGGGAAAGGATGTGGAGTTGCACAGACAACCAGGAGGTTGGCTTAGAAGCAGCCACCCTTGAAAGAGTGCGTAATAGCTCACTGGTCAAGTGATTCCGCGCCGACAATGTAACGGGGCTCAAGCACACCGCCGAAGTTGTAGATTTCGCACACTCGATAAGCCTTCGTGGTTCAGTCGTGCGGAGTGGTAGGAGAGCGTCGTGTGGCGAGTGAAGCGGCGGAGTAATCCAGCCGTGGACGCCACACGAGTGAGAATGCAGGCATGAGTAGCGAAAGACGGGTGAGAAACCCGTCCTCCGAAAGACCAAGGGTTCCAGGGCCAGGTTAATCCGCCCTGGGTAAGTCGGGACCTAAGGCGAGGCCGACAGGCGTAGTCGATGGACAACGGGTTGATATTCCCGTACCGGCGAACAACCGCCCAAGTTAATCCAGTGGTGCTAAGAGTCCTAACCCGGACCAGCGGATCCCTTCGGGGTGATGCGGGCCGGTCTAACGCTCGACCCCATGCTGGTGCGGCTAGCGTATGAACAGGTGTGACGCAGGAAGGTAGCTGAGCCAGGCGATGGTATCCGTAAGGTGAACCTGGTGTAAGGATGTAGGGCTGACGATAGGCAAATCCGTCGTCTGTATGCCTGAGATCCGACGCGTACCCGTGAGGGGAAATCAGTGATCCTATGCTGCCGAGAAAAGCATCGACGCGAGGTTGCAGCCGCCCGTACCCGAAACCGACTCAGGTGGTCAGGTAGAGAATACCAAGGAGATCGAGAGAATCGTGGTTAAGGAACTCGGCAAAATGCCCCCGTAACTTCGGGAGAAGGGGGGCCGGAACCGTGACCGGACTTGCTCCGTGAGCGGTGAAGGCCGCAGAGACCAGTGGGAAGCGACTGTTTACTAAAAACACAGGTCCGTGCGAAGTCGCAAGACGATGTATACGGACTGACGCCTGCCCGGTGCTGGAAGGTTAAGAGGAAGGGTTAGCCTTTGGGCGAAGCTCTGAATTTAAGCCCCAGTAAACGGCGGTGGTAACTATAACCATCCTAAGGTAGCGAAATTCCTTGTCGGGTAAGTTCCGACCTGCACGAATGGCGTAACGACTTCCCAGCTGTCTCAACCGCGAACTCGGCGAAATTGCACTACGAGTAAAGATGCTCGTTACGCGCAGCAGGACGGAAAGACCCCGTGACCTTTACTACAGCTTGGTATTGGTGTTCGGTGTGGCTTGTGTAGGATAGGTGGGAGACTGTGAAGCGGGCACGCTAGTGTTCGTGGAGTCGTTGTTGAAATACCACTCTGGTCACTCTGGATGTCTAACGTAGGACCCTGATCGGGTTCATGGACAGTGCCTGGTGGGTAGTTTAACTGGGGCGGTTGCCTCCCAAAGAGTAACGGAGGCGCCCAAAGGTTCCCTCAACCTGGTTGGCAATCAGGTGGCGAGTGTAAGTGCACAAGGGAGCTTGACTGTGAGACTGACAGGTCGAGCAGGGACGAAAGTCGGGACTAGTGATCCGGCAGTGGCTTGTGGAAGCGCTGTCGCTCAACGGATAAAAGGTACCTCGGGGATAACAGGCTGATCTTGCCCAAGAGTCCATATCGACGGCATGGTTTGGCACCTCGATGTCGGCTCGTCGCATCCTGGGGCTGGAGTAGGTCCCAAGGGTTGGGCTGTTCGCCCATTAAAGCGGTACGCGAGCTGGGTTTAGAACGTCGTGAGACAGTTCGGTCCCTATCCGCTGCGCGCGTTGGAAATTTGAGAAGATCTATCCCTAGTACGAGAGGACCGGGATGGACGAACCTCTGGTGTGTCAGTTGTTCTGCCAAGGGCACCGCTGATTAGCTACGTTCGGACCGGATAACCGCTGAAAGCATCTAAGCGGGAAGCCGTCTTCGAGATGAGATTTCCATGCACCTTGAGTGTGAGAGGCTCCCAGCAGACTACTGGGTTGATAGGCCGGATGTGGAAGCGGGGACTAACGACCCGTGGAGCTGACCGGTACTAATAAGCCGAAGACTTGACAACACACTGATTTCCGTGGCCTTCGTGTCACGGGCTCGCGTCCACTTTGTGGTTCCCGACAGACGATCGGGAACGAAACTGAATACTTCAGCGAGATCTGAAGGAATGGTTTTGATCCAGGATCTGGGTCGAAGGTGTTCCGGTGGTCATAGCGAGAGGGAAACGCCCGGTCACATTCCGAACCCGGAAGCTAAGCCTCTCAGCGCCGATGGTACTGCAAGGGGGACCTTGTGGGAGAGTAGGACGCCGCCGGACTTATTTTGCAAGAAGACGTGGCCACTGGCCCTCCGTCGAGAGCAGGGAAACCTGTCTCTCGCGGCGGCCAGTGGCCATTTCTGTTTTCGGCCGTCGCGCCTCGACGTCCGGCTCGGTTCGTGATGGACTGGGTCGGTGTCGTGCTCGCGGACGGCATCCAACAACAACGACACAGTGGACGACAGCTCGGGAGACCGGGCGCGCAGACGAGGAGCGACGGTGGCGAACGACGACGAACAGCGACGGGATGGCGAAGGCCGCTCGGACCGGCAGCGTCGAGACGGAGACCGTGGGCCTCGTCGGGACGGTGGCCAGGGCGGCCGCTGGTCGTCCGGCCCGCGCGACTTCGAACGCCGCGAGGGCGAGCGTCGCGACGGCGGTGCCCGCGGTGGCGACCGTTCCTTCCGTGATGGTTCGCAGCGCGGGGACCGACCGGCGTGGCGGGACGACCGCTCCGCGGGCGGTCGTCCGCCTCGTGGTGACGGACCTCGGGGCGCCGGCCGTCCCCAGCGTGACGGGGATCGTCCGTTCCGGGGTGGCTCTGACCGTCCGTTCCGTGGTGGTTCGGACCGTCCGGAGCGTCGTGACGGTGACCGTCCGTTCCGGGGTGGCTCTGACCGTCCGGAGCGTCGTGACGGTGACCGTCCGTTCCGGGGTGGCTCTGACCGTCCGTTCCGGGGTGGTTCCGATCGTACGAAGCGTCGTGACGGGGATCGTCCGTTCCGGGGTGGCTCTGATCGTCCGTTCCGGGGTGGGTCTGACCGTCCGGCTCGCGATGGAGACCGTCCGTTCCGTGGTGGCTCGGACCGTCCGGAGCGTCGTGACGGGGATCGTCCGTTCCGGGGTGGTTCCGACCGTCCGGAGCGTCGTGACGGAGATCGCCCGTACCGAGGTGGATCGGACCGTCCGTTCCGTGGCGGTTCCGACCGTCCGGAGCGTCGTGACGGGGATCGTCCGTTCCGTGGTGGCTCAGACCGCCCCGCTCGTCGCGACGGTGACCGTCCGTTCCGTGGTGGTTCCGACCGTCCGGAGCGTCGTGACGGAGATCGCCCGTTCCGTGGTGGCTCGGATCGCCCCGACCGTCGTGACGGCGACCGCCCCTTCCGCGGTGGCTCCGCCCGTCCGGCTCGTGACGGCGAGGAGCGCCGCCGGTTCGGGGACGGCACCCGACACGCGGGAGCCCGTTTCGGCGAGGCCGCTCGTGACGACTGGGAAGACCGCGACCCCTACGGCACCAAGTCGATCCGCCCGCGTCACGAGGACCCGGAGATCCCGGACGGGGTGCAGGCACGGGACCTCGATCCCGCGGCTCGTTCCGAGCTCAAGACCCTGAGCAAGGACAACGCCGACTGGGTGGCGAAGCACCTCGTGTCCGCTGCCCTCCTCGTCGACGTCGACCCGGAGACGGCGAACCAGCACGCCCTGAGCGCCGCCCGTCGAGCCGGTCGTGTGGCCGTCGTGCGCGAGACCGCCGCGATCACCGCGTACCGGCTGGGTGACTTCGCGACGGCGCTCCGCGAGCTCCGGACCTACCGGCGCATCGCCGGCAAGAACGACCAGCTCCCGATGATGGTCGACTGCGAGCGTGGCCTCGGACGACCGGAACGCGCGCTCGAGCTCGGACGCTCCGTCGACCGTGCTGCCCTGGACACCCCGGTGCAGGTCGAGCTCGCGATCGCGATGTCGGGCGCTCGGCTCGACCTCGGGAATGCACAGGCGGCGTTGGGTGAGCTGGAGATTCCACAGCTCGACCCGTCCACGGCCTACAGCTGGTCGCCGGCGCTCTACAGTGCTTACGCGGCCACGCTCGAGGAGCTCGGCCGTCAGGACGAGGCCGACGAGTGGTGGGCCCGTGTCGATCACGCGACCGCGGCACTCGCCGAGGCCGCTGACGAGGATGCTTGGGAGACGGTGGATGTGGTCGAGGAAGCGATCGAAGTCGACGAGTACGACGACCGAGACGGCGCAGGCGACAGGGACGACGAGCAGCTCGACGAGCCCGCGGTCGAGCAGGACGCCGACGACGAACTCGAGCCAGCCGACGACCCCGCACCCCTCGACGAGCCCGGACCCGCGGACGAACCCGGCGAGATCGACGACGACAACCCCGTCGACGTCGACGGATCAGCAGCCGACTGACGTCCCCGTCCCACCCACGCACGGCGTCGACCTGGTCCTGACCGACCTCGACGGCGTCGTGTACCGCGGTCGCCACGCGATCCCGCACGCCGTCGAGTCGCTCACCCGGGCGTCCCTCGGCGCCCGGGTCGGGTACATCACGAACAACGCCTCCCGTCGTCCGGTCGACGTGGCGGAGCACCTCGAGGCGTTCGGGCTCGAGGTCTCGGCCGACGACGTCGTGACCTCGTCCCAGGCCGGCGTCCGCCTCCTGTCGACGCTCGTGCCCGCCGGCTCCACGGTCCTCGTGACCGGGGGGCTCGGCTTGACGAGCATCGTCGAGGAAGCCGGGTTCACCGTGACGAACAGCGCGGAGGACTCGCCGGCCGCGGTCATCCAGGGCTTCTCGCCCGACCTCGGGTGGACGGAGCTGGCCGAGGCGTCCTTCGCCCTGGCCGACCCGTCCGTGCCCTGGGTGGCGACGAACATGGACTGGTCGATCCCCGTCGAGCGCGGTATCGCGCCCGGCAACGGGACGCTCGTGTCCGCCGTGCACCAGGCCGTCGGCCGGATGCCGGTCGTCGCGGGCAAGCCCGAGCGGCCGATCTTCGACGCCGCCCTCGCCCGGTTCGGCGGCGAGCACCCGCTGTTCATCGGTGACCGGCTCGACACCGACATCAAGGGCGCCAACGACGCCGGCATCCCGAGCGTGCTCGTCCTGACGGGCATCGACCAGGCCAAGCAGGTCCTCGCGGCCGACCAAAAGTCGCGGCCGACGTACATCCTCGACGACCTCCGTGGGCTGTCGAGCCCGTACCCGCGCACGGTCCGGCGCGAGGACGAGGACGGCACCCGGTACGTCACGGTCGGCGGTGCGACGGTCGCGATGCGGGGCCACGTGGTCCGCGTGCTCGACGACGGGGACGACATCGACCGGCTGCGTGCCGGCGCGACCATCATCTGGGAGTCCGGGCTCGCGATCTACGGCCTCGACGTGGACCCGAAGCTGTACGGCGGCGAGTAGCGTGACGGACGTGCCGAACGAGGACCGCCCGACGCCGCCGCAGCCCGGCGACGTCACGCCACGGCCGCGGCCCGGCGGCGTGGTCGGGACGCCGACGTCCGAGCGGGACCACGAGGACTTCGCCGCACGGACCGCGGCGGCCGAAGGGCTCGAGCTCACGGACCGCGCGGACGCCTTCGCCGCGTTGCACGACGAACTCCGCACCCGGCTCGAGAGCGGCGGCACGGCGAGTGCCTGACGCCACCGGTGCACCCGTGGACGCACGCGGCGGCACCGTCCGTCTCGATGCGCTCGTCGCCGAGCGCGGACTCGCGCGTTCCCGCACGGCGGCCGCGAAGCTCATCCAGGACGGTCGGGTGACGGTCGGCGGGACCGCGGTGGTCAAGCCGTCGCACCCCACCCGTCCAGACGCGGCCGTGGTCGTCGACTCCGGCGACGAGTGGGTGTCCCGCGCCGCCCGCAAGCTCGTCGGTGCGCTCGACGCGTTCGGGGTCGACCCCGCCGGCCGGGTCGCCCTCGACGTCGGCGCGAGCACCGGCGGGTTCACCCAGGTGCTCCTCGCCCGCGGTGCGCGCCGCGTTGTCGCGCTCGACGTCGGACACGGCCAACTCGACCCGGTGGTGGCGCTCGACGACCGCGTTGCCGTGGTCGAGGGGTGCAATGCCCGGAACCTGACGGCCGAGTCGTACGCGGCGCTCGACCCGGCGGCGGGGGAGACCTCGCTCGTGGTCGGTGACCTGTCGTTCATCTCGCTGCGGATCGTCCTGCCCGCGCTCGCCGAGGCCGTGCCCTCCGACGACTTCGTGCTCCTGGTCAAGCCGCAATTCGAGGTCGGTCGGGGCGGGGTGCGCGAAGGCATCGTGCACGACCCTGGACTCCGGAACGACGCGCTCATGAACGTGCTCTGGGCGGCCTGGGACGTCGGGCTCGGTACCTCCGGGCTCGCCGCCTCGCCGATCGTCGGGACGCACGGCAACCACGAGTACCTGGCGCGCTTCCAGCGTGGTGTCGGTACCAATCCGACAGAATGGATCGACCGGGCGACGGACCTGGCGGAAGGGGTGGCATGAGCGACGAACGGCACATCCTGCTCGTCTCGCACACCGGGCGGCAGGACTCCATCGACGCAGCGGTCGAGGTCTGCGACATCCTGCACGCGGCCGGCCTCAACCCCGTGATGCCGTTCGACGAGTACGCCGACGTGCGACGGGCCGAAGCCTCGGTCGGGCAGGTCGACATCCTCGGCGTCGACGTGCAGGCGGAGCAGCTCGAGATCGTCATCGTCCTCGGCGGCGACGGCACGATCCTCCGGGCGGCGGAGCTCGTCCGCGGCACCCGCGCCGCGATCGTCGGGGTGAACCTCGGGCACGTCGGCTTCCTGGCCGAGAGCGAGCGACCGGACCTCGAGGAGACCGTCCAGCGCACCCTCCGCGGCGAGTACCACGTCGAGGAACGCGTGGCGCTGCAGGTGGACGTCGTCGTTGGCCAGGAGACCGTCTACTCCTCCTGGGCGCTCAACGAGGCCACCATCGAGAAGGCGTCGCGGGAGCGGATGCTCGAGGTCGTCACCGAGGTGGACGGCCGTCCGCTGTCGTCCTTCGGGTGCGACGGCGTGGTCATCTCGACCCCGACCGGCTCGACCGCGTACTCGTTCTCCGGCGGCGGCCCGATCGTGTGGCCCGACGTCGACGCGATCCTCATGGTGCCGCTGAGCGCCCACGCCCTGTTCTCGCGTCCGATCGTCGTCGGCCCGGACTGCACCCTCGCCGTCGAGGTGCTCCGCCGGACCAGCGGCGTCGGCGTCCTCTGGTGCGACGGCCGCCGGGCGCACGACCTCCCGCCGGGCGCCCGCGTCGAGGTGCACCGATCGCCGGAGCCCGTCCGGGTCGCACGGCTCAAGGACGCCCCGTTCACCGATCGCCTGGTCGCCAAGTTCCGGCTCCCCGTCACGGGGTGGCGTGGCCCGCAGCGCGAGGACGAGGTCGACCGGTGATCGAGGAGATCTCGATCAGCGACCTCGGCGTCATCGGCGGAGCGACGCTCGAGCTCGGTCCCGGCTTCACCGTCGTGACTGGCGAGACAGGCGCCGGGAAGACGATGATCGTCACCGCGCTCGGACTGCTCCTCGGTGCCCGTGCCGACGCCGGTGCCGTCCGCCGGGGTGCGTCGTCCGCGGTCGTCGAGGGCCGTTGGCACGTCCCCGACCTCGACGCCGTCGCCGAACGCGTCGAGGACGCCGGGGGTGCCGTCGAGGACGGCGAACTCATCCTGACCCGCACGGTGTCGGCCGAGGGGCGCAGCCGTGCGACGGTCGGCGGCCGCGGTGCTCCGGTCGCGGTCCTCGGCGAGCTCGCCGACCAGCTCGTCACCGTGCACGGGCAGTCGGACCAGATCCGCCTGACCTCCGCTGCGGCACAGCGCGCCGCGCTCGACGGGTTCGGTGGCCCGAAGCTGCAGAAGGCGCTCGGCGCCTACATCGCCGCCTACGACGCCTGGCAACAGCACGCCGGCGAGCTCGAGACGCTCACCCGGGACCGCGACGACCGGGTCGCCGAGGCCGAACGGATCCGTGCCGCGTCGGACGAGATCGAGGCAGCCGACCCCCAGCCGGGCGAGGACGCCGAACTCGCCGAGCGCGCCGAACGCCTCGGGAACCTCGAGGAGCTCCGGCTCTCGGCGGGACTCGCGCACGAGGCCCTGTCGAGCGAGTCGCTCGAGGGCGCCCCGGACGTCGTCGGGCTCGTCGAGTCCGCCCGGCGTGCGATCGAGCGGGTCGCGGCGTCCGACGCTGCGCTGCAACCCGTGCTCGAGCAGCTGACCGAGCTGAGCATCCAGGCGACCGAGGCCTCGGCGAGCCTGTCGAGCTACCTCGGATCGCTCGAGCCGGACGCGGGGCACGACCTCGAGCTCATCAACGAACGCCGGGCACTGCTGGCCGGGCTCACCCGCAAGTACGGCGAGACCGTCGACGACGTCATCGCCTACGGGCAGCGCGCCGGGGAGCGACTCCTCGAGCTCGACGGCGACGACGACCGGATCGCCGCGTTGCAGCAGGCGGTCGAGCAGGACGAACAACGGCTCGCCGACGCCGCCGCCGCACTGACGACCGCACGCACGAAGGCCGCGGGAGACCTCGCGAAGCGTGTGACGGCCGAGCTGAAGTCGCTCGCGATGGCCGGTGCGACCCTCGTGGTCGAGGTCACCGACGCGGGCGAGTACCGCCGGCACGGACGTGACCAGGTCGCGATCCTGCTCCAGCCGCACTCGGGCACCGACCCGCGACCGATCGGCAAGGGGGCGTCCGGCGGCGAGCTCTCCCGCGTGATGCTCGCGATCGAGGTCGTGATGGCCGGCAGCACCACGGTGCCGACGTTCGTCTTCGACGAGGTCGACGCCGGTGTCGGCGGTGCCGCGGCGATCGAGATCGGTCGACGGTTGGCGCAGCTCGCGGAGCGGACGCAGGTGATCGTCGTGACGCACCTCGCGCAGGTCGCGGCCTTCGCCAACAACCACCTCAACGTCGTGAAGGACGCCAGCGGGGCGGTGACCTCGTCGAGCGTGCGTCGGCTGGAGGGCGAAGAACGGCTGCAGGAGATGGCGCGCCTGTTGTCCGGCCTCGGCGACAGTACGAGCGGCATGGAGCACGCGCGCGAACTCCTCGAGGTGGCCGGGCAGTCCGCCTGACCGCGGCCTGGAGGCCCGTGGCTGGCCTGCCTCGCCGGTCGCGCCACGTGGCGGGCCGGCCACCGGCCATCCACCCGCGCAACGCCCGCGGCGAACGCGGGTCGCGCCTCCCGTCCGATCTGACGTAAGATGGAAGCCCGTGGCGGACACTTACAGCGGCGGAACACAATCTTCGAACGAGACCCCGAAGGTGACGAAGCAGATCTTCGTGACCGGCGGGGTCGTCTCGTCTCTCGGCAAGGGCCTGACTGCGGCGAGCCTCGGCAACCTGCTCACGGCGCGCGGCCTCAAGGTCGTCATGCAGAAGCTCGACCCCTACCTCAACGTGGACCCGGGCACGATGAACCCGTTCCAGCACGGCGAGGTCTTCGTGACCGACGACGGCGCCGAGACGGACCTCGACATCGGGCACTACGAGCGCTTCCTCGACATCAACCTCTCGCAGGCGGCGAACGTCACCACCGGGCAGGTCTACTCGAGCGTCATCGCCAAGGAGCGTCGCGGCGAGTACCTCGGCGACACGGTCCAGGTCATCCCGCACATCACCGACGAGATCAAGCGTCGGATGCGCGAGCAGGCCGAGAACGACCCGCAGCCCGACGTCATCATCACCGAGGTCGGCGGCACGGTCGGCGACATCGAGTCGCAGCCGTTCATCGAGTCGGCGCGCCAGGTCCGGCACGAGCTCGGCCGGAACAACGTCTTCTTCGTGCACGTCTCGCTCGTGCCGTTCATGAACGCGTCCGGCGAGCAGAAGACCAAGCCGACGCAGCACAGCGTCGCGGCCCTGCGCTCGATCGGCATCCAGCCGGATGCGCTCGTCCTCCGCAGCGACCGGCCCGTCTCGGACTCGAACAAGCGCAAGATCGCGCTGATGTGCGACGTGGACGAGGACGCCGTGGTGAACGCGGTCGACGTGCCCTCGATCTACGACCTCCCGGGCCTGCTGCACGACCAGGGGCTCGACCAGGTGATCATCGACGCCCTCCGCCTCGAGGCGCACGACGTCGACTGGACCGCGTGGAAGCCGGTCCTCGACGCGGTGCACGAGCCGAAGAAGGAGGTCACGATCGCCCTCGTCGGGAAGTACATCGACCTCCCGGACGCGTACCTGTCGGTCACCGAGGCCCTCCGTGCCGGTGGGTTCGCCCACAACGCCCGCGTGAAGCTCAAGTGGGTCGTGTCCGACGACTGCACCACGCCCGAGGGCGCCGCGAAGCACCTCGGCGACGTCGACGGCATCTGCGTGCCGGGTGGCTTCGGCGTGCGGGGCATCGAGGGCAAGCTCGGCGCGCTCCGCTTCGCGCGTGAGCAGCAGATCCCGACGCTCGGCCTCTGCCTCGGCCTGCAGTGCATGGTCATCGAGTACGCCCGCCACGAGGCCGGCCTGACCGACGCGTCGAGCACCGAGTTCGACCCGGAGACCACGACGCCGGTCATCGCGACCATGGCCGAGCAGGTGGACATCATCGCCGGTGGCGACCTCGGCGGCACGATGCGCCTCGGCCTGTACCCGGCGAAGTTCACCGAGGGGTCGCTGGCGGCCGAGCTGTACGGTGCCCCGGAGGCGTCCGAGCGGCACCGTCACCGCTACGAGGTGAGCAACAAGTACCGCGAGCAGATCGCGGACGCCGGCCTGGTGTTCTCGGGCACCTCGCCCGACGGCACGCTCGTCGAGTACGTGGAGCTGCCCCGCGAGGTGCACCCGTTCTACATCGCCACGCAGGCGCACCCGGAGCTCCGCTCGCGTCCGACGAACGCGCACCCGCTGTTCGCCGGGCTCGTCGGTGCGGCGATCGAGCGTGCGGGTGCCTCGAGCCTGTTCGACCCGCAGGAGTCGGCTGCCTGACGTAGCCACGAGCGGACGGGCGCGCCCCGCTCGACGGCGACGCGAAGCGTCGCGCGGGGCGCGCCGACCGAGCCTGCGAGGGAAGACGGTGCCGGCCGGCACCGCGCCTCCCGTCCGTTGCGGGGTTGCGTCCCTGCCGGACGGGCGTGCTTGGATTGACCACGTGACCGACGCACCCATCGCAGACGAGCCCATCTCCTTCGACGTCACCGACTCCGAGGTCGTGTACGAGGGTGTCGTGTGGAACGTCAAGCGGGACACCGTCGCGTACGGCGACGGCTCGATGGTGCGCGAGTACATCGACCACACCGGCGCGGTCGCCGTGTACGCCGAGGACGACGAGGGGCGCGTCCTCGTCATCCAGCAGTACCGGCACCCGGTGCGGGTGCGTGACTGGGAGCTACCCGCGGGACTCCTCGACCACCCGGGCGAGGACCACCTCGTCGCGGCGAAGCGCGAGCTCGCCGAAGAGGCCGACGTCGAGGCCGACGAGTGGGAGCACCTCGTCACGTACAACACGTCCTCGGGCGGCAGCGACGAGTTCCTCGAGGTCTACCGTGCGCGGGGGATCCGTGCGACCGCGTCGGCGTTCGAGCGTGAGGCCGAGGAGGCCGACATCGTGAAGCGGTGGGTGCCCCGCGAGGAGCTCGTCGCCGCGATCCTCGACGGACGGCTGCACAACTCCGGGCTCGTCGTGGCGGTGCTGGCCGCGGACGCCGCAGCCCGGCGGTAGCGTGCGCATCGTCACGGTGACCGGGTGATCGCGCTCGACCAGGCCACGGAGTCGTACCTGCGACACGTCGCCATCGAGCGCGGGCTGTCGCAGCACACGGTGGCCGCCTACCGTCGCGACCTCGCGGTGTTCGCCACGTGGTTGGCGGACGCTCCGGTCGTCGACTCCGCGGGCGCGGACCGAGCCGGGGGAGCTGCTGCGGTCGACGACGTCGGACGGCTGGCCCGGGCGGACGTCGCCGGGTTCGTCGAGCACCTCGCGACCCGTCCGGAACCGCTCGCGGCGCGGTCGATCGCCCGGATGCTCAGCTCCGTGCGGTCCTTCACGGCGTTCGCGGCGGGGGAGGGGTGGCTACCGCTCGACCCGGGCACCGCCGTCCGCCCGCCGAAGGCCCCGATGCGGCTGCCGAAGGCGATCTCCGTGCACGACATGGAGCGGCTGCTCGGCGCGGTCGTCGGGGACGATCCGGTGCAGCTGCGGGACCGGGCACTGCTCGAGCTGCTGTACGCCACGGGGGCGCGCATCTCCGAGGCGGTGGGGCTGTCCGTGGACGACGTGCAGACGGAGGACGAGTCCGGGGTCTCCGTCGTGCGCGTGACGGGCAAGGGCAACAAGCAGCGGATCGTTCCGCTCGGGAGCTTCGCCCGGGCAGCGATCGACGCGTACCTGGTGCGGGCGCGGCCGGTGTTCGCCGCGCGGGGTCCGTCGACGCCGGCGCTGTTCCTCGGCGCTCGTGGGGCCAGGCTGTCCCGGCAGAGTGCGTGGCTCGTGATCCAGGCGGCAGCGGCGACGGCGGAGCTCGAGGCGCACGTGTCGCCGCACACGTTCCGGCACTCGTTCGCGACGCACCTGCTCGAGGGTGGTGCGGACGTGCGGGTCGTGCAGGAGCTGTTGGGACACGCGAGTGTGGCGACGACCCAGATCTACACGATGGTGACGGCGGACATGCTCCGGGACGTGTACCAGACGGCGCACCCGCGGGCGCGGCGGGGGTAGCGGGCGCGCGGGGCGCGCGGCCGGGCGCCCGTGCACCCCGCGCGTTGCGTTGCGTTGTGTGGAGGGTCAGCGCCCAACCGGAGTCCGTCGGCACCGCGGAAGCGCGCGGTGCCGATGGTCTTCGGTTGTGCGAACGACGTCGGCGCCGGGGGCGCGGTCGGCGCCGGGGGCGCGGTCGGCGCCGTGAACGGGGGCGCGGTCGACGTCGGCGCGAACGACGTCGGAGCCGGGGGCGCGGTCGGCGCCGTGAACGGGAGCGCGGTCGGCGCCGGGAGCGCGGTCGGCGCGCGGCCCCTCAGAACAGGCGGAACTGCGCCGACGCGGCGACCGCGGCCGTGGCCACCGCGACCACGAGGGCGCTCGCCGCGATGCTCCGCGACAGCACCCGCCAGCCACCGGTGGCCCGCGGCGCGATCACCGCGAACAGGCCGGCGAGCAGCGCGACGAGACTGCACAGCCCGAACGGGTTGACGACGACGGACGCCACGGCGGCGATCGCGGCGACGAGCGTGACTGCGCAGAGTCGACGGGCGGTGCCGGCGCCGGACGCCCACGGGCGGGTGCGGACGGCGGCGGTCCCCACCGAGAACGACGGCCCGACCGGGGCCACAGCCACGGGCAGGACCGCCTCGGCCCGGGCGGGCAGGGCACGCGTCCCCTCACCCCAGGTGCGCCCATCCCACCACCGCAGACGGGATGCGTCCTGCGGGTCGGGGAACCAGCCAGCGGCCGGGAGCGTCACGGGGTCCTCCTCGAGGAGACGGAGTTCGGATGGTGCTCCTCGACGCTACGGCAGGCCACGGACCGCAGGCACGCCCAAAGCGGGTGTCGGCAACAAGGGGGACCACTGCGCTCAGGCCGGGACCGGCGCCGCGTCCACCTCCGTGACGACGTCCTTCACCGCCGCGAGCAGCCGAGCGTTGAAGTCGACGCCCAACTGGTTCGGCACGGTGACGAGCACGGTGTCGGCAGCACGGACGGCCCGGTCGGCGGCGAGCTCGGCCACGAGCTCCTCCGGCGATCCGATGTACGAGCGGCCGAAGCGAGCGAGCCCACCGTCGAGGTGCCCGACCTGGTCCTGTCCCTCGACCTGCGCGCGGACGCCGAAGTAGTGCCGCGACTCGTCGTCGACGATCGGGATGATGCTCCGGGAGACCGAGACCCGCGGGGTGCGCTCCCACCCCATCTGCTCCCACGTCGACCGGAAGCGCTCGATCTGCTCGGCCTGCAGCTCGTCGAACGGCACACCGGTGTCCTCGGTGAGGAGCGTCGACGACATGAGGTTCATGCCCTGCTCGGCGGTCCACTCGGCGGTGGCCCGGGTGCCGGCACCCCACCAGATGCGGTCGGGCAGCGTGTCCGACAGGGGGAACACCGGGAGCGAGCCGGTCGTGCCGGTCATCTGCGGGTTCGCGTTCGCCATCGGCTCCCCGGCAATCGCGCGGCGGAAGACGTTCGTGTGCGACCGGGCGAGGTCCCCGCCGTTCGTGTCGGCCGCGTCGGGCACGTAGCCGAACTGCTGGTAACCGGCGAGAGCGGTCTCGGGTGACCCCCGGGAGACGCCGAGCTGCAGCCGGCCGCCGGAGATGAGGTCGGCGGCAGCGGCCTCCTCGGCCATGTAGAGCGGGTTCTCGTACCGCATGTCGATCACACCGGTGCCGATCTCGATGCGGCTGGTCCTTGCGGCGATCGCGGACAGCAGGGGGAACGGTGCGGCCTGCTGGGGCGCGAAGTGGTGCACGCGGAAGTAGGCGCCGTCGACTCCGACCTCCTCCGCGGCGACGGCGAGGTCGATCGCCTGCACGAGAGCTTCGCGCGCGCTGCGCACCTTGGACCCCGGCACGTCACGCCAGTGTCCGAACGACAGGAACCCGATCTTGGTCATGTCGATGCGAACGCATCCGAGCGCGAGACCATTCCGGCCGGACTACGGTGGTCCGCCATGGACGACCCACGCGCCGCGCTCACTGCCGAGCGGCACCGCAACGAGCGCCTCCTCGCCGGCGTGGAGCAGAGCATGCGCGACGTCAGCGACTCCCGGCAGGACGCGAACTCCGACGACGAGCACGACCCCGAGGGAGCGACGCTCGCGTGGGAGCGCGGCTCGCTCGGCGCGGTCCGGGACGACGCCCGCGAACGGATCCGGCTGGTGGACGCCGCGCTCGCGCGGCTCGACGCCGGGACCTACGGCCGCTGCGCGGTCGGTGGGGAGCCGATCCCCGAGGCGCGCCTGGCCGCCGTCCCGTGGGCGGCGACCTGCGTCGCGCACGCGTGACGGGCCTCCCGGGCGGGCGCTGACGACGACGCGGGCCGGGAGGCCCGTGGTGCGCCGTCCAGGTCCCTGCCGTCCGCCACGGCGCACTTTCCCAGCCGCGGGCCCTACTTTGCCGACATGGACCGCACACCCGACGAGCGACCCGACGCTGCCGAGCAGCCCGGCGCCGTCGAGCCCGCGACGGCCCGGCACCGCTTCCAGTGGTTCCGCGACCTCCGCGCGTGGATCCACGCGCGCCCGCACGTGCACCTCGTCTACAAGGTGCTCGTCGGGGTCGTGGGCGGACTCGTGGTCGTCATCGGGCTCATCCTCGTGCCGCTGCCCGGGCCCGGCTGGCTCGTGGTGTTCATCGGCCTGACGATCCTCGCCAGCGAGTTCCACTTCTTCCACCGGATCATCACGTGGCTCCGGGCCCGGCTGCACCGGTTCTGGGACTGGGCGAAGGCCCGGGGCCCGCGGTGGCTCCGCAAGGCGGCCGACCGGGGCAAGGCCGACGTGGACGCCGCCCACGCGGACGCCCACCGCAACATGGGCATGCAGGCCCGCGCCCCGAAGCACCCCCGCCCCGGGCACTGAGCGGCCCGACGGGCGGCGAGCTCAGTCGGCGGTCGCGGCGCCCCGGTCCGGGCACGTCCGGACGGAGCCGGTGGCGGTCCGCTCGACGACCTCGGCGGCCTGCTCCTCGACCGCCGCACGCCGGCGTGAGCCGAGCTGCAGCACGAGGGCGACCGCCGCGGCGAGCACGATGAAGGCGCCGTACCCGGCGAGCACGGGCACGAACCCGAACGTCGGCTCGAGGAGCCCGGCGACGACCGCGGGGAGCCCGAACGCCAGGTAGCTGACGATGTAGACGGTGGACAGCAGGCCGGCGCGGTGCGTCGGGGCGGCGGTCGCGAGGAGCATGCGGAGCGGGGCCTGGAAGCCGGCGCCGAACCCGACGCCGGCGATCGCGCTGCCGACGACGAGGCCGGGCAGCGAGTGCGCGAAGACGAACGACACGGTGACGACCGGACCGATGATGAGCGCGACGAGCCCGAGGAGCAGGCTCCGGCGGGTGTCGAGCCGCTGGATCGCCAGGCCCGTGAGCCCGCCGACGCCGGTGACGACCGCGATGAGGGCACCGGCGGCGAAGTGGTCCTCGATGCCGAACACGCTGCGGAGTGCCGACGGCACGAGGGACAGGAAGAGGCCGCCGAGCGCCCAGCTGGCGACGAGCGAGCCGGCCACGCTCCGGAACAGGGTGCGCGACGCCCGCGGCACGGACACCGTGGGTCGGAGCGACCGGAGTGCCCCGGGGCGGCGGGTCACCCGCTCGGGGACGACGACGAGCGCCACCACGAGCACGAGGAGGAGCGCGCCGAACACGACGTAGACGAGCTGCTCGGGTGCGGGGCCCCACTCGACGAGGGCGCCGCTCGACAGTGCGCCGGTCGCGAGGGCGAACGGCGGGACGGCTCCGTTGAGGACGCCCGCGAGCGCGGGGAAGCGCTCGAGCGAGTGGTCGATGAGCGCGGCACCGAGCGCGCCGATCAGCAGACCGACCGCGACGCCCTGCACGATGCGGTCGAGGACGAGCGCGCCGAGGCCGTCGGCGCCGGTGAAGAGCCCGAGCGACAGCACGAGCAGCAGGCCGCCGGCGAACAGCACCGGCTTCCGGCCGACGTGGTCCGAGAGCCGCCCGGCGACGAGCATGGTCACGAGGAGCCCGGCGACGTAGATCGCGAACACCGCGGTGAGCATGAGCGGCGTGAGGTGCCACTCGGCCGCGTAGACGGGGTAGATGGGCGACGGGACCGAGGACGACGCCATCGCGGCGAGGAGCACCGCGGCCAGGATCCAGAACCCGGCGACCGAGCGAGCTGACTGCTGCATGAGCACCCTTCCGAGGAGGTCTTGTACGACTGCATTCGTACCGCAGCCGTCTGTACGATGCAAGTCGTACAGGGAGGGGAACGGTGCTACCGTCTCGTGCATGCCCGCGAACGTCGATGCCCCGGAGCGGCTGCCCCAGCCGACCGTCGCCGAGATGGACCTGCCCGTCGTGCTCGACGCCCTCAGCGACCCCATCCGGCTCGCGATCCTCCACCGGTACCTCGTCGACGCGGCCGGCGGCGTGCGGAGCTGCGGCTGGGTCGGCGTCGACCGGCCGAAGTCCACGCTGACGCACCACTTCCGCGTCCTGCGCGAGGCCGGGCTGCTCGAACAGCACCAGGAGGGTCTGGTCCGGTCCAGCCGTGCGCGCATCGAGGACGTGCAGGAGCGGTTCCCCGGCCTGCTCGACCTCGTGGTCGCGTGGGAGGTCCCCGCCGCCCTCATGCGCGAGGACGTCGCCCCGTGACCCCGGCGACCCAGGGGAGCCCGGCGAGCCACGGGAGCCAGGGGAGCCCCACGAGCCACGGGAGCCCGGTCGGTCCGTCGCCCCGCCAGCCGCGTACGACCCACCGTCTGCCCACGATCGCGACCGAGCCCGGAGTGACCGCGATCGCCGCCGACCTCGACGCCGCGGGCTTCACGGTCGAGCGGCTCGACTCGCTCTGGGGCGCCGAGGCCGCCGCGTCGCTCCACCGCGGATCGCGGGTGGCCGCGCTGCGTGCACTGGCGTCGCGCGAGTCGTCGCCGCTCGCCACGCTCGCCACGCTCTTCGTCCTCGGGCTGCCCGTCTCGCGTGCCCACGCCGACGCCGCGTTCCCGACGGCCGGTGTCGACCGGGTCGTCGCCGCGGGACTCCTGCGGCTCGACCCGACGAGCTCCGATGACTCCGGGCTCCCGCTCGACGTCGCGGACGTGCTCGTCCACCCGACGGTCGACCTCCGCCCCTACGCGTTCGTCGACGACCTCGGCGCGGGCAGCTGGTGGATCGTGTCCGACCTCGGCGAGCTCGCCCTCGGCACGGCGCTCGGCGAGGAGCACGTGCTCGGCATCGGGGGCGCCACGACGACCCTGTCCGGCCTGCAGCTCCCCGTGCGGGTCCACCGCGTGCTCGACCTCGGGACCGGCTGCGGCATCCAGGCGATGCACGCCCGCCGGTTCGCCGACCAGGTCGTCGCCACCGACATCTCCCACCGCGCGCTCGACATCGCCCGGTTCAACGTCGCCCTGAACGGGCTCGACGGCATCGAACTGCGCCACGGGTCGCTCTTCGAGCCGGTCGCGGGGGAGCGGTTCGACCGGATCGTGTCGAACCCGCCGTTCGTCATCACGCCGCGACGCGAGGGCGTCCCGTCGTACGAGTACCGGGACGGCGGGATGGTCGGCGACGCCCTCGTCGAGACCGTCCTGCGCGGCCTGGGGGAGCACCTCGAGCCCGGTGGGACCGCGCAGCTCCTCGGCAACTGGGAGTACCGCTGGGGCTCCGACGGCCTCGACCGGGTGCGGTCCTGGTTCGCCGACACCGACCTGGACGCGTGGGTGGTCGAGCGGGAGCGCGAGGACCCGCCCGCCTACGCGGAGACGTGGATCCGCGACGGCGGGACGAAGCCCGGCACGGCCGAGTTCGACCAGCTCGTCGACGCCTGGCTCGACGACTTCCGGGACCGTCGGGTCACGGGGGTCGGCTTCGGCTACGTCGTGGTGCGCCGTGCTCCGCACGACACCGACGTGCCGGGAGGCACACCCCACCTCCGCCGCTTCGAACGCGTCCCCGAGACGCTCGGGTCCAACCCCGCCGGGCTCGGCGCCACCGTGGCGCGCGCCCTCGACGCGGCCGCCTGGCTCGCCGTGCACGACGACGCCGCGCTCGCCGCGGCGCACCTCCGGGTCGCGGGCGACGTGACCGAGGAGCGCGCCTACTGGCCCGGCAACGACGACCCGACCGTGATGACCCTCGTGCAGGGTGGTGGGTTCGGCCGTCGGGTCGACGCGGACACGGCGCTCGCCGCGTTCGTCGGGGCGTGCGACGGCGAACTCTCGGTCGCGGCCATCGTCGGCGCGATCGCCCAGATCACCGGCGTCGACGAGGCCGCGCTCACGGCGGACCTGCTGCCGCGGGCGCGGGACCTCGTCCTCGACGGGCTGCTGCTGCCGGCCTGACCCGGCGGGCCGCCGGAGCTCGGCCGATCGTCGGGACCCGCCCGGCGTGTCCGAACCGAGCGGCCGGCGGCTCAGGCGCGGTGGTCGCGCCAGCTGTGCTCGGGCACGAAGCCGAGCAACTCGCGGGCCTTCTCGCTCGACAGCAGCGAGCTGACGCCGTCGATGTCGCTCCGGCGCTCGATGTCCGGGACGAACCGCTCGACGAGCTCGATGGTCGGGGTGTCCATCACGGTGTCGGTGTTCGCGATGACGAACGCCTCGAACCCGGTCAGGTCGGCCTCGAGCGCACGGCGGACCGCCTGGGCGCCGTCCCGTGAGTCGATGTACGACCACAGGTTGAAGGTCTTCGCTTCCGGGGTGGCGTCCCACGGGAAGGACGGGTAGTCGGTCTCGTCCATCACGTTCGAGAACCGCAGGCCGATCATCTTGAGCTCCGGGTCCCACCGGGTGAAGTGGCGGGCCATCTCCTCCTCGACGGCCTTGCCGAGCGAGTACGAGGACTGCGGGCGGACCGGGAACTCCTCGTCGACCGGCAGGTACGGCGGGTGGTGTTCGCCCATCGGGATGCCGAGCAGGGTCTCGCTCGACGCCCACACCACGTTCTTGATGCGCGCCTGACGAGCGGCGTGGAAGACGTTGATCGACGACGTGACGTTGTTCGTGATGAGCGCCACGTCCGGCACCTGGCCGGGTGCGGGGACCGCGGCGAGGTGCACCACGGCGTCGACGTGGTCGTACCGGTCGTCCACGCCGAGCAGCACGTTCAGGACCTGTCCGTGGTCGGTGAGGTCGGTGCGGATGAACGGCACCCGCTCGGGCTTGTCCGGGGACGGGACCCGGTCGACCAGCACCACGTCGTACCCGTGCTCGTCCAGGTGCCGGACCACGGCCCGTCCGAGCTTCCCGCTGCCTCCGGTGACCACCACGCGTGTCATCGCGTCTCCTCTTCGTCGAGTGTTCGTACCGGACCATCCTGCCCGCCGAGGGGTGGACGCATACAGGCACGGACGGTACCTGTCCGCCGGACGCTCCACGGGCCTCCCGGCCGGTGCGCGGGAGCGTGCCGCACCCGCTCGGTCAACGACGGCGCAGCGTGATCGGGCATGATCATCTGGTGTCCTCCCCCGACGTGACCGCCGCCTTCCGTGCCGCCCGCGACCAGCTCCTCGACGCGCCCTCCGCCGCGGACGCCCGCTCCGGGTTCACCTGGCCCGACGTCGGCGAGACGTTCAACTGGGCCGACGACTGGTTCGACGTCATCGCGCACGACAACGACCGCACCGCGCTCCACCTCGTGGACGCGGACCGTGACCGGCGTTTCAGCTACGCCGAGCTCGCGGCCCGGTCGGACCGCCTCGCGGCGTTCCTGCACGCGCACGGCGTGCGCAAGGGCGACCACGTGCTGCTCATGCTCGGCAACCAGCTCGAGATCTGGGAGACGATGCTCGCGGTCATGAAGGTCGGCGCGGTGATCCTCCCGACGACGACCATGCTCGACACCGCCGACCTGCAGGACCGCGTCGACCGCGGTGCGGTGGCGCACGTCGTCACGAACGGCACCGAGACCGCGAAGTTCGACGACGTGCACGGCGGGTTCTCGCGCATCGTCGTCGGCGGGGCGGTCGACGGCTGGACGACCTACCCGACCGACCTCGGCGAGCCCGCCCCGGCGGACGAGGTACGACCCGTCGTCCGTACGCGGTCGACCGACCCGTGCCTGGTGTACTTCACGTCGGGGACCACGTCGAAGCCGAAGATGGTCGTGCACTCGCAGACCTCGTACCCGGTCGGCCACCTCAGCACGATGCACTGGATCGGGGTCCGGCCGGGCGACGTGCACCTGGCGATCAGCTCGCCGGGATGGGGCAAGCACGCGTGGAGCTGCTTCTTCGCGCCGTTCATCGCCGAGGCGACCGTCTTCGTCCACGACACCCCGCGCTTCGACCCGGTGGCGCTGCTCGCCGCGCTCGACGAGCACGGCGTCACCTCGTTCTGCGCTCCGCCGACCGCCTGGCGGATGCTGCTGCAGGGCGACCTCGGAGCACGGCCCCGGGCACTCCGCGAGGTCGTCTCCGCCGGCGAGCCGCTCAACCCCGAGGTGATCGCGCGGGTGTCCGACGCGTGGGGCCTCACGATCCGCGACGGCTACGGCCAGACCGAGACGACGGCGATCATCGGCAACCCGCCCGGCGCCCCGGTGACCCCCGGCGCGATGGGCACCCCGCTGCCGGGCGTCGAGGTCGTCCTCCTCGACCCGCTCACCGGCACGGAGGCCGACGAGGGCGAGATCTGCCTCGACCTCGCGGAGCGGCCGGTGAACCTCATGTCGGGCTACCTCGGCGACCCCGCCCGCACCGACGACGCGATGCGCGACGGGTTCTTCCACACCGGGGACATCGCTGCGCGTGACGCCGACGGGCAGCTCACGTTCATCGGCCGCACCGACGACGTGTTCAAGTCCTCGGACTACAAGGTCTCGCCGTTCGAGGTCGAGAGCGCCCTGCTGCAGCACCCGGCCGTCGCCGAGAGCGCGGTCGTCCCGGCCCCGGACGCGGCCCGGCTCAACATCGTCAAGGCGTACGTCACGCTCGCCGCAGGCTGGGAGCCCGACGCCGACACCGCCCTGCAGGTCCTGCAGCACGCCCGAGCCGTGCTGCCCGCCTACGCCAGGGTCCGCCGCGTCGAGTTCGCGGAGCTGCCGAAGACCATCTCGGGCAAGATCCGCCGCGTCGAACTGCGGGAGCGCGAGGAACGCGCGGCCGCGAGCGGGGCGCCGGCCGAGGGGGAGTGGCGCGAGGACCGGTTCCCGGAGCTCCGGTCGGTCAGCCGCTGACCTTCGTCGCGGCCTGCGTGATCGCCAGCGCCGCGACGAGCTCGACGTGCTCGGCCATGTCCCGCGTCGGGTCGTAGAGCCACTGGATCTGCATGCCGTCGGACACCGCGAGCATCACGCTGGCGAGCGCCTCGGCGTCGACGTCCGGGCGGAGCCGACCGTCTCCCTGCATCTCGCGCAGCTGTCGGGCCATCGTGGTCCGGCCCGTCTCGTACCGCTGCTGGAAGTAGGCGTGCGCCGCGTGCTCCGGGTCGGTGGCTGCAGCGGCGGACAGGTTGACGAACATCTGGACGAGCCCGGGGACCTCGGCGTTGTGGCGCACCACGGCGGCGAGGAGCGCGGCCGGGTCCGAGGCGTGCCAGTCGTGGGCGTCGTCGATCTCGTCGCGGCGCTTGAGGACCTCGACCCAGAGCTCGTCCTTCGAGTCGAAGTAGTGCAGCAGCCCGGCCTGGGTGAGCCCCACGGCGTCGGCGATGTCCTTGATGCTCGTCCGGCGGAAGCCGTTCACGGCGACGAGGTCGAGCGCGATCGAGAGGATCTCCTCACGCTTCGCGATGCCCTTTGCGTACGAACCCCGTCGTGCCATGCGGTGACCATACCGCTCGGTGGGGACCGGTAAAACCAACTACAAGTAGGTTTTGCGTGCTACCGTGGGCGCAGCCGCCGAGGAAGGCGTGCGAGTCACCGACGACGGTGGCGTACCCGGAAGAAGGACCCAGTGGCCAACGACGCCCTGACCATGGCCGACACCCCGACCGCAGTCGCCCCCACGCACGGTCGCGGCAACCCGCTGATGTACACGCTCGGCATGCCGATCGCGATGTTCGGCCTGTTCATCGCCCTCCTGCCGCCCGTGCTGGTCGCGATGGCGCTCAAGGTCGCCGAGATCGCGCCGCAGGACCAGGCGGGCGTGCTCGGCACCGCCCTCGGCATCGGCGCGTTCGCCGCGATGGTCGCCAACCCGCTGGCGGGTCGCTTCAGCGACCGGACCGCCGGGAGGCTCGGCATGCGCCGTCCGTGGATCATCGGTGGCACGGTGGTCGGCTTCGCAGCCCTCGTCGTCGTCGCCACGACGTCCTCCGTCGTCGTGCTCGTCGTCGCCTGGGGCGTCGCGCAGGTCGCGTACAACGCCACGATCGCGGCGCTCACCGCGGTCATGCCGGACCACGTCACGCGCTCGCAGCGCGGTCGCGTCGCCGCGCTCCTCGGACTGGCGCAGAACCTCGCGCTGGTCGGCGGGACGTTCCTCGTGCAGCTCTTCTCGACGTCCGCCACGCAGATGATCGTCCCCGGGGCGATCGGATCCGCCGTGGTCGTCCTCTACGCCGTGCTCTTCCGGGACCGCGTGCTCGTGGACCGGCCGACGTCGAAGCTCGGCGTGGGCCAGCTCTTCGGCTCGTTCGTGTTCAACCCGGTCAAGCACCCCGACCTCGGTTGGGCCTGGCTCACCCGCTTCATGATGGTCGCGGCCCAGTACACGGCGGTCTCGTACCTGACGTACTTCCTGCGCGACGACATCGGGGTGAACGAGGCGGACCTCGCCAACGCGGTCTTCCAGGGCACGCTCTGGAACGTCGTCGGCATCGTCCTCACCTCGCTCGTCGCCGGGTGGCTTTCCGACCGGCTCGGACGGCGGAAGCTCTTCGTCGCGGTCGCCGGCGTCGTCGGGGTCGTCGGCCTGGTGCTCATCGCACTGGCGCCGTCGCTGTCGACGGTGCTCGTCGGCGAGTTCGTGATGGGCGCCGGCATGGGCGTCTTCTACGCGGTCGACCTCGCGCTGATCACCGACGTCCTGCCCAGCGACGAGGACAACGCGAAGGACCTCGGTGTCGTGAACATCGCCCAGGCGCTCCCGCAGTCGATCGTCCCCGCGGCCGCCCCCGGTGTGATCGCCCTGACCGGCGGCTACAGCGGCTTCTTCATCACCGGAGCGGTGGTCGGCCTGCTCGGCATCGCCTCCGTCTCCCGCATCCGCGGCGTGCGCTGACGCTCGCCGACCGACGAAAGGACCCACCCATCGTGACCGACACGCAGACCGTGAGCACCGCCTCCCGTCCGCTCACCGAGCGCATCGAGGCGCTCCTCGAACAGCTGACGACCGAGGAGAAGGTGCAGCTGCTCACCGGACGTGACTTCTGGACGACCTGGCCGATCGAGAAGATCGGGCTGCGCCGCATCCTCATGTCGGACGGCCCCTCCGGCGTCCGTGGCGAGGTGTGGGACGAGCGCGACCCGTCGCTCAACCTCCCGTCCGCGACCGCGCTGTCGGCGAGCTGGGACCGGGCGATCGCGAAGCGCTACGGCGCCGCCGCTGCGGTCGAGGCCCGGCGCAAGGGCGTCGACGTGGTCCTCGGACCGACCATCAACCTGCACCGCTCGCCCCTCGGCGGCCGCCACTTCGAGGCCTTCAGCGAGGACCCGGTCCTCACCGCGGACCTCGCCGCGTCCTACGTCGAGGGCGTGCAGGAGAACGGCGTCGCCGCGACCCCGAAGCACTACGTCGCGAACGACTACGAGACCGACCGCTTCACCGCCTCGACCGAGGTGTCCGACCGGGCGCTCCGCGAGCTCTACCTCCTCGCGTTCGAGAAGGCCGTCACCGAGGCCCATGCCTGGGCGATCATGTCGTCGTACAACGCGATCAACGGTGTCACCGCGTCCGAGAACGACCTCCTCGAGACGCCCCTCAACTCCGAGTGGGGCTTCGACGGGATCGTCGTCTCCGACTGGACCGGCGTGCGCTCGGTCGACGCGGCCACGGCGTCCCAGGACGTCGCGATGCCCGGGCCGAACCCGTGGTGGAGCGAGGGGCCGTTGCTCGCCGCCGTGCGGGACGGTTCCGTGCCGGAGCACGCGATCGACCGCAAGGTCCGCCGCATCCTCACCCTCGCCGCCCGCGTCGGTGCGCTCGAGGGCTTCGAACCCGTCGCCGCGCATCCCGTCCACGTGGAGGACGGTGTCGCGTTCGTCCGTGAGGCCGAGGCCGAGGGCACGGTCCTCGTCCGCAACACCGGCGTCCTGCCGATCGACCGGGCCGCCGTGTCCCGCATCGCCCTCATCGGGCACAACGCCGACCAGGCCCGCAGCCAGGGCGGCGGGTCGGCCACCGTCGTGCCGTCGCACGTGGTGACCCCCGTCGAGGGCATCCGCGCCGCGTTCCCCGGCGCCTCGGTGGACTACGCCATGGGTGCGGTCGTGCAGGAGGGGATCGCGGAGTTCCCGCTGTCGACGATCACGAACCCGTCGACCGGTGCGCCCGGCGCCCGGGTCGCGTTCGTCCGCGACGGCGCCGAGCTGTACGTCGAGGACCGCCGGGCCACCGCGCTGTTCTGGTTCGGCGGCGACGCCCCGACCCGTGAGGCCGACCGGCTCGACATCACGACGACCTACACCGCACCCTCGACCGGCACGGTCCGGATCGGCATCGGGGCCACCGGGCACTCCCGGATGTGGATCGACGGCGAGCTCGTCCTCGACGAGGTCGTCGGCTCGGAGGGTGACCAGCTCGGCGCGGCCTTCCTCAACCCGCCGGCGCGCTCGGTGCCCGTCGAGGTCGAGGCGGGGCAGCACCTCGCGATCCGGATCGAGTACGACGTCGTGCAGGACGAGACGCTCGGCGGGGTGCTCGCGTACCAGTTCGGCACCGAGCCGAGCGACGCCGACCCGGCCGTCCTGATCGAGGAGGCCGTCCGGACCGCGGCCGGCGCCGACGTCGCCGTGGTGGTCGTCGGCACGAACAGCAAGGTCGAGTCCGAGGGCTACGACCGCGACTCGCTCGCGCTCCCCGGGCACCAGGACGACCTCGTCCGGGCCGTGGCCGCCGCGAACCCGAACACCGTCGTGGTCGTCAACTCCGGTTCCCCGGTCGAGATGCCGTGGCGGGACGACGTCGCCGCGGTGCTCCTGACCTGGTTCGGTGGGCAGGAGTACGGCAACGCCCTCGCCGACGTGCTGACCGGTGCCGCGGAACCCGGCGGACGACTCCCCACCACCTGGCCCGCGACGCTCGAGGACACTCCGGTGTCGAACGTCACCCCGGTCGACGGCGAGGTCGCCTACGACGAGGGCGTGCACATCGGCTACCGGGCCTGGCTCCGCGCGGGCACCGAGCCGGCGTACCCGTTCGGCCACGGCCTCGGCTACACGACGTGGAGCATCGACGGTGTGGCCGCGACCCCGACCGTCCGCGAGGGCGACGCCGTGATCGTCACCGCGACCGTCGCGAACACGGGCGACCGCGCAGGCAAGCACGTCGTGCAGGTGTACGCCTCGCGGGCGGAGTCGATGGTCGACCGGCCGGTCCGCTGGCTCGTCGGGTTCGCACCGGTCCGCCTCGCTGCGGGCGCCTCGACCGAGGTGTCGATCGAGGTCCCGGCGCGGGCGTTCGCGCACTGGGACGGTGCCTGGGCGTACGAGCCCGGCTCCTTCACGCTGCACGTCGGCGCGTCCGTCGTGGACGTGGCCGGCACCGCGACCCTCGAACTGGAGCAGTGACCCCATCCGGAATCCGCACCACGCGGCGCCTCGTTCAGTAACATGGATCCGCGTGTTCCGGCTGGTTACCGGTCGCGTACACACCATCAACGGCGTCGACGTGTGAGCGAGCCGGTCTCCTGATCCGATCGGTCAGCCCCGATGACGCCGGTGTGTCAGGATGCGTCCCCGCGCTCGCGCGGGGACGCATTCGTCGTTCCGAGGCGCTCTTCCGGGGCGTCGCGGTGGTCGTGGTCGTGGTCGCGGCGTTCGCGGTCGAGTGGGTCGCACGGATTGTCGGGTCGGCGTCGCGACGGTGAAGAAGCTTCACCTTGTCGGGCCGGAATCCGCAGACTCGGTGTGACAACCCGGACGCCGAGTGCAACGATGGGCAGACCATCCCGTGCGGATCAGGAACGGGATGGTCATCCGGCCAGGGGCCCGGGGAACTCACCAGCCCGACACGGGCCCCGCCGGATGCCATCCGGCCGAGCGTCCGCGGCGCGGTCAGCGCACGACAGCCGCCCGGGATCAGTCGGCCGTGCGGAGCGCCGGCGCGATCTCCTCGGCGACGATCCGGAGGATCCGCTCGTGCGATGCGGCATCGCCGTTCGCGGGCAGGGTGATCACGAGTTCGTCGGTCGACGCCACGGCCGGGTCGGCGAGCAGCGCGTCGATGATCTCCGCCACCGAGCCGGACAGGACCTTGCTGAAGCGGAAGGGCGGGCCGGAGTGGGGTCGGCCCGCGTCGTCCATCCCGGAGGCGTAGCCGGTCAGGAACTCCTCGTGCACCGCCCGGTCGTGGTCGTCGAGCAGTGGGACGACGATGCGCCCGACCGCGACCTTCGGCGTGCGGCCCGTGTGCTGGCCGGCGGCCTGCAACTCGGCGAAGCGCTCCCGGTAGGCGGTGATCTGGTCCGCCTGCGCCTCGGCGAACGGGGCGCCCGTGTCCTCGGTGTTGAGCGTCGAGCAGTGCAGCAGCAGGCCCTTCTCGGCGGTGCGGACCGCGGTGCCCAGGCTGCCCCCGCCCCACCACACGCGGTCGCGCAGACCCGGGCTGAGCGGCTGCAGCGCGAGGTCCGCTCCGGCAGGGATGCTCTCGTAGCCCTTCCCGGCTGTGCCGAGTGGCTCGCCCTGCAGGACCTCGAGCAGCCGGGCGGCGCGCGCCTCGGCCTCGTCGCGGAAGCTCCGGTCGACTGCGCCGAACACGGGGTCGAGGATCGGCCCGTACCCGGCGATGCCCGTGCTGATCCCGAGCTGCACACGGCCGCCGCTCAGCAGGTCGACGGTGCTGGCGTCCTCCGCGAGCCGGACCGGGTCCTCGTACCGCATGCCGAGGACCGCGGTGCCGAAGCCGATCGTGCTCGTCCGCTGCGCCGCGGCGGCGAAGAACGTCATCGGGCTCGTCAGGAACGGTTCGAAGTGGCGACCGCGGACCCACCCGGTGCCGTAGCCGAACGACTCGGCAGCGGCGAAGAGCCGCAGGCCGTCCTCAAGCGCTCCAGCGGCACCTGCGGTGCCACCGTGGTTCGGGACGAAGGAGAGGAAGCCGAGTTCGCGCATGTCGCGAGTCTATGCGCGCGTATGGAGCAGGGTCTGCGGCTCGGCACGATCCGGACTGGAGGCGCAGGGCGGGCCCGCACCGCGCCTCCCGGCCGCCCCGTCCGCACCTGGGAGGATGGACGCATGACCGACGTCACCACCCAGCCCCCGCTCGTCGCCGCCCTGCCGGCGGCGGTCGACGGTGTCGTCGACCCGGACGCCGTCTACGAGGCGTTCGCCGCGTGGGCCGCCGATGGCGGCCGTCCGCTGTACCCGGCGCAGGACGAGGCGGTCATCGAACTCGTGTCGGGTGCCAACGTCGTCCTGTCGACCCCCACCGGCACCGGGAAGTCGCTCGTCGCGGCCGGCGCCCACTTCGCCGCGCTCGCCGAGGGGAAGCGGAGCTACTACACGGCGCCGATCAAGGCCCTCGTCTCCGAGAAGTTCTTCCAGCTCGTCGACCTCTTCGGCGCGCAGAACGTCGGCATGGTGACCGGCGACTCGAGCGTCAACGCGGACGCCCCGATCGTGTGCTGCACGGCCGAGATCCTCGCGAACCTCGCGCTCCGGCAGGGCCCCGACGCCGAGGTCGACGTCGTCGTCATGGACGAGTTCCACTTCTACGGCGACCCCGACCGCGGGTGGGCGTGGCAGGTCCCGCTGCTCGTGCTGGAGCGGGCGCAGTTCCTCCTCATGTCCGCCACGCTCGGTGACGTCACCACCATCGCCGACGACCTCTCCCGACGGACCGGACGGCCGACGGCCCGCGTGACCGGCGTCTCGCGGCCGGTGCCGCTGTCCTACGAGTACGTCATGACGCCCGTGCAGGAGACCGTCGAACGGCTGCTCGAGGAGGGCAAGGCCCCGGTCTACATCGTCCACTTCGCCCAGGCGGCCGCGCTCGAGCGGGCGCAGGCGCTCCTCTCCGCCCGCGTCGCCAGTCGCGAGCGTCGCGACGAGATCGCCGCGGCCATCGCGGGCTTCCGCTTCAGTGCCGGGTTCGGGCAGACCCTCTCCAAGCTCATCCGCGCGGGCATCGGCGTCCACCACGCGGGCATGCTGCCGAAGTACCGGAGGCTCGTCGAGCAGCTCGCGCAGCGGGGACTCCTGCCGGTCATCTGCGGCACGGACACCCTCGGCGTCGGCATCAACGTGCCGATCCGCGCCGTGCTGTTCACCGGCCTGACGAAGTTCGACGGGACGAAGATGCGGCAGCTCTCCGCACGCGAGTTCCACCAGATCGCCGGACGTGCAGGCCGCGCCGGGTACGACACCGAGGGCGACGTCGTCGCCGAGGCGCCGGAGCACGACATCGAGAACGCCCGCGCGATCGCGAAGGCCGGGGACGACCCCAAGAAGAAGGGGAAGATCAAGCGGAAGAAGGCGCCGGACGGGTTCGTCTCGTGGGGGCAGGCCTCCTTCGAGAAGCTCATCGCGGCCGAGCCCGAGCCGATGGTGTCCCGCATGCGGATCACGCACGCGATGGTGCTCTCCGTCGTGGCGCGCGGCGGTTCCCCCTTCGAGGACGTCCGGTCGCTCGTGTTCGACAACCACGAGCCCCGGGCCCGGCAACTCGCGATGGCCCGGCGGGCCCTCACGATCGCGCGGACGCTCATCAACGCCCGGGTGATCGAGAAGGTCGACGGCGAGTACCGGTTGACGGTCGACGTCGCACCGAACTTCGCGCTCAACCAGCCGCTGTCTCCGTTCGCCCTCGCCGCGTTCGAGCTGCTCGACCCGGAGTCACCGACCTACGCGCTCGACATGGTGTCGATCGTCGAGGCGACCCTCGACGACCCGCGGGCGATCCTCGCGCAGCAGCAGTTCAAGGAGCGCGGCGAAGAGGTCGCCCGCATGAAGCGCGAGGGCATCGAGTACGAGGAGCGGATGGAGCTGCTCGAGGAGGTCACCTGGCCCAAGCCGCTCGACGAGCTGCTGACGGCCGCCTACGAGGCCTACGCCGCCGAACAGCCGTGGGTCCTCGACTTCCAGCTCTCGCCCAAGGCGGTCGTCCGGGACATGTACGAGCGCGCCATGACCTTCGGCGACTTCGTGCGGTTCTACCAGCTCACCCGCTCCGAGGGACTCGTCCTCCGCTACCTGTCGGACGCCTACCGCACCATGCGCCAGACGATCACCGAGGAACAGCGCACCCCCGAGCTCGACGACCTCATCGAGTGGCTCGGCGAGGTCGTCAAGCAGACCGACTCCTCGCTCGTCGACGAGTGGGAGGCGCTCCTCAACGGGGACGTCGCGCTCGCCGAGGCCGAGCACGAGGAGATCGCGCCGCCGCAGCCCGCGCGGCTCACCGGGAACGTCCGCGCCTTCCGCGTGCTCGTCCGCAACGCCCTGTTCCAGCGGGTGCTGCTCGCCGCCGCCGACGACGTGGACGGGTTGGCTGCACTCGACGGCGCGGCCGGGTTCGGGCGCGACGCGTGGGACGACGTGCTCGAGGAGTACTACGAGGAGCACGACGCCATCGGCACCGACGCCGACGCCCGGTCGATGCAGTACCTGCAGCTGTCCGAGGGGTCCCGGACGTGGCGCGCTCGGCAGACGTTCGCCGACCCGTCGGGGGACCGCGACTTCGGGTTCTCGGCGACGATCAACCTCGACGCCTCCGACGAGACCGGCGAGGCCGTGGTGCGGGTGACCGAGATCGGCCGGTTCGACGGGTGGGCCGAGGTGGACGTCGACTGACGCCGGCCCGTGTCCGTGCCGGGGAACGTCCACCGGGGCGTCCGGGTAGGTTCGGCGGCAGCCCGCGCGCCGTCCGGCGAGCGGGCCCGTCGAGAGGACCTGCCATGCGCATCGGATCGAGCATCGCCCTGATCGTGATCGGCGCCATCGTGGCGTTCGCCCTGAACATCCAGGTCGCCGGGGTCGACCTCCGACTGATCGGCTACATCCTGATGGCTGCCGGCGTCGTGCTGCTCATCATCAGCCTCGCGGTGGCGTTCGGCGGTCGCCGCACCACGACGACCACACGGAGCGGGATCGACCCGGCGTCCGGCGAGCAGATCACCCGGCAGGACCGTCGCGACGGGACGTACTGACCCAGCGCCCGGCCCGACCTCCGGCCGCGCGACCGCTCCGACGTCAGCGGCCGGAGGTCGTGCGCAGTGCGGCGAGCAGGGCGTCGGCGTCCGCGACGTCGTACAGCGCGAAGTTGCCGCGACCGGGCGTCAGGTCGAGACCGGTGTTTGCGTACTGCCGGACCGATTCGCTCCCGTTCAGGAACAGGGTGTCGAGGTGGCTGATGTCGTCCCACTCGACCGTCACGTGTCCCTCCGTGCGGTCGACGTACCAGTCGGTCCGTCGTGCGTCCGTCTCGCGCGTGGTGCGGCCGTTGGTCACGAGCACCCGACGATCGGTCACGGCGTAGACGTCCGTCCGCTTCCGGTGACGCTTCACGAGGAAGCGCCCACCGAGGACGTGCAGTCCGAGCAGCAGCAGGGCTGACAGCGCCACGAGCACCGCGGGATGCGCGGACCCGATGGCTGCGCCGACGAGCCCGGTCGCCACTAATCCGGTCCAGAGCGCGCCGAACGGGATCAGGAAGCGGTCGGCGTGGACGACCATGCGACCGGGATCGCTCCGGCCCACCCAGAGGAGTTCCTCGCCGTCGTGGAGGCGGGACTCGACCAGGTGCCGCGCCTCCTGCATCAGAACAGGGTCGCGGGCGGGGTCGCCTCGGGCAGCGGCTCGGGCTCGGTGACCTCGACACCCGGCCAGCCCGGACCGTGGGGGACCTCGGTGCCGTTCTGGTAGGCCGTCGCGGCACCCCGGGCACGGACGTCGGCCGCCTCGTTCATCTCGTGGCCGACGTGGCCGCGGACCCACTCGAACGTGACCTTCCGCCCCTGGAGCTCGGCGTCGAGCTCCTTGATGATCTCCACGTTGAGCACGGGCTTGCCGTCGGCCTTCCGCCAGCCCTTGCGCTTCCAGCCCGCGAGCCACTCGGTGCACGCCTTGATGGCGTACTGGCTGTCGCACAGGATGTGCAGCGGTTCGCCGGTGTCCTTCGTCGCGCGGAGCAGCTGCAGCACCGCGGTCAGTTCGCCCTGGTTGTTCGTCGCCTTCGGCCAGCCACCCGCCGCCCAGCGGTCGTCGTCGACGTACCAGGCCCAGCCGGCGGGGCCGGGGTTGCCGAGGGCGGAGCCGTCTGCGGCGGCGACGATCGTCACGATGGGACCTCCAGGTGGTGCGGGTGCTGGACCACCGTAACGGAGGCCGGAGACGTCAGCGGTTCGCGGGGGAGACGTTGAGGACGTCGTTCTCGGCGAGCCACCGGTCATCGGTGAGCTCGAGGTAGGGGTTCATCCACTCGAACTGCTCCGGTGTCACGCCGAACCGCTTCGACACGGTGATGAGCTCGTCCCCGTGGGACACCCGGTACCAGGTGGGCGTGCCGTCGACGTCCTGCACCGTCCCGTAGGCACCCGGGCCGGCATCGCCGACGGTCACCCGGAGGTGCGGGTACGGGTTGGGGATGTTCCAGTCCAGCGCCCCGACCGCGAGCACCGACCCGATCCACGGACGCTCCGTGGCGAACCCCTCCGACGGGTCGACCCCGGCGACCGGGACGAGGACGACGCTCGCGAGGTAGTCCGGTCGTGGGCCGGCGTCCAACGTGTAGGAGTCGGGCGGGCCGGCTCCGGTGTCCCACGCCACACTGCCCCGGACCGCCCCGCCGTCCCCGTCCCCCCAGTGCGCCGTGCGGTGTCGGAACTCGATGCTCATGGGCTGCGGGTTCGTCGTCCGGTAGTCCGACAGCTCCGCGGCGAACACCCCCTCGGCGCGCTGCACGACGCGGACGTGCAGGCTCGTCTCGCCCGACTTCGAGACGACGTCGGTCTCCGCGGCGACGGTGCCGATCGGCAGCACGGACGTCGGGGTCGGCGTCGGCACCGGCTCGGCCGTCCCGTCCGTCCATCCGTCGGGTGCCGCCGCAGCGGTCCGGTTCGGCACGGGCACGGCGTCGTCACCGCCGAACAGCGAGCAGCCGCTCAGCGCCAGCACCGCGGCCGCCGTCGCGCCGAGCACCGCGATCGTCCTGGTCCTGGTCCTGCGTCCCACGTCGTCCCCCCTCGCCCCGACCCTAGTGGGACGGGGACCTGACCCTCGTGCGGCGGGAACCGGATGACGGACATCGTGACCGAACCGTGCCCGGAGGCGCGCGGCCTACTGTGCAGCGCATGAGCGACAGCATCCCCGACGTCCCCGGCCCCGAGCACTCCGACGACCGCGCCCGCACCGACGAGCTCCGCGACGCCGCGCACCACGAGGGCGCGGACGGGCTGGACGACCGCACTCAGCGCGCGGCCGACACCTCGTACAGCCCGTCGAGCGAGCGGGAGACCGTCGCCGCGCAGACCGAGCAGCGCGACGACGCCGACCTCCGGGCGGACGGGATCGACCCGTCGCGCGTGGTCGCGGCTCCGGGCACCGGCGGCGCGGACGACGCGGGCGACGTGGAGCCCGAGCCGGGCGACCTGAACCTGCCGTGGCAGTCCGAGGAGGACCGGACGGCTTGAGTCGCTCCGCGGGCGGGTCCGCCAGCACCGGCGAGTAGCGTCCGCCGCATGCCGGTTCTCCCGTGGACAGGGCGCGCTGAACATCGCCTTCGCCGTGGTCCTGACCGCGGTCGCCGTCGCGATGGAGGTCCTGTTCGTCCGGAACCTGCGCCAGCAGCTGGCTCGGCGGAGGGGCGAGTGACCGCGGCGACGTGGTTCGGCATCGGAGCGGTCGTCGCGGCGCTCTGGGGGGTCACGATCGCCGTCTTCAACCGCTGGGCGCAGTCGATCGGCGGCGATCAACTCATGAACGGCAAGCCGCTGACGCCGCGGTTCGTCCGTGTCATCGGCATCTTCCTCGCCGTGGTCGGGACCGGGGTCGCGGTCCTCGCGTTCAGCGGCGTCCTGCCCGAGAGCTGACCCCTACGCCACGCTGTCCGGGTGCGACCCCGTCCGCTGCCCGGACTCGAGGCCGGCGATGGCCGCGAGGTCGTCCTCGGAGAGCGTGAACCCGTCCACGTCGATGTTGGACCGGATGCGCTCCGGCGTCACCGACTTCGGCAGCACGACGACCCCTTGCTGGACGTTCCAGCGGACGAGCACCTGGGCGACGCTGACGCCGTGCGCCCCGGCGATCGCGGTGAGCACCGGTTCGTCCACGAGGCGTCCCCGGCCGAGCGGCGACCACGCCGCCGTCACGATGTCGTGCTCCGCGTGGAAGGCCATCAGCTCGCGCTGGGGCAGCCACGGGTGTCGCTCGACCTGGTTCACGGCGGGCACCTCGCCGGTGTCGTCGATGATCCGCTCGAGGTGCGGCACCTGGAAGTTCGACACCCCGACGCTCCGCGCGCGCCCCGACTCGCGCAGCTCGACGAGGGTGCGCCAGGTCTCGACGTACCGGTCGTTCGCGGCGGCCGGCCAGTGGATGAGGTAGAGGTCGACGGCGTCCAGTCCGAGCCGGTCGAGGCTCGCGTCGAAGGCACGGAGGGTCGCGTCGCGACCCTGGTGGTCGTTCCACACCTTGGTGGTCACGAAGACGTCGTCGCGGTCCAGCCGGGAGGCACGGATCGCCTCTCCGACGCCGCGCTCGTTGCCGTACATCTCGGCCGTGTCGACGTGGCGGTACCCGGCGTCGAGCGCCGTGCGGACGGCGACGGCGGCCTCGGCGTCGTCGACCTTGTAGACGCCGAAGCCGACGGCGGGGATGCTCCGGCCGTCGCGGAGGGGGAGGGAGGTGACCATGCACCCATCCTGCCGATGGTGGCGGGCGGGTGTCGTGCCTCCAGGCCGGGGTCCACGCCACGTGCTCGACGGGACTCGCGACGTTCGACTCGCGTGTCGTCGCGACGCGCGCGTTCCCCGACCCGGGTCGGATCAGGTGGGGAGGTTCACCGGCTCGGTGTCGGGGAGGGGGCTCGCGTCGCGCCCGCGCAGGTCGGGCAGCCACCGCTTCGTCACGAGCGGCACGACCACGCCGACCGCGGCCATCGCGGCACCGACCATGAGCCCGCCGGTCGCGCCGTGCAGGTCGATGAGGAACCCGGCGACGGCGGAGCCGCCCGCAGCGCCGATCAGCTGGCCGGTGCCCATCCAGCCGTACGCCTCGGCCGTGTCCGAGAACTTCACGGTCGCGGAGACGGAGCCGAACATGACCGCCAGTGCCGGGGCGATCCCGGCACCGGCGATGACGAGCGCGAGGCACAGCCACCAGAAGTCCGTCCCTCCGACCGCGAGGGCGAGGCCGACGAAGACGATGGCCATCCGGGTCCAGAGGGTGTTCCGCGAGATCGGGCGGTGGCCGAGCGCCAGGCCGCCGATGAGCGACCCGATCGCGAACACCGCGAGGACGATGCCGGCGTTCGGGCTGCCCTCGCCGAAGACGCTCGTGACGCTCGCCTCGACCGCGGCGCAAGCGCCGATGAGCAGGAGGCCGGTCAGGGTCGCGACGACGACGGAGGGCCGGCGCATGACGACGCCGAACGCGCGCTTCGACCGCGGGATGCGCACCCGGCCGAGCTCGGGGGAGGCGATGAACCACACGCCGCCGATCACGAGGAAGGCCATCGCGACGACGATCGCCTGGACCGTGCCGATCTGCGTCGCGACGAACGTCGTGATCACGGGCCCGGCCACCCAGATGAGCTCCTGCGCGCTCGCGTCGAGCGAGAAGAGGGGCGTGAGCTGCGCCGAGGTCACCATCTTCGGGTAGATCGTGCGGACCGCGGGCTGGACCGGGGGGACCGCCAGACCACCGAGGAAGCCGACGACGACGTAGCCCCACAGCGGCATCGTGACGAACGCGACGACGCCCATGCTCGTGAGCGCGACGAGGCTCGTGAGGACCAGCACGGGGCGCATGCCCCAGCTGCCCATCCACCGGCTCGTGAGCGGGCCCGCGATCGCCTGGCCGATGCTCGTCGTCGCGAGGACGAGGCCGGCCGCGCCGTACGAGTCGAAGACGTGCTCGACGTGGAGCAGGTAGGCGAGCGAGAGCATCCCGAACGGGAACCGCGCGGTGAGCTGCGCAGCGATGACACGACCGACGCCGGGGGTCTTCAGGAGGGTGCCGTACGCGCTCACGAGACGAGTGTACGGACCGGACGGACGGCGGTGTCCCCCGGTCGGGGAGGTGTGGACGGAGTCGTCGTGTGCAGGGTCCTGTGCAGGGTCCGAGGACGGGTTCCGCGACACGCCGACGCGCTGATTCCACACATGTGGATCGACGCTGTCCACGGGTGTGGGGAAGTGTCGGTGGTCGGCCGGAGAATGGCGGAATCCCGGGCCTCTCGGGAATCCACAGACTGTGGAGGGCGTTGTGGAGAACTACACGGCTGTAACACTTCCTCTTGTGGTCGGTGCCGCGGCCAGCCACTAGATGTAGTGTGGAGCCATCGCAGCGGCCCTTCCCGGACACGACTGCGAGCAGGCATCAGCACCACCTCCACAGCACGAACACCACCAGCAAGAACCAGGGGAGATCATGGCCGTCACCGTCTACACCAAGCCGTCCTGCGTCCAGTGCACCGCGACGTACCGAGCCCTCGACAACAAGGGCATCCAGTACGAGGTGCACGACGTCTCCACGGACGAGGCAGCCCTCGAGCACGTCAAGAGCCTCGGCTACCTGCAGGCCCCGGTCGTCGTCACGGACGACGACCACTGGTCGGGCTTCCGTCCCGACAAGATCGCGACGCTCAGCGCCGAACTCGCGTGACCGCGGTGCGGGCCCGAAGGGGCCCGCACTCACCCGGCCTGGAGGCACCACCCGCCTCCGCCAGGCCGCCCCTGATCCGCTGTCCGCACCTCTGACCAAGGAGCGCACATGAGCAACCTCGTCTACTTCTCGAGCGTGTCCGGCTACACGGCCCGCTTCATCGAGAAGCTGGGGCTGCCGGCAGACCGGATCCCGCTCTACCCGAGCGACCCGTTCCTCCACGCGGACCAGCCGTACGTGCTCGTGCTGCCGACCTACGGGGGCGGCAACGGGCAGGGCGCTGTCCCGAAGCAGGTCATCAAGTTCCTCAACGACGAACGCAACCGCTCCTTGATCCGCGGTGTGGTCGTCGGCGGCAACACGAACTTCGGCGAGGCCTACGGCCTCGCGGGGGACGTCATCGCGCAGAAGTGCGGCGTCCCCGTCCTCTACCGTTTCGAGCTCTTCGGCACGCCAGACGACGTGCACGCAGTCACCACTGGATTGGAAGCATTTTGGACGCAGCAGTTGCAGACGTCGATCTGACGTCGCCGCAGACGGGGATGGACTACCACTCCCTCAACGCGATGCTCAACCTCTACGACGCGAACGGGAACATCCAGTTCGACAAGGACCGTGAGGCTGCCAAGCAGTTCTTCCTGCAGCACGTCAACCAGAACACCGTCTTCTTCCACAACCTGAAGGAGCGGCTCGACTACCTGGTCGAGAACGAGTACTACGAGCGCGAGACGATCGACCAGTACTCGCTCGAGTTCATCCAGAAGCTCAACGACCTGGCGTACTCGAAGAAGTTCCGGTTCCAGACGTTCCTCGGCGCGTTCAAGTACTACACGAGCTACACGCTCAAGACGTTCGACGGCAAGCGCTACCTCGAGCGCTTCGAGGACCGCGTCGTGATGACCGCCCTCGGCCTTGCGCAGGGCAACGAGCAGCTCGCGATCGACCTCGTGGAAGAGATCATCGCCGGCCGCTTCCAGCCCGCGACCCCGACGTTCCTCAACACCGCGAAGGCCCAGCGCGGCGAGCTCGTCTCCTGCTTCCTCCTCCGCATCGAGGACAACATGGAGTCGATCTCGCGCGGCATCAACTCCTCGCTGCAGCTCTCGAAGCGCGGCGGCGGCGTGGCCCTGCTGCTCTCCAACATCCGCGAGGCCGGCGCCCCGATCAAGCAGATCGAGAACCAGTCGTCGGGCATCATCCCCGTGATGAAGCTGCTGGAAGACTCGTTCTCCTACGCGAACCAGCTCGGCGCGCGTCAGGGTGCCGGTGCCGTCTACCTGTCGGCGCACCACCCGGACATCATGAAGTTCCTCGACACCAAGCGTGAGAACGCCGACGAGAAGATCCGCATCAAGACGCTGTCGCTCGGTGTCGTCGTGCCGGACATCACGTTCGAGCTCGCGAAGAACAACGAGGACATGTACCTCTTCTCGCCGTACGACGTCGAGAAGGTCTACGGCATGCCGTTCGGCGACGTCCCGATCTCCGAGAACTACCGCGCGATGGTCGACGACTCGCGCATCAAGAAGACGAAGATCAAGGCGCGTGACTTCTTCACGACCATCGCCGAGATCCAGTTCGAGTCGGGCTACCCGTACATCGTGTTCGAGGACACGGTGAACAAAGCCAACCCGATCAAGGGTCGGATCAACATGTCCAACCTGTGCTCGGAGATCCTGCAGGTCAACACCCCGACCACCTTCAACGAGGACCTCTCGTACAAGGAGATCGGCAAGGACATCTCCTGCAACCTCGGCTCGCTGAACATCGCGCTGACGATGGACTCGCCGGACTTCGGCAAGACCATCGAGACCGCGATCCGGGGCCTCACCTCGGTGTCGCAGATGTCGCACATCTCGTCGGTCCGTTCCGTCGAGGACGGCAACGACAAGTCGCACGCCATCGGCCTCGGCCAGATGAACCTGCACGGGTACCTCGCTCGTGAGCGCGTGTACTACGGCTCCGAAGAGGGCATCGACTTCACGAACATCTACTTCTACACGGTGCTGTTCCACGCCCTGCGCGCCTCGAACAACATCGCCATCGAGACGGGGGAGACCTTCGACGGCTTCCGCGACTCGAAGTACGCGTCGGGTGAGTTCTTCGACAAGTACACCGACCAGGCGTGGACGCCGGCGACCGCCCGTGTCGCCTCGCTGTTCGACAACGCCGGGATCGCCATCCCGACGCAGGACGACTGGAAGGCGCTGAAGGCGTCCGTCCAGGAGCACGGCATCTACAACCAGAACCTGCAGGCCGTCCCGCCGACCGGTTCGATCTCGTACATCAACCACTCGACGTCGTCGATCCACCCGATCGCGTCGAAGATCGAGATCCGCAAGGAAGGCAAGCTCGGTCGCGTCTACTACCCGGCGCCGTTCATGACGAACGACAACCTGGACTACTACCAGGACGCGTACGAGATCGGCGCCGAGAAGATCATCGACACCTACGCCGCTGCCACGCAGCACGTCGACCAGGGTCTGTCGCTCACGCTGTTCTTCAAGGACACCGCGACCACGCGTGACATCAACAAGGCCCAGATCTACGCATGGCGCAAGGGCATCAAGACGATCTACTACATCCGTCTGCGCCAGCTCGCGCTCGAGGGCACCGAGGTCGAGGGCTGCGTCAGCTGCATGCTGTAGCGGCTGGTCGCTCACGCGACTGCCCACATCCTGGAGGCGCGGTGCCAGCCCGCACCGCGCCTCCAGTCCGATATCTAGTCACCATCTCTTGAACAGGAACGTGCGTTGGTCGAGAAGCTGAAGCTCATTGATCGGGTCCAGGCGATCAACTGGAACCGCATCCAGGACGACAAGGACGTGGAGGTCTGGAACCGCCTCGTCAACAACTTCTGGCTGCCGGAGAAGGTGCCGCTGTCGAACGACGTCCAGTCGTGGAACACCCTGACGCCGGCCGAGCAGACGATGACCATGCGTGTCTTCACCGGTCTGACGCTCCTGGACACCATCCAGGGCACCGTCGGCGCCGTATCGCTCATCCCCGACGCGATCACCCCGCACGAGGAAGCCGTCTACACGAACATCGCGTTCATGGAGTCGGTGCACGCCAAGAGCTACTCGTCGATCTTCTCGACCCTCGCGTCGACGCCCGAGATCGACGAGGCCTTCCGCTGGTCCGAGGAGAACCCGAACCTGCAGAAGAAGGCCCAGATCGTCATGGACTACTACCAGGGCGAATCGCCGCTGAAGCGCAAGGTCGCTTCGACGCTGCTCGAGTCGTTCCTGTTCTACTCCGGCTTCTACCTGCCGATGCACTGGTCGTCGCGGGCGAAGCTGACCAACACCGCCGACCTCATCCGCCTCATCATCCGCGACGAGGCCGTCCACGGGTACTACATCGGCTACAAGTACCAGAAGGGCCTCGAGCAGGTCACCGAGGCCGAGCGTCAGGAGCTCAAGGACTACACGTTCTCGCTCCTGTTCGAGCTGTACGAGAACGAGACGCAGTACACGCAGGACCTCTACGACGAGGTCGGGCTGAGCGAGGACGTCAAGAAGTTCCTGCACTACAACGCGAACAAGGCACTGATGAACCTCGGGTACGAGCCGATGTTCCCGAAGGAGCTCACCGAGGTGAACCCGGCGATCCTGTCGGCGCTGTCCCCGAACGCGGACGAGAACCACGACTTCTTCTCGGGGTCGGGCTCCTCGTACGTCATCGGCAAGGCCGTCGTGACGGAGGACGAGGACTGGGACTTCTGACCCTCGTCTGACTCGTGGGGACGCCCTGCTGGCTTCGGCTGGCGGGGCGTTCTGCGTTCGCGGGCGTTGTGGCTGACGCGGTCGTATGGCGGGCCCTCAGCGAGATTCAATCCGGACGGGGTATGTGCGACACGGCTGCTGCTGTGCGCGCGGGACAGGAGGGCGCGTCCGCTGAACGACCGGCGGTTTCAAGGGGTCGTCGCAACGGGTGGTTGTTTCGGGTCCGAGAGTAGCTGCTCGAACGCTTCTGCCGGGGTGCGATAGCCGAGGGTCTTGCGGGGTCGTCCGTTGAGTTCGGCAGCGACTTCGCGGAGCCGTTCCGGGCTGTGAATGGCGAGGTCGGTGGACTTGGGGAAGTACTGCCGGAGCAGGCCGTTGGTGTTCTCGTTCGAGCCGCGCTGCCAGGGCTTGTGCGGGTCGCAGAAGTAGATCGCGAGGTCCGTGGCGAGGGTGATGTCTTTGTGCCGGGCAAGCTCGGTGCCCTGATCCCACGTCAACGACCGACGCAGATGCCCAGGCAGCGTCTGGATCGTGGGGATCATCGCGTCGCGGACCGCATCGGCGCTGTGTCCGTTGGGGAGGTGCAGCAGCATCACGTATCGGGTGGTGCGTTCGACCAAGGTGCCGATCGCGCTCCTGGCGTTGATCCCGACGATCAGGTCCCCTTCCCAGTGGCCGGGGACGGCCCGGTCGTCGGCCTCGGCGGGGCGTTCGCTGATCAGGATCATGTCGCGGATCTTCGACCACGACGCCCGCCGCGGCTCGCCCCGGTGCCGACGGATCGCGCGGCCGGTGCGGAGGTGTTTGTGCAGGTCAGCGCGCAGGTGCCCGCGGCCCTGGACGAACAGGGACTGGTAGATCGTCTCGTGCGACACGTGCATCTCCGACCGGTTCGGGAACGTCCTGGCCAGGTCATCACGGATCTGCTCCGGGGACCAGTTCCGCACCAACCGCAACTCGACCTGCAGCGCAAGCTCGACCCGGTCAAGCTTCCGGGGCTTCGGGCGCCGCGCTCGAACACGGCACTGCTTCTCCGCCGAGTACGGCCTGTAGTACCCGCCAGCTGCAGCGTTCCTGCTGAGCTCGCGACTGATCGTCGATGGTGCCCGGCCGAGGGCTTTCGCGATCGCGCGCACGCCGGCGCCGCTGAGGCGCAGGTCCGCGATCTGCAGCCGCTCTTCCTGACTCAGGTACCTGTCGGAGCGGGGCTTGTGGGCGAACGGATTCCGTCCGCCGGCTGCTTTGACCCAGCGGTATCCCTGACGTCGGTCCACGCCGACAGCATCACAGGCCGCCGTCCGCCCGAGACCTTGTCTCAATAGCTCCCAGAACCGCGCTTCCCGCGCACGGTGTTCCAGCCTCGATCCCATCCGCAACGCTCCGATTCACGGTGGTGTTGCAACGACCGGCTGAACCCAAGACCGGCTATCGAGACGTCATCAGCGGCTTCTCCGGAGGAACAGGACGACCGCTGCGACGATCACGACCGCGACGATCGGGATCCAAATCCAGACGGGGAGGGAGCCTCCGCCCCCTGGGGGCAGCGCGACTGAGAGAGGGAGCACGGTCACACGCTAACCACGGCGCGCGTTCGGTGACCGATCGGCTTACGGGACACCCGGGCTGCTATCGACGAGTGCCGGCGTCATCGCTACGGTCGAGGGATGGACGGCCACAATCCTCGCTCGATCGTCATTCGGCCGGCAGAGGTTGTCGACGTCAAAGGCATTGCTGCCGTCCACGCCACCTCATGGCGAGAGACGTACGGGCGGTTCGTGGTGAATCCCGATACTGATCCTTGGTTCGACGTCGATCGGCGCATCGACATGTGGAGAACGAACCTGGAGCAAGGCGCCTTCGCGACCTTTGTCGCCGAGGACGAGTCGGGCGTCATCGGGTTCGCCGCGACGCAGGAGACACCCGGGTCTGACGCGGTCCGTCCAGAGGAACTCACGATGCTGTACGTGCTCTCGCGCGCTCATGGCGGAGGCGCCGGGCAGGCGCTCTTGAACGCAGCGCTCGGCCCGCGGCCAGCATCTCTTTGGGTTGCTGCCGACAACCCTCGCGCGCACTCGTTCTACCGGCGGAACGGATTCGCCGCCGACGGAACCACGTCGAGCTTCGGGCCCATCGAGACCACAGTCCGATTGGCCCGCTGAGGGATCGGCTACCGGTCTGCCGAACGCTGCTCGCCCTCGGGCAGAAGATGCCCGATGGCTCGTAGGACGTCGCCCAGCCAAACGAGTTCCCAGTTCAACGTCCGATCGGCGGCCGGCGCCGTCGTCAGGTTGTCCCACGACTCGCTCAGCTGCCCGATCGTGGCCTCGGGTGGATTGCTCGACACGTCGTAGAGGCCCGGAGCGGGCAACGAGTAGAAGTAGTCCTCACGCAGCACGACCGACTCCCCGTTCGCATGTTCGACGTGCTGAAGGATCCGATCGAACACGAGACGGAGATCAGTCACCGGGATCTGAAGACCGTTCCACTCAGGCATCCCACGAACATGGCGCAGAGGGGCTGTCTCGTCAACCGATCGTTCATCGGACGGAGGGCGGAAGTTCGGCGCGATCCGCCCAAAGAACGAGTCCTCCTTTAGGCGGAACGGCGTGCCATCGGCCGTTGCGACGCTTCGTGCCGCCGTACCGTGATCCCATGAGGAAACGGTTGCTCGTGTTCAGCCCCCCTGCCGGCGCGCTCGTGTTGTTGGCCGCCTGGTGGGTCACCCAGCGAGCTGGCGTCGTGGATGTAGTCCCGACGCGGGACGACACTTTCCTGACGAACCCGTACGCAGTGCTCGTGATGATCGGGTAGTCGCTCGCTGCTTCATGAACGGGGGTTACCGCCGGCCTGTTGGGCTTCCCAAGCAGTTCGAATGGGATCGGTGTCGTACACGATGTGCAGGTGTTGAATCCGGGCTTCCAGGTCTAGCTCGGCGACGTCAACCACGGAGAACGGTGCGGGGGTGCCGTCCGAGAGCGTCCAATCGAAGTCGAACCAGAACGCAACAGTCGGAGCCGAGTCGTCTGTGCTGACCAAGGTTCGGCGGAGCGTGAGGACGGATGCGGCCGTGTCGGCGAACAATGTCGGGTAGAAGTCGCGGGCGGGCTGCTCCCCGTAAAGCGGTGAGCTCACAATCGCGTCCGGCGTGAACAGGGCGAGCACCGCGTCTACGTCGGCTGATCCGAGAGCTGCGAGGTATGCATCGACGAGCTGTGTGAGGGTCGTTGCGGGGATGGTCATCAGTGATCGCTTTCGGAGGGGTTCGGCCCACAGCAGCTCGGGCCGGGCGACATTTACCAGCTTCCCATCACCAAAGGCGGAAGACGAACTTGGCTCGCTGGGTCCGGTTGACGACCGGCTATCGGTCGCGGGAGCGGCGCTCGGCTCGAACTCGACGTCGCGCGTCCTGCTGATCCGGCAGGGGGTTTCAGCCCATGCTCCCGCGGGCCGCGAGGAAGACGAGCACGGCGACGATAACCAGTACCACCGGCGCAAGGAACCGCAGATTCAGCATCGCTGCCCCTATCGATCGGTCGTGCCGTTTCAGACGTGGGTGGGGCATGGCGAGCAGTTGGCGACAGAGGTGCCGTCCGGTTGACGATCGGCTAACGGACAGGCTGGTTCTGATGCGCACGACGCTCGCGCTCCTGCTGTCGAGCAACTCGCGGTCCCCATGCGATCAGAATCGCTCCCGCAACAGCGGCGGCGAGGGTCGCCGCCAGCAGCGGCAGCCAAGGCGTGAATTTCGTGACCGCTGCCAGGATCGTCAGAACGATCAGGGCCACCGTGAGTGAGCCAGTGATCCACGCGATCCAGAGCCGATACCTACGCATCATTACCCCATAGTGCACTGGCTCCCGGCCACTGAGACGCGCTTGAGGCTCGAGTTTGCTCGCGCGCAACAGCGACGCGGCATGTTTCGGCGAGGATGGAACTCTTCCGGGAGGATCGGGCAATACCAGTCGTGCCCAGTAGTCATCCCCCTCCAGGAGCCGCAGCCGAGCTCGGTCGCCAGTTCGACGAGCACGGCCGGCGCATCCTCCTGTACCTCGCGCGCCGGACCGACCTGCAGAGTGCCGAGGACATCCTCGGCGAGACGTTCGTGACCGCGCTCGTCCGATGGGAGTCGTTCGACCCGGACCGGCAGGACGCGCTGCCGTGGTTGTTCGGCATCGCGTCGAACCTGCTCCGTCGGCACTGGCGCTCCCAGCGCCGGGCGGACCGTGCCTTGTCCCGTGTCGCCGTGTCCGAGCGGCTCGACGACGACGCCGGCGACCGTCTCGACTCGGAGCGTGCCGTGCAGACCGTCATGCGTGAACTCGACCGGATGCGTCCGGCGGTCCGCGAGACGGTCCTGCTGCACGCTTGGGCGGAACTCACCTACGAGCAGATCGCGGAGGCGACCGGCGTCCCCGTCGGCACCGTCCGCTCCCGGCTGAACCGGGCCCGAACTGCCCTCCGCGCCGTGCCCGGCACCACTGACTCCCTGAACGGACCACTCCATGTCTGACGACGAATTCACCACGCTCCGCCTGCTGCGACGCGACCTGCCGCCCGAGGCGGTCGACGCGTCACTCGACCGCGCTCGCCTCCGCTTCGACACGGCCGCCGTGGCGACCACCGTCCGGACGGGAGGCGCCGCACCGGCCCGTACCGCGCCTCCCGTCCGGTGGCTGCGTCGTTCGCGACCTGTCCTGCTGGCCGGAGCAGCGGTGGTCGTGGCAGGCGGGTTGGTCGCCACGGGTGTCGGAGTGACGCACTGGGGATCGCCGGGATCGGCCGCAGCGGCGACGCTGCACGAGGCGGCCGCCGCCGCGGCCGCCGACCGGACGCCGGCCGGCGCGTTCACGAAGGTGGTGGAGTCGGAACTGTCGATGGTCTCCACGACGTCCGATGGCGAGCACTACGACGAGGGCTACCTGGAGCCGACGACGACCACCACCTGGGTGCCGGCCGACGTTTCCGGGACCTGGGTCCGCGAGATCCGCTCCGGAGCGGCGACGAAGGTCTTCGGGGGCACCGCGGCACGTCAGGCCGCGTCCGACGACGGCGCGGGGAAGCCGTCCGCTCCGGTGTGGGAGCGGGGCGTCGGCGGTGACTTCGCGGTCGGTGAGCTCGGCGGTGAGCAGACCGGCACGCTCGGGGCGTCCGACATCGCGGACCTGCCTCGTGACCCGCACGCCCTCGTCCGACGCATCGAGGCCGCTCCCCGGGCGGCAGGAACGACCGACGAGCTGCACGTCTTCGACACGATCAGTGGCCTGCTCCGCACCGGGCTCGTGCCCGCGGACCTCCGTGCGGCGATGTACGAGGCGCTGGCGACCCTGCCCGACGTCGTCGTCACCGCGGAACAGGTCTCGCTCGACGGCCAGCGCGGCACCGCGATCGGCCTCCCGCACTGGAGCGGGACTGAGCAACACGACGTCATCATCGACCCGGCCGACGGAACCTACATCGGCGAGCGAAGCATCCAGACCCGGCAGATCGGCAGCATCCCGGCCGGCACCGTGATCGACTCCGTTACCGTGCGGGTCACGCCGGTGGAGGACCAGCCGTGAGACGGACCCCGAGGGACCGGTGCTACGGGGTCGAAGGGGAGAGACGGCTCAGCGCTCGATAAGCGATCAGCGCGGCCGCTATATTCGCTTCCATGCCCGCCGACTTGTTCCGAGAAGAACTATTATCGGAACTGACCCGATGACTGAGCGTAGGCTCGAGCCACACGATGAGGAGGCTCCGATGGCAGTTGAGGTGACAGCGGATGGCGGTCCGACGCTCGAGGCTCGGGACCGGATGCGGCAGCAGGACCTGCCGCTCGAGGCGCGGTTCACGCCCGATTTCACCGATCACGACGCTGCCGAAGGGGAACCCGAGGACGGGTCCGGGATCGCGTGGTTCTGGGAGCAGTTCGGGAAGGCGTTCACCGACGTCGAGCGGGAGGACATCGAGACGATCGCGACACCGACGAAGGTGATCACGATCTCCACCCTCGCCGGTACGCACACGGGGGAGTGGATGGGGCACGCCCCGACGGGGCGCCGGTTCACCGGTATCCGCAACGTGCAGGTCATCGGCTTCCGCGACGGCCGCGCATCCGAGCGGTGGGGTAGTACCGACCAGCTCGGCATCCTGCAGCAGCTCGGCCTCGCCTGACGTGCCCGAAGAGCAGTCCGTGACCTCGGCAGCCACCGTCAGCAGACGGGCGCTGACGGCGGAGCAGCGTGCTGCCGCGGAACACTCCCGGACCGCGTTCGCCCGACTCCGAAGCGCCGCCGGTGACGGCGCCCCTGCCGGGTCAGCTGCGGTGACGGTGCCGGTGGGTGCGTCACCGCAGGTGTTCGCGGAGGCGTCTCTGTCGGTGAATACGGTGCGGGCGTACCGGTCGGATTTGCGGCAGTTCGCGCGGTGGCGTGCTGGGTTCCTCGACCATGAGATCTCGGAACCGCACGAGCTTGAGCAGGTCATCACGGCGCCGGTCGACCCGACCGAGGTTGCGGCGTTCCTCGCGGATAAGGCCAACGCGGTCTTGCCTGATGGTGGGCAGCGGTACGCGCCGGCGACGATCAGCCGGTATGTGGCCGCGATCGATTGGGAGCACGCTCGCCGCGGCCACACCCCGCCAGGCACTACCCCGATTGTCCGCGATGTCCTGAAGGGAATCCGTCGCACCCGGTCGGTGCCGGTCAGGCGGGCGAAGCCGATGACGTTGAAGGCGCTGCAGACGGCGCTGTTGAAGATCGACGTCGCCGACCTCCAGACCGGCGCGCTCGGAACCCGCGATCAGGCGTTGCTGCTGTTCGGGTTCGTCGGCGCGTTCCGCGAGTCCGAGCTCACCGCCCTCACCGTCGCGGACCTCCGCCTCGTCGACGGCGAAGGCGTCTACGCCCGCGTGCGGAAGTCGAAGACCGACCAGGACGGCGCCGGCCGGATCAAAGTGCTGCGGCAGGGCGCGAACCCGGTCACCTGCGCCCCCTGCGCGTATGTGCGGCTCTCCCGGCTGATGCTCGCACAGGACGCCAGCGGCGAAGCGGGCCTCTTCGCAGCGCTCACCGGCGCGAGTCTCGCCGTGCACGTCTGTGCCGACGGGCTCGGCGCCGATCGGTTGCCGCCGTCGATGCCGTTCTTCCGCGCCGTGTCCAAGTGGGGCCTGTACCGGACCACCGGCATCAGCCCCACCACGGTCGGGAAGGCCGTCGCCCGCCGCGCGCAGGCGGCCGGGCTCGGGGAGAACGGCTGGTCGGGGCACTCGCTCCGTGCCGGGTTCGTCACCGAAGCCCGCAATGCCGGTGCGACGGACGTGGAGATTATGAATCAGACCCACCACACCAACGCCGCCACCCTCCAGATCTACGACCGCGAATACGCCCCCCTGATCCGCAACGCCGTCACCCGGATGCGCTTGTGACCCCCCAAACCTCCCCCAAACCCGACCCCAAACTCGGCCCCGACAGTAGGACTCTGCTTGAGGCGCACTGGGGTCGGTTCGTCGCATGGTGCACCGCGTCCGGACGCGATTCGCTCCCGGCTACGGCAGCAACGATTGAGCAGTTCCTGAAGCTGTTCCCCGGCAGCGCGTCGACGCAGCGGCTCTGTCGGCACGCGATTCGTGCACACCACCTCGAAGCTGGCCTCCCGGACCCCATACCCACGGTGGAGGCCAGGGTGTGGCCGCGATCAGAAGCCCCCGACCAGACGGCCGTCGGCCAGGTGCTCGCGGCGATCCCGAAGTACAGGTATCCGATCGGGCTCCGAGGCCGCCGCGACGCGTTCCTCGCCGTCCTCCTCGGTACCCTGCACCTCACCCGCGAAGAAGCCCGCACCATCGCACCCGCCGACGTCGCGGTGACGAGCATCGTCCGGATCCGTGGCCACGTCGTACCCTCAACCGATGACGCGGTGTCCTGCGCTGCCTGCGCGGTGACTCGATGGCTGCGCATCGTCGGACCGGTCTGGACCGGATTCCGCGGCGACGTCATCCGCCTGCTTGACCCGACGAAAGGAAACCTCGACCGGCATGACTGTGAGCAGCCGGTGCTGGGGGAGTGGCGCCTGGCAGAGCAGCTGCTGTTGCCGTTAGACGTCCACGGATGGGCGCGCACCGGCGTGAGCCTGTCGGGTCGTTCCATGACGAGCATCATCCCCGCCCGACGCGCTGTAGCCGCAGCCGACGGCCCGGCCGCGGAAGTAGTCGTTGCGGTCGCGCGGCGGCCGTCACGGTTCGAAGGACTGTCGTTGCAGGAGGCATACTCCGAGTTCGGCACTACGGATGCGGCGGTCGACGCAGCCCTCGCTCGACTCGCGGCCGTCTGGGGGGAAGCACGGGCGTCGACACGGAACTCGAGCAAGCAGCCAGCAAGTCCAAGCAGGAGCTACCACCGGATAGCAACGACTAGCTCGCTGCCGGGGCATCCACGTACGCCGGACCGCGACGGGTGGTCTGCGCCCTGTCGCATCAGCTCTAGACCCGCGCACACATATGCCGCGGAGGCCTGTTACTACACACCAGATCCACGGAACGCGTTTCCTACGAAGGTGTGGCGATGGGGTGTACCCATGACCACAGTCCTCTTCACCGCGGCCCCTGTCACTTCTGGCTCCACTCGGCGATCCGTTCCGACTCGAGCCGGCCACTTTCGTCTAGACTGCCCCGTGAGAGATGAGGGGCGCTCAGTGGCGCACAAAATGCAATTCGGATTCCAACTTCACCAGTTGACGTTGTTCTACGGAAACGCTCGCACGGAAAAGGATTTTCGAACCGACACCCTCCAGCCCAAGGGTAACAACGTGCTCGCGTCACTGCGCGAGCTTTCTCCGTCGATATATGACGTGACACGGATCGATGACTTCGCGTACAGGACTCGGGAGCGGCAAGCTGACGTGGCGCTGGCTCCGGCCCTACGAATCGAGCACATCGACGCTACCTCGCAGGATCGAATAGATATTGAGTTTCGATACGGACGCGTGGGTTCTCATGATCTCGCGATTGCTAAGGATCGAAGCGAGGACGCGGCGCTCGACAGTAAGGCGTCTACCAATCCGTACCGAGCATCGATATATCTCCCCAAATCGGGCAACCGTGCCGTTTTGATGTGTGAGGCTCGTGGTGCAAGCTGCCCTAGCACTTATCTGTTGAAGGCGCTGTGTCTCCACATGCGGGATACGGACGCGGAGCGGCCGGAGGCTGACCGTCAAGGCTGGTGGCGGCTCAAGCCGCACCAGGTGTCAGATACGGGGCGCCTGGAGGAAGTCCTCCGACAGGGCAATGGAGCGGGCCTTCAGCTGGAGAAACGCATCCTCAAGCCCGGTCAGACCAGAGGTGGAGAGGTGATCACGCTCCGTCGTAACGGACTCCCCGTCGGCAAGTTGTCGGCCGTCAAGTCTATGGTTCTTGGGTGGGTGGGGATGACGCCAGAGAAGGGAGCCGATGCCGCGCCCAGTGGAAAACCCACGGAACAAGTATCAAGCCTGATCGGCGTGCAGGTCAGTGCGGATGATTTTGATGATGGTGCGGTTACTTACGACCAAGGGGACGGGAAGACTCAGACGATTAGGCCTGATTCTGTCCGGGATATCTTTACCTACCCCGTCAAGGTTGGGCTTCCTCCTACGCCATCAGAAATTCGCAACGCGGCCGAGGAGCGTCTCCAGCGCCTTCAGCCCACATTAGGGATCCAGCTTTCGATTTAGGGCGAGTGATGCAGCGATTCAGCTTCTTGAGCTTAATTCGTGGACATTTCAAAGCACTACGTGATCGGGGTCAGTCATCGAGGCGTATCGCGTGGGGAGCAATTATCGCGCTGTATGGTTTGCCAATTGCTGTTGGTGTCGCCTCCTCGGTTACCCAAAACGCGAGACTAGAGTCACCCGCTACTATCCTGACTGCCCTGGCTCTTCTCGCGGGCGCCTTTTTGACATCTTTTACGCATATGTCGACATTACGCGGCAAACTCTCCGACCGCCAAGGTGATAATGAGGATACGGAGCGACCTGATCGCAACATGATTGACGAGGCGGCGACGCATCTGTTGATGGGCGCCTTTGCATCTATTAGTACGGTGATTCTGATCGTCGTCGCAATGAATGCTCAACGTGGGGACGTACTGCTTGGATGGGCTGCCGCCCTGATCATCGGAGCATGTTCCTGGGTTGCACTCCTCCTGTTGATATCTCTGCCGCGCCTCTATAATGCTTACATTGTTGTGAATAAGGTTCCCAATGAGCTTTCGGGAAGCTTCAAAGGAACTGGTGTTGTGGTCACTGAAGATGATGATGAAATTGAGCGCAACTGAGGGCGTTCATTAAACGCACTAGGCTCTCTGAGTCTCTGGACCTCGCGAATTTGACATAAGAGCGCAGTGCCGGCGTCCGTTGACCCGGCTTCACCCTCCGTGGCGGATGGGGCACCCGGACCGGGGGGTGTCGATTGGCGCTTTGTTCCGTAAGCTGAAGCAATGTCAGCAGCGCCTGCCGGTTGGTACGACGATAAGGATCCGCGGTTCGTCCGCTACTGGGATGGCCAGAGGTGGACCGAGCATGTGCAGCTCAAGAAGTCGGCGCCAGCTGGCCACGAAGGCCCGCCTTCGGACGCCCGCGGGGTGGCCGCTCCGCAAACGCGTCGTGCTGCCCGAGCGGCGGAGCAGTCGCCGCGTACGGCCGTTTCTGCGGTGCAGGAGAAGCCGGTCGAGAAGTTGTCGAAGCGGGAGGCGCGCGAGCGGCTACGTGCCGCGCAGGCACGGATCGAGGCGGGTGAAGCGGTCGTTGCCCGCTACAACATGCGCGCTTTCGACGATGTCGATGCGTACCGGGCCGAGCAAGAGCAGCAGCTCGCCACCCTTCGAGTGGACTTTGAGGCTGAGCAAGCGGCAGCTCGCGAACTCTGGGCAAAGGAACAGGCCGATGCACGCGAACGGTTCGCCGCTGAGCAGGCGGCCGAGCGGTTCAAGGGAGAGCAAGCGATTCGGACCGCCGAGGACCGCGTTCGTGCCGCTGAACAACAAGCCGAGGATGCACGCGCGACGCGCGACGAGATCAACGGGGGGATCAGCGCCCGAAGAGCAGAGCTGGTCGACTTGACCTCCGCAGTTGAGCTCCAGGCGGTCGGGCTCTTCGACTTCGAGAACCCGGCCGCGTCATCAACGGAGCTTGCGTCGAAGTTGGAAGCGCTGCGCTATCGCATCAAGAACGCGGTTCGTGACAAGCGCGCGGTAACCACGGCGCCACGGTTCACGTTCAACAACTCCGAAGCGCAGGGCCGGAAGTTCATGACGGACATGGCGAAGGTGCTGCTGCGTGCCTACAACGCAGAAGCGGAGAACGCCATCAAGGCTACGCGAGCTGGCAACTTGCACGTCGCACAGACGCGGCTCAGCAAGGCTGCGGAGCAGATCGCGAAAAGCGGCACCATGATCGATCTTCGCATTGAACCGAGCTACCACCAGATGCGGCTTGAGGAGATCGCCCTCGCCAACGAGCACCTCCAGACGGTGCAGGCGGAAAAGGAGCGCGAGCGAGAACGCCGAGCAGAACTCCGCGAGCAGCAGCGCGCCGCCGCTGAACTGCAAGCCGAGCACGACCGACTCGAGAAAGAACGTCAGCACTACCTCTCCACCCTCGCGGCCTTGCAGGCAAACGGCGACGCGGAAGGTGCCGCTCGCGTCCAAGCGCGGCTCGAGGACGTCGACCGCGCCATCTCCGATGTCGACTATCGAGCAGCAAATGTGCGAGCGGGCTACGTGTACGTGATCTCCAACGTCGGAGCGTTCGGGGAACGCATGGTGAAGATCGGCATGACGAGACGCCTGAAGCCAATGGACCGCGTCATCGAACTCGGCGACGCGTCAGTGCCGTTCCGCTTCGACGTACACGCGTTGTTCTTCGCCGACGACGCCGTCGGAGTGGAAACGATGCTGCACCAGACGTTCGCGAACCAGCGGGTGAACAAGGTCAACCTCCGACGCGAATTCTTCTACGTCACGCCGGCCGAAGTGCTCGATGCCCTCAAGAGCCATGCAGTCGAGGTGGTCGAGTACACCGTGGAACCCGCCGCGGAAGAGTTCCGCACGAGCGAGCTTGCGGCTGACATCTTCACACCAACGCCTCCGAGCGGTGGATCGATGTCGTACGTGGGATCCGTCGCGTCAGCCGAAGACTGAGGGACATCAGGATCATGGCGCTGCTCCCGGCGCTGCGGGGCTGAGACGTGGCCGGGGCTCGACGCAGTGTCCCGGACCCCTGTCTTGGTGCTACCGAGTAGCCAGCAAGAGGTGAGATTCTGTCCACATGAGTTTGCCTGTTGGTTGGTTCCCGGATCCCTCAGACCCGGAACGCGAGATGCTCTGGGACGGTGACCAGTGGACTGGCCTCACCCGCCCTCGGCGGACGGACAGCGCGGCTGCGCAAAGCGATGGTGACGTAGGGGCGGAGGATGCTCTCGAACCTTCCCGAGGACGGCGCAAGCCACGGCCGCGGCGTCGCCCCTTGGTGCTGGCGCTCGTCATCCTCGCGGTGGTCGTCATCGTTGGTGGCGGGGGTACGGCGGTAGCGGTGGTTCACGCGCGGCAGGTTGCAGCTGCGGCGGAGAAGGCGGAGCAGAAGAAGGAAGCGGCCGCCCGGACTCGTGCTGAGCAGCGTGAGGCGCAACGAGCAGCGCAGGAAGAGGCCGACGAGGCGGAGCGCTCTTCCCGCGCCGAAACGGTGAAAGAGGTCGAGGCGTCGGTGAAGACGATGGCGGAGGAGAACGTGACGAAGGGTCTGCTCGACGGTCCCATCCTTTCCGTGTCCTGCAATCCAGTCAGCGGCTCCACGGATGACTTGACCGACACCACTACCTCGTTCGACTGTTTCGCTGCGAACACGGACAACGCGGACGGAACCCAGTCGGGGTACTTCTTCAACTCCACCGTCAATTGGGACTCCGGCGAGTACACCTACGGTCTCGGCAAGTCAGCGTCTTGACGAACTCCACGAGATGCCGCGCCCATTCGATCACCACGACTTGACATAAGAGCGAACTATCGGTGCGAACGAGAACGGTCGGCACCCGGTGGGGTGCCGGCCGTTGCCGTGACGGGGAAGTGTCAGTGTGCTGCCTCGTACGCGTCGCGGACAGCCTGGCTGATGCGGCCGCGCGAGGAGACCTCGTGGCCGTTCGCGTTCGCCCACTCGCGGATCTTCGCGAGCTCTTCCGAGTTCCCACGCTTCGGGGCGCTGCCGCTGCCGCTGGTGCGGTTCTGGCGGCCGCTGACCTTCCGGGCGGCGGCGACGTAGTCGGAGAACGCTTCGCGGAGCGCGTCGGCGTTGTCGACGGAAAGGTCGATCTCGTAGTGGTTGCCATCGAACGAGAAGGACACGGTGCGGCCCTTACCTTCTTCGATGGTGTCGCCGGTCAGGTCATCGACCAGGTGCGTGGTAACTTTCTGCGCCATGGCAAGGCCGCCTTTCTGAGGTAGGGAGAGGGCGCCTCCACTGTGGCATACGTTTCCGGCCCGTTTCGTAAACGGTCCTTGGGATCAGGGGTGCTGGTGCAGAGTGATGGGATGCGTGCCGATAGTGCTGTTCCGTCCAGTTACGCGGCGACGTTGGCGAGTTTGAAGCAGCATGTGCGCAATGCTCGGTTCACAGCGCAGCGGCGTGCGAATACGGAACTGGTGGTGCTGTACGGGCAGATCGGCGCCACGATCCTCCTGCGGCAAGGGCAGGAGGGGTGGGGCACGAAGGTCATCGCCAGGCTCGCTGAGGATCTGCGGACGGAGTTTCCCGAGATGCGGGGCTTTTCACCGCGGAACCTGGCGTATATGCGGGCGTTCGCGGCGGCGTGGTCGCAGCAGGAGACTGTGCAACAGGCTGTTGCACAACTGCCCTGGGGACACATCACGGTGCTCCTGGACCGGCTCGATGACCAGACGATGCGCAACTGGTACGCCGAGCCGGCGGTACAGCATGGCTGGTCCCGGAACGTCCTCGAGCACCACATCCGCACCGGCGCGCATCAGCGGCTCGAGGCAGCACCGACCAACTTCGCAGCTGTCCTCCCGGCTGGCGAGTCGGACCTTGCGCAGCAGCTGACGAAAGATCCGTACGTGCTGGACTTCCTCGCCCTCGACGGCGACGCGAAGGAACGCCACCTCGAGCAGGCACTCGTGAATCGGATCATCGACACGCTCCGCGAGCTGGGGGAGGGGTTCGCGTTCGTCGGCCGGCAGGTGCACTTCGACGTTGACGGCGACGACTTCTACGTCGACTTGCTGTTCTTCCATGTCGAGCAGCTCCGCTACGTCGTGATCGAGCTCAAAACGGGGAAATTCAAGCCCGAGTACCTCGGCCAGCTCGGCTTCTACGTTGCACTCGTAGATGATCGGCTCCGCCGGGCGCAGCATGCCGATACCGTCGGTCTGCTCCTGGTCGCAGACAAGAGCGACGCGGTCGTCCGGTACTCCCTCGCCGGCCAACAGGCACCAATCGGCGTCGCGAGCTACGACCTGCTGCCCCCCGATGTTCGGGCGGCACTGCCATCCGAAGGTGACCTCGCGAACGCCCTCCGCGCAGCAGACATCCCTAACGCCGCAAGCCCAGGGGAATGACCGCCCGGCGCCGCGGGACACCGGGGCAGGAAACGCCGCACGACGAGCCGTCCCGGTACGAACGGGATGCTGGCGTCGCGCCCCTGCAGGTGGAAACGTACGCGGCGCTCCGCCGACGCCGCAGCGCAGCACAACCGCAGCCTCCCGCGAAAGCGCCGAAAGAGCAGTGGCCAGACTTCGCCGAAATCCTTCGACAGCTCGGGCAGAGCCCGTGAGCAGCGGGACCGCTGACAGGGACGCCTCACCGTGTCGCGGCGAACGCCGAGGTGCCAACGAAAAGATTGTCGTCTCCGACGAGCCGGTACCGCCACGAGAACCCGTCTTGGCTGGGCCGACCGATGTGGAGGTCCTGCTGCTATACACCTGCTCGTAGAAGGCGAGCGCATCGTCGACGCTGGTGCCCTGCTGATCAGACCGCACCGAGGTCGACTCGTCGCCAGGCATATGCGATCGACGCTCACGGACCACCGACAGGGCTGGGGGTGGGGGCATTTCGAGCGTGCGGGCACTGGCTGATCGGATAAAGAACGTGGTGTACGGCGAGTCCACGATCATGACCGGCGACGCAATCGCTGAAGCGGTGCTGGCTTACGCGGCAGCACTTGGCGAGAACGGAACGACCGACATCGTCGAGGTCCCAACCTTCGACGAGGCCGGTTGTGCGGCGACGGCGGAGCTGCTGCTCGGGCCGGCATCGCAGGTGCTGATTGAGGCAGCTCCCAACGATGAGCTGGAACCGGAAGTCGAGGACCTCGTCAACGAGCTCACCAGGCGCACCGGCGCCATCGGGGGCGGGCGTTTCCTCGATGCCGCGTCCGCGCACTCACAAGAACGAGCCGCTAAGCGGCTCCGGACGGATCCGCCGTCCCCCTGAACTCGCACCACCACGAGAAGGCGCCGCTCCCGTGGTGGGGAGCGGCGCCTTCTCGTGGTGGTGCGGGTGCGGTGGTGTGCCGTGGGGGTGTTACTTGATCTGTGCGGTGATGGTCGCGACGCCGACGAGGAGGCCGGACTTCACGGCGTCGGTCTTGAAGGTGCTGTTGAGCAGCTTCGCGGCGTCACCGGAGACGTGCACGGTGGTGCCGGTCAGGATCGCGTTGTCACCCTCGAGCTGCAGCGGCTTCAGGGTGCCACCGTGCAGGGAGAACAGGTACGCGTTGTTGACCGCGACCTTGCCGTTGACCAGGACGTCGCCGTAGAGCTTGGACGAGCCGGGGTTCACGACGAAGTTCTCCAGCGTGACCGTGGTCTCACCGGCGGTGAGGGTCAGGCCCGAGTCGTCGTGGTTGAGCAGGCCCTGCACGTAGGGGCGGTAGTTGCCGTCCGGGGACCAGTACGTGACCGAACCGGAGGTGATCGGGAACGACACGGACCCGTCGGCGAGCTTGGCGTCACCGGAGACACCCGGGGTCAGCTTCAGGGCGGTGAGGGCGTCGGTGAAGCCGGAGTCGAGCTTCACGGCGGTGTTGCCGCCGAGGACCTCGGGGACCGAGGCGACGGGGCCGGGGATCTTCGACGACGACGACGACACGGTGTGCACCGACGGGGTCGAGGCCTGCGCGGAGGTGATGCCGAACGCGGCACCGCCGAGCACGAGCGCACCCGTGGTCGCGAGGGTGATCGAGGTCTTCATGGACTTGCGCATGAGTGGGTTCCTTCCGTTGTCGCGCTCGGCGCGATTCCCTGTGTGCGCGCCGAACACACCCCGACCAGGGGTGGAGAACCAGGTACTTGCGGCTGGTGAGCGCTCCGGGTGTTTCCCGGAATTCACAATCTATTCGTGGCGCCTCGACAGATGGTTTGGGGTTCGTACCCTGTCCCCCGAATGGGTGATGAGGTGGAGCGCGACAATTGCACGGAGGCAACTTTCGCAACGTAGGGTGGGCTCGATCGGTCGGTGGTGACTTCTACGACTGGTACCCCACCCCGGACGGCGGGGCCGCGGTCACGCTCGGGGACGTGATGGGGAAAGGTGTCGGCGCCGGCATGATCGCTGCTGCAATCCGCGCTGTAGTCCGCAGCAGCCGCGACAATCCCGACCCCGCCGCAGCACTCCGGTCTGCGACCGCCGGGATTAGCACCGGCCCCGGTACGGCGACCAGCGGCCAGTTCACCACCTGCTTCCATGCGCGGATCAGCCGGAATGGTGTGCTCTGCTGGGTCGACGCCGGCCATGGGCTCACGGGACTGCTGTCGGTTCGGTTGACTCCTGACCTGTGGGGACGTGGTCCTCGCTGGAAGGATGTCGATCATGGCCAAGCCTTATCCGGAGGAGTTCCGACGCGACGTGATCGCGGTCGCGCGACGGGGTGAGATCCCGTTGACGCAGGTCGCGAAGGACTTCGGGATCTCCGAGGGGACCGTGACGAACTGGCTGCGTCGAGCCGACATCGACGACGGGGTTCGGTCTGGGACCACGACGACCGAGAACGTCGAGCTGTGAGAGCTTCGGAAACGGAACCGGCTGCTAGAGCAGGAGAACGAGATCCTCCGCCGTGCCGCCGCGTATCTCTCCCAAGCGCACCTCCCAAAATGATGTACCCGCTGGTCCGTGAACTCGCCGCCGACCGGATCCCGGTCGCGGTGACCTGCCGGGTGCTGGGCTTCTCGAAGCAGGCGTACTACGCCTGGCGAAAGGACCCGGTGAGTCGTCGTGATTGGGAGAACGCGCACCTGACCAACGCCGCCGTCGATGCGCACCGTGACGACCCGACGTTCGGGTACCGGTTCATCGCCGACGACCTCGCCGCCGCCGGCCACCGAGTCTCGGAGCGACGCGTGTGGCGGTTGTGCTCGCAGCAGCGGCTCTGGTCATTGCATGCCAAGAAACGGGGACTGACTCGGAAAGCGGGCCCGCCGGTGCACGATGACCGGGTCCGGCGGGCATTCACCGCCCCGGACCTGGACCGGCTGTGGTTGACCGACATCACCGAGCACAACACGGCCGAGGGCAAGCTATATCTCTGCGCCGTCAAGGACGCCTGCTCCCGCCGCATCGTCGGCTACTCGATCGACGCCCGGATGCGGTCCTCCCTCGCGGTTGCGGCGCTGCAAATGGCGATCTCGCGCCGGAACCCGTCCGGCACGGTCGTCCACTCGGACAGGGGCAGTCAATTTCGTTCCAAACGGTTCGTTCGGGCGCTCTCTGACGCCGGGCTCCTGGGGTCGATGGGCAGGGTCGGCGCGTGCGCGGACAACGCGGCGATGGAGTCCTTCTTCGCGCTCCTGCAGAAGAACGTCCTCAACCGGCGCCGGTGGGCGTCGCGGGAGCAGCTGCGCCTCGCGATCGTGCACTGGATCGAGGGCACCTACCACCGGAAACGTCGGCAACGCGGGCTCGGGAAGTTGACGCCCATCGAGTACGAAGCAATCATCAACCCACAGGTCGCACTCGCGGCCTAAATCAACGAGTCAACCGAACCTGCAGCAGTCCCCTGCTCTCGCTCGCGATAGTGAGCGCTACGCCAGCTACCGACGTGACAGCGACGAGGAAAATCAGCGCGGCCGAGAATCGCACTTCAGGTCACCGCCCCGCGGATCTGTCGGCTGGCGTTCGTGTGGGCAGACTCTTGCCGGCACATGGTCACCATTGGGTGGGCGGGGCGGTGTCCTCAAGGACAAGACCGCCAGCGTGCCACCCAAAACGCGAAGGCCCGTCCGACACGTGCCCTCTTGGGACGAAGAAGTCGCAGTACCGAAGCGGCTGGGCGACGGCGTAGTGGCGGTGCGGTGACCGCAGGAGAACACCAGTATCGGAGAGGACGTGGTACGCCAGCACGATCGTGTTGATGCTGACGCCAAGTGCCGCCGCGGCATCCCGCAGCGAAGGCAGCTCTTCACCAACCTCGAGTGAACGAGCTGTGATCGCGCCGGTGATCTGCTCGGCCACTTTCTGCCACTGCTTCACGGCCCATCGCGGAGGCACGATCGCCGTACATGCAGAGGCGAACCTCGTCGTTGACATCTTCACAGCTGGGGGACGTTGGGCAGCGAGCGGCTACGGGCGGGGACGAGACGCTGCCCGTGCACGGCGCTCCTGCATCACACGGTCCAGGACCGTGAGCAGGTCGTGTGAGATGGCGCCGGGCCCCCAGGGGCCGTCGAACTTTACATGCACTCGGTCGACTTCCGTGATGGTGCACCAGTAGCCCTTCCCCCACAGCCGGGGGATGTAGCGTTCCTCGCCAGCAGCCCAGGTGTACGACGAGGAACTGCTCGCGAAGACATCTCGATCGGCTCGGTCACGGGGGAGCGGCGTGGAGTCGCTCATTGCGCGATCCGTCCCTGCTCGTGGCGGTGCCTCGCGAGGTGCGCTCCGCTTGGCTGTTGATCGAGGAGGGTCGACGGGTCGTCGACCCAGCTCGTCAGCTCGTCGAGTGCTTCGCCGTCGTCCGCAGTGTCGTCGGGTGCTTCGTGGCGGCCCGGGAACGTCGGCGTGTCTGCACTGCGGGAGGGACGCTCCCTGCGCAGGGATTCGATGGGGAACATGATCAATGCCAGAGCGGTTACGCCGAGGCAGATGCGTGCCGGCCACGACTGGACGAACGCGACGACCGTTGCGAGGGGCTGTGCGATGTGCCCGTGGACTGCGCCGATCACTTCGTTGAAGGTGACGGTGTCGGGGTCGGCGACCTTGTTGCCGTCACCTTTAAGGACAGCGGTGCCGTCGTGCACGGACTTGATGCGGTGCGTGTAGATCGATCCGTCTGCCCGTTGGACCGAGACGACGTGCCCGGGGGCGAAGTCCTGCTTGGTCGCGGGTTCGATGAGGATGATGTCGCCGTACTGGTAGGTCGGGACCATTGATTTGCCGTCCACCACGACGAGCTTCGCGCCGCTGAGGAGTGCGATCGCTGTCGGTGTCAGCAACGTCGCGACGATGAGTGCGACGACAAACCAGCGTGTATAGGAGAGGAAACGCATCTTCTGCCTTCGGGTGCAGCCGACAAAACGGGGCGGGGAGCGTGGTGCGAGGCTCGCGGTGATGTGGGAACGGCACGCGGCGCCGACGATGAAGTCGGCGCCGCGTGCCGTGGGGAGGGTTAGGAGCGCGGGACGCCGGCCTGGATGGCGTCGACCTCGAGGGTGAACTTGAGCGTCTGGCCCTGGGCGGTGTTGTCCGTGGTCGAGGGCAGCCATGCGCGGAGCTGAATGACGGACGAGCCGTTCGCGACGATCTTGGAGGTGCTCGCGATGGTGTTGCCGCTGAAGTCGGAGATGCTCTGCGCGGTGGACCACGTCGAGCCACCGTCGGTGGATGCCTGCACGAAGACCTGCTTCGCGAAGGCGGTGCTGGCAGCCGTGGAGACGTCCGGGGTGAGCTTCGCGGTCCAGTCGATGTCGGCCGTGCCGACGTTGCGGACGTTGATGTTGAACGTCTGTGCCTTCGTGGCGACATCCGACGCCGCGACGGGGATGACGTTGGTGAAGTTCAGCGGCGTGGTCGAGGTGGCGTCGTCGGCGAGGTTGCCGAGGATGACGGTGCCGGCGGTGAGCTGGTTCGCGGCAACGGTCTTGCTGTCGGTGAACCAGGCGCCGGTGGCGATGGTGCCACCGAAGCCGATGCTGAGCAGGGCGACGGATGCGACGAGGATCTTCTTCTTCGACAGCTTGGACTTGGTGGCGGTGCTGTTCACGGGTGGGTCCTGCACTTTCAGGGTTGGGATGTGACGGGTTCGGGTGCGGAGCAAGGGGGAACGCGGTGCCGCCCCGAACCCGAATCGAGACGGCACCGCATATGCGGAACGGGAGGACCCGCGCCGCCTGGCGGCCCACCCGTTACCCGCGGAGGAACCGTCAGCTGTGTAGGGCTCGTGCCCCGCGACGGCGGAGATGCGGTCCCCGCTGCCGCGCCCACGGACGCGTCTGCTCGTCAGTGGTACGTGAACAACTGTATGACCAAACGGGACAAAACGGAATAGAACTGCCCAAACCGGGGGGTAAACCGTTCATGGTCACCCCCGTAAAGGGGTCGTAGGGGGCCGTAGAACGCACCACTGCGCGGGGGATCGTGCCACTCAGGGTGTATCCGCACCAAAGTGCAGTAATGTGTGCTCTTCCACCCGTTACCCACGGAGTCAATATGTCAACGCGCCTTGAGCAGCTTTTTGATGGCTATCCACCAATCCTTTCGGCGAGAGAACTCGCGGAAATATTGGGGCTGAACAACAAAACGGTTTACGAATATCTCCAAAACGGAGACCTCCCGGCTTATCACATCGGGTCGAAATGGATTATTGTTCGAGATGAAGTGCTCGAGCACATCCAGAGCACCTCGAATACGCCGGGAGAATCTGCACCACCGGGGCCGCGAGCGTCAGCAAAACGTGGTATTGAGGCAGCCCAGTAGGTAGACCGTTCTTTTCACTGAAGTGCGGGTGGGGGACAGCTGGACACGGCGTCCCTATGAATCTGCTTATGCTGGCGTCGTGTTGGCTTCCGACGTTCTTCGGCTCTTTACGACGCCGGCAAATGTGCCCGTGATCTCGGGGCGTGGTTCAATCGCGCATCGCCGGACAGTGCTGCGGATCGACTACGCCACAGACGAGCACGGAGCGCGGAAGCTCCTCCCTGAGCCGCTCGAACTCACCGACATCCCACTCGCGAGCATCTACCTCACGCAATACCACGACATGTACGGCGACGAGCCCATCATCGAGGTCGCACAAGCCATCGAGTGCCGAGCGCCTGGCGGGGCAGTCGGCGACTTCGTCGTCGCGGTCTACACCGACAGCATGCCGGCGCTGCTCGGAAACCGGGAGATGTACCTCCAGCCCGTGCTCCACGGCATTGGCGCGATCCGGCACCAGCAGAGCGCCACCGAATTCAGCCTGTGCATCGGTGACACTGAGGTCATGTGGGGGAGTGCTGCCTACAAGCACGATCCCGCACCGCTTCCGGAAGCAGAGGCGTTCTTTGCTCGGCCGAAGTTCTACCTGAAAATACTCGGCAGTCCGCTGCTGGGGGAACCGGTTCGGCATCGCCTCTTCAGTTTGGAACCCTCTGCACTTGCTTTGACAGAGGCATATCGAGCGCCCTCACGCATCACATTTCGTGGGCATGTCATGGCGCCACTCGATGACCTGCCTATCGTGCAGATTCAAAGGTGCCAGTACGTAGAGGGGGAGTGGATGCCAGGCGGAGCGGAAGTCATTCACCGGTACAACTAGACAGCAAACGGCGGCCGGGAGAGATTCTCTCCCGGCCGCCGCTTGTTGTGTTGGTCGAGCCGACTAGGCCTGCGTCACAGGGCATGGGCGGCAGAGCTCGTCGCCCTGCCGCCCATGCCTCGATTGCGGTTAGTTGTGTCGACCGATGCGGCGCTTCCGCAGGTGGGTCCAGATCAGCAAGATCCCACCGATGAAGAACAGGACCAACGCCACTCCCATCGGCATAGCAACGTTCGCGCCAGTGAACGCGAGGGAGTCCGCCGCCGCTGTGGCGGTCGGCGTCGCGGTAGGCGATGCGACGGTCTGCGGTGAGACCTGGATCGTGAAGGTGTTCACGAAACCGTCCTGCCGGATCGTGATGACGTGCGGGCTTGCGTGATTGAACGTGATGGTCGCGTCATCTTGGCTCAGCGCCTTCACCGTGTCTGTGGCGATGCTGGACGTCACCGACACGCGCTGCAACGAGGTGACGGGATTGCCGTACTTGTCCACCTTCACGACGTCTACTTCAAGCGTCGAGCCCTGCTTGGCCGTGATCGTTGCGCCCGGCTTCTCCCCAGATGTAAGCCACTGCGTGACGGAACCGTCCGGCGCGACCTCCCACACGGGTTCGTCCTTCGACTCCCACCGCTGCGGAGACACGACCGCTTTCAAACCGATCGGCTTCGCGGGATTGACGATGAGCTCGATCCGCTCGACCGCCTGACCCTGCGAGTTCTTCGCCGTCACCACAATCTCAGGCGAGCCGATATCGGTCAGCACGCCCGAAAGCGTTCCGTTCTTGAAGGTGACACCGGTGGGGAGGCTGCGGTCCGCGTTGGCATCGCTAGTGACCGTGTAGGTCGGAGCTGGGTTCCCCGTGGCCCCAAAGCCCGTGAAGCTGAAGCGCTCGCCCGCAGTCACCGTGCGTGACAGGCTGACGTCCGACTGACCGTTGAACAGCGGAGCAGACAGCGGCAACGCCCTCCCAACTGGCCCAACCGGATTGCTCGTCACCGTTGCAGACTCGCCGTTCGCCGAGCCGGTGACCGACACCGTGATCTGCGCGCCGATTTCCACGTCGGTTAGTTGGTAGGTCTTCGACGTTGCGCCAGAGATTGCTTGGGAGTTCCGGAGCCACTGATACGTGTACTCACTGTCACTCGGCCATCCGGACAGCTTCGCGGTGAGCGTCTCTCCGACTCGCGCGGTGCCGGCAACGGTGACCGTGCCCGGCGTGTACGGTCCCTCGAACTTCGCGAGCGCGACGACGTTGCCACCGCCGAGGGACTCGTAATGCTCCAACCTGGTGCCCGTGAACGCGATCCCCATGTAGGCATCACCGTCGGGTTGAGTCCGAAGGTCCGCCGGAGAGAGCGGCAGGCTGCTCTGCAGCTGGCTCTTGGTCGCGCTGTGCACGTTCCCGTCGTCCGTGGCGAAATACAGCGACCCATCGGGCGCGAATCCCATGCCGTCGACGCCGGCTTCGAGACCTACTACGGTGGTGACCACCGACTGCTGACCAGCGGGAAGCTCGTACACCGACGGATTGACGGACTTGCCGAAGTAGAGGTTGTCGCTCGCGTCGAAGGCGAGGCCGTAGAAGTACTCGGTGCCAGTCTGGTGGTAGCGGATCTGGACGCTCGGGTTGGTGGACAGGCTGCTGGCCGAGACTGTGAGCGGCAAGGCACTCGCGGCGACCTGGTACACGGTGGGATCGCTGTCGAGGGTGAAGGCCACATCGCCCTTGCTGTCGACAGCCACTGCCGCCGGTTCACCGCCCTCAACGGTCAGCACCGTCTTCGTCGACCCGCCGGGGGTTGTCGTCGTGAAGCGGCCCGTTCCATGATCAGCGGCATATAGGAGGCCGTCGTGGATCGTGATGCCCTGCACCGACGACCCTCCCGCGATGGTCAATGATGACGGCCACGTGATCGGTGCTGCCATCGCCGGAGTGGCCGTAACCACAGCGCTCATCGTGAGCAGCGTCATCGCGGCGCCAACTGATACGAGACGCCCTCGGGTACTCGTGTGGGGTGACGTCAAGACGTCTCTCCTTCTGTCTAGGAGCTGCACACACCGGCAGCTTGGAACAGCATGCACGAAGCGGGTCGTTATGGCAATAAACGGTACAGAATGGTAATCTGCTGCTGGTGGCGGTGAGCCTCTGTCCCCTGGATGCCGAACTATGGGGCCAAGCCGTCGCCTGGTGCAGGGGTGGTCGCCTGATCCGTGCCACCCCTGCATCTCCAGCGGGGCGACTCCCTCGAGCTTCGAGACGCACCAACGTGATATGCCGTGGCCCTGACCGACCACACGCGCTCGCCTCCCGTACGGCCCTAGATCCCCGCGTCCGCGAGCTCGACACCGCATGCCCCTTACGGGGGGACGTTCTACGCTGACGGGCAGCTAGAGTAACCGGGTCAATACCATTTTGTACCGTTTTTATCCTGCGAGGAAACATGTCTTGTTCGGCCGCGAGCTCACTGGTGTGCATGGTTCCTCCCGCGCAGCCGGGGCAAGACCCGGCATCGGGACTGCTCGACGAGGTGCTGCACTGGGCAGCCGCGAACGCCCTTCCAGTGCTCATGGTCGGGCTAGCGTTGGTGGCCTTGGTCGCCCTCGGCGCGGTGTCCCTCCGACGTTCACGCCGCGAACCGGACCTCGTGCAACTCCCTGGGACGAAGCGTCGAGGACGGAAGGGGATGGCCTTCATCGCCATCTCGAGCGCCTGCGCGCTCATCCTCGGAGCATCCGTGCCGGCGTATGCAGCGGCGAAAGCAGCCGTACCCGTGGTCAAGACGAACCCAATTAAGGTCGGAACGGTCGTTGTCACCGGGCCCGACGGCAAGGCCGTCGCGTACAACAAGGCGATGAAGGTCATGCCTGGATCGACGGCAACCGTAGCTGCGCCCGTGTCGAACATCGGCAAAGTGCCGATGAAGCTCTACCTCTCGTCGTTCACGCTCGCAGACACCAAGAAGCTCGGAAACGTCACACGGTGGCAGGTGACCACGTCCAACGTCACGAAGATCAGTGGCCCGCTATCTGGCGGCCCGCAGCAGCAATTCACCGTGCTAAAGCCGGGCAAATCGATCAAGCTCGCGGTCAAGATCCAAGTTCCGACCTCGGCCGATAACACCTACCAGCGTGCGTCCCTGCGATATCGGCTAGTCCTCACGATGACGCAGACCACCTGATATCGAGGCAAGCAGCCGGGCCCATCCACGGATCGTGGGTGGGCCCGCTAGTGTCCGCGAGGACATCGAAGCAGCCTCGCTTCCGTAGAGGTCTGCCCTTGATGACCGCGGGCTGAGGGCTGCACGGCCCCGCGCGATCACGATCACGATCACGACCACGACCGCGATTTGTGCGTATCTGCGCAGCGGACGAAGCAGCTACGCCTGGGCAGACTGGCGGTGTTGGCCTTCGCGGAGGACAAGTGGCCGCGGTCCACCACACAGTACAAAGGCTCTGCCCCCGCCCAATTCTGCTGACAGCGTGCGTTTCCTCCGCTGAGTCTCGAGCCGCCCCAAGACGGCGGAATGTTGTCGATAACAACGTCCAAAAGAGCGACCGAGCTCCGAGGGTCGGCGGCATCAGCTGCACGACACAGCCGAGTAAAACGATCTTCCGTCAGGAGCACAAGCTCGGCGCGCCTGTCCAACTGTCGGCGCGACCGTGAGGAGCGGGAGCTCGCCTCAGTTGAGTGTCCGGTGTGCGGCAGTTACCGGTGCCGGGCCCCTGGTCCCCTGAAGTCCATTGAACAGGTTCGGGTTGGCCCGTTGCAGTCCTGCGGAAGGGTTGTGCAGCGCCCCGTCGCCTCGCAAGATCCACTGTCGGCGTAAGAACTGATTGCAGAGCGGAAGCGGCATGGTGGTGCCAGACGGGTACCGTGCGCTTGAAGGCACTTAGCTTGTCCGACCAAGCAGGCTACTTCAAGCTCCCAAACAAGTCGCAGGGTACTCGGTTGATTGAGGAAAGATACTTGATCCGCGTCCGGAAAAGACGTAGAGACGAGCCTCTGCTCGCCTCTACGTCTTTTAAACTACGATGTCTACTCAGGTCAACTTCCACCGCTGCGAAGGGGACCCATTGCAGGTTGCAATCTGGAGTTGAGTCCCGGCTGTTGCCGCACCACTCGGGTCGGACAAGCAGAGCTGTGAAGTAGGATTAAAGAAAGATCCGTCGTCTCGAGGTACCCACCATTGGAAACCGAGTCCATTACAGTTCCACAGCTGCACAACGACGCCTGGGGTATTGCCCTTCATGTCGAGACACTTACCGTTGGCGCGGAAGGTGCCGTCGGACCAAGTTGACCATTGCTGCGCGGAGGCGGACGAATTACAGCTCGCGAGGACCACTGGCGTGCCGTCTGCATTTCCATTGTCCGAAATAGTAAGGCACATGTTGCTTGATCCAGGGCCGCCGATCACTGCTGTACCGGTCTGTGTTGCAGTAGCACTAGCAGCCACGCTGCTCGTATCGGCCGTCCACGACTGATACTTGTACTGCACGAGGTATTTTACAGTTCCGCTCGGCGGGCAATAATCGGCGTCGTTGGGAGTGCCCCCGTTATCGCAAAACCTGACCGTGGCGCTTGGCTTATACACTTGATTCGTAGCTGCCAGCATCGGGGACCGATAGTACTGGCGATCACGATTGGTGTCGTTGGTTCCGAAGATTGCAGCGCTGCCCTGCAAATTCTGGTTCATACCCCATCCCCAATATGTCCCGTTCTGATCCGGGGAATAAGTCTGCAGGGTTCCGAGATCAAGAGCCTTGAATTGGACGTCGGCGGGGATTGTGGCAGCTACAGGAATCGAAGTGTCAGAATTAGTGCCATTGCCAAGTTGGCCGAATGCTCCGTTTCCTGCCGTATAAATGCTTCCATCAGTAGCGATAGCTGCAATATTGTACGAACCGACCGAGACTGAGGACCAGGTCTTACTGCTTGGAGCTTGGAACCGTTGCAGGTAGCCATACGCGCCGGTGTTATCACTGGTTGTCTTCGGCAAGTTCGCCCCAAGTTGCCCATACGAATTGTAACCGCTTGCCCAAATCGTATTGTTATTCAATAGGACTGCCGTGTTGTAGTGAAAGGATGAAAGCTGCTTGGCGTACGTTCCGGCGGGAAGGATGGCCTGTACTGGGCTTGTCGGAGGAATGAGCGTCGTACTGTCAGTGGTTCCCTCGGCTAAGCGGCCTCGGTGCGCATATCCCCAACCCCAGACTGTTCCGTCCGTAGCGAGTACAATCGCACTTTTGGTCAGCTGCGCTACGCGTCGTCCACCCGGAATGACTACCTGGGTCAGACTACCCCCGTGCAGGTACCATGCGGTGCCATCGGAAGCGAGTTGTATGACGGAGCAGGCATCGGCGACCGTGGCCGAAACGATCTGCCGGCCCGATGGAGTGCTGATGCGGATGGGTGTATTCGGCGTTTGCGAATCGCCCTGAGTGCAGGAGGGATTCCATGAGCCCCACAGCCACACGGATCCATCCTTGCCGGTTGCGACAGCGGTACGGTCGGTGTATGACAGCGAAGTCACAGTAGTGGCGGTAGGGAAAGTGACCTTGACGGGATATGGGTTCGACGATGATGCCGTCCCGAGCGCGCCGTACGTGGGATCGGTTCCCCATGTCCAGACTGAGCCATCTTGGACCGATCCAGCTACGTTATCACCGGCACTGAACGACGAGGCGGCGGTTGTGCTTGAGCGTACTGGGGGGTAAGCATCACTCACGCTAGTGGCCGCGCCACTATAGATCACCGTCGGAGATTGATCATTAGTTGTTCGAGTGACGGTGTACGTAACGCCAGATGTAACACGGTTTGCTGTGGCCCAGGTTTGCTTTTGGGCGTCAACCCATCGAATGTTCGTTCCGTCATTGCGCGCGGTCGCGGAGAGGCCTGTGACTGGCTGTAGGGCTGCAGCCTGGAGGGCGTTGTTGCTTTGCGTCTTTTGCGCGGTGAACCACGCCCCGGTGGCGGTGGTTGGAGTCGAGGATGCGGCGATCACGACGGCTGCAGTCACGGCAGCGGCCAGCAAGGTGCGACGACGCGGCGTTGTTGCTGCCGGTGAGGAGGCGCGTTTGCTTGGTCTAACCATGACTTCTCCTGGGGCGGTCGGGCTGCGAGGCGGTCCGCGGCTTGAGCCAGTAGAGGCCTGTCGCGGTTACAAAAGGGTCAAAACGGTACGATACGGTATGAAAGCGCTATTGGCGACCAGTGGTCGACGACTTGGTGGTCCTGCCCCTCGTATTGGGGTGTGCTGGGGTGCACGCGCCTGGATGGGCGCCGGTGTAGTTCGGCACGGCGTGAGGAGCTCGCGCGCGAGCGCGAGCTCTGTCCGCCAATAGACGGATGGCGAGGTGGCGCTTGAGTGGCTGGAGTGCTGCAGATCAGGGAACGAGGCGTGCACCGGTGGGTCGAGATCCACTGCGTGTTTGCCCAGCCGATAATTTACCTTATGTCAGTTTGGTGGTTGATCTCGCTGCCGAGCTAGCGGCCCGACCCTCGGCGCGGGGCGGGTCGGTGCATTGCGGTAGCGGCAGTGCCTTACGCTCCGAGAGTGATGGACTGGGACACGATTTGGGAGGTCGTCGGCAGGGGCGCGGGCATCCTTGTGGGGTCGTCGGCCGTAGCGGCTGTTGCTGTTGCAGCAGGACGAGGTATCTCGGGCCTTGTGCTCGAACGAGGGCCGCGGCGACGAGTTGAGGCGATCAAGAAGGCGCAGGAAACGCTGCCCCTGCTTGATGCGGCGAGTGTGTCCTCTGTCTACATTGCAATGCATCGCGACGACGAGTTACGTGCTTTGGCGCGCGTGATGGAGCGTCGCCGGGTAGCGGCTCAGCGGTGGAACCGCTTCGCGCAGAAGGGGCTGCCGGCAACATTCGTTGTCTTCGCGATCCTCACACTTCTGGTGGTTCTGTACGCGCCGATGCTGCGAGAGGGCTACTCGGTACTGGAAGCTTCGAGCGTGTTGGTACCTGCCTTCGCCGGGGTGGCGCTGGCGCTGGGCTTCATGGTCCTCAGACGGCGCGGGATGCAAGAAGCTGAACGGCAGGCAACAGCACGTCGATTAGCGGACTTCGGGTTCTCCGATGATCGAGCGGCGCGCGAGGCTGAACGACTGTGGGACCCGCGAAGGTGATCCAGTGAGCGCAGGAGCGGATCGGTGGGGCGTCCCCGACACGATGTTCGGCGGCCCCATCCCTGACGAGTTTGCCGCCGCAATCGCCCGCGTCGCGCTCCTGTCAGCGCTCGTCGAGAGCAAACTTCACGGGCTGCTTTCTACTGTCGGAGCCGACCCGCAGGACATGTGGGCGGGACTTCCCGCTGGCGCTGTCCTCGACGAGCTCGACCGCATTACGCGCGCGGGCATGCCTGCCCGGCGCTCTGCACCTCCGGAACTCCTCCACGCCCTTCACGCAGAAGTCGCAGCTGCACGTGCGGACGCCCGTACCCGCAACGAACTCCTCCATGCCGTCTGGCCCCTTCCCCGCGTCGATGGCGGTGTGGGATGGAAACCTCTCCCTCCGAAACAACGAGACAACACGGCCGCCTGGTCCAGGGCCGTCACAGGCGACTTCCGGCCACTCATCACCCGGCTTGTCAAGCACGTCGACATTATTGACACGCTCCGAGCCCAGGCTGAGGAGCTCACTCGAGAACCGGGACAGCCCTAGCCGCTCGTCATCATGGTCGCTGGCGTGATCGGCGGTAACCGGGATGTTCGCCGGCCTGAAGCGGGAGGCTAGAAGTTCGTGTGTTTTCGCGCTGATCGTTGGCGGATCGTTTGGATGATCGAGTGGATTGATTCGAAGTAGCGCTCTCGGCCGGGTGTCGCGGAGAGTTCCCTTGCCCGGTTGCGGCGTTCCATGCGTTCCCAGAGGGAGGCAGTGATCGCGGCGCACGTCAGTGCGGCGAATGCGTAGATCGTTCCCGCTCCGAGCAGCCCGACCCGGTCCGATCCGGCTGCGGCCGGAGCGGCGATGAAACTCAGCACGGCGCCGACCGCTGCGAGGACGGCGTAGGCGGGGAGGAGCATGCGCGCGCCTTCGAATCCGGCGGGTGTCGGGTACTGCTGCGTGTACACGGCGGCGCTTTCACGGACGACGCGGCTCAGCTCGGATCTGAGCTTGACGTCGCTTTCTGGGAGGACGAATCGCGATCCGTCGGCATCTTGGGCAGCGAGGCTGTCGAGAGCTCGGAGGAGATCCGCGGCTCCGGTTCCGCGTTCCACGTAGCGACGACCGTTGGTTGCGCGCACGGCGCTGATTGTGCCGCTGATTCCGCCGAGGGTCCCGAGGACGCCGAAGACACTCGATGTGATGACGAAGCCGTCTGTCACTGCTTCGCCGCGCGCGTCGTCGGCTGGGTCTGCACCCGGGCGGCGCGACGTTCAAGAGCGCGGCTCACTGCGACGCTTCCGTCTCGAGCGTCGAAAACGTCGAGGGCAGTAAAGCTGTCGGTGATGTCGATCATTCGTGTTGGTGGGAGGTGGAGTGCTTCCGGGGTGACGGTGTCGCGCATGTCATCTCCTTGAGCTGTTGGGGTCGATGTCGTGTAAGCCTTGAGTGCGCCGGTTTCGCGTTACGCGTCGGTTGCCGGCACCCGCCGCTGGTCCTCTCCCCAGAGCCGTTGGCGGCGGGTGCCGTTCCCTTGTCGCCGTGCCGTCAGGCCGAGGGCACCGCGAGCTCGAGTCCCGCGCAGAACGACGAGCTGCTCTCGTCGTCCTGGTTCGGGAAGACCGCCAGCCGTCCGTCGCCGAGCTGGCATGCGGTCGGGTGCGCCACGTCCGCCGTCGAGGCTGGTGCGTCGGGGTCGGTCGGGACGGCGTTCCATCCCGCTTCGCACTGCGCGATCGCGTTCTGCACCCGCTGTTGCGTCGGTGTCAGCGTGCTGCTGGTGTTCGCGTCGTTGTCCGCGATGGTCGCGGTGGCGTGAACGGCGCTGGTGTCCGCCGCCGTGTAGCACTCGACGGTGTTGTTGCGGGCTTCGACGCTGGCCTGGGTGGCGGCGAACGCTCCCCCGGTCAGGGCGACGGCGCCGAGGAGTGCGGCGCCGAGCGTCAGTCCGCCGCGGCGGCGACGACGCCTGGTGACGGTGCTGATCTCGGTCATGACGCGCTGACGCATGGCTGCGACCTGGTTGTCGGTCGGCGGGAGGACTGTGTTCACGGTTCACCTCGTGTCGGTGCGAGAGCGATTTGGAGTGTCGTGCGCAGTCGGCTCAGCCGGTTGCGCACGACGCCATGGGTGACGCCGAGTTGTTTCGCGGCGTCTGCGTAGGACATCCCGTGGTCGATGCACAGCATGTAGAGGTGCTGGTCGACCTCGGACAGTGATGCGACAGCAGCGGTGATCGCGGATCGGAGTTCTTCCCGTTCGGCGGCGTCCTCTGGGGAGAGACGCTCGTCGACGAGACGATCAGCAGCGCTGTCCGGGAGGGCAGCACGTTTCTGGAGTTCGCGGCTGCGGTTCGCGCCGCTGCGGCGTGTGGTGACGAGCAGCCACGGCAACGCTGACGCGTCGACGAGTCGCACCTTCCCTGCCGATTTCCATGCGGTGATGAACACGTCCTGCGTGAGGTCTTCGGCTTCGGGCACGGCTCTGAGCAGGCTCAGCGCGTACCGGTAGACGGTGTGCACGTGACGGTCGTAGATCAGTCCGAACGCCGCACGGTCGCCGGTGGCGGCGCGCCGGAACAGCTCCGCGTCGCTGGTGGCGACGGGAGCCTGCGGCGGCTCGGAGCGGGATACGAAGGTCACATCTCGTACTGTCCGGCCGCCGCGAATCGTCTCAAACCTTTTTCTTGACAGGTCCACAGTTTCGCCGACAGGGTGTCCTCCAGGTGCCCAGCGCAACGCCGGGCACGTCATCTGGGGAGATGAACAAATGAAGAAAATGATCACGTCATCCGCGCGCCGAAACGCGCTCGGAGCAGGCCTCGCAGCGGTCGCCGTCGCCGTGTCGCTCTTCGGAGCCGCGCCAGCAGCCAACGCCGCGACGAGCGATCCGGCCGGCGACGCAGTGCAGGACTGCGCATTCCTGACCGACACTGGGCAGGAAGTATGCGTCGACCACGGGGATGATCTGCACGCCGCGGTCTACGACGAGACCGGGTACACCGTCATCGAGACGCAGACCGCCCCGTCGACGGCGCAGATCAAGGCCGCACGCGCCGCGGCAGCCGTCTACGTCGTCGCCAAGCTCTACGACGACGCCAACTACGGCGGCGGCGTCAAGGAGATCGACGCATCCGGCTCGTGCTCCGGATCGACCATCTGGAACGTCGGCGACATCGGATCCGGCTGGTACGGCCGAGTCAGCTCCTTCGCCGGCTACTCCGGATGCCGCGTGAAGATCTGGGAGAAGGTCAACTTCAAGGGCGCGAGCCTGGGCTACCTCGCGAGCAGCAAGAACGTCGGCAGCGCGATGAACGACCAAACCCGGTCCGTCCAGGCAGCGAAGTAGAAGCCAGGCAAGCGGGAGGTGCGGTCTAAGCCCCGCCTCTCCCGCTTGCCAGGATCGCTGCACGCCCCCAGTCGTCCCCATAGCCACAGGAGCGTCCATGCCCGGCAAGGCTGCCGTTCAATACATCCACAACTCGGCCTGCGAGAGCGCAGCACAGGCAAGCTGCCACTGCTTCTGTCATGGCGCAGGACACCAGAACGATCTGGTTGTCCGCGCCGCGAAGTGCGGTACCACCGCGGACTTCGCGGCCCTCGAAGCGGACCTCGAAGGCATCTTCGGCGGCTTTCACGCGAGCTTCCGCGACGTCACAACACCCACTCGCGGGGCTCGACGAGTGCTCGACCCCGCCGATGCCGCTTCAACCGGGCACGCTGTCGGACGCGGTGCCACCTGGTACGAAACGCTGATCGTTGACGAGAGCCTGCACACACTCTTCCTGCAGGTCGCCACCACAAGTCAGGCCGCCTCCCGAGGGGACCGTAACGCCCGAGAAGCATTCGTCGAACGGATCACAAGTGGCGCGATCAGCGTCGTTGGATCCGCGACCCCAGTAGCAACCCTCGCCGACTCCCATGTATGGTGCTCAATCGTTTCCGAATACCTCGCCGGACTCCTTGCACGCACGCAAGCTTCACCGCTCCCTCCGGTCTTCGACGACATCTGCTACCCACGCCTGAAGCTCGGACGCCGCCCAGGCGCGCTCCCGAGAGTTCAGACCGCAGGGCTTGCGCACCTGGCAGCGGAAAGTGCGGTCTCCTCGCTCACCGGGTCGGTACAAGAGGAGCTGATGCGCCTCGTCGCGGCAGCGACCTGCCCCGACCTCTGGCACCACCCAGCTGTCGTGCGCTTCGCCATCCAGCCGGTCGTCACCGCCAGCACCTGGTCACCCGCGCACTCGACAACCATCGTCACAGCAGCAGACGTCCAGCAGTTAGAGCGTCGCTGGGCACGCAACCACCATTGGTGAACCACTTCGGGGGAAGCCCCTCTCGACACGGTGCAGGGCTTCTGCCAGAGTGTTATCGTCCGATAGCACTGGGGAGGATCGCCAGCGATGCGTGCCCGTCGTCCCCCTGCACGAAACGAGGAACTCCTCGACGCGGCGATGACGGCGTTCGCTGCCCGCGGCTACTTCGGCACCACTACCGCGCAGGTTGCAGCCTCGATGGGGGTGTCGCAGCCCTACGTCATTCAGACGTTCGGGTCCAAGCGTGAACTGTTCCTCCGCACCCACGCGCATGCCGGCTCCCGCATCGTCGCGGCCTTCCGGGCAGCAGCGAACGGCAGCGAGACGTTTGTGCCGGCATCGTTGGGAGCCGCCTACGTGCGACTGGTCCGGTCGGATCTAGCGGCGGTACTCGTCCACGCGCACGCGTTCTCCGCAGCCCCGGCTGAACCCGCGATCGCGGCCGAGGCACGACGGCTCTTCGAGGAGATCACGGCGACGATCCGTGCTGCCGGCGCGACCATCCCGGAGGCGGCCGCGTTCCTGAGCCGCGGCATGCTCATCAACAACCTGCTGCTCATGGACGCCGCGAACGCGTCCGCGTCCGCCGACGCCGACGTGCTCGCGATCGTCGAAGCGATCCTCGGGCCGTCCGACCAGATTCCGCACGGAACCGATCCGTCGACCGATGAAGGACCGCGATGACCGAGCACGTCCCGTTCACCGACAACGTCACCGACCTCTCCAACGAGGACGGCTACCAGTTCGAGTTCCGCTGCGAACGCTGCGGCAACGGCTTCCGCTCCGCCTTCCGACGAGACCTCCGTTCGACGGGGCAGAAACTCGCGCGGGGACTGAGCGGCTTCCTCGGTGGCCCGCTCGCCCAGGCCGGCTACATGGCCGACCGGCTCCTCGATCGTGGGACGAATTCCCCGGCGAAGGACGAGGCGCTCCGCGCTGCGACCGCCGAGATCGCGCCGCGCTTCCACCAGTGTCGAGGATGCGGCGACTGGGTCTGCGGGGACGGGTGCTGGAACAACGACGTCGGACAGTGCGCCCGCTGCTCCCCCGTCGTCGTCGAGGAGCTCGCCAGGCTCCAGGCGGAAGCCCGCCGCACGCAGATGCAGCAGCGGCTCGAGTCCGTCGACCTGGTCGGCAGCACCCCGCTCGGGCAGCAGGCGCAGCCGAGGTGTCCCGCCTGCGGCGCGCAGACCCACGGCGGGAAGTTCTGCACGGACTGCGGCGCCCCTCTGACGACCGCCCGCGCGTGCACGGGCTGCGGCACCGACCTCGCCCAGGGCGCACGGTTCTGCGCCGAGTGCGGAACGGCGGCCTGACATGACGGCGTCCCGGGCCCGTTGGACGACCGTTGTCGCGGTGGCCCTGGTTGCGGCGCTGGCCGGGTGCACCACGACCGGCGCGACCAAAGGTCCGACCGCGACGAGCTCCGACCGTCCCACGGCCCGCATACCGTCGATCCCATCGACCGACACCGCTGCGTCATCGACGGCGTCGGCAGCGTCGGCAGCGTCGGACGAGGACCGCGTCGCCACGTTCTGTGCTGCGAACGCTGCGGCAGCTAGGGCGGTCAGGGGCACGGTTGCCGAGGACATCGCCGCACGGCGCGCGCAGGCCGAAGCCACCCGGGAGCTGCTCCCTGTCTTGGACGCGTCCGCGCAGGTTACAGCGGGAGCGAAGAAGTTCGCCGCGGCCGCGGACGAAACCGTCACGATTCTGCGTAACTTCCCGCCGGAGAGCAAGGTGTCCGACGTCGGCACCGATCCGCGATTCCTCCGATCGGTCGCACTGCAAGCCGCTGCCAGCGACGAGGACTACCGAGCCTTCCTCGAGTGGGTTCTCAAGACGTGCGCGGCCGCGTACTGATCGTCCCATCTGTCCTCGAGGTCTCCAGCGCCCGATGCCCCGGTGCTCACGCGAGCATGAACAACCTAACTGCCACCGTGTCCGTCGTCCTCGGAGGCATCGGCAGAGCTAGCGCTTGCGCACTCAGCGGAGCCTCGAAGCGCCCGCGCGATCTTCCGCCTCCGTCGGGAGCGTTGACATCAGACACCACTTGCATCGCGCCGCCCAGACCGGCCGCACAGACTCTGCAACAAGCCATTGCAACATTCGACCAGCGTGCCGAGCATCCGCCCGGCACGCTAAGACCGAGGGGCGTGTGAGGCTGGGCTACCGCCCAGCTGCGATACTTTGTTATGAACGCACCGTTTCATAACGACCCATCGAGGATGTTGATGCAGCCAAGCCCCTACACGCCAGGCGAGGTCGCCCGCTCCGTCCCAGGTCGCGCCCAGCAGCTCGCGGAAGTCGACGAGCGCTTGTCAACGCTGATCGATCTCGGGCGGCTCGTCGGTCGGATCAGAGTCGATCACGCGGCCCGTGGGTTCGGGAAGACGTCCCTCCTCCGCGAGTATCAGCGACATGCTGCTGCCCGCGGGGCCACAACCGTGTGGGTGACCGCTGGCGAAGAGCAGGGGCTCGTCACGCAGATCGCGGCAGAGCTCCGGCGCGTCACGGACGGGTTTGGCGACAAGACTCGTGCGGCGTTGCGCAGCAGGATCGAGACACTGCAGCTCTCGGTCGGGGTTCCGGGCATCGCGACCGCAACCGGGACCTTCCATCCCGCGAACAACGCCGACGGTGACCAGTCCGGAGCGCGGGCACTCGAGGCCGTCATCAAGGCCGCCACCACGGAGGTGCCCTTAGTGGTCCTCATCGACGAGATCCAGTCCGCCGACCCGGCCGGGCTCCGCACCCTCGTGTACGCGTGGCAGCACCTCCAAGCAGAGGGCGTCGACGTGCCCGCCGCTGTCTTCGCTGCGGGCCTGCCCAACGCGCCCGAAACCATTGCGAGCATCGTCACGTTCAGTGAGCGCCTCGCGTATCGGCCCCTCGGACCGCTGCACCGGGACGCGGAAGAACTAGCCCTGATCGGACCCGCCCGCGCCCTTGGCGTGCACTGGAGCCAGGGCGCCGTGGACCGGGCGCTCGAGATCGCGCAGGGGTACCCGTATTCAGTGCAACTCATCGCTGACGCCGCATGGACAGTCGCAGGACGACCCAACCCAGGCGGCGTTATCGACGTGGGCGCGGTCGAGCGCGGCCATATCGCCATGCAAGCCGATCTCGATGCCCTGTTCCGCGCACGGTGGGCCGTGTGCTCGCCCGCCGAGCGGCGCATGCTGACCGCGATGGCGAACCTCGGCGACGGGCCTGTGCCTCGATCCGCAATCGCGGAGGCTTTGCATACGGGCAGTAATCAACTCTCCACGCCCCGCGCTCGGCTGATTGATAAGGGACTCATCCAGCCGGCCGATCGTGGCATGCTTGAATTCACGATTCCCGGATTCGGGGCGTTCGTCCACAACAACGAGTAGCAGCACTCTACGCCTCAATGCGGACATATGCACGCCGATGTGTCAAGCTATGCGTGTAACCCTGATTGGAGCTTGAATAATGGCGCAGAAAGTCACCACGCATCTCGTCGACGACCTCACCGGCGACACCATTGAAGACGGCAAGGGCCAAACGGTTACCTTCGGTTTCGACGGTAGCAACTATGAGATCGACCTCACCGACGACAACGCCGACGCGCTGCGCGAAGCGTTCTCGGACTACGTCGCTGCCGCTCGCAAGGTGAGTGGCCGGTCGGGCCGAACCACCGGCGGCAGTGCCCCGAAGCGCGGGAACGCAGAGGAGCTCGCGAAGATCCGCGAGTGGGCGAACGCAAACGGCCACGATGTCTCCTCCCGCGGCCGCATCAGCCAGGCTGTCCGCGACGCGTACGACGCCGCACACTGACGCCACTCCCCCACGCGCAACAGCCGACCACCCCTCGAGGTGGTCGGCTGTTCTCGTTCTCACCGATACGGCAGAGTCATGGCAGCTGACTTCTCTCCGAGCAGATCATTCGGGCGAGGCGACAAAAGTCACTCAATCCCCCCCAACTCGTCGATTCGTTCCTTCGCTCGACCAAGCGGTCGATTGCATCGAGCGAGATAATCGGCCACGAGGCTCATCAATGGTACGGCGATCATGATTAGCCACAACCACCCCGGAAAACGCCAACCCCAAGCCTTAAAAAGAATTGCTGCTGATGGATAAAGCACTATTTAACACCCAAGAAAGGCCCACCCTTGGATGCCGACTACTGCGTGTATTTTTCTCATGATCCTCGATCAGGCTGCCTGGTCGAATAATAATCGACTCCGCCGTCGTTGCACAAACGCTTCAATTTGAAATCCGAAGTACGAAGCGGGCTGCTCAATCGGGCTCTCCCAGCCTGTACTAGATCCAACCTTTGTGTAGTGCCGGAGTTCGAGAAATGTCCATCGATGCTGTCCAGAAGAGATGTGCTGGGTCATCTCGTTATTCACCATGTGGCGAATCCGCCCCCGTGTGTTTATCGAATATCGCGATTCTCACCCCACCCGAAAGTGCTGGTAGCAATGAAGTCCGCTAGTTCGGAGCGGAACCTCTCGGCATAGGCAGGTGCTGATTCCGCTGCAGAAAGATTGAAGATAAACAAATCGTCCGGAAACAAAACGTGCACAAGATCACCGTCCGCAACCGTTGAGGTTGACGTCAATTGGGCGCCGGACGAATCAGCGAACTCGAGCTGCATAGTCTCTCGCTCTTCAGTGCTGAGTAAGAGCTTTAGTACGCTTTCAGCTTGAGGTTGCAGTTCATAAATCTTGGTCATTAGTAATGCTTATTCGTGATTGTAAATGCCCCCCACGTGTCTACATATGCGGTACCAGTCTCAAATCCTCTTACGGCAGGGAATGAGACATAGTCATAATAACTTACGTAGTGTCCCACTGTGGGTCCCGTGATTGATCCGTGAAAATGGTATGTGCAATGCTCATAGTGCTTAGCGTTTTGACTTGACTGTCTAGTGGTGTGATCCCACCACTGCAGGCCTATTTCTGTGGCGTTACCAATTGCGGCTTGGCACTGAGTAACAGAAATAAGGAAACCCCAAGCTGTAATGTTTGGCGACGAGCAAAGTCTTCGAAGCGAGAAGGTGGCCTCGTATGCAGTGTAAAGATACTTATGGTCACACCTCAGACCGCCGCCCTTTGGTCCTTGAACGGACGCAAGCTGCATGGTCTGCGCCGACCGCCAGCCGCCCACGTCGCCAACCTTAGGCTGCCGGACCACGGAGGACGCGAGGGAGACAGTAGGTGCCCGCCCGCTGTCACTTGCCGCGTTCGCATCAGCCTGGTCGACGGTGCTGTAAGAAGACGCATCATCAGGCTTGCCCGTATCATTAGTTACGGAGCTGTCGGCCAGGAACGTGGACGGCGGTGTAGTGAAGTCGCCTGTCTGGCCGCCCATATCGGCAGTTACGGTGGCGGTCCAACTGTAAGTCTCGCCGCTTACGAGCACTCCCTGGGGGATAGGCCATTCGCCGTACTGATCCCCACTTGTAGTGATTGGTGCTACTGAGGTATCAGTGCCATGCCACACTTTGTAGTTGTAGACGGCATTGCTTGGGAGTCCGACATCCTCCGTCCAAACCGATAGTTCTGGGTTGAGCGACACACTATCGCCGTCTGCGGGCATGTTCGATGTGTTGACCGTAGTCCAGTCACCAAACGTGGCAAACCACTGAGTAGAGCTAACGATGCCATCAGACTGGTCTTGATAGACAGCCAGCGTGTGATTCCCGGCCGTTCCCGAAACGTGAACCGAGACGCTCGTTGGTGCAGTTTCAGAGAGGTTCGCGGTGACTTCGTCGTTGTCGTCGAGGATGTACGAGACGGTTTCACCTGAGTGGTCAGCGGGTCGCGCAACAATGGTGCAATCGATGCCGTCGCTAGGTACCGACTTGAGCCAGGAGCCAACGGTCGCGTCTGGGCAAGAAATCGTTGCGGGTCCAAGCTTCGAATACCAACCCTGCACATCTACAATGTAGTTTGACGCGTCGGCGATGTTACGAAGCGCGATCTTGCCGTTGTCTCCGAGGGGAACGGTGATGGTGTTGGTTCGGATGTCGTCGGCTTGGAAGTTGATCGCGGTCGTGCCGGGATTGGTAGTTCCGTCGGCGTACACCTGGGCGTAGCCAGCACTGCCCGCGTGGGAGACGATCAGCGTCAGCGTCACCGCGGTGATCCCAGAGCCCATGACAGGCACGCCGCCCTTGCCGGCAATCTGAATGGACCGGGTTTCACTCTTCGCCAGTGCCGTGTTCCCGGTCGCCCTGGAGTCGTATGCGCGCCCATAGGAGGGGGTGAAGTTCGCGCCACTCGTACCGGCGGCGGTGAAGTAGCCCTGCAGGTCGATGACCAGGTTCACGGTCGATGAGCCATTCGCGATGGTGATCTTCCCGTCCGAGGACAGGGGCACCTGCGCTTGCATCGCTGTGGTGATGGACGGGGCGTAGTGCAGCGCGTTCTGCGGCTTCGTCGAACCGGTGGCGTAGGGGGTGAGGTAGCCGTCGCTGCTGGTGCTGTTGATGGCGAGGAGATTCACCACCACACCCGACGCCCCGGACGGGACCCCGTTGGAGCCGGTGATCTGTACGTCGACGCTGCCCCCGGGGGCGATCGTCGCCTTGGTGGCTCCGAGGCCGGAGCGGGTGTCGACGATGCGCTTCGCGACCGGCACGAACCCGCCCGCGGCGGTGCCGTCCGTGTTCGCGGTGTAGTAGCCCTGCACGTCTAGGATCAGCCGGGCACTGGTCTCGGTCATTACCTGGATCGTGCCGTCAGCACCGACTGCGATGGTGGCGCTGTTGGAGGTGTACTGGCCGGAGACGCCGTTGTAGATCAGCATCGTCGTCCGACCCGAGTTGGCATCGGGCCGACCGAACAACGTGCCGGCGCCGCTCGAGGATCCGACCGTTGCGTTCAACGACACCGCGCCCACGGAACCATCAGTCGGCAGCCCTGCAAGACCGGTCACCTTGATGGTCCGATACGTGCCCGCTTCCATCGGCGTACTGAAGCCGCCGGTGCCCGTCTTCGTGTCGAGAATGCGGCCCGTCGCGGGAACGAACACGCCACCCGTCCCGGTGTCGTTCAATGCATGCACTGGTGTGGCCGCCAGGAGTGATGCGATGAGTGCGACCGCGGCGAGGACTGCGGCAGCCAGGCTGCGCTTCCTCATCCGCGGAGCGTGCAGGACTGGTCGCACGAGACCCCCTCTTTGAGTGAACGGCACGGATTGCTGTTCGTCCTCGCAGCGTAGGAGCAGCGCAGCCTGCGCAACGCGTCACCCAAACGAGGGCCGGGAACTAAAACCCTGGTCAAGTGCGGTCGTACCGGAACGGTATGAGTGATCGTTCACCGAATATCGCTCTGTCGGAGGAAGGGGTGGCCGATCGGCCATCGCCTCACGATGCCTCGTCGTGACAGGTTCGGTCGCCGTTTCGCGAGGTCAACTACTCAACGACTGAGACGGGACTGCTGTCGGTTCGGTTGACTCCTGACCTGTGGGGACGTGGTCCTCGCTGGAAGGATGTCGATCATGGCCAAGCCTTATCCGGAGGAGTTCCGACGCGACGTGATCGCGGTCGCGCGACGGGGTGAGATCCCGTTGACGCAGGTCGCGAAGGACTTCGGGATCTCCGAGGGGACCGTGACGAACTGGCTGCGTCGAGCCGACATCGACGACGGGGTTCGGTCTGGGACCACGACGACCGAGAACGTCGAGCTGTGAGAGCTTCGGAAACGGAACCGGCTGCTAGAGCAGGAGAACGAGATCCTCCGCCGTGCCGCCGCGTATCTCTCCCAAGCGCACCTCCCAAAATGATGTACCCGCTGGTCCGTGAACTCGCCGCCGACCGGATCCCGGTCGCGGTGACCTGCCGGGTGCTGGGCTTCTCGAAGCAGGCGTACTACGCCTGGCGAAAGGACCCGGTGAGTCGTCGTGATTGGGAGAACGCGCACCTGACCAACGCCGCCGTCGATGCGCACCGTGACGACCCGACGTTCGGGTACCGGTTCATCGCCGACGACCTCGCCGCCGCCGGCCACCGAGTCTCGGAGCGACGCGTGTGGCGGTTGTGCTCGCAGCAGCGGCTCTGGTCATTGCATGCCAAGAAACGGGGACTGACTCGGAAAGCGGGCCCGCCGGTGCACGATGACCGGGTCCGGCGGGCATTCACCGCCCCGGACCTGGACCGGCTGTGGTTGACCGACATCACCGAGCACAACACGGCCGAGGGCAAGCTATATCTCTGCGCCGTCAAGGACGCCTGCTCCCGCCGCATCGTCGGCTACTCGATCGACGCCCGGATGCGGTCCTCCCTCGCGGTTGCGGCGCTGCAAATGGCGATCTCGCGCCGGAACCCGTCCGGCACGGTCGTCCACTCGGACAGGGGCAGTCAATTTCGTTCCAAACGGTTCGTTCGGGCGCTCTCTGACGCCGGGCTCCTGGGGTCGATGGGCAGGGTCGGCGCGTGCGCGGACAACGCGGCGATGGAGTCCTTCTTCGCGCTCCTGCAGAAGAACGTCCTCAACCGGCGCCGGTGGGCGTCGCGGGAGCAGCTGCGCCTCGCGATCGTGCACTGGATCGAGGGCACCTACCACCGGAAACGTCGGCAACGCGGGCTCGGGAAGTTGACGCCCATCGAGTACGAAGCAATCATCAACCCACAGGTCGCACTCGCGGCCTAAATCAACGAGTCAACCGAACCTGCAGCAGTCCCACCCGACGAACTGGGCGTTCACGTACGACGACGCTGGCAACCGCACCGAAGCCAAGGCCACCAACGCGACCACCAGTGCCGTGATCAGTGACCAGAAGCTGACCTACAACGCCGTCTCGCAGATCACCACGGACGGGTACACGTACGACGGGACCGGCAACCTCACCAAGGCGCCGGGGGAAACGTACACGTACAACGGGGCGCAGCAGCTGACCTCGTCCACGAAGGACGGGGTGAAGACCAGCTACGAGTACGCCGGCGCGGACATGAACAAGCTGCTCTGGCAGTCCACGGACGGGGGAGCGGAATACGGTTACACGTATGGCACCACCGACTCCAACGGTGTTCCCGTGATCGCTACCCGCGAGCAGATCGGCACCGGCACCGCATCAGTGCTGACCGACCCGGTCACCGGGCAGCCACTCGACCTCCGCACCAGCGACAACGTCACCAGCGTCTACGTCCTCGACGGCATCGGGAACCCGACCACGTCGATCGCCGACACGGGCAAGATCGCCTACCAGGTGTCCTACGACCCCTACGGTTCCGAGACCGTCACCAAGGGTGGGACCAGCGCGCAGTGGCAGCAGAACCCGTACGGGTACAAGACCGGCCTCCGCTCCAGCAACAGCGACAGTGGTATCACGAAGTTCGGGTACCGGTGGTTGTCCGCCACGACCGGCACATGGATCGAGCGGGACACCCTTGATGCGCCCCTCGACCCAAACAATGCCAATCGCTACGCGTTCGTTGGATGCGACCCCATCAACGGGTCCGACCCGACTGGGAGGGCTTGTAAGTCAGGCGCGTCCACCTTTGGCGCGGTGCTTGCCATCGCCGGCGTCGTTGCGCTCGGGACGGGCGTTGTGGCAGCAAGTATCGTTGCTGGAGCCGCGGCGGCTCCAGTGACAGGAGGGGTGAGCGCCGCTGCGGGCGCAGCGGCAGCAGTAGAAGGGATTAGCTTCACCGTCGGAGCAATCAGCACCATCACTGGTGGCGTTCTCGCGGTGGGATGTTTGTGATTAATATGACGAAAAGACTGCTAATCCACAGTGTGATTACCGCCTTGCTTTGTTTGCTGATGGTCATTGTCGGTGTGGTGCTTATTGTTCACAATCAAATAATCATCGGATGCGTGCTTTCCGGGCTAGCTGCGGTGGTCGGCGTGCTCGCAGCTCTCAATGCTCGTCGCTTACGTTCGCGACGCCCTGGTGAGAACGCGTAGGCAGGACGGCGACTCGACCGTGATCAGCGAGCCGGTGACGGGGGGGGGGGGGGCAGCCGTTGGACTTGCAGGCCACTGACGGTGCCACGAGCATGTGGGTCGTCGACGGGATTGGCAACCGGCATCGCATCCTTCGCACTCGCCGGCGCTGCGCTCGTCCTGTCGACCTTCACCGGTAGCCTGACGATCCCGATCGCAGCTGGAGTGCTTGGCGTGAGGGTCGTTCCTCACGGGGGTGACGTCCACTGCATTCGGGATCTACTACCTCTCGTCAGACGGGAACTGCTAACTTATGACAGACGGCACCCCTTATCCCCAGCAGGTTAAAAGATTCTGGGCGAGCGTTTGGGTGAGCGGCCTGATTCTCGCGCCGATCCTGCTCGTCGTGGCAGGAGCGCCTTGGGGGCTACCGCTGCTCATTGTGGGAGCAATCTGTACGGTCGGATTCGCCGTCGGTCGGGTCGTGTTCAAGAGGCGAGTGCCGTCTTAACGCGGTAGCAAAGCCCGGCGTCGACAGAGCGGCGGCACTTCTTCTCGAGAAGTGCCGCCGCTCCTGTCGGCCGGCACCCAATGCGTCTTGAACCGGCGCCGCGAGGCCCCTGCCACGAGGTCGATGTCCGGCTTTACTGCCAGATTGCTTGTCCTGATGCGAGCAGTATCTCGATAGTCGATCCGCCACTGAGACGGGTTGATGGTGCGAGCGTCGGCGGACAAGGTCCGGCACACTGTCGCCATGAAGCAGGACGACGCAGACGATCTCTTCCCGCTCGGGCGCCCTGACCGCCACACGCTCTCGATCCACACTCCTGCAGGTTGGAAGGATCTCGCAGTCACCCTGACGTTGTTCGGTCTGACCCTGCCGATGCTCGCTGTCGGCTGGTTCGGCGTCGTGCTCTCGATGATGGCCTTCGACGCCTGTGCTGGTGGGGGTTGCAACGACACCGCCGGATCGGTCGCCTGGATCGGATTCCCGATCGCGGCCGTCGTCAGCATCGCGCTCTGGGCGTCGCTTGCTGAACGCCGCCGGCGTGCCCGTCGTCGCGCATGGATGTGCGGAGCGGCAGCGGTCCTCACCATCGTCGCCCTGTTCGCTCTCGCTGCAACGGTCGTCCACTTCGCCGCGCAGCCCGACTGAGTTGTGCGCTCATGGGTGCCGGAAGCGTGCATCGAGCAGCATCGGACAGGCCGCTGGCCGGTCGGCGGCCGGCACGCCGGGGTGCAGAGGGAAGTGCTGACGCCGGTCACGCCGGCGGCGTCGTCCCCGCCCCCTCGGTGTCGTCCGTGCCCGGCAGACCGGTCCCGGCCTGGTCGAGGTTCTCGTCCCGGTCGCCCATGTCACCGGTCGCCTTGCCGACCGGTGACAGCCCGAAGTGCTTGCGCACAGCGTTCGCCTCGGCAGGGGACAGGGTGTTCCCGGGTCCGATCGAGGGCGCACCCTTGATCGCGTCCTTCGTGTACCCGACGTGCAGGTCTCCGCCGTCGAGGGTGGCGTCCTCGACCGGGACGAGCGCGTGGTGCCTCCCGAGCAACCCGGTCGCGACGCTGACGTAGGCGGCGCTGCCGTCCTCGTCGGAGGGGAACACCTGTGTGACCTTGCCGACCGTCGCGCCCTCGCGATCACGGACCGTCGCGCTCTCGATCTGGTGGATGTCGCTCTTCGAGATCATGGAGGCAGTCAACGCCGTCCGCCTGACGCTTCGCAGGCGCCGAGCACGGACCGCTGAGCACGGACCGCTGAGCACGGACCGCTGAGCACGGACCGCTGAGCACGGACCGCTGAGCACGGACCGCTGAGCACGGACCGCCGAGCGCCGAGGACGCACCGCCATCAGCGGCCGCGAGCCGGAGACGCGCGCGCTCCCAACGCGACGGACGGGGCGGACAGCAGCCGCGCCTCCAGGCCGGTCCGAGGGTGCGGCAGGAGCCGTAGCCGTACCCGCGACGTTCCGGTTCACCCGCCCTGCGTGAGACTCGTGATGAGGTTGATGGCGACCGCGACCACGAAGGTCCCGAAGAAGTACGACAGGAGCGCGTGCCCCATCGCCACCCGACGTGACGGGGTGGACGACTTCGTGATGCTGCTCGCGCTGTACGACATCCCGATCGAGAAGGCCGTGTACGCGAAGTCGCTGTACGCCGGATCCTCGTCCTGGTCGAAGTCGAAGCGGTGCCGGTCGTCGATGTAGTACATCCGCGCGTACTTGAAGGCGAAGACGGTGTTGATGAGCGCCCAGGCGGCCACGACCCCGACCACCGCGAGGATCGCCGCTGCAGAACCGACGGGGTTCTTCTGCTGGCTGCGCACGAGCCCGAAGACCACGAGGACCACGCTGAGCAGGGTCGCGGTGATGATGAGGGAGTCGACGAGCTTCCGCGACCGGTCCTCGTGCCGCGCGAGTGAGCGGGTGGTGTCGGGGTCGGCGGGCCAGGCTCGTGACCACGCCCACGCCAGGAAGACCGCGGCGGCGACCACCCAGCCCAGCAGCAGGGCCAGGTCGGGCGCGCCGAGGACCACGGCTGCCAACGCCACCACGAGGCCGACGATGCCGGCGACACCGGCTTGCATCGAGAGATGGGACATCGCGATTCCTTCCTGCGCCGTCAGACGAGGCCGGCGGCGATGAGGGGGATGTAGAGCCCGGCCCGTTCGGCACGGACGGCCGCGAGGGTCCGGGAGGTGGCGTTCAGCTTGACGAGGATGTGCTCGACGTGGGCGGCCACGGTGCGGGGGGTGACCGCGAGTGCACGGGCGATCTCGTGGTTGGAGCAGCCCTCGACGAGGTGGCCGAGCACCTCCAGTTCGCGCGGTGTCAGGCCGCGCAGCCCGGAGGCGGGGGAGAGGACGACGACACCGCAGGCCACGGTGCCCACGGCGCGTTCGCACGCCGTCACCGTCGCGCGCACGAAGTCGTCCGGCGCGGCGGTGGACGTCCGGGGCCACAGGAACGAAGTGTGGTTCGCAAGGGCCTCACCATCCGCTCCGCGCAGCAGCACGGGCACCGGTACATCCCGATGCTCCTCGAACGGATGGCGCGGGACGAGATCGTCACCGAGCACCTCGTGACGCACGTCATGCCGCTCGACGAGGGGCCGGCGGGCTACGCGATGTTCAAGGAGAAGACCGACGGGTGTGTCCGGGCGGTCTTCCGCCCCTGACCCACGTCGTGTGCCGCTCCTGCGGTGTGCCACACCTGCGATGTGCCGGACGGGAGGCGCGGTCTCCTCTGGACCGCGCCTACCGTCCGCCATCGCGCAGCCCCGGCGACGTTGCGGCGCGCCGGGGGTCGCTGACGGCCGTCGCGGACAGGCCGCGCCGGGGGCGGGTGACGGACGTCGCCTGGCCGGGTCAGCGTCCGGCCGGCACCGCCGCCCCGACCAGCTCCGCCCGCACGATGTCCGCACCCGCGGACAGCGCACCGAGCTTCGCGAGCGCCGCACCCCGGGCCAGCGGCGCCATGCCGCAGTTCGTGCTCGGGATGAGCTTGTCCGCGTCCACGAACTCGAGCGCCCGCCGCAGCACCTCCGCGACCTCGTCGGGCGTCTCCACGGTCTCGGTCGCGACGTCGATCGCGCCGAGCATGACCTTCTTCCCGCGGATGAGCTCCACGAGGTCGAGCGGCACGTGCGAGTGGATGCACTCGAGCGAGACGATGTCGATCGACGACTGCTGCAGGAGCGGGAAGGACTGCTCGTACTGCCGCCACTCGGCGCCGAGCGTCTCCTTCCACCGGTTGTTCGCCTCGATGCCGTACCCGTAACAGATGTGCACGGCGGTCTCGGCGGCGTGCAGCCCCTCGGCAGCGCGTTCGAGTGCAGCGACGCCCCAGTCCTGCACCTCGTCGTGGAAGACGGTGAAGGCGGGCTCGTCGAACTGGATGACGTCGACGCCGGCGTCCTGCAGCTCCCGGGCTTCCTGGTTGAGGATCGTGGCGAACTCCCACGCCAGCTTCTCGCGGCTCTTGTAGTGCTGGTCGGAGAGCGTGTCGATCATGGTCATCGGACCGGGGAGCGCCCACTTGATGGGCCGGTCGGTCTGCGCGCGCAGGAACTTCGCGTCCTCGACGAAGACCGACTCCGGGCGACTGACCGCACCGACGACGGTCGGCACGGCGGCGTCGTACCGGTCGCGGATCCGCACGGTCTCCTTGCGCTCCTGGTCGATCCCGTCGAGGTGCTCGATGAACGTCGTGACGAAGTGCTGCCGGGTCTGCTCGCCGTCGCTGACGATGTCGATGCCGCGGTGTTCCTGCTCGTGGACGGCGGAGCGGAGCGCGTCCTGCTTGCCCTCGGCCAGGGCCGCGCCCTCGAGCAGCCAGGGCGACCAGAGGCGCTCGGGTTCGGCGAGCCAGGACGGCTTCGGGAGGCTGCCGACGATGGAGGTGGGGAGGAGAGGGCTCATGGGGGTGGCGGTCCAGACGGTCAGCGGGCGGGGACGGGTTCGGCGACGAGACGGGACAGGAACGCACCGTGCGGTGTCACGAGGTGCTCCTCGGTCCACCGGCCCTGGGTGATCCCGAGGCGGCTGCGCTCCTCACGGTCGTAGGTGACCGGGGTCGGTGTGAAGTCGGCGTGGTCGAGGTTGGGGCGGTACGTGTCCCCGGCGGGGGTGTTCGCGGCGTAGATCTCCGGGCGGTAGATCTTCTGGAACGTCTCCATCGTGGCGATGGTGCCGATCAGCTGGAGGTCCGTGTAGTCCGCGGTGACGTCGCCGCGCGAGTAGAACGCGAGCGGGGCCGACGCTCCGGCGGGCTGGAAGTACCGGACCTGCATGCCCATCCGACCGAAGTAGTCGTCGGTGAGCGAGGAGTGTTCGTGCTCGTACTCGGCGCCGAGGACGGGGTGGACGTACCCGGTCCGACGGTAGGTCTGGCTCGTGGAGACGCTGATGCAGACGACGGGCTCGGCACCGAACCCGTCGTGGAACGCCGACGACGAGAGGAACTGCTGGAAGAGCGCGCCGTGCAGCACACCGAAGTCGGCCGGCAGGCCCTCTGACGACGGCAGCAGCACCGAGAAGTCGTAGTCCCGCAGGTAGGACGAGAAGTTGTTGCCGAGGATGCCGTGGTGGCGCTCGCCGGTGTGCTGGTCGACGATCGTGACGTCGAGCATCTCGAGCAGCGGGAACTCCGCGTCCTCGCCACCGTCGGGGAAGGCCACCGCGACGGAGACGATGTCGAGCTGCAGGCGGTAGCGATCGGGTGTCCCGGCCAGGTCGTTCGCCCGCTCGTCGATCATCGTCAGCGCAGCGCGGAGGTTCTCCTGCCGGCGCTCGCCGCGGGCGAGGTTGGCGAAGTTCGTGGTCAGGCGGGAGCTGTCCGAGGGGGAGTAGTCCTCGTCGAACCGGGTCCTGGTGATGCTGAAGGTGAGGTCGTTCGCCATGCTGGGCAGTCCGTACGCTGAGCGGCCCGGAGGCACTTCGGAAAGGGTCCCTCGATCATGACGGGAAGTGGGGGTCATCAGGTAATACGCAGACGCTATGCGCCGGTATAGCCTCTGCCTATGGCCCGTGTCTCGAACGACATCACGCTGCAGCAGCTCCGCTACTTCATCGAGGTGGCGTCGGAGGGGTCGATCAGTGCGGCCGCGGACCTCCTCTACGTCTCCCAGCCGACCCTGTCCGCCGCCATGAAGGACCTCGAGACCCGGATCGGTCGGCCGCTCTTCACCCGGTCGGCCCGGGGCGTGGTCCTCACCGTCGACGGTGTCGAGTTCCTCGGGTACGCCCGACAGGTCGTCGAGCAGGTGTCCCTCCTCGAGCAGCGCTACGTGGGCGGGCAGCCCTCGCGTCGGCTGCTCGGGGTGTCCGCGCAGCACTACTCCTTCGCGGTCGAGGCCTTCGTCCGCATGGTCGAGGGGGCGGCCGCGGACGAGTACGAGTTCTCCCTGCGCGAGACACGGACGTGGGACATCATCGAGGACGTCCGCACCCTGCGGAGCGAGGTCGGCATCCTCTACCGCAACGACTTCAACCGCCAGGTCCTCGGGAAGCTGCTCCGAGACGCCGGGGTCGTGTTCACCCCGCTGTTCGTCGCGCAGCCGCACATCTTCGTCGCCCGGCGCAACCCGCTGGCGTCTCGGGAGCGCGCGACGCTCGAGGACCTCGCCGACCTCCCACGCCTCACGTTCGACCAGGGCGCGAACAACTCCTTCTACCTGGCGGAGGAGATCCTGTCGACGATGTCGAGCAAGCGGGAGATCCGGGTCTCGGACCGCGCGACGATCTTCAACCTCATGATCGGCCTCGGCGGGTACACGATCTCGACCGGCCTGATCAGCGACGACCTCGACCCGGAGATCGTCGCCATCCCGCTCGACGTCGACGAGCGGATCGAGATCGGCTGGATCGCGCACGCGTCCGTCCCCCTCACCGTGCAGGCGCAGACGTACCTGGACGAGCTGCGCGCGGTGGTCGTGGGCTACGGCGTCGAACCGCTCGGGTGACCCACCCGGCCACGTGACGGACGGGAGGCGCGGTGCGGCCCGGCACCGCGCCTCCAGACCGTCTCGTGGACCGGCCTGGAGGCGCGACGCGCGTCCGTCAGGTGGGTCCCGTCCCCGGGGCGTCGGCCGACCCGGCCGTGGGATCGGCAAAATCGGTGAGGACGAGGTGCTGGTGTCCGTCCAACAGCTCCCGGGCGATGTCGAGGTGACCGGCGTGCGTGGCGGTCTCGGTGATGACGTGCAGCACCGTCTCGAGCATGCTGCGGGCCGGTGCCCACGGGTACATCGCCATCGCCTCGGCGGAGGGGAGCGCCTCGAGCGGCGTGGACTCGATGACCGCGTCCGACCGCGCGGCTGCCGCTTCGTACGCCTCGACGACGGCGCGCGCCTCCGGCCAGGTCGTGGGGTGCCACACCTCGTCGTCCGTCGGCAGGGCGAGCCGTTCGCCTGCCACGACACCGCGGAACCAGAACCGCTCGACGTCGTGGGTGAGGTGCCGGACCATCCCAAGTGGCGACCATGCCGACGGGAGCACGGACCGGGTCAGCGCCTCGTCGGGGAGGCCGGCGAGCGTCGCGACCACGCGACGCCGCTGTGTACCCAGCTCCGACAGCAGGGCGTCCCGCACGATGGTCACGGGACCAGTCTCCATCCTGGGACCGCGATCGTCACGGCCGCGGCCGCGGCCGCGGCCCGATCCCGTGAACGCGGCGAGCGTCACCGGCCCGCCGTATCCTGGCTCGGCCCGCGTCGAGCCCGCTGGCACGGAGGGAACAGCCATGAGCATGGAAGGCGCGGCCTGGAGCTCGCTGTACAAGATCTCGACCGCCAAGGACGGCGGCGGGTTCTCCCGCGAGTCGATCCGGCGGATCCTGACGTTCGCCACCCCGTACCGCGCCCAGCTGGTGATCTTCATCGCGCTCTCGGTCGTCGGCGCGTTCCTCGCGGTCGCGACGCCGGTGCTCGCGGGCCAGGTCGTCGACGTCATCGCGGCCAGGGGTGCGGTCGGCACGATCGTCTGGCTCGCGGTCGTCATCGCGCTGGTGGCGGTGGCCGACGCCAGCTCGTCGCTCGCGACGCGGTGGTACTCCGCGCGGATCGGCGAGGGCGTGATCCTCGACCTGCGGACCGCGGTGTTCGACCACGTGCAGAAGATGCCGATCGCGTTCTTCACCCGGACCCGGACGGGCGCCCTGGTCAGCCGCCTCAACAACGACGTGATCGGGGCGCAGCAGGCGTTCAGCGGCACGCTCTCGGGCGTCGTCACGAACCTGGTCGCACTCGTCCTCACGCTGGCGGTGATGCTCAGCACGTCGTGGCTCGTGACGGTCATCGCCGTGGTCATGCTCCCGCTCTTCCTGGTGCCCGCGCGCCGCATGGGCAGCCGTCTGGCGGCGCTGCGCCGCGAGGCCGCGGACCACAACTCGGCGATGAGCACGCAGATGACCGAGCGGTTCTCGGCACCGGGCGCGACCCTCGTGAAGCTGTTCGGTCGGCCCGACGAGGAGTCCGAGGAGTTCCGCGTCCGGGCCGCCCGCGTCCGCGACATCGGGGTGCGGACGGCGATGCTGCAGTTCGTGTTCGTCACGGCGCTGACGCTCGTCGCCGCGCTCGCCCTCGCGCTCGTGTACGGCCTCGGCGGCGTCCTGGCGCTCGGGGGCCAGCTGAACACCGGTGACGTGGTCACGCTCGCGCTCCTCCTGACCCGCCTGTACGTGCCGCTGACCAGTCTCGCGAATGCGCGGGTGGAGATCATGAGCGCCGTCGTCAGCTTCGAGCGGGTGTTCGAGATCCTCGACCTGCAGCCGCTGATCCAGGAGAAGCCCGACGCGGTCACGGTGCCGGACGGTCCGGTCGCGGTCGAGTTCGACGACGTCCGCTTCGCCTACCCGTCAGCGGACCGGGTGTCGCTCGCGTCGCTGGAGGAGGTCTCCACGCTGGACACCCGCGGCGGGGACGAGGTGCTGCACGGCATCTCGTTCCGGATCGAGCCCGGGCAGACCGTGGCCCTCGTCGGGACCTCCGGCGCGGGCAAGTCCACGATCGCGCAGCTGCTCTCACGCCTGTACGACGTCGACAGCGGCGCGGTGCGGCTCGCGGGGGAGGACGTCCGCGACGTCACCTTCGACTCCCTGCGGCACACCATGGGCATGGTGACCCAGGACGGGCACCTCTTCCACGAGACGATCCGCTCGAACCTGCGGCTCGCACGGCCCGAGGCCACCGACGACGAGGTCTGGGACGCCGTCCGGCGGGCCCGGCTCGAGCCGCTCATCCGGTCGCTGCCGGACCAGCTCGACACGATGGTGGGGGAGCGCGGCTACCGACTGTCGGGCGGCGAGCGGCAGCGGATGACGATCGCGCGACTCCTGCTCGCGCAACCGCGGGTGGTCATCCTCGACGAGGCCACGGCGGCGCTCGACTCGACCTCGGAGGCCGCGGTGCAGGCGGCGCTGAGCGAGGCGCTCGAGGGCCGGACCGCGATGGTCATCGCGCATCGGCTGTCCACGATCCGGAGCGCGGACCAGATCCTGGTGATCGAGGACGGCGCGGTCGTGGAGCGCGGCACGCACGAGGAACTCCTCGCTGCCGGCGGGCGGTACGAGGAGCTGCACCGGACGCAGTTCGCCGTGCAGAAGGAGGTCGCACCGGACGAGGCGTCGGTGCCCGGAGCGTAGGTCGCGATCCGCACCACACGACGGACGGGAGGCCCGTGGCGAACCCGCCACGGGCCTCCCGTCCGTCGTCACTGAGCGACAGCTGGTCCACCGGACGGCCGCTCGCGGCACGGTGCGAGCTTCTCCACACCGTGCCCGGTGGTCCCGCCCGCACCGTGTGGGAAACCTCGCACCGTGCGGACGGTGCGGGAAACCTCGCACCGTGCGGCCGGTGTGGGCGACCTCACACCGTGCGAGCGTGCGCCGAACCTGAACGATCCGTCATGTCCGCCTCCTCCCGGACCGGCCCGCGCTGCTCTACGGTCGGGTACCGGGGGCGGTGTGCTCCCGTCGACCCTCGAGGAGCACCGATGTCCACGACACCCCCAGGCTGGTACCCGGACCCGTCGGGTCAGCACGGCACCCGGTGGTGGGACGGCACGGGGTGGACCTCGCACGTCGGACCGGCGACCGCGCAGACCCAGCGCCCGCGCATCCCCGACCACGTGTCGACGGACACCGTGTTCGTGTGGGTCATGGTGCTGCTGCCCGTCATCGCGCTGCCCGTCTCGCTCTTCTACCACCCGGAGTTCCGGTACACCGTCGTCGAGCCGGGCGTGCGGACCGTGGACCCGACGTCGATCTACACCCCTGGGTACGTCCTCCTGCAGGTGTTCACCCTGCTCATGTACGCCGCGGACGTCGTGCTGGCGTACTTCGACCACCGGACGTTGCAGCGTCGCGGCGTGGTCCGGCCGTTCCCGTGGGCGTGGGCCTTCCTGCTCTCCCCGATCCTCTACGTGATCGGCCGGACGGTCGTCCTCCGCACGGTGGCGCCGGGCCGTCCGATGTGGCCGCTCTGGGTGACCATCGCCGTCACGGCCATCGGCCTCGTCGTCGGGGTCGTCCGCGTCGTGGCGACGTTCCAGCAGATGCTCCCGTAGGCGTCACCGCCGCACGAGGCCGGGGATCCGCTCCTTGAACGGGAAGAACCCCCGGGACGCGAACGGCCACGCCCGGCTGTCCCACCGCCGTCGCACCGCGACGAGCCGGACGCCCGCACCGTCGAGCGCAGGCCGGAGGGCGTCGAGCCGCTCCTGCACCGGCCCGACCGGGGCGTACGGCACGAGGACGCTGTCGAGCCGTGCCGTCGCCGCCCAGTCCAGGACGGCAGCCGCACCGGCGGAGCCGAGGACCGTGGCCGCACCGCCGTCGGCGTCGTGTGTCCGCGCGGCCGTGTCGGCGACGGCCCCGGCGGTGAAGTCCCGGACGAGCGACGACGCCCCGGCGGGGGAGCGCGAGGACGCGTCGGCGACCACCGCGGCTGCGGCGAGCGGCGGAGCCGAGCTCCCGAGCTGCGCGAGCAACGAGGCCGGCTCGAGGTCCTCCTCGTGCAGCAGCAGCCCCACGCGTGATCCGACGGCCGAGGGCTCCTCGTCGTCGGGGATCGGCGTCGCCGGCGGGAACGGCTCCTCGTCGAGCGCCCGGGCATCCGTGGCGAGCCCCGTCGGCGCGAACCGTCCGTCGGTGTACCGAGCGATGTTCTCCGTCGTCGCCAGGTAGGTCTTCCCCCGTGTCTGCAGCCCCGCGACCCACCGCCACGAGAGCGTGTTCGACGCCGCGTCGCCGTCGAGGAGGTGCCGGAGGAAGAAGTCCGCCCCGAGCTGCCACGGCAGCCCGAGCGTGAACACCCAGATGCTCGCGAACCACATCCGGACGTGGTTGTGCAGGTACCCGGTGTCGACGAGCTCCCGTGCCCAGGCGTCCATCGCGTCGATCCCGGTCCGACCCGCGACGGCGTCCTCGTAGCCGTCCGGCAGGTCCCCGGCGAGGAGCTCCCGGACCTCGGCCCGGTACCGCCGCCACACCTCGGGACGCTGCTCCAGCCACCCCTTCCAGTAGGTCCGCCAGAACACCTCCTGCACGAACTTCTCGGCAGCGTGCAGGCTGTGGCGGTCGAGGACGGCGTCGACGACCTCCGCCTCGGTCACCAGCCGGTGGCGGATGTACGGCGACAACCCGGAGACGTTCGTCCGGGACGGCCCGAGGTCGTGGTTGCGGTCGCGCCGGTAGTCGGCGCCGGCGCGCGGGACGAAGTCGTGGAGCGCGTCGAGACCGGCGGCGCGGGTGGGGATGGTCACCGCGCCATCCTGCGCCTGCCGGCGTCGTCGCGGCGGCTGTGGCACAGGTCGATCCCGCCGACGAAGGCGACGTCCGCGGACGGGTCGTCGCGGTGCTGGACCACGAAGAACTTCTGGTGGTGCGAGCCGAACACCCTGACGCGCTGGTCGAGGAGCACCTCGCCGCCGGCGTCGTTGACCTTCCGCCCGAGCAGTTCGTTGGACCGGGCGCTCAACGAAGCCGAGACACGTTCGCCGTGGGACCGCCAGACGAGACCGCGGACCTCGACCCCGGACCGGGCGAGGTCGGCGAGCAGGTCCCCGATGGTCGGCCCGTCCGGGAGCAGGCGTTCGTCCGCGTCGCCACGCCAGTCGGTGAACCACACGCGGTCGCCGGGGCCGAGCGCGGACAGTTCCGCGTGCAGGCGGGCGAAGTAGGTCGCGCCGTGCACCAGCGGCCGGACGGCGTTGCCGTCGGACCACGCCGCCCCGTCGTCGCCACCGCCGGAGTGCACGTCGGTGGCGGTGTTGCCGCGTTCGTCGCGGGTCAGGAACCAGTGACGCGGATCGGTGGGCACCTCCGCAGACCACGACCGTGACCGCGTCGACGGCCGGGAGGCCCGTGGCGGCGCCGCCACGGGCCTCCCGGCCGTCAGCTGGTCGCGCCGGGCGCGACCGCGTCCTCCACCAGGCGGACGGTCACCGTCACGAGGTCGGCGCCGCCGTCGACCTGGGCGTCGAGCAGCGCGCGGACCCGCTCCCCGACCGCACGGACCGTGTCCGGGGCGGGACGGTCGCCGCTCACCGCGATGCCGGCCTCCACCCGGAGCGTCGCGCCGTGACGGTCCAGGTCGACGAGGACGTCCGGCTCCCGGAGCGCGAGTGTCCTCGCGACGGCCTCGGCTGCGGCGTGCGCGATCGGTCGGGGCGGGTAGACCGCGACCACGCCCGGGACGTCCCGGATCGCCGCGGTGAGGGTGCGGGAGAGGGTCTCGTCGTCCACGGCGGCGCTCCTCACGGCAGGACGACGTCGTCGAAGTGGACGTCGATCGACTCGATGGACAGTTCGGTGTGCCGCGCGAGCGCCGTGCCGATCGCTGCGCGCAGGCGGTCCGCCGTCGTCTCGGCGGACTCGCCGTACAGCAGGCCGGCGGTCACGGTGACCCGCACGGGAGCGCCGGGGACGTCGACGTCGCCCTCGAGCGTGCAGCGGCCCATCACGACGCCACCGAGCGCGTCGCCGGCCCGCCGCACGATCCCGCGCACGGCGGCCTCGGTCATCGCGAGGCGCAAGCGCGGGTCGGGGTGGGCGATCGGGACGTCCCGACCGGAGCGGACCTCGGAACGGATCGTGTCGAGCAGCCGGTCGATCCACGCGGTCTCGCGGTCGGCCTCGGCCTCGGCGCGGCGCTGGAGCGCGCCGGCTGACAGCTCCCGGAGCCGCTGCATGTTCGCGAGGGCGAGGCGGCACCCGGGGGAGGACTCGATGGTCGGGTCGCGGGGCGCGCGACCACGGTCGAGGTAGTCGGCGAGCTCCTCGATGCTGTGGCCGTCGAGTTCGTCGTCGGGCGCGGGGAGGTCGTGGTCGGTCATCGCCATCCCTCCATCTCGGCCGCGAGGAACCGTCGCGCTCGTGCGAGGAGCCCGCGGACGGTGGACGGGGACAGCTCGAGCTCGTCGGCGATCTGCTGGTAGCTGAAGCCGGCGGTCTCCCGCAGGAGCCAGCACCGACGCTGGTCGGGGGGCAGTCGGTCGAGCGCCGCCAGCAGCGCGTCGAGCTGCAGCCTGGTCTCGACGATACGCTCCGGGCTCCGAGCGGCCCCGACGTGCGGTTCGACGTCCCCGAGGTCCTCGTGGTGTCGGCGCCGACGCAGCCGGTCGAGTGCCTTGCGGGTCGTGATCTGGAGCATCCACGGCCGGAACCGTGCGGGGTCCTCGAGGTCGGACAGCTTGCGCCAGCCCGTGAGGAAGGCCTCCTGCACGACGTCGTCCGACTCGAGCGTCGACCCGAGGACCTGCTCCGCGTAGACACGCATCAGACCGCCGTGCCGCCGCGCGAGGACCTCGAACGCGAGCACGTCGCCGTCGGACGCCCGCGCCACGAGCGTCGCGTCGGACCCGCGCTGCAGGGGATCGTCGTCGCTCATCCCCGCCTTCCGCGCTGTCGGTGTCCCGGTCGGACGACCGGGGACCTCCGAGCATGCACCTCCCGGCCGTGCCACGTCCGTGCGCGGTCCGGTCGAGCGGTTTCGTGACACCCGGGCCGGTCGAACGTTTTCGTGACATCCGGGCCGATCGTGACGTCTCCCTGAAGACATGCACCACGACGCCACACCCGCCGCCGACGAACCGGCCGCCCTGCACGAGACCACCACGACCGCTCCAGCACTCGACCCCGAGCGGCCCGTCCGCGACCTCTGCATGAGCGTCTTCGACCGCTGGCGGTGCGATCGGGAGGACGGTCACACCGGCGCCCACACCGCGGGGACCGTCGACGCGACCGCCTCGTGGAACGACTCCGCTGCCGGTCGCCGCCTGCGCTGGCGCTGAGGCCGTCGCACTACCACGGCGCCGTGTCGGATGACCGCCGGTGATCGGGGTACGTGCACGGTGCGCGGTTAGTGGTCATCGCGCGTCGTCGTGCGGCCGCTTTCCGAACCGCGACCTGCACCGACGTCGGATCGGGGGACAAGAACGGCCGGGAACGGCTCTTGTCTGGGAAGTCGATGGAGGAATCCGGCGGCGCGTGACTTCCGTCTGGGGTGCCCCGTCTCATCCGTGAACAGCAACCGCTGGGAACGCCCGGCGGGACGAACGGAAGGAAACGACATGGCTGACACCACGACCCCCAACACCATCAGCAGCACCCGTGCCGCCGGCACCCACGCCGCGGGCTCGAACCCGTCGGGCAAGACCACGATCGACGACACCGTCGTCGAGAAGGTCGCCGGCATCGCGGCCCGCGAGGTCAACGGCGTGCACTCGCTCGGCTCCGGCGCTGCTCGGGCGATCGGTGCGATCCGCGACGCGATCGGCCAGCGTGACTTCGGCCAGGGCGTCAAGGTCGAGGTGGGTGAGAAGCAGGTCGCCGCGGACGTGGTGATCGTGGCCGAGTACCCGGTGTCGCTGCAGCAGGTCGCCGACGGCGTGCGCTCGTCGGTCGCCCGCGCGCTGACCCAGATCGTCGGCATGGAGGTCGCCGAGGTCAACGTCACCGTCCAGGACGTCTACATCCCGGGCGACGACAACGACGACGACAAGAAGGAGTCGCGCGTTGAGTAACACACTCGTCGGCGCCCTCATCGGGGCCATCCTCGCCGTCGTGGCACTCCAGTTCGGCTTCTGGGGCTTCGTCCTGGTGATCGTGTTCGGCGCGATCGGTGCCCTCGTGGCCGCGATCAGCTCCGGCAAGATCGACCGGGGTGCCCTGACCGACGTGCTGACCGGACGTCGGAGCTCCCGGTGACCGGCGGCCCGGACGTGCCGGGCCGCGTGGAGATCTCCGCTCGTGCGTTGAACTCGCTGGCGCGGGCCGTCGCGGCCGAACGGCTCGGCGCGCCCGCCCGGCGGGTCCGCGTGGAGCTCGGTGACCACGCGGGCGCCGTCGCACTGCAGGTCACCGGTCCCATCCGCGCGCAGCAGGACGTGGTCGGATCGGCCGTCGCGGCAGCCGAGCGCGTGCGCGAGCGCGTCGGAGAGCTGTCCGGCCGCCGGGTCGGCAGCGCCCACATCGAACTGACCGGCATCGTGCACGAGCACGACGGCCGGGTCCGCTAGGAGGAGGAAGACATGAGCACGACCTCGCTCGAACGGCGCATCCAGCGTCGGAGCGTGCACCGCTCTCGGTCAGGTGCCGTCTCGGTGGCACTCGTCGTCCTGGCGCTCGTGGCTGCGTGGATCGGGACGGAGTCGGTCTTGCGGGCGGTGGGGTCCGCGCCGTTGGTGGCGGACCCGCAGACCGTCGTGGACGCGGCGCTGCGGCCCGACGGCGCGTTCGTGACGATCGCCGAGGTGATCGCTGTGGTCCTGGTGGTCCTCGGGATCGTGCTGGTCGTGCTGGCGCTCAAGCCCGGCCGGCAGCACCGGTCCGCGGTCGAGCACGACCGCGGCGCCGTGGTCATCGACACCGCGATCCTCGCCTCGACCGCCGCGAACGCCGCCGCGCTCGCTGCCGGCCTGCCCGAGGACCACGCCAAGGCCTCCGCCCGCGGCCGGTCCTCCGAGGTCCGCCTCGTGCCCCTGTCCGGGGTGCCCGTCGACCAGGCAGCGGTCCGCTCCGCGGTCGAGGACCGCCTCGGCCGCCTCGACGCCCGGTTCGGCAAGCGGGTCAAGGTCCGCGTGGACGAGAAGGGAACCCTGGCATGACCAAGAGCAACCGCACCCTGAACCGCATCATCCTGCTCGTGCTCGGCCTGGTCGCCGTCATCGCCGGCCTGACCATCGGCGCCGGCGTGCTGCCCGCGGTCCGGAACACCCTGAAGCCGTACGTGACGTTGCCCAGCAACGTGAGCGTGCCGGCGGCGTCGCTGTGGATCGTCGCCGGCGTGTGTGTCGTGGTGATCGTGCTCGCGTTGGCGTGGGTGTTCACCCGCGGCCGCGGCGGCACCAGCGTCGCCGTCCGGGAACGTACCGGTGAGGACCAGGTCACGATCAACGTCGCGCTCGTGCGGGACGTGATCGACCACGAACTCCACGGCGTCCGCGACGTCGTCGGCGCCAAGGTCGACACGTACCTCGTCAAGCGGCAGCGCGCGGCCCGGATCCGGGTCAACGTCCGCCGCGGCGGTGACGCGGTCACCGTCCTCGACGCCGTCGACCACGCCATCGGCGTGCTGGACCGCACCCTGGGCCGGCAGGTCCCGGTCCTGGTCCACCTCACCGGCGGCACCCGCGCCGCTCTCGCGAAACCCACCCGCGTGCAGTAGACCGCACCACCCACCGACCACCCCAGACCCCGGGAGGCACACCGCGCCTCCCGGCCGGTCCGGGGCGGTCACCCACTCGATCAACCCTGACGGCAGGACGCAGCAGCGTCCTGTCGTGCTTCATGAGGAGACCCCCATGGCGAAGAAGACCCCTGTCAGCACCTCCACGTCCGAACAGCGCCGCGAGGACGCGGCCGCCTGGTCGCCGCTCGCGCGCTACGCGTCCGAGTTCTTCGGCACCTTCCTGCTGGTCCTCGGCGGTGTCGGCACCGCCCTGTTCGCGGCGAACATCCCGAGCGCGACCGACAACCAGCAGGGCGTCGGCTACCTCGGCGTGGCGCTCGCGTTCGGGCTCACCCTCGTCGCCGGGATCTCGGCCGTCGGCCACGTCTCGGGCGGACACTTCAACCCGGCGGTGACGCTCGGGCTGCTCGCCGCCGGGCGGACCGACGCCCGGCACGTCGCGGGGTACATCGTGTCCCAGGTGGTCGGCGGCCTCGTGGCGACGAGCATCATCGCCGCGGTCCTCAGCGGCAAGCCGAGCGCGTTCGCGGCGGCGCAGGAGGGCGGCTTCGCGTCCAACGGCTACGGCGACGCGAGCCCGAGCGGGTTCGGGCTCGGCTCGGTGTTCCTCACCGAGGCCGTCCTGACCGGGGTGTTCATCGCCGTGATCCTGTCGATCACTGCGAAGCAGGAGTACCAGGCCGTGGCGCCGCTCGGCATCGGTCTGACGCTCACCCTCATCCACCTCGTCAGCATCCCGGTGAGCAACACGTCGGTGAACCCGGCACGCTCCATCGCGACCGCGGTGTACGGCGGTGCGACGCCGCTCGCCCAGCTGTGGGTGTTCATCGTCGCACCGATCCTCGGCGGCGTCGTCGCCGGTCTCGTGGTGCGCGTGGCGGGTCGGAAGCGCCTGACCAGCTGACGGGACGGCCGGTGCGCCCCTCCCGGCGCGCCGGCCCCGGTGAGGGACCGCTCGCTGTGCGGTCCCTCACGACCCGTTCACCTGCCGTCCCCCGAGCGGGGGCGGCCACGGGGCGAGACTTCCCACATGAAGCTCATCGGCAGGACCAATGGTCGACGGCGCACCGCAGCGTTCGTCGCAGCGGCAGGCGTCTTCGCTGCCGCCGTCGCGGGCGTCGCGACCACCACCGCCTCCGCAGCAGACGCCAGCACGGCGCAGCGCGGGACCACGATCACCTCGACCGGGCTCCGTCCCGGCCAGGTCAAGCACGTCTGGCTGATCATCCTCGAGAACAAGTCGTACGACGCGACGTTCACGGGCCTCAACCAGAACAGCTACCTCTGGAAGACGCTGCCGGCCCAGGGGGTGCTGCTGAAGAACTACTACGGCACCGGGCACTACAGCATGGACAACTACATCTCGATGGTGTCCGGCCAGGGCCCGCAGGCGGACACCCAGTCCGACTGCAACGTGGTCGACACCCGCTTCGGGTCCGACCACAGCATCATCGGGTCCGGCAAGGACCGCGGGCAGGTCAAGTCCCTCGCGAACGCGGCACAGCCGAGCGGCGCCAACGCCCCCGACGGCTCGAACGGCTGCACCTACCCGCACTCCACGCCGACGCTCTTCAACCAGCTCGACGCCGCGCACGAGACCTGGAAGGGCTACGCGCAGGACCTCGGCAACCAGCCCGGCCGCGAGGACGGCCTCTGCGGAGCTCCCGGGACCGCCGACAACAACCCCGAGAACAACCCGACGTACCTCACGCCCTCGGCCGACCACCCGGCACCGACCGGCGTGACGAGCTTCACCGGGGCCCAGGCGAACGACCAGTACGTGGCGAAGCACTTCCCGTTCCCGTGGTTCGAGGGCCTCACCGGAGCGGCCGGCGCGAAGGGACGCGCGGCGACCTCGCTGACGACCCCGACGCAGGGCGGCACCGACTGCGACGCCGCGCACATCGCGAACCTCGACTCGTCCTCGAACGGGCTGTTCCGCGACCTGCAGCACGAGAAGACCACGCCGGCGTTCAGCTGGATCACGCCGAACAACTGCAGCGACGCGCACGACGCCGTCTGCAAGGGCAACAACCTCTCCGGGTCGTTCACGAGCAGCGGGCAGCCGGTCTACCAGTCCGGCACCCCGGCGCCGGAGTCGACCACGCCGAAGAACCACACCGGCGGCCTCTACGCCTCGGACCTCTTCCTCAAGTACTACATCCCGATGATCGAGCGCTCGGCCGCGTTCAAGGACGGCGGCCTGATCGACGTCACGTTCGACGAGGCCAACCCGCCCTTCACCTACAGCGGCAACAGCTTCGACAACGCGAACCACTACGGGCCGACCCTCTCGGACAAGCCCGACGCCTCCTCGGGCATCGCGGCTGACCGTGCCGGCGAGAACATCGACGGCAAGAACGTCGCGACCGAGCCGACCGGCCCGAACTCGACGCTCGGGACGGACTCGAAGGGCAACCAGCTGTACCCGGGGCCCGGGTACAACGCCTTCATCGACCGGCCCTCCGCGTGCACCCAGACCTCGCCGACGCTCGTCCCCGCCGACTGCGTGCCCGGGATCGTCCGAGGCGGGTCCGGGAACACCCCCGGCGCCCGGACGGACGCCGTCGCAGCGAACACAGCATCCAGCTACGTCGTCGACCAGTCGATCGTCGCCGACGACACCGGCCGTGGCGTGGTCGACACGACCGACAAGACCGGCCCCGGGGGCACCAGCCCGATCCCGGCCGACACCTTCGTCGGTGCCGTGAGCGACACCGGCCCGCAGTACCCGACGTCGGCCTCCGGATCGGTCGTCAGCGGGTCGTTCCAGCTCCTCGACGCAGCCGGGAACCCGGTGACGCCGACCGGCGCGGTGACGAGCCTGACGCTCAGCGCCGAGGGGGCGCCCGGCTTCCTCAGCACCGGGCAGACCGCCGACCCGCTCTACGACGCCACCGACGCGACCCCCGGCGGCGGCGACACCGGGAGCGTGCTCATCAGCCCGCTCATCAAGCCCGGGACCGTCTCCACCACGTACTACAACCACTACAGCTGGCTGCGGACGATGGAGGACGTGTTCGGCGTCAGCACGGGCGACGACCACCAGCGGCTGCCCGGCGGCACCGTGTCCGGCGGCGTCGACCGGCTCGGACACCTCGGGTACGCGGGACAGGCCGGCCTCGAGCCGTTCGGGCCCGACGTGTTCAACAACGCGTCGCCGAGGCGCCGGTGACCCGTCCGCACCCCGGGACCAGGAGGCCGCTCACCCGGGCGGCCTCCTGGTCCGCTGCGCTCGTCGGGGTCGTCGTCCTGACGTCGGTCCTCGCCGGGTGCACGGGGCAGACGCGTCCGGGGGTCGAGGACACCTACGGCGGGATGCCGTCGTACCTCGCGACGATCCCCTCCACCACCGACGAGGTCCTCGACGGCAGCGCCGCCCACCCCGCGCTGACCTCCGAGGGCGATGCCGTCCGGGTGCACCTGCAGGACGGCGCCACCGTGACCGCGACGGTCACCGGGCCCGTCGTCCCGGGCGAGGGGCTGCCGCACCAGGGGGAGACGACGACGTGCACGTGGACGGTGTCCCTCCGGGGGACGTCGGGCAGCGTGCCGGTCTCCCTGTCGGACATGACGACGATCGACCAGCTCGGGAACGTCTACCGCCTGTCACCGGTCGCGGGGAAGGGGACGCCGCCGCGAACGCTCCGCGCGGGGCAGCGCGTCACCTTCGAGCTCCGCACGGTGATGAAGGTCGGGGAGGGCGTGCTGCGCTGGGCACCCGGTGGCGGGAAGACCCTCGCCGAGTGGGACTTCGAGGTCGAGAACGACTGACCGGCGGGGTCGCGGTCGCGACCACAAGGCGGACGGGAGGCACGGTGCGGTTCCGCCCCGTGCCTCCCGTCCGTCGTCGGTCACCGTTCCGACACGGCGGCGATCGCTTCGCTGATCGTCGCGTCCGGATGCTCCTCGCGCCACTTCCGGACGCTGCGTGGATCGGGCGCGGCCCCGTCCGGGACACGGGTCGCGCCGACGACGCTCGGCGCGGAGGCAGCGTACGCGAGCGTGGCGAGCGCTCCGAGGCAGGCGTCGAGCAGGCCGAGCGCGAGCCAGGCGCCGATCGTCGCTGCGATGCCGCCGACGATCACGACCGTCGGACCCCGACGGACGCGCGCGGTCACGGCCGTCGGTGCCGTCGGCGACGGAGTGCGGTGCCGGCCCACACCATCGCGGTGAACAGGGCCAGCGCGGATCCGACGGTGCTGCCCCAATGGCCGGCGGTCGTCGGCGCCGTGACGAGGACCGATCCGGCGACGACGAGCGCCGAACTGCACGTCAGCGCGATGGGCAGGCGCAACAAGAACGACCTCATGACGTCATGTCTCCCATCAGGCGCACCACGGCTTGACCTTGCCGCCCGCGAACGGGTAGACCCGCAGCTGTTTCGTGCCGCAACGGATTGCCCCGCTCCCGGTGATCGCCACCGTGGCCGCGGTGAGGATCGCGCCGACGACGACGCAGAACGTGCCGCCACTCACTGCGCACACGGCGGCCCCGAGTGCGAAGGCTGCGCCACTGATGATCATGTTCTGGTCCGTCGCGTTGAAGCTGACGTAGGTGCCCTTCGAGTCCGTGCCCGCTCCGATGCGCTCGCGGGAGCGTTCGGTGACGAGGTCGAACGTGAAGCCGTCGCCGAGATCGATCCTCGTGACCGTCGACCCGTCCGCGCGTTCGCTGTTCGCCACGACCAGTCCATCAGCCCTCGCTTCGCCGAGCGCGGCTGCGAGCTGCTCCGGGCTGATCTCGACCTCGGCGCCGTGCGTCTGTTCGGCCGTCCCGGCGCGGGGCATCGTCGTGGCAGCTGTCGCCGCTGGTGCAGTCACGAGCGCGCTCGCGATCACTGTAGTGACGAGCACGAGGCTCGTGATGGCTGTTCGGTGCTTCGACATCGATCCCCCTGGGGCTCTCGGAGCCGCCTCGTCGCGGCCTCGTAGTCGAAATTACACAGGTGCCGGTCGTACGTCAAACCTGACATTCCAGGCGGTCAGACGGCCGCGAGCTCCCGCGTCAGCGCCGCCACGAAGTCGTCGATGTCCTGCTCCGACGTGTCGAAGGAGCACATCCACCGCACCTCGTTCCGGCTGGCGTCCCAGTCGTAGAACCGGAAGTGCTCGCGGAGCCGATCGGCCACCCCGGCCGGCAGGGTCGCGAACACCCCGTTCGCCTGGGTCTCCTGGCTGAACCCGACGCCCTGGATGCTGCCGTCGGCGATCCCGGCCTCGAGCGCGCCCCGGAGCTTCGCCGCCATCGCGTTCGCGTGCCGTGCGGAGCGGAGGTAGAGGTCGTCGGTGAGCAGGGCGATGAGCTGCGCCGACACGAACCGCATCTTCGACGAGAGCTGCATGTTGAGCTTGCGGAGGTAGTGCAGCCCCTCGGACGCCGACGGGTCGAGCACGACCACCGCCTCGCCGTAGAGCAGACCGTTCTTGGTGCCGCCGAAGCTCAGCACGTCGACCCCGGCGTCGGTGGTGAAGGCGCGCAAGGGGAGCCCGAGCGTGGCGGCCGCGTTCGAGATGCGGGCTCCGTCCATGTGGAGCTTCATGCCGAGCCCGTGCACGTGGTCGGCGATCGCCCTGATCTCGTCGACGGTGTAGGCCGTGCCGAGCTCGGTCGTCTGCGTGATGGACACCACGAGCGGCTGCGCGCGGTGCTCGTCACCCCAGCCCCAGGCCTGCTGGTCGATGAGCTCGGGGGTGAGCTTGCCGTCGGGCGCGTCCACGGTGAGGAGCTTGATGCCGCCGACGCGCTCCGGCGCACCGGCCTCGTCGGTGTGGATGTGCGCGGTCGAGGTGCACACGACGGCGCCCCACCGGGGGAGCATCGACTGCAGGCCGACGACGTTCGCGCCGGTGCCGTTGAACACCGGGAACGCCTGCGCCTGGTCGCCGAAGTGCTCGGTGAAGACCTGCTGCAGCCGTGCCGTGTAGACGTCCTCGCCGTAGGCGATCTGGTGGCCCTGGTTCGCGGCCGCGATGGCGTCGAGGACCTCCGGGTGGATGCCGGCGTAGTTGTCCGAGGCGAAGCCCCGCAGGTCGAGGTCGTGCAGTCGAAGGGTCACGCGTCGATCCTAGGTTCCGTGCCGACGGGCTCCGTGGCGAGGGGCAGACGGACGCCGTTCACGTCGGTGGGGTCGGCCGCCCAGAGCCGGACGACCTCCTCGCCGAGCCGGCGTTCGAGGCCGTCGAGCGTCCGGACGACGAAGACGGTGGCGGCCGCGGTGGTCGGGGCGTCCTTCCGGAAGCCCTGCGCGACCGCACGGGTCCAGGCGTCCGCCGCGGCCTTCGCAGCGGCGTAGTTCGCGGCACCCGCGGCGGGGGCGTCGACGCTCGTCGACGACACGATCGCGAGGCGTCCGGTCGGCGAGGCGACGAGGTCGTCGTACAGGGCGCGGGTCGTGTTCCGCAGGGTACGGAAGCCCCGTTCGAGGAAGTCCCAGTCCTCGTCGGACTGCCCGGCGAGACCGCCGCCGCCCCGCCATCCGCCGACCAGGTGCACGAGGCCGTCGACGTGCGTCCCGTCGGCCTGGAGGCGCGACACCAGCCCGTCGACCGCGCTGCGGTCCGCCAGGTCGCACCGCTGGGTCGTGACCTGCGGGACGGCCGCGCGCAGTGCCTCCAGGCCGTCGCCCCGGGTGCCGACGGCGACGACCGCCGCTCCGGCGGCGACCAGTGCTCGCGAGACGGCTTCGCCGCTGGTGCTGGTCGCTCCCGCGACCAGCACCGTGCGGCCGGCGAGCGGGCCGTCGTTCACGCGGCGACCGACGCGTCGTCGGTGGTCCCCGTGATGCCCGCGGTGGACTGGATGACGGCTGTCATCTTCTTGTCCAGCGCTTCGTAGAACATCGAGAGCGGGAACTCGTCGTCGAGCACGGCGTCGGTGTAGCCCTTCGGCGGACCGGCGAGCGTCTCGGACGGCAGCCCCTTCGCCCACGCGGACGCAGGGTGCGGAGTGAGGGTCTGCGTGAGCATCTCGTAGGCGGCGAGCCAGTGCGCCGACTTCGGCCGGTCGATCGAGCGCCAGTACAGGTCGTTGATCCGGTCGCTCAGCGCGATGACGACGTCGGGGACCGCGTCCCAGTCGATCGTGAGCTGCGTGTCGGTCCAGTGCAGGACGCCGTGCTGGTGCAGCCACGCGAAGAGCAGCTGCCCGCCGAGCCCGTCGTAGTTCCGGACCCGGCTGCCGGTGATGGCGAAGCGGAAGATCCGGTCGAAGATGACGGCGTACTGCACGAGTGCCGCGTGGTCCCGGATCGAGCGCTGCGCATCCGACAGCTCCCCGTCCGGCAACGCCGACAGCGACCGCTGCAGCCGGACCGACTCGCGGAACGCGGTGAGGTCGCAGCGCAGCTCCTCGAGCGAGTAGAGGAAGAACGGCATGCGCTGCTTGATCATGAACGGGTCGAACGGCAGGTCGCCGCGCATGTGCGAGCGGTCGTGGATGATGTCCCACATCACGAAGACCCGCTCGGTGAGCTCCTGGTCGTCGAGCATCGCCGCGGCGTCCTCGGGCAGGTCGAGCTTCGTGATGTCGGCGGCCGCACGGACGACCCGGCGGTAGCGGGCGGCCTCGCGGTCCTGGAAGATCGCGCCCCAGGTGAACGCCGGGATCTCCCGCATCGCGACGGTCTCGGGGAACAGCACGGCCGAGTTCGTGTCGTAGCCGGGCGTGAAGTCGACGAACCGGAGCGCGACGAACAGCTTGTTGCCGTACTCGCCGGCCTCGAGCTCGGCGATGAAGTCCGGCCAGATGACCTCGACGAGCAGGGCCTCGACGAACCGCGAGGCGCTGCCGTTCTGCGTGACCATCGGGAACACCACGAGGTGCCCGAGGCCGTCGACCCGGTGCTGCTGCGGCTGGAAGGCGTTCAGCGAGTCGAGGAAGTCCGGGACGCCGAAGCCCTGCGCCTCCCACGCCGCGAAGTCCCGGCGGAGCAGCTCGAGGTACGCGGCGTCGTGCGGGAACGCGGGCGCGAGCTCGGCGATCGCCGGGACGACGACGGCGAGCAGCTCGGACGCGGCGGGGTGGTCGGCTGCGTCCGGGACGGAGCCGTCGGTGGCCTGCAGTCGCTGGAGTGCGACGACGGCGTCCTTGAGTCGGAGCCACGCGGGGTTCGCGGCGACCTCGCGCACGGGTGCGGCACCGCGGTCCTCGACGACCTCGGGCTCTCCGATGATGGCGTCCTGCGTGAACTTCTGGACGAACTGGGACATCTCGAACCTCCCCGTCGTTGGGCCGGCGTGCGCGTGTGGACCGCACCGATCGGCGGTTCTGACGGAATCCTAATGAGGAGCCGGAGCGGCATTCTTGCCTCTTCCCGCCGCATTCCTGCGCGGTTCCGGGGCCGACGCACGCGATCGGGGGTGGCACGCTCGACTTCGCGCGTTCGGGTGTTCGCCGGGGCGCGCGGACCTTCCCCGGGCGATCATCCTGCGGGATGATCCGACTGGCCGACCGGTCTCGCTACCGTGACCACCAGCGCGTGCCGCACGGCCCGCGGAACCACCCGCCGACAGGGGGACCCCGACGTGGACCGTCACCGCCACCAGCCACCACGCCGCCGTCGCGGTGCTCGATCCCTCGGGGCGCGATCCCTGGGCGCCCGGTCGCTCGGGGCCGCCGCCGTCGTCGCGGCGCTCGCCCTCGCCGGCAGCCTCGTCGCCCTCCCTGCGGTCGCCGCGCCCGCCGACGGCACCCCCGCGGACGGTACCGGCACCACGATCACGACCGGCGACTCCCCGGTCGCGTCGGGGGACGGGTGGACCGTGACCGCGGTCGCCGGCGGCTACGTCGTCACCCTCACGCTCGACGAGCCCCTGCCGATCCGGGCCGCCGCCCCGACGCTCGTGGTCGACGGCCGGGACATCGGGATCGCGAGCACGAGCATCGACCAGCGCACCCTCACCGTCACCACCACGGACCCGTCGGTCGCGAGCGCGACGAGCGTGGTCCTCGGCTCGACCGGGGGCGTGCAGCGCCCGAGCGGGCCGTCCGTGTCAGCGCAGGCGACGCCGGGTGCCCGACCCGAGGAGACGCCGGCGCCGCTCGACGCCGACCCGGCCGCCGCGGGTCCGTACTCCGTCGTCCGCGCCGACTACGACCTCGGCGACCAGGCCGAGACCATCCGCGGCTTCCGGGGGCGCAAGGGCGAGATGCGCGCCGCGGTCTGGCTGCCGGCGAACGCCCCGGGGAAGCGGCCCGTCGCGGTGTTCCTGCACGGTCGGCACGAGGCCTGCGTCGGCGGGACCCCGACCGCGGCCGGTTGGCCGTGCGGGAAGAACCAGACCGTGATCCCGAGCTACCTCGGGTACAACGCTGCCGCCCAGGCGCTCGCGAGCAACGGGGTCGCGGTCGTGTCGATCTCCGCGGACGCCATCAACGCCCTCGACGGCACGTACGCCGACGACGGCGGGGCCACGGCGCGGGGGCAGCTCGTCCTCGACCACCTCGCGCTCCTGCAGCGCGCGGACGCGGGGGACGAACCGCGGCTCTCCCCGGCGCTCGTCGGCAAGCTCGACCTGCAGCACGTCGGCCTCATGGGCCACTCCCGCGGCGGTGACGGCGTCGTCCGGGCGGCCCTGCTGAACGCCCAGCGGAAGCAGCCGTTCGGCATCACGGCCGTCATGCCGCTCGCACCCACCGACTTCGGCCGCACGACGCTCCCGGACGTGGACACGGCCGTGGTGCTGCCGTACTGCGACGGCGACGTGTCCGACCTGCAGGGCCAGCACTTCTTCGACGACTCCCGGACGGCCTACGGGGACGACGTGCTCCGCTCCTCCGTCCTCGTGATGGGCGCGAACCACAACTTCTTCAACTCCGTCTGGACCCCGGCGACCTACCCGAAGGCGTCGTTCGACGACTGGTGGGACCAGCAGGACCCGGTGTGCGGCGCGAAGGCGAAGGGCACCACGCGCTTGAGCTCGAGCGCGCAGTACGCCGTCGGCACGAGCCTCGTCAGCGGGTACTTCCGACTGACGCTCGGCGGCGAGCAGCAGTTCCTGCCGTACTTCGACGGCAGCGGTCGCGTGCCGTCAGCGCTCGGCACGGCCGACGTCCGCGTCACCGCGTCGCTCCCGGGCGGCACCCGCCGCGACCTCGCGCTCTTCACCGCGGCGGACCCCGCCGTGACCACCCGGGGCGCCGTACGGGCGGTGACCTGTGCCAGCACCGAGGGCGTCGCCGGCACACCCGCCCTGCCGGCCTGCGTCACCGGAGCGACGACCGCGCCCGACTACGTGCAGGCCTGGCTCGCGCCGTCGGTCCCCGCCACGCCCGCACTCCACGTCGTCCCGACCGGGACGGCCTCCGGTGGCGCGGTCAAGGTCGCGGTCGACCCGGCCGCAGGGGACCTGTCGTCCTTCTCGACCCTGTCCGTCCGCCTCTCGCCGGACGACCGGGCGACCGCGGCGGCCGACGTGTCGCTCCGGGTCACCGACGCCTCCGGAGCCAGCGCGACGCGGAGGCTGTCCGACGTGAGCCGTGCCGGTGCGCTCCTGCCCGGTTCCCGGGACGCGGTGCGCAAGACGTTGCTCCAGCAGGCGCAGGTCCCGCTCAGCGCCTTCACCGGGATCGACCTGACGAACGTCCGGCAGGTCGCCGTCATGGTGCCGAAGGGTCGCAGCGGCCTGCTGCTCAGCGATCTGTCCGCGCTGCCCGCCTCGTCGCTCGGCACGCCGAAGGTGGTCGACCGCCCGACCGTCCGGGTCGCCGACCGGTTCGTGAACGAGGGCAACGCCAAGGGCACCGCGCGGGTCGCCGTCGTCCTCTCACGGCCGGCCGAACAGACCGCGACCGTCGCGTTCGACCTCGACGCCTGGGACGGTGCCGTCAGCTCGACCGTGCAGGAGGTCGTCTTCCGTCCCGGTGAGGTCTGCCACACGGTCGCCGTGCCGGTCTTCGGGGACCGCCGCGCCTCGGAGTCCCGGACCACCGCGTACCCCCTCGCCGTCAGCACGACGCAGGGTGGAGCGGTCCTCGGCGACGGCACCGGCACCCTCACGCTCCGTGAGGACGACGGTGTCTCGATCGGTGGGACGAGCGTGTCGTCCGCGCCGCCCGTCGGCCGCGCCGGGGACGCCTGCGCCGAGGCGCAGGCCGGGACCGGCACCGTCACCGCCAACCCCACCCGCCCGCAGCGTGCGCACCGCGTGGTCTTCACGAGCGCCGGGTTCCGGCCCGGTGAGTCGGTCGCCGTGCGCATCGACGGCGGCGCGGCCACCCGTGTCGTCGCCGACACGACGGGCACCGCGACGCTGACCGTCGCGAAGACGACGCAGAGCGTCGGCGCCCACGTCGTGACCGCTCGCGGGTACGGATCGGACCGTGCGGCTCGGGGGAGCTTCACCGTCCGGCGCTGACACGCCGTCGGCCGGGTGACGGCCGGACTGGAGGCGCGGGGCGGGCACGCACCGCGCCTCCTGTCCGGCTGCTCCAGCGTGGTACCGCTCTGCGGCGCTGCCGAGCCCCCGATGGGGGCTGGGTCAGTCGCGTCGCCCCCGCGCGTAGGCACTCCCGTCGCAGCTGTGCACCGCGCGGTCGTCCGTGAGGAGCCGCAACGAGTACTCGGCGCAGTCGACGAACGTGCCGATGCTGATCCACGACGAGGAGCGCCGGAGCGTCCCCTTCGACGGTCCGTCCGACCCGATGCCGGCGCGGTGGACCGTCCACTGCAGGTCGCGGGCCTCGGTGTCGAGGTACCGCATCACCGCCTCGTTGTCCCGGTGCTGTCCGTCGTAGCTCCGGGCGATCGTGCGCCGGACGATCCGCAGCACGAGCGGGAGCCGCTTGCCGGGCACGGCACTCAGGCCACCCGCCTGGTAGAGGAACCGCCGGACGCCTCCGCGGCGCATCGCGGGGACGAGCTCGCGGACGAACTCGGTGTTGACCATGCGGGTCTCCTGCGCCTGTCGATCGCCGAGCATCGCGACCACCGCGTCGACACCGTCGAGCAGCCGGTCGAGGTCGAAGGGCTCGGTGACCGACCCCTGGACGACCTCGAGGTGTTCGTCGACGAGCGTGAGCTTGCCGGGGGTGCGGGCGACGGCCCGGACGGAGTGCCCGCCGGCGAGGGCGAGGCGGACGAAGTGCTGGCCGGTCTGGCCGGTGGCACCGAACACGAGGATCTGCATGACGCCAATCTAGGCACTGGCTAGAAAATAGGCAATGCCTAGTTCGTGATTAGGATGGAGACGTGCCCGACCGCCCCTTCCACCACGGCAACCTCCGAGCGGTGCTGCTCGACGAGGCCGTCCGAGTCCTGCGCGAGTCCGGGGTGGACGGACTGTCGCTCCGCGACCTCGCACGCCGGGCGGGGGTCAGCCACGGCGCACCGCGGAGCCACTTCGTCGACCGGCAGGCGCTGCTCGACGCCCTCGCCGTGACCGGGTTCGAACGGCTGACCAGCGCGGTCCGCCGGGCGCTCGCCGGGTCGGGCGACGACCTGGCGGCCCGCTTCCGCGCGGTCGCCCGTGCCTACGTTGACTTCGCGATCGACGACGCCGCGCTGATGGAGCTGATGTTCCAGGCGAAGGGCAGCGGCGGCACCGGGCCCGCCGGCGAGTCCGCTGCGACCCTCTTCGAGGTCCTCGACCAGGCCATGGGTCCTCGGCCGGACGGCGGGGGAGACGAGGGAGCACGGACCGCGTTCAAGATGCTCTTCGCGGCGACCATGCAGGGCATCGCCGCGCTGGTCGCCTCCCGACGGCTCGAGCGCGCCCACGCGGACGGCCTCATCGACGCCGCGACCGACATGATGCTCGCGTCGGACCTCCGGACCCGAGCGCTCACCCCGGGCTGATCCCCGACCGATCGGGACACTCGTCCCCTCGTGCCGGAACCGGGCAGGACGTTCTCCGACACACTGGCGACATGCTCTCGGTCCGCGTCTCCGCTCCCGCCCCGCTCGCCGAGGAACTCCGCGTCCGCCTGTCCGCCGACCCGACCGTGTCCGACGTCACGGTGCTGCGCGGGGCCTGTCTCGACGGGAGCGGCGACCTGCTCCTCTTCGACATGGCGCGGGAGAACGCGAACAACGTCATGCGCATGCTGCGGCACGCCGGGGTGCCCGAGCACGGAACGATCGCGGTGTACGACCCGGTGACGGTCGTCTCCGACGCCGCGGACGCAGCCGAACGGGCGGCACCGGGACACCCGGCCGACGGGGTGCTCTGGGCGCAGCTCGCCGACGACGCCCGCGAGGACGCACGCCCCTCCGTGTCCTTCTTCACCTTCCTCCTCCTCGCGACGCTCATCGCCGGCATCGGGAGGTTGCTCGACCAACCCGTGCTCATCATCGGCGCGATGGTGGTCGGTCCGGAGTTCGCCCCGATCGCGGCGACCTGCTACGCCCTGGTCCGTCGGCGCTTCGGCATCGCCGGGTCAGCCGTCGCGACGCTGCTCGCCGGGTTCGCCGGTTCCGCCCTCGTGTCGTGGGGCCTGTGGGCGGCGGTGTCCGCAGCCGGACTCATCACGTACGAGCAGGCGACGACCGGCACGCAGACCGAGTTCATCGTCGCGCCGGACGGCTGGTCCTTCGTCATCGCGGCGCTCGCCGGCATCGCCGGAGTGCTCTCCATCACGTCCGCGAAGCCCTCGGCGCTCGTCGGGGTGTTCATCTCGATCACCACGGTGCCCGCGGTCGGGACGGTCGGGCTGACGCTGGCGGTGGGTGCGTGGGACGAGGCGAGGGCTGCCGTGGTGCAACTCCTCGTGAACCTCGCCGGGCTGCTGCTCGCGGGCACGGTGACCCTCGCGGTCCAGCTCGTCTTCGGCCGTCGGCTCGGTCGGCGCCTGCAGGAGCGTCGGGCGGCCCGCCGGTGAGCCGGGGAGGCGCGATCCGGGCGGTGGGCTTCGACCTCGACGACACCCTGTTCGACCACCGAGGGGCAGCCGTCGTCGGCGTCCGACGGTTCCTCGGACAGCGCGGCATCGACGCGACCGACGCCGTCCTGGCCGCGTGGTTCCGCGCGGAGGACGAGCAGTACGAACGGTGGCGCTCCGGCGAGATCGGCTTCCCGGAGCAGCGGCGGGAACGACTCCGGACGGTGCTCCCGCAGCTCGGGCTCGCGGTCCCCGCCTCCGACAGCGGGCTCGACGCCCTCTTCGACGACTACCTCGCCGCGTACCGGGACGCCTGGCGGGTCTTCCCGGACGTCGTGCCGCTGCTGCGGACGCTCCGGCAGCGCGGGTACCGGATCGGGCTGCTCACGAACGGTTCCGAGGCGCAGCAACGCGACAAGCTCGCCCGCACCGGCCTGGCCGACGCGTTCGACGCCGTCTGCGTCTCGGAGCGGATCGGCGTCCAGAAGCCCGACCCGCGAGCGTTCACGATCCTCGCGGAACGGCTCGGGGTCGAAGCCGGAGCGTGCCTGTTCGTCGGCGACGATCCCGAGCGGGACGTCGCGGGCGCACGCCGTGCCGGCATGTGCGCGGTGCTCGTCGACCGGTCGGCCGACGCGGCTCCCGCCCTCGACGAACTGGTCGACGCGGCGCTCACCGCGCCGGCCCACGGCGACTGAGCGCGGACCCTGCTCGAGGCCCGACGAGCGGACTGGAGGCGCGGGGCGGGCCCGCACCGCCCCTCCCGTCCGATGTGACCCGGCCCCCGCGCCGGGGGCGAGCCGCCTCACCCGAGCAGGTCGGCGATGCGCGCGGCGCGCGCCGCGGCGTCCCGCGCTGCCCCGACCTCCGCGCGACTGGCGTACCAGAGCGCCGACTCGACCATCCGGGCGACCGACCAGGCGAGGACGCGTGCGGGCTCGAGGCCGGTCCGGTCGGCGAGCAGTCCGACCCGGTCCGCGAGGACCGTCCCGGGGTCGGCGTGGGCGAACGGGTCCTCGACCTGCACGAGCAGCGGACAGAGGTCGTACGCGGGGTCGCCGGTCATCGGTTTCGGGTCGATCACGAGCCACGGTTCGCGTCCGGCCATGAGGACGTTGCCGGGGTTGTGGTCACCGTGCACCACGACCGTGGCCGGAGCCGACCGGGGGAGCTCCCGGAGGAGCGCGATGCCGTGCCGGACGATCCCGGGGTCGAGCGGCGGCGCGAGGGTCCGCATCCGCTCCTCGGCGAGGTCGGCCCACTCGTCGCAGACGTCGACGAGCCGCTCGAACGGGGACGCGTCGGGCACCCCGGCCGCCCAGAGCCGTGCGACGGCGCCCGCACCGATCGCCAGCCGCTCGGCGGCGCTCAGGTCCGTCCGGTCGACGAGTCGTGTGCCGGGGTCGCAGCGCTCGAGCAGCAGCACGAACGGGTCGTCCGGATCGACCGCGAGCAGTCGGACCGCTCCCTCGCCGCCCCACCAGGCGAGCGCTGCCGCTTCGTCCCGGGCCTCGCGGTGCGGGAACGACAGCTTGAGCACCGCTGCTCCGCCGTCCGCGGTGGTGACGGCCTGCACGCGGGACACGCTCCCGCCGGTGATCACCGCGCCCGGCCGGAGGTCCCAGCGCGCGACGGCGGCGGCGAGGCGGTCCGGGACGGTCCGGTGCCAGGCGTCCTCCGTCGGCCACATGACCCCACCGTACGGCGTGGCCGCCCGTGCGGCGAGCCGGCCCGGCCGCCCGGCCCAGCGAGCCGGACCAGGGCGCCGGACCCGCGTCCGGCGTCAGCCGACGGGGACGGGAGCCACTACCGGGGTCAGCCGGACCGGGACCGCCTTCGACACCGGGGTGTTGCTGCCCTTCGCGGCGGAGTCGAGGGGGACGAGCACGTTCGCCTCGGGGAAGTACGCCGCCGCGCAGCCCTTCGCACTCGGGTAGGCGACGATCCGCTGGTCGCGGAGCACCCGCTCGACGCCGTCGTGCCAGACGGTCGCGACGTCGACGTGCTGGCCGTCCTCGAGCCCGAGCTCGGCGAGGTCCTCCGGGTTCACGAAGACGACGTGCCGACCCTTCTTGATGCCGCGGTACCGGTCGTTGAGGCTGTAGATCGTCGTGTTGTACTGGTCGTGCGAGCGCAGGGTCTGCAGCAGCAGGGTGCCCTCGGGCCGTTCGACGTGCTCGAGCTCGTTGACCGTCAGCATCGCCTTGCCGGTCTCCGTCGCGAAGGTCCGGGAGTCGCGGGGGCCGTTCGGCAGGACGAAGCCCTCCTTGCTGCCCGCCCGGCGGGAGTAGTCGTCGAAGCCCGGGACGACGTGGCTGATGTGGTCGCGGATCACGCCGTAGTCGTCGCGCATGGCCTCCCACGCGATCGGCACCCGGTCGCCGAGGACGGCTCGGGCGAGTTCGCAGACGATGGCGACCTCGCTGCGGAGTCCGGGGGCGACGGGCGGCACCTGGCCGTGGCTGCCGTGCACGGAGCAGACGGTGTCCTCGACGGAGACGAACTGCGGCCCCGCGGCCTGCACGTCGATCTCGGTCCGGCCCATCGTCGGCAGGATGAGTGCCTCTTCCCCGACGACCGCGTGCGACCGGTTCAGCTTGGTCGACACCTGGACGGTCATCTCGGTGCCGCGGAACGCCTGCTCGGCGAGCTGCGAGTCCGAGATGGCGGCGACGAGGTTGCCGCCCATCCCCATCCAGAACTTGACGTCGCCTCGCTGCATCGCGTGGATGCCCTTGAGCGCGTCGACACCGTGCTCGCGGGGCGGCTCGAAGTGGAACTCCGCCGCCAGGGCGTCGAGGAAGGAGTCCGGCATCTGCTCCCAGATGCCCATCGTCCGGTCGCCCTGCACGTTGCTGTGGCCGCGGATCGGCGAGGCGCCGGCGCCGGGCTTGCCGATGTTCCCACGGAGCAGCAGGAGGTTGATGATCTCCTTGATCGTGTCGACGGCCTTCGTGTGCTGGGTGATGCCCATCGCCCACGTGATGATCGTCCGCTCGGAGCGCAGGTAGCGGTCGGCGAGCTCGTCGATCTCCGCGAGGGTGAGGCCGGTCGCGCGCACCACCTCGTCGTCGTCGACCTCGAGGATGTGCTCGACGAACGCGTCGTAGCCGCTGGTGTGCTCGTCGATGAAGGCACGGTCGACCACGGTGCCCGGGGCCGCCTGCTCGGCGAGGACGACCCGCTTCGCGACGGCCTGCAGCAGCGCCATGTCGCCGCCGAGCCGGATCTGCAGGAACTGGTCCGCGATCTGGGTGCCGTGCCCCACGACGCCGCGGGGGCGCTGCGGGTTCTTGTACCGCCGCAGACCCGCCTCCGGCAGCGGGTTCACCGCGACGATCTCGGCGCCGTTCTGCTTGGCGTCCTCGAGCGCGGTGAGCATGCGCGGGTGGTTCGTGCCGGGGTTCTGCCCCATGACGATGATGAGCTCGGTCTGCTCGAAGTCGTCGTACGCGATGGTCGACTTCCCGATGCCGACGACCTCGGCCATCGCGAGGCTGGTGGACTCGTGGCACATGTTCGAGCAGTCGGGCAGGTTGTTCGTCCCGAACGCCCGGACGAAGAGCTGGTAGACGAACGCGGCCTCGTTGCTCGTGCGACCCGACGTGTAGAACGACGCCTGGTCGGGGCTGTCCAAGCCGTTCAGCTTCTCGGCGATGATCTCGTACGCGCGCTCCCAGCTGACCGGCTCGTAGTGGTCCTTGCCCGCGGGCTTCCACACCGGCTCGGTCAGCCGACCCTGCATGCCGAGCCAGTACTCGGTCTTGTCGGCGAGGTCGTCGACGGAGTGCTCGGCCCAGAACGTCCGAGGCACCGTCACCGGGGTGGCCTCCCACACCACTGCCTTGCCGCCGTTCTCGCAGAACTCCGCGGTCTTGCGCTTGTCCGGGTCCGGCCAGGCGCAGCTCATGCAGTCGAACCCGCCCTTCTGGTTCAGGGCGAGCATGAGCTTGGCGGTCCGCGCGGCACCGAGCTGCTCGAGCGCCGGTCCCATCGAGTGCAGGACGCCGGGGACGCCCGCCGCCCAGTCCTTCGGCTCGCCGACGGTGAGGTCGGCGTCGGTCACGTCGTCGGTGGGTGGCTGCTTCGTCATCGTGCGCTCACGGTCTCTCTCGGTGCGGCGGAGGCGGGGGCCGACTCCATGATGCGCTCGGGGCGGCTGTAGACGACCATGCTCTGCCCGCGGAGGAAGCCGACGATCGTGGTCCCGACCTCCTTCGCGAGGTCCACGGCAAGCGACGACGGCGCGGACACCGCCGCGAGCACGGGGATGCCGGCCATCGACGCCTTCTGAGTCAACTCGAAGCTCGCGCGCCCGGAGACCATGAGGACGGTGCCGCTGAGGGGGAGTCGGTCCTCCTTCACGGCCCAGCCGATCACCTTGTCGACCGCGTTGTGCCGCCCGACGTCCTCCCGGAGCACGAGCATCTGCCCGGTGGTGCCGTCGAAGAGCGCCGCCGCGTGCAGGCCGCCGGTCTTCTCGAACACGTCCTGCGCCTCGCGGAGCCGGTCGGGGAAGGTCGCGAGGAGCGCCGGGTCGAGCACGAGGTCGTCGTGGAGCACCGCGTGCTGGGACTTCGTGCGCACCGCGTCGATGCTGGCCTTGCCGCAGAGCCCGCAGGAGCTGGTCGTGTAGAACGCTCGCTCCAGGCTCGGGTCGGGCGCGGGCACGCCGGCAGCCAGGGTGACGTCGAGCACGTTGTACGTGTTCAGTCCTTCCTCGGTCGCGCCGGCGCAGTACCGGGCCGCCGCGAACTCGTCACCCCGGGCGATGACGCCCTCGGAGACGAGGAAGCCCGCCGCGAGGTCGACGTCGTGGCCCGGTGTGCGCATCGTGATGGCGAGCGCCGAGCCCCCGACGCGGATCTCGAGCGGCTCCTCGACGGCGAGCAGGTCCTCCCGGACGGAGCGGGAGGTGGCGACGGTGATGCGCGTGACCCGCTTCCGGGCGGTGATCCGGTTCATGGCTCGGGTCTACCACCCCGGGCCGCGTCGGACCAGGGTGCGCGGCCGCGGTGCGGTTCCCGGCCGGTCGCTCACCAGGGCAGCGCGAGCGCAGGCACCTCGTCGCCCGCCAGCGCGCCCCCGTCGACGACCATCAGCCCGTCGGCGTCGGCGAGCCCGCGCAGCATCGCCGACGTCTGGTGCGCGGCAGGGACCGCTCCGTCCGGCGTGGCCCGGTAGGCGAGCACGAGCGCGCCCGGCCGGTCGACCGGTACGTCGACCGCCAGCCGGACCGAGCCGGGCGCCGCGAGCGGCCGGCCGGTGAGCCCGGCGACGAGGGGCCCTCCGAGCAGCACGGCCCCGACCATCGCGGCCATCGGGTTGCCGGGGAGGCACAGGTACAGCGTGCGACCCCGCCGCGCGAGCATCGCCGGTCGACCCGGACGGACGTCCACCCGGTCGACGACGAGTTCGGCGCCGATCCTGCCGAGCGCCCCGCGCACGTGGTCGGTCGACGACCCGGCCGTCCCGCCCGTGGTCACGACCAGGCGTTCGACCGCGCCGGCCAGTGCCCGCTCCGTCACGTCCGGGTCGTCCGGGACCCGCAGCGTCGATGCCGGACCCGCCCCGAACGCACCGAGCACCGCGGGCAGGGTCGTGGAGAACACGTCCCGCACCTGCCCGGGCCGCGGGACGCCGTGCTGCACGATCTCGTCGCCGAGCACCGCGACCCGCACCGTGGGGGCCGGGACGACGTCGACGGCGTCCACGCCCGAGGCTGCCGCGAGCGCCACGCGGGGCGGGGTGAGCACGGTGCCCGCGGGGAAGAGCCGCTGACCGACGGCGACCTCCTCGCCGGCGGGACGGACGTGCCGGCGGGCGCTGGTCGTGTGGCGCACGAGCCGTCCGTCCACGACGTCGGCGTCCTCGGACCGCACGACCGACGCGGTGCCGGGCGGCACCGGAGCGCCGGTCGTGATCGGACGTGCCTGTCCGGGCCGCAGCGCTCCGGTCGAGGGCTCCGCGCCCGCGACGATCGGAGCGCCGAGCACCCAGGGCCCGGCACCCGCGACCGCCCACCCGTCCATCGCCGCGCCGTCGTGGCCGGGGACCGCACCCGGGGCGTGGAGGTCCGAGGCGAGGACGCGTCCCAGCGCCGCCGCCAGGTCGGTCGGTTCGCCGGTCTGGCGGAGCAGCGTCCCAGCCGCGTGCGCGGCGGCTCGCGCGTCGGTCCAGCGTGGGGCGGCCGGGCTCACGCTCCGCCCTGGTCGGCCCGTGCGACGGCGAGCCGGGTCGCGGTCGCGGTCGCGTCCGCCAGGTCCTCGGCGCTCCCGCCACGCAGGCCCGCCGCGTACCCGACGAGGAACGTCGTGAGCGGAGCCGCCGGGCGTGCGACCCCGTGCGCCGCGTCACGCGCGAGGTCGAGCACCGTGCTGATGTCGACGGGGGAGTCCGCGGGGAGCCCGAGGGCCTCGGCGAGCTCCGTCCGCCACGCTGCGAGGACGTCGTCAGTGGTCATGGCGTCAGTCAAGCAGGGTCGCGACGCCCCCGGGGGTTCGAGCAGGTCCAGGTGCGTCCTCCGGACGCGAGTCGTCCCGCCGCCTCCGGGGTGTCGACGTCCGCGCAGAGCGCCGACGGCACCGGGACCTCGACGAGGTCGAGCGGTGCCGTGAGGCGACGGAGCGACGCGCCGTCCACCTCGTCGAGCGCGTCGACCGCGGCGCGGAGGGGCGCTGACCGGTAGCACGCGAGGAGGGGCTGCCGCCGCCCGTCGTCGTCGACGGCGATCCACCCGTCCGCCCCCGGGGTCGTCCCCGCGCGGAGCACCGCCACCGCCTCCGCCGGACGGACGAGGTCGCACGCCAGCACGAGCGTGGTCGGGGCGCTCGCCGGGATCGCACGGAGGGCCGCCGCGAGCCCGCTCACCGGACCGCCGAAGGGCGGTTCCTCGTGCACGAGGACGGCGTCGGCAGGAGCACGGGCGGCGTCGCGGAGGCCCACGACCACCAGTCGCTCGGCCCCCGTCGCCGCGGCGACGGCACGCTCGAGGAGCGTCCGTCCGGGGCTGCCGAGCGCTGCCTTGTCGAGGCCGCCGAGCCTGGTGGCGCGGCCGCCGGCGAGGACGACGGCGTCGAAGGGGTGCGGCTGGGACACACCGGCACGGTACTCGTCAGGTGCGGCACCCGGCCTGGAGGCACGGCTCGGCTCCGGCGGTGAGGATCGCTCTGTACCGTGGTCACGATGGACGGTCAGGACGCGGAGGTGACGCCGCCGCGGTCAGCAGCGCCGCGGACGAACGGGATCGCCGTGGCTGCGTTCGCCGTCGCCTTCGTCGGCGGGTTCGTCGGCTCGGTGCTCGGGTTCGTCGCGCTGCGGGAGATCCGCCGGACGGGCGAGGGCGGGCGGGGCCTGGCGACGGCGGCGATCATCGTGGGCTTCGCCCTCACCGCGGTCGTCTGGGCGGCGGGCATCGCGATCGCCGTGTCGATCGTGCACCAGAGCGGTACCGCACCGGCGTGACGACCGCGGGCGCCGTCCGCCGGGTCAGCGGCAGCGCACGAGCGTGAACGACGAGCCGGCCTGGTCGCCGAACGGGTTCGTCGACCGCGGGTGCCCGACGGGGACGGCGCCCCAGCTGCGCACCGTCCGGCAGCCGAGGGCGTCGGTGGCCTCCACCACGGGGTCGGTGGGTGACGCCGAGGGAGCGAGCACGAACAGCCGCTCCGCGCCCGAGGCCACGAGCCGGTCGACCTGCGCGACGGTGAAGACCGGGACGTGGCCGGAGAACCCGCCGTCGGTGAGGACCTCGCGCCCGGTGTCGCCGATCACGTCGGCGGACACGCGCCACGAGTCGGTCATGAAGAGCGGAGCTCCGTCCCGCCCGCCGCCCGCGCGCTCGGCAGTGGTGACGAGTGCCCGCTCGGCCGGGGTCAGCGTGGAGTGCCCGCCCCAGACGTCCGAGGCGGAGACGTGGAAGGCCGAGCTCGGGACGACGCTGCGGTCCGCGCCGAGCATGCCGCTCCTGGCGAGCGCGAAGGCCCGGTCCGGGGTGCGCCCGCCGAACGCGTAGGCACCCGTGCCGACACCGACCGAGGCGTCCCCACCGCTGCCGTCCCGGGCCGCGTCGAGCGCCTGCAGGGAGAAGCACGCCGGGCCGAGTACGACCGACGCGACGAGCAGCGCCGCAGCGGTGCGCCGTCCGCGTCCGTGGGGTCGCACCGACACCCCGCCCCAGCGCACGAGGAGGGCGATGAGCGCGGCGATCGTCGCGCCGACCGCGACCGCGCCGAGCGCCACGGGCTCCGACGACGAGCGTGCCAGCCACGTCCACCACGCGCCCTGGACGACGAGGAGGGCGACCGGCACGACCCGGAGGCGCCGGTCGGCGGCTCCGACCATCCCGGCCGCACCCCACCAGCCCACGGCGCCGAGGAGCGCCAGTTGCACGCCGATCCCGGCCACGTAGGCGGTGTGCGGCAGCCGCATGACGGACAGCACGACGGTCGCGGTGACCAGCCACACGACGACGGCGACGAGCGCGGCGAAGGCGGGGCGGGCCTCCCGGCCGGTGCGACCCGGCCACCAGCGGGCCGCGCCGATGCCGATGCCGGCGAGTGCAGCAGGCCACGACCACCCGACCTGGCTCGCGTAGCGGGGGGAGAACAGCTGGAGGAGTGTGCGGCCGCCGGCGTGCTGCCCACTCCCGACACCGTGGAAGGCGTGGCCGAGGTGCGATCCGGCACGGGCGAACGCACCGCCGATCGTGCTCACCGCACCCGGCCAGATCCCGGGCAGGAACCGGTCGAGGCCGTTGTAGCCGAACACCATCGCGAACACGCTGTCGTCGGTCGACCCGTCGACGTACGGGTGGTCCGCAGCGGGGAGGAGCTCGACGACGACCGACCAGGCGAGGCTCGCCACGAGCGCCGACGCGACGAGCACCGCGACGTGCCCGAGTGCGCGGCGCCAGCGGACTCCCGGGACGGCGAGGGCGACGACCGTGCCGACGACGAGCGCCGGCAGGACGAGCCAGGCCTGCAGCATCTTCGCCTGGAAGCCGATCCCGACGAACAGGCCGGCGAGCAGGAGCGGCCACGACCGCCCGGTCAGGACCGAACGCTGCCACCAGACGAGGGCGACGGCCAGCGCCATCGTCAGGAGTCCGTCCTCCATCGGGTGGCCGAACATGGAGACGAAGATCGGGGTGGCCGCGGCGAGGGCTGCGGCGACGAGGCCCGCCCGGGCTCCGGCCAGACGCAGGCCGACCACCGACACGGCGAGCGTCGTGACGGCGCCCTCGACGACCTGGGGGAGCGCGAGCGCGGCGGTGGACATGCCGAACACGTGCACGCTGATCGCCTGCGGGACCGCGAAGCCCGCGAGCTTGTCCAGCGTCACGGTGGCGGACGGGTCGAAGGAGCCGCTGAGGAACGCGGGGAGGGACTCGGACATCGACCGGGCGGCCGCGGCGTAGAACTCGGAGTCACCGCCGCGGGCGAGGTTCCAGCTCGTCAGGACGGCGCCGAGGACGACGACGGCCACGAGGACGGCCTGGTGCCGCCGGGTCTGGTGCAGCCAGCGGGCGGGTCGCGTGCCGGTGCGGTCGGACGTGCTCATGGCGGCACTGTGCTGCGCTCACCGATGAAGGAGCCGGACGAGCACCGATGCGACGCATCGGGTTCACTCAGGAGGCGTTCAGCGGATCAGCGCTGCGCGGGTGCGGCTGCGGTGGCACGGGCGATGATCTCGTCCACACGAGTCGCCGGCACCCCGACGTCCCGCAGCACGATCGCCCAGCTCGAGCAGAGCGTGTCCTCGATCGGGGTCCGGCTCAGGCGGTAGAGGGCCGCGGCGTGGGCCCCGAGCGCGCCGACGAGCAACCGGCGGGTCAGGACCGATCCGTCGACGTCGGTCCGGACGTCCCCGTTCGCGACCGCGGCGGCGACGTTCGCGCGGACGAACGCGACGGCGTCGGCCGCGCGCGCCGGGGCCATCTCCTCGTGGTGCTCCAGGAGCAACCGGATCGCGCCGTGGGCGATCGGGCTCGTCGCGTCGAGCCGGGCACCGGCCACGAGCGCGGTCAGCAGGGCGTCGAGCCCTGGCGCCTCCGTGGCGCGGACCTCGTCGAGCGCGGCGCGGAGGCGGTCGAAGTGGGCGTCGAGCACCGCGGCGGCGATGGCGTGCTTCGACGGGAACTGGTCGTACGGGATCGCCGACTTCGGCTTGCCGAGCACGGCGGCGATCGAGGCGAACGTCGTACCCGCGTACCCGTGGCGGGCGAACTCCCGGGCCGCAGCCTCGATGATGAGGCGTCGGGTCCGCGCTCGTTGCTCCTCGCGCTGGCTCATCCGACGATCCTAGGCAGGGTGGTCTCAGGGCACCTCGACCGGGACCCCGCGTCGGGTCAGGTGGTCGCGCCCGAAGCCGCAGTCGCACACGACGGCGATCGACTCGCCCGTCGTCAGCAACTCGAACCGCTCGAGGTGCAGCACCTTCGAGCGGTCCTCCGATCCTGTCGTCCCGCTCACGTGCATGTCCCCTCGACGCCCTGATCGTCCGGTAGACGAGCGTATGCCGAGTCCGTACCGGGCCGGTACCCCTCGGACGCGGGTGACCGCTGCACCGGTAGCGTGTCGGCATGCCCCGCTTCACCCCGCCGCCGGCCGACGCCGTCCGGGCCCGCCTGCTCGACGCCGCGCGGGACGAGTTCGCCGAGCACGGCGTCACCGGCGCGAAGGTCGAGCGGATCGCAGCGGCTGCGGGCAGCAACAAGGCACAGCTGTTCCACTACTTCGGCGGGAAGGACGGCCTGTACGAGGCCCTCTACGTCCAGACCGTGACCGAGCTCGCCGCCGAGGTCCCCCTCGACGTCGACGACCTCCCCGAGTACGCCGGCCGCCTCCACGACGTGCTGGTCCGACGGCCGTGGGTGCAGCGGCTCACCACCTGGCACCGACTCGAGGGACGTGCGATCGAGGCGCTCGCCGAAGCCCGGGCCGAGTCCGTCGCGGCCGTCGAACGCGCGCAGCGGGCCGGCGTGCTCCCGCGGTCGTTCCGGCCCGCGGTGCTCCTCGGGCTCGTCGAACAGCTCGCGGCGTTCTGGGCCGAGACCGCACCGGAGGGTGCGGCGCTCGTCGCCGCCGTGGCGCCGCCGCGCCGGCGGCAGGTCGTCGTCGACGCCGTGGCGGCGCTGCTCGCGCGCTGAGGCGCATCCTGCGCTGACCCGCGCCGACCGGAGTCTCGTGGACGGGCTGGGGCGCGAGTCGGTCGTGACCACCCGACGGACGGGAGGCACGGTGCAAGACCGCCCCGCGCCTCCCGTCCGGATCGTTGGTTCCTGGTACGAACCATCGCCCTGATCGGGGCTTTTCGACGCCCGAGGCGTGTGCCCCGATCGGCGTACCCCGGAACGGTCGGTCCGCCCCCCGAACGGAGGTCTCCTGACGCACCCGGACCTCGGAATGCGCTCAGGAACACCGTTCGTTCACCTGCGGTCCGCCGACCGGACTCCCAGCAGAGGGCATCTGTTGGCTGTGCGACTGCCAATCTCGTCCCCGCCGGAACGACGAGCAGCGCTCACCGGCACCTCCGATCCGCTGCTCACAGGAATCCCGAAGGATGCCGTTGTCCACAGATTCGCCCCGCCTGCTGACGGTCGTGCGGGACCCCTCGGACGTCAGGTTCCGGTTCATCGCCCGCGCGGGCGGTGTCGCCGTCCTGACGATCATGCTGCTCGTCGGGCTCTTCCTGACGTTCCGGGCGTCGCAGGCCCTCGGGGTCGCCGGTTTCGGCTTCCTCACCACGCAGGCCTGGGACCCGGACGCGCACCGGTTCGGCATCGCCGCCGTGCTCGTCGGGACGATCCTCATCGCCGGGGTCGCGATCGTCTTCGCGGTGCCGCTCTCGCTCGGCACCGCGCTCTACATCACCGAGTACGCGCCCCAGCGGATCCGGAAGGCCTTCATCGGGCTCGTCGACCTGATGGCCGCGATCCCGAGCGTCGTCTACGGCCTCTGGGGGTTCTTCTTCCTGCAGGGCCAGATCACGCCGGTGTCCCGCTGGATCTCGCAGTGGTTCGGCTGGATCCCGCTGTTCCGCGTCTCGGGCGTCGACCTCGACGATCCGCTCGCGTCGCCGACGTCGTACACGGCGTCCACGTTCATCGCGGGCATCGTCGTCGGGCTCATGATCACGCCGATCGTGACCTCGATCATGCGGGAGGTGTTCTCGCAGGCGCCCCTCGGGGAGCGGGAGGGCGCCCTCGCGCTCGGGTCGACGAAGTGGGGCATGATCCGCGCGGTGGTCCTGCCCTTCGGCCGCGGCGGGATCATCGGCGGCACGATGCTCGGGCTCGGCCGGGCGCTCGGCGAGACCATCGCGGTCTACATGATCATCTCGCCGGTGTTCGTGATCCAGCCGCACATCCTGCAGGCCGGCGCGAGCTCGGTGTCGTCGCTCATCGCGCTCCGCTACGGCGACGCGACCCCGTTCGGCATGTCCGCGCTCATGGCGGCCGGACTCACGCTCTTCCTGATGACGCTCTGCATCAACTTCGCGGCGTCCGCCGTCGTCGCCCGGTCGCGTTCGGGAGCGAGCAGCTAGCCATGACCGACACCACGCAGGCGCCGTCGGGCGCCACCACACCCCTGCCCACCGTGCCCCTCCGGACCCCCTCCGCCCTGATCACCGCGCCCGTCCCGGCGTCCACGCCGTCGGGTGCCGGGTCGGGGACCGTGCTGCCCCGACTCGAGCGGGAGCCGGAGCACCGCCGCGGACCCGAGGAACGCCGCACGAACGGCGTCCGGATCAGCGACGTGCTCTGCGTCGTCGGCGCGGCCATCGCGTCGCTCTCGGTCACGTCGATCGTCTTCACCGAGCTCGCGCCGGTGTCCGGGCCGATCGCCTTCGTCGCGGTCGCCTACCTGCTGTTCCTGGTGTTCTACGCGCTCCTCGTCGCCACGAACGAGAGCGGCTCGGTGGTCCGCGACCGGGTCGTGTCCGCGGCGGTGCACTCGCTCGCGTTCGTCGTCGTCGCGACGCTCGTGTTCGTGGTCGGCTTCAGCGTCGTGCGGGCCACGGACGCCCTGCCGCACTGGAACTTCTACACGCAGGACATGGCGCTGACCGGACCGCTCGACCCGATGAGCTCGGGCGGCGTGCTGCACGCGATCGCCGGGTCGCTCATCCAGATCTCGATCGCCCTCGTGATCACGGTGCCGCTCGGCGTGACCACGGCGCTGTTCCTGACCGAGGTGCCGGGGCCGTTCTCCCGCTTCGTGCGCACGATCGTCGAGGCGATGACCGCGCTGCCGTCGATCGTCGCCGGGCTCTTCATCTACGCGAGCGTCATCGTCGGCCTCGGCTTCGACAAGTCGGGCTTCGCCGCGGCGCTCGCGATCAGCGTGATGATGCTGCCGATCATGATCCGGTCCGCGGACGTCGTCCTCCGTCTGGTGCCCGCGACCCTCAAGGAGGCGTCGATCGGGCTGGGGGCCGGCCAGTGGCAGACGGTCTGGCGGGTCGTCCTGCCGACGTCGCGGTCCGGCCTCGTGACCGCGATCATCCTCGCCACCGCCCGCGGGATCGGCGAGACGAGTCCCGTGCTCCTGACCGCCGGCTTCGCGCCCGACCTCAACCTCGACCCGACGAGCGGGCCGATGATCTCGCTGCCGCTGGCGATCTTCGAGTTCGTGAAGTCGCCCGAGCCGAACATGATCGCGCGCGGCTTCGGCGCCGCCGCGGTGCTCATGTTCCTCGTCCTCGTGCTGTTCGTGATCGCCCGCGTGATCGGTTCCCAGACCGTCGCCACCCGCGAACGCCGCCGCGAGCGCATCGCCGCGGCGTGGGGCACCGTGCTCCGCGGCGTCGAGGCCGCCGGGCCCGCCTGGCGTCCGGTCGGCCGCTTCGTCCGCCGGAACGCCCGCCGCTACGTCCACCCCTTCCCTGCCGACGTCTCCAAGAAGGACCCCTCGTGACCACCCGCAGAACCCGCCTGCTCGGCGCGATCACGGCCGCCCTCGCGCTCGCCGTGTCGCTCCTCCCCGTCAGCGCCGCACACGCGGCGGAGTCCTACGTGCCGATCTCCGGCGCGGGCTCGTCGTGGAGCTCCGTCGCCATCCAGCAGTGGGCGGTGAACGTGCAGCAGTACGGCATGAAGGTCCGCTACGCGAGCACCGGGTCGTCGGACGGCCGCAACCAGTTCAAGGCGGGCACGGTCGACTTCGCCGTCTCCGAGATCCCCTACGGCATCAAGGACGGCGGCGTCACCGACGTCCCGCCGACCGTCGGCTACGCGTACATGCCGATCGTCGCCGGCGGTACCTCGTTCATGTACAACCTGGCCTCGGGTGGCAAGCAGATCACCAACCTCCGGCTGTCCGGACCCGTGCTCGCGGGCATCTTCACCGGCTCGATCACGAGCTGGGACGACCCGAAGATCAAGGCGGACAACCCCGGGCTCGAGCTGCCGAAGCGCAAGGTCGTGCCGGTCGTGCGCTCGGACGGCTCCGGGTCCACCGCGCAGTTCACCACGTGGATGAGCAAGAAGTACCCGTCGCAGTGGAACGCCTACTGCAAGCAGGCCGGGCGTCCGCTGCCGTGCGGCGTGACGTCGAACTACCCGACGATCCCGGGCAAGGGCTTCATCGCGCAGCCGAACTCGCAGGGCGTCTCGGGCTACGTCGCGCAGAAGGCGAACGTCGGCACCATAACGTACGTCGAGTACTCCTACGCCCTGAAGACGGGGTACCCGGTCGCGAAGGTCCTCAACAAGTCCGGCTACTACGTCGAGCCCACGGCCTCGAACGTCGCGGTCGGCCTGCTCGGCGCGAAGATCAACACCGACAAGAAGTCGCCGTCCTACCTGACGCAGATCCTCGACGGGGTCTACGACAACCCGGACCCGCGCACGTACCCGCTGTCGTCGTACTCCTACATGATCATCCCGACGACGACGGACGCGAGCCTCACGACGGCGAAGGGCAAGACCCTCGGCGCGTTCGACTACTACTTCCTGTGCGAGGGCCAGCAGCAGGCCGAGGTCCTCGGCTACTCGCCGCTGCCGATCAACCTCGTGCAGGCCGGACTCGACCAGGTCCGTCGGATCCCCGGCGTCCAGGCGAAGTCGATCGACATCCGGAAGTGCAACAACCCGACCTTCTCGGCGGACGGCAAGAACACGCTCGCGGTGAAGGCTCCCCAGCCGCCCGCGTGCGACAAGCTCGGCGCCACCCAGTGCAACACCGGCACCGGCGGCGCGAAGGGCACCGCGACCCCCACCCAGACGAGCAGCGGTTCGGGACGCTCCTCGGGCTCCGGCGGGGCGAACGGTGGAAGCGGCTCCGGGTCGGGGTCCGACGGTGCGAGTTCGGACGCCGGCTCGGGGTCGACGAGCGGCGGGTCCTCCGGCACCACCACCGCGGGGGACCTCTCGAGCGGGAGCGCCGGCGGCTCCGGGTCGGGATCCGGCACCAGCAACGCGGTCGCGGCGCTGAACGACGGGTCGCCCGTGCAGTGCGACGCCGACAGCGGTGTCTGCCAGAACGTGGCGGCGCTGCCGGTCGAGGTCGACGCCGCCGACGGGTGGAGCCCGACCAAGACGCTCATGACCTGTGCCGTGGCCGCACTGCTCGGCCTGGTGCTCCTGCCGCCGTTCATCGGCGTGCTCGTGTCGCGACGGAGGATCCGCAAGTGAAGCACCAGACCCTCGTCCGACTCGGCTCCGCGGCGCTCGTCTTCGGCGTCGTGACGACCACCGTCGCGGGTTCGCTCCTCGTCGCGAGCTTCCCGGCCTCGGCCGCTGCGCCGTCCACGAGCTCGTCGTCGTCGGTCACGACGTCGTGGGCGGACGCGCAGGCGGCGCTGGCGACCGGCGGCACGGTGTCCGGCGCCGGGAGCGGCAGCGGCAGCGCCACCGGCCGCCCTTCGGCCGGCACCGCCGACACGGCGGCGGGCAACACCGACGCCGGCACCGCGGCGGCGAGCAACACGGGCACCGCCACGACCGAGCCCGACCCGGCCGCGACCCCCGACCCCGCCGCAACCGCCGACCCCGACGCGGCCGACTTCGCCGCCATGTCGTTCACCGTCAGCCAGACCGAGGACCTCACCGACCAGGGCGTCACCGTGAGCTGGACGGGTGCGAAGCCGACCTCCCCGAGCGAGTACGCCACGAACTACGTGCAGATCATGCAGTGCTGGGGCGACGCCGCCACCGGACCGTCGCCCGAGCAGTGCGTCTGGGGTGCCCCGTCCTCGACGATCGCCTCGCTGACCGGCGTCGGCGCGGCCAAGCGCGACCTCGTCATCGGAGACGACCCGCTGCAGGACCCCGCGCTCTCGGGTCCCGACGCGGACCCCGACATGCTCCTCGACCCGCCCGTCGAGAACCCGTTCCTCCGCGCCTACCGGGTGCCGTTCCGTGCGGTCGACGGCTCGCTGTCGAAGAGCACGACGGAGCTGTCGAAGCAGTTCGACGCAACCACCACGAACGAGGTCACGGCGGCGCGCACCGCGAGCGACGGCACCGGACGCGTCACCTTCGAGACGCAGTCCGGACTCGAGGCGCCACAGCTCGGCTGCGGACAGGACGTGCGCACGGCGACCGGGACGGCACCCCGGTCGTGCTGGCTCGTCATCGTGCCGCGCGGGTCGCACAACCTCGACGGCAGCCCCGCGACCGCGACCGCCGCCGGACGCGTCACCGGCTCGCCCCTGTCGGCCTCGGCGTGGCGCAACCGCGTGGTGTTCCACCTCGGGTTCCAGTCCGTCGCGCAGTCCTGCCCGATCGGGAACAAGGAGCAGCGGCTCGTCGGCTCGGAGACCGCGACCGAGGCCGTCACCGCGTGGCAGCCCGCGCTCTGCCGACTCGGCACCACGTACGGGTACTCGCAGATCGGCGACGAGGAGGCGCAGCACCAGATCGTCTCGACGACCGACGGCGCGGCACGACTCGCCCTCGTCAACACCCCGCTCGACACCGGGACCGCGTCCGGGACGACCATCCGGTACGCCCCGGTGGCGCAGTCCGCGCTCGTCATCGGCTTCACGATCGACTACCGGCTGTACCCGGACGCCCCCGCGAAGGTCCGCAACGGGCTGCAGGCGCAGGACCTCACCCTCGACGCCCGGCTCGTCGCGAAGCTGCTCACCCAGACGTACCAGGCCGACGTCCCCGGGCGGGGCAAGGGCGACGCGGTCGTGCAGGCGAACCCGACGAGCATCGTCACCGACCCCGAGTTCCTCGCGCTCAACCCGTCCTTCGTCGGGTCGAAGAGCGACTCGGCGCCGGCCGGCCTGATGGTGGCGCTCGGGGACACGGACGCCAACGCCCGGGTCTGGGCCTGGCTCCGGGCGGACCCCGCTGCGCAGGCGTTCCTCGAGGGACGCCCCGACGAGTGGGGGACGCGCATCAACCCCGCGTACCTGCCGCTCGCACTCGGGACGGACACGACGATCGACAGCTTCCCGAAGGCCGACCTCACGATCGCGAAGGGCGGCGACCCGGACGAGACCGGCTACGGGACGCTCGACATGCGGCCGTACATGAACGACATGCACGAGGGCGCGTACCGGACCCTCAAGGCGGACCCGAACGAGAAGGACTCGTGGAACCCGTTCGGGCAGCCGAAGGGCTACACCTCCCTCGGCGCGCAGGTGCCGGGCGCGCGGTTCGTCCTCACCGTGACCGACGCGGCATCGGCGGCCCGCTACGCGCTCCCGACGGCGAAGATCGTCAACGCCGCCGGCGAGGCCGTGGCGCCGACGACCGATTCGATCACCAAGGGCATCGCCACGATGCGGCCCTCGACCGCCGGTGGTGTCCTGCTCGCCGACCCCACGAACCGCGACCCCGGCGCCTACCCGCTCTCGATGCTCAGCTACGCCGCGGTCAACGTGTGCGCCTCGTCGCCGACCGAGCGTGCCGCGTACGCCACGTTCATCCGCTACGCCGCCGGCGCCGGGCAGGTGCAAGGGGAGAAGCAGGGCGAGCTCCCCGCGGGCTACGTGCCCCTCACCAGCACGATGGCGGCAACCGCGAAGCAGGTCGCGGCCGGGCTCACCGACGCCCGGAGCATCGCGACCGCGTGCCCGACGACGACCCCGCCGGCGGCGTCCGGCGGCACCGAGCAGCCCCCGGTCGCGGGCGGGACGGGCGATGCCGTGCCGACCACCGAGGGCACGACGACGGACCCGGGCAGCGTCGGCGACGTCGCGCCGGCCGCGGACCCCGAGGCGCCGGCCGCAGCTGCCCCCGCTTCCACGCACGACGTCGACGAGTCGTCGACGCCCGACCGACGCACCCACGACCAGCCGCTCGCGGTGACCCGCACGGCGCTCGCGGCAGCGCTCGGCGCCGGTCTCCCGGCACTCGGCGTGGGGCCGTTCCTGATCCGCCGCGGCCGGAGGCTGGCGATGCTGGCCGCCGCCCGTGTGTGACCGAGTTCCACCCCAACGACGGCTGTCACCGCGGCAGCGTCGGAACCCACGAAAGGAAACACCAGCCATGAAGGTCAACACCTTCTGCAAGGTCGGCGTCACGCTCGGGGCCTCGGCCCTGCTCGTCGGGGCCCTCTCCGTGCCGGCACACGCCGACCCCGCGGGGAACGCGTTCGGCACGCTCGTCGGTCTCGGCTCGGACACGACCCAGGACGTGATGAACGGTGTCGCCAGTGCCGTCGGCGGGAACCAGATCGCGTCCTACGACGCCACGAACGCTGGACCGACCGTGGTCACCCGCTCCGGTGGCAAGGCGATCCCGCGGGTGTCGGGTTCCGGTGCCGGACGCGACGAACTGCTCGTCTCGATCGGCGCGATCGCGAACAAGTCCGGCGTCGCACTCGCCGACGGTTCGAGCACCACCATCGACGACTCCGTCGTGGGACAGCTCGACTTCGCGCGGTCCTCCGGCGGCCCGGCGAGCAAGGACCTGTCGGCCGACGGCGTCCTCGCGTACGTGCCGTTCGCCCGCGACGCGGTCGACGTCGCCTACGCGCCGGGCAGCGCCCTCGCGAAGGTCCCGTTCTTCATCGGTGACGGCACCCAGGCGAAGAACGCGCCGACGCTGTGGAACGTGTACCGCGGCGACGTGACGCACGCCTACTTCAACGCCGACGGCACGTACAACTCCGTGGGCTCGGACGCCACCGGTCCCGACGGCACGACCGCGTACCAGCTGCAGCCGCTCCTGCCGAAGTTCGGTTCGGGCACCCGCAGCTACTTCCTCGGCCAGCTCGGCCTGACCGATGCCTCCGGCTTCACGAGCACGAACCCCTTCGTCTCCGACACCGACGGCGGCAAGCCGATCGAGGAGCACGACGGCACCGCGATCGTCGACCAGACCACGCAGTCGACCCTCGCGATCGCCCCGTTCTCGGTGAGCCAGTGGGTGGCGCAGGCGAACGGCGTCGGCACGGTCACCGACCGCCGCCACGGCGTCCAGCTCGCCGCGCTCAGCAAGGCCGACGGCGCGCAGACCGCCGCCACCACCGGCAGCGGCACGGCCTACGCGACGAACCCCGCGTACGCCGGCTTCGTCCGCGACGTCTACAACATCGTGCCGTCGCGCCTCGCCGACAACCCCTCGAGCGCCATCGCGAAGACCTTCGTCGGCAAGGACTCGCTCGTCTGCAAGCAGACCGCGACCATCGCGGCCTACGGGTTCCTGCCCGAGCCCGCGACGAGCGCGGCGACGACCTGCGGCTACGCCCAGCTCCGCGCCTACGCTCCGTCGCTGAGCACGACGACCCTCTCGGTGCCCGCGACCGCGACCGCCGGCAAGCCCGTCGACGCGACCGCGTCGGTCGAGTCGTTCGGCACCGGTGGCGGCTCCGTCCGCTTCCTCACGGGCTCCACGGTCGTCGGGACCGGCACCATCGCGAAGGGCGCCAAGAGCGTCACCGCCCCGGTGACCCTGCCGGTCGGCACGTCGTCGGTCACGGCGCAGTTCATCCCCGCCCTCGCCGGTGTCGCCTCGAGCACCTCGGGTGCGTCGAACGTCGCCGTGTCCGCCGCGACCACGGTCGCCGTCTCGGTGCCGAAGCTCACCGTCGGCACGACCGCGAAGGCGACCGTCACGATCGGCAACGGTGACGCAGCCGGCGGCACCGTCACGCTGAAGAACGGCACGGAGACGGTCGGTACCGCGAAGGTGGCCGCCGGTCGCACGAGCGCGACGATCTCGTTCGTCCCGAAGCACGCCTCCTACAAGTTCGTCGCCTCCTACGTGCCCGCGTCGACCGGTGGCAGCACCGTGTCGAGCTCGGCCGTGAGCGCCACGGTCGCCAAGGGCGCCCCGACGGTGAAGGCCGGTTCGGTGAAGTCCGTCTCGGCGAAGAGCCACGCGAAGTTCTCCGTCTCGGTGAGCGGTGCGGGCGCGACCCCGACCGGCAAGGTCACTGTGAAGGAGGGCAGCAAGACGCTGACCACGGTCACGCTGACCAAGGGCAAGGCGACCGTGACGCTGCCGCGGCTCTCGGCGGGCACGCACAAGCTGACCGTCTCCTACAGCGGTGACTCGCTGTGGAAGGCCGGCTCGACCTCGGCGACCGCCAAGATCACCCGCTAGTCCCACCCCGTCCGGCCGGCCCGCACGGGCCGGCCGGACCTCCCCGCACCCCGAGCACCCCCACGAACACCCCGACGGACGGACCGATGACGAGCTCGACCTCCTGGCTGCCCCGACCCTCCTGGTGGCCCCCGCGCCGCGCCGAGCCTGGCCGAGGGCGCAGCCGGACCCGGGGACCCGCGCGCACGGTCAGCGGCTGGTCCCGGGAATCCGCCGGCCCGGCCGCCCGAGCGATCCCGACCCTCGGCGAACCCGACCGGTGGCGCTTCGGCGGGTCCGCGGTCGTCGTGCTCGGGCTCCTCCTGGTCGGCTTCGCGCTGCAGTTCACCGGCGTCTCGCAGATCTCGTACGCCCGTGACCAGCAGCTCGCGCTCGACGCCTTCCGCTACCAGCTCGCGAACGCCACCGCCCCGGTCGGCCAGACGGGCACGGACGGCCGACTCGTCCCCGACGGCACCCCGGTCGCGATCGTCCGCGTCCCGGCGCTCGGGCTCGACACCGTCGTGCTGCAGGGCACGACGTCCGACGTCACCCGCTCCGGACCGGGTCACCGCCGCGACACCCCGCTGCCCGGGCAGGTCGGCGCCAGCGTCGTGTACGGCCGTCAGACGGCGTACGGCGGACCCTTCGGCCGGATCGACCAGCTCCGCACCGGCGCCGTCATCACGACCACGACCGGCCAGGGCACCGCGGAGTACCGCGTCGTCGACGTCCGCCGGTCCGGCGACCACGTCCCCGCGCCCCTCGGCGCCGGTGACGGCCGCCTCACCCTCGTGTCCGGCGCAGGGCTGCCGTTCCTGCCCGACTCGATCGTCCGGGTCGACGCCGAACTCGTCTCGAAGGCAGCCGTGACCCCGACGCCCGCGATCGGGTACTCCTCGCTCGCGCCCGAGGAGCTCACGATGGCCGGCGACGGCTCGGTGTGGCCGTTCCTCGTCCTCGGGCTCGTCGTACTCGCCGCGATGGTCGCGCTGTTCGCCGTCGGCATGCGGTTCTGGGGCCGCCGGCAGACCCTCGTCGTGGCGGTGCCCGTGGTCCTGGCGATCGGGTTGTCCGCCGCGTCCCAGCTCACCGTCCTCCTCCCCAACCTGATGTGACCGAAGAGAAGACCATGACCGACACCGAAACCCTCCTCGCCGAGTTCGACAGCTGGTTCGGGGACAGCACCCCCGACCGGCCCGGCCCCGCGGTCGCGCCCGCGACGCTCGACGCCCGGTCCGTGTCCGCCTGGTTCGGCGACCACAAGGTCCTCGACCGGGTGTCCCTGACCATGCCCGCCGGCGAGGTCACCGCGCTCATCGGGCCGTCCGGGTGCGGCAAGAGCACCTTCCTCCGGACCCTGAACCGCATGCACGAGCTCGTGCCGTCCGCGTCGCTCGCTGGCGAGGTCCTCCTCGACGACGTCGACATCTACGACGCGTCCCGCCGGATCACCGAGGCGCGCCGCCAGATCGGCATGGTGTTCCAGAAGCCCAACCCGTTCCCGGCGATGAGCATCCAGGACAACGTCCTCGCGGGGCTCGCCCTCACCGGCGTCCGCCTCGACAAGGCGGCGAAGGTCGACCTCGTCGAGGAGACGCTGACGAAGGCCGGGCTCTGGAAGGAGGTCAAGGACCGCCTCCGTCAGCCCGGCGGCGGCCTGTCCGGCGGTCAGCAGCAGCGCCTCTGCATCGCCCGGTCGCTCGCCGTGCGGCCCCGCGTGCTCCTCATGGACGAGCCGTGCTCGGCGCTCGACCCGACCTCGACCCGGCGCATCGAGCAGACGATCACGGAGCTCGCCGCCGAGGTCACGATCGTCATCGTCACCCACAACATGCAGCAGGCGCAGCGGGTGTCGGACCGGTGCGCGTTCTTCCTCGCCGAGGCGGGGACGCCCGGGGCGATCGTGGAGCACGGGCCCACCGCCGCCATGTTCGAGACGCCCCAGGACCCGCGGACCGCGGACTACGTGAACGGTCGCTTCGGGTAGGGGCCGCCACGGTCGGACGGGAGGCACGGTGCGGGCCCGCCCCGCGCCTCCCGTCCGACCGTGCTCGCGTCGGACCTGCTCGCGTCCGGCCGCGCGCACCTCCGGGCCTGCCCGCTCCCGCCGATGCGGCGGATTCCCGGCGATGCCGGGTTTGCTGGCGGCATGAGCGCCTTCGTGAGGGACAACCAGCCGGCCGGGGCCGAGGAGCCGGACGCGTTCGGCATCGACCTGGTCGACGGCGACGAACCGGCCGTGCGCATCCTCGTCCGGGGCGAGCTGCCCGCGACGGTGGAGCACGACGGACGGACGTGGGTCGCCACGGACGAGACGCACGACGCAGGGGACGACGGCCCGCCGATCGCGGTGTTCCGCCCGCGGGCCTGACCGTGGCCGCCGAGGACGAGACCGGGCCGTTCTTCCACGGCACGCGCGCGGCGCTCCGACCGGGGGACCTGCTCGTCGCCGTGCGCCCGTCGAACTACCGGCCCGAGGTCGTGATGAACCACGTCTACTTCACCGCGCTGCGGGACGGCGGCGGTCTGGCGGCGGAGCTGGCGGTGCTGCTGGCGGGCGCGGGGGAGCCGCACGTCTACGAGGTCGAGCCGACCGGGCCCTTCGAGGACGACCCGAACGTCACCGACACGAAGTTCCCCGGCAACCCCACGCGGTCGTACCGCACGTCGGCGCCGCTGCGGATCGTGCGCGAGGTCGACGACTGGACACGCCTGACGCCCGAGGCGGTCACGCTGTGGCGGGAGCGCTTGACCACCATGCGCGACGGCCGGGCAGAGATCATCAACTGACGACGTCGTCGCCGCTGACGGCGCCGCGGGTGCGCTGCGGTGTCGGTGGTCGGTCGTACCGTGTCGCCATGCCCGAGGGTGACTCCGTCCACCGGCTGGCCGCACGCCTCCGCCAGGTCGACGGATCGCGGGTGGTCGCCGGCGAACTCCGCGGTGGACCCGACGCCGGCCGAGCGTTCGGGGACCGGGTCGTCACCGGGCACGCCACGCACGGCAAGCACCTGCTCACCCGGTTCGACGACGGCGTGACGCTGCACACCCACATGCGGATGCAGGGGTCCTGGACGGTCACCGCGGCCGGTCGGCGCCTCCCGCGTCACGTCGCGCAGGACGCCCGTGTCCGGCTCGTGCTCGAGGACGGCCGGACGGTGTGGGGGATCGACCTGCCCGTGGTCGAGCTCGTCCCCACGGCCGAGGAACACCGGGTCGTCGGACACCTCGGGCCGGACCTGCTGCACGACGACTTCGACCGCGACGAAGCCCTCCGCCGGTGCTCACGCGACCCGGACGCACCGGTCCGCCGGGTGCTGCTCGACCAGCGTCGGGTCGCCGGGCTCGGCAACCTCTGGGCGAACGAGCTGTGCTTCGTGCGCGGGCTGCACCCGGACCTCCCTGCGGGCCGGGTCGCCTTCGGTCCGCTGCTCGACACGGCGCGGCGCATGCTCCGACACTCAGCGACCGCGCCGGACGCGTACCAGGTGACGACCGGGGTGCTCCGACGGGGCGAACGGCACTGGGTGGTCGGCCGTGCGGGGCGCCCGTGCCTGCGCTGCGGCACCCGGGTGCGGGCGCGGGACGACGTCGAGGTGGTCGGGTCGCCGGCCCGACGGCTGTGGTGGTGTCCCCGGTGCCAGCCGGAGCCGACGGCGGCCTGACCGAGCTGTCCCCGGGCTGGGCTCAGAGCACCCGCTCGAGCAGCCGCAGCGTTCCCGCGATGTCGATCCGCCGGTCGAGCAGCCACTGCACCTGCAGCCCGTCGAACGCCGCGATGATGAGCGACGCCACCTGCTCGAGGTCCGCGTCCGAGTACCGCCCCGACGACGCCAACTCGTCCCGCAGCTGCGTCGCGAGGTCCGCCCGCAGCAGCTCGAACCGCTCGGTGAAGAACGCGCGCGACTCCTCGTTCCGGGCCGCCACCGACACCCCGAGCAGCGTCGTGTAGAGCGTCACGAGGCCCGGCACGCTGACGTTGTGGTCCGCCGAGGCCGCCATGCGGGGGAGCACCCCGTCGACGGCCGCGACCCGGGCGACCGAGTCGGCGTCGCGTTGCCGGAGCACCTCGAGGAGCAGGGCCTCGCGCGACGAGAAGTAGTGCCGGAGTGCGGCGTGCGAGATGCCGATCGCGTCGCCGATGGCCCGGAGCGAGGCCCCGTCGATGCCCCGCGTCGCCACGACGTCGAGCGTGCGGTCGAGGATCTCCTGCCGGCGCTGCACCCCCTTGGCGTAGGGCCCCCGGACACCGCTTCCACCGTCGGAACTCACGGACCCAGGCTAGGCGTCGCCGCGGGTTCCCGATGACCCGGCGAAACATCCGCACCAAAAACTTCCGTCCGGAGGTTTTGGGTGCTACTGTCGCCGTCACCTACCAGCACTAGGTATTCAGACGGGCGCCAGCCCCCTGTGGCTCGAGGAGGAGTCATGTCGACACCGACGTCGAAGGAAGAACCCAAGTCCGGTCTCGCCGGCACCGCGACGCCGCCCGTCACCGCGGCCGCCGGTGCGACGAGCGCCGACCCCGCAGCGGCATCGCGGGCGTTCTCGGTCGAGGGCATCACGCAGGCCGTCAGCGCGGTCCGCGTCGGTCGCGGCTACCTCTGGGCCCTGAGCTTCGCCCAGTTCGGCCTGTTCGTCGCCCTGCTCACCCCGGTCTTCGTGAGCATGTCGATCAAGGCCGAGCAGCTCAACCCGACCAGCCCCGAGACCGTCGTCGGATCGGTGTTGCCGTTCGGTGCCCTCGGTGCCCTGTTCGCCAACCCGTTGCTGGGCGCGATCTCGGACCGCACGCGCACCCGGTGGGGGCGTCGCCGCCCCTACATGGTCGGCGGTGTCGTCGTCTTCGTCGGCGCGCTCGCCTGGATCGCGTTCTCGGACAGCGTGCTGCAGCTCACCCTCGGGTGGTTGCTGGCACAGATCGCCGCCAACACCGTGCTCGCCACCCTCACCGCGAGCTTCGCGGACAACGTGCCGGAGTTCCAGCGCGGCAAGGCCTCCAGCGTCATCGCGCTCGCTCAGAACATCGCGATCCTGGCCGGCCTCTACCTGGCCGTCTACCTCGTCGGCAACCTGCCGCTGCTGTTCATCGCACCCGGCGTCCTGGCGATCATCGCGGTCCTGATCTACGCGTTCGTGGCCCGTGACGACCTGCCGACGACGACGATCAAGCCGTTCAGCTGGATCAACCTGATCAGCTCGTTCTGGACGAACCCGATCAAGCACCGCGACTTCGGACTCGCCTGGTGGGGCCGCTTCCTCATCACCTTCGGCACGTTCATGTTCACGACCTACCGCGTCCTGTACATGCAGGACCGCATCGGTCTCTCGACGAAGGAGGCCGTCCCGGCGGTCGCGTTCGGTGTGCTCCTCTACACGATCGCGCTCCTCGCCAGCGCGGCCGTCTCCGGCTGGGTGTCGGACCGGGTGCAGCGTCGCAAGGTCTTCGTCTGGGGATCGACCGCACTCACCGCGGTCGGACTCGTGATCCTCGCCCACGTCGACACCGTCGGCGGGTTCTACTTCGCCGAGATCGTGCTCGGCTTCGCCTTCGGCATCTACGCCGCCATCGACACCGCGCTCATCGTCGACGTCCTGCCCGACCCGGAACGCCCCGGCAAGGACCTCGGCGTCATCAACATCGCGAACGCCCTGCCCCAGTCGCTCGCACCGGCCGTCGGCCTGTTCCTCCTCGGCATCGGCGGTGGGCAGAACTACACGCTCATGCTCTGGGGCGCCGGCGTCGCGGTCCTGCTCGGGGCCCTCGTCATCTTCCCCATCAAGTCGGTCAAGTAGCGCAGTCACCAGCAGACGGCCTGGAGGCGCGACCCGCGTCCGCAACGCGAGTCGCGCCTCCCCGCCGTCACGCCACCCCGCGACGACGCGGGCAGAAAGGATCCACCATGGCACCCGCCATCTCCCTGCAGCTCTACACGGTGAACGCCGCGCTCGAGCCCGACCTCGACGGCGGCGTCCGCCGCCTCGCCGAGATCGGCTTCGACACCGTCGAGGCCTTCGCCTTCGTCGGTCGCTCCGCCGAACTCAAGCGGGCCTTCGACGCGCACGGGATCACCGCGAAGACCGGCCACGCGTTCCTCGTCGAGGAGACCATCCCGCTGCCCGACGGTTCCGTGATGACCGCTCCGTCGCACGCCGACACCTTCGCGGCCGCGAAGGAGCTCGGCCTCGAGATCGTCATCGACCCGTTCGTCGGACCCGATGCGTGGACGACCCGCGAGGGCGTCGAGCGCGTCGCCGCCCGACTGAACGCCGCCGCCGTCGAGGCCGCCGAGCACGGCCTGCGCGTCGGCTACCACAACCACGACCACGAGCTCCGGCCGCAGATCGACGGGCAGCCCGCGCTGCAGGTGCTCGCGTCGCTGCTCGACCCGGCCGTGGTGCTCGAGCTCGACCTGTACTGGGCCTCGGCCGCCGGCATCGACCTCGTGCCGTTCATCCAGGAGCTCGGCGACCGGATCGTCGCCGTGCACGTGAAGGACGGACCGATGCACGAGGACATCTCGACGGCCTCGATCCCGACCGACCAGACACCGGCCGGTCAGGGCGACGTCCGGCTCGCCGAGGCCATCGCCGCGGCACCCGCCCTCGAGTACGCCGTCATCGAGTTCGACGGCTTCGACGGGGAGATCTTCGACGGGGTCGAGCAGTCCTACCGGTGGCTCGACGCCACGCTGAACGCCGTCGCGTCCGACACCGAGGCGGTCTCGGCATGACCCGCACGGGGAAGGTCGGCGTCGGGTTCATCGGCGCCGGCATGATCAGCGAGCAGTACCTCACGAACCTCACACGGTTCCCCGACGTCGAGGTCGTCCGCATCGGCGACATCGACACCGAGCGTGCGGCGGCGTCGGCCGCGAAGTGGGGCGTCGCAGCGTCCGGCACCGGCGACGAGGTCCTCGCGGACCCGGACGTCGAGATCGTCATCAACCTCACGCTGCCGGCCACGCACGTCGAGGTCTCGACCGCAGCGCTCCGTGCCGGCAAGCACGTGTGGAGCGAGAAGCCGATCGGCGTCGACCGCGGATCGGCCGCCGAGCTCGTCGCCCTCGCGGAGTCGCTGGGGCTGCGGCTCGGCATCGCACCCGACACCGTGCTCGGCACCGGATGGCAGACCGCCAAGCGGGCGATCGAGGCCGGTGCGATCGGCACGCCCCTGACCGCGGTCACGAGCTTCCAGTGGCAGGGGCCCGACGTGTTCCACCCGAACGCGTCGTTCCTCTACGCGAAGGGAGCGGGCCCGCTGTTCGACATGGGCCCGTACTACTTCACCGCGCTCGTGCACCTGCTCGGGCCGATCGCCTCGGTCGTCGCGACCGGCTCGAGGTCGCGCGACACCCGGCAGCTCGTGGTGGGACCGAACGCCGGTCGGGAGTTCCCGGTGGAGGTCCCGACGCACCTCTCCGTGCTGACGTCCTTCGAGCAGGGCGGGTCCGCGCAGTCGCTGCTCTCGTTCGACACCCCGCTGTTCCGCCACGGCGTCTTCGAGGTGAACGGCACCGAGGGCACGATCGTCCTCCCGGACCCGAACACCTTCGGCGGCGGCCACCCGATCCGCATCGCACGGCCCCTGGGCGCGGACGTGTCGTTCCCGTTCGAACAGGAGTGGGAGACGGTCCTCGACGAGGAGCCCACCGCCGGCCGCGGGCTCGGGGTGCTCGACATGGCGCGGGCGATCCGCGGCGGAGGCACCCACATCGCGACCGGCGAGGTCGGGTACCACGTGCTCGACACGATGGTCGCGGTGGAGGAGTCCGTCGAACGGCGGTCGTTCGTCGAGGTCGAGTCGACCGTCGCGCCGATCCCGTCGCTGCAGGACGACTTCGACCCCTTCGCGGCCACGCTGTCAGGGGTGGCGGCCGGGGTCTGACGACCCACGGTCACGGCCTGGAGGCCCTGCGCACGTCCGCCGCGCGCGGACCGTGAGCAGGGCCTCCCGTCCGTCCGCGGTCACGGACGTCAGGCCCAGAGCCGCTCGACCGGCACGGCGCGCCCGAGCACCCGCTCCGCCGCCCGGTGCCCCGAGTACATCGCCGCTGCCACGGTCGCCGGGTCGTCCGTCCACGTCGCCTCGCCCGCCAGGTGCAGCACGCCGTCGATCGGCTCCGCGAGGTCGTCGTGGTCGGCCGTCGTCGACCCGGGCAGCATGTGCGCGTACGAACCCCTGGCCCACGGATCGTCCTGCCACGCCGTCACGAGCACCGACGTCGGATCGCCGACCCGGTCGCCGTACAGGCGTCGCAACTGCCCGAGCACCGACTCCCGGACCCGCTCGGCCGACCAGCCCCGGATCGCGTGCGCCGCCGGACCGGCCGCGAACGTGAGCAGCGTCGGCTCCCCGTCCATCCGGGTGAGGTCGTACCAGGAGTGCCACCACGCCCCCTCCGGACCGAGCTGCCGCACCGCGTACACGTCGTCGTCCCAGAACCGCTGCGGGAACCGCAGCACGACCTTCTCGAACGCGTTCATCCGCAGGGCCCCGAGTGCCCGCCGGTGCGGGTCCGGCAGCGGCGGCTCGAAGCGGATCACGCCCGCCTGGAGGACACCGACGGGGACGGTCACGACTGCTGCGCCGGCGGAGAAGAGCCCGTGGTCGGTGGCCACGGTCACCGCGCCGGACGAGCGTGTCACGACGGACACGGCGTGGCCCAGCCGGACGTCGAGCCCCTCGGCCAAGCGCGCCGGCAGCTCGTCGTAGCCGTGCGGGAAGACCACCTCGTCGCCCTCGATCGTGTCGTCGTCGAGGCCGTGCGCGGCGAGTTCGTCGGCGGCCACCCCGTACTGCTCCTCACTCCGGTGCTCCAGGTGCTCGAGCACCCGTGCGGACCGGTCGGCGTCCCAGCCCTGCGCCACCACCGCCCGTGCGGCGACGTCGCGGTAGGAGTCCGACGGGCCGGACGCCGCGACGACCTCCGCGAGGGTGCGGTCCACCGTGTGCACGTCGGCTGCGAACCGCGCTGCCTCGTCGTCGCTCATCCGGCGGCCGTCGGGAGCGTGGTACGCGATCGGCCGACCGTCGACCTGGTAGCCCCCGACCGTGAACTCCACCGTCGGCAGCCCGAACGCGTCCGCCGCGGCCGCGACCGCGCTCCCGTCGACGCCGTGGATCCACGACGCTCCGAGGTCCGTCACCCGGCCCTCGCTCCGGTCGGTGTGCACACGACCGCCGACGCGTCCGCGTGCTTCGAGCACCACGACCCGGCGTCCGGCGTCCTGCAACAGCCGTGCTGCCGCGAGTCCGGCGACCCCGGCGCCCACCACGACGACGTCCCACGAGGAGGTGTCCACGCTGGTGCTCCTCTCGACGGCGGATCACGATCATCACAGGGTAGTGCGGATCCCGTCGCGAAGCGCTAGTTTCAGTGCTCGGATCCGCGGTGCTGCGGATCCGCGACGACGGAAATCGTCGCCTGGCACATCCGAGAGGTGGCTGGTCATGCGTGATGGCGGAGTGGTGACGGCGACCACGGACACGACCGCGGTCGACAAGGGGTTGCGAACCGGGACGCTCGGCCTGTTCGGCAGTGTCGTGATGGGCATCTCGTCCACGGCGCCGGCGTACAGTCTGGCCGCCAGTCTCGGCCTCGTGGTCGCGAGCGGCGGAGCCCTGCTCGCCGGGGTCAAGGCGCCCGCGATCATGCTGTTGGCGTTCATCCCGATGTGGATGATCGCCGTGGCGTACCAGGAGCTCAACACGGAAGACCCGGACTGCGGGACCACGTTCACGTGGGCGACCCGCGCGTTCGGTGCCGTCACCGGGTGGCTCGGCGGGTGGGGGATCATCGCTGCCGACGTCATCGTCATGGCGAACCTCGCGCAGATCGCCGGCTCGTACGGGTACACGTTCGTCGGCACGGTGACGAACGACCCGGCGATCAGCGCGCTCGGGAGCAGCACCCTGTGGTCGACCGTCGCCGGTGTGCTCTGGATCGCCGTGATGACCGTCATCTGCTACGTCGGGGTCGAGGTCTCGGCGCGGTTGCAGTACGTGCTCCTCGGCGTCGAGGTGCTCGTCCTCGTCATGTTCGCCTCGGTCGCCCTCGTCCGCGTCGGCACGGGGCACGGAGTCGACGGGTCGATCGCCCCGTCGCTGTCGTGGCTCTGGCCGAGCGGCATGGACTTCGGCTCGGTGATCGCGCCGGCGATGCTCACCGCGATCTTCATCTACTGGGGCTGGGACACCGCGGTGTCCCTCAACGAGGAGACGAAGGACCCGGGCAAGACCCCCGGCCGCGCCGCCGTGATCAGCACCGTGCTGCTCCTCGTCATCTACGCGCTCGTGTCGATCGCGGCGATCGCGTTCGCCGGCGTCGGGACGAAGGGCATCGGGCTCGGCTCCCAGACGAACGCCGACGACGTCTTCTCGGCCATCGGCCCGACGCTCTTCGGGGACTCGTTCCTCGGGCACGCGGCCATGGCGCTGCTCGCGTTCTCGATCCTGACGTCCGCGTCCGCGAGCACGCAGACCACCATCCTGCCGACCGCCCGGACCGCGCTGTCGATGGCGGCGTACAAGGCGATCCCGACCCAGTTCGCCCGCATCCACAAGCGCTTCCTGACGCCGACCTGGTCGACCGTCGGCATGGGGATCGCGTCGATCGGCTTCTACGTGCTGTTCACCGTCATCTCGACGAACCTGCTCACCGCGCTCATCGGGTCGGTCGGGCTGATGATCGCCTTCTACTACGGCCTCACCGGGTTCGCGTGCGTCTGGGCGTACCGGCGCACGCTGACCTCGAGCGTCCGGAACGCGCTCATGCGCGGTCTCGTCCCGCTGCTCGGCGGGGTCTCGCTCGCCGTCACGTTCGTCTACGGGCTCGTGCAGTTCGCCCAGCCCGACTGGCTGCAGGACGACGCCGGACACGACGTCACGATCCTCGGGATCGGCGCCGTGGCGGTCGTCGGTGTCGGCGCGATCCTCATCGGTGTCGTGCTCATGGTCGTCTGGTGGGTCCGTTCGCCCGACTTCTTCGCCGGTCGCACGCTCACCGCCCGGACGCCCGTCCTCGTCCTCGACACCCCGGGCGGCATCGAGACGATGGGTCTGCCGGACTCCGGCCGCGAGGCGACGGTGATCGCGCCCGACCTGTCGAACCTGCCGACCGGCAGCGTCGCCGTCGACGAGGAGACCGGCAAGCGGTTCCGCCGGACGCGCTCGCGACGCGACGACTGAGCACGCACGCGGGCCCGTGGTCCCCGCCGCGGCACCGCGGCCCGGTCCTCGCGCGACACCGCGACCACGTGGGCGAGGGGAGCCGGGGCGGGCGTGTCCGCCCCGCGGCCCACGCACGCCGAGACGGCCTGGAGGCCCGGTACCAGCTGGTACCGGGCCTCCAGACCGTCAGTGGTCACCCCTGATCCGGGTGACCGCACGCGGCGGGTCGGTCTCCCGACCCGCCGGGACGACGTCAGCGCGCGGTGCGCGCGCCGATGCGCGGGACGACCAGGCCGAGGACGACCATCGCGACCGCGAGGATGAAGTGCAGCACGTTGTCCGCGGTGTTGAGCGGCACGAAGTTCGCACCCGTCGCCATGCCGGCGGTGAACAGGCCGTAGATGAAGACGACGAAGTAGACGATGCCGCCGAAGACGAGGTAGTTGCGCGAGCCGACGTGCGAGCGAGCGGCGATGAGGCCGACGACGCCGAAGAGCAGGTGCACGATGTTGTGCAGGACGGACACCTGGAAGACGCCGACGAGGAGCGCCATCGAGCCGTGACCGGCCATCGACATGGAGCCCATGTCCATCGTGAGGCCCGGGATGAAGCCGGCGATGCCGACGAGCAGGAAGACGACGCCGAAGAGCAGCGCCACCTTCTGGGTCAGCGTCGCGGCGAAGCCGGTACGTGCAGGAGAGGTGTGTGCGGTCATGGTGCGGTCCTTCCGAACGGTGGGTTCGAACTCGATGGGCCCGCGGCGTGTTCGCCGCGGAACTGTTCCCGTCGCACAGGGTCTTCGGAGCGGACGGTCCGCCGGTTTGGAGGTGCCCGTGTGAACACCGCGTCGACCGTCGAACCCTGCTCCGACGGACGCGATCGGTGCTGTTCAGACCCAGCGTGCCCGTTGTGCGGCGTGTGTGTTCGCTGAGTGCGCACTGTGGCGACACCAGTTCGGGGGTCAGCACATCTCCGTCGCACGGGGGACGCGGGCCGGCTGGGGGTCCCCCTAGCGTTGGCTGCGTGATCGAAGTCGAGCACCTCACCAAGCACTACGGCCAGAAGATCGCCGTGAACGACGTCTCGTTCGTCGTCCGACCCGGGAGCGTCACCGGCTTCCTCGGGCCGAACGGCGCGGGCAAGTCCACGACGATGCGCATGATCATGGGGCTCGACCGCCCCACTGCGGGGAGGGCGATCGTCAACGGGGCGCCCTACCGGAGCTTCCCCGACCCGCTGCGGCAGGTCGGGGCGCTGCTCGAGGCGAAGGCGGTCCACTCCGGGCGCAGCGCGTACAACCACCTGCTCGCGCTCGCCGCGACGCACGGGATCCCGAAGGCGCGGGTGCACGAGGTCATCGACATGACCGGACTCGACGCCGTGGCCAAGAAGCGCGTCGGCGGGTTCTCGCTCGGCATGGGGCAGCGTCTCGGGATCGCGGCAGCGCTCCTCGGCGACCCGAAGACCCTGATCCTCGACGAGCCGGTCAACGGCCTCGACCCGGACGGTGTCGTCTGGGTCCGGCAGCTCGCCCGCCGCATGGCCGCCGACGGCCGCACGGTGTTCCTCTCAAGCCACCTCATGAGTGAGATGGCACAGACCGCCGACCGGGTCGTCGTGCTCGGCCGCGGCCGGGTCCTCGCCGACGCCCCCATCGCAGAGTTCGTGGCCGGCGGCGAGTCGGGCGGCGCCAACCGCGTGCTCGTCCGCACCCCCGCACCCGACCAGCTCTTCGGAGCGATCGGCTCGGAGGCGTCCGCCGTCACCCCGCGCGAGGACGGCGCCTTCGTCGTCGTCGGCCCCGACGCCCGGCGCATCGGCGACGTCGCCGCGCAGGTCGGGGCACCGGTCCACGAGCTTACCCCGATGGGCGCCAGCCTGGAGGAGGCGTACATGGCCCTCACCCGCGACGACGTCGAGTACCGATCGGAGGGCGCCCGATGAGCGCCGTGACCATGCCCCGCTCCACGAACGTCACGTTCCCGCGGCTCGTCCGGAGCGAGTGGATCAAGCTCCGCAGCATCCGGTCGACCGTGTGGTGCTACGCCATCGTCGTCCTGCTGACCCTCGCGATGGCCTTCCTGCTCGGCAGCATCGACACCGGTGTCCCGCGAGGTGCCCCGGTCGCCGCGGCGAACGCGCTCATCGTGCAGATCGGCACGGTCAGCGTCTCGCTCACCGCGCTCGTGGTCGCGGTGCTCGGCGTGCTCATCATCACGGGGGAGTACGGCACCGGGCAGATCCGGTCCTCGTTCACCGCTGCGCCCGGACGCACCGGCGTCGTACTCGCGAAGGCCGCGGTCCTCGCCGTCACGACCTTCGTGGTGAGCGCCGTCTCGACGTGGGTCGGGGTCGCGATCGCGGCGTCGCTGCAGTCCGGTCGTGACATCCACCCTGACCTCGCCGACCCGTCGGTCTTCATGCCGATCCTCGGGTCCTCGGTCTACGTGACCCTGGTCGCGCTGCTGGCGTTCGGCATCGGGCTCCTGGTCCGTTCGAGTGCCGGCGGGATCGCCATCGCGCTCGGCATCCTGCTCGTCCTGCCCACCATCGTGCAGGTCTTCGCCGCCCTGACGAACCAGCAGTGGATCATGGATGCCTCGCAGTTCCTGCCGTCCTCCGCAGGCGCGCAGCTCTACGCCTTCGACGACGGTGGTCAGCAGGGCGACGGCCTGCACCTGAACGGCTGGGGCGGCTTCGGCGTCCTCGCCGCCGAGGTGGTCGTCGTCGGTGCGGTCGCCTTGACGGCGGCGCGCACGCGCGACGTCTGACGACGTCCACGGTCGGCCTGGAGGCCCGGGTCACGTGAGCAGGTCTGCTCACGTGCTCCGGGCCTCCCGTCGTGCTGCGCGCAGTCCGCGCGTGTTGACTGGTGGCCATGGATGCGGGGGAGTGGCCGTTGCCGCGGTGGGCCGAGGTCGGGAGCGTCGTCGTGGCGGGGGTCGCGATCGTGCTGGGGATCGTGCTGCGGCTGGCGCCGGAGGACGAGCCGTTCGACACCGTGCGGTTCGTGTTCCTCCTGGTCGGACTCGGCTGTGCCTCCGTCGCGATCGCCGTGGGCCTGACAACGATGGCTCGGGGCCGTCTCGGCGCCTCGGTCCTACCCGAGAGCCGTCGCTTGGATCGGAGGACTCGACGCCGGATCGGCGCGGCGGCCGTCGGCCGGGTCGAGCCGCCCAGCGGGACCGACGGCCTCGTCCGGAGCACCGCGAAGCGGGTCGTGACCCTGATGCGGACCTCGGTGCTCACGGTGACCGGCATGCTCGTGCTGAAGGCATCTGCTCTCGCCCAGCGCCCAGCGCTCAGACGGTGATGCGTGGCGATGGCTGTTCCTGCTCGCGGCCGTGATGTTCGCCGTGGCGCTCGTGGCCTCGTTGTGGCAGTACCACGGGGCGCTGCGGGTGCTCGCCCGGAGTGAGCCCGCCCCGGCGGACGAGGTCCGCTAGCGCCGACCGAAGACCGCGGCGAGGGCCTCGCGGAAGCGCGACGGGCGACGCGGCGCGAGCGGCAGCGTGCGCGTCTGGTTCGGGAACGCCAGGTCGTGCAGCATGTTCCGCTTCGAGCCGTCCCAGTTCGCGAAGAGGTACGCGCCACCGAACGAGGTGAGACTCCGGACAGGCGTGCGTTTCCAGTTGCGGGCGACGTAGTACCCGGAGTGACCGGCACTGATGTTGCGGATCACGGTGTCGACGTCGATGACGCTCGTGGTCGTGACGACGGCGGTGATGCCCGTGCGGTCGCGGGCAACGTACTCGATGAGGTGTTCGGACACGGTGGGCTCTTCGTGCTCGTGGGGCAGGGCGGGGACACGGAACCGCCGTTGCTTCCGGAGGTCAAGGATACGTCGAGGGCGCCGATCCGGTCACGGGTCGGAAACGACCTGCGTGCTTCCGCGCCGGGCGGACGATGGCGGGTGCCGCGGCCGCCCGAGTCTCGCCGTGCGCGACACTCCTCGCGCTCTCGACCACGAGCAGTGTCGCTGCGGCCGAGTCTCGGTCCGCGCCGCCCGAGTCTCGTACCCAGCGACGGTGCTCGCGCTCCCGATCGCGAGCAATGTCGCTCAGGCCGAGTCTCGTGCCCAGCGACACCGCTCGCGCTCCCGATCGCGAGCAATGTCGCGCCGGCCGAGTCTCGGGGTCGGCACCGCCGCGACGCGCACCCGGTAACACACCGGGGCGCGGGTGGCCATGCTGGGACGGTGCCCCTGACCTCCTCCGCCGTCCGTCCTGCCCTGCCAGGCGTCGCCGTCGCCGTGGCGGTCGGCATCGTCGCGACCGCCGTCGGGACCCTGGTGCCCGTCGTCGGTGGCCCGGTGCCCGCCGTCGTCCTCGGGGCACTGCTCGGCTGGCTGGTCCGTCGACGGACCGACGGCGGCCTCAGCCTGCTCGCACCCGGGATGAAGTTCGCGTCGAGCCGGGTGCTGCAGGCGGCCGTCGTCCTGCTCGGCGCGCAGCTCTCGATCGGCGCGGTGCTGCGCATCGGCGCCGAGACCCTCCCGGTGATGCTCACCACCCTCGTCGTGTGCCTGGTCGGGGCGTGGCTCATCGGACGCGCCCTCCGGGTGTCGTCGACGCTCCGCACGCTGATCGGTGTCGGGACCGGGATCTGCGGCGCCTCCGCGATCGCCGCCGTCACGCCCGTCGTCGGCGCCGTCGGAGCGGACGTCGCCTACGCGATGTCGACGATCTTCCTCTGCAACATCGCGGCCGTCTTCCTCTTCCCACTGCTCGGTCACGCGCTCGGCCTGTCGCAGCACGCCTTCGGCGTCTTCGCCGGGACCGCGGTCAACGACACGTCGTCGGTGGTCGCGACGGCGACCGTCTACGGTCGCCAGGCGACCGACACGGCGGTCGTCGTCAAGCTCGTCCGCACCCTCATGATCATCCCGATCGTGGTCGGACTGGCCGGCCTGGAGGCACGGCGCACCGCCCGCGCACAGGCCGCGTCCGTCGACGGTGCCGGTCGCGCCGGGGGCGTCCGCGTGTTCCGGCTGGTGCCGTGGTTCCTGATCGGGTTCCTCGTGGTCGTGCTGCTCCGGACCGTCGGGGTGTTGCCCGCGGCTGCGGCACCCGGGTTCGCGACCGTGGCGACGTTCCTCATCACGGTGGCGCTCGGCGCGATCGGGGTGTCGACGGACTTCGGGGCGCTGCGCCGGGCAGGGTTCCGGCCGATGCTGCTCGGCATCGTGCTGTGGGCGCTCGTGGCGGGCACGAGCCTCGGGGTGCAGGCGGCGTTCGGCATGCTGTGACGAGGCCCCATGTGTGTGCGCTGTGCGCGAGGCGCTGGGTGGCCGAGAGGATGGTCTGGACCACGCGAGCGCGTCGGTCGGAGAGGACACAGTGTCGGACACGACGAGCAACGGTGCACTGCAGGCGATGATCGAGCGCGCCGGTCGGATCACTGCCGAAGAGGCCGAATCACTCGACGTCACCTGGAAGGCCGACGAGGGCATCCTCGTGCCGGAACCGAGCGCATCGCTCGCGATCCAGGGCGGCGCGGACGGGCGGATGGTCACGAACGCCGACCTCCTCGCCGCCTGGCAGCACGCGCTCGACGCCGCCGGCGCAGCGGGACGCGTCGAGGAGATCGAGGCGGCACAGGAGGCCGGACGCGCCGTTCGGCACTCGGACGCGCATCTGCGCGACCGCGCCGGGGCGGAGGAGGCCGTCCGGTCCGCAGTGCTCGCGACCGGCGTGCGCGACCTCGTCTCGGACGACGAGTACGCCACGCTGACGGCCGCCTGGCGGAAGGTGCTCGGGGAGGTCTGAGCGGCAGTACGTCGCGTGGCACGCCCTCGGTGGCCACGGTGCGCCCGCGACTCCTGCTCAGGAGCAGTCGTTGGTGATGCTGAGACGGCGGTCCCGTCGCTCGGGGCTGGTCCTGGACCGCCTGATCACCGGCCCCGAGGCCAGGGGACGCACGACCGGTGCGATCGCACGACCCCTGCCGCGGTCCTAGTCACAGATCCTGTGGTAGATGTACGCCGTGCAGATCTGCGTCTTCTTGTCGCAGCCCTTCTTGGTGTAGGTCTCGGTCCACGAGTGACACACGAGCGGACCTGCGTGGGCCGGAGCCGCGGCCGCAGGCAAGACGATTCCCACCCCCGCCAGTGCCACGACCAGCCCCATACCTGCCAATGCTCGCTTGACATTGCTCATTGCATTTCCCCCTGTTGTTCAGTGCCGTTCGGCCACCATTGTAGACATCATGGACGTTCGACTCTGCGACCAGCACTCGCGTCGACACGATCCGCGCCCGCTGTTCCTCGAGACGCGGTGATGGCCGGTCGACGGACGTGTTCATCCTGAAGGATGACCCGAGGTGCTGTTGCACGATGCAATACTCGCCGTCACGTTCGCTTCTCGACCCGGCTCCCGCACGCGGTGAGCAATGGGCGGGGCGTGCCGCTGGGGGCTCTTCGTCAGGAATTCACGATGCTGCAGGGCGCATTGTGCTGGGGGCGGACGTTGCATGCTGTTCGAATCACAGGAAAGAGACGTTCAATGAAGAAGAAGATCGCAGCAGTGCTCGCTGGTCTTGCGCTCATCGCTGGCGGGGTGATGGTGGGGGCTTCTCCGGCTTCGGCGAAGGAATGCGCCTACGAGAAGGGCGCTGAATGCACCGGCTGGTACCCGAACGTCAACACCTGCAAGGGGATCGCCTACCGTGGAACCTTCCAGCAGATGCGTGCATGCGAGGCGTGGGCCGGATGGGGATCGCACGGCTGAGCCATGTCGACGCTGCTCGCACGCAGCAGCGCTCGATCGAGCGTGAGCGGTGGGGAGCACCGAGGACCGTAGCGCTCGGCCGTTCCCGCCGGGCTCACCTCGGCGTCGGAAGGGAGGCCCGGGCCACGTGAGCAGACCCGCTCACGTGGGCCGGGCCTCCCGAGCGACCACCGTGGCGGCAGCCGCGCGTCCCGCCCTCACGCCACCCGCGAGTCGATCACCGCCCGCCCCCCCCGGGACCGCGAGCAGCTGCGAGCATGCGACCGCCTCCACGTTTTGAGGAGGAGCACGGCGCCGTTCGCCGACGTCCGCTTCTCGGGTGATCCGGTCGCGGGTTCATCCCGTGTGATCGCTGTCCGCGCGTGCTTCTGCTGTCGCAGGCGTTCGGTCGGGCTGCCGCTTCGTGGCACCACGCTCGGATCGAACGGACCCGTGCAGTGCGAAGCCGATCGCACCGACGGCGGCGGCCAGCAATCCCATCGCTGCGATGACGAACCCGGCTGCGACGAGGCCGACGGAGTCGGGACCCACGACGAGGCCGAGGAGCGCCATGATCACGCCCGCGACCAACGCTCCCACGCCGAGTGCAAGGCTGAACGCGCGAGGCGCAAGTCCGAACAGCATGCTGGCATCCAAGTCCTCGTTGCCGAGCGCGGTCGCCGGTCTGGGTGGCAGGGCTCGAGCGCGCCGCGAGTGGGACGTCTACACGCAGTACAGTGCGATCGTGCAGATCGTCGATGGCGTGTGTGTCTGGTGGAGCGAGGACGAGGGCTGGGGCGCCCTCCGTTCAGAGGCGCTCGAGTCCGATGTCTTCGTGCACTTCTCCGAGCTCACCGGGCCCGGCTTCCTCTCACTGCGGCCCGGACAGACCGTACGGTTCGAGGTCGAGCCCTACCCGGCCGGACAGGACGGGTACTTCTTCCGGGCACACAGCGTCACGATCATCTGATCGAGCATCGGTGACCTGACCGAAGGCGCTGCACGCGGGCAGGTCAGCGCGGCACCCCCCCTCGGCCCCTCAGCGGTCGAGCGCGCTGGTCCACAGGATCAGCAGGAGACCCGTGACGGTGAGCACTTCGACTCCGGACCAGAACCACGGAGCACTGCTCCCTCGTTCTGCCTTCGCCCGTCCGATCCCGTCCCTGCGGATCGCGATGACGACGGCGCGTCCGATCAGTCCGGCCTCTGCCAGTGCGATGGCCACGAGGCCGGACCACGGGTCGAGTCTGCCGGACGGGGAGGGCTCTACCTGCGTACACCTCGGGGTGGAGGCCCGGGCCACGTGAGCAGACCCGCTCGGGTGGTCCGGCCTCCCGTCCGGCCACTGTGGCACCAGCCGTGGGGCGCGCCCTCACACCACCCGCGAGTCGATGACCGCCCGGTCCCCCCGGTACCGCGAGAACCCGTACTCCACCGGGGTCCCGTCGGCCAGGCACATCAGCCGCTCGATGTGGAAGATCGCCTGCCCGGGGTCGATGTCGAGCAGGTCGGCCGTCCACTGGTCGGCGTTCACCGTGCTGAGCAGCAGCCGGCGTGCGACCGGCCGCTCGCCGCTCCGGCGCACCAGGACGTCGGGCACGTACGCGGTGAGCGGCTCGGACACGAGGCCCGGGAAGCGCTCCTGCGGCACCCAGCTCGTCCGGACCCGGCTCGGCTCCCCGTCGAACGAGATGAGGCTCTCGACGAAGTACGCCGACGTGCCGGTCATCTCGAGGTTCCGCCGGACGGTCTCCGGCGCGGGGACGAGCTGGACGCAGAGGTGCACGATGCTCAACCGGGGCGAGTCGAAGATGCTCCCGCCAGCGGTCTCGCCGTAGATCGTGACCTCCTCGGTCGTGCGTGCGAGGCTCACGGACGCGACCGGGCGGACGCCGAAGGTCCCGGACCGGGGAGCACGGGTGATGAGCCGCTGCTCCTTCAGCAGGGTGAGGGCTGCACGGAGGACGTTCCGCGTCGTGCCGTACAGGTCGAGCAGCTCCCACTCGTAGGGGAGCGGCCCCGCGAAGCGTCCGGCGACGATGTCGGCGCGGATGAGGTCCGACACCTGACGTGCGGCGTCGGACCGGCGGTTGAAGCCGATCCAGTGCCCCGGTCGGACGTCCCCGACGCCCATGTCGGTCCAGGGCGGAGTGGGACGGCGGTCCACGGGCTCGTCGAGTCCGGGCTCGGGCACGGTGTCGGTCACGAGGCCACCTCCAGGCTGTCGGTCACGAGGCCGCCCCCACTCGTGCGAGGTCCCCGGTCCACCCGGCCCACCGCAGGAACTCCCGCGCGAGCCGCACCGCGTAGTCCGGCGCCTGGATGTCGAGCGACACGAACACCCGCCGGTAGAACGTCGGACCGCCGAGCAGGTCGACCGCGATGCCGAGGTCGACGTCCGGTCGCAGGTCACCGGCGTCCATCGCCCGCTGCAGCATCGCGTTCACGCGGACCCGTCGGTCGAGGTGCCATGCGGCGACGGCCTCGGCCACGCGGGGTTGGTGGGCGGCGAGCTCGACGATGATCGGCAGGGCCCGACCCACCGGCGTCGCGACGAGCGCGTGCACCCAGCCGCGCGTGAGGGCGAGCACCCCGTCCTCGATCGCGGCGTCGAGCTCGGTCGGGATCGACTCCTCCATGAGCCGGATGACCGTCTCGGTGAGCAGGACGTCCCGGCCGGACCACCGCCGGTAGATCGTGGCGGCACCGACCCCGGCGGCGGCTGCGACCGCGCGGATCGTGAAGGCACCGGGACCACCGGTCGCGAGGATCGCCACGCACGCGGCGTGCACGGCCTCGTCGACCCCCGCGTCGCGGGGCCGGCCCCGGAGCACGGCGGGGCCGGTGGCGACGGCGCTCACGAGACGCTCCAGTGCGCGAGCACGCGGTCCATCGGCCACACTTCGCCGATCTTCGCGGCGATGTCGAAGAGGTTCGCCTCGTGGACGCTCGGCAGCCGGTCGCCGACGGCCTCGCGGACGACGATCGGCACGAACCCGTGCTGCATGGCGTCGGTGGCGGTGGCACGGACGCAGCCGCTCGTCGACAGCCCGGCGATGAAGAGCGTGTCGACGCCGCGTGCGACGAGTTCCGCCGCCAGCGAGGTCCCGAAGAACGCGCTCGGGTACTGCTTCTGCACGAGCGTGTCCCCGGGCTCCGGCGCGAGGCCCTCGATGAACGCCCCCGTCGGCGCCCCCGGCAGGTACGCCGCGAGCGCGGGCACCTTGCGGAAGAACACGCCCGCGTTCGAGCCGTCGGCGGACAGCGCCATCGTGGTGACGGCGACGTGCACCCCGGCTGCCCGCGCCTCGGCGGTGAGCTCCCGCATCCGGTCCACGGGCTCCTCCACCCCGGCGTACAGCCCGCACGTCCGGTCGATGTAGGCGGTCACCGGGTCGACGACGACGAGCGCCGCCCGCCGTCCCGGCTCCAGCGTGCCGGTGTACCCGGCCGCTGCGTAGTCCTCGTGGTCGTCGGTCATGCGGTCGTGCTCCCGTCGTGTGGTCCGGTGGTGTCGGTCTGGAGGCCCGGCTCGGTCCCGTCGTGGCGGCCGTCGGTCCGCCGCGTGGTCGCGGAGCGGCCCGCACAGGAGGTCATCCGGAGGCTCCCGCCTCGGGGACCGGACCCGACGTGTCGGGCCGGACCGGTGCCTCCCGGTCGGGTGGACCGAACGGTCCGAACGCGACGATGAGCGCACCGAGGGCCGCGCAGCCGGCGAACGTCAGCGCGGCCGAGCGGACCCCGTCGACGAACGCCTGGACCTCCGCCGTCGAGAGGGCGAGCAGGCTGCCGTCGTACGCCGCGGACTGCTGCGCCGCGGAGAGCCCGCTCGTTGCGATGGCCAGGCCGAGCGCCGTCGAGAACAGGAATCCGGCGTTCTGCAGCGCCGAGCGGATCGCGTTGGCGATCCCGCGACGGTGCACCGGCACCCGCACCATGAGCGCGGAGGTGCTCGGCGTCATGAACACGCCCGTCCCGACCCCGACCGCGCCGAGGCCGACCGCGGTCCACCCGTAGGCCCCGTCGTCGGCGAGGGACACGGCGAGCACCGCCGCGCCGACGGCGATGAGCAGCATGCCGATGGTCGACAGTGTCCGTGCGGGCACCCGGCGGGCGAGGACACCGGCGCTCGCCGCGGCGACGGTCGTGCCGATCGGGGTCGGGAGCACCCAGAGCGCGGCCTCGACGGCGTCCTTGCCGGAGACGGCCTGGAAGGTCAGGGACGCGAGGAGGACGAGGGCGTAGCTGGACAGTGCGCAGAGGCCCGCGGCGGAGAACAGGGTGATCGTCGCACGGTCGCGGAAGATCGACGGGTCGACCAGGGGATGTGCGACGCGGCGCTGCGTCCGGACGAACACCCACCCGAGGACGACCGCTCCGACGCCGGACGCGACGGCCGGGGGACTGCTCCAGCCCGACGAACCGCCGGTCGACACGGCGGCGACGAGCAACCCGACCGCGGCGACGGACAGCACTGCGCCGGGCACGTCGAGCCGCTCGCCGGTCCTCGGGCGTGCGACGCGGGGGACGAGTCGGATCGACCAGAGGAGCCCTGCGAGGGAGACGGGCACCCCCGCGAGGAAGATCCACCGCCACCCGAGGGACTCGGCGACGAGCCCGCCGACGATCGGACCGACGACCTGGCCGACGGCGGCCACCGTCGCGTTGACCCCGAGGCCGAGCGACAGGATCGACTCCGGGAACACGTCGGTGAGCAGCGCCGTCGTGTTCGTGACGATCGCGGCAGCGCCGACGCCCTGCACGAGCCGCGCGCCGATGAGGACGGCGGCGTCGGGGGCGAAGCCGCACGCGAGCGACGCGACGAGGAACACGAGGATCCCGGCGAGGTACAGGCGCCGCCGACCGACGAGGTCCGCGATCCGGCCGAACACGAGGATGAGCGTCGTCGTCGTGAGCATGTAGCTCAGCAGGACCCAGCTGGACTGCAGGGCGCTCGCGTCGAGGTCCGCGCTGACGTCGGGGAGCGCGACGAGCAGGGCGCTGGAGGAGATGAAGACGAGGACGACGCTGAGGCTCGACGCGCACAGGACCTGCCAGGCGCGGCGGCGGGCGGCGCCCTCGTCGGTGGTGCGACTACGGATGGGACGGCCCTCCCGGGGCGGAGGCGGTGGTGGAGCGCGAAGCGGAGACCGGCGGGACCCGGCGGTGGTGGTCGGTCGCGCGCTGGAACGCGACCGCGGCCGACAGCACCGTGCCGTCCGCCCAGGGACGCCCGACGAGCTGGACGCCGACGGGCAGGCCGTCCGGTGCGACGCCCGCGGGCATCATCAGCGCCGGGAAGCCGACGTAGTCGAACAGGCGTGTGTTCCGCGGCACGACCTCGTGCAGGTTGTGGCGCTCGCCGTCGACGGACATCGTCAGGTCGTCGAGCCGCGGGGCGGTGGCACCGATGCCGGGCGTCAGCACGAGGTCGACGCGGGCCTCGTCCATCCGGGCCACCATCGCGGCCTGCACGAGCGGACGCCGACGCAGTGCGCGGAGGTAGTCGGCGGCGCTCGGCGTGAAGGCGACCTCGAAGCGCGCCCGGGTGCCGGCGTCGAAGCGTTCGGCGGTCGCGGCGTTCGCCTCCTGGTTGGCGGCGAGCTCCCCGTAGAAGACCGTCCAGCACTCCGAGTCGACGGCTTCGAGGTCGTCGAACTCGATCGGGACGACCTCGGCCCCGAGCTCGTGGAACCGGTCGACCGCGGCCTCGTGTGCCGCGAGCACGGCGGCGTCGACGCGCTCGGTGAACCAGGACCGCGGCACACCGATGCGCATCCCGACGACCCGGGCCGGGTCCGCGGTGAGGTCGGGGACGGCCGGGTACGTGGACGGGTCCGCGCCGTCGTCGCCTGCCAGCACGTCGAGCACCAGCGCGAGGTCCTCGGCGCTCCTGGCCATCGGCCCGACGTGGTCGAGCGTCCAGGACAGGCTCGTGACCCCGGTGCGCGGGACGAGCCCGTGCGTGGGCTTGATGCCGGTGGTGCCGCACAGCGCGGACGGCACCCGGATGGACCCACCGGTGTCGGTCCCGAGCGCGAGGGGCACGATCCGCGCCGCCAGCGCCGAGCCCGACCCGGTCGATGAGCCGCCTGTCCACCGCTCGGCGTCCCACGGGTTGCGGACGGCTCCGTAGCGGGCGTTGTGCGGACCGCCGCAGGCGAACTCGGTCGTCGCCGCCATGAAGACGGGGATCGCGCCGGCCGCCCGGAGCCGTGCCGTCACCGTGGCGTCGGCCTGAGCGACCCGGTCGCCGGTCTGGAGCGAACCGCTCGTCACGACGGTGTCGGCGACGTCGATGATGTCCTTCACCGCGAACGGGACGCCCTCGAGCGGCCGGGCGGTGCCCTCGGCCCAGCGGCGGGTCGACTCGGTGGCGGCCGCGTCGGCACCGGCCACGAGCCGGAGGACGGCGTCCGACCACACCGCGTCGGTCGTCCACAGCGGCGCGAGCGCTGCGAGGACGGCCGTGGGGGTGGTGGCGCCGTCGGCGTAGGCGGCGAGGAGCTCGGTGACCGTGGCGCCGGCGGGGTCCGCCGCGGTGGAGCTCGTCGTCGGCGTGGTGTCGGCCGGCGCTCCCTGGCCCGTGGTCGGGCGGTCCGTCGAGGGCGCGGCCGTGGTCACCGCCTCCAGGAGCCGGGTGAACAGCGCGCGGCTGTGCCCGGGCTCGGCGGCGAGCGACGACGGCGACGCCGGGAGGGGCCGGGCGCGGCTCGCGGCCAGCGCCCGGTCCAGCTCCGGTGCGATCGTCGCGCGCACGACCGTGAACACGTCGGGCGCGGTGGTCGTCGCGCTCACACCGGCACCGCCGGGGCGTGGGCGTCCGCGAGGTACCGGAAGACGCCGGGCTGCCGGTCGCGGCCGAGCGGGAAGTCGGTCCGGGCGGCGGCGACCTCGGACACGTCGATCGTCGCGCGGACGATCGGGCCGGCCTCGTGAGCGGGGGCCGAGACGACGAGCGCGCCCCGCGGGGTGACGACGGACGACCGGCCGAAGTAGCTCACGGTCTTGCCGTCGAGCGTCTCCTGTCCGCCGCGGTTCGGTGCGACGACCCATGCCTGCGTCTCCATCGCCCGGACCTGGAGCTCCTGGGTGAACAGGGTCTCCCGGAAGCCCATCGACGAGACGAAGACGAGCATCACCTCAGCACCGGCCGCGCGCGAGGCGAGCCAGTACTCCGGGAAGCTCCGGTCGTAGCAGATGAGCATCCCGAACCGGGTGCCGAGCGCGTCGAACACGACCGGACCCGAACCGGGCGCGAAGTAGTGCTTCTCGTCGACGTCGGAGAGGTCGTCCTTCGGGATCGAGGTCTTGCGGTAGGTCGGCACGCGCTCGCCGTGCACGTCCGTGCCGTGCACCACGCTGCCGTCGGCGTCGATCAGGACGGCGCTGTTGTAGAGCGCGTCACCGCCGTCCTCGTAGAGGCCGAACGCGACCGCGGTGCCGAGGCGACGGGCGGCCTCGGCGAACCGGGCGGTGGCGGGGCCGGGTACGGGCTGCGCCCAGGCCTTGCGGTCGTCGTTGCGCACGCCGCAGAAGTAGGGCGTGGTCGCGAGCTCGGGGAAGACGACGAGGTCGGCGCCGTCGGCCGCCTGCTCGAACAGGGCCAGGAGTCCGTCGAGGGCGAGTCCGTGGTCGGCGGGCGTCTCGCCGGCCTGCACGATCGCGACCTCGATGACGGGCCCGGTGCTGCCGGTCGTCATGCGGTGACCGCACTCGGTGCGACGGAGGCGACGCCCTCACGGGTGCGCATGAGCGGCTGGATGCGGTTGCCGAAGTCGTCCATGCCCTGCAGGAAGTCGTCGAACACGAGCATGATGCCCTTCGTGCCCTCGACGTCGGCGGCCTCGTCGAGCATCGCCGCGACGTGCTCGTACGAGCCGACGAGCGTGCCCATGTTCATGTTCACGGCGCCCTCGGGCAGGGAGATGCGCTTGGCGGTGTTGCCCTCCTCGCCGTTGGCGTCGGTGAGCGCCTGCCCGGTCATCCAGGCGATCGCCTCGACGTCCACGCCGTCGCTGTACGCCTGCCACTTCGCCTGCGCGGCCTCGTCGGTCTCGTCGGCGATGACCATGAAGAGCACGTAGGAGCCGACGTCGCGGCCGGTCTTCGCCCGGGCCTCGAGGAGTGCCTGGTTCTGCTCGGCGTAGGCGGTCGGCGTGTTCACGCCGACGCCCATCGAGAAGTTGTAGTCCGAGTACTCGGCAGCGAACGCCATGCCCTGGGACGACTGCCCGGCGGACACGATCGGGATGTGCGACGTCGGCTTCGGCAGCATCCGGCAGTCGTTCATCTGGAAGTACTCGCCCTGGAAGTCGCTGCGACCGGTCTCCCACAGCTCCTTCATCACCTGCATGTACTCGGTCTGGTACGCGTAGCGGCGCTTGAAGTGGACCTCGTCGCCCGGCCACAGGCCCATCTGGTCGTACTCGGCCTTCTGCCACCCGGCGACGAGGTTGAGTCCGAACCGGCCGTGCGAGATGGAGTCGACGGTCGCGGCCATCCGAGCCGCGATCGCGGGCGGGATCGTCAACACCGCGGTCGTGGCGAAGAGCCGGATGCGCTCCGTGCGGGCGGCGAGCCCGGCCATCAGGGTGAAGGACTCCAGGTTCTCGTCCCAGAAGCCGCTCGGCCCGCCGAACCCGCGGAGCTTGATCATCGAGAGCGCGAAGTCGAAGCCGTACGACTCGGCCTTCTGCACGATCTCGAGGTTCAGGTCGAACGACGGCTTGTACTGCGGCGAGGCGGTGGAGATGAGCCAGCCGTTGCTGCCGATCGGGATGAAGACGCCGATGTCCATGGGGGACTCGCTTTCTGTGGTGAGGGTCGTGGTCATGGGGGAGGGCTGGAGGAGCCGGAGGTCAGGACCGCTTGGCGGCGGCCTTCGCGGCGCTCGTGACGGCGTGCCGGCGGATCGTCTGGGAGACCGCGACGGCCACGATGAGTGCGCCGCCGTAGAAGAGCTGCTGGACGAAGTTGTCGGCGCCGAGCATCTGCAGTCCGACGACGCCGGAGAACAGGAAGTAGACGGCGATGAAGGTCCCGACGGCGTTGAAGCGTCCGGGGACGATGGCGGTCGCGCCGAGGTAGCAGGCGGCGAACGCGGGGAGCAGGAACGACTGTCCGCTGGACGGGTCGGCGCCGCCGAGCGTGCCGGCGTAGACGACCCCGGCGACCGCGGCCGTGAAGCCCGCGCCGACGAACGCGCCGACCCGGAGCCGTCGGACGTTCAGGCCGGACAGGTCGGCGACCGTGCGGCCGGTCCCGACGAAGAGCAGGCGCCGGCCGACGGGGGTGGCGCTCAGGACGATCAGCACGACGACGGTCGCGACGAGCCCGTACACGAAGGCGAGGGGCAGGCCCGCGAGACCGCGCCAGCCCACGGTGGCGTTCACGAGGGCCGGGTCGACACCGGTCACGGAGGAGGAGGCGCTCATCCACTGGATCAGGCCGATCATGAACGTCGACGTGCCGAGCGTCACGATGAACGAGTCGATCCGGAACGCCACCGTGAGCAGACCGTTCACGAGGCCGACGACCACGCCGATGACGAGCCCGACCAGGATGGCCGGCACGAGCGGGACGCCCGCCTGCGCGTTGAGGACCGCGATGGTCATCGCCGACAGCGACATCGTGGACGCCCCCGACAGGTCGAACTCGCCGGCCGTCAGCGGGAACAGGAAGCCGAGCGCCAGGATGAGCAGGACCGACTGCGAGCCGAGGATGTTCTGCAGGTTGCCGAGCGTCGGGTAGGTGTCGGGCAGCACGACGCTGAACGCGATCACGATGACGAGCCATGCGCCGAGGAGGGCGTAGCGCTCGGTGTGGCCCCAGCTGAAGCGCGGGCGGCCGGGGCGGGGGATGCCGGTCTCGAGGACGGGCTCGGCGGTGGTGGACATCAGGCGTTCTCCTTGACGGGGGAGGAGTCGACGGGGGTGGGAGGGTCGACGGTGCTGGCGACGACCGCGGCCGCGATGACGTCGCGGTCGATGCGGTCGCCGGTGAGCACGTCGTGCACGCGGCCGTGGGCGAGGACCACCACGCGGTCGCAGACCTGGGCGAGCTGGTCGTGGTCGGTGGAGGCGCAGACGATCGAGACGCCCTGGTCCGCGCTGCGCCGGAGCATCGCGAAGATCGCCGCGCGGGCCCCGACGTCGATGCCCTGCGTCGGCTCCTGCAGGAGGACCAGGCGCGGGTCGTCCTGCATCCACTTCGCGAGCACGGCCTTCTGCTGGTTGCCGCCGGAGAGCGTCCCGAACAGCGCGGCCGGGTCGGCGGGCCGCACGTCGTACTCGCGGACGAGGCCGGCGACGTGCGACCGCTCGCGGGCCGGGGAGAGCCCGAGCAGCCCGCGGAGGCGTCCGAGCACCGGCAGTGTCACGTTCTGCTCGACCGAGAGCGTCAGGGCGCCGCCCTCGCGCTTGCGGTCCGCCGGGACGTACACGACGTGCCGCGCGATCGAGTCGGCCGGGGTGGCGCGGGCCAGGTCGGTCGTCGCGCCGTCGAGGGTCAGCGTGCCGGTCGCCGTCCGGGCGCCGTAGAGGCCGGGGAGGACGTCCTCGACGCCGGACCCGGCGAGTCCGGTGATGCCGACGACCTCGCCGTCCGCGACGTCGAAGGACAGCCCGTCGACCGGGCCGACCGTGAGGTCGCGGACCCGGACGACGGCGTCGCCGGTCGCGGCCGGGCGCGAGGCCCTGGTCGTCTGGCCCTCCACGCCACGGCCGACGATGAGCGACACGAGTTCGTCCGCGGTGGTGGTGGCGGTGTCGCGGTGGGCCTGCACCCGCCCGGCGCGCAGGACCGTGACCCGGTCCGCGTACTCGAGCACCTCGGACATGTCGTGCGACACCAGGAGCGCCGACGTCCGACCGTCGGACACGAGGTCCTTGACGACCCGGAAGAGCAGGTCGGCGTCGTCCGGCGGCAGGAACACCGTCGGCTCGTCGAGGACGATGAGGGACCGCTCGTCGCCGAGCTCGGAGACCGCGCGGAGGATGGCGACGAGCGCCTTCTGCGTGTCCGTGAGCGCTTCGACCCGGGCACGGGGGTCGATGTCGACCCCGTACCGCTCGAACAGGGCGGCGGCGGCGCGGTGCTCGGCCCCCCACCGGACGAACGGTCCGCGGCCGGCCACGACGGACGCGAGCCGGAGGTTCTCGGTCACGCCGAGCGACGGCACGAGGGCGAGGTCCTGGTGGACGAAGCTGATGCCGACGCGTCGGAAGTGCCCGGGAGGCACGGGGAGGGGGAGTCGGTCGCCGCGGACCTCGATCGTCGCCCCGGGGTCCGGGGCGTAGGTGCCCGAGAGCACCTTGATGAGGGTGGACTTGCCCGACCCGTTCTCGCCGAGCAGCGCGTGCACCTGGCCCGGACGGACCTCGAGGTCGACGTCGTCGAGGGCGGTCAGTCCGCCGAAGCGCTTGGTGAGCCCGCTGATGCGCAGGACGGGCGCGGTGTCCGCACCGACCCCGGCGGCCGCAGCGGACGCTGCGGAGCCGAGCCGTGCCTCCCGGGTGTCGGTCACTTCGCCGGGCCCCAGATCTTCTCGTACCCGGTCTTGTAGGCGTCGCCGTAGCCCTTGCTCGGCTCGGGCGGCGTGCCCGTCTCGTCGACGTTGTCCTTCGTGAAGACCTTGAGGGGCGTCTGCTCGTCGCCGTCCTCGATGATCGGGGTGTCGGTGAGCACGCGACCGGCCTGGTCGATCGTGGCGTAGGCGAGCCACTCCATGTTCTCGCCGATGTCCATCGTCATGACGTTCCCCTGCTGCAGGATCTTCATGACCGCCGGGGTGCCGTTGTACGAGGACGTGTGCACCTGGCCGGTCTTGCCCGCTGCCGTGACGCCGGCCTCGACGAAGAGCGCCATCGAGTCGTAGATCGGCAGCACGTAGTCGAGGTTCGGGTCGGACTGGATCGCGGACTGCACGGTCGACGAGATCTTCGTCGCCCAGTCGGCGACCGGGACGTTCGTGACCTTCACCGTGCAGCCGGAGCAGTACTGGTCGAACTCCTCCTGCATGGCCTCGACGATCCCGTTCGACGGCGGCACCTCGGAGGAGGTGATGATGAGGACGTCACCCGTGCCCTTGGTCTCCTTGATGGCCCAGTCGGCGTTGAGCTTCGCGGCCTCGTGGAACGGCGCGGTGACCTGGGCGGCGACGAGCGACTGGAGCTGCGACGGGAGCGCCTGCCCGGTCTGGTAGGTGTGGCTGACCAGCACCGGGATGCCCGCCGCCTTCGCCCGCTTCAGCGCCGGGACGATCAGTTCGCCGTTGACGCCCTGTGCGAGGACGATGATGTCCGCCTTGCGGCTGATCGCCTGGTCGATGCCGGCCGACTGCTCGGTCGGCGTGCCCTGGTTCGTGTACTCGATCCACTTCGCCCCGTACCGCTCCGCGAGCGCCTCGCCCGCCTCGTCGACGGAGACGATGAACGGGACGGCGGACGAGTTCGGGATGTTGAAGATGGTCTTGCCGGCGATCTTCGACAGGTCGAAGGGCTTGCCCTCGAACGTGAACTCGGGGTCGACGCTCGCGGCGGTGATCTGCCTGGTCGCGTGGGTCACGCCGGCCGCGTCGTCCTTCGAGCCGGTGGACGCGGTGCTCGTGGCGGAGCAGGCGGAGAGGACGAGGACGCCGCTGAGGGCGGCGGCGAGGATCGCGGGGCGGGCGAAGCGTGTTCGGGTCGGTGCGGGGGACGACATCGGTCGGTGACCTCCAGGACGTGGTGCGGGGACGGGTGGGGGTGCTGCGGGAACGACGAACACCCCGCGGCGCGGGGTGGGCGTGACGGCGTGGGACGACCGGTCACGGGGGAGGGTGCTGCTGCACCGGCGGCGATGGCGTCGGTGGGACGGGGCCGCTCCGGTGGGGCTGATGCGAATGTAACGGCCCGGGCGAGCGTGCAGGGGCCTGCGCGGTAACGGTCCTGTTAGGCATTTGTTTCGCTGGTGTTAGGCCACCGTGCCGGGGTGCCCGGACGGACCCGCGAACCGCGCGCCCGCGGCGATCCCGTCCGCGCCACGGACCCGCGTCGATGTGCGGATCGGCGCCGTTCCGGGGCGGCGGCGGGTGGGCGCAACACGGCGGACCCGCGACGGACGGATTCCGGGAACACGTCTCTCACAAGTCGGCGGTCGGCGACCGGCGCATTGCCGCCGTGGACCGGCGGTGACTGGGTCCTGACCAGGCCGTTCCGTGCGGATCGACCTCGACGCCCCTGGCGTAACGGACTCGACACCGACGCGCCACGACGGCGAAACGCGCCGGGAGTGGACTGCACGCAGCGGACACCGCCACCACACCACCCCGAGCACAGGAGCGCACCGGATGATCACCACCGTCGTCGTCGGCAACCCGAAGCCGGCCTCGCGGACCCTCGACGCCGCGACGGTCGTCCTCGAGCGCCTCACCGGTCGTGCACCCGACCACGTCGTCGACGTCGTCGAGCTCGGTGCGGGGCTCCTCGGCTGGGGCGACGAGGGCGTGGCCGAGGCCGTGCGGACCACCGCCGCCTCGGACCTCGTCGTGGTCGCGTCGCCCACGTACAAGGCGACCTACACCGGCGTGCTCAAGCTGTTCCTCGACCAGTTCGCCACCGCTGACGGTCTCGCCGGGGTCGTCGCCGTCCCGCTCATGCTCGGCGCCGGACCAGCGCACGCGCTCGCCCCCGAGGTCTTCCTCAAGCCGGTCCTCGTCGAACTCGGCGCGACCGTGCCCGCCCCCGCCCTGTACCTCAACGACAAGCAGTACTCGGAGCCCGCGTCGACGGATGCCTGGACCGCGCGCTGGCGCGACGTCGTCCTCGGTGCGGCCACGAGCCTCCAGGAAGGAACCCGCTCATGATCAGCCCGTACTCGACCGAGGCCCCCGACCTCTCCGCGCTCCGCGAGGCCTTCTCCGGCTTCCCGTGCGGTGTGGCGGCCCTGTCCGCGATCGTCGACGGCGAGCCCACCGTGCTCGTCGCGTCGTCGTTCACGGTCGGCGTCTCGCAGGACCCGCCCCTCGTGATGTTCGCGGTGCAGCACACGTCCTCGACCTGGCCCGTGCTGCGCGGCGCCGAGACCATCGGCGTCTCGGTGCTCGGCGAGGGGCACGCCCAGGTGACGCGCCAGCTCGCGTCGAAGGACAAGTCCGTGCGGTTCGTCGGGGTGGACACCTCGGTCTCCGAGACGGGGTCGGTGTTCCTGCAGGGGGCGCCGATCTGGATGGAGTGCTCCGTCGAGCACACCTACCCGGCGGGCGACCACGACATCGTCGTCCTGCGGGTCCTCGGGCTCATGTCGGACTTCGCGCACAGCCCGCTCGTCTGGCACCGGTCAGGGTTCGCGACGCTCACCGCGTGACCGACCGGGGGCCGGTCGACGTGACCGACCCGGAACCGGTCGACGGACGGGAGGCCCGGATCACGTGAGCAGGTCTGCGCACGTGATCCGGGCCTCCAGTCCGTCCCTCGCGGCGTCAGCCGCGGATCGCCTCCGCCAGCTTCACGCGACTGCCGGTCCGCAGCAACGCGTTCTCGTAGATCCGCGCGCCGACGAGGATGACCACGACCACGGACGCGAGGAGCACCAGGAGCGACAGCACGGGCTCCCACCAGGCGGCCGACCCGAGGAAGATCCGCATCGGCATGCCGATCGCGGCGCTGAACGGCACGTACGACATCACGCCGAGGACCGTCGGGTTCGAGTACGCGACGATGATGAGCACGTACGGGATCATCACGAGCATCATCACCGGGGTGGTGACGCTGCCGACGTCCTCCTGCCGGGAGACGAGCACCGCGGAGGCCGCGAAGAGCGCCGCGATGAGCACGAACCCGACCGCGAAGAACCCGACGAACCACAGCATGCTCGGGCCGAGCAGGGTGAACAGGTTGTCCTGGCCGGTCACGGCGAGCGCGATGGTCGCCGCGATCGCCACCGCGACGATCTGCGCGAACGCCATGACGCTGTTGCCGAGCACCTTCCCGGCCAGCAGGGCCCGGGCCGGGATCGCCGCCATCAGGATCTCGACGACCCGGGTGGACTTCTCCTCCACCACGCTCTGCGCGATCGACTGCCCGAACGTCACCGCCGAGGCGAAGAACACGACGCCGAACGCCAGCGCGACGATGTACACGAGGCCTTCGGGCAGCGCGTCCGGGTCGAGCAACTCGACCTCCGGCGAGACGCTGAGCGCCTGCACGACCGCCGTGGGGGTCGAGTCGAGCCCGACGACCGAGAACCCGAGCGGGTCGTCGGAGGGCACGATCGCGGCGTCGACCTCCCCGTCGCGCACGAGCCGTTCGGCGGCCGCGGTCGTGGCCGTCGGCGTGACGTCGAGTCCCGCGGACGACGGCAGGGAGACGCCCTCCGCCACGGCGACGGGGGTCTTGTCGTCGGCCGTCGCACCGCCGACGATGCCGGACACGACGATCGACGCGACGACCATCAGGACGAGGACGAGCGCGGAGACGATGAACGCCTTGCTCCGGACCCGCGCCTGGATCTCCCGGGCGCTGACCAGCCGGACGGCGGACACGAACGAACCGTTCACCGGATGACCTCCCGGAAGACCTCGCTCAACCGGGGCACCCGGGGAGCGAACGACCCGACGGTGCCGGACGACACCGCACGCTGCAGCACGGACTGGGCGACCGCGTCGGAGGCCTCGAACACGGCGTAGCCGCCGTCGAAGTCGCGGACCGTGACGCCCGGCTCGTCCCGGAGCCAGGCGACGTCGCCGTCGACGAGCAGTTCCCACGCGGGCGGCCCCGCCTGCCTCCGGAGGTCCTCCTGCGGACCGGACGCAAGGATCCGTCCGTCGGCGATCACGACGACGTCGTCGCAGAGGCGCTCCACCACGTCGAGCTGGTGGCTCGAGAACAGCACCGGGACCCCGTCGGCGGCGGCTTCCCGGAGAACCCCGAGCACCACGTCCACGGCCATCGGGTCGAGCCCGGAGAACGGCTCGTCGAGGACGAGTACCTCCGGGTCGTGCGCGAGTGCGGCGGCGACCTGCACGCGCTGCTGGTTGCCGAGGGAGAGCTTCTCGACCTCGTCGTCCGCGTGCTCGCCGAGCCCGAGCCGTTCCAGCAGGCCTGCGGTCCGGTCGGCGGCCTCCCGCTTCCCCACCCCGTGCAGGCGGGCCAGGTAGGTGACCTGCTCCGCGACCCGCATCTTCGGGTACAGCCCGCGCTCCTCCGGCATGTACCCGAACCGCTTCCGGTCGGCCGGCCGGAGCGCGGTCCCGTCGACCGACACCGTCCCCGCGTCGGCGTCGAGCACCCCGAGCAGGATGCGCATGGTCGTCGTCTTGCCGGCCCCGTTGCCGCCGACGAACCCCGTCAGGCGTCCGCGGCCGACCGCGAAGCCGACGTCGTCGAGCACCCGGCGGTCGCCGAAGTGCTTCGTCACACCGTCGATGGTGAGCATCGCTGGTCCCCTCCCGTCGGCGCACCTCGCCGACACCCCGACGCTACGGCCGGAAGGCACGGCCCACCTCCGGCTGTCGGCGGGTGTTCCGGTGTGGTCGCCTCCGCCACGCGGGGGAGTGGGGCGGTCACAGCGGTTCCGGGGCGGTCCTGGATACGATGCGGCGATCGGTGCCGAAGGGCCCGGGAACACCGAGGGGACGACCGTGGGCGACGCAGTACAGGGGGCGGACGGGCCGGAGCGTTCGGACGGGCCGGAGCCGGGAGCGGACGGTCAGGACACCGTCGACGGTGCGGCCTCCGCCGCCGGGGCGGCCTCCGCCGCCGGTGCGGCCACCGGGTTGCCGCGGGCGGAGACCGCTGAACACCGACCCGGTGTCGTGCGGCACGGCCGGCTCCGCACCCGGAGCCCGCTCGGCTTCGCAGCGCGCACCCTGGCGATCGCAGCCGCCGTGGCAGTCCTCGGCGCCAGCTCCGTCGCGGCGATCGCGTCGTGGCAGGTCGTGCGCACGGCCAAGCCGCCGGTGTCGCTCGCGATGCCGGGGACGACCGCCAAGCCCGCGCCCGAGCTCACCGCGCAGTCCGGCGAGGTCAACATGCTCCTGGTCGCCACCGACACCCGGGACGGACAGGGTGCCGGGTTCGACGACGCGGCCAACCGCCGGGCCAGCTCGGGTGTCGGCAACAACGACACGACACTGCTCGTGCACATCTCGGCCGACCACACGAACATGGCGGTCGTCAGCTTCCCTCGTGACCTCGTCATCCCGATCCCGGCGTGCACGAACGACAACGGCTCCGTGACCCCGGCGACCGATGCGGCGATGCTCAACACCGCCCTGTCGCGCGGCGGCGAGCAGCACGGACTCGGGTGCGTCGCGAAGACCATCGAGGACCTCACCGGGCTGCAGATCCCCTACGCCGGCATGATCACGTTCGACGGCGTCGTCGCGATGGCCGACGCGGTCGGGGGCGTGGACGTCTGTCTCGCCACCCCGATCGTCGACGACGACGTGACGCCGGCGCTCGACCTGCCCGCCGGCGTCCGGGAGCTCTCCGGCGCCCAAGCGGCCGCGTTCCTGCGCTCCCGTCACGGCGTCGGCGACGCGAGCGACCTCGGCCGGATCAGCAACCAGCAGACCTTCATGTCCGCGCTCGCCCGGCAATCGGTGTCGGCGGGCACCCTCACGAACCCGGCGCGGGTGCTGCGGCTCGCGGAGACCGCCGCCAAGCACATGACCCTGTCCGACACGCTCGCCGACGCGACGACGCTGGCACGCATGGCCCTCGCCGTGCAGAACGTCGGGCTGTCGGAGATGGTGTTCGTGCAGTACCCCGTCGTCGACGACCCGACGGATCCCAACCGTGTGGTCGTCGCCGACGAGGCGGCAGCACAGCTCGACGCCGTGCTCCAGGCGAACGAGCCCGTCGTCCTCGGCTCCGGCAGCCTCGGGCGTTCGGCGGTCCGCGACCCGTCGGCGAGCGCGTCGCCGTCGGCGAGCAGCTCTGCGGCGCCGACGCCGACGCCGACGGTCGCTCCCGGTGGTGGGACGACGGCCGGTCCGACGGGCTCCGCGTCCCCCGGCACCCCCGGCGCGACCGGGACGCCGACTCGGACGTCCTCGCCGCTGCCGGACATCGTGTCCGGGCAGAGCGCGGACACCGTGACCTGCGCGAAGCGCGACGGCTGAGCCCGGGTCGCCCGGGCTAGCCCGCGACGCCCTGCTCGAACGCCCAGACCACCGCCTGGATCCGGTCCCGCAGCGCGAGCTTCTGCAGCACGTTCGACACGTGCGTCTTGACCGTGGCGTCGCCGACGAACAGCTCGCGGGCGATCTCGGCGTTGCTGAGTCCCCGCGCGAGCAGGCGCAGCACCTCGGTCTCGCGCTCGGTGAGCCCGGCCGCGGCGACGGCGGCGGAAGCGGAAGCGCCCGGACGTGCGGAGGAGTGGGGTGCGGGCGTGGCGGTGGCCCGGCTGATGACCCGGCGCGTCACGTCGGGGGCGAGCAGGGCGTCCCCGGCGGCGACGGTCCGGACGGCCTCGATCAGTCGCTCGGGGGAGGCGTTCTTCAGCAGGAACCCGCTCGCCCCCGCTTCGAGCGCCTGGAAGAGGGCGTCATCGTGGTCGAACGTGGTCAGCACGAGCACCGCGGGCGGGTCGTCGAGCGCCGCGATCCGCCGAGCGGCCTCGAGGCCGTCGATGCCGGGCATCTGCACGTCGAGGCAGACCACGTCCGGACGGAGCCGCACGACCGCGTCGACGGCCTGCGCACCGTCCGCCGCTTCGCCCACCACCCGCAGCCCGGGTTCCGACTCGAGGATCACCCGGAAGCCGGCCCGGACGAGCTCCTGGTCGTCCACCAGCACGATGGTCAGGTCGTCGGCAGCCATGCCCGCACCAGGTACCCTCCCCGGGCGCGCGGCCCGATCTCGACGGTGCCGTCGACCGCGGCGACCCGTTCGCGCATCCCGACGTGGCCGAGCCCGCTGCCGGTGGTGTCCCGCACGCCGCCGCGGCCGTCGTCGGCCACCTCGACCTCGAGCGCGTCCGTCAGGTAGCGCACGCGGACGTCGGCCCGTGCGCCCTGCCCGGCGTGCTTGAGCACGTTCGTCACGGCCTCCTGGGCGACGCGGAAGGCCACCGAAGCGACCGTCGGCGGGACGGGACGCTCGTCGCCCACGACCGACCACTCGGCGGGGTGCCCGGCGGTGCGGGCCGCCTCGACGACCTCGGCGATGCGGCCGATGCCCTCCGTGCTCGGCGCGTCCCCGTCGGCCCCCGCGGCGGATCCGGTCGTGCCGCCGTGGCCGTGGCCGTGGCCGTCGCCGTCGCTGTCGCTGTCGCTGTCGCGCAGGGTGCCGAGCATCCGCCGGAGTTCCTCCACCGCGGTGCGGGCGCTCTGCTCCACCACGCCGAGCGACGCGGTGGCCTGCCCGGGATCGCTGCCGATCACCCGTCGTGCGGCTCCGGCCTGCACGCCCATGAGCGCCACGTGGTGCGCGACGACGTCGTGGAGCTCCCGCGCGATCCGCAGTCGCTCGAGCGTGACCGCCTGCGCAGCCGACCGCTCGCGCTCGGCGGCGAGCTCAGCGGTGCGGACGTCGAGTTCGTGCCGGGCGACCGCAGCGCCCCACGCCCGGTTGCCCGCGTACCAGGCGGCCCCGAAGTAGACGACGTTGATGAGCACGTTGAGCAGCGAGTACGCGATGTACGGCGGGATGACGGCACCGTCGTCGTTCGGCAGCGAGGTCGGCATCGACCAGCCGAAGACGATCGCGAGGAACAGCCACGCGAACATGCCGCCGATCACCACCCACCGCACGGCCTCGGAGCGGACCCGGTCGGAGCACCAGGCGCCCACGGTGTAGATCCCGATGAACAGCGTGAAGTTGACGACGAAGAGCTCCGGCACGTGCAGCAGCTGCGTCCCCACGAAGGCGAGCGCGACGACCACGAGCGCGGTCATCGGCCACCGCCGCCGGAACGCGATCGGCGCCGTGTTCGCGAGCACCATGAGCGCGGACACCCACCACGCGGCCTGGTCGTCGTCGTACGCACCGGACGCCCCGTACAGCACGGTGGTGATCGCCATCCCGACCGCGAGCACCGCCGCCAGCAGCACGTCCTGCCGCCACTCCCGCCGCCCGACCGGCAAGCGCGACCACGCGGTGTCCGGCGGCCGCGACCACGCGGTGTCCGGCGGCCGCGACCACGAACCCGTCATCGCCCCCATGCCACCACGGTACCGAACGGCCGGCACCGGGCGGGATTAGTCTCGGGGGCAACGGAGCGGGGAGGCACGATGCGGTTCCTCGTCAACGTCATCGACGACGGCCAGGCAGTGACGATCGGTCGGACCGCGTCCGCGACCGAGGCGGAGGCAGCGGCGGTCGACGCGCTCAACGAGCGACTCGACCGCGACGGGAGCATCGTCCTCGCCGTCGGACTCGCGGCACCGTCGGACGCGACCGTGGTGGACGCGCGCGGGGACGAGCCGGTCGTCCGTCCCGGGCCGGTCCTCGACGTCGCCGAGTACGTCGCCGGCTTCTGGGTGCTCGAGCTGCCCGACGCCGAGACCGCGCTCAGGACCGCGACGGAGGCGTCACGAGCCTGCAACCGGAAGGTCGAGCTCCGGCCGGTCCTCTGACCGCCGTCGCCGCACGGCGAGGGCTGCGCACGCCGCCGTCACGACGGCCGCGAGCGCGAACGTCGTCGCCGGACCGAGGCCGTCGACGAGGCCCCCGAGCCCCGCGGCCCCGACGGCCTGTCCGAGCACGAGCACGACGAACAGGACCGACGTCCCCGCCGCAGACCGTTCGGGGGTGATCTCTGCACCGCCGCCGAGTACGCCGACGCCCCCGAGGAGGTCGGGCGGGTCCTCGCCCGCGAGACCGACACGCTCCGCAGCCGGCTCACCGTCGCCGCCGTACCGCTCGTCGGACCAGCCGACGCGGCAGCGCTCGCCGAGGACCTGCTCCTCGTCGTCTCCGGCGCCCTCGCGATGCGGCTCCGGGACCAGCGGACCGGGACGGCCACGGCGCGGACGGTCGCGGACGCGGTGGTCCGTGCCCACCTCGCGGCGACCACCTGCACGACCTCACACGGAACACCCGGCTGAACACCGCTCACCTCCGCGCTGCTGCTCGCTACGCTGCGGACGTGCACCCGACCAGGTCCAGAGTCACCCGCCGTGCCCTCATCGTCGGCGGTGGAGCGGTGGTGGCCGCGGTCGCGGTCGCCGAGGCCGTCGACCTCCGCTGGCTCCCGGGGCGCTCCACCATGTACCGGACCCTCGGACTGGACGGCGAGCCCGGCCACATCCCCGATGTGACGCCCGTGCCGACGACCTCCGGATCGTTCGTCTCCCGAGCGCGTGGCGGCCGCACCGTCGGCTGGACCATCGCCGCGCCGCAGTCCGACCGCCCGCTGCCGATCGCCGTCGCCCTCCACGGCTACGGCGGATCGCACCGCACGTTCTTCGGGAACGGCCTCGGCTACGAGCGCTTCCTCGCCCAGCACGTCGCACGGGGCGGGGCGCCGTTCGCGGTCGCGGGCGTCGACGGCGGCAACCGCTACTGGCACCGGCGCGCGGACGGCGACGACCCGGGCGCGATGGTGCTCGACGAGTTCGTCCCGATGCTCGAGCAGCGCGGCTTCGACACCGGCCGCCTCGCCTTCACCGGCAACTCCATGGGCGGGTACGGTGCGCTCCGCTTCGGGGGCCTCCTCGGGCCGAGGAAGGTCCGGGCGGTCGCCGCCTTGAGCCCGGCGCTCTGGACGAGTGCGGGCGAAACCGCCCGCGGTGCCTTCGACGACGCCGAGGACTTCCGCGCGAACACGGTCATCGGACGCCAGCACGAGCTCGACGGTGTCGCGGTCCGGATCGACGTCGGCACCGGTGACGGGTTCGAGCCCGCCGTCCGGACCTACGTCGACGGGTTCACCACGACGCCGGCCGGCGGGTTCGAACCGGGTGCGCACGACAACGCCTTCTGGCGACGCATGGCCCCGCAGCAGATCGCGTTCCTCGCGCGGCACCTGCACGCCTGACCCCGGTGCCGGACGGGAGGCCCGCCCCGCGTCCGCCACGCGCGTCACCCGGGCCGCGCCTCCAGGCAGGTCCCCGCGGCGCGACCCGTCCGCGTCAGCGGGACGCGACCAGGAGGTCGTCGACCGCGGCGACGACCGTCGCCACCTCGGTGCGGGTCGTGTAGTCCACGTGCACGTCCGCGAACCGGACCGTGCCGCCCGCGTCGATCATGAACACCGACGGGAACGGGATCGCCGCCGTGGCGTCCGCGTTGCTGTCGGCCACGTCGAACCCGAGCTGCGTGTGTGCGCCACGGGCGGCTGCACTCGGCTCCGTCACGATGCCGAAGCGGCCTGCGAGGACGTTCTCCGGGTCGGTCAGCACCGGGAACGCGAGCTCGCCGTTCGCGATCGACTGCTCCGCGCCCTCGGGGGTCTGCGGCGACACGGCCACGAGCTGCACGCCGCGCTCCTGCAGCGCCGGGAGGAGCTCCTGCTGGTAGGTGCGCAACGTGATGTTGCAGTAGGGGCACCAGGCTCCGCGGTAGAAGACGAGGACCGTGGGCGTGGTCCCGCGGACCTCGGCGAGCGACGTCGTCGCACCGGTCGGGGTCACCAGCGGGGCGTCCGGCGCGGTGTCGCCCTCGGTGAGGACGCCGTCCGGGACGCCGGCGTCGCGGAGGTCGCGCTGCTCGCCGTCGAACACCGCGGAGAGCTCCGGGCCGATCTGGGCGGTGAAGCCCTCGTTGAACTCGTCCACCTGGCGGGCGATGGTCTGGTCGGTCACGGTGGGGCTCCTCGGGTCGGGTCGGGTCGGGGCGGGTCGAGTCGAGTCGGGTCGAGTCGGGTCGGATGAGTCGGGTCGGGTCCGGCAGCGATGCCGGTGCGTGGAGCGTAGGCACGTCGCCGGCGACGGGGAACGGCCCGCGTCACGCAGTGTCACGCAGCGGTGTGCGCGGGACGGTGCACGCGGCGGAGACCGACGCGGCGGAGACCGACGCGGCGGGCGGGCGTGCGGCCATGGGGGACGTGCCGGGCGGACGCGCGGCGGTGGGCGGCGGTGACGGACGCGGCGGTCCCCGGCACGCTAGCGCCGACGTTCCGCTCGATCGGTGGCAGTTCCGGTTCGCGATCCCCGGGTCCGACGAACCAGGACTGCCAGGCACCGGACGGGGAACGTGCTCCGGTCGGGAGCTCAGCGCGGGGCGAGTGTCGACACCGCGAGCTCGGCGAGCCGGTGGTCGGCCGACTCCTCGTGCGCGGTGATCGTGACGACGGCGTCGCGCGCCTGGTCGACGACGACGTACTGCCCGTAGCGCCCGTCGAGCCGCCAGGCGTCGCCCGGCCCGTCCCAGACCGCGAGGCCGTACCGGCGGAACGGGCCGTCGCTGCTGACCTCGACCCAGTCCGCGTGCATCGCGTCGATCCAAGCCGCAGACACGAGCTGCCGTCCGTCGAACGAGCCGCGGTCCCGCAGGAGCCGACCGACCCGGGCGAGCTCGGAGGTCCGGAGCTCGAGTCCGCTCCCGCCGACGACGAAGCCGAGCGGGCAGCGGTGCCACTGCGGGTTGTCGATGCCGAGCGGGCCGAAGAGCCGTGGGAGCAGCCAGTCGCGCACGTCGCCCACGACCGACGCGAGCATGCGCATCGCCACGTACGGGCCGGAGTCGGTGTAGCGGAAACGTTCGCCCGTCCCGTCGGCGGGCAGGGCCAGCATCGTCGCGGCGAGGTCGTCGCCCGGGACCGGCTCGTCGCCGAACCAGGCGAAGTCGATCCCACTCGTCATCGACAGGAGGTGCCGGACGGTCACCTGCTCGACGCCCGCTCCGAGCCGGATGCCGGGGAGCAGCTCGGGGACCCGCGTGTCGAGCGTCAGCAATCCCTCGTCGACGGCGATCCCGACGGCCAGTGCGCACACCCCCTTCGACACGGAGTACACGTTCTCGCGGTCGTCGCTGCGCCACCGGTGCGCGACCTCGTCGTCGCCGATCCGGACGTGCACGCCGTACGCGCCGAGCCCCTCGTCGCCCACCGCCGCGACGAACCGGGCGAGCGCGTCAGCCGGCGACGGTCCGGTCGGCGTCGCGCCCGGCCGCGGTCCCGGCGGGGTCACGCGCGGCCGCGGTTCCGCCGGCGGATCGCCTTCGGCGCACGGCCGCCGAGGAACGACCGCGCCGGGTCGACGAGGAAGGCCTGCCGCAGCGCCTCGCGGCCGACGAGCATCCGGAAGCCCATCTGGTCGCGGTTGCTCAGCGTGACCTCGGCGTCGACCGTCTGCTCGTGCAGGGTGATCGGCGTGAGGATGACGATGCGCTCCTGGGTGTGCCCCGTGGAGCTGCGGATCGTCCGCCGGTCGTGGATGTCGCACTCGACGGTGACCGCGTCGGCGTCGGTGTCCTGCCACGGGTGCACCGAGAAGCGCACCCGCTCGCCGGGCAGCTCCTCGAGGTCGAAGGCGTGCAGCGCCGAGCTCCGGGCGCCCGTGTCCAGCTTGACCTTGATCCACGGCAGCGCGAGGCCCGGGAGGGCGGCCCACTCCCGCCAACCTGCGATCGTGGGAGTGCGGCTCATGTGCCCATCCTGTCGCATGCTTTGATTGAACGTCGCCGTCGATACCCCGAACACCCAGCGGAGCCCCACCGATGAAACTCGCCATCCTGTCGCGCGCCCCGCACGCGTACTCGACCCAGCGTCTCCGCGCCGCGGCGATCGACCGCGGGCACGACGTCAAGGTGCTGAACACGCTCCGGTTCGCGATCGACCTGACCGCCGAGGAGCCCGACCTGCTGTACCGCGGCAAGCTCCTCAGCGACTACGACGCCGTCCTCCCGCGCATCGGGAACTCCATCACGTACTACGGCACCGCCGTCGTGCGGCAGTTCGAGCAGATGGACGTCTACACGCCGAACACGGCCACGGGCATCACGAACTCGCGCGACAAGCTGCGGGCGAACCAGATCCTGTCCCGGCACCACATCGGCATGCCCGCGACCACCTTCGTGAACAGCCGTGCCGACGTCCGCGGGGCGATCGACCGCGTCGGCGGCGCCCCGGTCGTCATCAAGCTCCTGGAGGGCACCCAGGGCATCGGCGTGATCCTCGCGCCGGAGGCGAAGGTCGCGGAGTCCATCGTCGAGACGCTGCACTCGACGAAGCAGAACGTCCTCATCCAGTCGTTCATCTCGGAGAGCCGCGGGAAGGACATCCGCGCCCTCGTCGTCGGCGACCGGGTCGTCGCGGCGATGCGGCGCAGTGCCTCCGGCGACGAGTTCCGGTCGAACGTGCACCGCGGCGGCACGGTCGAGAAGGTCACCCTCACGCCCGAGTACGAGGAGGCCGCCGTCCGGTCCGCCCAGATCATGGGGCTCCGGGTCGCCGGGGTCGACATGCTCGAGGGCAACGAGGGACCCCTCGTGATGGAGGTGAACTCCTCGCCGGGCCTCGAGGGCATCGAGCGCGCCACCGGCCTCGACGTCGCCGGCGCGATCATCGACTTCATCGGCAACCAGGTGGCCTTCCCGGAGATCGACGTCCGCCAGCGCCTCAGCGTCTCGACGGGGTACGGCGTCGCCGAGCTGCTCGTGCACACGAACGCCGACCTGGTGGGCAAGACCATCAAGGAGTCCGGGCTCTGGGACCGCGACATCACGGTGCTGACGCTCCACCGCGGGGCGTCGGTGATCCCGAACCCGCGGAGCGGCGTGACGCTGCAGGCCAGTGACCGCCTGCTCTGCTTCGGCAAGCTCGAGGAGATGCGGTCGATGATCCCGGACCGCCGGAAGCGCCGGAGCAAGGTCCGGAAACTGCCAAAGGACGCGGTCACGGAGCAGTCCTAGTGCGCGCGCAGGGCACCCGGACCGCACGTCCAGCACATGTGCGGAATGATGAGGCGGTGACCATCCTCGCTGACCGCCCCGTCGACCCGACGTCCGAAGCGGAGACAGTGCGACCCGGCAACGCCACCGCGAAGCACCGCAACGTCTCGTTGCTGTCGGTCGCGACGACCACCGCGGACCGCGTGACGACCTCCGCCGACATCGAGGAACGCCTCCGCGGCGCCCTCCGTCGTCTCCGTCTGCCGAGCGGCCTGCTCGAGCGCGTGGCGGGCGTCAAGGAGCGTCGGAACTGGGGCGAGGGCCAGACCTTCCACGAGGCCGCCATCGACGCCGGACGCCGTGCCATGGCCGAGGCGGGCATCCAGCCCCACGACGTCGGGCTGCTCATCAACACGTCGGTGACCCGGCCGCACCTGGAGCCGAGCGTCGCCGTGCGGCTGCACCACGGCCTCGGGCTGCCGTCGTCGGCGATCAACTTCGACATCGCGAACGCGTGCCTCGGGTTCGTCAACGCCATGAGCGTCGCCGCGGGCATGATCGACTCCGGTCAGATCCAGTACGCGCTCATCGTCGACGGCGAGGACGCCGACCAGGTGCAGCTCAACACCATCGACCGCCTCAACCAGGGCAGCCGGAACCGCAAGGACTTCATGAGCGAGTTCGCCAGCCTGACGCTCGGGTCGGGCGCCGCCGCCGCCGTGCTCGGGCGGACCGACGCCCACCCCCGCGGGCACCGGTTGATCGGCGGCGTGACCCGCGCGGCGACGCAGTGGTACGACCTGTGCGTCGGCAGCCCGGACGGCATGTTCACCGACGCGAAGATGCTGCTCAAGGGCGGCATGGAGCTCGTGGTCGAGGCCTGGAACGAGGCGAAGGCGCACTTCGACTGGGCCGACATGGACCGCTACGTGCTGCACCAGGTCTCCGACGTGCACACCAACGCGTTCGTGAACGCCATCGGGGTGCCCCGGTCGAAGGTGCCGACGACGTACGAGCGGTTCGGCAACGTCGGTCCCGCGTCGATCCCGATCACCCTCGCGGACGAGGTCGCGAAGGGCTCGATCCGCAGTGGCGACCGGGTGTTCCTCGGCGGCGTCGGCTCCGGCATCAACACCGCGATGCTGGAACTGCACTGGTGAGGTCCGGCCTCCCCCGCGTCGCTGCGACCACCGCGCCGGCGACGCTCCCGCCGCCCCTGCCCGGACTCGACCCGGCCTGGTCTCGACTGGTCACCGTGCCGGGTGGTGTCGACGACCGGCCTGGGCCCACGCCGCCGGTTCCGGAGCGACGCGCCAGCGGCGGTCCGGCCGTGCCGGTGGGGAGAGGCGCGGATCGCCACGAGCGCACCTGGCACCTCCTCGACACGGCCGGTTCCCTCGACGCGCTCGGCGCGCGTCCGGTGGGCACCCTGCTCTGCGTGCACGGCAACCCCACGTGGTCCTACCTGTGGCGCTCGGTCGCGCAGCGCACGCTCGACGTCGCCCGCGCCGGAGGTCCCGCGTGGCGGGTCGTCGCGGTCGACCAGCTCGACATGGGCTTCTCGGAGCGGACCGGCGTGCAGCGCGGGCTCGCACAGCGCGTCGCGGACCTCGGAGCGCTCACCGACGCACTCGCGCTGACCGGTCCCGTCGTCACCCTCGGACACGACTGGGGCGGGGTGGTGTCGCTCGGCTGGGCCGTCGACCACCCGGACCTCGTCGTCGGGGTCGCAACGTGCAACACCGCCGTGCACCAGCCAGGCGACGCGTCGATCCCCGCGCCGCTCCGGTTCGCCCTGAGCCCCGGGGTGCTCGGCCGGGGCACGGTGCTGACACCCGCGTTCCTCGAGACCACGCTCGCGATCGCGCACCCGAAGCTCGACCGCGCCGTCGCCGACGCCTTCCGCGCGCCCTACCGAGGCGCTGCACGCCGCGGGGGCATCGGCGGCTTCGTGGCGGACATCCCCGTCGACAGCGCCCACCCGTCCGCGCCCGAGCTCGACCGGATCGCCGCCGGGGTCGCGGCGCTCGACGTCCCCGCACTGCTCCTCTGGGGGCCGCGCGACCCGGTGTTCCTCGAGCGCTACCTCGACGACCTCCTCCGACGCTTGCCGCACGCCGACGTGCACCGGTTCGAGGGCGCCGGACACCTCCTGCCGGAGGACGTCGACGTCGCCGGGACCGTCACCGACTGGCTGGGAGACCGCCTGCCGGAGGGGACCGTACCCACCGGGGCCGAGCCGTCCCTCCAGGCACGGCCGTCACCCCGCTGGCGCGGTGCGCCGGAACCGGCTGGTGGGGCCCACCTCCAGGCCGACACCGACCACGTCGGGGACGCGAGCCGCCCGCTCTGGGCCGCACTCGACGAGCTGCGCGACGATGACGGACCCGCCCTCGTCGAGATGGCCGCGCCCGGCGGCGTCCGGAGCGTCAGCTGGCGGCTCCTGGCGCGCCGTGTGGACGAGATCGTGGCCGGACTCGGCGTCGTCGGCGTCCGTGCGGGCGACCGCGTGTCGTTGCTCGTGACGCCCGGAGCCGACCTGACCGCCGTGCTCTACGCGTGCGTCCGGATCGGCGCCGTCGTGGTCGTGGCCGATGCCGGGCTCGGGCTGCGCGGCCTGACGCGAGCCGTGCGCGGTGCCCGACCGGACTGGATCGTCGGTGCGCTGCCGGGGCTGTCGGCGGCACGCGCGCTCGGGTGGCCCGGTCGGCGCATCGCGACCGTGGCGCTCCCGACGGTGGCTCGTCGCGCGCTCGGCGTGTCCCACACGCTCGCCGAGGTGGCCCGGGCCGGGGCCGTACGGCTCGCGGCGGGCGGAGCCCTCCCGGACGCCCCGACGCCGGACTCGACGGCCGCCGTGCTCTTCACCTCCGGGTCGACCGGTCCGGCGAAGGGCGTCGTCTACACGCACGGGCAGCTCGGCGCCGTCCGGGACGCCCTCGCCACGCAGTACGGCGTCGGCACCGGCACCGGGCTCGTCGCCGGCTTCGCCCCGTTCGCGCTCCTCGGGCCCGCGCTCGGAGCCCGGTCGGTCGCGCCGGACATGGACGTCACTTCGCCGCGGACCCTGACGGCGACCGCCGTCGCGGAGGCCGTCCGGGCGGCCGACGCCACGGTGGTCTTCCTGTCGCCGGCCGCGATCGCGAACGTCGTCGCCACGGCGTCCGCGCTGACGGAAGGTGACCGCACCGCGCTGCGCCGCGTCGAGCTGTTCCTCTCCGCGGGAGCGCCGGTGGCGGACTCGCTGCTCGCCGCGGCGACGGAGCTGATGCCGAACGCGACGGCGCACACCCCCTACGGCATGACGGAGGGGCTCCTCATGACCGACGTGGACCTCGACGGGGTCCGGGCGGCTGCTGCCGCCGACGCGTCCGGCGTCTGCGTCGGTGTGCCCGCGGCCGGGGTCACGGTCCGGATCGCCCCGCTCGACGCACGCGGCGCCGCGACCGGGGTGCTGACCGACACCGCGGGCGTGACGGGGGAGATCGTCGTCGCCGCGCCGCACGTCCGTGACCACTACGACAAGCTCTGGCGGACGGACCGGGCCTCGCGCCTCGGCGTCGACGACGCACGCGGACACCGCACCGGTGACGTCGGGCACCTGGACGAGGCCGGCCGGCTGTGGGTCGAGGGCCGCCTGCAGCACGTCGTCACCACGCCCGAGGGTGTCCTCACGCCGGTCGGACCCGAACAGCGCATCGAACGGGTGCCCGGGGTCCGTCGGGCCGGTGTCACCGGGATCGGTCCGGAGGGCACGCAGCAGGTCGTGGCAGTCGTCGAGACCGTCGCACCGCAGCGACGACCGGGCCTCGCGCCGCCGTCGGTGGCGTCCGCCGTCCGTGCAGCGGCAGGGGTCCCCGTGGCCGCCGTGCTCGTCGTGCCCGTGCTCCCGACCGACGTCCGGCACAACTCGAAGATCGACCGGACGCGACTCGGCCGGTGGGCATCGTCCGTGCTCGCCGGCGGCCGGATGGTGCGGCCGTGAAGGTCCTCGTCACCGGGGCCAGCGGCTTCCTCGGGCGTGCGACCGCGGCAGCCGTGCGGGAGGCCGGGCACGAGGTCAGGACCTTCCAGCGACGGCCGTCCGGGGTCTCCGGCGTCGACGACGTGCTCGGGACGGTGACCGACCCGGACGCCCTCGCCCGCGCGGTCGACCGTGTCGACGCCGTCGTGCACCTCGCCGCGAAGGTCTCGCTCGCCGGCGACCCGGACGACTTCCGCCGCGTGAACGTCGACGGCACCCGGGCGCTCCTCGACGCCGCACGGGCCGCCGGCACCGAGCGGTTCGTGTTCGTGTCGTCCCCGTCGGTCGCGCACACCGGCACGTCGCTCGCCGGGGCCCCGGCCGGCCCGGCCGAGCCCGAGCGTGCGCGCGGGGAGTACGCCCGCACGAAGGCGGCCGCCGAACTCCTCGCACTGGCCGCCGACGAGCCCGGCTTCGCGGTCGTGGCGGTCCGACCGCACCTCGTGTGGGGCCCGGGGGACACCCAGCTCGTCGGACGCATCGTCGAGCGGGCCCGCGCCGGACGGCTGCCGCTGCTCGACTCCGGCGCCGCGCTCATCGACACGCTCTACGTCGACAACGCGGCGTCGGCGATGGTCGCGGCGCTCGACCGTGCGACGGACGACGGCGTGCACGGATCGGCGTACGTGGTGACGAACGGCGAGCCCCGACCGGTGGCCGACCTGCTCGCCGGGATCTGCACGGCGTCCGGAGTGCCGGCGCCGCGGTGGCACGTGCCCGCCGGGGTCGCCCGGGTGGCCGGCTCGGTCGTCGAGGCGGTGTGGCGGGTCCGCCCGGGGCAGGACGAGCCGCCGATGACGCGGTTCCTGGCGGAGCAGCTGTCGACGGCGCACTGGTTCGACCAGCGCCGGACCCGGGCGGAGCTGCGGTGGGTGCCGGCCGTGTCGATCGACGAGGGTCTGGCGCGGCTGGCCGCTGCCCGCTGACGCTGGCCGCGGCCGCGGCCGGGGCCGGCGCCCGAGATCCGGCCCCAGCGACAGTTCTCGGGGGCTTGAGCGCAAGAATTGTCGCTGTGCCCGAGTCTCGGGCTGAGCGACATATCTCGCGCGCAGGAGCCCGAGAACCGTCGCTGTGCCCGAGTCTCGCGCCGGCCCGCCCGAGTCTCGCGCCGGCCCGCCCGAGTCTCAGGTCGCGGATCCCGCCCGAGTCTCGCGCCGGGCCGTCGGTGCAGGCGGCGTCAGCCGAGCCCGAAGCGGCGCTTCAGGGCCTTCCGGCGCTTCCGGGCTCGCCGGTCAGCCAGTGCACGCCGGGCGGTCTCGGCCTTCGAACCCTTCACGACCGGACGGTTGGCACGAGCGCCGAGCCAGAAGCCGAACAGGACGACGAGTCCGACGAGGATGATGCGGTTGCGCATGGTGGTGTTCCCTTCGAGGGTGCGGTGCCGCGGGCCTCAGCCCGTGAACCGCTGCCAGAGGTCGGTCACGATCGGCCAGACGTCGCCGGCGCGGTCCGCCGACGAGATCGCGACCGTGACGACCGGGTAGATGGTCACCGCGAGGGCGACGAGCACGGCGAACACGACCGCGACGACGGAGGTCGCGGTGTGCCGGCGTGTGAGGGCCAGGAGGACGAGGGCGAGCACCACGACCGCGCCGAGCAGCGCGACCAGGGTCACCCGTACGAACGGGAACGGGACGAGTCCCGCGGTGGTGGCCGTGACGCCGCCGAGGAAGCCGACGAGCGGGAAGAACGCTCCGAGGGTGATCGCGAGGAGCAGGACGATCCCGATCCCCGACGCCACCCACACCCCGCGGGGGCGCGGACGAGGCATGCCGCCCCGACCACGCCGGAACCCGCGGAGCGTGGTCACTTCCGGTCCTCGTCGCGGTGGGACTCGGCGTCCTCGCGGAGGGCGTCCGCAGCACGGGCGAGGGTGGCCGACGCCTCGTCGAGCGCATCGGCGGTGTCCTCCGCGGACTCCTCGGTGGCGGCCGTGTGCCCGTCCCCGGCGGCTGCGTTCGCGTCCCCGGCGGCATCATGCGCGTCCGCGGCGGCAGCGTGCTCGTCCGCTGCGTCGGCAGCGTCGGCGACCGCGTCCTCCGCGTGCGCGCCGGCGGTCCGTGCCGAGTCAGCGGCGTCGTCCGCTGCACGGGCGGCGCGGTCCGCGACCTCGGCACCCGCGTCCACTGCGGCGTCGCGTGCGGCGCCGGCGGCCTCGGCCGCGTGGTCGACGGCGTCGGCGGCGGCACCGCGGGCACGGTCGGCACCGTCACGCGCGCGATCGGCAGCCTCCGCGGCACCGTCACGAGCCCGGTCAGCGAGGTCACGACCGCGCTCCCCGAGCTCCGCGGCAGCGTCGCGGGCGCGGTCTGCGGTCTCCGCGGCAGCGTCGCGAGCCCGGTCCGTCGCGTCCGCGACCGCGTCCCGCGCCCGGTCGGTGGCGTCGGCCACGGCCTCGCGCGCGGTGTCCGCGGCGTCGCCTGCACGGTCGACGGCGCGGGATGCGGCATCGCGAGCCCGCTCGGCGACGTCGGCGGCGTTCTCCTTGGCGTCGGCGGCGGCCTCGGACGCGGCGTCGCGGACACGGCCGACGGCGTCCTTCCCGGACTCGACGGCCCGGTCGAGCGCGCTGGGTTCGTCGTCGAAGGGACCGTGCACGTCAAGCACCCGGACGTCGACCGAGACGGCGGCGAAGTCGAGTTGCGAGACGGCCTCGCGGACCTGTCGGCGGACCTCGTCGGCGACGCCGATCACGGGCTCGGGGTACTCCACGACGATCGACACGACGACGTCGAGTGCACCGTCGGTCTCGTCGACCTGCACCCCGGTCGTCCCGGCGGAGCGGCCGAACTGGGAGCGCACCTTGTCGGCTGCGCGGGCCAGGAGGTTGCCGAGGTGGTGGACGCCGTGGACACCGAGTGCGGTCTCGGCGGCGGTGCGGGCGGCGACGGTGACGGGCGAGGCGTCCGCGGGCAGGGGCTCGGTGAGCTCCGCGGGCAGGGGCACCTCGGTGATCTGTGTCCTGGCGTTCGGGTCGTGCTGCATGACTTCCTCCTTGCTCCGGGACGACGGACGCCGCCCACCATGGGCGGGCGGCGTCCGGGTCCGAGACGGGTTACTTGAAGACGTCCTTGACGTCCTCGCCGGCCTTCTTGGCGCTGGCCGCGGCCTGGTCCTTCTGCCCCTCCGCGACCTTCTGGTCGTCGTTGGTCGCCTTGCCGACGGCCTCCTTGGCCTTGCCGGCGAGGTCCTGGGCAGCGTTCTTGATCTTGTCGTCGAGACCCATGACGGGCTCCTCTCTCTCGTCCGGGCGTCAGCCCGGTTTCCTTGGTGGTGCAGCCGGGAGGCGCGGTGTGCCTCCCGGGGTCTGGGGTGGTCGGTGGGTGGTGCGGTCTACTGCACGCGGGTGGGTTTCGCGAGGGCGGCGCGGGTGCCGCCGGTGAGGTGGACCAGGACCGGGACCTGCCGGCCCAGGGTGCGGTCCAGCACGCCGATGGCGTGGTCGACGGCGTCGAGGACGGTGACCGCGTCACCGCCGCGGCGGACGTTGACCCGGATCCGGGCCGCGCGCTGCCGCTTGACGAGGTACGTGTCGACCTTGGCGCCGACGACGTCGCGGACGCCGTGGAGTTCGTGGTCGATCACGTCCCGCACGAGCGCGACGTTGATCGTGACCTGGTCCTCGCCGTTACGTTCCCGGACGGCGACGCTGGTGCCGCCGCGGCCGCGGGTGAACACCCACGCCAACGCGAGCACGATCACCACGACACACACGCCGGCGACGATCCACAGCGACGCCGCCGGCACGCTCACGTTGCTCGGCAACGTCACGTACGGCTTCAGGGCGTCACGGACCGCGGGCAGCACGCCGGCGCCGATGGTCAGGCCAGCGATGACGGCGACCAGGCCGAGCACGAGCAGGATGATGCGGTTCAGGGTGCGGTTGCTCTTGGTCATGCCAGGGTTCCCTTCTCGTCCACGCGGACCTTCACCCGCTTGCCGAACCGGGCGTCGAGGCGGCCGAGGCGGTCCTCGACCGCGGAGCGGACCGCTGCCTGGTCGACGGGCACCCCGGACAGGGGCACGAGGCGGACCTCGGAGGACCGGCCGCGGGCGGAGGCCTTGGCGTGGTCCTCGGGCAGGCCGGCAGCGAGCGCGGCGGCGTTCGCGGCGGTCGAGGCGAGGATCGCGGTGTCGATGACCACGGCGCCGCGGTCGTGCTCGACCGCGGACCGGTGCTGCCGGCCGGGCTTGAGCGCCAGCACGACCAGCACGATCCCGAGGACCACCAGGACCACAGCGATCACCTCGGCGATCGTCACGAACGCGCCGTCGGGCTGCAGGGCCGCGTCCACGACGGTCTGCGGGTCCGCCACCAACGGCGCGGACCCCACCGCCTGCAAGACCGACTCCGTCCCGATCCACGCAGCCACGAGGACGAGCACCACGAGCGCGACCGACACCGCCGTGGAGCGGGAGGGGTGCACGCTGCGGCGGCGGATGCGTCGTTCGACGGAACCGTTGCTCATGGTGGCCTCCTAACGGACGCGGCCGTCGTGCTCGTGCACGATGCCGGTCAGTTCGACGTGGGTGGGACCGACGCGCCGGCCGGTGAGGGCGGCCACGCGGTCCCGGATGTCGCCGGCGGCGTGGCCGGCGGCGGTGATGAGGTCGTCCTGCGCGCGGACGGGGCTCTCGACGTCGAGCGTCAGGGCTCCGGAAGCGTCGCCGAGTCCGACCCGGACCCGCTTGGCGGGGGCGCCGAGCCGTTCGGCTGCGACGGCCCGCGCGAGCGAGGTGAGAGCCCGGGCGGTGACCTCGACGCGGCCGGGCACGCCCGGGCCGGCGGTCACCGGGAGCTCCGACGTCCGGTCAGCACGTCGGTCAGGGCACCCCGGTCGATCTTGCCGGAGCTGATCGCGGCCACGAGGGCACCGATCGCGCCGAACACGATCACCAGGACGAAGCCCCAGAAGCCGAACTGGAGTGCCACGACGGCGAGGATGGCGCCGATGAGGGCGCCGACGAGTGTGTTACTCAACGCGGGACTCCTGCTTCTCGTCGGCCTCGTCGTCGTCGCCCGGGATGTAGACGTCCTGGACGGTGACGTTGACCTCGGCGACCTCCATGCCGACGATCTGCTCGAGGGCGCGCGCGACACCGGTGCGGACGCCATCGGCGACCTGCTGCAGGGCGACCGGGTACTCGGCGACGATCACGATGTCCGCGGCGACCTGCTTCTCGCCGACCTCGACCTTGACGCCCTGGCCGAAGTCCCGCTGCCCGATCGCGTCGCGGATCGCACCGATCGCGCGGGCAGCGCCCTTGCCGAGCGAGTGCACGCCGTTGACCTCGCGGGCGGCGATGCCGGCGACCTTCGCGACGACGGTGTCGTCGATCGTGGTCTTGCCGGACAGGTTGCCCGCGGCCGCGGTGCGCGGCGCCGTGGCGGTCGTCGAGGTGGTGGTCGTGGTGTCAGCCATGATTGCTCCTTCCGTGTCCCGCCGGGCGTTCCCAGCGGTTGCTGTTCACGGATGAGACGGGACTCCCCCGACGGTCGTCACGCCGTCCTGAGAGGAATCAGCCGACTCCCAGAGAACGGGTCCGAGCGCCGTGCACGTTGTACCCCTGTGCGGAGAACGGCTCGCACCGACGCCGGAACCGGCCGCGTCAGTGCGTGTCGGCGAGCGCCCCCGTCGCGGCCTTCCGGCGCCGCAGATCGGCCACGAACTCGGTGGGCGTGGTGCCGTGTTCGGCTCGGAACAGCTGCTGGAGCCGACGTGGTCGGACGCCGGCGGCCTCGGCGATGCTCGCGACCGTGAGCCTCCCGTCGAGGTGCTGCTCGATGAACGTGACGGCGGCACGGACCCGGGGGTTCGACCGGTCGCGGCGCGTGGTCGCCGGGTCCTCTCCGAACCGCTCGCGGTAGTCCCGCGCGAAGCGCCCCGGGTTCGTGAAGCCCCAGTGGTTCGCGACCATCCCGACCGACGGGTCGTCGGCCTGCAGCAGCTCGTCGCGGGCGCGGTCGAGTCGGTGGTCCCGGAGGAAGCGGCGGGGTGTGGTGCCCATGGTCCGCGCGAAGACCTCCTGCAGGCCGCGCTCGCTCAGTCCGCAGGCCGCGGCGATCCGCGTCACGGACGGGCGTTCCGCGGCGTGCTCCTCGATGAACCGCACGGCGTCCCGCAGCCGGTTCGCGACAGGGACGTCCTCGCCGCGGTTGCGGATCGGGAACGTGTCGAGGACGACGGTCGCCAGCCGCCGGTTGAGTGCCGTGCGCATCGGACCGGTCACCCGGTCGTCCAAGAGCGAGCCCTGGAGCTCGCGGATCAGGTGACGCAGGGGCTCGCGTCGGGCGATCGCCTCGTCCTGCTGGTCGAACAGCAGGGGGCCGTCCGGCAGCCGGAAGCCGAGCTGGCGACCGACCTCCCGGAGGAACGCGTCCGCGATGTGGATGCCGTGGTAGACGGTGCCGGACGACTCGAACCGGTACGCCTCCGACGCGGACGCGATGTACGGGGTCCCCGGTCTGACGACACGGGTGCGGTCGGGGAAGTGCATCTCGAGCTCGCCCGCGGTCAACCAGAACACGACGTGGTCCGTCCGGGGCCCGATCACACCGCCCCGACGCCCCCCGAGCGCCCGCATCGACCGCAGGGTGAGGTCGTCGTCGCCCACCATCGTGTACTCGTACCGGGTGTCGGCCGTCGCGAAGGTGTCGGTCGCGAACTCGCGGCCCGCGTACTCGGCAGTGAAGATCGTGGCGTAGTCGGTGCCGTCGTCGTGCGTGTACCGCGCTTTCCGGAACCCGTTGGGCGGCGCGGTGCTCATGGGGAATGTCTACACGACCGGGGTGAAGACCCACGCCGTCGCCCCGGAGGTGAGCTCGATCCGGACCCGTCGCACGCCGCTGCCGGCCCTGCGGTCGAGGATCGCGAGCTCCCATTCGTCGTCGAGGTGCAGGAGGGCACCCGCGACCGCGTCGTCGGGACCGCCGGGACGGACCACGCCGTCCTCGACCAGCCAGCCGGGCAGCACGTCCTCGGTCGTCCGGAACAGGCGTCCGAACACCGCGTCCTGCGTCGACGGGTCCCGGAGGTCGCCGGTCGTGAAGACCTGGAACTCGGGACGCCCGGGGCGCGGTCCGCGCGGTGCGATGGCCGGCGTCGAGGTCCACACGAGTGCGCCGGCGAGCCCGGTCAACCCGAGGTGGAGCAGCCCGATCACGGCGAGGACGCCGCCCCAGACGATCCCGGAGGCGTCGCCCGGGCACGGGGTGTCGAACCCGTCCTCCCGGCAGGTCGCGTGCAGGTTCGCCGAACCGACCCCGACCGCGACGAGCCCGACGACGAGGAGCACCAACGCGAAGACGCCGAGGCCGATGACCCAACGCTGACCGGGGGAGAGACGCTGCACGAGTCGAGAACCTACCGGACCGCAGCGGGCGCGGGAGCGCGATCCGCGCCTCTCCCCACCGGCACGGCCGGAACGCCGCTGGCGCGACGCTCCGGAACCGGCGGTGTGGGCCCAGTCTGGGTGTCGTCAGAACGCAACCAGTGACGTGGAATACCCCAGGGGGGTACCATGTTCACGAGGACGGAGGCACGATGCACGAGGAGACCCACGCACACGTCGGCTACATCGGCGACAAGGACGACCTGCTCAAGCGGCTCCGCCGCGCCGAGGGCCAGGTGCGCGGCATCGCACGCATGGTCGAGGACGAGACCTACTGCATCGACGTCCTCACGCAGATCTCCGCGGCGAACCGCGCACTCGAACGGGTCGCGCTCTCCCTGCTCGAGGACCACCTCAAGCACTGCGTCGCGGAGGCCGTCGCCGAGGGCGGCGACGCCGCCGACCAGAAGGTGCGCGAAGCGAGCGACGCGATCGCCCGCCTCGTCCGCTCCTGAACCGACACCACCACCCGATGGAGGAACCAGCATGACCACCGAGACCCTGCTCGTCACCGGCATGACCTGCGAGCACTGCGTGATGAGCGTGACCGAGGAGCTGTCCGAGATCGACGCCGTCCAGAGCGTCGCCGTCGACCTCGTGCCCGGCGGCTCGTCCGCCGTGACCGTCACCTCCGACGAGCCCGTGGACGCCGACGTCCTCGACGGCGCGATCGCGGAGGCGGGGTACGAGGTCGTGCGGCCGTGAGCGACGTCGAGCTCGACATCACCGGGATGACCTGCGCCTCGTGCGCGAACCGCATCGAGCGCAAGCTCGGCAAGCTGCCCGGGGTCACCGCCACCGTGAACTACGCGACCGAGAAGGCGCAGGTGCGGGTGGGGGACGACGCGGACGTCGACGTCGAGCGACTCATCGCGACCGTGGAGTCGGCCGGGTACGGGGCGGCCGTGCCGGTGCCGCCGTCGAGCGCCGGGCCTGCGTCGACGGAGGGTGACGAGACCCGTCTGCTCCGGCAGCGCCTGCTCGTGTCGGCGGTCCTCGCCGTCCCCGTCGTGGTGTTGTCGATGGTGCCGGTCCTGCAGTTCCCGAACTGGCAGTGGGCGGCCCTGGCCCTCGCTGCGCCCGTCGCGGTGTGGGGTGCGCTGCCGTTCCACCGTGCCGCGTGGGTGAACGCCCGGCACGGCGCCGCGACGATGGACACCCTCGTGAGCGTCGGGGTCGGCGCGGCCTTCACCTGGTCGCTGTACTCCCTGTTCCTCGGGGACGCCGGCGTGCCCGGCATGCACATGACCTTCTCGTGGTTCGCGACCGATCCCGAGGGCACCGAGCTCTACCTCGAGGTCGCGACGGCCGTCACCGTGTTCGTGCTCGCCGGCCGGTACGCGGAGGCCCGCGCCAAGCGTGAGTCGAGCGCCGCCCTCCGAGCACTGCTCGAACTCGGCGCGAAGGACGCCGCCGTGCTCCGGGACGGCTCCGAGACGCGGGTGCCGGTGGCCTCGCTCGTGGTCGGCGACGTGGTCGTCGTGCGCCCGGGGGAGCGGATCCCGAGCGACGGCGTCGTGCGCGCCGGGTCCTCGGCGGTCGACCTCAGCATGCTCACGGGCGAGTCCGTCCCCGTGGAGGTCCGTGCGGGCGACCACGTCACCGGTGCGACCGTGAACGTCGGCGGCCGGCTCGAGGTGACCGTCACCGCGGTCGGCGCCGACACCGAACTCGCCCGGATGGGCAGGCTCGTCGAGGAGGCCCAGACCGGCAAGGCCGACGTCCAGCGGCTGGCCGACCGGGTGTCCGGCGTCTTCGTCCCGATCGTCATCGGGCTCGCGCTGCTGGCGTTCGTCGGCTGGCTCGTGGTCGGTGGTTCCGTGACGGCTGCGTTCACCGCGGCGGTCGCGACGCTCATCATCGCCTGCCCGTGCGCCCTCGGGCTCGCGACGCCCACCGCGCTGCTCGTCGGGACCGGCCGGGGGTCGCAGCTCGGCATCCTGATCGGCGGACCCGAGGTGCTCGAACGCACCCGGACGGTCGACACGATCGTGCTCGACAAGACCGGCACGGTGACCACGGGGACGATGGCCGTGCGGTCCGTCGTACCGGCCGCCGGCGTCGACCCCGACACGGTCCTCGCCCTCGCTGCAGCGGTCGAGGAGGGCTCCGAGCACCCGGTCGCGCGCGCCGTCGTCGTGGACGCCCGGTCGCGTTCCCTCGTCGTGCCGCCCGCCGAGGGCTTCGCCGCCACTCCAGGGGCCGGTGTCCAGGCCATGGTGTCCAGCGCGGACGCCCGCGCGGCCGCGGCGGTCGTCGTCGGCCGGTCGGACTGGCTCCGGGACGCCTGGGCCGTCGACCTGTCGGACGGCCTGCGGACCGCGGTCGAACGAGCCGAGGCCGAGGGCAGCACCGCCGTGGCCGTCGCGCGCGACGGGCTCGTGGTCGGGATCGTCGTCGTCGGTGACACGGTCAAGGACGAGTCCGCGGCGGCGGTCGGCCGCTTCCGGGCGCTCGGGCTGCGGCCGGTGCTCCTCACGGGCGACAACGATGGTGCCGCTCGGGTCGTCGCCGATGCGGTCGGGATCGAGGAGGTGCACGCCCGGGCGACACCGGCGTCGAAGCTCGAGGTCGTCCGTCGGCTCCAGCGGGACGGACACGTCGTGGCGATGGTCGGCGACGGGGTGAACGACGCCGCGGCGCTCGCGGCAGCGGACCTCGGCATCGCGATGGGATCCGGCACCGATGCGGCGATCGCGGCGAGTGACATCACCGTGGTGAGCGGGCGGCTGACGGTGGTCGCCGATGCCGTCCGGCTGTCGCGAGCCACGCTCCGTACGATCAAGGGCAACCTGTTCTGGGCGTTCGCGTACAACGTGGCCGCGGTGCCGCTCGCGATGGCCGGGCTGCTGAACCCGGTGCTGGCCGGGGCAGCGATGGCGTTCTCGTCGGTGTTCGTGGTGACGAACAGCCTGCGGCTGCGGCGGTTCCGGCCGCTCGACTGAGGGGCAGCCGGCAGCACGGCGGTCGGCTCCGGTGGGGCTGTGCAGGCGGCAGGACGGTGCAGGATGGGCGCATGCGTCCCCTGCCCGGTGTCCTCGGTGCCGCGGCACCCGTCCACGTCGCTCCGATGGCCGGTGGCCCGAGCACACCCGGCCTCGTCGCGGCGGCGGCCCGCGCCGGGCACCTCGCCCAGCTCGCGGCGGGGTACCAGGACGTCGAGGGGCTCGCGGCGCAGGTCCGTGCCGTCCGCGCCGCGGGGACGGAGTCGTTCGGCGTGAACCTCTTCGCGCCGAACCCCGTGCGGATCGCCGACGACGTGTACGAGGCCTACCGCGCCGAGCTCGAACACGAGGCCGGTCGCCCGCTACCGCCGAAGCACGAGGACGACGACGCCTGGGCGGACAAGATCGCAGCGCTCCTCGACGACCCGGTGCCGTTCGTGTCGTTCACGTTCGGGCTGCCCGACGCCGCCGTGGTCGCGGCCTTGCGCAGCCGCGGCACCGTCACGGTGCAGTCGGTCACGGACCCGGCCGACGCCCGGGCCGCGGCCGAGCGCGGCATCGACGTCCTGCTCGTGCAGGGGGAGGCGGCCGGCGGCCACTCCGCGGTGCTCGACCCGACGAGCACGCCGGCACCGATCCCGCTCGCCGAGCTCGTGCGCCGGGTGGCAGCTGCGACCGACCTGCCGGTCGTCGCCGCCGGCGGGATCGGCAGCGCGGCCGACGTCCGCGAGCAGCTCACGGCCGGGGCGTCCGCCGTCTCGGTGGGCACGGCGGTGCTCCGGACGGACGAGGCGGGCACGAACGCCACCCACCGGGCTGCGCTCGCGGACGCCGCGTTCGACCGGACGGTCCTGACCCGGGCGTTCACCGGCCGTCCGGCGCGGAGCCTCGCGAACGCCTTCACGCGGGCGCACCCGGACGCGCCGCTCGGCTACCCCGCGCTCCACCACCTGACCCGGCCGCTCCGGACCGACGCCGCCGCGAGCGGCGACGCGCAGCACCTCCACCTGTGGGCGGGTCGTGCCTGGCGGGCCGCGTCCGCCGGTCCCGTCGCGGACGTCCTGGAGGCGCTGCTCGCCTGACCGACGCCGGTCCGCCCACCCGGACCGCGCCTCCGTCCACGGCGAACGCGGACTGTGCGCGGGCCGAGCGCGACGGCACTACGCTCGGACCTGGTCCGCGACGCAACGGCGCGGTGACCCGCGGACCGTGTACCCACGTGATCCAGGAGGACCCCTCGTGACCGATTCCGCTCCCGTCGACCCCACATCGACCGACGGCTGGAAGAAGCTCGCCGCCATCGCCGACGGCTTCACCCCGGACCTGCGCGGGTGGTTCGACAGCGACCCCGGTCGTGCAGCGAAGTACACGTTCCAGGCCGCGGACCTCACCGTCGACCTGTCGAAGGGCCTCGTGACCGAGGACGTCCTGACGAACCTGCTGCAGGTCGCGCGGGACACCGGCGTCGCCGAGCGCTTCCGGTCGATGCTCGCCGGCGAGCACATCAACGTCACCGAGGACCGCGCCGTCCTGCACACCGCGCTCCGCCGCCCGGCGGGCATCGAGCCGTCGCTCGTCGTCGACGGGCAGGACGTCGACGCCGACGTGCACGCCACGCTCGACAAGGTGTACGCGTTCGCCGAGCAGATCCGCTCCGGCGCGTGGACCGGTGTCACCGGCAAGCGCATCGAGACCGTCGTCAACATCGGCATCGGTGGGTCGGACCTCGGCCCGGTCATGGTCTACGAAGCCCTCAAGCCGTACGTCCAGCCCGGCCTCGAAGCCCGCTTCGTCTCGAACATCGACCCGGCCGACATCTACGAGAAGACGGCGGACCTCGACCCCGAGACCACGCTCTTCATCGTGGCGTCGAAGACCTTCGGAACCCTCGAGACCCTGACGAACGCGCGCCTCGCCCGGCAGTGGCTCTGGGAGCGCCTCGGGCTCGCCGATGGCTCCGACGAGGACAAGACGAACGCGGTCGCGAAGCACTTCGTCGCCGTCTCGACCGCACTCGACAAGGTCGCCGCGTTCGGCATCGACCCCGAGAACGCGTTCGGCTTCTGGGACTGGGTGGGCGGCCGCTACTCCGTCGACTCCGCCATCGGCACCGCGGTGGTCGTCGCGATCGGCAAGGAGCACTGGGAGCAGTTCCTCGCCGGGTTCCACGCCGTCGACGAGCACGTCCGCACGACGCCCCTCGAGCAGAACGTCCCGGTCCTCATGGGGCTGCTCAACGTCTGGTACTCGAACTTCCTCGGTGCCCAGAGCCACGCGGTGCTGCCGTACACGCAGTACCTGCACCGCTTCCCGGCGTACCTGCAGCAGCTCACGATGGAGTCGAACGGCAAGCGCGTCCGCTGGGACGGCAGCCCGGTCACGACGTCCACCGGCGAGGTCTTCTGGGGTGAGCCCGGCACGAACGGCCAGCACGCGTTCTACCAGCTCATCCACCAGGGCACGAACCTCGTCCCGGCGGACTTCATCACCATCGCCAACCCGCCGCGTCCGCTGACCGACGAGACCGGCGACGGCAAGGGCGTCGCGCCCGGCACCGACGTGCACACGCTGTTCCTCGCGAACTTCTTCGCGCAGACCAAGGCGCTCGCGTTCGGCAAGACCGCCGACGAGGTCCGTGCCGAGGGCACGACCGACGAGGGCATCGTCGCGGCGCGCACGTTCCCGGGCAACAAGCCGACGGCGTCGATCCTGGCGCCGGAGCTCACCCCGAGCGTCCTCGGGCAGCTCATCGCCCTGTACGAGCACATCGTGTTCACCGAGGGCACGATCTGGGGCATCGACTCGTTCGACCAGTGGGGTGTGGAGCTCGGCAAGCAGCTGGCGCTGCAGGTCACGCCGGCCGTCGAGGGCGACCAGGAGGCGCTCGACGCGCAGGACGCCTCGACCAAGGCGCTCATCGCGAAGTACCTGGAGCTGCGCGGGTAGCGCACGCTCCCACCTGACGGACGGGAGGCCCGTGGCGGATCCGCCACGGGCCTCCCGTCCGTCCATGCGCGCGGCGCGCGCGGGCGCAAGCGGGTCGGACCTGGACCGAGACTCGGGGTGAGCGACAGTTCTCTGGGCGCGCGTGCCGAGGAGTGTCGCTGGGCACGAGTCTCGGGCCCTGCGATCTGAGCCTCGGGCGCCGTGACGGCCGCGCGTCAGCGCGCGAGGGGGTCGAGGTTGAGGGTCGTGCCCTCGTAGAGGTACTGGTCGTCGCCGAACACCTGCACGCCCTCGTTCAGCCAGACGAGCGCGCGGACGCTGATGCTGAAGCGTGCCGCGACGTCCCCGATGAGGTCGTCCGGCGCCACGACGTACGACGTCGGCACACCGCTCGGCGTCGTCGCCGTGACCTGCCCGGCGGCGTTCGCCCGTGCGCCGCCGTCGACCGGGCGCACGTTGGTCGTCCGCGCCGGGACCGACCAGCGGACCGTCGTCACCGCGAGGACCTTGCCGGGGCCGAGCTCGATCGGCTCCGCGGAGTCGGGCCCCGCGGAGGAGTACGTCACGAGGGTGGTGAGCCCGGACGGATCGACACCGGAGCCGTCGAGCGGCACGGTCGCCGAGGTTCCCGGGGCCGCGGTCGCGCTGCCGAGTGGGTGATCGCCCACGCCCGTGTAGGTGAGCCCGTCGCCGACCGCCCGCGGCCGCTCGAACAGGGACACCGACACCGGGACCGGCAGCGTCGACGTGAAGCCGGAGTACTGCGCCGAGAACGTGTCGTCGCCGTCGGACACCATGCGGAAGTGGAAGTGGACGCTGCCGAGCGGTGACGCGACGTCCCCTTCCGCGACGACCGTCCCGGCGGCGATGCGGCTCAGCGTCGGTGCGGGCGCGGCCGCCTCGGTCGGTACGGGGGTCGGCGTGCGTGGGTGCGCCGATGCCTCGAGCAGTGCCTCGGCCGACGACTCGTCGGGAGTGGGCGTCGGGGTCGCTGAAGGGCTCCCGGACCGATCCGATCGCGTCGGCGGCGGTACCGGGTCCGGGCTGCGGAGCAGGCTGCAGCCGCTCAGCGCGACGATCCCGATCGTCACGAGCCCCAGTGTGGCGACGGTCCTCGGTGCAGTCCCCATCGTGTTCCCCCTCCCGCGCGATGCTATTCGGGGGAGTCCGTGCACGCGAACCGGTCGTGCGCTGTCGCCCGCAGGCGTTAGCGTCGTCGGCATGGACCGTTCGGAGATCCTCGCCGCCGCCGCGGCTGCCCACGCCGCCCGCATCGCGGAGTCCGGCGGTGACGACGCTGCCGCGCGCGCCCGTGCCGAGTCGATCGCCGGGCGCGATGCCCTGACCGACGACGCCGCCCGTGACGCCGCTCGCCGCCGCGCGGGCGAGGCCGACCGGGCCGCCGACCGCACCGAGGGCGCACTGTCCGACTGGCACCGGATGGGCACCCGTCGCGGGGTCACCCCGGACGAGCAGGTCCGCTCCGCTTGGTCGATCGCCGGCGTGCCGGAGCAGGGCGGGACGCGGGCCCTCGCGAACGTGTTGCTCTCCACCGCCGGGCACGCCGGGCGGGTCGCCGACGCAGCCCGTCGTGACCCGAAGCTCGCCGGCGCTGCGAGCGCTGCGGCACGCCGGACGGTTCGTCGGTACACGGACCACGGCGCGGGGATGGCCTCGCTGGGCGACGTCCTCGATGATGACACCATGACCGATTGACAGGACATGGATCGGAGTTACGATCGCTGCACGCGATGAAGCGCGATCACGGACGAAGGAGTCACCGGATGGTCGACATCGAGCAGACCGCACCGAACGCCACCCTGCCCCCGGTCGGGACGGGTCCGCACCGCCGCCGCCTGGGCGTGCTGGCACTCGTCGCCACCTTCGGCGGCCTGCTCTTCGGCTACGACACCGGCGTGATCAACGGTGCGCTGCGCCCCATGCGGACCGAGCTCGGTCTGACGAACCTCACCGAGGGCGTCGTCACGAGCTCGCTCCTGTTCGGCGCGGCGATCGGGGCGATGCTCGGCGGTCGCATCGCCGACGGATGGGGACGTCGGAAGACGATCATCCTGCTCGCCGTGACCTTCTTCGTCGGCACGGTCGTGTGCGTCGCGGCACCGAGCTTCGGCGTCATGGTCGTCGGACGGGTGCTCCTCGGCCTGGCGGTCGGTGGCGCCTCGACCGTGGTGCCGGTGTTCCTCGCCGAACTCGCGCCCTACGAGATCCGCGGGTCGCTGTCCGGCCGCAACGAGCTCATGATCGTCATCGGGCAGCTCGCGGCCTTCGTCGTGAACGCGGCCATCGGCAGCCTCTGGGGTGAGGGCGACGGCGTCTGGCGCGTCATGCTCGCCGTCTGTGCGCTGCCCGCGATCGCGCTCTTCGTCGGCATGCTCCGGGTCCCGGAGTCGCCGCGGTGGCTGGCCTCGGCGGGGCGGGGCGACGAGGCCCTCGAGGTGCTCCGGCAGATCCGGTCCGAGGAGCGCGCGAGGGCCGAGCTCGCGGACATCGAGCGGACGAACGCCGTCGAGGCCGAGGTGCAGCGCGAGAGTGGCTGGCGCGTCCTCCTCGGCAACAAGTGGCTCGTCCGGATCGTGCTCGTCGGCGCGGGCATCGGCGTCGCCCAGCAGCTCACCGGGATCAACTCGATCATGTACTACGGCCAGACCGTGCTCGTCGAGTCGGGCTTCCAGGAGCAGGCGGCCCTCATCGCCAACATCGCTCCCGGGGTCATCGCGGTGATCGGCGGCTTCATCGCCATCCGCAACATGGAGCGCATCAACCGGCGCACGACGCTCATCCTCGGGTACTCGCTGACCACGCTCTGCCACTTCCTCATCGGCATCGCGTCGATGACCCTGGTCGAGGGCAACCCGGCGCGTCCGTGGGTGATCCTGTTCCTCGTCGTCGCGTTCGTCGGGTCGATGCAGACCTTCCTCAACATCGCCACCTGGGTGATCCTGTCCGAGATCTTCCCGACGCAGATCAGGGCGCTCGGCATGGGCATCGCGGTGTTCTGCCTCTGGATCGCGAACGCGTTCCTCGGGCTGTACTTCCCCTCGATCGTCGCCGCGACCGGGATCACCGGCACCTTCTTCGGCTTCGCGGTCGTCGGGCTCCTCGCCCTGCTCTTCATCTGGAAGTTCGTGCCCGAGAGCCGCGGTCGCACCCTCGAGGAGGTCGAGGAGGGCGTCACCACCGGCAACATCTTCGTGGTCGACAAGAAGCGGGCGCGCGCCTGATCCCGCTCGACGGAGCAACCCACCGACGGGAGGCGCGGTGCCAGCTGGCACCGCGCCTCCCGTCCGTCGCCCACCCGGCTGGGAACGGCGGATCGGCCCGACCGTAGGCTCGGTCCGTCGTTGTAGCCGTACAAGTCCGGAGGTGTCGCGTGGTCGAGCTGGGTGCGCCTGCCTTCCCGTCCCCGCTCACCGCGCTCTGCGCGGTGCTCCTGGCCGTCGCGGTCGCCTGCGCGGTGTTCGTCGCGTTCGACGTCGTCCGGCACCCGCCGCAGATGCGGGTCATGGCGCTCGTGTGGCCGCTCACGATGCTGTTCGGCAGTGTCGTCTGGCTCGTCTTCTACCTCCGCCGGGGCCGGGCCACAGCGGCCGACCACGGGCGTTGGGCGGGCACCGCGATCGACACCAGCCACTGCGGCGCCGGCTGTGCACTCGGTGACCTGCTCGGCGAGTTCGGCCTCGCCTGGTTCCCCGCGATCGGGACCCTGGTCGGGCTCGGCTCGCTGTACCAGGACCGCATGGTCGCCGGGTGGGTCGTGGACTTCGTGCTCGCGTACCTGCTCGGCATCGGCTTCCAGTACTTCGCCATCGCCCCGATGCGCGGCCTCGGCGTCCGCGCCGGACTCGTCGCGGCCCTGAAGGCCGACACGCTCAGCATCGTCGCGTGGCAGATCGGCATGTACGGGCTCATGGCGGTCTGGCAGCTCGCCGTGTTCCCGGCGCTGTTCGGCGGCCGGGCGAGTGTCTTCTCCCCGGAGTTCTGGGTGGCGATGCAGCTCGCGATGGTGGCCGGCTTCGTGTGCGCGTACCCGGTGAACGCCTGGCTGGTCCGCCGCGGCATCAAGGATGCGATGTGACGGGCTGCGAGGATGGGCAGCATGGCCGACCTCGATGAAGTCCTCGCAGCATCCCGTGGACTGCTCGGCGTCGTCGCGAGGTCGCTGACGTCGGCGCTGGAGCACGTCACGGTGCCGCAGTTCCGCCTCATCGTCCTCGTCACGACGCTCGGCCCGACTCGTGCCGGTGACCTTGCCGAACGTCTGGCGGTGGGCCCGTCGACGCTCACGCGGAACGTTGACCGACTGGTGTCCGGCGGCTGGGTGGAGCGTCGACCGGGCTCGACGAACCGGCGCGAGGTGCTCATCGCCGCGACCGAGCAGGGTCGGGCGCTCGTCGACGAGGTCAGCGAGCGGCGCAGTCGGGAGCTCGCCCAGGTCCTCGAGCGGGTGCCCGAACCGGACCGACCGGCGGTGATCGCGGGCATGCGGGCGCTCCGCAGGGCGATGGACGAGCCGCTGCCCGAGGAGGTCTCCGCGTTCGGGGGCTGATCTCCGTCACTCGACGCCGCAGAGTTGTACGCGTACAATCGTTGTGTCCGTACAACTGATGGAGGACCGTGTCGACATCCGCTCCTGCCCGTTCCCACGTCCGCGTCGCCGGGACCCGCTTCGGCGGAGCCGCCGTCCGCCTGGCGCTCCCGGCACTCGTCGTCGGCGCCGGAGCCGGGGTCGCCGCCGTCGTCTTCCGATGGCTCATCATGCACGCCACCCGGGTCTTCAGCGGGCACGCGGACTACTCCGCCACCACCGGGCACCCGGCGAACCCGTGGGTCCCGTGGCTCGGCGCCGGCTTCGTGGTCGTCGCGCCGGTCGTCGGCGGGCTCCTCTACGGCCCGCTCATCCACCGCTTCGCCCGTGAGGCCCGCGGCCACGGCGTCCCCGAGGTGATGTTCGCGCTGGACCGGAACGGCGGCCGGATCCGTGGCAGCGTCGCCGTCGTGAAGGCCCTCGCGAGCGCGATCTGCATCGGCGCCGGCGGCTCGGTCGGCCGTGAGGGACCCATCATCCAGATCGGCTCGGCGCTGGGCTCGACGATCGGCCGGTGGGCCCGGATGCCCGAGGTCCGTGTGAAGACGCTCGTCGCGTGCGGTGCGGCCGGCGGCATCTCGGCGACGTTCAACGCCCCGGTCGCGGGGATCTTCTTCGCCCTCGAACTGCTCCTCCGCGACTTCACCCCGACGTCCTTCGGCGCGGTGGCGATCGCGAGCGTGACGGCCGCGCTCGTCGGGCGCGCGGTCTTCGGCGACTCGGCGTTCCTGCACCTGCCCGCCATCGCTGGGGTCACGCCGCCGGAGTACCTCCTGTTCGCGTTGCTCGGGCTCGTCGCCGGGGCGGTGGGCATCGGCTTCACGCGGGTGCTGTACCTCGTCGAGGACGCCTGCGACCTGCTCTGGAAGGCGACCCGTGGCCCCGAGTGGCTCCGGCCCGCGGTCGGCGGTGTGCTCCTCGGTCTGCTCCTGCTCGCGCTGCCGCAGATGTACGGCGTCGGCTACCCGGTGTTGGAGCACGGCGTGGCCGGGCAGTACGCGCTCGCCTTCCTCGCCGTGCTCGTCGTCGGCAAGGTCCTCGCCACGTCGCTGACCCTCGGCATCGGCGGCTCCGGCGGGGTCTTCGCGCCGTCGCTGTTCATCGGCGCGATGGTCGGTGCAGCGTTCGGCGAGGTCGCGGCGACGGTCGACCCGGCCCTGCACGGGCAGGTCGGGGCGTTCGCGGTCGTGGGGATGGGGGCCGTCTTCGCCGGGTCGACGAGGGCACCGATCACGGCGGGCATCATGCTCTTCGAGCTGACCGGGGACTACGCCCTGGTGCTGCCCGTCGTCGTGGCGGTCGTCATCGCGACCGCGGTGTCGAAGGTCCTCTCACGCGACACCGTCTACACGCTCAAGCTCAGTCGCCGCGGCGTCGACCTGACCGACTCCGCGCTCGCGGTCCGACGTCCCTCCGGCCGGACCGCCGGAGGAGCAGCACGGCCGCTCGGCCCGGTGGTGTCCAGGGCTGCGAGCGCGGCCGACGCGCTCGCAGCCCTGGAGTCCGGGGGCGGCGCGCCCGTCGTCGTCCTGGACGCCGACGGACGCTTCGCCGGAGTCGTGTCCGCGCGGTCCGCCGGGGACGCGGTGCTCACGGACGTGGAGTTCGCGGCCCGCCCGGTGACGGACGTGCTGTCCGACGTCGTCCCGGTCCGCAGCGACGCCGGGCTCGACACCGTCGTGCAGGACGTGGTGGACGCGTCGGACACCGCCGGACTCCCGGTCGTCGACGAGGACGGCCGCCCGGTCGGGTGGCTCGGGCAGGCGGACGCGCTGCGGGCTCTGGTTCCCGCTCGGTGACGGACTGGAGGCTCGTGGCGGATCCGCCACGAGCCTCCAGTCCGTCTGCTGGGCCCGCTACGGGCGCAGGAGCACCTTGCCGACGCGGCCCGCGGTGTCGCTGGCGCGCGCAGCCGCGCGGGCCTCCTCGAACGGGAAGACCTCGGAGACGGGGAGCGTCAGCGACCCGTCGAGTACGCGGGTGATGAGCTCGCCGAAGAGCTGCTGCTTGAGCGGCGCGTCCATCGTCTTGCTGACGACGGCGCCCCAGAAGCCCTTGACCGTGAGCTGGCCGAAGATGACCTTGCCCGACGGGATCTCGAGCGTGGGGGAGGCCATCGCGCCGAACACGACGAGGGTGCCGTTCTCGCCCATGACGGAGGCGAGGTCACCGGCGGCCTTGCCACCGACGGACTCCACGCCCGCGATGATCGGTGCGCCGCCCGTGATCGCGCGGACCTGGTCCTGCCAGTCGTCGGCGTCGGTGGCCACGATGCGGTCGATGCCCTGCTCGCGGAGCTCCTCGACACCGGCAGCGCGGCGGACGAGCCCGATCACGTTGATGCCCCGGGCCTTGCCGAGCTGCGCGACCATGCGCCCGACGGCGCCGTTCGCGGCGTTCTGGATGAGCCAGTCGCCCTCGTGCAGGTCGAGCGAGTGCAGCAGGCTGATCGCGCTGAACGGCATCGACACGAGCTGTGCCGCGGCCTCGTCGGACATGGCGTCCGGCACCGGCACGAGGCCGGCCGCGTTCGCGGTGTAGTGCTCGGCCCACACGCCGAAGGTGCCGCCGGCGACGCGCTGGCCGACGGACAGGTTCGTGACGCCGTCGCCGAGGGCCTCGACGACGCCGAGTGCCTCGGTGCCGGAGGCTGCGGGCAGCTCGGGCTTGAAGCCGTAGGTGCCGCGGATCGTCCACAGGTCGTGGTTGTGGATGGGGGAGAGGACGGTGCGGACGAGGACCTCGCCGGCGCCGGGGGTCGGGACCGGGCGCTCCTCGGTGGTCAGCACGTCGGCGGGCTCGCCGAACTCGTGGTGGACGACGGCGCGCATGGTGGTGGGGATGGTGTCGGTCATGCTCAGTCCTCCGAGACGGTGATGGTGACGTCGATGTTGCCGCGGGTCGCGTTCGAGTACGGGCAGACCTGGTGCGCGGCGTCCGCGAGAGCCTGGGCCTGGTCGTGCTCGAGCCCGGGCAGCACGACCTCGAGCAGGACGGCGAGCTGGTAGCCGCCGTTGCCGTTCGGGCCGATCTGGACGCGGCCGCCGACGGACGAGTCGGCGATCTTCACCTTCTGCGCGCGGGCGACGCCCTGGAGCGCGGAGTGGAAGCAGGCGGCGTACCCGGCGGCGAAGAGCTGCTCGGGGTTCGTGCCGGCTCCGGAGCCGCCCATCTCCTTCGGGATCGCGAGGTCGAGCGCGAACGAGCCGTCGCTGGTCGCGACGCGGCCGTCGCGGCCGGCACCGGTGGAGAGGGCCTCGGCGGTGTAGAGGGCTTCCATGTGGTTCCTTCCTTCGTGGGGTCAGTGGTGCTGCGCGGCGGCCTGCTGGGGCTCCGCGGCAGCGTGCATGGTGGCGGTGAGGCGCTGGAGCGTGGAGATGAGCTCGAGTGCGGCCTGCTCGTCGGACAGGCCCATGCCCTGGGCGATGCGGGCCGGGACGTGCGCCAGCTCGGGCCGGATCGAGCGGCCCCGCTCGCCGAGCGTCACGCTGACGACGCGCTCGTCGGTGCTCCGGCGCTCACGACGCACGAGGTCGGTCTGCTCCATCCGGCGCAACAGCGGCGAGAGGGTGCCCGAGTCGAGTCGGAGGTGGTCGCCGAGGGACGACACGGTCTGGTCGCCCTCGATCCAGAGGGTGACGAGCACCAGGTACTGCGGGTAGGTCAGTCCCCACGGTTCGAGCAGGGCGCGGTACGCCTGGGTCGTCGCCCGGGACGCCGCGTAGAGCGAGAAGCACACCATCTCGTCGGTCACCGGCATGCTCCGAGTGTTGCACACAACAACGTTGTGCACAACCGAGTTGCGAACGGCTGCAGCGGGAACCGACATCTGCACGGGGCGGACGGGAGGCACGGTGCGGGCCGGCCCCGTGCCTCCCGTCCGCCCCGTCTCAGCGTCCGGAGCCGCGGGCCGGTCAGCCGGCCGCGACCGGCCGGTCCGTCGTCGGCGTGGCCGACGTCTCGGACTCCGGGCGCCGGAGTCGGAGCGTCGCGGCCAGGCCGAGCACGAGGAACCCGGCCGCCGAGAACGCTGCCGCCCGGGTGCCGTCGCTGAACGCCTCCGCCGCGGTGTCCGCGACCGCCGGGTCCTGCGCGCGGAGCCCGGCGATGGCGCCGCCGGAGGACGTCACGACGGCGTCGGCCACCCGGGAGGCGGTCGCCGCGGGGGTGCCGGTGTCCTCGAGGCGGTGCTCCACGAGCGCGCTCGTCGACGTGAACAGCACCGTGCCGAGCACCGCGATCCCCAGGGCGGACCCGATCTGCCGGGCGGTGCTCTGGGCGCCGGAGGCCTCCCCGCTCCGTTCGACGGGGACGTCCTGCAGGACGACGCCGGTGAGCTGCGCGGTGGCGAGCCCGACGCCGAAGCCGTACACGAACAGGCACGGCACGATCGCCCACCACGGGGTCGACGACGACACCACGAACCCGACCGCGGCGACCCCGACGATCTCGGCGGCGATGCCGAGCCGGACGATGGGCAGCGCGCCGATCCGCTGGCCGGCGGTGGCGGCGAACCCGCTCGCGACGAAGGACCCGACGGCGAGGGCGAGCAGGACGAAGCCGGTCTGCAGTGCGGAGTAGCCGAGGACGTTCTGCAGCCAGAGCGGGAGCGACAGGATGATGCCGAACTCGCCGAGCGAGACGATCAGCGCTGCGACGGAGCCGCCGCGGAAGGACGCGATGCCGAACAGGTCGAGGGCGATGAGCGTCGACCGTCCCGCACGCTGCCGCCGCCGCGTCCACACCACGAAGAGCAGGCCCGCGACGACGGTGAGGGCGAACGCGTACGGGATCGGCGAGAGGGCGCCCGGCCAGGACCAGTCCCCGACACGCAGGCGCTCGGCGTTGGTCCACCAGCCGTAGGTCCGGCCCTCGATGAGGCCGAACACGAGCGACGCGCTCGCGAGCACGCTGAGCACGGCGCCGACGACGTCGATCCGGCCGGCGTGCACCTCGTCGCGGGACTCCCGGACGAACACGAGCGCGCACGCGACGATCGCGACACCGAGCGGGATGTTGATGCCGAAGGCCCAGCGCCACGAGAACGCGGTCGTGAGCCAGCCGCCCAGCAGCGGACCGACGGCCACCATGCCGCCGATCGTCGAACCCCACACCGCGAACGCGATGCCGCGCTCCCGTCCGGTGAAGGTGGCGTTGACGAGTGAGAGCGTCGTCGGCAGGACCATCGCACCGCCGACGCCCTGGACGATCCGGGCCAGCACGAGCAGCTCGCCGCTCGGGGCCAGTGCGGCGAGGACCGAGGCCGCGGCGAACACCGTGACCCCGACCACCATGAGCAGTCGTCGGCCGAGCCGGTCGGCGAGCGAGCCGAAGACGAGCAGGAGTGCCGCGAACACGAGCGTGTAGCTCTCCTGCACCCACTGCACGGCCGTCGAGCCGATGTCCAGGTCGCGGACGATGCTCGGGATCGCGACGTTCACGATCGTCGAGTCGACGATGATCAGCGACACGGCGACGCTGATCACGACGAGACCGGCCCAGCGGCGACGGTCGGGGCTCGGGGTCGGTGTGGTGGACGGGGTGACCATGCGGTGCCTCCTGAGATCGTCAGCATGCTGATCGTCACCGTACGCCTGCTCGCGCCGTGACGTGGAGCCCGCTCACCGCCGGGGTACGGCGGGCGTCGAGCACGCGCATGGGCACGGACGGTTAGGCTGACGTGACCCACGATGACCAGCAACCACCTCGACCACTCCGCGGCACCCGCAGCCGGCGACACCCGCCGCACGGGACGCGCCGCCTCCCACGGCAAGACGATCCTCATCGGGGAGCACGCCGTGGTCCACGGCGCACCCGCACTCGTCCTGCCGGTCCTCGACGCCCGGGTGGTCGCGACGGTCACGCCGATCGACACCGCACCCGCCGTGCCGCACCCCGACGCCGACCCGGCGACCGGTCACCTGCTCGAGTCCGCGGTCCACACGGGTCCGCTCGACACCGCCCCCGCCGCGGTCCTGCCGACCGTCACCGCGGTGACCGCCACGCTGCGCCACTTCGGGGTCACCGACCGACGGTTCCACGTCCGGGTCGAGAGCGACGTCCCGACCGCGCGGGGCATGGGGTCGAGCGCCGCCGTGGCCGCCGCGGTCACCGCCGCGGTCGCCGACGCCCTCGGCCACACCCTCGACGCCGACACGCACCACGAGCTCGTCCAGGAGTGCGAGCGCATCGCCCACGGACGACCCTCCGGACTCGACGCACGCGGCGTGGTCGCCGACGCGCCGGTCTGGTTCGACGGCGGGCGGATCGAGCCCGTCGCGCTCGGGGCCCGGTTCACCTTCGTCGTCGCCGACACCGGCGTCCCCGGCCACACCCGGGAAGCCGTCGCGTCGGTCCGGGACCGCCTCGAGCGCGACCCCGTCGGCGTCCGCGGGACGATCGACGGGATCGGTGTCCTCGCGCACGCCGCCCGCGCCGCCCTCGAGCGCGGCGACGCCCGGGCGCTCGGTGCGAGCATGGACGCCGCCCACGGGCTGCTCGACGACCTCGGGGTGTCGAGCGGCGACCTCGACCGGCTCGTCGAGGCGGCCCGCGCCGCGGACGCACTCGGCGCCAAGCTCACGGGCGGCGGTCGCGGCGGCTGCGTCCTGGCCCTCGCCGCCGACGACGACCACGCGGACCGGATCGCGGCCGCACTCCGCGGCGCCGGCGCCGCAGCCACCTGGACCACCACGATCGGAGACCGCGCATGACCACCGCAACGGCCGTCGCGCACCCCAACATCGCCCTCGTCAAGTACTGGGGCAAGGCGGACGCGTCGCTCGCGCTGCCCGCGACCGGCAGCGTGTCGATGGGTCTCGACGTCTTCCCCACGACGACGACGGTCACGGTCGGCGCCGCCGAGGACACCCTGACGCTCAACGGCGCCGCGACGACCGACGGCGCGCTGGTCCGGGTCACGCAGTTCCTCGACCTCGTGCGCGACCTCGCCGGCTCCACCGACCGCGCCGCCGTCGTCAGTGACAACACCGTGCCGACCGGCGCCGGCCTCGCCTCGAGCGCCTCCGGCTTCGCCGCGCTCGCCACCGCCGCGGCCGCTGCCTACGGACTCGACCTCTCCCCGCGCGACCTCTCGCGGCTCGCCCGACGTGGTTCCGGATCGGCCACGCGGTCGATCCCCGGTGGCGTCGCGGTCTGGCACGCCGGCGACGACCAGGGCTCCTACGCGGAACCCGTGCCCGCGCCGCCGATGGCGATGGTGGTCGTCACGATCGACGCCGGACCGAAGCCGATCGGCTCCCGCGAGGCCATGCGCCGCACCATCGCGACGTCGCCGTTCTACCCTGCGTGGGTGACGTCGACGACCGAGACGGTCACCGACGTGCTGACCGCCTGTGCGGCGGGCGACTTCACCCGCATCGGCGAGCTCACCGAGAGCAACGCGCTCCGCATGCACGCCACGATCGAGGGCGCGTTCCCGCCGATCCGGTACCTCACCGCCCGCAGCGTCGCGGTGTTCGACGCCGTCGCCGGACTCCGGGCCGACGGACTGCAGGCGTGGGCCACCGCGGACGCCGGTCCGAACGTCGTCGTCCTCACCACGCCCGAGGACCGCGGGGCGGTGGCCGCCGCCCTCGCCGGGTACGGGGACGTCATCGAGTCCGGCACCGGACCAGGCGCGCACCTGCTCCGCTCCGAAGACACGGAGGCGCCCGGGCCGGGCGTCGTCCGACCCGAGGAGTCCGCCGAGTGATCGAGTTCCGCGCCCACGGCAAGCTGTTCGTCGCGGGGGAGTACGCCGTCGTCGAGCCCGGGCAGCCGTCCGTGCTCATCGCGCTCGACCGCGCCATCACGGCCCGGGTGAGCGAGGGCCGCGGCGCCGGCAGCGTGCACTCCGAGGAGTACGGCCACCTGCCGCTGACGTGGACCCGGGCCGAGGACGGCCTCGCGCTCGACCGGGAGCACCACCCGTACGACTACGTGATGGCGACCATCGACCTCGTCGAGAAGCTCCGGGCCGAACGGGGGATCGCACCGCGGTTCCACGACCTCCGCATCCAGAGCCAGCTCGACGACGCGAGCGGCCGGAAGTTCGGCCTGGGGTCCTCCGCCGCCGTCACGGTCGCGACCGTCGGCGCCCTCGACCGCTTCTACGGCCTCGGCCTCAGCCAGCGCGACCGCTTCCGGGTGGCGCTCCTGGCGACCATCCGGGTGAACCCCCGGGCCTCCGGGGGCGACCTCGCCGCGAGCACCTTCGGCGGCTGGCTCCGCTACAGCGCCCCGGACCGCGAACTACTCGCCGCGCTGCTGCAGCCCTCGCCAGACCGCGGTGACGGCAGCGTCTCGGGCATCCTCGACGACACCGACGCGTGGACGGGCTTCGACGTGCAGCGCCTCCCGGCGCCCGCGGACCTGCGGCTCCTCGTCGGCTGGACCGGTTCGCCGGCGTCGACGACGAAGCTCGTCAGCGTCGTGCGCGAGCACCGGAACGGCGGGTACCAGGCGTTCCTCGACGAGAGCCGGGCCTGCGTCGACGACCTCACCACGGGCCTCCAGACCGGCGACGCCGAGCGCACGCTCGACGCGCTCCGTCGCGCCCGCGTCCTGCTGCAGCGCCTCGGCGCGTCCGTCGGGTCGCAGATCGAGACCGACCGGCTCGCCACCCTGTGCGACGTGGTCGAGGCCGCCGGCGGCGCGGCCAAGCCCTCCGGTGCCGGCGGCGGTGACTGCGGCATCGCGCTCGTCCCGGCGGACACCGACCTCACCGCCATCCACCGCGCCTGGGAGGCGCACGACATCAGGCACCTCAGCGTCGCGGTGCAGGCGCCCGAAGGAGACCTCGATGACTGACCTGACCACCCCGATCCCGACCAAGTGGGTCGGTCCGATCCGCGTGAGCGGCAACGCGGTCGAGGGCGAGCACGAGGTGCCGCTCGCGACGTACGAGTCGCCGCTCTGGCCGTCCGTGGGCCGTGGCGCCCGGATCTCGCGCATGGTCGAGGGCGGCATCGTCGCGACCGTCGTCGACGAACGCATGACCCGGTCCGTCGTGGTCCGCGCCGAGAGCGCAGCGGCCGCGCACGCCGCCACCGGACGCATCCTCGCGCGGCAGGCCGAACTCGAGGCGCTCGTCGCCGGGCAGAGCCGGTTCGCGAAGCTCATCGAGGTGCACCCCGAGATCGTGGGCGACCTGCTGTTCCTGCGCTTCGCGTTCACCACGGGCGACGCCTCGGGGCACAACATGGTCACCCAGGCGGCGGACACGCTCCTGCCGGCGATCCTCGCGTGGGAGCCGGGTCTGCAGTACGTCAGCATCTCGGGCAACTTCTGCACCGACAAGAAGGCCACCGCGGTGAACGGCATCCGCGGTCGCGGTCGGAACACCGTCGCCGAGATCGTGATCCCGGGCGAGGTCGTCGAGAAGCGCCTGCGGTCCACCCCCGAGCGGATCGCCGAGCTCAACGTCGCCAAGAACCTCATCGGCTCCACCATCGCCGGGGCGCTGCGCTCCGCGAACGCGCACTACGCGAACATGCTCCTCGGGTTCTACCTCGCCACCGGCCAGGACGCCGCGAACATCGTCGAGGGCTCCCAGGGCATCACCACGGCCTCGGTGCGCGGCGACGACCTGTACTTCTCGACCGCGCTCCCGCACCTCATCGTCGGCACGGTCGGCAACGGCAAGGGCGGCGACCTGCCCGTCGTCGAGGACGCCCTCGTCCGCCTCGGCTGCCGCGAGGACCGCGCGCCCGGCGAGAACGCCCGCCGCCTGGCAGCCCTGTGCGCCGCGACGGTGCTGTGCGGCGAGCTGTCGCTGCTCGCGGCGCAGACGAACCCGGGAGAACTCATGGCAGCGCACGTCGCGATGGAACGACGTGGCGCGGCAGCAGGAGGTGCAGCATGACCGCCATCGGCATCCACGACATCGCGATCGCGACCGGACACCACGTCCTCGAGCTCGACGACCTGGCAGAGCGCCTCGGCGTGGACCCCGCGAAGTACCACGTCGGCATCGGACAGGACGCCTTCAGCGTGCCGGCGCCGGACGAGGACATCGTCACGATGGGCGCCGCAGCCGCGAAGGAGGTCATCGACCGCCACGGCGTCGACGGCATCCGGACCGTGCTGTTCGCCACCGAGTCCGGCGTCGACCAGTCCAAGGCCGCCGGCGTGTTCGTGCACGGGCTGCTCGGGCTGCCGCAGTCGGTCCGGGTGGTCGAGCTGAAGCAGGCCTGCTACGGCGGCACTGCTGCCGTGCAGCTCGCCCTCGGGATCGTCGCCCGGTCGCCGCAGGAGCGCGTGCTCGTCATCGCGGCGGACGTCGCGCGGTACGACGTCGACACCGCGGCCGAGCCCACGCAGGGTGCCGGAGCGGCGGCGCTCCTCATCAGCGCCGACCCCGACCTCATCGAGATCGAGCCGGCCGCCGGCGTCTTCACCGCCGACGTCGACGACTTCTGGCGGCCGAACGACCGCTCGACCGCGCTCGTCGACGGGCGGCTGTCGGTCACGGCGTACGTCGACGCGTTCGTCGGGGCGTGGGACGACCTCGTCGCGCAGGGCGGCCCCGGCTACGAGGACATCGCGCGCTGGGTCCACCACCAGCCCTTCACGAAGATGGCGATCAAGGCGCACCGGAAGCTCGCCCAGCACGTCGGGCAGCCGTTCGACGAGTCGGAGCTCGCCGTCGGGTTTACGTACAACAAGCAGACCGGCAACACCTACACGGCGTCGATCTGGATCGCGCTCGCGGCCCTGCTCGACCTCGACGACGAGCTCGACGGGCAGCGGCTCGCGATGTTCAGCTACGGGTCCGGCAGCGTCGGGGAGCTCCTCACCGGCATCGTCCGGGCGGGGTACCGCACGCACCGCCGGGAGGGCCGCGTCCGCGCGGTGCTCGACGCCCGGGTCCCGCTGACGGTGGACGCCTACCGGGAGCTCCACGCCGCCGGTGCCGCGACGAGCGAGGACACCGACCGACCGCGGGTCACCACGGCGCCGTACCGGTTCGCCGGGGTGCGCGGCGGTGCCCGCCGCTACGAGCCGACCGCGCAGGACTGACGCGCGCCGCGCGCCGCGCGCCGCGTCTCGTGGCGGAGCCGCCGAGTCTCGTGATCAGCGACTGATCTCGTACCGATGAGCGCGAGAGTCGTCGCTCAGGGCGAATCTCGTGGCGGCGCCCGCGCCCAGCGCGACCCCAACGGCGGCCGGGAGGCGCGTGACGGCGCCGCCACGGGCCTCCCGGCCGTCTGCTGGTCACGCCGTGACGCGACCGGTCAGGCGGTCGCGAGCACCTCGCGCTCCAGTCGCCGGTAGCTCGCCTCCATGCCGTCGGTCATCCCGGTGGCGAGGATCGCGTCTCGCTGCTCGACGCTCGGGTAGGTGACGAGCAGGGTCAGGAGCGTCGCACCGTCGACGTCCGCGAGCTGCAGGTCGTTCGTGTTCGGCGGGTACGGGGCACCGGTCATCGCCTCGGTGCTGACGATCCGGCGCTCGGGCTGCACGAGGGTGTTCTCGCCCTCGAAGCCGAACGGCTCGCCGGCGGTGTCACCGACCGGGGCCCAGGCCTGCCGGAAGCGTCCGCCCACCACGAGGTCGTTCTCGCAGACGGTCATCTCCCAGCCGTCCGGGCCGAGCAGCCACCGGCGCATCAGGTCCGGCTCGGTGTGGGCCCGCCAGACGGCGTGCCGCGGGGCGTCGAACGCGCGGGTGAACCGCACGTGGGTGTCGTCGAGGACCTCGGTGACGACACCCCTGCCGAGCGCGTACTCGCGGAGGTCGGCGAGCACCCGGTCGAGCTGGCCGAACGCCTCGGCGTAGCCCTGCTCCATGCCCATCGCGAGGAGGGTCTCGAGCGCCTCGGCCGTCGGGAACGTCGTGGTGATGCGCACCCGGGAGCCGGACTCGGTCGGCTCGAAGTCGAGGACGCTCGTGCTCGGCGGCTGCGCTGCGTCGACCTCGCCGTCCTCGGTCGCGAACAAGTCGTCGAACGCGAGTCGGGTGGGGGCGTCCACCGCGATCACGAGCCAGACGGACCGGTAGACCTCCCCGTCCGGGCCGGTCATGTCGTAGCGGGCTCGGCCGCCGGGGCGGAGGTCGAACTCCGAGAACGTCGCCGGGTAGCTCGGCGGTCCCCAGAACCGTTCGAGACGGCGGGGGTCGGTGAAGGCTCCCCAGAGTCGTTCGACGGGGACGGGGAAGTCCGCGACGAGCGTGGTCGTCAGGGCTTCCGGGTCGGTGTGGACGCTGGTGACGGGCATGGTCGCTCCCTCGTCGGGTCGGTGGTCGTGGTCTCGGTGGTGGTGGTCGTCTTGGTGGTGGTGGTCGTCTCGGTGGTCGTGGTCTCGGTGGTGTTCGTGGTCTCGATGGTGTTCGTCAGTGCTCGTCGTCGCCGGCGAGCAGGCTGTCGAGTCGGTCGATGCGGCCACGCCAGAGCCGGCCGTACTCCTCGAGCAGCCCGCGCACGCGGTCGAGCTGCTCGGGATCGGCGCGCACGATGCGGACGCGTCCGCGTGGTTCCTTGGTCACGAGTCCTGCTCCCTCGAGGACGGTGACGTGCTTCTGCACGGCGGCGAACGACATGTCGTACGCCTCCGCGAGTCCGGAGACGGTGGCACCGTCGGCGAGGGTCCGCCGGACGATGTCGCGTCGCGTCGCGTCGGCGAGCGCGTGGAACACGCGGTCGACCTCGGCGTCGCTGAGTGCTGTTCGTACAACCATTTGGTTGTACGTTACGCCGCGCGCGACGCAGGCGCAAGGTCCGGGCCGCAGCACGAGTCTCGGGCAGGCGGACAGATCTCGCGCTGCGGAGCACGAGAAGTGTCCGGGTGGCCGAGACTCGGCTCTGCCGCGACCCGTGACCGCCCGCGCCTCAGTACACGTCGCGGACGTACCGCTTCGCGCGCCGCAGGTCGGCCAGGTACGCGTCCGCGTCCTCCGCCCCGCGCCCGAGCTGCCCGGCGATGACGTCGAGCAGCGCCTGCTCGACGTCCTTCGCCATCCGCGAGGCATCGCCGCACACGTACACGAACGCGCCGTCCTCGAGCCACCGGTACAGCTCGGCCGCCTGCTCCCGCATCCGGGTCTGCACGTACACCTTCTCGGCCTGGTCCCGCGAGAACGCGAGGTCGAGCCGGGTCAGCACACCGCGGTCCTGCAGGTCGGTCAGCTCGTCCTCGTACACGAAGTCCGTGTCGCGGTGCTGGTCGCCGAAGAACAGCCAGTTGCGGCCGGTCGCCCCGGCGGCGGCCCGCTCGTGGAGGAACCCGCGGAACGGCGCGATGCCGGTGCCCGGGCCGATCATCACGATCGGCGCGTCCCCGTCGGCCGGCACCCCGAACGCGGCGTTCGGCTGGAGGTACACGTCGACCTCACCGTCGGCCTGCACCCGGTCGGCCAGGTACGTCGAGGCGACACCGGCGTGGGACCGGTGGACGTCGCCGTAGCGGACGGACGCGACCGTGAGGTGGACGCGACCGGCGTGCGCGAGCGGGCTCGACGAGATCGAGTACTGCCGCGCCTGCAGTCCGCGGAGGTTCGGCAGCAGCTGCTCCATCGTCGGTGCCGCGGTCCCGGCGTCGCGGAGCAGGTCGAGGACGTCACGTCCCCACAGCCACCGGTCGAGCTCGTGCTTGTCGCCGTGCGACACGACGGCCGCGAGCTCCGACCCGGGAGCACGCTGGACGAGGTCCGCCACGAGGTCCTTCGACGGCGTGCGGATCTCGCGGTCGAGGCGCAGGACCTCACCGAGGGGCCGGCCGTCGACGTCCGTGCCGCCGTCCGCGCCGAGGTGCGTCAGCAGCTGGTCGACGAGCGCCGGGTCGTTGTGGGGCACCACGGCGAGGGCGTCCCCGGCCGCGTACTCGATGCCCGAGTCCCCGAGGTCGAACTCGAAGTGACGGATCTCCTTCGCGCTGCGCGGCGAGGAGAGCAGCCGGTTCGCGACGAGCGGGGCCCGGTACGGGTTGCGCTTGTTCCACTGCGATCCCGGCCGGGAGGCACGGCTCACGCCCGCCCCGCCGGCTGCGGACCCGGAGGCGGTCACCCCGGCGGTTGGGCCGCCCGCACCGGGCTGGGCTCCGGCCTCGGCGGCGAGCCGGTCGAGCACGGCCGCGCTCCACAGCGCCGCGGGGTCCTCGAAGTCGACGTCGCAGTCGACGCGCTCGTGGATGCGCGTCGCGCCGAGCTGCTCGAAGCGGGTGTCGAGGAGCTTGCCGGCCTGGCAGAACTCGTCGTAGCTGGTGTCCCCGAGGCCGAGGACGGCGTAGTGCAGCCCCTCGAGCCGCGGCACCGTCGACGCCTGGATCGCGTCCCAGAACAGTCCGGCGTTGTCGGGCATCTCGCCCTCGCCGTAGGTCGAGGTGACGACGAGCACGTTCGACATCGCCGCGAGCTGCTCCGGCGTGACCGCGTCGAGCGGCGTCGCACGGCCGCCGAGGCCCCGGGCCTTCGCACCGACGACGAGCTCGTCGGCGAGGAACTCGGCGTTGCCGGTCTGCGTGCCGAAGAGCACGTCGACCGTGGTCGTCGGGGCACCACCGGAGGCGCGCTTGCCCGCTGCGGCGATGCCCGCGATGAACCCGGCGAGCCAGGACTCCTGGGCCGCCGAGAACGGTGCGTCGACCGGGATCAGGGCACCGGTCGGGGGAAGCGTGCTCATGCCGACACCACCTCGGTCGGGGCCTGCGGTGCGCGGCCGGCGATGTCCTCGAGCGCGGCGTTCGCGAGCAGCTCGTCGAAGCGGGCAGCCCGGACACGACCGGCGTTCTTGGCGTTCTGGTGCATGATCCACCCCGTGGTGCCCGGCATGTCCGTGCTGCGGTTGTTCCGCTGCGCGAGCGCACGCTTCGAGTCGTCGAGCCGCTTGACGGCGATGAGGGTCGCGAGCTCGTCGTCCGCGAACCGGTCGAAGGTGCCGCGGAGGTACTTGACGACGCGCTGCTTGACCTGGAAGTCCTCGGTCAGGATGAGGTTCCGGACCGCCTCCGTCACCCGCGGGTCCGAGGAGCCGGCGCCCGGGACACGCCCCTGCGCCACGTCCTGCGCGACCCCGAGCACCGTGTAGGACGACAGCAGCGAGAACATGTCCTCGCCCTGGTCGCCGAGCGCGGGGGCACGGCCGCCGAGCACGGTGCGCTGGTCGCGGTAGTCGACCTTGAACGCACGCAGCTTGTCGGTCGCCACCGAGTTCGCGAGCTCGTCGAGGAGCTCCGCCCGGGTCGCGGCCGCGAGGATCTCGTCGGCGTCCTGGCTGAGCAGCAGCGCGCGCGGCATGCCGACGTACACGTGCTGGCGGGTGGTCTCCCACTCGGCGAGCAGTCGCTCGGCGAGGGGTGATCCCGTGGCCTCGAGGTGCCACTCGAGCAGGAGTCGGGCCGCGGCCTCGTGGAACGCGCCCCGGTCGGTCTCGGTGACCGGGAAGACCAGGAGCGAGTCGGTGCTCGCGCGCTCGGTGACCGCGCCCGACGGGTCGTACTGGTACAGGAACCCGCCGGACATGCCGTTGCCGAGCCCCTTGCCGTACGCGCCGAGGTTGAACACCGCGCCGCCGGTCATGTACTCGCACCCGAAGTCGCCGATGCCCTCGACGACGGCGGTCGCGCCCGAGTTGCGGACGGCGAACCGGTCACCCGCCTCGCCCTCGACGAACGTGCGACCACCGGTGGCGCCGAACAGTGCGAAGTTGCCGACGAGGACGTTGCCGCCCCGCTCGACGCTGCCGCCGCCGGGTGCCCGGACGACGATCCGGCCACCGGACTGGCTCTTGCCGACACCGTCGTTCGCGGTCCCGACGTGCTCGAGCGTGATGCCGTCGTTCGTGAAGACCCCGTAGGACTGGCCGGCGGAGCCGCTCGTGCGGATCGTCACGGCACCGTCGACGAGGCGACGCCGACCGCGGTCGTCCGTCGCGATCGCCGGGTGCGCGGACAGGTCGACCCCGCGCAGCTCGTGGTTGAGCAGGCGCTCGACGTCGATGCCCAGCTGGCCGCCGACCGACTTGTCGGCGTTGCCGAGCACGACGCCGTCGACGGTCAGGGCGTGCTCGTGGCCCTCGACCAGGGCCGTGCGGACCTGGTCGATGAGCGCGTCGTCGGTCCGGAAGTCCTTCTCGAGGTACTCCGGGTCCGTCACGACCTTCTCCGGCACCTGCGCGAGCAGGTTCCGGACGTCCAGCCGCCCGACGCTCGCCGGGTGGTCGAGGAGCTGCAGCAGGTCGGTGCGACCGCGGGCCTCGCGGAGGGAGCGCAGACCGAGGCGGGCGAGGATCTGGCGCACGTCGTGGGCGATGTTGAGCAGGTACTGCGCGAGCGCACGCGGGTCGCCCTCGAACGCCTCGGCGTTCGTGGTGAGGCCCGCCGGGCACTTCACGTTGCAGTTCTTCGCCATCACGCAGCCGAGCATCATGAGCGCGGTCGTGCCGAACTCGAACGAGTCCCCGCCGAGCAGCGCGCTCGTGACGACGTCCGACCCGGTCTGGTGCGCACCCGAGCAGCGGAGCGTGACCTTCTGGCGCAGGCCGTTCGCGACGAGGGCCTGGTGCACCTCGGCCACACCGATCTCCGCCGACCGCCCGGCGTACTTCAGGCTGGTGACGGCCGCGGCGCCCGTGCCGCCGGTGTTCCCGGCGACGTTGATGACGTCGGCGCCGGCCTTGGCCACACCGACCGCGATCGTGCCGATGCCCTCGGAGGACACGAGCTTCACGACCACCCGCACCCGGGCGGCCTTGCAGTCGTGGATGAGCTGCGCGAGGTCCTCGATCGAGTACGTGTCGTGGTGCGGCGGCGGCGAGATGAGCTCGACGCCCGGCGTGCCGCCGCGGGCCGCCGCGATGTCGACGGTGACCTTCGGCGCGGGCAGCTGACCGCCCTCGCCGGGCTTCGCGCCCTGACCGATCTTGATCTCGAGCTCCTCGAGCATCGGGTCGGCGAGGTAGCCCGCCCAGATGCCGAAGCGCCCCGAGGCGAACTGCTTGATGCGCGAACCGCGGATGGTGCCGTAGCGGGAGTGGTGTTCGCCGCCCTCGCCGGAGTTCGACATGCCCCCGACCATGTTCGTGCCGTGCGCGACGGCCTCGTGCGCCGTGGCGACGAGGGCGCCGTGGCTCATCGCGCCGGAGGCCAGCGTGCGGGTGATCTCGTGCGCCGGCTGGACCTCGGCCACGTCCACGCTCGCCGGTGCCTGCTGCAGGATGCCGAGCAGGTCGGCTGCGGCGCCGGTGGCGCGGAGCGTCACCCGGTCGTCGGCGACGGAGTCGACGTCGACCAGGCCCGGGTGCAGGAGGGCGAGCCCGTCCGCGAGGGCACGGTGGCGCTGCGCACCCGTGGGACCGGTCGAGGTGAGCTCCAGACGGAACCGCACCGTGCCTCCCGGCATTCCCTCGGAGGACGCGCGCGAGCCGGAGAGCCCACGCACGGTGACGCTGGCGTTGCCGACGGTCGCGAAGCGGCCGAGTTCGCGCGCGAAGTCCTCCGCCTCGTCGATGCCGGTGACGTCCGCGGGCAACGCGAGCACGTCGCGGAGCGCGGCGGGACGGCGCGACCGCTCGTCGTGCGTCGTCTGCAGGAACGAGACGTAGCCGGGCGTGATGCGGTGCCCGTCGATCTCGGCGTCGCTCAGCCGGTCGTAGCCGGTGTTCCGGTACGCCGCGTCGGAGATGCCGAACGAGTCGTCGAGCTGCCCGAGGGTGAGCAGCCGCAGCGCGTCCGAGTCACCGGAGCGCTCGAAGGCCGGGCGCTCCTCGGTCATGCCGCCGAAGCCGCGGACGCTCGCGACACCGAACGAGTGCCCGGCGCCGTCCGAGCGCTCCTTGAACAGGCCGAGGAGCGGCACCTGGCCCTCGGTCGCGACGCTGCGGGCACGCTCGTGCCAGTCCGTCGCCGCCTGTGCGATGCGGGTGAATCCGACGCCGCCGACCGGGGCGTCCATGTGCGGGAAGACCCGCGCGAACAGGTCGTCGCTCGTGTCGAGGTAGTTCGGCTCGAAGAACTCACCGCCGATGTAGCTCTCCGCCGTGCACAGGCCCACGCGGCCCATCGTCTTCGCGAGGGCCTTCTCAGCGGCCTTCCGGAAGCGCTTGAGGGCGAGGTCGGTCGCGGTGTGCTCACCGGCCGGGGCAGCCTCGGCGGGGTACTTCTCCTCCGCGCGGAGGCGGGCGCTCAGGCTGTAGACGGCCGAGGCACCGAAGCCGAGCGCCGTGGCGACGTGGTGGGACGACGGCAGCTGGCCGGACTCGGCGACGACGGAGACCCGCAGCCGCAGCCCGGTCTCGATGAGCCGCTGGTTGACGGCGGCCACCGCCAGGATGACGGGCAGCGCGGCGTGCGTCGAGGACACGCTGCGGTCGGTGAGGACCGCGATGCCGCCGGAACGCTCGGCGAACGCGGCGACGGCGTCGGCGAGCTGCTCGGTCGCCGCCCGCACCGCGTCGGCGTTCGCCTGCTCGTCGCCGAGCACCGGCACGTAGAGCATGTCGAAGCGCTCGAGCGGCACGATGTCCTGGTCCCGCAGGCGCACCATGTCGAGGTGCCCGAGGACGGGGGACTGCACCACGATCTGCCGGCTCGGCGCACCGTCCCCGCTGCCGGTCCCGTCGGGCTTGCTGCCGAGGGCGACACGCATCGACATGCCGTCGGCCTCGCGGATCGAGTCGAGCGGCGGGTTCGTCACCTGCGCGAAGCGCTGCGAGAAGTACTTCGCCATGCCGCCCTCGGTGTCGCTGAGGGCGTTGATGGCGTTGCCGTAGCCCATCGCCGAGATGCGCTCCGACCCGTTCTGGAGCATCGGGTCGAGCATGAACCGGAAGCTCTCCTGGTTCAGCGAGTAGGCCACGTACCGGCCCGCCAGCGACAGGTCGCCGTCGTAGCCGAGGGTCGTCGTGCCGCGCTGGTAGTCCGGCACGGGCAGGTCGTCCAGGTCGACACGTGCGGCCTCGAGGAGCTCCGCGTAGGGCTTGCGCTCCGCGAGCACGTCGAGCACCTCGCGCGTCCGCATGAGGGAGCCGGAGCGGTGGTCGACGACGAGCATGCCGCCGGCCTCGATCCGCCCGCGGTGCACGACGTCGGCGGCGTCGAACTCGACCTGCCCGGCCTCGGACGCCACGACGAGGTACTCGTCCGTCTGCACGGTGCGCAGCGGGCGGAGCCCGAGCCGGTCGAGTCGGGCACCCACGACGTCGCCGTCGCTGAAGATCACGGCCGCGGGGCCGTCGTTCTTCTCCTCGTAGAGCGAGAAGAACTCGAGCATGGCCCGGACGTCCGGCGTGAGCGTGCGGTCGTTCTCCCACGCCGGCGGCATGAGCGACACCACGGCCTCGACGATGTCCAGGCCGTCGTCGAACACGCGGCTCTGCAGGGTCTGGTCGAGACGGCTCGAGTCCGACTGCCCCGGGGGCCGGACGATGCTCCGGGTGCGGGCGCGCGCCAGCGCTTCGTCCGAGAGGCGGTTCTTCCGGTCCGTGTTGAGCTCGCCGTTGTGCGCCATGAGACGGAACGGCTGCGCCATCGTCGGGTGCGGCTCGGTGTTCGTCGAGAAGCGCGTGTGGAAGTAGAGCGTCCGCACCGAGTGCCGCGGGTCCGTGAGGTCGCGGAAGTACGAGATGACCTCGCCCGAGTTCAGCCGGCCCTTGAGGATCTGCGTCCGGGCGCTGAGCGACAGCGGGTACAGGGCGGCGTGCGGCGCGTGCGCCTCGGCGGCCTGGGTGTAGGAGACGCGCTCGACGGCGAGGAGCGCACGGTTCGCGGCGGCGTCGACCTCCGAGCGCTCCCAGGACGACGGCGCGCGGAACACCCACTGCACGATCGGCAGCTGGTACTGCTCGGCCTCGGGGCGCGTCACCGAGTGGTCCACGGGGACGTCCCGGACGACGAGGAGCTCGAAGCCCTCGTGCGTGATCGCGTCGGTGACGACCTGCTGGGCGGCTGCCCGCGCGTCGGCGCCGGACGGGGTGGTGTCGCGCGGCACGAAGCAGTTCGCGACGCCGAAGTGCCCGGCGCGCAGGGTCTCGCCGGTGATCGCGCTGAAGAACTCCACCGACAGGTCGATGCTCACGCCGGCGCCGTCCCCGACACCCTCGGCGGACTTGCCGCCGCGGTGGGGGATCGAGCAGAGCGCTGCGTCGCCCTTGCGGATCACGTCGTGCGTCGGCACCCCGTCGAGGCGGGTGATGAAGCCGACGCCGCAGTCGCTCGATTCGCGGGCAGGGTCGTGGAGACCGAAGGGGGAGTGGTTCACGTGCGGGTCCAGTGGAGCGTGTGCCGACAGGCAGCGGACGGCCACGCTGCTTCCTCGGAGCGCTCGCCGCGGGCATGCCGTCGGGTGACGGCCGGGCCCTGTGGGGTGATGGTGCGGTGAGGCGATGCTACGGCTTGGTATACCGCGGGCGCAACAGACCGGCCGGACGGGAGGCGCGGCGCGGGTCCGGCGGGCGTGCCCGGCCCGGCGCGTGGGCGCGCGGCGCGTGGCGCGTGGGCGCGCGGCGTTCTCCGCACGGTGCGAGGTTCCACACACGGTGGGACGGTGTCACCGTCCCACCGTGTGTGGAACCTCGCACCGTCGAGCGAGCCCCTCGCACCGTGCGAGGGGCTCGGGCGTGGGACCGGGGACGTCAGGCGGCGCGGTGCTCCTCGACCGGGATCGGCTCGGTGTCCGCGGCCGTGCTCGCGTCGGCCGCCGGGGTCGTGCCGGGCCGGATGAGCTCCGGACGCCGCCGGGAGCGGAACACCCAGGCCTTGAAGAGCACGAACCGGACCAGGGTCGCGAGCAGGTTCGCCCCCGTGAGCACGACGATCTCCGTGCCGTGCGAGGCGCCCGGGGTGGCGGCGTGGAGGACGACGAGCGACCCCGCCGTGATCGCCCACGCGATGCCGAACACGACGAGCCCCTGCACGTGGTGCATCCCCGCCCCCGCACGGCCCTTCACGCCGAAGGTGAAGCGCCGGTTGAGCGCGGTGTTCCCGATCGCGGTGAGCAGGAGCGCGAGGAAGTCCGCCGTCTGCGCGCCGATCGCCGGCCGGAACAGGGCGTACAGGACCGCGAACGCGATCGTGGACAGGACCCCGATCGCGCCGAAGCGCAGGACCTGCCCGACGATCCCGACGTGCGGCGGGGTGAAGGGGCGCCGGCCGATCGCGTCGTAGACCGGCGCGATCGGGATGCGGCCGGTGGCGAGCCCGCGTGACACCCGCCACATGCCCTTGAGGTCCTCCGTCGCGGTCGAGGCGATGTGCACCGACGAGTTGACGTCGTCGACCCAGTCGACCGGGACCTCGTGCACGCGGAGTCCGGCGTGCTCGGCCAGGACGAGCAGTTCGGTGTCGAAGAACCACGCGTCGTCCTCGCAGAGCGGCAGGAGGTGCTGCGCGGCCTCGCGGGTGACGGCCTTGAACCCGCACTGCGCGTCGGAGAAGTCGACCCCCATCGTCGTGCGGAGCAGCAGGTTGTACGAGCGGGAGATGAACTCGCGCTTCCCGCCGCGGACCACCCGCGACGAGCCCGCGAGTCGGGTGCCGATCGCGAGGTCGGAGTGCCCCGACAGCAGGGGTGCGACGAGCGGTTCGAGGGCGGCGAGGTCCGTGGACAGGTCCTCGTCCACGTACACGAGCACCTGCGCCTCCGACGCGCCCCAGACCGCTTTGAGCGCCCGCCCGCGTCCCTTGAGCGGCAGGTGCACCGCCCGGACCTCCGGGAGCATGGCCGCCAGGTCGTCGGCGATGCGAGCGGTGTCGTCGGTCGACGCGTTGTCCGCGATCGTGATCCGCCACGTGTGGTGCAGCGAGGTGCGGCAGAAGGTGTGCAGCCGTCGGACGTGCGTCGCGAGCGTGTCCTGCTCGTTGTAGCAGGGGACGACGATGTCGATGTCGAGGGTCTGGTTCGTCTCCGTCATGCCGATCAGACTCGGCAGCGGGGTCATGCGCACCGCAGCAGGACCCTGTGGCGGCCCTAAGAACGAACTCCCGGTGAACGACCGGACACGACAGGTGTCGTCCGGATACGGTCGAGCCACGATGACGACCGAGCGCGACGACGCCCAGCGGCCGGCCATGCTGCTCCCCGGTGAGCGGTTGGGTCTGTCGCTCGACGAGCGGTGCGCGGAGTTCGAGGCGCTCCTGCTCGAGCCCCCGCTGCACGGCATCCGCCGCCAGGGGCACGACTGGCTCCGGGAGCGGTACACCGAGATCGTGCCGATCGTCCTGCCCGCTGCCCTGCGCGCGGTCGAACGTGGTGAGCCGGTCGACCCGGGGAGCCTCGATCGGCTCCGGCGGGTGGCTGCTGCCCGCGCCGAGGACCCCCGGGTGGACCTCTCGGTCGTGCTCCGCGGGGCGCTGCCGGCGATCCGGGTCTTCGCCCTCGTGATGCACACGGCTGTCCGTGACCACGCGGGGCCGGCGGACCGCGCGGCGCGCACGATGCTCGCGATGAGCCGGGCGTCCCTCGTCGCCCACGAGCTCGGCTCGTGCTGGGCGGAGGCGTGGTCGCAGGAGCGTGGACGGGTGGCGGGCACCACCCCGGCGGAGGTCGATGCGGGCGAGATCGAGCTCGTGGCTCGGGCGCCCGGGCTCGACGAATCCGAGGAACGGATGCTGGCGCTCGCCGCACAGGGACTCTCGAACGACCAGATCGCCAGCGAGACGTCCTACAGCCGTCAGGCCGTCGCGTGGCACCTCGGGCGACTGATGCGCACCTGGAGGGCGCCGAACCGGACGGCCCTGGTGTCGGTCGCCTTCGTGCGGGGGTGGATCCGCGCTCGTGCCCACGGCCCCGGGGGATCGCGACGACCGCCCGAGCTCGGCGCAGCTGCCCGCACGGACGACGACACCCCCTGAGACCGAGGTCGCAGGGGGTGCTCGTCAGGGGCTGAGGGTCAGCCGCCGTTGACGTGGATGACGTTGTCGATGCGTTCGATGTTCCCGAACGCACCCCAGTTCAGCCAGCCGCCGTCGCCGTTGTTGGTGATCTTGCCGGCACCCTTGAACCAGTAGATGACGTAGTTGCCACCCTTGATGTCGATCGACTGGGCGTCGGCCACGTCGCCCTCGACGGTGATGTCCTGGTTCTTATTGACGACCGCGACCGTGAGGCGGTCCGGGTTCCCCGCGTTCCAGTACCCGACGTCGAGCGCGGCCTGCACGGCACCGCCGCGGTCGCTCTGGTCGTTGACCGCGTCGGCGATCGCGTTGACGATCGCGACCGGGTCGAGGTTGACGTTCACGCTCCCGCCGACGTCGGCCGTCGAGGAGCTCGGCGCCGGTTCCGCGGCCTGCGCCGGGGCGGCGACGAACGCGCCCGCGATGACCGCGCCGGTGATGGCGGTGCCGGTGGCGAGCTTGAGGGACGTGCGCTTGAACGAGTTCATGATCGTTTCCCATCTTCCGCATCGGTGACCCGGAGGTCGTGTTGCTCGGACAGGAACCAGCCTGCGTCGGCCTCGGTGCCGATGCACGCGATCGGGCGCGACGTTGGACGATCGTCTGACGCTCGGCCGCAGTGCACTCCCATCTGGGACACTCCGCCGCGAAGCCCCCTGGAGCGACCGCGCCCGAGCATCGGTGCACCGGCCTGCCCCGAGGTCAACCCGTGGTGCCGAGGACCACGGTCAACCCGTGGCGCCGAGGACCACCTGGACCACGCCGATCACGACGAGCACGGCGATGGGCACCCCCGCGATCCACAGACCGGCGCGCAACTGCGTCCGCCGGATCGTCGGGGCCGCGTGCGACGACTGGGCGAACCGGGTCGCGGCGACGAGCTCCGGCGCTGCCGCGGGCGGCTCGGGCTCGGGCTGGGGTCGGTCGTCCTCGAACGCCGGGACCTCGACGACGAAGTCCTCGGCGCGTGGCTGCCCCGGCAGCTGACGGTAGTCGTTCGGCACGGTGCCCTCCCTCGTCCAGGCAGACTACTGCGCGGGCGAGGGACCCGACGGGGCGGTGTGCGTGAGGTCGACCGTGAACGCCGTCCGGCCCGGACCGGACACCACGCGGACGCTCCCGCCGTGCGCCTGTGCGACCGCCTGGACGATCGCCAGCCCGAGGCCGCTCGTGCCGTGCTCCCGCGATCGCGAGGCCTCGCCCCGGGTGAAGCGGTCGAAGAGCGTCGGCAGCAGCGCGGGGTCGATGGGCGGCCCGTCGTTCGCGACGACCAGCCGCACGATCTGCTGCCCGTCCCCGCGGACACGCTGCAGGGACACCACGACGGCCGTCCCGTCCGGGGTGTGGCTGGCGGCGTTGGCGAGGAGGTTCCGCACGAGGCGACGCAGCTGTCCGGCGTCTCCGTCGACGGTGACCGGCTCGGTGTCGACCTCGAGCGTCCAGCGGTGCCCGGGAGCCGTGGTGCGTGCGTCCATCGTCGCCTCGACCACGATCGAGGTCAGGTCGAGCGCCTCGACCACGAGCGGCGCCGATCCGGCCAGGGTCCGCGCGTCGAGCCGCGCGAGCAGCAGGAGCTCCTCGACGAGGTCGCCCATCCGGACGGCCTCGGTCGCGATCCGATCGACGTTCGCGTGCACCGCTCGGAGGTCGTGCGAGGACGCGGAGAGCTCGGCGTAGGCGCGGACGGTGGCGATCGGCGTGCGGAGCTCGTGCGAGGCGTCCGCGACGAAGGTGCGCATGCCCGCCTCGACCTCCCGTCGGACGGTCAGGGCGCGGCCGACGTGCCCGAGGAGTCGGTTCAGAGCGGTGCCGACCTGCCCGACCTCACGGTTCGCGGTGAGGTCCGACGTCGCGACCCGGGCGGTGATGTCGGTGTCCCCGCGTTCGAGGTCGAGGGCGGCGACGTCGGACGCCACCCCGGCGACGCGCTCGAGCGGTCGGAGCGCGCGGCGGACCGTCAGGGCGAGGGCCCAGGCCGCGACCGCGAGCCCGAGCAGCGTGACGCCGCCGAACACGACCGCGAGTCGCACGATCGTCGCGTCGAGGGATCCCAGCGGCAACGCGGTGACGTACACGTCGTCGCCGTTGCCCACCGCCTGCGCCCGGTAGCTGCCGAGCGAACCGAGTCGGACCGTCACCGGGCTGCCGTCGTGGTCGATGGCGGCCAGGGTGCGTCGCTGGGCGGTCGTGAGGCCGTGTTGCCGGCCCTCGCTGTCGGTGTACCCGGCGAGCGCCGTGGACCCGGACCGGAACACGGCCACGACGGTGCCCGCCGCCTGCCCGGGCACCCCGATGAACCGGTTGTCCGGGTCCGGCCCGTCGGACGACGACCCGGACCCCGACGACCCGGACCCCGACGACCCGGACCCGGACCCCGACGACCCGGACCCCGACGACCCGGACCCCGACGACCCGGACCCCGACGACCCGGACCCCGACGACCCGGACGGCGGCGCGCCTCCGTCGCCGACCACCCGACCGGCGGCGGTCGCCAGCTCCGCGTCCAACCGCCCGACCAGGTACTCCCGGAACGCCACCACGGTCACGGCCCCCACCACGACGTTGGTCACGACGAGCAGCAGCGCCACCGCCCCGACGATCCGCCACCGGAGCGACGGCGCCCGGCCGCTCCCGACCCGACCGGCCCCGGCCTCGGCCCCCGCCCGGGCCCCGGCCTCGGCCCCTGCCCGGCCCCGCCCGGACCCCACCCGCCTCACGACGTCGGGCGGAGCACGTACCCGGCCCCGCGCACGGTCTGCAGCATCGGCTCGCGGCCGGCGTCGAGCTTCTTCCGCAGGTACGACACGTACATGTCGACGAGGTTCGACGACGCCCCGAAGTCCATGCCCCAGACACTGGCGAGGATGTGCTCCCGCGACAGTACCCGGTTCGCGTTCCGCGCCAGGTACCGCAGCAGCTCGTACTCGGTCGGGGTGAGGTCGAGCGCCGCACCGCCCCGGACGACCGTGCGGGCGTCCTCGTCGAGGTGGAGGTCGCCGACGACCAGCCCCGCGGGTCCGGCTGCCGCGACCCGAGCCGAGGTCCGGGCCAGGATGCGTGCCCGCACGAGCAGCTCCGCGATCCCGAAGGGCTTCGTCAGGTAGTCGTCGCCGCCGCCCGTGAGTCCGGCGAGTCGGTCCTCCGGAGCGTCCCGCGCGGTGAGGAAGAGCACGCGGACGTCGTCCCGGGCGTCCCGGAGGCGCTCGAGCACCTCGAAGCCGTCGATGTCCGGCAGCATCACGTCGAGCACGATGACGTCCGGCTGGAACTCCCGCGCGGCGAAGAGCACGTCCCGTCCGCGGTGCACGGCGCGCACGGCCCAGCCGTCGCCCTCGAACGCGAGGGCGACGGCGTCCGCGAGGGCGTGTTCGTCGTCGACGACGAGGACGCGGACGGGGGTGCCGTCCGTGCGCTGCAGCGGGGTGCCGGCCATGTCGGCGAGCCTATCCGCGCCCTCGTCGTGCATCACTTCGTGGCGCTCAGGTCGTAGACCGTCGACCCGCCGACCGTCGTGCTGCTGTAGTTCGCCGCGACCCACTCCTGGATCGCCGAGGCGGTGGAGGAGCCGCCGCCCATCCCGCCTCCGGTCCCGGAGGAGATGTAGTACGCGATCTTGCCCTCGGCGACGTACGCCTTGAACTCGGCGAGCGTCGGCGTCGGGTCGCTCGACCAGCCACCGATCGCCATCACGGTCGTGTCGGTGTCCAGTTCGAGCTGCGCGGCGGACTGCGAACCGTCGACCGCGGCTGCCCAGGTGGTGTCGGTCGCTTCGAGCAGCTTCTGCAGTGCCGACGACGTCGACGCGCCTCCGCCGCCCATCGCGCCGCCACCGGCCCGGAGGCCCGTCCCCGACTCGCCGTCGGAGGTCGCCCCGTCGGATCCCTCCTGGGTGCCGGTGCCGTCCTGGTCGCCGGACGTGCCGTCCGGGATCGACGGGGCCTCGCCCGTCGTGCCCTCGGGGGCCTCGCCCGAGGTGCCGCCGGGCGGCGTGCCGCCGGGGCCCTGCTGGGAGCTGTCCGAGGAGTCGGAGCTGTCGCTCTCGGAACCGGAGGCCGATCCGCCGGGGCCTCCCGTGCCTCCCGGCTGACCGCCGCCGGTACCGCCACCCATCCCGCCGGAGCTGCTCCCGGACGGGCCGACGCTCGGGATCGAACCGGAGTGCGCGACGGTCGTCGTGGCGAGGGCGTATGCGGTCGTCCCGGTCAGTCCGAAGAGCGTGCCGGCGAGGACGCCCACGGTGACGAGCTTCCGGAGCGTGGGCACGTTGCCGACGAGGATCGCCGCGGTGGACAGGAGTCCGCCGATCAGCACGACCCACCGGAGCCAGGGGAGCCACGTCGGGTTCTCGTTGAGGAGGCAGAAGCCCCAGGAGGCGGTGATGCCGATCATGCCCGCGAGGCCGAGCCGTGCGGTGACGCGCCCTCGCTCGCTCCACATCAGGGCACCGCCGGTGCCGACGAGTCCCGCGATCGCCGGGGCGAGGGCGACCGTGTAGTACGGGTGGATCGTGCCGGACATGTACGAGAAGACGAGCCCGGTGACGACGAGCCACCCGCCCCACAGCACGAGGCCGACACGGACCGGGTCGCCGAGGTGCCGGCGTCCGACGAGCACGAGGCCGAGGACGAGCGCGAGCAGCGCCGCGGGCAGGAGCCACGAGATCTCGAGGCCCATCTCGGAGGAGAAGAGCCGGTCCAGTCCGGTCGAGCCGCCGAACGACGACCCGGCGGTCCCGCCGCCCATCCCGCCGCCGCCGTTGCCCGAGCCGCCGAAGATCCGGCCGAGGCCGTTGTAGCCGAACACGAGGTCGAGCACGGTGTTGTTCGTCGAGCCGCCGATGTACGGGCGCGACTCCGCGGGCCAGAGCCACACGGCGACGACCCACCACCCGGCGGAGACCACGAGCGACACCGCCGCGATGCCGAGGCCGATCGCCCGCTTCCCCCAGCTCGTCCGCGCGGCGACGAGGTACACGAGGCCGAACGCCGGCAGGACGAGGAGTCCCTGCAGCATCTTCGTCAGGAACGCGAACCCGAGGGCGACCCCTGCGAGCGCGATCCACTTCCAGCTGCCGCGCGGGAGCGCCCGCACGGTGCAGTACGCACCGGCGGTCATGAGCAGCACGAGCAGCGCGTCCGGGTTGTCGAAGCGGAACATGAGCGCGGCCGCCGGGGTGGCCGCCACGACGAAGCCCGCCAGCAGCGCTCCGACGTTCGCGGTCGTGGCGCCGAGCCGGGCGAGGGTGCGGCGGACGGTGCCCCACACGAGCGCGACCGACCCGACGGCCATGAGCGCCTGGGGCAGGAGCAGGCTGAACGACGAGAAGCCGAACAGCCGCGCGGACAGCACCATCACCCACAGCGAGGCCGGCGGCTTGTCGACCGTGATGAAGTTCGACGAGTCGAGGGAGCCGAAGAAGAACGCCTCCCACGACTTCGTGCCGGCCTGCACAGCGGCGGCGTAGAAGCTGTTCGCGTACCCGGAGATGCTGAGGTCCCAGAGGTACACGACGGCGGTCAGGGCGAGGAGCGCCCAGAACGCCGGCCGGAGCCAGCGGGCGTCCTCGCGCTCGCCCAGGAAGAGTCGGGCGAGGGGCGGGCGGCGGTCCCGGGAGGCGGTGGCCCCCTCCGGGTGTGCGCGCTCGCGACGGTCGGTCACGGGGGTCGGGAACGTGGTCATGACGATGAGGTTCCCGGGCGTTCCCCGAACGGACCGATGCGCTGCCTTGGTGCTCCCTAAGACCTCCGCCGCGAGGTCGGGCGGGCGCGCCGAACGCGGACCGGCGCGGGCGACGCGGTGTCGCACAACCAAAGTCGATCCGCACCGCGATCTTCCGTGGTGCGAGCCGACTTTGGTTGTGCGCGCGGCAGCCCCGCTGCGAGGTCCGGTCAGGCGTACCGGCGGGCCGCCCGGAGCGCGGCGCCCGTGTACGAGCCGCCGAACAGGAACACGTGCAGCAGCAGCGGCGCGAGCTGGTGGAGCTCGACCCGCTCCTGCCAGCCGTCCGCGAGCGGCGACTCCTCGTCGTAGGCCGCGAGGACGGTCTCGAGCCGCGGCAGCCCGAAGAGTCCGAGCAGCGCCAGGTCCGTCTCCGCGTGTCCGCCGTGCGGGTTCGCGTCGATGAGCACCGCGCCGGTCGGGGTCGTCCCGTCCACCGGCTGCCCGGGCGTCGGCCACAGGACGTTCCCCGCCCAGAGGTCCCCGTGCAGCCGCGCGGGGCCGTCCCCGACGAGTCCGGGCTGTGGCGAGCCGAACTCGCCGTCCTCGAGCCGCTCGGCCACACGCTCGAAGACCGCCGCCTCGGACCCGTCGAAGCCGCCCGCGTCGACGATCCGGTGCACGTAGTCGCGGATCCGGTACTCCGCGAAGAACTCGCCCCAGGTGTCGGGCGCGTCCGCCGCCGACACGAACGCGGTCCGCGACCGTCCCATCCGCAGCGCGCCCGGGGACGGGAACCCCGGCGAGGGTGCACCCCAGTGCGCCGCACCGGCCGCGTGCGTGTGGGCGAGCGAGCGGCCGAAGCGCTCGGCCTGCGCGGTCGTCGGGGCGCCGTCGCTGATCTGCTCGAGGTGCAGCACCCGCGGCTCCGGGTGCGCGAGGACGCGGGCGGTGCGGGTGCCGCCGGTGACCTCGGCCTCGGCGAGCCACGCGAGCCCGGCGGCCTCGGCGGTCGCCTCGTCGGGGTCGGTGAAGGTCTTCACGAACGTCTCGGCCATCGGTCCATCCTGCCGCTCGACCGTGGTTCCGGTCACAGCGCGCGGGCTGTGCTCCCGGTCACCCCACCGCGTCGACGAGCGCCTGCGCCAACGGGTGCCACGGCCGCGAGGACGGCCCGCTCAGCACGAGCGTCCGGGTCAACCGTCGTTCGAGCGGCAGCATCACGAGGTCGTCCGGCAGCATCCCACGCCCGAGGGTCGGGACGATCGAGACGCCCTCGCCGCGCTGGATCATCCCGAACATCGTGTTCATCTCGCGCACGCGGTGTGCCCATCGGAAGGGCTGGCCGTCGAGCTCGTGCAGCCGCTGGATCTGCACCTCGCACCCGCCGCCGCCGGCGACCAGTCCGTCCTCGTGCAGGTCGTCGAGCGTGAGCGCCTCCTGGCTCGCGAGCGGGTGGTCGCGCCGGACGACCGCGGCCATCTCGTCCCGGGCGACGACGACCGCCCCGGTCGGCACCGGCGTCGGGTCCACGAGCACGGCGGCGTCGACGGTGCCGCCCTCGAGCCACTCCGGCATCTCGTCGTCGTCGCCCTCGTAGACCTGGACGTCGACGTCCGGCAGCGTCACGGCCCAGAGCTCGCGGAGCCGCGGGAGCAGCCCCTGGCACACGGTGGGGACCGCCGCGAGTCGCACGGTGCCGCGCGCCGTGGCGGGGGTGACCACGGCCTCCAGGGCGTCGATCGAGGCGACCGCGCTGCGGGCGTGCGCGAGCAGGCGTTCCCCGAGCGGGGTGGCGGTGGCGGAGCCACCCCGGTGCACGACGGCGCCACCGACCTCGCGCTCGAGCCCCGCGACCGCGTGGGACACCGCGGACTGCCCGATCCCGAGCACGGCCGCCGCGCCGGTGAACGAACCGGCGTCGACCGTGGCGGTGAACGCCCGGAGTTGGGGGATCGAGACGGTCATGTGTCCTCCTCATGTCGGCATGAGGCACATGCGTTCGACACATGTGCGGTGGTGGTCGATGCTAGCCCTCGTGAACGCCCTCCTCTACGTCCTGGTCGCCCTCACCTGGGGCTCGAGCTTCTTCTTCGCGAAGATCGGACTCGAGGGTCTCGCGCCGCAGCAGGTCGCCACCGTCCGCACAGTCCTCGGCGCGGTGACGCTCGTCGTGGTGCTGCTCGTGACGCGTCGGGAGTGGCCCCGCGAGCCGCGGGTCTGGGGACACCTGCTCGTCGTGGCGGTGTTCCTCAACGCGGTGCCGTCCTCGCTCATGGCCTGGGCGGAGCAGACGGTGCCGTCGGGTCTCGCGAGCATCTACAACGCGACGACCCCGATCATGACGCTCCTCGCCCTCGCGGTCCTCGTGCCGTCGGAACGCCTCAGCCGTCGGCAGCTCGGTGGCGTCGCGCTCGGGATCGTGGGCGTCCTCGTGCTCGTCGGGCCGTGGGACCTCGTCGGCGACCCGGCCGTCCTCGCCACCGTCCCCGGCCAGGTCGCACTGCTGGGCATGACCGCGTCCTACGGCATCGGGCTCGCCTGGCTGCGCCGGTTCGGTGTGGGCAGCGGACAGGACCCGACGACCGTGGCCACCGTCCAGCTGACGCTGGCCGCCGTCCTCATGCTCCTGGTCGCGCCGGTCATCGCGACCGGTCCGGTGCGGCTGGACTGGAGGATCGTGGCCGCGATGGTCGCGCTCGGCGCGGTGGGCACCGGGCTCGCCTACGCGTGGAACACCCGACTGGTCGGGGCGTGGGGCGCCGGTCGGGCCTCGACGGTGACCTACCTGACGCCGGTCGTCGGCGTGGCGCTCGGGGTCGTCGTGCTCGGCGAGCCGCTGCGGTGGAACGAACCGGTCGGCGGGCTCGTCGTCCTGCTCGGGATCGCGCTCGCGTCCGGGGCGCTCCGCGGTCGTCGTAGCGCGGCGCGCAGTCGACCCTCGGTACGCTCGGCGGGGTGAGCCACCCCTCGACCGCGCGGCTGCTGTTCGCGTCGTCGCACCCCGGCCCGACCGTGACGGTGACGGTCCTCGCGACCGTGATCGCCGCGGCCGTCGGGCACCCGGTGTGGCTCGTCGTCCTCGTCGCGCTCGCCGTCGTCGTCGGGCAGCTCTCGATCGGACTCGCCAACGACTGGATCGACGCCGACCGCGACCGTGCCGTCGGCCGCACGGACAAGCCGGTCGCGCAGGGGCGGATCGCCGTCGGCACCGTCCGGTGCGCGGCGCTGGTCACCGCGGCGGCGGCCGTCGCCCTGTCGGTCCCGCTCGGACCGGTCGCCGGCATCGCGCACGTGGTGCTCGTCGGCGCCGGGTGGGCGTACGACGCGGGACTGAAGCGGACGGTGTGGTCGGTGGTGCCGTTCGTCGTCGCGTTCGGGCTGCTGCCCGTCGTCGCGGTGTCGGCCGGGGGTGCGGGGTGGTGGCCGGCGTGGTGGGCGATCGCGACCGGCGCGGTGTTCGGCGTCGCGATCCACTGCACGAACGTCCTGCCGGACCTCCTCGACGACGCGGCGACCGGTGTCCGGGGCTTCCCGCACCGACTGGGGCTGCGCGGGGCCGGGGTCCTCGCCTTCGGGGCGCTCGTCGTCGCGGCGGCGCTCGTGCTCGGCGGGCAGCTCGGCGGGCCAGGTCCTGCACGCGGGTCCGCGGTCGTGCTGGCCGTGGCGGGGACGGTCGTCGTGGCGGTGTCGGCTGTGGTCGGCGTGCGGCTCGTGTTCGCCGGTCGTCCCACCCGGACGCTCTTCCGGCTCGTCATCGCGGCATCGCTCGTGCTCGTCGTCGAGCTCGCCGTCGCGGGCACCCGGCTCGTCGCATGACCCGAGGGAGCGGCGGTCGCGCGGGCCGCGCCGGTCACGGTCGCGCGGGCCGCCCTGGTCGCGCCGGCCGCCCGGGTCGCGCCAGTCGCGGTCGCGCCGGCCGCACCAGCGGCTCCGGCCCCGCTCGTGGCCCCGGCCCCGCACCGCGAGCAGCCGCTCAGGCCCACCGCATCGCGTAGAGCCGCGCGAGCGCCGATGCCGTGGGGAGCGCCAACGCTGTCCGGAGCAACGTCTCCCGGCCGGCCGACGCGAGCCGCCCGGCCGGGAGGCCGAGCGCCATGTTGACCTCCGCCTGCCGGGCCGCCCGCCGTGCCGCTGCCACACGGTGCCGTGCCCATGCCGTCCGCGACCCCTGGGTCCCTCGTCCGCCGGCCAGCGCGTCCGCGAGGACGGGGACGAGCCCGACCGCGTCGAGCCACCCGAGGTTCATCCCCTGACCGCCGATCGGACTGATCTCGTGCGCCGCGTCCCCGACGAGCACGACGCGTCCGACCCCGGTCCGCGCCGCCTCGCGACGGCGGACCCCGAACGCGCTCGTCATCGTGCAGGTCGCCGGGTCCGGCGTCGCCCCGGTCCGCTCGGTGACGATCGTGGCGAGTCGGGCCGCGAGTGCGTCGGCGGGCGACCACTCCACGGCGTCGCCGTCCGCTGCCGGGACGAACGCCACGTACCGCCGTCGTCCTCCCGGCAGCGGGAACGACTCGACGACCCCGTCCGGCCCGACGTCGACGAGCGCCGCCGATCGTGCGGTGGGGTCCTCCGGATCGGCGAAGTCGCCCATGACGTACCGGTGGCGGTAGTCCCGGCCGTGCGTCGCGATCCCGAGCAGCGACCGGACGACGCTCCGGCCGCCGTCGGCTCCGATGACGAACCCGGCCTCGACAGACCGTGCGCTGCCGTCCGCGTCCGTGCCCACGGCGAGCACGCCCGACGCGTCCTGTCGCAGCCCGGTCAGCTCCGTGCCGGTCCGCAGCACCCCGGTCGGCAGGCGGTCGCGGAGCAGTGCCTCCGTGCGGTGCTGGTCGAGCGTCGCCACGTACGGGTGCGTGGGGGACGCACCGGCGAAGGACAGCGAGCCGAGGACCCGGCCGCGACTCCGGGCGACTCCCGTCCGGACGAGCACGGCCTCCGCGAGGACCGCCCGGTCGAGGCCGATCGCCGCGAAGGCGTCGAGGGACGGCGGGTGGATGCCGATCGCCCGCGATCCGTTCGGCTGGTCCGTCCGGCGTTCCCAGACCACGACGTCGAGCCCGCGGTCGGCGAGCAGGGCCGCGACGAACAGGCCGACGGGGCCGCCGCCGACGACGAGGACGTCGACACGCTCCGTGGTCACGGTGCGAGCCTACGGATCGTCGACCCCGCGGGCACCGGGTCAGCGGAACGCGCGCGACCCGGACGCAACCGCGACGCGGACGCAACCACGACACGGACGGGAGGCCCGTGGCGGGTCCGCCACGGGCCTCCCGTCCGGTGCGCGGTCACGGCCGACGGCCGCTGTGCGGTCCCTAGGTCGTCGCGTGCTCGCGCGCGGCGCGGTCGGCGGCGACGAGCCGCTTGGCCTCGCGGATGCGCTTCCGGGCCTTCTCGACCGGGACCTCGACGGCGTAGGCGGCACCGACCGCCACGAGGAGTGCTGCGCCGACGAGCCAGACGTTGCCCCACGCGCCGACCGCGAAGGTGCCGAGGAGCGCGATGACGAGCGGGTGCCAGAGGTACGCCGAGTACGACACGCGTCGGCCGAACCACGACACCGGCGTCCACGCGAGCGTCGCCGACACCGGGGTGCGGACGGACACGAGCCCGCCGATCAGCACGGCCGACACGAGGCCGGTCACCGGGAGGACCACGCCGAAGGTCGACGCGTGCTGCGTCCAGTCGCCGTCGATCCAGAGGAGGATGCCGACGAGGAGCGCGAGACCGGCCCACGTGGCGACGCGTCCGGCGATGCCCGCGGCGACGCGGCGGACCCGCCCGTCGTCGAGCAGCAGGGCGAGGAGGCAGCCGGTGGCCAGGGGGACGACACCGAGGACGGGGGAGAAGTACACGTCGGGTGTCGCGCCGCCGTTCGGCTTCTCGTAGCTCAGGTACGACGCGACGGCCGCGCCGACGATGACGACACCGAGGCCGGCCATCAGCCAGCGGCGACGCGAGCGGATCGCGAAGAGGAGCACGAGCACGGGCGGCCAGACGAGGTAGAACTGCTCCTCCATCGACAGGCTCCACGTGTGCGCGAAGACGCCCTGCGTGGTGTCCCAGAACGAACGGAACAGGTTGCCCGTGTAGCTCAGCGCGATGAACGCGGCCTCACCCGCGGAGAACGTGGCGCCCTTGTAGTCGCCGACCCAGTTCCAGAGCGCGAGGCCCACGAGCACGAACGCGATGAGCGCCGGGTAGAGCCGCAGCACGCGCTTGCCCCAGAACGCGCCGAGGCGGATGCGTCCGGTGTTCCGGTGCTCGCCGAGCAGCAGCGTCGTGATGAGGAAGCCGGAGAGCACGAAGAACACCGTCACACCGATGAAGCCCCCGTCGAAGTGGGCGACGTGCAGGTGGTAGAGGATCACGGCGAGGATCGCGATCGTGCGGAGGCCGTCGAGCGCCGGGGCGCGGTTCGTCAGCGGCGGCGGTGGGGTCGTGCCGCCGCCACGCATGCCGCGCTGCTCGGTGCCTACGTGGCTGCCGTCGGTGCTGGCCGGTGCGGAGGTGCTGCGGGTCCGCTCCGGCGAGATCGTGGTGGTCGCCACGTCGCCTCCTGCGAGATCGTTCTGCTGCCCGGACCGCGCGCGGACCGTGACCTGATCGTTACAGGATGCTCGCCCGAGGTATGAGGACGCTCAACGAACGGGGTGCACGAGGGATGCCAGGGCGTCGAGCCGCTCGGCGGCGATGTCCTCGAACGAGCGCTCCTCGCCCGGCGCGATCCACCGCTGGAACGTCAGGTGGAAGACCGTCACGGCGGTCTCGGCCGCGATCGTCGCGGCGGGTTCGGGCACGCCGCGGTCGCGTAGCAGGGCACCCAGGTGGATCTTCAGGGTCGCGAGCTTGCCGAGTTCCCGTTCCTGGAGGGCGGGGTCGGCCTCGATGATCGTCTGTCGGGCCCGCGAGAACGGTCGCTCGTCACGGTCGAAGTACGTGCCCGCGGCGTGGAGTGCCGAGCGCACCAGGTCGAACGGGGCGGTGTCGGCCGGGGCCCGTTCGATCGGCACGGCGAACATGGCGAGGAAGTCGTCCTGCCCGGACGGGAGGCGCGGGGCGGGTCGGCACCGTGCCTCCCGTCCGGTGTGGGGTCGCGCCGCTGGCGGACCGTCGGGCGGGTGCGCCGCTGCGGGACGTCAGGGCCGTCGTCGTACGACGACGGCCCTGTCGTCAGTTGCACGCGCGGGCCGTCCCGGCGGGCACGGAACGACCCTGCCGCTGTCGTACGACAGCGGCAGGGTCGTATCGCGACGGCCAGCGACGGCCAGCGACGGCCAGCGACGGCCAGCGACGGCCAACGCCGACCGGCCGACACCGCGCCCGCCGCGCCCGCCTACTCGGCCTTCTGCATCTGCCAGGGCTCGGGCTCGCGGTCCCCGTTCGGCCGCACGGGCCGGACGTCGCCGACGATCGGGATCGCCCGCTTCCGCATGAACCACAGGTACCGCACGAAGAAGTGCGACAGCGTCGACAGCCGGTTGCCGTTGCCGAGCAGCGACGCGATGTGCACGGCCACCCACGCGGCCCACGCCACGGGGCCGACCATCGTGATCCCGCCGCGGAGCTGGGCGACCGCGGCGTTCGTGCCGATCGTCGCCATCGTGCCCTTGTCGAAGTACGTGAAGTGCTCGGTCGACTTCCCGTGGAGCAGGCGCTTGATCTGCTTCGCCACGTGCCGACCGCCCTGCAGCGCGGGCTGCGCGAGCTGGGCGAGCGCGTCGTCCTGCGCAGCGATGTCGCCGGCGGAGAAGATCCGGTCGACCCCCTTCACGCTGAGGTCGTCGTTCACCTGGATGCGTCCGCCGTGGGTCTGCGGCAGGCCCCAGCCCGAGACCTCCTTGTGTGCGGCGACGCCGGTGGCCCAGATGACCTGCGAGGCCGGGATGAACTCGCCGTCGGCGGTCACGACGCCGTCCGGCCGGACCTCGGCGACGCCGGTGTTCAGCCGCAGCACGACCCCGCGCTTCCGGAGGATCCGCGCGGCGTACCGGCGCAGGCGGGGCGCGAACGGCTTGAGGAGCTCCCCGCTCCGGTGCACGAGCGTGATCGAGATGTTGCCGCGTTCGATCTCGGGGTAGGCGCCGACGAGCGCCTGGTCCCGCAGCTCGGCGAGCGCGCCGGCCATCTCGACGCCGGTCGCCCCGCCGCCGACGATCACGATCTTGATCTCGTCCGGGCCCTGGTTGGCTGCTGCTTCCTCGAGCCGGGTGAACAGCTCGTCCCGGATCCGCAGGGCCTGGGACCGCGAGTACATCGAGTACGCGTACTCGTACGCGCCGGGGGTGCCGAAGTAGCTCGTGTTCACGCCGTTCGCGAGGACGAGCCAGTCGTAGTGCAGGTGCTCCCCGTCGCTCATCTCGGCGATGCGCTCGTCGGTACGGATGCCCGTGAGCAGGCCGTGCCGGAAGTCCGCGTTGGACTGCTTCGCCCGGAGGCTGCGCAGGAAGTACGTCACGTCCCCGGCGTTCAGCCCGCCGGTCGCCACCTGGTACATGAGGGGCTGGAACATGTTGTAGACGTGGCGGTCGACGAGCGTGACCCGGACGTCGGTGTCCGCGAGCTCCCGCATGGCCGCGATGCCGGCGAAGCCTCCACCGACGATGACGACGTGTGGGCGGGTGTCCTGCGGCATGTGCTCCCTGGTTTCCTCGGACGGCGGATGGTCGCCTCCGAGGGTACGCGCGCTCCGCACCCTCCGCTGACCGTCACGGCCTGGAGGCGCGGGTCGACCCCGTCAGGCGTCTCGCCGCGCGTAGGTGTTCAGGACGTTCCCCTTGCTCGTCACGGTGCTGCTGACCAGCGTCAGCCGCGTGGGCGGGTCGGTCGTCTCGAAGAGCCGCCGACCGGGTCCGGCGATCACGGGGTGGATCATGAGCTGGAGTTCGTCGAGCAGCCCGGCGAAGAGCAGGTGTCGGACGACCGAGATGCTGCCCGTGACCGCGATGTCGCCGCCGTCCTGCTGCTTGAGGTCGCGGACGAAGTCGTCGAGGTCGCCGGTGATCCTGGTGCTGTTCTCCCACGCCAGGTCGTCCACGAGGCTGGTCGAGGCCACGTACTTCGGCATCGGGTTGATCCACTGGCCGAACGGGTCGTCGGCGTGCGCCGGCCACCACTCCGCCCACTCCAGGTAGCTGTTCCGGCCGAGCAGCACGGTGTCGGTGCGGGACATGAACGCCGTCATGCCCGCGCCGAGTTCCTCGTCGAAGCTGTCGTGCTGGAACTTGTAGGGCTCGTCGACGACGCCGTCGACCGAGGTGAGGAGACCCGAGGTGACCTTCCGCATGGCCGGAGCGTAGCGGGACTGCGGCTCAGCTACCAGACCCGCCGTCGGTGCCGGTCCCGCCCTGGGTGCCGGTCCCGCCCTGGGTGCTGCCGCCGGGGTACTGGCCGGAGCCGCTGCCGTACCCGGGGAAGCCGTTCGAGCCGCGGCCGGGGAACTGCGAGGTGCCCTGGGTCTGCTGGCCGCTGATGCCGTGGCCGATCGCGTACCCGATGCCGCCGCCCGCGAGGAGCGCGGCGACCCCGACCGCGCCGGCCACGACCGGCCAGAACCACGGCGGACGGGGCTTCGTCGCGCCGGGGCCGGCAGCCGTGCCGTACCAGGGCGTCGGCGTCTGCTGCGCGGTGTTCCACTCGGCGGCGTACGGGTCCGCGGCAGCCCCGCGGCCACCGGCGGCGGAGGGGTCCGTGGCGGGGGTGTGGTCCGCGGCCGGTGCGTCGTCCCAGCCGCTCGGGGCCGCGGCGGGGGCGGCACCCCAGCCGCCCGGAGCGGCGGGGTACTGCGCCGGCGGCTGCGCTGCCTGCTGCGTCGGCAGGTGCGCCGTGGTCGACGGGGTCGTCGGGGTGGTGTCGTTCATGGGGACGAGTGCACACCGCGTGGCTATGCGTGGGTGATGACGAGGCTGGAGCCGCACTGTGGAGCCGCGGGTAGCGTCCATCCCGTGCGTGCGCGGGTCGAGACGGTGTCGGTCGGTGGGCTGCCCGTGCGGCTCCGGACGCTGGCCCCCGCCGGGCGGTTGCACGACCCGGTCGCGCCGACCGTGGTCCTCGTGCACGGCATCGGCATGTCGCACCGCTCGTTCGACCGCTCGCAGCGCGCCCTCGCCCGGGTCCACCGCACCGTGTCGGTGGACCTGCCGGGCTTCGGCGGGCTGCCGGCCGCCGGTCGTGCGCTCGACGCGGAGGTCCTCGCCGACCTCGTGGTCGAGGCCGTGCGGTCGCGGGGAGCGGGGGAGCTGGTCGTCGCCGGGCAGTCGATGGGGACGCAGGTCGCCGTCGAGGCTGCGCTCCGTCACCCGGACGTCGTGTCCTCCGTCGTGCTCGTCGGGCCGGTGGTGGACGACCGCCGCCGCACGCTCCCGCACCAGGCGCTCTGCCTCGGCCGGGACTGCCTCGTCGAGGGACCGCGGATGAACGCCGTCGTGCTGACCGACTACCTCCGCAGCGTGCGCCAGTACCTCCGGGAGCTCGACCCGATGCTCCGCTACCCGATGCTCGAGCGCGTCGCCGCCCTCGCGGTCCCGGCCCTCGTCGTCCGTGGCACGCGGGACCCGATCGCCCGCCACGGGTGGTCTGCCCGGGTCGCCGCGCACGCCGACCGGGGCGCACTCGTCGAACTCCCCGGCGGCCACCACGTCCAGGAACACCAGCCCGTCGCGTTCGCCGACCTCGTGACCGAGTTCCGTCGCGTCGAGACCCTGGAACGCCTCGGGGGAGCGGAGGGGACGCGGTGACCGACGCGACCACCCCGGGAGCCGGACCGACGTCGACCGCGGGCGCCGTGCCTCCCGTCGGACTGGCCACACGCGCAGCGTGGGCCGCGCGGGACTGGCTCTACGCGGTGCGCTGGCAGGTGCAGAGCCTCGGTCCGACCACGGCGGACGACTACCGCGACGGCGACCGGCCACCCGTCGTGGTGATCCCCGGGGTGTACGAGACGTGGCACTTCATGCGGCCGCTCATGGACGCGCTGCACGACCGTGGACACCCCGTGCACGTCCTGCCCGTCCTGCGCCACAACGTGCGCCCGGTGCCGGCGTCCGCACGGGAGGTCGTGGCACACCTCGACGAGCACGACCTCCGCGGGGTGCTGCTCGTCACGCACAGCAAGGGCGGGCTGATCGGGAAGTACGCGATGGCGTCGCTCGACCCCGACCGCCGCATCGACCGGATGGTCGCCGTCTCGACGCCGTTCGGCGGGTCCTCGCTCGCCCGGTTGGCGCCGGTGCCGCACCTCCGGGCGTTCCGCGCCGCGGACCCGGTGCTCGCCGCGATGGGGCGGGAGCTCGAGGTGAACGCGCGGATCACGTCCGTGTACGGCGTCTTCGACACGCTCATCCCGGAGGGCAGCGAGCTCCCCGGGGCCACCAACGTCCGGCTCCCGGTCGGTGGACACTTCCGGATCCTCGGCGACCCGCGGACGCGTGAGGCCGTGCTCGCCGCGACGGACTGAGCCGCCCTGGCCGCCCGGGCCGGCCACGCGGCGGCGCGTTGGCGCGGCGGCGCGTCGGCACGGTGGCACGGTGGCGCGCCGGCACGGTGGCGCGCCGACACGGTGGCGCGCCGACACGGTGGCGCGCCGACACGGTGGCGCGTCGGCACGGTGGCGCGTCAGACGCCGGGCAGGAACAGGCAGAACGGGTGTCCGTCGAGATCGAGCAGCACCCGCACGTCGTCCTGCGGCTGGTACGCAGCCTCGCGCGCACCGAGGCCGACGGCACGCTCGACGGCGCCGGGCAGGTCCTCCACCTGGAAGTCCAGGTGCAGCTGCATGTTCTGCGTGCCGGACTCGCTCGGCCACACCGGGGCGACGTACTCGGGGTCGTACTGCACCGACAGCCCGGCCCCGTCCGCCGGCCACACCCGCGCCCAGGTCGGGTCGTCCTCGGGCACGGTCCAGCCCGTGAGCGCGCCGGAGAACCGGGCGAGCCGCAGGGGTTCCGGGGACTGCAGCACGGTGGCCACGAAGGTCGGCATCGTCGCGTCGTCGCTCGTCATGCGGCGGAGCGTACGCGGCTCCGGTCCCGCGACCGACCAGCGACCGGTCCCGCGACCGGTCAGCGACCGGTCCCGCGACCGGTCAGCGACCGGTCAGCGGCCGTCAGCGACCGGTCAGCGGCCGTCAGCGTGGGGCGACGCTCGCGCGCTCGACGATCTCGTGCGGAACCACGAACGTCTCCGGCGGTGCCGACCGGTCGTCGATCCGCCGGGCGAGCAGCCGCAGCGCCGCCCCCGCCAGGGTCTTGCGGTCGAACGCCACCGTCGTGAGCGCGGGGATCGCGAACGCCGCCGCGGCGATGTCGTCGAACCCCATGACGCTGACGTCCTCCGGCACGCGGACACCACGCGCCGCGAGCACGTGCAGCACGCCGAACGCGATCGAGTCGGTGAACGCGAACACCGCGTCGGGCAGGTCGTGGCGGTCCAGCCAGGCGGCGAACGTCCGGGCCGCGGTCGCCGTGGACCAGTCGTCGAGGGGCACGCGGAGCGCCGCTTCGACCGGCAGCCCCGCGGCCTCGAGTGCGTCGCCGTACCCGCGTTCCCGGAGCTCGCTCGTCGCGGTCGCACGGACCTCCGCAGCGGCACCGACGATCGCGATCCGCCGGTGTCCGGACGCGATGAGGTACGCCGTCGCCTCCTCGGCCGCGGCACGGCTCGCCACGTGCACCTGGTCGACGTGCTCGGGCTCGACCTCCCCGATCACGACGGTCGGCGGGAGGCCCTCGGTCGACGCCAGCACGCTCGCGCTCAGGGTGACCGGGTTGAGGACGAGGCCGTCGACGAGGTGCGCCCGCGCCCGGGACACGAGGTCGCGCTCGCGGTCCGGGTCGTTCGCGGTCTGGTCGAGCTGCACCACCCAGCCGTGGTCGCGCGCGAGTTCGACGAACCACTCGGTGAGCTCGGCGGCGTAGGGGTTCCGCATCTCCGGCAGCGTCAGCGCGATGACGCCGGAGCGGCCGTTCCGCAGCCCACGCGCGGAGAGGTTCGGGACGTACCCGAGCTCGGCGACCGCCTGCTCCACGCGCGCACGGGTCGCCGGACGTACGGGAACCCCACCGTTGACGACGTTGGAGACGGTCTTCGGTGACACCCCGGCGAGGGCGGCCACCTCCCGCACGGTCGCGCGCATCGTCCGAGCGTACCGCCCGGGTCGGCCTCGCTACGTCCGGAGCCCGTAGCGGTGCACGTGCGTGCGGTACGGCACCCGGACGGTCTCGTTGCCGGCGGTCTCCGGGTGGCTGTCGAGCAGCTCCTCGACGGCCCGGCGCAGCTCGGCCCGTTCGGCGTCCGGCAACACGATGACGTAGCTGCGCGACAGGACCATGTCGAGGAACGCCGACCGGTCCTGTTCGTGCACCCACTCGAACACGCGGTGCTCCCGGGTGCGGAACGGGCCTCCGACGGCCGACTCGTCGTCGTACGCCATCCGCTGGGCCTCGGGCCGGGTGATGACGTCCCCGAGCCGCTGCGCCCAGTCCGAGGACTCGTCCCGCACGTTCCAGACCAGTCCGAGCACACCACCGGGACGGAGGACCCGGGTCGCCTCCGCGACACCGCCCTCCGGGTCGACCCAGTGCCACGACTGCGCGAAGGTCACCGCGTCCGCCGTGCGGTCCGGCAGGGGCATCGCCTCGCCCGTGCCGTCCACCGCGCGGACGTCGGGCAGCAGCGCGGCCAGACGCGCCCGCATCGCCGGGTCCGGCTCGACGGCGACCACCTCGGCGCCGCGTCCGAGCAGCGTGCGGGTGAACTTGCCGGTGCCCGCACCCACGTCGACGAGTCGCTCCGCACCCGTCGGGACCAGCCAGTCGGCCACTGCGGCCGGGTACCCCGGCCGCCCGTGCTCGTAGGCGTCGACCGCGCTGCCGAAGGAGCGCGCGTGCTGCTCGGAGGTCATGGACCCACCTTGGCACCGCCGGACGGGAGGCACGGTGCGAGCCCGCCCCGAGCCTCCAGACCGTCACACGGTCGCGTCCGGAGCGTCAGTCCGCGTGCCGGGCGCTCCATGCGCGGAACGGCGCGGTCGGGTCCTCGACGCTGCCCTGCTCGGCGCGCAGCGCGCGCTCCTCGACGGGCTTGGCGTACTCGTCGTAGAAGGTCGCGAGGGTCATCAGGCGGTTGCCGTCCTCGTAGTGTTCGCCCTCCTGCTCCCGCGAGGCCGCGTAGACCACGCGGTCGGGCTGTGCGTAGTAGAGGGCGCCGAGACACATCGGGCACGGGTACGCGGTGACGACGACCTCGTACCCGCCGAGGTCGGTGATGCCCTGCTCGGCCGCGGCGCGGATCGCGCGGATCTCGGCGTGGGCGGTGGGGTCGCCGGTCTGGGCGACGTGGTTCACGGCCTCGACGACGACCTCGCCGTCACGGACGATGAGACAGGCGAAGGGCTTGCCGCCGTCGGCGACGTTGTCGAGGGCGCGGGAGACCGCCAGGGCGGTGAAGTCGGTCGGTGGCGTGGATTCGTCATGGTGCATCGGTTAACGGTCCTCCGAACGGCTGCCCGGGCGGTGGGCGCCCGCGTACCCCGGGAGGCGAGGTCGGACGCAGCCGGCGGCGGTTCACTGGCCGGCATGACCGACCGGCCCTTCACCCCAGCGCTCGCCACGTTCTTCCGCGGACTCGCCGAGCACAACGAGAAGTCCTGGTTCGAGGACCACCGCGAGGAGTGGGAGCGCCACGTCGAGGCGCCGATGGAGTCCCTGCTCGAGGAAGCCGAACAGCGCTACGGTTCCGGACGCGTGCTCCGGCAACACCGGGATCTCCGGTTCACCCCGGACAAGCGGCCCTACCGGGAGGACACCGGCCTGACCGCGGGCGGGGTCTACCTCAGCGCCGGTGCGGACGGTATCCAGGCCGGCGGCGGGCTCTACACCCCCTCCCGTGCCCAGCTCACCGCCGCGCGCACCGCGATCGACGAGCACCCGCAGGCCGCCGCCGCGCTGCAGCGGGTGCTCGACGACCTCGTCGACGCCGGGTTCGAGCTCGCCGGTCCGCCGCTCAAGACCGCCCCGCGCGGCTACGACGCCGACCACCCGCGCATCGACCTGCTCCGGATGCAGCACTACGCAGCGCTCACGCACCTGCCCCTCACGAGTCCGCTCTCGGACATCGTCGACGCCTGGGAGCGGGTGCAGCCGCTGGTGCGGTGGACGGTGAAGTGGGCTCGGGCGGACGACGCCGAGGCCGCCGACGACCCGGCGCCGCCCGTGCCGGGAGCGCGGTCGATCGACGAGCGGGCCTGAGCGGCGGCTGCTGCTCGCTGGTGCGGTCCGCGTCTCGGTGATGCGGGTCGTGTCTCGGTGATGTGGGCCGCTCTTGGTGATGCGAGGGCGGTCACGACTCCCCGCGCGGTTGTCCGGGGCCGGTCACGTACTGTCGCGCGCGGCGACGTGGAGCGACGTCTCGTGACCGGACGATGCGCTGCCGACGGGGTTTCGCGACCGCGGGCGCGTCGGCCCGGAGGCGTGTCGGCCCGTCGGCACGTCGGCGCGCCGGGGCAACGGCCGGTCGACGCGACGCCCGGACGGCGCGCCGGGCAACGGCCGGTCGGCGCGACGTCCGGACGGGAGGCGCGTGGCGCGTCGGCCTGCACCCGTGCGCCGGTGCTGCTGCTCGGCCCTCAGCCGCGGAGCCAGCCGGCCTCGGCGAAGGTCGTCTGGAGCTCGGCGAACAGGCGCGACCCGTGGAACCCGTCCACGGCCGCGTGGTTGACCTGCACCGCGATCGGCATGAGGGTCCGCCCCTCGACGTACCGGTACCGGCCGATCGTGAAGATCGGCAGCAGGTGGTCGAAGCCGTCCTTGACGTGCAGCGCGAACCCGGTGAAGGACGCCCCGGGCAACGTCGAGACGTCGAACACGTTCTCCGGACGGTCCACCTGGGGGAACATCCGGTGGTCGTCCCGGTACCGCTCCATCGTCGTGACGGCGGCCTCGTGGAACCGTGCCGGGTCGTCGTCGTACGGCACGAACAACACGGAGAACGTCTCGGTGTCCGGGTGGAACACAGTGAACATCGGGTGCACGACGTCCCAGACCGCGGGGGAGCCGTCCTCGAGGAGCTGCATGCGGAACTCGGCGTGCCGGTTCACCACCGACGCGATCGCCCACAGCTGTGAGGCGTACGTGCGACGGTCGGTCCGCCTGACCGTCTCCGCGAAGTCGGTGACGTCGAGCTCGACCGTCATCTCCCACGTGCACGGCACCCGGTCGCGGTAGTGCTCGAAGTGCTCGCGGCGGGGCCAGGTGGCGAGGTCGACGGGGCGGAGCGCGGTCATGGGTGCCAGTCTGGCCCCGGTCCCTAGGGTGGAGCCATGCCGACACTGCAGCGCGTCCCGGCCCTCGTCGCCTCCGGCCAGCTGGCGATCCCGGTCGCCGAGGCCCTCGTGGCGCTGCCCGCCGACGTCCTCGGGCGGATCGAAGCAGCCCCGATCGACCCGGACCTCGCGGACACGGCAGCGTTCTCGGAGGCCTACGGCTTCCCGGTCGAAGGCGGCGCGAACTGCATCGTCGTCGCGGGCAAGCGCGGGGACGACGTCCGCTACGCCGCGTGCATCGTGCTCGCGCACACCCGGCTCGACGTGAACCGCGTCGTCAAGAAGCTCCTCGACGTCCGCAAGGCGAGCTTCGCCCCGATGGACCAGGCCGTCGAACTGACCGGGATGGAGTACGGCGGCATCACCCCGATCGGTCTCCCGTCGTCGTGGCCGGTCTTCGTGGACGCCCGCGTGCAGCACGCTCCCGAGGTCGTCATCGGCGCCGGAGTCCGTGGCGCGAAGCTGTTCCTGCCCGGCGCCGTCCTCGCGGGGCTACCGCACGTCCAGGTCGTCGACGGTCTGGCCACCGAGCCGACGGCGGCCACCGAACCGACGGCGCCGTCGGAGTCCGGAGCGTGACCGTCCGGCTGCCGATCGTCGTCGACGAGCACGTGACGCTCGTCCTCGCCGACGACTCCGTGGCCGAGACCTACCGCGACCTCGTGCTGGACGACCTCGACCACCTGCGGCCGTGGGAGGAGCTTGCTCGACCGAGTCTCACGGTCGACGACGTCCGTGCGTACCTCACCCCGGGCCTCACCGGCTGGGCCGAGGGTTCCGGTGTCCCGACGGCGATCGTGCTCGACGGGGCGGTCGTCGGTGCGCTCGCCGCCCGGTGCACGCCCGCGTCGGCGAAGGCCGAGGTCGGCTACTGGCTGGCGTCGAGCGCGGGAGGTCGCGGAGTGATGACCCGGGCCGTCCGGGCGCTGGTCGCGGAGCTGTTCGCGGACGGGGTCCACCGTGTCGAGATCCGGACCGCTGCGGACAACCAGCCGAGCCGCGCTGTTGCCGAACGGCTCGGGTTCACCCTCGAGGGCACCCTGCGAGAGGCGTACCCGATCGACGGCGTCCGCCACGACCTCTGCGTCTACGCCCGGCTCGCGACCGACCCGGTCAGTCGTTCGGGCGGATGAGGCAGAAGGGGTGCCCTGCCGGGTCGAGGTACACCCGGAAGGTGTCCGTCCCCGAACCCGTCGCCGTCGCGCCGATCGCCAGGACGGCCGCCTCGCCCACGTCGAGGTCGTCGACCTTCACGTCGAGGTGGCTCTGCTGCGGGACGTCCTGCCCGGGCCACTCCGGAGCGCGGTAGTCCGCCACCTGCTGGAACGCGAGGATCGGCCGGTGGTCGGTGAACGGGAGGGCGATCTCCGCCCAGTCCTCGTCGAAGGCGACGATCTCGCCGCCGAGGAGCCCGACGTAGAAGCGCGCCAGGGCACGGGGGTCGGGGCAATCGAGGACGACGACGTCGAGGGTGCCGATCATGGCGGCCACGCTAGCCCGGTCAGCGCGCGGCGGCCAGCGTCTTCGTGATCCGCTGCAGCGACACCGTCTCAGCGGTCCCGAGCTCCTGCGCGAAGAGACTCAGCCGGAACTCCTCGAGCATCCACCGGGCGTGCACGAGCTCGGGGTGGGCACCGACCGCCGGTGGGAACGTGCCGCCGGCGTCCGTGTACCGGTCCGTGGCGACGGTGACCTCGCGCATCCATGCGGCATCGCGCCCCGGGTTCTGCAGGAGCTTCTGCACCCGGGCCTCGATGCCCTGCAGGTACACGCGGATCCGTCGGAGCCGATCGAGGCCTGCGACCGCGACGAACCCGGGGAACACGAGCCGTTCGAGCTGCTGCCGCATGTCCGTCAGCGCGCCCAGGAGCGTCATCGCGTTCGCCTGCTTGATCGCCCGCTCGGCGTTCCGGTGTGCGGTGAGGACCGCGGCGACCTCGGACACCGCGGTGAACATCGTGTCGACGACGGTCGCGGACACCCGGTCGCGGACCTGCTCGAACGCCGCCTGCTCGAACACGAGGCCGTCGGGGTGCGCCTGCCGGATGCCGGCGTCGACGACCGCAGCGAGGACGTCGTCGAACAGCGCCTGGGTCGACGGGTAGGGCGAGGCGGCGAGCGCGAGCTTCTCCTGCGCGGTCAGGTGCTGCTGGATGTACGACACGGGGGAGGGCACCGCGAGCATCACGAGCCGTCGGACGCCGGCGGGCATCTCGACCGCGCGGTCGCGTTCGGTGGCGAGCAGGCGCACGGCGACGGTGGCCTTGGGACCGGAGCCCTCCTCGACCAGGGCGGGGTAGGCGCGGATGACACCGCCGGACTGCTTCGTGTCGAGGACGCGGGGCAGGTCGCCCCTCGGCCAGGCGGTGAGCCCCGACCGCTCGAGGTCGGAACCGGCCTGCGCGACGCGGGACGGGCCTCCCGGCCGGTTCGCCTTCGCCGTGGCGGAGGCGACACTCTGCTGGGTCCGGTCCTTGAGCTTCGTCTGCAGCGCCGCGAGGTCCTTGCCCGACTCGACCCGCCGACCGCGCTCGTCGACGACCGCCCACGTGGGCAGGAGGTGCTGCGGGACGCGGCCCAGGTCGAAGTCCGACTCGGACACCGGCACGTAGGTCATGCGCTGGATCGTCTTCGCGAGGGTCGATCGGAACGACTCGGTCGGCTCCGTCGGCGCGTCGTCGGGCAGCTCGGCGACGATCTTCTCGGCCCAGTCGGCAGCGGGCACGATGTTCTTGCGGATCTGCTTCGGCAACGACTTGATCAGCGCGGTCACGAGCTCCTTGCGGAGGCCGCGGACCTGCCAGTCGAAGCCCTCCTCGCGCATGCGTGGGAGCAGCGCGAGTGGCACCTGCACGCTGACGCCGTCGTCCTGTGCGCCCGGCTCGAACCGGTACTTGATGGCGAGACGCTGGTCGCCCGACCGCCACTGGGTCGGGTACTCCTGCTGGTCCTGTGCGGCTTCCGCCGCGTCCTCGGCCAGGAGGTCCGACCTGCGCATCGTGAGCAGGTCCGGTTGGTCGCGCCTCGCCTGCCGCCACCACCCCTCGAAGTCGCGCGTGGTCGCGACGTCCGCGGGGATGCGGGCGTCGTAGAAGTCGACGATCTTCTCGTCGTCGAAGAGGATGTCGCGCCGGCGTGTGCGCTCCTCGAGCTGCTCGAGTTCCTTCCGGAGTCGTCGGTTCTCGCGGTCGAACGCCTGCTGCGAGTCCCACTCTCCCTCGACGAGGGCGTGCCGGATGAAGAGTTCGCGGGAGTGCTCGGGGTCGACCCGCTTGTACTGGACGCGGCGACGCTGCACGACGGGGACGCCGAAGAGGGTCACGCGCTCGTACGCGACCACCGCGCCCTGCTTCTTCTCCCAGTGCGGCTCACCGTAGGTGCGCTTCAGGAGGTCGCCGGCGAGCGGCTCCACCCAGGCGGGGTCGATCTTCCCGACCGTGCGGGCGAAGAGCCGGCTCGTCTCGACGAGTTCGGCGGCCATCACGGCGTCGGGCTGCTTCTTGGCGAGGACGCTGCCCGGGAACACCACGAACCGGACGTTGCGGGAGCCGAGGTAGTCGCGCTTCTCGCGGTCGCGGAGACCGATCTGGCTGAGGAGTCCGGCGAGGAGGGACCGGTGCACCGCGTCGCCGTCCTCACTGCGTGACTGGGCCACGCGCACGTCGACCTGCTTCGCGGCGCGGACGAGCTGCCGGTACAGGTCCTGCCACTCGCGGATGCGGAGGTGGTTCAGGAACTCGGCCTTGCAGAGTCGGCGGAACGCGCTGGACGACAGCTCGTCCTGCTTGTCCTCGATGTGGTTCCAGAGGTTCAACAGCGTGAGGAAGTCGCTCGTCGGGTCGGCGAAGCGGGCGTGCAGCTGGTCGGCGTGGGCACGCTTCTCGAGCGGACGTTCGCGCGGGTCCTGGATGCTGAGGGCACTGACGACGGCGATGACCTCGCGGCCGACGCCCTGCCGGCCGGCCTCGAGCACCATCCGACCGAGACGCGGGTCGATCGGCAGCCGGGTCAGCTGGCGGCCGGTCTTCGTGATGCGGCCGTCCCCGTCCACCGCGCGCAGCTCACGGAGCAGGTCGAGGCCGTCCTTCACGCCCCGGGAGTCCGGCGGCTGGAGGAACGGGAACCGCTCGATGTCGCCGAAGCCGAGCGAGATCATCTGCAGGATCACCGCGGCGAGGTTCGTGCGGAGGATCTCGGGGTCGGTGAACTCCGGCCGCCGATCGAAGTCGTCCTCGGAGTACAGGCGGATCGCGATGCCCGCGCTCGTGCGGCCGGCACGACCGGAGCGCTGGTTGGCGCTGGCCTGGCTGATCGCCTCGATCGGGAGGCGCTGGACCTTCGCGCGCGGGGAGTAGCGCGAGATGCGGGCGGTCCCCGTGTCGACGACGTACTTGATGCCGGGCACGGTCAGGGAGGTCTCGGCGACGTTCGTGGCGAGCACCACGCGGCGTCGGACGCCCGGCGTGCTGCGTCGCTCGAACACCCGGTGCTGGTCGGCGGCGGACAGTCGGCCGTAGAGGGGGAGGACCTCGGTGCCCGGGTAGCGCTTGCCCTCGATGGCCTCCTGCGCGTCGCGGATCTCGTTCTCGCCGGAGAGGAACACGAGCACGTCGCCCGGGTCTTCGCGCGCGAGTTCGTCGAGCGCATCGGTGATGCCTTGCAGGACGTCGCGGTCGTCGGGGGAACCGCCGGAGCCGTGGTCGTCGGTCCGCGGGTCGTCTTCGTCGTCGTCGCGACCGTCGCGGTCGTCGGTGTCCTCCGCCACGAGCGGTCGGTAGCGCACCTCGACCGGGTAGGTGCGACCGGACACCTCGATGATCGGGGCGCCGCCGAAGTGCTGCGAGAACGACTCGGGGTCGATCGTCGCGCTGGTGATGACGACCTTGAGGTCCGGGCGACGCGGCAGCAGTCGCTTGAGGTAGCCGAGCAGGAAGTCGATCGTCAGCGAGCGTTCGTGCGCCTCGTCGATGATGATCGTGTCGTAGCGCTTCAGGTCACGGTCGAAGTGGATCTCGTTGAGGAGGATCCCGTCCGTCATCAGCTTGATCTTCGTGTTCGCCGACACCTTGTCCGTGAAGCGGACCTGGTACCCGACGAGGTCGCCGAGCTCACCGCCGAGCTCCTCGGACACCCGCTCCGCGATCGTGCGGGCGGCGATGCGCCGGGGCTGCGTGTGCCCGATCGACCCGCGTCCGAGCTCGAGGCAGATCTTCGGCAGCTGCGTCGTCTTGCCGGAACCCGTGGCACCGGCGACGATCACGACCTGGTGATCGCGGATCGCAGCAGCGATGTCGTCCCGCCGCTGCGAGACGGGCAGCTCGGGCGGGTACGTGATGACGGGCATGTCGGACATGAGCATTCCAGGATACCTGTCCGGTGCGCTCTCGAGGGACCCGCCGCCTCCGCCGGACACGGTGCTCACCGGCCGAGCTGGCCGACGAGGTCGTCGGCGGTGCGTGCGGGCAGCGCGCACACGCGGTCGTGGCAGACGTACGCGGCCGGGTCGAGCCCGCTCCGCGACGCGAACAGCGCGAAGCCGGCCGCAGCCCACGCCTCGGCCTGCGCGGGCGTGACCGTGGCGGTGACGGTACCGGGCTGCCGGGCCGCGCGAGCGGTCTGCCGCATCGGGTGGGCACCGTCCGAGGCGACCACCACGACCTCCCGCGACGCCCGGCCGAGGGACAGCGCGAGCCCGAGGGCGTCCGCGTACCCCAGGGGTCGTTCGGTGCCGGAGGCTGCGCGGTCCGCCACGAGTCGCTCCGCCGCGGCGCGGTACGAGTGCTCCCCGGTCAGCGCGGCGATCGTCGCCGCGGCGGACGCCAGGCCCACCGTGCCCGAACGGAGGGCGGTCTGCGGCTGCTCACCGGTCGCGGTCCGGGCGGCGTCGAGGACCGGGTCCACCGCGAACCGCCCGGCCAGGCCGTCGTCGACGAGGCCGCGCGCGACGGACGCGTACGACACCTCGCCGGTGACGAGCGCCAGCTCGAGGAGCCCCTCGGCGAGGAGCCCGACGTCCTCCACCGTCGGCGGAGCGGTCGAGACCCCGCGCGACGAGCTCGACCGGACGGCGACGTGACCGTCCCGCACGTGGACGCCGAGGACCGCGTCGGCTGCTCCCCGGGCCAGGGCGATCATCGCGTCGTCGTCGTGCCGGGCGCCGGCGATCGCCAGGCCCCTGACCGCGAGCCCGTTCCACCCCGTGAGCACCTGGTCGTCGAGCGGCGGCGGGTCGAGCGTCGCGCGCTCGGCGACGGGCCGTCGGTACCACTCGCCCTCGACCCGACGCCCGTCGATCGTGGACTCGCTGTCCTGTGCCGCCACGAACGCGCCGTCGGGTCGGCGGAGCGTGTCGCGGAGGAAGGACGCGATGCCCCGGGCCTGCTCGGCACCGGCCACGGCCAGCAGTCCGGCGTTGTCGTAGAGCATCCGTTCGTAGTGCGGCACGCTCCAGTCGCGCCGCGTCGCGTAGCGGAAGACGCCGCCGTCCTCGTCGGTGAGCTCCGACCGGCTGATCACGGCGAGCGTGCGCTCGAGGAGGCCGCCGGCCCCCTCCGCACCGTCCGCAGCGAGGTCGCCGAGCAGTTCCAGCAGCGGGGCACTCGGGAACTTCGGGGCACCACCGAAACCGCCGTACGTGGTGTCCTCCGCCTGGAGCAGCTGGTCGAGGACACCGCGGACCGCATCGACGGACGGGAGGCCCGGCTCGTCTCCGTCCGACCCGGCACCTCCGGAAGCGGTCGGGTCGGCCTCGGCCCCCTGCCGGATCGCCGTCGCGATGGCGGACGCGTTCGCGTCGACCTCGTCCCGCCGGTCACGCCACGCGTCGAGCACGGCGCCGACCACCTGGCGGAACGACGGGACCTGCTGCACGGGCTCCGGCGGGAAGTAGGTCCCAGCGAAGAACACGTGCGCGTCCGGCGTGGTGAAGACGGTCAGCGGCCAGCCGAGCTGCCCGGTGAAGGCGCTCGCCGCGGCCATCATGCTGGCGTCGACGTCGGGGCGTTCCTCCCGGTCGACCTTCACGGCGACGAAGTCCTGCCGCAGGAGCTCGGCCACCGCCGGGTCGGAGAAGCTCTCCCGCGCCATGACGTGGCACCAGTGGCAAGTGGCGTATCCGATCGACACGAGGACCGGCACGTCTCGCTCGCGTGCCTCCGCGAAGGCCTCGGGGCCCCACTCACGCCAGTCGACCGGGTTGTCGGCGTGCTGGCGCAGGTAGGGGCTGACTGCGGAGTCGAGGCGGTTGTCGCTCATGGGGCCAGCCTGCCCCGCCCGGCCTGTGCAGCGCAGCGTCAGCCGTCGGCTGTGGACGGATCAGCGTCGTCCACACCCTGCTGGGGGAGGAGCCAACCCGTGAGCACCGCGAGCCGGCGCGCGACGTCCTCCGGGGTCAGGTCGTCGGTGTCCACCCGGGTGACGTCGTCCCGGGCGGCCGTGTCGAGCCTCCCGGCCGTCCTGGCGCTGTGCGCCATCTGCGCTTCGGGGAGGCGACCCCCTGACCGTCGACGCAGGCGGTCCGCTGTGGCTTCGTCGCCCGCTCGGAGGAGCACGGCGGTCACGACCGGATCGTCGCCCATCGCCCGTGCGAGTGCGTTTTGCTCGAGGACCGCGACCGTGTTCGTGAAGATGAGCCGGTGGTGTCCGAGCTCCCGGTACCGGCTCCACATGGTCGCGAGGTTGCGCTCCGCGAGGTGCGCCTCGGGGTGCTCGACGTGGGGCGCCGGGTGCGCGAGATCCAGGGCGTCCCCCTCGATCACGACGTGACGGACGTCGCCGGCGACGAGGAGGTCGTGCAGGGCCTCCGCGGCCGTGGACTTCCCGACCCCGGATCGGCCGCCGACGCAGAGGACCTCGGACCGTGTCACGTGGTCAGCCCCGGCCGAGCATGAGGAGCGCGAGCGCCGCGTCCTCCGGGCCGTAGTCGAACATCCGCTCCCAGAACGGGTCGTCGGCCCAGGGCACGTCGCCCCCGGCCGGGACCCGGTGCGCCGTGTCGACCAACCAGTCCAACTCGGGCACCACCGCCGACCCGAACGCGGGCGGCTGCCACCCGAGCGCCCGCGCGGCCGACGTGTCGAGGACGAACGGCGTCGCCGACGACCAGGGCGTCACGCCGACGAACGCCGGCGCGTCCTCGTCGAGGAGGACCTCGTCGAACGCGTGGTCGAGGTGTCCGGCGACCGTCCGGACGATCTCGAGCACGCTCGGAGCGGTGTCGTCCGCCACGTTGAGGATCCGCCGGTCGGGCTGCTCGGCGACGAGCCCGACCAGGCTGGCGATGCCGTTCGCCGCCGTCGTGTGGTCGACGCCGCGGCCGTGGTCGGCGAGCAGGATCCGCTCCCGACCGTCGAGCGCTCGACGGACGACGAACCACTCCCGCGGCCGCCCGATGTGCGGGCCGTGCACCTTCGAGGGCCGCAGCACGGTGACCGGTGCACCGTGGTCGAGGAGCACCTGCTCGGCGGCGACCTTCGCTGCGCCGTAGCCGTCACGGCTGGTCGGGTCGGCGTCGTTCGGCACGACCGTCGGCTGCAGTTCCGACACCGGACCCGCGAACACCGGACGCTCCACCGAGTTGCCGTGTCGACCCTGGTCGTCGACGTAGACGGCCTTCGACGAGATGAACACCGTCGAACCCGCGTCGTCGAGGAACGGCCGCAGCTGGAGGGCGTCGTCCCGGGTGCGTCCCACAGTGTCCACGACGAGGTCGGCGCCGGGGCGGAGGAGCGCCCGGAGCAGCGCGGTGTCCCGTCGGTCGCCGAGCGTCGAGGTGGCGCCGTCGGCCACGAGGGCGTCGGCGACGGGGCCGCCGCGGCGGGAGACGACCTCGACCTGCCAGTCGTCGGGGGAGTCGAGCAGGTACTGCGCCACGGCGGAGCCGATACCGCCGGTGCCGCCGAGGACGACCGCTCGTCTGGTGCTCATGGTGCAACGGTAGTGCGGCCGGTCCGTCTCGTCGGTCTCGCCCGTCGCGCAGCCCGCGTGCGGCGCGGCGTTCCCGCGCTGGGCGCCGTCAGGACGCGACGGCCTCCGGCTCGCGGCGCCACCAGTCGAGCAGCGATCCGTCGTACACCTGCACGCGGTCGTGCCCGAGGACGGTGAGCGCGAGGGCGTCGACGCACGCTGCCGTCCCGACGCCGCAGTAGGTGACGATCTCCTCGGCGTCGATGACCTCGGCGAACGCCGCCGCGAGCGCAGGACCCTTCCGGTAGGCGTTCGTGTCGGGGTCGACGAGGGAACCGACCGGGATCGCCGTGGAGCCGGGGATCACCGGAGCGTGACCGGCGCCGAGGGCGGACTCGTCGGCAGCGAGGACCAGCGCTGCCGGCTCCGTCCCCGTCGCGGCGCGGAGGACGCGATCGTGGTCGACCCAGAGCGGGCGCTCCTCTGCTGCGAGGAACGCATCCCGTTCCGCGGCAGCGGCGGTCGCGAGCGAGCCGATGCGGACCGGACGGCCCTCGTCCCGCCACTTCGTGAAGCCGCCGTCGAGCACCGCCACCGCGTCGAAGCCGAACGAGCGGAAGATCCACCAGAGTCGGGCCGACCACTGCCCGACGCCGTCGTCGTAGACCACGACCGTCGCGGTGTTCGTGACGCCGAGCTGTCGCGCCGCGGACTCGAAGCGTTCTGCGTCCGGCCGGGTGAAGGGGACGGCGGTGTCGGGAGCGGAGAAGTCACCGAGGAGGTCGGCGTACCGCGCTCCCGGGACGTGTCCGCGCCGCTCGTAGGCGTCCGCCGCCGGAGCCCACGTGGTGTCGAGGCCGGTCCCCGTCGAACGCACCGAGGCGTCGAGCACGATGAGCTCGTCAGCACCGAGGTGGTCTGCGAGCCACTGCGTCGACACGAGCGGCGAGGTCAGGACGGGGGCCATGCGGCACACGATAACGACGACCCCTGACGCCTGCGAGGGGAACCGCAACAGTGCGCAATCGCAGCCTCATCGGTGCCGCGTGATTCGGATCGAGGTCGCTGCGGAACGACCGCGCAGTCGTCGTTCGACAGCGGTGGTGTCGTTCGGCAGCGGTGGCGTCGTTCGACGGCGGTGCGCCGGACCCCCGCGGCGTCGGTCGCTGCGGAACGACCCCGCCGTCGTCGTTCGACGGCGGTGGTGTCGTGTGACGGCGGTGGAGTCGTTCGACGGCGACCGTGTCCTCCGACAGCGGCGTCGTCGTGCGACAGCGGCGCGCCGGACGCCCGCGGCGCCGGTCGCTGCGGAACGACCCCGCCGTCGTCGTCCGACAGCGGTGGCGTCGTTCGACGGCGGTGGCGTCGTTCGACAGCGGCGCGCCGGACGACAGCGGCGGCGTCGTCGTTCGACGGCGGCGACCCGGACCCCCGCGGCAGCACACGCCGAACACCGCACACGACGCGAACGACCCGCCCGGCAGATCGCCGAGCGGGTCGTCCGAGGTTCAGTGGCGCAGGCGCAGGCGCAGGCGCTGGCGCTGGCGCTGCGGCCAACGGCCGTCGGAGCCTGCCCGCGCCACCGCGACGGTGGGCCGCAGCCCTAGTGCGCCGCGGCCGCGATGCTCCCCGTCGCGGTCGCCGCCGCGTGCTCGAGCTTCGCCAGCCGGACGGACTGCCGGTTGATGAGCAGTCCCCCTGCGAGGGCGACCAGCACGAGGACGCCGGCCGAGATGCCGAACGCGACGTGGTAGCCGTCGAGCACCGCCTGCGCCTGCTGCACCTTGGTCGGTGCCGCGGAGAGCCCCGACAAGCTGTTCTTCACGACGTCGGCGAAGATCGTCGAGAGCAGTGCCGTCCCGATCGAGCCGCCGATCTGCTGCATCGTGTTGACGGTCGCGGACGCCACCCCCGCGTCGGCCCGGGCGACCCCTGTCGTCGCCGTGTTGATCGCGGACGAGAAGATCGTGCCCATGCCGAGCCCGATCACGACGAGCGCCGGCAGCACGGTGCCCGCGTAGGTGCTGTCGAGGTCGGTGCGCAGGAGCAGGAGGAGGCCGGTCGCCGCGACGAGCCCACCGGCGAAGACCAACACCTTCGGCCCGACTCGCGGCAGGAGTCGGCCACCGACCTGGGTCGACGACACGATGATCGAGAGCGGCATGGGCAGGAACGCCAGACCGGTCTGCAGCGAGCTGAACCCGAGGGTCTGCTCGAGGTAGTACGTGAGGAACAGGAAGATCCCGAACATGCCGATCGCCACGAGGCCGATCGCGACGTAGGACCCGCCGCGATCGCGGTCGAGGACGACCCGCAGGGGCAGCAGCGGGTGCGCCACCCGGGTCTCGATGAACACGAACGCGGCGACCAGCAGCACGCCGGCTGCGAGCATGACGATCGTGACCGGGTCGTCCCAGCCGTTGGTCTCGGCGTTCGAGAACCCGTAGACGATCCCGACGAGGCCGGCCGTGATGGCGACCACACCGGCGACGTCGATGCGGGGCCGGTCGACCTTCGGCGGCTTCGCCATGAACACCAGCGCACCGATCACGCCGAGCACCGCGAAGACCACGTTGACGTAGAGGCACCAGCGCCACGAGGCGTACTCGGTGAGCACGCCGCCGAGCAGCAGCCCGAGTGCGGCACCGGACCCGGCGATCGAGCCGAAGATGCCGAACGCGCGACCGCGCTCCTTCGGGTCGCGGAAGGTCGTCGTCAGCATGCCGAGCGCCGACGGAGCGAGCAGGGCGCCGAAGACGCCCTGGAGCGCCCGGGCGGCGACCAGGAGCCCGAACGAGTCGGCGAGGCCGCCGAGGACCGAGGCGACCGCGAAGCCGACGAGGCCGATGATGAACGTGTTCTTGCGCCCGAACAGGTCGCCCAGGCGTCCGCCGAGCAGCAGGAGCGAGCCGAACGCGAGCGAGTAGGCGGTGACGATCCACTGCCGCTGGTCGGTGCCGAAGTCGAGGTCCGCCTGTGCCGACGGCAGCGCGATGTTCACGATCGTGGCGTCGAGCACGACCATCAGCTGCGCGAGTGCGATGACCGCCAGGGCGATCCAGCGGTGGTCGGAGCGGGCGGGGGTGCCGGTCTGCCGGGGAGTCTGGGTGGGCGCTGACCCGGTCGGGGTCGGCGCCGTCTGTTCTGCCGTCACGGGCAGCCTCCTTCTGGAAGGTGGAGGGGGATGAGGTGGTCGGATCGACCGGGGGTGAAGCGGATGCCGTGCATCCGCTTGCGACCAGTGTAGACCGAAACGGAAGGCCTGCATCCGCTTATTCCCAGAAAGTTCAACTACGGTGGCCGTCGTGAGCACCACCGACGTCGATCGCCCCCTGCGCGCGGACGCGGCACGCAACCGCGAACTGATCCTGCAGACGGCGCGTCGGTGCTTCGCGGAGCGCGGGCTCTCGGTCACGCTCAACGACATCGCGCACGAAGCGGGCGTCGGCGTGGGCACCGTGTACCGCCGCTTCGCCGACAAGGACTCCCTGATCGAGGCGCTGCTCGCCACCAAGTTCGAGGCGATGAACGGCGTGGCGGCGCGCGCCGCCGGAGAGCTCGACCCGCGCGAGTCCCTCCGCGTGTACCTGATGGGCGTGTTCGAGTTCCGGGCACGTGACCGTGCCCTCGCCGACGCCATCGTCCGCGCCGGCAAGGCCCGGCCGTCGATCGTCGAGGAGCGCAACCGGCTCGAGACCCAGGTCTCCGAGATCATCGGGCGTGCGAAGGCCGCCGGTGTCGTGCGGGACGGCTTCGACTACCGCGACCTGCCGATGCTGACCCAGATGCTCGGCGTCGTCGCGGACACCACTCGCGCCACCGACCCCGACGCGTGGCGGCGGTACGCGCAGGTGCTGATCGACGGGGTGATGCCGCCGGAGCACGCCGACCCGATGCTCGGCACACCGCTCGACCGCGAAGCCCTCGAGCGGGCCATGCAGCCCGCGAACTGAGCACCACCGGCTGACGCGCGGCTCGGCGCCGGGACGGCTACAGCCAGCTCGGCATCCAGTAGTGCGACCGGATGAAGTCCCACGGCATCTGGATCGCCGTCCACATCGGGTACCAGTACACCGATGCGAGCACGACGACGCCGAGGTACACGCCGACCCAGACGATCGCCCGGGTCCGACGTGACCGTTCGTCCGTCCGGCGTCCGAGCACCAGACCGATCGCCGCCGCGAGCGCCATCACCATGAAGGGCTCGAAGGCGATCGTGTAGAACTGGAACACCGTCCGGTTCACGTACATCAGCCAGGGCAGGTAGCCCGCGGCGACGCCGAGCAGGACGAAGCCGTACTCCCAGCGTCGGCGGAGCAACCAGAGCACGAGCAGCGCCACCACCGCGATGACCGAGGCGTACCAGATGAACGGGTTCGCGATCCCCGTGATGGCCTCGCCGCACCGGGACGCCGTGCAGCCGGCCTGTCCGGCGTCCGTCCCGACGTAGTACATCGAGGTCGGGCGCTGCATGACGAGCCAGAGCAGCGGGTTCGCCTGGTACGAGTGCGGGGTGTGCAGGCCGATGTTGAAGCCGTAGATCTCGGACTGGTAGTGCCACCAGTTCTGCAGGCTGTCCGGCACCCACGCGAGCAGCCCGGTCCAGCGCTGCCCACCCTCGGAGCCGATCCAGTCGCGGTCCCACCCGTCCTTCGACACGAACCAGCCCGTCCACGACGCCAGGTACGTGGCGGCGGCGATGGGCACGGTGAGGAGGAACGACACCGGTGCCTGTTGCAGGAACGCGCTCGACGACCAGAACTCGACGCCCGCTCGCCGCCGCATCATCATGTCGCTGAGCACCGAGTACACCGCGAAGAACGCCAGGAAGAACATCCCCGACCACTTCGTCGCGGTCGCGAGCCCGAGCGCGAGTCCCATCGCGATCAGCCACGGCCGCCACCAGAGGAACGGCCCCCAGAGCGTGTCCCGCCCGGCGGCGGTCCGTCGCGCGATCCAGGCGTCCAGCCGCCGCTCGGTCCATCGGCGGTCGAGGAGCAGCGCGCCGAACCCGAGCACGACGAAGAACGTCACGATGCCGTCGAGCAGGGTCACGCGCGACAGCACGATCGCCTGGCCGTCGATCGCGAGCAGGAAGCCGGCGAGCGTGCCGATCAGGGTGGAACGGAACAGCGAGCGGGCGATCACCGCGGTGAGGAACACGGTCGCGATGCCGAGCACGGCCACCGTGAAGCGCCAGCCGAACGAGTTGTCCGCCCCGAACAGCAGCATGCCGAGCCCGATGAGGTACTTGCCGAGCGGCGGATGCGCGATGAACTCGGCGGCGCTCGAGAAGATGCCGGTCTGGCCGTCCGCGAACCGCTGGTCCGTCGTCGGTGCGCCATCGCCGGACGGGTTCGCCGGCCAGGTGCCCTCGTACCCGAGGTGGACGATCGACCAGCCGTCCTTGACGTAGTAGGTCTCGTCGAACACGAGCGAGTGCGGGTGTCCCAGTCCGACCAGACGGAGGACGGCGGCGAGCAGGGTCACGGCGAGCGGGCCGGTCCAGCGCCACACCGCGACACGGGTCCCGGTGCGGAGCACGTGCGCCCACCAGTCGTCGAGGCGCGAGCCGGTCGGGTGTTCCGTCACGTCCCGGCGGTCGTCGGTCAGCTCGCTGGTCATCGCGCACATCCTACGGACGCGTCCCATGACCCCGCTGCGACCACCGGACGACGGCACTGCGGCGACAATGGGGAGGTGATCGTCCTCGCAGCCACCCCCATCGGCAACCTCGGAGACGCGTCACGCCGTCTCGTCGAGACCCTCTCGAACGCCACGGTCGTCGCTGCGGAGGACACCCGCACCGCGATCCACCTCATGCGGGCGCTCGGCATCGAGAACCGACCGCGGCTCATCGCCCTCCACGAGCACAACGAGCGAGCGAAGGCCGCCGAGGTCGTCGAACTCGCACGGGACGAGGACGTCGTGGTCCTCACCGACGCCGGCATGCCCGCCATCAGCGATCCGGGCTTCCCCCTGGTCGAGGCCGCGGCAGCCGCCGGCGTCACGGTCACCGCCCTCCCCGGCCCGTCGGCCGTGCTCATGGCGCTCGCGGTGTCCGGGCTGCCGACCGACCGCTTCAGTTTCGAGGGGTTCCCGACGCGCAAGGGCGGCGAGCGACGCCGCCTGTTCGCGTCCCTCGCGGGCGAGCAGCGGACGATGGTCTTCTTCGAGTCGCCGCACCGGCTCGCCGACACGCTGGCGGACATGGCGGCGGGCTTCGGCGACGAGCGCCGTGCGGTCGTCTGCCGCGAGCTCACGAAGCTGCACGAGGAGGTCCGCCGCGACTCGCTCGCCGCGCTCGCCGCGTGGGCGGCCGACGGGGTCCGCGGCGAGATCTGCATCGTCGTCGAGGGCTCGACCGGCGCACTCGACGTCACGAGCATCGAGGACGGGGTCCGCCTCGTGCTCGAACGGGTCGCCGCCGGGGCCCGGATGAAGGAGGCAGCGACCGCGGTCGCGGACGCGACCGGCCTGTCCAAGCGGGACCTCTACGAGGGCGCGCTGGCCGCGAAGTAACGTGCCGATCAGCGGCCTGGAGGCGCGGGGCGGGCCCGCCACGTGCCTCCAGTCCGACTTGTCCACAGGCGCGTCATGCGCGCTCCGCGCGCCCGTAGGATGGTCGGCATGTCCGACGGGTCCTCCTTCAGCATCACCACGCCGATCTTCTACGTGAACGACGTGCCGCACATCGGGCACGCGTACACCGAGGTCGCCGCGGACGTGCTCGCGCGCTGGCACCGGCAGCGCGGGGACGACACCTGGCTGCTGACCGGCACCGACGAGCACGGGCAGAAGATCCTGCGCACCGCGTCGGCGAACGACGTCACCCCGAAGGAGTGGGCGGACCGACTCGTCACCGACGCCTGGAAGCCGCTGCTCGACACCGTCGACATCGCGAACGACGACTTCATCCGCACGACCGACGAGCGGCACGAGCGCGGGGTGACCGCGTTCCTGCAGAAGCTGTACGACGACGGCTTCATCTACGCGGGCGAGTTCGAGGGCTTCTACTGCGTCGGGTGTGAGGAGTACAAGCAGCCGAGCGACCTCGTGGCGGGCACCGGCGCGTACGAGGGCCAGCAGGTGTGCGCGATCCACTCGATCCCCGTCGAGGTCCTCGCCGAGCGCAACTACTTCTTCCGGATGTCCGACTTCGAGCAGCGCCTGCTCGACCTCTACGAGTCGAACCCCGAGTTCATCCAGCCCGAGAGCGTCCGCAACGAGATCGTCTCGTTCGTGAAGCAGGGGCTGCGCGACCTGTCGATCTCGCGGTCGAGCTTCGACTGGGGCATCCAGATCCCGTGGGACCACGACCACGTGCTCTACGTGTGGTTCGACGCGCTCCTGAACTACGTGACCGCACTCGGGTACGGGTCCGACGACGACGAAGCGTTCCAGCGCCTCTGGCCGAGCGTGCACATCGTCGGGAAGGACATCGCCCGGTTCCACGCGGTCATCTGGCCCGCCATGCTCATGGCCGCGGGCCTGCCGGTCCCGAAGCGCGTCTTCGGGCACGGCTGGCTGCTCGTCGGCGGCGAGAAGATGTCGAAGTCGAAGCTGACCGGCATCGCGCCGTCGGAGATCACCGACACGTTCGGGTCTGACGCCTTCCGGTACTACTTCCTCCGCGCGATCACGTTCGGCCAGGACGGCAACTTCAGCTGGGAAGACATCTCCGCGCGCTACCAGGCCGAGCTCGCCAACGGCTTCGGCAACCTGGCCTCGCGCATCGTCGCGATGATCGGACGCTACTTCGACGGCGTGGTGCCGGCAGCGGGGGCGCCGACCGACTCCGACGCCGCGATCGACGCGCTCGCGAAGTCCGTGACCGAGCGGGCCGATGCCGCCGTCGGCGACTTCGCGCCACACGACGCGATCGCCACCGTGTGGGAGCTCGTCGACGCTCTCAACGGGTACATCACCGAGCAGGAGCCGTGGGCGCTCGCGAAGGACGACGCGAAGCGCGAGCGCCTCGCGACCGTGCTCGTCACCGCGCTCCGTGGTCTCGGGACCGTCGCGGTCCTCGTGTCGCCGGTCATGCCGAAGGCCACGCAGAAGCTCTGGGCGTCGATCGGTGCAGGCGGGTCCATCGCCGAGCAGCGCATCGACCGAGCGTGGGAGTGGCAGGGCGCCGCGCAGGTCGTGCCGCTCGAGTCCGGGCTGTTCCCGCGCATCGAGCAGCAGCCGGAGCAGGGCGCAGCGTGACCGACGCCGCGCACGTCCGCTCCCGGGGCGAGGGCGGCGGGTCGGGTTCGTCGAAGCGCGACCTGACCTACCCGCCGCTGCCCCAGGCCCTCGTCGTCGGGGTGTACGACAACCACACCCACATGGAGATCGCCGACGGCATCGGCGACGGCGGCGACGGCCCGCTCGAGTACCGCGAGCACCTCGACCGCGCCTCGAGCGTCGGCGTCCGTGGCGTCGTGCAGGTCGGCACCGACCTCGCGACCTCGCAGTGGTCGGCGTCGATCGCGGCCCGTGAACCCCGGGTCCTGGCCGCCGTCGCGCTGCACCCGAACGAGGCCCCGGTGCTCGACGCCGCCGGCACCCTCGACGAGCACCTCGCCGGGATCGCTGAGCTCGCCGCGCTCCCGCGGGTCCGTGCGATCGGTGAGACCGGACTCGACTTCTTCCGCACCGGCGAGGACGGTCGTGCTGCCCAGGTCCGCTCGTTCGAGGAGCACATCCGCATCGCGAAGGAGCACGACCTCGCGCTGACGATCCACGACCGCGACGCGCACGACGCCGTGGTGGAGGTCCTCGACCGCGTCGGTGCTCCCGAGCGCACGGTGTTCCACTGCTTCTCCGGCGGACCGGACCTCGCGCGGCTCTGCGCCGAGCGCGGCTGGTACATGTCCTTCGCCGGCACGGTCACGTTCAAGAACGCGCAGAACCTCCGCGATGCACTCGAGGTCGCGCCGCGCCACCTGATCATGGTCGAGACGGACGCACCGTTCCTCACCCCGACGCCCTACCGGGGCCGGCCGAACGCGCCGTACCTCATCCCGCTCACGCTTCGTGCGATGGCGGACACCCTCGGCACCGACGTCTCGATGCTCGCCGCGCAGATCGCGTCGAACACCGAGACCGTGTACGGCGCGTGGGACGCCGAGCCCGTCACGGTGGCGGAGTAGTCGTGGGTGCGTTGCTCGGGCCGGCGGAGATCCGCGACCTCGCCGCGAAGCTCGACGTCACCCCGACGAAGAAGCTCGGGCAGAACTTCGTGCACGACGCGAACACCGTCCGCCGCATCGTGGCCTCGGGTCGCGTCGACGCGGACTCCCGCGTGCTCGAGATCGGGCCCGGCCTCGGGTCCCTGACGCTCGGGCTGACCGAGACCGGTGCCTCGGTCACGGCGGTCGAGATCGACGGACGCCTGGCCGCGCAGCTGCCCGCGACCGTGGCCGCGATGCAGCCCGAGGCACGGTTGCGTGTCGTGCACCAGGACGCGCTGACCGTCGCCGCGTCCGACCTGCCGGAGGCACCGACGCACGTCGTGGCGAACCTCCCGTACAACGTGTCGGTGCCGGTGCTGTTGCACCTGTTGGCCACCTTCCCGTCCATCGAGCGGGCGCTCGTCATGGTGCAGGCCGAGGTCGGGTACCGGCTGGCCGCCGACCCGGGCAACAAGGTCTACGGAGCGCCCAGCGTCAAGGCCGCGTGGTACGGGTCATGGTCGATCGCCGGACAGGTGAGCCGCCAGGTGTTCTGGCCGGTGCCGAACGTCGACAGCGTGCTCGTCGGGTTCGACCGCGGCGAGCAGCCGGGTGACGAGGCCCTCCGGTCCCGCGTGTTCGTGCTCGTCGACGCGGCCTTCCAGCAGCGGCGGAAGATGCTGCGCCAGAGCCTCTCCGGCGTGCTCGGCGGCAGCGCCCGTGCGGCCGAGGTCCTCACCGCCGCGGGCATCGACCCGACGGCGCGTGGCGAGGTGATCGGGGTCGACGACTTCGTCCGGCTGGCGCGGACGGTGCTCGCGGCAGGCTGACCGTGGCCCACCGCACATCTCAGATGTTCGGTGATCGATCCGCGAAGTCCGGAGTTCCTCCGAGACCAGCCGAGGAGGAACGATGCTCGAACCGAGCCCGCGCCACAGGCCGAGCGGGTCGCCGTGATCCGAGAACGCGTCCGGAAGTACGCCCCCGAAGAGGGATTCCTCGGACGCCCCGGGCGGCGCTACGCTCACCGGGTGCCGCAACGTCCCTCCAAGTTCGCTCGTGCGATCACCGCGTCGTTCGTGCTGGGCGGCGTCGTGGTCGCCGCGCTCGCGTTCATCGCGATCGTGCACGACCCGACGAGCGACGCCGCGTGGGTCGCGATCCCGCTCGGCGTCCTCCTCGTCGGCTGGGGCGTCACGTTCGCCCGGATGAGCGCTGACGACAGCCCCGACGACGAGGACGACGAGGACGACGAGGAAGCTCGCTCCGGCGGCCTCCTGGGCGCGCCCCTCGCCCGGTTGAGTTGGGCGATCGCGCTCCTCGCCGGGTACGTCGCCGCCCGTCTCATCGGCCGTCCGGTCGATTCGTCGCTCGTGGCCGTCGGGAGCGTCGTGGCCCTGTTGCTCGTGAACCGCGCGGTCGACCGCTGGGTGCGCCGACGGGAAGGACGCAACGGCGGAGCGGGACCCGCGACCGACTGAGCGTCAGGTCGCCGCGCGGGCTGTGCCGATCGCGTTCGCCCGACCGAAGTCGATCGGCACCAGGGATCCGCGCGGTGCCGTTTGATCTTGGTTGTGCGAACGCGAACGCGAACGCGAACGCGAGTACGGCGTACGGCGTACGGCGACGCTCGCCGCCCGGGAGCGACGACGCGCAGAAGCTGTAGCTCCTCGGCGTCGTCGGCACGCAGCAGTTCGACGACGCGCAGGCCGGCGAACGAGGTAGCGCCGCGTCACACACCTGGCCGTCTGTCACCCCTCGTGCCTAGGGTGGGCGCGTGAGCTCTCCGCGCGTGTACGTCATCCACGAGAACCCCGAGTGGTTCCCGCCGCTCGCCGCCGCCTTCGAGGCCGAGGGGGTCCCCGTCGAGGAGATCCTCCTCACCGACGGGCAGATCGACCTCTCCGCGGAACCGGCGCCGGGCGTCTACTGGAGCCGGATGTCCGCGTCGAGCCACACCCGCGGGCACGAGCACAGCAAGGAGTACACCCGTGCGCTCCTCGGCTGGCTCGAGCGCGCAGGCCGCACGGTCGTGAACGGCAGCCACGTGCTCGAGCTCGAGGTGTCCAAGGTGGCGCAGCACGGTCTGCTCCGCGACGCCGGGTTCGACGTGCCCCGCACGACGGCCGTCTTCGGCTCCGCGCAGCTCAAGGACGCCGCCCGCACCTTCACCGACGGCCAGGACGTGCCGTTCATCACGAAGCACAACCAGGGCGGCAAGGGCCTCGGCGTCCGGCGTTTCGACTCGCTCGCCGAGTTCGACGCGTACGTCGACAGCCCCGAGTTCGAGGCCCCGGTCGACGGCATCACGCTCCTGCAGGAGTACCTCACCGCGCGCGAGCCGTTCATCACCCGGATCGAGTTCGTCGGCGGTGAGTTCGTCTACGCCGTCCGCGTCGACACCAGCGCCGGCAGCTTCGAGCTCTGCCCGGCGGACGCGTGCGAGGTGCCCGCTCCGGGGTCACAGACCATCGCCGGCGCCGTCTGCGAGGTTCCGGGCTCCGACGCCCCGAGCGCGTTCAGCGTGCGCGAGGACGTCACCGCGGCGCACCCGCTCGTCCAGCAGCTCCGGGCGTTCCTCGCCGAGCAGCGCATCCCGATCGCCGGGGTCGAGTTCATGGAGACCACCGACGGTCGCCACGTCGTCTACGACATCAACACGAACACGAACTACAACCCGGCGGTCGAGGCGTCCGCGCCGGTCTCCGGTCCGCGCGCGATCGCGCGCTTCACCGGCGGCCTGCTGGCCGCGCAGTACCAGACCGCTGCGGTCTGAGGACCACACCACCCTCCGGCCTGGAGGCACGGTGCGGGCCCGCACCGCGCCTCCAGGCCGGTACTCACCACCAAGGAACCCACCCGTGCGATTCGGATACTGGACCCCGCTCTTCGGCGGCTGGCTGCGCAACGTCGAGGACGAGGCGATGCCCGTCACCTTCGACTACGTGAAGCGGCTCGCGCAGCGAGCCGAGCGCATCGGCTTCGACCTGACGCTCGTGCCGGAGCTCAACCTCAACGACATCAAGGGGACGGCGGCGCCCTCGTTGGAGGCGTGGGCCCTCGCCGCGGCCATCGCGGCGACGACCGAGCGGCTCGAGATCATGGCGGCGATGCGGCCCGGGTACCACCTGCCGGCGGTCACGGCGAAGCAGGCGGCGACGATCGACGACATCTCCGGCGGCCGCTTCACGTTCAACGTCGTGAGCGCGTGGTGGGCGGAAGAGGCGCGCCAGTACGGCGGGATCTTCTCCGAGCACGACGACCGGTACAAGCGCACCGAGGAGTTCGTCGCGATCCTCAAGGGGCTGTGGCGTGAGACGCCGTTCTCCTTCTCCGGCGAGTACTACGACATCGCGAACAGCCACCTCGAGCCGAAGCCGCGCGTGACCCCGCGCATCTACGCCGGCGGCGAGAGCGAGGCGGGCAAGTCGTCCATCACGAGGTTCGCTGACGCCTACCTGACCCACGGCGGCACCGTGGACGAGCTCCGCACGAAGATCGACGAGATGCGTCGTCGTCGCGCCGACGCCGGAGCCGAGCCGTTCGAGGCGTTCGGCATGGCCGCGTACGTGATCGTGCGCGACACCGAGGCGGAGGCGCAGGCCGAGCTCGCACGCATCACCGACGTGCAGCACGGCAAGGCCTACGAGTCCTACCAGGACTTCATCTCGAAGTCGCAGCTCGAGCACGTCCCGTCGCTCGAGGACTACTCGGTGTCGAACCGCGGCCTGCGTCCCGGGTTCGTCGGCACCCCCGAGCAGGTCGCGGCCCGCATCCGGGAGTTCGAGGACGCCGGGGTGGACACCCTCCTGCTGCAGTTCTCGCCGCAGGCGGAGGAGATGGAGCGCTTCGGGGAGCAGGTCATCCCGCTCGTCCGGTCCTCCGCGGCGGTCCCGAGCGGGACGGCCGCCTGATGGCCGCACCCGAGGACGACTGGGCCTTCGAGACCCGCCAGATCCGGGCCGGGTTCAAGGCCGACCCGGGCTGGGGCGCGAACGTCCCGCCGATCGCGCAGAGCGCCGCGTTCGTCTACCCGTCGGGTGAGGACGCGGCAGCCCGGTTCATGCTCGACGCCCCTGGTCACACCTACTCGCGCGTGAACAACCCGTCGGCCGCCGCGCTCGAGCGGCGCATCGCGGACCTCGAGGGCGGCGTCGGAGCGCTCGCGCTCGCGTCCGGGCAGGCCGCGACGTCGCTCGCGGTGCTCGGTGTCGCCCGAGCCGGCGACCACGTCGTGTCGAGCGCCTCGCTGTACGGGGCGACCTACACCCTCTTCGCCTCGACGCTCCGCGACCTCGGCATCACCTTCACGTTCGTGCAGGACCCGACCGACCTCGACGCGTGGCGGGCCGCGGTCCGTCCCGAGACCCGGGCGTTCTTCGGCGAGTCGATCCCGAACCCCCGCGGCGACGTCCTCGACTTCGCCGGTGTGGCCGGGGTGGCGCACGAGGCCGGGGTCCCGCTCATCGTCGACAACACCATCGCGACGCCGTGGCTCGTCCGACCGATCGAGCACGGGGCGGACATCGTCGTGCACTCCGCGACGAAGTACCTTGCGGGACACGGCAGCGCCATCGCCGGCCTGATCGTCGACAGCGGCCGGTTCGACTGGGCGGCGTACCCGGACAAGTACCCGCAGCTGACGAGCGTCGAGCACTCCGGGTTCGCGGGCACCGACTTCGCCGCGAAGTTCGGACCGCGCGCGTTCATCCAGCGCACCCGGTCGAAGCTGTCCGCCGACCTCGGACCGGCGATCGCCCCGTTCACCGCGTTCCTCGTGCTGCAGGGCATCCAGACGCTGTCCCTGCGGATGGAACGGCACGTGTCGAACGCGGCCGCAGTGGCATCGTGGCTCGACGCGCACGACCAGGTCCTCGGCGTGCACTACGCCGGACTGCCCTCGTCGCCGTGGCACGCGCTCGCCCAGCGGTACGTGCCGAAGGGGCCGTCGGCGGTGCTCGCGTTCGACCTCGACGGCGGGCTCGAGGCCGGTCGGCGGTTCGTCGGTGCCCTCGAGCTGTTCGACCACGTCTCGAACATCGGCGACGTCCGGTCGCTCGTGGTCCATCCCGCGTCGACCACGCACGTGCAGATGACCCCGAGCGAGCGTGCCGCGGCGGGTGTCGGCGAGGGGCTCATCCGCCTGTCGATCGGCCTCGAGCACGTCGACGACGTGCTGGCCGATCTCGAGCGCGGGTTCGCGGCTGCCCGAGCCTGACGCGGAGAGTCGTCACGCGCAGGAACGGGGTCCGGCCGCGGGATAGGTTGGAGCCATGACCTCGCTGGCCGCTCCGACCCGCGTGCGGGTGCGCGCCCCCGGCAAGATCAACGTGTTCCTGTCGGTCGGCGCGCTGCAGGACGACGGCTACCACGACGTCGCGACGGCCTACCAGGCGGTCTCGCTGTACGAGGACGTCACCGCGGAGCCGGCCGACGACTTCTCGGTGACCTTCACCGGTCCGATCGACTCGTCGGGCGTCCCGACGGACGAGTCGAACCTCGCGATCCGTGCGGCCCGCCTCGTGGCGGACGCCGCCGGTCACCGCGGCGGGGTCCGTCTCACGATCGACAAGCAGGTCCCGGTCGCGGGCGGCATGGGGGGCGGCTCGGCGGACGCCGCGGCCACCCTGCTCGCGGTCGACACCCTCTGGGGGACCGCCTTGGGGCGGGACGAACTCCTCCGGCTCGCGGCGCAGCTCGGCGCGGACGTGCCGTTCGCGTTCGCCGGCGGGACCGCGGTCGGGACGGGCCGTGGCGACGAGCTCAGCCCCGCGCTCGCGAAGGGCGAGTTCCGGTGGGTGCTGGCCCTGAGCGACGCCGGGCTGTCGACCCCCGCGGTGTACCGCGCGCTCGACGAGCACCGGGAGCGCTACCGGGCCGACATCGCGCCGGCGCCGACGACCCCGACGGTGGACGCGAACGTGCTGCAGGCGCTCCGAGCGGGCGACCCGGACCTCCTCGCGGACTGCCTGCACAACGACCTGCAGGCACCGGCCATGCGGTTGCAGCCGGCCCTCGCCGAGACGCTCGAGATCGGTGAGAAGGCGGGCGCACTGGCCGGGCTCGTGTCCGGGAGTGGACCGACGGTCGCGTTCCTCGTGGCCGACCGGGACGCCGCACTCGAGGTGCAGGTCGAACTCAGCGCCGCCGGCATCGTCGCCGTCCGGGCCACGGGGCCGGTACACGGCGCGCGCGTGGTGCACTGAACCGAGACGAGGCGCGCCCGGTGTCCGCCTCGGTGCCGTGCTCGGGTGCGACGCGGGTCCGGGCTCAGCTGCGGCGGAACTCGGTGATGACGACCTCGCCGGTCTTCCAGTGCCGCACGGCCGTGAAGCCGTGCTCCGCCAGCACCTGGGTCGTCTCCGGCTGGATGTTGCGCGCCTTCGGGGTCCCGCCGACGAACCACACGGTGTCGATGTCCGCGAGCCGGCTCGGGATGGTCGACGAGAGGTCGCCGTTCTGGTTCCAGAGCACGCCGGACGCGGCGCCGTCCTTCCGCACGGCGAGGTCCGTCATGCCCGCGAACGCGGACGGGTACGCCACGCGGATGATGTCCGCCGTGGTGCCGGGGTGCCCGTAGACGCTGCCGAACACCACGCCTTCGTCGCTGTCGCGGTGCTTCGCGCGCTCCGAGCTGATGATCGACGACGCCACCGACCACGTCGAGTCCTGCTTCGAGCGGGGTGTCTTGACGACGACCGCGGTCGGGACGGAGAGCACCAGAGCGGCGACGAGCGCGCCGCCGAGCAGCGCCCGGCGCCGGATGACGGTGATGCCGAGGGCGATGAGCATCGCCACGAACGGCAGGCTGAGACTGGCGTACTTCGGCGTGTAGAGGTGACGACCCAACGCGGTCGCGACCAGCAGGGCCAGGGTCGGGAGCACCACGAGCGGCAGGGCGACGCGCACGGCCTGCGCCCGGAACAGCGACCGGACGGTGGGTGATGCGCGGTGCGCGGCGACGAGGGCCGATGCGACCCCGAGGACCATGAGCGCCCAGGCCACGGCGGCGTAGACGTCGACGCCGCCGAACCACGCGGTCGAGAAGACCTGCGGGAAGGTGCGGTCGCCGATCGGTCCCAGCCACGCGACCTGCTTCGACTGGCTGGCGACGGCAGCCACGAACGGGGTCACCGCGACGAGGACGACCGCCGAGACGATCGCCCACCGGAGCAACGAGCCACCGGGGGCGAGGGCGCGGACGGTCGGGTCGGACCGACGCGCCCGACGATCGGCGGCCATCGTCCACAGGAACGTGACGGCGTGCGCGGCGACGGCGAGCGCGAGGTAGACGTTGAAGGTGATCGCGACGACGGCCAGCAACCCGTACGCGACCCACCAGTGCAGGCTCCGTCCGGATCGGGATCGACGGACCGCGGTCAGGCCGACGAGCGTCAGGCACACCGCGAAGGTGGTGATCGTGGCGTAGGAACGGCCTTCGCTGCCCGCCCACTGCACCCGCGGCAGTGCCAGGAACACGAGGCCGGCGGCGATGCCGAAGCGCCGTCCGCCGAGCCGACGGCCGAGCGCGACGACGAGACCGGCTGCGATCCCGACGGCGAGTGCGCTGGGGAACCGGAGCGTGAACGGGGTGTACCCCACGAGCCAGAACCAGGCGTGCACGAGCGCGTAGTACAGCCCGTGCACGGCGTCGACGTTGTGGAGCTCCGCCCAGAGCTGCGGCCACGACCGTTGGGCGCTGGTCACGGTGGCGGCCTCGTCGTACCAGAGCGACGGGACCCAGGCGAAGGCGGCGGCGACGAGCGTCCCGATCGCGCCGACGGTGAGCTCCGGCGTCCGGACGACCGCGACGCGTACGCCGCTCGGGACCGCACGCAGACGCTCCCGGACCGTGACGGGGCTCAGGCCGGGCTGCACCATGATGGTGTCGGTACGGGGGGAGCTCACGTCCTGCACGGTAGCCGCAGCGTCTGGACGACCGCCGGGGTGGACCGTGCCGTCCACTGAGAGTTCACATGCTCGTCGGGTGCCGGGGTACGGACTATCGTCAGGCACCATGACGATGCTCCGGATCCGCGACGCGGCGACGTACCTCGGGGTGAGCGACGACACCGTCCGGCGCCTGGTCGACGGCGGCACCTTCACACGGCACGACGACGAGGCCGGTCGAGCGGTGGTGGACGGCCGGGAGCTCGCCGACCACGCCCGGCAGCGCGGCGCGCAGCTCGGGGATCCCTCGGGCGTCCGGAGCTCCGCCCGCAACCGGTTCGTGGGCATCGTGACGGACCTGGTCGTCGACGGCGTGATGGCGCAGGTCGAACTGCAGAGCGGGCCGCACCGCGTGGTGTCGCTCATGAGTGCCGAGGCGGTGCGGGACCTCGGACTCGAGGTCGGCGCCGTGGCCGTGGCTTCGGTGAAGGCGACGATGGTCTCGGTCGAGGTGCCCGGCCCGGACGCCACGGCGGTGCGCGAGTGACGACGCCGTCGCTCCGTCGGGCGCTGACCGCGCGGACGGCCGCGCTGCAGGGCGCCGGCGACCGCGCGCTCGAGGCACTGGCGCGGGCGCGGGTCCTCGTGGTCGGCGCCGGTGGGCTCGGCGCCCCGGTCCTGCAGTACCTCGCGGGCGCCGGACTCGGTCGGGTGACGGTGGTGGACCACGACGTCGTCGACCCGTCGAACCTCGCCCGGCAGGTGTTGTTCGAGCTCGCGGACGTCGGGCGCCCGAAGGCCGAGGTGGCGGCGGAGCGCCTCCGTGCGGTGGACCCGGAGCTCGAGGTCGTCGCGGTCACCGGCTGGTTCGACCCCGCGCAGGTCGCCGGGCACGACGTCGTGGTCGACGCGGCCGACAGCGTCGTCGTGACGCGGGCCGTCTCGGACGCGTGCGCCGCGGCGGGCGTCCCGTTCGTCTGGGGCACGGTCCTCGGCTACGACGGGCAGGTGTCGGTGTTCCACGACGCCGGACCGGAGCCGGTGGACTTCCACGACCTCCACCCGGACGTCCTCCCCGACGAGGGCTCGTGCGCGGTCGACGGCGTGCTCCCGGCGCTGTGCGGCGCGGTCGGCTCGGTGATGGCGGCGCAGGTGACCGCGATCGTCGCGGGCCTCGGCGAGCCGCTGCTCGGCCGGGTCCTCACGGTCGACGCCCGGCGGTGGCGGTGGACCGAGAGCCCGCTGCGGCGTGGGCCGGACTCCCGACGGCCGGTCGCCCCCGCTGAGGCCGAGCCGGAGACGATCGCCCCGTCCGCCCTCGCCGCGGCGCTCGGCCCCGAGCCGATCAGCACCGGCCCGATCAGCACCGGCCCGATCAGCACCGGCCCGTCCGTCCCGGTGTCCCTCGTCCTCGTCGACGTCCGCACCCCGGAGGAACGGGCGTCGGGCGTCATCGCCGGCAGCATCCCACCGGAGGACCTGCAGCCCGACGCCCGCACCGTCGTGGCGGTCTGCGCGAGCGGCCGCCGCGCCACCGCCTGGGCACGGACGCTCGACCGACCGGTCGTGGTCCTCGACGGCGGGATCGCCGCCTGGCGCGCCGAGGGCCACCCGACGGTGCCGGATCCCGCAGATGCGGATACGCTGTCCCGGTGAAGACGCCTTTGCGGACATCCCGGTTGGTCATCATCGCGATCGCGGCCGTGACGTTGCTCGCGCTCACCGGGTGTTCGACGCAGGCCGCCCCGGCCGCGAGCAGTACGGCGTCCGCGACCGGCGGGGCGCTGACCGGGAAGATCACGGTCTTCGCCGCCGCCTCGCTCCAGAAGACCTTCACGGCGCTCGGTGACCGCTTCGAGCAACAGCACCCCGGCACCTCGATCGCGTTCTCGTTCGCGGGCTCGAGCGACCTCGTGACGCAGATCCAGAACGGCGCTCCCGCCGACGTGTTCGCCTCCGCCGACGAGGCGAACATGGGCAAGCTCGCCCGGACGGACCTCGCCACCGGGTCCCCGCGCGACTTCGCGACGAACGAGCTCGAGATCGCGGTCGCACCCGGCAACCCCGAGCGGATCGGCGCGTTCGACGACCTCACCCGCACCGGCCTCCAGGTCGTGACGTGCGCCACCCCCGTGCCGTGCGGAGCGGCGACGGCGAAGGTCGAGCGGGCCACGGGGGTCGACCTGCGTCCGGTCAGCGAGGAGCAGTCGGTCACGGACGTCCTCGGCAAGGTCGAGTCCGGCCAGGCGGACGCCGGGCTCGTCTACGTCACCGACGTCGAGGCGGCCGGCGGGAAGGTCGACGGGGTCCGCTTCGACGAGGCCGCGAAGGCGGTGAACACCTACCCGATCGGCGTGCTGCGGCAGTCCGCGGACCCCGCGCTCGCGTCGGCGTTCACCGCGTACGTCCTGTCCGACGCGGGGCAACGGGTGCTCGCCGACGCCGGCTTCGGGAAGCCCTGAGCGGTGCGCGGCGACCGGCCACGGCCCGCCGACCGGCCCCGGCCCCGACCCGCTGACCGGGCGTGGCCCGCCGACCGGCCCCGACCCGCTGACCGGGCCTGGCCCGCCGACCGGCCCGTCCGACGTCCCGTGCCGTGGTGGCTCCCCGTCCCCGCGGCCCTCGGCGGCCTCTTCGTCGTCGTGCCCGTGCTCGCCATGGTGGGCCGCGTCGACTGGGGGTCGTTCGTCGCGCTCGTGACGTCGCCCGCCTCCCGCAGCGCCCTCGGGCTGAGCCTCGGTACGGCCGCCGCGACGACCGGGATCGCGTTCGTCCTCGGCTACCCGCTCGCCGTCCTGTTCGCCCGGTCGACGTCCCGGTGGACCGGCGCCGCCCGGGCGGTCGTGCTGCTGCCCCTCGTGCTGCCGCCCGTCGTCGGCGGACTGGCGCTCCTCGCGGCGTTCGGGCGCCTCGGGCCCGTCGGGGCGTTCCTCGACGACCACGGGGTGCGGATCGCCTTCACCACGACCGCGGTCGTCATCGCGCAGACGTTCGTCTCGATGCCGTTCCTGGTGTCCTCCGTCGAGGGCGCCCTCCGCGTCGGGGGTGACCGGTACGAACGGGTGGCGGCGACGCTCGGCGCCGGTCCGACCCGGACGTTCCTGACCGTCACCACCCCGCGGGTCCTCCCCGGCATCGTGTCCGGGCTCGTCCTCTGCTTCGCCCGTGCGCTCGGCGAGTTCGGCGCCACCCTCACGTTCGCGGGCAGCCTGCAGGGCGTCACGAGGACCCTGCCGCTCGAGATCTACCTGCAGCGTGAGATCGACCCCGACACCGCGGTCGCGCTGTCGCTCGTGCTCGTCGTCGTCGCCGTCGTCGTGATCGGGGTGTCGTCGGTGCGGCGCCGGAGCGTGCTCGCATGAGCGGTCTGGAGGCCCGGATCGTCGTCGACCCGCGGAGCGTCGACGTCGCGCTCTCGGTCGGGGCCGACGAGTGCGTGGCGCTCATCGGTCCGAACGGCGCCGGCAAGTCGACCGTCGTGGACGTGCTCGCGGGACTCGTCCGTCCGGACGGCGGCAGCGTCGTCGTCGACGGCCGCACGCTCGCCGGCGACGGGCGCGCCGTCCCGACCCACCGCCGACGCACCGGCCTGGTCGCGCAGCGCCCCGACCTCTTCCCGCACCGGTCCGTGCTCGCGAACGTCGCCTTCGGTCCGCGCGCGACCGGTGCGTCCGGCCGGGAGGCCCGTGGCCGCGCCCGTGAGGCGCTGGCCGCCGTCGGGGCGGTCGCGCTGGCAGACCGCGCGCCGGGGACGCTCTCGGGTGGACAGGCGCAGCGGGTCGCGATCGCCCGCGCCCTCGCCACCGACCCGGCGGTGCTCCTCCTCGACGAGCCGACATCGGCGCTCGACGTCACCGCACGGCAGGAGGTCCGGGCCGCGCTCGCAACGGCGTCCGCCGGTCGTCCGACGCTGCTCGTGTCGCACGATCCCGTCGAGGTCGCGGCGCTCGCAGACCGCGTCGTCGTGCTCGAGGCCGGTCGGGTCGTCGAGCAGGGCACCCCGGCCGAGGTGCTCGGTCGTCCCCGCAGCGCCTTCGCGGCCCGGTTCTCGGGGCTGGTGACCGTGTCGGGGACGGCGACGACGGGTGGGGTGGTGACCGCCGAGGGTGGTGAGCTGTCGGCGGCGGCGCACACCGTGCCTCCCGGCCGGGCCGCGCTCGCCGCGTACCACCCGACGGCCGCGTGCCTGACGCGGGACGACGACGGAGCCGGGCGGCGCGTGGACGCGGTCGAGCCGCGGGACGGCCTGGTCCGCGTCCGGGCCGGGGAGCTCGTCGCCGACGTCACCCTGACCCGCTTCGCCGCACTCGGGTTGGCGATCGGCGACACCTGCCGCATCTCGGTCCCGGCGGACGAGGTGGTGGTCTACGAGCCGGGGGGTGGGAGGATCGGGGGATGACCTCCTGGATCGGCAAGGCCTGGCCCGTGGGGGTCCCCATCGTCGCAGCGGTCGTGCTGGCGCTGTCGTTCGGTCGGCACGACCTCGGGACCGTGGTCGTCGTGCTCGTCGCGGTCGTGCTCGCGGCGACGGTCCTCGCAGCCGTGCACCACGCGGAGGTCGTCGCGCACCGCGTGGGGGAGCCGTTCGGGTCGCTCGTGCTCGCGGTCGCCGTCACGATCATCGAGGTGGCGCTCATCATCGCGCTGTCGAGCTCGGGCGGCGCGAAGGCCGAGACCCTCGCCCGGGACACGGTGTTCTCCGCGGTGATGATCACCATGAACGGACTCGTCGGGTTGGCGATCCTCATCGGGACGATCCGGCACCACACCGTGCGGTTCAACCAGGAGGGGGCCTCGGCGGCGACGATGACGGTCGCGGCCCTCGCCGTCCTGACCCTCGTGCTGCCGACCTTCACCACCGGCACCGACAACGCCTCGTTCACGGGCGTGCAGCTCGTGTTCGTGGCGATCGCGTCCCTCGCGCTGTACGGGCTGTTCGTGTTCACGCAGACGATCGCGCACCGGGACTTCTTCCTGCCGGTCGGCCGCGGGTCGGCCGGGTCGGGGTCGGCCGGTTCGGGGCCGGCCGGTCACGGGTCGGCCGGTCACGGGTCGGCCGGTCACGGGTCGGCCGCGGGTCCGTCGTCGGCCGTGGACGAGACCGCGCACGCCGCCACCCCGACCGGACGCCAGACGCTCGTGTCGCTCGGGCTGCTGCTGCTCGCGCTCGTCGCGGTGGTCGGGCTCGCCAAGGTCGAGTCGCCCGCCATCGAGGCGGGGGTCGCAGCGGTCGGCTTCCCGCCGTCGTTCGTCGGTGTCGTGATCGCGCTGCTCATCCTGCTGCCCGAGGGCATCGCGGCGTCGAAGGCGGCGGCCCGGGACCGGATCCAGACGAGCCTCAACCTGGCGATGGGGTCGGCGATGGCGTCGATCGGCCTGACGATCCCGTCCATCGCCGTGGCATCCCTGTTCATGCCCGGGACGCTGCTGCTCGGCCTCGGATCGGCGCAGATCGTGCTGCTGGCGCTCACGATCGTCGCCGCGGTGCTGACCGTGCTGCCGGGGCGGGCGACACGGCTGCAGGGCGGGGTGCACCTGGTGGTCTTCGCCGCGTTCATCGTGCTGTCGATCGCGCCGTAGGGCCGCGTGGGCGTGGGCGGGGCCGTTGCGCGGGAGGCCTGGTGGTCCCGGGCGTCCCCCTGGTGGTCCCGGGCGCAGCCCGGTGGTCCCGGGGAACCCGGTCCCCGTCAGCCCCCGGCGAAGGGCGGCATGACGTCGACCGTGCCGACCCCGACGAGCGAGGTCGCACGGTCCCTCGTGCTCACGCCGTCGACCAGGTAGGAGCACCGCTCCACCAGCGCCGACCACCGCTCCGGGTCCGCCGCCTCGATCCCGGCCAGCGCCGCGTCGAGCGAGGCCACGTCCATCGCGTCGACGTCGACCGCGACCTCGTCCGCGCCCACCGCGGCCCGAGCCGCCGCGAAGAACCGCACCGTCGTCACCGTCACCCCCCGATCGCGCTCATGCCCCGCGTGGGGTGCACGAGGTCGTCCGTGTCGTCCCCGTGGTCGCGGGGCTTGGCCCACATCGCCCGCTGCCAGAGGTCGGCGACCTCGTCGTCCGCGGCACCCGCGCGCATCGGCCCGAGCACGTCGGTCTCGTCGTCGGAGAACAGGCAGCTCCGGACGTGCCCGTCCGCGGTCAGCCGGGTGCGGGTGCAGTCCGCGCAGAACGACTCCGTGATGCTGGCGATGATGCCGATCGTGCCGAGCAGCGCTCCGTCCCGGGAGAGCACGCGGAAGCGTTCGGCCGGGGCGCCGTCGCGCGGGGCCTCGTCCGGCTCGAGCCGCACCGTCCGCGACAGTGCGGCACGGGTCTCGGCGGCGGTCACCATCGACGTGCGGTCCCACGCGTGGTCGGGGTCGAGGGGCATCTGCTCGATGAAGCGGAGCTCGTACCCGCGCTCGAGGCACCAGTGCAGCAGGTCGGGGGCGAGGTGGTCGTTCACCCCGCGGAGCAGCACCGCGTTGACCTTGATCGCGAGCCCGGCGTCGTGTGCGGCCGACAACCCGGCGATCACCTTGTCGAGGAACGGCCGCCGGGTGACCTCGGTGAAGACGTCCGGGTCGACCGTGTCGAGCGAGACGTTCACCCGGCGGAGCCCGGCCGCGTACAGCGCCGACGCCCGGTGCGCCAGACCGATCGCGTTCGTCGTGAGGGACAGCTCGGGTGCGTCCGGCAGCGAGGCGCAGCGGGCGATCACGTCGACGAGGTCGTGCCGGAGCATCGGCTCGCCGCCGGTGAAGCGGACCTTGCGGACGCCGAAGCGCGCCGTGCCGATGCGCACGAGCCGCTCGATCTCCGCCGCGGTCATGAGGGCGTCGTCGGGGGCGAAGGGCAGCCCGGCTGCCGGCATGCAGTAGGTGCAGCGGAGGTTGCAGCGCTCGGTCAGCGACACCCGGAGGTCGACGGCACGACGGCCGAAGCGGTCCAGCAGTGCGTCCGCCGAGGGAGCGCCGGTCGAACCGAGCAGGGTCGCGGGAGCCATGCCGTCAGCGTACGTCCTCCGCGGACCGCGCACCTGTCGCCGCCGCGGGTGGGTGCGGTGCCCGGACGTCCCGGAAGAGCAGCCGGTCGCGCCACCGGGCCCAGTCGGACCGGCTCGTCCGGGCGAGCGTGCCGACCACCACGACGAGCACGGCCGCCGCCAGCCACCAGCGGTACGCCGCGGTCGACGGCCACACCCCGCGGAGTGCGATGGCGAGCCCGATCGACAGCCACTCCCAGCGTCCCGAGAGCGCCACGAACGGGATGAGGAGCAGCGCGTACCAGGGGTAGCGCGGGGTCACCGCGAGGAACGTCACGCCGATGAGCAGCACCTCGCCGGACCAGGGGTTCGCCGGGTCGGCGAGCCGCCACGCCACGAAGGCCGCGAGCAGCACGAGCAGCCCGACGACCACCGTGCCGGCGTCACCCGGGAACACGAGCGACACGAGTGCGAACCGGGAGCCGTCCTCGTACCCCTCCTCCGACAGGTAGCCGGGCAGGTACCCGAGCACCTTCGGCCCGGTCGAGAGCACGTAGGGCACGTAGAGCAGCGCGAACACCGCGATGCCGACCGGGATCGCCCACCAGTGCCGCCGGCGGCCGAGGAGCGGCGGGTACACGAGGGCGGGGATGAGCTTCGAGGCGGTGGCCGCACCGAGCAGCACGCCACCCCAGACCGGCCGACCGAACACGACGAGCACCGCGCCCGCCGTCGCCAGGGCCGCACCGAGCGCGTCGACGTGCGAGTTGGTCACGGCCTCCGCGGCGACGAGCGGCGACCACGCCCAGAGCGCTGCCCACCACACCGGCCGACCGGTCCGCCGGAGGACGGCGACCAGTCCGACGGTCACGCCGAGCGAGAGCAGGAGCCCGGCGATCTGGAAGGGCATGTACTGCGCGGTCGCCGGGACGAACGCGCGCACCAGGCCGAACCAGAGCTGCGCCATCGGCGGGTAGATCGTGACGACGTCCGACCGGTTGATCGCCACGCAGTGCCCGTCCGCGCCGTCACCGAGGCCGTGGTACCGCGGCAGCAGCGGCTTGCACGTGCCGTCCACCTTGTCGGGGAAGAGCCAGTCGGGCCGCAGTCCGGCCAGCGCGGCCGAGTCCGGCGTGTGCGCGTACGGTGAGATCCCGGCGTGCTGCACGATCCCGTCCCAGGCGTAGCGAGCAGAGTCGGTACTGGTGTTGGGTTGTCCGGCGAGCGCGGCGAGCCCGACCACCAGGCCGCCACCGACGACGAGCCACGTCGTCCACCGCCGGGGTACGAAGCGGAGCGCGAGCACCGCGCCGGCGAACACGGTCCAAGCGATCAGGGTCCACGCGACGAATGGGGAACGATGACCAGCTCGGAGGAACCCCAGATGCGTGACACCGTAGGCGATGACGCCCGCCAGGGCCAGCACGCCGACGACGGCGAGCACGGTCGGCACGAGCACGGTCGGCGCCGAGGTGCGCTGCGGGGGTCGGCCGGGGCGGGTTCGATCACTCATGGTGGGTCGAGGCTAGCGACGGTCCGGCGGCTGCTGCTGGACGCACGATCCGCGATGGCGTCCCCGAACCGGAACGCCCGCTCCGCCGTGGTGCTGGGACGGCTGCTCGGCATCGCGTTCCTGGTCTGCTTCGGCACCGGGATCTACAGCCACCTCCTCCAGCAGCCGTTCCCCGGCATGCGGTTCCCCACGCGTCCGGTGCAGCTGTACCAGTTCACGCAGGGGCTCCACATCACCGCCGGCATCGCGATCATCCCGCTGCTCCTGGCGAAGCTCAACACGGTCATGCCCGCGCTCGTGCAGGTCCCGCCGGTCCGGGGTGTCCTCCACCTCCTGGAGCGCCTCTCCATCGCGGTGCTCGTGTCCGCCGCGATCGTGCAGGTCGGGACCGGGCTCCTCAACACGTACCAGTGGTACCCGTTCCCGTTCCCGTTCAAGCAGGTGCACAACGCGCTCGCCTACGTGATCATCGGTTCGCTGATCGTGCACGTCGCGGTGAAGCTGCGGGTGATCGTGCGGTACTGGCGGGCGCGGGACTCCTACGACGAGCAGGGCCGGTTCGTGCCCGACACGACGGTGGGCAGCGAGCTGTTGCCGCCGTCGGCCGACCGGGAGGCCCGGCTCGACCCCGCCACGCCGGCTGCGGACACGCAGGCGGCCACCGCCTACCCCCGCGGCCTCACCGGCCGCGTCCTGCGCTGGGTCGACGGCGCCCCGGCGCCGGCGGCGCCGGCGCCGGGGCCGGCCAAGTCTCGCGCTGGGCGACCGAACTCGGGGCCCGAGCCCCGAGAGGTGTCGCCGAGCGCGAGTCTCGCGGCGCCCGGGGCGAGTCTCGGGGCGCCCGAGGCGAGTCTCGGGGCGGAGCCGAGCCGTGCCTCCCGGCCGCCCGTCGCGGCGACCGCCGGCCGACGTGAGCGGATCGCCCGACGCGGCTTCTTCGCCGGCGTGGCGGCGGCGACCGTCGGTGTCGTCGCGCTGACCGCCGGGCAGTCGTCGTCCCTCGCGGAGCCGTTCAACGTCTTCGGGGCGCGTCAGCGGCACCGGGGGCCGAACGACCTCCCGGTCAACCGCACGGCCCGCGCGGCCGGGGTCCTCGCGACCGCGACCGCGGCGGACTGGAGCCTCACGGTCGCGGGCCCCGCCGTCTCACGCACGTTCTCCCGGGCGGAGCTCGTCGCGCTCGGGACGGCCGAGGCCGACCTGCCCATCGCCTGCGTGGAGGGCTGGAGCCAGATGGCGACGTGGCGCGGGGTCCGGATGCGTGACCTGCTGCTGGCGGTGCAGGCGGAGCCCGGGTCCCGGGTGCGTGTGACCAGCCTCGAGCAGCACGGCGGCTACCGGGTGATGGAGATGGGTCCGGAGTACGCGGAGGACCCGACCACCCTCGTCGCGCTCGAGCTGAACGGCGCGACGCTCGACCTCGACCACGGGTTCCCGGCGCGGATCATCGCTCCGGGACGGCCGGGTGTGCTCCAGACGAAGTGGATCGAGCGGATCGAGGTGATCGCATGAGGGCCGCACGGATCGTGCTCGTCGTGCTCGGCGTCCTGGTGATGGCGTTCGGGGCGTACGTCCTCGTGACGACCGTCCGACCGAACCGGATCTGGGGCCTGGCGACGTGGTTGCTCGGCGCGGTGGTCCTGCACGACGTCGTGCTGTCGCCGTTCGTGGTCGGGGCCGGACTGCTGCTCCGCCGGACCGGGCGCGCGGTGCGGCCGTGGATGCTCGTCGTCGTGCAGTGCGCGGTCGTCCTCGGGAGCGTGCTCGCGCTCGTGGTGCTCCCCGAGATCGCAGCGAAGGCGCACGGGCAGAAGAACCCCACCGTGCTGCCGTTCGACTACGGGTTGCGGCTCGTCCTCGTCGAGGGCATCCTGCTCGTCGTCGTGCTCGGGGTCCTGCTGGTCGGCGGTCTGGTGTCGAGGAATCGTCCGAGTCCACTGGTTGAACCGACAACCAATCGGTAGACTGCCGTCATGCCCGAGCCGACCGACGACACCCCGTGGCTCGACCGCGCGCAGCTCCGCGCGTGGATGAAGCTCGTCGCGGTCATGGAGCTCCTGCCCGCGGCGCTCGACCAGCAGCTGCAGCGTGACGCGGACCTCACACACTTCGACTACATGGTCATCGCGATGCTCTCCGAAACCGAGTCCCGGACGCTCCGGATGTCCGCGCTCGCCGCGGCGACGAACGCGTCCCTGCCCCGGCTCTCGCACGTCGTGTCCCGGCTCGAGAAGCGGGGCCTCGTCGGCCGCTGCCCGTCCTCGGACGACCGCCGGGCCACCGACGTCCGGCTCACCGACGCCGGCTGGGACGCCATCGTCGAGGCCGCCCCGCAGCACGTCCGGACCGCCCGCGCATTCGTGATCGACGCCCTCACCGAGGAGCAGGTCACACAGCTCGACGGCATCACGAAGGCGCTGCTCGGCCGGCTCGACCCGGAGGGGCGCTTCGCCGCCGTGTCGTACCCGCGCGAGGAGGACGACCCGGCGATCTGCGAGGCCCGGCTCACGGGGCAGGAACAGGCGCACGGGTCGCTGCGCTGACGCCCGGTCGGTGGCGCGTCATCCGGCCGACGCGCTGCAATAGGCTCGCCGCATGAACGCGCCCGCCGAGCCCTCCGACACGTACTCCTACCTCGGACCGGCCGGCACGTTCACCGAGGCCGCCCTCAAGCTCGTCGACGCCGCCGCCGGCAAGCCCTGGCGGAGCGTCAACAACGTCGGCGAGGCGCTCGACGACGTCGTCAGCGGTCGTTCGGTCGGCGCCGTGATCGCGATCGAGAACAGCGTCGACGGCGGCGTCAGCGCCACCCAGGACGCCCTCGCGCGCATCCCCGGCGTGCGGATCGTGGGGGAGTACCTCGTCCCCGTCGACTTCGTCCTCGTCGCCCGGCACGGCACCGCGCTCGCCGACGTCCGGACCGTGAACGCCCACCCGGTCGCGTACGCGCAGACGCACAACTGGCTCGAGGCGAACATCCCCGGGCACGGGCACATCCCGGCGTCCTCGAACGTCGCCGCCGCGGTGTCGCTGCTCGACGACCACCCGACCGCGGACGCAGCCGTGGCCCCGCCCGGCATCACCGACCACCACGACCTCGCCGTCCTGGCGTCCTCGATCGGGGACAACGCCTCGGCGGTGACGCGGTTCGTGCTCGTGTCCCGGACGCTCGCGCTGCCCGAGCCGACCGGCGCGGACAAGACGAGCGTCATCGTGGAGCTCCCCGCCGACCACCCCGGTGCCCTGGTCGACATGCTCGAGCAGTTCGCGACCCGGGGGATCAACATGGGGCTGCTGTCCTCGCGGCCGATCGGTGACGAGCTCGGACGCTACCGGTTCGTCATCGACCTCGACGGGCACGTCCGCGACGAACGCGTCGCGGACGCCCTGCTCGGCCTGCGCCGGTTCAGCCCCCGCGTGACGTTCCTCGGGTCGTACCCGCGGGCGGACGGCTTCCGACCCGAGGTGCCGGCGCGGTACTCGGACGAGGCGTTCGTCGAGGCGCGGGACTGGCTCCGCGCGATCGTCTCGGGCGCGCCCGGGGCGCAGTAGAGCGCGCGCGGCTGGGGCCGCGCATGCGCGGCCTCGCGCGGTGCGAGGCAGCGCCCGCGCCGTGCGCGACTGCGCCCGCGCACGCGCGGCCTCGCACGGTGCGAGGCAGCGCCCGCGCCGTGCGCGACTGCGCCCGCGCACGCGCGGCCTCGCACGGTGCGAGGCAGCGCCCGCACCGTGCGAGGTTTCGCGCACCGTGCGACGCCGTGGGCCTCGCACCATGCGCGTGACCTCGCACCATCTGTCGGGACCGCTCGCACCACCGCTCGCACCACCGCTCGGCACCGCCCGCGCCGGCGGCCTCGCACGGTGCGAGGCAGCGCCCGCACCGTGCGAGGTTTCGCGCACCGTGCGACGCCGTGGGCCTCGCACCATGCGCGTGACCTCGCACCATCGGTCAGCGCGGCCCGCGACGCGTCCCAAGCCGGGGACCGGGGCGGGACCCGGTACCGCGGGCTGCAGGCCGGGCTACGGGACCTGACGCGAGCCGTGGCGATCGTCGCCCGGCTTCGGCACGCGGACCCGGAGGCCGAGCGGATCGATGCGCGACCGGAACGCGACGACCTTGCCCACGGGGTCACCGTCGACTTCGAACTCGTCCGCATGCTCGAGCCGCGCCGTGAACTCCTGTCCGCGCAGGTACCGCAGCGGACGCTCCTCCCGCGAGGCCGACACGATCTTCTTGCCCACCGCGGTGTTCGCGAGCGACGACCGCCGGAAGGTTCGGAGGATCCCGTTCTCCCAGAACACCCGCGCCCCGATCCGCACCCACCCGAGGAACCCGCGCGGCCGCATCACGGCGATGTCGAACACGCCGTCGTCGATCTCGGCGTCCGGCAGCAGGATCGCCCCGGCCTGGAGCTGCCCGCAGTTCCCGACGATGAGCGAGTGTGCCCGCGCCGAATGGTTGCCGTCGTCGTCGAGCTGGTAGCGGAACTCGAACGCGTCGGCGTCGCGGACCGAGCGGAACAGCGAGTCCACGTACGCGAGCCACCCGACGCGCTTCTTCAGCTCGGGCCGGGTGTTCGCGAGCATCCGGGCGTCGAGCCCGAGCCCCGCCATCACGAGGAAGCCGAGCTGCTCGCGCTCGCCGCCGTCGCGCTCGACGGTGAGGGTGCCGAAGTCGATCGGACGGTCGTCCCCGTGGAAGATCGTGCGCGCGCTCGCCTCCAGGTCGTCGAGCGGCAGCTTCATGTTGCGGGCGAGCAGGTTGCCCGTCCCGCTTGGCAGCAGGGCGAGGGCGGCGTCGGACCCGTGCACCACCTCGGCTACGGCGCGGACCGTCCCGTCGCCGCCGGCCGCCGCGACCACGTCCGCACCGGCCTCGAGCGCTTCGCGGGTCATGCCGCCGCCCGGGTCCTCCTCGGAGGTCTCGAACCACAGGGTCTCGGCCCAGCCGGCATCGCGCTGGTGCCGTTCGATGGTCTGCTTGAGGGTCGGCAGGTGCACCTTGACCGGGTTGTAGACCACCGCGGCCGTCCGCTGCTCGGTCTGGAGGGCGTCATCCGTGGGCGCGGTCTCCGAAGGGGTCGACATGCTGCCACGGTACCGACCGGACGCTGCGAAGGGACGCGGGCGCGACCAGGGACCGGCCGGGAGGCGCGGGGCGGGCCCGCCCCGCGCCTCCAGGCCGCCCCTTTAGGATGATCCGGTGATCGATCCCCAGCTCCTGCGCGACAACCCCGACGTCATCAAGGCCTCGCAGGAGGCGCGTGGCGCCTCCGTCGACGTCGTCGACGACGCCGTCGCCGCGGACGCGGCCCGGCGGAGCGCGATCACCTCGTTCGAGTCCCTCCGCGCCGAGCAGAACGCCTTCGGGAAGACCGTCGCGAAGGCGCCGAAGGACGAGAAGGCGGCGCTCGTGCAGCAGGCGCAGGCGCTCGCGGCGAAGGTGAAGGAGGCGCAGGCCACCGTCACGGAGGCCGAGGACGCCTTCGACCAGGTCGTCCGGTCGATCCCGAACGTCGTGCTGCCCGACGTGCCGAAGGGCGGCGAGGACGACTTCGTCACCCTCCGCACCGTCGGCACGAAGCCCGAGTTCGACTTCGAGCCGAAGGACCACGCCGACCTCGGCGAGCACCTCGGGATCATCGACATCCCGCGCGGAGTCAAGGTCTCCGGCTCCCGCTTCTACTTCCTCCGCGGCCTCGGCGCCCGACTCGAGATCGCGCTCATGTCGCTCGGCCTCGACCGTGCCGTCGCCGCCGGGTTCGAGCCGCTCATCACGCCGACGCTCGTCCGGCCCGAGACGATGGCCGGCACCGGCTTCCTCGGCGAGCACGCGGCCGAGGTCTACCGCCTCGAGGCCGACGACCTCTACTTGACCGGCACGAGCGAGGTGGCCCTCGCCGGGTTCCACGCCGACGAGATCCTGCCGCTCGCGGAGGGCGAGGCGCACCGATACGCCGGCTGGTCGACCTGCTACCGCCGCGAGGCCGGGTCCGCGGGCAAGGACAACCGCGGCATCCTCCGCGTGCACCAGTTCAACAAGCTCGAGATGTTCTCCTACGTGCACCCCGACGAGGCCGAGGCCGAGCACGAGAAGCTCGTCGGGTACCAGGAGTCGATGCTCCAGGACCTCGGGCTGCACTACCGCGTGATCGACGTCGCCGGCGGTGACCTCGGCACGAGCGCCGCGCGGAAGTTCGACATCGAGGCGTGGGTGCCGACGCAGGGCACCTTCCGCGAACTCACCTCGACCTCGAACTGCACGACGTTCCAGGCCCGTCGCCTCGACATCCGGTACCGCACCGAGTCCGGCAAGACCGCGCCCGTCGCGACCCTCAACGGCACGCTCGCCACCACGCGGTGGATCGTCGCGATCCTCGAGACCCACCAGCAGGCCGACGGGTCGGTCGTCGTGCCCGAGGTGCTCCGCCCGTACCTCGGCGGTGTCGAGGCGATCGAGCCCCGATGACCTCGCACGAGCGGTTCGTCGACGGGACACGAGGCGGCGGGGCTGCCGCTGGTGGCGCTGCTGCCGGTGGTGCCTCGGCCGGTCCCGCGACCGGTGCTGCCGCCGGCGGTGCTGCCGCCGGCGGTGCTGCCGCTGCGGCGCCCGCGCGGACGAAGCGCTGGCTCGTCGCGCTCGACATCGACGGCACCACCATGCGCGAGAACGGCGTCATCACCGACACCGTGATCGCCGCCGTCCGCGACGCCGAGGCAGCCGGGCACGAGGTCATGCTCTCCACCGGCCGCAGCGAGAGCATGACGGTGCCCCTGCTCGAGACGCTCGGCATCCACCCGAAGTACCTCGTCACCGCGAACGGCGCCCTCACGCTCCGCCGTCGCGAGGACGGCTCGTACGAGCACGCACACGTCGAGCAGTTCGACCCGACCGAGGTGCTCCGGACGATCCACGGCGCCCTGGCCGACGCTGCGTTCGGCGTCGAGGACGAGGACGGCCACTTCCTGCTCTCCGGCAACTTCCCCGACGACACCATGACCGTGCAGGGCGAGCACGTGCCGTTCGAGCAGCTGCTCGGCGTCGAGGCCACCCGTGTGGTCGTGATCTCGCCCGGGCACGACACCGAAGACTTCCTGCAGGTCGTCGAGCAGATGGGGCTGCACAAGGTCTCGTACTCGGTCGGCTGGACCTCGTGGCTCGACATCGCTCCCGAGGGCGTGACGAAGGCCACCGCGATGGAGCGGGTGCGCGAGTGGCTCGACATCCCGCGCTCCCGGGTGTTCGCCGCGGGCGACGGTCGGAACGACATCGACATGCTCCGGTGGGCGTCGACGTCCGGTCGTGGGGTCGCGATGGGACAGGCGCCGGACGACGTCATCGAGGCCGGCAACGAGGTGACCGGCGGCGTCACCGACGACGGGCTCGCCGCAGCGCTCGACACGCTGCCGCGGTAGGGCCGGCGCGGGCGCGCGGGCGCGCGGGCGCGCGGGCGCGCGGGCGCTCAGACGCCTCGCACCGTGCGAGGCCCGGCTGGCGCCGCCCGCAGCGTGCGAGGTTCCGCACACCGTGCGGGCCACCAGACGTCCCACCGTGCGTGGAACCTCGCACCATCGGTCGCCAGCCGGGAGGCCCGCTAGACTTCCCGGGACGCGGTCACGTCTCGCCACGTGGTCGCGTCACTGGAGGGTTGTCCGAGCGGCCGATGGAGCCTGTCTTGAAAACAGGTGGGCAGTGATGTCTCGTGGGTTCGAATCCCACACCCTCCGCCACCGGGGTCGCGGCTAGTCCGCCGACACCTCCGCCGGCGCAGCCGTCTCGACCGGTTCGGTCACGACGATCTCGCCCAGTGTGACCGCGCGGCCCACCGCCTCGGCGAGGAACACCACCGCGCACCCGACGACGACGAACGCCCACCCCGCGAGACGGCGACGGAGCGCCCCGGTCGACCTCGACGGCATCTCGTGGCCTCTCGATCATCGTGCTCGGACGGACACCGCTCGTGCCCGATGTGATCGAACCACGATGCCCGCCGAACGGCCGCGGACACCGGGCCTCGTGCGTGAAGTGCATGAGAGGGCGCTCACGAACCCGCCCGAGCGAGCCCGGTCAGCCCCGCACGCTGAACGCCGCGAGCTCCGCCCGCGTCCGGGCCCCGTGCTTCCGGAGCAGGTTCGCCACGTGGTACTTGACCGTGTTGACACTGATGCCGAGTCCGTCCGCGATCTCCCGGTTCCCGACGCCGGTCGCCACGAGCCGCAGCACGTCGCGCTCCCGCTCGGTGAGGTCCGCGTCGTCAGGCACGTCGAGCGTCGCGGGGGAGGGGTCGAGCGGCAGCGCGATGTCGAGCGTCGATCCCCACCCGGGCGTCGAGTCGACCGCGAGGGTGCCGTCCAGGGCGACGACCCGCTCGGCGATGGGCCGGACGGCGTCGTCGTGCACGTCGAGGGTCCCGGCGCCGTCGTCGCGGAGCTGCATGAGCAGGTTCCGTCCGTCGCAGTCCCACTGGATGCGGACTCGGTGGGCGGCGCCGTCGTCCACGAGCGCGAGGACCGCGGTGCGGACGATCGCGCGGGCGCTGTGAGCGACGTCCCCGGGCAGGGCACGGCCGGTGGCGGGCGGCTCGACGAACTGCACGTCGAGGTCGCCGAAGCGGACGAGCGGCCGGAGGTCGGCTCGGAGACGGGAGAACGCGCCGGTCACGGGCTCGAGGAGCGTGCTCCGCTGCCGGTCGCTCGACGTGCGCAGCTCGACGAGTGCAGCCGAGGCGATCTCGACGGCCTCGGCGCGGGCGGCGGCGTCGGAGAGCCGGCCGGAGCGGAGGGCAGCGAGGACGGACTCGAGCGTGAGGGCGTGGCGGTCCGCCGTCTCGGCCACCGTCCGCGCGTGCTCGGCGGCGGCCGTGCGGCTGGACGCCGGTGCGGCCGCTGTCCGGCTGGACGCCGGAGCGGCCGGTGCACCCGGTGACCTCGATCCCACGCACCGAACCTACCCGTCCCACCCGGACGGACCGTCCCACCCGATCGGACGGGACGACCGTGCGCCCGGGCGGCACCGCGTCGACCGACACCACGGCAGCATCGGAGCCATGCCCACCACCACCGTCGCGGACGCCCTCGGCACGATCGGGAGCGAACTGCAGGACCTCGTCGCCGCCGTCCGCGCGGCCGACCCGGCACCGTTCGAGCGTGCACTGACGCTGCTGACCGACGCCGACCGCGTCTTCGTGCACGGTGCCGGACGCTCGGGCCTCGCGCTCCGGATGACCGCGATGCGCCTCATGCACCTCGGGCTCGACGTCCACGTGGTCGGCGAGGTGACGACCCCCGCCATCCGCGAGGGCGACGTGCTCCTCGTCGCGAGCGGCTCCGGCACGACGGGCGGGATCGTCCGCGCGGCCGAGACCGCTGCGGAGGTCGGCGCCCGGGTCCTGGCCGTGAGCACGACGGCCGACTCGCCGCTGTCGACGGCAGCCGACACCACGCTCGTGGTCCCTGCTGCGACGAAGACCGACCGCTCCGGCACCGCGTCCGCGCAGTACGCCGGGAGCCTCTTCGAGCAGGCCGTCGCCCTGCTCGGGGACGCCCTGTTCCACGCGCTCTGGCAGCGCAGCGGGCACTCCGCCGACGACCTGTGGCCCCGCCACGCCAACCTCGAATGACCCACCACCGGAAGGACACCACCATGCAGCTCCAGTTCGCCATGGACACCCTGACCACCGAGCACGCCCTCGAACTCGCCGGCAAGGCCGCGCCGTACGTCGACGTCATCGAGCTCGGCACCCCGCTCATCAAGAGCGCCGGCCTCTCCGCGATCACCGCGGTCAAGGACGCCCACCCCGACAAGATCGTCTTCGCCGACCTCAAGACGATGGACGCCGGGGAGCTCGAGGCCGACATCGCCTTCCAGGCCGGAGCCGACCTCGTCACCGTCCTCGGCGTCGCCGGCGACAGCACGATCGCGGGTGCCGTCAAGGCCGCGAAGCAGCACGGCAAGGGGATCGTCGTCGACCTCATCGGCGTGCCGGACAAGGCAGCCCGCGCGAAGGAGGTCACGGCGCTCGGCGCCGAGTTCGTCGAGATGCACGCGGGCCTCGACGAGCAGGCCGAGGAGGGCTTCACCTTCGAGACGCTCCTGCGCGACGGCGAGGCCTCGGGCGTCGACTTCTCCGTCGCGGGTGGCATCACCACCGACACGATCGCCGCCGTCCAGGCATCGGGCGCGCGGGTCGCCGTGGCCGGCAGTGCGATCTACAGCGCCGACGACGTCGCCGCTGCGGCGTCCGCCCTGCGCGACGCGATCACGGCGTCCGCAGCGGCGTAGTCCTCACCGAGGGACGGACGGGAGGCGCGGTGCCAGCGGGCACCGCGCCTCCAGGCCGTTCCGTGGTCGCGACCACGGCACGACGTCAGCCGGCGAGTCCCGTCACCACGTCGTGGACCACGCGCGCGGCACGCGCCGCCGCGTCGTCGAGGTGCTCCTTGAACTCGTCCCCGTCGGGGGCGCAGAGGTCGCTGATGCAACGGATCGACACGAACGGCATGTCGTGCACGTGCGCGAACTGCGCGATCGCCGCCGACTCCATGTCGACCGCGGCGACCGTCGGGAAGGCGTCGCGGAGCAGGCGTGCGCGACCCTCCGTCACGAAGATCTCGCTCGACCCGATCGTCGCGGCGCGCATCGGGGAGCCGGTGCCGGCGGCGAGCGCGAGGTCGACCAGCCGCTGGTCCGGCTCGTAGCCCGTCGGCATCCCGGGCACCTGGCCGAGCGCGTAGCCGAAGGCCGTCGCGTCGGCGTTGAGGTTCACGTAGCGGTCGCCGACCACGACGTCGCCGATCGCGACCCCGTGCATGAGGCCGCCGGCGGTGCCGACGCTGATCACCGGGATGCCGGAGCCGAAGTCGTGGAACGCGTGCGCGACCGCCGCGGTGGCGTTCGTGAACCCGATCCCGCTGCGGCGGACCGCGACGGTCGCGCCGCCGACGTCGAGCAGGTGGTGCTCGTCGTGGCCGCCGACCGGACCGTCGAGGATGGGGGTGCCGCCGAGGAGTCCCGCGAACGCGGAGACCTCCTCGCTCATGGCGGCGATGACGACCGCGATCGGTGGGTGGTGCACTGATCGAGTCTCGCACGCTCAGCGTCGGCGGGCCGCCCCCACCGTGACGACCACTGCATCGACGAGCAGGAACCCGAGCAGGGTGACACCGACCGTCGGGAGCAGGACCCCGATCGTGGCCGCGACCAGGCCGACCGTGACCAGTCCCCAGCCCGGTGTCCGCGCGAGCGCACCCGCGGCGGGAGCCCGGCCGACGCGAGCGCCGGTGGGGCGTCGCTGCCACCACATCACGTACCCGAAGACGACCATCGCGGCGATGCCGAGCGCGGCGAGCACGAGCACGATCTGGTTCGGCAGCCCGAACAGCACGCCCATGTGCGTGTTGACGCCGAGCTTCGCGGCCTTCGCCATGACCGGGTAGTCGTCCCAGCGCACGGTCGAGACGACGTGGGCATCGCGCGGGTCGACGGCGACGGCGTCCATCGCCACGGGCCAGGTCTGCTTGCTCTCCTCGACGCGCCATGCCTGGTCGGCGGCGGTCGGGACGTGGATCCGGAGCTCGGCGGCGTCGATGTCCGCACCACGGGCAGCCGCGAGGACGGTGTCGAACTGGTCCGGCGTCACCTCGGCCGCGGCAGCCGTCGGGGTGGCGCCGCCGTGGTGGCCGGCGTGCTCCCCGCTCGTTGCGCCGTTCGCGGTCGGCTCGCTGCCGAGGGCCGTGTCGACCGCCGGCGCCTGCCAGCTCAGTGCCGACCGGACCGCGGTCACGTTGTCGCCCGCGAAGTGCGACCACGTGATGCCCGTGGCCGAGAGGAAGAGCGCGCCGAGGAGCACCCAGACGCCGGTCGCGGCGTGCCACGAGAACGTCCGCCGGTACCCGCGCGCGCGGTTGTCCGGCACGACGAGCTCGCGCTTGCGACGAGCTCGACGGATCCGGGTCGCCCACAGCGCGATGCCGGCGAGGGACACGATGCCGAGCCACGACGCCGCCGTCTCGCTGTAGAGCCGGCCGACGTCGCCGAGCAGCAGGCTGCGGTGCACCGTGCTCACCCAGGTGCGGAACGGCAGGGAGCCGGACGTGCCGTACACCGGCAGGTCGCCGCGGACCTCGGCGGTGCCCGGGTCGACGAAGACCGCGCGGGTCGTGGACTCGGCGAGGCCCTCCTCGGTGAACATCACGCGGGTGGTCGTACCGCTCGCCGGGGCCGGGCGGACCTCGGTGACCGTGTCGCCCGGGTGGTGGCGCTCGACGTACTGCTCGGCGGCGGACACCTGGTCGGCGAGGGGGAGTGTGGTCGCGGACTCCGGCGCGGTGAGCTCGTGGGCGTACACCACGCGCTCGATCGACGGGGCCACGGCGTACACGGCACCGCTGAGGGCCGCCACGAGGATGAACGGGCCGACGAACAGTCCGGCGAGGAAGTGCAGGCGCAGCAGGAGTTGGGGGAACCAGCCCGCGCTGGCGGGTGGCCGTGGCGGTGCTGGCGCGGGCGTGTGCGTGGCTGCGGGGGCGTGCGGCATCGGGGCTCTCCGGTGTCGGGCGCGACCTCGTGCCGCACGGAGGAAGACTCTACAAGATGTAGAGCGTCCCTGGTGTGGCAGTGCGCGGGCGGGATGCACGTCGATCGCGACGGAGCACGCGTCGAACGACACGTGCTTCGTCGCGCGGGAGGTGCCACCGGACCGAGCCTGGCCGGGGGTCCGCCAGGCCCCGCGGCCCGTCAGCCCTGCGCGAGCGCCGGGTAGAGCGCCTGCAGCGGTGCACCGAGCCCGGCCCGGACGTTCCGGCTGACCTCGTCGGCGAGGACCTCGTGCTCGCCGGCCTCGACGGCGTCCCAGATCGTGGCGACGATGTCCGCCGGGTCGGCCTTGTCGACGTCGAGGTCGGCGGTCATGCCCGTGTCCGTGTACCCGAGGTGCGCGCCGACGACCTGGGTGCCCTGCGGCGCGAGTTCGAGGCGGAGGGAGTTCGTGATCGACCAGAACGCGGCCTTCGATGCCGAGTACCCGCCCGCGATCGCGAGCCAGCTCAGCACGGAGTGGACGTCCACGAGTGCACCGCCCCCGTTCCCGCCGAGCGTCGGGGCGAACGACTTCGCGACCCGCAGGGCGCCGAACACGTTCGTGGCGAAGACGTGCTCGACGTCCTCGACGCTCGTCTCGACGAGGGGTGCAGCGCCGCCGATGCCGGCGTTGTTGACGACGATCGTGGTGTCGCCGGCGGCCTGCACCGCCGCGTCGACGCTTGCCTGGTCGGTCACGTCGAGCGCGAGCGGCACGACGCGCTCGTCGTCCCAGCTGCGCGGGGTGCGCGCGGTGGCGTAGACCTTGGCGGCGCCGCGGGCGAGGGCCTGGCGGACGAACTCGGTGCCGAGTCCTCCGTTGGCTCCGGTGACGAGGACGACGGCGTCGGTGATGGCGGTCATGGGTGCTCCTGACGAAGGTGGCTGAGTACGGGTACCGAACCTAGCACGGTGCATCCGTATTCCGAACCCAGGTAGGGTGGGGCCATGCTCGGCATCCTCGGCGGCGACGAGCGCTGCCCCATCGCGCGGTCCCTCGACGTCCTCGGCGAGAAGTGGTCCCTCATGCTGGTCCGCGACGCGATGCTCGGCGTGACGCGGTTCAGTGACTTCCGGGAGCGACTCGGCATCCCGCGCGAGGTCCTCACCGCGCGCCTGGGCTCCCTGGTCGAGGGCGGCGTGCTCGAGCGGGTCTCCTACAAGCCCGACGGGGGGCGGTCGCGGGAGGAGTACGTCCTCACCGACGCCGGCCGCGACCTCGCCCCGGTCCTGCTCGCACTGGGTGCGTGGGCGGACCGGCACCACCCGTCCGCGCGGCCGTCGGACCTCGCGATCGTGGACCGCGAGACGGACGAGGTGGTCGTGCCGGCAGCCGTGGTCGCTGCGACCGGGCGGCCGGTCCCGCTCGACCGGCTCGCCGTCCGGGGCGTCTGACCCGGAGGGTGCGCCGCGGCGTCCACCCCGGGTGGGCCGACCGCCTCGGCACAGCGTGACCAGATGACGGCCGGGAGGCCCGTGGCGGGCCCGCCACGGGCCTCCCGGCCGTCGCGCGCGTGCGTCAGCGACGCACGCTGCAGCCGCAGCTCGCGCCGAGGACCAACTCCGGCGGCATGAGGCCGCCGTGTCCGCCGTCCGTGTCGTCGATCCCGAGGACGCGGTCGACGGCGGCGCGGGCCATCGCCTCGATCGGCTGCCGGACGGTCGTGAGCTGGGGGTTCGTGTAGTCCGCCTCGGCGGCGCCGTCGAAGGAGACGATCGCGACGTCCTCCGGGACGACGACTGCCAGTCCGGCCTCACGCAGCTCTGGAAGGGCAAGGACGGGACCCGCACCGGTCGCGACCAGGACCGCCCGGGACCCGGACCGTCCGGAACACGCGTTCGTCCACGGGCCCGGTGCGGTCCGTGGACGACCACGTTGACGGATGTTCCGGACCGGAACGACACTGGCGCCGATGACCTCCCTCACCTCCCTCGTGTACATGTCCGTCGCCGTCGACGAGCTCACCGACCACGACCTCGTCGCCATGCTCCGCGAGGCCCGGCTCCGCAACGACGCCCTCGGCGTCTCCGGACTGCTCCTCGCGAAGGACGGCCGCTTCCTCCAGGTGCTGGAGGGTCCGGCGTGGAGCGTCGAGGACCGTTACGCGGCCATCGAGCGCGACCCGCGCCACACCGAGGTGCAGTCGCTGTCGCGGGAGCAGATCGAGTCCCGGCGGTTCGACGGCTGGGCGATGGCGTTCGGTTCGCCCTCGGACGCCGACGTCCTCGACGAGCCCGGGTTCAGCGGGTTCCTGCAGCGCCGGGAGGGCCTGCCCGCGTCGCTGTCGGGGACCTCCGCCGACTTCCTGCTGCGGTGGTTCCGTGGTCGGGACCTCGGCGCCGGCCGGGAGGAACGGATCACCCTGGGCAGGCACGCCGCCTGACCGGGGCCGCGGCCGGGTGTGCGCCGGGCGCTCGCACGCTCAGTTCCGGCCGCCGCCGGACGACAGCGTCGTCGTCGTACGACGGCGGCCGGGTCGTCCGTTGCGGGCGCTGACTGTTGCGGACGCGGGACTGCGACGGTGCCGTCGTCGTCCGACAGCGGCGACGTCGTACATGGGCGGCGCCTCGTGATCGGCCGACGGGGTCAGGCGGTCGCGACGAAGCCGACCTCGAGCAGCAGGTTCGCGTGTGACCGCTGGTCGCCCGTGGCGATGACGAGCCCGGTCTCCGGCGCCCGGACGGCGTCGTAGAACGCGAACCGGTCGAGCGACCCGAACGGCACGTCCGGCCCGAGGATACGCCGGTAGCCGTCGTGCGCCGTCACCGGGGCGTCCGGCGGCGCCGTCATCACGGTCGCGGCCTCGAAGGGCACGGCGTCGAGGAGCGTCGTCAGGACCTCGTCGACGTCGAGCACGCCCGGACGCCAGTTGAGGTGCACGAGCTCCGCCCGGGGGTGCATCGCGGTCGCGAACGGGTAGTTCCCGTCGGCGAGGAGCACCCGCGACCCGTGGCCGAGCGAGGCCAGCGCACTCAGGGTCGGGCGGTGGGTCAGCGTGTAGCGCAGCATCAGTGCTCCGGGGTCGTCGTGGATGGTCCGAGGTGGGCGACGGACCCGCCGGCGACGAGCCGCGGTGCGACCACGACGTCGACCGGCGGCGCCGGAGGAGTGGCCCCGGCGGTCCGCTCGGCGAGCCGTTCCCGGATGCGGTCGGCGGCCCGTACGGCGAGTTCGTGCGTGGGCTGTTCGATGACGGTGAGCTTCGGGACCGTCACCTGCGCGAGCTCGCGGCCGTCGAACCCCAGGACCGACATCTCCCGACCCAGGGTCAGCCCGGATTCGTTCAGGGCGATCACCGCCCCGATGGTGAGCTCGTGGTTCGCGCAGAAGACCGCCGTCGGACGCTCCGGCAGCACGAGCAGCCGCTGCATCGCCGCCTGCCCGTGCTCCACCGTGAGCGGACCGGTGAGCACGGCCTCCGGTGCCGGGTCGACCCCGGCCCGGGCAGCGGCGGCACGGAAGCCCTGCACCCGGCCGCGCATGGTCGACACCGCGGGATCGCCACCGACCACACCGAGCCGCCGGTGCCCGTGGTCGACCAGGTGCTGCGCGGCGAGGGCCCCGGCGCGCTCGTTGTCGAGGAAGACCCCGTCGGTGTCGAGCCCGTCCGCACGCCAGTCGATCTGCACGACGGGGACGTGCTCGGCGGCGCGTGCGAGGGGGACGACGTCGTGCGGGGAGGGGACGGCGATGATCCCGTCGACCATGCGGCTGCGCAGCAGGTCGACCGCTCCGGCCTCGGCGTCCGGGCTCGACGACACGATGACGCTGCCGCCGGTCGGTCGGAGGGCGCTCTCGACCCCGGCGATCACCGTCAGGTGGAAGTCGTTGTCGAGCGCGGGCAGGAGCACCCCGATCGTGCCGGACCGTCGGGAGCGCAGGCTCCGCGCGAACGCGTTCGGGAGGAAGCCGAGGGCCGTCGCCGCACGCTCGATGGCGCGGGCGTTCTCCGCCCGGACCGTCCCGCCGTTGTAGAACTTCGAGATCGTCGCGAGCGACAGCCCGGTCTCGCGCTGCAGGTCCTTGTAGGTCGCCGTCACGCGAGGCCGCCCGGGATCGTGCCGTCCTCGTCCCACAGGTCGTGCCAGCTCGTGGCGCCGGGCCACAGGAACACCTGTCCCTTGATGAGCCGTGCTCCTCGGTCGACCGCCGCCATCGCCCGGAGCTCGTCGGGAGTCAGCGGGTCGGCGAGTGCACCCTCGAGGTTCGCCCGGTACTGCTCCGGCTTGACCGAGAACGGGATCGGGACCTGCCCGCGGGCGACGGCCCACTGCAGGCAGACCACGGCCGGGTGCACGCCGTGGGCCTCGGCGATCCGGAGGACGGTCGGGTGCTCCACGTCCACCGGGTCGTCCTCGGTGCGGTCGCGCTCGGGGCGGGACGGCGATCCGAGCGGCGAGTAGCCGACGGGCTGGATGTCGTTGTCCACGCAGAACCCGAACAGCTCGGGTTGCTGGAACGTCGGGTGCAGCTCCATCTCGTTGAGGGACGGCAGCACGCGGGCGTCCCGGAGCAGCAGCCGGAGCTTCGGGACGGTGGTGTTCGAGGTCCCGAGGTGCCGCACGACCCCCTCGTCGACGAGCCCCTCGAGCGCACGCCACAGTGCCGTGTAGGCGGCGTGGTCGTACGGGCGCGCCGTCCGGTCGCGGTCCTCGACCGAGGCGTGCGGCGCGTGGTGGTTCGGGAACGGCCAGTGCACGAACACCGCGTCGAGGTGGTCGGTGCCGAGGTCCCGGAGTGAACGACGGACCGAAGCGACGGCAGCGTCCGGGTCGTGCGCGTCGTTCCAGACCTTCGACATGACGAAGAGGTCGTCGCGCGGGACACCGCTCGCCGCGATCGCCCTGCCCACCGCGGCCTCGTTGCCGTAGACCGCTGCGCAGTCGACGAGCCGGTACCCGGCCTCCAATCCGCCGCGCACGGCGGCCGCGACCTCCTCCGGCCCGTACCGGTCGGAACCGAAGGTCCCGAGGCCGATCACGGGGATCGTCGCGCCGGTCCGCAGGGTGCGTGTGGTCGCGGTGTCCATGGGTGGTCCTCTCGGGAGCGGGGCGACGGGTCGGACGACCCGGAGCACGACGAGCCGAACAGAAGACGGAACGTTTCGGGTCGACCGTCACGACACAGGCTAGCGCTCCGGCTGGCGGGAGCGTAACGTTTCGTGCAACTCGAGGAGGAGTGATGACCGCACCGCACGACCTGCCCCGCATCGACCCGGAGACCCTGCCGGAACCGGTCGACGTCCACGACAACTCGGAGGCGCTGGCGGCGGTCCGGGCGGTGATCGCCGCGGGGCCGTACGACGCGACCTGGGAGTCGTTGCAGCGGTACACGCCGCCGCGCTGGTACCAGGACGCGAAGTTCGGCGTCTTCCTGCACTGGGGCGTCTACTCCGTGCCGGCGTTCCGGAACGAGTGGTACTCGCGCGACATGTACCGGGAGGGCACGCCCGAGTTCGAGCACCACGTGGCGACGTACGGACCGCAGTCCGGGTTCGGGTACAAGGACTTCATCCCGTCCTTCACCATGGAGCGGTTCGACCCGCACGCCTGGGCGGCCCTCTTCCGTCGCGCCGGGGCGCAGTTCGTGGTGCCGGTCGCCGAGCACCACGACGGGTTCGCGATGTACGACACGGACCGCTCCCGGTGGAGCGCGGCCCGGATGGGACCGGAGCGCGACGTGTTCGGTGACCTCCTCGGCGCGGTCGACGACGCGTTCATGGTCCGGGGTGCGTCTTCGCACCGGGCCGAGCACTGGTTCTTCATGAACGGGGGGACCCGGTTCGACTCGGACGTGCTCGATCCACGGTTCATCGACTTCTACGGCCCGGCGCAACGGGAGGAGACCGCGCCGAACGAACGGCACCTGGAGGACTGGCTGCTCCGCACGGTCGAGGTGATCGACAAGTACCGGCCGCAGGTGCTGTGGTTCGACTGGTGGATCGAGCAGCCCGCGTTCGAGCCGTGGCTCCGGACCCTCGCCGCGTACTACTACGACCGCGCCGCCGAGTGGGGCCGCGAAGTCGTCATCAACTACAAGTGGCAGGCGTTCGCCGAGGGCTCGGCGGTCTACGACATCGAGCGCGGCGCGATGGGCGCCACCCCGCCGTTCGTCTGGCAGAACGACACCGCGGTGTCGAAGACCGCGTGGTGCTGGGTGGAGGGGCACGACTACAAGACCGCGCGGGACCTCGTGGCGGAACTCGTCGACGTCGTCGCGAAGAACGGGGTGCTCCTGCTCAACGTCGGCCCGAAGCCGGACGGCACCATCCCCGAGCCGGAGCAGCAGCTGCTCGAGGACATCGGGCGCTGGCTCGTCGTGAACGGGGAGGCGATCTACGGCACGCGCCCCTGGACCGTGTCGGGCGAGGGGCCGACCCGTGTGCAGGCGGGATCGTTCGTCGACGCGGACCTGCCGGTGTACGTCGCCGAGGACGTCCGCTTCACCCGCCGCACCGACGTCACCGGCGAGTACGTCCATGCGGTCCTCCTCGCCGACCCCGCGGACGGGACGGCCCGGATCCGGTCCTTCGGCAGCGGTGCCGGCCTGCTCACCCGTCCCATCAGGAGCGTGCAGGTGCTCGGCGTCGACGGCGAGGCCGCCTGGACGCAGACCGTGGAGGCCCTCGAGGTCGAGGTCCCGCGGTCGACGAGCCCGCACTCCGGTCCCGTGGTGAAGGTGTGGCTCGAGCCGGAGACGCCGCCGGAGCGGACCGACAGCCTGCACGGCTGACACGCTGAGGTGAGCACCCCTCGGACTGGAGGCGCGGGTCGGGCCCGACCCGCGCCTCCAGACCGGCACACTGGAGGCGTGGAACGCCGCGCACTGATCCTGGAGGCCGCCGCCCGCGAGTTCGAGCGCGTCGGCTACGCCGCCACGACCATCGCGGCGGTCGCCCGCGAGGCGGGTGTCCCGCAGGGGACGCTGCACTTCCACTTCCCCACGAAGGTGTCCCTCGCGCTCGGCGTCATCGACGAGCAGAACGTCAGGACCTTCGACGTCGTGAGCCACGTCGACTCGTCGCCCACCGTGGCGCTCGTCGCGGCGTCGAGGGGCATCGCCGGGATGCTCCTCACCGACCCCGTCGTGAGCGCGGGCATCCGGCTCTCCCTCGAACGCGGCGAGTTCGGTGCGGCGACGGCGGCCTTCTACGAGCAGTGGATCGGCGGGATCAGCGACCTGTTCCGCCTCGCGATCGCGGCCGGTGAACTGCGGACGGACCTGTCCGCGGAGGAACTCGGTGCGACCGTCGTGCCGATGTTCACGGGGGTGCAGCTCGTGTCCGCCGTGCGGACCGGCCGCCAGGACCTCTTCCCGGCGGTCGCGGCGATGTGGCGGATCGTGATCGCCGGCATCGCGGCCCCGCGTCACCGCGAGCGGCTGCTCGGCGTCGTCGCGGAGCTCTTCGGCGACCAGCCCGTCGGCGCCTAGGCTCGGTGCATGGGGGAGACCACCGTCCTGCCGGCCGACCACGCGGAGGTCGCCGCACGTCTCGACGCCGGGTGGCGGATCACCGCGCGGTCATGGGCGGCGCAGCTCGACGCCGCACACGTCGACCGGCCGCGGCTCACTGCGCTCGTCGACCGGATCGCGCCGGTCGTGGTCCGCGAACTCGGCACGGCCGACCTCGACGCCGTCCTCCGGCTCGACGCCGCCACCGTGCACGACTACCCGGGGAGCGTCGCCACGCAGCACACCGCCCTGACCCGATCCTCGGCCACACCCACGGCGGCTCGGCGGGCGTTCGGCGCGCTGACGCCGGACGGGGAGCTCGTCGGGATGACGTTCGTCGACGTCGAGGGCGACACCGTCGAGACCGCGTTCACCGTGGTCGACGGGACGCACCGTGGCGCGGGCGTCGGCCAGGCCGTGAAGGCCGCGTCCGTGCTGGCCCTGCTCGAGGACGACGCCGTCGTCCGATTCCGGACCGGAGGCTCGGACGACAACCCGGCGATCATCGCCGCCTGCGCCGCGCTCGGGTACCGACGTGACGAGGAGTGGGTGACGCTCGGACCGCCGGCGACGGTCAGGAGTCGGTGAGTTCCCGCGAACGGAACCACTTCAGCAGCCAGGCGGAGCTCGTCCGGTCGAACTCGGGCGGGAAGTCGAGGTCGCTGGTGAGGAACGGGCTGAACCCCTCCTGCTGCTCGACGTCGGCGTCCTCGAGCGCGCGGTACGCCATCGCCCAGCCGTCGAAGCGTCGGCGGTCGATGTCCTCGCGGACGAGCGACTTCACGTCACCGTGCCGGGCATCACGGGAGATCGCGGCGAAGCGGTCGTCGACGCTCCACGCAGGTCCTTCGAGCAGCTGCATGAACCGGCCGCCCTTCGCGACCAGGAGCCCGGAGACGCCGAGGGCGGTGTTGCGCAGCCGCGCCGCCGTCAGGAGCTCCTGCATGTCGCCGTCCTCGAAGGGGACGTTCGCGCGGCTCATGTAGAGGATGGAGACGAGCACCGTCTCATCCTGGCGCGTCATCCGGGGAGCCTCGAACGTTGTCCGGATCGCGCAGTCCTGGTCGCGGACGCGATGCACGCGGAGACCACGAGCAGCCCGGCCGGGACGAGCATCGCCGCCTGCAGCCCGAGGTGCTCGCCGAGGAACCCGAGCAACGGCGGACCCGCGAGGAACGCCACGTACCCGGCCGTCGCGACGACGGAGACCCGGCGGTCCCCGTCCGTCGGGTGGTCGCCGGCGGCGGAGATGGCCAGCGGGAACCCGAGCGCGATCCCGAGACCCCAGACCGCGGCACCCACCGCGGTCACGACCGGTGTCGCCGCCGTCACGACCAGCAGGACACCCAGGGTCCCGATGACCGCGCACGCTCGGATCACCGGTGCACGGCCGAACCGTGCCACGAGCGGTGTCCCCGCGCTGCGGCCGACGAGCATCGCCAGGGCGAAGCCGGTGAAGACGAGCGACCCCGTGACCTCGGGGGCGTCGTGCCCGGTCGTGATGAGGAGCGGCAGCCAGTCGGACGCGGCCCCCTCGGCGAACGCCATCGCGAGCGTGATGACGCCGATGAGCAGGACCTGCACCGTCAGGACCGAGCGGAGGCGCGGGGCCGGCGCAGCCGTGCCGACGGTGTCCGCCGGGTCGACGCGGTGCTCGGGACGGAGGTTGGCCGCGGCGTAGACCGCCAGACCCGCCATCACCACGGTCGCGGTGAGCAGGTGCGCCGTGACCGGTGTGCGCAGGGCCGTCAGCCCGATGCCCGCCGCACCACCGACCACGGTGCCCAGGCTGAAGCAGGCGTGCAGGACCGGCACGACCGGGCGACCGAGCCGCCGTTCGACGGCGGCGGCCTCCACGTTGAGTCCGATCTCCGCCGCGCCGCAGCCGAAGCCGATGCACCAGAGACCCACCCACACCCCGGCCGTGAGGTGCGCGGGCGCCAGGAGTGCGACCAGCAGCATGCCGACGACCGGCAGCGCTGCGCCGACGAGCACGAGCGGACGGGTGCCGATCCTCCGGACGAGGGCGCCGGCGCCGAGGATGCCGATCATCGACCCGACGGAGAGCCCGAGCAGGACGAGACCCATCGTCTCGATGCTGGCACCGAGCTCGTCGCGGACGGCCGGCGTCCGGGTGATCCAGGAGGCGATCCCGAACCCCGTCATCGTCGACGTGGCGAACAGGGCAGCACGGTGTCGGGCCCGCATCACCCCATCAGACCGTGCCGCGGTCGGCGGGTCAAGCGCCGCGCCGCAGGATCCCCAGCCGCAGCGCCTCGCGGACGGCGGCGGTCCGCGAGGACACCCCGAGCTTCGAGAACACGTGCACGAGGTGCGACTTCACGGTGGCGTCGGAGATGAACAGCCGGGAGGCGACCTCGGTGTTCGGAGCACCCTCGGCGACGAGCGCGAGCACCTCGATCTCCCGCGCGGACAGCGCGACCCGCGGCGCACGCATCCGCGCCATCAGACGTCCGGCGATCGCCGGAGCCAGCGCACTCTGGCCGGACGCCGCCGCCCGGACCGCTGCGACGAGCTCCTCCGGTGGCGCGTCCTTCAGCAGGTAGCCGCTCGCTCCGGCCTCGACGGCGCCCAGGATGTCGCCGTCCGTGTCGTAGTTCGTGAGGACGAGGACGTACGGTGCGGCGTCCAGCGCCCGGATGCGGCGCGTGGCGTCGGCGCCGGTGGTCCGCTCGCCGAACTGCAGGTCCATCAGCACCAGCTCGGGCGTGAGCCGTGCGGCGAGCTCGACCGCCTGGTCCGGGGTGGACGCGTCGGCGAGCACTGCGATGTCGTCCTCGCCGTCGAGCAGCGCACGGAGTCCGGCACGGACGACGGGGTGGTCGTCGGCGATGACGACGTGGATCACGGGACCTCCAGCGTGGCGACGACCGTCGTGCCGGAGCCGGGCGAGGAGTCGACCTCGAGGCGTCCGCCGAACTGCGCGACACGGTCGGCCATCGCCCGGAGACCGAACGAGTCGGTCGAGCGGGCCCGGCCGTCGACGGCGACCACGTCGAAGCCGCGCCCGTCGTCCGTCACCGTGAGTCGTGCCTCCCGGCCGTCGACCGCCAGCACGAGGCGGACGCGGGCGGCCCCGGCATGCTGCACCACGTTCGCGACGGCGCCCTGGGCGATGCGGAGCAGCGCGGTCTGCAGGTCCATCGGGAGCGCGACCGTCTCCGGGGCGTCGACCGCGACGGTCACGCCGTCGGCGGACCACTGCGTCGCGGCGAGCCGGCGCAGTGCCGCAGGGAGGCCCGCTTCGAGGGTGGGCGGCGCCAGTTCGCGGATGAAGCGACGAGTGTCGGCGAGTCCGTCGGCGGCGGTCTCGCGCGCGAGCCGGACGTGCTCGGCGCCGGGTCGGTCCCCGTCGGCACGCTCCGCGGCGTGCAGCAGCATCTGGATGCTCGACAAGCCCTGCGCCACGGTGTCGTGGATCTCCCGGGCGAGCCGTGCGCGCTCGGCGAGGACGCCCTGCTCCCGTTCGGTCGCGGCGAGTCGGTCACGGGTGGCGAGCAGCTCGGCGACCAGCTCCTCGCGTTCCGCGGCCTCGCGGGCGAGCGCACGGTAGCCGAGCCCGATGAGGAGGGCGACACCCGCTCCGACGACCGGTCCGACCACGCCACCGACGGTGAAGCCGCCGTGCACCCCGATCGCCGAGATCGCCACGGCGGTGGCCACGACGACGGCGACGGGTCCCACCACGCGCGGGAGGACGTGCAGGTAGAGGAAGAACAACGGGAAGACGAGGTAGGCGGCTTCCGGCACGAGGACGAGGAGCGCCGTCCACAGCACCGTCAGCCCGACCAGCCAGAGCACTCCGGCGCGCGACCGGCGACCCTCGGCGGCACGGGCGATGCGAGCGCCGAGCAGGTACACCGCGCCGAACGCCGCCGCGAGCACGAGCGACGGCAGGGCCCAGGGGCCGCCGACGACCGCGACCCGCACGACGACGAGCGCGAGCAGTGTGGCGAACAGCACGTGCAGGCCGGTGCGGAGACCGACGAAGACCGGGGTGAGCGTGCTGTGGACCATGTGTCCGTCAGCCTACGGACGCCGTTGTCCCGACGGATCAACCGAAAGGTGGAGCGCAGGACCGACCCGACCGCTGATGACGGACCGCGTGGGCCCGGTGAGGCTGGACGGCGTGGTCGCGGACGGTCCGTGACCGCAGGAAGGACCACCGTGTTCGTCGCCTGGCGCGATCTCCGGTTCGCCCGCGGACGCTTCGTGCTCATCGGCTCCGTCGTGGCGCTCATCACCCTGCTCGTCGGGTTCCTCGCCGGACTCACCGGCGGACTCGCAGCGCAGAACGTCTCCGCCGTGCTCGCCCTGCCGGGCGACCGGCTCGTCCTGCAGCAACCGTCCGACGGACAGCCGTCGTTCTCGGAGTCGCGCATCGGCCGGGAGGCCCTGGTCGGGTGGCGAGCGTCGGCCGGCGTCGACGAGGTGGTGCCGGTGGGCATCGTCCAGGGTCGTGCCGCGCGGGCCGCGGCCGGCGCGACGTCCGGTTCCGGTGCCGGATCGGCCGGTTCCGCCGCCGGGTCGGCCGGGGACGGCACCGCCGTGGGCGTCGCGCTCTTCGGCCTGCCGGCGTCCGCGGGTCGTGACGGTGTCGCAGCGCTCGCACCCCGCTCGGTCGACGAGGTCGGTCTGTCCGCCGGGGCCGCGCACGACCTCGGTGTCCGTGCCGGCGACCGCGTCACGATCGCGGGGACGACCTTCCGGGTCGCGATCGTCGGCGGCGATGCCTGGTACAGCCACACCCCCGTCGTCGCGATGACGCCGGACGCGTGGTCCGCGGCCGATCGGCGCCTCGGCGGGGACGGCGACCCCACCCTGCTCGCCGTCAGCGGTCACCCCGACTGGGCGGCCGTCTCCGCCCGGACCCACACCTCAGCAGCGACGCCGCTGGCCTCGCTGACCGCACTCGAGACCTTCAAGTCGGAGGTCGGGTCGCTCGGGCTCATGATCGCGATGCTGTTCGGGGTCTCCGCACTCGTCGTCGGTGCGTTCTTCACGGTGTGGACGATGCAGCGCTCCGGGGACGTCGCCGTGCTCAAGGCCCTCGGTGCGAGCACGCGGTCACTCGTCCGCGACGCCCTCGGGCAGGCGCTCGTCGTGCTCGTCGTCGGCATCGGGGTCGGCACAGCCGTCGTCGTCGGGCTCGGGACGCTCGCCGGCGGCGCCCTGCCCTTCCTCCTCAGCCCGCTCACCACGCTCGTCCCCGGGGTGGTGATGGCGCTCCTCGGTCTCGCCGGTGCTGCCGTCGCCCTCCGCACCGTCACCGCAGCCGACCCCCTCACCGCACTCGGGAGCAACCGATGATCACCCTCGACGACGTCACCCTGACCTTCCCCGACGGCGACCGCCGCGTCACCGCCGTCGACCACGTGTCCCTCACCGCACCCGCAGGCGTGGTGACGGGCATCACCGGGCCGTCCGGCTCGGGCAAGTCCTCGCTGCTGGCGGTCGCCGCCACGCTCATCCGGCCGGACTCCGGGCGGGTGCTCGTCAGCGGGGCCGACGGCTCGGGGGTGGACGCCGCCCGCCTGTCCCGCCGCGAGGCCGCCGAACTCCGACGGGATCGGATCGGCATCGTGTTCCAGCAGTCGAACCTCCTGCCCTCGCTCACCGCCACCGAGCAGCTGCTCGTGATGGGCCACCTCGGCGGGGGTCGGCGCCGGGTCGACCGGGGCCGGGTCTTCGATCTGCTCGACGCCGTCGGACTGTCGGAGCACGCAGACAAGCGTCCGGCGCAGCTGTCCGGCGGACAGCGGCAGCGGGTCGCGATCGCCCGGGCACTCGTCAACGAGCCGGACGTGCTGCTGGTCGACGAGCCGACGAGCGCACTCGACCAGGAACGGGGCGGGGCCGTCATGGACCTCATCGCGCAGCTGACGCACGAGCGCGGGACCGCGACCCTGCTCGTCACGCACGACCTCGTGCACCGGCACACGCTCGACCGGCTCGTCACGGTGCTCGACGGGCAGCTCGTCCCGGAGGCCGCCGACGCCGCCGTGCACGCAGCCTAGGATCGGGGCATGGCGACCGTCCTCCTCGTCCGGCACGGACGCACCACCGCGAACGCGACCGGACTGCTCGCCGGGCGCACGGCCGGGGTCCGGCTCGACGACGTCGGGCGGCGGCAGGCCCAGCGGACCGCCGAGCGCATCGCAGCGGTCCCGCTCGCGGCCCTCGTCACGAGCCCGCTCGAACGATGCCGTCAGACGTCCCGAGCGATCGCCGACGCCCAGCGCGCCGCGCACGGGTCCGTCCCGGAGACCGTCGTCGAGCGCGCGATCACCGAGGCCGACTACGGGGAGTGGCAGGGCCGCGCGCTCGCCGACCTGGCGAAGGAGCCGCTGTGGCGCACCGTCCAGGCGAACCCGAGCGCGGTGGTGTTCCCGGGCGGCGAGTCGATGCGGACCATGCAGTCCCGCGCGGTGACGGCCGTGCGGCGGCTCGACGCCGAGGTCGAGCGGCAGCACGGGCCCGGCGCGGTGTGGGTCGCGGTGAGCCACGGCGACATCGTGAAGTCCGTGCTCGCCGACGCGTTCGGCATGCACCTCGACCTGTTCCAACGGATCGCGGTCGGCCCGGCCTCGGTGTCGATCGTCCGTTACGGCGAGCACCGACCCGAGGTCGTGGCGACGAACACCGAGTCGGGGGACCTGTCGTGGCTCGCCGCAGCTCCCGCACCGAGCGGCGACGCCGCGGTCGGCGGGGGCGCCGGACACGCGTCGACGGACGATCGGCCGAACACCGCGCGACCCTGAACGGTCGGAGCCCGGCGCTCCTACAATCGCGGTATGCCCACCATCGTCCACGGCTTCGACTGGCCGGACCGCATCGTCGTCGGCACGATCGGACGCCCAGGCGAGCGCGCGTTCTACCTGCAGGCGCGGGACGGCAAGCGCGTCACGAGCGTCGCCCTCGAGAAGGAACAGTCGGCGGTGCTCGCCGAGAAGGTCGACGAGCTGCTCGACGAGGTCGCCACGGTCGACGACAACCGCTTCAGCGTGCCGGACACCGCGCCGAAGGAGCTCTTCGACGCCGACCCGCTCGACCAGCCCGTCGAGCCGGAGTTCCGTGCCGGCGCCCTCAGCCTCGGCTTCGACCCCGCGACCGCGCAGGTCGTCATCGAGGCCTACCCGATCGAGGACGAGGTCGAGATCGTCGCCGAGGAGCGGGGCGAGGACGGCGAACTCGAAGCGGTCGTCGAGATCCCCGAGCCCGCGGAGCTGTTCCAGGTGAAGATCCCCGTCGGGACCGCCCGGGCCTTCGTCGAACGCACCCGCGAGGTCGTCGCGGCCGGACGCCCGCCCGGGGTGGCATGAGCGAGGTCTCGATCCGGGCGCGGATCCGCGAGGCGTCGAACGCGACCTTCCTCGCCGACTTCGACGGCACGCCCGTGGTCTACAAGCCGATCGAGGGCGAGCGCCCGCTGTGGGACTTCCCCGACGGCACCCTCGCCGGGCGGGAGGTCGCCGCGCACCTCGTGTCCGAGGCGTTCGGCTGGGGGATCGTGCCGCCGACCTGGCTCGGCGACGGGCCGTTCGGGCCGGGCATGCTGCAGCGCTGGCAGGAGATCGACCCCGCACAGGACGCCGTCGACCTCGTACCCCCGGCGGATGCCGAGGCCCCCGACTCGACCTGGCTGCCGGTGCTCGAGGCGATCGACGAGCACGAGCAGCCCGTGACGCTCGTGCACGAGGACTCCGAGCAACTCCGGCGGATGGCGGTCTTCGACGTCGTCGTGAACAACGCCGACCGCAAGGGCGGGCACGTGCTCGCGATGCCCGACGGGCACCGGTACGGCGTCGACCACGGGCTGACCTTCCACGTCGAGCACAAGCTCCGCACGGTGCTGTGGGGGTGGATCGGCGAGCCGCTCAGCGCGGACGAGCTGGAGGGCATCGACCGGGTCACCGAGGCGCTCCGGGGCGACCTGGGGCAGGCGCTCGAGGAACACCTCACCGTCTCGGAGATCGACACGCTCCGCGCACGGTGCGCAGCCCTCCGCGCTGTCGGCATCTTCCCGCCCCCACCGGGACACGGCCCCGCCGTGCCCTGGCCGCTGTTCTGACGCGACCGCGCCGCGGCGCGGCGTCGCGCGCTGCCGCCGCCAGCGCGAGTCTCGGCGTGAGCGACATGACTCGCGTGCGGGGCCGCGAGCGATGTCGCCCACGCCGAGTCTCGGCCCGCCCCCGCCGAGACTCGGCGCGACCGGGTGACGGCCTGGAGGCACGTGGCGGGCCCGCCACGTTCCTCCAGGCCGTCACCCGCCGGCTCAGAACGACCAGTCGTCGCGCCCGGAGCCCCCGAAGAGGCCGCCGCTGAACGCGCCACCGCCTCGGCGCGAACCGAGGTAGGAGCCGACCACGGCCACGCCGAGGTCGTCGTTCTCCGGTGCCACGACCGTGCCGTCGACGCGCTTCGCCATCGCATCGATGAACCGCGCCAGTCCCGGGTCGTCGCCGAGACGGAAGAACGTGGTCTGCGCGCCCAGTCGACCGGCGTTCTCGAGCTCCCGGACGGACAGCGCGATCGTGATCGGGTCGGGCGGGTAGTTGAACCAGACCTGCCCGTTCGGTTCGAGGTGCGAGGTCGGCTCGCCGTCCGTGACGATGAGCAGCACCGGTTGCGCTGTCGGGTGCTTCCGGAAGTGCCGGTTCGCGAGCAGGAGCGCGTGGTGCAGGTTCGTGCCCTTGTCCCACATCGCGTCGAGTCCGACGAGGTGTTCGATGTCCATGACCTCGGCCTCGCGGCCGAACGCGATCATCTGCAGGTCGTCGCCGCGGAACCGGGTCGACACGAGGGTGTGCAGGGCGAGGGCGGTGCGCTTCATCGGGACCCAGCGGTCCTCCATCGCCATGGAGAACGAGGTGTCGACGAGGAGCGCCACGCAGGCCTGCGTCCGGGCCTCGGTCTCCTGCACCTCGACGTCGTCGATCGTGAGCCGGACGCCGGGGCCGGTCCGACCCTCGGCCGCGGTGCGGGTGAGGGCGTTCGTGATCGACCGGGTGACGTCCCACGGCTCGGTGTCGCCGTACTCCCACGCCCGGGTCGCACCGGACGGCTCGCCCGAGGCGCCGGACCGACGGAGGTCGCGCGCGCCCTGACGGCCGGACATCCGCTCGGCGACGTCCTTGAGCAGGCTCTTCCCGAGCTGCCGCATCGCCTTCGGGGTGAGCTGGAGCTGCCCGTCCGATCCGCGGCGGACGGTGCCCGAGTTCCGGAGCGCCTTCTCGAGCTGCTGCAGGGTCCGGGCGTCCACCGCGGCCTCGTCACCGAGCTGCCGGGACAGCGCGTCGAGGTCGAGGTCGTCGAGGTCCGAACCCGGTCCGGTCTGGGCGAGCTGCTCCGCCAGGGCGTCGAGATCCGCGATGTCTTGGAACACCCCGGTCCCGTCGCCGAGACCGAGCCCCTGGTCGCCGTCCATCCGTTCCGATCCGCCCCAGTCCTCGCCGGGACGGAGTGCGCGGAGGTTGCCGTCGAGCTGCCCGAGCTGGCCCATCAGGTCCGGCGATCCGAACGCCTGCTGGGCGAGCGCGTCGAGCTCGTCCCGCTGCTCCTGGGTCATCGAGTTGCGCATGCGCTGGGCCGCGGCCGCACGTGCAGCGAGGTCGTCGAGCAGTTCGTCGACGTCCTTCGGGTCCGACGGGAAGTACTGCCCGTGCTTCGCCATGAAGTCGTCGAACTGCTCCGGCGTGTCCGTCCCCGCGCGGTGGGCCTCGAGCAGCTCGTTGAGGTCGCGCATCATCTCCGAGACGGCGGCGCGGTCCTCGTCGGTGGCGTTCTCGAGCGCCTGCTTCATGCCGGCGAAGCGCTGGTCGAGGACCTCACGACCGAGCAGGTCCTTGATCTCCTCGTACTTCTGCCGGGCGGTAGGGCTCTTCCAGTCGTAGCCGCCGAGCTCCTGCACCGCGGCCGCGGGGGACGGCGGCAGGCTGTCGAGCTGCATCTCGGCGAGTGCGCGGTCACCGTCTTCGAGGTCGATGTTCCGCGCGAGTTCGCCCCGCTCGGCGAGCACCGCCTCGTCGAGGAGCTGCTTGACCTGCTGCAGCGTCCCGTCGAGGTTGTTCCGGCTCGTGAGGTCGCGCCGGCGCTCGGCCACGCGGCGCATGAGGTCGTCGAGCCCGCGCTGCGTCCGCCCGCCCCGGCGGAGGAACTCCCGCAGCGCGCGCTCGGGCGACGTGCCGCCCATGACGTCCTCGCCGATGGCGTCGAGCGCCTCGGACAGGTCGACCGGGGGCGCGAGGGGGTCCGGCCCGCCCTCGTACCTTCCGTAGCGGGCGTCGCGGGTGAGGCGCCGGTTCTGGCGGCTAGCCATAGACGGCCTCGCCCCCTCCGGACTCCTTGCTGATCTTGCGCGCGAGGAACAGGCCCTCGAGGGCGAGCTCGATCGCCCCGGCCCGTTCGCCGTCGTCGTTCGCCCCGAGGCGCTCGCACACCTGGTCGTACACGTCCGACTCACCGATCGGGGGCAGGCCCGCGAGGAAGTCGCGGGCGCTGACCTGCTCGCCCGTCGTGACCATCGTGCCGCCGTCGAGCGCCTCGACCAGGACGCCGAAGTCGATGCCGCGGAAGCGCTCCCGGACGGTCTCGGCGGTCGCCGTGCGGAGCAGGTGCTCGAGCACCTCGTCCGCACGGTCTTCTTCGCCGTTCTCGAACTCGATCTTGCCGCCGAGGACGTCGACGGCGGTCTCGAGGTCGATCGGCCGGGCGACGGCGTGCTCCTCGCCCTGGCGGGCTGCGCGGTGCACGGCCGCAGCGGACACCGTCTCGGCGCCGGCGATCGCGAAGCGGGCGCTCACACCGCTGCGCTGGTCGACGGCGCTCGACTGCCGGAGCGCCCGCGTGAACCGGGCGAGGATCTCGACGAGGGCGTCGGGCACGTCCGCGGTGAGTGCGGCCTCCTGCTTGATGACGGCGATCTCGTCAGCCAGCTGGATCGGGTAGTGGGTGCGGATCTCGGCGCCGAAGCGGTCCTTCAACGGGGTGATGATCCGGCCGCGGTTCGTGTAGTCCTCCGGGTTCGCACTCGCCACGACGAGGACGTCGAGCGGCAGTCGCAGCACGTAGCCGCGGATCTGCACGTCCCGCTCTTCCATCACGTTGAGCATGGCGACCTGGATGCGCTCGGCGAGGTCCGGGAGCTCGTTGATCGCGACGATGCCCCGGTGTCCGCGCGGGACCAGGCCGAAGTGGATCGTCTCGGGGTCGCCGAGGCTGCGGCCCTCCGCGACCTTCATCGGGTCGACGTCGCCGATGAGGTCCGCGACGCTCGTGTCGGGCGTCGCGAGCTTCTCGACGTAGCGGTCGTCGCGGTGCCGCCACTCGATCGGCATCGCGTCGCCGAGGTCGGCCGCCCGCTGGACGCTGGCGGTCGTGATCGGTTCGAACGGGTGCTCACCGAGCTCGGAGCCGGCGATGACGGGCGTCCACTCGTCGAGCAACCCCTGCAGGGTGCGGAGCAGTCGGGTCTTGCCCTGGCCGCGCTCGCCGAGCAGGACGACGTCGTGCCCGGCGATGAGGGCGCGTTCGAGCTGCGGGATCACGGTGGTCTCGAAGCCGTGCAGGCCGGGCCACGGGTCGCGGCCCTCGCGGAGGGCCTGGAGGAGGTTGTCGCGGATCTCGGCGCGGACCGACTTCTGGACGTGACCAGAAGCGCGGAGCTCGCCGACCGTACGGATGTCAGGTCGGGTCACGTCGCCGACGGTACGCCTCGCCTCCGACACACACCAGTGGACGGACGAGGTGACGAGGGACGGTCTGGGCCCACGCCGCCGGTTCCGGGGCGACGCGCCAGCGGCGGACCGGCCGTGCCGGTGGGGAGAGGCGCGTGGCGGCGCCGCACCGAGCCTCCAGTCCGCTTGTGGGTTGCCATCGCACTTGCGATGATTGTTACTTCGACACCGGAGCCGGGTTCGAGTAGGGGGATCCGGCTCCGCGTCGGAACCGCTCGGACCGCACCTGCGAACCACCTGCGCGTTCCCGGCGTAGGTTCTCCATCCGTGAGCAGCACAGTCAAGAGTCTCGTACCGGCCCGGATGGACCGGCTGCCGTGGACCAGGTTCCACTGGAGCGTCGTCGTGGGCCTCGGTGTCTCGTGGGTCCTCGACGGCCTCGAGATCCAGATCGTCTCGAACGCGGGGTTCCAGAAGGACCTCGACCTGACAGCGCAGGCGGTCCTCAACCTGGGGACGATCTACCTCGTGGGGCAGGTGGTCGGCGCGATCGTCTTCGGCCGTCTGTCCGACAAGCTCGGGCGCCGGAAGCTGTTCATCCTGACGCTCGCGATCTACCTCATCGGGTCGGGCATCGCCGGTCTCGCGCAGGACTTCTGGTTCCTCGCGGCGTTCCGGTTCGTCGCCGGTCTCGGCATCGGCGGCGAGTACGCGGCGATCAACTCCGCGATCGACGAGCTCATCCCGTCGAAGTACCGCGGGCACGTCGACATCGCGATCAACGGCACGTACTGGGGCGGCGCGGCCCTGGGCGCGTTCGCCAACATCTACCTGCTCGACCCGTCGATCTTCGCGGAGAACATCGGGTGGCGCATCGGGTTCTTCCTCGGGCCGGTGCTCGGCATCGCGATCATCTTCCTGCGGCGGCACATCCCGGAGAGTCCTCGCTGGATGATGACCCACGGCAAGGAGGAGGAAGCCGAGCGGACGGTCTCGGAGATCGAGGCGTCCGTGGAGCGCTCGACCGGTGAGCGGCTGCCGGACGTCGACCCGTCGAAGGCCATGACGGTGACGCCGTTGGACAACGTGCGCTTCCGCACCATCGTCAAGGTGCTGTTCAAGCAGTACCCGAAGCGCACGCTCGTCGGCGCGACGATGATGATCACGCAGGCGTTCCTCTACAACGCGATCTTCTTCAGCTACGCGCTCGTGCTCACGAACTTCTTCGGGCTGAAGACCTCGCAGACGTCGGTCTACTTCTTCCCGTTCGCGATCGGCAACCTGCTCGGACCGCTCATCCTCGGTCGGTTCTTCGACACGTGGGGCCGTCGGCAGATGATCTTCCTGACGTACCTCGTGTCGGGGCTCGTGCTCGCGACGTCGGCGTTCCTGTTCCGCGTCGACGCCATCAGCGCCACCGTGCAGGTCGTCTTCTGGTGCGTCTCGTTCTTCTTCGCGTCGGCGGGTGCGTCGAGCGCCTACCTGACGGTGTCGGAGATCTTCCCGCTCGAGCTGCGGTCGCAGGCGATCTCCTACTTCTTCGCCCTGGCACAGATCTTCGGTGCGATCGCCCCGGCGATCTACGGCGCGTTCATCGGGGACGGCTCGTCGCGTGAACCGCTGTTCTGGGGGTACCTGCTCGGCTCGGCGGTGATGATCATCGGCGGCGTGATCGCCTTGGTCTTCGGGGTGGACTCCGCCCGGAAGGGGCTCGAGGACATCACCCAGCCGCTCTCCGTCCTCACGGGCGAGGAGGAGCCCGCGAAACAGCGGTGACATTCTGGATGCAGAGTGTTTAGCGCACGTGCGCGGCGCGTGCCACGCTCACCCGCATGGCACTCCTCCACAAGACGCTCGACGCGCTGACGATCCACGACGGTCACCGTCCCGACCCGGACGGTGGCCGTCGTGCGTGACGCTGGCGGTGTGGAACGCAGACCTGAACGACGCCGGCCCCGACGGCCCGACCAACTCGCCGTGCGACGCAGTCTGCTGCGTGACGCGGTGTTCGCCATCGTGCTCGAGAACGTGCTGCTCGGCGTGTACCGGCGGGGCGAACGGCTCCGGCTCGAGCAGCTCGCCGAGGACCTCCGGGTCTCGCGCACCCCGGTCCGCGAAGCCCTGGCCCCGCTCGAGTCGCTCCGGCTGGTGTCGGTGCAGCGGTACGTCGGGGTGGTCATCGCGCACTGGTCGGTCGAGCAGATGTGCGAGCGGCTGCGGATCGCCCGGACGATGCTCGTCGAGCCGCCCGGTGACGGCACGGGGACGTCGGAGCGCTTCGACCGGCGGGCGATCGCGGACTGCCGGTCCGAAGCCGGGTGCTTCGTCGAGCTCGCCGCGTGGGTGCTCCGGCGGTCGGGGGCGTCGGTGTCCGCGGACTGGGTCGAGTCCCAGTTCGCCGTGCTGGACGTGTTCTTCACCGACGACGTGTGCGCTGCGAACGGGATCGACGCCGCGGTCGACCGACGGCGGCGGGTGGCCCTGGTCGAACGGGCGTGCGCCGCGGCGGACGGTGACGCCGTCGACGGGTGTGCGAAGGCGCTCGTGGAGCTCGTGGACGCACTGATCGGGATGCCCGAACGGTTCCGCATGAAGGCGTCGGCGTGAGCCCCGCCCTGGACGGGGGCGCGGTGGTGGGCCGCGCCCCCGTCGAGTCGCCCCGCCGGCTGGACACGTCGCGATCGGGCGCGCGGGTCCTGCTGACGTCGGCGGGGCGACGCCGGGTGCTGTGTCGCGACTACGGGGAGGACCCCGGAACGTGATCGCCGCGTCCCGATGATGCTATGCAGCGGGGTACGCGGCGACAACCCCTGCATGTCCCCACTTCGGGGGACCGGCCGGATCGAGCCGCCGCGCGCGGGTGGTCACCGGAGGTCGAGAGCGTGCTCGTCCTCCTGTATGGTGGGGCCAGCGCTCGTGAGGGCGCATGGAGACGTCGCATAGTCAGGCCGAGTGCACCACCCTGCTAAGGTGGAGTCCCCTTTGAGGGGACCGAGGGTTCAAATCCCTCCGTCTCCGCACAACGCCGCAGCCCCGGTCCGATCGGACCGGGGCTGTCGTCGTCCGGGGCTGTCGTCGTCCGGCCCACGCGTCCCCCGGGGTGTGACGCGGACCCGAGTGCTCACACCGTGACGATCGACCCCGTCGTGGTGGTCCGCGCGGGATGACGGCGAGCAGCGGCTGCGGCGACCGCGGTCAGGGCGACCGACGCCACCGTGATGCCCGCTCCGGCCCAGATCGGCGAGGTGTAGCCGAGGCCGGCGGCGATGGTCAGCCCGCCGATCCAGGCACCGAGGGCGTTCCCGAGGTTGAACGCCGCGATGTTCGCACCGCTGGCGAGCGTCGGCGCGTGGTCGGCGTGCAGCATCACGCGGGTCTGCAGTGCCGGGACGGTGGCGAAGCCGAACGCACCCATGAGCACGAGTGCGACCACGGTGAGCACGGGCGAGGTGGCGACGACCGCGAAGACCGCGAGCACCACGGTCAGCACCGACAGGACCACCAGGAGGGTGCCGTCGATGGACCGTGCCGCCGCCTTCCCGCCGACGACGTTGCCGACGAACAGCCCGATCCCGAACACCACGAGCAGCCACGGGACGGCCGACGACGCGAACCCGCTGACGGACGTGAGTGTGTAGGCGATGTAGGTGAACGCGCCGAACATCCCGCCGTAGCCGAGGACCGTGATGCCGAGCGACAGCCACACCTGCCCCGAGCGGAAGGCGCCGAGCTCGCGGACCAGCGACGGGGTCTCGGCATGCCGGACCGCGGGCACCAGGACGAGCACGCCGACGAGGGCGACGACGCCGATGACCGCGATCGCCCAGAAGGCCGCGCGCCATCCGAGCGCCTGCCCGAGGAAGGTCCCGAACGGCACGCCGAGGACGTTCGAGGCGGTGAGGCCGGTGAACATCAGGGCCACGGCCGAGGCACGGCGCTCCCGAGCGACCATGTTCGACGCCACGACGGAGCCGATGCCGAAGAACGCGCCGTGGCACAGTGCCGCGACCACCCGGCCGAGCATCATCACGCCGTACGTCGGCGCAGCCGCGGAGAGCGTGTTGCCGATGACGAACAGGACGAGCAGCCCGACGAGCACCTGCTTCCGGGGCAGTCGGGTGGTGGCGGCGGTGAGGCCGAGCGCGCCGACGACGACCGCGAGGGCGTAGCCGGTCACGAGCCAGCCGGCCGTGGTCTCGGTGACGCCGTAGTCGGCGGCGACCTCGGGGAGCAGGCCGGTGATGACGAACTCCGTGAGTCCGATCCCGAAGCCGCCGAGGGCGAGGGCGATGAGTCCCGCGGGCATGGTGGTCCTTCCGTTGTGCCGTGTCGTCCACCCGCGTACGCTGGTTGTTGCAGACGCGGGGTATCGATAGTTGCACACGCTAGGTACCCGCGCAAGCAACGATGTGTGCCCGGAGGTCCCCATGAGTGTCGACGACACGTCCACCGCGGTCCGCGCGCACGGCTGGCGGACCCTCGCCGCCCTGCACGGCCTGATCGAGACGCGACTCGAGCGCGCGCTGAAGGCCGTCGACCTCTCGGTCGTCGAGTACACGGTGCTCGACGCGCTCCGCCGGCAGGACGGGTTCCACATGCGGATGCAGCAGCTCGCCCGCGCCGCAGCCCTCAGCCCGAGTGCCACGACGCGCCTCGTGAACCGGCTCGAGGACCGCGCGCTCCTCACCCGCGTGCTCTGCGCCGACGACCGGCGCGGCCTCTACACGGAGCTCACCCACGCGGGTCAGGCGCTCCTCGACGAGGCCACGCCGCTCCACGCCGCGGCGCTCGAGGACGCGCTCGCCGAGGCGCGTGAGGTGCCCGAGCTCGAGGAGCTCGCGGTGTCCGTGGACCGGCTCGAGGGCGCACGCGTCTGACGACGTCGGCCCTCCGGGAGCGCCGGCCTGGAGGCACGGTGCGCCCCCGCCCAGCAGGCTACGGTGATCGCATGGTGCGTGGGGGAGTGTCCGTGGTCGCGACGGTGCTGGCGGCTGCGCTGCTCGCGGGGTGCTCCGCAGACCCGAGCGCCGCGGCCGGTCGGCTCGCCGTCGAGGCCTACGTCGAACCGGGCACGCACGCCGAGACCCGTGTCACGGCCGCGGGGGGACGAGCGTCGACCATCGGGATCGACGGCGTGACCCTGGCCGAGGACGGCGCGTCGCTCCTCGACCCGCCCGAGGGCACCGCGGCGCTCGCACGGACCGCGACCCGGGTCGGCAGCACGCCGGAGCTCCTCCTGAGCAACTACTCGTCCGACCTCGGCGACTTCTCCCCGGAGATCGGCACGGCCCTGCTGTCGAGCGCGGACCACCGGACCGCGGTGGCCGAAGAACTGGCCCGGCGGGCCCGCGCCCTCGGCATGCGCGGCGTCCAGATCGACCTCGAGTCGCTCCGCGCCAGGGACCGTGCGGGACTGACCGCGTTCGCGAGGACCCTCACCGACGCCGTGCACCGCCGACTCGGCCGGGGCGCCGGGGTGTCGATCGCCGTCATGGCGTCCACGTCCGCGGCGGGCTTCCTCGACACCGGCTACGACCTCCGTCGGCTGACCCGGTACGTCGACCGCGTCGTGCTCATGACGTACGACGAGCACGGCCCGTGGAGCGGCGCCGGCACGATCGGGTCCCTGCCCTGGGCGGAGCGCGTCGTCCGTGCCGCCGAGGCGCAGGGTGTCCCGCGCGGCCGGATCGACCTCGGGATCGCCGGCTACGGGTACGTCTGGGGCGGTGCGCACGACGGCGAGCAGGTCACGCCGGCGCAGGCGGCGAAGCTCGCGGGGGAGCACGCGAGGTGGTCGGCGCGGGACGGCGAGTGGTCCGCGCGGCTCCGCGACGGCACGCGCCTGCACTGGTCCGGTGCGCGGTCGTACCGTGCGCGGACGGTGCTCGCCACGGAGCTCCGGCTGCACGGCGTCGCGCTCTGGTCGCTGAACCTGCAGGCGCTCCCGCGCGACTGACCGGACCACCCACCGGGCCGGGAGGGGCGGCACCGTCCCGACCCGTGCCTCCAGGCCGTCATCCGGTGGCGTCCGGGACGGGAGTCGGCCGGGTGACGCATCCTCCGGTCCTTGTCACCGGGCCGTTGTAGCATGCACGACACCTGTCCCGAGCCGAGGAGGCCTGCGTGCCGGAACCGACCGCCCCCGCCGTCCCGCTCGAGCACGTCCGAGACGCGGGAGCCGCCATCGTCGCGGCCGTCTCGACCGTCGTCGACGGCAAGGTCGACGCGATCCGGACGGCGCTGACCGTCATGCTCGCCGAGGGCCACCTGCTCGTCGAGGACGTCCCGGGCGTCGGGAAGACCGTGCTCGCGAAGGCGCTCGGCGCGTCCGTCGGCGGTTCCGTGAACCGCATCCAGTTCACGTCGGACATGCTGCCGTCCGACGTCACCGGCGTGAACGTCTTCGACCAGTCCTCGGGCACGTTCCGGTTCTCACCGGGGCCGGTGTTCGCGAACGTCGTCATCGGTGACGAGATCAACCGCACCAGCCCGAAGACGCAGTCGGCGCTGCTCGAGGCCATGGCCGAGGCGCAGGTCACCGTGGACGGCGTCACGCGCGAGCTCGAGTCGCCGTTCATGATCGTGGCGACCCAGAACCCGATCGACATGGAGGGCACGTACCCGCTGCCCGAGGCCCAGCGCGACCGATTCACCGCGCGCATCGCGATGGGGTACCCGAGCCTCGACGCCGAACGGCAGATGCTGGCGAACCGCGGTGTCCGCGACCCGCTGTCGGAGCTCCGGCCCATCGTCGACGTCACGACCCTCCGCGGCATGATCGCCGCCGTCCGCGCGGTCCACGTCTCGCCCGACGTCGAGGCGTACATCGTCGCGATCGTCCGCGCGACGCGGCACCACCCCGACCTCGTCCTCGGCGCGAGCCCCCGTGCCACGCTCCACCTCGCCCAGGCGGCCCGGGCGCACGCAGCCCTCCTCGGACGCCCGTTCGTCACACCCGACGACGTCGCCGCGCTCGCGCCCATCGTCCTCGCGCACCGCCTGGTGCCCGTCGCCAGGGGCCTGGGCGGGTCCGGGGACGACACCGTGCGCGACATCGTGGTGCGGATCGTCTCCGACACGGCCGTGCCCTTCACCGCCACCCCCGTCCGGTCCTGATGTCCTCGTCCGCGGCCCCCTCGTCGCTCGCCCGACGAGCGGGTGCGGCGCGCTCCGTCCTCGTGCGCTCCACCCGCCGGGGCCTCTCGTTCGCCCGGCGGACCCCGTTCCCGCGGCCGACGGTCCGTGGTTGGACCCTGCTCGCGGTCGGCATCGGCCTCGTCGGGGGCGGCCTCGTCGGCAGCACCAGCGTCGCGGTGTCCGCCGGACTGCTGCTGCTCGTCCTGCTCGTGCTCGGCACCGTGCTGGCGTTCGTCGTCGCCGCACCGCTGCGGGGGAGCCGGACCGCCGCGCGCGCGGTCGTCCAGGTGGGCGAGGTCTACCGCGAACGCGTCACCCTCCGCGGCACGGGCCTGCGGTTCGGGCCGCGCTCGACGCTCCTCGTCCGGGAACAGCTGGACGACGTCTTCGCGAGCGTGACGGACGCTGAGACCTACGCGACCGTCGGGCCGAGGACGCCCCCCGCCGTCCTCGATGTCGAGGCCCTGGCGATGCACCGGGGCCGTGGCCTCGTCGGCCCGGTGACGATCCGCGTCGAGGACCCCTTCGGCCTGCTGCGCGTCGACCGTCCGGTGGTCCGCGCGGAGGAGGTCGTGGTCGTGCCCGCATCGGTGCCGCTCGCCGCCCTCGACACGGGCGCGCTCGCCGGAGCGGTGTCGGCGGACGAGGGCCGGGTCGGCCAGGGCGGTTCGGCGGACGACAGCGAACTGCGCCCGTACCGACCCGGGGACCCGATCCGTCGGGTGCACTGGGGGCAGAGCGCGCGCCGCGGTGAACTCCACGTCCGCCAGACCACGCAGGCCCAGCCGCCGGAGGCCGTCATCGCGCTCGACGTCCGACGCGAGTCCTACCAACGCCTCGGCCGCGACGACCTCGCCGAGCTGTCCGACCTGGGCGGCGACGCGGCGTTCGAGCACGCCGTGGTCGTGGCCGCGAGCGTCGCCCGGGCCCTCGCCGCGCGGACCTCACGTGTCGTCCTGGTCAGCGACGACCCCGACGGGATCACCCGGCACGCGGGGGACGCCGGAGGACTGACCGACGTCCTGGTCGGGCTCGCCGACGTGCGGGTCCGCTCGGACGCTCGCGACGTCACCGAGGTCCTGCCCGACGTCCGCGGGCGCGACGTCCACGGGATGACCGCGGTGGTCACGGGCCGGTGCACGGCGGAGCAGGCGGCCGAGCTCGTCTCCGCCACCATCGGGTCGAGCCGCGGCATCCTCGCCACCATCGTCCCGCCCGAGCCCGTCGTCCGCGGCATCCTCGACCGTGGCGGGTGGCGCACCCTCGTCGTGCCGGTCGCGGGTGCCTCGCCGCAGGGGAGCCTCCGGTGACCGGCACGCAGGCGCCGAGCCGTCGGCGCGGGGTCGACGTCCACGAGATCCTGGACCGCCCGGAGGACCCGCGGGACACCCCGAGCGCGTGGATCACGGTCCTCGCGCCGGTGCCCGTCCTGATCGCATCGCTCGCACTGCGGCCGCTCGTGCAGGGCATCTCCTGGTGGGTCGGGGGCGTGCTCGTGGCCGCGGTGCTCGTCGCCGTCCTGCTCGCCGTGCGTCGGAGACCGCCGGGGATCCGCTTCGTCGCCCTCGTCGCCGCCGTGATCGCGACCTCCTGCGCGGCAGCGCTCGTGAACGACGTGCAGCCACTGGGGTGGCTCGACAAGGACGGTGCGTTGGGCGAGACCATCGCGGCGATCCGCCTGAACCCCGCGCCCCTGCCGCAGACCGACGCGATCCGGCTCGTCGTCATCGTCGCGATCGCGTGGGTCGCGGCGGCGTCCCTGTTCCTCGCCGCCGTCGCCCCGACCGCGGCGCTCGTGGCCACCCCGGCGCTCGTGATCCTCATCGTCCCGGGCATCATCACCGGGACGCCCGCCAGCCCCGTGCTCGTCGTCCTCACCGCGATCGCGTTCCTCGCCATCCTCTGGCTGTCGGTCCGGCCCGTGCAACGAGCGTTCCCCGCCGCGGTCGTGGGTGCGGTCGGGCTCGTGGTGGCGATCGGGCTGCCCTCGGTGATCCCGCTCAACGCGAGCTGGCTGTCCGGCGTCACCGGTGCGATCCAGTCGCCGATCCAGCCCGGTCGTCCGGGCACGCTGCTCAACCTCGGCCAAGACCTCCGCCGCCCGAACTCCCTCGAGGTGTTCCGCTACCGGTCGTCCGACGGGCAGCCGGAGTACCTCAAGCTCGCCGACCTCGACGAGTTCGGCACCGGCGACTGGGTGCCGACGGTCACGGACGCGAGCAAGTCCGAGACCGCCGACCAGCAGCAGTGGGCCGTCGGGGTGAACCCGCGGCTCTCGACGCGGGGCGACGTGACGGTCCGGATCACCGGGCTGTCGAGCAACTACCTCCCGGTCCCCTCCGGCGCGGTGTCCGTGCAGGCGCGGTCGACCAACCTCGACCTGCAGCAGTGGCGCTGGATGGGGCAGTCGAACACGCTCCGGTCGACCGGCCCGGCGACACCCCGTGGTGCGACGTACGAGGTGTACGGCGCGTCGACGTTCGCGAACGCCTACCTCGACGCGTACGCCCAGTCGGGGATGCTGGCACGCGCCGACGGCCGCGGGTTCGCCCGGCCCTCGGACGCGCAGCTCCGGACCGACCTGACGCTGCCGAAGGACCTGCCGGGCGACATCGCCACGACCGCGGCGCGGGTCTCCGCGGGGGCCGGCAACGACTACGAGGAAGCCCGCGCCCTCGAGGGCTGGTTCCGCAGTGACCTCTTCACGTACTCCGAGACCGCGCCCGTCGAGCAGGGGTACGACGGCGACAGCATGGACGTCATCGACACGTTCCTCAAGGTCCGTTCGGGTTACTGCGTGCACTTCTCGTCCGCCATGGCGGTGATGGCCCGCACGCTCGGCATCCCCTCCCGCATCGCCGTCGGCTACCGCGCCGGCACGGACCAGAGCGACGGCGAGTACACCGTCTCGAACCGGCAGCTGCACTCGTGGCCCGAGCTGTACATCCAGGGCGCCGGCTGGGTCGCGTTCGAGCCGACTCCGGACTCCGACGAAGCCGCGCAGCCCTCGACCGAACCGTCCACGTCCGCGACGCCCGGGACACCGGACACCCCGTTGCCGGCGCCGGAGCGGTCGACCCCGGCCGACTCGCAGCCGTCGTCCACGCCGTCGGCTTCGGCCGAGGCCGGAGCGGCACCGGGGTCGTCGACCGGCGGCGGGCAGGGTGGCCTGGGTCTCGCCGCCGGTGTCGTCCTCGCGCTGGCGCTGCTCATCGCCCCCGGGGTGGTGCGTGCGCTCCGCCGCCGGGCCCGGCTCGCGGCCGTGCGGTCCGGCCGGTCCCCTGCCGTCAACGCCTGGCGCGAGGTCCTCGACGACGTCGCCGACCACGGGTACGCACCGGGGCTCGCCCCGCCCGGCGACGCCGCCGCGGCCGCGAGGACCGCCCGCGCCGTCCTCGGTCGCCTGCGCGCCGGTCTGCCGGCCGCGGTGGTCCCGGTGCTCGAACAGGTGGTCGACGCCGTCGACCGCGAGCGCTTCGGTGCCGCCGGCGCCGCGGCGTCGGACAGCGAAGCCCTCGAGCGTGCCGTCCGGGAGGCCCGTGGTGCGCTCGACGCGTCGGTGTCCGCCGGACGTCGGGTGCGGTCGCGGGTGCTCCCGCCGAGCCTCGTGCCGTCGTCGGCGTGGTCGCACGAGGGTCGTCGCTCGCGGCGGAGCCCCGCGTAGCGCGCGCTCCGGCGCGTCCCGCCCGCTTGGCAAGCGCTGCGGCCGCTTCGCACGGTGCGAGGCCGGCGGGCTCGGCCGCGGCGACGCTGCAGCGTGCGAGGTTGCACGCACGGTGCGGGGCCTGCGCCCTCGCACCGTGTGCGTGTCCTCGCACCGTGCGGCGGGCGCGGGGTTGGCCTCGCACGGTGCGAGGCCGGCGGGCTCGGCCGCGGCGACGCTGCAGCGTGCGAGGTTGCACGCACGGTGCGGGGCCTGCGCCCTCGCACCATGCGTGCGCCCTCGCACCGTGCGGCGGGCGCGGGGTTGGTCTCGCACGGTGCGAGGCCGGCGAGCCCGACGACGACGCGCACGCCGACGCCGACCCCGACCCGCGATCAGCGTGGGCGCACGACCGCCTCGACGAGGGCGGCGATGACGTCGCCCGGGTCGACGCCCGGGAGTGCCTGCGCGTCGAACACCAGCCCGACGTTCGCGGCGATGAGCGCGGTCGCGAAGACGTCGAGCGGCAACCCGGGGTCGACCTCCGGGTGCGCGCCGAACCACAGGTCCACGAGCTCCTGGACGCCGTCCTGCAGCACCTGCCGCTGCCGGACGAACTCCGGCAGGAGCTCGGGGTGACGGAGCACGTAGCCCCGGAACTCGGACAGCAGCGCGAACTGCGTGCTCTGGTCGTGCCGTCCGAAGGCCTGCCGGACGACGTCGCCGAGGTGCACGGAGGCGATCTCGGCGTGCACGAGCTCCTGCAACGACCCGAGCACCACGTTCGTCGCGCGCTGCATGACCTGCGCGACGAGGTCTTCCTTCGAGGTGAAGTTCGAGTACACCGCGCCCTTGCTGAAGCCGGCCCGCGCGGCGACGTCGTCGAGCCGGGCCTCGTGCACGCCCTGCTCGGCGAAGACCTCGCCGCCGGCGGTCAGGAGGCGTTCGCGGACCTCGGCCCGGGGTGTGCGCGATGTTGGTGCAGCGTCGTCGCTCATCTGATCCTGGTTCGACAGTGCCCGTCGCTCGCCGTCGGGTCGACGTACGCGGAGCGTGGGTGGTGGTTCCCCACCATTCTGGCGGGAACGACGACACCCTCCGACAGCACTCGCCGTGCGGACGTCCCCGATCCGCGGAGACCTGCCGCGCCGCGCGTCTGATCCCCGCGCGGCATCAGCGAAGCCCCCTCGGCACGTGATCCGTGCACCGCCGCGTTCGGGTCGCCTCGGTGCTCTGGGCCGCGTGCGCCGGGTTCGATACCCGGCGGTCTCGATCGTACGCCCGGCCGCCGACGCGACGGTAGTCGGTTACGTGTCCTGGCTCTCCGGAGCCTCGTCGTGCCGTTCGTGCACGCTGCCGACGCCCGACCGTCGGCCCGGCCGCCGGAGCAGCCGCAGGGCGTCCGGGCGGACGACCCGCAGACCTCGTCCCCGGCGCAGGAGCGACCCGAGGGCGGACTGCGGCTGCCAGTCGCGGCCGTTCGGCAGGCCCCATCCGCGGCGGACGGCGCCCCACCGCAGGGCGAGTGACAGCACGATCGCGGCGATGATCCCCACCGAGGGGGACCCGAGGAAGGACGCGGCCACCATCACGGCCGACGCGGCGACGGCGACGGTGGCGTAGAGGGCGTTGCCGCCGAACACCGCGGGCACCCGACGGAGGAGCAGATCGCGCATCGCGCCGCCGCCGACCGCCGTGATCGTGCCCATGATGATCGCTGCCGGCCAGCCGAGGCCGGCGTCGAACGTGCGTTGCACCCCGACCACGGACCAGATCCCGATGACCGCGGCGTCGAGGATGGTGAACAGACGGTCCCAGGTCACCTCGGAGAACGACACGAAGAACGCCACGAGTGCGCCGGCGATCGCCACCGGCACGTACAGCGGGTCGACGAGCGCGACGGGCGGTCCGTTCTGCAGCAGGGTGTCCCGCAGGATGCCCCCGCCGAGTCCGGAGACGAAGCCCACGACGAGGAACCCGAACAGGTCGAAGTCCATCGTCCGGGCGATCGAACCGCCCAGGAGAGCGGACGCGAACACGCCGGCGAGGTCGAGCACGTTCGTGACCGATGCCAGGCCCTCGGGGGTCAGCAGGTTCATGAGAACCATCAAACCCCACCCCGCAGGACTGGCGAGCCGAGGTCGGGTTAGGTTAGCCTCACCTACGCCATGCTCGCCACACTCGTCATCGGCCTCCGCGAAGGTCTCGAAGCCACGCTCATCGTCGGCATCATCGCCGCCTTCCTGCGTCGCAACCGCGTGCCCCTCGCGCCGATGTGGTTCGGCGTCGGGACCGCCGTCCTGCTCAGCGTCGCCGTCGGCTTCGGACTCCAGCTCGTCGAGCAGGCGCTGCCCCAGGCCGAGCAGGAGGGCATGGAGACCGTCATCGGCATCGTCGCCGTCGTCTTCGTCACCGGCATGATCGTCTGGATGCGGTCGCACGCGCGGAACCTGAGCACCGAGATCGAAGCCAGTGCGACGGCGGCCCTCGGGCGCGGAACCGCATGGGCACTCGCGGGCATGGCGTTCCTCGCCGTCCTCAAGGAGGGCTTCGAGACGTCGGTCTTCCTGCTGGCCACCTTCCAGGCCTCGCGCGACACCGGCTCGGCGGCACTCGGTGCGGTCCTCGGCGTGGCGGCCGCGGTCGTCATCGGGTACGGCATCTACACCGGCGGCGTCCGGTTGAACCTCGCGAAGTTCTTCACCGGCACCGGCGTCTTCCTCGTCTTCGTCGCGGCCGGGCTCGTCCTCACCGCGATCCGCCACGCGCACGAGGCCGGCTGGATCGTCATCGGACAGCAGCGCACCGTGGACCTGTCCTGGCTCGCGCCGAACGGGTCCGTCCAGGGCGCGCTCGTCACCGGCGTGCTCGGTGTCCCGCCGGACCCGCGGGTCATCGAGCTGCTCGGCTGGGCGCTCTACCTCGTGCCGGTGCTCGCCCTGTCGCTCTGGCCACGCTCCTGGCGCCCGACGCCGGCACGCGTGCCCCTCGTCCGGACCGTGGTCGCCGGTGGGCTCGCGCTCGCCGCGGTCGTCCTCGCGATCGGGGTTCCGGCCACCGTCGCGACGCCGCGCCTGCCCGACACCGTCCGGCTCGACGGTGACCAGACGAGCCTGACCGCCGACGTCCACGGGACGTCCGGGGTGCTCCGGACGTCGGGGAACGGCGCGCAGTCCGAGACGGCACTCCCGGCCTCCGCACACCGCCGGGTCACCCGCGCCGGCGTCACCGCCGACCGCTGGCGGATCACCGGTGCCGGCACGGGAGCCGACCAGCCGAGCAGCCTGACGCTCGACGACCTCGTCGGGCTCTTCGGCCGCATCCCGGTGGGCATCTCCCCGTCGACCAACCCCGGACCGTTCACGGCCTCGTGGTCGACCACGCGGACGACCACCGTCTGGACCGTCGCCGGTGGCGTGCTGGACGCGACCAGCTCGGAACGCGACGTGCTCACGCTGCGCGGTGGGGGCCTCCCGTCCGCCCGGACCACCACCCTGGACCGCGACGTGTGGGGCGTCCCGGACGCCGTCGCCCAGCGCGCCGCCGCGACCGCGGCCGCCGCCGCGACCCGGGGTGCGGAACTGCAGCTCTGGGCGGCGTGGCTGCCCCTCGCGCTCGGCAGCGCCGCCGTCGTGCAGCTGCTGCTCGCCCTCCGCGACCGCCGTCGCACCACCACCCCTGCGCCCGACCCCGACACGACCCTGCCCAGCGGCCCGCCCGCCGCTGACCCCACGAGGAGCCCCGCGTATGCCGCTCGGTAAGACCACCGTCCGTCCCCTGATCACCCTCGGCGCGCTCGGTGCCGTGACCGCGCTCGCCCTGACCGGCTGCGCCTCCGGATCGTCGTCCGCAGCGGGCGACGCGAGCGCCTCCGGCAAGGTCGCACGGGTGACCATCACGCTGACGAACGACGGGTCCGACGCCTGCGCCGTGTCCTCGACGAAGGTCCCCGCTGGCCCGGTCACCTTCACGGTGAAGAACGAGTCGTCGACCGCGATCACCGAGGTCGAGCTGCTGCAGGACCAGCGGATCCTCGGTGAGAAGGAGAACCTGGCACCCGGGCTCGACCCCGTGCACTTCACGGCGACGCTCAGCGGCGGGAAGTACCAGGTGTACTGCCCCGGCGCGGCGACCGAACTCACCGACTTCACCGTCACCGGCAAGGTCGCGGACACCGCGAACAGCAGTGCGGCGACGCTCCTCGCCGACGGCACCAAGGGCTACGCGACCTACGTCGACGGCCAGGTGACGGACATGGTCACCGCGGTCGAGCAGCTGCAGGCCGACGTCGACAAGGGTGACGTCGACGCGGCGAAGACCGACTACGCGAACGCCCGCCCGTACTACGAGCACATCGAGAGCGACGTCGACGGCTTCGTCAAGAAGGGCTACAAGGCGACCGACAACGCCGGCAACCTCGACTACCTCATCGACATGCGCGCCTCGAACCTCGACGACGCCGTGGGCTGGAGCGGCTTCCACGCCGTCGAGAAGGACCTCTTCCAGGCGGGCGAGATCACCGCCTCGACGAAGAAGACCGCGGCAGCGCTGACCGAGAACGTCCGGCTCCTCGCGAAGCTCGTGCCGACGCTCGACTACAAGCCCGAGGACCTCGCCAACGGCGCCGCAGGCCTGCTCGAGGAGGTCCAGTCGAACAAGATCACGGGTGAGGAGGAGGCGTACAGCCACATCGACCTCGTCGACCTCGCCGCGAACGTCGAGGGCGCCCGTCAGGCCTTCGCGTACCTCAAGCCGGGGCTGACGAAGACCGACCCGACGCTGACGCAGCAGATCGCGAAGCAGTTCGACGCCACCAACTCGCTCATGGACAGCTACCGCGACGCGGACGGCCTCGGCGGGTTCAAGCCCTGGGACGAGTCCCTGCGGCGCTCCGACGCCAACGCGATCTCGCAGCAGGTCCAGGCGCTGCAGGACCCGCTGTCGCGCCTCGCGGAGAAGGTCGCCACCGCGTGACGACCGAGCACGAGCAGCACCCGGCGGACCCCGACCGGGCGACGGCGCAGCACCCGGCGGACCCCGACCGGGCGACGGCGCAGCACCCGTCGGGGTTCTCGCGCCGCGGTCTCCTCGGCGCCGGCCTGGCCGCCGCTGGAGCCGGGGTCGGCGCGGCCGTCGGCATCGCCGGCGCGGCCGCCGCGACCGGGGTGAACCCCCTCGTCGCCGCCACGAACGGCGACGAGTCGCTCGACCTCTCGCAGCAGCACCCCTTCTACGCGACGGCCGCCGGCCAGCCGCAGGGCGGCATCCGGACCGTCCCGCAGCGCCACTGCGTCTTCATGACCTTCGACCTGTCGACGTCGGTCGCGACGGACCTGCAGGTGCTGCTCGCCCGGTGGTCGGCCGCGATCGCCCAGCTGCAGGCGGGCAAGACCGTCGGCAGCGTCGAGCCGGCGCACGGCAACGGCGTCGGCGCCGACACCGGCGAGGCCCTCGACCTCGGGCCGGCGTCGCTCACCGTCACGGTCGGCCTCGGACCGGGCGTGTTCGACGAGCGCTTCGGGTTGGCCGACAAGCGTCCGGCGCACCTCGCCGCGATCCCGACCCTGCCGAGCGACAACCTCGACGAGCAACTGACCGGCGGAGACCTCTCCCTGCAGGCCTGCGCGGACGACCCCCAGGTGGCCTACCACGCGGTCCGGGACCTCGCCCGCATGGCCCGCGGCACCGCGACCGTGCGCTGGACGGTGCTCGGGTTCGGCCGTGCCTCCGCCGGCCCGTCGCAGTCGACCCCGCGGAACCTGATGGGGTTCAAGGACGGCACCCGGAACGTCACCACGGACGACGAGTTCGACCGCTTCGTGTGGGTCGACCAGCCCGGGGACGGCGCGGCGTGGATGCGCGGCGGTACCTACCAGGTCGTCCGGAAGATCCGGATGAACCTCGAGACGTGGGACGCCGACGTGGTCAGCGACCAGCAGCGGGTGTTCGGTCGGACCAAGATCGACGGGGCACCGCTCTCCGGCGGATCGGAGCACACGACGCCGGACTTCCACGCGGCGCACGGTGACGGGACGACGAAGATCGACGCCCGGTCGCACATCGCCCTCGCGGCGCACGAAGCCAACGGCGGCGTGAAGATCCTCCGCCGCGGGTACAACTACACGGACGGCCTGAACCAGTACGGCCAGCTCGACGCCGGGCTGCTGTTCGCCGCGTACATGAACGACCCGGAGCACTTCGAGCGGCTCCAGCGGAAGCTCGGGGCCTCGGACCGGCTGAACGAGTACGTCTCGCACATCGGCTCGGCGGTCTTCGCGGTCCCACCGGCCCCGCGCAAGGGGTCGTACATCGCCGAGCAGCTCTTCCGCTGACCTGCGGCGGGCGCTGACCTGCGCGGGCGCTGACCAGAGGCTCGCGCGGACCGGCCGCTCGCGCTGACCAGCGCCGACGGGTCAGGTGGTGGGTGCCCTCCGTCGTTTCCCTGGAGACGGAGAGCACCCGCGCCGCGGAGTCCGCACCGAGCGGAACCACCGCCGGCGGATGAGAGGTGACCCGGCGCGACGCGTCGCGATGCGACAGTGCCGAGGATACGCCGCACCGGCCCGCATGGACAGGGACGTCCCAGACGGGACACCGGACGGACTGGAGGCGCGGTGCCCGCTGGCACCGCGCCTCCAGTCCGTCAGACGGTCGCGTCAGACGGCCGCATCAGTCAGCCGTGCCCGCTGCTGCACGCTGCGCGCGCCCGCGTCGAGCGACCACCAGGCCTGCGACGCCGGCGAGGAGGAGCAGACCGGCCGCGATCGCGGGCCCGGTCAGCTCGGCGCCCGTGAAGGCGAGCTCGTCCGTCGGCACGATCGCGTCGACGTCACCGTCGCCGTCCGTGTCGATCGGCACGCCGGTCCCGGCGCCGCTGTCGACGTCACCGCCGTCCTCGACGCCCGGGAGCGTGCCCGGGTCGGTGGGGTCGGCGGGGTCGGTCGGGTCCGTCCCGGGCTCGGGCTCCGGCTCGGCTGCCGTCTCGACCGGGATCGTCACCGCGAGGGTGATCGTCTGGCCGCCGGGCAGCGTCACGACGAGGGGCTGCTCAGCCGTCTCGGCTGCGGCGACCGCGCGGGTCGAGGCAGCGGCACGTGCCACCCCGTCGTCGGAGGCCGTTGCGCCGGGGACCGTGAACGTCAGCGTCGCCGTGCCCTGCTCGTCCGTCTTGTCCACGATGGTCGGGTCGATCGGGGCGCTGGCGAGCTCCTCGTCCCCGGCACCGATCGACACCGATCCTGCTGCGGACGGGTCCTCGCTCGAGAACACGAGCGACGACAGGCGCACCGTGACGTCGTCACCGGGTCGGAAGCCGCCGTCCGGCGTGGGGGAGACCGTGACCCCGACCGCACGCTGGTCCTTCGGCGGCGTCACGACGGGGTTCGCCGCGAAGTAGTCGACCTGTGCCTGGAGGTCGACCTGGCCCGAGTCGGCGATGTTCTTCCCGGTCGTGAACGCGGAGAACTTGTCGCCGCCGGTCGAGAGGAACGAGTTGACCGTGACCTTGAGCGTGTCGGTGAGGGCGATCGGCTCGCCGTCGAGCGTCATCGTGGTGATGCGCTCCCCACGACCCTTCGCGGGGTCGTAGGTGTAGGCGAAGCCGTCGGAGACGCCGAGCTTCAGGAAGGGGCGGTCCGAGCCGTCCGGCTGCCACTGCTGCTCGAGCGCGTCCTTGATCTGCTGACCGGTCATGTCCTCGGTGACGAGGGTGTTCGCGAACGGTTGGACGAGCGCCGCCTCCTTGTAGGTCACGGTGCCGTCCGGATCGTTCGCGCCGCTCGACCTGTACAGGATGTCGGTGCGCAGGCCGCCGGGGTTCATGAAGGCGACCTGCGAGCCGTTCCGGGCGGTGGCGGCTCGCTGCACCTCGGCGATGTTGTTGCCGAGCACGGACTCCCCGCCGCGGTTCTCGCTCGTCCGGTCCGACTGGACGGCGCGCCGGAGGTCGCCGGTGACCTTCCCGAGCGGCTTCGCGCCCTCGACCTCGGCGACGGCCTTCGCGTCGGCGACGATCCCCGCGACCTCGGTGACCGACGAGGTGTCGGTCGCGGTGCGCGGGTCGGTGTTGACCGGCGTGACCTCGGCCGAGATGTCGGTGAGCTGCTTGTCCGCGTCCACCGTCAGCTGCAGGTGCCCGTAGTTGACGCCGTAGGAACCGGTCTGGATGACGGGGCGGAGCTCGCCCGTCGGCCCGGCGATCTCGTGGTCGTACGAGAAGTGGGTGTGCGCCGAGACGATCGCCGAGACCCGCTCGTCGACGCCGGCGGCGATCTTCGCGAAGGTGCTCGACCCGGTCGCGTCGGCGATGTTGCTCGACGCCGCCCCCTCGTGCACGAGGAGCACGAGCACGTCGGCCTCGCCGTTGTCCGGGTCGCCGTCGGTCAGCTCATCGGCGTACTTGTTGACCTGGCTCACCACCGGGGCCATCTCGAGCCCCTCGACCCCGCCGGGGCTGACGAGTCCGGGGATGAGGTCCTCGGTCGTCGCGCCGATGAAGCCGACCTCGACCCCGCCCTTCTCGACGATCTGGTACGGCGTGAAGGCCGGCGTGGTCGTGCCCTCCTCGACGATGTTCGCCGAGACGTACTGCCAGTCCGCGGCCGCCTCGATGCGGTCGGTGAAGTCGTCCTGACCCTTGTCGAGCTCGTGGTTGCCGATCGCGCTGACGTCGAGCCGCATCGCGTTCAGGGCCTCGATGGTCGGGGTGTCCTGCTGGATGAGCGACGTGAAGGTCGATGCGCCGACGTTGTCGCCCGCGCTCGTGAAGATCGTGTTCGGGTTCGCCTCACGCCAGGACTGCACCACGGTCGCGAGCCGAGCGGCACCGGCGGCCTTGTCGGCGGTCGTGCCCTCGGACTCGATCCGACCGTGGAAGTCGTTGATGTCGACGATGTCGATCGTGGTGTCACCGTCGGCAGCGCTGGCGACGGACGGGACGGACAGCGCGACGAGGACGCCCGCCGTGGCGAGCGCTGCGCCCGCGACGACGCGCCCACGACGCGTTCGGGAGTGGTGGGAAGTGTTCATCGGCGACGAACCTAGGAGAACGCACAGGCGACACGCCAGCTGACCCCCGAACGCGTCACACGATGTTCACACGGGCACCATGCGGTGGTCAGTCGCGGCCGAGGGCGCCCTTCACCCGCTCGACGGCCTCCGCGGCCATCGCCTTCGCCGAGTCCTTCACGACGTCGAGCTCGACCGGGTCGCCCTTGAGCAGGCTCTTCGCGGTGTTGATCGCGTACTCCGCCGTGATGTGCGGAGGGAGCGGCGGCACGCTGCGGCTGACGTACGCGTCGATCACGGTCACCCCGGGGTTCGCGAACGCCCGCTCGACGGCCGCGTCGACCTCGCTGTCGTCGTGCACCGCGATGCCGGTGAACCCGAGGAGCTCGGCGTACCCGGCGTAGTCCATCGTCTCGACGTCCTGCGAGCCGCGCCACATCGGGTTGCCGTCCTCGGTCCGCATCTCCCACGAGACCTGGCCGAGGTCGTCGTTGTGCATGATCACGATGACGAGCTGCTGGTTCGGCCAGTTCGCCATGTACTTCTTCACGGTGATGAGCTCGTTCATCCCGAGCATCTGGAACGCGCCGTCGCCGATCGTGCAGACCGCCGGCGCGTCCGGGAACGCGAACTTCGCCGCGACGGCGTACGGCATCGCCGCGAGCATGGTCGCGAGCCGGCCGGACATGTCGCCGTGCATGCCCCGACGGAGCCGGATGTGGTGGCCGTACCAGTCCGCCGTGGTGCCCGCGTCGCATGTCACGGTGACGCGCTCGGGCAGCCGTTCGTTCACCGCGCGGATGACCCGGCGCGGGTTGACCCCGTCGCTGTAGGAGACTTCGGCCTGGCGGGCCATCTCGGCCTCCCACTCGCGCATCTCGTCGGCGAGCTGCTCCTGCCACGAGTGGTCGGTGGTCTGCTCCAGGAGCGGCAGGACCGCGTCGAGTGTCGCACCGACGTCGCCCCAGAGGTTGAGCTCGGTCGGGTACCGCAGGCCGAGATGCTCGGGCTTGATGTCGACCTGCACGCCCCGCGCCTGCCCCGACTTCGGCAGGTACTCACCGTAGGGGTAGTTCGTCCCGAGGAGCACGATCGTGTCGCACTCCTTGATCTGCGTCAGGGAGGGCCGGGAGCCGAGCAGCCCGACCTGCTGCGTGTGGTACGGCACGTCCGACGGCACGACGTCCTTGCCGCGGAGCGCGGTGATGATCCCGGCGCCGGTCCGCTCCGCCGCCGCGAGCACCTGGTCCGTGGCGCCGCGGGCGCCGGCTCCGACCAGGAAGGTGATCTTCTTCCCGGAGTTCAGGATCTCCGCGAACCTCCGGACGTCGTCGGCCGACGGCGTGATCCGCGTCGAGGCCGGCACGTCGCTCGACCGGGAGACCCAGTGCTCGGCCGCGGGCTCCTCCCACGCCATCGCCTGCACGTCGTGGGGGAGCACCACCACGGCGGGCTGCTTCCGCAGCATCGCGGTGCGGAACGCCGTGTCGATCACCACCCCGGCGGCGTCCGGGGACGCCACGGTCTCGACGTAGCAGGCCACGTCGGCGAACACGCGCTCGAGGTTCGACTCCTGCTGGGTGAACGACCCGATCGACGCGAGTCCCTGCTGCCCGACGATCGCGACCACCGGCTGGTTGTCCATCTGCGCGTCGTACAGCCCGTTGAGCATGTGGAACGCACCGGGGCTCGAGGTGGCGACGCAGACCCCGACCTCGCCGGTGAACTTCGCGTGCGCGGTGGCCATGAGCGCCGCGATCTCCTCGTGGGTCGGCCGCACGTACTCGAGGGCGCGCTCGCTGCCGTCGGCCTTGCCGAGGGCGCCGTCGAACGCGCCGATCCCGTCACCCGGGTAGCCGAAGACCCGGGTCACGCCCCAGGACTTGATGCGGTCGATGACGAAGTCGCTCACGGTCGTGCTCATGGCTCCAGCGTGCATCCCGCTTGCTGTGCGCGCTCAGACTGGAGGCCCGGATCACGTGACCGACGTCGGTCACGTGATCCGGGCCTCCAGTCGGTCCGGTACGACCCCCGGCCGGACGCGAGTGCTCAGCCGATCGTCCGCCAGTCGCGTGCGGCCGCGCTCCGGACCACGGCCTCGATGATCGCCGCGGCCCGGGCGCCGTCCGCGAACGTGGGCAGCCCCTCGGGCGACCCGCCCCGGACGGCCTCGTACGTGTCCGAGACGAACGCGGTGAACGCGTCGAGGTACCCCTGCGGGTGCCCGGCCGGCACCATCGCCAGGCGTCGCTGGTCGGGCACGCCCTGCGACGGGTCCCGGACCACGATCTGCGCCCCGCGGTCGGTGCCGAACCAGGCGGACTCGGGCTGCTCCTGGTCGAAGGCCGCGGAGCCGAGCGTGCCGTCCACCTCGAACCAGAGCCGGTTCTTGCGCCCGGCGGAGACCTGCGAGATGACGACGTTGCCGATGCGCCCGGCCTCGGTCCGGAAGGTGGCGACGGCGGTGTCCTCCGTCGTGACCTCGGCGCGCTCGCTGGCGTCCGCGACCGGGTCGGGGTCGGGGGAGCCGGAGAAGGACGGACCGGACGCCGCCGGTCGGGTCGGGTACACGACGTCGGTCGCTGCCGACACCTCGACGAACCGCTGCCCCGTGACGAACTCCACGAGGTCGCACCAGTGCGAACCGATGTCCGCGAAGGCGCGCGAGACGCCGCTCGACGACGGGTCCACCCGCCACGACGACGCGTCCTCGTCGAGCATCCAGTCCTGGAGGTAGTGCCCGTGCACGGCGAGCAGCCGACCGAGCTCGCCGTCCGCGACCCGGGCCCGGATCTCGCGCACGATCGGGTGGTAGCGGTACACGAACGGGACCGTCGCGACGACGCCGGCCTCGGCGGCCGCGGCGACGAGCTCGTCCGCCTGGGCCGGGTCGAGCGCCAGCGGCTTCTCGCACACCACGTGGATGCCGGCACGGATGGCCGCGAGCGACTGGGGGTGGTGCTGCCCGTTCGGGGTGCAGACGTGCACGACGTCCGGGGCGTCCGCGATCACCTCGTCGAGCGAGGCGTAACCCCGCGGGAGGCCGAGCTGCGCGGCGACCTGCTCCGAGCGCGCCGGCGTGCGACCGAGGACGCCGAGCACCTCCGCGCCCGAGGCGGCGGCGGCCCGGACGTGGACGCCCGCGATCATGCCCGTCCCGATCACTGCGACGCGGAGGCGCCGCCCGTCGTGCTCACTGCTCATCGTGCTCCCTCGCGCCGGACTGCCCCCACCGTATCGGCGAGACCGGAGGCACGCCCGGAGCGGGCGCCGGTGCACGCGACCCGACGGCACGGCCCCGGACCCGGCCACCTGCAGGACTCGTGAGTACGGTCTGGGGCATGTCGAGCCTCCAGACCACCCTGCTCATCCTCGGTGCCAGCGGCGACCTGTCGAAGCGGCTGCTGCTCCCCGGCCTCGCGACCCTCCTGGAGGTGAAGGAGGACTGGGACGTGCAGCTCGTCGGCGCCGGCACGGAGGACCTGTCGGACGACGACTGGAAGCGTCTCGTGCACGACGCGTTCGAGAACGCACAGGCGTCGAAGAACGAGGAGGACGAGGGCGCGCACGACGGGTCCGAGCGGCTGAGCGCCCGACTCCGCGCCGTCGTCGAGGCGTCGAGCTACCGCAAGTCGGACGTCACCAGCGCGGACGACCTGAAGGCCCTGCTCGCCGACTGCCAGCACGACCCGGCGGTCTACTTCGCGCTCCCGCCCGCCGTCACCGAGAAGAGCTGCGAGGTGCTGGCCGGGCTCGACCTCCCGCACGGCACCCGCTTCGCGCTCGAGAAGCCGTTCGGCACCGACGCCCGGAGCGCCGAGCACCTCAACGACGTCCTGCACGGGTTCCTGCCCGAGGAGCGCATCCACCGCGTCGACCACTTCCTCGGTCGGTCCACCGTGCTCAACCTGCTCGGGCTCCGGTTCGCGAACCGCATCATCGAGCCGCTGCTCTCGTCGCAGCACGTCGAGCGCATCGACATCGTCTACGACGAGACCCTCGGGCTCGAGGGCCGCGCCCGCTACTACGACAAGGCGGGCGCCCTCGTCGACATGATCCAGAGCCACCTGCTCCAGGTGATGGCCGTCGTCGCGATGGAGGCCCCCGCGTCGATCGACGCCGACGACCTCCGCACGCAGAAGGAGCTCGTCCTCCGCGCCGTCCGGCCCTGGGGCGGTGACGCGGCGGCCGCGGGCAAGCGTGCCCGCTACACCGCGGGGACCATCGGTGATCGTCAGCTGCCGAGCTACGTGGACGAGGAGGGCGTGGACCCCTCGCTCGGCACCGAGACCCTCGCCCAGCTCACCCTCGAGGTCGCGAACTGGCGGTGGGCCGGCGTCCCGATCACGCTCCGCTCCGGCAAGGCGCTCGGGAAGCAGCGTCGCGAGATCATCATCACGTTCAAGGACTCCCCGCACGTGCCGAACGGGCTGACCGGGGCCGAACTGCCCGACCGGCTCCGCATCTGGATCGCCCCGGACGAATTCCAGCTCGAGCTCAACGTGAACGGCCCCGGCGACCCGTACACGATCGACCACACGGCGCTGTCGGTGACCTTCAACCCCGGTCGGCTGAGTGCCTACGGCGAGGTGCTCGCCGGGGTCCTCGAGGGCGACGCCACCCTGTCGGTCCGTGGCGACAGCGCCGTGCAGGGGTGGAAGGTCGTCGAGCCGTTCCTGCAGGCCTGGCGGGACGGCCGCGTGCCCCTGGACGACTACGCCGCCGGGACCGAGGGGCCCGAGGGCTGGGACAACATCGACGCCTGACCGGCGGACCACCGGACGGGAGGCACGTGGCGGGTCCGCCACGGGCCTCCCGTCCGTCATCCGGTCACCACGCGGCGGAGGCCGGCCGGGTCCGGGTCCGGGTCCGGGGGAAGGCCCGTCCCGGGTCCGGGAGGGTCGGTGCCGGTGCCGGTGCCGGTGCCGGTGCCGGTGCCGGTGCCGAAGCCGAGGCAGGCCGGCATCCGGCCCGGTGACGGGCCGGCACCCGGTCCGGCGGCGTAGCGTCGCAGCGTGACCACCATCGACGACATCCTGCAGACCGTTCCCGACCCCGCCGGCGCCGACGTGCGCGTCGAGACCGTGCGGTACGACCACGACGGGACCGCCCTCGAGGGCGTGCTCGCGAAGGACCACGCCATCGCCGGCCCGCGCCCCGCGGTGCTCGTCGTCCACGACTGGCACGGCGTCAACGAGCACGTCCACGCCCGCGTCACGATGCTCGCCCGACTCGGGTACGTCGCGTTCGGCGCCGACATCTACGGCGCCGGCATCCGTCCGGGCGACGACACCGCCGGGCAGGTCGCCGGCTCGTTCTACCAGGACCTCCCGCTGCTCCGCGCCCGCGCGCTCGCCGGGTTCGAGCAACTCCGACAGGACCCGGACGTCGACCACACCCGGATCGTCGTCATGGGGTACTGCTTCGGCGGGTCGACCGCCCTCGAGCTCGCGCGGACCGGGGCGGACCTCGTCGGGGCGGTGTCGTTCCACGGCGGGCTCATCGCCCACGACCCCTCCGACGCGCACCAGATCCGGGCGAAGCTCCTCGTGCTCACCGGTGGAGCGGACCCGATGGTCCCCGACGGGAAGGTCCACGAGTGGCAGGACGAGATGCGCTCGGCGCCGGAGGTCGACTGGCAGGTCGTCACCTACTCCGGCGCGATGCACGCGTTCGCCGTCCCGGGCACGGACGCCCCGGACCACGGCGCGCAGTACCAGGCGACCGCGGACCGTCGGTCGTGGCAGGCGCTCCAGACGTTCCTCGGCGAGGTGTTCGACGAGGAGGCCTGAGCCAGCCCGGCGTCGGCGCGACACGCCGAGCGGCCGCGCGGGAGGGGCTCGATTGGCGCGAGTGGCTGCACCTGTTGTAGAGTCTTCCACGGCCGCAAACGCCACGCGCTCGTAGCTCAATGGATAGAGCATCTGACTACGGATCAGAAGGTTGGGGGTTCGAGTCCCTTCGAGCGCACACTGTTTGAGACAGCAGGGATGACGCCCTCGGTTCCACTGGGACCGGGGGCGTCTTCTGTTTCCCGGGTGTCGTGTTCCCGGGTTTCGTGGCTCCCGCTGCCGTCGGTGCGCCGTCGTCGAACGACGCTGTCGTCGTCGCACGACGACGGCGATGTCGTTCGTTGCGTCCGCTACTTGCCGGCGCGTGCACGGAACGACGCCGTCGTCGTCGCACGACAGCGGTCCCGTCGTCCCGCAGCGACGCCCGCGCGAGCGCCGACGCACCCCCGGAACAGACGGGAGGCGCGGTGCCAGCCGGCACCGCGCCTCCCGTCCGTCAGGCGGCTCCGTCGATCACGCGACCGGCGTGCGCAGCTCGGCGAGCGTCGGGTAGTCCGTGTAGCCCTCGGCGCTGGCCCCGTAGAACAGCTCCGGACGCGGCTCGTTGAGCTCCTCGTCCTGCTCCCAGCGGAGCGCGAGGTCCGGGTTCGCGATCGCGGGACGACCGACGGCGACGGCGTCCACGTGCTCGGAGTCGAGCAGCGCGATGGCCTCGTCGCGCGTGGTCACCGACGAGAAGCCGGAGTTCGCGATGAACGGTGCGCCGGCGGTGCGGCGGATGGTCTGCACGAGCTCCGACGTGACGTCGGCCTGCAGCACGTCGACGAACGCGAGTCCGAGGGGTGCGAGGCCCTCGGCGACCGCCGTGTAGGTGGCGAGGACGTCGGCGTCGTCCTCCTCGAGCACGCCCTGGATGTTGTGCTGCGGCGAGAGGCGGATGCCGACCCGGTCCGCGCCGATGGCCTCGGCGATGGCCGTGGTGACCTCGACGGCGAAGCGGGCGCGGTTCTCGGGGGAGCCGCCGTACTCGTCGGTGCGGGTGTTCGAGACGGGGGAGAGGAACTCGTGCACGAGGTAGCCGTTGGCACCGTGGACCTCGACACCGTCGAGTCCGGCGGCGATCGCGTTGCGAGCGGCCTGGACGAAGCCCTGGACGGCCTCGCGGACCTCGGCGGTGGTCAGCTCGTGCGGCACGGGCATGTCCGCCTTGCTGCCGTCGGCGAGGTGCGTCTGGCCGGGGGCGGCGATCGCGCTCGGGCCGACGATGCGCGGCGTCTCGGAGATCGACGTGTGGGAGACGCGGCCACCGTGCATGAGCTGCATGACGATCGTGCCGCCCTCGGCGTGCACGGCGTCGGTGACGCGGCGCCAGCCGGCGACCTGCTCGTCGGTCTCGATGCCGGGCTGGCCGGGGTACGAGCGGCCCTCCTGGACGGGCCAGGTGCCCTCGGTGATGATCATGCCCATGCCGGCACGCTGGCGGTAGTGCTCGACGAGCAGGTCGTTCGGGATGCCCTGGGCGCCCGCGCGCGTGCGGGTGAGCGGGGCCATGACGATCCGGTTGCGGAGGTGCAGTGCGCCGAAGTCGGCGGGTTCGAAGAGCTTCACGTGTCCGTTCAACCACGTGTTGTCGGGTGCAATTCCTTCTCGGAGGGGATCGTCAGCGAGCGGGGCACACCAGCGTCGACGAACGTACCTGTCCCTCGGGCCGGATCACCTGGTGCAGCGACAACGGCTGACCGCAGATCGGGCATGCGCGGTCGACCGTCCGGTCGTCGACGCCCTCGGGGTGTCCGGCGCCGATCTGCGACGGCCCCATCTTCTCGATGAGCGTGGTGTTCCACTTCTCGTACCAGCGGGCGAAGCGTCCCATCACCGGTCCTTTCATTCGTACACGAACCATTGTGGCACGAAGTGTCCGCTCGGGCCAGGGTCAGACGACGTCGACGCGCTCCAGCAGTTCGGTCAGTTCGTCCTTGAGGGCCTCGAGTCGTGCGAGCGGCCAGCCGAGTCGGTCGGCCACCGCGAGCGGGACGGCCTCGGCTCGGTCCCGCAGCGTCCGTCCGGCGGTGGTCAGGGACACCTCGAGCTGCCGTTCATCCGCCGCGCTCCGAGTCCGTCGGACGTAGCCGGAGGCCTCGAGGCGCTTGAGCAGTGGACTGAGCGTCGCCGAGTCGAGCCGGAGCTCGCCGGCGATCTCGCGCACGGACCTCGGATGGTGTTCCCAGAGTGCGAGCATCACGAGGTACTGGGGGTGCGTCAGGCCCATCGGCTCGAGCAGGTCCCGGTACAGGCCGATGACGCTCCGGCTCGTCGCGGCGAGGGCGAAGCAGAGCTGCCGGTCGAGGGCGAGGGGGTCGGCGTCGATCGCGGTCATGCGGCCACCTTACCCTTCGTGCACGAACGGTCGGCGAACGACGGTGGGACCGGCCGTACTCGGCAGGGGGAAGGACCAAGGACGCCCGGTCCGGCCAGGCACGCCCCACGGGCCACGCACTGGAGGCGCGGTGCCGGTCTCGTGGACCGGCTCCGCGCCTCCAGGCGGTCGCGTCGGTGCGGCGCGCTACGCGCGGTGCGTCGGCGTGTGACCCTCGTGCGGGTTCGCGTCCGGCTCCAGCGGCGCGGCGTGCGCCCCGTGGTGCTCCGCACCCGCATCCGGCCCACGCCCGCCGGCCGGGTGCGCCCGCTCGAGCTTCGCGCCCTCGACGTCGACGTCCGGCAGGATCCGGTCGAGCCACTTCGGGATCCACCACGCGCTCCGACCGAGCAGGTGCATGATCGCCGGGATCAGCAGCATGCGGACCACGAACGCGTCGAGGAGGACACCGAACGCGAGCCCGAAGCCGATCGGCTTGATCGTCGACGAGTCCGAGAAGATGAAGCCCGCGAACACCGAGATCATGATGATCGCCGCCGCCGTGACCACTGCCCGACCGGCGTGCAGGCCCCGCTGGACCGCGACCTTGGCCGAGGCTCCGTGGGCGTACGCCTCCCGCATGCCGGACACCAGGAACAGCTGGTAGTCCATCGCGAGCCCGAACAGGATGCCGATCTCGATGATGGGCAGGAAGCTCAGGATGGGTGCCGGGTCGTGCACGCCGAACACCGATCCGAGCCAGCCGAACTGGTAGATCGCGGTCAGACCACCGAACGACGCGAGCACGGACAGGATGAACCCGGCCGTCGCGGTGATCGGCACGAGGAACGACCGGAACACGATGATCAGGATGATGAGCGACAGCCCGACGACGACCGCGAGGTAGAGCGGCAGCACGTTCGAGAGCTTCTCGGACACGTCGATGTTCGCGGACGCGTTGCCCGCGACGCCGAGCGTGGCCGTGCCGTCGTCGACGTTGACCTGCTGCGTGCGGAGGTCCTGCACGAGCCGCTCCGTCGAGACGCTGTCCGGGCCTCCGGCCGGCTTGACCTGGAAGGCGATGATGTCCCGGTCCTCCGACGCGCCGATGGGCAGCACGGCCTTGACGTCGTCGTTCTTCGCGAGCGCCTGGCCGATCGTGACCTCGGTCGCGGTCACGTCGTCCTTGCTGATCGCCTTCGGCAGGTCGGCCACGACGAGCAACGGCCCGTTCTGTCCGGCGCCGAACTCGTCGGACAGGGTCTTGTACGCCTTGTACTGCGACGAGTCGACGGCCTCCGACGCGCCCGTGGGCAGGCCGAGTCGCATCTGCGTGGCAGGCAGGGCGATCGTGCCGAGGACGGCGATGCCGGCGACGAGCGTGATGACCGCGCGCCAGGTCGACATCGGCGCGTTCGGCACCCGGATCGAGTCGGTGTTGCCGATGCGCTCCTGCTCCTTCCGGCGCAGGATCCGCATGCCGAGCAGCGAGAGGAGCGCCGGGGTGAACGACGTGGCGATGAGGATCGCGAAGAACACCGCGACCGCGCCGACCGTGCCCATGAGGCCGAGGAACGGGATGCCGGTGATGTTGAGCGCGAGCAGGGCGACGATGACGGTGGTCCCGGCGAACACCACGGCGTTCCCGGAGGTGCCGTTCGCGAGCCCGATCGACTCGTGCACGTCCATGCCGGCCTTCAGCTGCGTCCGGTGCCGGTTCAGGATGAACAGCGAGTAGTCGATGCCGACCGCCAGCCCCAGCATCACCCCGAGCACGGGCGTGACGGAGATGAACTCCACGAGGCTCGAGAACGACAGCGAGGCGAGGGTCGCGACGCCGACGCCGAGCACCGCGGAAACCAGCGGGATCGCCGCACCGATGACCGTCCGGAGCATCAGGAACAGCACGATCGCGGCGATGATGACGCCGATGATCTCCCCGGGACCGAGGATCGACGGCACGCCCTGCGCGATGTCGTTGGAGACGTAGACGTCCACGCCGCTGATCTTCGCCGCGTCGGCCTTGTCCGAGATGGCCTGCTTCGTGGTCTGCGGGACCTCGTAGGTCGACTTCGTGAACTGCACGGTGCCGATCGCAGCGGCGTCGTTCGACGACACGAACCGGATGTCCTTCGACAGGTCGAGCAGCTTCGAGCCCTGCTCGAGCTCCTGCTCGCTGTCGTCGAGCTTCTGCTCGTTCGCGTCGAGCTTCTCCGTGTTGGCGTCGATGGTCTTCTGCGCCGCGGCGATCTGCTGCTCGCCGGCGGTGAGCTGCTGCTGCTGGGCGTCGATCTGCGCCTGCGCCTGCTGCAACTGTGCCTGCGCGGCCGCGGACGCAGCGGCTCCCGCTGCCTGGGCCTGCGCCTTCTGCGCGTCGAGCTGCTGCTGCGCCTGGTCGATCTTCGCCTGGCCGGACTCGAGCTGCGCCTTCTGCGCGTCGAGCTGGTCCTGCCCGTCGCTGATCTGCTTCCGGCCGTCGGCGATCTGCTCGCGCCCGTCGCTGATCTGCTTCCGGCCGTCGACGATCTTCTGCCGCTGGTCGTCGAGGCGCTGCTGCAGGGTGAAGCCGTCGGAGACGCTCTTGACGCCGCTCTCGTCCGTGAGCCCGTCGAGGAAGTCCTTGACCTCCGACTTCTGCGCGCTCGTGAACGCCTTGCCGTCCGTCGTGGCGAACACCAGGGTGCCGGTGCCGCCGTTCGCCGAGGGGAACTTGTCCGCGAGCTCGTCCTGCACCTGGCTGGTCTTGGTGTTCGGGATCGAGATCGACGACGAGATCGAGCCGGCGAACAGGCTGTAGGTGAGCCCGGCGATGCCCATGATCACGACCCACGCGATGATCACGAGCCAGTGCCTGCGGGCGGAGAATCGCCCGAGTCGGTAGAGGAGACCGGCCATGCGGAGAGCCCCGTTCCTTTCGTGGTGCTGCGGTTGTGCGGTCGGGGTGCGCCGGTGGACCCCGCGGGTGGTCAGGAGGAGGACGAGCCTCAGTCGGTCGGCATGTAGCCGCTGCGGACGCTGTGGATCAGCCTGCTCAGCAGGGCGTCCCAGGCATCGAGTGCGTCCTGGTCGAGCGGTGAGCCGTCGATCTCGCCGGCGTGCTCCTGCAGCCAGTGGTCGGCGATCACGACGATGCCGCTCATGAGCGACTCGACGAGCAGCGCCGCGTCGAGGGCGTCCGCGGCCGGGTACCGACGGCGGACCTCGTCGCGGAGGCGCTCGGTCACCCGCGCGAAGGCCGTCTGGGTGAGTACGGCCGCCTTCGGGTCGGACTTGCCGGGTTCGCCGAGCGTCCGGTACATGCCGGCGATCGCCGGGGCGAGGTCGGCTCCGCGGGCGGCGGACCCGATCTCCTCGAACATCGACGCCCGGCTGCCGTCACCGACGGGGGTGTTCGCGATGTCCGAGAGGAACCGGTCGATGATGACCGAGAGCTCCTCCTCGCAGACGGTGAGCAGGACCTCGTCCAGTGACGCGAAGTGGTTGAACACGGTGCGGCGTGCGACGTCGGCCCGCGCCGCGAGGTCGTCGACGCTGAACTCCCGGCCGCCGCGCTCGTGGATGAGGTCGCGAGCGGCCTGCAGCAGCGCGGCACGGTGCCGCGCCTTGAGCGCGGCACGGCGGTCGGGAGCGAGGGTCACGTACGTAGACACTAGGTGCATCGATGCACTCGGTGCAACGACTCGGGGTGCACGTTCAGGTTCGTCCCCCGGTCGCTGATCGCGACCACGTGACGGCCGGGAGGCCCGTGGCGGCGCCGCCACGGGCCTCCCGGCCGTCACCGGGTCGTCTCGACCCTCCTCGGGTCACCCCCCGCGCGCTCGCCGCGGGACGCGGGCCGCGTGTCGCGGTCAGCGTGGGTCGTCGTCCCAGGGGACCGGCGTCGTGGTGCCGGACTCCCAGTCGCGGCGCAGCACCCCGTAGGCGACCGACGCGAGCGGAGCGCCGCCCTCGACCGGCCAACCGTCCCGGTAGTGCGCCTCCTTCACCCAGCCGGCGCGCAGGAACACGCGGCGCATGGCGGTGTTGTCCTCCCGGGTCTGCCCTTCGAACCGCGTGACCTCGGGCATCGAGGTGAACACGTGGTCCGTCGCCGCCCGGAGCGCCGGGACGCCGAGTCCCCGGCCGCGGTGCTCGCCGGCGATCCGGAGGTCGAACAGCGGCACCGGGTCCGCGAGGTCCTCGAGCCGCAGCACGCCGACGCGGCCGTGCTCGTCGTCGTCGAGCCAGTACGACCGGTGCTCGTCGTCGTCCCACGCTCCGGCATCGATCGCCCGCTCTGCGTCCCCCGTGCTGGTGCGCGGACGCACGTGGAAGGGGAAGTCCTCGGTCGTCAGGAAGGCGAGCAGGGCCTCCCGGTCGGCGCCGGTCGGGTCGAGTCGGGTGAGCTGGACGGCCATGCGGGCCACGCTACCGGCGCGGGGTTTCCCGCACGCCCCTGCGGGATGCCGCCGTCGACGCCCCGAGGGGGCGCGCGAGATCGTTCCGCGCGCGAACCTGTCGGTGGCAGGGACGTACAGGAGAACACTCGTGACACGGCAACGGAACTCGCAACGGCGCGAGCGCAGCACCTCGACACGCGGAGGGCTCGTCCGGGGCGCCGTCGTGGTCGTCGTCGCCGCGGTCACCGTCTCGGTCATGCTCGCCTTCCTGACCCCGCCGGTCCAGGGCAGCGAGCTCGCGTCGTCGCCCGGCGCGTCCACGTCGAGCCGGGGGACCGCCGGCAGCACGGAGCACGGCCGGGACGCGTCCGGCAGCACCCCGACCGGCGGCGCCGAGCCGAGCAGCGACCCGGCCGACGGCGCGACGTCGAGCGCCCGTGCTCCGTCCTCGGACCAGCCCACGGCGACGCCGACCCCGAGCGTGCCCGACCCGGTGCTGGGGCCGCAGGCGTCGTTCTTCGAGGACTTCGACACCCCGGCGGCGAGCGGCGGGCAGTTCGCGGCCACCTACGCCGGGGCCTGGCAGGCGTACGACGAGGGCACGAGCGACAAGTACTACTCGGGCGCCCTCACCAGTGCCCACGACGGCGTGATGGACGTCGCCATGAACGGCACGCAGGGCGCCGCCGGGGTCTTCGGGCCGCCCGCGACCGCGTGGGCGCAGACCGGCGGCACCTTCAGCATCCGGATGAAGGTCGAGGGTGGCCGTGGCAACGGGACGGCGGTCATGCTCTGGCCGACCTCGAACGACGCCGCGGAAGGGGAGCTCGACTACCCCGAGGGCGGCTTCTCCGGGAAGCCCGACGTCTTCCACCACTCGATGGTCCCCGGGCACGCCGACAAGGCCTACCGGATCCGCACCGACGCCTCCTGGGAGGACTGGCACACCTACACGACGGTCTGGGTGCCGGGGAAGTCGGTGAGCTACTTCCTCGACGGGGTCCTGCTCGACACCGTGACCGAGTCGGTCCCGACCACGCCGCACCGCTACACGTTCCAGATCGGCAACCGGGGCAAGGCAGGGCACGTGCTCATCGACTGGGTGTCGATCCAGCCCTGAGACGGGGCGCGGCTGGCCAGTGCGGTCGCTCAGCGCGGCAGCGCGTGCGCCCACCGCCCGATCGCGTCGTACGCCTGCTCGCGGACGGCGGGCTCCGAGAGCACGACGTCGTGCAGAGCGCCCCGGAGCCGCCGCACGGTGACCTCGTCGCCGAGCGAGAGCGCCCGGTGCGCCACGACGTCCACGTTCAGCGCGACGTCGGCGTGCGCCATGCCCTCGTCCCACCGCGGCTGCAGCATGCTCTTGTCGCTGAGGAGCACCAGCGTCGGGACGGTCATCCCCAGCCCGGCTTCGACGCGGGCCTGGCCGTCGAAGACCGCGGACAGCCACCCGGGGTGCAGTGGGAACCCGCGTTCCGGACGCCAGCGCTGGTCGTAGGTCCACGAGCCCTCGCCCGCGGCCGACACGGTGCGGGTGGAGAAGCCCGGGTCGACGGCGGGCATCGGTGCGAGCGGGTTCCGGCGGGCGCCGAGCTTCAGCACCGGGGCGATGAGCGCCCGTCCGATCGCGGCGCCCTGGAACTCGAGCCACGGACTGTTCAGCAGGAGGCCGTCGACGAGCTCCGGGTGCCGCGCTGCCCAGAGGGACAGCGTGAGCCCGCCGGTCGAGTGCCCCATCGGCACGAGGCGCCGTCGCGGTCCGCCCCGGTGCTCGGTCGAGATCGCGTCGAGGGCGGCGGCGATGTCCTCGTCGTAGGTGGCGAGGTCACCGACGTCACCCGGGGTCTGGTGCGGCCGGAGGCTCCGCCCGTACTTGCGGAGGTCGAGCGCGTGGAACCGGGCCCCGAGCCGTTCGAGGCGCTCGGCGAGCTCGACCTGGAAGAAGTAGTCGGACCAGCCGTGCACGTACAGGACGTCGACGCCGTGCAGGGGTCCGCGCGGTTGGAGCAGGGTGTCCGTGGGGCTGTGTCGCCGACGCACGAGCGTGGCCACCACGGGACCCTCGCGGTCCTCGCCGAGGGGCAGTTCGAGTCGTTCGAACGGCGCCCCCAGGACGTCCTCGCGCCATCCGTTCCCCGCCATCCGTCGAGGCTACTCGCGGCGCCCCGCCCGCTCCGCGGAGGGTGGGCGCGGCGGGGCGGCGCCGCCCGTTGCCGGATCGTGACCGTTCGACGGCCTGGAGGCCCGTGGCGGCGCCGCCACGGGCCTCCAGGCCGTGCCGTGGTAACGATCCGTGCCGATCCGGGACTCTCCCAGGTCACGTGCCGGGATTCCCCCGGGGAATCCCGGCGGTCGTCCGGGCGGCGGGGTCAGGTTGCGGTGCGGACGCACCGATCCGCGGTGCACGAGGGGGACACATGACGTTCGGACGAGCGATCGGGGCCGTGGGCGGCTTCGTCGGGGGCAGCGTGCTCGCCGGTCTGTTGGTCGGGGTCGGCGTGACGCCGGCCGTCGCGCTGGCCGGGTTCGGGGCGACCATCGCCATCGACACGTTCTCGTCGTTGCCGGAGTACATCGAGGTCGGCGAGTTGTCGAGCCGCAACGAGGTGTGGGCGTACCGGGGCGGGAAGCCCGTGCACCTGGCGGACGTCTTCGACCGGAACCGCGAGCAGCTGTCGTACGACCGGATCAGCGAGACCCTGCGCCACGCCGCCGTCGACGGTGAGGACAAGCGCTTCTGGGACCACGGCGGGGTGGACGCCACATCGCTCGTGCGGAGCCTGGTCAGCGTGGCGGCCGCGCACGGCAAGGGCGGGTCCGGCGGATCGACCCTCACCATGCAGCTCGTGCGGAACATCAAGATCGAGCAGGCGTCGCAGCTGCCCGCCGCCGAGGCCGATGCAGCGATCGCCGAGGCCACCGCGCGGACTCCGCAGCGGAAGCTCGAGGAGATCAAGCTCGCGATCGGGCTCGCGAAGCAGTACTCGAAGCGGGACATCCTGACCTCGTACCTCAACATCGCCTACTTCGGCGACCAGACCTACGGCGTCCAGGCCGCCGCGCAGCACTACTACGACAAGGACGCCACGGACCTCAGCCCGGCCGAGGCCGCGTCGCTCATCGCCATCGTGCAGTGGCCTGAGCGGCGCGACCTCTCGACCCCGGCGCACTTCGCGGCGAACCAGGCGCGGCGCGACGTGGTCCTCCGGGCCATGCACGAGCAGGGACACCTGTCGCATGCCGCACTGCGCGCCGCGCTGGCGTCGAAGCCCTCCGAGTACGTGCACCGCACCGCGCCGAAGCAGGGGTGCGGGACCGCTCCGCCCGGAGCCGAGTACGCCTGCGAGCACGCGGTCCGCGTGGCCCGTGCGCTGCCGCAGCTCGGCGCGACCCAGGCGGAGCGGGACGCCGCGTGGCGGACCGGCGGCTACCGCGTCCAGACCACGATCGACCTCGACCGGAACGCCGAGCAGAAGGCGCTCCTCGACCGGTACGACCCCGCGACCGACCCCGCCCTCGCACTCGGGGCGACGTTCGACTCCGTCGAGGCGAGCACCGGACGGGTCCTCACGATGGCGCAGAACACCGCGTACGACCGCTCCGCGGGGGCGCCGCGCGGGTCGACGTCGCTGAACTACGCGGTCGACGAGGCGCTCGGTGACGCCCGCGGCTTCCAACCCGGGTCGACGTACAAGCTGTTCACCCTGCTCGCGTGGCTCGAGGCCAGGCGGAGCCCCGACACCGTCGTCGACGGGACCCGGCACGAGCAGCGCACGTGGACCCAGTGCGGACGGACGATCGACGCCGCCTGGAACCCCCGGAACGACTCGCCCGCGCAGACGGGTCCGTACTCCGTGCGGGAGGCCACGGCGCAGTCGGTGAACGGGGCGTACGTGTCCATGGCGGCGCAGCTCGACCTGTGCGACATCCGCGACGTGGCCGCGCGGCTCGGCGTGCACCTGGCCACCGGCGGGAAGGTGCCCGCGAACCCGGCGTCGATCCTCGGCACCGAGAGCATCGCCCCGCTCACCATGGCGTCGGCGTACACCGCGGTGGCGAACGGCGGGGTCCGCTGCGACACGGTGGTGGTCGACCAGGTCACCGACCGGTCGGGCGAGGACCTCGGCGGTCAGCCGCGGACCTGTCGCCAGGTGCTCTCGCCCACGGTCGCGGCGACGGCCTTCCAGGTGATGCAGGGTGCGTTCCGGGGCGGCACCGCGACCGGCGGCCAGACCGCGGACGGGATGACGCTGTTCGGGAAGACCGGCACGACCGACGTCGCCGACCAGGTGTGGCTCGTCGGCGGGACCAGTCGGGTCGTGACGGCCTACTGGCAGGGCAACACCGACGGCGGCACAACCAACCTCCGGTACGTCGGCAACGGGCAGGGCGGGACCTACGCGGGGGCGCGTGCTGCGGTGTGGAAGCAGGCCCAGGAGGCGGTGAACGCGGCGTACCCGGCGGGGTAGGCCGTGGCGTGCGTACGGCGCACGGGCTCACCCGGGTCTCCGCTTCGCTGCCGCCGGGCGCTACCGCTCCAGGCGCTCGCTCGCCGCGATCCAGCCGGTCAGCTGCTCCATCGCGGCCGCCTGCGAGGCGTAGTCGAACACCGGCCGCACCCACGGGTGCACCTGACCGGCCACGAGCGCGAGCTGGCCCGCGAAGGTCGCCTGCCGCTCGAGGTCGTCGACCTGGTAGCCCTCGTCGGACAGCAGCAGGACGTCACCGCCCACCTTGCCGGCGTTCGGCCACGAGTAGACGCCCCAGTAGTGGCCCTTCGGCCCGGGGACGGTGAGGTCCGCGCCGTGCGACGCCCAGAGCTGGAGCGCCGGGTCGTCGTCGGGGCGGGCGACGTACACGCCGTCGTGGTCCGCGTACATCGCCGTGAGCCGGACGTCGTGGTCGCGGGTCTCGGACTCCAGGGCCTTCGCCGCACGGTCGAAGTCCGTCTCCGCGGCGTCCACCACCGACTGCTCGGCACCGAGGGACGTCGCCAGCCCGGCCACGTCGCGGAGGACGTCGACGCCGTCGCCACCCCACCGGACCTCGGCGATCGGTGCCAGGTCTGCCAGCGCGTCGTGCTGCTCGGCGTCTGCGATCCCCGTCCCGGGCGCATCCTCCGGGAGGGTGCCGGCGGCGTCCACCGGGGCGACCGTGGTGAGGATCAGGTCCGGGTGCAGCGCGGCGACCCGGTCGACGTCGATGCCGTCGGACCCGTCCCCGGCCGTGGCGCCGGCCGGGGTCGAGCCGACGTCGGTGATGCCCGTCGTGTCGAGGCCGGACCACCGGTCGTCCTGCTCGATCGGGAGACGACCGAAGGTGCCGACGGGGTGCAGGCCGTACCGGACGAGGGAGATCGCGACGTCGTCCAGTGCGACGATCCGCTCCGGGGCACGGTCGAGCCGGACGGTGCTGCCGGTGGCGTCACGGTACGACCAGCCCGAGGCGCCGCCACCACCGCCATCGCCGTCGGGTTGCGTGGGGGAGTCGGACCCGCCCGTGCAGCCCGCCAGGACGAGCGCGCATGCCACGGCGACCGTGGCGAGCACGGTGCGCAGGGGCCGGCGGGGGAGCGTCACGACGAGCAAGGCTAGCCGGGGGTGCCGTGCGGTCGCTGGCGGGCGGTGACGCGGGTGCGCGTTCTTTCCCACAGCGCGCGCGATGGGATGCGGGACCGGACGACGGACTGGAGGCGCGGTGCCAGCTGGCACCGCGCCTCCCGTCCGACCTCTGGTGGCGTCAGCCCTTGAGACCGGACCCCGTCACGCCCTCCACGATCTGCCGCTGGAAGATCAGGTAGAGGATGATCAGCGGCAGCGCCGCGAGGATCGCGCCGGCCTGGATGTCGGCGTAGCGCTGACCGAAGCTGCCCTGGACCGTGGCGAGCCCGACCGGGATCGTCATGAGGTCCGGGTTCGACAGCACGAACAGCGGCAGCAGCAGGTTGTTCCAGACGCCGACGAACGTCAGGATCGCCACCGCAGCGATGACCGGACGCGACAGCGGCAGGATGACCGACCAGTAGATCTTCCACATGCCCGCGCCGTCGATGCGCGCGGCCTCCTCGAGCTCCCGGGGGATGCCGTCGAAGAACTGCTTGAAGATGAACACCGCGATCACGGCGGGCACCTGCGGGAAGATCACCGACCAGTAGGTGTTGAGCAGGCCGACGGAGTTGAGCTCCTGGAAGATCGGGATGATCAGGACCTGCGTCGGGATCATGATGCCCAGGATGATGAGCAGGAACGCGACGTTGCGGCCGCGGAACACCAGCCGGGACAGCGCGAACGCCGCCATCGAGGCGAACAGCACCGTGAGGGCCGTCGTCACGAGGCTCGTGATGCCCGAGGCGAGGTACCAGTTCCAGATGTCGCCGGCCTGGAACAGCGCCGCGTAGGAGTGCAGCGTCGGGTTCCAGTTCGACAGGATCGCGTTCGCCCCGAGGGCGGCGACGCCGTTGTCGGACAGCGACGTCTTCAGGGCGAACAGACTCGGGATGAGCCAGATGATCGCGAACACGCCGAGGATGATCCCGGCCACGATGTTGAAGCCCTTGCCGGAGACGCCGATCCTCGCGGCGTTGGCGGGGGCTGCGGCCGACACTCCGGAACGGAGCTTCGGACGGGCGGTGGTGAGGCTCTCGGTGGTGGTCACGTCAGGCACCGATCTCTCGCTTGGCGGCGGCGCGCTCGGCGACCTGCCGGATGACCGCGATCGCGACGATCACGATGAACAGGAGCACGGAGGCCGCCGATGCGGCACCGAGCCGGTTGTCGGTGAAGCCGACGCCCGTGATGAGCTGCAGGGAGACCTGGGTGGAGATGCCCGGGCCGCCGTTCGTCATCAGGTACACCTGGTCGAAGATCTTCAGGCTCGCGATGATCTGCAGCAGGATGACCAGCGTCGTGGTGCGCCCGAGCAGCGGCAGCGTGATCGACTTGATCTGCTGCCAGCTCGAGGCGCCGTCGACCGCCGCGGCCTCGTACAGCTCGCGGGGGATCTCCTGCAGACCCGCCAGGTAGAGCACGAAGTTGAACCCGAGGGTCCACCAGACCGTGGCGATCGCGACGCCGATCATCGCGGTGTTCGGGCTCGCCAGCACACCGGCACCCGGCGTGATGCCGAGGGCCTGCTGGACGGACGCGAACAGACCGGTCGCGGGCGTGAAGATGAACACCCAGATCAGCGAGATCGTCGCGGACGGCAGGATGAACGGCAGGAAGAACGCCAGCCGGAAGAACCACTGGCCGCGGTTCATCCGGTTCGTCAGCACCGCGAACACGAACGCCAGGATGACCAGCGGCGGGGTCGTGTAGAGCGTGAACTGCAGGGTGTGCCAGAGCGACGACCAGAAGTCGGCGCGTCCGAGCATCTCCGCGTAGTTCGCGAACCCGGCGAAGCTGCCGAGCCCGGTGCGGACGGTCGAGGTGTTGAAGAAGCTCGAGACGATCATCCAGATCGTCGGGCCGAGCAGGAAGGCCAGGTAGAACAGGCCGAACGGGGCGAGGAACAGCCATCCGCTGCGGCCTTGGCCACGGGTGGTGCTGTTCACGCGCGTGCGGAGTCGCCGCGGGACGGTTGCGGCCTCCGTCGGGCGGGTCAGGACTGGTGCTGCGGTCACGTCGTCGTGCCTTTCGCGCGGGGCTTACAGCGGGCTGGGGGTGTTGAGGTACGTGCTGAGCTGGCTCTTGATCGCCGAGAGGGCCGCCGCGGGGCTCGAGGCGCCCTGCTGCACGAGGGCGAGCTGCGCCCCGACCGTGTTCTCGAACGTCGATCCGGAGCCGCCGTACCAGGCCGGGTCGTCGAAGACGGCGCTCTCGGCAGCGGACGCGTAGTCGGACTGCGGCTCGAGCTTCTTGTAGGCCGTGCTGTCGAACGTGGGCATGTAGGCCGGCACGTGCCCGCCCTCGGCCCAGGTCATGCTCTGCTCGAGCATCTGCTTGATGAACAGCATGTGCGCCTTGCGCTGCTCCGGCGTGCGGTCCTTCCGCGGCAGGATGAACGTGTGCGAGTCGGCCTGGGTGGCCGGCTTGTCGAAGAGCTGCGAGATCGGCGCCATGCCGAACTTCAGGCCCTTGATCGACTGCGCGGTGCTGATCTCCCACTCGCCCTGCATGAAGAACCCGGCCTTGCCCGTGAACATCAGCGTCTCGGCGGTGGCGTAGTCGAGGCCCTTGTTGAGCCAGCCGTTCTTCACCCACTTCTCGGTCATCGAGGTGACCTTCGTGTAGTTGTCCTCGTTGACGGTCAGCTCGGAGCCCCCGTCGCTGATGAAGGGCGTCGAACCGTTGATCTGGTTGTACATGGTCCAGAAGAAGCGCCACGGGGTGGCGATCTCGCTGACGTTCGCCACGTTGAGCGCGACGCCGCCGGTGACCTTCGACACCGCCGCGAGGGCCTTCTCGAACGCGTCGAGCCCGGACAGGTCCTTGAGCTTGCCGTCGCTGTCGATCAGCCCGGCCTTCTGGCACACGTCAACGTTGTAAAACAGGACGAACGGGTGCGTGTCGAGCGGGATGCAGATGTTCTTCCCGTCGGTCTTCTGCGCCGTCCACGCCTTCTGGTTGAAGTCGCTGGCACTCAGGCCGACGCTCGCCAGGTCGTCCGAGGTGATCGGGTCGAGGAGGTCGCCGTCCCACAGCGGCTTCGCGCGGGTCAGGTGGGCGATCGCGACGTCCGGCGGCTTGTTGCCGACGGTGGCGAGTGTCACCTTCGAGTAGTACGGGTTGCCCCACGCGAACGTCGTCGCCTGGATCGAGGACGGGCCGCCGTGCTGCTTGGCGTAGCCCGCCTCCATCTGCTGCATGCGGGCGCCGTCACCGCCGCCGAACAGGTTCCAGAAGACGAGGGTCTCCGGGTTGAGCGGGGCACCGGCGATGCCCGCGGCGAGCGGGCTCGAGCAGGCGGCGAGCGGCAGCACGGTGGCGGCCGCGGCGCCTGCGGCGAGCAGGGTCCGCCGGGTGAAGGACCCTCCGCGCGGCTGCACGGGCGGGGTTGGTCGGATCGGCATGGCATCACTCCATCGGGACGGGCCGAACGGAACAGGGTCGGTGTTCCGTACTGGTGCGGCGTCGCAGCCCCGGGGTGAGGCTCCTTCGCAACTCCGGTCGGGGCGATGTGCCGTAGGGGCATCATCGCTCCGTGAGCGCTCACATTATCGCTGGACACGCCGGAGCACCACCCCTTTCGCCGGTGCCGCGAACCGGCTAGCGTTGTGGACGGGTGAGCGCTCACTTTCGTTGCACCCCGACGCACGCAGATCGAAGGAGATCCATGCCCCGCACACACCTCGTCCTCGACGCCGCGTTCACCGTGGGGCCGGTGCGCCGTCGCCTCTTCGGCGGCTTCGTCGAGCACCTCGGACGACACGTCTACGACGGCATCCACGAGCCCGCGCACGAGACCGCCGACGAGCACGGCTTCCGGAAGGACGTCATCGAGCTCGTCAAGGAGCTGGGCGTGTCCGCGATCCGCTACCCGGGCGGCAACTTCGTCTCCGGCTACAAGTGGGAGGACGGCGTCGGCCCCGTCGACCAGCGCCCCCGCCGACTCGACCTCGCGTGGCACTCCACCGAGACGAACGAGGTCGGCCTCCACGAGTTCCAGCACTGGCTCGACCAGGTCGACTCCGAGCTCATGCTCGCCGTGAACCTCGGCACGCGGGGCACGCAGGAGGCCATCGAGCTCCTCGAGTACGCGAACATCGACGCCGGGACCGCGCTCAGCGAGTACCGCCGCTCGAACGGCCGCCAGGAGCCCTTCGCCATCACGATGTGGTGCCTCGGCAACGAGATGGACGGCCCGTGGCAGCTCGGCCACAAGAACGCCGAGGACTACGGCAAGCTCGCGGCGATGACCGCCAAGGCCATGCGGCAGATCCAGCCCGACCTGGAGCTCGTGGCCTGCGGCTCGTCCGGTGCGTCGATGCCGACGTTCGGCGAGTGGGAGCGGACCGTCCTCGAGCACGCGTACGACGACGTCGACTACATCTCGGCGCACGCGTACTACGAGGAGGACGGCGACATGGCGTCGTTCCTCGCGTCCGGCGTGAACATGGACCACTTCATCAAGACGGTCACCACCGCGGCCGACCACGTCCAGGCGCAGAAGAAGTCCGACAAGCGCATCGACATCTCGTTCGACGAGTGGAACGTGTGGTCGATCAGCAAGTGGAACGAGCAGCAGAAGACGTTCGAGCTGCAGGACTGGCCCGTCGCGCCGCGCCTGCTCGAGGACGTCTACACCGTCGCCGACGCCGTGGTCGTGGGCGGTCTGCTCATCTCGCTGCTCCGCCACGCGGACCGCGTCGCCTCGGCGTCGCTCGCGCAGCTCGTCAACGTGATCGGCCCGATCATGACCGAGCCGGGCGGACCCGCCTGGCGCCAGACGACGTTCTTCCCGTTCTCGCTGACCTCGAAGCTCGCGAACGGCACGTCGCTGCAGGTCAAGGCCTCGGGCGACACCGTCGACGGCGGCAAGTACGGCGAGGTCCCCGTCGTGGACTCCGCCGCGACGATCGGGGACGGCACGGCCGCGGTCTTCCTCGTGAACCGGCACCAGACCGAGTCGACCACCGTCACGATCGACCTCGCCGGCATCGGCGCGGACGGCGAGGTCCGGGCCGAGGGCATCTGGGAGGACGACGTCCACCTCGTCAACGACCTCTCGGACACCGAGCGCGTCGGACTCCGCACCAACGAGACCGTCCGCCGCGAGGGCGACACGGTCACGATCGAGCTGCCGCCCGTCTCCTGGACGGCCGTCTCGATCGGCTGAGGACGCCTCGGCGCACGTCACGGCGGGCGTCGAGTGAGCACAGCGGGTGCCGGATCGCGAGAGCGACCCGGCACCCGCTGCGCTGTGCGGAGGGCGCAGGTCCGCGCTCGGTGCAGCCGGCCTGGAGGCACGGTGCGGCTCCGTCGGACCGGCGGCGGCCCGGTGCGGCGGGCGTCCACCGCGGTCACGGGACCTCCGCAGGCGACGCGCGCGCCCGACACGTGTGGGTTGGGTACGGTGGTCCGAGGGATCGCCGCTCGTCACCGGGGCGGCCGTGGACAGGAGCGGGATTGACGCAGGCACCACCCCGTCGGACCGTCCGGGCCACGGACACCGGCCCGATCGTGCTGTCCGGCCTCCGTGCTGGATGGGAGCCGCTCGCGAAGCAGGCCCTGGTCGCCGCCCTGATCGTCGGCGCCGCCGCTGCCAGCAGCCTCCTCCCCGTCTGGCTGACGATCACCGACGCGGTGGCGATGTGGACCGGTGCCGGCCTCGCGGTCGTGCTGCTCGCGTTCGCCGCCCTGATGGTGAGGACGAGCCGGCTGGTCCGCGCCGAGATCGTCATCCCGCTGCTCGACTTCGTGGCGGTCGGGCTCCTGCGATTCGGCACCGGCGAGTCGCGGTCGGTGTTCCTGGCGATCATCATCCTCCCGGTGATCTGGATCGCTGCCGGTCACGGGCGCTGGCGCGTGCTCGTCCCACTGGCGGGCACGGTCCTCACGCTCCTCCTGCCCCTGCTCCTCGCCCCGGGGCGGGTGTTCCCCGCGAGCGAGGCCGTGCGACTCGTGATCGTGGTCGTCACCTTCGGCGCGGCCGCGGCCGTCGTCAACGAGCTCTCACGCCGGTCCCTGCAGCAGCTCACCGTCGCGCAGCGCTCGCGCCGGGTCGCCGAGGCCGAGGTCACCCAGGCCGCGATCGTCCAGCGGTCGCTCCAGCCGGTCGACGGCCGCGGCCTCCCGCCCGCGGTCCGCGTCGCGGGCACGTGCGTCCCCGCCCGCACGGTCGGCGGCGACTTCTACGACTGGTACCCGACGCCGGACGGCGGCGTCGGCTTCACGCTCGGCGACGTGATGGGCAAGGGCGTCGGCGCCGGCATGATCGCCGCAGCCGTCCGCGCCGTCATCCGCAGCAGCCTGGAGGAGCCGGATCCCGCGCTGGCGTTCCGGTTGACCTCCGCGGGCCTCAGCACCGGTTCGGTCGACATGGTGAGCGCGCAGTTCACCACGTGCTTCCACGGCCGGATCAGCGTGGACGGGACGCTGCGCTGGGTCGACGCCGGTCACGGACTGACCCTCGTGCGCCGTGTCGCCGGCGGGAGCGAGTTCCTCCGCTCCGGGTACCTGCCCCTCGGCGTCGGGACGGGCTGGACGAGCGTCGAGTCCGACCTGCAACCCGGTGACAGCGTGGTCAGCGTCAGTGACGGCGTCCTCGACCTGTTCGGCGGCGACCTCGCCTCCCTCGACCGGTGGCAGGCGTTCGTCGACGAACGGGACGACATCGACCGGATCGTCGCGGACGTCACGGCGCTCGCCGAGGCCGGTGACCGCGCGGACGACGTGACGGTCGTCGCGGTGACCTGGGGCGAGCCCCGGCCGGCGTGACGGTCCGGAGTGACCACCTGCGGTGACCACCTGCCCGGGCCGCGGGGTCCCGGCGGTCGCGAGCCGTGCCTCCCGGCCCGCGCTGACGACCCCTAGGATCGTGACGACGGAGGGGGAGCCATGACGAGTCCGGCCGACTGGGAGACCGAGGGGGCGACCGCACGAGCGGCCGTGCCGAGCGACGCGCTGCGGCAGCCGATCGCGGTCCGGTTCGCGACGTGGACCGGGGTGGTCCTGCTCGTCGTCGCGCTCGTCGTGTACGCGTTCGCGGCCCAGGTCACGGCGGGCGCGGACGAGACCGAGGTGCAGGCGCTGGCTCGCTTCGTGGTCCTGGTCGTCGTGGCGACCGGCGTCGGTGTGCTCGGCGGGGTCGCGCTGCTGCTCCGCCTCGTCGCCGGGGCGTTCCTCCGACGCTGACGTCTCAGGCGGGCGGCGCTGCGGTCGTCCCGATCACCGCCAGGAGTCGGAGCCGGTCGGCGCTCTCGCTGCCGGGCTCGGCCGTGTAGACGAGCAGGTGCTGCGCGCGGTCGGTGTCCTGCAACACCTGGCACTGCAGGGTGAGCGGCCCGACCTCGGGGTGGACGTAGTGCTTCTCCTCGGCGGGACGGACTCCGACCTCGTGCCGTGCCCACAGCTCGCGGAACTCCTCGCTGCGGGCGAGCAGGTCCTCGGCGAGGACGGCAGCCCGGGACCCGGGGCCGCGCAACGCGAGGACGTGGCGGAGGCCCGACGTGTACATCCGCGAGAGGAACGCGTGCTCCTCCACGGGGTGCAGCGCCCGGGCGGCCGGGTCCGTGAACCAGCGGTACCCGATGCTCCGCGCGTGCCCCGTGCGCACCGACGCGTCGCCGACCAGTGCAGCGGCGAGCGGGGTCTGCCGGAGCGTCTCACCGAGTTCCGTGACGATCTCGGCCGGGGTGTCCACGAGCCGGTCGAGGATCCGCATGATGCCCGGCCCGACGTGGTCGGAGCCGGCGCCCCGCGTCGGCGGCTCGTGTCCGGCGAGGCGGAAGAGGTGGTCGCGTTCGTCGAGCGACAGCCGGAGGCCCTGCGCGATCGACGCCAGCATCTGGTCGGACGGCTGCGGGCCGCGCTCGCGCTCCAGCCGTGCGTAGTAGTCGGCCGACATGTTGCTGAGGAGCGCCGCCTCCTCGCGGCGGAGTCCGGTGGTCCGTCGACGGACACCCCGGGGGAGCCCGACGTCCTCCGGCTGGAGTGCGGCACGGCGGCCGCGGAGGAAGTCCGCCAGTCCGGCTCGGTCGATCATGCGCCGATCCTCTCGCACCGCGCACCTCCCAGCCACGGATCGTCAGGCCGTGGATGCGCGACGGGCACCCGACCAGGCTGGGGCCACCGACCACGGAGGACACACCATGCCACGCACCATCGATCCACCGACCATCCCGGACCTGACCGGGCGCCGAGCCCTCGTCACCGGCGCGAGCGACGGCATCGGCGTCCGGATCGCCGCGCACCTCGCCGCGGCCGGCGCCGAGGTCGTCATGCCGGCCCGGAACGCGGGGAAGGTCGCGGCGGTGCAGGACCGCATCCGGGCCGAGCACCCGGGAGCACGGCTCGAGGCCGAGTCACTCGACCTGTCCTCGCTCGAGTCCGTCGCCGCGCTGGGCGAGCGGCTGACGCGGGACGGCCGTCCGATCGACGTCCTCGTGGCGAACGCCGGCGTGATGACCCCGCCCGAACGGCAGACCACGGCCGACGGCTTCGAGCTGCAGTTCGGGACGAACCACCTCGGCCACGTGGCACTCGTCGCGTCGCTGTTGCCCCTGCTGCGCGCCGGCGGTGACCGGGATGCGGGCGGCAACGGCGCGGGCGGCAACGGCGCGGGCGGCCGCGGCGCGGGCGGCCGCGACGTGGGCGCTCGCGTCGTGGTGCAGACGAGCATCGCCGCGCGCCGAGCTCGGATGCTCTGGGACGACCTGCAGTCCGAGCGCTCCTACGACGGGATGCGGGCGTACGGGCAGTCGAAGATCGCACCGGCGCTCTTCGCGGCCGAACTCGGACGTCGGAGCGCGGCCGCGGGGTGGGGGATCACCACGGCCGTCAGCCATCCGGGCGTCGCCCCGACGAGCCTGCTCGCAGCGCGCCCGGAGATGGGGCGGAGCACCGACACCGCATCGGTCCGGCTCATCCGCTGGCTCTCCGCCCGGGGCTGGGTCGTCGGCACACCCGAGACCGCGGCGTACCCGGCGCTCCTCGCCGCGACCGACCCGGCGGCGGCTGGTCGCTTCGCCGCGCCGACCTGGCGACTCGGCGTCGGCGGCCCCGCGGGGTGGGTCGATCCGTGGCCGACGATGTCCGACCGCGACGAGGCGGCACGGGTCTGGGACGAGTCGCTCCGGCTGACCGGGGCGCGGTTCGCCTGAGCAGCTCGACCTCGGGCGTCGGGTCCGTCGCCAGCCGGGCGTGCGTCTCGACGTCGAACCGCTCGGACCCGTAGCGCAGCTTCGCCCGCTCGACCCCCTCGGCCCGGAACCCCGCTGTCGTCGCCACCCGGCAGGAGGCGGGGTTGTTCACCCGGTGCCCGAGCTCGAGCCGGAACAGTCCGTCGGCGAAGGCCCGCTCGGCGACGGTGGCGACCGCTCGCGTCGCGAGACCGCGCCCGCGCGCGTCACGAGCGAGCCAGTACGACACCCACGCCGAGTCGTGGCGGCGGTCGACGGCGGTGAGCCCGACGTTGCCCACGGCGGTGCCGTCCAGGACGACCGCCCAGTGTCGTCGTCCGGGCTCGGACGTCAGCGCCGATGTGATGAACCGTCGTGCGGCGGCGGTGTGGGGCAGCGGCTCGAACTGCGTCGCCAGGTCGTCGGAGCCGGCGCGTGCGGCGACCAGGGCGTCCGCGTCCCCGGGGAGCCACGGGCGGAGGACGATCACGGCCGCGCGGCCCGTCCTCCGGAGCGTCGCCCGCGGACGACCACGGCCAGCAGTGCCGCGACGAGCAACGGGACGACGAGCGCGGCGGCCGCCCACGCGATCGCCCGTGCGGCGAGGGCGGTCCGGAAGCCGCCCCGCCCGACGACGTACGAGTAGTCGCCGCTGTGCAGGGCGGGGAAGGCCGGAGCGACGGGCCACGCCAGCGCCTCCGCGAGCACCGCGACCACGACCGCGACGCCGGCGAGCAGCAGCAGCACGAGGGCGGGTGCGTGGTGACGGAGCCGTGCGCGCATGCCCCAACGGTAGCGGGACACGCGCGCACGGCACGAGGAGCGGGACGGTTCAGCGCGGAGCGGCCACGGTGGAGCCACCCGGAGCGAGCGGCACCCGCTGGACCCCGGACCCGACGTGCACGGTCCGCATGAGCCGCCCGGTGCGGTCGTACACCGACACCGTGGTGCGCTGCGCGAACGTCGCCGTCGTCGAGCGCACCGACGTCGTCCCGTTCACGAAGAGGTCCGACGGCGACGCACCGGCCGCGCTGTCGGCACCCGACCCCAGCCCCAGGTGTGACACCACCGGGCGGAGGAGCACCGCGTCGAGGTCGGCCGTCCCGCCGCGGACGGTCGCCGTGATCGTCGTCGTGCCCGCGGGAGCGGTGCGCGCGAGCGTGAGCGGGTGCAGGAACGACGGGGTCGGCGCGGTGCCCTGCGCCCCTGCGCCGCCGTTCGGGGTGGAGCCGAGCGACCGGGTCCGGCCGTCCGCTCCCCGCACGGTCCAGTCCGTGCGGCCCGCCGGACCGGAGGCCTCGGACACCACCGGGTACAGCAGCGTGTCCTGACGCAGCGCCGGGATCGTGATCGTCACGGACGACCCCGCCGGAGCGTGCACGTACGCCGAGCCCGACCAGTTCGCCGAGCCGGTCCACGCGGCGTCGGGCCGCACGACCGCAGCGTCTCCGGTCAGCGCCCCACCCTCGGCCTCGACGGTCGTGATGCCGTCGACGTCGGTCCGGGACGTCGTGGTCTCGGCCGAGGTGCGGACCGCCGGGTGGGCGTCGAGCGCGAGCATCGACAGCGCGGTGTGGATCGACGACTCCGCGCCGCAGCCCCGGTTCACCGTGCCGTCCGCCGCGATCCCGTCGACGCACGCGCCGGTCGTCCGGTCGTACACGGGGACGCCCGCCGGGTTCGCGCCGAAGTACCAGCCCGCGGCGATCGCGGCGAGGCGGTCCTGCCCCGCTCCGCCGACCGCGAGGAACGACTGCACGAGCGAGTCCGCGCCGTACGCGATCTGCGTGCGGTCGAACGGCGTCGGCGTCCACCCGTTGTCGGGGCCGCCCGAGGCGAGCACCTCGGCGGCGAACTGCGCGGTCTCGCGGCGGGCGTCCCGCTGCCAGTCCCCGCGGTGGAGCACGGAACCGGCCGAGGCCAGCGCCGCCGGTGCCATCCCGCCCCAGGCGTTCCAGGTCGACTGCGACGTCGCGGACGGCAGGACGGCCCCGAACGGCCACGTGGTCGTGTCACCGCGCTGCATCGCCGCGATGCCGGTCGTCTCCCGCTCGAGCACGGTCCGTGCCTGCCGGTCGCCGGGCACGGCGCGCACGTAGGCGCTCAGCCCGAGCACGGCCTCCGCGGTGGCGCTCGTCGAGTCGGCGATGAGCCACGACGGCACGCGCGACCCGTTCACGGTGTCGTAGCGGCCGTACGACGCGAGTGACTGCCGTTCGAGGGCGTCGAGCGACAGGCGCAGACGGCCCTGCAGGAACCGTGCGAAGCCGGGGTCGGCGTGGCGGAACGCCGGGTACGCCTCACCGAGGGCCCAGACGGTGCGGCCGACCCAGAACGAGTCGGCGGAGTCCGACGGGTCCGGGGAGTCCGGCGGTGTCGGGCTGGTGTTGAGGGTGCCGTCGGTCTGCTGCCAGAGGACGACGTTGCCGGCGTCCGGCCCGCTGTCCGTCTGCAGGTAGGTGAGCGAGCGCAGGAGCTCCCGCGCGTGCTCGCGACTCGACGCGGTCCCGTTCTGCTGCCAGTCGCGGACGTAGACGACGGCCGCGCGGCTGATGTCGTCCGCGTCGAACGCCCCCTGACCCCAGTGGCCGGTCGCGGGATCGAGCGTGCCACCGCCGACCCGGCGGTAGGTCCCGTCCGCGTTCCGGTCGGCGTAGACCCAGGGTGCGGTGGCCGTCGGGTCGCTCGCCTGCTGGTACGTGCTGTGTCCGGGGACCTCCGGCAGTGGGACGTCGTCGAGCAGGAAGTCGAGGTGGTCGAGGTTCGTGACCGGCCGGGAGGCACTGCTCGCGCCCGACGTGCCGGCTGCGGTGGTCGACGTGGTCGCCTGGGCCGGGGCGGCGACGAGGGTCGTCGCGGCGGTGGTGGCCGCGACGAGCGCGGCCAGGAGGGTGCGATGCACCATTGCATCTCCTCGTTCTCGGGATGAGTGGGTTCGTCACAGGGGTTGGGCGATCAGCGCCGCACGAGTCGTGCGACGCCGATCTTGGAGTCCGCCATGCCGTAGAAGACGTGGTGGACGCCGTCGATCTCCTCGACGGCGGTGGGGAACACGACGTTCGGCACGATGCCTGAGCGCTCGTCGTCGGTGTCCGCGGTCATCAGGGGCTCGCCCGTCCGGACGAGCACCTCCCACGGACGGTCGGCGTCGAGGAGCATGCCCCCGGCGGCGTAGTTCACGTTCTGCTGCTGTGCGAGCGACCCGACGAGTTCGCCGGTGACGCCGTGGTGCAGGAGCAGCCAGCCCTCGGGCACCCGGATCGGCGCCGGGCCGGCGCCGATCTTCAGCTCCTCCCACGGGGCGGCAGGGGCGGCGAGGACCCGGTGCCCGCGCCACTCGGCGAGTGCCCCGACGTCCTCGCGCACCCGGTCGAGCGGCACGAAGGAGATCCAGATCGACGGCCGGGTGTCCTCGACCCAGCCCGGCGCGTGGAGCCCCTCGGACGGCCGGATCTCGGACAGGTCCCAGCCCGGCCGGTGGAGCACCGCCAGGCTCTCGGTCCCGTCCGGCGCCGTGACGGGCTCCGGCAGGAACACGCAGTCCTTGTTGAAGTACATCGCCAGGTCGACGTCGAGCGCGTCGTCGTAGGCGAACCGCACGGGCCCGAGCCGCCGCCACGAGCGGAGGTCATCCGACACGGCGACCGCGGTGTGCGGGCCGAGCGGCCCGTAGGCCACGTAGGTCATCACGTGGAGGCCGAGCGCGGGGATCCAGGTCGTCCGGGGGTCCTCGACGCCGGCGTTCACCGCGCCGATCTCCCACGAGCGCTCGGGCTCGAGCACGACACCCTGTCGTTCGACGCCGGTCGGGACCCCGTCCTCGACGAGGACCCGGGCGATGCCGATCCGCGAGACGTTGCCGTCGGCCACGAGCCGTGGGAGGAGGTAGAGCTCCCCGTCCGGGCCGCGTCCGCTGCCCGGGTTGAGGACGCCCTCGGCCTCGAGCGGCCCGTCGGCCAGCGGCTCCATGACGAGGCCGACCCGTTCGAGCAGGTACGGGAACTCCGCCGCGGGCACGACCCTGGTCATGCCGGCACCTCCTGGTACAGGTACAGCTCGCGACTGCCGCGCGGGGCGTCCCACCCCTGCGCGAAGACCCGTGGACCGTCCGGCGTCGGCCAGCGCAGGAGCCCACCCCACGCGAGCGACCCGCCGGCGTGCACGTCGCGCTGCGTGAAGGGGGCGTCGACCGCGTAGAGCGCCTGCCCGGCTGCGAACGCCCCGTCGTGGTCGGCGAGGAAGAAGTCGAGGACGAGCCGGTCGCCGTCGACCACGGCGCAGGCGACCTCGTGCACGTGCTGCCCGAGGGTGCTGACGTCGAGGTAGTCCTCGTGCGTGAAGGTCCAGTGCAGCATGTCGTCCGAGTGCCCGACGGTGAGCTTCCCGCCGCACCCCTCGGACACGTACATGAGGTACTCGCCGCCGATCCGGACCGCGTTGCCGGCGTCGTCCCGCGGGATCACCGCGCCCTTCGCCCACAGGTGCGAGACCTCGTACGGCACGACGATGCCGGTCTTCTCCCAGTGCACGAGGTCGTCGGAGACCGCCAGGGCGATGTCGCACCCGACGTCGCCCGCGTCCGGGTACGTCTCGCGGAGGTCGCTGCCCCGCGTGTCCCAGATCGCGTTGTAGTAGCACCACCAGCGCCCTTCGGCGCGGTAGAGCTTCGGGTCCTCGACGCCGAGGCCCTCGTTCGACTCCGTCGGCCAGAGGATCGGCGCGCCGTCGTCGACCCAGCCGTCCGCGGTCAGGACCGCGTGCCCGACCCGGGACGACGTCGACTCCTTCACCGGGGACGCCCGGTAGACGAGGTGGAGGGCGTGTCGTGCCTCCAGGCCGGTCGCGGGGTCCACCGCGACCACCGTGCCACGCTCGTCGGGCGCGACCGCGAGGGTGGGGTTGAAGACCGAGGACGCGGTCCAGCCGATGCCCGTCGGGTCGGTCCACCCGGGTGCCGTGAAGGTGAGCGACGGGTCCCGGCGGAACGGGCCGACCATCCACGCGGGTGGGTCGTCGTAGTGTGCCGAGAAGTCGTCGGTCGAGATGCGGTCGGTCAGCGCGTTCGTGTGCTGCAGGGCGCGCTGGTACTCGTCGGCGAGGAGGTCGGTGGTGAGTGCCGGCATCAGCCCTTCACCCCCGATCCGATGTCGGTCGCGATGAACCACCGCTGGAACACGATGAACAGCACGACGACGGGGGCCGCGAGCACGACCGCGCCGGCGAGGATCGCGCCGTACGGGTTCGCGGTCGAGGACGCGACGTTCGAGATGTAGTTCGCCAGGGAGACGGCGAGCGGTTGCATGGAGGCTTCCTTCGTGATGAGGAACGGCCAGAGGAACTCGTTCCACGGCCCGATGAACGTGACCAGCACGACGGTGACGAGCGCCGGTCGGATGAGGGGGAGCGCGACGCTCCAGAGCACACGGAGCTCCCCGGCGCCGTCGATGCGGGCGGCGTCGAAGATCTCCTGCGGCACCTGCAGGAAGTACTGCCGGAAGATCACCACCGCGGCGGAGTTGATCGCGAACGGCAGGATCATGCCGAGGTAGTTGTCGCTCAGGCCGTAGTCGCGGGCGATGAGGACGTACAGCGGGATCATGAGCAGCTGGAACGGCACGACCTGCACGAGCAGGGCGAGCGCGAACGTCGTCCCACGCCCCTTCCACTGGAGCACGGACAGCGCGTACCCGGCGAGGACGCCGAACACGACGGTGCAGAGCACGACCCCGGCGGTGAAGACGCCGGAGTTCACGAGCCCCTGCAGCAGGTCGACCCGGGAGTCGATCTGCGCGTAGTTGTGCAGGTCGATGTTCGCCGGGTTCGGGAACGCCCCGGCGACGGAGGTGTCCGGCTCGCGCTGGAGCGAGCCGATCACCATGTACCAGAACGGGAACAGGAAGAGCAGCGCGCCGGCGAGCAGCACGACGAACCGCAGGGCCGCCTGGCCCCGGCTCAGCTGCTGTCCGTCCAGGCGGCGGGGTCGCCGCCGCCTCGGGGTGTCCTGCCGGGAGGCGCGGCTCGCCGCCGTCAGGTCGGCTGCGGCCCGGGGGGTGGTCGCCTGGGTCATGATTCCCTCCCACCTGCGAACTTGTTCTGCAGGAACGCGATGATCAGGACGCCGATCATCAGGACGATGCCGATGGCCGCCGCGTAGCCGGGGTGGCCCTGCTGGATGCCCTGCTGGTAGATGAGCAGCACGGGGCTGGTGGAGGCGCCGTTCGGGCCGCCGCCGCCGGTGAGCAGGTAGGGCTCGGTGAAGAGGTTCGCGCCCGTCACGGTGCTGAGCAGCAGCACGAGCACCGTCGCGGGCCGGACGCCGGGGACGGTCACCGAGAAGAACTGCCGGATCTTGCCCGCGCCGTCGGTGGACGCCGACTCGTAGAGCTCCTTCGGTACGTTCTGCAGCGCCGCGAGGTACAGCAGGATGTAGAACCCGAGCTGCTTCCACGTCACGAACACCGCGATCATCGGCATCGCGAGGGCCGGGTTGCTGAGCCACGACGGGCTCGGCGCGAGCGGTCCGAGGACGCTGTTCACGACCCCGCCCTGGCTGAACAGGAACAGCCAGACTCCGACGACCGCGACGCTCGCGGTGACGTAGGGCACGTAGTAGCTCACCCGGAAGAACGTCCCCCAGCGCACGGCGCCGTTGAGCGCCGAGGCGAGCACGAGGGCGAGCACGACGGTCAGGGGCACGTTGATGACGAGGAAGACGCCGACGTTCCGGAACGACTGCAGCACCTGCGGGTCCTGGAAGACCTGCACGTAGTTCTGCAGTCCGACCCACGGCCGGTCGACGTTCACGCCGGGGGCGGCGAAGAAGTAGTCCTTGAAGGACATGTACACCGCGAAGCACACCGGGTAGGCGAAGATCGCGATGACGAACACCAGGTAGGGGGCGCTGAACAGCCACCCCAGGGGGTTCTTGCCGAGCAGTCGGACGTGCAGCGGCTTCCGGCCGCCGCCCGTCGGGCTGCCCGGCGTGACCCCGCGCGTCGGTGACGCGGTCTGCGTGGTCAAGCCGGGCCTCCCGTCCTACTGCTGCTGCATCTGCTGGGTGAACTTCGACGCCGCGGCCCCCAGCTGCGAGTCGAGGTCCCCCTGCCCGGAGATGACGGCCTTCGTGTAGAAGTCACGGAAGCCCTGGAGCGCGGCGATCGTGTTCGCGCCGGCCGGGTCGTCGACCGTGCGGGCCGCCTGCGAACCGAACTCCTGGTACGACGGGTTGGCCTTGAAGTAGTCGGCGTACGTCGTGGCGAGGTCCTTCCGGATCGGCATCTGGCCGGTCGTCTCGAGAAGCTGCTGGTCCTGGTCCTTGCTCGTGGCGTACTTCAGGAAGTCCCACGCGGTGCCCTGGTTCTTGCAGGACGAGTACATGCCGACGTTCTTGGCGTCCGGGAAGGTCCAGGTCTGGTCGGCCGAGATGCCGTCCTTGGTGGGGACGGGCACGCTGCCCCAGTCGACCTTGCCCTTGTAGGACGCGATCGCCCACGGGCCGACGATCGCCATCGCGGCCTTGCCGGTCGCGAAGGCGTCGCCCTGCAGCTGCTCGGTGCCCGCGTAGCCCTTCTCGTAGACGGCCTTCCAGAACTCGGCGACGTCGCGGCCGGCCTGGGTGTCGAACGTCGCCGTGCCGTCCTTCGTCGCCATGCCCTTGCCACCGGTCGCGGCGGCGTAGAGCGGCAGGTAGTCGAAGTTCGGCTGGAAGAACTCGCTCGTCGGCGTCGGGTAGATCGCGTACGGCGCGGCGCCCGAGGCCTTGATCTTCGCGGCCGCCGCCAGGAAGTCGTCGTAGGTGCTGAGCTTCGGGTCCTCGGTGTCGAGCCCGGCCTTCTCGAAGATCGCCTTGTTGTAGAAGATCATCACGGGGTTCGACTTCCACGGCATCTGGTAGAAGTCGCCGTCGGACGACTTGTACTGGTCGGCCGTGTCGCCGGAGCGGGCCTCGATGTAGGCGTCAGCGCCGCTGAACTTCGACAGGTCGACGAGGCCGCCCTGCTTCTGGAACTGGCCGGTCGCGGCGGGCAGGTTGTTGAACACGAGGCAGGGCGTGGTGCCTGCCGTGATCGCCGCGCCGATGACCTCTTCGGTGCTCTTGCCGGCGGGGACCTCCTGGCCCTTCACCTGCTGGTCGGGGTGGTCCTTGTTCCACGAGGCGACGGCGGCCTTGCCCCACTGGACCTCCTGCTCGTTGTTCGAGTACCAGATGGTGATCGGGCCCTTGGCCTTCATCGCGTCGCTGTTCGACGCGGCGCCCCCGCCGGAGCATCCGGTCAGGGCGAGCGCGGTGGCCGCGGCGATCGCGGTCCCGATGGCGAGCATGCGCCGTTGCATGGTGACTCCTTCGTCGGTGGTCGGTGTGCTGTGCTGTGCTGTGCTGTGCTGGACGGGTGGGAGCGCTGGCGCTCCGCTCGGCCGTCCTCGTCTGTCCGGCGTCAGTGCCGGGGTGTCGGCGCGCCCGTCGACCCGCGGACGATGAGCCGCGCGGGGGTGAGGGAGCGGTCGACGGGCTCGTGCCCGTCGACGAGGTCGAGCAGGGTGGACGCGACGACGCGCCCCCACTCGACCGGGTCGTTGTCGAGGGTCGTCAGGGCCGGGTAGACGTACTGCCCGATCTGGGACCCGTCGAGCCCGGTGACCGAGAGGTCGTCCGGGATGCGGAGGCCCGCGCCCTGTGCGACCGCCATGCCCGCGACCGCCATCGGGTCGTTGCCGTACACGATCGCGGTCGGACGGACGCCCGGGTCGAGCGCGAGGAGCGTCCGCGTGGCGTCGGCGCCCTGCTCGGGGGAGAAGTCCGTCGGGACCACCCGCGCCTCGATGCCGAGGGCCGCGGCGACGCGTTCGAACTGCTCGCGTCGGGCACGGCCGTGCAGCATGTCCTCGTTGCCCGCGACGTGCGCGATCCGCTCGTGCCCGAGGCCCGCGAGGTACCGGACGAGGTCGTCGATGCCGTCCTCGTACTCGCGCCGCACGGCCGGCAACGTCGTCGGGACGTCGGGCTCGCCGAGCGTGACGCCGCGGACCCCGAGCTCGGCGAGCAGTGCGATCCGTCGGTCGTGCCGGAGGAGGTCGGTGAGGATGAAGCCGTCCACGCGCCCGTCGGCGGCGAGGGAGCGGTACGAGCGCTCTTCGGCGCCCGCGTCCGGCACGACGCTGAGCACGAGGACCTGCCCGCGGTCGGACAGGACCGTCTCGAGGCCGGCGATGAACGCGGCGAAGAACGGGTCCGTCTCGATGATCCGCGGGTCGCGCTTCACGACGAGGCCGAGGGCGTACGCGCGCCGGCTGGTCAGGCTGCGGGCGGCCGGGTTCGGTCGCCAGCCGATCTCGGCGGCGGCGGCCTGGATCCGTTCCTTGGTGGCCTGGTTGACGCCCGGGCGGTCGTTCAGCGCGAGGGACACGAGGCCCTTGGACACCCCGGCCTGCCGCGCGACGTCGACGATGGTGGGTCGTCGTTCCATCGGGGGCCTCCTCGCCGCGGTGCTGGTCCAGATCGTTTGAACCGGTTTCATTGAACCGGTTTAGGTATACCTGCTCCGCGTTCCGCCCGCAACCCCTGACGTCCGGCTCACGAGATCAGCGACGCGTGAGGATCGCCGTGACGGCCGTGAGGAGTCCGTCAGGGGCGGTGCTCCGACGTGCTGCGCGGGTGCACGGTGATCCGGTGCACTCGCCCACGAAGCCGCTCCTCCCGCACGCCGGACCCCGGGACCGCCACCTCCACGTCTGGGGGCGCGAGATCGTCCACCCCGCCGGCAGGACCCTCTGGAGCTCCCGCACGCTCGTGGTGTTCCCACCGGGCACGAACACCCGCGAGCGGATCCTCCTCCGGGCGCTGCACGCGTGGGGCGTGGCCGGCGCGCTCCCCGCCCTCGGCGTGATGGCGGCCCTGAACGGCTCCGCGCTCGGGGGTACCCTGGCGGCCGCCGCGCTGTACGGCTCCGGGTTCCTCGTCCTGCGGCGCGCGACCCGTCGGACGCGGCCCTCGGTGCGCACCCTGACCGTGACCACCTTCCACGGCGGCGGTCGACCGCGCGGGCACGGGGACGCACGCTTGCTCGCCGGGTCGCTCGACGCACTCGTGGTGTACGAACGAGCGGCGCTCGCCGGGACGATCAGCGCGGTGGAGTTCGAGCTCCTCTGGGCGGACGTCTGGAGTTCCCTGCCCGAGACGCCCCGACGGGGTCGCGCATGAACGCCGGGCCGGGGGCGGTCGGCAGCACGCCCGACCCGTCCGACGACGACCCGGTGGTCCTCGGCTACGACTGACGGTCGGGCGCCGCCCGGTGGGGCCCGGTCATGCGCCCGGTCGTACTCGCCGGAACACGCACGCGGAGGTGAACAGTCGTCGACGCCCCCCGAACGGGGCACACATGAGGCACAATGGTCGAGGACGCATCACCGAGTGCAGCACCACAGCACCCCCACAGCACGCACCCTGCACCTCCGCTCGGGCGTCCGACACCGCGTCCTGCGCCCCCGAACCCGACCCCCTCCGAGGAGCTCGACATCTCTGTCTCGACCGCGCGTCCCTGCGCGACCAGCACACCCCTGTCCACCGCTGATCGGACCACCCGGTGAAGCGCCGCAACGTCGTCATCGCGGCTTCCGCTGCCGCCGCGTTGATCATCGGCATCCCCACCGCAGCCACCGCCGCCCCTTGGTGGGGCTGGCACCACCACTGGCGTCCGGCACCCGCGCCGACCGCGTCGCCGACGCCCTCGGACGACCCGACCGCCGACAGCACGCCGACGCCCGACCCCGCCGACGAGGCGCCGTCGGACGACTCGACGGCGACGCCCGACGCCACGCCGACGGGCGCACCGATCCAGGAGTCGACCCCGACCCCGACCCCGACGACGAGCCCGGCCCCGGCCGAGACGGCTGCCCCGGCCGACGAGCCGACCCAGGCCGCGTCGTCCGCCGCCGCCGACCCGAGCGGCGCCCAGCCGCCGGCCGCCTCCTTCGTCGAGGACTTCGACCTCGCTGCCGGCCTCGGAGCCGTCGCGAGCCGGTACCCGCAGGCCTGGCAGCCGTACCCGGACGGCACGTCGGGCATCTACGCACCGAGCCAGACCGTGACCGTGCACGACGGTGTCCTCGACGCCCGGCTCGGCGGTGCGGGTACGGCCGGTACGTTCGGCACGAAGGCCGGCGCCTACGACCACGTCGGCGGCTCGTTCTCGGTCCGCGCGAAGGCGACGGGCGGCGACGGCAACGGTGCGGCGTTCATGCTGTGGCCGACCTCGAACCGGTGGGCCGACGGCGAGATCGACTTCCCCGAGGGCAACTTCGAGTCGGAGCCGATGGCGTTCCACCACTCGATGACCCCGGGCCGGGAAGCCGAGCGCGTGCAGATCCCCACGGGCGTCTCGTGGCGTGACTGGCACACCTACACGGTCGACTGGGACCCGGGGAAGTCGGTCACCTACAAGGTCGACGGCAAGGTCATCGGGACGGTCACGCACGACGTCCCGACCACGCCGCACCGGTTCATGTTCCAGACCGGCAACTGGGGCGCGAGCGGCAACCTGCTCATCGACTGGGTGTCGACGACCGAGTGACGGTCCAGCCCTGACGGGCTGACGACCTGACACGACGGGAGGCTCGGTGTGGCGACGCACCGTGCCTCCCGTTCCGTCGTCCGGGTCGCGCAGCTCGGCGTGCGCGCAGGCAGCGGTGGCCTGCGCGCGGACCACGCGTCAGGCCCCGCTGCTCCACCGGGCTTCGTGCTGCCGCAGCTCCACCACCACCTGGTCGAGGAAGTCGTCGACCTCGTCCTGGTCGTAGCCGTCCCGGAACCGTGTCGGCCGGAACCGCGACATCGTCACGTCCTCCGCGGTCAGCGGTTCGGCCGGTCGGCCGCGCTCGTACGCCGCCAGCGTGGCCCGGACCCGGTCGAGGAAGTCGTCGACCTGCCCCTGGTCGTACCCCTCACGCCACTTCGTCGGTGCGAACCGCTTGGCCGCGACGTCCCCTGCGAGCATCGTTCCCCCTCGATCGTCGATGGCCACACGCTACAGTCCCGCCATGATCGTCTGGGTGAACGGGACGCACGGTGTGGGGAAGACGACGACGAGCCGCCTCGTGCAGGAACGGCTGCCCGGCTCGCACCTGCTCGACGCGGAGAAGGTGGGGGAGACCCTCATGGACGTGTCGCCGTCCCTGCCGTGGACGGGCAACTTCCAGGACTGGGACCCCTGGCGGCCCCTCGTCGTCGAGACCGCGCGCCGGGTGCTCGACTTCGCGGGCGGCACGCTCGTCATGCCGATGACCGTGCTCGTCGAGCCGTACTGGCGCGAGATCAGCGGTGGGCTCGCGGCGTACGGCATCCCGGTGCGTCACTTCGTGCTGCACGCGGACCCCGAGACGCTCCGGCACCGCATCCTGCACGACTCGGTCCTCGGGCCGTCGACCTTCCGGCTCGAGTACGTCGACCGGTACGCGGAGGCGGCGCGGGCCTGGCTGCACGCCGAGGCCGAGGTGGTCGACACCACCGCGATCGGGCCGTCCGAAGCGGCCGACCGCATCGCCGCGGTGGTGCTGGCCGACGCGTCCGCGCGCTGACGCGCCGACCACCTGACGGGAGGCACGGGGCGGACCCGCACCGTGCCTCCCGTCCGGCGGTGGTCGCGACCACGACGCGGCGTGCGCCGCGCGGTGATCGACGCGTCAGGCCGGTGGCCGGTGCGGCGGTGCGGAGCGCACCGCGTGCGTCCGCCACGTGATCTCCGAGACGAACGCGGCGGTGTCCGGTCCGAGCGGATCGTCCGGGGCGTCCTCGACGAGCACGCCGAGCGCGGGTGCGAGCAGGAACGCCGTGGTGGTCTCGGTGCCGAACGTGTCGACGGTGGGCACGGCCACGACGTCGGTCAGCCCGGCGTGTGCCAACGCCGCGGCGTAGTCGAGGACGGCGTCGGCGGCCTCGTCCGTGGTGAGGACGGCGGTGAGTCCGTACACGATGTGCTTCATGGTCCGGGCTGCGGTGGTGGGGTGAGCACGCGCGGGCGAGTGTTCCGGACAGAGGGAGGCGGCGCCCATCCGGAGCCGGTACAGCGGAGCCGACTCGGTCCGGACAGTACGCGCAGTTCACTGCGGACGTTCGGGGAGAGGCCCTACGGTTGCCACAACCGCACACGCGGGAACCCACTGTTCGGCCGAAGGGCTGTTCCTGACGGAAGCAGCCCGCATGGCCACTTCGTCCACCCTGTACCGCCCGACCTCACCGCGACCGGCGGGGGCACGCTCCGGGACCTCCACCTACAAGGACCTCCTGCAGCAGGTGAAGGACGCCGGACTCCTCCGGCGTCGGACCGGCTTCTACTGGACGGTCTTCGCTGTCCTCGTCGCCGTCGGCGCGATCGCGTTCACCGTCACGGCGTTCCTCGGACACAGCTGGTTCGCGCTCATCCCCGCCGGGGTCCTGGGGGTCGTGTTCACCCAGTTCGCGTTCCTGTCCCACGAGGCAGCGCACCGGCAGATCTTCGCGTCGAACCGGTGGAACGACCACGCCGGACGCTTCGTCGGCGTGTTCCTCGTCGGTATGTCCTACTCGTGGTGGATGAACAAGCACACCCGGCACCACGGCAACCCGAACACCATCGGCAAGGACCCGGACATCGCGCAGGACACGGTGTCGTTCATCGAGGAGGACGCAGCGAAGCGCACGGGGATCCTCCGCCTGCTCACGCGGGTGCAGGGCTGGGCGTTCTTCCCGCTGCTCACCATGGAGGGGATCAACCTGCACTGGCTGTCCATCCGGGCCGTCCTCACGGGGGAGCACGTCAAGGGAACCTCCCGCGGGCGGGCCGTCGAGGGTGTCCTGCTGCTCGCGCGCTTCGGGCTGTACTTCTGGGCCGTGTTCGCGTTCCTGCCGATCGGCATCGGTTTCGCGTTCATCGGCGTGCAGGTCGCGGTGTTCGGCGTGATGATGGGCGCCTCGTTCGCGCCGAACCACAAGGGGATGCCGGTCATCGCCGAGAACGCCCGGATCGACTTCTTCTCCCGACAGGTGCGGACCTCTCGGAACATCGTCGGCGGCCGGTGGGTGGACCACCTGCTCGGTGGCCTCAACCACCAGGCGGAGCACCACCTGTTCCCGAGCATGGCGCGACCGAACCTCCGCCGCGCCAAGCCGCTCGTGCAGGCGCACTGCCGCGCGCTCGGCATCCCGTACACCGAGACGACGCTGTTGCGTTCCTACGGGATCGTCGTCGCGTACCTCAACCGGGTCGGGCTCGCGGCGCGAGACCCGTTCGCGTGCCCGATGGTGACGTCGCTGCGGCTGCACTGAGGCGCTGCGGGGCACTGTGGCGGGCGGGGTCGCTGCTCTCGTCGGTGCGCCTGCGCCTCCGCGCGGGTGAGCGTGCCGGTCAGCCCTGGCCCTCGTCGACCAGTCGCCAGCCGTCGGCGGTCCGCGCCCAGCACCAGCTCCACTGCATCGTGCCCGGGTCCGCTCCGGTCATCCAACGCTGGGTGATGACCGACGGCACGCACACCTCGGCTTGGGCGGCCTGCTCGGCGGAGACCGCGTAGGGCTTCCCGACGTCGCGGTAGGCCAGGAGTTCGGACTCCCCGTCGGACCACGCGGTCGGCGCCTTCGGGCACCAGTCGGTCGTGCCGCTGGCCTCGAGGAGGTCGAGCAGGGCGCAGTCGTGGGCCTTCGCCGCGCGGAGGTACGCGAGCGTGTCCTCGCGCGGGGTCGCGCTGCGTGGCGGTGCCTCGGCGAGAGCCCGGGCGTGCGCGGCGGCGTCGAGCGCTTCCGAGTGGACGGTGACGACCGTGGCGGTGACGGCGACCGCCGCGACCGCTCCGAGGAGGACCTTCCAACGTGTGCGCACGCGACGATGCTCCCAGACGCGGGTCGTGCGGCGCTGCCCCCAGAACCGGTCGGGGTCGTCGTGCACCTCGCACCGTGCGAGGTGCACCGATACGGTGCGAGGTTCCACGCACGGTGCGAGGCATTTCGCCTCGCACGGTGTGGGGAACCTCGCACCGAGCGCCGTCGGCCCCTGGGCGTGGAGGGGTACCGGCCGAGTAGCTGCCCCGCGTCGCACCGTGCGAGGGCGCTCGACACGGTGCGGGGTTTCACGCACGGTGCGAGGCATTTCGCCTCGCACGGTGTGGGGAACCTCGCACCGAGCGACTCGCACCGAGCACCGACGACCTCGCACCGACCACCGCCGACCCCGAGCGCGCACCCCGCCCGCGGCCGCGGCCCAGGGGTCAGCCGGCGGGCGGGACGGCCGTGCTCGCCCGGACCACGAGCCGCGTCGGGACGAGGTCGGCGACGGTCGACGCCGGCTCGGGGTTGCCCTCGATCTGCCCGAGGAGGTTCCGGACCGCTCGTCGGCCGACCTCGTCGAACGACTGGTGCACGGTGGTGAGCGGAGGCCAGAACGAGTCGGCCTCGGGCGAGTCGTCGAAGCCGACGACGCTGAGCGACCCGGGGACGTCCCGGCCGGACTCGTGCGCGGCGCGGAGCACCCCCAGCGCGGTCTGGTCGTTCGCGGCGAACACGGCGGTGATGTCCGGTCTCGCGGCGATCGCGAGCCCGGCCTCGTACCCGTGCGACGTGGTCCAGCCGCCGTGGAACACCGGGGGCACCACCCGACCCGCACGTTCGAGGGTGTCCTGCCACGCGGCGAGACGGCGTGCGGCGGAGTACGACGACACCGGTCCGGCGACGTGCCAGACGGTGTCGTGCCCGAGGTCGAGGAGGTGCTGCGTCGCCAACCGTGCACCCTCGGCCTGGTCGGTGTCGATCGACGGGTGCTGGGTCGTGCCCGTGGAATCCACGACGACCATCGGGACGCCGTCCGGCAGCGCCACCTCGGCGGTGTCGATGATGTGCGACTCGATGATGATCACCACGCCGTCGACGGCCTGCTCGTGCAACCGCGAGAACGCCGAGCGGACGCCCTCCTCGGTCCGGGAGGCCATCGGCAGCAGGGTGATCGTGAAGTCCGCGGCCCCGGCGGCGTCGGCGATCGCCTCGAGCGTGCGCATGTTGCCGAACGACGCGAGCGTGAACATGATCACGCCGATCGTGCGGAAGCGTCCCGAGCGGAGCGCGCGGGCGGCGCGGTTCGGCCGGTATCCGAGCTCGTCCATCGCCCGCTGCACGCGGTCGCGGGTGTCCGGGGAGACGTTGTCGAAGCCACGGGCGACGCGCGACACGGTCTGCATCGACACGCCGGCGGCCTCGGCGACCGCGGCCATCGACGGGGCACGGCGCACACCGCTGAGTTCCGTGGTCACGGGGCCTCCCTCGAAGCTCGACATCGGATCGTGATCGAGCCCGACTCCGGTGACGGTAGCGCATGTTGACGTTGCCATGCTATCGTCGCGGCGTTCGATGTTGACGTCAACATCGACGCACCCGAACGCAGCACGACAAGGGAGTCACATGACCACGCTCGAAGCGCGTGCGCCAGGAGCAGCAGCCCCGGCCACGCCGCCGCGGCGCCGCACCTCGCAGCGCGGCCGCTGGACCGGCTGGATGTTCGTCGGGCCGTTCGTCGTCGTCCTCGTCGCGATGCTCGTCGTCCCGATCGGGTACGCACTCTGGCTCAGCCTGTTCCGCGACCAACTCATCGGCGGCAACCAGTTCGTCTGGTTCGCCAACTACGTCCAGCTGTTCCAGGACGCCAAGTTCTGGCAGGGCTTCGGCCGCGTCGCGCTCTTCCTCGTCGTGCAGGTGCCGATCATGCTGGTCGTGGCGCTCATCGCCGCGCTGGCCCTCGACTCCGCGCGGCTCTGGGCATCGTCCTTCTTCCGGATCGCGATCTTCCTGCCGTACGCGGTCCCCGGCGTCGTCGCGGCGCTCATCTGGGGCTTCATCTACGGCAACCAGTTCGGTCTCACGGGCTCGATCAACTCCGCGCTCGGCATCGACCTGCTCCAGCCGTTCAGCCCCGACTGGGTCCTCGCGTCGATCGGCAACATCGTCACGTGGGAGTTCGTCGGCTACAACATGCTGATCTTCTACGCAGCCCTCCGCGTCGTCCCCACCGAGCTGTACGAGGCCGCCGAGATCGACGGCGCCGGTCCGCTCCGCACGGTCTGGTCGATCAAGATCCCGGCCCTCCGCGGCTCGATCGTCATCGCCACGATCTTCTCGATCATCGGCAGCTTCCAGCTCTTCAACGAGCCGAACCTGCTGAAGACCCTCGCTCCGAACGTCATCGGCAGCGCCTTCACCCCGAACATGTACGCCTACTCGCTGTCCTTCAGCGGCCAGCAGTTCAACTACTCCGCCACCGTCGCGATCGTGATGGGTGTCATCACCGCCGTGATCGCCTACGTCGTCCAGGTGCGCGGGACCCGAGCGGAGAACCGATGAGCGCCGTCGAGACCCACACCCCGGCCGCGACCGTGACCGAGGCGGTGACCACCCGCGGCCGTGCCCGTGCCGCCCGTCCGAACGGCACGAACGGCACGAACCGAGCGAACGGACCGAAGGGCCGCGGTCCCCGCGCCCGCAAGTCGCCGCTCCTGCTCGTCGTGATGATCGTCATCACCGTCTACTCGCTGCTGCCGCTGTTCTACCTCGTCGTGAACGCGACGAAGTCGCAGGCCGACCTGCTCAGCACCTTCGGTCTCTGGTTCGGCGGCGGGTTCCAGCTGTTCCAGAACATCGGTGAGACGCTGACCTACGACGGCGGCATCTACCTCCGCTGGCTCGCGAACACCGTCCTGTACGTCGTCGTCGGCGCCGGCGGAGCCACCCTGCTCGCGACCATCGCCGGCTACGGCATGGCGAAGTTCCGGTTCCCCGGTCGTCGTGGGGTCTTCGCCGTCGTGCTCGGCGCGATCGCCATCCCCGGCACCGCGCTCGCCGTCCCGACCTTCCTGCTGTTCTCGTCCGTCGGCCTGACGAACACCCCGTGGGCGATCATCCTGCCCTCGCTCATCAGCCCCTTCGGCATGTACCTCATCTGGACGTACGCGATCGACGCGGTCCCGACGGAGGTCATCGAGGCGGCCCGCATGGACGGCGCGGGGGAGTTCCGGATCTTCTTCACGATCGCGCTGCGACTCCTCGCCCCCGGCGTCGTGACGGTCCTGCTCTTCGCGGTCGTCGCGACCTGGAACAACTACTTCCTGCCCCTGATCATGCTGAGCGACCCGAACCTCTACCCGCTCACGGTCGGCCTCAACCAGTGGAGCGCGCAGGCGCAGGGCGTCTCCGCGCACCCGATCTACAACCTCGTCATCACCGGATCGCTCCTCACGATCGTCCCGATCGTCGTCGCGTTCCTCTTCCTCCAGCGCTCCTGGCAGTCCGGCCTCGCGGCCGGGTCCGTCAAGGCGTGATCCGTCGGACGGGAGGGACGGGGCGACCCCGCCACGCGCCTCCCGTCAGCACGACCAGCCGGACGGGAGGGACGGGGCGACCCCGCCCCGCGCCTCCCGACCCGGCACGCAGCAGCACCACCCCTCTCCACGAAGAAGTGAAAGGCAATCCCATGCACAAGCGTCTCCGGCGCGGGCTCAGCGCCCTCGCGATCGGCGTCACCGCGGCCATCGCCATGACGGCCTGCGCCTCCGGCGGTTCCGGCTCCGGCGGGTCGTCCGACGACATCACCAAGGCCCTCGAGAAGGGCGGCACGCTCACCTACTGGTCGTGGACCCCGTCGGCCGAGGCCCAGGTCGCCGCGTTCGAGAAGGCCTACCCCAAGGTGAAGGTCAAGCTCGTCAACGCCGGTACCGGCAACGACCAGTACACGAAGCTCCAGAACACGATCAAGGCCGGCTCGGGTGCTCCCGACGTCGCGCAGATCGAGTACTTCGCCCTGCCCCAGTTCGCCCTGAGCGACTCGCTCGTCGACCTCAAGTCGTACGGCTTCGACAAGCTCGCCGACAAGTACGGTGCGGGCACCTGGCAGTCGGTCGACCTCGACGGCAAGGTCTACGGCCTGCCGCAGGACTCCGGCCCCATGGCCATGTTCTACAACGAGAAGACGTTCAAGGAAGCCGGCATCTCCACCCCGCCGAAGACCTGGGACGAGTACGTCGCGGACGCCGAGAAGATCCACGAGTCGAACCCGAACGCCTACATCGCCGCGGACTCGGGCGACGCCGGCTTCACCACCTCGATGATCTGGCAGGCCGGCGGCCGTCCGTTCGAGGTCAAGGGCACCGACGTCACGGTCAACCTGCAGGACTCCGGCACCAAGAAGTGGACCTCGACCTGGAACCAGCTCGTCGAGAAGGGTCTGCTCTCGCAGACTCCCGGCTGGACCGACGACTGGTACAAGCAGCTCGGCAACGGTGAGATCGCCACGATGGTCACCGGTGCCTGGATGCCCGGTGTCCTCGAGTCGAGCGTGAAGGACGGCAGCGGCAACTGGCGCGTCGCCCCGATCCCGACCTACGACGGCTCCTCCGACGTCACCGCGAACAACGGTGGCTCCGCCGAGGTCGTCATGAAGCAGTCGAAGAACCCGGCCCTCGCCGCCGGCTTCCTCAAGTGGCTGAACTCCTCGCAGGACTCGATCGACGTCTTCCTCAAGTCGGGCGGCTTCCCGTCGACCAAGGCCGAGCTGACCTCGTCCTCCTTCACCGCCGAGAAGCCGGAGTACTTCGGCGGCGAGGCGATCAACGAGACCCTGTCGAAGGCGTCGTCGACCGTTGCCGAGGGCTGGCAGTACCTGCCGTTCCAGGTCTACGCGAACAGCGTCTACGCGGACACCGTCGGCCAGGCGTACCAGAACAAGTCCGACCTGAACGCCGGCCTCGAGGCCTGGCAGAAGGCGATCGTGAAGTACGGCAACGAGCAGGGCTTCAAGGTCACCTCGAAGTAGTCCTGTCCCTCCCGTCCTCACCGAACCGGGGCCGCGCGGACACCGTCCGCGCGGCCCCGACCCCTGAAAGGCCCCTCCCATGCGCTTCGCCATCGGCGACACCGACTTCCTGCTCGACGGCGAGCCCCACCGCGTCCTCTCCGGCGCGATCCACTACTTCCGTGTCCACCCCGACCTGTGGCAGGACCGGATCCGCAAGGCCAAGCTCATGGGCCTCAACACCATCGAGACGTACGTCGCCTGGAACGCGCACGCGCCGCAGCCCGGCGTGTTCGACCTCACCGGTGGGCTCGACCTCGGCCGCTTCCTCGACCTCGTCGCCGCCGAGGGCATGCACGCCATCGTCCGCCCCGGCCCGTACATCTGCGCCGAGTGGTCGAACGGCGGGCTGCCGTACTGGCTCTTCGCGGACGGGACCGTCGGGGTCCGGCGGAACGAGCCCGGATTCCTCGCCGCCGTCTCGTCGTACCTGCAGGCGTTGGCGCCGGTGCTGGTCCCGCGGCAGATCGACGACGGCGGGCCGATCGTGCTCGTGCAGGTCGAGAACGAGTACGGCGCCTACGGGTCGGACGCGTCGTACCTCCGGGCGCTGGAACAGATGCACCGCGACATCGGCCTGACGGTCCCGTTCACCAGCGTCGACCAGCCGATGGGCACGATGCTCGAGGACGGCTCGCTGCCGTCGCTCCACAAGACCGGCTCGTTCGGGTCGCGCGCGACCGCACGGTTGGCGCGGCTCCGCCAGGCGCAGCCGACCGGGCCGCTCATGTGCTCCGAGTTCTGGGACGGCTGGTTCGACAGCTGGGGCGAGCACCACCACACGACGCCGGCCGCCGCGTCGGCCTCGGACCTGGAGGACCTGCTCGCCGCCGGGGGCTCCGTCAACATCTACATGTTCCACGGCGGCACGAACTTCGGCTTCACCAACGGGGCGAACGACAAGGGCGTGTACCGGCCGATCGCGACGTCGTACGACTACGACGCCCCGCTCGACGAGGCCGGTCGGCCGACCGAGAAGTTCCACGCGTTCCGTGCGGTGATCGAGCGCTACGCGCCCGTCCCGCCGCTGCCGACGTCGATGCAGCCGGGCGGGTCGGGTCGGCTCGAACCCGTGGCCGGTCCGGGTGTCCGTGCCGGTTCCGCTGTCGGTTCTGGTTCCGCTGTCGGTTCCGGCGGTGTCGGCCTGGAGGCACGGCGCGCGCCCGCCACGGACGTCGCCGTCCGGCTCGACCGCGTCGCACCCCTGGCGACGCTCCTGCCGACCCTCACGTCGTGGACGGCGCACGACGTGCCGCCCACGTTCGACGCACTCGGCGCGGCGTCCGGCTTCGTGCTGCAACGCACCGAGGTCGCCCTGCCCACCGGGGGCGTCCTCACCGTCGGCACCGAGGTCCGTGACCGCGCGATCGTCTCCGTCGACGGGGTCGTCGTCGGGGTCCTCGAGCGCGAGCACCACGACCGCGCGATCGCGCTCCCGCCCGTCACCGGCACGCTGGAGCTCCTCGTCGAGGACCAGGGCCGGGTCGACTACGGTCCGCGCATCGGCGAGCCGAAGGGGCTCATCGGGGACGTCCGCGTCGACGGCGAGCTGCTGTCCCGGTGGACGGCCGCGCCGCTCGCGCTCGACCCGATCGCCCCGGCCGCGCTCTCGGTCCTGGGGGACGCGACTCCCTCCGCCGGCGACGTGCTCGCCGGACCGGTGTTCGCGTCCGGGTCGTTCGAGCTCGCGTCCGTCGACGACCGGTACCTGTGCCTCGACGGCTTCCGGAAGGGGGTTGCCTGGGTGAACGGGTTCTGCCTCGGGCGGTACTGGTCACGCGGTCCCCAGAAGACGCTCGCCGTGCCGGGGCCGGTGCTCCGGGAGGGCCGCAACGACGTCCTGGTGTTCGAGCTCCACGCCGCCGCGTCGCGCACGGTGTGCCTGCTCGCCGAGCCGGACCTCGGCCACACCGAGGGCTGAGCGTCCGGGTAGCCTGGCCGGACCGGTACTTCGTCGGAGGGGGACCTGATGTGGAACGTGGTGCTGGCAGCCGGCCGCATCGTCATGCGGGTGGTGCAGGTGTTCGTCCGCGCGACGGACGGTCCCGGGTCCCACGGCAGTGTCGGCCCCGCCTCGATGCCGACCCCGCCGCCCTCGGAGCGTGAGGAGTACCGGCCCTAGCCGGTCACGTAGGGTCCTCGTCGAGGGCGTCGAGCTCGCAGAGCGCACGGCGGGCATCGTCCACGCGCTCGTCCTCCGGCCGCGTCCACCACTCCGGACCGCGTTCACCCAGACCGTGCTTCGCGAGCCCGTTGCGGTGCCGGGCCTCGGCAAGGGCAGCCTCGTCGCCGTCGCGCTTCGCCCGCTTGACCGCGTTCCGCCCGCGCCCGAGGTGCGATCGCAGCGCGGCGGCCACGTCGTCGGGGATCGACGGGTCCGTCCGACGCCACCGTCGACCGTCCACGACGAAGAAGTGGTCGTCGGGCTCGGCGGGCATGCTCCCGAGTCTGCACCGTCGGTGGTCACCGGTAGACAGGTGGCGATGAGCGAAGCACGCACGCGTCCGGTGCTCGACGTCCGACGCATCTACGCCGAGGACGCCGCACTCGCGCTGCCCCGCGGGCAGGAGGTACTGGGGCGCTGGCCGGACGCCGAGATCGTCCCGGTCGCCTCGCACTGGAACATCCCCGAGGTCCACGGCGACGAGCGGAACGTGCGGCGGTGGGTCCGCATCAAGACCGAGGCGCTCGTCCTCGGGGTGAAGAAGTCGCTGGTCACCCGGCCGAACGGGCGCTCCGCGGACTTCATCGCACCGTCCACGGCGAACGGGTGCGCGATGGCGTGCGCGTACTGCTACGTGCCGCGCCGCAAGGGGTACTCGAACCCGGTGACGGTGTTCGCGAACATCGAGCAGATCACCAAGCACGTCGCCCGGAACATCGCGAAGCAGGGGCCGAAGACCGAGCCGAACCAGTGCGACACGGACTCCTGGGTCTACGACATCGGGGAGAACAGCGACTGCTCGGTCGACGCGATGCTCAGCGACAACGTTCGCGACCTCTGCGACCTGTTCCGGATGAGCCCCACGGCCAAGGCATCCTTCGCGACGAAGTACGTCAACCGCGACCTGCTCGACTGGGACCCGATGGGCCGCACCCGCATCCGGTTCTCGCTCATGCCGCACGAGACCGCGAAGGTGACGGACATCCGGACGAGCCCGATCGCCGAGCGGATCGCCGCCGTGAACGACTTCGTCGACGCCGGGTACGAGGTGCACCTCAACTTCTCGCCGGTCATCCTCACGCCCACGTGGGAGTCCGACTGGGCCGGACTGCTCGACCAGGTCGACGACGTGCTCTCCCCGGCGGCGAAGGCGCGGCTCGCGGCCGAGGTCATCTTCCTCACGCACAACGAGCAGTTGCACGAGGTCAACCTCGGCTGGCACCCGAGGGCCGAGGACCTGCTCTGGCGCCCCGACCTGCAGGAACAGAAGGTCTCGCAGAACGGCGCCGTGAACGTGCGGTACCGGTCGGGGATGAAGGGGCAGCTCGTCGAGCGCTTCCGGGAACTCGTGGCGGAACACCTGCCGAGCTGCCGCATCCGCTACGCGTTCTGACCCCGGTGCAGCGCGCGTCCGACACAGCGAACGCCCGCGCCGTCGAACGGCGCGGGCGTCAGCGGGACGGACGGATCAGTTGCCCGTCAGCTTGTCCTTGGCCTTCTCGGTCTCGAGACGACCCTCGCCCATGACCTGGTCCTTCTGGCCCTGGTGCTTCAGCTCGTCGTCGTCGGTGTGCTTGCCGACCGCTTCCTCGACCTTGCCGACGAGCTTCTGGGTGACGTCCTTCGCCTTGTCTCCGAGCGACATGGTGTCTTCCTTCCTCCGGGAACCGCCGAGGGTCCCCGGCGCCTGTGCCCTGAACACAACCAGCACGGAACGCGTGACTCGCGGCCGGGCCGCAGGTTCGTGTCCCCCGGTTGGTTCGAACGGGGTACGGATCAGGGGATGAGGCGGTCCGCGCGGTAGCGGTCGAACAGGTCGGCGAACGCACGCTCGGTGCGGCGGAACGCGGTGAACCCGGCCTCCCGGCTCTTGCCCATGTCGGTGACGACCTCCATCGTGCGACCGAGGTCGGCGTCCGTGTGCCACCAGGACGCCAAGCGGGTGATGTCGTGCTCGGCGAGGCCGTACCGCTCGGCGATCCCCGCCCATGCAGACTCGTACCGGGCCATCTGCTCCTCGAGCGGGCGTGCGGTGCCGTCGAAGCCGACCACACGCGCCGGGTCCACCCCGAGGTGCGCGGCGAGTCTCGGCCACATCCACCGCCAGCGGAAGACGTCGCCGTTCACCACGTTGAAGGCCTCGTCAGCGCCCTCGGGCGAGGTGGCCGCCCACACCATGTGCTCGGCGAGGATGCCGGCATCGGTCATGTCCGTGAGCCCGTTCCACTGCGCCTCGCTGCCCGGGAACACGAAGTCGAGGCCGAGCTCCTTCGCCAGCGTCGCCTGGACGGCGATCGTCAGGCCCATGTTCATGGCGTTGCCGACGGCGTGCCCGATCACCGTGTGCGACCGGTGCACGGACCAGGTGAAGCCCTGGCGCTCGGCCGCTGCGAAGAGCTCGTCCTCCTGCGCGTAGTAGAAGTTCGGGGTGTCGAGCCGGGGCTCCTCCTCGTGGAAGGGCGTGTCCGGCATCTCGCCCGCGGCGTACGCCTCGAACGGGCCGAGGTAGTGCTTCAGTCCGGTGACGAGGGCGACGTGGGCGAGCGGTGCGTGCGAGAGGGCCGCGAGGAGGTCCCGCACCATGCCGCCGTTGACGCGGATGTTCTCGGCCTCGGTGTCCTGCCGCTGCCACGCGGTGAAGAACACGTGCGTCGGCTGCTCGCCCGCCAGCGCGGTGCGCAGGGACTCCGGGTCGCGGAGGTCGGCGGCGACGGTGCGGACGCCGTCGCGGGGGTGCGGCCGCCGGGACAGGGCTGTGACCTCCCAGCCGAGGTCGAGCAGGTGGTCCACCAGTGCGGACCCGGTGATGCCGCTGGCACCCACGACGAGGGCTTCGTGTCGGACGGGCGTCGTGGCGGTCGCGGTCGGTGTGGTGTCGAGAGTCATCCCCGGGTGCAACGCAGGCGGGCGACAGGTGTTCCCTACCGGGGGCGGCGGATCCGGATGGGCCCCTTCGCGGTCGACGGGTCGACGACACTGCCGTGCTGGGTGATCTCGACCTCGCCGCGCGCGACCATGCGCCGCGCTGCCCGGCGAGCGGGCTCCATCAGGTCGCGCCACCCGTCCGGGTCGAGGGCGCGTGCGGCGTCGGACGGGCAGATGCTCGACGACCGGGCACGAGCCGCGAGCAGCTCGTCGATCCGCTGCTCGAGCGCCAGGTCGGTGGCGTCGAGGCCGTGCTTCCGGCAGGCGGACGAGCAGTACTTCGCGTCCGGGGCAGCGGACGAGGGCATCCGACGACCGCACGAGGCGCAGGTCCGTTCGGCGTGCTCGGCCTCGTTCGCGGCGGCGTCGGCCTCGGTCCTGATCGCGCGTCCCATGGACCCATCCTCTCCCTGGGCCACCAGCGCGCACACAGGACATCCGCACCCGCGCGGGGAGCGCCTGGCACCATCGGAGCGGTGAGCAGCCACGAAGGACCGGACCGCCCCGCCGAACCCGCGTGGGTCGAGCACGCCGTGTGGTGGCACGTCTATCCGCTGGGGTTCGTCGGCGCGGAGGTCCGGCCCGCCACCCCCGTCGCGGACCGGGTCCTCGAGCACCGCCTCGACCGCATCACCCCGTGGCTCGACCACGTCGTGGACCTCGGACTGAACGGGCTGTTGCTCGGACCGGTCTTCGCGAGTTCGACGCACGGCTACGACACGGTCGACCACTTCCGCATCGACCCGCGCCTCGGGGACGTCGACGACCTCGACCGACTCGTCGCAGCGGCGCACGAGCGTGGCGTGCGGGTCCTGCTCGACGGTGTCTTCAACCACGTGGGCCGCGAGCACCCGGCGTTCCGCGCGCTCGAGGGACAGGGGCCGGACGCCCCGACCGCGGACCTGTTCGCCGTGGACTGGTCGGGCTGGACCCCGGGGCAGCGTGTGCCGGTGGGGGACTTCGAGGGGCACGACATCCTCGTCGCCCTCGACCACGACAGCGCGGCCACGGAGGACCTCGTCGTCGAGGTCATGATGCACTGGCTCGACCGCGGGATCGACGGGTGGCGGCTCGACGCGGCCTACGCGGTGCCACCGGCCTTCTGGGCCCGGGTCCTGCCACGGGTGCGCGAGCGGTTCCCGGACGCCTGGTTCAGCGGCGAGGTCATCCACGGCGACACGGCAGCGATCGTCCGCGCGTCGACGATGGACTCCACCACGCAGTACGAGCTGTGGCAGGGGATCTGGCACGGCATCGCGGACCGGAACCTGTTCGAGCTCGCGCACGCGGTCGAGCGGCACGATGCGCTGCTGGCGACGCAGGCGCCGACCACGTTCGTCGGCAACCACGACGTCACCCGGATCGCGAGTGCCGTGGGGGAGCGGTTCGCCGGGCACGCGGCGGCCGTCCTCTTCACCGTGGCGGGGACGCCGGTCGTGTACGCGGGGGACGAGTACGGCTGGACCGGCGTGAAGGAGGAACGCGAGGGCGGCGACGACGCGGTCCGTCCGACGTTCCCGGACACCCCGCCGGCACCGGTGGAGCTGACCCGCACGTACGAGGCCCTCGTGGCGCTCCGACGCCGGAACCCCTGGTTGCACCGTGCCCACACCGACGTCGTGCACCTGACGAACACCGGGCTCGTGCTGCGGACCGCGACCGCGGACGCGGCCGTGGTGACGACGCTGAACCTCGCGGACGAGCCGGTGGAGCTGCCCGCGGCGGGTGCGACGCACGTCGAGGCGGGCGGCGGCGACCTGCGGGACGGGACCGTGCGCCTCCCGGCCGCTGGGTGGGCCGTCCTGACGGCGTGAGCCGACCCCGAGACTCGGCCCGCACGCAACGAGACTCGGGCTGAGCGACAGTCCTCGCGCACCGAACCGCGAGAAGTGTCGCTCAGCCCGAGTCTCGGGGGAGCGCGAAGAGCGAACCTACTTGCGCGCGGCAGCCGCCCGACGCTTGTTGAACACGTCGAACGCGACGGCGGCGAGCAGCACCAGGCCCTTGATGAGCGACTGGAACTCCGTGCCGACGCCGAGGATCGACATGCCGTTGTTCAGGATGCCGATGATGAGACCACCGACGATGGCGCCCGGCACCGTCCCGATGCCGCCCGTGACGGCTGCGCCACCGATGAACACGGCCGCGATGGCGTCGAGCTCGAAGCCGTTGCCCGCACCGGGCGCCGCGAGGTTGAGCTGGCCGGTGAAGACCACGCCCGCCAGGGCCGCGATCACGCCCATGTTGACGAACAGCAGGAACGTGACGCGCTTCGTCTTGACGCCGGACAGCTGCGCGGCGAGGGCGTTGCCGCCGATCGCGTAGACGTGCCGACCGAACACCGCGCTCCGCATGACGACCGAGTAGATCACCACGAGCGCGCCGAGGACGACGAGCACGATCGGCGTGCCGTTGTAGCTCGCGAGCAGCAGGGCGACGTAGATCACGAGCGCCGCGCCGAACGCCGTCTTCACGATGAACCAGGCGAACGGCTCGCTCTCGAGCTGGTACTTGCGGCGGGTCGCACGGCCCCGGAACGCCGTGATGACCATGATCGCGGCCGCGGCGATGCCGAGGACCATCGTGAGCGGCTCGTAGCCGGTGGTGCCGAACGACGGCAGGAACCCGGAGCCGAGCGACCGGAAGCCGGCCGGGAACGGCGAGATCTGCTGGTTCTGCAGGACGATCTGCGCCGCGCCGCGGAAGGCGAGCATGCCGGCCAGCGTCACGATGAACGCCGGGATCCCGAAGTAGGCGATCCAGAAGCCCTGCCAGGCGCCGACGAGCGCGCCGATCACCAGGCAGAGGACGACTGCGACCGGCCAGGGGAGACCCCACTGGGTGATCATCACACCGGCCATCGCGCCGCTGAACGCGACGACCGACCCGACGGACAGGTCGATGTGGCCGGCGATGATGACCATCACCATGCCGATCGCCAGGATCAGGATGTAGCTGTTCTGGACGATGATGTTCGACACGTTGATCGGTGCCAGGGTGATGCCGCTCGTCGCCACCTGGAAGAAGATCACGATGACGATCAGCGCGATGAACAGGCCGATCTGTCGGAGCTGCCCGGTGAGGTAGCTCGCTGCGGACTTAAGCGCGTTCATTGACAGGGGTCTCCCGTTCCTGGGTCATGTACTGCATGAGGACCTCTGGGGTGGCCTCGGAGCGGGGCACGTCGGCGGTGATCGTGCCCTCGGAGAGTGTGTAGATGCGGTCGCAGATGCCGAGGAGCTCCGGGAGCTCGGAGGAGATCACGATGATCCCCTTGCCCTGGTCCGCCAGGCTGTTGATGAGCGTGTAGATCTCGTACTTCGCACCGACGTCGATGCCCCGGGTCGGCTCGTCGAGGATGAGCACGTCGGGGTCGGCGTACATCCACTTCGACAGGACGACCTTCTGCTGGTTGCCGCCGGAGAGCTTGCCCGTGACGGCGTTCACCGAGGGGGCCTTGATGTTCATGCTCTTCAGGAACTGCGACGCGACCGTGGTCTCCTGCGAGCTGTTCACGAACCCCCAGTTGGCGAGCTTGCCGAGCGCCGACCCGGAGATGTTCCGCTTGATGTCGTCGATCAGGTTGAGGCCGTAGCGCTTCCGGTCCTCGGTCGCGTACGCGATGCCGTTGTCGATCGCGCGCGTCACCGTGTTCGTCTTGATCGGGACGCCGCGCTTGTACACGGTGCCGCTGATGCCGGTGCCGTACGAGTGCCCGAAGACGCTCATCGCGAGTTCGGTGCGGCCGGCGCCCATGAGTCCCGCGATGCCGACGACCTCGCCGGCCCGGACGGTGAGGTTCGCCTGGTGGATGATCTCGCGGGAGCCGTCGAGCGGGTGGTGGACGGTCCAGTCCTCGATGCGCAGGAGCTCCTCACCGATCTTCGGCTCACGCTCCGGGTAGCGACTCGACAGGTCACGGCCGACCATGCCGCGGATGATGCGGTCCTCGGAGACGTCGTCGCCGTGCATGTCGAGTGTCTCGATGGTCTTGCCGTCGCGGATGATCGTGACCTTGTCCGCGATCGCCTTGATCTCGTTGAGCTTGTGGCTGATGATGATCGCCGTCATGCCCTCGGCCTGCAGCGACCGGATGAGGTCGAGCAGGTGCGCGGAGTCGTCGTCGTTCAGCGCCGCCGTCGGCTCGTCGAGGATGAGCAGCTTGACGTCCTTCGAGAGCGCCTTCGCGATCTCGACGAGTTGCTGCTTCCCGACGCCGATGTCGACGATCTTCGTGACGGGGTTGTCCTTGAGCCCGACGCGCTGCAGGAGCGACGCCGCCTCGAGGTTGGTCTGGTTCCAGTCGATGAGCCCGCCCTTGACGCGCTCGTTGCCGAGGAAGATGTTCTCGGCGATCGACAGGAACGGGCTGAGGGCGAGCTCCTGGTGGATGATGACCACGCCAGCGGCCTCGGAGTCGTTGATCGAGCCGAACTTCACCGGCTGCCCGTCGAGGAGGATCTCGCCGTCGAAGGAGCCGTGCGGGTAGACCCCCGACAGCACCTTCATCAGGGTCGACTTGCCGGCGCCGTTCTCGCCGCAGATCGCGTGGACCTGACCGCGTTCGACCGCGATCGAGACCCCCTGCAGGGCCTTCACGCCTGGGAAGGTCTTGGTGATGTCCCGCATCTCGAGGATGGTGTCCGCCATGTGGACCGCCTTTCCGTCGTGCGCGCGTGCGCGCGCTGGTGGAGACGGACGGGAGGCGCGGTGCGGGCGTGCACCGCGCCTCCCGTCCGTGAGATGGGTCGCGCCTACTTCAGGTCGGCCTCGGTGTAGTAGCCGCTGTCGACGAGGACGGACTTGTAGTTGTCCTTCGTGACCACGGTCGGCTGGAAGAGGTAGGTCGGGACGACCTTCTCCTTGTTGTCGTAGCTCTTGGTGTCGTTCACCTCGGGCGTCTTGCCGGAGAGCAGGTCCTCGGCCATGGTGACCGACTGCTTGGCGAGCTTGCGCGTGTCCTTGTAGATGGTCGAGTACTGCTGACCGGCGATGATCGACTTGACGCTCGCCTGCTCGGCGTCCTGACCGGTCACGACCGGGAGCGGACGGTCCGAGGTGCCGTAGCCGGCGCCCTGCAGGGCCGAGATGATGCCGATCGAGATGCCGTCGTAGGGCGAGAGCACGCCGTCGAGCGTGGTGCCGCCGGAGTACGACTTCGCGATCAGGTTCTGCATGCGGGCCTTGGCGGTCGCCGGGTCCCACTGCTGCGTCGCGGCCTGGGAGAGCTGGTCCTGGCCGGACTGGATCTTCAGCGTGCCGTCCTCGAGGTACGGCTTGAGGGTGTCCATCGCGCCGTTGAAGAAGAACCCGGCGTTGTTGTCGTCGAGCGAGCCGGCGAAGACCTCGATGTTGAACGGGCCCTTCTTGCCGGTCTTCTCGCCCTTGTCGTCGAGGATCCCGAGGCCGGTGAGGAGGCTCGTGGCCTGGTCGACACCGACCTTGTAGTTGTCGAACGACACGTAGTAGTCGACGTTCTTGTTGCCGGTGAGCAGGCGGTCGTACGAGATCACCTTGATGCCTGCCTTGGCGGCGGCGTCGAGCTGGTCGGACAGGGCGCCGCCGTCGATCGACGCGATGATCAGGACCTTCGCGCCCTTGGTGATCATGTTGCTGACCTGCTGGGCCTGCTGCTGGACCTTGTTGTCGCCGTACTCGAGGTCGACCTTGTAGCCGGCCTTCTCGAGGTCGCTCTTGACCGCGTCGCCGTCCTTGATCCACCGCTCGGAGACCTTGGTCGGCATCGCGACGCCGACGAGGGCGCCCTTGTTGTCGCCGCTGCCGCCACCGCTGCCGGTGGCGCCACGACCCCCGGCGGAGCACGCGGCCAGGCTGACTGCCAGTCCGACGGCGACGATCCCCGCTGCGATCTTGCGCTTCATCATCGAAGTACCTCTTGTTCCTCTCACGTCGTCCTCGACGCGCTGGGTTCGGGCTGCTGTGCCCCTGGGGTGCTGCTCAAAGTGAGCGCTCACATCATGTGGGTTGTTTCACGGGGTGTCAACTCGTCGTGATCGTTTCGCGACCTTTCCTCGGTGCCCACTTCCGGGGGTACGGTTGCCCACGTGACGACCACGACGGCCCACGAGGGCAAGCGCCGGAAGGCGCCGACGATCTTCGACGTCGCCGAGCGCGCCGGGGTGTCGCACCAGACCGTCTCCCGCGTCATCAACGGCGACCCCACCGTCCGCGAGCAGTTCCGCGACCAGGTCGCCGCCGCCGTCGCCGAGCTCGGGTACCGGCCGCGCGCCGCCGCCCGGGCACTCGCCGGCGGCCGCTCCCGCGCGCTCGGCCTGGTCAGCACGGGCGACGCCCTCTACGGTCCGTCGAGCACCGCGATCGGCTTCGAGCGGGCAGCGCGCGCCGCGGGCTACCACGTCCTGCTGTCGACCCTGCCGGAGGACCCGGTCCCGGAAGACCTGTCCGGAGCCCTCGCGTCCCTGCTCGCCCAGGACGTCGCCGCCGTCGTGCTCGTCGCGGCCGACAACCGGGTGCTCGACGCCCTCGCGTCGCTGACCGTCCCCGTCACGGTGCCGGTCGTGGTCGCGAACGCCGTGCAGCGCGACGCCGCGTACACCGGGGCGGCGCCGAACGTCGCCGCGGTCGCGATCGACCAGGCCGCGGGGGCGATGCTCGCACTCGAGCACCTGTTCGCGAGGGGACACCGCCGCATCGTGCACATCGCCGGGCCGTCGGTGTCGCAGGAGTCCGAGGTCCGCCGCGCCACCTACGAGCGCGCGATGCGGGAGCGCGGACTCGAACCGGTCGTGCTCGAGGGGGACTGGACCCCGGCGAGCGGCTTCGCGGCGGCACGGACGATCGACGTGCACACGGTGGACGCGGTCTTCGCCGGGAACGACCAGATGGCGCTCGGAGTGCTCCACGCCTTCGCCGAGGAGGGGCTCCGCGTCCCGGACGACGTCGCCGTCGTGGGGTTCGACGACATCCCGGAGGCCGCGCACTTCACGCCTCCGCTCACCACCGTGCGGCAGGACTTCATGGCGATGGGGGAGCGGGTGCTCGCGTCGGTGAAGGCGCTCGTCGAGGGGCAGTCCCACGACGACGGGCTCATCGCGCCCGCGCTGGTGGTGCGCCGGAGCGCGTAGGGCGCGCGGGTGGGGCTCCCTCGCACGGTGCGAGGGCCTGCGGGGGCCTGCGCGGCGCGGCGCGGCTCACGGTGCGAGGTTTCGCTCACCGTGCGAGGTGATCGGCCCCGCACCGTGCGTGGAACCTCGCACCGTGTGACTGCCCCTCGCACGGTGCGGGGGCACGTGGGGCACGCGGACCGGCTCAGCGGGCGATCGGCAGCCAGACCCGCATCGGGGCCGCACCGCGGTTCGCCCACGCGTAGTACGGGATCGCGACCGCGCTCACGGGGCGCGCGGCGCCCGCCGCGTCGGCCTGGAGGCCCGGCTCGCCCCCGGCGCCACGGCCTGCGTCGTCGACGCTGGTCGCCTCGTCGGCCCGCTCCGCGCCTCCCGGCCGGGTCCCGTCGATCCTGCGGTACGGCCATGCCGGCTGCTCGCGAGAGGCGGGCGCGTGGCCCGGCACCCGCAGGGCGACGACGCCGTCGAGGAGGTCGTCGCGACGCTCCTCGGTCAGCGGCGCGTCCACGTCGACCGTCAGGTCGTCGACCGTGAAGCCCTCCTGGTCGGCCTGCTCGACCGCGTAGACGAGCGGACCGCGCTCGATCGCGACCTGTCCACGGGCGGCGTCGATGCGGTCGTCGGCGACGAAGCGGTGCGCGGTCGTGTCGAACGCGACCTCCACGGTGTCGCCCGCGGTCCAGTGCCGGTCGACGACGTGCAGGGTGCCGGGCGTCGGGTGCGCGACCCCGTCCGGCGTCGTCACGGCGGTCGTGTCCGACCATGCCGGGATGCGGAGGCCGAGTGCGAGCGGGCCGTCCTCGGTCACGGTGACGACCACGCGGCCGTCGTGCGGGTACCCGGTCTCGATGCGGACCCGCCCGAGGTCGGCTGTCGCGTACTGGTGTACCTGCAGGCCGCCGTCGGCCTGGGTCGCGAGGTAGCCGTCCAGGCTCGCGAAGGTCCGCATGATGTTCGGCGGGCAGCAGGCGCAGTCGAACCAGCCGCGGCGGCCGTGCGCGGGGGAGCGGTTCTCGTCCTGGTGCGCGTGGTCGCGGTGCTGCAGCGGGTTGACGTAGAAGTACTCGGTGCCGGCGAGGCTCACCCCGGCGAGGAAGGCGTTGTACAGGAGGCGCTCGATCGCGTCGGCGTAGACGGGCTTCCCGGTCGCCAGCAGCAGCCGCCACGCCCACTGGACCCCGCCGATGGCGGCGCAGGTCTCGGCGTAGCCGCGGTCGGTGGGGAGCTCGTACGGGTCGCCGAACGCCTCCCAGTCCCACCGGGCGCCGAGACCGCCCGTGATGAACGCCTTCGTCGCCATCATGTCGGCGAACTGGCGCTCGCTCGCGGCGAGGAGCTCGGTGTCGCCGGCCTCGATCGCGACGTCGACGGCGCCGGCGGCGAGGTACACCGCGCGGACGGCGTGACCCTCCACGGTCGTCGCCGCACGTGCGGTGACCCGGTCCGAGAAGTACGTCGGCTCGCCGCCGGCGCGCTCGATGATCCCGTGGCCGCGGGCGTCGACGAACCAGTGCGCGAGGTCGAGGTACGCGCGCGTGCCGGTCTCCCGGTACAGCTCGACGAGACCCATCTCGACGACCGGGTGGCCGTCGATGTCGGCGGTCCTGCCGGGGCCCTCGCCGAAGGTGGCGACGAGGTGGTCGGCGTTCTTCGTCGCGACGTCGAGCAAGCCGGTGTCACCGGTCGCACGGTGCTGGGCGACCGCGGCCTGGTACAGGTGCCCGGCGCAGTACAGCTCGTGGCTCCACTTGAGGTCCGTGTAGCGCTCGCCGTTCCCGCGTACCTGCTGCACGGAGTCGAGGTAGCCGTCGTCCGCCTGGGCCCGGGCGTACAGCGCGGTGACCTCGCGCTGGAGTTCCAGGAGGTCGTCAGCGGGGGCGCGTCCGTACTCCCACGCCACCGCTTCGAGCCACTTCGTCACGTCGGAGTCCATGAAGATCGGTCCGACGGCCTCGCCCTCCTCATCACCGGCTGCGATCCGGAGGTTGCGGAAGTTCCCGGCCGCCTCGAGCTGGTGGTAGCCGCTCCGGACGGCGTCACGGCCGTTGCGTTCCTGCCGGAGGGCCCAGAACCCGCCGGTGATCCGGGCGGCGCCGGCCGACAGGGGGCGGTACGCCAGGTGGGCTGCGTCGGTCGGGAGGACCGGGGTCGCGGTCTGCGCACGGCTGTCGGTCGCGAGCGTGGTGGTCATGTCGCCTCCTTGCGAACTGACGGCGCTCCCGTCCAGGAAAGCGCTTATCCGGGAGCAGGCTAGGGCGCGGTGGCGGCGGCCGCAAGGGGTCGGGTCGGCGAGCGCGCTCCTCGGGGGTGGGGTCGGGTGGCGGGGTGGTGCGGTGTGACGGGTCGTGACCGTCCGGCGCGGTGCGGGTGCGGGAGGGGTCACGACTGCCCGCTCGGGTTCGGCGGTCGGTCACGTCGTGTCGTTCTCGGCGTGGTCGAGCGACGGATCGTGACCGTCCGGCGCGGTTCGCACGGGGTGTCGTGACCGACCGGCAGCGGGTGTGGGCGGGTCGGGCTGACGGGCTTGGTCGCGGACCGTGTCGGGTCGTGACCGTCCGGTGCGGTGTGGGTGCGGGAGGGGTCACGACTGCCCGCTCGGGTTCGGCGGTCGGTCACGTCGTGTCGTTCTCGGCGTGGTCGAGCGACGGGTCGTGACCGTCGGCGCGGTTCGCGCGGTTCGCGCGGGTGTCGTGACCGACCGGCAGCGGGTGTGGGCGGGTCGGGCGTGGTCGCGGTTGGCTGCGAAACGTGTCGGGTCGTGACGCTGGCGTGCGGCATGTCGTGCGACCGCGGCCCCCGCGTCCCCGACACCCGACTCTCGCGCCCCCGGCACCCGGCCCCCGCGGCCCCGCGACCCCCGGCTCCCGCGCTCCCGGGGCGCGCCGCGTTGCGCGAGTGAGCGCTCACGTGCCAGGATGTGAGCGCTCACGCGAGACGACGACGTCTGGGAGGACGACATGGGTGACGACGCCGCACGGCAGGTCGCGGACGGCCGCACCACCCTCGGGATCGAGCTCGGTTCGACCCGCATCAAGGCCGTCCTCGTCGACGAGGACCTCCGCCCGGTCGCGAGCGGCTCCCACGAGTGGGAGAACGCGTACGTCGACGGTCGCTGGACGTACTCCCTCGACGCCGTCGAGACCGGGGTCCGCGCCGCCTACGCCGACCTCGTCGCCGACGTCGAGCGGCAGTACGGCGTCCGCCCGACGAGCTTCCGCGCCGCCGGGGTGTCCGCGATGATGCACGGCTACCTCGCGTTCGACGCGGACGGCGAGTTGCTCGTACCCTTCCGGACGTGGCGGAACACCTCGACCGGCCCGGCCGCCGAGCGACTCAGCGCAGCACTCGACTTCAACGTCCCGCTCCGCTGGTCGATCGCACACCTGTACCAGGCGGTCCTCGACGACGAGCCGCACGTGGCCGACCTCGCCGGCATCACGACCCTCGCGGGCCACGTGCACCGCCGACTCACCGGCCGGGACGTCCTCGGGGTCGGCGACGCGAGCGGCCTCTTCCCGATCGACAGCACCCCGACGCCGAGCGCCCCCGGCGAGCCGGGCCGCCGCGACTACGACCAGGCGATGCTCGCGACCGCGCAGGGCCTCGTGGCCCACCGCGTGCCGGACCTCCGCGCCCTCCTGCCCGAGGTCCTCGTCGCCGGCGAGGACGCTGGCACCCTCACGCCCGAGGGCGCCGCTTGGCTCGACCCGACCGGCACGCTCGTCGCCGGCGTCCCGTTCTGCCCGCCGGAGGGCGACGCGGGCACGGGCATGGTCGCCACGAACGCGGTCGCACCGCGCACCGGCAACGTCAGCGTCGGCACGAGCATCTTCGCGATGGTCGTCCTCGAGCAGCCGCTGGCCACCGCGCACGAGGAACTCGACGTCGTCACGACCCCCGCCGGTGACGCCGTGGCGATGGTGCACTGCAACAACGGCGCGAGCGAGATCGCCGCCTGGGCGCGGGTGTTCGGCCGGTTCGCCGACGCCGCGAGCACCCGGACCGGCGGCACCACCGTCGACGTCGACGACGTGTACGCGGTCCTGCTCGACGAGGCCGCCGCCGCCGATGCGGACGCCGGCGGGCTGCTGTCCTTCAACTACCTCGCCGGAGAGCCGGTCACCCACGTCGAGGACGGCCGACCCCTGCTGCTCCGCACACCCGGCGCCCGGTTCACCCTGGGCAACCTCGTCCGCTCCGAGGTCCACGGTGCCTTCGCGACCCTCGCGATCGGCATGGACGTCCTGCACGGTGAGCACGTCCGGGTCGACCGGATGACGGCGCACGGTGGGCTCTTCCGCACGCCCGGCACGCCGCAGCGCCTCCTCGCGGCGGCGCTCCGGGTCCCCGTGGCCCTCGAGGAGACCGCGGGCGAGGGCGGGGCGTGGGGCATCGCGGTCCTCGCGGCCTACCTCGAGCACACCGACCAGGCGCTCGAGGACTTCCTCGCCGACACCGTCTTCCGCGGGGACGCCGTCCAGGTCGCCGAGCCGGAGCCGGACGACGTCACCGGCTTCCAGAGCTACCTCGACCGGTTCCGCGCGGCCCTGCCCGTGCAGGACGTGGCGGCATCGGCGACCCGCACCACCGCACCCACCGACCAGGCCGACCCGACCGACCAAGCCGAGCCGCGCCTCCAGGCCGACCCGACCGACGCGGCCGACCCGACCGGCGCGGCCGACCCGACCGACGCGGCCGACCCGATCGACGCGGCCGACCCGACCGACGCGGCCGACCCGACCGACGCGGCCGACCCGACCGACGCGGCCGACCCGACCGACCCCGCGAACGACGCACGCACCGAGAAGGAGCCGACCGCATGACGGACCAGACCACCGACGAGACGAGGGCCGCCGTCGCGGCGACCCGCGCCCGCGTCGCCGCCCTGCACGGCGAACTCGTCCGCTACGGCCTCGTCATCTGGACCGGCGGCAACGTCTCCGAGCGGGTGCCGGGCACGGACCTCTTCGTGATCAAGCCGAGCGGGGTGTCGAGCGACGAGCTCCGACCCGAGAACCAGGTGGTCTGCACGCTGGACGGCGTGCCGGCCGACGGCTGGGACAACGCGCACGGCCCGTCCTCCGACACCGCGGCGCACGCCTACGTCTACCGGAACATGCCCGAGGTCGGCGGTGTCGTGCACACCCACTCGACCTACGCGACGGCCTGGGCGGCCCGCGCCGAGGCGATCCCGTGCGTCATCACGGCGATGGCGGACGAGTTCGGCGGGCCGATCCCGGTCGGGCCGTTCGCGATCATCGGCGACGACTCGATCGGCCACGGCATCGTCGAGACGCTGAGCGGTCACCGCTCGCGCGCCGTCCTCATGCAGAACCACGGCGTGTTCACGATCGGGCGCGACGCGAAGGACGCCGTGAAGGCCGCGGTGATGTGCGAGGACGTCGCACGCACCGTGCACATCGCGAAGCAGGGCGGGGAGCTCGTCCCGATCGCCCAGGAGAACATCGATCGACTCTTCGATCGCTACCAGAACGTCTACGGACAGACCCCCGAAGGAGCACTCCAGTGACCCACGACACACCGACGCACGTCGTCGACCCCGCTGAGACACTGGCGGGCTACGAGGTCTGGTTCCTGACGGGGAGCCAGGGGCTGTACGGCGAGGAGACGCTGCGTCAGGTCGAGCAGCAGAGCAAGGCCGTCCACGAGACGCTGGCGCCGCACGTGCCGGTGAAGCTCGTGTGGAAGCCCGTCCTCAAGGACGCCGACGGCATCCGCCGGGCCCTCATCGAGGCGAGCGCCGACGACAAGGTCATCGGCGTCACGACCTGGATGCACACGTTCAGCCCCGCGAAGATGTGGATCGGCGGGCTCCAGGCACTCACGAAGCCGCTGCTGCACCTGCACACCCAGGCGAACGTCGCGCTGCCCTGGGGCGACATCGACTTCGACTTCATGAACCTCAACCAGGCCGCGCACGGCGACCGCGAGTTCGGCTACGCCCTCGCCCGCCTCGGCGTCCGCCACGCCACGGCGGTCGGGCACGTGTCCGACGAGCGGGTCGTCGCTCGCATCCAGAACTGGACCCGTGCCGCGGCGGGCGCCGCGGCCGTCCGCGAGCTCAAGCTCACCCGCTTCGGCGACAACATGCGCTACGTCGCCGTCACCGAGGGCGACAAGACCGAGGCGGAGATCGAGCTCGGCGTGCAGGTGAACACCTGGGCGGTGAACGAGCTGGCAGCGGCGGTGGACGCCGCAGCGGCGGACACGGCGGCGGTCGACGCGCTCGTGGCGACGTACGAGCGCGACTACGACGTGGACCCGTCGCTCCGCAGCGACGGCGGTGACCGCCACGCCGCGCTCCGCGACGGCGCCGCCATCGAACTCGGCCTCCGCGCCCTCCTCGCGCAGAACGGGTCCGCCGCGTTCACCACGAACTTCGAGGACCTCGGGACGCTCAAGCAGCTGCCCGGCCTCGCGGTCCAGCGCCTCATGGCCGACGGGTACGGCTTCGGCGCCGAGGGGGACTGGAAGACCGCCGTCCTCGTCCGCGCGATGAACGTCGCCGGCGCCGGGCTGCCCGGTGGCGCATCGCTGATGGAGGACTACACGTACGACCTCACCCCGGGTGCCGAGAAGATCCTCGGCGCGCACATGCTCGAGGTCTCGCCGACGCTCACCACCACGACGCCGACGCTCGAGATCCACCCGCTCGGGATCGGCGGCAAGGACGACCCGGTGCGCCTGGTCTTCACCGCCGACGCCGGCGAGGCCGTCGTGGTCGCGCTGTCCGACACCCGTGACGGCTTCCGCCTCACCGCGAACGTCGTCGACGTGGTCCCGCCGACGGCGGCGCTGCCCAACTTGCCGGTCGGCCGCGCGGTCTGGGAGCCGCGCCCCTCGTTCCCGGTCGCGGCCGAGGCCTGGCTCACTGCCGGCGCCGCCCACCACACCGTCATGACGACGGCTGTCGGCCTGCAGGTCGTCGAGGACTTCGCGACGATGGTCGGTACCGAGTTCCTCGTCATCGACGAGCACACCACGGCCCGCGGGTTCCGCGACGAGCTGCGCCTGCAGCAGACCTGGCACCGACTCGACCGGGGGTTCTAGGCTCGTGACCGTGACCGCGACGATGCGCACCAACTGGGCAGGGAACGTCACCTACGGGGCGACCGAACTGCTGACGCCGACCTCCGTCGACGAGGTCCAGCGCATCGTCGCGGCGACGCCGCGCCTGACGGCGCTCGGCTCGAAGCACTCCTTCAACCGGATCGCCGACACCGACGGGGCGCAGCTGACGCTCGCCGGGCTGCCGCCCGTGCTCGACGTCGACACCGACCGGCGGGTGGTCCGGGTCGCGGCCGGCATGACGCACGCACAGGTCGCGGCCGGCCTGGAGGCCCGTGGCTGGGCACTCGCGAACCTCGCGTCCCTGCCGCACATCTCCACGGCCGGGGCGGTCGCCACCGGTACGCACGGCTCCGGCGTCCGCAACCCGTCGCTCGCGCAGGCCGTGGTCGGCCTCGAGGTCGTCCGGGCGTCCGGGGACACGGCGCGGGTCGACGCCTCGACGCCGGACGGCGCCCTCGACGCACACCGCGTGGCACTCGGCGCGCTCGGCATCGTGACCACGGTGGAGCTCGCGATCGAGCCGTCGTTCGAGGTCGCCACCACGGTCCACCTCGACCTGCCGTGGGACGCCGTGCTGGGGCACTTCGACGCGGTGGTGTCGGACGCGTACTCGGTGTCGCTCTTCACGTCGTTCGACGACCGAGGAGCCCGTCAGGTGTGGGTCAAGCACCGCACGGACGAGCCCGCGCCGAAGGTCGACCTCGTCGCGCTCGGCGCCCGGCCGGCCGACGGCCCCGTGCACCCGGGCGAGAACGACACCGCGGGCGTCACCGAGCAGGGCGGGGTCCCCGGGCCCTGGTCCGAGCGGCTGCCGCACTTCCGGTCGTCGTTCACTCCCTCCACCGGTGCCGAGATCCAGGCCGAGTACCTGATCCCCGCGTCGCACGCGATCGCCGCGCTCGAGGCGCTGCGTCCCCTCGCATCCGTGTTCGCGCCCCTGCTCATCGCGGCCGAGGTCCGGACGGTCGCCGCCGACTCCGCCTGGCTCGCCCCGTCGTCCGAGCGGCAGTCGGTCGGCATCCACTTCACCTTCCGCCGCGAACCCGAGGCGGTCGAGGCGGCGGTGCACCGCATCGAGGAGACCCTGGCCCCCTTCGACCCGCGGCCGCACTGGGGCAAGGTGTCGGTGGCGACCGCCGAGCGACTGCACGAGGCGTACCCCCGCCTCGGCGACTTCGCGGCGCTCGCTCGTGACCTCGACCCGACCGGGCGCTTCCGGAACGCCTTCCTCGCGCGCATCCTGAGCTGAGGGCTCCGGCTCCCAGCGGCGGGTCGGCCCCGGTGTCGGGAGCGGGTTCGCGGGGCGGGGCGGCGGACGGAGTCGGGCGCTCACAGGGGTCTCGCACGGGTTCAGCGGCCGGCACACCGGGGCGATGCTGAGTGCTCACATGTGGGATCACAAAGGTTGGGTCATGGCGAACCTCAACCGCATCCTCGGGATGGCCTCGAAGGTCATCGACAAGCAGCTCCAGAAGCGCGGGCAGTCCGGGGCTGCCAGCGGCGGCTCGTCCGCGGGCGGGACCGACTGGCGCGACGTCGTCCGGACCGCGGCGGACAAGCTCACCGGGGACGACCGCACCCGGCAGGGTCAGCAGCCCCCTGCGCGGCAGACCCACCCGCAGCACGACCCGGGCCGGCCGGACGGCGGGTCTCCGGCGCAGCGCGGTCCGGTCGACGCCGACCGGGTGGCCATCGCGAAGTACGACTACCTGCTGCGCACCGCCCCGCCCGAGCGCCTCGAGCAGGTCCACCACGACGCGTTCGCCCGGCTCACCCCGGCGCAGCGTCAGGAGGTCCGCAACCGGCTGAACTCCGAGCTCCCGCCGAACGAGCACCTGCGTGACGACTCCGCGGCCGGGCTGGCGCGTGCGGCCACCCGTGGCGAGGTCGCTCGGCCCGGACTCCTCCGACGGGTCCTCGGCGGTCGCGGCGGGGCGTTCGCCGGCGGTGCCGCGGTCGGCGCCGGGGCGATGGCGATCGGTGGGCTCGGGGTCGCCGTCGCGGGTGCGGCGGTCATGAGTGCCGCGGCCGGGCCGGTGTTGGCGGAGGCCGTCGGCTCCGGGGTGGACTTCGAGGGGATCGCCGCGGGGTTCGGTGACCTCGGGCTGGCCGAGGGTGCCGAGGGGCTCGTGGGCGAGGGGGAGCAGCTGCTCGGCGGCTTCGGGGAGCAGGCCTCGGGGCTGGGCGAGCAGGCGAGCGGGCTGGGGGAGCAGGCGAGCGGGCTGGGGGAGCAGGTGTCCGGGCTCGGCGAGCAGGCGTCGAACCTGGGCGGCGACTTCCTCGGGGGGTTGTTCGACCGCTGACCGGCGAGCCGAGACCCGGCGCCGCTCTCCGCGCCGCGCTGCGCACCAGCAAGGGATCCGGATCGATGTGCGCGCATCGGGAATGCCCGGGCGTAGCACGACGATTGGACCGTTACGTCGTGCGACGTCCGCCGCGCGACGAGATTGGGCCGGGCGTGCCCCGCGGTGCCAGGATGGACGCCGCCGGTGCCCCGGGCGCCGTCCGCGACACGTCTGCCCCCGCAGTCGTCCGCCATCCCACACCCCACGAGGAGCACCACCGTCATGAGACGCCCCACGCGCCTGATCACCACCGCGGCGGTCGCCGTCGCAGCAGCACTCGCGCTCAGCGCGTGCTCGGGCGGCGGTTCGTCGGACGACGCCAGCGGCACCTCCAAGGGCGGCACGCTCAACATCCTGACGACGTCGACCGCGGTCCACCTCGACCCGGCGACGAGCCAGAACCTCAACATCACCACGCTCGGCCTCGTCCTCCGCCGACTGACCGCATGGGACGTCGAGCCCGGCAAGGTCGCGAAGGTCGTCCCGGACCTCGCCACGAACACCGGCGACTCGAGCGACGGCGGCAAGACGTGGACGTACCACCTCAAGGACGGGCTGAAGTTCCAGGACGGCACCCCGATCACCACGAAGGACATCAAGTGGGGGATCGAGCGCTCGTTCGCGCCGACGCTCACCGGTGGCCTGAGCTACCACAAGTCGCTCCTGGTCGGCGGCGACTCGTACAAGGGTCCGTTCGACGGCAAGACGCTCGACAGCATCGAGACGCCGGACGACAAGACCATCGTCTTCAAGCTCAACGCGGCCTACGGCGACTGGCCGTGGCTCGTGTCGATGCCCGCGTTCGCCCCGGTGCCGGACGGCAAGGGCACGAACACGGGCGAGTACGACGCGAAGCCCGTCGCGAGCGGCCCGTACCAGGTGCAGTCGAACACCCAGGGCTCGCAGATCACGCTCGTCCGCAACGAGTACTGGAGCGCGAAGACCGACTCGGTCCGCACCGCCGGCCCGTCGAAGGTCGTCTTCAAGGAGAGCCAGGACCCGTCGACCGTCACGCAGACCCTCATCGCCGACAACGGTGACGCGAAGGACTCCTTCGGCGCCACCTACCTCGGCGCGGCGGAACTGAACCAGGTGCGCTCGAACCCGTCGGCGCAGGACCGTCTCGCGACGTCGAAGGCCGGCCCGATCCAGTACATGGCGATCAACACCCAGAAGGGCAAGCTCGCCGACAAGCAGGTCCGTCAGGCCCTGCAGTACGCCGTCGACAAGAAGTCGTACCGGATCGCGGCGGGCGGTGCCCTCGCCGGCACCTACGCCTCGACGCTCATCACGCCCGGCATCGAGGGCCGAAAGGACTACGACCTCTACGAGACGTCCGCCTCGGGCGACGTCGACAAGGCGAAGTCGATGCTCGAGGCCGCCGGAGCGGAGGACCTCAAGCTGACCCTCCTCACCCAGAACGACTCGTCGTCGCTCGCCGAGTCCCAGGCCCTGCAGGCCGGGCTGAAGCGTGCCGGGATCACGGTCACCCTGAAGCCCGAGGACTCCGACTCGTTCTACACCGACGCCACCAACGGCAACGACTACGACCTGGTGCTGTTCAGCTGGCAGCCGGACTTCCCGAGCGCGAACGCGAACATCCAGCCGCTCTACGACTCCTCGCAGATCGGTGGCGGCGGCTACAACGTGTCGCACTACAAGAACGCGGAGGTCGACTCGCTCATCGAGCAGGCCACCGGGACGATCAACCGGTCCGACGCCGAGAAGCTCTGGGCCCAGGCCGACGAGAAGATCATGGAGGACGCGCCCGTCGTCCCCCTGATCTACGCGAAGCAGTCCTTCCTGGCCGGCTCGAACGTCGAGAACTTCCGCATCGCGGACTTCCCGGCGTACCCGAACTACCTCAAGGTCTCGCTCAAGCAGTGACCGAACCGCTGCTCGAGGTCGAGGGGCTCCACGTCGCGTTCGGCGACGCGGAGCCCGTCGTCCGTGACGTCTCGTTCTCGCTGACGCCCGGCCGGGTGCTCGCCCTCGTGGGGGAGTCCGGGTCGGGCAAGTCGGTGTCGGCCATGAGCCTGCTCGGCCTGCTCCCTCCCGAGGCCCGCGTCTCCGGGAGTGCCCGCTTCCGCGGCGAGCAACTGATCGGTGCGGACGCCGAGCGGCTCCGTGCGGTCCGCGGCGCCGGCATCGGCGTGGTGTTCCAGGAGCCGATGAACTCCTTCACGCCCGTCCTGACGATCGGCACCCAGATCGCCGAGGCGGTGCGGGCGCACCCCGCCGGTCTCGACCGCGCCGGCGTCTCGGCACGCATCGACGACCTGCTGCGGTCCGCGGGCCTGCGCGACCCGGAGCGGATCCGGAAGGCCTACCCGCACGAGCTCTCCGGCGGTCAGCTGCAGCGCGCCATGATCGCGATGTCGCTGGCAGGCGACCCGGTGGCGCTCATCGCGGACGAACCCACCACGGCGCTCGACGTCACCGTGCAGGCCGGCATCCTCGACCTGCTCCGGACGCTCGGCCGCGAGCGGTCCCTCGCCGTCCTGCTCATCACGCACGACATGGGCGTGGTCGCGGACGTCGCGGACGAGGTCCTCGTCATGCGCCGCGGTGACCCCGTCGAACGCGGGAGCGTCGCCGACGTGTTCGCGCACCCGCAGGCGGACTACACGCGCGAGCTCCTCGCCGCGGTTCCCGCCCTGGAGGCCCGCCCCGCGTCCGCCACGCCGGCTGCGGACCCCGAGACTCGGCCTGGACGACAGGACGCGGCCCCCGGGACCCGAGCCGTGTCGTCAGACGCGAGTCTCAGGCCGGCGGAAGCGAGTCTCGCCGAGACGAGTCGCGCCTCCCGTCCGCTGGTCGCGCAGCTGCGCGACGTCGCCGTGCGCTACGCGCGACGCGGCGACCCGACGGTCGCCGGCATCGACCTCGAACTGCACGCCGGCAGCACCCTCGGCCTCGTCGGGGAGTCCGGCTCCGGCAAGTCGACCATCGGTCGCGCCCTGGCCGGCCTCGTCCCGGTGGTCGCGGGCAGCGTCGAGGTGGACGGCAGCGACCTCCGGACCGCCCGGGGGAGGCGCCTGCGGGAGCTCCGGAGCCGCGTCGGCATCGTCTTCCAGGACCCGGCGTCCTCGCTCAACCCGAGGCAGACCATCGGGTGGAGCATCGCGGAGCCGCTCCTCGTGCACGACCCGCGGTCCGCCGAGGACCGACGCGCACGTGTCGAGGAACTCCTCCGCGCCGTGCAGCTCGACCCGTCGTGGGCCGAACGCTTCCCGCACCAGCTGTCCGGCGGTCAGCGGCAGCGCGTCGCGGTCGCCCGGGCGCTCGCGCTGCGCCCCGCGGTCCTGATCGCCGACGAACCGACGAGCGCGCTCGACGTGACGGTGCAGGCGGCCGTGCTCGAGCTGCTCGCCACGCTGCAGGACGAGTTCGGGTTCGGGATGCTGCTCGTCAGCCACGACCTCGCCGTCGTCCGCCAGCTCGCCGACGAGGTCGTCGTGCTCAACGACGGCCGCATCGTCGAGCGCGGCCGCACCGAGGCCGTGCTCGACGACCCGCAGCAGGACTACACGCGCATGCTCCTCGCGGCCGCGCCCGTCGCCGACCCCGTGCGACAGGCCGAACGGCGCGAGGCGTGGCGTGCGTGGGAAGGGGTGGCCTCGTGACCGCCAACGTCGTCGACCGTCCCGTCGCGGCGGCTGCCGGTCGGACCACCGGGTTCCGTGCCGTCGTCCGCCGCGTCCGGGAGGACCGCTGGGCCGTCGCCGCCGCCGTCGTCATCGCCGTGTTCGTGGTGGTCGCGATCGCGGCGCCGCTCATCGCGTCCGTCAGCGGACAGGACCCGTACAAGTACCACATCGACGCGCTCAACGACTTCGGAGCGCCCCGCGGTGCCCTCGGCGGCGTGAGCGGGACGCACTGGTTCGGCGTCGAACCGCTCACCGGCCGCGACCTCTTCGCGATCGTGACCTACGGCGCGCGGACCTCGCTCGGCATCGGGCTCGCCGCGACCGCACTGTCGATCGTCATCGGCGTGCTCGTCGGCGTGACCACCGGGTTCTTCGGCGGCTGGTACGACCGTGTGCTGTCCCGGATCGTCGACGTCATCTTCGGGTTCCCGTCGCTCGTGTTCATGATCGCCCTGACCGCGATCGTGCCGACGTCGTTCCCGAAGCCGGTTCTCGTCGTCCTCGTCATCGGGTTCTTCGGTTGGCCGAGCGTCGCGCGGGTCGTCCGCGGCCAGACGCTCTCGCTGGTGACCCGGAACTACGTCGTGGCCTCCACGGCCATGGGTGCCGGACGGTGGCACGTCATCCGGACGCAGCTGCTGCCGAACCTCGCCGCGACGATCACCGTCTACGCGACGATCTCGATCCCCTCGATGATCGGCGCCGAGGCCGCGCTCTCCTTCCTCGCCGTCGGCGTCACGCCGCCGACGCCGTCGTGGGGTCGCAGCATCGGCGACGCGGTCGGGTGGGTGCAGACCGACCCGATGTACCTCGTCTTCCCCGGCGCCGCGCTGTTCCTCATCACCCTCGCGTTCAACGTGCTCGGCGATGCGCTCCGCGACGCCCTCGACCCCCGTGGAGGTGCCCGGTGACCACCCTGCGCTTCATCGCGATCCGTGTCCTCGGCGCCGTCGTCGTGCTGCTCGTCGTCGCGGCGATCACCTACGCCCTGTTCGTGCTCCTGCCGACGAACCCCGCGCGGGCGATCTGCGACAAGCCCTGCACGCCGGACCGCCTCCGCGAGGTGCAGGCGTTCCTCGGCACCGACAAGCCCTGGTTCGCGCAGTTCGGCGCGTACCTCGCGGGCATCTTCACCGGCCGGACGTTCGGCAGCGGCGCCTCGGTGATCCACTGCGCCGCCCCGTGCTTCGGCTACTCGTTCCAGCTGCACGACAGCGTCACGAACCTCATCGTGTCGCGCCTGCCCGTGACGGCGTCGATCGCCGTCGGTGCCGCCCTGCTGTGGCTGGTCGCCGGAGTCGTCGGCGGCACGGTCTCGGCCCTCCGTCGCGGTACGTTCGTGGACCGTGCGGTCATGACCGTGGCCGTCGCCGGCGTCTCCTCGCCGTCGTACCTCGTCGGCCTCCTGGCGATCCTGCTGTTCGGCTTCGTGCTGGGGATCCTGCCGACGAGCGGCTACGTGGCGTTCACCGACGACCCGGTCGGCTGGTTCACGCACCTGATCCTGCCGTGGTGCGTCCTCGCCTTCATCAGCGCGGCGATCTACGCCCGGCTCACCCGGGGCGAGATGCTCGAGTCGATGTCGCAGGACTTCGTCAGGACCGCCCGCGCGAAGGGGCTGGCCGAACGCCAGGTCGTGGTGCGGCACGGGCTCCGCACGGCGATCCTGCCCGTTGTGACGCTGTTCGGGCTCGACCTCGGGTCGCTCCTCGGCGGCGCGGTCATCACCGAGAAGGTGTTCTCGATGCAGGGCCTCGGTGCGCTGCTCATCGACGCGGTGCACACGCTCGACCTGCAGGTGGTCGTCGGCTTCACGCTGTTCTCGGCGCTGCTCATCGTCGTCGCGAACGTGATCGTCGACGTCGTGTACGCGTTCGTGGACCCGCGGGTGCGGCGCCGGGCGTAGGGCGCTCAGCGCGGCGCTGGTGCGGTGCCGGGCGCTCAGCGCCCCGCTGGTGCGGTGCCGGGCGCTCAGCGCCCCGTGTCCTCCCCGGTCCGGAGCAGCATCGGCACGACCAGGCCGAGCGCGAGCCCGAGCAGGGCCACCGCCCCCGCGACCGCCAGCCAGACGCCACCGACCGGCCCGGCGTCGCCGAACAGGGCGACCACGACGAACGCGACCGCCTGCACGGCGACCTGCACGGCGACGAACCGGATCGCTGCGGGCAGCAGGGCCCGGAGCTGCACCCGGGCGGTGCGCGGCGTCCACGCCCAGAGCAGGCTCGTCGCGAGGACGAGGTGCGTCGCCAGGACGAGCACGGCGACGTCGGCCCGGTCGAGCCCGGCGATCGCGAGCTGCACGACCAACAGGGCGGCGAACGGCCCGCGGGGCAGGACCGCGGCGGCCACGGCCAGGAGGACCGCGACGACGAGCCAGCCGCTCGCCCCGACGACCACGACCGATCCGAGGATCCCCGTGACCAGGCCGAGCGCACCGATCGTCCACGCCGGGACCGCGCGGCCGATCGCGGGCGCGCCGGTCCGCTCGGCTCGGGGACGCAGGCTCACCCGGCCCGCCGCGGACGGCTGAGGAGCCGGAGCTGCACGGCCGGGGAGCTGCCGTCGTCGCGCTGCCAGCTGATGCGCTCGACACCGGTGGCGGTCATCTCGGCGAGCCGGTCCTCGCGTTCGAGTGCGAGCAACCGGAACGCGAGGCGCTCGTGTTTGCTGGCCCGGCGCAGGTCCGGGGTCGGGAGCACGTCCACTGCGACGACCCGGTGTCCGGTGGCCGCCCAGGTCGTCGCCATCGTCGCCGGCTGGTCGTCGAGGAACGTGGACAGGACGACCACGAGCGATGCGGCCGGCACGAGCGGCATCCGCGCGGGGCCGTCTGCGTCGCCGGTGGGCGTCACCGTGGCGATCGTCGACCGGAGCCGTTCGAGGTAACGCGTTCCGCCGCCCGGCTCGACCGATCGCGCGGCACCGCCCAGGGCACGGAAGCCGACCCGGTCCCCGGCTCCGATGTACGCGGTCGCCAGGGAGAGGGCGGCCTCGCGGGCGAGGTCGAGCGAGGTCGTCTCGTGCGCTCCGTGCCGGGCACCGCTCCACCGGGTGACGTCTGGGCCGAGGTCGTCACGTCCGTCGACGACGAGCACCACCAGTGTGTCCGCGGTGGCGAAAGTGCGCCGGACGTAGAGGTCCCCGGGGCGTTCGGCACGTCGTGCGGTGCGTCGCCAGTCGATCCTGCGGAGTCGGTCCCCGGGAGTGAAGGCGGCGACGTCCCGGAACTCGCCGCCGTCACCGGGACGAGCGGAGTCGTGCGCGCCGGAGATGCCGGTCACCCGGTGCGGCATCGGCAGGTGCTGCACCGGCAGGTGTGGTGGCGGGACCACCGCCGACGCCACCGGGCCGGCAGCTGGGGCGCTGAGCGCGGTGCCCCCCGGACCGAGGAGCGAGACGTGCGTGCGGAGGATCTCCTGCGGGCCGGAGTGGGTCACCGGTACGGTGCCGGAGAGCCGCGTGGCCGTCCGCGCGTCCACCACGACGACGTGGCGTCGGTCGCCCGCGACCCGGAACTCGACGGCGACCGCCTCGGCGGGGTCCGTCGCCGCGACCTCGGTCCGGTACCCGACCCCGCGGCCCGAGTCGGACGGCGCGAGCTCGGTCGTCGTCCGCACGGGCGCTCCGCCGCCGATCCCCAGCCCGGAACGGCGGCCACGTGCGCCGAAGCCGGCCGTCACGAGGGCGGGGAGCGCGACGACCGCGAGCTCCGGCCGCCCCGCGACGAGGCCGAGGCCGGCGAGGAACACCCCCGCGGCGAGCCCGAACACGAGGGCGGGGTTGCGGACCCAGACCGGCGTGGTGTCGGAGCCGGCCCCGGGCCGGGCGTGAGACGTGTCGGGGACGCTCACCGCGCCTCCAGGCCGGGAACGCCGGGAACGCCGGGAAGTCCGCGACCGCCGGACGCGGGCGAGCCACCGCGCCCGCCGCCCGCGCCCGACGCACCGCGACCGCCGGACGCGGGCGACCCACCGCGCCCGCCGCCCACGCCCACCACCGGCGGTCCCGCCACCTGCGCCACGATGCCCCGCACGATCTGCGCAGGGTCCACCCCGTTCGCCCACGCCTGCGGCGTCAACGAGACCCGGTGCGCGAGCACCGCCACCGCCGCGGTCTTGACGTCCTCCGGCGTGACGAAGTCGCGTCCGTCCATCACCGCCCGCGCCCGACCGACGAGCATGAGCGCCTGCGCGCCGCGCGGCGACGCGCCGACCTGGACGTCGCGGTGCGCCCGTGTCGCGCTCGCGAGGTCGACGCAGTACAGCGCGATGTCCTCGTCGACGTGCACGCCCTCGACGTTCGCCTGCATCCGCAGCAGGTCGGAGCCGTCGATGACCGCCGGGACCTCGGCGACCTCGTGCCGCCGGCCGACGCGGTTGAGGAGCACGCGCTGCTCGCTCTCGCGCGACGGGTACCCGACCGACAGCCGGACCATGAAGCGGTCGAGCTGGGCTTCCGGGAGCGCGTACGTGCCCTCGTACTCGATCGGGTTGGAGGTCGCGACGACGTGGAACGGGCGGGGGAGCGGGAAGCCCTCGCCCTCGACGGTGACCTGCCCCTCCGCCATCGCCTCGAGCAGCGCCGACTGCGTCTTCGGAGACGTGCGGTTGATCTCGTCGGCGAGGAACATCCCGGTGAAGACGGGGCCCGGTCGGAAGACGAACTCGGCGGTGGCCGGCGCGTAGACGAACGAGCCGGTGATGTCGGCGGGGAGCAGGTCGGGGGTGCACTGGAGTCGCCGGAAGTCGAGGCCGCAGGCGGCGGCGAGGCTCCGGGCCGCGAGGGTCTTGCCGAGCCCGGGGACGTCCTCGAACAGGACGTGGCCCCCGGCGAGGATGCTCGCGAAGGCCAGGGCGAGCGGCTCCCGCATCCCGACGACGACGGCACCGACGGTGTCGAGGACCTCCTGCGCCCGGGCGGCGACGTCGGTGACGGTCAGCGGGGGCAGGGCCTCGGGTGGTGTCGCGGTCACGGCTGCCTCTCGGTCGCGGTCGGGTCGGTGGGACAGCTGCTGGTCCGGACGCTCGGGTCGGTGGGACGGCTGGGGGTCCGGACACTCGAGTCGTCGCCGGTCTCGGCCGCGGCGCGTCCGGGGGGCCGGACGCTCGCGTCGTCGCCGGTCTCGGCCGCGGCGCGTCCGGGGGTCCGGCTGTCCGTGTCGTCGAGTGCTTCGACTGCCCCGAGGACGTTCGCGAACGTCGCGAGGTCGAGCTCGGGCCCCCGTTCACGCAGCAGGACCGTGACGACCGCGGCCGGCATGAGCGCTTCGGCCGCGTCCCGGTCGTGCGGCTCGTCGAGGTCGAGACGGTGCAGCGTCCGGAGTCGGTGCCGGGCGACCGCGCGGGCGCGGGCCAGCGCCCGCTCCGGCACACCGCCGCGCGACCGCAGCGCCCACGCGGTCTCGGACAGCTCCCGTCGGGCGCCGGGTGCGGACCGGACGGGAGGCACGGGCCAGGTCGCGGGGACACCGTCACGGATCGCGGTCCAGGTCAGGCCGACGGCGGCGACGACGCCGCCCACGGCGAGGGACTGCACGACGCCGACCCCGAAGAACCACACGACGGCCGCCGCGACCGCGGCGGACACGACCACGCCGACGGTGGCGCGGGGGTTCACGGCCGACCCGTCGGGACGGCGGCCCACTGCCGCTGCAGCGTCCGGAGCGCGGCACGCACCGCGTCGACGTCGGCGGCGGTGGCGGGGACGCCACCGAACCGCACCGCGAGGTAGCACCGGCGCAGGGTGCCGAGGGCGGTCTCGTCGACGTCGAGCTGCCGGAAGATCCGCGTGGTGAACTCCGTCGGGGTCTCCGCCGGCCCCCGACGGAAGCCGGCGTCGTCCGCGGACTCCTGCAGTCCGAGCCACGCCGCGGTGACGGCGTCCGAGGGGTCGCGGGGTTCGGCGAGCACCGCGAGCGCGCGGTCGATCCCGCGCCGGATCCGCTGCAGTCCGACCGCGGTGGAGGGCTCGGACAGCACGTCCGCTGCGAGCGTGCCGACGTCGATCGGGCCGAGGCGGTCGCGGCGGTTCCGGTTCCGGAGGAAGTGGAGCACCACGAGGACCGCGACGACGAGGACGACCAGCGCCAGGACGGGGAGGAGCCACGTGACGTCGACGTGCTGCGTTGCCTGTGCGCCGAACCGTTGCGGCTCGTCGGTGGCGGGCACCGACGCGGGCGGCTGCTCCGGGGCCACGGTGGCCACGCCGACGGCGGGGGACCACCGGGCACCCGTCAGGACCGGTCGCGCGCCGAGGCCCGCAGCGACGACGACGAGGGTGCCGAGGACGAAGGTGACGACCGGGACGACCGGGATGCCGCGGCGAGGCGGTCCGTCGTCGTTGGCCATGGCGTCACGCTACCCCGCGGCGAGCCCGCGCCACAGGGGTGCCGTCGCTGCCGGTACGATCGAGGCTGATCGGGGGAGTGCCGTGGGACTGGGAGTGGACGAACAGGACGGGTCGGCCGGACCTGCCGGGTCGCGGGTGCGGCGCCGGGTGCGGCGTTCCGTCGCCATCGGGCTCGTGGTCGCGGTGTGGGTCGGCGGCGTGGTCGTGGCCGGTGCGGCCGCCGGGTCGCCCGCCAGCGCGACCGGGACCTCGAGCGGCACGGTCGCTGCGTCGTCAGTCCGCGCTGCCGGTACCGCGGGCGCCACGGTCGCTGCGTCGTCGGCCCGCGCTGCCGCGACCGCCGGCACGTCCACCGCCCCGAGGCTCGCGGTCACCAAGGTCACCGCGCACAGCACCGTGACCTCGACCCGCACTCGGGTCACCACAGCGCTCACGGTGAAGAACACGTCCTCCGTGCGGAAGCCGGCACTCGACGCCTGGCTGTACCTCGCCGCCGGCTCCGGGAAGTACACGCTCGGTCGCGTCGCGGTGCGTTCGCTCGCGCCCGGGGCCAGCACGACGGTCCGGTCGACGCGCACGGCGCCCTCCCGCGCCCCCGCCGGGAAGTACACCGTCCTCGCCTGCACCGGTGCGTACACCGCGACCGGGTGCCGCTCGTCGATCGCGACCGTCCCGACCGCCCGCACTCCCCGGGCCCGTCCCGAGACCGGGCTGATGCTCGACGTCGCGCGCGCCTACTACCCGGTGCCGCTCCTCGAGCAGTACGTGGACCTCCTCGCGGACCACGGCGGGCGGTTCCTCCACCTGCACCTCACCGACGACCAGAACGTCGGCATCGAGAGCGACGTGCTCGGTCAGACGCTCGCGGACGCCGACCTCCACGACGGCGTCTGGACGAGCCGGGTGACCGGACGCCCGTTCCTCAGCGTCGCCCAGGCGCGGACCGTCGCCGACCACGCGAACCAGCGCGGCATCGCGATCGTGCCGGAGGTCGACACCCCCGGCCACATGGCCGCCGCGTTCGCCCTGCTCGAGGCGCGGCACGGTGCGCAGTGGGTCGATCGGATCCGTGCGGGCGAGAGCGAACTCGACACCACCGCGCCGGACGCCGCAGCGCTGGCCGCGAGCCTGTACGCGGAGGTCGAGCAGACCTTCCCGTCGAGCACGGCCGTGCACATCGGCGGCGACGAGTGGGGCGGGGACGTCAGCGCGAACGGCCGTGTCGCGTGGATGAACGCCGTGGCGGCGGACCTGGGCGACCGCGAGGTCTGGGCGTGGAACGACGGCATCGACCGCGCCGCGATCGCGCGCCTCGACCCGCGCATCCGCGTCACCTACTGGAGCTTCGACGGCGACACCGAGGACCCCGCCGAACGCCGGGAACGCCGACAGCGCCGCGCGAAGGCGAGCGACCTGTACGCCGCGGGCACCGACCTCCTCAACTACGACTCGTACTACCTCTACGAAGTGCCGACCGACCTCGACGAGGCCGACAGCGCCTACACGGTGGCCGACCTCCGCGCGAAGTGGTCGCTGCGGTCCTGGGACGGCGACTCCGGTGCGCGCCTCGCCGGGCCGATGTCGGGTGCCGCCGTGGCGGTCTGGGGCGAGGACCTGGCGGCTCCACCGTCCGGAGCCCTGCTGCGGTGGACTGCGCCGCACGTCATCGCGATGATCGAGACCGCGAACAGGTAGCCCAGCGTCCCGCGTTCCGCGTCGATCGTCGCCTCAGCGGAGCCGCGCCCGTCGGCTCAGCGGAGCCGCGCCCGGAGCAGGTGGGAGTTGCCGTGCACGGGGTCGTGCTCGCGTTCGCCGGTGTCGACGAACCCCAGCTTGCCGAGCACGGCGAGCGACGCAGTGTTCCACTCACGCACCGTCGCGACCAGGTGTTCGTGGCCGACCTCCGCGGCCCGAGCGACGACCGCTCGGGCGGCCTCGGTCGCGTACCCGTGGCCCCAGGACGTCCGGAGGAACTCGAACGCCAGCTCGGGCTCCCCGGACCGGGCGACGCTGTCCCGCACCAGGCCGCAGTACCCGATCGGGGCCTCGTCCTCGACCAGTTCCACGACGAGGAGGCCCGGCGTCGGCTCCGGCTCGTAGCCGAGGATCCAGGCCTCCATGTCCGCGAGCGAGGGGCTGCCGTCCGCTGTCAGACGCCGACCCGCCGGCACACGAGGGTCGCGTTCCGCCCAGAGCCGACGGCGGAACACGGCGTCCGCGACGGTCCACGGCCGGAGCCGCAGCCGCTCGGAGCGGAGCCCGTCCTGCTCCTGCGTCCCCCTCGCTCTTCCCATCCGAGCAGTATGGTCCAGGAGCGTGCCGACCGTGCTCGACCTCCCGCTGCTGACGGACCGTTTCGTCCTCGCCCCGCTCGGCGCCGCCGACCGGACGGCCTTCACGGCGTACCGCCGTGATCCGGCCGTCGTGCGGTTCCAGTCGTGGTCACCCGCCTGGAGGCACTGGGTCACCTCGTCGACGCCCTGTTCCGTCAGCAGACGGCGCACCGGGTCATCGCGATGACCGACGCCCGCAACGAGGCGGCAGCACGGCTGTTCCGGCGGCCTGGGTTCCGGCACGAGGGGCGCGTGACGACGGGCGCGGGCCTGCCGACCCCCCGCTGGGCGAGCGCTCGGCGGGTCGAGCACTGTGCTTGCCGCCGCCGACTGACGGTCGGAGGCTCTCCACGGGCATGAATCGTCGGTAGGTCGATCGGGAGTCGGGCGCTCCATCCCGTGCCGGCCCCGCGGCCGCCGCGAGTCCTGCCGAGAGCAGGTCCACGAGCGCGGGCTGCTGCGCGTGTGCTCGGGCGTGGGTGCTGGTGAACACGATCGTGCGCATCCGTTCTGGCCTTCCGACCTCGTCTCTGCAGGGTCGTTGCGGATCCGGTGAAACGGTTCAAGCTGCGCAGCGCAACCGGACGCGGCGGCCACCGTTCGCCCTGCACGATGACGCCTAGCGCGCGAACCGGTACGCCGCCCCGTCGTCCGTCCGCTCGAGCAGCCCGTGGTCGACCGCGTCACGCCGGACGACCGCGACGTCCTCGGCGAACATCGCGATGGCGGCGTTCAGCACCGGTTCGCTGACCGGGCGGTCCCGCCCGAGGCGGTCACCCACGATCCCGACGATCCGCAGCGACAGCGGGACCCGTTCGGCCTCGGCGTGCGGCATGCGTCCGATGCGGTCGAACTCGAGCGCGGCCGCGGGTGCCTGCAGCAGCTGCAGCGTCCGCGCGGTCGAACCGAGCAGCGCGCGGTCGGGGCCGTCCTCGTCGACCCAGTCGAAGGCGTCGACCGCGGTTCGGGTCCGGTCGTCGAGCACGCCGTCGCCGACGACCGCGGAGCGGAGCGTCGGACTCGCGAGCACGGCCACCGCCTGCCGCGCCCGCGCCACCGCCCGAGCGACGTCGGAGGGCCCGGCCGCCCGCCCGTCGGATGGCCCGGCCGCCCGCCCGTCGGAGGGCCCGGCCGCCCGCCCGTCGGACAGCCCGGCCGCCCGCCCATCGGAGGGCCTGGCCGGAGACGCTCCGCCGGCCATCAGAAGTACGTGATGCCGTGCGGCGTCCGGGCGGGCAGGAGCATCGCGCGGAGCAGGGTGACCGCGGCGGGGTCGGCGGCGCGCACGAGTCCGGCGGCGGCGAGCGTCACGGGCGACACCGACCCGATGAGCAGCGCACCGAGGTCGGCGACGTCGAGTCGGACGTCCGCGTCGTCGACGGGGGAGTCGTCCGTGCGCGTGACGGTTCCGCGACCGTCGACCACGTCGAGCCGGTAGGTGCCGGTGGCGTGGCCGAGGGCGTCGTCGACCGCCAGCGTCAGCGACCCGTCGACGGCGTACGGCCGCGACCCGAGCACGGCCGGGACGTCGAGGACGCGCAGCCAGACGTGGTCCTCCTCGTGGTCGACGTCGTGGGCGCGGTTGTCGCCGAGCGCCGCGACGATCGGGTCGTCGAGGCGGGAGCGGCGGTACCGCACCACGTCGTTGAGGTCGATCGACAGCAGGAACTCCCAGAGGGACAGGTACGCCTCGTCGGTCGCGTAGACGAGGTCGACGACCTCGAGCACGGTGTCGTCGTCGCGGCCGTGGCCCTCCGTGACCCGCCAGGTCACGTAGCCGTCGACGTCCCCGGACGCCTCGGGCCGGTGCACCGCTGCCCGGACGTCGCGCGCGGGCTCGCCGTCGTACCCGCGCAGGCCGAGGGCGACCGGCCACGTGCCGGTGTTGCGCACCATCGAGCCCGGGGTGCGGGCGTCGAAGCGGGCGAAGACGTCCCGCGCGGGACCCGCCTCGAGCCACTCGGGCGTGACGACGGTGACGACACCGGAGGTCGGCGCGAGCAGCGGCAGCGCCCGGGCACGATGGACGTGGACGGCCCGCTCGCGGATCGCGCAGCCGAAGCCGAAGCGCCGGTAGATCGTGCCCTCCGAAGCGGTGAGGGACGCCATCGGGTACCCCTCGGAGACGCCCTGCTCGAGCGCGTGCGTCATCATCGCCCGGAGGATGCCCCGGCGCCGCTCGGTCGGCCGGACGGTCACGGCGGAGATCGCCTGCGTGTCGACCGTCGAGCCGTCGCCCCAGCTCAGGGCCTTGCGGAACCAGGCGAAGGTTCCGGCGGGCCACGTCTCGTCGACGGAGCCGGGCAGCGGACGGCGCACGTACGCACCGAGCCAGGTCTGGTCGTCTGCGGCGTACTCGGCGACCGCCGTGGCGGCGTGCTCCGGCTTCGGGTGCGTCTCGTGGAAGCCGAGGCCGACGGCGCGCATCCACGCGTCCGTCTCGTCCGTGGGCGTCCCCTGCTCGTCGAGTGCGGGCGCGATCGTCCGCAGCTCGTACCGTTCGTCGAATGCCTCGTTGCTCACGTCCCCGACACTATCGGGAGCCCGCGACAGCGCGACAGCGCTCCGGGTGCGGCAGGGCTCCTGCCTGGAGGCGCGGGTCGGCCCCGCCGCGACGGCGCGCCTGGTCGAGGTGGGCCGTCAGGGGGTGCCGCGCCGCGCCTCCTGGGCGATGACCTCGTCGAGGTCCGAGAGCTTCCGCATCTGCTGCAGCGGACGCGCCATCCGGTTGTTGTGGCGCAGGGCGGGCTCGGTCCGCGCCAGGAACGCCCAGTACCCGGCGGTGAAGGGGCAGGCGTCCTCGCCGACCCGCTTCGTCGGGTCGTAGCGGCAGCCGCCGCAGTGGTCGGACATCCGGTCGATGTAGCGCCCTCCGGAGGCGTACGGCTTGGTGGCGACCATCCCGCCGTCCGCATGCTGGGACATCCCGATGATGTTCGCCGGCATCACCCAGTCGGTGCCGTCGACGAAGACGTCGGTGAACCACTCGGTCAGGTGGACCGGGTCGTAGCCGCGCTGGAGGGCGAAGTTCCCGAGCACCATGAGCCGCTGGATGTGGTGCAGCCAGCCGTGGTCGTGCAGCCCCTCGATCGCCGTGCGGAGGCAGGCGGCGTCGATGTCGGATGCGTCGAGCTCCTGCCACCAGCGGGGGAGCCGCTCGTGTGCGTCGAGGGCGTTCTCGGACGCACCGTAGTCGTCGCCGAACCACCAGTAGAGGTGCCACACGTAGTCGCGCCACCCGGCGATCTGGCGGACGAACCCCTCGACGCTCGAGAGTGGTGCGTCGTCGTCGCGGTGTGCCACGAGCGCAGCCTCGACCGCGTCGCGCGGGTCCAACACGCCGAGGTTCATCGGCACGCTCAGCAGCGAGTGCGCCATCGTCCAGTCGTTCGTGAGCGTGGCGTCCTCGAACGGCCCGAAGTCGTTCAGTCGGGTGCGCACGAAGTCGTCGAGGGCGTGGTGTGCCTCCTCAGGGGTCACGGCGAAGCGGCGTCGGTCGTCCGCCCCGACGAACCGGGCGAGCCCGTCGTGCTCCCACCGGTCGAGGTCCCGCCGGACCTCCTCGTCGACCTCGTCCTCCCCGGGCCACCACGGCTCGGGGAGGCCGAGCGTCGTGGCGCCCTTCGGCGGCGACTCGCGGTTCTGGTCGTCGAGACTGAACTTCCCGCCGACCGGCTCGTCCGAGCGCATGAGCCAGCCCTCGCGCTTGCGCACCCGCTCGTAGAACGCCTCCATCCGGAAGCGGCCGGTGCCCTGCGCGGCCCACTCCGCGAACTCGTCCTCGTCGGTGACGAACCCGCGGCTCGGCAGCACCTCGGTGCCCTTGCCCCAGTGCCGCACCTGTGCGCGGAGCGTCCGCGACGGCGGGTCGACGACCTCGAGGTCGCTGCGACCGACGAGGGCCTCCTTCAGCGTCTCGACCTGGACGTGCTCGACCCGGTCGCCCTCGCCGGCGTCCCGGAGCGCCTGCACACGGTGCCGGAGCGCGCTCAACCAGAGGTGCGCCTTCGCGCGGTGCATCGGCCGCGCGGTGAAGAACTCGCGGGCCTCGACCACGAGGAGCGGGCCGCCGTCGTCGAAGTCCGGGCCGTACTGGCCGGGGAGGATCAGGCGGCGGCGCTGGTCGGTCATGCGCCGGACGGTACGCGAGCGCCCGGAGCCCGGCGCGGGGCGTCCCCCGACTCCACGGCGACTCCGCGGGTGGCGCGCGCTGTGTAGGGTGACGGACATGCAGTGCCGCTGAACCGTTCCCCGACTCCCACCCGTGCGCCGCTCGGCGCCGTCGAAAGGTTCAGCGTGCCCTCCACCCTCCCGCCCCGGCACCCGTCTCTGCCCCTGGCCGGCAAGACCGCCCTCGTCACCGGTGTCTCGCGCCGCCGCGGCATCGGGTTCGCCGTCGCCGCGAAGCTCGCCGACCTCGGCGCGAGCATCGTCGTGCACCACCACCGCCCCCACGACCTCGACCTGCCGTGGGGCGGTGACGACCTCGACGCCGTCCGTGCCGGCCTCCGCGAGCACCTGACCGACGGCGCCCGGTTCGCGGACCTCCCGGGTGACCTGTCGGACCCGTCCACGATCCCGGCGCTGATCGACACGGCAGCTGCGCTCACCGGCGACCTCGACGTGCTCGTCTGCAACCACGCCAAGAGCGGCGACGACGGCAGCATCCTCGACATGACCCCCGAGCGGCTCAGCGCGTTCTGGGAGGTCAACACCCGGGCGACGCTCCTGCTCACCGCCGAGTTCGCCCGACGCCGGGCACCGCGGACCGAGACGCAGCGGCGCCCCGGCGACCGCATCGCGGGGTCGGGACCGTACGCCGAGGCGCAGGGACACGTCTTCTGGATGACCTCGGGACAGATCCACGGGGCGATGATCGGCGAGGTCGCCTACGCCGCGAGCAAGGCCGCGCTCGCCGGGGTCACCGCCACCGTCGCCAAGGAGTTGCTCGAGCTCGGCATCGTGCTCAACACGGTCAACCCCGGGCCGGTCAACACGGGCTACATGGACCCGGAGACGACCGACCGGTCGCTCGACGGGCTCGACGAGTACCTCGCGAGCACGCCGTTCGGCCGGGTCGGGAGGCCGCAGGACCCGGCCGAGCTCATCGCGTGGCTGGCGACGTCGTCCGGCAGCTGGGTGGTGGGGCAGGTACTGACGTCCGACGGCGGCTTCTCGCTGTAGTCCCCGCGGTTCGTCGCCCGTGCCCGCGGCGCTCAGTCCGTGGCGCCCTTCGGCGGGTCGACGAGCAACGCCACCCGGTCCGCGAGGTACCCCTCGAGCGGCACCGCGTCGCCCGCCGTGGGGGACCACCGGACGAACGGCTCATCGCCCTCGACGAAGAGCACCCCGTCCGACCCGATCAGCGTCTCGTCGAGCGGTATCGGTGCCGCGCTGTGGTTCACGGTGTCACCCGGGGCGAAGTGCCCCTTCTGCGCTGCCGCCCGGTAGGCCCGGCGCACCTCGGCCGACACCGACACGAACTGCGACCGGCCCGGTTCGGTGACGCGGGTGATGCGGCCGGTCGCCCAGACCTGCCCGGCCGTCTCGGGGGAGGAGCCGAGCAGCAGCGCGCCGACCCGCCACACCCGGCCGAGCGAGCGGATCGTGGGATCGCGCCTGATGCCGAGGAGCGCCCTCGGTTCGACGTACTCACCGAGGGCCTCGTCACGAGCGTCGGCTCCGTCGAGCGCCCGTGTCGCCTCTGCGAGCAGCGCCTTCGCCCGAGCAACTCCGTCCGTCACGGCTCCCGAGCGTAGCCCCGCGGGCCGGGCGCCGGGTGCCGTGCGACGCCGCACGCGGCCGTCACACCAGCAGCACGGCCGCTGGAATGCGCCCGCACCCCCTACCGTTGCACCGACCGGAGACGAGGAGGGCCCATGGGCATCGTGCGGTGGTTGTTCGACGCGCAGATCGTCATCGGCGACCAGACCGTGCTCTGGCGCGAGGTGATCGGCAACGTGTTCGGCCTGCTCAGCGCCCTCGGGGGCATGCGCCGCAAGGTCTGGGCGTGGCCGGTCGGCATCCTCGGCAACGCACTCCTCTTCACCGTCTTCATGGGGTCGCTCTTCGACACCCCGAACCCGGTGAACCTGCTCGGCCAGGCAGGCCGCCAGGTGATGTTCATCGTCGTGAGCGTGTACGGCTGGTACCGCTGGACGCACCGTCCTGCGGAGGCGACGACCGTGATCGACCCGAGCTGGGCCTCCTGGCGGACCCGCGGACTGCTCGTCCTGGGCATGGTGGGCGGCACCGCGCTCCTGACCCCCCTGTTCCGCGCCCTCGGCTCGTACGAGCCGGTCTGGAGCGACGCGTGGATCTTCGTCGGGTCGCTCCTCGCGACCTACGGCATGGCGAAGGGGTGGGTGGAGTTCTGGCTCATCTGGGTCGCCGTCGACCTCGTCGGCGTCCCGCTGCTGTTCTCGGCCGGCTACTACGCGTCCGGGCTGATGTACGTCTTCTACGGCGTCTTCACGCTGACCGGATTCTTCGTCTGGATGCGGCAGCGCACCCGGCCGTCAGCGGCGCCGGTGACGGTCGGCTGACGGCCGGGAGGCACGGCTCGGATCCGCCACGGACCGCGCGTTCCCCACCGGTCACCGCGACACCCCCGGTCGGGTTGCAGACATCTGCTCACTCTTCGGGTGCAATGGGCGGATGACCGAGAACCACGCGGCCGCGCTCGAGGACGAACAGTCGCTCGCGGAGCGGATCGTCCGGGGCGCCATCCGCGCCTACCGGCTGCACCCGTTCGACCAGGTCGACGCCGCCGTCGTCGCCGAGGTGGCCGGGGTGCCCCTCGACGCCGTCGCCCGCGTCTTCCCGACCTGGGACGCGCTGCTGCTCGTCACCTACGACCGTTGGACCCAGCTCCGGGGAACGCGACGCACCGTGCAACCGAGCTGCACCATCGAGCACCTCCGGATGACCCTCGCCGAGGACGTCGCCGACCCCGGGCTCGTCCGGGTGCTCGCGGGCGTGATCAACATCGCCGCCGCGGAGACCGGGTTCGCGGAGCTGTTCCGCAAGCGGTTCGAGGAGTACGTCGGCAACCTGACGCGAGGCCTGCAGCGCGACTTCGACGCCGACGTCGAGCAGGCGGTGGTCCCGGCCGACGTCGCCGCGACCCAGCTCCTCGCCGTCTACGAGGGCCTGCAGATCCAGATGCTCGTGCGCCCGCACGTCGACGTCCTCGTCGAGTACGACCGGGCGGTCCGCACGCTGCGGCAGGGCTGGCGGCAGCGCGAGGTGCCGGCGTGGGACCTCGACGACGCGCCCGCGCAGCAAGCCGGGTCGGCGGCGCCCGCTCCGGCGCAGGGTGACGCTCCGGTCTCGCCGCCGAGCGTCACCGAGCGGTCGGCCGTCCGCGACGCCACGACGCGATCTGCTTGAGGGTCACCTTCGACCCGTACTGCGCGACCGAGTGCCGGAACAGGTACTGCGCGAACCACAGCAGCGCCGCAGCGACCACGTAGACGATCACGATGCAGACGATCGACTCGGTGACGCTGAGCGATCCCACCGCGTTCCGCACCATGGCGGTCACCGGGGTGAACGTCGGGAAGTACGTGAAGAACGCGGCGACCGGCGACGTCGGGTTCGTGGCCACGAAGAACACCGCGTAGACCGGGATGATCAGGGCGAAGATCGCGGCCGACTGCAGCGACGAGGCGTCCTTGATCGACGGGACCGCGGCACCGACGCTGACGAACAGCCCGGAGGCGAGCAGCACCCCGCCGACGAGCAAGAGTGCACCCACGAGCATCCGCCAGGGGTCGACGACGATCCCGCCGAGTCGCGACGCGAACAGGGGGAGCGCGACCGCGAAGGTCACGAGCCCGGGCAGCAGGAACACCCCGATCTGGACGAGCCCGACCAGCAGCATGGCGATGACCTTGCCGCGGATGAGGTCCCCGGCGGTCACCGTCGTGAGGATCATCTCGGAGATCCGGTTCTCCTTCTCCTCGACGACCACGGTGACCATGCGTGCCGCGAGCAGGATCACGAGCCCGAAGAACGCCGCCGCGAACAGCGCCGGCGGCAGCACCGACAACCACCCCGGGGCGACCGCGCCGTCGGCGTAGGTCGTCACCGTGGTGTCCGGCGGGTCGCGGAGGAGCTGCACGGCCTGCGGGTCGTCCACCGCGGCCGCGACGCTCTGCTCGACCACCCGCTCCGCGAGCGACGAGTACCGCCCGTTGCCGAAGAGTCCGCGGTCGGCGGCCTCCACCCGGATCGGTGCGGTCGCGGGTGACTCGGGGAACTCGATGAAGGCGTCGAGCCGGCCGGCACGGACTGCCGCGCGGTCCGCCGCGGCGTCGGTGGAGCGGGTCCCACCCCACTTCGCGGCGACCTGCTCGGACACGAGTCCGGAGTGGTCGACGTAGCGGAACGGGGTCTTCGTCGCGGAGCTGTTCGACACGACCGAGTCCGCGCCGGCCGACTGCCCGAGGCCGACGAGCAGCGTCACGAGCACGATCACCACGGGCAGCGCCAGGGTGCCGATCCAGAACGCGGGCTTCTTGACGGCGCGGACGAACTCGAACCGCACGACCGTCCCGAGCCGGCTCACGCTGCTGCTCCCTGCCGCGGCTCGTCGGCGACCAGGTCTTCGCCGGCGTCGTGCCCGTAGACCTGCACGAAGATCTCGTCGAGGGGGATCCGCCGCATCTCGAAGCCGGTCACGTGGACCCCGGCACCGACCAACGAGGCGAGGATGTCCGACCCGTCCGCGGCGGCGGCACGCGTCGGGACGAGGTAGGCGACGTGACCCTCGTGCCGGGCGAGACGGTAGAGCGGGGACGGGGGCACCGGGCCGTCGAGGCCGACCTTCGCGACGGCGCCGCCGAAGGCGTCCTGCACGTCCGGGATGGACCCGTACGCGGCCGCCGTGCCGTCCTTGAGCAGGAGGATCCGGTCGCAGAGCCGCTCGACCTCGTCCATGTGGTGCGTGACGAGGACCACCGTCGCGCCGTCGGCCTTCCGCTCGTCGACCAGGTCGAGCAGCAGGCGACGGTTCACCGGGTCGAGGCCCTTCGTCGGCTCGTCGAGGATGAGCAGGCGCGGCCGGTCCATGATCGTGATGCCGAGCTGCACCTTCTGCTGCTGGCCGCCGGAGAGCTTGTCGACGCGGAGCTTCGCGCGGTCGGCGAGCCCGACCCGTGCCAGGTACTCGGTGCTCCACGCGGCGGCCTCGGCGCGCCCGAGACCACGGAGCTGCCCGAAGTAGGTCATCACGTCGATGACGGACTCCTTGCGGTAGAGGCCGCGCTCCTCGGGCAGGTAGCCGATGCCGCCGGTCGCCGGCCTGTAGGGGTGTCCGTCGATGGTGAGCGAGCCGGACGACGGCGTCGTGATGCCGAGCAGTGCCCGGATCGTCGTGGTCTTGCCGGAGCCGTTGCTGCCGAGGAGGCCGAAGGTCTCGCCGGGGGAGACGTCGAAGGACAGCCCGTCCACGACCGTGCGGTCCCCGAACCGCATGACGAAGTCGTGTACCTCGATGCTCGCCCCACTCATGCACGTGACCCTACCGGCGCTCGCTCGACGACCGGTACTTGCCAATGTGGAAAGTACTTGCGAGGATGGAGAACAGAGAGGGGAACCCATGACCGAGATCCAGCCGTCCGAGGCCCGCGCACTGCTGACGCAGGCCGACCGACTCTCCCGCCGCGCACACGATGCCGTGCGGTGGCCCTACGTGGCGTTCATCGTGGCGCTGGGCGCCACGACGTCGCTCGGCACCTTCGCGATGGGCCTCGGCACCGGGCGTGCCTTCGGGGCCGCGTACTTCGGCACCATCACGGTCGTCACGGCGCTCGTGCTCTGGTTCACGATCGCCATCCGCGGCCGTTCGGCCTTCGCCCGCGGGCGCCGGTGGACGGCGTACATCGCGGCCTGGGCGGTCACGTACTGCGCCGCGATCGCCGTCGTCGCGTGGGTCCACGGCTCCGTGCTGTGGTCCGCCGTCACCTCAGGTGCCGTCCTCGTCGTCGCGATCGCCTGCGCGGCGTGGGAGTCGCGATCGTGACCACCACCGACGGGGCGCACCCGCGACACCGGCTCGACGACCTCCTGCACAACCCGGTGCGGTTCTCGGTCGTCGCCGCGCTCGACCGCGCCGGCACGCTCGGCTTCCGCGAGGTCCGGGACGCCGTCGAGGTCACCGACTCGGCGCTCAGCAAGCAGGTGAGCGCACTCGAGGCCGCCGGCTACGTCGCGGTGTCGAAGGGTTTCGTGGGGAAGACACCGCGCACGTCGCTGACGCTCACGAGAGCGGGGCGGGCGGCATGGCGCGCGCACCTCGCGGCGCTGCGGGAGATCGCGGGCCCGCCGGACGCGGACCGCTGACGCGACCGCCTGACGGACTGGCGCGCCCGGCTCAGCGGCAACGCGAAGCGTTGCGCCGGGCGCGCCGACCGAGCCTGCGAGGGAGGACGGTGCCTGACCGCACCGCGCCTCCAGTCCGTCACCTGGTTCCGTCAGGACCGCAACCAGGCCGTCCCCACACCCGACAGTGCGCCGTCTGCCACCGGCGCGGAGGCGAGCAGGAGCTCGCCGGAGGGGAGGTCGTACGGCTCGTCGCCGAACACGGTCACACTCGTCCACCCGTTCGGACGGCGGAACGCGAGCACGTCGTCGCGGCCGGTCTCGAGCCACTCGAGGTGTTCCTCGGACTGCAGCTGGCCGCGGAGCCCGAGGGCCTTCCGGTAGAGGTTCAGCGTCGAGTCGGGGTCGGCGTCCTCGGCCTCGACCGAGGAATCCGCGAACCAGGCCGGCTGCGGCAGGTGCGAGCCGCCCGCGCCGAAGCCGAAGGACGACCCCTGTCGGGTCCACGGGATCGGCACGCGGCAGCCGTCACGGCCGACGTCGACGCCCGGGTTCCGGAAGAACGCGGGGTCCTGTCGTTCGGCGTCGGGGATGTCGCCGACCTCGTGCAGGCCGAGCTCCTCGCCCTGGTACAGGTAGGCGGACCCTGGGAGCGCGAGTTCGAGCAGCGTCGCGGCCCGGGCACGGCGGAGACCGAGGTCCCGGTCGAGGTCGTCCTGGGAGCCGCCGGCGAGCAGCCACGCCGAACCCTGCTTCTCCTCGGCGCCGTTCCGGGCCGGGAGCGCGTAGCGGGTGGCGTGCCGGACGACGTCGTGGTTCGAGAACACCCACGTCGTCGACGATCCGGACTGCTCCGCGAGACCGAGGTTGAACTCGATGATCGTGCGGAACTGCGCGGCGTCGAAGTCGGCCTCGAGCAGGTCGAAGTTGAACGCCTGCCCGAGCCCCTCGGCGCTGGCGTAGCGGGCGCGGCGGTCGGCGGCGACCCACGCCTCGGCGACCGCGGTCCGTGCCGGCGTGTACTCGTCGAAGACCTTCCGCCACTCGGCGTAGATCTCGTGCACGTCGTCGCGGTCCCACAGGATGTGCTGCCCGTCCTTCGGGCTCGCGAGCACCTCGGCCCAGGTGGGCAGCGGCCCCTCGGGCAGGTCCTTCGCCAGGCCGTGCGCGACGTCGATGCGGAAGCCGTCGACCCCGCGGTCCGACCAGAACCGCAGCGTGTGCAGGAAGTCGTCGCGGACCTCGCGGTTCGCCCAGTTGAGGTCGGGCTGCTCCTTCGCGAAGTTGTGCAGGTACCACTGACCGTCGCCGACCGCGGTCCAGGCCGGGCCACCGAAGATCGACACCCAGTCGGCAGGGGGCTGTTCACCGGAAGGCCCGGTGCCGTCACGGAACACGTAGCGGTCACGGGCGGGGGAGCCCGCCGGAGCGGCCAGCGCCTCACGGAACCACGCGTGCCGGTCGCTCGTGTGGTTCGGCACGACGTCGACGATGACGCGGATGCCTGCGCCGTGCAGCGCTGCGACCATCGCGTCGAAGTCGTCGAGCGTGCCGAGGCGCGGGTCGACGTCGCGGTAGTCGTCGACGTCGTAGCCGCCGTCGGCGAGGGCGGACGGGTAGAACGGGCTGAGCCAGACCGCCTCGACGCCGAGCGACGCCAGGTAGGGCACCCGCTCGGTCACGCCGGGCAGGTCGCCGATGCCGTCGCCGTCCGCGTCCGCGAAGGAGCGCGGGTAGATCTGGTAGACGCTCGCCTGGCGCCACCAGGTCGCGTCGGCGGTGGATGCTGCGGGCTGGACTTCGGGGTCGAGCACGTCGGTCACGAGGGGCCTTTCGGTATCGGGTTCGGGGTGGGTCGTGTCGGCGGAGCCGGTCACTTGATCGCGCCCTGCGTGACCCCGGCCATCACCCAGCGCTGCGTGAACAGGTAGACGATGATCGCCGGTGCCATCGCCATCAGGTACGAGGCGAACGACACGTTGTAGTTGTTGCTGAACTGCGTCTGGAACATCTGCTGCAGCACCGGCAGCGTCTGCAGCGCCGGGTCGGACGTGATGAGCGACGGCATCACGAAGTCGTTCCACGACGCGAGGAACGCGAAGATCCCGACCGTGGCGCTCATCGGCGCGAGCAGCGGGAACACCAGCCGCCAGAACACCTGGCCCGTGCTCGCGCCGTCGATGCGCGCGCTCTCCTCGAGCTCGGCCGGGATCGACCGGAGGAACGCGGTGAAGAGCAGCACGCTGAACGACAGCTGGAACATGACGTGCAGGATCGCGACGCCGATCGGGTTGTCGAGGTGCGCGAGGCCGGTGAGCTTCACCTGCGAGAGCGCGAGCACCGGGAACGGCAGGAACATCGCGGCGAGCAGGTAGAAGAACGACCAGCGGAACAGCCGGCGCTCCCAGTTCCGTGCGATCGCGAACGCCGTGAAGGAGGCGAGGAGGATCGTGCCGACGACGGTGATCGCCGCGACGAGCACGGAGACGCCGAACGCCCGCGGGAAGTCGGTCAGCTGCCACGCCTGCACGAACCCGTCGACGCTGAACGGCGCCGGCAGCGAGAACGCGTTGCCGTCGACCGCCTGGGACGTGGTCTTGAACGCCATCGTGATCGTGACGTACAGCGGCACGAGCACGGAGAGCGCGCACAGGACCAGGACGATCGTGACGGGCCAGTTGGCGCGCTCGCCACGGCGTCCGGCGTTGCGGTCGGCGTCGACGGAGCGGATCGTACCGGTCGCGGTGGTCCCCGGCTGGAGGGGTGCCTGGATGGTCATCAGAGCGCTGCCTTCCCGCGGGTCGCCCGCAGCTGGATCACGGCGATGACCACCGCGATGACGAAGAAGATCGTCGCGTTCGCCATCTGGTAGGCGTAGTCGCCGCCGTTGAAGCCCTTGAAGATCGACATCGCGACGCTGGTGGTCGAGGTGCCGGGGCCGCCGTCGGTGAGGCCGACGATGATGTCGTACGAGTTCAGGAAGTTCTTGAACCCGATGATGAGGTTGATGAGGATGTAGCCCGCGGTGAGCGGCGCCGTGATCGACACGAGCTGCCGCCAGGCGCTCGCGCCGTCGAGGGCAGACGCCTCGTACACCTCGGCCGGGATCGAGAGCACCCCGGCGATGTAGATGAGGAGCGTCGACGGGATCGCCTGCCACGCGGTCACGACGACGACCGCGACCCAGGCCAGGTCCGGGTTCGCGAGGATGCTCTGTTCGAGCGGGGCGAAGCCGAGCGTGGTCGCGAGCGCCGGCAGGCTGTTCGCGAACAGGAACGAGAACACGTAGGCGATGACGATGCCCGAGATCACCATGGGCAGGACGAACACGGCGCGGAGCGCGATCTTGCCGCGGATCTTCGAGGTCAGGGCGATCGCGAGGAGGAACGCGAGCGCGTTGACGACGAGGACCGTCACGAGCGAGAAGCCGGTCGTGAAGAGGTACGCCTGCAGGATCGCCGGGTCGGAGAACACGGCGACGTAGTTCGTCAGGCCGATGAACCGGAAGTCACCGAACCCGACGGAGTCGGTGAAGCTCAGCACGATGCCCATCACGGCGGGGAGCGTGATCGCCAGCGTGAAGAGCAGGAGGGTGGGGACCAGGAAGACGAGGAAGAGCGGGTCGACGCGGTTGCGCCCGGTGCGCAGTCCGGTGCGCCCGGCGCCTCGTCGGGACTGGAGGCGCGGTGCGGCTCCGCCCCGTCGGCGGCTGCCCGCCGTCGTGACGGATTCTGTGGTCGTGGTGGCCAAGGTCGTCTCCTTACGCGGCCGTGCGGAGCGCGAGACGCGCCCAGTCGCCGTCGAGGGTGCGGAGTTGGGGAGCGGGGGCACCGCCGAAGGCGATGGACTGCAGGTAGTTCGCCACCGGGATCTCTGCGGGGATCAGCTGCGAGGCACCCAGGTAGAAGTTCGCCTGGTCGTACGAGTCCTGCATGCCGCGGAGCGCCGGGTTCGACGCCGGCGGCGAGTCCTTCCGGACGCCGAAGCCGTTGTTGTCGGCGTTGTACTGGTCGTTCACCGCCGGGCTCATGAGGAACGACAGGAACTCGCGCGCCGCCTCCTGCTTCCGGGACGCCTCCGGGATCCAGAGCCCGAGGTCGACGTTCACGCGCACCTTGTTGTCGCCGGCGTCGTCGGTCGCGGGGAACGGGAACGTGCCGAGCTCGATGTCCTTGCTCGACTTCGCGATCTCGCCGAGCGCCCACGGCCCCTGCAGGTACATCGCGGCCTTGCCCTGCGCGAACGCGAGGTTGCCGTCGCCGTACCCGCGGCTGGCGGCACCCTCCTGGTGCCACTGCAGCAGGTCCACCATGCGGTCGACGGGAGCGGCGAAGTCCTTCTCGAACGAGACGCGGGAGCCCTTCCCGACCTGGGTGCCCTCGCGGTCGAGCGCCGCGAACGTCTCCTGCAGATCGAGCATGCCGCCGACGGAGTAGTCGAACATGCCCTGGGCGATGGTCCAGTTGTCCTTGTACGTGCCGTACATCGGGGTGATGCCGGCCTTCGTGAGGCGTTCGCACACGGAGCGGAACTCGCTCCAGGTGGTCGGGACCTCGATGCCCTGATCGGCGAAGATCCGCTTGTTGTAGATCACCGAGGCGGCGGTCACCGAGTACGGCAGCACGCTCGTCCGACCCGGGTGGTCGGCGGTCTGCCGCATGAGCGGCCAGAGGTCCGGGTTGATCGTGTCCTTCTCGGGCAGGTCGCCCAGGTCGGTCAGCGCACCGTGCTCGACGAACGACACCATCGCGTAGTTGTAGTTCAGGCACCCGAGGTCCGGCGGCCGGTTCCGGACGAAGTTCGCGGACATGTTCGACGTCGAGTCGCGGATGACGCGGATCTTCGACTGGCTGTCGTGGAACTTGGCGATGACGTCGTCGAAGTAGCCGATGACCTCGGGCTTCGACACGTAGAACGTGATGGTCTCGGGGCGTGAGCTCGAGGACCCGAGCGGGGCGCACCCGGCGAGCGCGAGGCCCGCACCGATGCCGCCGGCACCGAGCAGGAAGGACCTGCGACTGACCGCGGCGGCCGTCCCCTTCGTGGCGTGTGGTTGCACGTCGTCTCCGTCCGCGCGGACCCGGCGTCCCTGCCGTTCCGCGCCGCGGGCCGGCTCCGGTGCCGACTCGCAGGACTAAATCTAGCGACAAAATCTAATCGCGCAAGCAACTCGTGTCGCGGTAGGGTGCGGGCATGCAGCCGTCCCGTCGATCGAGTGCCGAGGTCGTCCTCGCGTACGCGTTCGACTCGTCGGCGTTCACGGCGACCGAGGCCATCGGTGCGACGGGGCTCACGCGGTCCACGGTGCTCGCGGCGTGCGGTGAACTCGTGCAACTCGGCTGGCTCCGGGCGCTCGACGACGCCCGGGCGGCGGGGGAGTACCACAAGGGTCGACCTGCACGGCGCTACGCCCTGGACGACCGCGCCGGGGTCGTCGTCGGCGTCGATGCCGGGCAGCACCGGGTGTCCGTCGCCGTGGCGGACCTCCGCGGCACCGTCGTCGGTCGCGCAGTAGCCTCGCTCGGCGAGACCGGGCTCGACGTCGACGTCCGGCTCGGCGCCGTCCGTGACGCCGTCGCCTCGGCGGTCGCGGACGCCGGCGTGGATCCCGACCGGGTGCTCGTGGTGGTCGTGGGGATCCCGGCACCGGTCGACGGGCGGGGGGTCTCGCCCCGGGACGGTGGCTACTGGGACCGGATGAACCCCGGGTTCGCCTCGCTCGCCGGGTCCGGCCGGGTCGTGGTCGAGAACGACGCGAACCTCGCCGCACTCGCGGAGCGACCGTCGTCGGGGGACGCCTCGTTCGCCGCGCTGCTGTCGGGCGAGCGCTTCGGTGCCGGCATCGTCGTCGACGGCTTCCTGCTGCGGGGTCCCCGTGGCGGCGCGGGGGAGATGCGCGTGCTCGACCTGGTGGACGGGGTGGGATCGCCCGAGGGCATCGGCGCGACGGCGCGCCTGCTCGTCGCGGAGGCCGCCGAGCGGGTCCCGGCGGGGTCGCTGCTCGCCGGGCGGAACGGTTCGGAGCGGCTGTTCGAGGCCGCAGCGCTCGGTGACCCCGTCGCGGTCGAGGTCGTCGACCGGCTCGGAGACCGTCTGGCCCGGGTGAGCGTCGTCCTCGCGAGCCTGCTCGACATCGACCGCGTCGTCGTCGCGGGCGCGATCGCGGATGCCGTCGGGCCCGTGCTCGAACGGGCTCGCGTGCACCTCGCCGGCTGGGACTACGACCCCGTCCCGGAGCTCGTCGCCTCGAGGCTCGGAGCCGACGTCGTCGTGCTCGGTGCCGTCGCCCGGGCGCTCGACGAGGTCCGGTCGGAGCCGCTCGCGCTGTCGCTCCCCGTCCCTCCCGTGGTCAGCGTTCCGCTGGCAGCGGGATGACGGCCCGGTCGTCCCACGGTTCCGTCCACCCCAGTCGGTCGAACAGTGCGTCGAGCAGCATCGCCGTGAAGCCCCACACGGTCTCCGTCCCGTGTGCCGTGTCGAGGGTGAACGCCGGACCGCGCCACTCCTGACCCTCCCGCCGGATCACGGTCACACCACGGTGTGCCGGGTCGAGCAGGTCGGCGACCGGGGCCCGGAAGACCGTGGCCGACTCGCCTTCGTCGACGGCCCGGACGGGCGACGGTGCGCGCCACCATGCGACCACCGGCTCGACGAGGTGGTTCGAGTGGGCGAGCGGTACCGCTGGGAGGACCCCGAGGACGTCGACGCCGGTCCGGTCGAGCCCGGTCTCCTCGTGCGCTTCGCGGAGAGCGGTGTCCGCGGCGTCGGCGTCGCCTGCGTCGATCCGACCCCCGGGGAAGGCCACCTGGCTCGGGTGGGCGCGGAGCGTGTCCGCGCGCCGGAGGAGCAGGACGTCGAGGTCGTCGGAGACCCTCGGCGCCGACGCGCGGCGGTCGCTCGGGTGGTCGTCCAGGACGCCGAAGAGCATGAGGACGGCGGCGCGCCGGGGTGAGCGGAGGGTCGGGAGCGTCGGCACGAGCGGCGCGGTGGTCTCCCGACCGACCGTCGCCAGCGCTGCCCGTGCCTGCTCGTCGCTCACGTCCCCACCCTAGGCGGACGGCGCTGCGGAGCCGTCGCCGTCGGCCAGCACGATGACCTTGCCGGCGATGCGACCGGCGGCGCCCTCGGCGTGCAGTGCCGGCAGGTCCGCGAGCGGGATGCGCCGCGTCACCTCGACGTCCAGCTCGCCGGTGTCCACCAGGCGCACGAGTTCGGTCAGGCGCTGCCGGTCCGGCTGCACGAACACCGTGACCGCCCGGACCCCGCGGTCCTCGTCGCCGGGGGTGGCGATGAACGCCGTCGTGCTCACGACCGTGCCACCGTCGCGGGCCAGGGCGACCAGGGAAGCGAACCGCTCCGGCTCGAGGGGGGCGAGGTTGAGCAGCACGTCGACCTGCCCGTCGACCGCGGTCAGGAGGTCCTCGGTGGTGTGGTCGACGACGACGTCCGCACCGGCCGCGCGCACTGCGTCGGCGCTGCGCGGGCTCGCCGTCGCGACGACCTCGATGCCCGCGCGCTCCGCGAGCCGGACGGCGTACTTCCCGACGACCCCGCCGGCTCCGACGACCAGCAGTCGCTGCCCGGCGGTCAGCCGGCCCTCGTCGAAGACCGCCTGCCATGCGGTGAGCGCCACGGAGGGCAGTGCCGCCCCGTCCGCGAGCGAGATGCCCGACGGTGCCGGGACGAGCGACTCGGCCGGGGCGACCACGAACTCCGCGGCGCCGCCGTCCCGCTCCATGGGGAGGAACCCGATCACGGCGTCACCGAGCCGGAGGTCCGTGACGCCGTCCCCGACCTGCTCGACCGTGCCCGACACGTCGTACCCGGGGACGTGCGGGAGCACGACGGGGATCGGGAGGAAGCCGCCCCGCATGCCGTTGTCCGCCGCGTTGTAGGCCGACGCGGCGACCCGCACCAGGACCTCACCGGCACCCGGCGTCGGACGATCGACGTCCTCGATCCGCAGGACCTCCGGACCGCCGACCTCGTGGAAACGCGCTGCTCGCATGATCTTGCCCTTTCGTTGGTGGAGCGTCATCTGCTTCGAATTTGAAGCATCTGGCGAGGACGGTACCACTGCTTCGAATTCGAAGCAACAGGTAGGATGCAGTCATGTCCGGATCCGAACCGAGCACGACCCTCGACGCCAGTGAGCTCGCGGCGTACTTCGCCCTGATCGAGGTCGGGAACCTCGTCCGGCACGCGGTCGAGCAGCAGCTCCGCGACGCCGGGGACCTCAGTCACGTGCAGTTCCAGCTGCTCGCCACCCTCGGTGACGCCCCCGGTGGGAGTCGGCGGATGACCGAACTCGCCGACGGCGTGGTGATCAGCCGCAGCGGTCTGACCTACCAGGTGGGCCTGCTCGAGCGATCCGGGCTCCTCGCCCGCGGGCAGGCGGCGGACGACGAACGGGGTGTCATGGTCACCCTCACCGACGCCGGGCGATCGAAGCTCGGCGCAGTCTTCCCCGGACACGTCGCGCTCCTCCGTGAGTTGGTGTTCGACGCGATCGGCCCGCACGACGTCGAGGACCTCGGGCGGGTGCTCGGCGTCGTGCGTGACCACCTGCGCAGCGTGCCGCCGCGCTCCGCGACGTCCCGTCGTCGACGCAGCGCATCCGTCGACTGAACGGGCCCGCAGGAGCGTTGACACCTCGACGAAGCGGTGGAACGCTCGTGCATGTTGACGTTGCCATGGCGGAAGGGACCCGCGGGTGACGATCGACTCCGGCTCGGCGACGACGCCGTGCCGCTGCAACGGAGCAGACAGGGAGCACGCACACATGCACGCACCGACCACCCGGCGGGGACGACTCCTCACCGCATCGCTCGCCGCACTCGCCGGCGCCACCGCCCTCGCGCTCGCGAGCCCCGCCGTCGCGACCGGGGCACCCGCCCCGGCGGCCGCGACCGCCGCACACGGGAAGCCCGCACCCGCACTCGACCCGACGCAGTTCCACGGCGTCAACTGGGCCGACCCTCGCGACAACTACGCGAACGGCCCGGTCGTGCTGTCCGGACTCGCCACGAGCGACGACTACCGCACCGTCTACCGGACATCGGAGCGGATCATCCGTGGCTTCCGGAAGGACCTCGGCGCGAACACCGTCCGGATACCGGTCAACCCCTCCTCGGTCGGCACCGCCTGGTGGCGTTCGTACAAGGGCGCGATCGACGCCGCCCGGCACGAGGGCTTCCGCGTCGTCCTCGGCTACTGGGAAGGGGACGGCGCGAGTAAGGACGGGCGCGTGGACGACCCGGCTGCCTGGACCGCCATGTGGGACACGCTCACCACGACCTACGCCCATGACCGCGGCGTGTACTTCGAGCCGATGAACGAGCCCTTCGGGTACACCGCCGACCAGTGGATCCAGGTCGCGACGGACTGGGTCGACCGGTACACCGCCCGCGGCATCCCGCGTGACCGTGTGTTCGTCAGCGGGGTCGGCTACAACGACCACGTCGACGCGGTCTGTGCTGCGCCGGCGTTCGCCGGTACCTACGTCTCGCAGCACTACTACGGCTTCTGGGGCACGCACGACGCCGCCGGGTGGGCCGCCGACTTCGAGTCGCGCCTGGGCGACCAGGCCTGCTCGGCCCGCACCGTGCTCGACGAGTTCGGCGTCCCGATGACGACCGGCATCGACTACCGCGGGTCCGCGACGACCGGCAACGCCGACGCCGACAACTCGGTCGCGTTCCTGCAGACGGTGACGACGATCGCCCGGGAGCGGCACCTCGGCGCCGTGTACTGGCCAGGGCTGCGGACCGACGACACCTACAGTCTGACCACCATCCAGGGGTCCGGGAAACACCTGTCGCTCGCGGTGACGAACCAGTCCGGCGTCGCGCTCCTGCACTGGGCGTGGGGTGCGGGTCGTCGCGCCCCGTTCACGGTCGGCTGATCGCGGTTCGCCGACCCGTCGGGCACCCGGCACGGACCGGGCGCCCGACGGGCATGATCGGGGCATGACCCGTGCGCTGCTCCTCATCGACGTCCAGCTCGACTACTTCCCCGGTGGAGCGTTCCCGCTCGTCGAGCCGGAGGCAGCCGCCGATGCCGCCGGCGCCGTGCTGCGCCACTTCCGCGAGACCGGCGAGGACGTCGTGCACGTCTTCCACACCGCCACCGATCCCGATGCCGGGTTCTTCGTGCCCGGGACGCCCGGCGTGGCCTTCCACCCCGATGTCGAACCGCGGGCAGGCGAGACCGTCGTCGAGAAGCACGAGCCGAACAGCTTCATCGGCACCGGCCTCGAGCGGCTTCTCCGTGACCGGGGCGTCACCGACCTGGTCGTCGTCGGGATGATGACCAGCATGTGTGTGGACTCGACCGCCCGCGCCGCCTCGGAGCTCGGCTTCGCGTGCACGGTGGTGGCCGACGCCTGCGCCGCCCCCGACCTCACGCTCGGCGACACGACCGTCCCCGGCGCGTCGGTCCACGCGGCGTTCCTGGCCGCGCTCGACGGCAGTTTCGCCACCGTGGTCCGGAGCAAGGACCTCCTCGACGCCTGATGCCACACCTTGACGTACGAAACGTACGGATCGTACGATCCGTACATGTACTCCTTCCCGGCCAGTGAGGCTCGACAGCGGTGGTCCGACCTCCTCGACCATGCACACCGCGAGCCCGTCGGCATCACGATCCGCGGTCGTGAACAGGTCGTCGTCCTCGATGCCGACCTGGCGCACCGGGCGCTCGCCGCGCTGGACGACGCGATCGACCGAGCCGCGGTCGACGCTGTCCGCGCCGAGCTCGAGGACGACCCGGAGACGCTGCCGCTCGCGGACGTCGCGCGGGAGCTCGGGATCGAGCTTGACTGAGGCTGCACCACCTCGGTACGCCGTCGAGTTGACGAAACGTGCCGCGAAGACCCTCGGCAAGCTCGATCGACCGGTGCAGCGCCGGATCCTCGCCGCGCTCGTCCTCCTGCAGACCAACCCACGTCCGCCCGGCATGACCGCACTCGTCGGCAGACCCGGAGAACTGCGTGTCCGCGTGGGGGACCACCGGATCGTCTACGAGGTCCTTGATGATCGGTTGGTCGTGCTCGTCCTGACCATCGGACACCGACACGACGTGTACCGCTGACGTCCGGTCCCGCACCGGTTCAGCCCGTTGCGGCGATCGTCACCGGAACGTCCGCGCCCGCGCGGTCCCCGACCGTGCTGTGCACCCCGAGCACGGCGTCTCCCGACGGCAGGTCGTCGGGCAGCTCGAACCGACCCGCCACCCGGAAGCGCGACCCCTCCGGCGTCGGACGCCCGAGCACGACCGCCCGCCCCGTCGAGGCCGGCGTGATCGTCACCGCGACGTCATCCGAGGCGCGAGGCGTCCCGCCGGTGTCCTCGCACGTCTGCCACATCCAGTCGACGCTGAGCGTGACCTGCCCGCCGGGGCGGAGGTCCGAGTCACCGAGACGGATCTCCGTTCCGGCGCACGACCCCGCGCTGCTGCTGACCGCGGAGCACCCCGCGCTCGACACCCCGAGCGCCACGACGAGTGCCGCCACCGTCACCGTCCGCGTCGTTCTCCACCCCATGCGCCCCATGACACCACGGTCAGCCGGCGGTACGGGTCACGATCCGGTCACCGGGGCGCCGGTTCACCGGGGCACCGGGTCACCGGGTCACCGGGCCCCCGGGTCACCGGGCCACCGGGTCAGCGTGGGATGGGTGTGAGGCGTTGGAGTTGGGTGACGTGTCCGGGTCGGAGTTCGTCGAGGGTGGCGACGCCGAGCAGGCGCATGGTGCGTTCGATCTGTTCGGACAGGATCTGGATCATGCGGTCGACGCCGGCTTCGCCGCCGGCCATGAGCCCGTAGAGGTAGGCGCGGCCGACCATCGTGAACTTCGCACCGAGCGCGACGGCGGCGACGATGTCCGCGCCGGACATGATGCCGGTGTCGAGGTGCACCTCCGTGTCCGCGCCGACTTCCTTCACCACGGACGGCAACAGGTGGAACGGCACGGGTGCGCGGTCCAGCTGCCGGCCGCCGTGGTTGGACAGGGTGATCCCGTCGACGCCCATCGCCGTCAACCGTTTGGCGTCGTCGAGGGACTGGACGCCCTTGACGACGACCTTGCCGGGCCATTGGTCCCGGATCCAGGCCAGGTCCTCGTAGGTGACGGTGGGGTCGAACATGTGGTCGAGGAGCTCCCCGACGGTGCCGGACCAGCGGTCGAGGGACGCGAACGCGAGGGGTTCGGTGGTGAGGAAGTCGAACCACCACCACGGCCGGGGGATCGCGTTCAGCACGGTGCGGGCGCTCAGCTGCGGCGGGATCGAGAAGCCGTTGCGCTTGTCGCGGAGTCGGGCGCCGGCGACGGGGACGTCGACGGTGACCAGCAGCGTGTCGAACCCGGCTTTCGCTGCCCGGTCGACGAGCGCCATGCTCTTGTCGCGGTCCTTCCACATGTAGAGCTGGAACCAGTTCCGGCCATGCGGATTCGCGGCCTTGACGTCCTCGATGGCGGTGGTGCCCATCGTCGACAGCGAGAACGGGATGCCGGCGCGTCCGGCGGCGCGTGCGCCGGCGCGTTCGCCCTCGGTCTGCATCATGCGGGTGAAGCCGGTGGGGGCGATCCCGAACGGCAGCGCGGTCGGCGCCCCGAGGACGTCCCGGGACGTGTCGACGTGGGACACGTCGCGGAGGATCGCGGGGGTGAACTCGATGTCCTCGAACGCCTGCCGTGCCCGGGCGAGGCTGATCTCGGCCTCCGCGGCGCCCTCGGTGTAGTCGAACGCCGCACGAGGGGTGCGCCGGGCAGCGATCGCTCGGAGGTCCCAGATCGTCAGCGCGGAGTCCAGCCGCTGCCGCCGGCCCGGCAGCGTGGGCTTCTTGAACTGCAGCAACGGCGCCAAGTCCCGAACCCTCGGCAGCCGCCGTTCGATCTGCGGGCGCGTTCGGTCCATGGTCGTCTCCGTTCGACCGCGCTGCGGTGCGCGATGGAGTCATCCTATGAATGGCGGACGCAAACGGCAAGCGACTCCACATAACGAGGCTTGACGAGAAAGACATCCGATGTTTTGATGACCTCGTTCGGTCGACGGCGATCGAACGGGTAGGAGACACGATGAGCCGCATCACCGGGTTGCACGTCCGGGACGTCCGGTTCCCGACCTCGCGGGAGCACGACGGGTCCGACGCGATGAACCCCGCGCCGGACTACTCCGCCGCCTACGTCGAACTCAGCACCGACGAGCACGACGGACACGTCGGCACCGGGTTCGTCTTCACGATCGGTCGCGGCAACGAGGTCCAGGAGGCGGCGATCGCGGCCCTGCGGACGCACGTGGTCGGACGCGACGCCGAAGCGCTCCTCGCCGACATGGGCGGGACGTGGCGGGACCTCGTGCACGACTCGCAGCTGCGCTGGCTCGGCCCGGAGAAGGGCGTCATGCACATGGCCATCGGCGCGGTCGTGAACGCACTGTGGGACCTCAAGGCGAAGCGGGCGGGACAGCCCCTCTGGGCGCTGCTCGCCGACATGACCCCCGAGGAACTCGTCGACCTCGTCGACTTCCGCTACCTCACCGACGCGATCACCCCGTCCGATGCGCTGGCGCTCCTCCGCGAGGCCGAGCCGCTCCGGGCCGAGCGGAGGCGTCGGCTCGAGCGGGAGGGGTACCCGGCCTACACCACGACCCCGGGGTGGCTCGGCTACGACGACGAGAAGCTCGCCCGGCTCTGCCGTGAGGCCGTCGACGAGGGGTTCGCGCAGGTGAAGCTCAAGGTCGGTGCGGACGTCGAGGAAGACGTCCGACGGATGCGGATCGCTCGGCAGGTCGTCGGTCCCGACATCCGCATCGCGATCGATGCGAACCAGCGGTGGGACGTCGACGAGGCGGTCGCGTGGATCGAACGGCTCCGCCCCTTCGACATCGCCTGGGTCGAGGAACCGACGAGCCCCGACGACGTCCTCGCCCATGCCGCCATCGCCCGTCGCATCGCGCCCATCCCGGTCGCCACCGGCGAGCACATGGCGAACCGGGTCATCGCGAAGCAGCTCATCCAGGCCGAGGCGATGTCGGTCCTGCAGATCGACGCGACCCGGGTCGCCGGCGTCAACGAGAACCTCGCGATCCTGCTCCTCGCGGCGAAGCACAGTGTCCGGGTCTGCCCCCACGCCGGGGGCGTCGGACTGTGCGAGGCCGTCCAGCACCTGTCGATGTTCGACGCGGTCGCCCTGACCGGGGACCTGGACACGAGGTGCATCGAGTTCGTCGACCACCTGCACGAGCACTTCGTGACACCGGTCGACGTCCACGACGGCCGCTACTGGCCGCCGTCCGCACCGGGCGCGGGCACCGAGATGCTCGCCGAGTCCCTCGACGCGTACACCTACCCCGACGGACCGATCTGGGCGATGGAAGCGCCGGCGATGCCGGTCCGCGACGCCGCCCGGGTCGCCTGATCGACGCCACCGAACACCATCACCACGACGGAGTGGAGAGACCGATGCAACGACGACGACTCATCGCGGGGGTGGCGGCCGCGGCCGCAGCAGCCCTCGTCCTGACCGGGTGTTCCGCGGGCAGCAGTGCCGGCGGCAGCCAGTCGAAGGACGCCCTGACCTGGTCCATGTGGATCGCCGGGAAGGAGGACAAGGCCGCGTGGCAGAAGGTCGCTGACACGGTGAAGTCCGAGGACGGCATCACCCTGACGATCCAGGGCGCACCGTTCGAGAACTACTTCACGAAGCTCAGCACGCAGTTGACCACCGGCGGTGCCCAGTGCGTCGTGAGCATGCAGTCGCTCCGGACGGCGAACTACACGTCGTCACTCCTGCCCCTCGACGACCTGGCGAAGCAGGACGGGGTCGACCTCTCCGCCTTCGACCAGACCGCGCTCGACGGGATGAAGGTCGACGGCAAGCTCTACGGGCTCCCGTACGACACCGGCCCCATCATGATGTTCTACAACAAGGACGTCTTCGAGAAGGCCGGGGTCGCCGAACCGGAACCGGGCTGGACCGTCGACGAGTTCGAGAAGGCCGGCGCCGCACTCAAGGCCAAGGGCGTCACGATGTTCGGGTCGACCGTCACCGACCTCAACCTCGAATCGATGATCTACGGCTACAACGGCGGTCGCGTGATCACGAGCTCGGGGAAGATCGATGCCACGGACAGCAAGTTCGCCGACGGTCTCGACTGGCTCGCGAGCCTGGTGAAGCAGGGCTACGCCTCGCAGGCGTCGTCCGACGGCTCGCAGTCGAGCAACGACTTCGCGGCCGGCAAGGTCGCGATGTACACGGACGGTCCGTGGTCGCTCATCAGCCAGAAGGCGAAGGTCGAGTTCGACCTCGGCGTGACGACGCTGCCGTCCGGGACGTCGGGCCCGTCGACCTTCGCGGCCGGCTCCGGCTTCGGCGTGTCGAAGCAGTGCAAGTACCCCGAGCAGGCGTTCAAGGCCGTCCAGACGATGACGAGCGAGAAGGTCCTCACCGAACTCGCGAAGGAAGGACGCGCGTTCCCGGGGCGGACAGCCGCGCAGAGCGCCTGGTACTCGAGCGCCGGCATCGACGGTGCCGAACCGGCGCTGAAGGCTGCCCTCGCGAAGTCCTCGCCGCTCCTCGGGAACAAGCAGAGCGACCAGCTCTCGCAGCTGTTCACGCAGTACGCGCTCCAGGCGGTGAACGGGCAGACCTCCGGCAAGGAGACCATGTCCTCCATCGCGGGTCAGCTCGGCACCCAGTAGCCAGCGCTCCGACCGCCGGACTGGAGGCGGTGCTCGCGTCGCAAGCACCGCCTCCCGTCCGCCCCATCCACCGGATCAGGACCGCGTGAACGACGAGGAGGTCGTCGCATGACCACCATCCAGGACCCACCGGCCGTACCGGCCGTCGCGACCGCCGTCGCGACCGGCAGGACGACCCCACGCCGGAAGGGCGACGTCGCCGGCGCCGTCGGCCGACGCTCCTGGTGGGGCGCGGCGTTCGCCGCGCCGCACTCGATCGGCCTCGTCGTCTTCACGGCGTTCCCGATCATCGCGTCGCTCGTCGTCAGCTTCATGAACTGGCCGATGCTCGGCGAACGCAGCTGGGCGGGCGTCGAGAACTACGCGCGGCTGTTCCAGGACCCGGTGTTCCGGACGGTGACGCTCAACACGGCCCTGTTCGTTGTGCTCTACGTACCGCTCAACCTCGTCGTCTCGCTCGGGCTCGCCGCGTGGCTGACGCCGCGCATCGCCGGGCGGCACGTGTTCCGCGTGCTGTTCTTCATCCCGACGATCACCCCGATCGTCGCGAACGTCGTCGTCTGGCGCATGCTCTACCAGCCAGGGGGCGCGATCGACGCGTCGCTGCAGTCGACCGTCGGCGTGCACGCGCCGAACTTCCTCGCCGACGAGCACTGGGCGATGCTCGCGATCGTCGCGATGAGCGTCTGGCAGGGCTTCGGCTACAACATGCTGATCTTCTCCGCCGCGCTCGACGCAGTGCCGGAGAACCAGATCGAGGCCTCGCAGCTCGACGGCGCGAACGCGTGGCAGACCTTCTGGGCGATCAAGTTCCCGCTCATCTCGCCGTCCGTGTTCTTCGCCACGATGATGACCCTCATCACCTCGTTCCAAGTGTTCGTCCAGCCGTTCGTGCTGACGAAGGGCGGACCCGGGACGGCCACGGAGACCCTCGTGCAGTACATCTACAACACGGGCTTCCAGAACCAGCAGCTCGGCCTCGCCTCCGCCGGCGCCTGGGTGCTGTTCGTCATCATCCTCGGGATCACGGCCGTCCAGTTCCTCGGACAGAAGCGGTGGGTGCACTATGAGTGAACTGACCCGGACCCGCACACGCGGGTTCACGACGTCGAACCGGACGGTCAACCCGCGAGCGATCCCGCGCACCGCTGCCGCGCCGCGACCCGGGCGGGTCCGGCACGCGATCGGCTACGCGCTGCTGTGCCTCGTGGCCCTGCTGTTCGTCTCGCCGCTCGTCTACATGGTGGCGACGAGCCTCAAGCCGGCCGACCAGGTGTTCACCACGCCGCCGACGCTCTGGGGCCGATCGCTCGAGTGGGACAACTACGTGCAGGCGTTCACCTACCTGCCGTTCGCACGCTTCATCCTCAACGGGGTGCTCGTCGCGGCAGCGGGCACCGCGATCAACGTCGCCGTCGCCGTGCTGTCCGGCTACGCGTTCTCCCGGCTCCGCTGGCGGGGACGCAACACGGTGTTCATGCTGTTCCTCGTCACGCTGATGATCCCGCAGGACGTGCTCGTCATCCCGATGTACGTGATGATGCAGGGTTTCGGATGGGTCGACACGTTCCAGGCGCTCATCGTCCCGTGGGCGTTCACCGCACTCGGCGCGTTCCTGATCCGACAGTTCTTCCTCACCGTGCCGCAGGAGCTCGACGACGCGGCCCGCGTCGACGGCGCCGGGGCCATCCGGACCTTCGTGTCGGTGATGCTGCCGCTCGCGCGACCGACGATGGCCGTGCTCGCGGTGTTCTCGTTCATCTCCTACTGGAACTCGTTCCTCTGGCCGCTCGTCGTCGTCAACGACGTCGAAGCGCACGGCACGATCCCGCTCGGCCTGCAGCAGTTCTTCGGCCAGCAGGGCTCGGAGTGGAACCTCGTGATGGCCGCCTCGGTGATCTCGATGCTGCCCACCGTGATCCTGCTGGTCCTGCTGCAGAAGCACCTGGTCAGGGGGATCGTCACCTCCGGCCTCGGCGGCAGGTAGCCGACCCCGTCGAGGCGCGCCGCGCCTCCCGTCCGTCCTCGTTCGTCCCTGGTTCGTCCCCCTGGAAGGAAACTGGCCCTCATGACCATCACCGCACCTGCTGCACCGCAGACCGAGACCGACGCGGGCGGTCTGCCCGCGTGGTTCACGCACGATCGGTTCGGCTTGTTCATCCACTGGGGGCTCTACGCGCTCCCGGCCCGGCACGAGTGGGTGAAGAACCGCGAGCGCATCACCGACGACGACTACCAGAAGTACTTCGACCACTTCGACCCGGACCTGTTCGACCCCACCGACTGGGCGCGTCGGGCACGCGAGGCCGGCATGAAGTACGCCGTCCTCACGACGAAGCACCACGAGGGCTTCGCGCTGTGGGACTCGCAGCTCACCGAGTACAAGGCGACGAACACCCGCTTCGGCCGTGACATCGTCCGCGAGTTCGTCGACGCGTTCCGGGCCGAGGGCATCCGGATCGGGTTCTACCACTCGCTCATCGACTGGCACCACCCGGATTTCACGATCGACGGCGTCCACCCCCGCCGCGACGACAGCCCCGAGGAGATCGCCCGGCTGCAGGAGGGCCGGGACATGGCCCGGTACCGGGAGTACCTGCACGGGCAGGTCGAGGAGCTGCTGACCGGGTACGGCCGGATCGACTACCTCTTCTACGACTTCTCGTACCGGGACAACGACCACGAGGACCGCTGGGGCGGGAAGGGCCGCGACGACTGGGGGTCCGAGGAGCTGATGGCGCTGACGAAGCGGCTGCAGCCGGGCATCATCGTCAACGACCGCCTCGACATCCCGGGCGACATCGTCACGCCCGAGCAGTACCAGCCGGACAAGCCGATGGAGGTCGACGGCGTCCCGGTGCCGTGGGAGGCGTGCCAGACCTTCAACGGCTCGTGGGGCTACGACCGCGACAACCAGGACGTCAAGAGCGTCGACCTGCTCGTCCGGATGCTCGTCGACGGGGTCTCGAACAACGGCAACATGCTCCTCAACGTCGGACCGACCGGCCGCGGGGAGTTCGACCCGGTCGCACGGCGCGCGCTCGCCGGCATCGGGGAGTGGATGCACCAGCACGCGCGCTCCGTGTACGGCGCCGGACCGTCGTCCTTCCGGGCCCCGGCGGGCACGGTCTACACGCAACGCGGGAACCGGCTCTACCTGCACCTGTTCACGTGGCCCTTCGAACACGTGCACCTGCCCGACCTCGCCGGCAAGGTCGTGTACGCGCAGCTCCTGAACGATGCGTCCGAGGTGCGCTACCGCGAGATCCCACCGGGCACACGTGCGCAGAACACCGGCCTCGGTGGGCAGCCCGCCGGCACCCTCACCCTCACGCTCCCGATCGTCCGTCCGGACGTCGCAGTGCCGGTCGTCGAACTCTTCCTGCAGGAGGACTAGTGCAGCGGATCCTCTCGCGCACGCGGCTGCGGCCCGGCAGCGAGGCGGCGTACGACAGCGTGCACGCCACGGTCCCGCCCGCGCTCGCGGCACGGCTCCGCGAGGCGGGCGTGCACGACTGGACGATCTGGCGGGACGGCCTCGACCTGGTGCACCTCATCGAGGTCGAGGACTACCGGGCGATGCGTCGGTCACTCGCCGACGACCCCGTGAACGCCGAGTGGCAAGCGGTCGTCAACCCGCTGCTCGAGGCCGCCGACGACTACTCCGGCAGCGACGACGGCGTGCCGCGGGTCTGGTCGCTCGCCGCGCAGGTGGACGGAGCGGTCGCGGCGGTCGCGGCGGTCGCCGCGAGGGACGAGGCCGACCGGTGAGCGCGGTCGAGTCGGACCGCGGGCCGTTCTGGTTCGGCGGCGCCGGCATCGGCAACCTGCTGCGCGAGGTCACCGACGAGGACGCCCGGGCCGCCGTCGATGCGGCGTGGGAGGTCGGGGTCCGCGGGTTCGACACCGCGCCGCACTACGGCCTCGGGCTGTCCGAACGCCGGCTCGGTGCGGCGCTCGCCGGTCGTCCCCGCGACGAGTACCTCGTGTCGACCAAGGTGGGCCGGCTGCTCGTGCCCGGTCGCGGCGGCGGGGACGACCTGGCCTCCGGCGGGTTCGCGGTGCCGGACGACACCGTGCGGCAGTGGGACCCGTCGCCGTCCGGTGTCCGGCGGTCGCTCGACGAGTCGCGCGGTCGGCTCGGCCTCGACCACGTCGACATCGCCTACCTGCACGACCCGGACGTGTACTCGCTCACCGACGGCCTGACCCAGGCGCTGCCGACGCTCGCCGACCTCCGCGACGAGGGTGTCGTGCGAGCGGTCGGGGTCGGGTCGAACTCCGTCGAGGCCCTGGCTGCCGCGGTCGAGACCGGGCTGTGCGACGTCGTCATGCTCGCCGGCCGGTTCACGCTGCTCGAGCAGCCGGCGGCCGCGCTGGTCGAGCGGTGCGCGGAGCTCGGCGTCGACGTCGTCGCGGTGGGCGTGTACAACTCCGGCCTGTTGAGCTCGCCGCGCCCGGCGCCGGGGGCCACCTACGACTACGCCACGGCGCCCGCGCACCTCGTGGAGCGGGCGACCGCGGTTGCGGAGGTGTGCGAACGGCACGGGGTCTCGCTGCCCGAGGCCGCCGTCGCCTTCCCCCGCCGCGCTGCTGCGGTCCGCGCGATCGCCCTCGGAGCGCAGAACGCCGAGCAGGTGCGGTCGAACGCCGAGCGCGCGGCCGCGGTCGTGCCCGAGGAGCTCTGGGACGACCTGCGGACGGCGGGCCTCCTCAGCGCCTGAACGGCGGCAGCCCGGTCGTCTCGGTCATTCGAGCGAGCGGCGCAGCCACCGCTCCACGCCCTCGACGTGGGCGACGACGAGCGACTGCACGAGCTGCGGGTCCCGGCGGCGGATCGCGTCGACGATCGCGGCGTGCTCGTCGAGGGTGCGCTGCACGGAACCGTTCTGGGTGAGACCACGCCAGACCCGCACCCGGACGGTCTTGCTCGACAGGGCGTCCAGCAGCCCGGACAGGTACTGGTTCCCGCCGATGGTGGCGATCGTGGAGTGGAAGAGCAGGTCGTGGGACACGAGGTCCTCGACGCCGGTCGAGTCGTCGACGGCCTCCATCAGCGTCGCGAGCTCGTCGATCTGCTGCTCGGACGCCCGGGCGGTGGCGAGCACGGCGGAGGCGGGCTCGAGGATGCGCCGGACCTCGAGCAGGTCCACGAGGGAGCGGTCGTGGTGCATGTCGACGACGAACGAGACCGCCTCCAGCAGCACGGTCGGTTCGAGTGAGGTGACGTAGGTGCCGTCGCCACGTCGGACGTCGAGCACGCGGATGAGTTCGAGTGCCTTCACGGCCTCGCGGAGGCTGTTCCGTGAGAGGCCCAGTGACTCGCTGAGTTCCTTCTCCGGCGGGAGGCGTTGGCCCGGTTGGAGCTCGCCGCTCACGATCATCTGCTGGATGCGTGCGATCGCATCGTCGGTCAGCGACGCCACGTCACCACCTCCTGCTCGACCGGGTCGCGGACGCGACCCGACAGGACGACGATAGCCGCGCCTCCCGGCCGGTCACGCGGGGCGCAGCCGCAACGCCTGCATCCCGCCGTCGACCGCGAGGTCGACGCCGGTGGTCGACCGGGCCGACGGGCTGGTGAGGTAGCAGACCGCCTCGGCGACCTCCTCCGGTGCGACGAGTCGACCGTGCGGTTGCCGGGCCTCCAGTGCGACCCGCTCTGCGTCGGGGTCCGGGGCCGACGCCAGCAGGCGCCCGACCCACGGGGTGTCCGCGGTGCCGGGGTTGACGGCGTTGACGCGGATGCCCTCGCGCAGGTGGTCGGCAGCCATCGCGCGGGTGAGCGCGGCGATGGCGCCCTTGGTCGCGGAGTAGAGCGCTCGCTGCGGCAGGCCGGCCGTGGCGGCGATCGAGCAGGTGTTCACGATGCTCGCGCTCCCGGACGCCCGGAGGTGGGGGAGTGCTGCACGGGACACCCGCACGGCGCCGAGCACGTTCACCTCGTACACGCGACGCCACTCGTCGTCCGGGTTGTCCTCGACCGTGCCCTGTGCGCCGATGCCCGCGTTGTTGACGACGACCTCGAGCCCGCCGAGCCGTTCCGCGGCGGCGGCGACCGCGGCCCGGACGCTCTCGTCCGACGACACGTCGCACGGGAAGGACAGGTCGGAACCGTCCGCCTGCAGGTCGAGCACGGCGACGGTCGCGCCGCGCTCCCGCAGGGCCTCGGCGATCGCGGCACCGATGCCCGACGCGCCACCCGTGACGATCGCCCGGATGCCCTCGTGGCTCGCCGTGGCGCTCATGCGGCACCGACCGTCTGCCGCTGGGTCCCGAGGCCGTCCGCGCTGAGCTCGACGACGTCGCCGGCCCGGAGGTAGGGCGCCCCGCTGCCGAGCGCGACGCCCGCCGGGGTGCCGGTGTTGATGACGTCCCCGGCGTGCAGCACCATGAACTGCGACAGGTACCGCACGACCTCGGTCGGGCGGAAGATCATGTCCGCGGTGGTGCCGTCCTGCCGGACCTCGCCGTTGACGGAGAGTCGCAGACCGAGGCCTTCGGGGTCGAGGCCTGCGTCCGCGAGCCCGGCGGGCGTGACGAGCCACGGGCCGAGCGGGTTGAAGGTCTCGCACGACTTGCCCTTGTCCCACTGCCCGCCGCGTTCGAGCTGGAACTCGCGCTCCGAGACGTCGTGGGCGATCGTGTAGCCGGCGATGCACGCGGCGGCTTCGTCCGCCGACGCGCAGTACCGCGCGGTCCGGCCGATCACGACGGCGAGCTCGACCTCCCAGTCGGTCTTCGTGCTGCCACGGGGGACCAGGACCTCGTCGTCCGGTCCGACCACGGTCGACGGGTCCTTCATGAACACGATCGGCTCGGTCGGGATCTCGGCGCCCGTCTCGGCCGCGTGGTCGCGGTAGTTCAGACCGATGCAGACGACCTTCCCCGGGCGGGCGACAGGAGCACCTCGGCGGAGGGCAGCGGCGTCGTCCGAGGGGATCGTCGGGAGGTCGCCGGCTGCCCTGGCTCGGCGGACCAGCTCGTCGGGGCCGGGCTCCGATGCGAGGAACGCCCCCGAGATGTCCGAGGTGAGGGGGCGGAGATCGACCACGGTGCCGTCGGGGTCGATGACGACCGGGATCTCCGAACCGGCTGGGCCAAGTCGTGCGAACTGCATCGTTCCTCGCTCTCGTCGAACGGCGCTACGCTGCGCCACACAGACATCCTATGTCTGTATGCCCCGAGGTGCCAGGTACGTCGCCTCGGCCGTCCGTCGGAACACGGCGTCGCGCTCGTCGTCCGTCAGGTCGGCGAGCGCGTCCCGGGTCGTCCCGAGCACCGCCGAGTACCGGGCTGCGAGCGTGGACACCGGCCAGTCCGATCCGAACGCCGTCCGGTCGGGGCCGAAGACCTCGACGACCTCGCGGGCGTACCGGGCGACCGGACGCTCACGCCAGTCGGGTCCTGCCTCGGTGAGCAGACCGGAGAGCTTGCACACGACGTTCGGTCTGGCGGCGTAGTCCGCCATCCGCTGCTGCCACCCGGCGTCACTGGCTGCGATGTCGGGCTTGCCGGCGTGGTCGAGGACGAACCGGGCTTCGGGTACGGCGTCCACCAGGGCGAGTGCCGCAGTGTGCTCCCGGGCGCGGACGAGCATGTCGAACGCGAGGCCTGCTGCCGCGACCGCGCGGACGCCCCGCACGACATCGGGTCGGGCGAGCCATCCCGGGTCGGGCTCGTCGTGTGCCTGGTGGCGGATGCCGACGAGCGCCGGGCCCGCTCGCCCGTCGTCGACGAGGGCGGCGAGCCGGTCGGCGACGTCCGGTGTCGTCAGGTCCACCCAACCGACGACCCCGGTGACGGGCGCGGGCTGCGCGAGGAGGAAGGCCGTCTCGCCCGGGTCGTGCGCCGCCTGCACGACGATGGTCGCGGTGACGTCGGAGTCCGCCGTCGCGGTGCGCAGGTCGTCCACGTCGAACCGTCGGCGGAGGGCGGCGACCCCGTCGTCCGCCATCCACGGGTACGGCCGGTCGGCGGGGTCCCAGAGGTGGTGGTGAGCGTCGATGATCACGGGCCCATCCTGCCTCAGATGTCGGATGTCTGCCCCGCCGGTGTGTGGATCGCGACGATGTCGAACGTCATCAACCGTCCCGCGGAGGTCGCCGACGCAACGACCCCAGCACGCGGCGGTCCTCCGGGGCCGGGCCGCACCGTGACGCGGACCACGGGCGTCTCCGGCGTCGTGCCGAACGCCCAGCAGGGTGATCGACCCGCCGACTAGCGTGACCGCCATGCAGCCGCTCGCGCCCGGATCGCTCCGCATCCTCCACCTGTCCGACACCCACCTCACCGGTGACGGCGCCCTCCACCAGGGCTCGACCGACACGACCGCGGCCCTCGACGCCGTGCTCGCGTCCGCCGAGGGCGTGCCGGACGTCGGGCTCGTCGTGGTGTCGGGCGACGTCTCCGAGGACGGCACCCCGGCCTCGTACACGCGCCTGCGCGAGCGCGTCGGCGGGTGGGCCGAGCGGCACGCTGCCGCGCTCGTCACCGTCCCGGGCAACCACGACCTGCGGGAAGGCTTCCGGCAGGTGCTCGCGAACGGGCACGTCCTCGGCGAGGGCGGTCGTCCACTCGCGCACACCCTCGAGTACCTCCCGCCCTCGGTCCCGGTGTCCGGGCAGTCCGTCGTCGCCGGGCGTCGGGTCGTGACGGTCGACACGAGCGTCCCCGGCTCCGGGTACGGGCTGATCGCGGACGAGGCCCTCGACCGGCTGCGGCGTGCCCTGTCCGACGGGGAGCCGTCGGACGGCGGCTCCGTGGTCGTGCTGCACCACCCGCCGCTGCCGGCCCCGACCGCACTGCACGAGGCCCTGCGGCTCCGGAACGCCGAGGCGTTCGCGGACGCGATCCGCGGGACGGACGTCCGCTTGGTCCTCGGCGGCCACCACCACCACCATTCGGCCGGCTCCATCGCCGGGGTACCGGTGCTCGTGGCCCCGGGGGTGGCGAACGACACCGACGTGGTCGGTGCGTACGACGAGGAGTCGGCGCACATCGATGCGGGGTACCTCGTGGTCGACCTCGCGGCGGACGGGTCGGTGTGGTCGTCGCCGGTGCGGGTCCCGCGGCCGGACACCGATCCGCTCGCGTTCCACCTCGGTGCCGACACAGTGACGCGGATCATCGACGCGGCCGGTTGACCGGTGCGTCCCGGACCTGACGGGAGGCGCGTGGCGGCGCCGCCACGCGCCTCCCGTCCGCGGGTGGGAAGTCCCCCAGTCGTGCGGACACCACCCGGCCCGCACGAGTAGACGAGAGGCAGAACGTCTTCGAAGGAGCGCGCCATGCGACACGGCAACGCAGTGCAGTACGACCGCTACGGCGGGTTCGACGTGGTCCAACTGGTCCCGCAGGAACGACCGGACGCCGGTCCCGGCGAGATCGTCGTCGAGGTGGTGGCCGCCGGGCTGAACCACATCGAGCGGTTCCTCCGTGAAGGCAAGTTGCGTGAGTTCATCGACCTCGACTTCCCCGCCCACCAGGGCGTCGACTTCGCTGGCATCGTCCGTGCCCGGGGTGAGGGCGTCAAGGACCTCCGCGTGGGCGACGAGGTCCTCGGCCACGCCCCGACCGGCGGCGCGCACGCGAACTGGGTCAGGGTCCCTCGCGGTGCGGTGATCAAGAAGCCGGAGCTCGTCGGGTGGGAGGTCGCCGGAGGGCTCTACCTCGCTGGCTGCACCGCGGCGACGATCGTGCGCGGACTGCGGCTCGGCCCGCAGGACACGGTGGTGATCAGCGCCGCAGCGGGCGGGGTCGGGCACATCCAGTGCCAGCTCGCCCACGACGCGGGAGCCACGGTGATCGCCCTCGGCAGCGCCCGGAACCACGACTACCTCCGCCAGATCGGCACGCTGCCGGTCGTGTACGGCGAGGGCGAGGAACAGCGCATCCGCGAGATCGCGGACGGTCGGGAGATCACCGCGTTCATCGACAACCACGGCGAGTCCGATGCCGAGCACCTCTCCGAACGCCTGGGCATTCCCGCCGAGCGGTTCGTGTCGTCGGAAGAACGTCGCGACGTCGAACTCCGGTTCCTCCGCGCCCCCGCCGAGGACGACGAGGCCCGCGAACTGCTCACAATGCTCACGAAGGCCGTACAGGACCGTCGGGTGCAGGTGCTCATCTCCGGCTTCTACCCGTTCGAGTACATCGTGGACGCGTACGAGGACCTCGCGCAGATGCAGTCCCGGGGCAAGGTCGTCATCGGGATGCAGACCGTCGAGACGGGTGCGCGGATGGACTGGTACCGGTCCGAGAAGAACCGTGACCTGCGCGATCCGGTCCGCCGGCCCCAGACCGCCGACGCCGGCTGAACCCCTTCGCGGAGGACGTGCTCGGCGACTAGCTGAGCACGTCCTTCGTCGCGAACCGGCTGTACGCCAGCGCGCCGAACACGACGACGTACCCGAGCTGCAGCAGCGCGTTCGCGCCGAACGAGTCGAACGAGATCGGGTCCCGCAGCAGGTCGCCGAAGCCGAGCCACTGGTGCGAGAACAGGTACGGGTGCAGCCAGTCGAGCTGCGGGAGCTGGTCGAGCACCTGAGACGCCCCGGCGAGCACGACCGTCGCGGCCATCGCCCCGACCGGGACGTTCGTCAGCGTCGAGGTGAACAGCCCGATCGCCGACAGCCCGAGCATCGACATCGCGACGTACAGCGCGAGCAACAGCGCCCGGCCCGCGTACGACCACCCGCCGACCTGGGTGCCCGACAGCAGGGTCACCGGGCCGATCGGGAACAGCAGCGCCCCGATCGCCGCTCCGACGAGGACGATGAGGAGCGTCGCGGCGAGGGCGAACGCCACCGTGCCGACGTACTTCACGAGGACGAACCGCAGGCGGCCGGTCGGAGCGACGAGCAGGTAGCGGATCGTCCCGTGGCTCGCCTCGCCGGCGACCGTGTCGCCCGACACCACCCCGATCGTCAGCGGCAAGAACAGGGGGATCGAGACGGTCAGCGCGGTGAACGCCACGAAGAGGCCGTTGTTCGTGATGTCACCGAGGAACGCCGGCCCGCCGCGGTCAGGGCCCGTCGTGGCCCGGACGGCGATCGCGATGAGGATCGGGACGAGCGCGAGCGCGCCGAGCATCGCCCAGGTGCGACGGCGGCGGAACAGCAGTCCGAGTTCGGAGCCGAGCAGGGCGAACGGGCGACGACGGGTGGCCGCTGAACGGCCGGTGCCCGCCCGCTCGACGTCCGGGCCGGACGAGACGTCAGGCAGCGACATCGAAGCCCTCCCCGGTGAGCGCGACGAAGCGGTCCTCGAGGGTGCCGCCGCCGACGGTGATGCCGCGGACGCGGACGTCGGCCCGGACGAGCTCCGCGGTGACGTCCTCGGCGAGCACGGCCGAGGGCAGCTCCGCCACGAGGACGTCCGCGCCGCCCTCGTGGCGCGGTGTCAGGCCGAGCCGGGTGAGGACGGAGCCGGCCTGGCCGACGTCGGGCGTCCGGACCGTCAGCGTGCGGACGCCGGCCGAGCGCAGCTCGTCGAGGGACCCCTGCGCGACGAGCTCCCCGGCGCGCATGACCCCGGCGTGCGTGCACACCTGTTCGATCTCAGCGAGCAGGTGGCTCGAAACGAAGACCGTCGTCCCGTCGTCGGCGAGGGAGCGGATGAGGTTCCGGACCTCGCGCGTGCCCTGCGGGTCGAGGCCGTTCGTCGGCTCGTCGAGCACGAGCAGGTCGCGCGGGCTGAGCAGGGCGTTCGCTAGGCCGAGGCGCTGCTTCATGCCGAGCGAGTACGCGTGCGCCTTCTTGTCGGCCGCGTGGGACAACCCGACCCGGTCGAGCGCCGCGGACACGCGGGCCTTCCGGGTGCGTGGGTCCGTCGAGGGGTCGGCGGCGTCGAACCGCGCGAGGTTCGCGCGGCCGGACAGGTACGGGTACGACGCGGGCCCCTCGACGAGGGCGCCGACCCTGGGCAGGACATCGTGCAGGGCGTCCGGCATCCGGCGACCGAGGAGCTCGATCGTGCCGCTGGTCGCGCTGGAGAGCCCGAGCAGCATCCGGATCGTCGTCGTCTTGCCCGAGCCGTTCGGGCCGAGGAACCCGTACACCGAGCCGCGGGGGACCTCGAGGTCGATCCCCTTCACCGCGTGCTGCTTCCGGAACACCTTCCGCAGGCCATCGGTGCGGATCGCGTACCCGTCCGGAGCAGCAGCGTCCGTCACTTGGCCGCGGCCACGAGGGCGGAGACCGGCACGGCCCCGGCGAGCACCCGTCCGTCGGCGGTCAGGTACACCGACACCAGGGACGTCTGCACCGCGCGACCGCCGTCGACCGGGCGGGTGAGCTGGTCGAGCAGCCCGTCCGCGTCAGCACCGAGCGAGGACGTGTCCGCCGTGCCCGCGGGGAGCTCGGCGACGGTGTCCCACCCGGAACCCGTCGTCACGACACCCGCACCGGCGCCGTCGTGTCCGCGGTGGTCGCCGTCGCCACGTGCCGTTCCGGACAGGTCCTTCGTCTGCACCTCGGCACCGCTCGGCGGCGTGAAGTCGAACAGGCGGGCGGCCGGAGCGCCGTAGTCGAGGCTCGTGAAGCCGACCTGGAACGCGGGCGTCGACTGCCCCTTCGCGGCGACGGTGACCCGCAGCGGGAGTCCGGTCTGCTGGTCGACCGCGAGCTGAACCGACCCGACGAGGGTGTCGGACGACTTCGGCGAGAGGGTGATCGACCAGGCGTCGTGCCCGGCGACCGAGGTGCTCGTCGGCTTGGACACCGTCGTGCTCGGGGTGATCGCGTCGATGGCACGCCGGGCGAGGTCGGCCGGTGTCGCGGTGCCGTCCTGCTGCGTCGACGCCTTCGCGGGCAAGGTCACGTGCGTCGCCTCGCGCTGCTTCGAGTCCCACGTCCAGACGTCCGAGCCGTTGCGCACGAGGTCCTGCTCGGCCAGCTGCGTCGTGACCTGCACGCGCTGCTTGTCGGCTCCGTCGACGTAGAGCCGAGCGGTGTGCGACATCGTGAGCATGCTGAGCGCATCCGACGCGTCACCCTGCAACGACGAACCACCGGAACCGGACGGGAGCTCGGGCAAGCCGAGGTCGCTCGTCTGCTCGACCTTGCCGGAGTACTGCGCGTCGGACGACTGCGCGACGCTCGCGATCACGTCCGCGGCGCTCGGGTCGGACCCGGCGATCGGCGTGGACGCCGCGTTCGCGATCATCGGCGCCGCGACGGCGCCGGCGACGACGACCGGTGCGATGACGGCGGGCAACCAGGCTGACTTCTTCATCGGGATCCCTCCTGAGAGGTGTGAGCGGTGCGTGCTCGGCGGTACGAGCTGGATGGTGCGTGCGGGACGGGGGCACCGTACGTCCGGCAACCGACAGAACGCTGGGCATCGCCGACCTCCCTAGACTCGGAGCGCGGACGCGGTCCGCGCGCGACCTCGAAGGAGACGGCATGCGGGCGGTGCTCGGAGTGGACATCGGCACGTCGAGCACCAAGGCGCTGCTCGCCCGGCTCGACGGGACCGTCCTCGCCGAGTCGAGCCGACAGCACGACGTCGACCGGCCGGAGCAAGGGCTCGTCGAGATGGACGGCGACTCGTGGTGGGCCGAGTTCGCCGAGCTCACCCGCGAGCTGCTGCGCTCCGTACCGGACGCCGACGTCGCGGCCGTCGGGGTCAGCGGGATCGGACCCTGCGTGCTGCTGACCGACGCCGACGACCGACCGTTGCGACCTGCCGTGCTCTACGGCGTGGACACCCGTACGGCGGACATGCTCGACGAGGTGACGGCCGAGCTCGGTGGCCTCGATCCGGTCCGGGCCCGCTGCGGCAGCGCGCTGACCACGCAGGCAGCGGGCGTGAAGCTCGCCTGGCTCGCACGGAACGAGCCGGACACCTGGGCGCGGGCGGCGCGGTTCACGATGCCGTCGTCCCGGGTCGTCGGGCTGCTGACCGGCGAGTACGTCCTCGACCACCACTCGGCGAGCCAGACGACCCCGCTCTACGACGTGCACGAGCACCGCTGGATCCCCGAGTGGTGCGACGCGCTCGCGCCGGGTCTGCTCATGCCGCGGTTGGTGTGGTCGGGCGAGCGGGCGGGGGCGGTGACCGCAGCGGCGGCAGCGGCCACGGGCCTCCCGGTCGGCATCCCGGTGACCGCCGGCGCGATCGACGCCTGGGCCGAGGGCGTGAGCGTCGGCGAGGCCGTGCCGGGGCGCATGTTCCTGCAGTACGGGACGACGATGTTCATGATCGCGCCGACGACCGGAGCGATCGCGGTGCCGGGGATGTGGACGACGGTCGGGACCCGACCGGGACAGGCCTGCGTGGCGGGTGGCACGGCGACCTCCGGGGCGATCACCGAGTGGCTGCGACGGCTCTTCCACGGCGACTGGTCGACGATGCTCGAGGAGGCCGAGGCCTCGGGCCCGGGCGCGAACGGACTGCTCATGCTGCCCTACTTCGCGGGGGAGCGGACACCGATCGCGGATCCGCACGCGCGCGGCGTGGTGGCCGGGCTGACGGTCCGACACACCCGGGGCGACCTCTACCGGGCAGCGCTCGAGGCGACGGCGTACGCGGTCCGTCACAACCTCGAGACACTCGCGGCGGCCGGCGTCGAGGTCCGGGAGCTCGTGGGAGCGGGCGGCGGCCTCCGTGGGTCGCTCTGGCCGACCATCGTGTCCGACGTCACCGGACTGCCGCAGACCGTCCCGAGCGTGACGGTGGGGGCGTGCTTCGGATCGGCGTTCCTCGCGGCGGGGCTCGTCGCCGACGTCGACATCGCGACGTGGAACCCGGCCGACCGGGTCATCCACCCAGACCCGGAGGCGCACCGCGGCTACGAGGCCGGGTACCGCGACTTCCGCGACCTCTACGATGCCACGGCCGCGATCGTGCACCGACTGGCCCGGCGGACGGCTCCGCACCGCTGACGGAGCCGTCCACCGGCGACGCTCAGGAGCGCCGGGACGGGATGATCGAGACCTTGACGCTCGCACCGGCCGAGTCGCCGACCAGGTCGAGCGCCTGCTGGAAGTCCTCCAGCGCGAACTGGTGCGTGCAGATCTCCGACATCGGCAGGGTCTCCGACTCCAGGAGCTTGATCGCTGCCGGCCAGGTGTGCGGCCCGAGGTGCGCCCCGCGGACGTCGAGCTCCTTGTCGTCCGAGATGATCGACCAGTCCACGGACACGTTGTCCTTGAAGACCGAGTACTCGACGAACGTGCCGAGCTTGCGGAGGAGGTTGAGGCCCTGCGGCACCGCCGACGGGTGTCCGGTCGCCTCGATGTAGACGTCGGCGCCGTACCCGTCGGTGAGTTCCTTGACGCGGGCGACGGCGTCCTCCTCGGCGATGTTGATCACGATGTCCGCGCCGACCTTGCGGGCGAGCTCGAGCTTCTCCGGCACCACGTCGAGGGCGATGATCCGGAGGGGGTTCTTCTGGCGGGTGCCGGCGATCGCGGAGAGGCCGATCGGGCCCGCGCCGGCGATGACGACCGTGTCACCGAACTTGATGTCGCCTCGCTCGACCGCGTGGAAGGCGCAGGACAGCGGCTCGGCGAACGCGGCGACCTGGCCGGGCAGGTCGCTCGACACCGGGTGCGTGAGGGCCTTGGTCGGGACGAGGACGTACTCGGCCATCGCGCCGTCGTAGCCCTTGAAGCCGAACATGTCGTGGACGTTGCACATCCAGTAGATGCCCTCGAGGCAGTAGCGGCACTCCCAGCACGGCACGATCTGCTCACAGGCGATGCGGTCACCGAGCGACACCTTGCGCTTGGCGAGGGCGTCCTCGTCACCGGCGACGATCGTGCCGACGAACTCGTGCCCGGGGATCCGGTCGGTCTCGGCCCACGCCGGTCGGTTCTCGTCACCCCAGAACTTCGCTGCGCCGTGGTAGCACTTCAGGTCCGACGCACAGATCCCGACCGCGTCGGTACGGAGGAGCAGTTCGCCGGGTCCGGGCGTCGGGACGGGGCGCTCCTCGAGCCGGTAGTCACCGGGGCCGTGGACCACGACGGCGCGCATGGTCGCCGGGATGATCGCGGAGCCGCTGCTCGTGGGGGTCTCGGTCGTCGTGGACATGAGGATCTCCAGGGGTCGTGGTCTCGCCGCGTCATCGCGGCGAGGGCGACACTACGCGACACGGAACAAAAGTCAAGAACAAGATTTCTGCCGACGGGTCACCGTGTCCGAACGCAACGATTTCGGCGCGTCCACTTGCAGAAATTTCGTCACGCACATAATTTCTGCCTTGCACCACGCTGAGTGGTGCCGGTCCGCCTCCCGACGGACCGACGCAACGGAGCGAACCACGAGGAGCACGCGATGACGCGAGCCGACCACAGGACCCGGCGTCCCGACGCGACGCGGGCTGCCACCAGCCTCCCGGGCTGCCGAACGGCCCGAGCCGTCCGCAGCGGGGGCGTCCGATGACCGCCACCGGCGCGGTCCCGACCGTGCGGAACCGTCGGGCCGTCAAACGGGTCGTCCTCGTCGCGGCCGTCCTGGTCGTCGTCGTCGCCATGGCGCTGTCGGTCAAGGTGGTCGGCAAGGGCTCGACGGTTGGTGCCGGTCCTGCCGCCTTCTCCGCATCGACATGGGGGAAGACCAACTTCCCGAAGGTCCAGGCGGCGATCGCGAAGCGCGCGGTGCCCGCGACCGAGCTCGCGCCGGCGATCATCGCCGACCCCGCCGCCGCGGCGAAGAAGTACGGCGTCGACGCCGGCACCGGGCCGGAGTTCGCGACCACCTTCACCGGCACTGTCGGCGCCCCGCAGGACGGCATCTACCCGGTCACGGTGTCCGGTCTCCCGAGCGGGCTGCTGGTCCGCATCCAGACCGGGCCCGCCATCAACGGCACCGACCTCCGCGACGCTCCGGGGACGATCGAGTTCGGCCAGTTCACCAACCAGATCGACTACCAGAACGCGGGCGCGGCACTCAACGACCAGCTGAAGAAGCAGGTGCTCGCCGAGGTCGACACCGGTTCGCTGCAGGGCAAGAAGGTCACCGTCACCGGCGCGTTCCAGCTGATCAACCCGAAGGGCTGGCTCGTGACGCCGTCCGCACTGGAGGTGAACGGATGAGCGGCGACGACGCGATCGGCACGGTCGTCCTCGAGGCGACCGACATCGTGAAGACGTACGGTGCGACCCGGGCGCTCAAGGGGGTGGCGTTCGCGGTGCACCGCGGGCAGGTCACCACGCTGTTCGGGGAGAACGGCGCGGGCAAGTCGACGCTCATGAAGATCCTGTCCGGCGTCGAGCAGCCCACCTCCGGCACGCTCACGCTGCGCGGCGAGCCGGTGTCGTTCGCGGACACCGTGGACGCCCGCGAGCACGGCATCTCGATCATCCACCAGGAGCTGAGCCTGGCGCCGAACCTCACGGTCCGCGACAACATCTTCATGGGGCGTGAGCTGCGTGGGCCCACCGGGGTCGACTACGCCGAGGAGGCCCGACAGGCCGCGGCGGTGCTCGCGGAGCTGGGCGAGGACATCGACCCGCTCGCCCTGGTGTCCGACCTGCGCCTCGGGCAGCAGCAGCTCGTCGAGATCGCCCGGGCACTCTCGGTCGATGCGCGGATCCTCATCATGGACGAGCCGACGAGCGCGCTCTCGGCGTCCGAGGTCGAGGTGCTCTTCACGGTCGTCCGCGACCTCAAGGCCCGTGGGGTGTCGATCGTCTACATCTCGCACCACCTCGAGGAGGCCCTCGAGATCACCGACCACGCCGTGGTGCTCCGGGACGGGTCGGTCACCGCGACGGCCCGGCGCGCGGACATCGACCTCGAATGGGTCGTCCGCGCGATGGTCGGCGAGGGGTTCGACCTCGGTTCGCCCCCCACCGGGTACGAGTTCGGCGCACCCGCGCTCGCGATCGAGGACGTCGTGGTCGCCGACCCGGACGTCCCGGGGCGGAACGTCGTCGACCACGTGTCGCTGTCGGTCCGGAAGGGTGAGATCGTCTGCATCTACGGCCTCATGGGTGCTGGTCGGACCGAGCTGCTCGAGGCCGTCGCCGGACGCACGCCCGTCGACGGCGGTGCGATCCGCAAGGGCGACCGCGACCTCGCCGGGCTGTCCATCGCCGAGCGGATCGACGCCGGGCTCGGTCTCGTGCCGGAGGACCGGCAGCGGGATGGCCTCGTGCAGACGATGACCGTCGGGTCGAACATGTCCCTGGCGTCCATCGGCGCGTTCGTGCGCGGTCTCTTCCTGTCCGGTCGCCGCGAGGTCGACCTGGTCACCGACTCGATCCAGACCGTCCACGTGAAGACGGCCGGGGGCGGCGCCATGATCGGCTCGCTCAGCGGCGGGAACCAGCAGAAGGTCGTCATCGGCAAGATGCTCGCGACCGACCCGGACGTCATCCTGCTCGACGAACCGAGCCGGGGCATCGACATCGGTGCCAAGGCCGAGGTCTTCCGGCTGCTCGCCGAGCGCGCCCGACAGGGCCTCGCCGTCGTCTACACCACCTCAGAGGTGGGCGAGTGCCTGAGCATCGCCCACCGCATCGTCGTCATGAGCCGCGGGCGCATCGCCGCCGAGTTCGGTTCGGACGTGACCAAGGAAGCGATCATGGCCGCCTCGGGCGAAGCCGTGGTCGCATGACCGCCAGGAACGGAACAACCATGACCACCACGACCGCCGGTCAGCGGCGCCCCGCCCTCTTCCCCGACGGGTTCAGCGTAGGACGTCTGCTGCTGCAGGGACGGGCCTACTTCGCGCTCGTCGTCATCATCGTCGTCTTCTCGATCCTGTCGCCGAACTACTTCACGGTGAGCAACCTCCTCACGATGTCGTCGCACGTCGCCGTGTACGCCATCCTCGCGCTGGGCATGCTCCTGGTCATCCTCAACGGCGGCATCGACCTGTCCGTCGGATCGACCCTGGGGTTCTCGGGCGTGATCGCCGGGTTCCTCATGAAGGGGGTGGCCATCGGCGGGGTCACGCTCTACCCGAAGGTCTGGGTCGTGGTCGTGCTCGCGTGCGCCTCCGGAGCGCTCATCGGCCTCGTCAACGGCGTGCTCGTCGCACGGTTCAAGGTCGCACCGTTCGTGGCGACCCTCGGCATGCTGTACGTCGTCCGCGGCATCGGCCTGCTGATGACGAACGGGCTGACCTACAACAACCTCGAGGGGAACGCCGCGCTCGGCAACACCGGGTTCGACTGGCTCGGCTTCAACCGGCTGCTCGGGCTCCCGATCGGTGTGATCGTGATGATCGTCGCCGCCGTGGTCGGATCGCTGCTCCTCAACCGCACCGTCTTCGGCCGCTGGCTGTACGCCTCGGGTGGCAACGAGCGCGCCGCGGAGCTGTCCGGTGTGCCGGTGAAGCGCGTGAAGATCCGCGTGTACGTCCTCTCGGGCCTGTGCGCCGCGATCGCCGGCCTCATCCTGTCGTCCGAGCTCACGAGCGCCAGCCCCACGGCCGGCAGCTCGTACGAACTGACCGCGATCGCAGCGGTCGTCATCGGCGGCGCGGCGCTGTCCGGCGGTGTCGGCAACGTCCGCGGCACGCTGCTCGGTGCGTTCGTCATCGGCTTCCTGTCCGACGGACTCGTCATCATCGGCGTCTCCGCCTACTGGCAGACCGTCTTCACCGGCGCCGTCATCGTGTTCGCCGTCCTCCTCAACGCGGTCCAGTACAAGCGTCGTCCGGCACGTGCCGGCGGTGCAGCGGGCCCCCGACAGACCTCTCCCACCGACACCCAGCCCCCGGCGGTCGTCGGCGAGAAGACAGCCGTCTGACCCTCCCGTCACACGGTCCACAGCGAAAGGAAACCCACCATGAACCGCAAGCTCGCAACGGTGCTCGCAGCGGGAGTCGGACTGAGCCTGGTCCTGACGGGCTGCTCCGCCGGCGGTGCCGCGTCCGGCGGCGACGGCTCGTCCAAGAAGGGCGGCCTCATCTCGATCATCGTGAACGATCCGTCGAACCCGTACTGGAAGACGGAGGGCGACGTCGCGTCGGCCGAGGCGAAGTCGCTCGGCTACAAGTCGAACGTCTCGGCGTCGAAGGGTGACACCAACACCGAGAGCAACCTCGTCGACACCGCCATCACGAACAAGTCGGTCGCCATCATCCTCGACCCGGCCAACGCGAGCGGGTCGATCGGCGCCGTGAAGAAGGCGGACGCCGCCGGCATCCCGGTGTTCCTCGTGAACGCGGAGATCAACCAGGCCGGACTCGCGAAGGCCCAGCTCGTGTCGAACAACGCGCAGGGTGCGGCGATCGGCGCGCAGCAGTGGGTGAAGTCGGTCGGTGACTCCGGCAACTACGCGGAACTGTTCGGCGCCCCGTCCGACAACAACGCCCAGACCCGGTCGAACGGCTACAAGACCGTCCTCAGCCAGTACCCGGACCTCAAGGAGGTCGCCAAGCAGGTCGCGAACTGGGACCGGACGCAGGGCCACGACAAGACCCAGTCGATCCTCCAGGCCGACCCCGACATCAAGGGCATCATCTCCGGCAACGACGAGATGGCGCTCGGTGCGATCGCCGCCCTCAAGGAGTCCGGGAAGCTCGACCAGGTCAAGGTCGGCGGCTTCGACGGTTCGCCGGACGCGGTCGACGCCGTGAAGGCGGGCGAGCTGCAGTACACCGTGCTCCAGCCGGTTGCGACGTTCGCCAAGAAGGCCGTGCAGGAGGCCGACGAGTACCTCCGCACGGGAAAGACCGGCGCGGCGCAGGAGAAGCAGGCGTTCGACTGTGTGCTCATCACCAAGGAGAACGCGGACAAGGTGACCTCGCCGTTCACCCTCTCCGAGTGACACGTCCCTGACCTCGGACGTCGGCCCCGGGCCTGCACCCATCGGTGCAGGCCCGGGGCCGACGCGCGCGTGCCGGGGACGGGGCCGTCAGCGGGAGCACGGCCCGCGACGGACGGCACGCGACGGGCGGTCCGCCCACCGCGGGCACCACGAAGGACCGGCCGCAGCGATCCCTGTCGCTGCGGCCGGTCCTGGTCGGTCGGTCATCCCGTGGTCGGTCTCAGTCGGCGGCGGGCGCCCCCGCGTCGATGCCCGAGGGCGACGAGCCGTCGTACCCGCAGATCGCGGCCACCTTCTCCGCGCTCGCCGAGGCCGGGTCGAACTCGTAGCCGAGCCACTCCCGGACGAGGCGTCGGGCGAGCTCGACGCCGATCACGCGCTGGCCCAGACACAGCACCTGCGCGTCGTTGGAGAGCACCGAGCGCTCGACGCTGAACGAGTCGTGCGCCGTCACCGCACGGATCCCCGGCACCTTGTTCGCGCTGATCGCGACCCCGAGCCCGGTGCCGCACACCAGGACCGCCCGGTCCGCACGGCCGTCCGCGACCATCCTCGCCGCGTCCACGGCCACGTGCGGGTACGCGGTGTGCCCGTCCGCGTCGACGCCGACGTCCTCGACGGACGCCACACGGTCGTCGGCGAGCAGGTCGCGCTTGATGATCTCCTTGTAGTCGTACCCGGCATCGTCCGAGCCGATCACGATCCGGTGGGTCATGGGTGTGTTCCTTCCTGTCGGTCTGCACGCTCGGCGAGGACCTCGCCGACGCGGGTGAGGATCAAGCCCATGGACGTCGCGCCGGCGTCGGGCGTACCGATGCTCTTCTCCGCGAGCGGCCGCGCCCGTCCGACGCGGGGACGCAGGTCGGCGGTGGCAGCTGCCTCGGCGACGGCGACCGCTGCGGCGGCACGCCACGCGGTCGCGGTGTCCTGGCCGGCGTCGACGCCCTCGCGGAGTGCGTCGACGAAGGGGAGGAGAGCGTCGAGGAGCGTCTTGTCGCCACGCGCGGCGCGGCCGAGGTGCACGATCGCGTCGGCGAAGGCCTGCGCGGCATCGACGACGTCGACGGCGCGGTACTCGTCGCGGTCGTCGCGCAGCGACCGACCGAACGCCTCGAGCGCTGCGCCCCAGAGGACACCGGAGGTGCCGCCCGCGAACTCGGCCCACGCGTCACCGGCGCGTCCGAGGACGAAGGCGACCCCTGCCTCCCGGTCGAGCCGTTCGGCGGCCCGGCGGGCCGCCCCCGATCCCTTGACCATGCCGCGGCCGTGGTCGCCGTCGCCCGCGACGGCGTCGATGCGGCCGAGCTCCTCCTCGTGCTCGCGGAGCAGCGCGTCGACCGCGTCGAACGCGGCGCGCGCCGTCGCAGCGGCCTGCCGGGAGGCGGTGGTCGCGTCCGGCACCTCGGTCGCCTCGGCCGCGGCGTCCTCCACCGCGTCGGCGGCGACGAGCGCCGCGACCGGCGCCGCCACCTTGCGGTACGCGGGCGTGTACGCGTCAGCGCGCCAGTACCGCTCGAGTTCGTCGTCGAGCCACTGCAGGGTCAGCGAGCAGCCGCCCATGTCGAGGCTGGTGACGAGCTCGCCGACCTCGGGCTCGACCACCTCGAGGCCGGCCTCGGTCAGCAGCGGGAGCACCCGCCCCCAGAGCAGGAAGAGCTCCTCGTACTTGGTGTCGCCGAGCCCGTTCAGGATCGGGGCGACGCGGGTCGTGGACCCGGGCCGCTCGGTCAGCAGCCGCTCGACGAGCAGCGTTGCGAGCTCGCGCGCCGGCAGCAGGGGGACGTCCTCGATGCCCGGCTCGCCGTGGATGCCGAGTCCGAGCCCGAGGTGGCCCTCGGGGACCGTGAAGAGCGGTTCGCCACCGCCCGGCATCGTGCAGCCGGAGAACGCGACGCCGATGGTCCGCGTGGCGGCGTTGGCGGCGTTGCCGACGCGCTCGACCTCGTCCAACGACGCTCCTGCCGCCGCGGCGGCCCCCATCGCCTTGAAGACCGAGAAGTCGCCTGCGATGCCGCGGCGCTGCGACGGTTCGTCGGCGCTGGCGACGTCGTCGGTCACGACCACGACGCGCGTCGGGATGCCCTCGGCGTTGAGGCGCTCGGCCGCGATCCCGAAGTTCATCACGTCACCGGCGTAGTTCCCGAACGTGAGCACGACGCCCCGGCCCTGGTCGGCGGCCTTCGCGACCGCGTACACCTGTGCGGTCGAGGGCGACGTGAAGACGTTGCCGACGACCGCGCCGGTGGCGAAGCCCGGGCCGACGACGCCGCAGAACGCCGGGTAGTGGCCGGACCCGCCGCCGACGACGACCGCGACCTGCGGGTCGGCGTCGGCGGTGGGGAGCGTCACGACCCCGCCGTGGACCGCGCGCACGCGGTCGGCGTAGAGCGCGGTCCAGCCTGCCAGCTGGTCCTCGGCGAAGTCCTCGGGGTCGTCGTGGATGGTCGTCATCGTGGTGGGGTCCTGTCGGTGGTGGTGGATGAGGGACCGGACGGCGGCGGGACGGCCGCCACCGCCCGGGGTCAGTGCGTCCGGTCGCCCTGCGGGACGCGCAGGAAGTGGACCATCACGAACGCGCAGGCGTAGAGGCCGACGAAGGTCCAGGTGACCGCCTGGCCGCCGCCGCCGAGTGCGAACACCGCCGCGACGACGCCGGTGCCGAGGAACGCGGCGCCGCCGGCCGCCGTCGTGTACATCGCCATCGCGGCGCCCTTGTGGTCCGGCGCGAGGGCGGGCATGATCGCGCCCATCGGCACGAACCCGGCGAGGAGGCAGCCGAACACGCAGCCGGCGACGACGGAGAGCACGTAGCCCCAGTCCGACCCGGCGGGCACAAGCTGCGGTACGTACCACCACGCGACGAGGCCCGTCGCGGAGCCGACGATGCCGAACCACTTGACGGTACGCTGCCAGCCGATGCGGTCGCCGACCCACCCGAACAGGGCGTTCACGAGGATGTTGGTGGCGTAGACGCAGACGGTCATGAGGAGCCAGCGACCCTGGCCCCAGCCGCGGTCCTGGGCGATCACGGCGGGCAGGACGACGAACATCCCGAACTCCGGGGCGGTGTTGATCAGACGGACGAGGAAGCCCATGAGGACCTTCGGCCGGGTGACGGTGAGGCGCACGCCACTCGTCAGGACACGCCAGGTACTCTCGCCCTCCGGGGCGATCCGGCTGAACCCGTTCGGCAGCCGGACGCCGAACAGCATGACGAGGAAGCCGATCAGGACGAGCCCGACGGAGGCGATCATCGCGCCGGTCTCCCCGCCCGTGCCACCGCCGAACAGCGGGATCGCGCCGATGGCGAAGAGCGACCCGAGCGTGGGGAGGCCGCCGGTGAACGCGACGTAGAACCAGCCGACCGCGGAGCCGTTCCGCTCGACGGGCGTCGTGATGTTCACCCAAACGAGGAACGCGAACGCGAACAGCGGGTAGCCGAACCCGCGGAGGGCGTACGCCACCGCTGCGAAGGGGACGCTCCCGATCGCGAGCGCGATGAGGAACAGCACCTCGAAGACCACCCAGACGGCGAACCCGAGCACCATCACGCGGCGCGGCCCGACGAGGTCGGACAGGGCACCGGACACGTAGGACCCGATGAGCGCCGCGAGGCTGTAGAACGTCACGATGGTCGCGACCGTCGTCTCGGGACTGCCGAGCACGGCCACCATGTGCGGCGTGATGAAGTTCGACTCGACGCCGTTGCCCGTCATGAAGACGAGGACCGCGACGAAGCCGAGCGCGAGCGGCCTCGGGATCCCCATCCGGTCCAACCGCCCCTCGGTCCGGCGTGCTGCTCGCGCGCTCGTCGCACGCTGTGTCGTCGTCGACATCCTCGACTCCTGTGTCCTGGTGGTCTGCGATCGGATCCGACCCTACACCCGTGGAACGTTTGCTCAGAACATAATTTCCCCAATTCGCACGGCGCGCCGCGCTCCGCCGGTGTCACCGACCGCAGCGGGGATACGATCGCGATGTCCGCGCGAACCGATCGCTCGTCGACCGGTGTCGGCGACGCTCCGAAAGGCGATGCCACATGTCCTCCGACACCCCCGCCGCACCGACGGAGGCCGGGCGCTCGCGGTTCCCACTCGACACCGTGTACCAGGCGGCGCGGATGTACTACCTCGAGGACGCCACACAGGTCGAGATCGCGGCACGGCTCGGGGTCTCCCGCCCGACCGTCAGTCGGCTCGTCGCCGAGGCCCGCCGAGCGGGCCTCGTCCGCATCGAGGTCGTCGACCCCTTCCAGGACGAGACCGTCGCCCTCGCGGAGCGCCTGCAGGTCGTGCTCGGGCTGCAGGCCGTGCACCTCGCCGCGGTCACGCACCCCGCGACACTCGGCGTCGACCTCGCCGGACCGATCGCCACGGCCTTCGAGGGCATGGGGCTCGCTCCCGGGGACGCCGTGCTCATGTCGTCCGGGCGGACCGTGTACGACGTCGCCCAGGCGGGGATGCCACGGCTGTCCGGCGTCCAGCTCGTCCCCACGGTCGGAGGTCAGGCGGACCCGATGCCGTGGTTCCAGACGAACGAGATCACGCGGACCGCGGCCGAGCACTCCGGGGCGATCCCCGCGTTCCTGTTCGCCCAGGCGATCCCGTCACCCGCGATGCGCGCCACCCTCGACGAGGACCCGGCGTTCCAGCACGTCGTCGGTCTCTGGGGGAGTGCGAAGGGTGCGGTGCTCGGGATCGGCGCTCCGACGGCCACCCGGGACGCGATCGCCAGGGGCATCCCCGTCGAGGACGCGGCGTTCGACCTCGCCGCGGGTGACGTGTGCCTGAACTTCTTCGCCGCGGACGGGTCCGCGATCGAGTTCCCCGGCAGCGATCGCATGGTCCGGACCTCGCGCGAGGTGCTGGCGGCCGTTCCGCACGCCGTCGGCGTCGCGGTCGGCGAGGCGAAGGTCACGAGCATCATCGGTGCCGTCCGCGGGCGCCTCGTCAACGAACTCGTGACGGACGCGCCGACGGCGCGCGCCCTCCTCGACGCCCTCGCCTGACCGGCGCCCTCGCCTGACCGGCGCGCTCGCCTGACCGGCGCGCTCGCCTGACCGGCGCGCTCGCCTGACCGGCGCGCTCGCGTGACCGGCGCGCTCGTCCGGCGACTGGTGCCGGGTGCTGACCGGCCGGTCGACGCGGCCGTCGCCGGTGACGCGACTCGTGCCTCCAGGCCGGGAGGCACGACCCGCCTACCGCGCGCGCCGCACGTCCCAGAGATGGTGCACCGGGTCGTGCGCGTAGTACGTCGCGAGCGTCGCGACCGTGAACACGCTGCCGTCGGACCGGAGGCCCGTCCGGCCGAGGTCCGCGTCGGCGACCGCCGCGAACGCGCGAGCGGCGCGCTGCCCGGCGTCGACCAGCTCGCGCCCGACCACCGCCGGGTCCTGCCCGGCGTAGTCGTCCTCGACCGCGGTGGCGTCCTGGTCCCAGTTCGCGAAGGTCGGCTCGTCGTGCTCGAGCATCAGCGCGAGCCGCTCCGTCATCTTCCGGTGCACGTCGCGGACGTGCGCGGCGTACTCGAGCGGGGACCACGTGTGGTCGTCGGGACGCACGCGGACGTCGTCGCGTTCGAGGACCGCCGGCCACGCGGCGGTGTTCTCCTCGATGACCGCGGGGACGTCGCGCACGGACACGGACCGTCCGTCGAAGCCGCACTCGGGGCACGTCGCCTCGATGACCCAGGTCCAGTTCTTCGTCTCGGGTTCGATCGCCATGGCCGAACGGTACCGGTCGACGTTCAGGTTCCGCGATCCCGCATGCCCGCGCGGAAGCGGCACCACCCCCGTCCGGGGGACACGCCGTTGCCTGTGAATGCCCACACAATGACATGTCGGTTGGTCGGTATCGTCGTCGGCTGTCCGACCGGCCGATCGGTCCGACCAGAATCACCTCGGCCGAGCCGTCCCCCAGAGAGGAACCGATGGGATCCGACCCCAGCAGTACCCAGCAGCGACGACGCCTCCGCGTGAGCGACGTCACCGTCGTCGACAAGAGCATGATGCGCCGAGCGGTCGGCGGCATGGTCGTCGGCAACACCATGGAGTGGTACGACGTCGGGGTCTACGGGTACCTCGCCGTCACGATGGGGAAGGTGTTCCTTCCGACGGCCGAGCCGGCGGTGCAGGTCCTCTTCAGCCTCGGCGTGTTCGCGGCGACGTACATCGCGCGTCCGCTCGGCGGCATCGTGTTCGGACGGCTCGGGGACCGGCTCGGACGGCAGCGGGTGCTCGCCACGACCCTGGTGCTGATGGCGTCGTCGACCTTCCTCATCGGCGTGCTGCCCGCCTACGCCACGATCGGTGCGCTCGCGCCGGTGGTGCTGGTGGTCCTCAAGCTCCTGCAGGGCTTCTCGACGGGCGGTGAGTACGCGGGTGCGACCACGTTCGTGACGGAGTACGCGCCCGACCGCCGTCGCGGGTTCTTCGCGAGCATCCTCGACTTCGGCAGCTACATGGGCTTCGCGCTCGGCGCCGCGGTGGTCACGGCGCTGCAGCTCACGCTCGGCGATGCCACCATGACCGCGTGGGGATGGCGGGTGCCGTTCCTGCTCGCGGGCCTGATCGGCGTCGTCGCGATCTACTTCCGACTCCGGATCGAGGAGTCGCCGGTCTTCCAGGCGACCCAGGCCGCGCAGGAGGCCTCCGCGGAAGCACGCTCCGAGGCCACCGGCCAGCGCCCGACCAGTGTCGTCGCGATGGTCCGCGAGCACTGGCGTCCGATCCTCATCGCCGTGATGCTCGTCGCAGCGTCGAACACCGTCGGGTACGCCCTGACCTCGTACATGCCGACCTACCTCACCGACTCGCTCGGCTACTCCGCGCTCGACGGCACGCTGCTGACCATCCCCGTGCTGGTGCTCCTCGCGGTGGTGCTGCCGCTCACCGGTCGGCTGTCGGACCGCCTCGGTCGCCGGGTCGTGATGTGGATCGGCGCCGCGACGACCGTGGTGCTCGTCGTGCCGGCGTTCCTGCTCATCGCGCACGGGGCACAGTGGTCGACGCTGCTCGGGCTCGGCCTGCTCGCCCTGATGACGGCGCTCTGGGTGTCGAACCAGGCCGCGTCGCTCCCGGCGCTGTTCCCGACCTCGACCCGCTACGGGGCGATGGGCTTCGCGTACAACATCGCGATCGCCGTGTTCGGTGGGACGACCCCGCTCATCGTCCAGGCGCTGCTGACGTGGACGGGTGACGAGCTCGCGCCGGCGTACTTCCTCATGGCCATGAGCGCGCTCGGGGCCGTCGGGGTGTTCTGCATGCGGGAGTCGTCGCAGCGGCCGTTGCCCGGCTCGATGCCCGCGGTCGAGACGGAGGCCGAGGCCCGCGAGCTCGTGCTGACGCAGGACACGAACCCGAACCTCGACCTCGGGGACCTGCCGTTCGCCGCGGCCGACGCCGTCCGCGAGGCCCAGGGGACGCCGGAGTCGGTCGCCCACTGACGCGTTCCGGTGCCGGCGTCTGGCGCGCGGGTCGGCGTCGGCCGCCGGCTGCCGCTGCGGAACGACGGCGCCGTCGTCGTACGACAACAGCGCCGTCGTCCGTTGCACGCGCGAACCGTTGCGGACGCGGCACGGCGACGAGGCCGTTGTCGGACGACGACGGCCTCGTCGTCCGACAGCGAGCGACGAGCCGCACCCACCGCGGACCCGCTCAGCCGCGGACCCGCTCCGCCCGCGTACGCTCCGCCTCACTCACCCCGGCGCCCGTGCGACGGGTCCAACGTCGGCCACACCGGGAACGGATCGGCCCACGTGCGCCACACGTCCGGGCCGGCCAGCAGCTCCTCGGCCGTGAGGAGCGCCGAGTCGAGCGCCCGTTCGATCCCGTGCACGTCGAGCCGCTCGCCGACGAACCACAGCGCCTGCCCCACGGGTGCGTCCGCGTCCCACGACCGGTTCGCGGTGGGGTCGAGCGCGAGCATCGCCCCGAAGCTCGACCACGCGCCGACGTGGTCCGGCCGCGACGCCAGCCGGAAGAATCCCTTCGACCGCAGCACCCGCCCGTTCACGCCCGCCGCGAGGTCGTGCTCGATGACGCGCGCGAGCCGTCCGGGGTGGAACGGCAGCGGTTCGCGGTAGCGCAGCGTCACGAGGGAGTCCCGGTCGCTGCGCGGTGGGAAGTCGAGGTCGGCACCGCTCGAGAGCGCCCGCATCCACCCGGCGCCGCCCGTCAGGAGCCGCGCCGCGCCGCCGTTCGACGCGGGGAGGTCGAGGGGACCGCGCACCGACCGTCCGCTGACCACGAGCGCGTGCGGCGCCATCCGGTGCAGCAGTGCCACGAGCGCACGTCGGCGGCGACCGGACAGCGGCTCGATCCGGTCCAGCACGATGACGGTCGCGTACTCGACGAGGGCGCTGATCCGTTCGGCGGCGACGAACGCGTCGTCCACGTCGCTCCAGAGCAGGTGTGCGACGTCGTCCGCGCGGAGGACGCTCACGACGTGACGCAGGACGCGGTCGTCACCGGTCTCGGAGCGGGCGGCGTTCGCGAGCATCATGCCCACCGCCCGGACGTCGGTGCCGGCCGCGAGCGAGACCACCAGACCGTGGTCGGCCTCGGGACCGCACGAGCGGTCGAGTCGGTCCGCCCGTTCGGCGACGGCACGGGCGACGGTGACGGCACTGCCGCGGACCCGCATCGCGTGGTCGCGTGACGGGCCGTTCCCGAGCAGCCGTTCCGCGAGACCGTGGGCGTCGGCGTCGTGCAGGGCGGAGACGAGGGTGATGGCGGCGGATCGCATGTGCGGTACTCTACATGAGAACCGTTATCAACTAGGAGGTCCACCATGCAGGTCCGCAACTCGCTCAAGGCGCTGAAGAAGATCCCCGGGTCGCAGGTCGTCCGCCGTCGGGGCCGGGTCTACGTCATCAACAAGCAGAACCCGCGGTGGAACACCCGCCAGGGCTGACACCGACGCCCTTCCGTAGGGTGGCAGCATGCGACTGCTGCTCATCCGCCACGGCCAGACCCCCGCGAACGTGCACGGCATCCTCGACGCCGAGGTGCCCGGACCCGGCCTGACCGAGCTCGGGCAGCAGCAGGCCGAGGCGCTCCCCACCGCCCTCGCGGCGCGCGGCATCGAGCGGCTCTTCGTCTCTTCGATGGTCCGCACGCAGCTGACCGCGGCCCCACTCGCGGCCGCGCTCGGTCTCGAGCCCGTCGTGCTGCCCGGTCTCCGGGAGATCGAGGCCGGCGACACCCAGGGCAAGAGCGACAAGGTCTCGGTGCAGACGTACATCGCCACCGTGCACGGGTGGTCGCAGGGGGACCGCACGACGCGGATGCCCGGGGCCGAGAGCGGCACCGAGTTCTTCGAGCGGTACGACGACGCGGTCCGGCAGATCGAGTCGACCGGGGTGTCGGTCGCGGCCGCCGTGAGCCACGGTGCCGCGATCCGGACGTGGGCGAGTGCGGCGGCGCAGAACACACCGGACGAGTTCGGGACGGAGCGGCACCTGGAGAACACCGGGATCGTCGAGCTGGAGGGCTCGTCCGAGGACGGCTGGCGGCTCGTCGACTGGGAGGGGGAGCCCGTCGGCGGCGAGGACCTCATCGACCGGACCGCGCAGGACCCGACGGGCGAGCGCTTCTGACGGCGGGTCGCGCGTCGCGACCCCGTGACGGACCGGAGGCCCGGTACCAGCTGGTACCGGGCCTCCAGTCCGTCGTCCGCTCGCGTCGGGACGCGACCTGCGCGGACTACGCGGGCTGCGCCGCCGTGTGCAGCGGCACGATCACACCGTGCGACTCGCGCAGGACGTCGAGCGTGCGCTGGACCTCGTCGGCCCGCTCCTCGGTCGTCCAACCGAGCGCTCCCGCCATCACGTCGGCGAGCTCGTCGAGCAGGTCGATCGTCACGCCGCCGACGAACGCGAGGTTCGTACGACGCAGCACCACGTCGACCAGGTGCACGGCCTGCTCGTGCTCGGCGAAGTACGCGACCTCGGCACGGGTGAGCTTCGGGTCGGACTCGAGCGGCTCGACCGGGCCGTCGGTGAGGACGTCCACGACCTCGGCGGCACGGGTGCCGTAGCGCTCGAGCAGCCCCTCGACGAGATCGGCGTCGAGGCCGTCGCGGTGCGACTTGACCCACAGCGCACGCTGGGCGTCAGTGGCCGGGAAGTCCTTGCCGCCGCCGATCGGCATGCCGGTCGTGTCGACCTTGCGGGCGACCCCGAGCTTGGTCGTCGCCTCGGTGGAGAGGTGTGCGGCGAGGGCGCGGAAGGTGGTCCACTTGCCGCCGACGAGCGACAGCACCGTCGAGTCCGGCAGGCCGGCGATCGGGGTGTCGACGATCCGGTAGTCGCGGGACACGAAGCCGGGGGCGGTGTCCTCGTGGCGGGGGAGCGGACGGATGCCGGAGTAGCTGTAGACGATGTGGTCGCGCGTGACCTCGATCTGCGGGAACACGTGCTTCACGAGTCCGAAGAAGTAGTCGATCTCCTCCTCGGTCGTGGTCACCGGCTGCGACGGGTCGGCGTCGATGTCGGTCGTGCCGATGAGCACCCGGCCCTTGAGCGGGTAGATGAGCACGATGCGACCGTCGTTGTTCTCGAAGAACAGCTCGCGGCCCTTGGTCGCCTCGAGCAGCTCGTCGTTGTGCACGACGATGTGGGAGCCCTTCGTGCCGCCCATGAACTTCGTCTCGCCGCCGAACGCCTGGTTCGTCAGGTCGGTCCAGGGGCCGGAGGCGTTGATCACGACGTCGGCGGTGAAGACGAACTCCGAACCCGTCTCGCGGTCGCGGAGCACGACGCCACCGTCACGGGTGCCGGCGGCCTCGACGTAGTTGACGGCGCGGGCGGTGGACGCCGAGCCGGTGCCGGAGCCGGCGGCGAGGCCGTCCTTGAGCACGTCGAGCGCGAGGCGCTCCGGCTCGTGCACGGAGGCGTCGTAGTAGGTCCCCGTGTACTTGAGGTCCTTGTTGAGCGCCGGCATGTCCGCGAGCGCGGCCTTCTTCGTCAGGAAGCGGTGCTTCGGCACCGAGCCGCCGTCGCGCGAGAAGGAGTCGTAGATCGTCATGCCGATCTTGATGAGCGCCGCGCCGCGCTCCTTCGTGGAGCGCTGCTTGTGCGTGAGCATGCGGAGCGGGGCGTTCATGATGCCGGAGAACGTCGAGAAGATCGGCATGGTCGTCTGCAGCGGCTTGACGTAGTGCGGGGCGATACGGATGAGACCGTTGCGCTCCTGCACGCTCTCGCGGACGAGGCGGAACTCGCCGTTCTCGAGGTAGCGGATGCCGCCGTGGATCATGTGGCTCGACGCCGCCGAGGCGCCGCTCGCGTAGTCGCCGCGCTCGACGAGTGCGACGTCCACGCCCTGCAGGGCGAGGTCGCGGAAGGTGGCGATGCCGTTGATGCCACCACCGACGATGAGGACCTTGGCGTTCGGGCGCTCGGTGAGCGCCGACACCGTGTTCCGGGGCTGCGTCTTCTTCGACATGTGTCGCTTCCTTGCTCGATCGGTTGGTTCGATCTCGATCGTGCTCCTGGGTGAGAGGCCGGGCAACTCGCGTGCACGAACGTGCAGCACACCTGTCGGAGACCCTCCCGACCGGGCCGGGAGGCGCGACAGGGGTTGCAGAGGCCGTGCACGTCCGTGCATGGTTGCGATGGCAAGAGATCGGAGCACCATGAGCGATGCCGCCCAGCCCGTGCGCACCCAGCAGGCGCTGCGCGCCGCGCACCTGTACTACCTGCAGGACCTGACGATGGACGCCATCGCCGACGAGCTGGGGACCTCGCGGTCGTCGGTCTCCCGGCTGCTGAAGTACGCCCGTGACACCGGTCTCGTGGACATCCAGATCCGCTCGCCCCTCGACCAGGCGGCCGCGCTCAGCCGCTCGATCCGGTCGCGCTTCGGGGTGCACGCGCACGTCGTCCCGGTGCCGGACCACACGAGCGACGTCGACCGGCTCGAGCGGGTCGCGCTGTCGGCGGCCCGGATCCTCACGCAGTACATCGACTCGAACATGGTCATCGGGATCTCGTGGGGTTCCACGGTCAGCGCCGTCAGTCGGTACCTCGTGCCGAAGACCACGCACGGGTCGACGATCGTGCAGGTGAACGGTGCCGCGAACACCCGCACGACGGGCATCGTCTACGCGTCCGAGATCCTGCGGCGGTTCGGCGAGGCGTACGGCGCCTTCGTGCAGCAGTTCCCCGTGCCGGCGTTCTTCGACGACCCCGCGACGAAGGAGATGCTCTTCAAGGAGCGGTCGATCCGCCGCGTGCTCGACCTCCACGAGCGGATGGACCTCGTCGTGTTCGGGGTCGGTGCGCCGCAGGCCCCGGTCCCGTCACACGTCTACTCGGGCGGCTACCTCGACCCTGCCGACCAGCAGGAGCTCGTGCGTGCGAAGGTCGTGGGCGACGTCTCGACGGTGTTCTACCGCGCGGACGGCTCGTGGAAGGACATCGGCGTCAACGCCCGGGCCGGCGGACCGGACCTCGACACGATCAAGCGCGCGCCGCGCCGGGTCTGCGTGGTGGCCGGTCGGTCCAAGGCGGCGTCGCTCCGCGGGGCGCTGGCGGCGGGGCTCGTGACCGACCTCATCCTCGACGAGAGCATCGGGCAGGCCATCCTGCAGCCGTGACGGAGCCGCTGCGACCTGGGGATCGTCCGATCTGCGCGGAGCGATGTCGGTGGTACCCCGTACATTCCTGTGCATGGTGTCCCGCAACGAGACCGACCTGTCGTCGACAGCGTCCGGAGCCACCGGACCCACCCTCCCGACCGGGGTGCCGCCCCGTGCCTCCCGACGGGTCGTCGGTCAGGACCTCGACGAAGCCCTGACCTTCTTCGGCGACGGCTACGACCTCCGCGCCCCGCGGGTCCGTCGGGTACGCCCCACCACCCCGTGGACCTTCGGCGGCGTCGGCGACGGCCGTCTGTCCCTCGTGTCGTCCCGGTTCGGGGTCGACCTGCGGAGCAAGAGCCGTGTCGACGACGCCTTCCTCGTCGCGTGGATGAGCTCGGGCGCGAGCACGATCACGTACGGCGGCGACGAGGTCGAACTGCGCGCCGGCGTCCCGGTCGTGCTGCCGTTCGCGGACGTCTACCAGCTGCACCACCACGACATCGCGCTGAACCTCGTGCACCTCGACCGCGACCACGTCCGGGCCGTCGTCGGCGACGACGAGTTCGCGTTCGAGGCCCTCCGCCGACCGACGGCCGAGGGCCTCCGCACCTGGCAGGATACGGTGCGCCTGCACTCGCCGCGCTGGCTGGACGTCTCGAACGACCTCGGCCCGCTCGAGCAACGCGACATCGCCGAGGCCTTCGTCCGTGCCGCGATCGCCGCGTTCCCGGAGCGGAGCCGCTGGCGCGCGGTGGTCACGGGTACGGGCCCCGAGCACGAACGGCTCCGGAAGGCGCTCGAGTTCGTGCACGACCACGCCCGCGAGCCGATCGGCACGCCCGAGATCGCGGCGGCGGCCGGCCTCAGTCCGCGCGGACTCCAGCAGTCGCTGCGCCGGAACCTCGGTCAGACCCCCGGGGACGTCCTCCGCGCCGCCCGGCTCGACGGCGCCCGCACGGACCTGCTCCGCGGCGCTCCGGACGGCACGACGGTCGCGCAGGTCGCGCGGACGTGGGGCTTCGGTCACCTCGGACGGTTCTCGGCGTCGTACCGGGCGCGGTTCGGGGAGCTGCCCAGCGAGTCGCTCCGCACCGGCTGACGCGCAGCCGCTGCCGGACGGGATCCGCCGGTAGCGTGCTGGCATGGACATCGTCGTCGCCCTCCGATCCGCCCTCGACGACCCCGACGGGGTGGTCGTCCGGACCGACGTGCCGGTGCTCGACGCCGCCCGCACCGACCAGTCCGGCTGGGTGGCCGACGGCGCACCGGCCGCCGTGGTCGATGCGCGGACGGTCGCGCACGTGCAGGCGACCCTCCGCACGTGCTCGGCGCTGGGCGTCCCCGTCGTCCCGCGCGGCGCCGGGACCGGACTCGCCGGGGGTGCGAACGGCACCGACGGATCGGTCGTGCTGAGCGTCGCCCGCATGGACCGGATCCTCGAGGTCTCCGTGGCGGACGAACTCGCGGTCGTCGAACCCGGTGTCCTGAACGCCAAGCTGAACGAGACCGTGGCCCGGCACGGGCTCCGCTTCGCCCCGGACCCCGCGAGTGCCGCGATCTCGAGCATCGGCGGCAACATCGCCACGAACGCCGGCGGCCTGCGCTGCGTCAAGTACGGCGTCACCCGGGAGGCGGTGCTCGGCCTCGACGTCGTCCTCGCGGACGGGCGACTCGTCTCGACCGGGCATCGCACGGTGAAGGGCGTCACCGGCCTCGACCTGACGGCCCTGATGGTCGGTTCCGAGGGCACCCTCGGGGTCATCGTCGGCGCGACCGTCCGGCTCGTGCCCGTCCCGCCGGGGGAGCCGGCCACACTCGGCGCGGTGTTCCGGACCGTGCACCACGCGGCGGCGGCCGCGGCGGCCGTCGTCACCGCGGCGACCGAGGGTGCCCCGCGCCCGTCCACCGTGGAACTGCTCGACGAGGCGGCGCTCGCGGGCATCGCCGACCACCTCGGGCCCGCCGTCATGGCGGAGACAGTGGGGAGCGGCCAGGAGGGCGGGGTGTTCCTCCTCGTGGAGTACGACGGCCCGGGTGCGACGGAGGCCGCGCTGGGTGCCGCACCGCGCCTCCAGGCCGAGGGCGGCACCGTCCGCCTGGCGGGGTCGGCGGCGGAACGCGACCGCCTGCTCACGATCCGCCGGTCGTTCCACGCGGCGATGACGGCCCGGGGACGCGTGCTGATCGAGGACGTCGCCGTGCCGCGGAGCCGCCTCGCCGAGATGTTCGACCGGGTCGCGGCGATCAGTCGCGACCACGGCGTCGCGATCCCGACCGTGGCGCACGCGGGCGACGGCAACCTGCACCCGAACTTCGTGTTCGACGGCGACGTCGTGCCGCAGCGGGTGTGGGACGCGGCGGACGCACTGTTCCGGGCGGCGATCGAACTCGGCGGGACGCTCACGGGTGAGCACGGGGTCGGAGTGCTGAAGCGGCACCACCTCGGTGACGAGCTCGGCGACGACGTGCTCGGACTGCAGCGCGGCATCCGTCGGGTGTTCGACCCGCAGGGGATCCTGAATCCGGGCAAGGTGGACTGATTCCCGAATCTCGTCGAACGGAAGCGCTCTTCGTCGCGCAGATGTTCGGCCGAAACGAGTCCGTAACGAACTCCGGCGCATCGTGGTGTCGAACGAGCACCGCCCACGAAGGAGTCCGTGATGCTGATCGGCGTCCCCACCGAAGTCAAGAACAACGAGTACCGCGTCGCGGCCACCCCGGCGGGCGTCGCGGAGCTGACCCTGCACGGCCACGAGGTCCTCGTGCAAGCCGGAGCCGGAGTCGGCTCGGCATTCCCGGACGACGAGTACACCGCGGCGGGCGCGACCATCGTCGGCACCGCGGACGAGGTCTGGGCGCGCGCCGAGATGATCCTCAAGGTCAAGGAGCCCGTCGCGTCCGAGTACGCGTCGATCCGACCGGGGCAGGTCCTCTTCACGTACCTCCACCTCGCCGCCGACCGCCCGCTGACGACGGCGCTCATGGAGTCCGGTGCGACGGCCATCGCCTACGAGACCGTCCAGCTGCCGGACCGTTCGCTGCCGCTCCTGTCGCCGATGTCGGAGATCGCCGGCCGACTCTCCGCCCAGGTCGGCGCGTACCACCTCATGCGCACGAACGGCGGCCGCGGACTGCTGCTCGGCGGCGTGCCCGGGACCCCGAAGGGCCGTGTCGTCGTCATCGGTGGCGGTGTCGCGGGGGAGCACGCGGCGACGATGGCGCTCGGCCTCGGCGCCGAGGTCACCGTGTTCGACATCAGCCTGCCGCGCCTGCGTGCGCTCGACGCCCGGTTCGACGGGCGCATCACGACCCTGCGGTCCTCCTCGCACGCGATCGCCTCGGCCCTGGCGTCGGCCGACCTCGTGATCGGCTCGGTCCTCATCCCCGGGGCCTCGGCGCCGAAGCTCGTGACCGACGCCATGGTCGCGGACATGCAGCCGGGGTCGGTGCTCGTCGACATCGCGATCGACCAGGGCGGCTGCTTCGAGGGCTCGCGGCCGACGACGCACGACGACCCGACGTTCCGCGTGCACGACGCCGTGTACTACTGCGTGGCGAACATGCCCGGAGCGGTGCCGCGCACCTCGACCATCTCGCTCACGAATGCGACCCTGCCGTACGCGGTGGCGATCGCGAACCGCGGCTGGGAGCAGGCGCTCGCCGACGACCCGGCGCTCGCGCTCGGTCTGAACGTGCACGCGGGGCAGGTCACGAACGAGGCCGTCGCGGCCGCGCACGGTCTGGCGGCCGCCGCGCGCTGACGCGGCGGGCGCTGCGCGCTGTCGGCGCGGCCTCGGCGGGCCGAGGGCGGGCCTCGGCGGGCCTCGGCGGGCCTCGGCGGGCCGAGTCTCGCGCTGGGCGACATGGTTCGCGCTCCCGAGCGCGAGCGGTGTCGCCCACGCCGAGTCTCGTGGCCGCGCCGCCGAGTCTCGTGGCGCGTCGAACCGGCCGGGAGGCGCGGTGTGCGCCCGTCCCGCCGGCTCAGCACCGGCGGGCCGAGTCTCGCGCTGGGCGACATGGTTCGCGCTCCTGAGCGCGAGCGATGTCGCCCACGCCGAGTCTCGTGGGGGCGCCGCCGAGTCTCGTGGCGCGTCGAACCGGCCGGGAGGCGCGGTGTGCGCCCGTCCCGCCTGCTCTGCACCCGCGGGCCGAGTCTCGCGCTGGGCGACATGGCTCGCGCTCCCGAGCGCGAGCGGTGTCGCCCACGCCGAGTCTCGAGGCCGTGCCGCCGAGTCTTGTGTCCGCGCGGCCGCGCGGCCGCGCGGCGCGGCCGCGGCGGTCAGGCGGCCGCCAACGACCGCCGCCGCCCGGCCCAGCCCGCCCGGGTCCGGACGAGCACCGTCACGAGCACCACCACGACGACGGCCACCACCGCGGTCACCGCCGTCGGCACCGACACGAGCGGCCCGTCGAGCCGCCCGACCGCGACCCACGCCAGTCCCCAGCACAGCGCGGCCGTCGGCGCGAGCCGCCCCCGGTCCCAGACCGCGAGCAGCACCCCGACGAGCCCGGCCACCGCCGCCACGAGCACGCCCCAGACGTCCTGGCCGAGCCCGAAGCCCCGGAAGCCCGCCGCCGTCAGCACCGCCGCCGTGTTCGCTGCCGTCGCCACGCAGACCCACCCGAGGTAGAGGCCGAACGTGCCGTCCGTGACGATCGCCTCGACGACGCCGGAGGGCCGGGTGCGCCGCAGGACGACGAACGTCCAGACCAGCACGGCGAGGAGCGCCACGATGATCGGCTCGCTCGCCCAGAGGAAGCCGAACTGCACCGCCAGGATCCACGCCGCGTTGAGGAGCAGCGAGAGCGTCGCGGGGAGGGCGAGCCGCGCGTGCCGCTCGTCGTCCGCGGTCCGGAACAGCTGCCGCACCGCGTACACGATCAAGCCGAGGTAGATCACCGACCAGATGCCGAACGCCGGCCCGTCCGGCGCGATCGACGTCGACGAGGCCGACAGCGCCCCGCCCGAGGCGTTCTGGATGGGCGTGCCCCCGGCGGCACCGGACCCGATGAAGGACCCGACTACCGCGACCACCGCGCTCACCACGACGACGATCCGCCAGGACCTGCCGCTCGTTGCTCCGGACATCTCCGCTCCCTTCGTCAGCATGCTGATGACCGGCACGCTACGCGCCCGGCCTGCGCGCGGTGCGTACGGTGGGGGACGTGAGCGTGGAGCTGAACACCGTGTACGTCGACAAGATCGCGCCGATCGCGTGCCCGTCGCTCCCGGACACCTTCCGGATGATCGAGGACCAGGGCGCCAGCGCGTGCATCGTGCTGCACCAGCCCGACGCCGAGGAACTCGGGGACGTCGCCGTGGCACTCGGCCTGCACGAGCTCGCGGTCGAGGACTCCGCAGAGGGGCACCAGCGGCCGAAGCTCGAGCGGTACGGCACGACGCTCTTCGTCGTCCTGAAGCCCGCGGTCTACCACGACGCCACGGAGGAGGTCGAGTTCGGCGAGGTGCACGCCTTCGTCGGCGAGGACTTCTTCCTCGCCGTCGTCCCGGCCGACCCCCGCGGCCCGCAGGCCGTCCCGCGTGCCCTGCAGCGGATGAGCGGCAAGCCGGGCCTCGTCACCGTGGGGCCGCAGGCGCAGCTCTGGGCGCTCATGGACTCGATCGTCGACGGCTACCTCCCGGTGATCGACGGGCTCGAGGAGGACATCAACCAGATCGAGGACCAACTCTTCGCCGGCGTCGCCGGGGTCTCGCGCCGCATCTACGAGCTCTTCGGCGAGGTCGTCGCGTTCCAGCGGGCCGCCCGGCCCCTCGTGTACATGATCGAGAACCTGCACCGCGGTGCCGAGAAGTACCACCTGCCCGTCGAGATGCAGCGGCGCTTCCGGGACGTCCTCGACCACGCCATCCGGACGGTCGAGCGCCTCGACACCTTCCGCCAGCTGCTGCAGAACGCGCTGACGGTCGACTCGACGCTCGCGGCCCAGAAGCAGAACGACGACACGAAGCGGATCTCGGGGTGGGCGGCGATCCTCTTCGCCCCGACCCTCATCGCGGCGATCTACGGGATGAACTTCACGCACATGCCGGAGCTGCAGTGGACCTGGGGCTACCCGCTGTCGATCCTCGCGATGATCCTGTTCGCGGCGGTCCTCTTCGTGGTCTTCAAGGTCAAACGCTGGTTCTGACGGCACCGGACGCACGTGGCGACGGCCTGGAGGCCCGTGGCGGCGCCGCCACGCGCCTCCAGGCCGTCTGCTGCTCGCGCGTCGCGCGCGCGTGTCGCCCTCGGTCGTGTGCCAAGGTCGTTGCATGACCGACGTCGTCCACCTCACCGCCGAGGGTGTCTCCCTCGTCCTCGACTGTTCTCCGGGAGCGCTCCCAGCCGTCGTCCACTGGGGCCCCGCCCTGGGGGACGCGACCGCGGAGGACCTGTCCGCCCTGGCCGCGGCGGACGTCTCGGTCGTCGCGCCGAACGAGGCCGACGTGCCGGTCCGACTCGCGGTCCTGCCGGAGCCCCACCGTGGCTGGGCCGGCCGACCGGGCATCGCCGGGCACCGCGACGGCCGCGACTGGGCGCCCGCGTTCACGGTGTCCTCGCTCGACGTGACCGCGTCGTCGGTGGTCGCCCACGGGGCCGACGAGACCGCCGGCCTCGCGGTCGTCCTGGAGATCGAGCTGACCTCGTCCGGCCTGGTCCGCACCCGCGCCGAGGTGACGAACACCGGGGAGGGTGCGTACACCCTCGACGACGTGCACCTCGCGCTGCCGGTCCCGGACCGCGCCCGCGAGGTGCTCGACCTCGCCGGCCGCTGGGGCGGCGAGCGGACCCCGCAGCGGAGCGTGCTGCACGTCGGGACCCACGAGCGCGACAACCGCCGCGGCCGCACCGGCCCGGACGCCGCCACCGTGCTGTCGGTCGGCGAGCCCGGGTTCGGGTTCGGCCACGGCGAGGTCTGGGGCGTGCACACCGGCTGGAGCGGCAACCACCGGCACCTCGCCGAGCGGCTGTCGACCGGACGCCAGGTCGTCGGCGGCGGGGAACTCCTGCTCCCGGGCGAGGTCCAGCTGGCGACGGGGGAGTCGTACCGGACGCCGTGGGTGTGGTTCGCGTACGGGGACGGCCTCGACGACCAGGCCCGCCGCTTCCACCGCTGGCTCCGCCGCCGTCCGCAGCACCCGTCGACCCCGCGGCCGATGACGATCAACGTCTGGGAGGCCGTCTACTTCGACCACGACCTCGCCCGGCTCACCGACCTCGCCGAACGCGCCGCGGCCCTCGGCGTGGAGCGGTACGTCCTCGACGACGGGTGGTTCCGGAACCGGCGGGACGACCACGCGGGCCTCGGCGACTGGTACGTCGACGAGGGGGTCTGGCCGGACGGCCTCGGGCCGATCGTCGACCGCGTCCGGGGCCTCGGCATGCAGTTCGGGCTCTGGTTCGAGCCGGAGATGGTGAACGAGGACAGCGACCTCGCACGTGCGCACCCGGAGTGGATCATGCAGGCCGACGGTCGGCTCCCGGTCCGCTCGCGCGACCAGCAGGTGCTCGACCTCGCCATCCCGGAGGCGTTCGCGTACGTCCTGGAGCGCATGACCGCGATCATCGGCGAGTACGAGGTCGACTACGTCAAGTGGGACCACAACCGGGACCTCGTGGACGCCGGCTTCCCCGGTGGTGGTGCGGCGGTGCACGAGCAGACGCTCGCGACGTACCGGCTGATGGCCACCCTCAAGGACCGGTTCCCGGCGCTCGAGATCGAGTCGTGCTCGTCCGGCGGCGCCCGCGTCGACCTCGGGGTGATCGAGCACACCGACCGCGTGTGGGTCTCCGACTGCATCGACCCGTCCGAGCGGCAGCGCATGCACCGGTGGACGCAGCAGCTGCTACCGCCGGAGCTGCTCGGAGCCCACATCGCGAGCGGCACGAACCACACGACCGGCCGCTACCACGACCTCGCGTTCCGGGCCGGCACCGCGGTCGTCGGCCACCTCGGGATCGAGTGGGACCTCGCTCGTGCCACCGAGGGGGAACTGCGCGACCTCGCCGCGTGGACCGCCCTGTACAAGGAGCTGCGGCCACTGCTGCACGGTGGCGACCTCGTCCGCGTCGACGAGGTCGAGCCGACGCGCCTGGTGTACGGCACCGTGTCCCCGGACAAGCGCAGCGCCGTGTTCTTCCTCGCGAGCACCGGCTGGGCGGACGTGTCGAACACCGGTCGGGTCCGCTTCCGCGACCTCGACCCGGACACGCGCTACCGGGTCGAGCCGGTCGTCGTCGGCGAGCTGCACGGACTGAAGGCGCCGTCGTGGTGGGACGGGCAGCGCGAGTTCAGCGGCCGCGTGCTGACGACCGTGGGGGTGCAGCCGCCACACCTGCCGGCCGACGCCGTGGTGCCGTTCCGCGTCACGGCGGTCTGACGCGCGACCGGTGCTCGGTAGGCTCGACGCCATGCCGCGCACCGGTCCCGCCACGCCCACCGGTCATGCGGTCGCCCCCGGCCGGGCCGCCCCCACCGGCCACCTGACCTCCGGACGCGCGATCCGCATCGCCGTCGTCACCGCCCTCGTCGGCGTGGCGGGCGGCGTCGCCGGCACCGCGGTGTGGCTCGCGCTGCAGCTCATCCAGTTCGTCGCGTTCGGGTTCCCCTACGGCGGCCACCTCGAGGCGGCCGACGCCGAGTCCGGGTGGGCGCGGTTCCTGGCGGTCGCCGCGGCGGGCGTGCTCACCGCCGTCGCGTGGTGGGCGCTCCGGCGGTGGGCGAAGCCGACGGTGGCGGTGACCGCGGCGGTCGCCGGCAAGCGGATGCCCGCGGTCTCGACCGTGGCGAACGCCGGCGTGCAGATCCTGGCGGTCGGCCTCGGCGGCTCGATCGGCAAGGAGGTCGCGCCGCGCGAGATCGGGGCCTGGCTCGCCCAGGTCGTCACCGTGCGCGCCGGGCTCTCGCCCCGCGAGACGCGCATCCTCGTCGCGTGCGGCGCGGCGGCCGGTCTCGCAGCGGTGTACGACGTGCCGCTCGGGGGTGCCCTGTTCGCCGTCGAGGTCCTGCTCGGGGAGCTCACGTTCGCCACGGCGGTGCCGGCGTTCGCCACGAGTGCGATCGCCGCGTTCACCGCTCGGCTCGTGATCCCCGACGAGGTGCTCTACCACGTGCCGTCGATGCCGATGTCCGAGTCGCTGCTCGTCTGGTCGGTGATCGTCGGGCCGGTGCTCGGCTTCGCAGGGATCGGCTTCGTCAAGCTCACGAACCGGCTGCAGGCCATCGCGCCGAAGGGCTGGCACCTCCTCGTCGTGCTCCCCGTGGCGTTCGCGCTCGTGGGGCTCGTCGCGGTGTGGTTCCCCGAGGTCCTCGGCAACGGCCGGGCGCTCGGCGTGGTGGCGATGAACGCCTCGCTCGACGACGCCGCCGTGGTCGGACTCGCGCCGATCCTGCTCCTGCTGGTACTCGGGATCGCGAAGACCGCGACCACCGCCGTCACGATCGGCGCCGGCGCGGTCGGCGGCACGCTCACGCCGTCCATCGCGATCGGGTCGGCCGTCGGCGGCGGACTCGGTGGTCTCTGGCTGCTGCTCTGGCCCGTCGGCTCGTCGTCCCTCGCCGCCTTCGCGTTCGTCGGTGCCGCGGCGTTCCTCGCGACGACGATGCGCGCCCCCTTCACCGCCCTCGTGCTCGTGCTCGAGTTCACCCAGCAGGGCACGGACATCCTCGTCCCCGCGCTGCTCGCCATCGCCGGGTCCGTCGCCGTGTCGTACGTGCTCGCCCGTCGTCGCAGCGCCCAGATGGCCTGACCGGTCCCGGGGCGCGGACACCGGACCGCCTCCGGGCCTACCATCGGCGGCACGCGGGGCAGACCGGTCCCGCCCGAGGGAGGAGCCGTTCATGGCCGGGTTCGACGACATCACCAAGAAGGCACAGCAGTTCCTGCAGGACGGCAAGGTGCAGGACGCCCTGAAGAGCGAGCAGGCCGAGAACGTCAGCGACAAGGTGCTCGACGGCGTGGCCGACGCGGTCAAGAAGGCCACCGGGGGCAAGTTCGACGACAAGATCGACGGCGCCCGGGACAACGTGGACAAGCACATCGGCAACGAGTAGCGGCGTCCACGGGGGTCCGACTGGACGCCGACGGGAACAACGACCACGATTGACGGGTTGTCCGTGACCGGCGACACCAGGAGGACCGACCCGTGACGATCGTGGGACCGAGCACACCGCTCACCGAGGACGAGGTGGCCCGCATCCGCGCGGACTTCCCGATCCTGCAGCAGGAGGTGAACGGCCGGCCGCTCGCGTACCTCGACTCCGGCGCGACCGCCGAACGACCGGTGCAGGTGCTCGACGCCGAACGCCGGTTCCTCGAGCACGACAACGCTGCGGTCCACCGCGGGGCCCACACGCTCGCCGCGCTGAGCACGGACGCCTACGAGGACGCCCGAGCCACGGTCGCCGGCTTCATCGGGGCCGCCAGCCCGCGGGAGGTCGTCTGGACGAGCAACGCGACCGACGCCCTCAACCTCGTGGCGTACGGGTTCGCGAACGCCAGCCGCGGCCGTGGTGGTGCCGCCGCCGGCCGCTTCCGGCTCGCGCCAGGGGACGAGATCGTCGTGACGGAGGCCGAACACCACGCGAACCTCGTGCCGTGGCAGGAGGTCGCGGCCACCACCGGGGCGACGCTCCGCTGGGTGCCCGTCGCCGACGACGGCACCTGGACCGCCGCCGACGCGGCCGCCGTCATCTCCGACCGCACGAAGGTCGTCGCGTTCGCGCACGTCTCGAACGTCACGGGCATGGTCGCCCCGGTCGCCGAGGTCGTGGCGCTCGCCCACGCGAAGGGCGCCCTCGTCGTCCTGGACGCCTGCCAGTCGGCCCCGCACCGGCCAGTCGACGTCGGAACGCTCGGCGTGGACTTCGCCGCGTTCTCGGGGCACAAGATGCTCGGGCCGAACGGCATCGGTGTCCTGTGGGGCCGAGCCGACCTGCTCGACGCGCTCCCGCCGTTCCGGACCGGTGGGTCGATGATCACCACCGTGACGATGGAGTCGAGCGAGTACATGCCCGCGCCCGAACGCTTCGAGGCGGGCACGCAGCCGGTCTCGCAGGCCGTCGCGCTCGCCGAGGCCGTGCGGTACCTGCAGCGGCTCGGGATGGAGCAGGTCCGCGCGCACGAGGAGCACCTCGCACAGCGGATGCTCGACGGGCTCGCCGACGTCCCGGGCGTCCGCGTCGTCGGGCCACCGGCCGGCGTGCCCCGGTCGGGTCTCGTCGCGTTCGACGTCGACGGGGTGCACGCCCACGACGTGGCGCAGTACCTCGACGCCGAGGGCATCGCGGTCCGCTCGGGCCACCACTGCGCGCAGCCGCTGCACCGGCGTCTCGGGCTCGTCGCGTCGACCCGGGCGAGCACGTACGTCTACACGACGGAGTCCGACGTCGACCGCTTCGTGCAGGCGGTGGGGGAGATCCGCGGGTACTTCGGGGCCGAAGGGGCCGAAGGGGCCGAGGGGGCCGGTGCCCGGTGAACGCCCTCGACTCCCTCTACCAGCAGGTCATCCTCGACCACGCGAAGGCCCGGCACGGCGACGGTCCGCTCGACCACGCCGACGCCGAGCACTTCGAGCGGAACCCGACGTGCGGCGACGAGATCACCGTGCGGGTCAGGCTCGAGTCGGGCACCGACCGGATCGCCGAGATCGCCTGGCAGGGCGACGGCTGCTCCATCTCGATGGCGTCCGCCTCCGTGCTGACCGACATGGCGACCGGCCGCACCGTCCCCGAGCTGCTCGCCCTCACCGAGACGTTCCGCGAGATGATGCGCTCCCGCGGGGTGGGCGAGCCCGACGAGGACGTCCTCGAGGACCTCGTGGCGTTCCACGGCGTCTCGAGGTTCGTCATGCGGGTGAAGTGCGGCATGCTCGCGTGGGTCGCCGCCGAGGCAGCGGTCCGCGAAGCCGCCGCCTGACCCGACCGGTCAGCGACCGCGCCGCGAGGCCGACCACGTCTCGCGCGGCAGCTCGCCGAACTCCGCGCGGTAGCTGCTCGCGAAGCGACCGAGGTGGCCGAACCCGACGGCGCGGGCGACGTCCCCGACGCTCGCCGCCTCGCCCGACTCGAGCTGCTCCCGGGCGAGCAGCAGGCGGATGCGACGGAGGTACGTCGTCGGTGTGACGCCGTGATGTCGCCGGAACGCCTCCTGCAGGCCCCGGATGCTCAGTCCGGCGGCCTCGGCCACGTCCTCCACCGAGATCGGCTCCGTCGCGTGCTCGAGCAGGAAGCCCTCGGCGCGGGCGAAGCGGGCCGCGGCGGCGGTCGGGGGCGGTCCGTGCTCGCCGATCGGCCAGTGCGGGATCGCGGTCAGCAGCCCACCGGCGGCGAACCGGGTGAGCTCGCGCTCCCGGGACTCGGGCACGACGGTCGGCCCGCGGAGCACCTCGGCGGCGACGGCGCGCACCATCAGCCAGAACGCCGCCAGTTCCGGCCCCTCCGGGATGTGGTGCGGTTGGAACTCGAGCGGACCGGGACGCCACGCGCCGCGCTCCGCCGCGACCTCCTCGACGGTGCGGCGGTCGATGCGGATGAGGTCGAGCTCGTAGCCCGTCCACCGCACGTGCTGCGGGTCGTGCCGGAAGAGCGACGGCCGTCCGGTGGGGACGTCGTGGTCGTCGTCCACCGAGCCGCTGCCGGACTTCAACCAGAACAGGACCATCGCGGTGTCCGCGACGACCTCGCCGCGCACGTCGCCCGTCGAGGCGGACGACCAGAGCGAGAGCAGGTCCGTGCCACGGCGGCGCACGTCGAACGTGAACTCCTCGGCACCCGTGTCGACGTCCGCCCGTCGCAGGTCGGGCAGCCCGAGCAGCTGCTCGGCCGCCTGCGTCGGGTCGCGGGTCGTCGCGGACCACCGGGTGCGCTGCATGGACTGGGACACCCTTGCATCCTGCCGTGGATGGCGTCGTCGCGCTCAGGAAGCGCGCCGTGCGCGGACCGGCGCCCCGCGCCCGTGGCGAGCGCAGTCCGACCGCAGGCCGCACAGCGGACCGCGCCCCGGGCCTCCCGGCCGGACGTCACACGACGCAACGCGCGTGGCGGTCGCCGCTCGGCGCCCGTAGCGTCGCGTCCGTGACGACCGACGACGCTCCCCGGCAGATCCGCTTCAACGCGTTCGACATGAACTGCGTCGCGCACCAGTCCTCCGGGCTGTGGCGCCACCCCCGCGACCGCTCGCGGCGCTACAACGACCTGTCGTACTGGACCTCCCTGGCGCAGACGCTCGAGGGCGGTGCCTTCGACGGCATCTTCATCGCCGACGTCCTCGGGACGTACGACGTCTACGGTGGCTCGAACGAGTCGGCGCTCCGGACCGGGTCCCAGGTGCCCGTGAACGACCCGATCCTGCTCGTGTCCGCGATGGCCGCCGTCACGGAGCACCTCGGGTTCGGCATCACCGCCGGGACCGCCTACGAGCACCCGTACCCGTTCGCCCGGCGCATGTCGACGCTCGACCACCTCACCAAGGGGCGCGTCGGCTGGAACGTCGTCACCGGGTACCTGCCGAGCGCCGCGCGCAACATGGGGCAGACGGACCAGCTGTCGCACGACGACCGCTACGACGTCGCCGACGAGTACCTCGAGGTCCTCTACAAGCTCTGGGAGGGCTCCTGGGAGGACGACGCGGTCGTCGAGGACCGCGAGACCGGGGTCTTCACCGACCCGACCAAGGTGCACCCCATCGAGCACCACGGGCGCCACTTCGACGTCCCGGGCATCCACCTGTCCGAGCCGTCCGTGCAGCGCACGCCCGTCATCTACCAGGCCGGGGCATCGCCGCGCGGTGTCCGCTTCGCGGCCGAGAACGCCGAGGCCGTCTTCGTCGGCGCCCCGACCCTGCCGCAGTTGGCAGCGACCGTCACGAAGATCCGGGACGCCCTGGAGGCAGCTGGTCGCGACCGGTACGCCGCTCGCGTCTACTCGCTGCTCACGGTGATCACGGACGCCACCGACGAGGCCGCGCGCGCGAAGTACGAGGACTACCTGTCCTACGCCTCGGAGGAGGGCGCCCTCGTGCTGAACTCCGGGTGGATGGGCGTCGACCTGTCGCAGTGGGACCTCGACGAGCCGCTCGGCGACGTCGAGTCGAACGCGATCCAGTCCGCGGCGGCGAACATCTCCGCGGCCACCGGGTCCGACGGATCGAAGTGGACGATCCGCGACCTCGCCCGGCACACGGCGATCGGCGGACTCGGGCCGGTCGAGGTCGGTTCGGGTGCGACCATCGCGGACCGCCTCCAGGAGATCCAGGAGCAGACCGACGTCGACGGCTTCAACCTCGCCTACGCCGTGACGCCCGGGACCTGGGAGGACGTCATCGAGTTCGTCGTCCCCGAGCTGCGGGCGCGCGGTGTCTACCCGACGGAGTACGCGCCGGGATCGCTGCGGCACAAGCTGCACGGCCGCGGGGACCGGCTGCCCGGGGAGCACCGCGGTGCCGGCTACCGTATCGGTCAGCAGGCGGTCGTAGGCTGACGGCGTGATCGGATCGTCCTTCGTCGTGCGTGCCGCGTCGGAGGACGAGGCCGCTGCCTGCGTCGACCTCTGGGTCGCCGCGGTCAGCGTGCGGGACGCCGTGCCGGAGTCCGACGCGGTCCGCGCCCGGGCGCTCGCGAAGTTCGCGGAGCCGCGGGTGGCGCTCGTCGTCGCGGCGGAGCCGGGAGGTCCGGGGGACGCGCCGGGCGCCGCTGGGGCCGCGGGGGTCGCGGGGGTCGCGGAGGTCGCGGGCTTCGCCCGCGCGGGGGCAGCGGGGGCCGCGGGCTCCGCCCTCCCGGGGGCCGCGGGGGTCGCGGGCTTCGCCCTCGTGACGGCGCCGGGGACCGGGGGACCGGAGGACCCGGAGGACGCCGCCTACCTGTCGCTGCTGGCGGTCCACCCGCGTGCGCAGGGACACGGCCTCGGACGGGACCTCCTGCGCGCCGCGGTCGACGCCGCATCACGGTCCGGGCACGCCCGGTGCGTGCTGCACGCACTCGAGGACAATGCCCCGGCGCTCGGCCTCTACCGCAGTGCCGGGTTCCGGCCCTGGGGCGAGCCGTTCGCACACCCGTTGTCCGGCCGGCCGACGCGGGCCTGGGTGACCGTCGGCGACTGACCGGGGCCCGAACGCTGCCCGGTCACCCGGGGATCGGTGCCGCCACGGGCTCCGGGAGCGCATCGGCCGGGGTCGGCCACGGGGCCCACTTCGCCCGCGGCGCCGTGAGGAGGTACGGCTGCGGCGTCGGGTAGCTCACGAGCTCGAGGGTCGAACCCCACGGCGTGCGGGTGTACACGAACCGGTTGCCCTCGCCGGCCTCGACGCCGCGGAGCTCCCGCGGATCGGAGTTCCGCAGGCCCCCGGCCCGCTCGACCTTGTCCAGGGCGGCGTCGAGGTCGTCGACGTACAGCGCGAGGTGCTGCCACCCGAGGTCCGACGGTGCCGCGGCGAACCGCTGGTCCGGGCCGAGGTACTCGAACAACTCCAGCCCCGGCCCCTCGGGGAGTGCGAGCATCCGGATGGCTCCCTGGGCCATCGTCGACGGGATCCCGAGGTACCGGTGCACTTCCGCGGAGCCGCGGGGCTCCTCGCTGCGGCACCGGACGTCGTAGAGGACGACGGCGTCGAGCGCCGCCGCGAAGAAGGCCGTGGCAGCGTCGATGTCCGGCACCGTGACGCCCACGTGGTCGATCCTGATTCCCCTGCTCATCCTTGGATGCTCTCACCGGGGCCACCGGGTGCCCGGGCGTGCAGGACCCGGTGCGGGATGTGGTGCGGTTTGCCGCACTCGCTGTCGGTCCGCTCAGGTAAGGCTGCCCTCACCACAAAACCCCAGGTCAGGGCAGCCTCACCTTGCTGGCGGACCGTTCCGGACGGTGGCATGCTCATCGCATGTCGACCGCAACCGACCTCGTGCTCCCCGCCACCGATCACGACACGACGAGCGCCGCGAAGCTCAACTGGCTCCGTGCCGGACTCCTCGGCGCGAACGACGGTATCGTGTCGGTCGCCGCGGTCCTCGTCGGGGTCGCCGGGGCGGGCGCGGGGACCGGGCCGGTCATCGCCGCCGGTACCGCCGCCCTCGTCGGGGGAGCGGTCTCGATGGCGCTCGGCGAGTACGTCTCGGTCAGCGGCGCCCGCGACGCCCAGCGCACCGGGCAGGCCGCGCAGCAGGCGCAGCTCGAGGCCGAGTCCGAGGACGCCGACACCATCGCGGCGCACTACCGCGGGCTCGGGGTCGCGCCGGACGTCGCGTCCTCCGTCGCGGCCGAGCTCGTGCGGCCGGAGGTCCGGGCACGCCGGGCCGAGGCCGCCCTGCGCGACGCCGAGGACGAGGTCGTCAGCCCGTGGCGCGCGGCCTGGGTGTCCGCGGCGACGTTCACCACCGGGGCGGCGCTGCCGTTCCTGGCCATGCTGCTCGCCCCCGAGTCGGTGCGCGTCCTCGTGACGGTCGTCGCCGTGCTCGTGGCACTCGCGGCCACCGGGGCCACCGGGGCCACGCTCGGCGGTGCACCGCGCGGCCGGGCGACCGTGCGCGTGGTGGTCGGCGGGGCCCTGGCGCTCGCCGCGACCTACGCAGCCGGAGCGATCCTGGGCGCGCACGCGATCTGACGGCGACGGGCCCGCTCGTACCGGCGCGCACCCGACCGGACCACCGCGGTCACTCGTCGGCGCCGGAGACGGCGGCGGCCTCAGCAGCGAGCGCGGTGTTCCGCGCGGTCAGCAGCCGCTGCAGGTAGCGGCCGAGGACGACCACCTCCGCCAGCCGTCCGAGCGGTCCGAACGGCGCGGTGACCACGACGTCGTCGAGCATCCGGGTGCCGGTGCCGGCGCGCTCGAAGCGGTGCTCGTGCCGGAAACGCGCGAACGGACCGCGCACCTGTTCGTCGACGAACCGGTGCGGTGCCTCCAGGACGACGATCCGACTCGTCAACCGCCAGACGACCCCGAGGTGGCGGGCGCGGAACGTCACGGACTCGCCGAGGCCGATCGTGCCGGCCGTGACGCCGCCGACGGCCCGTTCCCCCGTCGAGGCGAGCGACCGCTCGTGCGCACCGATGTCGAGCGACAGCGCGAAGGCCCGCTCGGGCGCACAGGCGAGGTGCGTGTCGAGCCGGAAGCGGACGGTCACGCGTCGGGCCGACCGGTCGGCGCCGGCCAGCCGAGCGGCGTCGATCGGTCGTCGTCCCGCAGCACCGCCGCGAGCGCCTCGTCGTGCCGCTGTCCGCGGTGGAGCACCCCCGAACGGCGGAGGCCCTCGTACGACATGCCGACGCGTCGGGCGACGGCGAGGGACGCGTGGTTCGTGGCGATCGCCCGCCACTGCACGCGGACGAGGCCGAGGCCGTGCGGCGGGGTGGCGAAGGCCCAGTCGACGATCGCGGAGACCGCCTCGGTGACGTAGCCGTGGCCGCGGGCGTCGGGGTGCGTGGCGTAGCCGACCTCGGCGGCGCCGTCGGCGATCTGGAAGAGCTCGACGGTCCCGAGCAGACGAGGGTCCTCGCGTCGACGGATCGCCCAGGCGAGGCGGGTCCCGGACTCCCAGCCGGTCCGGCACCGTCCCAGCCACTCGACGGCCTCGGCGTGGCCGTACGGCACCGGGACGGGCGTGTAGGCGATGACATCCGGGTCGGTCGCGTAGGCGATGACGTCCTCGGCGTCGGACGTCGCCGGGGCGGAGAGCACGAGCCGGTCGGTCGAGAGCGTCACGGGATCCACGTCACGAGCCTAGCGACGGCGGAGCACGCCGCCCGGGGAGGCCGGGCGGGTGCGCTAGCGTCGCCGCATGACTGCGTTCGGCGTGATCGACGGCCACAACGACCTGCCCTGGGAGCGCCGCGACTCCCACGGCTCCGGGGTGGAGGGCATCGACTCGGAGCAGGGGTCGCTCCACACCGACGTCCCGAAGCTCCGCGCGGGCGGGGTCGTCGGGCAGTTCTGGTCGGTGTTCGTGCCGTGCTCCGACCCGGACCCGGTCCGGACCACGCTGCAGCAGATCGACGTCGCCCTGCGGATCGTCGAGCGGTACCCGGAGACCTTCCGGATCGCCCGCACCGCCGCCGACGTGCGCGCAGCGGTCGACGACGGGCGCATCGCGTCGCTCCTCGGCGCCGAGGGCGGGCACTCGATCGGCGACGACCTCGCCGTCCTGCGCACCTTCGCCCGGCTCGGCGTGCGGTACATGACCCTCACGCACAACGACGACACCCCGTGGGCCGACTCCGCGACCGGGTCGCACCCGCACGGCGGCCTCACCGACCGCGGTCGGGAGGTCGTGGCGGAGATGGAACGGATCGGGATGCTGGTGGACCTGTCGCACACGGCCCCGACGACGATGCGGGACACGCTCGACGTCGCGACGCGACCCGTCGTCTTCAGCCACTCGTCGACCACCGCCGTCAACGACCACCCGCGGAACGTGCCGGACGACGTGCTCGAGCGGCTGCCCGGCAACGGCGGCGTCGTGATGATCACCTTCGTGCCGGCGTTCGTGTCGCGGGCGTACGCCGAGTGGGAGGCCGCCGGGTCGGCGGGGGAGGCGCCGCTCGTCACGGTCGCCGAGGTCGCGGACCACGTCGAGCACGCCCGCGAGGTCGCCGGGGTGGCGCACGTCGGGATCGGCGGGGACTACGACGGCACGCCGGTGCTGCCGCCGGACCTGCGGGACGTCTCCCGCTACCCGGTGCTCGCCGCCGAGCTCGGTCGCCGCGGCTGGCAGGACCACGAGCTCGCGGCACTGGCGGGCGGGAACGTGCTGCGGGTGCTCGAGGCGACGGACGACGCGTTCGAGCGGACGCTCGTGCGCTGACCGCCCGCCACGGGACGGAGGACGGCCGTGCGCTGCCCGCCCGTCACGGAACGGAGGACGCCCGGCCCCGCCCGTCACGGAACGGAGGACGCCCGGCCCCGCTCGGTAGGATCGCAGCGCACCCGCAGCGACCCGCGCCTCCAGTGCAGGCGGCGCGACCTGACCCGAAGGAACGGACCAGATGAGCGGCACCATCCACGACAACATCTCCCAGGCGTTCGGGAACACCCCGCTCGTCCGGCTCAACCGGCTGCCGCGCGAGGGCAGCGCCGAGATCCTCGCGAAGCTCGAGTTCTACAACCCCGGCGCCAGCGTCAAGGACCGCCTCGGCGTCGCGATCGTCGACGCGGCCGAGGAGTCCGGCGAGCTCCAGGCCGGCGGGACCATCGTCGAGGGCTCGTCCGGCAACACCGGCATCGCGCTCGCCCTGGTCGGCGCGGCCCGCGGCTACCGGGTCGTCATCACGATGCCCGAGACGATGAGCGTCGAGCGGCGTGCGCTGATCCGCGCCTACGGTGCCGAGGTCGTCCTGACCCCGGGCCCCGAGGGCATGAAGGGCGCGGTGTCCCGGGCCGAGCAGATCGTCGCGGAGACCCCGGGTGCGATCCTCGCGCACCAGTTCGAGACCCCCGCGAACGCTGCGATCCACCGGAAGACCACCGCCGAGGAGATCCTGCGCGACACCGAGGGCCACGTCGACGTGTTCATCGCGGGCGTCGGCACCGGCGGCACGATCACCGGCGTCGGCCAGGTGCTCAAGGAGCGCGTGCCCGGCGTGCAGGTCATCGCCGTCGAGCCGAAGGACTCGCCGCTGCTCACCGAGGGCAAGGCCGGGCCGCACAAGATCCAGGGCATCGGCGCGAACTTCGTGCCCGAGGTCCTCGACCAGAGCGTCATCGACGAGGTCTTCGACGTCGAGCTCGAGGACGCCCTGCGCGTGGCCCGCGACCTCGGGACGCAGGAGGGCATCCTGTCGGGCATCTCCTCCGGCGCGATCATCCACGCCGCGATCGAGGTCGCCGCACGCCCGGAGAACGCCGGCAAGCGCATCGTCGCGATCGTCTGCGACACCGGAGAGCGCTACCTGTCGACCGTGCTCTTCGAGGGACTCACTGCGTGAGCCCAGCTCCACGTCGCGGTGTGCTGCGGACCGTCCGGGAGGACCTGGCCGCAGCACGCCGCGGGGACCCCGCAGCACGGGGCGACCTCGAGAACGCGATCGTGTACTCCGGCCTGCACGCGATCTGGACCTACCGGCTGACCCACCGTCTGTGGCTCGCCCGTGGCCTGCCCGGGTCGCGGTTCGCGGCACGGGTGATCGGGCAGGTCGCGCGCTCGGTCACGGGGATCGAGATCCACCCCGGCGCGCGGATCGGCCGCCGGTTCTTCATCGACCACGGCATGGGCGTCGTGATCGGCGAGACCGCGGTGGTCGGTGACGACGTGGTGGTGTTCCACGGCGTGACCCTCGGCGGGCGCGGCGGCGAGCACGGCCCCGGCGCTCGGCGGCACCCGCGGGTGGGGGACCGCGTGGTGCTCGGTGCGGGGTCGTCCCTGATCGGCGCGATCACGATCGGCGCCGACTCCGTCGTCGGCGCGAACACGGTCGTCACGAAGGACGTGCCGCCGCGGTCGGTGGTCACCGGCGTCGCCGGTACGGCCCGTCCGCGCTCGGGCCACGAGGGCGTCCCGCCGCTCTGACGTCCCGCCGTCCCCACGGCGACCTCCGGTCGCGGTTCCGGACGGGAGGCACGGCGCGCTCCGTGCGCGCCGGCCCCCTCCGGCGTGTGGTCGGGTCAGCTCTTCTCGCAGGCGATGCCGTCGGCGTCGCGGTCGAGCTTCTTGTTCGCCGCGTAGAGCTTGTCGTCCTTCTTGACGGTGCCCTTGAGCGCTCGGTAGGTCACCTTGCCGCCGGAGATCACCTTGTTCCTGGTGACGGACTTCTTCGCGATGCCGCCGGAGTACACGCGGTGCACGGCGTCGCAGTTCTTGTAGACGGTGGGGGCTGCCTGGGCGGTCGAGGCGCCGCCGACGACGGCGGTGGCAGCGAGGACGACGCTCGCTGCGGCGATGCTGAGGGTTCGGGTGATGTGCACCCGCTCAGCCTAGGCCCACTGCGAGGATCTCTCATGCCCCCGATCGGGGTGCCGGTTCGGGCATGCTGGTGGCATGGACGGAGCTGCCCTGCACGAGATCGCCGCGCGGACCGCGATGGGCCTGCCCGCGGTCCAGGAGACCCAGCCCTTCGGCGAGGGCACGTTCGTCTACAAGGTCGTCGGCAAGATGTTCGTCATGACGTCCGAGCTCCGCGGGGTCCCGATCGTCAACCTCAAGTGCGCTCCACCGCACGGGGCCGCGCTCGTCCGCGACCTGGCGGAGGTGACACCGGGCTGGCACATGGACAAGCGGCACTGGATCACGCTGTCGCCCGGCGACGGCCTCGACGAGACCCTCGTCGAGGACCTCGTGGCGAACGCCTACGACCTGGTCGTCGCGGGGCTGCCCCGTGCGAAGCGGCCGATCGACCCGGTCCGGCGGACGCTGCCGGACTGACCGACCGCCGGGGCCCGCACGGCCCACGGCTCAGCCGCGCGCGAGGGCCTTCCCGAGCAGGACCTGCACCTTCGGCGGCACGGGTCGTCCAGCGTCCACGACCGCCTGCGCGCGCTCGGCCGTGACGCCGGCGAACAGTTCGCCGATCGTCACCCCGTGGGCCGGGCGGTCGATCACCTCGACCGCGTCACCGCTCGCCACCGAGCCGGACTTCACCACCCGCAGGTAGGCACCGGGACGCCCCTCCTCGGTGAACCGTCGGACCCACTTGTCCTCGCGCATCCGACGGGCGAAGGTCCCGCAGGGGATCCGGGGGATCGTGACCTCGAGCACGAGCTCGGCACCGATCCGCCAGCGCTCCCCGGTCACAGCCCCGGTGACGTCGATCCCGCTCGTCCGGAGGTTCTCGCCGAACAGCCCCGGCGGCACCTCGCGGTCCAGCAGCCCGGCGAAGTGCGTGGCGTCCTCGTCGGCGTAGGCGTACACGGCCTGGTCCTCGCCGCCGTGGTGCTTCCGGTCGGCCTGCACGTCGGCGCGGAGTCCGAGGGGCCGGACCCGCACCGGGCCGTCGACCGGACGCTTGTCGATGGCGGTGACCCCGATCGTGCCGGAGTCGGGCAGGAGCCGCGCCACGCGGCAGACGGCGGTCACGAGGGGCACCGCACCAGCATGCCGCACGGATGCCCTCCGTGCGGAGTCCGGATCCGGGTGTGACGAACCGGCGTCCCGGCCCGTCCCATCGGTGGAGGCCGTCACCGCGGCCGAGGAGGAACGACCATGACCGACACCACGAACGACCGACCCGGCTCGCAGCGCCACCCGGTCCGGCAGCACCTGCTCGCGCAGGCCCGGGTCCGCGCGCTCGCCGCACGACCCGTCGGACCGTTCCGGGTGACCACTGCCCACGCACGCCGCGCGGGTGCACGGTGACCGGTCGTCGCTCCCGTGCTCAGGAAGACCCCACCCGGTCCCGGTAGAAGGAACACGTGCCCCACCAGCTCCTCACCGACCTCGACGACGCCGTCCTCGCCGGCCGGTCGTCGGACGGCGACGTCCGGGCGTTCGAGGTCCTCATCCGCCGGTACACCCCGCTGCTGCGCGCCTACGCGCGCCGGACGCTCGGCTCGACCGACGAGCTCGACGACGTCGTGCAGGAGACCTTCATCACCGCCTGGGACCGGCTCGACCGGCTCGAGGACCAGAGCAAGGTCAAGTCGTGGCTCATGCGCATCCTCAGTCGGAAGTGCATCGACCGCATCCGGGCCCGTCGCTTCCACGACGACGTCACCGAGATCGAGGTCGAGGCCCCGTCCGACGATGCTCCGGAGCGTGTCGCCGAGGCCCGCTCGCGCGAGGAAGCCGTCGAGACCGCGCTCGGCGAACTCCCCGAGGCGCAGCGCCGGTGCTGGGTGATGAAGGAGGTGCTCGAGTACTCCTACGACCAGATCGCCGAGGAGCTCGACCTCCCCGTCTCGACCGTCCGCGGGCTCCTCTCGCGCGCCCGCAAGAACATGATCCGTCTCATGGAGGGATGGCGATGACCGATCCCGAGCACGTCCGGCTCGACTCCCTCGAACCCGACGACCTCGACGGCCACTCGATCGACGAGCTGGCCGACTACCTCGACGCGGGCATGCAGCCCGCGGACCCGTCCATCGACGACTCACCGGCGTGCCAGAACGCGCTCGCGGCGATCGTCCGGCTCCGGCAGTCGTCCCTCGGCTCGCTCGAGGCCGCAGCCGAGCAGGAGGCCCCGGCGGACGAGTCGTGGGTGAGCGGTGTGCTCGCCAACATCTCGCTCGAGGCGCGGGCGGGGCGGGACGTCCCCCTGCGTCCGGCCGCGCCGACCGAACGACCGGTGATGACCGAGGGTGCGATCCGGTCGCTCGTCCGGAGTGCCGGCGACGGCGTGTCCGACGCCCTCATCGCCCGGTGCACGCTCGAGGGCGACGTCACCGAGCTCGGGGCGCCCGTGCGGGTCGTCGTCGAGATCGCCGTCCGCGCCGGAGCGACGATCCGGACCGTGGCGTCGGAGGTCCGGGAGACCGTGGCAGCGGTGCTCGCTGACCAGACCGACCTCGTGGTCGACTCGGTCGACGTCGTCGTGCGCGACCTCGTGCCGCGCACCGACGACGAGCCCGCGGACGACCGTCCCGCTGATGACGGAACCAGCCACGGCAGCGACGACGAGGAGGCAGGCGCATGAGCACCCCGGACGAGACCCTGACCGCCGTCGAGACCGCGGTGCTCGCCGTCCCCGGGGTCGCCGAGCTCTACCGCGCACGGCCGACCCTCGGCAGCACCGTGTCCGCCGTCAAGAGCCTGGCCGCCCGGACCGCACCGAGCCGGGTCGTCCTGGACGGTGACGTCCTTCGCGTCGTCATCGGCACCGACGGTTCCCGCCCGGCTCCCACCACCGCACACGAGGCCCACGTCGCCGCGCTCGCCGTGGCGACGGAGCACGGACTCGTGCTCAGCCGGGTCGACGTCCGGGTCGCGCGCGTCGGCTGACCGCCCGGCCGGACCCAGCACGGGTCCGGAGCCGTCACCGGCGGTCGGCGACCTCGAGCACGACGACGATCGCGGCCACGAGCACCGCCGTGGCGACGAGCGACACCGCGGGGACGACCACCGAGGCGGCGACGGCGGCGGCCAGCACCACGACGACGGCGTTCCAGCCGAGCGACAGCGACGGACGGAGTGCGAGGGCCCAGACCGCGAGGACGAAGAGCGCCACCGGCACCGCGATCGTCGCGGCCACCGTCACGTGCGACAGGTCGGCCTCGCCAGCGTCGGCGCTCACCGCGACCTCGATGCCCGCCGGCAGCGCTCCGGCAGCCGCGAACACGACGTAGTGGCCGTTGCCGAACACCAGGGCGCTCGGCAGGGACCGGATGCGGGCGTGCTGCTCGCGTGCGAAGTAGATCCACCAGAGCCCGGCGACGATCACGAGCCCGGCCGCCGCGAGCACGAGGAGCGAGCCGAGGTGGTCGGTGTGCTCGAGGCCGTCGATGACCGCGCTCGCGGATGCCACGAGCCCCTCGCCGAGGACGATGAGCGTGAACAGGGAGTACCGCTCGGCGATGTGCCGCGTGTGCCACGGCGTCGTGCGCGACCCCCGCTCGGCGACGGGCGGCACGAGCACCTCGAGCAGGATCAGTACCGGGATCGCTCCGCGCAGCGCGGCCTCGGGGAGTACGAGTGCGAGCACCCAGAGCGCCTGGACGACGACGATCCCGACGGCGTAGCGGAGCGCGGTGCGGCGGTACCCCGGCGCCGACGCGGCCGCGCGCAGCCACTGCCCGACCAGGGCCAGGCGCATCACGACGTACCCGACGACGACGATCGCGGGGTCGCCGTCGACCATGAGCGGTCGGACCCCGGCGGCGAGGACGAGCACACCGCCCATCTGCACGAACGTGGTGACGCGGTAGAGCCAGTCGTCGGTGTCGAACGACGTGGCGAACCAGGTGAAGTTGATCCACGCCCACCAGATCGCGAAGAAGACGAAGGCGTAGGAGACGATCGCCGAGCTGACGCGCCCCTCGGTCTCGATCTCGTGGAGGTTCGTCGCCGCGAACCCGACCGCGACGACGAAGACGAGGTCGAACAGGAGCTCGAGCGGGCTGGCCGCACGGTGCGCCTCGGCGGGGTCGCGTGGAGCCATGCGGCGCAGTCCGGTGGTGCTCACGGAGCATGCCTACCGCACGCCGGCGGACACCGGGAAGGTCCTCCCGGCCTCCGTCTCGCGCGGATCAGTAGAAGTTCGACGCCTGTGAGTGCGCCCACGCCGCGCACGGGGTGCCGTAGGCGGCGGAGATGTACTGCAGGCCCCAGGTGATCTGCGTGGTCGCGTTGGTCTGCCAGTCGGAGCCGGCCGTCGCCATCTTCGAGCCCGGGAGCGCCTGCGGGATGCCGGTCGCGCCGCCGTTGCTGTTCACGGCGCGGTAGTCCCAGCCGGACTCCTTGGTCCAGAGGTTGTCGAGGCACTGGAACTGGTCCGAGCCCCAGCCGTAGCGGGACGACGCCAGCGCCGACGCCGTGGCCTTCGCGCCCGCGACGGTGTTGCCCTCGGCGAGCTTCCGTGCCTGCTCGGCGGCCTCGGCCGCTGCCTTGGCGGCCGCTGCCTTCGCGGCCGCGGCCTTCGCAGCGGCAGCGCGCTTCGCGTCGGCGTCCGACCGGTCCTGTTCGGCGCTCGCCTCGGCGACCGCCTGGCTGGCGGCGACCGTGGTGGCGATGCGGTTCGTCAGGGCGGCCCCGGACAGCTTCGAGTAGTCGTCGAGTGCCTCGACCCGCTGGCGGAGCGCCGTCGTGTCGGTCTTGCGGTTGGCGTCGTCGAGCACGGTCCGGGCACTCGACAGGGTCGCCTGCGCCTGCGCGCGGTCGAGCGCGGTGCCGTCGAGCGCGGGGGCGCTCGTGGGGGTGGCGCTCGGGACGCCGAGTGCCTCGCCGAGGGCCGGCTGGGAGCCGACCGCGATGCCGCCGACGGCGATGGCCAGGACGGCTGCGCCGGAGGCGACGACGGTCGTCCGGTTGCGCAGGGCCCGGCGGACGCGGCGGGCGGGGGAGTCGAGGGCCTCGCGTCGGGTCGAGGCGGTGGTCGGAGCGGTGGTGCTGGGCAGAGCAGTGGTGCGTCGAGTCATCGGTTCCGGTGGTCGGCCGGCTCGTGTGCGGACCGCGCCCGGGCACGCCGGGGTGGGGGAGGCGTGTCGATCGGGGTGCGGCGTGGCCGTCGTGCGGTCCGCGAGCCGGGGGAGGCCCGGACGGTGGTGTGGGGCCCGTCCGTCCGCCGTCCGGTGACCGTGGGGTGGTCACGTCGAGGCGGAGCGGTCACGATGACGCGTCACGCTGGGCGCAGCGTCCAGGAACACTGGCAGAACCGTCCGTCCACCCTTCGGTAACGGTTCGGTAACGACCCGCGTCGGGGTCAGGAGGTGTGAGGTTCCTGGGCGCGGTCGCCCTGTGCGATCCGTTCGAGCGCGTCGAGGGCCCCGGCGATCGCCGCGACGTCGTCCTCGGGGAGGTCGTGGATGAGTTCGGCCACGATGCCGGTGCGTTGCGACCGTGCAGCCTCGACCGCGGCGACCCCGGCCTCGGTGGCGCTCACCATGAACGCCCGGCCGTCCCTCGGGTCGGCCTCCCGCTCAATGAACCCGCGCTGCTCGAGTTCGGTCAGGATCCGCGTCATGGTGGGCTTCGTCACCACTTCGAGGCGGGAGAGGTCACCCGGACGCAGGGGACCCTCGCGCTCGATCGTGGCGAGCGCCGAGACGATGCCGTAGCCCAGCGAGGCGGAGTCGGTCCGTGCGCGTCGGTTGATGCGTCCGACGGCCGCGGCGAGCCGCGCGGCGATGGCCGTACGGTCGGTCTCGCGAGCGCTCATGGGTGGCCTCCGGTTCGGTGATCAGGGGTCGTGCGTGATGCTACCGCCCGATCGTGGCGGCACCGGTACGGGCGCTTCCTGTCCGACCGTACAGGTGTGCTCAGCGTTTCTCGCCGGGGAGTTGGTGGATCGCCTCGGTCGCGAGCTCCGCGCCGATGTTGTCGCCGGCTTCGGTCGCGGTGCGGAGACGCCGGAAGTCCTCGGTCATGCGCTCCCAGTCGACGAGTTCGTCGAGGTTCGGCAGACGCAGTCGGAAGCCGAGGCCGTCCGTGGTGTCGCGGCACACGCGCTGGAGGTCCGCGTTGCCGCACTCGGCGACGTAGAGCGCGAACACGTCGAGCGCGTCGTGGTTCACCGCGGCGACGTCGTGCGTCTCGAAGTCGGCGATGGTCGCGTCGAGCGCCGCGAGGATCCGCTTCCGCGCGCCCGCACCGAGCCGCGGCACGGCGAGCCGGACCACGCCGCCGAAGAGCACGCCGAGGGTCTGGAGCGCCTCGACCACCTCATCGGGCCTCGGGGTCGTCACCCGGGTGTAGCGGTTCGGCGCCATCTCGATGAGCCCGGCGCGGGCGAGCTGGCTCAGGGCCTCGCGGATCGGGGTCCGGGAGACGCCGAGCCAGGCGATCAGCTCGTCGTCGTTCAGCCGCTCCCCGGGCTCCAGGGTGCCGTCCATGATCGCGTCGTGGATCTTCGTCCGGACGGTGTCGCGGAGCAGCTGGTGCTCCGTCGGTGCGCTGGTGGGGACCGGCATGGGTGCCTCCTGGAGGTCGTGCTGACCGACCGGCACTCCGGGTGCGGCCGTACGGATCACCGTACCTGATATACGGTGCGCGAGTGCCCGCGGAGCGGGTCAGCCGTCGACGCCGAGCAGCCGCAGCGTCGCCGGGTCCTCGTGCCCGTCGTACCAGCGGTCCAGCGCACGGCGGAACGGTGCCGGGTCGTCGGCGGCGTGCGCGAACAGGGTCAGCGAGGACCGCAGCTTCAGCGCGTCCGTGGCACCGAGCAGGACCTCGGCAGAGCGCGCCGGGGCCTCGGTCACGACGGCGACCGCGTCGAGCAGGCGGGGTCCGAGCACCGGGTCGGCGAGGTAGCGCCGGGCGTGCTCCAGCCCCGAGAGCGCGTAGTGCTGCGCCGTCGGACTGCGCCCGAGTCCGGCGACCTGCGGGAACACGAACCACATCCAGTGGGTGTCCTTCCGGCCGGCCCGCAGCTCGCCCAGCGCCCGCTCGTGCACGCCCTCCTGGGCGCTGACGAAGCGTTCGAGGTCCTGGTCGGTCACCGGAGGACGTCCCCCCAGGCGTAGCGGACGGTCGTCGCGTCCACGGCGAGCACCGAGTCGGGCTCGCGGTCGAACAGTCCGGGCAGCCCGACGGCCGAGGGCAGGTCACCCCGCAGCTGCTCGATGCGGGCGGTGCGGACCTCGAGCGGCGGGTGCTGCCGCTGCCAGAACACCGTCTGCGCCAGGTGCCGGGCGTGGATCCCCGCACGGGTGGTGAGCTCGGCCGCGAGCGGTGCGGTCGTGACCGGGCCGGCCACGACGCGGACGGCCGCCGCGTGCCGGGGGCGTGGCGTGCCTCCCGGCCCGCTCGTCGGCGTCAGCCGGATCGCACGCGCGGCGCGGAGCGGGTGGAGCGCGCGGTTCGGGTGCCGGACGGACCGGTGGGCGATGGTGTCGCCGCGGCGACGCGACCCGGCGTGCGCGAACGTGTACGGGACGCCGAGCAGCGCGTGCGCCGCCACGATCGCCGGCACGTTGGCGGTGTCGATCGTGCGGTACGCGACGCCGTGGCGGCCGTGGTCGTCGACCGTCAGGACCTCGAGCGTGACCTCCGTCATCGTGCCGAGACGGCCGGACGGCGGGAAGGGCGGCACCCGGGTCTCACGGAAGACGTACGCCGACAACCCCACCCACGCACTGCCGTCGACCACGTCCGGCCGCGTGCCGCGCGGGACCATCCGGGCGAGGGCCTGCGGGTCGCGCCGCCAGTGCGCGAAGACGATGTCCTCCCACGCGTGCACCGTCACCGGGCGGTGCAGGAGCGGGACGGCCGCCCGGGCGTCCGCCGTGTCGCTCATCCGCCGTGCCGACCCACGCGGGCCGCCCACACCACCAGCGGTGCCTGCAGCGGCAGTCGGAGCACGGAGGCGAGGCGCATCGTCCGGGTCGACCGCGGCGAGTCGAGGAGGTCGCGTGCCATCTTGACGTTCGCGGGGAACACCGCCAGGAACAGCGCCGCCGCCGCCCAACCGGCGGCACGACGCGTCCCCGGGAGGGCGAGCGCGGCCGCGATGCCGAGCTCGGCGACCCCGGACACGAGGGTCGTCAGGCGCGGCGGCAGGGCCTCCGGCACGATCCGGTCGTAGGTCCGGGGACGGAGGAGGTGGGTGACGCCCGCGCCGCCGAGCACGACGGCGAGGACGGCGGCAGTGCGGTTGGCGCGCTTCGTGCGCTCACGTCGTCGCATGCCCCCATCGTGCACGCGGTTGCTCGGAGCGAGCAGCGAGCAGCGAGCAGCGAGCAGCGGGCAGCGAGCAGCGGGCACCGGGCAGCGAGCTGTGCCCCCGGTCCCGTCAGGCGAGGGCGGTCGCCACCAGGTCGAGGACCGCCGCCGCGACCTCGGCCTTGGTGCCCGACGTCTCACGGACGACCTCGCCGCCTGGCGTCAGCACCTCGATGGCGTTCTCCTCCCGCTCGAAGCCCGACGACCACCCGACGTGGTTCACCACGAGGAGGTCTGCGGGCTTCCGCGCGATCTTCGCCCGCCCCAGCTCGATCCGCGCCGCACGGTCCGGCTCCGTCTCGGCCGCGAAGCCCACGATGATCTGTCCGGTCCGACGGTTCGCCACGAGTTCGGCGAGCACGTCGGGGTTGCGGACGAGCTCGAGGGTCAGGGTGTCGCCCTGCGCGTCCTTCTTGAGCTTCTCCGCGTGCACCTCGGCCGGTCGGTAGTCGGCGACCGCGGCGGTCATCACCACGACGTCCGCCTCGGCCGCTGCCGCCCGGACCTCGTCGGCGAGTTCGAGGGCGGACCCCACCGGGCGCACGTCGACGTCGAGGCCCTCGGTCAGCCCGGCGTCGACGTTGGCCGTCACCAGGGTGACGGCCGCGCCGCGAGCGGCGGCGTCCGCCGCGATCGCGATGCCCTGCCGTCCGCTCGAACGGTTGCCGACGAAGCGGACCGGGTCGAACGGCTCCCGGGTCCCGCCCGCCGTCACCAGGACGCGGACCCCGCGCAGGTCGCCGGACGGGAGGGACGGTGCCGGTCCGGCGGTCCGGTCCGGCCGACCCTCGTGGTCCAGCACCGCGAGTGCCGCCGCGACGATGTCCTCGGGTTCGGACATCCGACCGATGCCGGCGTCGTCCCCGGTGAGCGCACCGACGACGGGTCCGACGACGTGCACTCCGCGGGCGCGGAGCGTGTCGAGGTTCGCGCGGGTCGCGGGGTGCTCCCACATCTGCGGGTGCATCGCGGGCGCGACGACGACGGGCGCCTCGGTCGCGAGGAGGGTGGTGCCGAGGAGGTCGCCCGCGAGGCCCGCGGCCATCCGCGCCAGGGCGTCGGCCGTGGCCGGGGCGACGACCACGAGGTCCGCCCGACGGCCGAGCGCGACGTGCCGGACCTCGGCGACGTCGTCCCAGACGCTCGTGGTCACCGGGTTGCGGCTCAGGGCCTCGAGCGTCGGCAGCCCGACGAAGCGCAGGGCGCCCTCGGTCGGGACGACGTGCACCTCGTGGCCACGCTTGACGAGGTCGCGGACGACCCCCACGGCCTTGTACGCGGCGATGCCCCCGGTGATGCCGACGACGACCGTGCGGCGGTGTCCTGCTGCTGCGCTCACACCGGTCACGGTACCCGGCGCAGCGTGCGAGGATCGACGCCATGTGCACCGTCGTCGTCCGCGTCGCGCCCGGCTCCGAGTGGCCGGTGACGATGCTCGCCCTCCGCGACGAGTCGCCCGAGCGTCCGTGGGACCCGCCGGCCGCCTGGTGGCCGGACCGTGACCCGGGGGTGCGCGGTGTCCGCGACCGTTCGGCGGGCGGCGCCTGGCTCGCCGCCTCGGACGAGGCCGGCCTCGCGGTCGTGCTCAACCGCGGCGAACCGGTCGCGAGCGCGGACGGCACCTGGACCACCCGCGGCGTGGTGCCGCTCGACGCGGTCGGGGGCGTGCTGCCCGGGCACGACGGGACCGTCCCGACCGCGCGCGCGTTCAACCTCGTCCGCGCCACGGCCGACGGCGCCGAGGTCGTCACGTGGGACGGCACCGAGGTCCGGACGACCGCGCTCGGCCCCGGCGTGCACATGGTCACCCACGGCGAGCCGGACGACCCCGCCGCACCCCGGGTCGGGCGGTGGCTCGACGCCTTCCGCTCGGTGGACGCCCCGGCCGGGCCTCCCGTGCTCGGACCGTTCGACGAGCTGCGCGCCGCGGACGCCGGCGCCGACGCCGGGGACGGCTGGAGCGGCTGGTTCGGGGTGCTCGCCGGGTCCGCGAGCCTGCCCACCGACCACCCGGACGCGATCCTCCGCGACGTGCACGAAGCCGAGGGACACATGACGACGCTCTCGATCGTCGCCGCCGCGGTCGGCCGTGAGCGGACGGTGCTCCAGCACGCGCGGTTGACCGAGCCCGGACGACTCGACGGGTCGGTCGAACTCCACCACGCCTGAGCGGTCCCGCCGCCCCTGGCCGCCTGAGTGCACCCGCAGCGCGACGCACGGGCCGGCCATGGCGTGCCGGCGTAGCTTCGCGCCTCGTGACCACCCGGACCCGGAGCGTGCTCGCCGTCGTCGTCGCGGCGCTCGCCGTGGCCGCACTCGGCGCCTGCAGCGAGCAGCCGTCGGCAGCCGTCGGCTCGGAGTCGACCCCGCGGACGACGACCCGACCCACCCCGACGCCGGACCCCGCCGTGCCGTGGGACCGCGCGGACGACGTGGCCGTCGTGACGGTCGGCGACTCGATCACCGCCGGGCACGGACTCACCACGGCGCAGGCGTGGCCGGCGCTCATGGCCGACGCGAACGGCTGGTCGCTCACGAACCTGTCCTGCGACGGCGCCGGCGTGGCCGCGCTCGGGGACGACGACGACTGCGCGAGCGCGTACGCCACCCTCGTCAAGCGCGCCGTCGCACTGCGTCCACAGGTCGTCGTCCTGCAGGCCAGCTCGAACGACCTCGGGCTCGACACCGCGGAGATCCGGAGCGCCACGTACCAGGTGGTCGACGACGTGCACCGCCGGATGCCCCGCGCGCGGGTGATCGGGCTCAGCGCGATCTGGAACCAGGACGCCCCGCCCGCCCAGCTCGCGGCGATCTCGAAGGCGATGCGGAAGGCCCTTGCACGCGAGGGCGGCACCTACGTCGACATCGGCGAACCACTCCGCGGGCACGCCGACTGGATGCAGGGCGACGACGTGCACCCGACGGCCCGTGGACAACGGGCGATCGCGGCGGCGGTCACCGCTGCGTTCCGCCGCGACGACGTGCAGTTCTGACGGGCGCCCCGTGCCACGACCGGTCCGCATCGTGCTCGTCGGACTCGTGCTCGCCGCGCTCGCGAGTGGGGTGACCGGGTGCTCGTCCGACGTCGGGGCGGTGCTCCCGCCGGGGACACGAGCCGGTGCAGCCCGCGTCGCCGGGCCCCGGGTCGTCGTCATCGGCGACTCGATCACGATCGGGCACGGGCTCCGGCGCGACCAGGCGTGGCCGGAGCTCCTCGCGGCGGCGGACCGGCTCCGGCTCACCGACCTCGGCTGCGACGGGGCCGGGGTCCTCGCCGAGGGCAGCGACGAGTGCTCCGCGACCGACGAGGAACTCGCGGAGCAGGCGGCGGCGCTGCACCCGGACGTCGTGGTGCTCCAGGCCAGCTCGAACGACCTCGGACAGGACGACGACGAGCTCGCCGGGGCGTCCGAGCAGCTCGTCGCGGAGGTCCACCGGCTCCTGCCCCGCGCCCGGATCGTCGGCATCAGCGCCGTCTGGGACCAGGACGCCCCGCCCGCCCAGCTCGGCACGATCTCCACGGTGCTGCGGACCGCCGTGACGGGGATCGGCGGTGCCTGGCTCGACCTCGGCCAGCCGCTCCGAGGACACCCCGCCTGGATGCAGTCCGACGACGTGCACCCGACGGCCCGCGGCCAGCGTGCGCTGCTCGCGGCGGTGACCGGGGCGCTGCGACGCGACCACCTGCGGTGGTGAGGCAGGGCTGCGGGGGCGAGTCGTGCCTCCAGGCCGACGCTGCGGAACGGGAGTGTGCGGAACGGACCGGCGCTGCGGGGGCCGGCCGTGCGTCCTGGCCGTCGTTCAGACGGGCGGGGCCGGCCGGTCCGTCGCTCAGGCGGGCGGCGTGGTGCCCGTGAGGTCCTCGGCGACCGCCCACAGCGAGCGGGCGAGGTCCGCGCTCCTGGCGGACCGCGGGACCGACGCCGTCGTGGTCGGGCCGGTGAGGCCGGCGAACCCGGCGGGGCCGTAGTAGGCGCCGCCGACCGCGTCGGGGCCGACGGCCGCGTAGAGCAGCGGCTCCGAGCCGTGCTCGACGTCCTGTGTGAACGGCAGTGCACGATCACTCGACCGCACCGGCTTCGACCGTCCGAGCGAGCGCCCCGCGGACTGCAGGTTGGTGCGCGTGTAGCCGGGGTGCGCGGCGGTGCTGACGAGCGGCCAGTCCCGCTCCACGGTGAGCCGGTGCAGGTGCAGTGCGAGGAGCAGATCGGCGAGCTTCGACTGGCCGTAGGCACGCCAGCCGTTGTAGCCGCGCTCCCACTGCAGGTCGGCGAAGCGGATGCTGCCGAAGACGGCCGCCAGACTCGACATCGTCGCCACCCGGGCCGGCCGGGTCCGCGCCGCGTCCGTCCGGAGCAGCTGGGGGAGCAGCAGGTTCGTCAGTGCGAACGGCCCGAGGAAGTTCGTGCCGAACTGGAGCTCGAAGCCGTCGACGGTCTCGAACCGCTCCGGCGGCGCCATCACCCCGGCGTTGTTCACCAGGACGTCGAGGGGGCGGTCGTCCTGGGCGATCCCGTCGGCGAACCGGCGGACGCTGGCGAGGTCCGCCAGGTCGAGCTCGCGGACCTCGACGTCGGCGGCGGGGTGTGCCGCGCGGATACCGGAGGCGGCGTCCTCGCCCTTCGACAGGGTGCGGACGGCGAGGACGACGGACGCGCCGGCGGCGGCGAGCCGGGTGGCGGTCTCCTTGCCGGTTCCGCTGTTCGCGCCCGTGACGACGATGCGGCGGCCGGTCTGGTCGGGGATCTTCGGCATGGGTGCGACGGTACTCGGCGGGTGTGCGGGCTGGCTGCGTGCCGGGCGCTGCACGGGGCTGCGCGCGGCCGCGATCCGTGGTAGATTCATGCAAACGCATCGAACACCAGCGTTCCGCGCAGGAGGACACCATGAGCAACGCATTCGGCACCGACCGTCCCTCGGACGTGCCGCCGCCCGCACCCGACCGCGTCGGTCCGGTGCAGCTCGGCCTCGACACCTTCGGCGACGTCACCGAGCTGCCCGACGGCAGCGTCAAGTCCGACGCGCAGAGCATCCGCGACGTCGTCGAGCAGGCCGTCCTCGCCGACCAGCTCGGCATCGACTTCATCGGCGTCGGCGAGCACCACCGTGCCGACTTCATCGTCAGCGCACCCGAGGTCGTCCTCGCTGCGATCGCCGCCTCGACGTCGACGATCCGGCTCGGCTCCGCGGTGACCGTGCTGTCCTCCGACGACCCGGTGCGGGTGTACGAGCGCTTCGCCACCGTCGACGCCATCTCGGACGGTCGCGCCGAGGTCATCCTCGGCCGCGGCTCCTTCACCGAGTCGTTCCCGCTCTTCGGCTACGAGCTCTCCGACTACGAGGTGCTCTTCGAGGAGAAGCTGCAGCTCTGGTCCGCCCTGCGCGGCGGCGACAAGGTCACCTGGTCGGGCACCAAGCGCGCCCCGCTCGTCGACCAGGACGTCTTCCCGAAGCTCGAGCACGGCCCCATCCCGACCTGGATCGGTGTCGGTGGCTCGCCGCAGTCCGTCATCCGCGCCGCCTCCTACGGCATGCCGCTCTTCCTCGCGATCATCGGCGGGCAGCCCGCACAGTTCGCGCCGTTCTCGCGGCTCTACCGCCAAGCGCTCACCCAGCTCGAGCTGCCGCAGCAGCCGATCGCCATGCACTCGCCCGGGTTCGTCGCCGCCACCGACGAGGAGGCCGCCGAGCGCTACTGGCCGTACCACAAGGCCGTCACCGATCAGCTCGGACGCGAGCGCGGGTGGCCGCCCCTCGACGTCGCCGGTTACCGGGCCGGGCTCTCGGCCGGAGGCTCGCTCTACGTCGGGTCGCCCGAGACCGTGGCGCGGAAGATCGCGCGCAACATGCGGATCCTCGGGGCCTCGCGCTTCGACATGCGGTACGCGACCGGTCGCCTGCCGCACGAGGACATGATGCGGTCGATCGAGCTCTACGGCACGCAGGTCGCGCCGCGGGTGCGCGAGCTCCTCGCGGAGCCGGTACCGGTTCCCTGACCGGGGTGGCCCGGGTCGGGCTCGTCCGGCGCGTCGGGTCCGGGCTCGTCCGGCGCGTCGCGACCGGGCCCGGCCTGGAGGCGCGGTCCGCCACCGTCACGCCGCTCTCGGCGTGCACGGGTAGCGTCCGGCACATGTCCCGGAACCCCGAGTCCACCGAACGACGCTTCCGCGGCAAGATCCTCGGCGTCGGCACCACCTCCGGCGTCCGGATCGTCGTCGGCATGTGGGAGCGATCGCCCTTCGGACCGTTCACGGACGTGTTCCTCGAGCAGGCCGACGGCAGCTCGGTGCTCCTCGCGCCCGACGAGCTCGTCGCGGCGTACGTCTCCGGGACCTACCGCTTCGACACCGTCTCCGTCGTCGACCTGCGTGCCAGACGCACCGCCCGCGGGCTCGATCTCGACGCCGGACCCCTGCAGGCCTCGATCGACGTCGGCGGCATCTCGCCGCTCGGCCGGGTGCTCCGCATCGTCCCGAAGCCGATCGCCCGCGACTGGCGGTGGCTGACCGCGATCGACCCGGTCGCACGGCTCGTCGCACCCGGGGCCGGAACCGCCGGGTCCGCCGGGAACGGCCGCCGCGAGTACTACGGCGTGACCGGGGCGCACGACGTCACGGGGGTCCGGGGCACCTGGGCGGGGGAGTCCCTCGGGTCGATCGCGCCGCTGGACCCGCCCGTCGCGTTCGGCTTCGCGTCGATGCCGCGCATCCCGCAGGTCGTCGACGTCGAGACGACGATCCGCGAGCCCGCTGCCTGAGGGGCTCCGGGCGGGCGGGGCGACCCGGAACGACATCGTCGCTGTCGTACGACGTCCGCGAAGTCGCTCCTTGCGGGAGCGACAGTTGCGCGCGCGCGGCGGCGACATCGTCGAGGTCGTACGACATCGGTGTTGTCGCACACTCCCGCACGCGACCGCCTCCGCACGGCTCCGCAGCCCTGTCCGCCGGACGCGCTCAGCGTCGGCGGGCAGACTGGTCGGAACGGACAGCGCCCGAGGGCCGGCCGAACGTCGAGCACAACGGGGCGCACGACGCGAGAGGAGCACCATGACCGACACAGAGGCAGACCAGCGCGCAGCCATCTCGGACATCGTCCACGGAGCCCGTACGGCACTGCTGACGACCGTGAGCGAGGACGGCGGACTCCACGCACGCCCCCTCGCGGTGCAGGACAAGGCGTTCAACGGGACCCTGCGGTTCCTCGTGCAGGACGGGAGCGAGAAGGTCGAGGACATCGCCCGGAACCCGCACGTGAACGTCGCGATCGAGTCGCAGGGCGGTTACCTGTCGATCGCCGGCACCGCCACGGTGACGACAGACGAGACGGTCATCGACGAGCTCTGGTCGCCGTTCGCGGAGGCCTGGTTCCCCCAGGGCCGGCAGGACCCGTCGATCCGGCTCCTCACGGTCGAGGGCGACTCCGTCGAGTACTGGACCCAGGACACCGGCCCGGTCGGCAGCCTCGTACAGACGCTCAAGGCCGCGCTCGGCAAGCAGAGCCAGCCGGACACCGGCGACCACGGCACGGTCGAGCTCTGAGGCTCCGACCCGGAACGACGAAGCCGCTGTCGCCCGACAGCGGCTTCGTCGTTCCACAGCGGTGCGCGATCGCGGCCCAGCGACCAGCCGCGGCACAGCCCCCTACGGCGGGCCGAGCAGCCAGAGCACCGCGACGAGCACCGGCTGCCCGAGCAGCGCGCACGTGACGAACGTCCACCGCATCCACGGCTTGGCCACGAGCTCCGGCGACCCGAACAGCGGCGCCAACGGCATGAGCAGCCGGGGCGTCGACGCCATCGGCAGCGACACCGCGAAGACGTAGAGCGCGTACGCGGCGGAGTACAGCACGGTCGTCGTGCCGAGCTTCCGTGTCGAGCGGCGCAGCAGCCACACTGGGTACGCGACGAGCAGGAACACCACGATGAGGACCCCGCCGACACCGAGCCAGCGTGACGCGATCAGGAACCACGGCGTCAGGGGTGCGAAGTCGACCCGCCCGATGAAGTTGACCCACCACGACATCTCGGTCTCGAGGTAGGCGTTCGGCGTCCCGGTCACGTGCGTCGCGATGACCGGCCACGCCACGCCGGCCGCGGCCATCGCGAGACCGGACAGCACCGCGGCGACCCGCTCCCGCACGGGGAACCGGTCGAGGGTCCGGCCACCGTCACGGCGCGCACGCAGCCACCGCACGAGGACGACGACGCCGAGCACGAGCGGGATCGCGAGCGCGCCCGGCCGGGTGAACGCCGCTGCGACGCCGAGCAGGGTGAGCAGGGCGTACCGCCGCCGTTCGAGGGCGAGGAGTGCGCCGAACGTCAGCGCGAGGAACGTGCTCTCCGCGTAGCCGACCTGCAGGAGGAACGAGAGCGGGCCGCACGTGAAGAAGAAGACCGCCCACATGCCCGCCCGGTGCCCGGTGTGGTCGCTGACGAGCCGGTAGAGCAGGTACGTGGCCACGAGGCCGGCGATGATCGCGATGGCCGGTGCGCCGACCTCGAACGTGATCCCGGTGGACGCCGTCAGCATCCGGATGAGGAAGGGGAACGCCGGGAGGAACGCCCACGCGTTCTGCGTGACGTGGCCGGCGGCGTCGGTCGGCAGCGTGGTCGGGTAGCCCTGCAGCGAGATCTGCTGGTAGTACTGCCCGTCCCACGCGGTCAGGAACGACAGGAACCCGTGGTCGTTGCCCCAGATCGCGTTCGCCGGGAGCGCCCGTCCGGTCAGCGGGTACGCGAGCGCCAACCAGAACGTCGACAGCGCGCGCCCGCCCGCCCAGACGAGGAGCACGGCGGACCAGGCCGGCAGGCTGGTCGCCAGGTCGAGGAGCCGCCGTCGGCCGGTCGCGAGCGATCCGGGGAGCGTCGATTCGGGCGGCACGGCTCGAGGGTAGTCGCCCGTTCCGGGAAGACCCTGCCTGGAGGCGCGGTTCGCGTTCTGCAGGACGGAAACGGGCCGTCAGGTGGCCGGTGGGCGCACTGCGGTGCCCCCTACGGTGGACCGGGAGAGCCGATCGACAGGAGCAACCATGCCGAAGACCGCCGTCGTCACCGACCACGCACCGAAGCCCGCCGGACCCTACAGCCAGGGCATCGTCGCGAACGGCTTCCTCTACACCGCCGGCTTCGGCCCGCAGGACCCCGTGACGGGGGCGATGGCCGACGACGTCGCCGGGCAGACCGCACAGGTCCTGGCGAACGTGGCAGCGGTCCTCGCCGAGCACGGCGCGACGCTCGACGACGTCGTGAAGTCGACCGTGCACCTCGAGCACTCGGACCGGGACTTCGCAGCGTTCAACGAGGAGTACGCCAAGCACTTCTCGCAGCCGTACCCGGTCCGGACGACGGTCCAGTCGCACCTCGCGGGCATCCTCGTCGAGATCGACGTCGTCGCCGTGCTGCCGGCCGCCTGAACGGGTCCTCACGCTCGGTGGTCCGGCGCCGACGGGTCCGGCCCGCCGGGCAGGTCAGCCCGCGGAACGCGCCCGGTGGCGGAACGCTGTGCGACGGAGTCCGGCCCCCGGGGTCGCACCGGTGCGTGCGCCGTCCCGGAGCACAGGCACGCCCGCGACGAGGACGTCGTCGATGCCCTCGGCCAGCCGCATCGGGTCCGCGTAGGTCGACCGCGCAGCGACCCGCTCGGGGTCGACGACGATCAGGTCCGCCGTCCAGCCGGGCGCGACGGCACCGCGGTGGTCGAGCTGGAACAGGCTCGCCGGGAGGGCCGACAGGTGTTCCTGGGCCTCCCGCCACGTCAGCAACCCCGTGCGGGCGTAGTCCCCGAGGTACCGCGCGAAGGTGCCGTACGCGCGCGGGTGCGGGTGCGTCCCGACGAAGATGCCGTCCGAGCCGCCGGTGTGCCCGCCGTACCGGTACAGCTCCGCGAGTTCGAGCGGGGTCCGCGGATGGGGGACGCGCATGACGACGGTCACCTGCAGGTCCGAGTCGACGAGCAGGTCGAGCGCGAGGTCGACGGGATCGGTGCCGGTCGCGTCCGCTGCCTCGGCGAGCGTCCGCCCCTGCAGCGCGTGGAACTCGGCGGCGGGGACGTGCGAGAGCGTGATCTGCTCCGCCCAGCCGGCGCCGAGGTCCGCCCGACCGAGCACTCGCTCGAGCACCACGCGCCGGAGCCGTTCGCGGCCGCCCTCGACGTCGAGCGCGCGGGCCAGGTCGTCGGTGCCGGGGCGGGCGAGCCCGGCCGGCAGGAGCAGCATCGACAGGATCGTGCAGCCGCGCGAGTACGGGTACGCGTCGAAGGACAGCGGCGCCCACCGTGCCGCGGCCCGTTCGAGCTCCGCGAGCGCGAGGCCGACGGGGGCGTGCAGGTGCGACACGTGCGCCGACCCGCCGCCGGCGCGGCAGATGCGGACGATCTCGTCGATGCCCGCGCCCACGTTCGTCTCGTACCCGCCGCGCATGTGCGTGACGTAGCGGCCGCGCACCGCGGCGGACTCGGTCGCCAGCGCGGCGATCTCCTCTGTCGAAGCGTGGAGGCCCGGGACGTAGTCCAGCCCGGTCGCGAGGCCGACCGCTCCGTCAGCCATCCCCTGGCGGACCAGGGCCCGCATCGCGTCGAGCTGCGCGGCGTCCGCGGGCCCGTCGTCGTCGCCCATCACCTCGTGCCGGACGGTGCCGGCCGGGACGAGCGTCGCGACGTTGAGCGGTGTCGTGCCGTCGTAGGTGGCCAGCAGGCCGGCGATCCCGTCGCCGCGGTACGTCGGGTGGGGGCCGTCGATCGCGGCGAAGTACCGCGCTGCCCAGGAGCCGTCGCCCGGTGCCGGCCCGACGCCGTCCTGCCCGGTCACGATCGACGTGACGCCCTGGCGGAGGAGCGCGAGCTGCACGCGCTCGTCGAACACGAGCGAGCCCGCGTGGGAGTGTGCGTCGACGAAGCCCGGCATGACGACCCGGTCCGTGCAGTCCACGACCACGGCGTCGAACGGGGTCCTGAGCCGACGGCCGATATCCGCGACCCGCCCGTCCACGACGAGGACGTCCCGCGGGTGGAAGCGTGCATCGGCCCCGACGACCGATCCACCGGCGAGGAGCACCGGCTCGGGCACCGCCGTCACCGGCCCAGTGCCGCGACGAGCCGCTCGGCCCGGAGCCGGAGGGCATCGAGGTCGCCGTCCCGGAGCGCGTCGCCCACGAGGGGGGAGCCGAGCCCGACCGCGACCGCCCCGGCCGCGAGGTAGTCGGCCGCGTCGTCGATGCCGATGCCCCCGGTCGGGACCACGTCGACGAAGTCGAGCGGGGCGAGGACCTGCTTCAGGAAGGCGGGTCCGCCGAGCTGGGCGGCCGGGAACACCTTGACCGCCCGGGCCCCGTGCCGCCAGGCGGTGACGATCTCGGTCGGCGTCGCCGCTCCCGGGTACCAGCCGAGCCCGCGCTCGTGCGCCCGTTCGCCGATCGCGGGGTCGGTGTGGGGGCTGACCGCGAAGGTCGCGCCGAGCGCCGCCGCCTCGTCGACCTGCCGCGGTTCGAGCACCGTCCCGACGCCGATCGCGGCGGCCCGGCCGTACCGTTCGACGGCCCACGCCATGCCCTCCTGCCAGCGTGGTGTGTTCGTGGTGAGCTCGATCGCACGCACGCCGGACTCGACGAGTACGCGGACGACGTCCTCGACGTGCTCGCCGGTCCCGCCCCGGAGGATCGCGACGGCGGGACCGGCCTCGTGGCGGTGGCGCGTCCCCGTGCCGGTGGTCGCGGTGTCGGTCATCGTGGTCCTCCTGTCGTGGGCGCGGCCGTCATCGGTCGACCCGGTCGTGCACGGTGTGGTCGACCTCCGGGCCGTCGACCGGGCGGGCCGCGGCGTCGGGGTCGGGGAGCTGCCAGTCGCCCGGCACCGTGCAGGCGAGCGCCCCCGCGTCGGCGGCCCGGTCGAGTGCCTCGGCCGGGCCGGCGCCGGTGAGCACCGCGGCGAGCCACCCCGCCACGAACGCGTCGCCGGCGCCGACCGGGTCGACCACGCGGACGGGTGTCGCGGGCCGTCGGAGCAGGACGCCGTCGACCGAGGCCACCGCGCCGCGGGAGCCGAGCTTCACCACCGCGGTGCCGTCGGCCATCGCCGCGAGGTCGTGCGCGAGGGACTCCTCGTCGTCCGGCTGCTCCTGGCGTCCGAGGACGAGTCGGGCCTCGTCGTCGCTCGCGAACACCACGCTCGACCGCTCCGCGACGGCCCGGTAGCGCTGCCGGGCGGTGTCGGGGTCGACGAGCTTCGGCCGGTGGTTGACGTCGAAGGAGACCGGCACGCGCGCCGTGTCGGCACGGGCGAGCACGGCGTCCACGGCGGCTCGGGCGCTGTCCGAGAGCGCGGTCGTGATGCCGGTGAGGTGCACGAGTCCGGCCCGTTCGACGAGCCCGTCGGGGACGTCCTCCGGCCGGACCGCGGACCCGGCCGACCCCGCACGGTGGTAGGTCACCCGGGTCCGGCCGTCGGGGAGCCGCTCCTTCATCATGAGGCCGGTCGAGCGGTCCGGGTCGAGGACCGCGACGACGTCCACGCCGGTGCGGCGGACGTCCGCGAGCACCCGCTCGCCCGCCGGGTCCGTCCCGACACGACCCACCCAGGTCGTCGGCACGCCGGCACGGACGAGCCCGATCGCGACGTTGCTCTCGGCCCCGCCGGTGTCCAGGTCCACGGCGTCGAGGTCGCGCACCGAGCCGACCGACCGCCCGCTCAGGAGGAGCATGGTCTCGCCCATGGTGACGACGTGCCCGCTCACCGCGCGCTCCGGGACGGCGCGGTCCGGTGCAACGCGAGCTGCGCGGACGACGAGCCGAGCGCGACGGAGATCTCCTGTGCGGTGCGCACCACACCCGCTCCGAGCTCGCGCACGGCGGCCGCGGGGAACCGGGAGGCCAGGCCCGAGATGCTCATCGCGCCGACGACCTGGTTGGTGTGGTCGAGCACCGGCGCCGCCACGCACCGGATGTCCGGCTCGTTCTCCCGGTCGTCGATGCCGTAGCCGCGCCCGCGGGTGCGGTCGACCTCGTGGCGCCAGCGGACGTCGTCGGTGATGGTGTGCGCCGTCAGGGCGTGCACCGGCTGTGCGAGCACCCGGCCGAGGAGGTCCGGGTCGCCGAACGCGACGATCGCCTTGCCGGACGCGGTGTTGCGCATCGGCAGCCGGTTGCCGATGCGGGAGCCCATCCGGACCGTCCCGCGGGTCTCCACCTTGTCGACGTAGACGATGTCGGTGCCGTCGGGGACGACGAGGTGGCACGTCAGCCCGGTCTGCTCGGCGGTGCGGCGGAGGAACGGTGCAGCGGCGGCACGGAGGTCGATGCCCTCGAGGTAGCTCTGCCCGAGGAGCAGCGCTCCGAGCCCGAGCGTGAAGCCGGCGTCGGCCGTCCGGCGGAGGAGGTCGGTCTCCACCATCGGCGCCGTCAGCCGGAGCACCGTCGACTTGGACGTGCCGAGTTCGGCGGCGAGCGTGCCGAGGCTGACCGAGGTCTCGCCGGTCCGGGTGCGGTCAGCGACGATGTCGAGCAGACGCAGGCCCCGCCGGAGCGACAGGGCGGCGTTGCGGGCGGGGACGTCGTGCGGAGCGGTCACCGGAACACCGTCTCGATCGTGTCGAGGACGGTGTCGTCGTCGGCGAGCACGAGGACCTCCCGCCACTTGTCGAACACCGTGCACGGGTGGGAGACACCGAACACGACGACGTCCCCCGGAGCGACCGCCGGCGCGTCCGGGGTGGTCCGCAGGTAGCAGTGCTGGTCGTCGAGGCGGGTGACGGTGACCGACCCGGGGACCGGGGTGACGGGGCGGGCCCGAGCCGTGCCTCCAGGCCGGACCTCGCGCACGACCGGGAGGCCCTCGTCGAAGCTGATGTCCCGCTTGCCGACGGCGACGAGGGCGAGCCCCGGTTCCGGCGCCGACGTCACGCGGCCCCAGACGCGGATCGCGGCTTCGAGGCGGCCCTCCTCGGGGTGCCGCGCGAAGGGCGTCCGCTCGGCGTAGAAGCCGTCGTCGTGCGTCAGCGACGCCCCGGACCGGAGGAGGACGTCGACGTCGTCCGGGCGGTCCGCGACCGCGTCGACGACCGCGTCGAACCAGGCGCTGCCGCCCATGCTGAGCAGGGTGCGCGTCGCCGTGACGAGCGGACGGACCGCCGCCGTGGCGGCGAGCACCCCTCGGACGTACTCCCGGGCCTCGTCCGGGCCGGGCAGGCCGCCCTCGTACCCGGTCACGCCGCGGACCTCGAGCCCGGCGCTCCGCGCAGCACGCGCGAGCGCGACCCCGTCGGCGGGGGAGCGGACCCCGGTCCGGCCGCCCGGGAAGCCGATCTCGACGAGCACCGGGAGCGGTCCGTGGTCGGCGGCGGCCGCGACGCCGGCGGCGGAGTCGACCTGGAAGAGCACGTCCGCACCGGCGTCCAGCTCGCGTCGGCGGGCGATCCACGCGAGTCCCGCAGGGTCGAGGACCTCGTTCGCGACGAGGATCCGGTGGAACCCGTGGTCCCACGCCGCGACGGCCTGCTGGACCGAGGCGACGGTCACGCCCCACGCGCCGAGGTCGGTCTGACGGCGGGCGAGCGCCGGTGCCATGTGCGTCTTCATGTGCGGCGCGAACAGGAGCCCGTGCCGCTCGACGTAGGCCTGCATCACCGCGGCGTTCGACTCCAGGGCCGACTCGCGGAGCGTCATGACGGGCAGCAGGACGTCGTCGAGCACGTGCTTCGGCAATCGGACCTCCTCGTCGAGTGGTGACACGGCGTCACGCGCTGCCAGGCTCGTCCGCTGGGCGCGGTCCGGACAACACCGTCGCTCCGACCATTGTGCACAGCAGAACGGTGGGTCGCAGCGGGGCGGCTCGGCCCGGGTCCGGAACCCGAGCGGGCATAGCATTCCGTTCGAGATGACGACGACGACACCGACACCGAGCGCCCGGCGGGCAGGCAGCACGGCGGTCGCCGTCCTGGTCGCGGGCACGTTCTTCATGGAGCTGCTCGACGGCACGATCCTCGCGACGGCTGCTCCCGCGATGGGGCGCGACCTCGGCGTCGACTCGGCCGCGGTCGGCGTCGCGATCACCGCCTACCTCGTCACGCTGGCGGTGTTCATCCCGGTGAGCGGCTGGGTGACCGACCGCGTCGGCTCCCGCACCGTCTTCGCGGCGGCGATCGCGCTCTTCACGGTCGCCTCGGCTCTGTGCGCGATGTCCACCGGCCTGGTCGACCTGACGCTGTGGCGGATCCTGCAGGGCCTCGGCGGCGCGATGATGGTGCCCGTCGGTCGGCTCGTCGTGCTGCGGAGCGCCGGCCGTGACCACCTCGTCACCGCGATCGCGATCCTGACCTGGCCGGCGCTCGCGGCCCCGATCATCGCCCCGTTCGTCGGCGGGGTGCTCGTGGACACCCTGACCTGGCACTGGATCTTCCTCATCAACATCCCGCTCGGGATCGTCGCGTTCGTCGCGGCGCTCGTGCTCGTGCCGCAGGAGCGTGCGCCCGAGCGGGTGCCGTTCGACTGGCTCGGGTCGGTGTTGGCGTGCTTCGGGCTCGGTGCGCTCGTCGTCATGGCGTCGTTGCTCGCCCTCGACGAGGTCCCCGTGGTGGCCGTCGTGGTGTCCGGCGTCGTCGGAGCGGCCGGCTGCTGGCTCGCGGTCCGGCACTTCCGACGGGCGCCGCACCCGATCATGGGGCTCGGGTCGTTCCGGCTCGAGACCTTCCGGGTGTCGCACGCCGGAGGCAGCCTCTTCCGGCTCGCCGTCTCGGCGGTGCCCTTCGTGCTCCCCCTGCTGTTCCAGGACGCCTGGGGGTGGAGCGCGGTGCTCGCCGGGTCCGCCGTGCTCTGGGTCTTCGTCGGCAACCTCGGCATCAAGCCGATGACGACGCCGTTGCTCCGCTGGTTCGGGTACCGGCCGGTCATCATCGTGTCCTCCGCGGTCGCCGCGCTGAGCGTCGTCGCGATGGCCTTCACGACTCCGCAGACGCCGTTCTGGCTGCTCGCCGTGCTCCTCGTGGTGAGCGGTGCCGCGCGGTCGGTCGGCTTCACCGCGTACAACACGATCGCGTTCGCCGACGTCGAGCAGGCGGACATGACACCGGCGAACACCCTGTCGTCGACGCTCCAGCAGACCGCGGCGGGGTTCGGGGTCGCGGTGGCCGCCGTCGTGATCCGGGCGGCTGCGGGGCTCGGCGGGTCGGGGCCCTACGTCGTCGCGTTCTGGGTGATCGCCCTGCTGCTCGTCGTGGCCTGCGTCGAGGGCGTCCTGATGAGCCGGACGGCGGGGGAGACCGTGCGGCCGGCGCGCCGCGTGCGGGTCTGACGCGCCACCAGCGCGCTGCGCGCGGGGCTCACACGCGCCGCCGGCGCGCCGCGTGCGGGTCTGACGCGCCGCCGGCGTGCCGCCGCTGTCCGTTCGCGACACGGTCACACGCCGGAAACCCGTCCCGCGCTACAGTCTCAGCAACCTGCCGCGGAGGCCGAGTAGTTTCGCTCCGGCAGGGTGACCCGGTACCCCGGACACGACGCCACCCGGAACAGGAAGGCAGCATGGCCGCTCCACAGCAGCACGGGACGATCGACCCCGACGCCGACGTGCAGCCGACCGCACTGCGTGTCGTCAGCTACAACCTCCGTGAGCACACCGCGAACGGCGAACTCGCGTCCCTGGCCGAGGCCTCGCAGGCCGACGTCCTGTGCGTGCAGGAGTGCGACTCGAACGACCTCGCCCGGTCCGTCGGCGGCCTCACGCTCGCGGCGTCGACCAAGGCGAACCGGCTCGGCCTCGCGATCTACAAGCGCGACGACCGCTTCGACCTGCAGGACTTCAGCATCCACTCGCTGCAGAAGTCGCTGCACGACCGGGTCCTCGCACCCGCCCACGAGCGGCTCATCGCCATGCACCTCCGCGACCGGGAGGCCGACACCGAGGTCATCGTGGCGTCCTTCCACGCGTCGCCGCTGACGGCCACGAACTCGCTTCGCCGGAAGCAGATCGAGGCGGCGCACCAGTTCGTCCGCGATCTCTCGAGCGAGGCCCCCGCGATCATGGTCGGCGACTTCAACTACCCGTGGTTCCAGACGAACCTCCGCCGCAAGATCGAGGAGCACGGCTTCGCCCTGTCGCTCTCCGACCAGCCGACGTACCTGCGCTACCGCAAGTTCACCGGACACTTCGACTTCGCCACGAGTGTCGGCCTGCACATCGCGGGCGTCGAGACGCTGCCGGCCGGCGTGTCCGACCACCGGCCGATCCTCGTCCGGGCGCACTACGAGCACCCGGGTGACACGGCGGGCTACCCGACGGTCAACGCCTCCGTCGCCTGACGCCTCCGTGGCCTGACGCCTCCGCCGCCGGTCGCGACGTGTCGTCTGTCGTGCGGCGGGTGGTCACGAATCGTCGGTTCCGGGCGGCTGGAGTGACGCTTCGTGACCGCGCGGGGAGTGTGTGCGGGGCGTCGTGACCACACGACGGACGGGAGGCACGGTGCCGACCCGCACCGTGCCTCCCGTCCCGACCGCGCCGTGCGCGCGACCCGCGCGGTGCCGATCGTCGCCGCGCCCGCGGCCTCCGCCGGCGCTGGTCGGGACTCTCCGTCTGTCGTGCGGCGGGTGGTCACGAAGTGTCGTCATCCTGCGTCCGTGGCGACGCTTCGTGACCGCGCGGGGAGCGTGAGCGGGGCGTCGTGACCATACGACGGACGGGAGGCACGGTGCGTCACCAGCACCGTGCCTCCCGTCCGTGACGTGGTCGCGTCCGCGACCCGCGCTGCGTCAGCGTCGCAGCGTCGCGCGGGCCAGGCGGTTCCCGAGGAACTGGCCGAGCTGGACGATGACGACGATCAGCGCCACCGACACGTAGACGACCCACCAGTCGTAGCGCTGCGACCCGTACTGGATCGCGTACTCGCCGAGGCCGCCCCCGCCGACGAGCGCCCCCTGCGCCGTCATGTCGACGATGCCGATGTAGATGAACGTGTAGCCGAGGATGAGCGGGCCGAGGCCCTCCGGGATGAGCACGGTCAGCAGGATCGACAGCGGGTGCGCGCCCGAGGCCCGAGCCGCCTCGACGACGCCCGGGTCCACCGCGAGCAGGTTCTGCTCGACGATCCGGGACACCGCGAACGACGCTGCGAGCGAGATGGCGAACGTCACGGCCGGCACCCCGATCGTGGTCTGGACGACGACGCGGGACAGCGGGGCGATCGCGGCGAGGAAGATCACGAACGGGATCGGTCGGACGAGGTTCACGACCACGTTGAGGATCGTGTACGCCGTCCGGCTGCCGAGCAGGTTGCCGGGCCGCGTCGCGTACAACGCGAGGCCGAGCGCCAGGCCGATGACGCCCGCGATGACGAGCGAGATGATCGACATGACGATCGTGTCGCGCACCGCCCCGACGAGGACGTCGAACGAGTCGATCACGCTCTGGAAGGTGTTGTTCACGCTGCCGCCTCCTCGTCCACGGTGGTACCGGTCGCACGGAGCGCGGCGACGGCCTCGTCGACGGCGGACGGATCGTCGCTCGTCAGCTCGTAGGTGAGCGAACCGATGCGGCGCTCACGGATCTCACCGACGCCGCCGAACACGAGCTCGGCCGTGACACCGTGCGACCGCCAGGCCGCGTCGATGCGGTTCTGCAGGCCGACCTCGTCCGAGATCTGCACCGTGACCAGCCGTCCCGGATGGTGCGTGCGGAGCCGTGCGAGTTGCTCGGCCGAGGGCCGGTCGTGCAGGGCGGTCCGGACGAAGCGCTGGGCCGCCGGGGTCTTCGGCGCCGAGAACACGTCGTACACGTCGCCGACCTCGACCACGCGGCCGTGCTCCATGACGGCGACGCGGTCGGCGATCTGCCGCACGGCGTCCATCTCGTGCGTGATGACGATGATGGTGACGCCGAGCTCCCGGTTCACCCGGCGGAGCAGCCCGAGCACCTCCGACGTGGTGTCCGGGTCGAGGGCACTGGTGGCCTCGTCGGCGAGGAGCAGCTCGGGGTTCGACGCGAGCGCCCGGGCGATGCCGACGCGCTGCTTCTGCCCGCCGGAGAGCTGCTCGGGGTAGGCGTACGCACGGTCGAGCAACCCGACGAAGTCGAGCAGCTCCGCCACCCGGCGGTCGCGTTCCGGCTTCGCGACGCCGGCGACCTTGAGCGGGTACGCGACGTTGCCCGCGATCGTCCGCGAGCGGAACAGGTTGAACTGCTGGAAGATCATCCCGATCCGCCGACGCGCCTGACGGCGATCCCGCTCGGGGATCGCCGTCAGCTCCTGTCCGGCGACCGTCACCGACCCGGAGCTCGGCAGCTCCAGGGCGTTGACGAGCCGGACGAGCGTCGACTTGCCGGCACCGGAGTACCCGATCACCCCGAGGACCTCGCCCTGGTGCACGTCCAGGTCGACGTCGTCGACCGCGGTGACGGACTCGCCGGTGTCGGCGCGGCGGTAGTGCTTCGAGACGCCGCGGAGTTCGACGAGCGCGGGCACTACTGCTTGGCCGCCTTCGCGTCCTGCTCGACGGTCGCGAGCTCGCTCTGCAGGTCGGCCGCGCTCACGTTGCGCGCGACGGCCTGCGGGTAGTCCTCCTTGAACGCCTGCTGCACGGAGCTGTCCTGGAACAGCTTGGCGAGCGCCAGGTAGGTCGAGTTGTCCTTGTCGGCGTCACGGACGGCGAACACGTTGACGTACGGAGCAGCGCTGGCGCTCGACGGGTCGTCCTTCGAGATGACGTCCTTCACCGGCAGGCCGGCGGCGGTCGCGAAGTTGTTGTTCACGACGGCGGCCGCGACGGAGCCCTGCTGGAGTGCGTTCGCGGTCTGCGAGGCGTCGAGCGTCTGCACGTCGACCTTGTGGGTCTCGATGTCCGCGGTCGTCGAGAACGCGGTGCCACCGTCCTTCAGCGTCAGGAGCTTCGCGTCCTGCAGCACGAGGAGCGCACGCGCCTGGTTGATCGCATCGTTCGGGATCGCGACCTTCGCGTTCGCCGGCAGGGCCGAGGCGCTGTCGTACTTCGTCGCGTACAGGGGCAGCGGGTAGACGGCGGTCGAGCCGATCGGCTGGATGTCGTCCTTCGAGGTGACGTTGTAGTCCGCGAGGTACTGGATGTGCTGGAACTGGTTGATGTCGACCTGCTGGTCCTTCAACGCCGGGTTCGGCAGCGAGTAGTCGGAGAAGTTGACCAGCTGCACGGTGACGTTCAGCTTGTCCTTCGCGAGCTTCGTGTACGTCTTCCAGTACGGCAGCGCCTTGTCGGCGACACCGATCTTCACGGTCTTCGCCGCGCTGTCGCCGGCAGCCCCGGCGCCGCCGTCCCCACCGGAGCGGACGGCACCGACGATCAGGGCGACGACGATCGCGACGACGACGACGGCCGCGGCGACGATCCAGCCGATCGGACGCTTGCCCTTCGGCTTCTGGGGCAGTGCAGGTGCGGACATGGTGCTCCTCGTGGGCTGGGCTGTGCGGGGTCTTCGACGGCACACGGAGCATCGGCGGTCCGCGGCGTCCGACGAGTGTGACCGGTGACCGGTGGGTGCCGCGAGTTGCGTTCCGCCGTGTTACAGCCGTGTGACAGCGCCGTCCGGTTCACTCGGACGCGTGCGGAGCATCGAACTCGTCCTGACCCCCGCGGCGGACGCTGCCGTGCGAGCGGTGTGGGACGCGCTGATCGCCGACGACCTGCCGAGCCTCGGCCGGCACGTGTCCGCGTCGAACGCTCCGCACGTGACGCTGACGGCCGGCCCGGACCTCGCCGTCCCGGCCGGGTTCGACGCACCGGTGCCGACGGAGCTCCGGGTCGGCGGCGTGCTGCTCTTCCCGGCCGGGACCGAGCGGTCGGTGCTCGTCCGGGCCGTGGTGGTGGAACAGGCGCTCACCGCGTTCCACGCCGCGGTGCACCGAGCCGCACCCGGCGGGGTCGACACCGTGCTGCCGGGAGCGTGGTCGCCGCACCTCACGCTCGCACGCCGCGTGCGCGACGTCGACCTGCCGCGCGCGGTCGCCGCGCTCCGCCGGGCGCCGTTGCCCGACGTGCTCGAGGTGGGCGGCGTCCGGTTCTGGGACGGGGACACGAAGACGGTGACGCCGCTCGGGTGAGCGATGGGGCGGACACGGGACGGGCCTCCTGGCCGGTCGTCGACCGCGCGGGCGACGCTGCGCGCGATCCGACGCCCGTCGTCAGACTCCGAGCACACGCTCCGCGAAGGCGGAGCCGAAGACCCGGTCCGGGTCCGCTGCGCGGACGAGGTCGCGGACGGCCGGGAGGCGCGGGTACAGCCCGGCGATCGCCTCGCCGTCCAGGGAACTCATCTTCCCCCAGTGCGGGCGCCCGTCGTACGGGGCGAGCAGCGCCTCGAGGTCCGGCAGCAGCGCTGCCACCTCGGCGGGGTGCTTCCGCCAGGTGAACGCGATGCAGAGGACGTCCTCGCCCTGGGTCGGGCTCAGCCAGAACGGGTCCGCGGCCATCGTGCGGAGTTCGCAGACGTGCAGGTGCGGGTGGATCCGGTCGGCCATCGTGCGAACGGCGTCGAGCGCGGCCGCCGCGTGCTGGAGGGGCACGAAGTGCTCGCTCTGCACCTCGGACCCGACGCTCGGCACCGACTCGATGGGGAAGTGCGGGAGGCGGTCCCACCACGGGCCGACCGAGCCGTCGCGGGCCGTGTGGTGGCCGTCGCCGGGGGTCCCCGGGCGCTTCGGGGCGCCGAGGAGGCTGTCCGTGACGGTGACGTCGTTCGCCCCGTCGGGCACGCGCGACTTCACCAGGACCTCGCTGATCTCGTCGCCGAAGACCGTGTACGAGCAGACCGAGTAGCCGGCGGTGTGGATGCCTGCCACGTTCGCGGTGAAGACGTCCCACGGGACCGGACCGTAGGCGTCCTGCCGCATGCGGTACGAGGGTTCGACGTCGAGGGTCACGCGGGTGACGATGCCGAACAGGCCGAGGTGCAGGACGGTGCCGTCGAAGCCGGGGTCGCCGCGGTGGACGGTACGGAGACCCCCGTCCGGACCGATCAGCTCGAGGGAACGGACCGCGGTGCTCAGCGATCCGAGGGTCGTGCCGGAGCCGTGCGTGCCGGTGGCGATCGCGCCGCCGATCGAGATGTGCGGCAGCGACCCCGTGTTGTGCAGGGCGAACCCGGCGCGGTCGAGGTCCGGGGCGACGAGGCCGTAGCGCGTGCCGGCGCCCATCGTCGCGGTCCGCCGCTCGGCGTCGACCTGGAGGTCGGTCGGGATGTCGGTGAGGTCGAGCAGCACGCCGGGGGAGTCGGCGACGTCGTTGAAGGAGTGCCGGGTGCCGAGGCCGTGCACCCGCGGGGAGCGGGCGACGATCTCCGCGGCCTCGGCGACGGAGGTCGGGCGGAGGATGCGCTCGGCTGTGTAGGTGACCGTGCCGGACCAGTTGAGCTCGCTCGCTGTCGACCGCATGGCGCCCACGATGCCACGCGCCGCCGACAGCCGGGGTCGGGTGCGTGCCGACCTGCCCCGAGGGAACGACGGCCGCAGCGGGCCCCGGCGACGCGGCGGCGCGCCGACGTGCCCGGGCTCAGTGCACCGCGGGAGCGGGCGCGCCTTCCGGGGTCGCCGGGCGGCGGACCATCGAGGCGGTCGCGATGCCCACCAGCGAGATGACCGCCCCGACGAGGAACGCCGTCCGGACGCCCACCGCGGTGGCCGCCGCGACGTCGTCCGCGCCCGAGCTCGCCGCGCCGGCCGCCCCGATCGTCAGCAGCGTCACGAAGAGCGCGGTGCCGGCAGCACCGGCGAGCTGCTGGGCGGTGCCGAGGACCGCGCTGCCGTGCGAGTACAGCGTCGGCGGGAGTCCGCCGAGCGCCGCGGTGAACAGCGGCGTGAAGGTCAGGGCGAGTCCGATGCTCAGCACGACGTGTGCGCCGAGCACGAACCACACGCTGGTCTCGACACCGACGGTCGAGAGCGCCCAGAGGACGGCACTGACGATGATCGCCCCCGGGACGAGGAGCACCCGCGGGCCACGGCGGTCGTAGACGCGACCGACGACCGGGGAGAGCAGGCCCATGATGAGGCCGCCGGGGAGCAGGAGGAGCCCGACCTGCAGGACCTCGAGCCCGAGGACGCGCTCGAGGTAGATCGGCAGCAGGATGAGCGTGCCGAACATCGCCATGAAGCTGATCACCATCGCGACGATCGGGACCGTGAACCCGCGCGTCCGGAAGGTGCGCAGGTCGAGCAGGGCGGAGTCGGTGCGCTGGAGACGGGTCTGGCGGAACACGAAGAGCGCGAGCGCCACGAACCCGACCACGAGCGACAGGACCGGCACCAGCGGCCCGGTCGATCCCGCTTCGCCGATGCTCGACAGGCCGTAGACGATGCCGCCGAACGCGACGGCGGAGACGACCACCGACAGGACGTCGATCGGGGCCTTCCGCGGCGTCGAGACGTTCCGGACCTTCACCATGCCGAGGACGAGCGCGGCGATCGCGATCGGCAGCACGAAGCCGAAGAGCCACCGCCACGAGAACGCGTTGAGGATCAGCCCGGAGATCGTCGGGCCGACGGCCGGTGCGACGGAGATGACGATCGAGATGTTGCCCATGACGCGACCGCGGTGCGCGGGCTCGACCAGGGTGAGCACGGTGGTCATCAGGAGCGGCATCATGATCGCCGTCCCGCTGGCCTGGACGATGCGTCCGACGAGCAGCATCGAGAACCCGGGTGCGAGGAGTGCGATCAGGGTCCCGGCGGAGAACAGGCTCATCGCCCACACGAACACCGGACGCGTGTCGAAGCGCTGCAGCAGGAAGCCGGTGACCGGGATCACGACGGCCATGGTGAGCAGGAAGCCGGTCGTGAGCCACTGCCCGGTGGCGGCGCTGATCCCGAGGTCGTCCATGAGCCGGGGCAGCGCCACGCCCATGATCGTCTCGTTGAGGATGACCACGAAGGCCGAGACGAGCAGGAGTCCGATCACGAGTCGGGTCTCGCCGGGCGACGGCTGCGTCACGCTCCCGGTCCGGGGTGCGGAATCGACGGCCTGGGTCATGCGGGGCTCCTGGGAGGATCGCGACGTGCGGGACGAGGGGGCGCCGGAGCGCAGACAGGGCAACCGCCTGAACGGATTCGATTATTCCGCTTCCGCCCGACACGCGGCAGGTCCGCACGGACGCGACCCCGCCGTTCCGCCGTGCACCGCGTTCAGTGGAGGATCGAGAACCCCTCGGTGTCGCCGTGCGGGACGACCGGGCGCAGCGCGACCTCGGTCACCTCGGCGGAGGGGGGTCCGCTCTGCAGCAGCTCCATGAGACGGTCGACGGCCGGCGACGGCCCCTCCGCCTCGACCTCGACCGTCCCGTCGAACAGGTTCCGGGCGTACCCGACGAGCTCGAGCCCGTCGGCCTTCCGTGCCGTCCAGTACCGGAAACCGACCCCCTGCACCGTGCCCGAAACCACCGCGTGCATCCTCGTCACCGTCGTCATGCCCTCACCGTAGGCGTGCGCTCTCCGGACGAGTTTTCGGCGGTGTTACCGACTCGTGAAACCCGGTGATAGAGTCATCGCAACCCGAACACTTCGAGTCACAATGACACTATCCCCTGAAGCCCACATCCGCGTCGCGGTGTCCACCGTGATCGTCGCGCTGCGCCCGCACCCCGACACCGGCGCACCGGCGCTGTGGATGCCGCTCGTGCGCCGCGTCGCCGAACCGTTCGAGGGGTCGTGGGCGCTCCCGGGCGGCTGGGTGCAGCCGGACGAGGGCCTCGAGGACTCGGCGGCCGCACGCCTGCGCGAGACCACCAACGTGCAGCCGCGGTACCTCGAGCAGCTGTACGCGTTCGGCGACGTGGACCGCTCGCCGAACCGGGTGGTGTCCATCGTGTACTGGGCCCTGGTGCACCCGGACGAGGCGAACGTCGTGCCCGACGACTGGAACGTCCGGTGGTTCCTCGCCGACGAGCACCCGCCGCTCGCGTTCGACCACGACCGCATCGTGGCGTACGCCCTCTGGCGCCTGCGGAACAAGATGTCGTACTCCCGCATCGCGCAGGCGTTCCTCGGCGACCGGTTCACGCTCGCCGAGCTCCGCGGCGTCTACGAGGCGGTGCTCGGGCGAGCGCTCGACCCCGCGAACTTCCGGCGGCAGGTCGAGAAGACCGACGCAGTCCTGCCGACGGACGAGACCACGAGCGGAGGGCGGCACCGACCCGCCCGGCTCTACCGCTCGAACCCCGACCTGGCGTACGCGGACAACGGTCCGTTGCAGCCGGCCACCACACCGAAGCACCGATAGGAACCGACGTGTCCATCGCCACCACCATCGAACGCATCTCCAACGGCAAGGCCGACGGCGCCACGTGCACGCCGGACCTCGCGATGCCGACCTGGACCTTCGACTCCCGGCCCGGGTACGGTCCGGGTTCGTCGATGTCCGACGTCATCCCGACCGGTGCCCCGCGGCAGGGCGGCATCCCGGACGAGTACAAGACCGCGAGCGACGAGGAGCTGCACGAGCGCATCGAGCGGGCGAAGGCCACCCTCGGCGACCGGGTGGTCGTCCTCGGGCACTTCTACCAGCGCGACGAGGTCGTCCGGCACGCGGACTTCCTCGGCGACTCGTTCCAGCTCGCCAACGCCGCGCTGACCAAGCCCGACGCCGAGGCGATCGTGTTCTGCGGTGTGCACTTCATGGCCGAGACCGCCGACATCCTCGCCCGGGACGACCAGCGGGTCATCCTGCCGAACCTCGCCGCGGGGTGCTCGATGGCCGACATGGCCGACATCGACAGCGTCGAGCAGGCCTGGGCCGAGCTCGAGCAGGTCTACGGCACGGAGCCGGACGCCGACGGCCGCGTCCCGGTCATCCCCGTCACCTACATGAACTCCGCGGCGGACCTCAAGGCGTTCTGCGGTCGGCACGGCGGCATCGTCTGCACGAGCTCGAACGCAGCCACCGTCCTCGAGTGGGCGTTCGAGCGCGGGCAGCGGGTCCTGTTCTTCCCCGACCAGCACCTCGGCCGCAACACCGCCAAGGCGATGGGCATCAGCACCGACCTCATGCCGATGTGGAACCCGCGGAAGGCGCTCGGGGGCAACGACGAGCAGACCCTGCTCGACGCCCGGGTGGTCCTCTGGCACGGCTTCTGCTCGGTGCACCGCCGGTTCACCGTCGACCAGATCGAGCAGGCTCGGCGCGACCACCCCGGCGTGCAGGTCATCGTCCACCCGGAGTGCCCGATGGCCGTGGTCGACGCGGCGGACCACGCGGGCAGCACCGACCTCATCCGGAAGACCGTGGCCGCGGCGACCGAGCCGACGACCTTCGCGATCGGCACCGAGATCAACATGGTGAACCGGCTCGCCGCGGAGTACCCGCAGCACACGATCTTCTGCCTCGACCCGGTGGTCTGCCCGTGCTCGACGATGTACCGGATCCACCCGGGCTACCTGGCCTGGGTGCTCGAGGCGCTCGTCCGCGGCGAGGTCCTCAACGAGATCGTCGTGCCCGCCGACGTGCAGGCCGACGCCAAGGTCGCCCTCGAGCGCATGCTCGCGGCCAAGCCCCGCGGCTGACGCCCGAGCCGCCGGGACGGGAGGAACACACCGTGCACGTCGTCATCGTCGGGTCCGGGATCGCCGGGCTCACCGCAGCGATCCGCGCGAGCAGCCGCCACGACGTCACCCTGGTGACGAAGGGGTCGCTGACCGACGGCGCGACCGCGTACGCCCAGGGCGGGGTCGCCGTGGCGCTCGGCGCGGACGACTCCGCCGCACTGCACCAGGCGGACACGCACGTCGCGGCGGCGGGCAGCGCCGACGTCCGCGCGGTCGAGGTCCTCTGCACCGACGGGCCGGCCCGCGTCCGCGACCTGCTCGCCCTCGGTGTGCCGTTCGACCGCACCACCGACCCCGCCAGTCTCGACCGGTACGGCGACGACCTCGCCCGCGGGCGCGAGGCAGCGCACGGCCGCTGGCGTGTCGTCCACGCCGACGGCGACGCGACGGGGGCCGCGATCGAGCGGACCCTCGTCGACGCGCTGCACCGCCGCCACGTCACCATCCTCGAGCGCACCTGCCTCGTCGACCTGGTGGTCCGGGAGGGCGCCGTCGTCGGGTTGGACGTCCTCGACCTCCTCGGCGAGCCGCGCCGGATCGACGCCGACGCCGTCGTGCTCGCCTCCGGCGGTGCCGGGCACCTCTACCGCGAGACGACGAACCCGCTCGTCGCGACGGGCGACGGGCAGGCGGCTGCGTGGCGCGCCGGTGCGGTCCTCGCCGACCTCGAGTTCGTCCAGTTCCACCCGACACGCCTCGCCGTGCCGGACGGCGGCCTGGTCTCCGAGGCCGTGCGCGGCGAGGGCGCGGTCCTCCGGGACGTGCACGGACGCCGGTTCATGACCGACGTCCACCCCGACGCCGAGCTCGCCCCGCGGGACGTCGTGGCACGGGGGATCGCCGCCGCCGTCCGCGACCAGGGCGGTGAGCCCGTGCTCCTCGACGCCACGGCGCTCGACCCCGCGTTCCTCGTCCGTCGGTTCCCCGGACTCACCCGGGCGACCCGTGCCGCCGGGTTCGACTGGACGCGCGAGGGCGTGCCCGTCGCACCCGCCGCCCACTACGCGATGGGCGGCATCGCCACCGACGCCGAGGGCCGCACCAGCCTGCCCGGGCTCCTCGCGATCGGGGAGGTCGCCTGCACGGGCGTCCACGGCGCCAACCGGCTCGCGTCGAACTCGCTCCTCGAGGGCCTCGTCTTCGCCGTCCGCGCAGCGGACGCGCTCGGCGCGCCGCGACCCGGCCGACTCCGCCTGCGCGGCGACGCGGCGCTGGACGTCGTGACCGTCGGCGACGCGGCGGACGCGCGCCGTACCTCCCGGCAGGACCGGACGGGAGGCCCGGACCACCGCACCGACGTGGCGGACGTCCGCCGGGCGGTGCAGTCCGTCATGACGGACCGCGTGGGGCTCCTCCGCGACGCGACCGGACTCGCGAGCGCCCGTCGCGACCTCGACCACCTGCGCGTGCCGGCGCCCGCCGGCGTCCGCGAGCACGAGGACCGCGGCCTGCTCGACCTCGCCCGCCTGACCGCGCTCGCCGCCGAGGCCCGCACCGAGTCCCGCGGCGCGCACGCCCGGACCGACCACCCCGACACCGATCCCCGAGCCACGCGGTCGCACGGCTGGGTCTCCCGACCTGCCGCCGTCCCGCAGGAGGTACCCGCATGACCGACGTGACCGCACCGACGACCGACCGCCTCGCCGTCACCGATCCGGGCACGATCCCGTCGCACGCGCTCCGCCGGGTGGTCGAGACCGCGCTCGAGGAGGACGCACCCTGGGGCGACGTCACGAGCGAGACGCTCATCCCCGCGACGGCGACGGCCACCGCGACCCTGGCCGCCCGCGAGCCCGGCGTGCTGAGCGGCGGCGGCGTGTTCGTCAGCGTGATGCACGCCGTCGACCCGTTGATCACGGCCGAGGTGCACGTGTCGGACGGGTCCCGGTTCGACGCTGGGGACACCCTCGTGACGGTGTCCGGCCCGGCGCGGTCCGTGCTCCGGGCCGAGCGCGTGGCCCTCAACCTCGTGCAGCGGATGTCCGGCGTCGCGACCCTCACCGCGGCCTACGTCGCGGCCGTCGCGGGGACGCAGGCGCGGATCGTCGACACCCGCAAGACGACGCCGGGCCTCCGCGCACTCGAGCGCTACGCGGTGCGCTGCGGCGGCGGGCGGAACCACCGCACGTCGCTGTCCGATGCGGTGATGGCGAAGGACAACCACCTCGCGGTGCTCCTCGCCGACGGCATCGACATCGGCGACGCCGTCCGGTCCGCCCGCCAGCGGCTCGGTCACACGGTGCACCTCGAGGTCGAGGTGGACCGGGTCGACCAGATCGAGCCCGTCGTCGCGGCCGGCGTCGACACGATCATGCTCGACAACTTCGGGCCGGACGCGCTCCGGGAGGGCATCGCGGTCGTCGGCGGGCGCGCGCTGGTCGAGGCATCGGGCGGCGTGAACCTCGACACGGTCGCCGCGATCGCCGCCACCGGGGTCGACGTCATCTCCGTCGGCGCCCTCACGCACTCGGCGCGGGCCCTCGACCTCGGGCTCGACGTCGCCGTCTCGGCCTGACGTGTTCTACCTCGACCGCGCCGCCACGACGCCCGTCCGCCGCGAGGTCCTCGAAGCGATGTGGCCGTACCTGACGGGGACGTTCGGGAACCCCTCGTCGACGCACGGGGTCGGCGACGCCGCTGCGCGGGGTCTCGCCGACGCCCGCGCCGCGGCCGCCCGGGTGCTCGGGTGCCGCCCGGCGGAGGTCGTGTTCACCACCGGCGGGACGGAAGGGGCGAACACGGCCGTGAAGGGCATCGCGCTCGCAGCTCCCCGGGGACGGCACGTGGTCACGAGCGCGATCGAGCACGAGGCCGTGCTCGAGAGCTGCCGGTACCTCGAGCGACACCACGGCTTCGACGTGACGGTGCTGCCGGTCGACGGGGACGGCGTGGTCGACCCGGAGGTACTCGCCGCGGCCCTCCGACCGGACACCACGCTCGTGTCGATCGCGCACGCATCGAACGAGGTCGGCACGGTCCAGGACGTCCGAGCGCTCGCGGCGGTCGCTCGCGCGGTCGGCGCCCGCTTCCACACCGACGCGGTGCAGTCCGCGCCGTGGTTGCCGGTCGGGCCGTCCGACACCGACGCCGACGCCGTCTCGCTGTCCGGTCACAAGCTCGGTGCGCCCAAGGGCACCGGCGTCCTCGTCGTGCGTTCGGGGACGCCGCTGGAGCCGCTCCTGCACGGGGGCGGGCAGGAGCGGGGGCGGCGGTCGGGCACGGAGGACGTCGCTGGCGCGGTCGCGGTCGCCACGGCGCTGACGCTGCACGCGGAGGAGCGGGCGGACGCGGCGGACCGGGCGACCCGGACGCGCGAGGCCGTCCTCGACGGGGTCCTCGCCGCGGTGCCCGGGTCGATCGTCACGGGCTCGCGGACGGCCCGGCTGCCGGGGCACGCCTCGTTCTGCTTCCCGGGCGTGCACGGCGAGACCGTGCTGCTGGAACTGGAGCAGCGCGACGTCGTGTCCTCCTCGGGGAGCGCGTGCGCGGCTGGCAGCACCGAGGCGTCGCACGTCCTCACCGCGCTCGGGCTCGACGAGGACACCGCGCGGTCGGCCGTGCGGTTGACCTTCGACGAGACGCTCACCGAGGCCGACGTCCCGCTCGTCGTCGAGGCAGTGCGGGACGCCGTCGCCGCGGTGCGCGCGCTGGCCTGACCGACCGCCCGGCACCTTCGCAGAGTGTACTAGACGTTCTACTCCATGAGTGGGGACGTGTCCCCCCTTTTGCGGACCGCTGAAGTGCGTCAGGCTGTCCTCATGGCAAACGCGATCACGACTCGGGTCCGGCGGGAGGACCGCTTCCGGGCAGTCCAGCTCCTCCCCGCCCCCGCGACCGTCCTCGCGCTCGTCGTGGCCGCCCAGCACGACCTCGGCGCCGGACCCCTCGGGGTCATCGCCGTCGTCGGCGCCCTCGCGACCGTCGGGAGTGCCCTGCTCCCGATGATCCGGCCGGCCTGCGACCGAGCCGCCGCCCACGGATCCGAGCGCCGGTCGATGCCCACACCGACCGAATCGGACCGGTACCGAGGGGACACCGAACACCCCCACTGAGGTACACCACTGCCCGACCAGCACCGCGACGCCCGTCCCCCTGTGGGCGCGCGGTGCACCCAGCCGGACGCGAACCCCTGATCTGCGTCCGGCGCGGGGCACGGCATCCCCCTGTCGTCGTGCCCCGCCGCACACCGCGATCCGCCGTGGGCGTGGCGTCGATCCCCTGGACGACGCCGTCCCCTGACGCCCACGGCGGGCCGGTGTCGCCCGTGCCCGCGGCGCATGCCGCGGGACCGCCTGACCGCGCGCTCGTGCCGCCCGCGTCAGTCGCGAGCGCCGGCCGTCATTCGCGAGCGCCCGCCGCGACCGTCCCCGGCCAGACGTACGGCAGGTCGTCCGGGTCGTCCGGGAACAGCGGCCGGTAGTGCTCCGGCGCCTTCTGCAGCAGCTTCGACCGGTGTGACCGGTGCAGCTCCTCGTCGTCGTTCCACGGCGGCACCGCGAACCGACCGGACGCGTACGCCTCGAGGTCCTCGGGCACGAGCGCCAGGTCCGCCACGGTCTTGTCACGACAGGTGTCCGGGTGCCCGCGCTCGACCCAGACCGCGCAGGTCGCGTCCTGGTACGCCATGAGCGCCGGTCGGTACCCCCGCCACATCGCGGTGACGGGGTGGTTCTGCCACCCGTACCCGGGGATCGTCAGCGCGCGCATCACCTGGAGCGTCTCGACCCGCTGCTTGCCGAGTCGTCGGTCGTCGAGCACCTCGGCCGAGGCCCGGAAGTCCGCGAACGGCAGGAACGTCTGCATCGGCCCGACCGTACGCGCCGCGCTCTGGCAGTGCTGCCCGACACATGCCGTCACACGCGCACCTCGGGCCCGCCCCGCGTGTGAGCATCGACGGCATGAGCGGAGAACTCGTCGTCGGCGTCAGCGGCAGCCCGTCCGACCCGTCCCGGACCTCGACCCTGGTCGCGGCGACCGTCGAGCGGCTCGGGCAGGAGATCGAGGACGCTCGGACCGAGACCGTGGAGATCGGCCCGCTCCTGGCGGACCTCGGCGCAGCCGGTTCGCGAGAGGCCATGGCGCCGGCGACGGTCCGCGCGCTCGAGCTCGTCGAGTCGGCCGACGTCCTCGTCGTGGGCAGCCCCGCCTTCCGCGCCGCCTACTCGGGCGCGTTCAAGCTCTTCTTCGACTGGGTCGGACAGTACGACCTCGTCGACACCCCGGTGCTCCTCACGGCGACGGGCGGCAGCGACCGGCACGCCCTGCTCGTCGAGCACCAGATGCGGCCGCTGTTCGGCTTCTTCCAGTCGACGACGCTGCCGCTCGGGGTGTTCGGCAACGAGCGCGACTTCGCCAAGCGCGAGGGCGGCTACGACATCGCGAGCGTCGACCTCGAGCTCCGCATCGACCAGGCCGTCCGGCGGGCCGTCCCGATCATCCGCGGGGGCTTCGCCACGGCCGGCATGCCCGACGTGCGCCGTCCCGCCGAGTTCTAGCGGGTCGCGGGCCGCAGGCCGCGGGCCGCGGGCCGCCGTCGGCGCCGCCGCCGACCGCCGTCCGATGGGCGGGGTCGCTCACCCGTGCCGTCGCGACCATCAGGCGGACGGGAGGCGCGGATCGGGCCCGCACCGTGCCTCCAGGCCGTCAGTCGGTGGGGTCCGCCACCAGCGACGCGACGTGCGCGACCGCGAGCCGGTACCCGTCGGCTCCAGCGCCGGCGATGACCGCCGTCGCCGCGGTCGCCACGTGGTCGACGTGCCGGAACGGCTCGCGCTTCCACGTGTTCGACAGGTGCACCTCGACGACGGGCACGGTGAGCGCCTCGACCGCGTCGTGGAGCGCCACCGACGTGTGCGCGTAGGCCGCGGGGTTGATCACCACCCCGACGAAGTCGTCGAGCGCCTCGTGCAGCCACTCCACGAGCTCGCCCTCGCGGTTGGTCTGGCGGAAGTCGGCCTCGAGCTCGTGGACCGCGGCCTCGGTGTGCACGATGGCCTCGATCTCGGCCAGGGTCGTCGTGCCGTACTGCGCCGGGTCGCGTCGGCCGAGGATGTCGAGGTTCGGGCCGTTGAGCACGAGGATGCGCGGGGCGGTCATGGGTCCGAGCCTAGCGAGCAGGCCGGGCGGGTGCCGGTACCAGCAGGAACATGCGCTGGCTATGTGAACGGTCACAAATCGGTGTAGCGTCTCCGTCCGGGCCGGCGGAGTTGTCGGCTGCAACACATCGACGTGGAGTGTGAATGGTTCTCGCGGCAGCGAACAGCGGGATCCGGCTCGACTTGGGCTGGGTCGACTACTTGATGATCATCGTGTACTTCGCGGTGGTGATCGGCATCGGGTTCACCGCTCGTCGGCAGGTGCGCACGAGCATGGACTTCTTCCTCTCGGGGCGGTCGATGCCGGCGTGGATCACGGGCCTGGCGTTCGTGTCCGCGAACCTCGGCGCGACCGAGATCCTCGGCATGGCGGCGAACGGCGCGCAGATCGGCATGGCGACCCTGCACTACTACCTCGTGGGTGCCGTGCCCGCGATGGTGTTCCTCGGGCTCGTGATGATGCCCTTCTACTACGGGTCGAAGGTCCGGAGCGTGCCCGAGTTCATGCTCCGCCGCTTCGGCAAGGCCCCGCACCTGGTGAACTCGATCGCCTTCGCGGTGTCGAACGTGCTCATCGCGGGCATCAACCTCTACGCGATGGCGATCGTCATCGAGGCGATGCTCGGCTGGCCGGAGTGGCTCGCGATCCTCGTGTCGGCGGCCTTCGTCCTCGCCTACATCACCCTCGGCGGCCTGAGCAGCGCGATCTACAACGAGGTCATGCAGTTCTTCGTGATCATCGCCGGCCTCGTTCCGCTGACCATCGTCGGCCTGCACCGCGTCGGTGGTTGGGGCGGTCTGACCGAGGCCATCAAGAACACCCAGGGCGTGCAGCACCTGCAGACCTGGGCCGGCACGGGCATCGGCGACGTGACGAACCCGATCGGGGCGAACTGGCTGGCGATCGTGCTCGGCCTCGGCTTCGTGCTCTCGTTCGGCTACTGGACGACGAACTTCACCGAGGTGCAGCGCGCCTTCTCCGCGAAGAACATGTCGGCCGCCCGCCGCACCCCGCTCATCGCGGCGCTCCCGAAGCTCTTCATCCCCTTCATCGTCGTCGTCCCGGGCCTCATCGCGGCCGCGGTCGTCGGCAACCAGTTCGCCTCGGGTGCGCTCACCTACAACGACGCGATCCCGAAGCTCATCCAGATGTACCTGCCGACCGGCGTGCTCGGCATCGCCGTCACGGGCCTCCTCGCCTCGTTCATGGCCGGCATGGCCGCGAACGTCTCGTCGTTCAACACCGTCTTCACGTACGACATCTGGCAGCGCTACATCAAGCCGAACATGCCCGACCTGCACTACCTGAAGACCGGGCGCTGGGTGACCGTCGCCGGTGTCCTCGTCGGCATCGGGACCGCGTTCCTCGCTGCGCAGGCCGGCAACATCATGACCTACATGCAGACGCTGTTCTCGTTCTTCAACGCACCGCTGTTCGGCGTCTTCATCCTCGGCCTGCTCTGGAAGCGGATGACGACCGCGGGCGCGCTCTGGGGGTACGTCCTCGGCATCATCGCGCCGACGATCACCTGGATCGCCTACCTCGTGAACCCGGAGCTGTTCGCGACCGCCACCGCGGAGACCCTCTACGGCGCGATCATCTCGTTCGTCACCGTGCTCGTCGTGGCCGTCGTCGTATCGCTCGCGACCAAGCCGAAGGACGTCTCGGAGCTCGGCGGACTGGTGTACGGCGTCGGCAAGATCGACATGACCGCGGGGGCCGTGGCGACCGACACCGCGTGGTACCGCTCGCCCGCGCTGCTCGGCACCGTCGCCCTCGTGCTGTGCGTCGCCCTCTACCTCCCGTTCCTCTGATCCGCTCGAAGGAGATCGCTCATGCGTGACGACACCACCACGATGACCGAGGAGCAGCAGGCCCTCGTCCGTTCCACCCGCCGACTCGACCTGCGGCGCATCCTCGGAGGGCTCTTCGTCCTCTACGGCGTGATCACGACCATCGTCGGGATCGTGCACTGGAACACCGACCCGATCAAGACCGGCGGCATCCACATCAACCTGTGGGTCGGGCTCTCCCTGCTCGTCGGCGGGCTGCTGTTCTTCCTGTGGGACCGGCTGAACCCGGTGCCGGCGTCGGACATCATCGGCCAGGCCGAGGCCGACGAGCACCAGAAGGCGGCCGGCGAGGGTCGCGACCTCGCCTGACGCCACGTCGTTCCGTCCGACGGCCGTCCGCTCCTGCGGGCGGCCGTCGGTCGTCCGGATGGGCACCGGCCTGGAGGCGCGGCTCGCGTCCGCCCTGCCGGTCGCGCAACTAAGCGGTTGCGTTGACTCGCCCGCGACCCTCGGTCTAGTATTGACATGTCGGTCGGGTGCTCTCGGCCGGAAGTGATCCCCGGATGTCCTGCAGCCAGCGCGGGCCCGGGGATTTGCGCTTCCTGGTCATCCGACGATGACGGCGTCCGGGATCTGCTCGTGACCGTCGCGGTGGGCGCCACACGCGATGTCGGCCAGCGCGAGCAGGGCTTCCTCCGATGGGCGGACGTGTGTCCACCGCAGCTGACCGCCGATGCCCCGATCTCGCAGTGCGGTGAACATGGACCGGTCGTCGCGATCGCGGGCCGGTCCACGCGATTCGAGGACCACGGTTCGGACGTCGCGCTGCTCGAGTTCCCAGACGAGTCGTTCCAGGCATCGACGGCGCCGACGCTCCGTTCTCGCGACTGCGCCTTCGTAGCGGACGATGACGATCTCCACGGCGTGCCGCAGAAGGTCGAGCCATGAGATTCGCTGTGCTGGGAGTGCCTCGTACCAGTGCAGCTTCCGCATCCGACGGGGCGTGGCGTCACGAACGGCAGCCCGAGCCGTTTCGCTCTGTTCTCGAGCGATCACGACCGCGGCGAGCACGTACACGGTGTGGTCGATACCTCCGCCCGGCTCGGATTCGTCGACGTACGCAGTCCGCATGCGAGTAGCATATTGCGTATCACCCACATGGCGGCAGCGACCGTGCTTGCGCGCGGCGCCGGATTGCGGGAGGTTCTGGGGGGAGCGAAGGAGCCCCCATGCCCACGATGGTGTTCATCAACCTGCCGGTCGCCGACCTCGACCGGTCGAAGTCCTTCTACGAGGCCCTCGGCTACCCGATCAACCCCGACTTCACCGACGAGACCGCCGCGTGCGCCGTGGTCAGCGACACCGTGTACGTGATGCTCCTCACGCACGCGAAGTTCGCCGAGTTCACGGACAAGACGATCGCCGACCCGGACACGATCGAGGTGATCAACTCCCTCAGCGCCGACTCGAAGGACGACGTGCACCGGGTCGTCGACGCCGCCGTCATGGCCGGTGGACACGAGGACCGCCCGGAGATGGACCTCGGCTTCATGTACCAGCGGAGTTTCACCGACCCCGACGGTCACCGCTGGGAGCACGTCTGGATGGACCAGGCCGCGATGCAGGACGGCCCGCCGAGCGAGTAGCGGCCGCGTGTCGGCCGTGGACGCCAGGATGGGCTGGTGAGCACCGAGCCGACCGTCACGCCGCCGTCCCTCGTCGTGGGCGAGGACGGCCTCGCCCGCCCGGTGTGGGCATCGACCGACGCGTTGCTGCGCGACTACTACGACACTGAGTGGGGCATGCCCGTCCGTGACGAGCGGGGAGTGTTCGAGCGGCTGTCGCTCGAGGCGTTCCAGTCCGGCTTGTCCTGGCGGACGATCCTCGCGAAGCGTCCGGCGTTCCGCAGCGCCTTCGCGGACTTCGACCCGGACACCGTCGCCGAGTTCGGGGAGGACGACGTCGCGCGGCTGATGGCCGACGCGGGCATCGTGCGGAACCGGGCGAAGATCCTCGCGACCATCACGAACGCGAACGCGACGATCGCGCTCCGACAGGACGGCGGACTGGCCGACTTCGTGTGGTCGTTCCGACCCGACCGCACGCCCGAGCCGGTCACGTTCGCGGACGTCCCGACGACGTCCGACGAATCGGTCGCGCTGTCGAAGGCGCTGCGGAAGCGGGGGTTCGCGTTCGTCGGGCCGACCACGATGTACGCGCTGATGGAGGCGCTCGGGATCGTCGACACGCACCTGGTCGGCAGCCACCGCCGAGGGACCTCGGGCGTCTGGGGCTGACCGGACCACCGTCGACCGGCAGGGCTACGGTCGGGGCATGACCTCCGACCCGGCACCTGCTCCGCGCCACGTCCGGACCGTCCCGGTGCACCCGGTCGGTGCCGAGCAGGTCGCGGTGCCGCTCGACACCGACGTTCCCGAACCCGTGGCCGACGGTGACGTCGCACCCGAGCACGACCCAGCGGAGGTCCGGATCGCGTTCCTGCTGTTCCCGGACCTCACCCAGCTCGACCTGACCGGACCCGCGCAGGTCCTCGCACGCGTGCCCGGCGCGGCCGTCGAGTACGTCGCGGCGACGCTCGACCCCGTTCCGAGCGACTGTGGGCTCGCCCTGGTGCCCACCGCGACGTTCACGAGCGCGCGGGCCGCGGACGTGCTCGTCGTGCCGGGCGGAGCTGGGGCGTTCGAGGCGATGCTCGAACCCGCTGTGATCGAGTTCGTGCGACGGACGGCGGAGCAGGCGACCTGGGTGACGTCCGTGTGCACGGGCGCGTTCGTGCTCGGGGCTGCGGGGCTCCTCGCGGGCAAACGTGCGACGACCCACTGGGCCTCGAAGCCGATGCTCGCCGCGTTCGGCGCGGACCCGGTCGAGCAGCGCATCGTCGACGACGGCGCGGTCGTCACCGCGGCCGGGGTGAGCGCGGGCATCGACATGGCCCTGTGGTTGGCGGGCGAGCTCGCCGGACAGCCGGCGGCCGAGCGCATCCAGCTGCAGATCGAGTACGACCCGCAGCCACCGTTCGACGCCGGGTCGGCGGAACGGGCGGACGCCCGCCTCGTCACCGAGGCACGGGCCGCCGCCGAGGACACCCGCGGCGACCGGGTCGCCCGGGCCGCAGCGGCGGTGATCCGCTGACGCGGGACTCCCGCTAGCGGTTGCCCTTCGAGCCGCGCTTCGGCTTGCCCTTCATGCCGCGCTGCGTCTTGCCGCGCCCGGCCTTGCCACCGCCGGTCTTCCCGCTGGTGCCCTTCGTGGCGCCGCGCTTGGCCGTGGTGCGGCTGTTCGCCGCCGTCGCCTTGCCACCGCGCGAGCCGGAACCGGATGTGGAGCCGGAGCCGGCTGTCGACGGACGCGAGCCGGTCCCGTCGGCGCGATCCGTGCCCCTCCCACCCGGCACGGCCGTCCCGTCGCTGGCGCGACGGTCCGGAACCGGCGGGCGGGGCCCAGGCTGCTCCTGACCACCCCGGGAACTGTTCGCGGTCCGCCCGCGGACGACGCCGATGAACTCCTCCGTGGTCTCCGAGGCGTCCTCCCTGCGCCATGCGAGCAGGATGCGGGTTCCGGGAGCGCCCGCGAGCGTCCGGGCGACGAGGTCCTTCCGGCTCGCGGCGCGGAACAGCGACTGGGGGAGGACGGCGACCCCGACGTTCGCCTCGACCAGGTTGAGCGTCGCGTCCACGTCCGCCGGGACGGGACCCGCGTCGACCACGTGCGCGTCCGTCGTCGCGAGGTCGACCTCGGTGTGCTCGGCGAGCGGTGAGTCCTTCGGCATGGCGACCACGGCGGTCTCGGTCCACAGCGGGATCGCGTCGTGGACGTCGGACACGGGCTCGCGGGCGAACACCATGTCGGCCTCGCCGGCGAGGGCGTCGTCCACCTCGTGTGCGCCGATCGGCCGCAGACGCAGCTCGACGTCGGGGAACCGCTCGCGCCAGACGCGGGCCCACTTCGCCGGGGAGACCCCGGGCACGAAGGCGATGGTGAGGGCCTCGGTCATGCAACCGAGCATAGGGGCCGTACCCTGGTGTGCATGGCGCAGGAACAGACCATGAAGCCCGAGACGGCCGCGAAGAAGCTCGGCATCCTGCTGTCGGCCGCCCCGGAGTCCTTCCGCGGTGCGCCGATCAGCAGGACCGCGTTCGACGAGCTCCGCACCGAGCCGCCGGCGTGGCTCGAGGACCTCCGACGCGACGGCCCCCACCCGCGACCGGTCGTGGCGCAGAAGCTCGGCGTGTCGATCTCCGGCCTCGGTCGGGCCGGCATCGACGAGCCGCTGACGACGGCCGAGATCAAGACGCTGCTGCAGGAGAAGCCCGAGTGGCTCGTCCGCGAGCGGGAGACCCAGGCCGCGGTGCACGCCGAGAACGCCCGGGTGAAGCAGGAGCGCGCCGCCAAGGCCGCCCGCTCGCAGGACTGACCAGCACCCTCCCGAAGCCGATGACCGCCGTCCACGAGACCGTCGCCGACGCGATGCTCGTCGTGCCGCAGTTCGCATCGGTGTGTTGCATCGTCGGTGACCGGTACCGCCCGCGGGTCGCCGTGGTCGTCCCGGCGACGGTGATGCTCGTCGCGATGCTGCTCCCGGTCCTCCATGCGGGGGCGGTGTGGACGCTCCTCGCCGCGACGGTGCTGCTCCTGCTCGCACCGCTGCCCGTGGTGCGGCGGCGTCGAGCGGACGGCCGCCGCGCCGAGCCGATGGACGTGCACCGGGCGTTGTCGGCGGTCGTCATGGCCGGGATGCTGCTGATGGGACACGCGACCGGTGCCGTCGACGGGCACGCTGGTCACGGCATCGCGCTCACCGCGGTGCTCGGCGCCGGCGTGATCGGCTACTGCGCGTTCAGCGGCTGGCTCCTCCGGTACGAGTGGGCGCAGGAGGACCGTCGAGCCATCCGGAGCGGCGAGGTCTTCGCGATGACGGTCGCCGTCGTCGGGATGACCCTCGCCATGTGACTCCCGTCAGGCCCCTGAGGAGGCGTCGGCGTCGTCCGCTGTGAGGCGTTCCCGGGCGGACCGCAGCGTGTCCTTCGGCACCGGCGGCACCCCGCGGCGCAGGCCCCGCACGCCGACGACGCCCAGCACCGCCGTCGCCACGGCGAACACCACGAAGACGATGCCCGTCGCAGCCCACAGCGGGAGGGCGAGCGCGAGTGCCGCCACGGCGAACCCCGCGAGCAGGACCGAGGTCGTCAGGGCTGCGCCGACCGCGGCGCCCACGAGCACGAGTCCGGTCCTCGCGCCGCCGACGCGGTCCCGGACCTCCTGACGGGCTGCCGCGACCTCCTCGCGGACCGCGCGGATCACGGGCTCGAGGGCCTTCTGGACGAGTCCGGCGGTCACCGTGTCGCGGAAGGACGGCTTGGTCGTGGGTTCGTCGTCGCTGGCCATGGGTGCTCCTGTCGTCCGGTCCGGGCGGCCCGTCAGGTCCGGGCTGCTCGGCGGTCCGTCGACGCGGACCGTTCCCGCCATCATGGCCACGGCGCCTGCGACCGTGCCGGGCCGGCTGTCCCGCGCGCGGGAAGCGGCGGACGCGCGGCTCGCGGTCGGCGCGGTACCGTCGAGGCATGTCCGAGCGTGCTGTCCGCCGTCCCGACCAGACCCCGCGGTTCGACGAGGTCGACGAGCGCATCCTGTGGACCCTCGCCGAGGACGCGCGCATCCCGAACAACCGGCTCGCCGCGGCGGTCGGCATCGCGCCGTCGACGTGCCTCGCCCGGGTCCGGGCACTCGAGGACGCCGGGGTGGTCCGCGGCTACCGGGCCGACGTCGACGTGGCGCGTCTGGGGTTCTCGATCGAGGCGATGGTCTCGGTACGGGTGCACGCGGCGGCGCGGCACGAGTTGCGGGAGTTCGCGAAACGGCTGCTGCGGGTCCCGGTCGTGCAGGACGTGTCGTTCCTCGCCGGGGACAAGGACTTCCTCGTCCACATCGCCTGTACCTCGACGGAACAGCTCCGGGACTTCGTGGCGGACGAGTTGAGCGGCGACCCGTCAGTGGCGACGACGCAGACGAACATCGTCTTCGAGCGGCTCGTCGCGGACCGGACGCACCAGGGGCGCTCGTTCGACGAACTCCGTCGCTGGCGCGCCTGACCGGTCCGTGGCCGCGGTGTCGTGGCGCACCCCACAGCGCCGCGCTCAGCGCACGAGCACCATCGGGACGTGCGGGATGCGGTCCTCGAGGTAGCCCTCGCCGTCACGGACGAAGCCGAACCGGCCGTACCACTCCTCGAGGTGCGCCTGGGCGCCGAGCAGGATCCGCGACGCGCGTGCCTCGGCGATCGCGGACTCCATGAGTCGCCCGGCGAGACCCTGCCCGCGCGCGTGCCGCGCCGTGGCCACGCGTCCGATCCGCTCGCTCCCGTCCGGCTCGCGGAGCAGCCGCACCGTCGCGTCGACCGATCCTCGTCCGGCCCAGAACTGGACGGTTCCCGGCTCCATGTCCCGCCCGTCGATGTCGGGGTACGCGCACTCCTGCTCGACGACGAACACGTCCTGCCGGAGCCGGAGGATCTCGTGCAGCGTCACCGGGTCGAGGTTGCGGGAGGGAGCACTGAAGATCGGGGTCAATTCCGGCCTTTCCTGACGTTTTCCCACGAAACCGGATGCGGAATCGGGCGGACGGGCGTACCGTACCGGCCAACCACTCTACGTGCGCAGCCGAGATCAGGAGGTGAGCGCATGGACCAGGCGATGCGTGCACCCCTCAGCGCGCTGATCCGGTACGTCCTGCTGGGCGTCGGGATCGCTGCTGCCCTCGTGCTGCTCACCCTCGTCTTCGGCGTGCGCTCCGCTTCGGCGTCGACCGCCGCACCGGCGACGAACACCTCGTCCGCAGACCGCGGAGGCCTGCTGGGCGGCGTCACCGACGGGCTCGGCACGACCCTGCACGGGGTCTCGAGCGGCGTCGGGACGGTCGTCGGCGAGGTCGTCGAACCGGTCCGCACGGCCGTCGCCCCGACGCCCCCCGCTCCGGTCCGCCCCGCGCCGGCGCCTGCGCCGGCGCCGCAACAATCGGCTCCGGCTCCGGCTGCGCCCGCACCGGCAACCCATGCACCGACACCGGCCGCGCCAGCGCCGGCCGCTACCAGCCCCGCCGCTCCCGCCCCGGCAGCACCGGTGCCGTCCGTGTCGGCGCCCTCCGGAAGCGCGTCCGCACCCTCCGTCTCGTCCGGGTCCGCGACCGAGGCGAGCACTGCCTCCCGGCCGCTCACCGGCAGCGTCGCCGCCGTGCTGCGCCCCGTCACGGGAACCGTGCACGACCTCGCGACGACAGGTCCGGTGACGGGTCTCGTCGACGAGCTCGACCACCTCGTCGGCGGCCTGCCCGTCGTCGGTCCGGTGGTCGGCGACGACACGCTCGGCACCGTCACCGGTCCGGTGACCGGCATCGTGGACGACACGCTCGGCGGCGTCGGTTCGACGGTCGACAGTCTTCCCGGCGTCGTCGACGGTTCGACGCCGGTGCTGCCGAGTGGTCCGCTCCTCCCGGGCGGCGCGCTGCCGCCCGTCGCGACGACCCTGCCTGGAGGCACGGTGCCGGTCGCGGGGACCGTCCCGCCCCCGGCAGGCTCCGCAACGCACGGGTCGTCCGTCCGCGGCGGCGACCCCGCGCTCCAGACGGCCGGACCGGCCGGACCGGCCGGACCGGCCGCCGGAGCGGGCACGATCACGTCGTCGTCGGCCGCGACGGTTCGGGCCGCCGCGGCCGACGACGCGTCCTCGAACGTCGTCGACCCGGTGGTCGTCGGCGGCCGTGCGCTCGTCGTGCCCCAGGGCGGCGGCCCGGTGCACCAGCCGGCGGAGGGCCCGGCGGGGACGGCCTCCACGAGCGGTGCCGGCGCGGGTTCCCCGACCGGTGCAGCCGTCGGCGCCTTCGGCGCTGCGAGCACCCAGTTCTCCCTCGCCGCGGGGTCACGCGGCACCCTCGTCGACGACGCGATCCCCGCGTCCCCGGTCGACGACCACGACGTCGCCCCTGATTGAGATCGGTGCGCCTGTCCGCCACGGCAGGCACGCACACACCCGACCGTGACCGCGGTCGGGAACAGATCTCGATCAGGGAGTGAACGACCATGAACAAGTACGTCTCCAGAGGGCTCTGGTTCGCCCTCTTCGTCGGCGGCCTGACCCTGGGAGGAGCCGCGGCCGCGAACGCCGCCACCACCTCCGGAGCGGACGGAGTCGTCTCGGGCACGCAGGTCGCCCCGTCCGTCGACGCCCCGGTGGCCGCCACCGGGAACGCCTTCGGCATCCTCGGCGACGCGGTCTCCACGGCGACCGGTCCGGGCACCGCGTCCACCGCATCGCCCAGGGGCACCACCTCGACCGGTGCAGCCCCGACGACCTCCGGAGCGGACGGGACGGCCTCGGGCACGCAGGTCGCGCCGGACGTCACCATCCCGGTGACGGTGTCCGGCAACGCGGTCGGCGTCGCAGGTGACGCCACCGCCACCGGAGCGTCGGCACCCGCCGCGCCCGCCTCGGCGCCCACGACCTCGGCCGTCCCGGCGCCGAGCACGTCCGGCTCGGACGGGACGGCCTCCGGCACGCAGGTCGCGCCGGTGGTTTCGGTACCGGTGACGGTTTCGGGCAACGGGATCGGAGCGCTGGGCGACGGCACGAGCACGGGTTCGTCGACCGCGTCGGCTCCGGCTCCGGCTCAGTCGTCGGGTTCGGCGCCGAGCACGTCGGGCTCGGACGGGACGGCCTCGGGCACGCAGGTCGCGCCGGTGGTTTCGGTACCGGTGACGGTCGGCGGCAACGGGATCGGGGTCGTCGGTGACGGTACGAGCTCGGGTTCGACCTCCGGTACGGGTTCGGCGGGTTCGACCCCGTCGGCCGGTGGGACGACGGATGGTTCGGACGGGATCGGTTCGGGCACGCAGGTCGCCCCGGTGATCTCCCTGCCCGTCACCATCGGCGGCAACGGGATCGGGGTCGTCGGTGACGGCACGAGCTCGGGTTCGACCTCCGGTACGGGTACGGCGGGTTCGACCCCGTCGGCCGGTGGGACGACGGATGGTTCGGACGGGATCGGCTCGGGCACGCAGGTGACGCCGGTGATCGGTGTGCCGGTGACGGTCGGCGGCAACGGGATCGGGGTCGTCGGTGACGGTACGAGCTCGGGTTCGACCTCCGGTACGGGTTCGGCGGGTTCGACCCCGTCGGCCGGTGGGACGACGGATGGTTCGGACGGGATCGGTTCGGGCACGCAGGTCGCCCCGGTGATCTCCCTGCCCGTCACCATCGGCGGCAACGGGATCGGCATCGTCGGTGACGGCACCAGCACGACGCCGACCACGCCCGGCACCGGGACCGACCCGGGGACCGGCACGGACCCCGGGACGGGCACGGACCCGGGGACCGGCACGGACCCGGGTACCGGCACCGACCCGGGCACGGGCACGAACCCCGGGACCGGCGGCACGCCGGGCACCGGGAGCACCCCCGGAACCGGGACCGGCACGACCACCGGTGTGGTGCCCGTGACGGCGACCGTCCCGGTGACCGCGGCCGTCGCGACGGACACGACCCGTGCCTCCCGGTCGGCGACCGTCGCCGCGGCGACCACGACCGGGAGCACCGCGACCGGGCTGGCGTACACGGGAGCGCCGTCGCCGGCGCTGCCGCTGACCGCCGCACTGCTCCTGCTCCTCGCGGGGGCCGGAGTGCTGACGCTGCGCCGTCGGCACTGACCGAGGCGATCGCAGACCGGAGCGCCGGGACCACCACCGCGGTGGTCCCGGCGCCCCGCCGAGCTGTGAACGGTCCGAACGCCGACTGGAAAGCGGTGATGCCCATCCTGTGAGCAGTGGAAGCGCTCCGGGGGCTGCTCGGCAGCCCGGCAGGGCCACGATTGGCACGTGCTCCACGAACTCCTGCGCCTCAAGATCACGGACTCAGACGTCCTCGTCCCGGTCGACGTGGTCGCCGGTCTCCTCGTGCTCTGGGCGCTCGTCGTCCGACCGTGGTCGCTGCGGCGGTTCCTCGTCCGGATCGGTGCGATGGTCGTCGGTGCGGTCGTCGGCCTCGGCCTGGTCTGGTGGTTCGGCGACGTCCAGGACGCCTTCGGCGTCGCGTTCACCCCGATCACCCGGATGTGGGTCGCCTTCGCGGTCGCGAGCATCGCGCTCCTGGTCACCGTGGCCGTCCAGGGTGGCTGGGGCCGACGGGTCGTGGCGCTCGCGGCGGCGGGCGCCGTCGTCCTCGCCGCCGGGCTCGGGGTCAACGTCGACTTCGGTTTCTACAAGGACATCCAGCAGGCGCTCGTGACGAACCCCTACCCGTACGAGGACCTGCCGGCGCTCGCCAGCGGACCCTCGACCCGGCCCGCGCTCGACCCGTCGGGGTGGCACGCTCCGGCCGGCATGCCGACGAAGGGCGAGACCATCAGCGTCCGCATCCCGGCCACGGTGTCGCACTTCCACGCACGCAAGGCCGTCGTCTGGCTGCCGCCCGCGGCCCGGACCGCCCACCCGCCGACCCTGCCGGTGATCGTCGCGCTGTCCGGGCAACCGGGCGAGCCGTCCGACCTCTTCCAGACCGGCAACATGGCGACCTACCTCGACCGCTACGCTGCTGCCCACGACGGGCTGGCCCCGATCGTGGTCGCCCCTGACCAGCTCGGCGCCCCCAACCGCAACCCGATGTGCGTCGACTCCCGACGCCTCGGCCGGAGCGAGACGTACATCATGACGGACACCGTCGACTGGATCCGGAAGCACCTGCCGGTGTCCGCGGCGCCGTCCGGTTGGGCGGTCGCGGGGTTCTCCGAGGGCGCCACCTGCGCGATGCAGTTCTCCTCCGAGTTCCCCGACGTCTTCGGCACCACCCTGGCGATCTCGAGCGAGCCCGCGCCGCTGACCGGGAGCGTCCAGAACAGCATCGCGGTGGCGTTCGACGGCTCCGCGGCGAAGTACCGGGCAGCGGCCCCGGCAGCCCTGATGGCGGCGCACGGGCGGTACGTCGACCACCTCACCGTCTTCGGCGTCGGACAGGACGACGCCCCGTACCGGAAGTCGACCGCGATGCTCGACGCGGCCTCGCGCAAGGCGGGCATCGCGACGCAGGTGATCGTCTCCCCGGGGTCGGCGCACGACTGGAACACGGTGCGCTACGTCCTCGCGCACGGCCTCCCGGCCGTGATCGCCCACCTCGGTCTGCCCGCGAGCGGTGCCCTGTGAGCCCGCAGACCCGGGCGCTGCCCGAGCGCGCCCTCCGGACCGTCCGACGTTCCCCGGTCACCGCGGTCATCGTGCTGCTCGTCCTCGTCACGTCGGTCTCGGCCGTCGTGCTCCGCGTGCAGCACGGCGCCGTCCCCTCGTCCTTCGGCCCCTTCCGGGTGTTCGCCGCGTCGACCGGCGTCGTCGCGATGCTCGTCACGATCGCGGGCGTGGTGGTGCTCGTCGGCGCCTCCGAACGACTCATGGGGTCGTGGCGGACGGTCGTCGCGTTCGTCGTCACGACCGTCGTCGGCACCGGGGTCGGCGCGTTGACCGCGTTCGTCGACACCGACGACCGCAACGTCGGCGGGCTGCTCCTCGGCCGGGCGACGAGCTTCGACCCGTGGACCGCCATCGTCGGCACCATCGTCACCGCGAGCGCCTTCGCCGGGACCCTCTGGCGGCGCCGGATCCGGGTGAACGCGCTCGCGGTCGTCGCGGCGCTCCTGCTCTACGCCGGGCACGTCTCCGACCTCTACGCGGTCCTCGCGGCGGGGGCCGGCTGGGTGCTGGGCGAACTGCTCCGCCGCACGCCGAAGCGCACGGGTTGGGTTCGCAGCTCCCACCGCGAGACCCGGGTCCTGCTCGGCACGGTCGTGCTCGTGTCGGCGGTCGGGCCGGTGATCGCGCTGGTCTCCCGGGCCCGCGTCGGACTGCTCGCGCCACTCGCCGCCGTCGTGGGCGCAGGTCCGGTGAGTCCGGTGCGCGGGTGTCGTGCGGACGGGGTCGCGGGGGAGTGCCTCCGCGGGCTGCTGTCGTTCCGGGCGACCGACCCGTGGACGCTCGTGCTCGCCGTGGCGCCGCTGCTCGTCCTGCTCGTCGGCGGGCTCGGGCTCTTCCGGGGCAGCCGGTTCGCCGTCTGGCTCGTCGTCGTGGTCGACACCGTGACCGCGGTCGCCGCCGCGGTCACGTACGGCCTGGTGCCGGGACGCGTCACGGCCCTGCACGGCTTCGAGGACCAGTTCGTGGTGGACGTCTCGATCGCCGCGTCGGTCGTCGTGCCGGTCGCGACCGCGGTCGTGCTCGTCATCCTCCGGCGCTCCTTCACCGTCCTGCCCTCCCGCCGGCGTGTGGTCGGCTTCGCCGTCACCGTCGGGACGTCGGCGCTCGTGCTCGTCACGATCGTCCTCGTGGTGGCCGCGTCCTCGCCCGCCCGCGTCGAGGACCCGGTCCGTCTGGCGCTCGCCGCCCTCGGCCCGCTCGCCCCGGTGTCGTTCTGGGACCGCCTGCCGTCGCTCGACCCAGCCCTCCGACTGGTCGTCGGACTCATCGGGCCGGTGCTCTGGGTCGTCGTGGCCCTCGCCGCGGTCCGTCCCACCGGCGCCGTCGAGCCGGACACCGACGCGGACGGCTCCCGCGCGGACCGCGAGCGTGCGCGGGCACTCCTGCTCGCCGGCGGCGGCGACACGTTCGGGTGGATGACGACCTGGCAGGGGAACCAGTACTGGTTCGCGGCCGACGGCCGTGCCGGGGTGGCGTTCCGTCGGAACGGCGCCGTCGCGGTCACCGTGGGTGGCCCGTTCGGCTGGTCGGACGCGCGGGAGCGGGCCCTGACCGACTTCGCCCGCTGGTGCGACGACAACGGGTGGACGGCCGCGTTCTACGGCATCGAGGCCGACCTCGCCGCGCACCTCGCCCCGCAGGGATGGGGCACGCTGCCGGTCGCCGAGGACGCCGACTTCGACCCGCGGACGTGGACGACGAGCGGCAAGAAGAAGCAGGACGTCCGCACGGCCGTGAACAAGGCACGGCGCGAGGGGATCACCGCGACCTGGTCCTCGTGGCAGGACCTCCCGGTGTCGACCGTCCGGCAGATCGAGGCGATCTCCGAGGAGTGGGTCGCCGAGCGCGAGCTGCCCGAGATGGGCTTCACCCTCGGCGGCGTCGACGAGATGCGCGACCCTGCGGTGCGGACCCTCGTCGCGCAGGACGCCGAGAGCACCGTCCTCGCGGTCACGAGCTGGCTGCCGAGCCACCGGGACGGCCGGGTCGTCGGGTGGACGCTCGACGTGATGCGGCGGACCGAGCACGCGCCGAACGGGGTGATGGAGTTCCTCGTCGCCAGCGCCGCCGAGCAGATGCGCGACGACGGGGTCGAACGGCTCAGTCTGTCCGCGGCGCCGCTCGCCCAGGTGTCCGCCCCGGACGCCCCGGCGGACGGCGTGCAGAACCTCCTCGAACTCGTGGGCGGGGTGCTCGAGCCGGTGTACGGGTTCCGGTCGCTGCTGCGCTTCAAGCAGAAGTTCGGTCCGGAGCTGCACCCGCTCGTGCTCGCGTACCCGGACCCGGTGGCGCTGCCGTCGATCGGCATCGCGGTCGTCCGCGCGTACCTGCCCGACCTGTCGTTCCGGCAGGCGGTCGCGTTCGCGCGCGGGCGCGGCTGACCGACGCACGCCCTGACGGCCGGGCGCGGTCCGCTCAGCGGTGACGCGCCAGCGTCACGCGGACCGCGCCGACCGAGCTTGCGAGGGAGGCGTGGCGGGCCCGCCACGAGCCTCCAGGCCGCCCCGTGTCACGGGGAGAAACCGGCGCAACGCGACCGTCATGTGTGTGGGGTATCGTTCCCGGTACGCAAGCGCTCCGGGGTCGGTGCAAGTCCGAACCGGTGGTGACAGTCCACGAACTGATGACGGGTGCGAACCCGGCAGAGGTTGACCTGGTGGGATTCCAGGACCGACGGTGAGAGTCCGGATGGGAGGAAGCGCTGGCGGACAGTCGACGCCGTCGACCCGTCCGCCCGTGTCGACGACCGTCGCGCGAACCCGGAGTCCCGTTGAGAGGACACCAGTGTTCACCGGCATCATCGAGGAACTCGGCACGGTCACCGCCGTCGAGCAGCACGGCGACTCCGTCGCGCTCACCGTCCGCGGCCCGCTCGTCGTCGCGGACGCGTCGCACGGCGACTCCATCGCCACGTCCGGCGTCTGCCTGACCGTCGTCGAGCAGACCCCCGACACGTTCACCGCGTTCGTCATGAAGCAGACGCTCGACATGAGCGCGCACGGTGCGCTCGTCGTGGGCGACACGCTCAACCTCGAGCGCGCGGCCTCGGTGGGGGACCGGCTCGGCGGTCACATCGTGCAGGGCCACGTGGACGGCACGGCGACCGTCCTCGAGACGGCGGACGGTGACGGCTGGCGGCGCGTGCGCTTCTCCCTCGCGCCCGAGCTCAGCCCGCTCGTCGTCGACAAGGGCTCGATCGCGCTCGACGGGGTCTCGCTCACGGTCAGTGCGGTCTCGTCGGAGGACACCCCGCCCGAGGCGGCCTGGTTCGAGGTGAGCCTGATCCCGGAGACGCTCGAGGCCACGACGCTCGGCCTCCGGGTGCCCGGCGACCGCGTCAACGTCGAGACCGACGTGCTGGCACGCCACGTCCGGCGCATGCTGCGGCTCGACGCGGCGGCCGGCGCTGCTGCGGCCCCCGTCCTGGAGGCCCGGTGATGGTCACGCACGTCCCGCACGTCGCACCCGTGGTCGCGTCCGGCCCCGGCGAGCACCGGGTCCCGGGCCTCGCGAGCGTGGAGGACGCCGTCGCCGCGATCGCCGCCGGACGGCCGGTCATCGTCGCCGACGACGAGCACCGGGAGAACGAGGGCGACGTCATCCTTGCCGCGGAGCTCGCGACACCGGAGTGGATCGCGTGGACCGTCGCGCACTCCTCCGGGTTCGTCTGCGCCCCGGTGTCGGCCGAGATCGCCGACGCCCTCGACCTGCCGCCGATGGTCGACCACAACGAGGACCCACGCGGGACCGCCTACACGGTGACGGTCGACGCGGCCTCCGGGATCACGACGGGCATCAGCGCCCACGATCGTGCCCGCACCCTGCGCGTCCTCGCCGACCCGGCGTCCGTCCGGTCCGACCTGCACCGCCCCGGCCACGTCGTGCCGCTCCGAGCGCGCTCCGGCGGCGTCCGGGAGCGTGCCGGCCACACCGAGGCGGCCATCGAACTCGTGACCGCGGCGGGGCTGCGCCCGGCAGCGGCCATCTGTGAGATCGTCGACGAGGACGGCAGCATGATGCGGCTGCCGCGGCTCGTCGAACTCGGGGTGCGCGAGGGCGTGCCCGTCATCACCATCGCCGCACTCGTCGAGTGGCTCGACGCGGCTGACCGGGCGTCGGACACGCCCACGGAAGGAACGACACGATGAGCGGAGCGGGAGCAGCGGAGCGCGGCCACGTCGACGGCACCGGTGTGCGGGTGGCGATCGTCGCCGGCCAGTGGCACGACGTGATCGCGGACGGCCTCCTCGCCGGCGCCCAGCGCGAGGTCGAGCGTCTCGGTGCCTCGGCGACCGTCATCCCCGTGCCCGGGAGCTTCGAGCTGCCCGTGGTCGCGAAGGCGGCGCTGGAAGGCGGGTTCGACGCGGCCGTGGCCCTCGGGGTCATCATCCGCGGCGGCACCCCGCACTTCGAGTACGTCTCGAGCGCGGCGACGAGCGGCCTCACGACCGTCGCGATCGAGACCGGCAAGCCCGTCGGCTTCGGTGTGCTCACCCTCGACGACGAACAGCAGGGCATCGACCGCGCGGGACTGCCCGGGTCGAAGGAGGACAAGGGAGCCGAGGCGGCGCACGCGGCCATCGCCACCGCGGTCACGCTGCGGTCGCTGCACGTCCCCGCCTGACGCTGCTCCCGGCAGCACTAGAGCGCACCCCCTCGCCGAGGGGGTGCGCTCCGTCATGTACGGGGTGTAGTTTTTGAACGTGTTCGAAAACGAGGTTCCGCAGACGAAACGTGAACGCACGAGGGCTCGGATCCGCGAGGTCGCCCTCCGGTCCTTGCGGGAGAAGGGCTACGACGCGACGACCATGCGGAGCATCGCCGACGAAGCGGGCTCGTCCGTGGGGAACGCCTACTACCACTTCCCGACGAAGGACCACCTCGTGCAGGAGCTCTACGTCGAGGTCCAGCGTGAACACCTCGCGCTCGCCGCACCGCAGCTCGAGGGCATCGAGGACCTCGCCACCCGGATCGGGATCGTCGTCCGCACGGGGCTCGGCAACCTCCGCAGCTGGCACGAGCTGGCGCCGCAGTTCCTCACCACGGCCATCGCGCCCGGCTCACCGAACAACCCGATGTCCGCCGAGTCGGGGCCCGCCCGGGACATCGTGCTCGGGCTGTTCCGCGACGCGGTCGAGGGCTCCCGTACGCAGTTGCCCGGCACGCTCGGCGCGGACCTGCCGCACGCGCTCTGGAACGCCTACCTGCTGCTGACGCTGTTCTGGGTCTACGACTCCTCGCCCGCACAGCGGCGGACGGACCGACTCGTGGACGCCGTCCTCGGGGTGCTTCGTTTCGCCCTGCCCATGCTCCGCGTGCGCCCCTTCCGCCGATCGGTCACGGAGATCGTCGGCATCGTCGCCGGGCGGGACGCGTGAGCGGCTGGCGGTTCCGGGACACCGTCGGCCTCGTCGCGCGAGCATGGCTCTGGCTCGCCGGGGTCACGGTGCCCCTCGTGTCGCTCTCGGTCGTGTGCTGGTGGGTCACCGCATCGGTCGTCGCGGACGACTGGTCCGGCGGCGTCGACGACGGTCTTTCGGCGGTGTACTGGCTGCTCCTGTTCGACGCCGTGACCGCGGTGGTCGCCCTCGGCGGCGCGGTCGTGTCACTCCCGTTCACCCACGCCCTCGGCGTCCTGATGGCGGGTGTGCGCTCCCGCAGCCTCCAGGTGGTCGCCACGACCGTACTCGCCGGCGGACTCGGATCGGCGACGGGGTGGGCCTCGGGAGAGGCGTGGGCGCCACAGTCCGGCCCGTTCTTCGCTGCGTTCGTCGGGGTGACCGCCGCCGGTGCCGGTGCGCTCGCACGGCAGGGACAGCTCCGGTCCGCTGCCCGTCGCGCGTCCTCGGTGGGTCGGCCGGAAGCGTTCCGGCCGTGACGGCGCCGGAACCCGGGCGTGACCCGGAGCAGGCGGACGCACCGGAGCAGACGGACGCACCGGAGCGGTGGACCGTCGAGGACGCCGGGGCGCTGAACGCTCGTGCCGCAGGGTGGATGCTCGGTGCGACGCTTCCGACGGCGTCGTTGCTGGGGATGCTCCTCGCGCCGATCGTCTCGGACTCGTGGGTCTTCGTGGGCGGGCCGTGGTGGTCGGCGATCGGCGGGATCGTCAGCTGGGTCGTGCTGGTCGACGGGGTCTCTGTGCTCTTCGTCCTCGGGTCCGCGTTCGTCACCGTCCCTGTCACCTACGCCGCAGGCCGCCTGCTCGAGCGGGCGCGGCGGCCGTGGACGCAGGTGATCGTCCACGCGTTCCTCGCCGGGACCATGGCGGCAGTGCCCGCGTGGATCCTCGGGGCGGATTCCCTGGGGGTCACCGCGCCGATCAGCATCGCCGCCGGTGCTGCAGGCGCCCTCGCGCGGCGCGGCCAGCAGCGGCGCGCTCGCGTCGTCGGTGGGCGGGCGGCGCTAGGACCGTCCGCCTGACCGACGGGTGCCGCGTGCGGTGCTGACACACGCCGTCCACGGTCCGCGGTGCGCCCCTGGCGACCATCGCGCGTTGTCGGGACGGGTCTCGGTGGTCCCTGTCGGGGCGCGGACCGTCGTGGCCAGGGCTCTGAGCCGACCGACCGTCGGACGGGGGGGGGGGGGGGCTGCCGACGTCCGTGAGCTGACTCGTCCGGGTGCCCGTCGTCGTGTCTGGAACACGTTCTCGGACCAGTTGCTCGGCAGCACGGAGCAGCAACGTCGAGCAGCGTCTAGCTCAGCCGTGGTGCGACGCGAAGCGTCCGTACGGCGTGCCTGAACTGAGATGGTTCGCGGACCACTCATGTGAGACGGGCTCTGCTCCAGAGGAGGGCCGCAGAGATCCGAAGCCTTCGCAAGCACCCCGTGACTCACTGGTGGACCGGCGGTTTCAAGGGGTCGTCGCAACGGGTGGTTGTTTCGGGTCCGAGAGTAGCTGCTCGAACGCTTCTGCCGGGGTGCGATAGCCGAGGGTCTTGCGGGGTCGTCCGTTGAGTTCGGCAGCGACTTCGCGGAGCCGTTCCGGGCTGTGAATGGCGAGGTCGGTGGACTTGGGGAAGTACTGCCGGAGCAGGCCGTTGGTGTTCTCGTTCGAGCCGCGCTGCCAGGGCTTGTGCGGGTCGCAGAAGTAGATCGCGAGGTCCGTGGCGAGGGTGATGTCTTTGTGCCGGGCAAGCTCGGTGCCCTGATCCCACGTCAACGACCGACGCAGATGCCCAGGCAGCGTCTGGATCGTGGGGATCATCGCGTCGCGGACCGCATCGGCGCTGTGTCCGTTGGGGAGGTGCAGCAGCATCACGTATCGGGTGGTGCGTTCGACCAAGGTGCCGATCGCGCTCCTGGCGTTGATCCCGACGATCAGGTCCCCTTCCCAGTGGCCGGGGACGGCCCGGTCGTCGGCCTCGGCGGGGCGTTCGCTGATCAGGATCATGTCGCGGATCTTCGACCACGACGCCCGCCGCGGCTCGCCCCGGTGCCGACGGATCGCGCGGCCGGTGCGGAGGTGTTTGTGCAGGTCAGCGCGCAGGTGCCCGCGGCCCTGGACGAACAGGGACTGGTAGATCGTCTCGTGCGACACGTGCATCTCCGACCGGTTCGGGAACGTCCTGGCCAGGTCATCACGGATCTGCTCCGGGGACCAGTTCCGCACCAACCGCAACTCGACCTGCAGCGCAAGCTCGACCCGGTCAAGCTTCCGGGGCTTCGGGCGCCGCGCTCGAACACGGCACTGCTTCTCCGCCGAGTACGGCCTGTAGTACCCGCCAGCTGCAGCGTTCCTGCTGAGCTCGCGACTGATCGTCGATGGTGCCCGGCCGAGGGCTTTCGCGATCGCGCGCACGCCGGCGCCGCTGAGGCGCAGGTCCGCGATCTGCAGCCGCTCTTCCTGACTCAGGTACCTGTCGGAGCGGGGCTTGTGGGCGAACGGATTCCGTCCGCCGGCTGCTTTGACCCAGCGGTATCCCTGACGTCGGTCCACGCCGACAGCATCACAGGCCGCCGTCCGCCCGAGACCTTGTCTCAATAGCTCCCAGAACCGCGCTTCCCGCGCACGGTGTTCCAGCCTCGATCCCATCCGCAACGCTCCGATTCACGGTGGTGTTGCAACGACCGGCTGAACCCAAGACCGGCTATCGAGACGGCATCGGCTGGGCCCGTGGAAGATCGACGGTCAGTGGCGGACGCTACGGTTCACCCATGTCCTTCGCCGAACGCATGGGGTTCACGTCACGCCGGTCCGTAACACAGACAGACGCACTCGACACGGAGACCAGGACGGAACTCTGGAACGCCGTCTATGTCATTCGCGGACTTATGCGCGATCCGATGGCCTATGACGTCGATACAGCGATCACTGCCGCAATCTGGGCTTGGTACTTTAAGAACGCCCGTGATGAGCAGCCGCGCGACGAGAAGGTTTGGGGGCTGGTCAAGTCGGCAATCATGGACGGTGAGTGGTTCGAAGCCTTGGACTGCATCGAGGCCTACGGCAAATACCTGCACCAATTCTCGAACCAGTTCACTTACCAGGTTCCGGACACTTTCGATGGCCTTCTTAATGCCACCCTCGAACGGTACCTTGTCGGTTACCGACTGATCGAGCGAGAACTCGTTCCACTCAGCGACGACATGTCGATCGCCGCGGTCACGGACGCGCTGGATCTCACCGTCCAGCTCAACGGTGCTCGCAACCACCTGCTTCGCGCAACAGAACTGCTTGCCGATCGGCAGACACCGGACTACCCGAACAGCATCAAGGAAGCAATCTCGGCGGTGGAATCCGTTGTGGCGACGGTTACGGGCGAGGGCACGCTCGGTGCGGGGTTGCGGAAGCTCAAGACGGGGGGCATCGAGCTTCATCCCGCGCTGGAGGGCGCCTGGTCAAAGATGTACGGTTGGACGTCTGACGCGCAGGGTATCCGTCACGCGGCTATCGACCAGGCGGATGCTGACCAAAGTCTCGCAAAGTACATGCTCGTCGCGTGCTCCGCATTCGTGTCCTACGTCATCGAAGCCGGCAGGAAGAGCGAGCTCATCTGATCCTCGTTTCACCGGAAGGCGAGCAACAAGCCGGTTAGCACCTCAGGCTGCTTGATCCTGAAGTCTTCTGCGAGCTCAGGGCCCAGGTGGACCTACGGTCGCGCGCTCCAGACCACGTTTGGGTGCCAACGGCTGACTCGTGTGCGCCGCACATCTTCTCGCAACGGTTCCGCGCCAACGTCCGGCCAGCGATCCTTGGGTTCAGCCGGTCGTTGCAACACCACCGTGAATCGGAGCGTTGCGGATGGGATCGAGGCTGGAACACCGTGCGCGGGAAGCGCGGTTCTGGGAGCTATTGAGACAAGGTCTCGGGCGGACGGCGGCCTGTGATGCTGTCGGCGTGGACCGACGTCAGGGATACCGCTGGGTCAAAGCAGCCGGCGGACGGAATCCGTTCGCCCACAAGCCCCGCTCCGACAGGTACCTGAGTCAGGAAGAGCGGCTGCAGATCGCGGACCTGCGCCTCAGCGGCGCCGGCGTGCGCGCGATCGCGAAAGCCCTCGGCCGGGCACCATCGACGATCAGTCGCGAGCTCAGCAGGAACGCTGCAGCTGGCGGGTACTACAGGCCGTACTCGGCGGAGAAGCAGTGCCGTGTTCGAGCGCGGCGCCCGAAGCCCCGGAAGCTTGACCGGGTCGAGCTTGCGCTGCAGGTCGAGTTGCGGTTGGTGCGGAACTGGTCCCCGGAGCAGATCCGTGATGACCTGGCCAGGACGTTCCCGAACCGGTCGGAGATGCACGTGTCGCACGAGACGATCTACCAGTCCCTGTTCGTCCAGGGCCGCGGGCACCTGCGCGCTGACCTGCACAAACACCTCCGCACCGGCCGCGCGATCCGTCGGCACCGGGGCGAGCCGCGGCGGGCGTCGTGGTCGAAGATCCGCGACATGATCCTGATCAGCGAACGCCCCGCCGAGGCCGACGACCGGGCCGTCCCCGGCCACTGGGAAGGGGACCTGATCGTCGGGATCAACGCCAGGAGCGCGATCGGCACCTTGGTCGAACGCACCACCCGATACGTGATGCTGCTGCACCTCCCCAACGGACACAGCGCCGATGCGGTCCGCGACGCGATGATCCCCACGATCCAGACGCTGCCTGGGCATCTGCGTCGGTCGTTGACGTGGGATCAGGGCACCGAGCTTGCCCGGCACAAAGACATCACCCTCGCCACGGACCTCGCGATCTACTTCTGCGACCCGCACAAGCCCTGGCAGCGCGGCTCGAACGAGAACACCAACGGCCTGCTCCGGCAGTACTTCCCCAAGTCCACCGACCTCGCCATTCACAGCCCGGAACGGCTCCGCGAAGTCGCTGCCGAACTCAACGGACGACCCCGCAAGACCCTCGGCTATCGCACCCCGGCAGAAGCGTTCGAGCAGCTACTCTCGGACCCGAAACAACCACCCGTTGCGACGACCCCTTGAAACCGCCATCGGTTGACGAGACAGCCCCTCTGCGCCATGTTCGTGGGATGCCTGAATGGAACGGTCTTCAGATTCCGGTGACTGATCTCCGTCTCGTGTTCGATCGGATCCTTCAGCACATCGAACGTGCGAACGGGGAGTCGGTCGTGCTGCGTGAGGACTACTTCTACTCGTTGCCCGCTCCGGGCCTCTACGACGTGTCGAGCGATCCACCCGAAGCCACGATCGGTCAGCTGACCGAGTCGTGGGACAACCTGACGACGGCGCCGGCCGCCGATCGGACGTTGAACTGGGAACTCGTTTGGCTGGGCGACGTCCTACGAGCCATCGGGCATCTTCTGCCCGAGGGCAAGCAGCATTCGACAGGCCGGTAGCCGATCGGCTACTGAGACGGTGCGAGCGGCGCTGACGGTGATAGACAGACGCATGCACATCCGACCCGCGACACTCATGCTTCTGGTTGTTCTCGCGGCATGCGGAGTTGGCCTCTTCGTACTGCCCCCGGGAGTGCCGACGAAAATACTCGGGGCAGTACTCATCGTCGTGGCGTTCGCGGTGCTGATCGTCTCCGGGCGAGCTGGCCGGTCGGACCGCTGACCGATCCTTCATCGGACGGCGGTTGATTCAGTGATGCGGACTCGCGTCTCGTAGACGAAGGGTTTCGGCTACTGCTGCACGGCTCACGAATCCGATCCCGCCTCGCCCGCGTGGAAGGACCCCGATCCGAACCGCGCCGAGACCAGACTCGATCTCGACCCCACCCTTCAATCGCGGTGATGCGCCGAAGACCCCCTCGTTGACGTCGAAGTCGATCGCGCGTACCGACGAACACGACGTGGCTGCTGCGAAGATCACGCCGAGTAGGACGAACACGCCTCCGACGGTCCACAGTGGCCACACTGCCTCCATTCGCATTCCCTCCGCTGCTGCTGCCCGGTTCGCCTAGCCAAGCAGCGTTCGCTGGGCCTGACCCTGTCTCGTCCACCGATCGGTCGGCGGGACACGTCAGCGGCAACGCGACCTCGTCGATACTGCGATGAACTCCTCTGCGCCGCACTGCTCCGCATCTACGCTGACTGGATGTCCCCGAGCGAGCCAGACGATCGTCCGTCGCGGAGTCATGTCGTGCTGCCCCGACTCCTGTGGAAACGGCTCTTCGGGGGCCTGTCTGACACATCGTCGGAACCGGTCAGTGCGGCACCGATCCTGCGAACTCCGACGCCGTCGGTCGCATCCGAGGACGCTGTTCCTGCGCTGGCCGACGGGGAGACGGACGTTTGGCTGACCGAGTGGCAAGTCGACGAAGACGGTTTCGATGTGGCGGTGGGCGAGCACATCACATGGACCCTGTACGAATCGGACCAGCCGTGGATCGATGAGATCCTCACGGTCCCGAGGACGGTTCCGCTGCAGCGTGACACCTACGACCACGAGCGCAGCGAGGAGGAGCTGTCGACCCGACGCGACCTGAGCGGTGTCGTGGTCCGCATCGACCAGGTCTCCGTGCGCTTCGTGGACTCGGAGCGCTACGGGTACTCTGCGCCGGAAACCCATGCCGGGCAGCAGCACACCGTGTCCTCCCTGTCCGCCCGGCGCCCGCACCACGGGACCATCACGGGATGGATCGTCCGAATTCGTTCCTGACGGACAGCGCTCAGCGACCTCGAGACCGGCGCCCCTGGTGCGGCGCGGTTGTTCACCGCTGGCCGGTCCGTTCGACGATCGCCCATCGGCACTCTGCTCGTGACGGGTCGAGCGATCCGGCACTGGTGCCCGCCACCGGCCTCCTGGCGGGGCCTGCCCGCTCCGGTCCAGGACGGGTTGTCGGCGGGCGGGAGTTGTGCGCCGGGCGCGCGCCGCGCCTCCAGGCCGGTCCGTACGGCGGAAACGGCGACGGCCCCGCACCGGAGGGTGCGGGGCCGAGCGTCGTGTGCGGCGGTGACTACCGCTTGCCGAACACGTGGATCGGCAGGAAGAACGAGATGCACATGAGGATCAGGCCGCCCATGAAGACGAACGCCTGGCCCGACGCGACCTGGAACGCGAAACCGAACAGGTACATCGACACCAGCAGCAGCAGGATCGAGAAAACAGCGGCGATGACGCGGCCCACGGTGGTACCTCCGGAATCAGCGGGTGATGCGGGTGCCAGTCTATCCCCAGGAGCGGGGCGACTGGTTCACGCGGCCGGCTTGGTCGCGATGAGTCGGTCGACGACGGCGAGCAGGGCCTCCATGTCGACGACCCCACGGGTGGGCCGGACGTCCGTCGTGGCACCGAGGGACGCCTGGTGGTAGAGCCCGTCGCCGAGCAGCTTGACTGCCTGCGCCGTCGGCTCGTCACCGAGCTCGTCGACGAGCGTCTCGAGCCAGGCGTTCTCAGTCTCGTCGAGGGTGCGGCCCGCCTCCTCGTAGCCGGCCTGCTGCAGGCGGCTCGCAGCGAGCAGTGCGAGGTCGAGCTCGCTGCCGACCCACTGGCAGTTGCGGACGAAGTAGCGGGCGACGCCGTCCTCGGCCTCGCGCATCCGCTCGACGTCGATCGCGGAGAGGTCGGAGAGGCGCTCGCACAGCCCCTCGACGAGGGCGGCCTTCGACCCGAAGTGGTACAGCAGCCCGCCCTTCGAGACGCCGGCGCGCGCGGCGACCGCGTCGAGGGTCGCCGGACGCTCGCCTTCCTCGCACACGATGGCGACGAAGCTGTCCAGGACACGATCGCGGGCGCTTGCCATGCCGGAAGTCTGCCATGCGCGGGCGGGGCCAGCGCGCACGGCGCGGAGGCCGGCTGGACGCGGCGCGGGCGAGGGCGCGAGCGCCGTGGACGCGAGCGCGGGCGCCACAGGCGTAGGCGCTGCGGACATGGGCGCAGGCGCCGTGGGCCATCCTCCACGGCGCCTGCGGGTCGTGTCAGCCCTTGAGGGCTCCGGCGGCGATGTTCGCGATGAAGTGTCGCGAGCCGATGATGAACACCCCGATGAGCGGGAACACACTGATCACCGCGCCCGCCATCACCGAGCCGAGGTCCGTCGCGTTCACCGAGCTGAGCGAGGCCAGCGCCACCTGCAGCGTCTGTCCCTTCGGGTCGATGAGCACGATGAGGGGCCAGACGTAGTCGTTCCACGAGCTGATGAAGGTGAAGATCCCGAGGAACGCCAGCCCGCCGCGGAGCATGGGCACCGCGATCGACCACCAGGTCCGGAAGAACCCGGCGCCGTCGACCCGCGCGGAGTCGATGATCTCGTTCGGGATCGACCCGGTCGCGAACTGTCGGAGCAGGAAGATGCCGAACGCGTTCGCGGCTCCGGGCACGATCAACGCCTGCAGGCCGCCGATCCACCCGAGGTGCGCCATGAGCACGAAGCTCGGCACCAGCGAGAGGCTGCCCGGCACGAGGAACGTCGCCAGCATGATCGTGAAGAGGGAGCGCTTGAACGGGAACTCGTACTTCGCGAACGCGAACGCGGCGAGCGAGTCGAACAGCATGACGAGGACCGCGGTGGCCCCGGACACGAGCACCGTGTTCCCGAGCGCCCGGAGCATGTCGACGCTGCCGAACACCGTCGCCAGGTTCTGCATCGTGTGGTCGCTGAACCAGAGCGAGGGCGGGTAGCCGAAGATCTGCGCGTTCGACGACGTCGACATCACGAGCAGCCAGTAGAACGGGAAGATCGACAGCACCACGCCGACGATGAGGCACAGGTGGGTGACGACGCGTCCGACCCAGCCGTGCCGGAACCCGCGGCGGTGGTCGTCCGGCCGGTCGGCGACGGCGTTCGGGCGGCCGAGTGCAGCTGCGGTGTTCGTGGTGCGGGGCGCGGTGTCGGCGCTCATGCGCGGTTCCCCTTCGTGGACGTCGTGGACGTCGTGGACGTGGTGGCCGGGGCGAGGGTGAGGGCACGCGAGGTGCGCAGTCGCCTCGGTGTCTTCAAGCCGTCTCGTTCGCTGAGCAGTCGCCAGTTGATGATCGCGAACACCACGGAGAAGAAGAACAGCACCCAGGCGATCGCCGACCCGTAGCCGAAGTCGAACTGGTTGAACGCCTGGTCGTACTGGTACAGCACGATCGTCATGCCGGCTTCGTCCGGTCCGCCGACGGCCTGGCCGTTGAACAGGATCTGCGGCTCGGTGAAGAGTCCGAGGCCACCGATGGTCGACGTGATGACGGTGAACAGGATGACCGGCCGCAGCATCGGGATCGTGATCCGGGTGAAGATCTGCCAGGTGTTCGCGCCGTCGACCTTCGCGGCGTCGTACAGCTCGGTGGGGATCGACTGGAGGCCGGCGAGGTAGATGATCGCGTTGTACCCGGTCCACCGCCAGATGACCATCACCGCGATGGTCACCTTGACGCCCCAGTAGGTGGACAGCCACCCGACCGGGTCCGCACCGACGGCACGGAGCGCGGCGTTCACGAGTCCGAAGCCGTCGGAGAACACCGACCCGAACACGATGGCCATCGCCACCATGCTCGTGACGTTCGGGATGAAGTACGCGACGCGGTAGAAGCCCTTCGCGCGGATGTTCCCGTGGAGCAGGAACGCGAGCACGAGCGCGAGGAAGAGCATCGGGACCGTGGAGATGATCCAGATGATGAACGTGTTCGACACCGCGTTCCAGAACCGCGGGTCGCCGAGCAGGTACTGGTACTGCGCGAACCCGACCCACGCGGGCGCACCGACGCCGTCCCAGTCGGTGAACGACAGCACGATCGAGAACACGATCGGGAACAGCCCGAACACCAGGAACAGGACGTAGAACGGCGCGATCGCGACGTACTGCGGCCAGAAGCGGCGGAGGGACCGGTGGCCCGTCGCCGCGGTCGAGATCGACGAGGTGGGCGTCCCGCCGACGACCGGGTTCGCGGTCGTCGCCGGGGCTTCGCGGGTGGAGGTCATGCCGCCACCCCCCGCTTCGCGAGGACGCGGTCGGTCTGGTCGACCGCGTCCTTCCACGCCCGCTCCGGGTCCTTGCCCGTCGACTCGACGTTGGTGATCTCGGTCGCGAACGCGCCGATGAACCGTTCCCGGTTCGAGATGTAGGTCACGGGCACCTCCGGTGCGGCGTCGCGGAAGAAGTCGAGCGGATCCTGGTCGCCGAAGTAGTCGCCCGGGTTCCGCATGAGCCCGTTCGAGAAGGACGCCGGGGTGGAGGGGAAGAGCTGGATGTCGTTGTAGGTGTGCGACTGGACCTCTGGCCCGGTGATCCACTTCGCGAACGCCACGGCCGCCGCCGGGTCCTTCGACGACTTCGGCACCGCGAGGAACGAGCCACCGCTGTTGCCGGGGCGTTCGGGTTGCCGGGCGATGCGCCACTTGCCGGAGAGGTCCGGCGCGGTGTCGTGGATGACCTGCGTCCACCACGCGCCCTCGATCTGTCCGGCGACCCGACCAGCGACCCACCCGGCGTTCTGGTCGGTACCGGACTGCAGGTTGCCGGTGATGCCGGCCCGGATCGACTCGACCGCGTTGTCCCAGGCCTTCCGCACTGCGCTGTCGTCGCGCTGGTACAGGGGCTGGTCGTCCCGGTCGAAGTAGCGGGCCGGGCTCGCTGCGATGTACTGGTTGAAGAGCTGCGTCGCCGTGATGATGGTCGCCGCGCCCGTCTTCCGCTTGATCTGCTTGCCGAAGTCCCGGAAGTCCGACCACGTGCCGATCGCGGCGCTGACCTCGTCCGGCGCCGTCGGCAGGCCCGCCTTCCGGAGGACCTCCTGGTTGTAGAAGAAACCGGTCGGTCCGGTGTCGACCGGCCAGAAGCACTGGCGTCCCGACGGTGTCCGACCGAGGGAGAGCTTCCAGTCGTAGTACGACGACCGCTCGGCCGTGGTGGGACGGAAGTCGGTGAAGAGCTCCTCGTCCGGGAAGTACAGCCAGCAGTTCGAGTTGATCATCAGGACGTCCGGGATGAACGCGTTGCCGGCGAGGGCCGTGCGGAACTTCGTGTCGTACGACGCCCCGCCGATGAGGTCGGGGCGGAGGCGCTTCGACCCCTGCCCGGGGATCCCCCCGGCGGCCCGCCGCAGGAACTTCGGGTCGAGCGACCGGTTCCAGTACCAGAGGACGAGCTCGTCCGGGTCGCGGGAGATCGCGGTGCCGGTCGAACACCCGGCCAGGAGGGTGGTGGTGGCGAGTGCCCCGAGGGCTCCCGCCCCGGCGAGGAACCCCCGCCTGCTGAGACGGACGGACTGCGCTGCTGTCACGGACGACCTGCTCTCGTCGTTGAGATTGCCGGACACCTCGGCGGCGCGCTCGTCGGGCAGCGGCCGGCGCACGCGGACTCATCGTCGAGACCCGTGCCGAGCGTTCGACCGTGAACGCTCACGAAGTGGTCAGAGCATGCTCTCCGCGACACGCCGTGTCAAGCCTCTCCGGCATTGTGCTGACGGGCTGATCGGGCTAGCGTCACTGCGACCGTGAAGGTTCACGACGAACAGGATCCGCATGTCAGCGCAGACCGCGACCCCCGCCACCACCCGCACGCACGACGGGTGGGCCGTCCTCGGACCCGGCGGCATCGCCCGCCGGTTCCTGTCCCAGTTGCCGGCGAGCGGGAACGGCGCCACGGGCACGGTCGACCCGGCGGTCGGCGGCGTGCTGGTCGCCGCCGGCAGCAGCGACCCCGCCCGCGCGCAGGCCTTCGCGGACGAGGCGTCCGAGCACGGCTTCGACGACGTCACGGCGGCGTCGTACGACGAGGTCCTCGCTGACCCGCGCGTCGACGCGGTGTACGTCTCGACGGTGCACACCGGGCACGCGCACCTCGTGCTCCGTGCCCTCGCAGCCGGGAAGGCGGTCCTCTGCGAGAAGCCGCTCGCCCCGAACCACGGCACCGCGATGGCGCTCGCCGATGCCGCACGCCAGGCGGGACTCCCGCTCGTCGAGGCGTACATGTACCGCTTCCACCCGCAGACCGCTGCGCTCCGCGAGCTCGTCCGCGACGGCGCGATCGGCGCCGTGACGCACGTCGACGCGTCCTTCGCGTTCCGCGCCGGCTCACGGACCGGTCGGCTCTTCGACGTCGCCACCGCCGGCGGCGGCATCCTCGACGTCGGCGGGTACCCGGTCACGATGACCGCGGCGGTCGTCCAGGCGGCGACCGGTGTCGCCGTCGCCGAGCCGACCGAGCTCACCGCGACGGGGACCCTCGGCCCGACCGGCGTCGACGAGTGGACGACCGCGCACCTGACCTACCCGTCCGGCATCACGGCCGTGGTCCGCACCGGCGTCCGCGTGCAGGACGAGAACGCCGTCACCGTGTACGGCACGCGTGGCCGCATCGTGCTCCGCGACCCGTGGACCCTCGGCGACGACCCGACGATCGAGGTCAGCACGGTCGACGAGGAGCCCCGGACGCTGTCGTTCGCCGGCGCGAAGCCGTACGCGCTCGAGGCCGACGCCACGACCGCCGCCCTCCGCGAGGGGCGCACGGACGCCCCCGAGATCACGATCGACGAATCCCTCGCGACCGCGCGGACCCTCGACCGGTGGCGGGCAGCGATCGGCCTCCGCTACCCCTTCGAGGCCGAGGACGCCGACATCCCGACGGTGAGCGGCGCCCCGCTCGTCGTCGCGGCCGCCGCCCCGGACCACGCGGACAACCCGATGCGGTACGGCGAGATCGCGGGGGTCGGCAAGCGGCTGTCACGCCTCGTGATGGGCGTCGACAACCAGCTGGACCTCGCCCACGCCAGCGCCATCTTCGACCACTTCGTCAGCCGCGGCGGCAACGTCTTCGACACCGGCTACATCTACGGCGGCGGCACGATGGAGGGGCGCCTCGGCAAGTGGATCCAGAACCGCGGGATCCGCGAGGACGTCGTCGTCATCACGAAGGGCGCGCACACGCCGTTCTGCGACCCGGAGTCGCTCACCGCGCAGCTGCTCGAGAGCCTGGAGCGCCAGGGCACCGACTACGCGGACATCTACATGATGCACCGCGACAACGAGGACGTCCCCGTGGGGGAGTTCGTCGACGTGCTCGACGAACACCGCCGCGCGGGGCGCATCCGGGTGTTCGGCGGCTCGAACTGGAGCCTCGAACGCTTCGACGAGGCGAACGCCTACGCGGCGGCGAACGGCAAGCACGGCTTCGGGGTGCTGAGCAACCACTTCGGCCTCGCCGAGGCGTACGACGTGCCGTGGGCTGGCTGCCGGCACGCGACCGACCCGGCGTCGAAGCGCTGGCTCGAGGAGCGTCAGGTCCCGCTGCTGCCGTGGTCCTCGCAGGCCCGCGGGTTCTTCACCGGCCGTGCGACGCCCGAGGACACCAGTGACGCCGAGCTCGTGCGCTGCTACTACTCGGACGACAACTTCGAGCGGCTGCGGCGGGCCCGGGTGCTCGGCGAGCAGTTCGGTGTGCCGGCGACGGCCATCGCCCTCGCATACGTGCTCAACCAGCCCTTCCCGACCTTCCCGCTCTTCGGACCGCGTACGATCGCGGAAGCCCGCTCCTCCATGCAGGGCCTCTCCGTCGACCTCACTCCCGAACAGGTGGCATGGCTGGACCTCCGCGACTGACCGATCCGTCCCGCGCCGCGGGCGCGCCGGACCGGTCCGGCGCGCCCGCGGCCCCCGCGGGCGAGATGCCCGCGACGCCACCGGTGCCCGCGGCGCCGTCCCGCGCGACGATCGTCGACGTCGCCGCCGCGGCCGGGGTGTCCCGCCAGACGGTCACGCGTGCGATGAACGGCATGTCCGGGATCAGTGCGGCCACGAAGGAGCGGGTGCTCGCCGCCGCCGAGCGGCTCGCGTACCGACCGTCCCGGTTCGGCCGCGGACTCGTCACCGGCGGGGACCACCAGCTCGGCCTGGTCGTCAACGACCTCCGGAACCCGTACTCGCCGCAGCTCGCGTCGGCCGTCTACCGCCTGGCCGCCGAGCAGGGCTGGAACGTCATGCTCGCGGACACGACCCTGGCGGGCGACGCTGATCGCATCGTGCAGGCACTCGGGAGCCAGACGGACGTCGTCATCGGCTACCTCGGCAACCGCCGCGAACGGTGGACCGAGCTCCTCGGGTCCGTGCCGATGGTGGAACTCGACCCGTCCGTCGACCCGCCGACGGCCGCCGTGTGGATCGACCCCGCCGAGTCGATCGAGGCGCTCGCGGACCACCTCGTCGCGACCGGCGTCCGGCACCCCGTCGTGCTCGACAACTCGCAGCCGGGGCAGCCGAGCGCCCGCGGCGTGCTGATGCTCGACGCCCTGCACCGACGCGGCTACCTCCCCGAGCTCGTGCACGGTCCGCACGGCACCGCCGAGTGCGGCGCGGAGGAGACCGCACGGGTCCTGGCGCGTCGGCGCCGCCTCGACGCGATCCTGGCCTTCAACGACGTCATGGCGCTCGGGGTGCTCCAGGCCTGTCGGCGTGCCGGGGTGGACGTGCCCGGCGACCTCCGGGTGGTGGGTGTGGACGGCCTGCCGCTCGGCGCGCTCGTGTCGCCGACCCTGACGACGCTCGCGGTCGACCTGGACGCCGTCGCCCGCGAGGCGCTCGACCTCGCGCTCGGGATGCTGGCCGGGGAGCTGCCGCGGAGCGGTGCGACCGTGCAGCGCACGGTCCGGCACCGGCTCCTGGTGCGCGAGAGCGCGTAGTCGGCTCGCGCCGCGCCGCGCGGCACGGCTCCGACCCGTCGGCCTGGAGGCCCGTGGCGGGCCCGCACCGCGCCTCCCGGCCGCCAGTTGGTTGCATTTGCAACCAACACCGTCCAGACGGTACACTAACGGAGTCCTGACGGGGCGCGTGTCCATCTCCGCGCCCCGTCCCGGACCACCCCCACCGAAGTGCCGTCGACCTGGTCCGGCTCGAAGTCCTCCAGGAGTCACCCGTGTCCGCTCTGCTCACCAGCCCCGTCGCCACCGCCGTCACCGGCAGCCGCGCCCGACGGTTCGCGGCCCTCGCCGTGCTGATGCTGCCGGTGCTGCTCATCTCCGTCGACAACACCGTGCTGAGCTTCGCGCTGCCGTCGATCAGCCGCGCGCTCGACCCCGACGCCACCACCCAGCTGTGGATCGTCGACGCCTACCCGCTCGTCCTCGCCGGCCTGCTCGTCGTGATGGGGAGCATCGGCGACCGCATCGGGCGACGGCGGATCCTCGTGGTCGGCGCGACCGGCTTCGCGCTGCTCTCCGTCGCCGCCGCCTTCGCCACCGACGCCTGGATGCTCGTCGCGGCCCGGATCGCCATGGGCGTCTTCGGCGCGATGCTCATGCCCGCGACCCTCTCCATCATCCGCAACGTCTTCACCGACGCAGGAGAGCGGCGGATGGCGCTCGCCGTCTGGTCGACCATGTTCGCGGCCGGGAACGCCCTCGGTCCGCTCGTCGGCGGAGTGCTCCTCGCGCACTTCCACTGGGGGAGCGTGTTCCTGGTCGCGGTGCCGATCCTCGTGCTCATGCTCGTCGGCGTCCCGTTCTTCGTGCCGGAGTCGCGCGACCCGGCGCCGGGTCCGGTCGACGTGCCGAGCATGCTGCTGTCCCTCGGTGCGCTCGGGCCCACGGCCTGGGCGATCAAGTCGGTCGTGCACCCGGAGGAGCGCGGACTCGCGATCGCGATGCTCGCGGTCGGCGTGGTCTGCGGTGTCGCGTTCGTCCGCCGACAGCTGCGCTCCCGGACGCCGATGCTCGACCTCACGCTGTTCCGGAGCACGGCCTTCACCGGCAGCGTGCTCATGAACCTCGCGGCGATGTTCTCGCTCACCGGGTTCCTGTTCTTCATCGCGCAGCACCTGCAGCTCGTGGCCGGGCTCGACCCGTTCACCTCCGGCCTCGTCCTCGTCCCCGGCTCGGTGCTGACGATCGTCGCGGGTCTCGTCGTCGTGCCGATCGTCGCCCGGGTCGCGCCGCGGTGGGTCGTCGCGGTCGCGCTGCTGTTCTCGGCGGCGGCCTACACGATGGTCGCCGTGCTCGGCCACCACGCCACGGTCGTCGCGCTCGGGTTCGCGTTCGTGCTGCTCGGCATCGGGATCGGTGCGTCCGAGACCGTCACGAACGACCTCATCATCTCGACCGCCCCGGCGGACAAGGCCGGTGCAGCGTCCGCACTGTCGGAGACGGCGTACGAGATCGGCGCCGTGCTCGGCACCGCTGTGCTCGGGACGATCCTCGCGACGGCGTACCGGGCGCACGTGGTCGTGCCGGCCGGGCTGTCCTCGACCGCGCACACGGCGGCGCAGGAGACCCTCGGCGGTGCGGTGTCGGCAGCCGCGGACCTCGGTGGGTCGGCGGGGCAGGCGCTGCTGGCGTCGGCGCGGGCGGCGTTCGACTCCGGCGTGACGATCACCGGGTCCGTGGCGGCCGTGCTCATGGTCGTGGCGGCGTTCGGCGCCGTGGTGATGCTCCGCCGCCGGTAGGGACCCGGGGCGGTGGTGTCGGGGACCTCGCACCGTGCGAGCCGTCCGCGCCCCGATACGCGCGGTGCGAGGTTTCGCGCAGCGTGCGGGGGTGATCGCCTCGCACCGTGTGTGGAACCTCGCACCGTCCGCTGCGCGCGCCTGGCACCTCGCACCGTGCGAGCCGTCCGCGCCCCGATACGCGCGGTGCGAGGTTTCGCGCACCGTGCGGGGGTGATCGCCTCGCACCGTGCGTGGAACCTCGCACCGATCGCCGCGGGCGCCTGGCACCGCGCACCGTACGAGCCCCAGCCCCAGCCCCAGCCCCAGCCCCAGCCCCAGCCCCAGCCCCGGCCGGTCCCGGCCAGCCGCGCCCTGCCGCGCGCCCCTCCGGGCGTCACGCGGCGTCACACGGCACGCCCGGGATCGCGGGAACCTGTGAATCGTTGACCTCAACCATGGTTCAGGTCCTACGTTGGGACGTGGCCGCGAGGAACGCGGTCGACCCCCAGGGACAGGAACGACCACGACTGCCATGCCCGACGCGCCCGCGGACCTCACCGACGCCTACAAGACCGCCTTCCGTGGCCACCCCGCGGGCGTCGCCGTGATCACCGCCGAGGGCCCCGACGGCCCGACCGGGCTCACGGCGTCGAGTGTCGCCAGCGTCGCCGTCGACCCGCCGGTCCTGGTGTTCTCCCTGTCGACGAACTCCGGTTCGGCCGGGGTCGTCCTCGGCGCCCCGGTCTTCGTGGTGCACCTCGTCGACTCGCACGGCGTCGCGCTGGCCAAGCGCTTCGCGAGCACCGGCAGCCCGGCCGCCGACGACCCGATCTGGGGCACCCTGCCCTCGGGCGACCGCTACCTGCCGGGCGCCGCGACCGCCCTCCGTTGCCGGCCCCTCTCGACGACCCCGATCGGCTCGTCCACCGTCGTGGTCGCCGAGGTCCTCGACATCGTCGTCGGCCTCGGGCACGGCGAGCCGCTCGTCTACCACAACCGGGAATTCCACTCCCTCACCGACCGTTCCCGGCTCTCGTGAGCCGCGGAGCACCGTTCCGCCAACCACCGATCGAAAGGACCTCACATGGCTGAGTACACCCTGCCGGAGCTGCCGTACGACTACGCAGCGCTCGAGCCGCACATCAGCGGCAAGATCATGCAGCTGCACCACGACAAGCACCACCAGGCCTACGTCACGGGGGCGAACACCGCGCTCGAGCAGCTCGGCGAAGCTCGCGAGTCCGGCAACTTCGGTGCGATCAACAAGCTCGAGAAGGACCTCGCGTTCCACCTCGGCGGCCACGTCAACCACTCGATCTTCTGGACCAACCTCGGCCCGGACACGAAGGTCCCGGAGGGCGAGCTCGCCGCCGCGATCGACGAGTTCTTCGGCTCCTTCGAGAAGTTCCAGGGCCAGTTCGCCGCCGTCGCGAACGGCATCCAGGGCTCCGGCTGGGCGGTCCTCGCCTGGGACCAGGTCGGCCAGAAGCTCGTCACGTTCCAGCTCTTCGACCAGCAGGCCAACGTGCCGCTCGGCGTCGTGCCGATCTTCCTGCTCGACATGTGGGAGCACGCCTTCTACCTCGACTACCTCAACGTCAAGGCGGACTACGTCAAGGCCGTGTGGAACATCGTCGACTGGGAGAACGTCGCCGCCCGGTTCGCGAACGCCAAGTCGCAGAGCTTCGTCACGCTCTGAGTCGCGTGCAGCGGGTCGCGTGACGCGACCCGGATGACGGACGGGAGGCCCGGTGCCAGCTGGCACCGGGCCTCCCGTCCGTCATGTGGGGCTCATCCGACGGCGCAGCGCGCGCCGGTGACGAGCCGGTCGGCGACGGTGCGCAACGCGGCGTCGACATCGGTCTCGTCCGGGTCGACCAGGAACGCCCACTGTGCGCCGCGGGCTGCCCGCACGGCGTCCGCCGCGGCCTCGGCTGCCGCCGGCACCGGGTAGCCGTGTGCCGAGCACCACGCGGTGAGGGCCGCGAGGTGCCCGCGGTGCACGAGCCGCTCGCGGTCACGGCCGTCGAGGGTCTCGACCGCGCCGAGCTCGAAGGCGAGCCGGGCCGCGAGGAGCCGCTCGCGGTGGTGGAGCCCGCCGAACACGGCGATCAACCACGCTCCGAGGGCGTCGTCGTCCGCTTCCGGGTCGAGGACGAGGTCGTCGACGTCGCGCTCGAGGTGGTCGACGACCGCGTCGATGAGGGACTCCCGCGAGCCGAAGTGGTAGACGATCGGGTACGCACTCGTCCCCAGCACCCGGCCCAGGCTCCGCACGGAGACGGCTTCGAGCTTGGTGTCGTGCAGATGCTCGGTGACCTTCTCGATGATCGCGGGCTTGAGCGTGGGATCGGGCTTCCTGGGCACGTGGTCCTCCGGGGCGCGTGGCACGGCCGCCGGATGCGACCACAAGAAATATTACCGGATGTGCGGCACATCCGGCCAGTCCCTCCCTGTGGGATCGCGGAGGAAACCGGAGAATTGCTCGGGTACACGTAGACTCGAGACGATGTCCACGTCCCACGAGCACGTCGTGCCGCCCTCAGCGCCCGCGAGCACCCGGGCACTCCCGGCGGACCGTGGACGGCGTCGCGGGGTCGGGAAACGCTTCCTCGTGGTCGGCGACGTCCTCGACGGGATCCTCGTCCACACCACCGCGAGCGCCATGGGCGTGCACGACCCGGCGGCCACCATCCGGCACCGGGCCCTCGGCGCCGGCGGCAACACCGCCACGTGGTTGGGATGGCTCGGGGCCGAGGTCGACCTCGTGGCTCGGACCGGCGTGGACGACGTCTACCGGCACGAGCGCGGACTCGAGGACGCCGGCGTGCGACCGCACATCCGCTACGACGCACGCGCGAGCACGGGGACCGAGGTGTCCGTCCGGAACGCGCTCGGACGCACGGCGATGTCCGACCCGGCGGCGTCGGGGGTGCTGTCGGCCGCGGACGTGCCGCCGGACCTCGTCGCACGCGCGGACATCGTGCACCTGACCGGCGCGGGACTGCTGACCGGCGGGGGAGCGGAGCGCGTGGCGGAGCTCGTCGCCTGCGCGCGGGCCGGTGGAGGGCGCGTGTCGCTCGACCCGTCCTCCGTCGCCGTGGTCCACACGCTCGGACCGGCCGCCCTGCTCGAGGCTCTGACCGGGGTCGACGTGCTGTTCCCCGGGCGCGCCGAGGCACTGGCGTTGACCGAGACGACGGACCTCCGTGTGGCCGTGCGCCGTCTCACCGAGCACGTCCCGCTCGTGGTCGTCACCGTGGGGCCGGAGGGTGCCGTCCTCGGTCGCCCCGGGCGCAGCCCGCAACGCGTCGCCGCGACGCCCGCGACCGTGGTCGACACCCTCGGGGCCGGCGACGCCTTCGCGGCCGGCTTCCTCCGGGCCTGGGCGACGGACCCGGTGCGCATCGGCTCGGCCGCCCGTGAAGGGGGTCGGGTGGCGGCGCGGGCGCTCGGGTTCGTCGGAGGTCGTCCGCCTGCCTGACCGGGGCGTGCTCAGACGCGATCGGTGGTCGATCGTCGGCGATCCGCGGTCGATGGTCTGCGATCGTGCCCGGCCGGCGGTCGCCGTCGGTCAGGACTCGCTGCGCTCGGCCGTCACGTTCAGCGTCTGCACGAGGCCCGCGGCGAGCGGTGCGAGGCGGACCTCGACACGGAGCCGACCGGACGACCCCGGGAGCCACCAACGGAGGTGCGTCGGTGCCGTCGACCGCTCCTCGACGGGCGCGGCGCTGAGGTCCGCACCCACCGCAGCGACCTGTTCGGCCACGTGTCGTCGGCGTCGCTCGTACGGTTCGTCGAGCGCGACGTTCGGGGTGAACACCGCGTCGGCCTGCCGGTCGTCCCACGCCGCGAGCAAGGCCGTCACCCGCTGCTGCGCGGTCCGCGTCGCCGGCAGTACCGTGACGGCGTCGGCCGGTGCGGCTGCGTCGAGCAGGAGGTCGAGTGCCGCGGTCGCCGCCGCGGACACCTTGGCCTGCGTGGCGTTCTCGAACGCGACGACGCCGAGCCCCTGCTCCGCGGACCACCGCATGTGCGCCGAGAACCCGGGGTAGCCGCCCGAGTGGGAGACGATCGGACCGGAGCGGTCGTCCTGCTCGACGAAGAGGCCGAAGCCGTACGCGGTCGCGCGGCTCGAGCCGGGGACCACGCTCGGGGGGACCACCCGCATCGCCTGCTGCATGAGCCGTCGGTCGGCCGGGGAGACCGGGCCGGCCTCGGGTTCGTCGGTGAACGCGGACGCCAGGTGTCGGCCCCACCGGGCGAGGTCGGAGACCGTGGAGAACAGACCGCCGATGGAGGAGAACGCACCGGGTCCGGTCAGGGGGAGCGGCTCCCAGGTCCCCGCGTGGGGTCGGACGCCGACCACCACGTGTCCGTCGGCCTCGGCGGCGGAGAACACGGTGCTGTCGAGTCCGAGCGGGCGGAGCACGGTGCGTGACGCCACCTCGGTGTAGGGCTCGCCGGTCACGTCGGCCACGACCCGGCCGAGGAGCGCGTAGCCGAGGTTCGAGTACGCGAAGCGGGTGCCGGGGACGCTGTCGAACAGCAGCCCGCCGGCGAGCACCGCGTCGAGGTCGGCGTCGCTGATCGACTCCTGCCGGTCGGCCCAGGGGTCGTCCGTCGGGAAGCCGGCGGACATCGTCAGCAGCATCCGGATCGTCGGCACGGGGGAGTCGGTGGTGGGGAGCACGACGGCGCCGAACGCCGGGACGTGGTCGGCGACGGGAGCGTCGAGATCGAGACGGCCGTCGGCGACGAGCGCGAGCAGGGTGGCCGCGGTGACGCTCTTCGTGCAGGATGCGATCCGGTACACGGTGCCGGCGTCGGGCGCGAGGCCGTCACCCCGGTCGCCGTGGCCACCGGACGCGACGAGCCCGGTGCAGTCGAACACACCCCAGACGGAACTCGGTGCGACCCCACGGGCGACCCGGTCGGCGAAGAGGGCGTCGATCCGCGCGAGCTCGTCGTGCTGGGTCACGAGCGGCGCATCCGCTCGTAGGCGTCGAGCGCACGCTGGCGCGACTCCTTGAGGTCGACCATCGGTTCCGGCCGGTCCTCGTCGGCGGGGACCCACCGGCGGACGTACTCCCGGTGCGGGTCGAAGCGTTCGAGCTGCCGTTCGGGGTTGAACACGCGGAAGTACGGGGCGGCGTCGAAGCCCGAACCCGCGACCCACTGCCAGTTGCCGGGGTTGTTCGCGGCGTCGGCGTCGACGAGGCAGTCCCAGAACCAGCGCTCGCCCACCCGCCAGTCGACGAGCAGGTTCTTCACGAGGAAGCTGCCCGTCGCGAGGCGGACCCGGTTGTGCATCGCACCGGTGTGCCAGAGCTCCCGCATGCCGGCGTCGACGAGGTCGAACCCCGTGGTGCCCGTGCGCCAGGCGCCGAGCTCGGCCTCGGAGGCGTCGCGCCACGGGAAGGCGTCGAACTCGCGTCGGACGTTGACGGTGGCGATGTCCTCGCAGTGGAAGTACTCGTTCCAGTTGAACTCGCGCCACGCCAGCTGTCGGAGGAACGCGGGGGCCTGCTGGCGCTGCGACGGTTCGAGCTGTCCGTGCAGGCGGTGCCACACCTGGTACGGGCTGATCTCGCCCCAGCGCAGGTGCGGGGACAGGCCGCTCGTGGCGTCCATCGACGGTTCGTCGCGCTGGCCGTAGCCCTCGAGCGCGTGCTCCACGAAGTGCTCGAGGCGTCGGTGCGCGCCGAGCTCGCCCGGGGTCCAGGCGTCGCGGAGCCCGCCCGCCCAGTCCGGCTTCGTCGGCAGCAGGGCCCAGTCGGCCAGGTCGTCGCCGGAGACGTCGGCGGGCCCGGGCAGGTCGCGGGGCTTCGGCAGGGGGTGCCGCGGTTCCGGCAAGGCCTGCGTCGCGCGCCAGAACGGCGTGAACACCTTGTACGGCGCGCCCTGACCGGTCGTGACCGTCCACGGCTCCCAGAGGAGGTTCGCCGCGAAGCTGTGCGCCTCGACGCCGCGGTCGTGCAGGCTCGCCTTGATCCCGGCGTCGATGTCGCGTTCCGCGTGGCCGTAGCGTCGGTTCCAGAACACGGCGTCGGCCCCGGAGTCCGCGACGAGGGCGTCGATGACGTCCGCCGCTGCGCCACGCCGGAGGACGAGGCGCGACCCGCGTTCCCGGAGTGCTTCGTCGAGCGCGGTCAGCGAGTGGTGCAGCCACCACCGTGCCGCGGCCCCGATCGGCCGGACGCCCGGTGACTCGTCGTCGAGGACGTACACGACGGTGAGCGAGCCGCCGTGGTCGATGCCGGCGCGGAGGGCCGGGTTGTCCGCGAGACGGAGGTCGTCGCGCAGCCAGACGATCGCGCCGCTCACACGGAGGCCGTGTCGGGCGAGGGACGGCTGGGTGTGACTCCCTGACCGGCCGCGCGGCGGACCTTCGTGCACAGCTCGGTCAGCGTGCGGAGCTCGCCGTCACTGAGACCGGCGCCGAGCACGGCGGCGATGCTCGCGGCGTGCTGGACGGCGACGGAGCGGTAGACGTCGAAGCCGTGGGCGGTGAGGGCGACGTACACGCCGCGGGCGTCGGTGGGGTCTGGCTGCTTCTCGACGATCCCGCGCGAGGCCAGGCGGTCCACGAGACGGCTCACGCTCGGCTGGGTGAGGAGGAGGTGCCCGGTGAGGTCACGCATCCGGGAGCGTCGACCGGGCTGGGTCGAGAGGTTGAAGCAGACGTCGTACTCGTTGAACGAGATCTCCCCGCCGGGGAACTCCGCGTTGAGGTTCCGCATCACCTGCACCTGTGCGCGGAAGAGTGCCTCCCACGCTGCGACCGCAGTGGCCTTGTCACTCACCTTGCGTGCTCCCTCTGGTCCGTCGCCCAACCCTACCGACGACGCCCGACAGACGGACGCGTGCGCGAGCGGTGCAGTTCCGGAAAGCACGAGGGCCGGCCACCCGATGGGTGACCGGCCCTCTCACTTGCAGGACGGTGCAGTTCCGGAAAGCACGAGGGCCGGCCGTCCGAAGACGACCGGCCCTCTCCCTTGCAGGACGGTGCAGTTCCGGAAAGCACGAGGGCCGGCCGTCCGAAGACGACCGGCCCTCTCCCTTGCACCAAGAGTGTCCTGCAATCACATTCCACAGGCGGTGCCACAGCAAACACTGCCTGCGTCTTCGACTGTATAACGAAGCGGTAACGGCGCGCTAGCCCGCGATCGGCTCGTTCGCTGCGAGTTCACCATGAGCGGCCGATGAACCCGCCGGGACGATCAGAACAGGTCGGGCGACGGCGTCGACGCGTACCGGACAGCGACGTCGGCGTGCCGGTCGAAGCGGTAGCCGACGCCGCGGACGGTGCGCACGATCTCCTCGAACGCGCCGAGCTTCGACCGCAACCGTCGGACGTGGACGTCGATGGTCCGTTCGTTCGGGGTCTCGTCCTCACCGTCCGACCACAGGCCGTCGATGATGGCCGAGCGGTCGACGGTGCGGCCCTCGCGGAGCACGAGGAACTGCAGCAGCTCGAACTCCTTGTAGGTCAGGGGAGCCGGCTCGCCGTCGAGCGTCACCCGCTTGCGGGAGATGTCGATGACGACGCCGGTCTCCTCGGGCTCGGGCTTCTCGGCCTGCTTGCGGGCGGCGACGGCGGAGCGGTCCTGCAGGGCGAGCCGGACGACGTCGACGTCACGCCCGCCGGAGCCCTCGGCCGCGACGGCGACCGCGGCGTAGGTCTCCGAGGTCGGCACGAGCTGCGCGGTCAGTGCCTTGAGCTGCTCCACGACGGCGGCGAGGGTCGTGCCGGCGGCGGCGGCCTTCGCCTCGTCGATGCCGACGTAGAGGGCGAAGCCGCGGGCCTCGGTGCCCTCGGGCAGTGCACGGTTGCGCTGCGGGGCCACGACGGGGCTGGTGGGGACGGGAGCAGCCTGCGGGGCCACCGGCTGACGGCGGGGACGCAGCGGCGTCACGGTGCCGAGGTCGGTCGGGACGGGGGCCGCGGTACGGAGCGGGGTGCGGGGCTGAGCGATGGTGAGCGACATGGCTGGTTCTCCGGGAGGACGGCCGCGGGTGGAGCGAGGAGGTGCGACCGGTGTCGAATGCGTCGGCCCGGGTACGGCGGGTTCGCCGTGACGTCCCTGCGGTCCTGCTGCGGACCGGGGAACCCGGGGGTACGGGGAGTGACCTGGTCGGACGGCTGGCGTCGTCGACGAGGTCGTCACCCGGGGATCACGCCTGCGCGACCGGGGTGGGGTCGCGGGGGATCCGGCTGGAACGGGTGCCGATCAGGCACACATTCGACAACGCATGACCGACATCGTCGGCATCATCATGCCGATGGTCCCCTGTGCCTCGATGAGGACGCGGGCGGACACGGTTGCAGTCATGGCACGAGTATGGGTGGGATACCAACGCGGTGTCAACCGTCCGACCGGACGGTGCATGCCGCGGGCACGCGCTAAACGGACGGGAGGCCCGTGGCGGATCCGCCACGGGCCTCCCGTCCGTCTGGCGGTCGCGGGAGCGACCGCGCGTCGTCTACTCGGCCAGGCCGTAGAGGCGGTCGCCGGCGTCGCCGAGGCCCGGCACGATGTAGCCGTTCTCGTCGAGCTTCTCGTCGAGCGCGCCGAGGACGATCGACACGTTGCGGTCGCCGACGGCCTGCTCGACGGCGGCGAGGCCCTCCGGCGCGCCGAGGATGCACACGCAGGTCACCTCTTCCGCGCCGCGGTCGAACAGGAAGTCGATCGCGGCGGCGAGGGTGCCACCGGTCGCGAGCATCGGGTCGAGCACGAAGCACTGCCGGCCGGAGAGGTCGTCGGGCAGGCGCTCGGCGTAGGTCTGCGGCTCGAGCGTCTGCTCGTTCCGGGCCATGCCGAGGAACCCGACCTCGGCGGTGGGGACGAGCTTGACCATGCCCTCGAGCATGCCGAGGCCCGCGCGGAGGATCGGGACGACGAGCGGGCGCGGCTTCGCGATCGCGACGCCCATGGTGTGCGCGACCGGGGTGTCGATCGGGGTGGCGGTGACCCGGACGTTCCGCGTGGCCTCGTAGGCGAGGAGCGTGACGAGTTCCTCGGTGAGGGCCCGGAACGTCGGAGAGGGGGTCGTCCGGTCGCGGAGCACCGAGAGCTTGTGGGTGATGAGCGGGTGGTCGGCGACGTGGACTCGCATAGGGTCGAGCCTACCGTGCTGCCGAGTGCCAGGAGGTCCGCGTGGAAGCACCCGCCGCCCGCCCCTACGTCGACGCCATGCGTGCCGCGCTCGTCGAGGCGCGGGCCTGCCTCGACACCGGTGACGTGCCCGTCGGCGCGGTCGTGCTCGACGCTGCCGGCGAGGTCGTCGCGACGGCACGCAACGAGCGTGAGGCGCTCCAGGACCCCACCGCGCACGCCGAGGTGCTCGCGCTCCGGGCCGCCGCCGGGGTCACGGGCGACTGGCACCTCGCGGAGCACACGCTCGTGGTCACGCTCGAGCCGTGCGTGATGTGCGCCGGGGCGATCCTCGCGGCACGGGTGCCGCGCGTGGTCTTCGGCGCGTGGGACCCGAAGGCGGGTGCGACGGGGAGCGTCTACGACGTCGCCAGGGACCGCCGTCTGCCGCACCGCTCCGAGGTGGTCGGCGGGGTGCTCGAGGGGGAGTGCGCGGCGCTCCTCGACGACTTCTTCGCCGCGCGGCGCTGACGCGCTCCGCGGGGTGTGCCGGCCGGGAGGCCCGTGGCGGCGCCGCCACGGGCCTCCCGGCCGTCAGCCGGTCACCAGATGACGGCGATGAGCACGTTCGCGATGGCGAGCGCGCCGGCGGAGTGGAAGAACGGCAACGCGGCCTTGTCCTTCGCCTGCCCGGCGTCCGCACGCTTCTGCCGCGACCGAGCGACGAACGCGAGCACGAGCGCGACCAGGGCCACGGCGAGCTTCACGCCGAGCTTGACGTGGTTCGCGCCCCCGTCGGTCGTCGCGTCCACGACCCCCATCAGGCCGAGGCCGGTGACGAGCTGCGTGACGAGGCCGATGATGACCCAGTTCGTCTCGAACCCGCCCTTCCGGCGCACCTGGAACAGGAACGCGCCGATCACGGCGGCGAGCCCGACGAAGTGGAGGATGAGCAGGACGTCCTTCAGCACGGTCATGCGCTCATCGTCCCGGAGCGGCCCGGTCCGCCGCCAGCAAGGGCAGCCTCAGTCGGCGGCGCGCAGGACGATCGCCTCGGTCGGCGGACGCGGCCCGGTCCGGAGCACGTCCGGCTCGACGTAGATCACACGGGCGATGGGCACGGCCTGCCGGACCCGGTGCTCCACGGCGTCGATGCCGGCCGCGACGTCGCCGAGCCGTCGGTCGCCGTCGACCGCGACCTTCACGCCGACCATGAGCTCGTCCGGTCCGAGGTAGAGCGTCTTGATGTGGATGATCGAGTCGACCTCCGGGCCGTCGAGCACCGCGTCCTTGATGCGGGCGACGTCGGCCGCGGTCGCACCCTCTCCCACGAGCAGGCTCTTCGTCTCGACGCCGAGCACGAGCGCGACGGCGATGAGCAGGGCGGCGATGAGGATCGTGCCGATCGCGTCGAACACGCCGTTGCCGGTGATCGCGGTCAGCCCGACGCCGAACAGCGCGAACACGAGGCCGGTCAGCGCCGCGGTGTCCTCGAGCATGACGACGGGGAGCTCGGGCGCCTTCGCGCGGCGCACGAACTGCACCCACGACAGCGACCCCTTGTGCGGTGCGGCCTCGCGGAGCGCGGTGCGGAGCGAGAAGCCCTCGAGGCCGATCGCGATGACGAGCACGGCGACCGGGAGCCACCAGCTCTCGAGGGGGTGCGGGTTCCGGAGCTTCTCGATGCCCTCGTACAGCGAGAACACACCGCCGACCGAGAACAGGACGATGGACACGACGAACGCGTACACGTAGCGCTCGCGGCCGTAGCCGAACGGGTGCTCCTCGTCGGCGGCGCGCCGGGCACGTCGGCCGCCGAGCAGCAGGAGCAGCTGGTTCGCGGAGTCCGCGAGCGAGTGCACGCCCTCCGCGAGCATCGACGCCGATCCGCTGATCGCCGCCGCGACGAACTTCACGATCGCGATGCCGATGTTCGCACCGAGTGCGGCGAAGATCGCCTTCGTGCCTCCGGAAGCGCTCACGGGTACCCCTTCAGTCCTGGCCTGCCTGACGATCCTAGGCCGTCGGTAGGGTCGGGGTTCATGACCATCGAACTGCCCCGCACCGCACTCCTCGGCGTCGGCTCCATGTCCGGCGCGGTCCTCGACGGGCTCCTGTCCGCCGGCCTCGACCCCGCCACCGTGACCCTCACGACGAAGTCGGAGGAGTCCGCCGCGGCGCACCGTGCCCGCGGCCTGGACGCGCACGCGAGCGACGCGGAGCCCGACGCCAACCGCGCCGCGGCCCGGGGCGCCGGACTCGTCGTCCTCGGGGTGAAGCCGTACGCGATCGGCGACCTGCTCGCGGAGGTCGCCGACGACCTCGCGCCGGGCACCGTCGTCGTGAGCGTGGCGGTGGGCACGACGACCGCGAGCATGGAGCGGGCCGTCCCGGCCGGCGTCCGCGTGGTCCGCGCCCTGCCGAACACGCCCATCGGCGTCGGGCGTGGCGTCACCGGGATCAGCGCCGGGGCGTCCGCCGACGAGGACGCGGTCGCGCTGGCCTCCTCGCTCTTCTCCGTGTCGGGCTCCGTGATCGAGGTCCCGGAGTCGCAGCTCGACGCGCTGTCCGCCGTGTCCGGCTCCGGGCCCGCCTACGTCTTCCTGCTCGTCGAGCAGTGGCAGCGCGCGGCGGAGGAGCTCGGCTTCACGCCGGAGCAGGCCGCGACCATGGTGCAGGGCACCGTGCGCGGCGCGGTCGCGCTGCTCGAGGCGTCGGACAAGGCCCCCGCGGAGCTCCGTCGGGCCGTGACGAGCCCGAAGGGCACCACCGAGCGAGCGGTCGCCGTCCTGCAGGACGCGGACCTCTCCGGCACGCTCCTGCGCGCGTCGCGCGCGGCGATCGCGCGTGCCGAGGAGATCGCGGCGAGCTGACGCGGCTGCGGTGGTCGTCACCACGGGACGGCCGGGAGGCGCGGGGCGGCCCCGCCACGGGCCTCCCGGCTGACGTGGGCCTGGCGGCCGACCGCCGCGGATGGCGGACCGGCCGTCACTCGAGGGCGGCGAAGCGCTCCAGGTCGGCGGTGGCGCCGGAGACGATGATGACGTCCTCCTCGCCGATGACGCTCTCCGGTGTGGCGGGGACGAACGCCTGGCCCGGCGTCTTGATGCCGAGCACCGTCAGGCCGAACCGCGTCCGGATGACCGTCGTCGCGAGGTCCTTGCCCCGGACCGCGCGCGGCGGGAACATCTTGACGACCGCGAAGTCCTCGTCGAACTGGATGAAGTCGAGCATCCGACCCGAGACGAGGTGGGCGGTGCGTTCGCCGGCCTCGCGCTCGGGGTAGACGACGTGGTTCGCGCCGATGCGGGACAGGATCACGCCGTGCGACCGACTGATCGCCTTGGCCCAGATCTGCGGGATGCCGAGGTCGACCAGGTTCGCCGTGATGAGGACGCTCGACTCGAGGTCCGAGCCCACGCCCACGACCGCGATGGCGAAGTCCTGCGCGCCGATCTGCCGGAGCGCGTCCATGTCCGTGGCGTCCGCCTGCACGGCGTGCGTCACGCGGTCCGACCACTTCTGCACCAGGCCGGCGTCGGTGTCGACCACGAGCACCTCACGGTGCTGCCGCTCGAGCTGCCCGGCGGTCGCGGCGCCGAAGCGCCCGAGGCCGATGACGAGGACGGGGGCGTCGTGGCTGACGGCCCCGGCGAGCGGGTGGGTGGACGGCAGCGGCGTGCGGGTGCGGTCAGCCAACGATCGGCCTCTCCTCGGGGCGGCGGAACAGTTGCCGGGCCTGGCTGGCGGCGAGGGCGGCGGCGATCGTCACTGTACCGACCCGGCCGAGGAACATCGTGGCGGCGAGCACGTACTTGCCGGCCTCCGGGAGCTCGGCGGAGATGCCCGACGACAGGCCGCAGGTCGCGAACGCCGAGATGACCTCGAACAGCACCCGGTCGAGCGAGTCGCGGGTGATCTGCAGCAGCGTGATCGTCGCCACCGCCACGATCGTGGCGCCCCAGAGCACGACGGCGACCGCAACGCGGAGCACGTCGCTCGGGATCCGACGGCCGAACGCCTCCATGCTCCGGCGTCCGCGGGCCTCCGCGACGGCGGCGAGGAAGAGGACCGCGAGGGTGGTGACCTTGATCCCGCCGGCGGTGGACGCCGAGCCGCCGCCGATGAACATGAGCATGTCGGTCACGAGCAGGCTCGCGCCGTGCATCTGCTCGACGTCGATCGTGGCGAAGCCGCCCGATCGGGTCATCGTCGAGAAGAACAGCGCCTGGAACGCCGTGTGCCCGGCACCGGCCTCGCCGAGCGTGGCCTTGTTGGAGGCCTCGAGCCCGGTGTAGACGACCGCGCCGACGACGAGCAGGACGGCACTCGTGACGAGGGTCAGCTTGACGTGGAGCGACCACCGCCGTGGCGTCCGGAACTGCTTCGTGATGGTGCGGATGACCGGGAACCCGATGGAGCCAGCGACCACCGCGACCATGATGAGCGAGAGGAACCAGTAGTCGTTCGCGAACGGGGTGAGGCCCTCGGCGTTGGGGGAGAACCCCGTGTTCGTGAACGCCATCGCCGCGTAGTAGAAGGCATCGCCGACCGCGGTCCAGAACGGGTAGCCGGCGACCAGGACCGACGGCAGGAGCAGCAGACCGACGGCGACCTCGATCGTGAGCGTGCTCACGGCGACCGTGGCGAGGAGCGTGCCGACCTCGCCGAGCCGGACGGCCTGCCCCTCCGGGACGGCGCCGTGGTGGGTGCGCAGTGGGTTCGAGTCCCCGGCGGCCATGAGCTTCGCCCGGAGTCCGAGCCGTCGGGTGACGACCAGTCCGAGGATCGACGCGAAGGTGAGGACACCGACCGCGCCGATCTGCGTGCCCACGACGATGACGACCTTGCCGAACACGGACCAGTGCGTGGCCATGTCGACCGTCGCGAGCCCGGTGACGCAGACGACCGAGGCGGCGGTGAAGAGCGCGTCCGAGAACTGCGTCGGCCGTCCGTCGGCAGCGGCCCACGGTGTCATGAACAGCGACGTGAAGACGAACACCAGGACGAGGAAGACCAGGATCGCCAGGCGGGAGGGGGAGGACCGCAGCACCGCGGACACCTGCGCTGCCCGGCGTCGCGACGGCGAGGGGCCCGCGCGCAACGGCTCCGTGTGCTCCAGCATGCTCGTATGCCTCCCGGGACATGGGCGGGTCGCATGGCATGGTACATCCGCGACGGGGCGGTTAGCCTTGGCCCATGGCCGACATCTTCTCCGTCGTGGCGGACCCCACCCGGCGCGAACTGCTCGGAGCACTGCTCGCCGCGTACGGCTCGGACGTGACCGGCGGGGAGCTCAGTGTCGGCCAGCTCGTCGAGAAGCTCGGGGTCAGCCAGCCCACCGTGTCGAAGCACCTCCGTGTCCTCCGGGACATCGGGCTCGTGTCCAGCCGCGAGGAAGGGCAGCACCGCTACTACCGCCTCGACCCGGAGCCGCTGCTGCCGGTCGAGGAGTGGGTGCTCGCGTTCACGGGGGCCGTGGACGCCGACGGCACACCGGCCACGACCGCGTGGACCCCGGACGGCCAGCCGGTGTCGGTCCGCCGGAACGGCGCCGCGGGCAAGGCCACGGTCGAGGTCGGTACCGAGCTCGGCCGGGTGATGGCCGAGGCCTCCTACCGTGCGTCGGCGGCGCTGACCGGGGCACAGCAGGGCTGGGAGCGGGTCGTCGACCGCGGCCGGAAGCGCTTCACGCGCCGCGGCGAGGACGACTGACCGGCTCCTGCCCGCGCGGCGCCGTGGCCGAGTCGTGACCGAGCACCTGGACACGCGTTCCCAGCGGCCTCTACAGTGATCAGAGACCACACAGGTCACAACCGAACCCGTGCGCGCGACGCCCAGCGGACCGCACGAGGCACCCGAAGGCGGATCATGACCGGCAGTTTCGACGACGTGCGCTTCCTCACCGTGGCCGAGGTCGCGGAGATGATGCGCGTTTCGAAGATGACCGTGTACCGCATGGTGCACGCCGGCGAGCTCCCCGCGATCCGCTTCGGTCGGTCCTTCCGCGTGCCGGAGTCGGCGGTCGCCGACGTCCTGCGCGGTGGCATCGCCGACGTCGGCTGAGCAGCCCCGGAGTGCCGTGTTCGACAGGACCGGCGCGCTCCGCTAGACTCGGCCGGGTTGATTTTCCGCGGTCCCGACGGGCGCGGTGTCCACACATCAGCATCGTTCCGAGCGAGGTCCACTATGGGTTCTGTCATCAAGAAGCGCCGCAAGCGCATGGCGAAGAAGAAGCACCGCAAGCTCCTTCGCAAGACGCGTCACCAGCGTCGCAACAAGAAGTAGGCGCAGCGAAGTACGTCCAGTACTTGCACCCGAAGCCCCGGTCCGCCGGGGCTTTCGTGTTCCCGGGGCGAGGGCGAGGGCGATGCGCATGCTCCGCGTGGCTCCGGACGGACCTCGTTACGCTGGGGACATGCCCGCCGTGACCCTCCTGACCAAGCCCGGATGCCACCTCTGCGACGACGCACGACCGATCGTCGAGCGGGTCGTGGCCGAACACCCCGGGACGACGCTGCAGGAGCGGTCGATCCTCGACGACGACGCCCTCCGCGAGGAGTACGCGGAGGACATCCCCGTCGTCCTGGTCGACGGGCGCGTCCACAGCAACTGGCACGTCGACGCCGACCGGCTCCGACGTGCCCTCGAGAAGGCAGGTGCCTCCGCATGATCAGCCACGTCGTCGCCTGGACCCTCCGCGAGGACGTCGACCGCGACGCCGCCATCGCCCGCGTCCGGGAGCTCCTCACGGGCCTGGTCGGCACCGTGCCGTCGATCCGGTCGCTCGAGGTCGTCGAGAACGTCGCCTACCCCGACAAGAACAGCGACCTCGCAGTCGTCGCGACGTTCGACGACCTCGCCGGGCTCGACGCCTACCAGGTCCACCCCGAGCACCAGGCGGCCGCGGCGGAGATCCGCGGACTGGTCACGGGGCGGGCGGCCATCGACTGGGAGAGCTGACCCGCGCCTCCCGGCCCGCGCACGACGACGGCCACCCTCCTGTCGGAGGGTGGCCGTCGTCGTGTCGGTGGGGCTGTCAGGGGGTGAGGCGCGTCGGGCCGCGGAAGAGGTAGGTGACCTCGCGGATCGACGGCTCGTGCAGCGCGAGCATCAGCACGCGCGCCAGACCCATGCCGAACCCGCCGTGCGGCGGGACGCCGTAGCGGAAGAAGTCGAGGTACCAGTCGATCTCGGCGGTGTCGAGACCCTTCTCCTCCGCCTGGGCGGCGAGCCGGTCGACCCGGTGCTCGCGCTGCGCGCCGGTCGAGATCTCGGCGCCGTTGAACAGCAGGTCGTAGCTGTTCGTGAGCGTCGGGTCGTCCTCGTGGCGCATGTGGTAGTACGGCCGGATCGTGGCGTCGTAGTCGGTGACGAACACGAACTCCGAGCCGTGCGTCTCCTTCGCCCAGGCGCTCACGCGGCGCTCGCCCTCGGGGTCGAGGTCGCCGTCGGCGCGGACGACGTCGTAGCCGCTGTCGGCGACGATCTTCCGGGCCTCGGCCAGGGTGACGCGGGGGAACGGTGCGGTCGGCACGACGAACTCGAAACCGAAGACCTCCTCGATCTCCGCGCCGTACTTCTCCTTGACGGCTGTGAAACCGGCGACGAGGACCTCCTCGTGCATCGCCATGACGTCCTGGTGCGACTCGACCCAGGAGATCTCGGCGTCGACGCTCGTGAACTCGGTGGCATGCCGGCTCGTGAACGACGGGTCGGCGCGGAAGGCGTCGGCGATCTCGAACACGGCGCCGAACCCGGCGGGCTGTGCCATCTGCTTGAAGTTCTGCGGCGACTGCGCGAGGTACGCGGTCGTCTCGAAGTACTCGAGCTGGAAGAGCTCGGCGCGCGACTCCGACGCCGAGGCCATGAGCTTCGGGGTGTGGATCTCGATGTAGTCGCGGTCGATCCAGTACGAGCGGAACGCGTGCTCCATCGTCGTCTGGATGCGGAAGATGAGGTTCTGCTTGCGGTTCCGCAGGTCGAGGAAGCGCCAGTCGAGCCGCTTGTCGAGCGAGGAGTCGTCCGCGATCGGCGTCTCGGGGATCGCGGCGCTCACGACGGTGAGGGAGCCGACCTTGACCTCGAGACCGCCGAGCTTGACGCGCTCGTCGTGCTTCAGGGTGCCCTGCACGTGCACGAACGTCCCCTTGGCCAGGCCGGAGATCTCGTTCGTGGTGGCGAGCGCGGCCTGCGCGGTGTCGTCGCCGTCCTCGGCCTCGCGCGTGGCGGGGTTGACGAGCTGTGCGGCGCCGGTCTCGTCGCGGAGCACGACGAACTGCACCTTCTTCTGGTCTCGGACGGTCTCCACCCATCCGGCGACGGACACGGGTCCGTCGGGGAGCGCGGCGAGGTCGGCGATGCGGGTGCGTTCGATCACGGGGAGCGAGTCTATCCGGCTCGCTGCGCGGCCGCTGCTCCACGGCGGCTCGCTGTACGGCCGGTCCTCCACAGCGGCTCGCGTCGTGTGCGTCGTCCACAGGTCGGTCGGGAGGCGCGGATCGCCGTCGCCGGGTCCGTAGCGTCGACGACGTGGCCGGGTCGCGAGTTCGAGGGGATGGTCCCGTGACGGCAGGGACCGAGGGGCTCGCGGCCTGGCCGCCTGCGGCGGTGGCGACGGTGGTGGCGGCGGTCGTGACGACCGGGCTGACGCTGGTCGTCGCGGTGGTCGGCGGGGTCTGGGTGGTGGTGCGGTGGCGGCGCGACGTCGCTCGGGAAGAGCGCGATCGCTACTGGACCCGCCTCACTGTCGTGTTCGAGCTCATCACGGACCGTGAGGTCGGACGCCGTGAGATCGGCCGGGGATTGGCGAAGGCGATGTACGAAATGCAGAAAGTTCCGCGCGGCGAAGAACCGGCCGCGAAGGTGTTGGAGGAGCTCTTGATCGACGGAAGGGGACGAACGTGACCGGTCGACTGCGCCGTGCGTGGGACGCACTGATCGGCCCCGAGCCTCGTACCGGCGGGGTGACACGCCCTCAGGTCGGTCCCGGGCCGGGCGAGGACTTGTGGGAATGGGCGCAGCGACGCTCGATCGAGTGGCAGCTGCACGTCGAGGAAGGGGAACTCCGGATGGAGCTGGCTCGTCGCGAAATGCGAGCGCGGGTCCTCGCGGAGAACGGCGGGGCGAGCAGCTCAGGGGAGTGAGGCGCGGAGCGAACCGAGCGTACCGATGAACTCCTCGGCCATGCCCGCGCGCTCGAGCAGCTTCGCGTGGCGGGCGCGGGCGTCCTCGAGGAACTCGTCGAGCCGTGCTGCGAGGGCTGCCTCGTCCTCGGCGTCGCTCGTCCCGAGGGCGTCGACGACCCGCAGCAACTCGGCCATCTCGTCGAGCGTGAACCCGAGCGGCTTCATGCGTCGGATGACCAGCAGGCGCTCGAGGTCCCCCTCGGTGTAGACGCGGAAGCCACCCGCCGTCCGGCCGCTGGGCACGAGCAGTCCGACCTCGTCATAGTGCCGGATCGTGCGCAGCGACATCCCCGCGCGTTCCGCGAGCTCGCCGATGTGCATCGTGTTCATGAGGCGCAACCGTAGCAACCCGACCCTGACGTGACGGTAGAGTCGCCGCCGATGTCCGTGATCACCCACGCCCCGACGCCGCCCAGCGTCCTCGCCGCCCTCCGTTCCCCGCGCATGCTCACCCGGGAGGTCCTCGCCGGTGTCGTGACGGCCCTGGCACTCATCCCGGAGGCGATCTCGTTCTCCGTCGTCGCGGGTGTCGACCCGGCGGTCGGCCTGTTCTCCAGCGTGGTCATCGCGGTCGTCATCGCGATCGTGGGCGGTCGACCCGCCATGGTGTCGGCGGCCGCCGGCTCGGTCGCCCTCGTCATCGCGCCGCTCGTCCGCGACCACGGCATCGCGTACCTCGTCCCGGCCGTCCTGCTCGGCGGGGTGGTGCAGATCGTGCTCGGTCTGCTCGGCGTCGCGCGACTCATGCGCTTCATCCCGCGGAGCGTGAACGTCGCGTTCGTGAACGCCCTCGCCATCCTCATCTTCACCGCGCAGCTGCCGAACCTGTTCGGCCACGACGTGCCGTTCGTCGTCTGGCCGCTGACCGCGCTCGGCATCGCGGTGATCGTCGGCTTCCCGTTCGTCACCAGGGCCGTCCCGGCGCCGCTCGTCGCGGTGGTCGTCATCACCGCGATCACGATCCTCTTCGGCGTCACGGTGCCGACGGTGGGAGACGAGGGGGCGCTGCCGACCGCACTGCCCGGGTTCAACGGCGTCACGGTGCCCGTCACGTTCGAGACGCTCCGGATCATCGCGCCGTACGCGTTCGGCATGGCGATCGTCGGGCTCATCGAGACGCTGCTGACCGCACAGCTCGTCGATGCGCTCACCGAGACGGGGTCCAGCAAGTGGCGGGAGTCGTGGGGCCAGGGTGTCGCCAACATCGCGTCGGCGTTCTTCGGCGGGACGGGCGGCTGCGCGATGATCGGCCAGACCGTCATCAACGTGAAGACCGCGGGCGCGAGGACCCGGATCTCGACGTTCGTCGCCGGGGCGTCGGTGCTCGTGCTGACGATCGTGCTGCACGACCTCGTGGCGCAGATCCCGATGGCCGCGCTCACGGCCGTCATGGTCATGGTGTGCGTGGCGACCTTCGACTGGCACAGCGTCCGGCCCGCCACCCTCCGTCGGATGCCGCTCGGCGAGACCGCGGTGATGGTGCTCACGGTCGTGGTGGTCGTGGCGACGGACAACCTCGCGACGGGCGTGCTCGTCGGGGTCGTCGCCGCCGCCCTGGTGTTCGCCCGTCGTGCCGCCCACGTGGTGTCGGTGGTCCGTGAGCCCGTGGACGAGCACACCGTCCGCTACCGGGTCCGTGGCGCGCTCTTCTTCGCCAGTTCGAACGACCTCGTCACACGGTTCTCCTACGCCGAGGACCCGGAGCACGTCGTGGTCGACCTGTCCGACGCGCAGGTGTTCGACGCGAGCACCGTGGCGGCCCTCGACGGGGTGGAGCAGCGGTACGCACGGCACGGCTCGACCGTCCGCGTCGAGAACCTCGACACCGGATCCGTGGCCATCCACGGACGCCTCACGGGGCGCCTGGGCTGAACGTCCCCGCAGCCGTGAATCCCCTGGGCGGGGGGTGGGAACGCTCGGGCGACCTAGACTGGAGGCCATGCCCGCGACCCGAGTCCACCTCGTCCGTCACGGCGAGGTGCACAACCCCGACCGTGTCCTCTACGGTCGGCTCCCGGGCTTCGGGCTGAGCGAACTCGGCACGCAGATGGCGGCAGCCTCCGCGTCCGCCTGGCACGACGCCGGTGTCGACGTCCGTCGGATCGTCGCATCGCCGCTGCAGCGCACGCAGGAGTCCGCGCGGCCGTGGGCGGCCCTCTACGGGCTCGAGGTCGCGCTCGACGAACGACTCATCGAGCCGACGAACCGGTACGAAGGGCAGCCCCCGGGGTTCACGAAGCGGTCGCTGGGCCGTCCCGCGGAGTGGCCCTGGATCGCGAACCCGTTCCGCCCGAGTTGGGGTGAGGCCTACGAGTCGATCGCGAACCGCATGCTCGCGGCCGTCGCGTCGGCGTGGGAGAGCATCGACGACGGCGACGTCGTCCTGGTGAGCCACCAGCTCCCGATCTGGATGGTGCACCGCCGCCTCGCCGGCGAGCACCTCTGGCACGACCCGCGGCAGCGGCGGTGCGACCTCTCCAGCATCACGACCCTCGAGCGTGTGCCCGCCACGCCGACCGGTCGTTTCACCGAGGCCGGGTACGCGGACCCGGCCGAACGGCTGCGGGCCTCCGCGATCGACGAAGGAGCAGTGTGAGCACCAGCAGGAAGCGACTCGCGACCATCGCGGCGACGGCGGTCGTCGCCGCCCTCGCCCTCGCCGGGTGCTCGTCGAGCAACGACGCGCTCACGAAGCAGTACGGCAACGGCACCACGCAGAACTACATCTCGGGCGACGGAGCGGTGACCGAGGTCGCCGCCGCTGATCGGACCGACCCGATCTCCTTCGACGTGACGAGCACGACGGGGGAGCGACTGTCGTCCAAGGCGCTCCGGGGCAAGGTCGTCGTCGTCAACTTCTGGTACGCCAGCTGCCCGCCGTGCCGTGCCGAGGCGAAGTACCTCGACAAGGTCGAGGCGAAGTACTCCTCGGACCAGGTCCAGTTCATCGGCGTGAACGTCCGCGACGAGCAGGGCACGGCCGAGGCCTTCGAGCGCACCTTCGGCACCGCCTACCCGACCGTCCTCGACGCGAGCACGGGCGCGATGCAGCTCGCGATGTCCGGCCAGGTCGCGCCGAACGCCGTCCCGGCCACCATCGTCCTCGACAAGGAGGGCCGGGTCGCGGCCCGCGTCCTCGGCGCCGTCGACGGCCCCGGGATCCTCGACACCCTGGTCGGCGACGAGCTGTCCGGGAAGGCCAAGGCCTCCTGACCGTGGCCAGCAACCCCTTCGCCGACGCGATCCTCAGCGGCCAGATGGCCGTGGCGCTGCCCGTGGCCGCGCTCGCCGGGCTCGTGTCGTTCCTCTCCCCGTGCGTGCTCCCGCTCGTGCCGGGCTACCTCGGCTACGTCGGCGGTGTCGCGGAGGGCGGGCAGCGCAAGGGACGGGTCGTCCTCGGTGTCCTGCTCTTCATCCTCGGGTTCACGGCGGTCTTCGTCGCGTACACGACGGTGTTCGGGGCGCTCGGGTTCTGGCTCGTGCGCTGGCGCGACCTCATCACACAGGTCCTCGGCGTCGTCGTCATCCTCATGGGCCTGGTCTTCGTCGGCCGGTTCACGTTCATGCAGCGGACCATCAAGCCGGGCTGGACCCCCGCGACCGGCCTCATCGGCGCGCCGCTGCTCGGGATCGTGTTCGGTCTCGGCTGGACGCCGTGCCTCGGCCCGACGCTCGCTGCGATCAACCTGCTCAGCGTGCAGTCCGGGAGCGCCTGGCAGGGCATGTGGCTCGGGGTCGCGTACTGCCTCGGGCTCGGCATCCCGTTCGTCCTCGTCGCGCTCGGTGCGGGCTGGGCGACCGGGGCGATCCGCGCCGTCAAGCGCCACATGCGCACCGTCAACATCATCGGAGGAGCGATCCTGATCGTCATCGGTCTGCTCATGGTCACCGGCATCTGGTCGGCCGTCATGTCGAGCCTCGGGGCGGTGATCCAGACCTTTGTCCCGGCAGTCTGACCCCGAAGCCACGGCCGGCCCCGACGCCACGGTCGGCCCCGACGCCGCGGTCGGCCCCGACGCCCTGGACGGCAGCGACGCCCAGGAGGGCACCGACCTCGTCTCCGACCCGCAGCGACCGTCCGACCACGTCGACAGCGCTCCGGCTCCGCGTGAGCGCACGGAGCCCGGCGGTGCCGAGGTCGCGCAGCCGAAGCTCGGCCTCGTGGGGTACCTGCGGTTCTTCTGGCGGCAGCTCACGAGCATGCGCACGGCGCTGTTCCTCCTCATGCTGCTCGCGCTCGCGGCGATCCCGGGGTCCCTGGTGCCGCAGCGCACCGCGGACCCGAACGGTGTCGTGCAGTACAAGGCCGACCACCCCGCGCTCTACCCGGTGCTCGACAAGCTCCAGGTCTTCGACACCTACACCTCGGTGTGGTTCTCGGCGATCTACCTCCTGCTCTTCGTCTCCCTGATCGGCTGCATCGTCCCGCGCACGAAGCACCACTGGCAGGCCCTCCGCACCCGCCCGCCGAAGACCCCCGTCCGGCTCGGCCGACTCGCGGGCTTCCGGTCGGTGCCGGTGGACGCGACCAGCGTCACCACCGCGGCCGACGGGGCGGACGCCGCCACGGGCCTCCCGTCCGTCGACCACGCCGTCACGCGCGCGATGGCGCTCCTGAAGCGCTCCGGGTACCGCGTCGAGCGCTTCGGCGACTCGGTGAGCGCGGAGCGCGGCTACCTCCGCGAGACCGGCAACCTCGTGTTCCACGCGGCCCTCGTCGGGGTCCTCGTCGCGGTCGGTGTCGGTGGCGGGTTCGGCTTCACCGGACAGCGCCTGCTCGTCGAGGGGCAGACCTTCTCGAACAGTCTCGTGGCGTACGACTCGTTCAACCCGGGGCGCTGGTTCCGCCAGTCCGACCTGCAGGGCTACAACCTGAAGCTCGACAAGTTCGTCACGAAGTACGAGGAGACGAACCTCAACGCCCTCGGCCAGGCGCTCGACTACGACGCCACGGTCACGACGACCACGAAGAGCGGTGTCTCGAAGACCCAGCGCCTCGGCGTGAACGACCCGGTGTCGATCGGCGGGACGAACGTCTACCTGCTCGGCAACGGCTACGCGATGCAGGTCACCGTCCGCGACGGCAAGGGGAACGTGGCGTTCAAGGACGTCGTGCCGTTCCTGCCGCAGGACGCGAACTACACGTCCGTCGGGGTCATCAAGGTGCCGGACGCCGAGCCGGACCAGCTCGGCATCCAGGGCTTCTTCTACCCGACGGCGCAGGAGATGTCGACCGGCGCGTTCACGAGCGCCTACCCGGACACCGAGAACCCGCTCCTCAGCCTGCAGGTCTACACGGGCGACCTCGGTCTCGACGACGGCGTCCCGCAGAGCGTCTACACGCTGGACACGAGCGGCCTGAAGGAGATCGCCGGCACCCGTGCCGACGCGGCCTCGGTCCAGCTGAAGCCCGGGCAGACGAAGCAGCTGCCCGACGGTGCCGGCTCGATCACGTTCGACGGGGTGAAGCGCTACGTCTCGCTCGACGTGCACCACGACCCGTCGCAGCTCTGGGTGGGCGGCTTCGCGCTGCTCTCCACCCTCGGCCTGCTGACCTCGCTCTTCGTGCCCCGCCGGCGTGTGTGGGTGAAGGCGGTGCCCCGGAAGGGTGCGGAGCACGGCGAGTACGACCTCGAGTACGCGGGTCTCGCCCGCGGCGAGGACCCCAACCTGGAACGGGCCGTCGCGGACATCGCGCAGCGGCACATGTCGGACCTCGGAGTTAGGATTCCCCAGTGAACATGACCGCGACACTGGCCAGCTACTCGGTCGTCCTGACGTACTCGGCGATGGCCGTCTACGTCATCGCGTTCATCTCGTTCGCGCTCGACATGGCGAAGCGTGCGGGCAACGTCGCGGCGGTCCAGGCCGCCACGGCGCCCGCTGCCGCCCCCGCCGAGACCGTCGCGACGGTCCGCGGCGGCACGGTCGTGCTCGAGAAGGTGGACACCGGCGCTCCCGCCGACCCGACCAAGCGCGGCACCAAGTTCGAACGTGTCGGCATGGCCATGATGATCCTCGGCGTCATCCTGCACATCGGCGCGGTCGTCCTCCGGGGCATCGCGGCCGATCGGGTGCCGTGGGGCAACATGTTCGAGTTCTCGCTGACCGGGACCGCGCTGATCGTCCTCATCTTCCTCGGCGTGCAGCTCTGGCAGAACCTGCAGTTCCTCGGCGTCTTCATCTCCGGCCTGACCCTCATCCTGCTCGGCATCGCGACGGTGAACTACTACGTGCCGGTCGTCCCGCTCGTGGCGGCGCTGCAGTCGTACTGGCTCGTCATCCACGTGTTCGTCGCCATCGCCGGCACGGGGTTCTTCGCGCTCGGCGCCGGGCTCGCGGTGTCGCAGCTGGTGCAGACGTACCGCCAGGGCCGTCCGGTGTCGAAGAAGCTCCGCTTCATGGAGACCTTGCCGGACGCCGATCGCCTCGAGGTCCTGAGCTACCGTGTCATCCTCGTCGGGTTCGTCCTCTGGACGTTCACGCTCATCGCCGGTGCGATCTGGGCCGAGCGGGCCTGGGGTCGGTACTGGGGGTGGGACACCAAGGAGGTCTGGACCTTCATCATCTGGGTCGTCTACGCCGGGTACATCCACGCTCGTGCGACCCGTGGTTGGCGTGGTGCGCGGTCCTCGTGGCTGGCGCTCATCGGCTTCGGCGCGGTGATGTTCAACTTCTCGGTGGTGAACGTGTTCTTCAAGGGCCTGCACAGCTACTCGGGTCTGTGAGCCGGCGCGGGGTCCGCTGACGCGGCCACGACCTGACGGGAGGCGCGGTGCCGGTCGGCACCGCGCCTCCCGTCCGTCTGCGCCCGCGCGAGCCGGCTGTCCGCCTGGTCTGCTGGCGGCTGGCCGAGCACGCCAGGTGCCTGTCTGATCGCGCGGACGGCGGGTGGTCACGACGCCCCGGTGGTGGACCGCCCGGCGGTCACGAACTGTCGCTCCGGCGCCCGCCGACCGACGGTTCGTGACCGCTCGCCGGCGTGGCGCGGGGTGTCGTGACCGCGACCGAGGCCTGCACTGCCCGGCCTTGGGTGGTCACGACGCCCCGGCGGTGGACCGTCCGGTGGTCACGAACTGTCGCTCTGGCGCCCGCGGAACGACGGTTCGTGACCGCTCGCCGGACCTGAGCGGGGTGTCGTGACCGCCGGGGCCGGGACCGCGGCCCCGAGCCCGCGCGCCCGTCAGGCCGGGAGCAACTCGTGCACGCGGCGCACCCGGTCGAGCCACCACGCCGTCCGCTCCGGCGACGCAGCGTGCCGCTCGAGCAGAGCCCGGTCGACCTCGACCCGACGCACCGCGATCCGGCCCCCGACCGGCAGCAGCGGTTCCGCCGTCACGTCGCCCCGGAACATCGCCGCCGTCCCGAGCCCCGCCGCGAACCCGGGTGCCATCGACCGCGCAGCGAGGAACGCACCCATCCCCAGGCCGACGGAGGTGTCGAGCGCGCTGGAGACCACGCACGGGAGACCGGCCTCGGCCACGATCCGGGCGGCCGCCGAGACCCCACCGAGGGGCTGCGCCTTGACCACGAGCACGTCGGCCGCTCCGGCACGGGCGACCGCGAGCGGGTCGGCGGCCTTCCGGACGCTCTCGTCGGCCGCGATGCGCACCCCGAGGCCGTCGATCCGCGACCGCAGGGACGCGAGCTCCTCGACCGAGGCCACCGGCTGTTCCGCGTACTGGAGGTCGAACACGGCGAGCCGCTCGAGTGCCGTCGTCGCCTCGTCGACGGACCACAGGCCGTTCGCGTCCACCCGGACATCGGCGTCGGGACCCATCACCCGTCGGACCTCGGCGACGCGGGCGACGTCGTCGTCGACGGTCGTGCCGGGCTCGGCGACCTTCACCTTCGCGGTCGTGCAGCCCGGGTAGCGTGCGAGCAGCTCGGCGACCTGCTCCGGGTCGACCGCGGGCACGGTCGCGTTGACCGGCACGGCGTCGAGCGCGGGTTCGTGTGCGGTCCACCCGAAGTCGATCGCGGCGTCGAGCCACGCGCTGGCCTCGGCATCGTCGTACTCCACGAAGGGGGAGAACTCGGTCCAGCCCTCGGGACCACGGAGGACGAGGGCCTCGCGGGCCGTGATCCCGCGGAACCGGACGCGCATCGGCAGGGACACGACGTGGGCGTCGGCGAGGAGTTCAGCGAGGTCGGGGCGCACGGTGACCATCCTCCCAGGCGCGTCCAGGGTGCCCCACGGTTGTTCGGAGGGGACCGCCAGCGCAGGGCATTAGCATGCACCGGTCGGCTTCGGTCGACAGGCATGTCGGAGGGGCCCGGTCCCGCCGAACGGACCGGAAGAGGGAGGCTCGGTGTCCCCGGACCCGCAGCGAGGAGCAGCACCACGCGGTGCGACTCCGCAGCAGCGCGCCGCGGTGCAGCAACGCACCACGCAGCAGCGCGCAGCACAACCCCGGACCGCGGCGGCCGCCCGTCCCCAGCCGCAGCAGCGACCGGCGACGCCGACCCCGTCGGGCCAGCGTGCGAAGGCCCCGTCGGGCCAGCGTCCGACGTCCCCGACGGACGAGTTCGCACGCCTCGTCCAGCGGAACACGGTCGACGTCCGGAACGCTCCGGGTCGCACGCGCCGTCGCCGCAACCCGCTCGTCGGCAAGATCGCCCTCGGTCTCGCGGTGGTCTGCGCGGCGATCGACGCGAGCGCCTTCGCGGTGTTCGTCGGCGGGGACACCACCTTCGCGTTCGGCATCTGCTTCGTCACCGTGTTCCTGACCCTGGTCGCTGCGGTCCTCGGCTTCATCGCGGCGGTCGGCTCGCTCGGCCGGTGGTACGGCGCGATCGGCGTCGTGGTGGCGTTCCTCGCCAACCCGGTGATCCTCATCGTGCTCATCGTGGTCGTGGCCCCCGAGCTCCTCACCGACATGGGCGGCAGCGCGACCTGACCGGAGCCACCCGGCAGCGTGCCCTGCCCGGAGTCACCCGGCAGCGCGACCTGACCGGAGCCACCCGGCAGCGTGCCCTGACCGGATCCACCCCGGCCGCCGCTCCGCACCGGGTGCCGCCCGCGACGGGACGGTCGGACAGCGGCGGTACGTTGGGAGCATGGCTGCTCCCGTCTCCGACCTGTTCGACCCCGACGTCTGGACCGCGGCTCCGATCGCGGAGCAGTTCACCGACATCACGTACCACAAGCACGTCTCGCAGGGCATCGTCCGGGTGGCCTTCGACCGGCCGGAGGTCCGCAACGCCTTCCGCCCGCGGACGGTCGACGAGCTGTACCGCGCCCTCGACGACGCCCGCCAGGACCCCCGCGTCGGGGTCGTCCTGCTCACCGGCAACGGCCCGAGCCCGAAGGACGGCGGCTGGGCGTTCTGCTCCGGCGGCGACCAGCGCATCCGTGGGCGGAGCGGCTACCAGTACGTCGGCGACGAAGGGGCCCCGCCCGAGGGCGTCGACCCGGCCGCGGCGCAGGCGTCGATGGGCCGGCTGCACATCCTCGAGGTGCAGCGGCTCATCCGGATGATGCCGAAGGTCGTCATCGCGGTCGTCCCGGGGTGGGCGGCCGGCGGCGGACACTCGCTGCACGCGATCTGCGACCTCACCATCGCGAGCGCCGAGCACGGGAAGTTCAAGCAGACCGACGCCGACGTCGGCTCGTTCGACGGGGGCTACGGCAGCGCCTACTACGCCAAGCAGATCGGGCAGAAGTTCGCGCGTGAGGTCTTCTTCCTCGCGCAGGAGTACTCCGCCCAGCGCGCGTACGAGATGGGCGCGGTGAACGCCGTCGTGCCGCACGAGGACCTCGAACGCGAGGCGATCCGCTGGGGCGAGATCATCCTCGGCAAGTCCCCGACGGCGATCCGCATGCTCAAGTACGCGTTCAACGCGGTCGACGACGGCATGGTCGGCCAGCAGGTCTTCGCCGGCGAGGCGACTCGCCTCGCCTACGGCACCGACGAGGCCGTCGAGGGGCGGGACTCCTTCCTCGAGAAGCGCAAGCCGGAGTGGACCTCCTTCCCGTGGCACTACTGAGGCGCGCCTGATGCCCCGTCCGCTGGTCGCGGTGGGCGCGTCCGACCCGTTCGCCGTGCTGCGCGGCCTGGAGGCAGCACTCGCCGGCGGCCCCGCGCTGCTCCCCGTCGCCGAGGGGACCCCAGCGCTGCCGACACGGCCTCCCGCGGACGTCGCGCAGCGGGTCGCCCTGGTGGTCGAGACGAGCGGCTCCACCGGGACCGGGAAGCGGGTCGCGCTGTCGTCGGAGGCGCTCCTCGCCGGAGCGGCCGCCGCCGACGCGGCGCTCGGCGGCCCGGGCGCGTGGGTGCTCGCGCTGCCGACGCACTACATCGCCGGCCTCAACGTCCTGACGCGATCGATCGCCGCCGGGTCGACCCCGGTCGTCGTGCCGGCCGGCCACTTCGACCCGGCCGGGTTCGCGGACGCCGCGGCGCAGCTGGTGACCGACCGGTCGGCCCCGCGGCGCTACACGTCGCTCGTGCCGGTGCAGCTCGCCCGGGTCCTCGACGACGAGCGTGCGACGGCGGCCCTCGCGGCGTTCGACGCCGTCCTCGTCGGAGGTCAGGCCACCCCGGTGACGCTCCGGGACCGCGCACGGGAGGCCGGCGTCCCGATCGTCACGACGTACGGCGCGAGCGAGACCAGCGGTGGGTGCGTCTACGACGGCGTGCCGCTCGGCCCGGTGCACGCGGCCGTGGACGACGGGGAGCTGCTCCTCGCCGGGCCGATGCTCGCCGAGGGCTACCTCGGCGACGACGACCGCACGGCCCGCACCTTCACGGAGCGCGACGGGCAGCGTTGGTACCGCACGGGCGACGCCGGCGAGGTCGTGGACGGCCGGGTACGGGTCGTGGGACGGCTCGACGACGTCGTCATCTCCGGCGGCGAGAAGGTCGCGCTCGGAGCCGTCGAACGCATCGTCCGGGGCGTGCCCGGTCACGAGGGCGCGGTCGTCACCCGGCGGGCGTCGGGGGAGTGGGGCGAGGTGCCCGTCGTCGTCACCGACCGGCCGCTCGACCTCGACGCGGTCCGCACGGCCGTCGGCGACGCCCTGGGCCGCGCGGCCCGCCCCGCCGAGGTCGTCGTGCTCGACCGACTCCCGATGCTCCCGAGCGGGAAGCCGGACCGCCGGGCGGTCCGCGCGATCGTCGACCCGACCGCCTGACGGACGTGGGTCGAGCGGGTCGGGCGATCCGGGCCTCCCGGCCGTCGCCCGTCCCCGTGACGGTCTCCGCGCCGGTCGCATGGCGAACGCCGGTACGATGATCGGCCGTGGCACGAACGAAGCAGCAGAGCCGGTCGAAGGGCCGGAGTGGCAACCCGGCGAAGGCCGCTGGCCCGCAGCGGACCAAGCGCAAGGCGACCGCGCGCGACTGGATCGGTGGGGCGCGACTGCGGACCCTGACGCTCGGCGTCGTGCCGGTGGTCCTCGGCACCGCCGTCGCCTTCGTCGACAGCGGGAACCCCGGCGACTTCGGTGACTACCTCGGGAAGGACGGGCACCTGGCGATCGCGCTGCTCGCCCTCGCGGTCGCGCTGTTCCTGCAGATCGGCGTGAACTACAGCAACGACTACTCCGACGGGGTGCGTGGCACCGACGAGTTCCGCGTCGGCCCGGCACGTCTCACGGGGGCCGGCATCGCCAAGCCGCGGACCGTGCTCACGGTGGCGCTGACGTTCTTCGGGCTCGCGGCCCTCGCGGGCATCGGGATCGTGGTGCTCACCGGGTTGTGGTGGATCCTCATCGTCGGGGCCGCCGCCATCGTCGCCGCGTGGTTCTACACCGGCGGCAAGCGGCCCTACGGCTACAACGCGCTCGGCGAGGTCTTCGTCTTCGTCTTCTTCGGGCTCGTCGCCGTGCTCGGGACGCAGTACACCCAGATCCAGCAGGTCACCACCAGCGGGTGGGCCGCGGCCGTCGCCGCCGGGTTCTTCGCGTGCGCGGTGCTCATGGTGAACAACATCCGGGACATCGACGAGGACCGCCTCGCCGGCAAGCGGACGCTCGCCGTGGTGCTCGGCCGGACAGTCGCACGGACGCTGTACGGGTTGTTCCTGATGCTCCCGTACGTCGTGCTGCTGTGGTTCGTGCTGCTCTACTTCCGCACGGGGTTCACGTACTTCTCGCTGCTGCTCGCGCTGCCGGCGCTGGTGATCGGGGTGTCGTCGCGGAAGCCGCGCGAACTCATCACGGCGCTGCAGCTGTCGTCGTTCGCGTCGCTGGCCTACGGGGTGGTGCTCGGCATCACGCTCGCCGTGCAGCCGTAGGCGGCGGCACGGTGCCGCGCGGCGCCGCGGCGCGACCCCGCGCCGCGGCGGCTCGCGGTGCGCACCGCGTTCGCACAACCGAAGACACCCCGAACCAGCACGACGCGTGGTTCGGGGTGTCTTCGGTTGTGCGGAGCCGCGCGCGAGCCGCCGCTCCGGCCGCCGGACCTCGGCGCGCCAGACCTCGGCGCGTCAGACCTCGCCGCGTCAGACCTCGTCGCGCCGGGCGGCGTGCCGGTCGGCGTCGGAGACGGGCTGTGCGCTCGGCGCCTCGCCGTCGGCGGCGTCGACGAAGTCGTCCTCGAAGTCGCTGTCGGCGTCGTGCGCGGGCCCCGGGCGACGCTCGGCGAGGCTCAGCGCCACACGGTGGCGAAGCTTCGCGAGGGCGATGTACGACACCAGCAGCCCGACCAGCGCGGCGACGATCGTGGCCCAGTACCAGGGCATCGGCGTCAGGACGCGGAGCAGCAGGAGGGCGGCCGCGAAGATCCCGAGGCGGGCCAGGGTGTACAGGAGCCAGGCTTTCACCCGACAAGTGTACGAAGCCCGGCATGGCAGGTGCTGCACAGGAGCGCTGCCTAGACTCCGTGCATGGTCCGACTGTGGCTGATCGTCGTCGTCGCCGCCGTGGCGTTCACGGTGTGGGCGGCCATCGACTGCGCCACGATGCCGCGCCAGCGCGTGCGTTCCCTCAGCCGCGGGGTCTGGATCCTCCTCGTGATCGTCCTGCCCGTCGTCGGCGGGATGCTCTGGCTGCTGCTCGGCCGCGCTCCCGCGGGTCCGGCGCCCGCCGCCCGGTACCGTGGACCCGAAGACGACCCGGACTTCCTCGGCGGCCGGACGACGCCCCCGGGACGCTCCCGCACGGACAAGGACCAGGACGACGCAACCCTCCGAGACCTCGAAGACCAGTTCCACGACCGCGACGACGACGGACGCCCGAACGGCTGACCGCAGCCCGGCGACCGACTTCGCCGTCGCGCTCCTGCAGGACCTCGCGCGGGCCGGTGTCACCGACATCGTCGTGAGCCCGGGCTCCCGCTCCCAGGCGCTCGCCCTCGCCGCGGTCGCACTCGAGCGCGCTGGCGGCCCCACCGTGCACGTCCGGCTCGACGAGCGCACCGCGGGCTTCTTCGCGCTCGGCCTCGCGGTCGAGACCGGACGGCCCGCGGCCGTGGTCACCACGAGCGGGACCGCGGTCGCGAACCTGCACCCGGCGGTGCTCGAGGCGCACCACTCCGGCGTGCCGATGATCGTGCTGAGCGCCGACCGCCCGGAGGAGCTCCGAGGCATCGGCAGCAACCAGACCACCGTCCAGCCCGGCCTGTTCGGCCCGGCGGTGTCGTTCGTCCGCGACGTTCAGGCCCCGACCGCAGCGACCACCGACGACGAACTGCACCGGACCACCCGGGAGCTCGCCCGACAGACCGTGGCCGCGGCGTCCGGGCACGAGGGGCAGCCGGGCCCCGTCCAGCTCAACCTCGCCTTCCGCGAACCGCTGTCCGCCGGGCTCCCCGAGGGGGTCGTCGCCCCCGTGCCCGACGCTGACGTCGACACCGCGTACGCCACGCGACGCCAGCACACCGGCCTCCCGCTGGCGGAGCTCGCTCCCGACGAAGAGCCGGCCACGGTCGTGATCGCCGGCCACGACGCCGGACCCGACGCCGAACGGATCGCCTGGGAGCTCGGTGCCCCGCTGATCGCGGAGGTGTCGAGCGGTGCCCACTTCGGCCGCAACCTCGTGGTCGCCTACCGTGAGCTCCTCCGCGATCCGGCGTTCGGGGGAGTGGTGCGCCGGGCCGTCGTGCTCGGGCACCCGACGCTCAGCCGCGAGGTGCCGGCGCTCCTGCAGCGTGACGACGTCGAGACCGTCGTGGTGCGCGCACCGGGGGCCGACGTGTACGACCCGGCCCGCGCCTCCCGGCCGGACGCCGTGACCACCGTCGTGTCGGACGTGCGGGTCACCGGCCGGACCACGCCTGCCCACCGCGCGTGGGTGGGCCGCTGGGTGGTCGCGAGCCGGGCGCTGCTCGGCGAGGGCGACGCCGCTCCGGACCTCGACGCGAAGCGGTCCCCGGACCGCGCCGAACGGAACCGGTTCCTCCGCGACGAGGTCGCGCTCCGTCGGCGTCCCGTCGACCGGGCCATGCTGACCGAGGCCGTCTGGGGCGTGACGTGGCCGCACGACCGGCTCGTGCTCGGTGCGTCGCAGCTCATCCGCGTCGCGGACGCCCGGGTGCCGGGCAAGAAGCTCCGCGTGCACGCCAACCGCGGGCTCGCCGGCATCGACGGCACCGTGTCGACCGCCCTCGGGATCGCTGCCGCGCTCGAGCGCTCCTCGGCGTCGGTCGGGACCACCCGCGTGCTCGTGGGGGACCTCACGTTCCTGCACGACCTCGGGGCCTTCGTCACGGGGACGCGGGAGCGGACGCACCGGGTGCAGGTGGTGGTCGGCAACGACGGCGGCGGCGCGATCTTCCGCGGCCTCGAGGTCGCGGCGACGACGCCGGAGGCGGACATGACCCGGATGATGAGCACGCCGCAGCACGTGGACGTCGAGCGGGTCGTGACGGGACTCGGGTGGGAGTACCGCCGGGCCGCGACGTGGGGCGATCTGGAGCGGGTGCTGACGGACCCGGCGGAGCGGGTCGTCATCGAGGTGCCGCTGGCGGAGTGAGCGCGGCCGGCACGGCCGACCGGCCTGCACGGCCGGGTGTGCGCGGAACCGGGTGTCGGCCTGGAGGCGCGGTGCCGGTCCGCACGTGCCTCCAGGCCGGTACGCGGTCGCGTGGGTGCCCGTGCCCCAGTCGGTGCGCGGTCGCGTGGTCGCGCCGCGACGCGCGCGTCAGGCGAGCGCGTCCCGGATCGGCCGGAACTTGAGCGCGGTCTCGGCGACCTCCCTCGTCGGCTCCGACCCCGCCACGATGCCCGCGCCCGCCCACGCCCGGACGGTGCCGTCCGGGGTGATCCGCGCGCTCCGGAGGGCGAGCATCCACTCGCCGTCCCCGTTCGCGCCGAGCCACCCGACCGGTCCCGCGTAGCGCCCGCGGTCGACGCCCTCGAGCTCGGACACGAGCCGGACGGCGACGTCGGTCGGGGTGCCGGCGACGGCGGCCGTGGGGTGCAGGACGTCGGCGACGTCGAGCGACGTCGTACCGACGGGGAGGGTCGCCTGGACGTCGGTCGCCAGGTGCCACACGTTCGGCAGCTGCAGGCGGAAGGGTTCGGGGTCGGCGCGCACGTCCGACGCGAGGGGTCGGAGCGCGGCCAGCAGGCTCTCGATCGCGAACGCGTGCTCCTCGACGTCCTTCCGGCTCGACGCCAGGGCCTCGGCGGCGGCACGGTCCGAGACCGGGTCGGTCCCGCGTGCCGCACTGCCGGCGAGCACCCGTGCCGAGAGCCGCGTGCCGTCCGTCCGCGCCAGGGTCTCCGGGGTCGCACCGATCAGCCCGTCCACGGCGAAGGTGACGCACTGCGGGTAGGCGTCCGCGAGGTCGAGCAGGACGGCCCGCTGGTCGGCACCGTCCGGCAGGGTCCCCACGAGGTCGCGGGCGAGCACGACCTTCTGCGCCTCGCCGGCCGCGATGCGTCGCACGGCCTCCACGACGCTCCGCGCGTACGTGTCCTCGTCGATGCGTCCGGGGGAGAACACCACCGACACGTGCGGGCCGACCCGGGGGACCGGCACCGACGTGCGGCTGAACGCGAGCGGCGCGGGGTCGGGCGTGGTGTCGATCGCGGTCAGCCAGGCCTTGCCGCGACGACGGCCGACCACGACGCGGGGGACGACGAGCACGCTCGTGTCCGCGGAGTCGTCGGCGAACGCGAAGGACCCGAACGCGACGAGCCCGGAGCCGCGGAGCTGCACCGGGTCGTCGACCTCGGCGGCGGCGACCACGTCGCGCCAGACGGCGGAGGCGTCCCGCATCCGGGAGGTGCCCGTGAACTCGAACCGCAGCGCCTCTCCGATCCCGACGATGCCGTCCCCACCGCGGACGAAGGCCAGCGGGGCGTCGTGCAGGGTGTGGCGGAGGACGGCGCCCGGGTCGTCGAGGATCCGGGTCGACACCGTCAGCGGCGGGGCCGCCGTCGTGGTTCGTGGCACGCCCCGATCGTACGCGCCGCGCGCTCACGGGAACGCTCGAGCACGGACCTCTAGGATGGCTCGGGTGAGCAGAGCGGACCTGAACAAGCGCCCGGACGAGGTGGCGGCCATGTTCGACGACGTCGCGGCGAAGTACGACCTCACGAACGACATCCTCTCCGCGGGCAACGCCCCGCTGTGGCGTGTCGCGACGGTCCGTGCGGTCGACCCGCAGCCGGGCGAGAAGGTGCTCGACATCGCCGCCGGGACGGGCACGAGCTCGGCCGCCTTCGCCAAGAGGGGTGCCGAGGTGACGGCGCTCGACCTCTCCGCAGGCATGATCGCGGTCGGTCGGGAGCGCCACCCGGAGATCACCTTCGTCGAGGGCGATGCCGAGCACCTGCCGTTCGACGACGACACCTTCAACGCCGTCTCCATCTCGTTCGGCCTGCGCAACGTCAACGACCCGCAGCAGGCGCTCGTCGAGATGCTCCGGGTGCTCAAGCCCGGCGGCCGTGTCGTCATCTGTGAGTTCTCCACGCCGCCGATCGCGCTCCTGCGCTTCGGCTACGGCACCTACCTCAAGCGGGTGCTGCCCGGCGTCGCGAAGCTGTCGTCGAGCAACCCCGCGGCCTACCGCTACCTCGCCGAGTCGATCGACGCGTGGCCCGAGCAGCAGGTCCTCAGCCAGTGGCTCCGCGGCGTCGGCTTCACGATGGTCGCCTACCGGAACCTGACGGCCGGTATCGTCGCACTGCACCGCGGCCGCAAGCCCGTCGCGGGCACGGTCCGCGAGTCGGTGGCACGGCGTGCGAAGGCCCGTCGCGAGCACCAGGCCACCGGCGAGCAGCCGCGTGTCCAGCCGGGCACCGACGCCGCCGACCACGACGGCTGATCCATCCCTCCCCCAGTACGGGCCTCCCCGAGTACGGAGCAGCACTTGAACCCGAGCGTCCCGGTCGCACGTCGCGCACCGAGTCTCCGCGCCTCGCTGGGCATCGGCGAACGGCTGTTCGCGTCCCCCGCCGACCGGCGGTTCATCACCGCGGTCGACGATGGGCTCGAGGTGGTCGAGCACGCGCTCGAGGAGGCGATGCACTCCGCGGACACCCTCGCGGACACCACGAGCCGGTACCTGCTCGCGGCCGGCGGCAAGCGCATCCGGCCCACGCTGACGCTCCTGATCGCGCAGCTCGGCCGGGGTGTCACCGACGAGGTCGTGAAGGCTGCGGTGAGCATCGAGACCACGCACCTCGCGTCGCTCTACCACGACGACGTCATGGACGAGGCACCGGTCCGTCGCGGTGTCCCGGCGGCGCACGTCACCTACGGCAACAACGTGGCGATCCTCACGGGGGACCTGCTGTTCGCCCGGGCGAGCCTCATCACGGCGGACCTCGGCGTCGAGGGCATCCGCATGCAGGCGGAGACCTTCCAGCGGCTGTGCCTCGGACAACTCCACGAGACCACCGGACCCCGCGAAGGCGAGGACGCCGTCGCGCACTACATCCAGGTCCTCAGCGACAAGACCGGTTCGCTCATCGCGACCGCGGCCCGCGCCGGCATCCTGTTCTCCGGCGCCGACCGCGCCTACCTCGAACCCGTCGCGGTCTTCGGCGAGAAGGTGGGCGTCGCCTTCCAGCTCGTCGACGACGTGATCGACCTGGCCCCGGCGGGGGACCGCACGGGCAAGATCGCCGGCAACGACCTCCGCGCCGGCGTCGACACGCTGCCGCTCCTGCACCTCCGGGCACTCGCCGCCTCCGACCCCGATGCCGACGCGCTCCTGCACCGCATCGAGCACGACGTGAAGGGTGCCCCGGACGACGCGGTCGACTCGGCGCCGTACCAGTCCGCCGTGGCGGCACTGCGCGACCACGAGGCGACCACGGCGACGCGTGCGATCGCCGTACGGTGGGCCGAGGAAGCGGTCGACGCCCTCGCGCCGCTGCCCGACGGCACCGTGAAGAAGGCGCTCACCCGGTTCGCGGAGTCCGTCGTCGACCGGAGCCGCTGACCCGCGCCACCGCACCACGAGCCACCCACCAGCGGCCCCGGGAGCACCCCACCCGAACGAACTGGAGACGATCAGTGCCCACCCTCCGACTCGCCATCGTCGGCGCCGGCCCCGCCGGCATCTACGCCGCGGACATCCTCCTGCGCGAGGCGCACGGCTACGACGTGTCGATCGACCTGTTCGAACAGCTCCCCGCCCCGTACGGCCTGGTCCGGTACGGCGTCGCCCCCGACCACCCCCGCATCAAGGGCATCATCAACGCGCTGCGTGACGTGCTCGACCGCGGGGTCGTCCGGTTGTTCGGCAACGTCCGCTTCGGCGAGGACATCACGCTCGACGACCTCAAGCAGCACTACAACGCGGTGGTCTTCTCGACCGGTGCGATCAAGGACGCCGACCTCGACATCCCCGGGGTCGACCTCGAGGGCTCGTTCGGCGCCGCCGACTTCGTGAGCTGGTTCGACGGGCACCCGGACGTGCCGCGCACCTGGCCGCTCGACGCCGAGAGCGTCGCGGTCATCGGCAACGGGAACGTCGCCCTCGACGTGTCGCGCATCCTCGCGAAGCACGCCGACGACCTCCTGCCGACCGAGATCCCGGACAACGTGTACCAGGGCCTCAAGACGAGCCCGGTGACCGACGTCCACGTGTTCGGTCGCCGCGGACCCGCACAGGTGAAGTTCACGCCGCTCGAGCTCCGCGAGCTGGGGGAGCTCCGCGACGTCGACATGATCGTGTACGACGAGGACTTCGACCACGACGAGGCGTCGCTCACCGCCATCCAGACCAACAAGCAGGTCATGGTCATGAACCGTGTCCTGAACCAGTGGCGCGAGCGTGAGGTCGGGCAGGCGAGCCGACGCCTGCACCTGCACTTCTACGCGAGGCCCCTCGAGCTCGTCGCCGACGAGCGCGGGCACGTCGCGGCGATCCGGTACGAGCGCACACGGCCGGACGGACAGGGTGGTGTCGAGGGCACCGGCGAGGTCCGCGAGGTCGCCATCCAGGCCGCGTACCGCGCCGTCGGCTACTTCGGGTCACCCCTGCCGGGTGTGCCGTTCGACGAGCGGCAGGGCGTCATCCCGAACCGCGAGGGGCAGGTCCTCAGCGAGGACGGTCACCGGCTCCCCGGCGTGTACGCGACGGGGTGGATCAAGCGTGGCCCCGTCGGCCTCATCGGACACACCAAGTCCGACGCGATGGAGACCGTCCAGCACATCGTCAACGACCAGGCCTCGTGGTGGACGCCGGAGGACCCGTCGGAGGAGGCCGTGCCCAACCTGCTCCGCGAGCGTGGCGTCGCGTTCACGGACCTCGACGGCTGGCACAACCTCGACGCACACGAACTCGCCCTCGGCGAGGCCGCCGGGCGTGAGCGGATCAAGGTCGTCCCGCGCGACGAGATGATCGACGTGTCGCTCGGTCGGACGACGGCGTCGACGAGCTGAGGGCAGCCCCCGCCGTGACCACCGCAGCACGCCCCGTACCGCCCGACCCGGTGCGGGGCGTGCCCGCGTCCGGTCCCCGACTCCAGGGCGTCGACGTCGCCCGTGCCCTCGCGCTGCTCGGCATGATCGCGACCCACGTCGCGGACGTCCCGGAGGCCGTGGACTGGTCGGACCCGTCGACCTGGGCCGCCGTGGCACACGGACGGTCGTCCTCGCTCTTCGCGGTCCTCGCCGGGGTGTCGATCGGGCTCACGAGCGGACGGACGCGGCCGCCCGGGCCGCCCCTGATCGGCCGCGTCCGCGCCCGACTGGCGATCCGTGCGCTCGCCGTCGTCGGCGTCGGACTCCTGCTGATGGCTCTCGACACGCCCGTGTACGTGATCCTGCCGACCTACGGCGCGCTGTTCCTCCTCGCCGTCCCGGTGCTCCGCGTCCGCGTCCGCTGGCTGCTCGTCCTCGCAGGAGCGTGCGCCGTGGCGTCACCCGTCGTCGCGCTCGCGGTCGTGCCCCTGTACGCGGACGCGGGCATGTGGGAGGTGCAGCTCGGCCTGGTGTACCCCGTGGTCACCTTCCTGGCGTACGTGCTGGTCGGGCTCGCGGTCGCGCGGGCGGGCGGCCTGGGTCCCCGCTGCCGGTTCCCGGGTGACGCGCCAGCGGCGTCCAGGCCGAGCCCGTGGGGAGAGGCGCGGATCACCCAGGCAGCGCTGCTCGCGTCCGGCGCTCTGGTCGCCGTCGCCGCGTACGTCGTCGGGAACGCCCTCGCGCCGGTGCCCGCCGACGCCGCGTGGCTGTCCTTCCCGGGAGTGCCCTACTCGCCCGACGGCAGCACGCCCGCACAGGCCCTCGCGCAGGAGTTCCTCTCGCCGCGCGACCACTCGTCGTCCGTGGTCGACGTCGTGGGGACGGCCGGGGTCGCGGTCGCGGTGACGGCGCTCTGCTGCCTGCTCGTCGACGGTCGCGGCCGGACGGTGCGGCGGGTGGCGTTCCCGCTCGTGGCCGTCGGAGCGATGCCGCTGTCGGTGTACGCGTTCCACCTGGTCGTGATCGCGCTGCTGCCGGAGTACCCGCAGAGCGCGGCTGCCTGGTGGTGGTTCGCGATCGGCTCGGTGCTCTTCGCGATGACCTGGCGGACGTTCTTCGGACGAGGGCCGCTCGAGCGGCTGCTCGCCCGCCTGACCGACCTCGTCCCGCTCACCCGCTGAGGCGAGCGCCGCCCGTACGGACCGTGCGAGGTTTCCCACACGGTGCGGGGCTCGCGCCCTCGCACCGTGCGCGAAACCTCGCACGCTGCGGCCGGCCCCTCGCACCGTGCGAGGGCGGCGCCGCCCGTACGCACGGTGCGAGGTTTCCCACATCGTGCGGGGCTCGCGCCCTCGCACCGTGCGCGAAACCTCGCACGCGGCGCCTCGCCCCTCGCACCGTGCGAGGGCGGCGCCGCCCGTACGCACGGTGCGAGGTTTCCCACATCGTGCGGGGCTCGCGCCCTCGCACCGTGCGCGAAACCTCGCACGCTGCGCCCGGCGCCTCGCACCGTGCGAGGGACCCGGGCGGCGCGACCGCGCGCGGGCGCAGGCCGACGCGTCGGACGCGGCCCGCGCCTCCCGGCCGACCGCTACTGCAGCGCTGCCGTGAGCCGCGCGACGTTGTCGAGCACCTTGGACCGCCGCGGTCGGTCCACCCACGACTCGAGCGTCAGCTCGAAGCTGTGCTCCTTGTAGGCGTCCTGGACCTCGCGGAGGGCGTCGACGAAGCGACTGCCCCGCACCATGACCGACACCTCGAGGTTGAGGCTGAACGAGCGCATGTCCATGTTGCTCGACCCGATCACCGCCACCTCGTCGTCGATCGTGAAGTGCTTCGCGTGGAGGATCGTGGGGGCACGGTAGAGCCAGATCCTGACCCCGGCGCGGAGCAGCCCCTCGTAGTAGGAGCGCTGGGCGTGCCACGTCATCGCGTGGTCGCCCATCTCGCCGACGAAGAGCTCGACCTCCACCCCGCGCTGCGCCGTCGTCGTGATGGCGTAGAGCATCGAGTCGTCGGGGACGAAGTACGGCGAGGTGATCGACACCTTCTGCTGCGCCGAGTAGAGGAGCGCGTTGAAGAGTCGCAGGTTGTTCTCGCCGTCGAAGCCCGGTCCGGACGGCACCACCTGGCAGTCGAGCGCGTCGCCACGGTCGGCCCGCTGGACGGGATCGCTCTCGCGGAGGAGCAGCTCGTCGGTCTCGCTGTACCAGTCGGTCACGAACAGCGCGTTGAGGCCGGCGACGACCGGCCCCTCGAACCGCGCGAACAGGTCCTTGTACGCCATGTGTCGCTTCTTGTGCGACTCGAGGTCGTAGGACTTGTCGATGAGGTTCTGCGACCCGGTGAACGCCACCGACCCGTCGATGACCATGATCTTGCGGTGGTTCCGGAGGTCCGGCCGCTGGAACTTCCCCTGCAGCGGCTTGAGCGGCAGCATGAGGTGCCACTCGATCCCGGCGCGGTCGAGGAACGCGAGGGTGTCCTTGTAGTCCGGGTACCCGCGGCTCGCCCAGTGGTCGAGCAGGAACCGCACGGTCACGCCGCGGGACTGCGCACGCGCCAGCGCCTCGAAGAACGGCCGGGTCGTGTCGTCGAGGGTCGCGATGTAGAACTCGACGTGGATGAAGCGCCGTGCCTGGTCGATCGCGCGCGTCATCTCGGCGTACGACTCGTCGTAGTCGGGGTAGAGCTCGGCGGAGTTGCCCCCGACGAGCGGCATCGACCCGAGCCCGCGGTTCAGCGCGACGATGCTCTCGAGCCACGGCGGCCACGGGTGGTCCTTGCGGACGCGGTCCATGCCCTCGGTCTGGTCGAGGATGTACTGGTTGATCTCCGCCTGCTTCTCCCGGCGGTCCCGGGGGAGCTTCGTCGAGCCGATGACGAGGAAGACGATGAACCCGATGTACGGGATCAGGAAGATCGCGAGCAGCCAGGCCGTCGCGGTCTGCGGTTTGCGGTCGATCGGGACGTAGATGATCGAGAAGACACGGATCGCGAGGTCCAGGAGGACCAGCAGGACCGTGATCGTGACGGAGAGCCAGTGCTCCACGGTGTCGTCGTCGGCTCAGTCGGACGCGGGCGTCAGCGGAAGTTCACGAACTGCAGCGGCACATCGAACTCTTCGCCCTTCAGCAGCTGGATCGTGTTCTGGAGGTCGTCGCGGCTCTTCGAGGACACCCGGAGCTCGTCGCCCTGGATCTGGCTCTTCACGCTCTTCGGGGCCTGGGCACGGAGGAACGCGCCGATCTTCTTCGCGACGTCCTGCTCGATGCCGTTCTTGAACTTCACCTCGATGCGGAACTCCTTGCCCGAGGGGAACGGGTCGCCGGCGTCGAGGCTCTTGAGGCTGATGCTGCGCTTGATCGCCTTCGACTGGAGGACGTCGAGCACGGCACGCGCACGCTCCTCGGAGTTCGCCTTGATGAGGACGTCCTCACCGCTGAACGCGATCGACGCGCCGGCGCCCTTGAAGTCGTAGCGCTGCTCGATCTCCTTGGCCGCCTGGTTGACGGCGTTCTCCGCCTCCATCTTGTCGACCTTGCTCACCACGTCGAAGGAACTGTCTGCCATGCGGGACAGCCTATCGGCGGCCTGGAGGCACGGTTCAGGACCGCAGGACGGCCGACGTCGACGGGGTGGTCGAGACCACCCCCGCGCATCGGCTATGCTGTTCTGCGCGCCTCCGGTTGGTGATCACACGGGTCGGGTGCGCGATGGCAAGTTACCCAAGCGGCCAAAGGGATCTGACTGTAAATCAGCCGGCGTAGCCTTCGGGGGTTCGAATCCCTCACTTGCCACACGATGAACGCCCCCTCCTCGGAGGGGGCTTCGTCGTTCGCGGGCAGGATGGGGGCATGACCTCCGATCCCACACCGTCCGCGTTCGCCGACCTCGCCGAGTCCATCGCCCGTGAGGCCGCCGCCCTGGCAGCCCGCCGTCGTGCCGAGGGCGTCGAGGTCGCCGACCGGAAGTCGAGCATCGTCGACGTCGTGACCGCAGCGGACCGCGAGGTCGAGGACCTCGTCCGGCGCCGGATCGCCGAGGCGCGACCCGAGGACGCGGTGCTCGGCGAGGAAGCCGGTGTCACGGACGGGACGAGCGGCTTCACGTGGGTGGTCGACCCGATCGACGGCACGGTTAACTACCTCTACGGCCGTCCGGACTACGCGGTGAGCATCGGCGTGGTCCGCGGCGCCCCTGATCCCGCGACGTGGGAGCCGGTCGCCGGGGTCGTGATCGCGCCGGCCACGGGGACGGTGTTCCGGGCGGTCGCCGGCGGGACCGCGCTCCGTGACGGCACACCGATCTCGGCCAGCGCACCGGCGTCCCTCGCCGAGACGCTGCTCGCCACGGGGTTCGCGTACACCGCGGAGCGTCGCCGCGGGCAGGTCGCCGTGCTGGCGGAGCTCATCGGGAGCGTCCGTGACGTCCGGCGCGGGGGATCGGCGGCACTCGACTGCTGTGCGGTCGGCGACGGCACGGTCGACGCCTACTACGAGCGGGGGATCAACCCGTGGGACATGGCGGCCGGCTCGATCGTCGCCGCTGCGGCCGGTGCCGAGGTGCGGTCCTGGCAGGCCGGCGACACGCGGTCGTTCCTGTTCGCCAGCCCCGGCATCGCAGACGAGTTGGAGGCCCTCCTGCACCGGGCGGAGGCCGCCGGGCTCGGGGTGGGAGCGTCCTGACGACGTCGACACCCCCGGACCGGGGGCACCTCCGAAGCGGGCCCGCGACTGGCGGGCGGAGGTGTCCTTTGCTACCGTTCAGGAGTTCCGTTACCCGCTCGTTACCAACGGGCGCCGCACGCACCCCGATCAGGACCCGCACCGAACGCATGCCCCACGCCTCCACGCCGCCCGCACCGACCGACGTCACCGTCGACGCACCGACCCCGGTCGTCCACCTGACCCGACGAGCGCGCATCGAGGCCGAGCGAGCCGCTGCACGCACCCAGGCGCCCGTCGGGACGACCGACGAGTTCGCCGCGATCGTCGGCGCCCCGGTGACGGCCACCGCTCCCGCGTCGCCGCTCGACCTGGCGCCCGCCTCGCCCGCGATGCCGGCGGCGGGGGCCGGGATGCCTGCGTCCGAGGCCGGGCCGATCACGCCGCCCGCACCGTCGTCCCCGGTCGTCGGTCCGTCCGCTGCTGCGGCACCCGCGACGCGCCCCTCGGCCGCCGGGTCGAGCGCAGCCCGACGCCCGCACGCCGACCGGCCCGAGGGCCGGGTTCGTGCCGCCCGCCGGCCCACGCCGGTGCACGGTCGTCGGCCGGTCACCGCGCCCGCACGCCCGGTGACCCGCGTGCAGCGCACCGCGAGCGCACCCGCCACACCGGTGCGGACGACACCGGCGCCCACGGGGACCGCGTTCCGTCGGACCGCGTCCCGCGTCACCGCGGTCGGCGCTCTCCTGTTCGTCGCCGGCCTGGTCGTCTCCACGTCGCTGCCCGCACAGGCGCTCTACACGCCCGAGGCCGGCTCCACCGCGGCCCGCGCGGCGGCGTCCGGCAGCGCCCAGTCGCTCAGCGTCGGTGAAGCCGCGGACGGTTCGACCTCGCGCGACCAGTACACGGTCTCCGACGCCACGCAGTACGCCAACACCGACTCGTCGGCGTTCACGAACGACGCAGCGGGCACCATCCAGTGGCCGTTCCTGACCGGCGTGCCGATCACCTCCGGGTTCGGCGGTCGCCAGGTCGCCGGCTGCTCGTTCTGCTCGACGAACCACATGGGTGTCGACTTCGCCCCGGGCGAGGGCACACCGATCCGGGTCGTCGCGGACGGCGTCGTGACGAAGGTCCAGGCGAACGACGGCGGCTTCGGCAACGACGTCTGGGTGACGCACGACGTCGACGGCAAGCAGTTCGTCAGCGTCTACGGCCACATGAAGGACGGCACCTTCAAGGTCGTCACCGGCCAGCAGGTGCACGTCGGCGACGAACTCGGCGAGGTCGGCAGCACCGGCAACTCGACCGGGCCGCACCTGCACCTCGAGATCCACGTCGGCGGGGTCCCCGTGGACCCGCTCGCGTGGCTCGAGCAGAACGCGAACTAGCGGGCCCCGCGACGGCACGCCCGGGCGTCCGACCCGGTTCCGGATGACCGTCGTGAGTCTGCTACTCTCGTGTGGTGCCGTTCGCGGCACATCGCCCCGATAGCTCAGTGGTAGAGCACTTCCATGGTAAGGAAGGGGTCGTCAGTTCAATCCTGACTCGGGGCTCCGACCCGGAGCACGTTTCGGCTCCGGATCTCTGGCGGGGTAGCTCAGTTGGTTAGAGCACACGGCTCATAATCGTGGTGTCGCGGGTTCAAGTCCCGCCCTCGCTACACGAATCGAACACCGAACGAACCGAACACCGAAGAACGGCGGCTGGATCCCAGCCGCCGTTCTCGCGTCCCGCCCCGCCTCCGTCAGTCGACGAGCACCTCGGTCCACTCGATCGGTGATCCGCCGTCGTTGATCGCGACCGGGGTGAACCGGAAGCCCTCCGAGGTCCGCTCGACGGGGAGGCTGGCGCAGCTGCCGTCGGCGGCGTGCGCGACGGCGACGAGCCGACGGGCGTCCGGGCGCAGGATCTCCACCGGGTCCGGGTCGAGCGTCACGAGGCCGAGCGCCGCGGTGGTCCCGAGCGGGTCGTCCGTCCGGCTGAGGACGGCGACCCGTGCGGCCGTGCGGAGGACGTCCTGGTGGCGAGAGACGCCGCTGCCGTCGAGGCGGCCCGGTCGTGCGACGAGCCCGGTCATCGCGTCACCCTCATACCGTGCCCACGAGGCCGAGCGGGCGCCGGTCGAGCCGCCGAGGTACGCCGGCGTCAGCGGGCGCACGGTGAAGGTCGTCGTCGGGCGGGTGAGGGTCGCGAGTCCGTTGTAGCGGGCGATGTCGAGGCTGGAGGGTGCGGAGTCCCGGGGGTCGCCGTGGAAGGCGCCCAGGGAGCCGATGGGGCCGAACACGGCCGTGTCGAGCCAGATGTCGCCCATCTCGAGCCAGTCGTAGCCACCGCTGCCGTAGCTCGGCACGCCGAGTTCGCCGAGGATCGAGCTGAAGAACAGTCGCCGGTTCGCCTCGGCGTGGTACTCGTCCGCGTTGAGGTACATGTCGTCGGTCGAGTGCAGGTCGACGTGGTCGGTCAGGAGCGGCGACAGGTTGTAGTACATGACCACGATGTCGGGGTCGACCTCGCGCATGGCGCCGATGACGAGCTCGAGGGCACGGACGAGCAGGAGCTCGCCGCCCCAGGCACGGTTCGCGGGTGCCGCGTTGACGAGCGCCGGGAGCTCGTAGCCGAAGTCGAACTTCACGACGCTCGGCCGGTACCGCTCCACGAACGCCCGGGCCCGTGCCGCCAGTCGTGCACGAACCGGTTCCCGGGACACGTCGAACAGGAAGTACGAGTGGTCGTGGTTGCCCCGCCGCACCGGCACGCCGTCGGCGTCGCAGAGCATGTGCTCCGGCGACAGCCCGTGCGAGGCCGGGTCGTCGCACCGGAGGAACGCCGCCCACAGCCCCACCTCGACCCCGTCGGCCCGCACACGGTCGAGGAACCGCTCGAAGTGCGGGAACCGCTCCTCGTCGTGCTCGAGCAGCCCGTACTCGCCCTCCCACTTGTCGTCGATCACGAAGACCCCCGGACGCATGCCGCTCGCACGCACGTCGTCGTAGATCGACTCGAGGGCGCCCTGGTCGAACCGGTCGAGGGCGGTCCCTGCGGCGCACTGGGCACCCCACGTGTTGAACTGGGCCTTGCCGAGCGTCTCCAGCTGGCGGGCGGACCGCTCCCGGGGCCGGACCGTCCCGCGATCGCGGAGCGCGCGGTAGTACGCGCGGACGGCGTCGTCGTAGGTGTCGGCCACCGTCAGCACCCAGGACGCCCCGACCTCGAGCGACTCGCCGCCGGTCGTGCACTGGTGCCACAGGTCCGAGTGGGTCCGCAGCCACGGGCTCGTGCGGCCACGCCGGTGCCGGAGCAGGAGGTCACCCGCGGGCACGGCGGTGAGCCCGAGGCACCACGACGCCGACAACCCGCGGGTCAGCGCGCCCCGCTCACACATCGACCCCTCGATGCTGAACCCCGCGACGTAGTGCACCGGGAGCCCCCACTGCGCGGCCACGATGTCGTCGCAGTCGTTCGACCCCCGCCCGAGCCACGTGGTGAGGTCGAGGCGGAGCTGCGCCGGGATGACCGGACCGAGGGCGGACGACTCGCTCGCCCCCGGGTGCACGATCGAGTCGCTCTGCACGCCGGGCAGCGGACCCTCCTCGGACCACTCGGCGAACGCCAGCACCGACACGACCTCGGCCTCCCGGTCGGACCCGTACCCCGGTGCGTCGAACCAGATCCCGTCGTCCGCGAGCCGGACCCGGACCGTCAGCCGGTCGGCGCCGTTGACGCCCTCGTACTCCACGGTGAGGAGCTCGGCCTGCCCGTCGTCGCCGTCGCCGATCGTCGTGAGGTCGGTGCGGCGGACCGACCCGGGAGTCGTCGGTCCCCGGTCGAGGAGGACGGCGGGCTGCAGCGGGGCCTCGAGGACGAGCAGCCCGCGGCGGTCGTGGAGCGTGAAGTGGTCGGTGTCCGGACTCCAGTGCCAGCGGTAGTCGCGGCGGGAGACGGAGCAGGGCTGTGCGATGGGCATGACCTCCACGCTAGGAACGATCCCGCCGGATGTCGTCCCACTCCGTCGGCGGAAACTCCGGGATACTCGTGTGGTGACCACCACGGAGCACTCCTTCGGCTTCGCAGCCGCGGTCGACGAGCCCGGGCCGATGACCGCGGCGCACCGGCACGACGACGTCGAACTGCACCTCGGTGCCGCCGACGTCACCTACCTGCTCAACGGCGTCCGGACCCGGATCCCCGCCGACCGGATCGCGCTCTTCTGGGCGGCGCGCCCCCACCAGCTCATCGACGTCGAGCCCGGGACGCGGGTCTCCTGGTTGACGGTGCCGCTGCCGGTGTTCCTGGCGTGGGGGCTGCCCGACGCGTTCGTCTCGGCGCTCCTCGGCGGCCACGTCGTGATCCCGGAGACGGTGGTCGGTCTCGAGGCGCCGGGGGCCGCTGCCGACCGGTTCGCTCGGTGGTCACGCGAGCTGGGGCGTCCTCCCGCGTTCGTCGACCACACCGCCCGCACGGAGGTGGAGGCGCTCGTCCGGCGGGTGTCCCTGGCCGACGACCTCGGCCGGGGGACGGCGCCGGCGAGCCCGGGCACGACCGAGCACGTCGCGGCCATGGCCGCGTTCGTCGCCGCGCACTTCGCCGAGCCGGTGGGGGTCGCGGACGTCGCCGCGAGCGTGCACCTGCACCCGGGCCACGCGATGGCCCTGTTCAAGCGGGTGACGGGCACGAGCATCGGTGGCTACCTCGCGCGGTGCCGGGTGGCCGAGGCGCAGCGGCTGTTGGTGTCGACCCGACTCCCGGTCGCGGACGTTGCGCTCGCCGCGGGGTTCGGCTCGACCAGCCAGTTCCACGAGCGCTTCCGGACGGCCGTCGGGACGACCCCGTCGGCCTACCGCCGCCGGACGTCCGCCGTCGAGGACGAGGAGGGCCCGGGGAGGGAAGGGCCGGTCGGGCCGGACGCGCCGGCGCTCCGGTCCGGGTCGCGTCGGATCCGGACCGGAGCGCGTCACTGAACCGCTCGGCCCGTCAGACGGGACGCCCGGTCGGCTTGGTCGCGACGCTGCCGGCGCTGCAGTACGAACCGGGCGAGTGCACGCCGTGGGCGACTCGCAGTTCCGCGTCCCGGTCGTCGCTCATCCGTGGGGCGAACTCGCTGCTGACGTTCCAGGCGAACCCGTCGCTCCCGGGGTGCTGCCGCCGCCACTCGTCGAGTCCGAGTGCCACCAACCGGAGTCGCTGGTCGACGAAGGCTGCGTCCCAGGGCCCTTCGGCCAGGATCTGCTGGGCGGAGCGGAACTCGTAGTACACCGTCCGGCGGAGGGCGTTCGCGAGGGTCGCTTCGGAACCGTGCACCAGCATGACGTCGTGGACGAGGACGTCGCCCGGCTCGAGCTCCGTCTGCACCACGCCCGGGGCGTCCCAGCCGTACTCGTCCTGCAGTGCGCACACGTCCACCACCTGTTTCTGCGAGCCCGGGGCGACGCGGAGCGACCCGGCGCCCTTGCGGCTCGCGTCGAGGTAGACGTCCACGTTGAAGATGCGGTCGGTCCTCGGGTGCACGGCATCCTGGTGCCAGTCGATCGGGGCGCCGTCACCGGTGTTCTTGAAGACGCGTGACTCGTAGGTCGGGACGAAGTCGGGTCCGGCGAGGCTCTCGGCGATCCCGAGCACCTCCGGGCTGCCCAGCAGCTCGAGCGACGCGGGCTCGTGCTTGTCGTGCAGGTAGTTGATGCGGAAGAGCACCCGACCGGAGGGGCGGGTGGCGAAGTCGTAGTCGCCGTTCCCGGCCTGCTCGTCATCGAGCGCGTGGCCGTCGGCGATCCACCGGGTGCTCGCCGCCTGCAGCTTCTCGAGGAGCGGCCCGCGGATCCGGCCCCGCAGGATCACGTACCCGTGTTCGTCGAAGTGCGCCACCTCCTCCGGGGTGAGGTGGTGGGCCTCGTGCCGGAGCGGTCGGTTCCGGTCGGGCAGTGGCGCGGTCGGGTTCCGGTCGGACGCCGGGGCGTTCGTGATGGTCATCGGGTACCTCCTCGAGAGGGTGGTCCCGCCCTGGTCATCGGCGGGAGTGGTCAGGTGCGACGCTAAGGTGGTGGATCGCGGAAGTCTTCCGCGATCCACGCCGAGGAATCCAGGAATCCACCCGTGTCCGCGTCACCGCCCGAACCTCGCCTGCACGGCAACACCTTCGGCTTCTCGGCGTGGCGCGGAAGGTCGACGACGATGGCCGTTCCGCATGCGCACAACGACGTCGAGGTCAACTACTGCCGGTCGCCGTTGACCTACGACTCCGGCGGTCGGGTGTCGACGCTGCCGCCTGGGACGCCGTTCGCCTTCTGGGGTGCGAAGCCCCACCAGCTGGTCGACCTGGACGATCGGCACCCGCTGGCGTTCGTCACGATCCCGTTCGCGCAGTTCGCCTCGTGGGGTCTGCCCGCGGACGTCCGTGGCCGCCTGCTCGACGGCGGGGTGCTCATCGGGGGCGTGCCCGAGGACGCTCCGGACCTCGGAGCGGCGTTCGACCGCTGGGCGTCCGACCTCCACTCCGGGGACGCCGCGCGTCGTCGGGCAGCAGAGCTCGAGGTGCAGGCGCTCCTGGTCAGGATGTCGCGCGGTGACTGGGCTCCCCGCCGCGCCGCCGAGCCGAACAGCTCGATCGCGCTCCGACGTGCGGCCACGATGGCCGCCTACATCGCCGACCACGCCGGCGCGGACGTCCGGGTCGCCGACGTGGCTGCGGCGGTCCACCTGCACCCCAACCGCGCCGCGGCGGTCTTCCGGTCGGTGTTCGGCACGACCGTGACGGCGTTCCTCGCCCAGCACCGCGTCGCCGAGGCGCAGCGGCTCCTGCTGACGACCGACCTCGGCTCCGGGGAGATCGCCACCCGTGCCGGCTTCGGCTCGTCGAGCGCGTACCACCAGGTGTTCCGGGCGATCGTGGGGTCGCCGCCCCTCCGGTGGCAGCGAGACCACCTCGGCGACGGGTGAACGGGCCGGCCCGTGCGCTCAGTGGTACCCGTGGTCCGTCCGCCCGACGAGCACCCCGGCCGCCCGCAGCGCCGTCTCGACGCTCCCGGTGACCTGACGCCACGCGGCCCGCCGACGCTCGGTACCGATCGTCCCCCCGGCGACCGCGGTGCCGTGCCCCGCGGGACGGACCGTGATCGTGGTGGACGTGCCGGTGACGGTCGTCGAGACCTCGTAGCGGCGGAACTCCCGGGACGGGTGGACGAGCGCGCCGAGGAGGATCGTGAGGAACCGGTTCCCGCTCGTCGCGGTGATGGTCCCGCCGGTGGAGGTGACCTCGTGGCCGCTCCGTCGCAGTGCGGCCCCGGCCACCTCCATCGCCGTGCGTCGGTCCCCGGTGTGGACCGCGTACTCCGTCCGTGCCTCCATGGCTGCTCCCTCCCCGAGCGCGAGCGGCACCCCCCGACGCCGCTGCAGCAGCATAGCCGATGCGTACTCATGGAAACAGGGATGTCGGACGGCGCTCGGTAGACTGCCGGACGTGTCTGTGAACCCCGAGCTCGTCGGCAGGACGTTCCCGCCGGCCCAGCCGTACCTGGTCGGTCGCGAGAAGGTGCGTGAGTTCTCCCGTGCCGTGTTCGCGACCAACCCGATCCACCACGAGCCCGAGGCCGCCCGCGCCGCCGGCTACGACGACGTCGTGGCCCCGCCGACCTTCGCGGTCGTCGTGCAGGAAGCGACGCTCGCGCAGCTCCTGGCCGAGCCCGACGCCGGCATCGACTTCTCGCGCGTCGTGCACGGGGAGCAGGCGTTCACGTACGACCGTCCGATCGTCGCCGGCGACGAGCTCACCGCGACGCTGACCGTGACGAGCGTGAAGACCCTCGGCGGCAACGCCATGGTCACCGCCGAGTCCACCGTGGTCGACGCGTCCGGCGAGCACGTCGTCACCGCCACGTCCACCCTCGTCGTCCGGGGAGATGACGCATGAGCACCCACGTCCAGCACGGAGAGGCCGACACCGCCGTCGCGGTCGGCACGGTCGTCGCCGAGCGCGAGGTGCACGTGACCCGCGACTCGCTCGTCCGGTACGCCGGCGCCTCGGGTGACTTCAACCCGATCCACTACCGCGACGACGTCGCCGCTTCGGTGGGGCTGCCCGGTGTGCTCGCGCACGGCATGCTGACCATGGGCCTCGCCGTCCAGCCGGTCGCCGAGTGGCTCGGCGACCGCGGCTGGGTCGCACGCTACGGTGTCCGGTTCACCCGTCCCGTCGTCGTCGACCCGCAGGACGGCGCGACCGTCGGCGTGGTGGCCAAGGTCGGCACCGTGGACGACGCGGGCCGTCCGCAGCGCATCGACCTCACCGTGACCGCCGCCGGGCAGACCGTGCTCGGCAAGGCGCAGGTCACGGTGGCGTTCCGCTGACCGTGACGGACGCCGTCCTCGCCGACCTCACGACGCTCCGCGTCGGCGGTCCCGCGAGCACGCTGCTCACCGCTGTGACCACCGACGAGCTCGTCGCGCACGCGCACACCGCCTGGCAGGACGAGGACTGGCTGGTGGTCGGTGGCGGGAGCAACCTCCTCGTCGCCGACACCGGGTTCGACGGAACGGTCGTGCTCGTCAGGACGCGGGGCGTCGAGGTGGTGCGGTCGGACTACCCCGGCGAGCACGCCGACGGCGTCACCGTCCACGTGGCGGCCGGGGAACCGTGGGACGCGTTCGTCGCGCAGACCGTGGCGAACGGTTGGACCGGCCTGGAGGCCCTCAGCGGCATCCCGGGCACCGTCGGTGCCGCCCCCGTGCAGAACATCGGCGCCTACGGGGTCGAGCTGTCCGACGTGCTCACCCGGATCGAGTTCCTCGACGCGTCGACGGGGGAGCGCGCGTGGGTGCCCGCGGCCGAGCTGGCGCTCGGCTACCGCTCGTCCACGCTGAAGCACGGGCGACGGGGCGTGGTCCTCACCGTCGAGTTCCGGCTCGGCACCGCGAGCGACGACGGCGTGCCCGTCCGGTACGCGCAGCTCGCCGGCTCGCTCGGCGTCGAGCTCGGCACGCGGGTGGCGCCGGCGACGGTGCGCGACGAAGTCCTCCGCCTCCGGGCGTCGAAGGGCATGGTGCTCGACGGTGACGACCACGACACGTGGAGCGCCGGGTCGTTCTTCACGAACCCGATCGTGTCCGCGGCCTTCGCCGAGTCCCTGCCCGCCGACGCGCCGCGCTGGCCCGCCGGCGACGACGTGAAGCTCAGCGCCGCGTGGCTCATCGAGCACGCGGGCGTCCACCGCGGGTACGCGGTCCCCGGGTCGCGCGCCGCGATCTCCTCGAAGCACACCCTCGCGCTGACGAACCGCGGCGGCGCGACGGCAGCGCAGGTCGCCGAACTGGCGCGGTACGTGCAGGTGACCGTGCTCAACCGCTTCGGCGTCACGCTCGTGCCGGAGCCGGTCGTGGTGGGCGACCTGCTCGCCGGGGGCTGACCGTCAGCGCTGACCCTCGTCGCTGGCCGACCTCGTGAGCCGAGCCGTGCCTCCAGGGCGGTGCGCCGGACGGCGCGGCATCCGCTGGACGCAGATCGCGCCCCGTCGTGACGGGGCGCGATCTGCGTCGTGGTGTGCGATCCGCTAGCTGAAGAGCTTCGCCAGCCGCGACACGCCCTCGGCGATGTCGTCGTCGCCGAGCGCGTAGGACAGGCGGAGGTAGCCGGAGGGGCCGAAGGCCTCGCCGGGGACGACCGCGACCTCGGCGTGCTCGAGGATGAGGTCCGCCAGCTCGAGGGTCGTCGTCGGGGTGGAACCGGCCCACTCGCGGCCGAGCAGCGCCGTGACGTCGGGGTAGACGTAGAAGGCACCCTTCGGCGTTGGCGTGTTGAAGCCCGGGATCGCGTTGAGCCCCTCCACGATCGCGCGGCGGCGTCGATCGAAGGCCTCGCGCATGGCCGTCACGGGCTCCTGCGGGCCGTCGAGTGCGGCGATCGCGGCGCGCTGCGAGACGTTCGAGACGTTGCTCGAGAGGTGGGACTGCAGGTTCGACGCGGCCTTGACCGCGTCCGCCGGGCCGATGAACCAGCCGACGCGCCAGCCGGTCATCGCGTAGGTCTTCGCGACCCCGTTGACGAGGATCGTCGTGTCCGCGAGGGCAGGGACGGCCTCGAGGACGCCGGTGAACCGGACGCCGTCGTAGACGAGGTCCTGGTAGATCTCGTCGCTGATGACCCAGATGCCGTGCTCGAGCGCCCACTCGCCGATGGCCTTCGTCTGCTCGGCGGAGTACACCGACCCGGTCGGGTTCGAGGGCGAGCAGAAGAGCAGCGCCTTCGTCTTCGGGGTGCGCGCTGCCTCGAGCTGCTCGACGGTGACGAGGTAGTCCTGGTCGCTGCCGGCGAAGACCTCGACCGGGACGCCGCCCGCGAGCCGGATGGCCTCGGGGTAGGTGGTCCAGTACGGGGCGGGCAGCAGGACCTCGTCGCCGTCGTCGACGATCGTCTGGAAGGCCTGGTAGACCGCCTGCTTCCCGCCGTTGGTGATGATGACCTGCGACGGGTCGACCGACACGCCCGACTCGCGCGCCGTCTTCTCGGCGACGGCCTGCTTCAGCTCGGGGAGCCCGGTGGCGGGCGTGTAGCGGTGGTTCTTCGGGTCCTGCGCGGCGGCGACGGCGGCGTCGACGACGTGCTGCGGCGTGGCGAAGTCGGGCTCGCCCGCGGCGAACGAGATGACGGGTCGACCCGCGGCCTTGAGCGCCTTGGCCTTCGCGTCGACCTTGAGCGTGGCCGACTCGGCGATGGCCGCGATGCGGGACGCGATGCGCTGCTGCGGGGCGGCGGGGTTGGCGGTGGACTCGGGGCCTTCGGCTGCGGTGCTCACACCCCGAGCCTACCGGGGCGGCACGCCGGGGGCGGCGGTCAAGTGGACACCGTGTGACGGACTCCCGTACACTCGACCACCGGAACGCGGAACGGTGACGAACCGTGTTCGAAGGGCGGTGGCTCAATTGGTAGAGCAGCGGTCTCCAAAACCGCAGGTTGCAGGTTCGAGTCCTGTCCGCCCTGCACATCTGGAAGGGTAGAAGTTGGCGAGCAAAGACGTGGAAGCGACGGCGGACGACGTCGTCGCCAAGGCGAAGCAGGACCGCGCATCGCGTCGCGGGCCGTTCGCTGCCATCGTGCTGTTCATCCGGCAGGTCATGGGCGAACTCCGCAAGGTGGTCACGCCGACCCGCAAGGAGCTCTTCAGCTACACCGGTGTCGTCCTCGTCTTCGTGATCGTGATGATGATCCTGGTCTCGGTCCTCGACTTCGTGTTCGGGCTCGGCGTCGGTTACGTCTTCGGCAACGGGCCGACCGCCTGAACCGGTCCGTCCGACCGCCGGCCGGGCTGATCGCTCGCCGACCCGATCCGCACCACCGAACGGAAAGAACCGACATTGTCTGACAACTCCCGCGACGACATCGACCTCGCGACGGCTGCCGAGCAGTCCTCCGAGGTCGAGGAGAACCAGGAAGGCGACGTCGAGACCGGCGAACTGCTCTCGGCCGAGTCCTCCGAGGAGCGTGCGATCTCCGTGGAGGACGCCGACGACGAGTCCCTCGGCCTGAGCGACGAGCCGGACGACGGCACCGTCGACGCGGGCATCGACGAGGCGCTCACCGCCCTGCAGGAGTCGCGTGACCCCGAGGCCGACGCGGTCGTCGACGACGCCCTCGAGATCGACTCCGCCGACGAGGCGGAGGCCGCTGTCGAGGCCGTCGAGGACGAGGAAGAAGTCGAGCTGGAGTCCGAGACCGCCGAGCAGGCGAACGAGACGCTGGCCGCCGACGAAGCCCTCGACGACGAGCCCGCCGAGGTCGACCCGTACGAGGCGTTCAAGGCCGAGCTGCGGATGAAGCCGGGCAAGTGGTACGTCATCCACTCCTACGCGGGCTTCGAGCGTCGCGTGAAGTCGAACATCGAGAACCGCATGGTGTCGATGTCGATGGAGGACTACATCTACCAGGTCGAGGTCCCGATGGAGGACGTCGTCGAGATCAAGAACGGGCAGCGCAAGCTGGTCACCCGCGTCCGGATCCCCTCGTACGTGCTCGTCCGCATGGACCTCAACGAGGACTCGTGGTCCGTCGTCCGTCACACCCCGGGCGTCACCGGCTTCGTGGGCAACGCGCACAACCCGACGCCGCTCCGCTTCGACGAGGCCTTCGGCATGCTGAAGTCGCTCGTCCAGGTCGCCGAGGCCGCTCCGGCCAAGGGCGGCGCGAAGTCCGGCGGTGCCGCACAGGCGCAGCCGCAGGCCGAGGTCGACTTCGAGATCGGCGAGACGATCACCATCAAGGAAGGCTCGTTCGCGGGCCTGCCCGGTTCGATCTCCGAGATCAAGCCGGAGAGCGGCAAGCTCACCGTCCTCGTCTCGCTGTTCGAGCGCGAGACCCCGGTCGAGCTCAGCTTCGACCAGGTCACCAAGCTGTAGTAAGCTACCCAGGTTTGGCCCCGCACGCTGAGCGTGTGGGGCTTCACCGCGGTCCGGAACGGCCGGGCCCGCGGGAGAGTGCACGGATCCCCGTGCGTTCGATTCCAGGAGGAAACAAGTCATGGCACCGAAGAAGAAGGTCACGGGCCTGATCAAGCTGCAGATCAACGCGGGCGCCGCCAACCCGGCCCCGCCGATCGGTCCTGCGCTCGGTCAGCACGGCGTGAACATCATGGAGTTCTGCAAGGCGTACAACGCCGCGACCGAGTCGCAGCGCGGCAACGTCGTCCCGGTCGAGATCACCGTCTACGAGGACCGTTCGTTCACGTTCATCCTCAAGACCCCGCCGGCCGCCGAGCTCATCAAGAAGGCTGCGGGTGTGCAGAAGGGGTCGTCGACCCCGCACACGGTCAAGGTCGCCAAGATCTCGATGGACCAGGTCCGTCAGATCGCCGAGACCAAGCAGGCCGACCTGAACGCCAACGACATCGAGCAGGCCGCGAAGATCATCGCCGGCACCGCGCGCTCGATGGGCATCACGGTCGAAGCCTGATCCACACCCCCTACACCCTTCCGTGGGAGAGCCTCGCCGGCTCGTCAACCACGTAGCTTCCGCGAGGAGAACACCATGGCGAAGAAGTCCAAGGCCTACCAGGCCGCGGCCGCGAAGATCGAGGCCGACAAGTTCTACACCCCGACCGAGGCAGTCGCCCTCGCGAAGGAGACCGGCTCGGCGAAGACCGACTCCACCGTCGAGGTCGCGCTGAAGCTCGGCGTCGACCCGCGCAAGGCGGACCAGATGGTCCGCGGCACGGTCATCCTGCCGCACGGCACGGGCAAGACCGCCCGGGTCATCGTGTTCGCGGTGGGCGCTGCCGCCGAGGCCGCGATCGCCGCCGGCGCCGACGAGGTCGGTGGCGACGAGCTCATCCAGAAGGTCGCCGACGGCTACACCGCCTTCGACTCGGCCGTCGCGACCCCGGACCTCATGGGCAAGGTCGGTCGTCTGGGCAAGGTGCTCGGCCCGCGTGGCCTCATGCCGAACCCGAAGACCGGCACCGTGACCCCGAACGTGGCGCAGGCCGTCAACGACATCAAGGGCGGCAAGATCGAGTTCCGCGTCGACAAGCACGCCAACGTGCACTTCGTCGTGGGCAAGGCTTCGTTCACGCCGGAGCAGCTCGACGAGAACATCTCGGCCGCGCTCGAGGAGATCGTCCGCCTCAAGCCGAACTCGTCGAAGGGCCGCTACATCACGAAGGGGTCCGTCGCGACCACCTTCGGCCCCGGCATCCCGCTGGACGTCAACAGCATCTGATCCGAGTCGTCAGGCTCGAACGAGGAGACCCGTACCGGCAACGGTGCGGGTCTCCTCGTCGTCCGGGCTCCTGTCCCGATAGCGTGGCCGCGTGCGCACCCTCGTGAACGCCCTGCGGCTCGTCGCCGTGATCGCCGTCGCGGCCGCGATCCTGGCCCAGTGGCTCGTTAGCTCGAAGCTCCCGAGCTACAACTTCTTCAACTACTTCGGCTACTTCACGAACCAGTCGAACATCTTCATCGCACTGGCGTTCGCGATCACCCTGGTGACCGCCGCCCGGCGGAAGCAGGGAGCGCTCGGCACGAGCATCTTCCGCGGTGCGTCGACCGTCTACATCGCGACGACCGGGATCGTCTACAACACGCTGCTCGTCAGCATCGACGTGCAGTCGTCGGTGCCGTGGTCGAACGACGTGCTGCACAAGGTCATGCCCGTGTACGCGGTGCTCGACTGGCTGCTGTTCTCCGACCGGTCGCGCCTGCTCCTCCGGCACGTGTGGCTGTTCCTGATCTACCCGGCCGTCTGGCTCGTCGTCATCCTGATCCGCGGCGCGACCGACGGGTGGGTGCCGTACCCGTTCCTCGACCCGTCGCTCGGGTACGGCGTCGTGGCGCTCTACTGCCTGGGGATCGCCGTCTTCATCGCGCTCATGGGCGTGCTCGTCGTCGGGATGAGCCGACTCCGGATCGTGCGGGTCTAGAGCCGGTCGCGGCGGAGGGTGTCGAGCACCCGGTCGGCGAGGTCGATGAGCACCCGGATCTGGTCGTCGTCGCGGTCCACCCACCGGCACTCCGGCTCGTCGTGCGCGGGGACGAAGTCGTCGTGGCGCTCCCACACGAACAGGGTGCGGTCGGCGCCGAGCACGTACTGCTGCCACCAGATCTGCCGCAGGTAGTGGCGCGGGATGCTCCGCCACGCCTTCGCGGTCGTCTTGATCTCGGCGAGCACGAGCCGGCCGTCGCCGTCGTGGCCGACGCCGTCCGGGGTGGCGAGGTGGGCACGGTTCGCCGCGGCGTGGAAGAGGTGGGCGGAGGGCTCGATGCCGTGGGTGGCGGCGACCCAGGCGGCGATGACGGGCTCGCGTTCCTTGCCGTGCTCCGTGTAGACGTTGCCGGAGAACCGTGAGCCGTAGCGCTTGTCCGCGACGACCGCGTGGACGGCGCGCAGCGAGGCGAGCCGTGCGACGTCGGTGGCGGTGATGCCCATCGCGCGGGCACGGAGCCACGCGACACGGTCCGAGGAGTGGGCGACGATGCGCTCGGTGTGTCCGCGCAGGACCGTGAACGTGTCGTGCCGGGCTGTACCCGGACCGGACACCGGGCCGGAACCGGACGCGGTGCCGGAACCGGACGCCGTCCGGGAGGACGACGCGGTGCCGGAGCCGACCGTGCGCGCGACCGGAGCCGACCCGCCGGGCGCGGGACGTTCCTCCAGGCCGGGGTCCAGGTCGCCCCACAGGGTGGGCTGCACGATCGTCACCCGACGATTCTCACCCCCGGTACCGACGGAGCGGAAACCGACGCGCGGTCAGGACACCAGCGGTCGGGACACCAGTGGTCAGGACACCAGCGGTCGGGACGCGAGCGCCCGTCCCTCGGCGAACGCGACGAGCTCGTCGACGCCCGCGGGGGAGAGCGCGTAGCCGATGGCCAGTGCCGCGGCCCCGTGGAGGGCCGCGTGGGCGCCGGCGCGTGACTGCGCGATGACGAGGTGCTCCGTGGCGAGCGGCATCGAGCGGGAGTACACGACCTCGCGGACGCCGGCGAGGAGGTGCTCGCCGGCTCGGGTGACCGAGCCACCGAGCACGATCACCGACGGGTTCATCAGCGACACGCACGTCGCCAGCACCTCGCCGATGTCCCGGCCGGCCTGTCGGACCGCCGCGATGGCGTCGAGGTCGGCCCGGGCGACGAGGTCGACGACGTCGCCGCTCGTGTGCGCGTCCCGGCCCTTCGCCCGGAGCGCCCGCGCGATCGCCGGACCGGAGGCGACGGCCTCGAGGCAGCCGGTGTTCCCGCAGTGGCAGGGGATGTCCTCGGCGCGGCTCACCCGGACGTGTCCGATGTCGCCCGCCGTGCCCTGGGCGCCGCGCTGCAGGACGCCGTCCGAGACGATGCCCGAGCCGATGCCGGTGGCCACCTTGACGAAGAGCAGGTGGTCGACGTCGGTCCACCCGCGTTGCCGTTCACCGAGGGCGGCGATGTTCACGTCGTTGTCGAGCAGGACGTGGGCGGCGACGTGCTCCCGCAGCCAGCCGGGCACGTCGAAGCCGTCCCAGCCGGGCATGATCGGCGGGTTCGCCGGACGCCCGGTGGAGAACTCGACCGGGCCGGGCACGCCGATCCCGATCGCGATGACGTCGTCGCGGGCGCGGTCGACCTCGTCGAGGAGCTCGTCGATGACCGACACGAGCCAGGAGAGCGTCGGGACGGGGCCGGCGGCGATGTCGATCCGGGCCTCCCGGGTCGCCAGCGGCGCCCCGGTGAGGTCGGTGACCGCCACCCGGCCGTGCGACGCTCCGAGGTCGGCGGCGACCACGAGCCGGGCTCGCGGCACGAGGGCCACCTGGGCGGGCGGCCGCCCACCGGTCGAGGCCGCGGTCTGCACCGGGCCGACGAGTCCGACTTCGATGAGGGCGTCCAGGCGCACGCCGATCGTCGAGCGTGCGAGTCCCGTCAGGGCGGCGAGTTCGGCCCGGGTCCGCGGCACGCCGTCGCGGAGGATCTGGAAGAGCTCGCTCGTCCCGACCGGCGGCGACGCTGCCGTCCGTGTCAAGTCGACCATGCGGCGAGTAGAGCACACATCGAACAGCGCGCGCAACGAAGTCCGTCGAAGTCAGCGCAACTTCTGCTTGACCGTCGACAGAAGTGGCCATAGTGTGACGATCGGTCAGTGACGACCGCACCATCTCGACGAGGAGACCTCCTGGTGACCCAACCGCTCTCGGTCCAGCTCTACACCGTCCGCGATGCCCTCTCGGCCGACCTGCCCGGCACGCTGCAGCGCATCGCCGACATCGGCTACACGAACGTCGAACTCTTCGGCTACGTCGACCGTGCGCCCGAGCTCCGCGACGCGCTCGCCGCCGCCGGACTGGCCGCCCCGAGCGGCCACGCACGCCTGCTGGACGCCGGCGAGCAGGACCTCGAGGCGATCTTCCACGCGAGCGTGACGGCCGGGATGACCACCCTCATCGACCCGCACATCGACGAGGCCCGCTGGACCACCCGCGAGGACGTGGAGGCGATCGCCCGGGAGCTGAGCGCCCTCGCCCCCCGGGCCGCGGACCACGGCCTGACCCTCGGCTACCACAACCACGCGTTCGAGTTCTCGAACCGCATCGACGGCGTCTCCGCCTACGAGGTCTTCGCCGACGCTCTGTCCGACGACGTCGTGCTGGAGCTCGACACGTACTGGGTCACGGTCGGCGGGGACGACCCGGTGGCGGTCATCGGGAAGTACGGCGACAAGGTGCAGTTCCTCCACGTCAAGGACGGCGACGGGTCGCACGACGACACCAAGCAGGTCGCCGTGGGCGACGGGATCATGCCGGTCCGCGAGATCCTCGCGGCTGCGCCGGACGCCCTGCACGTCGTGGAGCTCGACGACCACGAGGGCGACGTCTTCCAGGCCGTGGCCGACTCGTACACCTTCCTGCAGGGGGTCCGCGCATGACCGACACCGCGGCGAACGCGGCTCCGGCCGACACCACGACGGCCGACACCACGACGGCCGACACCACGACGGCCGACACCGCGGCGAACGCGGCTCCGGCCGACACCACGACGGCCGACACCACGACGGCCGCCGACGGCGCACGCCGTACCGGTCCGGTCGGCGTCGGCGTCATCGGCGCCGGGGTCATCTCGGACCAGTACCTGTCGAACCTGACGGTCTTCCCCGACGTGCGCTTGCTCTTCATCGCCGACATCGACCTGCCGCGCGCCGCCGCCCAGGCCGAGAAGTGGGGCGTGCCCGGTTCCGGCACGGTCGAGGAGCTCCTCGCCCACGACGACATCGAGATCGTCGTGAACCTGACGATCCCGGCCGCGCACGTCGAGGTCGCGCAGCAGATCCTCGCCGCCGGCAAGCACGTGTGGGGCGAGAAGCCGTACGCGCTCGACCGGGAGAGCGCCACGCAGCTCCGCGACGCCGCGGTCGCGGCCGGCACGACGGTCAGCGTCGCCCCGGACACCTTCCTCGGCGCCGGACTCCAGACCGCGCTGCGCACCATCCGGGACGGCCGCGTCGGTGCACCGCTCAACGGCTTGACGCTGTTCCAGAGCCCGGGTCCGGAGTCGTGGCACCCGAGCCCGGAGTTCCTGTTCGCGGTCGGCGCCGGGCCGCTGTTCGACATCGGCCCGTACTACCTGACGACGCTCGTGCAGGTCTTCGGCCCGGTGTCGAAGGTCACGGCGACCGCGTCCAAGGCCCGCGCGACCCGGGTGATCGGCTCCGGTCCGAAGGCGGGGACCGAGTTCCCGGTCGAGGTCCCGACGAACCACTCCGCGCTCATCGAGTTCGAGGGCGGCGGCAGCGCGCAGAGCGTGTTCTCGTTCGAGTCGACGCGCGGCCGCACCGGCTTCGTCGAGATCGCGGGGGAGACCGGCACGGTCGTGTTCCCCGACCCGAACGAGTTCGACGGCGACACCGAGCTGTACGCGGCGGGTGCCGAGGAGCCCGAGACGATCCCCGCGGTCGGCTCCACCTACTCGCGCGGCACGGGCGTGGTCGACCTCGCCCGGTCCATCCGTGCCGGCGTCGGCAACCGGGTCCCCGGTGCCCTCGCCTTCCACGTCCTCGACGTGATGGTCTCCATCGCCGAGAGCGCCGAACGTGGGGAGCCGGTGCTCGTCGAGAGCACCGTCGACCCCTCCCCGACCCTCCCCGAGGGCTGGGACCCCGCGGAGTCGACCCTGGCCTGATCGCCAGGGGACGCGCCGCACACAGCAGCACCCGACACGCACCATCCCTGCACCATCTCAACGACGAGAAAGTAGAGAGTCATGCGCACTGCCATCCGCGCACTGGCCATCACCGCGGCCGCGGCACTCACCGTGACCGGCCTCGCAGCCTGCTCCTCCGGAGGCTCCGGTTCGTCCGGCGACTCCAAGACGCTCACGTACTGGGCGTCGAACCAGGGCACCTCCCTCCAGAACGACAAGGAGGTGCTGACCCCCGTCCTCGAGAAGTTCACGAAGGAGACCGGGATCAAGGTCAACCTCCAGGTCATCGGGTGGAACGACCTGCAGACCAAGATCACCACCGCCGTCACCTCGGGCCAGGGCCCGGACGTGGTCAACATCGGCAACACCTGGGCGACCTCGCTCCAGGCCACGGGCGCCTTCCAGGAGTTTGGCGACTCGGAGATGAAGGCGATCGGCGGGGCCGACAAGTTCGGCAAGGTCGCACTCTCGACCGGTGGCGCTCCCGGCAAGACCGTCACGAGCGTCCCGCTCTACGGCCTCGCGTACGGCCTGTACTACAACAAGCAGATGTTCAAGGACGCCGGCCTCGAGGCGCCGACGACGTGGGAGGACCTCGTCACCGACGCCAAGAAGCTGACCACGGGCGGCAAGTACGGCTTCACCATCGCCGGTGGTTCGTACACCGAGAACTCGCACTTCGCCTTCATCAACTCGGCGCAGAACGGCGGCGAGTGGTTCGACAAGGACGGCAAGCCCACCTTCACGCAGCAGGCGAACGTCGACGGCATCAAGCGCTACCTCGACCTCATGCAGAGCGACAAGGTCGTCAACACCTCGAACGCGCAGTACGACAACGGCACGCAGGCGGTCTCGGACTTCGCGAACAAGAAGGCCGCGATGATGCTGACGCAGAACAACGCGAACAGCACGATCACGTCGAACGGCATGAGCACGGACGACTTCGGCGTCGTGCCCTTCCCGGCGCCGGAGGGCGAGACGGACATCGCGTCCTTCCCGGCCGGCATCAACCTGTCGATCTTCAAGAACACGAAGAACAAGGACGGCGCCCTGAAGTTCGTCAAGTACATGACGAGCGCTGACACGCAGGCCACGCTCGACAAGCCGTACTCGGCCCTGCCGGTGCTCGCCTCCGCTGCCGACTCGGTCACCGACGAGCAGACGAAGACGTTCCTCGACATCTACAACAACAAGGCGAAGCCGCTCCCGCTGGTGCCCGCCGAGGATCAGTTCGAGTCCACCGTCGGCAAGGCGATGAACGACATGTTCGCCAAGATCGCGACCGGCGGCACGGTGTCCGACAACGACATCAAGACGGCGCTGCAGACCGCGCAGGACCAGGTCTCGCAGTCGGTCGGCTAGTCGGCTTGGAGGCCCGGGGCGCGTCCGCAGGACGCGTCCCGGGCCTCGCCCCTCCACACCCGGCCACCCGCCGGGAGTGAGCCGATCGGCTCACGCATGCCGCGCCTCCCCACGGCCACGGCCACGGCCGCTGCCCCGATCCGCGCGACGCACCCGATCCTCCTCTCCGCCGAAAGGCTTGCCATGTCCACCTCGGTCCTGCCGGACTCCGAGCGCCTCGACCTGACCCGCACGAAGGCCCCGACGCTGTCGGGGCCGCAACCGGGTCGGAAGCCCAAGCGGCACTGGCTGCCGTACGCGCTCGTCGCCCCGGCGATCCTGTTCGAGCTGCTCATCCACATCGTCCCGATGCTCACCGGCATCTGGATCTCGTTCATGCAGCTCACCAAGTACTTCATCGCGAACTGGGGTGCCGCTCCCTTCGCCGGGCTCCGGAACTACTCGGTCGCGATCGACTTCGACCAGGCGATCGGCCAGGGCGTCCTGAACTCGTTCCTCATCACCTGCGCGTTCACGATCCTGGTGGTCGGCCTGTCCTGGACGTTCGGGATGGCGGCGGCGGTCGCGCTGCAGAAGCCGTTCAGGGGCCGCGGCCTCTTCCGCACGCTCTTCCTCGTGCCGTACGCGCTCCCGATGTACGCGGGCATCATCACCTGGAAGTTCATGTTCCAGCGTGACTCCGGCGCGATCAACCACGTCCTCGTCGACCAGCTGCACCTCTTCAGCGGCCAGGGACCGTTCTGGCTCATCGGGTCGAACGCCTTCGTCTCGGTCGTCGTCGTCGCGATCTGGAAGACCTGGCCGTTCGCCTTCCTCATGCTGATGGCCGGCCTGCAGTCCGTGCCGAACGACGTCTACGAGGCAGCGTCGGTCGACGGTGCGAAGCCGTTCCGCCAGTGGCGCTCGATCACGCTGCCGATGGTCCGTCCCGTCAACGTGACCCTGGTGCTCGTGATGTTCCTCTGGACGTTCAACGACTTCAACACGCCGTACGTCCTCTTCGGCTCGACCGCGCAGCCCCCGGCAGCGGACCTGCTGAGCTTCCACATCTACAACGCGTCGTTCATCACCTGGAACTTCGGCTCCGGGGCTGCGATGAGCGTCCTGCTCCTCATCTTCCTGCTCATCGTCACGGGCATCTACCTCGCCGTGACCAACCGGAGGTCCGTCCGTGCGTGAGACAGTCGGCGCCAAGTCGTTCAAGATCGTCACCATCGTCCTGCTGACGCTGTTCACGGTCGTCCCGCTCTACGTCATGATCACGACGGCCATGAAGCCGCTCGGCGACGTCCAGGACAACTTCACGTGGATCCCGTCGACGATCACGTTCCAGCCGTTCATCGACATGTGGTCGACCGTCCCGCTGGCGAAGTACTTCGTCAACTCGCTCGTGGTCTGCACGGTCGCGACGCTGTTCTCGCTCATCATCGCCACGTTCGCCGCCTACGGGGTCTCGCGGTGGAACTTCAAGGGCAAGAGCACGTTCACCACCGCGGTGCTGTCGACCCAGATGTTCCCCGGCGTGCTGTTCCTGCTGCCGCTGTTCCTCATCTTCACGAACCTCGGCAACACGCTCGGCATCCAGCTCGTCGGGTCGTGGACCGGCCTGATCATCACCTACCTGACGTTCACGCTGCCGTTCTCGATCTGGATGCTCGCGGGCTACTTCGAGACCATCCCGCGTGAACTCGACGAGGCCGCGATGGTGGACGGCTCCGGTCCGATGGGTGCCCTGTTCCGGGTGATCCTGCCGTCGGCCCGTCCGGGGCTCGTGGCCGTCGGCATCTACTCGTTCATGACCGCCTGGGGTGAGGTGCTCTTCGCCTCGGTGATGACGAACGGCGACGGGCAGCTGCTCGCGAACGGTCTGCAGCAGTACTCGACGCAGACGAACGTGTACTGGAACCAGATCATGGCGGCGTCGCTCGTGGTGTCGGTCCCCGTGGTGATCGCGTTCCTCATCGTGCAGCGCCAGTTCGTGGCGGGTCTGACCGCCGGTGCGGTGAAGTAGGCGCGACCACCCGCCGGGAGGCGCGGTGCGGGTCGGACCCGCACCGCGCCTCCCGGCGGTCCCCGCGCGGCGCGGGCCGAGACTCGCGTCGTGCTCCGCGAGTCTCGCGGCGCGGGCCGAGACCGCGCGGCGCGGGCCGAGACTCGCGGCGGGCGACCGTTCTCGCGGCTCCGTGCCCGAACAACGTCGCTCAGCCCGAGACTCGGGTCGCTCAGCCCGAGACTCCGGTCGCGCGGGCCGAGACTCGCGCCGCGCGAGCCGAGACTCGCGGCGCGGGCCGAGACTCGGGTCGCGTGAGACGAGGCTCGGGCCGCGCGCACCACCGACCGAACCGACAGGATGGACAGATGAGCGAGACCCGTGGGCGGCAGCTGCTGCCCGGCCAGACCTCCCGTGTGCACGTGTACGACGTCGAGGCCCGCGAGGGACGGCTCGTGTTCGCGAGCGACCGCGTCCTCGTCGAGGCGCCGAACGTCCTCGACGACGGCCGGGTCCTGCTCAACGGCGGTGGCGACCTCTGGCTGCTGCCGCTCCCGCCGGTGGGGACCGTGCTCGACGAGACCGCGCTCGTGCCGGTCCCGATGCCAGGCGTCCCGGAGATCAACAACGACCACGTGCTCGACCCCTCCGACGGCTCGGTCGTGGTGAGTGCTCGCAACGGTGAGCTCTACCGGGTGCCGCTGCCCGACGGTGGCTCCGCGGAGCAGCTGACCGACACGACGGCCGCGCTCCCGACGAAACGGAAGTTCTACCTGCACGGCATCGCTCCGGACGGCAGCGCCCTGGCGGCGATCGTGGGGGAGCGCACCGAGGACGGCGTCTGGACCACCAACGTGGCGAGCGTCGACCCCATGACCGGAGAGCCGACGTTCCTCACGCGTGACGCCTTCCCGGACGACGGCTGCACGATCACGCCGGTCGGCGGCATCTGGCTGTTCAACACGGAGCGCTTCACACCGGGGACGGCGCAGCTCGCGACCGTCTGGCCGGGGCACGCCGACCCGGTGCGGATCACGAACGACGACCGGGTGAACTGGTTCCCGCACCTCTCGCCGGACGGATCGCACCTGCTGTACCTGTCGTACGAGCCGGGCGTGCAGGGACACCCGGCCGACCACCGCGTCGAGCTGCGGCTGCTCCCCGGAGCCCTCGTGCGGGGAGCCCGGATCGCGGTCGAGCCGGAGACCCTCGTGACGCTCGACGGAGGACAGGGGACGGTCAACGTGCCGCCGTGGTCGCCGGACTCGCGGTGGTTCGCGTACTGCGACTACCCGGTCGCGCCGTAGGGCGCGGAGGCTGCGCGGGCCCGGGGGACCCAGCGGCGCGGGGGCTGCGCGGGCCCGGGAGACCGAGCGGCGCGGAGGCCGCGCGGGCCCGGGAGACCGAGACTCGGCCCCACGGACGGTTCCGCGGCGTCGGGGCCACGGAACCGTCCGCTGAGCCGAGTCTCGGCAGCGCACCGGCATGCCCGCTACACCTCGCGCACCAGCCCCTGCTTGATGTGCAGCCGACGTTCGGCGCGGCGGGCCACCCACGAGTCGTGCGTCACGATGACCACGGTCAGCCCGCGCTCCTTCCACTGCCGCTCGATGATCCCCATGATCTCGTCGCGCGTCCCCTCGTCGAGCGCACCGGTCGGCTCGTCCGCGAGGAGCACCGACGGGTTCTTCACGAGCGCCCGTGCGATCGCCACCCGTTGCTGCTGCCCGCCGGACAACTCCGCCGGCAGGTGGTCCAGGCGCTCGCCGAGCCCGACCTCCTGCAGCGCGGCCGTGGCACGCGAGCGGACCTCGTCCTTGGACCGGTTCGCGAGCGAGCCCGCGAACGCCGTCTCGACGTTCTCGAGCGCGGTGAGCGTCGGGATGAGGTTGAAGCTCTGGAAGACGAACCCGATCTCCGTCGCCCGGAGGTCCGTGAGTGCCCCGTCCCCGAGCTTCGCGACGTCGTGTTCGCCGAGGAGGACGCTCCCGGCACTCGGCCGGTCGAGCGCCCCGAGCATCTGGAGGAGGGTCGACTTCCCGCCGCCGGTCGGCCCCTGGATCGCCACGAGCTGCCCCTGCGGGATCGTGAGGTCGACGTTCGTCAACGCGGTGACGGTCCGGTTCTTCTGCTTGTACGTCTTGCTCACGTTCTGCAGCCGGTAGATCGGACTGGAGGCGCGGTTCGCCCCCGCCGTGGAGGCTGCGGTCGCCGGGGTGGTCACGGGTGCTCCTGTCGGTTCGGTCGCGTCGTGCGTCGGGGTTGCGTCGTGCGTCGTGGTCGGGTCGGTCGCGTCGTGCGTCGGGGTGGTCGTGTCGCGTGTCGGTCCGGGCATCAGGCCACGCTCCGCAGCGCCTCGGCCGGGCGGAGCCGGCTCGCACGCCAGCCGCCGAGGGCACCGGCGAGCAGCCCACCGAGGACCGCGAGCCCGATGGCGAGCAGGATCACCTCGACCGTCACGGGGGCGTGGAGGACCACGTCGGTCGTGCTCGCCGTGCTGGCCGCCCCGCCGCCGAAGCCGCCGGCCGGTGCGCCGCCGGTCGTTCCGCTGCCCGCAGCCGCGGTCGCCGCGCCCCCGGGCATGCCGCCACCCGTCCCACCGCGGGTGGAGGTCGAGGCGCTCGCCGAGATGGTCGGGGCGATGACGTTGACGACGAGGATGCCGATCAAGCCCGCCGCCGCACCGATCACGCCGCCGATGAGGCCCTGGACGAGCGACTCGCCGGCGACCTGCCGGGTGATGCGGCCGTTCGACCAGCCGATCGCCTTGAGGGTGCCGAACTCCCGGGTGCGCCGGGTCACGCCGGAGATCGTGAAGAGGATCGCGATGAGGAACGCCGCCGCGAGGACGACGATCGACAACCAGGTGCCGAGGTTCGACACGAGGCTCGACGCGGTGCTCAGCGAACCGGAGACGCTCGAGGCGAGGTCCGCCTCGGTCGAGACGGTGGCGCTGCTGAGCTTCTGCTGCAGCGCGGACTTGATGGTGCTGACGTCGGACGAGGACTCCGCGGAGACGTAGATCGACGTCACCTTGCCGTCGAGGTCGGCCAACGACTGCGCGGTGTCGAGCGGGACGTAGGTGTTCGAGCCCGTGGTGCTCGAGGACCCGGTGGACGCGACGATCCCGATGACGGTGAACTTCGTGCCGCCGATCTCGAGTGTGTCCCCGACGGCCTTGTCCTCGCTCTTCGCGTAGGCGCTGTCGAGCACGACGACGTCCTTGCCGGCGTCCTTCGCCGTGAACGAGCGGCCCTTCGTGATCTCGGTGCTCGTGAGCGGACCGACCGCGTCGCCCGACACCGGGATGCCCGTGACGGTGAAGGAGTCGACGTTGAACGAGCCGCCGCCGAATCCACCGCCGCTCGGCGGTCCCTGCTGCGTGCTGCTGTCCGACGAACCGGCGTCGGTGCTGCCCGACGCCGAACCACCAGAGCTGCTGCTGTCGGAGCTGCTGCTGCCCTGCTGCACCTGCCCCGAGAAGGTCGTGTTCTCGAGCGCCAGCACGCCCGTCGCCGCCTTCACGCCGGTGGTCGCCGTGACGGTCGCGAGGTTCGACGCGTTCAGCGTGCTCGACCCGCGGGCGACCGCCAGACGCGACTGCGACAGGTCGGTCGACCCGCTGTCGCTGCCCGAGCGACTGCCGAAGTCGAAGGACGGCCGGCCGGTGCTCGACGACGTCGGCTGTTCGGTCTTCGTGATCGTGATGTCGGTGCCGACGCCGTACACGGACTGCAGGACGCTCGACTGCGCCGCCTTCACCCCGCTCGCGATCGACGACACGATGACGACCAGGGCGATCGCGAGCGCCATGCCGACGGCGATGATGACCGTCTGCTTCCGGCGGTTCGTGAGCTCGCGCCTGAGGTAGGTCAGGAACATGGTTCTCCTCGGTGTTGGGGACGAGGAGACCGTAGGGAGCGAGTCGATGAGCAGCGCTGCCGGAACCCAAGACGATCCGATGAGGCCTCAGCCGGCGTCGCCGTACGTCACGCGGAGGTGCTCGGCGTAGCCCCCGGGCGTCCGACCGACGAACCGACCGCTCGTCACCACCGGGAACGCCGTGGTGGCGCGAACGTCGAACCCGAGCGCTCGGGCCCGTGTGACGAGTCGGACGTCCTCGTGCTCGGGGACCGGGTCGAAGCCGCCCGAGCCCAGGTACGCGTCCACCCGCACCCCGAGGTTGGCGCCGTGGACGTGCCCGAGCGTCGCGCCGGGCGGGTGCGCGACCCGCCAGCGACACAGGACGTCGGGGTCGAGGTCGTCGGGCTCCGGCTCGACGGCGCCCACGAGCACGTGTGCACCGGCGGCGAGGGCGTCGGCCTGCTGGACGAGCCACGACCCGTGCACGCGGGAGTCCGCGTCGGTGTGGGCCGTCCAGTGCGTCCCGGTCGGACCGGCGGCCCGCAGGACGTGCGCGACGCCGAGGCTCCGGGCGCGCCCGACCCCGACGGGCCGTGGGCCGGTGTCCACGACGTCGAGCGGGGTCCGTCGCCACGTGTCGTCGTCCGCGATCCGGTCGGCGACGACCTCGGCGGTCCGATCTGTGCATCCGTCGAGGACCACCGTCACGCCGACGTCGACGCCCGGTCGCTCGCGCCGGAGCGTCCGCACCGCCGCTGCGAGCGCGTCGACGCAGGCCGCGATGGTGTCCACCTCGTCGTGGGCAGGCACCACCACGTCGACGCGGGGCGCCGGACGAGCGGGGCTCACCGGACGAGCGGGGTTCTCCCGACGAGCGGGGCTCACCGGACGAGCCCGTCGGCCCGCGCGACGGAGGGCGTGGACGGGCCGGGGAACACGCTCAGCACGAAGTCCTCCTCGACGTGGCGGACGAGAGCCGGTCGGGGCCACCGCTCCGTGAGCCGCGCGTCGACGGTGTCGCCGTCGGTCACGGCCTCGTCGTCGGGGTGCCGCCAGTGGCAGGCGACGAGGACACCGTCGTCGTCGAGCGCGCCCAGGACCCGGTCGATCGTGCGGTCGAGGTCAGCGGGACTCAGGTAGTAGCCGATCTCGGAGAGCACGACGAGGTCGAAGCGACCCTCGGGCCAGTCCTCCGGGAGCGCGGCCCGCACGAACCGAGCGCCCGGAGCACGTTCCCGGGCCTGAGCGAGCGGCGCCTCGGAGATGTCCGTGCCGAGCACCTGGTCTGCTCGTCCAGCGATCGCCGCGGTCAGCACCCCCGTCGCGCACCCGAGCTCGAGCGCCGACCGGTACCGCTCGCGCGGCAGGGCCGCGAGCGTGACCGCACGCTTCCGGCGCTCGTACCAGGAGCCGTCGAAGTCCCACCCCTCGGGCTTTCGGGCGTAGTGGGCGTCGAACGACTCCCGCGAGCGCGAGCGCGAGCGCGCGAGCGGACGTGAGGACGGCGCCGCGTCCACGGGGAAGTACCACTCGGTCCGCCGGAGGTGGTGTGCTGCGTGCCGTTCGTCGACGATCGCCTCGTCGCCCGGCGCCGGCGAGAGCGGGAGGGTCTGCGACCGGTACGCGGCGAGGGCGGTCCGCTTCCGGTCGAGCGCGTCGGCCGACAACGCCAGCGCGCGGGCTCGGTCCCAGGGTGCCGCGGGGGCGTCCGGGTCGTCCCAGTGCCAGGCCCAGACCGGGTACGCGAGCACGGTGACGTGGTCGTGACCGGCGGCCACGGCCTCGGCGACCTCGCCGGCGACCCGGTGGTCGCGGTGTCCGTCGCCGCGCCAGGGGACGACGAGCAGGACCTGTCCGGTCGCGCTCGACAGCCGCTCGTCGAGCGCCGCGCGGAGGACGTCGGGGTGGTCCCGCAGCGCACCGTCCGGGACACGGAGCGACGTCCCGACCGCGCCCGGGTGCAACGCCGCCGACGCCGTCCGGAACTCCTCGTCACGCCGCGCCGCGAGGTCGTCGGGGCCGACGGTGGGGGAGTCGGGGTGGGAGCGCTCGCCGCGGCTGACGAGCAGGACCTCGACCGGCACGGCCCGCGCAGCTGCGGTCGCGACGAGGCCACCGGCGCCGAGCGTCTCGTCGTCGGGGTGCGGCGCGACGACGACGACCGAGGCGAACCCGTCGAGGGCGACGTCCTGCGGCGTCAGCGCGTCGAGGAGGGTCGTCCACCGCTGCGGGTCGGTCCCGGGCTCCCGGTGGTCGAAGGTCACCATGCGACACCGCCGCGTTCGAGCACCATCCGGCCGGCTCGGGCGAGGTCGCGGGCGCCGTGGTCCTGCAGCACGTACAGCTCGAGGTCGGCCACCCGCGCAGCGACCGCGGGGTCGGCCGTGAGCGGTGCGGGGCCGATCGTCGCCACGACCCGGTGCCGGACCGCGTCGACAGCACGGCGGACCCGGGCGCGGACGACCTGCGCCTCGAACGCCCAGTCCGTCCCGGGGCGATCGGCGTCGATGCGGGCCGCTGCGTCCGCGAGCGCGTCCTCCGCATCGGCGAGGTCGGCGACCGTCGCGCCGAGTGCGGCCTGCAGCAGTTCGGACCCCGGTCGGGACGCCGCGAGCGACCGCAGCACCCGGGCGAGGCCGACGGCGCCGCCCCACCAGCAGGCCGCGACGCCGATCCCGCCCCAGGCGAACCCCGGGCGTCGGAGGTACCAGCCCGGCTCGCCGACGAGCGAGCCCGGGACGCCGTCGAGGTCGACCGGTCCGCTCGGGACGTCCGGCATGCCGCGGGCCACCCAGACGTCGTCGTGCGCGGTCACGCCCGGGTGCCGGAGGTCGACCGCGACCAGGATCCGCTCGTCCCCGGCGTGCGCGGTGACGAGCGCGTGGCTCAGCGTCGACGCGAGCGAGCACCACGGCTTCGTCCCGCTGAGCCGGACGGTCCCGTCGCCCGTCGCGTGGGCGTCGACACGGAGCCCGGGCGCCTCGGCGGCGAACACGCCCCAGGTCGAGCCGTCGGGCACGGGGACACCGGCCTGGTCGAGGACACTGCGGGCGTCGAGGTGCGGCTCGACGGTGCGCGCCAGCGCGACGTCGACCGCCGCGAGCGCGGCGAGCGTGGCGAAGACGGGTCCGGCCGTGCCCGCGGACAGCGTCGGCGTGGTGGCGGCGACCGCCTGCGCGACGGCCAGCCGTTCCGCCGGGGTCGCACCGTGCCTCCCGGCCGGTCCGACCGCGTCGTCGACGTCGACGGCGCGCGCAGCCGCGGACCATGCGGAGGAGTGCAGCATGCGGTCACCGTACGGAGCGTTCCCGGGGCGGCCGCCCGGGTCCGCGTTATCCGTCTCATGCGTGATCCACAGAACGCGCAGCGGTCCGTCTCAGACCGCTCATAGGAAACGCTCGATACTCGAAGACGTGACCATCTCCCAGCCCGCAGCAGCACCGCGCCTCACACGTGCCGACGGAACCCCGTTGCGCATCCTCGTCGTCGACGACGAGGCCAGCCTCACCGACCTGTTGTCCATGGCGCTCCGCTACGAGGGCTGGGACGTCAAGAGCGCGAACGGCGGACAGGACGCCCTGAGCACGGCGCGCGAGTGGAAGCCCGACGCGATGGTGCTCGACGTGATGATGCCCGACCTCGACGGGCTGCAGGTGCTCAGCCGCCTGCGCCAGAACAACGACGACACCCCGGTGCTCTTCCTCACGGCGAAGGACTCCGTCGAGGACCGCGTCACCGGGCTCACGGCCGGTGGCGACGACTACGTGACGAAGCCGTTCTCCCTGGAGGAGGTCGTGGCACGCCTGCGCGGGCTCATCCGTCGTTCGCAGATCTCGATCTCCGAGGCCGGCGACTCCCGCATCGTCGTCGGCGACCTGGTGCTCGACGAGGAGTCCTACGAGGTCTCGCGAGCCGGCCGCCCGATCGAGCTCACCGCGACGGAGTTCGAGCTCCTCCGCTTCCTCATGCGGAACCCCCGCCGCGTGCTGTCGAAGGCGCAGATCCTCGACCGCGTGTGGTCGTACGACTTCGGCGGCAAGAGCTCCGTCGTCGAGATCTACATCTCGTACCTGCGCAAGAAGATCGACGCGGGGGAGACCCCCATGATCCACACCGTGCGCGGTGTCGGGTACGTCATCAAGCCCACGTCCTGAGGGCAGCGCAGTGACGCTCCGTCGCCGGCTGGTGCTCAGCATCGTCGCACTCGTGGTGGCCGTGAGTGCGGTGATCGGTGCGGGCAGCATCATCGCCCTGGCGTCCATCCAGACCGGCACGATCGACTCCCAGCTGTCCAAGGCCACCGACCGCGCCAGCACGAAGTTCGGCGAGGGCCAGCAGCAGCCGGGCGGCCAGCGTCCGAACGACGACGCCCTCGCACCGCTCGGCCAGGCCGCGGGGACGTTGACCGCCTACTACGGTTCGGGTGGCATCGCGGCCGGCATCGTCATCAACGAGGACAGCTCCCGGTCGCAGCTGACCGCGGACGAACTGCAGCGCCTCGGGCAGGTCAAGGTCGGGGTGGACCCGGCGACGCTCGACCTCGGTGGCACCCTCGGGAAGTACCGGGTCGCCGCGGTCCAGGTCGACAACCCCGCGCTCGGCAACGCCGTCCTCGTGGTCGGGCTGCCGATGTCGCCGGTGTACGAGAGCGTCTGGTCACTGCTGCTCGTCGTCGTCGTCGTGGTGGGTGCCGCGCTGGTCGCCGGGTCCGTCGTCGCCGCGGTGGTCGTCCGGCGCGCGCTGCGGCCGCTCGAACGGGTCGCCGAGACCGCGTCGGCCGTCGCCCGGATGCCCCTCGAACGCAGCGACGCCCTGCAGGACGTCCGGGTGCCCGACGCCGATCCCCGGACCGAGGTCGGGCGCGTCGGAGCCGCGTTCAACCGCATGCTCGGGCACATCGGCGGCGCGATGCAGGCACGGGAGCGCTCGGAGCAGAAGGTCCGGCAGTTCGTCGCGGACGCCTCCCACGAGCTCCGCACACCGCTCGCCTCGGTGCGCGGCTACGCCGAACTCACCCGACGCATGGGCGCGGACCTTCCGGAGGACGTCGTCTACGCGATGAGCCGCATCGAGTCGGAGTCGAAGCGGATGACGAGCATGGTCGAGGACCTGCTCCTCCTCGCCCGGCTCGACGAGGGTCGGGAGATCCAGTTCGACGACGTGGACCTCACCGGGCTCGTCCTCGACGCGGTGAACGACGCCCATGCGGCCTCGCCCGGCCACGTGATCGAGGTCGACGTGCCGTCGGAACCGGTCGAGGTCCTCGGTGATGCGGCGCGGTTGCACCAGGTGATCGTGAACCTCGTGACGAACGCGCGGACCCACACGCCCGAGGGCACGCGCATCACGGTCGGGATCGCCCGGAGCGGTGACGGCGTGGACCTTGCCGTCCGCGACACCGGTCAGGGCATCGACCCCGAGTTCCTCCCGAAGCTGTTCGAGCGGTTCGCCCGCGCGGACAGTTCGCGGTCCCGCACGGTGGGGTCGACCGGCCTCGGGCTCGCCATCGTCGACGCGGTCGTGCAGGCGCACGGCGGGCGGGTCGAGGTGACGAGCGAGCCGGGCGACACCGTGTTCACGGTGCACCTGCCGGTCTCGCCGCCGTCGGCGGCTGCCGAGTGGTCGGAGACGCCCGAGGCCGCTCCCGCGACCAGCTGACGGACGGGAGGCGCGGTGCGGGCCCGCCCCGCGCCTCCCGACCGGTGTTTGGTGTCGTCCGCAACCTCTGCTACGCTGCTCGAAGCCAAAGACCGTCGGTTCTTGTTGCGCTCGCGCAGCAAGCGAAGGTCCTCACCGAGTGAGGCAGCCCGCGCAGGTGTTCCGAACCACTCCACCCGCTCGCGGGGGAGCAGCTCCGAGCCTCTGCGCCGGAGCTTTTTTCATGTGGTGAGGGTCGTGCTTGTCACGACCATCGACCTGGGGCTGCCGGCAAGAAACCCCAAGGAGAACCATGGCGAACAAGGAAGCTGCGGTCGCCGAGCTCACGGAAGCATTCCAGAGCTCGAACGCCGTTCTGCTCACCGAGTACCGCGGTCTCACGGTCGCGCAGCTCAAGGAGCTCCGCAACTCGATCCGTGAGCACGCCACGTACGCCGTGGTGAAGAACACGCTGACCAAGATCGCGGCGAACAACGCCGGCATCTCGTCGTTCGACGACGAGCTCGCCGGTCCGTCCGCTCTCGCCTTCGTCCACGGTGACACCGTCGCCGTCGCGAAGTCGCTGCGTGCATTCGCCAAGGCGAACCCCCAGCTCGTGGTGAAGGGCGGTTACTTCGACGGTAACCCGCTCACCGCGACCGAGGTGGACAAGCTCGCCGACCTCGAGTCCCGTGAAGTCCTGCTCGGCAAGCTCGCCGGCGCCTTCAAGGCCTCGCTGTTCGGTGCTGCGTACCTGTTCCAGGCACCCCTCTCGCAGGCCGTCCGCACCGTGGACGCCCTCCGCGAGAAGCAGGAGTCCGCGGCCTGATCGGGCACGCGTTCCACAACCACACGTACTAGCTAGTAGTAGGAGAAAATCATGGCGAAGCTTTCGCAGGACGAGCTCATCGAGGCCTTCAAGGAGCTCACGCTCATCGAGCTCTCGGACTTCGTGAAGAAGTTCGAAGAGGTCTTCGAGGTCACCGCTGCTGCCCCCGTCGCGGTCGCCGCGGCCGGTGGCGCTGCTGCCCCCGCCGAGGAGGTCGAGGAGAAGACCGAGTTCGACGTCGTGCTCAAGTCGGCCGGTGACAAGAAGATCCAGGTCATCAAGGAGGTCCGTGGCCTCACGTCGCTCGGCCTCGGCGAGGCCAAGGCGCTCGTGGAGACCCCCGACGCCAAGGTGCTCGAGGGCGTCAACAAGGAGACCGCTGACAAGGCGAAGGAGACCCTCGAGGCCGCCGGCGCCACGGTCGAGGTCGCGTAACTCCCGACCCATCAGGTCTGAAGGCCGTCGTCCCTCCGGGGGCGGCGGCCTTCATCGTGCGCGGGGGGTGCGGCGCGGCGGCGGCGCGGCCGAGTCTCGCGCTCAGCGACCGTTCTCGCGTGCAGATGCGCGAGAACTGTCGCTCACCACGAGTCTCGTGCGTGGCCGCTCGAGACTCGTGGTGGTCAGAAGTGCACGCGGTGCTGCCGGAACAGTGCCCGGAGGCGGTCGGGGTCGACGAGGTGCCACCACGTCGGACGCACGACGGTCCGGACCGCGGTGAACGCACGGAGCCGGTCTTCGCGGACCTTCTCGTGCCAGAGTGCTTCATCGGGACTCCGGGCGCCGAGCACCTCGCGGTCGACGTACTTCTGCTTGCCGTCGAACTCCACGACCACTCCGAGCTCCTCGAACCAGAAGTCGACCCGGTCCGTGCGGCCGTCGGCGGAGCGGAACTCGTGCTGCGCGACGGGACGGGGGAGTCCGATCTCGACCATCCGGATCGCCGTGTACGACTCCCCGGCGGACTCGTGGAGCGGGTCGAGCGCCTCGGCCACCGTGCGACCGCGGACGGAGCCTCGACGACGAGGGCCCGGGAGCGCCGCGACGAAGTCATCGATCGTGACGAGTCGTGTACGGACCGCGTGGTCGACCGCCACCGCTGCGACTGCCGGTTCGAGCGTCGCGGCGAGGTCGATCGCCGTCCGGAGCGGACCGGTGATCGGGACGCCTCCCATCGACACGGGGCGTGGACCGAGGTCGGGCTCGCCTGCGTGACGGACGAGGTGCGCACGGTGCTCCGTCCGGGACGTCACGGCATCGGTGACGTGGACGCGGGCCGGCGGCGGCCCGACCAGCGGCCAGCCGAGTGCGATCGCCGCCGTGAGGTGTGAGAACGCTGCGGTCGGTCTGACGGTCGGCGCGAGCGCCCGAGCCAGCGCCAGGTGCCGCTCGATCGCAGACATCGACTGCCACACCGCCGTGTCGAGGTACACGCCGTCCACGATGCGGACCAAGGCGCCCGCACGGTGTCGGCGTTGCAGGGACCGTGCGGCCGATCGATCGACTTCGGTCGCTCGGAGCAGTCGGGGGTACGCGTTGGCCATGGCGGTAGCGTCGCGCTGTCGAGCTCACATCGGTCGGGGCTGCTCCGGGCTGTGGACAACAGGAACTGCTTCGCCGCCTGTGGGCGAGTCTCGACGTGGGTGGTGCGAGTCTCGGCGTGGGCGACGCTTCTCGGGCGTCGGAGCGCGAGAAGTGTCGCCCACGCCGAGACTCGGGCGGGCGGGCAGCGGGCGCGCAGCGGGCGGCAGGCGGGCGCGCAGCGGGCAGCGGGCGGGCGCCGCGCGTCAGCGCAGCGTGCTGTGGCGGCGGCCCCAGAGCAGGTAGAGCGCGGCGCCGACGACCATCCACACGCCGAACGCGATCCAGGTCCCCGCGCCGAGGAACACCGCGAGCAGCACGCAGCAGAGCGTCCCGAGCACCGGCACGACCGGGAAGAGCGGCACCCGGTACGAGCGCTCGAGCCCCGGCTGGGTGCGGCGCAGCACGATGACCGACACGTTCACGAGCGCGAACGCCACGAGCGTGCCGATGCTCGTCGCGTCGGCCAGTTCGCCGAGCGGCACCAGCGCGGCGACGACCGTGACGACCAGGCCGACGATGAGCGTGTTCGCGACCGGGGTCCCGGTGCGGTGCGACACCCGGCCGAAGACCTTCGGCACGAGCCCGTCGCGCGCCATCGTCAGCAGGATGCGGGTCTGGCCGTAGAGGACGGTCAGCACGACGCTCGCGATCGCGATGACGGCGCCGATCGAGAACACCAGCGCGACCCAGGGCTGCCCGGTGACCTCGACGACGATGCGGACGAGCGAGGCCTCGGAGTCGGAGAACGACGTCCACGTCCGGGCACCGATCGCCGCGACGGCAACCAGGATGTACAGCGCCGTGATGAGGGCGATCGACCCGATGATCGCGCGGGGGAGGTCGCGGCGGGGGTCCTTGGCCTCCTCGCCCGCGGTGGAGGCGGCGTCGAAGCCGATGTACGAGAAGAACAGCCGGGAGGCCGCCGCGGTGACCCCTGCGGCACCCATCGGCGCGAGCGGCTCGAAGTTGCCCGCGCGGAACGCCGTGAAGGCCACGACGACGAAGAACACCAGCAGGGCGATCTTCACGATCACCATCAGGGTGTTCACCCACGCGCTCTCGCGGACGCCCGGGAGCAGGATCGCCGTCGCGAGGAGCACCAGCACCGCTGCGGGCAGGTTCACGACTCCGCCGTCCCCGGGAGGAGCGGAGACCGCGGCCGGCAGGTGCAGCCCGAACACGCGGAGGGTCTCGTCGACGTACTCGCTCGCCCCGACCGCCACGGCGGCGACCGACACGGCGTACTCGAGCACGAGGCACCATCCGCAGACCCAGGCGATCCCCTCGCCCATGGTCGCGTAGGTGTACGAGTAGCTCGACCCGGAGGTCGGCACGGCACCGGCCATCTCGGCGTACGACAGCGCGGACAGGAGCGCCGCGACGCCGGCGAGCACGAACGAGATCCACACCGCGGGCCCCGCCAGCGGGACCGCGGTCCCGAGGACCACGAGGATGCCGGTACCGAGGGTCGCGCCCACGCTGATCATCGTCAGCTGCCACACGCCGAGCGATCGACGCAGCGGCTCGCCGTTCACGCCGCGGGCGGCCTCGGCCTGCAGGTCCGCGATGGGTTTGCGACGGGCGAGCTGCTGCCGGAGGGACACGGGGGACTGCGCGGACGACATGGGACCTCGGTGGTGGCCGGACGGGGACGCACGATGGTGGCATGCCCCCCGTGCGGGGTCAAACCGACCGCGACGATGTCGTTCCCCGGCGGTACCGTTGCAGAGGTCGACGCGGGAGGGACACGCATGAGCATGGGACACGGCGGACGCGGTCCTCGCCCTGGCGGCCGCATCTCGAGCGGCGACTACTCGGCGCAGAAGGCCGCGAACGCCGAGGCCCCGCGGATCCCACACCTGCTCCAGCGCATCTCCGGGTTGTTCGCGCCGCACCGCGCCTCGATCGTGCTGACGGTCGTGCTCGTGCTCGTCGGGGCTGCGCTCTCGGTGATCCCGCCGCTCCTGACGCAGCGCGCCTTCGACGAGGGACTCTTCCCGAAGGGCGGCGGCGGCCCCGACCTCCCCGTCCTGTACGCGCTCGTCGGCGGGATGGTCGGGCTGTGGATCGCCAGCGCCGGGATCGGTGTGTGGCAGACCTACCTGACCGCGACCGTCGGCAACGAGGTCATGGGTGCGATGCGGATGCGCCTCTTCGGCCACCTGCAGCGCATGGAACTCGCGTTCTTCACCCGCACCAAGACCGGGGTCATCCAGTCGCGCCTCCAGAACGACGTCGGCGGTGTCGCGAGCGTGCTCAACAACACGATCTCGTCCGTCCTCGGCAACACGGTGACGGTCATCGCCGCGGTGGTCGCGATGCTCCTGCTCAGCTGGCAGATGACCCTCGTCGCGGTCGTGCTGCTCCCGCTCCTCGTGATCGCGCAGCGGCGCGTCGGCCAGGTCCGTGCCCGCATCGCCGCGCAGACGCAGGAGTCGCTGTCCGACATGACCGCGATCACCCAGGAGGCACTGAGCGTCTCCGGCATCCTCCTCGCGAAGAGCTTCAACCAGCAGCGCAGCGAGACCCAGCGCTACGGCGACGAGAACCGCAACCAGATCCGGCTGCAGGTCCGGCAGCAGATGTCCGGCCAGTGGTTCTTCGCGATCGTCCAGATCTTCCTGTCGATCATCCCCGCGATCATCTACCTGGTCGCCGCGTACCTGATCGTCGGGGACGTCCCGATCACCGCGGGCACGATCGTCGCGTTCACGACCGTGCAGTCGCGGTTGCTCTTCCCGACGGTGGGTCTGCTCCGGGTGGTGCTCGACCTCCAGACCTCCGGCGCGCTCTTCGCCCGCATCTTCGAGTACCTCGACCTGCGACCGGCGATCACCGACTCCCCGACGGCGCGACCAGTGGACGAGTCCCGCCTCGGGCACGTTGCGTTCGACCACGTGACCTTCGCCTACCCGGACGGCGAGCCGGACCACCCGACCCTCCGTGACGTGTCCTTCGAGCTGCAGCCGGGGCAGTTCGCGGCCTTCGTCGGGCCGTCGGGCGCCGGCAAGACGACCGTCTCGTACCTCGTGCCGCGGCTGTACGAGGCGACGAGCGGCTCCGTCCGGTTCGCGGGTGCGGACGTCCGCGACGTCGTGCACGAGGACCTCATGCGGCACGTCGGCATCGTCAGCCAGGAGACCTACCTCTTCCACGCCTCCATCGGGGACAACCTGCGCTACGCCAAGCCCGACGCCACCGACGACGAGCTCGAGCGGGCCGCCCGGGCCGCGAACATCCACGAGACGATCGCGTCCTTCCCCGACGGCTACGACACGATCGTCGGGGAGCGCGGCTACCGGCTGTCCGGCGGCGAGAAGCAGCGGATCGCGATCGCCCGTGTCCTCCTCAAGGACCCGCCGGTGCTCGTCCTCGACGAGGCCACGAGCGCACTCGACTCCATTTCGGAGCGGGTCGTGCAGACCGCGCTCGACTCGGCGGCCGCCGGCAGGACCACGATCTCGATCGCGCACCGCCTGTCGACGATCCGCGACGCGGACGTGATCTTCGTGCTCGACCACGGGGAGATCGTCGAGCAGGGCACCCACGACGAGTTGCTCGAGGTCGGCGGCACGTACGCCACCCTGCACCGGCAGCAGAACGAGCCCGCCGTGACGCCGGGTGTCGGGGCAGGGGGAGTGTCCGGGGTGGCCATCTAGACTCGGCCCGTGCGTTACGCGAACTCCGTCGTCGACCTCGTCGGGGACACCCCGCTCGTCAAGCTCAACCGGGTGACCGGAGGGCTCCGGGCGACCGTCCTCGTCAAGGTCGAGTACCTCAACCCCGGCGGCTCGTCGAAGGACCGCATCGCCACGCGGATCATCGACGCGGCCGAGGCCTCCGGCGACCTCCGCCCCGGTGGCACGATCGTCGAACCGACCTCCGGCAACACCGGCGTCGGCCTGGCCCTCGTCGCCCAGCAGCGCGGGTACCGGTGCGTGTTCGTGCTGCCCGACAAGGTCGGCGAGGACAAGCGGAACGTCCTCACCGCGTACGGCGCCGAGATCGTCGTGACGCCGACCGCGGTGCCCCCGGAGCACCCCGAGTCGTACTACTCGGTGTCCGACCGGCTCGTGCGGGAGATCTCGGGCGCCTACAAGCCGAACCAGTACGCGAACCCGAACGGTCCCCGCAGCCACTACGAGACCACCGGTCCGGAGATCTGGCGCGACACCGAGGGGCAGATCACCCACTTCGTCGCCGGCGTCGGCACCGGCGGCACCATCTCGGGCACGGGCCGGTTCCTCAAGGAGGCGTCCGACGGCCGTGTCCGCATCGTCGGCGCCGACCCGGAGGGCTCGGTGTACTCCGGCGGCACCGGTCGACCGTACCTCGTCGAGGGCGTCGGCGAGGACTTCTGGCCGGCCGCGTACGACGCCGGCGTGCCCGACGAGATCATCGCCGTGACCGACGCGGAGTCCTTCGCGATGACCCGACGGCTCGCCCGCGAGGAAGGCCTCCTCGTCGGCGGTTCGAGCGGCATGGCCGTGGTCGCCGCGCTCCGTGCCGCCCGCGACCTCACCGAGGACGACGTGGTCGTCGTGCTCCTGCCCGACGGCGGCCGTGGCTACCTCGGCAAGATCTTCAACGACCGCTGGATGCGCTCGTACGGCTTCGCCGAGACCGACGACGCCCGGACGGTCGGGTCGATCGTGGCCGGCAAGGACGGCCGGCTGCCCGACCTCGTGCACGCGCACCCGTCGGACACCGTCCGCGACGTGGTCGACATCATGTCGAAGTACGGCGTCTCCCAGATGCCGGTCCTCAGTGCCGAGCCGCCCGTCGTCATCGGCGAGGTCGTCGGCGCCGTCGCCGAGAAGGACCTCCTGGAGCAGGTGTTCACCGGCGCCGCCTCGATGACCGACGCGCTCACGCCGTTCGTCGGCGACCCGCTGCCGCTCATCGGCGTGGGGGAGTCCGTCTCCGCCGCCCGTCGTGCACTCGAGACCGTCGACGCGTTGCTCGTCGTCGAGGACGGCAAGCCCGTCACGGTCCTGACCCGCCACGACCTGCTCACGTCCCTGTCCGAGTGAGCGACCCCACTCCCGTCCGACCGTCCGACCGTCCGACCGTCCGAACGACCGAGGAAGCACCCGCATGACCGAGTTCAGCACCCGCGCCGTCCACGCCGGGCAGGAGCCCGACGCCGGCACCGGCGCCGTCATCCCGCCCATCCACGTCACGTCCACCTACGCGCAGGACGGCATCGGGAACATGCGCGCCGGGTACGAGTACTCGCGCGGCGGCAACCCGACGCGCGACGGGCTGCAGACCCTCCTCGCGGACCTCGACGGCGGTGTCGCGGCGTACTCGTTCGCGTCCGGGCTCGCGGCGGAGGACGCGCTCCTGCGCGCGTACCTCGAGCCGGGTGCGCGCGTGGTGATGGGCAACGACGTCTACGGGGGCACGCACCGGCTGGTGAACCGCGTGCACGTGCCGTGGGGTGTCCAGCTCGTCGTCGTCGACATGAGCGACGTCGACGCCGTGCGGGGCGCGCTCGAGGGTGCTCCCGCGAAGACGGTGCTGTGGGTGGAGACCCCGACGAACCCGCTCATGAAGATCGCCGACATCGCCGGGCTCGCGGAGCTCGGACACGCGGCCGGTGCCCTCGTCGTGGTCGACAACACCTTCGCGTCGCCCTACCTCCAGCAGCCGCTGTCCCTCGGCGCCGACGCGGTCGTGTACTCGACCACGAAGTACCTCGGCGGTCACTCGGACGTCGTCGGCGGTGCGGTGGTGCTCGCGGACGAGGCGCTCGCCGAGGCCGTCGCGTTCCTCCAGTTCGGCGCCGGGGCGATCTCGTCCCCCTTCGACGCGTTCCTCACCACCCGCGGCATCAAGACGCTCGCGGTCCGGATGGAGCGGCACTCCGCCAACGCGCAGGCCGTCGCCGAGTCGCTCGTCGGCGCGCCGGGCGTCGAGCGGGTCTTCTACCCGGGTCTCGCCGACCACCCGGGTCACGAGGTCGCGGCGAAGCAGATGCGCTCCTTCGGCGGCATGCTCTCGCTCTCCCTGTCCGGTGGCGCCGCTGCGGCGAAGCGGTTCGCGGAGTCGACCGAGGTGTTCACGCTCGCCGAGTCGCTCGGCGGCGTGGAGTCGCTCATCGGGTACCCGAGCGAGATGACCCACGCGTCGGTCCGCGGCACCGAGCTCGAGGTGCCCGACGACATCGTGCGCCTGTCCGTCGGCATCGAGGACGCGGGCGACCTGGTCGCAGACCTGCGGCAGGCGCTGACGCGCTGACGCGCTGACGAGACCGCCTGGAGGCTCGTGGCGGCGCCGCCACGAGCCTCCAGTCCGTCAGCCGCTGCCCCACGGCCGTCGGTGGCCGCTCCTAGGATGGTGCGGTGAGCACCGCCGCCCTGCCGAGGACCAGCATCTTCAGCGGCCGGTACGCGCTCGCCACCGCCGGCATGGTCGCGATCGTCGCGGTCGCCGCGTTCCAGAACCTCGCGATGACGACGGTCATGCCGGAGATCAGCCGTGACCTCGACGGCGAGACGCTGTACGCGCTGGCCTTCGCCGCTCCGCTCGCCGCCGGCGTGCCGGGCATGGTGCTCGCGGGCACCTGGACCGACCGGTCGGGCGGCCGTGTCGTCGCGTGGGTGTCGGCGGCGCTCTTCGCCCTCGGGACCGCGGTCGTGATGACCGCGCCGACGATGGAGGTCTTCCTCGCCGGTCGCCTCGTCGAGGGCTTCGGCGCCGGTGCCATCGACGTCGTCCTCTACGTGCTCGTCGCCCGGATCTTCCCCGACGAGCTGCACGGGCCCGTGTTCGGCGCGTTCGCCGCGGCGTGGGTGGTGCCGGCGCTCGTGGGTCCGGCGCTCGCGGGCATCGTCACCGAGGTCTGGGGTTGGCACTGGGTCTTCGCGGGCGCACTCGCCATCGCGGTGCTCGGTTTCGCGGTGCTCGTCCCGACGCTCCGGCACCTGCACCCACCCGCCGCGGAGCTCCGTGCGCCGTGGCAGGGTGCCCGGATCGGCTGGTCCATCGGTGCCGCGCTCGCGATCCTGCTCCTCAACGTCGCGCCCGACCTCGGGGCGTGGGCGCAGGTGGCGGCCGTGGCGGTCGGCGTGGTCGGCACGTGGGCGGCGCTCCGTCCGCTCGTGCCCGCCGGGACCTTCCGCGCGGCGCCGGGGTTGCCGTCGGTCGTCCTCCTGCGCGGTCTCGTCGCCGCGTCGTTCTTCGGCAGCGAGGCCTACGTCCCGTTCCTGCTCCAGGCGAAGCACGGCCTGTCCGCTTCGGCCGCGGGGCTCGCGCTGACCGTCGCAGCACTCAGCTGGGCCGGCTCGAGCTGGCTGCACGGCCGGCTGGGGGAGCAGCGGCTCACGGCGCCCCGGACCTTCACGGTCGGTCTCGGCCTGGTGCTCGTCAGCCTCGTCGCCGCCTTCGCCGTCGCCGCGTTCGGGTTGCCGTGGTGGCTGCTCGTCGTCGGCTGGTTCGTCGGCGGGGCGGGCATGGGCGCGATCTACCCGCGGACCTCGATGCTCACGCTGCGCTTCTCCGGCGAGGGCGACGACGGCTTCGCGAGCAGTGCCCTGACGATCGCCGACGCCGCCGGGAGCGTGATCGGGCTCGCTCTGACCGGGCTGCTCTTCGTCGGCACGGGCGGGGCGGACACGGAGGTGGCCTTCCCGCTGGTGTTCGGCGGCATGATCGCCGTCGCGCTCCTCGCGTGGGCCGCGGTCCGACGACTCGGTCCGGTCCCACCGCCGTCGGCGACGCAGCCGTCCGCCGTCGCGGGCGGGTAGCGTGACGGCCGTGTCCTCCCGCATCGTCGCCGCCGCGGCCGTCGCGCTCGCGGCCGCCCTCGCCCTGACCGGGTGCCAGGGCACGACCTCAGCTGCCCCGACCCCGGTGCAGAGCAGCGACCTCACGAGCTCCGACGGCGGGTTCGACCAGCACGCGATCGTCGGGGTCGTCCTGCTGCACAGCGCGGACACACCGGGCCGCACCTCGGGCGGCGTCCCGCTCGCGACGAGGTTCCACGACGACCTGACGGCAGCGGGCTTCCGTCCGGACGTCCGCGTCGCCGGTGCCTCGGACGCGGCCGCCGACCAACGCCGTGCGCTGCGGGTGCTCGTGCAGCGCGGCGCGAAGGCGATCCTGGTCGAGGCGGCCGACCCGGCGTCGCTGTCCGGCGCGGTCCAGGTGGCGCACGATGCCGGTGTGGTGGTCGTCGCCCTCGGGGACCCCCTCCCGGCCTCGGGCACAGGCGGCGACGGCGTCTCCGCGGACTACCGCGTCCAGGGCTCGGACTCGGACGCGGCCACGGTCGCGCGCGCGACGGCCGTCGTGGAGTCCCTGCAGCGTGGGGAGAAGCCGGCCGGGGCGCTCGAACGTGGTGGACAGCCTGGGAACGGATGACCCCGGCGGCGCAAGTGGTGTCGCGCGTCTCGCGGCGAGTCCCCAGCGAGCGCCCCGTCCGCCCCGGAACGACGGCCTTTGTTCGCTGAGCAGAACGACAGTCCGCACCCCCGCACGGGTGACATCGTTCGTCGGTGGAACCACCGACTGTCCGGTCGTTCCACAAGCTCACTACAGTCGGCTCACCCCAGCTCCCCGGTGAGAGGACCCGAAGTGCAACGACGCCCACCGACCCCTGGTCGGACCGAACCCCGCAGGACCGGCACCCGCACGACCCGCACCGCCCTGGTCGCCCTGACGACCGTCGCGTGCACGATCGGCGCCGTGGCGCTCGCCGCCGGCCCGGCCGACGCGGCCACCCGTCGGACCCTGCCCGACTCCGTCCCCACGTGGGCGACGAGCACGAACGACACCGGCACCGTCGACGCGAGCACCGACGTCGAGGGCGAGGTGTACCTCCCGCTGCAGGACCAGCACGGTGCCGAGGCGCTCGCGAGGGCGGTGTCGACCCCCGGCAACGCCCGGTACCGCAAGCCCCTGAGTCCGAAGGCCTGGATCGCGGAGTACGCACCGACCAAGGCCGACGCCGATGCGGTCACGGGGTACCTCCGCGCCCAGGGCCTCACGATCACGGCCGTCCCGGCCAGCCACGAGTTCGTGGTGTTCCGCGGTCCGGCGTCCGTGGTCGGCTCGGTGCTCGGCACCACGCTGCACAGCTACCGGCACGCCGGCCACACCCTCGTCGCACCCGCGAGCGCACCGTCGCTGCCGTCGTCGATCGCCGGGCTCGTCAGCGGTGTCAGCGTCGACCAGGGCCGGCTGCTCACGCACCCGGAGCTCGTCCAGCAGGGCGAGACCCCGGCCACCTCGACGCCGGCGCACACCCTGCGGCAGCAGGCCACCGGCCCGACCGGCATCCAGGCGCAGTGCTCGGCGTACGACGGGCAGCGCACCGCCACCGTCCCGGCCGCGTACGGGAAGACGACCGTCGACACCTTCGCCTGCGGCTACGTCCCGAAGCAGATCCGCTCCGCCTACGGCGTCGACACCCTGCACGCCCACGGGATCCGCGGTGAGGGACAGACGGTCGCGATCATCGACGCGTACGCCTCCCCGACGATCGTCAGCGACACGAACACCTACTCCGCGCAGAACGGCGAGCCCGGCCTGACCAGTGCGACGTTCGCCCAGCGCGTCCCGTCGCCGTCGCAGTACACCGACCAGGCGCTGTGCCAGCAGCCGAGCGGGTGGCAGGGCGAGGAGACGCTCGACGTCCAGTCCGTGCACGCGGTCGCGCCCGCGGCGAAGATCCTGTACGTCGGTGGCACGAACTGCGGTGGCGGACTCGACGTCGCGATGTCGAAGGTCCTCGACAAGGGCCTCGCGCACCTGGTGAGCAACAGCTACGGCGACGTCGGCGAGAACGTGCCGCTGTCGAGCATCCGCGGCCAGGAGAACCTGCACATCCAGGCCGCCGGCGAGGGCATCGGCCTGTACTTCTCGAGCGGTGACAACGGCGACGAGTCGGCCGCGCTGGGCAGCGCCCAGCCGGACTTCCCGGCGTCGAGCCCGTGGGTGACCGCGGTCGGCGGCACGAGCCTCGGCATCGGCGCGAACGGCCGCAAGACGTTCGAGACCGGGTGGGGCGACGTGCTCGACCAGATCGTGTCCAGCGACCGCGGCGACGTCTACGCCGCACCGCTCCCCGGCAACCTCGTCGGCGGCGGCGCCGGCGGTGGGCAGAGCACGCTCTTCGACCAGCCCGCCTACCAGAAGGGTGTCGTGCCCTCGTCGCTCGCGAACGGCAAGCGTGTGTCCCCGGACCTCGCGGCCCTCGCGGACCCGTACACCGGCTTCGCGATCGGCATCAGCCCGATCACGGACGACAGCTCGCTCGCCACGGGTGACTTCGTGAACGAGACGTACGGCGGCACCTCGCTCGCGTCCCCGCTGACGGCCGCGCTCATGGCGATCGTGCAGCAGTCGACGCACACGCGGCTCGGGTTCGCGAACCCGACGCTGTACGCCACCTACCGTGCGACGCCGAAGGCGTTCAACGACGTGACGTCGCCCGCCTCGCCGATCGCGCTCGCCTACACGAGCGCCACGTCCGGCAAGGACTACCTCGTGACGCTCGACCACGACACGTCGCTCACCACCGCGAAGGGCTACGACGACGTGACGGGGCTCGGGTCGGTGTCGTTCAGCGGTCTGGCGCAGGTGGCGCGCCGGTAGCGCCTGTCGCGTCCGCGACGGACGCCGAGACGGACGGGAGGCCCGGTGCCAGCTGGCACCGGGCCTCCCGTCGGTCTGCTGCGCGCGGTGCGCGCGGGGCGCGACCCGTCAGCGCCACCAGGCCGGGAACGACAGCGTGATCGTCTCGACGAGGGCCCGCCGCGAGCGGCGCGGGCCCGCGAGCCACGCCTCGATCGCGCCGACGAAGCCCTGGGCGACGAACCCGGCGGCGACGTCGTCGAGCAGCGCCGGGCGGTCCTCCGGGAGCTCCGCGATGTGCCGGGCGCTCGACACCGTGAAGTGGTCGACCAGCAGGCGGTGCAGCGAGCCGTCCTCCGGATCCGGGAGGGCCTTGCCGTAGATGTCCTTGTGCGCGACCACGTGCTCGACGACCGCGTCGATGCCCCGGCGCGTGATCGCCGCGAGTTCGTCGGCGTCGGCGCCGCGCTCGAAGGCCGCTCGTCGGGCCGCGGCGTCGTCGTCGCGGATGCGGTCGAGCTCCGGCGTGAGCACGTCGGCGAGCAGGGAGCCGGGGGAGACCGCGTGCGAGTAGAACGTCGCGCGGTTGATCCCGGCCGCGCGCGTGACGTCGGCGACGGTGATGCGGGAGACGGGGCGGTCGGCCGCGAGGTGCAGGATCGCTTCGCGGAGGGCCGCCGTCGTGTGCAGGATCCGGGCGTCGACCATGACACCCACCCCCTTCTTGTCCGGATCGCCCGGTCCACCGGGCAATCAGAACGTACCGCATGTCAGGGGACGCTCAGGTGCGGTTAGGATGGTTCCACGGACGAATCGATTCGATCGCCGCCGCACCAGCCGTCCAGCCGGCTCCTCCCACCCCCCTCACCGTCGAAGGACCCCCTCCGTGACCGCGCCCGCCACCACCGGTTCGCTCCGTGTCGTCCTGCACCCCGGGGACTCGCTCTCCCGCGGGCAGCGACTCGTCTACGTCTTCGTCCTGGGCGCCCTGACCGCGCTCGGGCCGTTCACGATCGACCTGTACCTGCCGGCGTTCCCGTCGATCAAGGACCAGTTCGGCATCACCGACGGGGCGGTCCAGCTCACCCTGACGGCCACGACGCTCGGCTTCGCGGTCGGGCAGCTGCTCGTCGGTCCGTGGAGCGACAAGGTCGGCCGGCGGCTGCCGCTGATCGTCGCCACGAGCCTGCACGTCGCGGCCTCGATCGGTGCCGCGCTCGCGCCGAACGTGGAGGTGCTCGCGCTGTTCCGCGTGCTGCAGGGCATGGGCGCCGCGGCCGGTGGTGTCGTGGCGATGGCGACCGTGCGCGACCTGTTCGGCGGCAAGCCGCTCGTGCGGATGCTCTCGCGCCTGGCCATGGTGAACGGGCTCGCCCCGATCCTCGCCCCGCTCATCGGGTCGCAGATGCTCCGGTTCGTGAGCTGGCACGGCATCTTCGTGTTCCTGGCCTGCTACGGCCTCGCCGTGGTGATCGCGTCCGTCCTGCTCATCGTCGAGACCCTGCCGCCGGCACGGCGTCACGAGGCGGGGCACTCCAGCGTGCGCCAGCGGTACAAGGCGCTGTTCTCCGACCGCATCTTCGTCGGCGTCGCGCTCATCGGCGCGATGGTGTTCAGCGGTCTGTTCTCGTACCTCAGCGCGTCGCCGTTCCTCTTCCAGGGGCTCTACGGGCTGAACGCGCAGCAGTACGGCCTGCTCTTCGCGGTGAACTCGATCGGCGTCGTGCTCGGGGTGCAGATCTCCTCCCGGATCGCGCAGCGCGTCGGCCCGCAGTGGATCCTCGCGTGCTCGACGGCGACCTTGTTCCTCGCCGCGGTCGCGATCATCGTGCTCGACCAGCTCGGCGCAGGGCTCGTCGGGGTGCTCGTGCCGCTGTGGTTCTTCATCGCGGCCTGCGGCTTCTCGTTCCCGCTCGTCCAGGTGATCGGACTCGCGTCGCACGGCAAGGAGGCCGGCACCGCCGCGTCTCTCCTCGGTGCCCTGAACTTCGGCGTCGCCGGGATCATCTCGCCCGTCGTGGGCCTGATCGGCATCACGACGGCGACCCCGATGGCAGCCGTCATGGCGTGCACGTCGGCCGTCGCGGTCGTGCTGCTCTGGACCGTCGTCCGACCGCGGACGGTCCCGGCGCTCTCGCACTGACGTCGGGCGGCGGGTCGGCGGTTCCGGCGGTCCCGGCGGTCGTTCCGGTGCGGTGCGTGTCGTCGCTGTGGAGCGACGCCGCCGCTGACGTCCGACGACGGCGGCGTCGTCTGACGACGGCGGCGTCGTCTGACGACGGCCGGGCCGAACCGGCGACCGCGCGCGTTCGTATGCTGAGCGGCATGAGCGACGCGGTGGAGCAGGCACGGGCGGCGGCAGCGGCGGCGAAGGCCGCCGCGGACGAGGCGCGGAGGCTGGCCGACGAGGCCGCGGCACGCGCCGAGGAACTCGCAGCCGCACTCGCGGCCGCGTCGAGGGACCAGACCGAGGCGCCCTCGGTGACCGGGACCGCGCCTGCGCCCGCGCCGTCGACCGCGGTCAGCGGCGGCGACGCCGCGTCGGCGACCACCGGTCCGGGCGGGACGACGTCCGGGACGGATGCCGCGCCTCCCGGCAGCGGCACGCAGGGCGTCCCTGCGGACGTGACCGGACCGCTCAGCGCGGACGCGGTCGCCGCCGTCCGCGACGGCTACCGGGTGGACGGGAGCGCCCTCGAGCTCGGCGCACTCGTCAACGGTGACGCGCTGCCCGACGTCCAGGTCCGGATCCCGCTCGGCATGCTGAACCGCCACGGGCTCGTCGCCGGAGCGACCGGGACCGGCAAGACCCGCACGCTCCAGGTGCTGGCCGAGCAGATCGCCGCGAACGGCGTCCCCGTCTTCGCCGCCGACGTCAAGGGCGACCTGTCCGGCCTGGCGGTCCCGGGGTCGGGGAGCGAGAAACTGCTCGCTCGGACGGCCGGCATCGGGCAGGACTGGAAGGCCGTCGCGAGCGAAGCGGAGTTCTACAGCCTCGGCGGACAGGGCACGGGCGTCCCGATCCGGGCCACCGTGTCGGGGTTCGGTCCGCTCCTGTTGGCGAAGGTGCTCGGCCTCAACGAGACGCAGGAGTCCTCGCTCGGTCTCGTGTTCCACTACGCGGAACAGGCCGGGCTGCCGCTCGTCGACCTCTCGGACCTCCGCAGCGTGCTCACGTTCCTCACCAGTGACGCCGGCAAGGCGGAGCTCGCCGAGCTCGGGGGACTGTCGAAGCAGACCGCCGGGGTCATCCTCCGCGAGCTCATCACCTTCGCGGACCAGGGCGCCGACCAGTTCTTCGGTGAGCCGGAGATCGACACCCGCGAGTTCCTCCGGACGGCGTCCGACGGGCGCGGCGTCGTGAGCCTGCTCGAGGTGCCGGGCGTGCAGGACCAGCCGCAGGTGTTCTCGACCTTCCTCATGTGGCTCCTGGCGGACCTGTTCAACGAGCTCCCCGAGGTCGGCGACCAGGACAAGCCGGAGCTCGTCTTCTTCTTCGACGAGGCGCACCTGCTCTTCTCCGGTGCGTCGGAGGACTTCACGGAGCAGATCGTGCGCACCGTGCGGCTCATCCGCTCGAAGGGCGTCGGCATCTTCTTCGTGACGCAGACGCCGAAGGACGTGCCGAACGACGTCCTCGCGCAGCTCGGGTCGCGCATCCAGCACCAGCTCCGGGCGCACACCCCGGACGATGCGAAGGCGCTCAGGGCCACCGTGTCGACCTACCCGACGAGCGACTACGACCTCGGCGAGGTCCTCACGTCACTGGCCACGGGGGAGGCCGTCGTCACGGTGATGAACGAGAAGGGTGCGCCGACCCCCGTGGCGTGGACGCGACTGCGAGCGCCGGAGGGATCGATGGAGCCGATGCCCGCGGCGGACCTGGAGGCGCGGGTGCAGGCATCGCCGCTCCTCGCGACCTACGGGACGCGGCTGGACCCCGACTCGGCGTACGAGATGCTCGCGCGCCGGATGGAGGCCGCGGCGGCCGAGGCGGCCGCCGCCGATGCCGAGAAGGCCGCTGCCGCCGCGGCTGCCGAGGCGGAGAAGGAGGCGGCCCGGGTTGCGGCCGCCGCCGCGAAGGAAGCGGCCGCCGCCGCGAAGGCGGCCGCCGCGAAGGAGCGGCAGGAGGAGCGGGACCGGTCGGCGGCGCAGCGGGAGTACGAGCGAGCGCAGCGGGAGTTCGAGCGGGCCGAGCGGGCGGCTGAGGCACGGCGGACGAAGCGGTCGAGCCCGCGGAGGACGACGTCCACGCGCTCGGCGGGGGATCCGCTGTCGGACCTGCTCGGGTCGGGACTCGGTCGGACCATCGCCAAGGAGGTCGTGCAGGGCATCTTCTCGACGCTCCGACGTCGTCGCTGAGGGCAGGGTGCGGTCGACGCCGGGGCCGCACGACCGGGCGCGGTCGGCGCGGGGTGGGTTCGCCGAGCGTCTGCGGAGCTGGCTGGTCGGCCCCGCTGCGCGGCGGGTCGTCCGGGTCGCTGGGCGGCTGGTCGGCCCGCCCGCTACGCGGCGGGTCGTCCGGCTCGGCTACGCGGCGAGGAGGCCGGCTGCCTCGACGACCAACAGGCCGCCGACCACGAGCACGGCGAGTGCACCGACCACGAGGACAGCACGGGACCGCTCGTACCAGGCGCGGCTCGACGGGAAGCGGCGTGCGAACTCGCGCGCCGAGATCGGGCGGGGTGCCTCGGACACGGTGACCCCGAGTTCGTCGACGACGCGGTCGAGGCCCGCATCACCCCACACGTCCGCGCGCATCCGGAACAGGTGCGACCCGTCGGACGCGAAGGCGACGAGCTCGCGGACGGTCCGCTCGACCGATGCGCCGAACGTCTCGACGAGCAGGACGCGGTCGATGTCGTCGCGCGGGATCCGTCGGTTGCCGGTGACCACACCGTGCACGTCCACCGCCCTGGCGTCCACGCCGACGTACGCGGTGCCGAGTCGGACCACGGCGGTGCCGACGACCACGGCGAGCAGGACGACGATGCTCGCCATGAGCGCCCAGAGCCGGAACGGGAAGGACACCCAGACCAGGGCGACGGCGAGCGGGACGGCGGAGAAGACGATGCTCAGTGCGGTCGAGCGGACGAGGGCGCTCCGGGGGCGGACGACCAGGTCGTATGTCCGGGCGCGCGGTCGTACGGTCGCCTGCGCAGTCATGTCCCCCACGTCGGATCCTCCTGAGATGCGGGCACAGCGAGTACCGCTGCCGAGCGACGCCCCTGCCGCCCGTGTCCCGGGGCGACCCGTCCCGGGGTCGCCGTCAGGTCAGCATAGGCGACCGACGGGTACCGGGGACAGCCCGTTCCACCCCGTTCCGTCGTTTCGCGGCCACCCCATCGCTGACGGGGGGCGTCCGGGTCGGCCAGGTGGGGGACCCGGGTGGCTCCGGCTCCGGCTCCGGCTCCGGCGACGGCTCGGGCTCCGGTTCTGGCGACGACTCGAGTTCCGGTTCCGGCGGACGAGGGCCGGGGACGACGAAGGCGCGGGACGACGAAGGCGCGGGACCGGATCGGTCTCGCGCCTTCGTCGTGCGGGTGCTGCTGGCGGAGGATAGGGGATTCGAACCCCTGAGGGCTTGCACCCAACACGCTTTCCAAGCGTGCGCCATAGGCCACTAGGCGAATCCTCCAGGTGCCACCTCACGGTGACGACACCCCATGGTACAGGTCCGCGAGGGTGTGGATGACCACCGGCGTCCACAGGTGGTGACGCTCTCGGCTGGACCGACATGACCGGCGGATACCCTGGTGCCGTGTCGACCCGCATCTACATCACGTCCGCGGAGGGCCACACGGGCAAGAGCACCGTCGCCCTCGGAGTCCTCGAGACGCTCGCCCGCACGGTCGGCCGGGTCGGCGTGTTCCGACCGGTGGCGCGATCGGTCGACGAACCCGACTGGGTGCTCGAACTCCTCCTGCAGCACACCGCCGTGGGGATCTCGTACGACGACGCCGTCGGCGTGACCTACGACGACGTGCACGCCGACCCGGAAGCGGCACTCGCGACGATCCTCCGGCGCTTCGCCCAGGTCGAGCAGCAGTGCGATGCGGTCGTGGTGCTCGGGTCCGACTACACCGACGTCGGCAGCCCCACGGAGCTCTCGTTCAACGTGAAGGTCGCCACCAACCTCGGTGCTCCGGTCCTGCTCGTGCTCGGCGGCCGCGACGCTGCCGACCGCGGGGCACGGACGCCGGAGATGATGGCGCAGGTCGCCGACGTCACGACGAGCGAGCTCCGCGCGGCACACGCGCAGCTCCTCGCCGTCGTGGTCAACCGCGCCGACCCCGACCGGTTGGACGACATCGTGGCGAGCGTCGGGGCCGCCGTGCACGACGACCACGCGGGGGTCCCGGTGTGGGCGATCCCGGAGGACCCGGTGCTCGTCGCCCCGACGGTCCGGGCGCTGCTCGAGGCCACCGACGCGACGCTGATCCGCGGCGACGAGGCCCTGCTGGACCGCGAGGCGCTCGGCACCGTCGTCGCGGGCATGAGCATGGAGAACGTCCTGCCCCGACTCATCGAGGGCGGCATCGTCGTGGTCCCGGGCGACCGCAGCGACGTCCTCATCGCGATGCTGCTCGCGAACCAGTCGGAGACCTTCCCGAGCCTCGCGGGCGTCATCCTCAACGGTGGGTTCGAGACGGCACCGCAGATCACCCGGCTGCTCGAGGGGCTCTCGAGCTCGCTGCCGATCGCGCAGAACACCCTCGGCACCTACGACACCGCGCTCCGCATCACCCAGACGCGCGGGCGGCTCGCTGCCGACTCGCCGCGCAAGGCCGACCTCGCGCTGGCCCTGTTCGAGCAGCACGTCGACGCCGACGAGCTCCGCGACCGGCTCCAGGTCACGCCGTCCGGGGTCGTCACCCCGCTCATGTTCGAGCACGGGCTGCTCGACCGGGCGCGCGGGTACGGCACGCACATCGTCCTGCCCGAGGGCGACGACGACCGCATCCTCCGTGCGGCCTCGACGCTGCTGGCGCGGCAGGTCTGCCGGATCACGATCCTCGGCGAGCCGGCCACCATCCGCGCCCGGGCGACGGAGCTCGGCCTCGACCTCGAACAGGCGCAGCTGCTCAGCCCGTTCGACCCGGAGCTCCGCGAGCGCTTCGCCGAGGAGTACGCCCGGCTCCGGGCGCACAAGGGCATGTCCGTCGAGCTCGCCCGCGACACCGTGACCGACGTCTCGTACTTCGGCACGCTCATGGTGCAGCTCGGACTCGCCGACGGCATGGTCTCCGGTGCCAAGCACACGACGGCGCACACGATCCGTCCGTCCTTCGAGATCATCAAGACGCGGCCGGAGACCTCGATCGTCTCGAGCGTCTTCCTCATGGCACTCGCCGACCGCGTCCTCGTCTACGGCGACTGCGCGGTCATCCCCGACCCGACGAGCGAGCAGCTGGCCGACATCGCGATCTCCTCCGCGGAGACCGCGACCCAGTTCGGCATCGAGCCGCGCGTCGCGATGCTCAGCTACTCGACGGGCGACAGCGGCTCCGGGGCCGACGTCGACAAGGTCCGCGCCGGCACCGCGTTCGTGCGGGAGCGCCGACCGGACCTGCTCGTCGAGGGGCCGATCCAGTACGACGCCGCCGCCGACCCGACCGTCGCGAGCACGAAGATGCCCGACTCCCCGGTGGCGGGCAAGGCGACCGTGTTCATCTTCCCCGACCTCAACACCGGCAACAACACGTACAAGGCCGTGCAGCGCTCGGCCGGTGCCGTGGCGATCGGGCCGGTGCTCCAGGGCCTCCGCAAGCCGATCAACGACCTGTCCCGTGGCGCGCTCGTCAGCGACATCGTCAACACCGTCGCGATCACGGCCATCCAGGCCGGCACCGCGGCGGAGTCCGCCTGAGCAGGCGACCACACCGTCGGCGTGCGCCGACACGACCACCGCGCCCCCTTGCCTCCAGTCCGACCGAAAGGGACCCATCCCGTGACCGCAGCCCTCGTCGTGAACTCCGGATCGAGTTCGTTCAAGTACCAGCTCATCGAGCTCGACGACGAGCGCACGCTCGCCTCGGGACTCGTCGAACGCATCGGCGAGTCCGCGGGAGCGTGGAAGCACACGAACGCGATCACGGGGGAGTCCTCGTCGAACGACGCGGCGTCCGTGCCCGACCACGCCGCCGGGTTCCAGGCGATGCTCGACGCGTTCGGCAAGGTCGGCCCCGCGTTCGACGAGCACCCGCCGGCGGTCGTCGGCCACCGCGTCGTGCACGGCGGCACCACCTTCGACGCCGCGACCGTCGTCACCGCCGACGTCGAGCAGCAGATCGAGGACCTGTCCTCGCTCGCGCCGCTGCACAACCCGGCGAACCTCGAGGGCATCCGCGCCGCGAAGCAGGTCTTCTCGGACGTGCCGCACGTGGCCGTGTTCGACACTGCGTTCCACCAGACGATGCCCCCGCACGCCTACACCTACGCGATCCCGTCCGACCTCGCCGAGCGCTACGGGATCCGCCGCTACGGCATGCACGGCACGAGCCACAAGTACGTGTCCGAGCAGGCCGCGGCCTTCCTCGGACGCCCGCTGTCCGAGCTGAAGACGATCGTGCTGCACCTCGGCAACGGCGCCTCGGCCGCGGCCATCGACGGCGGAAAGTCGATCGAGACGTCGATGGGCCTCACGCCGCTCGAAGGACTCGTCATGGGGACCCGCTCCGGGGACCTCGACCCGGCCGTCCTGGTGCACCTCCACCGCGAGGCCGGGCTCGACTTCGACGAACTCGACGACATCCTCAACAAGCGCTCCGGACTGCTCGGGCTCACCGGCAACGGCGACATGCGCGACGTGCAGGACGCCGCGTCGAAGGGCGACGAGGTCGCCGAGGCGGCGCTCGCCGTGTACCGGCACCGGATCCGCCGCTACGTCGGCGCCTACACGGCACAGCTCGGCGGCCTCGACGCGATCGTCTTCACCGCGGGCGTGGGGGAGAACAACGCGCTGCTGCGGCGGCGCGTGCTCGCCGGACTCGAGCACCTCGGGATCGAGGTCGACCCGGACCGCAACGAGCTGGCATCCCGGGAGGCCCGGCGCATCTCCACGGACGGCTCACGTGTCGCGGTGCTCGTCATCCCGACGAACGAGGAGCTCGAGATCGCCCGGCAGTCGGCTGCGGTCGCGCTGTAGCGACGGGGCGCGGCGGGCGCGTCGCGGCGCGGCGCGGCGCGCTCGGTTGCGTCTACGCCTCGTGCCGGGCGCCTCGTGCCGGGCGCCTCGCGCCGGGTGCCTCGCGCCGGGTCAGCCGAGCGCGGCCAGCGCGGCCGGGATCGGCGTGTTGCCGCTCGTGACCTCGAACTGCACGCCGACCGCGAGGTCGTCGACGAGCGCGTGCAGCACCAGGGCCGCGACGTCCGCGCGGGGGATCGTGCCGCGCGGGACGGTGCGACCGACGTCGACGGTGCCCTGCGGCGGGGTGTCGAGGAGACCGCCGGGCCGGATGATCGTCCACCGGAGGTTCCGGGCGCGGATGTTCGCGTCCGCCTCCGCCTTCGCGCGCAGGTAGACCTGGAACACGTCGGCGTCGCTGTGCGCGGGCACGACGGCGCGCTCCGCGTCGTAGGAGTCCGCCGCCATCGCGGAGATCATCACGTACCGCTGGACGCCCAGGCGCTCCGCGGCGTCGGCGAGCAGCAGTGCGGCATCGCGGTCGACCGTGAGCTTCCGCTCCGCGCCGCTGTTCGGACCGGCGCCTGCGGCGAAGACGACCGCGTCGATGCCGCGGAGGCGCAGGGCGAGCTCGTCGTCGTCGAGCTGCTCGAGGTCTGCCACGAGTGCGGTCGCGCCCTGCTGCTCGACGTCCGGCACGTGTGCGGGGTTCCGGACGATCGAGACGGCGTCGTGTCCGGCATCGGTGAGCTGACGGGCGAGGAGGAGGGCGATCTGCCCGTGGCCTCCGGCGATGGCGATCTTCATGTGTCCGATACTGCCCGTCGCTTCCGGTAGACTTCCGGAGGCTCCTCACGTGACGCCATCCAGGCCAACTCCCCCAGGGCGGAAACGCAGCAAGGGTAACCGGGCTCTGGCGGGTGCGTGAGGAGTCTTCTCGTGTCCGGGGCGACCTGCGACCGGACCTGTGGACACGGCTGGTGGTGTCGGCGGTGCCGACTACCCTTGGGGGCGTGGTCACCGCCCTGTATCGCCGTTACCGGCCCGAGAACTTCGCCGAGCTGATCGGGCAGTCCCAGGTCACCGATCCGCTGCGCACCGCGCTGCGGACGAACCGGGTCAACCACGCCTACCTGTTCAGCGGCCCGCGCGGCTGTGGCAAGACGACGTCGGCGCGCATCCTCGCGCGCTGCCTGAACTGCGCCGAGGGACCCACGGACACGCCCTGCGGCGTGTGCCCGAGCTGCGTCGAGCTCGCGCGCGGCGGCAGCGGCTCGCTCGACGTGATCGAGATCGACGCGGCGAGCCACAACGGCGTCGACGACGCCCGTGACCTCCGCGACCGCGCCGTCTTCGCGCCCGCTCGTGACCGCTACAAGATCTTCATCCTCGACGAGGCCCACATGGTCACGCCGCAGGGGTTCAACGCCCTGCTCAAGCTCGTCGAGGAGCCGCCCGAGCACGTCAAGTTCATCTTCGCGACGACCGAGCCCGAGAAGGTCATCGGCACCATCCGGTCGCGCACCCACCACTACCCGTTCCGGCTCGTGCCGCCGGCGGCGATGCTCGAGTACGTCGAGCAGCTGTGCCAGCAGGAGTCCGTCGCGGTCGCGCCGGGCGTGCTGCCGCTCGTCGTCCGGGCCGGCGGAGGTTCCGTCCGCGACACCCTCTCCCTGCTCGACCAGCTCATCGCCGGGAGCGAGGACGGCGCGATCGCCTACGAGCGGGCCGTCGCGCTGCTCGGGTACACCGACGCCGCACTGCTCGACGACGTCGTCGACGCGCTCGCCGTGGCCGACCCGGCATCGGCGTTCGCCGCGGTCGACCGCGTGGTGCAGACCGGGCAGGATCCGCGGCGCTTCGTGGAGGACCTGCTCGAGCGCCTCCGCGACCTCATCGTCGTCGCGGCCACGAACGAGAGCGCCGCGGCCGTGCTCCGCGGAGTGTCGCCGGAGGAGCTCGACACCATGAGTCGGCAGGCCGGCGTGTTCGGTGCCACGGGCCTCTCGCGTGCGGCCGACATCGCGAACCGGGCGCTGACCGAGATGACCGGCGCGACCTCGCCTCGGCTGCACCTCGAGCTCATGACCGCGCGCATCCTCGTGCCCGAAGCCGACGACAGCCAGCGCGGAGCACTCGCCCGCGTCGAGCGACTCGAGCGTCGCGTCGGGGTCGGCGACGCCGGTGGGCACCAGGCGGAGCCCGTCCGAGCCGCTCCGGCCTCCACCGGGACGCCCCGGGCGGCCGCTCCCGCGACGGGTCCGGCGAGCCAGGCGACTCCGGCCGCAGCGACCGAGCGGACCGCATCGGCGGCAACGGCTGCTGCCCCGGCCACGACGGGTGCCACCGCTGACGCGCCGACCCGGGCCGCTGCGACTCCCGCGCGCGCGTCCGAGCCCGCGGTCGACCCCGCCTCCACGGTCCGTGACGCCACCGCGTCCTGGGCCGCCGCCGTGCCGAGTGCACCGGCACCCGAGCCCGAGCAGACGCCGTCGGCTCCGCAGTCGGGCGAGCGTCCGACGGCTCCGGTGAGTTCCTCGTCCACCGGGCAGGGCACCGCCGTCGGCGACGAGCCGGCCGTGCAGCCCGTCGGTGTCGTCGGCTTCCAGCAGATGCGTGATGCCTGGCCGCAGGTGGTCGAGCACGTCCAGCGTGCGAAGCGTTCGGCGTGGTCGGTCGTGGTGACGGCACAGGTGACCGCGTTGCGCGACGACGTGCTCACGCTCACGTTCCCGAGCCAGCAGGACGTCGCGTCGTTCAAGGAGATGTCCGACCCGTCGGCCAGCGTGAGCGAACTGCTCCGCGCGGCGATCCTCGACGTCCTCGGGATCCGCGTGAAGTTCGTGGCGCGTGGGCCGGCCGCGGCCGGGACGCCGGTGGCGAGCACGCGGCAGGGACCGGCGCAGCAACGGGCGACCCAGCCACAGGGCACGCAGCCGCAGGGCGCGCAGCCGCAGAGCACGCAGCCGGAGGGCGCGCAGCCGCAGGGCACCCAGCAGCCGGACGCGCGGCAGTCGCCCTCGCAGCAGCAGCCGCGCACCCAGCAGCAGGCTCCGGCACCCCAGACGTCCGGACAGCCGGACCGCTCGTCAGCGCCCGCCCGGCCGTCCGGTCAGCAAGCAGCGAGCACGCCGGCGCCGGATTCAGGAGCCCCCGTCACGGAATGGGCCGTGGCCACCATCCCGACCGGCGACCCCACGGCCGGGGCGGTGCCCGAGTCCGTCGAGCCCACGTGGGCCGCCCCCTTCGGCCAGACCGAACCCGGCGCCACCGTGGCCCCCGCCGAGCCCCAGCGTCCGGCCGACCCCGCGATCGACGCCGCCCTCGCCGCGCAGCTCCGTCCCGCGTCGTCGTTCTCGGCCCCGTCGCCGACCGCGGCACCGGCGACGACCTCCGCTCCTGAGGCGCCCGCGGCCGGCACGACGACGCCGCCTCCCGCCGCCGCACCGACTCCCGCCGCCGCACCGGCAACGGCACCGGCCGTCGCGCCGGCGCCGGGACCGTCGGCCGACGTCCCGGTTGACGACTACCCGCTCGACGACGAACCGTACGACGACGGCGCGCCGTTCCCCGACCCCGGGTACGGGAAGTCCGGTGCGGCTCCGAGCGCCGACACCGACCCGAACGGCAACGCCCCGGCGACCGGCAACGCCGCACCTCCTGCGCCACGGACCGGAGCCGCGCCACGGACCGGAGCCGCGCCACGGACCGCAGCCGCGCCCCGGACGGCACCCGCACCGCAGGTCCGGCGCACCGCCGTCGCGGGACGCTACGGTGAGGCCGTCGTCCGTGAGATCCTCGGCGCGCAGTTCATCGAGGAGACAGCGCTCCACGAGGACGGTGCCTGATGTACGACGGCATCGTGCAGGACCTCATCGACGAGTTCGGGCGACTCCCGGGCATCGGCCCCAAGTCGGCGCAGCGGATCGCCTTCCACATCCTCCAGACCGAGTCATTCGATCCGACCCGACTCTCCGAGCTCCTCGCGGACGTCAAGGAGAAGGTCCGGTTCTGCGAGGTGTGCGGCAACGTCACCGAGTCGGAGCGCTGCAGCATCTGCCGCGACCCGCGTCGCTCGCCGACCGTGATCTGCGTGGTGGAAGAGGCCAAGGACGTCGCCGCGATCGAGCGGACCCGGGAGTTCCGCGGCCTGTACCACGTCCTCGGCGGCGCGATCAGTCCGATCGACGGCGTCGGGCCGGACGACCTCCGCATCCAGCAGCTCATGACCCGGCTCGCCGACGGCACCGTGGACGAGGTCATCATCGCCACCGACCCGAACCTCGAGGGCGAAGCGACCGCGACGTACCTCAGTCGGCTGCTCGTCCCGATGGGCATCCGGACGACACGGCTCGCGTCGGGCCTGCCGGTCGGGGGTGACCTGGAGTACGCGGACGAGGTCACCCTGGGGCGTGCCTTCGAAGGGCGTCGGCTGGTCGGCGGCTGACCGGGTCCGGCGGCTGCGCCGGACCGGGCACGCTGACGCACCGTGCCGGCCTGCCGGAACCTGCCCGCTGGCGCACCGAGCCGGCCTGCCGGAACCTGCCCGCTGTCGCACCGAGCCGGCCGCGCTGGCCCCACAGCCCGGTCGCGCCCCGGCGGCCACGCAGGATCATTGCGTCGGCCCCCGCTCGGACGCAACATCCCGGAAACACCCTCTACGATTGTCGGAACCGCGCGGTCAGCGCGACCGCCCCGTCCCCAGGAGTACCAACCCGTGGCCTTGATCGTCCAGAAGTTCGGTGGATCGTCCGTCGCGGACGCCGAGAGCATCAAGCGCGTGGCGAAGCGGATCGTCCAGACGAAGAAGGCCGGCAACGACGTCGTCGTGGCCGTCTCGGCGATGGGCGACACCACCGACGAGCTCGTCGACCTCGCGCACTCGGTGACCCCGATCCCCGCCGGGCGTGAGCTCGACATGCTCCTCACCGCGGGGGAGCGCATCTCGATGGCGCTGCTCGCGATGGCGATCAAGAGCCTCGGCGTCGAAGCCTCGTCGTACACCGGCAGCCAGGCCGGCATGCTCACGGACGCGCAGCACGGCAAGGCCCGGATCGTCGACGTCACCCCGAAGCGCGTGCGTGAGGCGCTCGACGCCGGACACGTGGCGATCGTCGCCGGGTTCCAGGGCTTCAACCGCACCACCGGCGAGATCACGACGCTCGGCCGCGGTGGATCGGACACGACGGCCGTCGCGCTCGCAGCCGCGCTCGACGCCGACGTCTGCGAGATCTACACCGACGTGGACGGCATCTTCACCGCCGACCCCCGCGTCGTGCCCCGTGCCCGCAAGGTCGACCGCATCACCAGCGAGGAGATGCTCGAGCTGGCGGCGTCCGGCGCGAAGGTCCTCTACATCCGTGCCGTCGAGTACGCCCGTCGGCACGGCGTCACGCTCCACGTCCGCTCGTCGTTCTCCAACGCCGAGGGCACCATCGTCTACAACCCTGCAGAGGGGGAAACCGTGGAAGAACCGATCATCACCGGCATCGCCGGAGACCTCTCCGAGGGCAAGATCACCGTCGTCGGCGTGCCCGACACCCCGGGCAAGGCCGCCGAGATCTTCACGATCGTGGCCCGGGCCGGCGCGAACATCGACATGATCGTGCAGAACGTGTCCGAGGCCGTCACCGGCCGCACCGACATCTCGTTCACCCTGCCGAAGGACCAGGGGCAGGGCGTGCTCACCGCGCTCGAGGTCGCCAAGGCCGACATCGGGTACGAGAGCATCCAGTACGACGACCAGATCGGCAAGCTCGCGCTGGTCGGCGCCGGCATGCGCACGAACGCCGGCGTCTCGGCGCAGCTGTTCCGCGCCCTGCACGAAGCGTCGATCAACATCGAGATGATCTCGACGTCGGAGATCCGGATCTCGGTCGTCACCCGCGCCGACACCCTCAACGACGCCGTCCGCGTCGTGCACGAGGCGTTCGGCCTCGACGGCGAGACCGACGCTGTCGTCTACGCCGGCACCGGCCGCTGAGTCCGCAGCAGATCGACCAGGAGCACCACATGAGCAACCCCACCGTCGCCGTCGTCGGCGCCACCGGGCAGGTCGGAGCGGTCATGCGCCGGCTGCTCGAGGAGCGCGCGTTCCCGGCTGACCGCGTCCGGTTCTTCGCGAGCGCCCGGTCCGCCGGGACGACCCTGCAGTTCCGCGGCGAGGAGATCCTCGTCGAGGACTCCGAGACCGCCGACCCGGCCGGTATCGACATCGCCCTGTTCTCGGCGGGCGCGACCGCCTCGCGTGCTCTTGCACCGAAGTTCGCGGCAGCCGGAGCGGTCGTCGTCGACAACTCGAGCGCCTGGCGGATGGACCCGGAGGTCCCGCTGGTCGTGAGCGAGGTCAACCCGCACGCGATCGACGACGCCCCGAAGGGCATCATCGCCAACCCGAACTGCACGACGATGGCGATCATGCCGGTCCTCAAGGTGCTCGACGCCGAGGCCGGGCTGCGTCGCCTGGTGGCCACGACGTACCAGGCCGTGAGCGGTTCCGGACTCGCCGGGGTCGAGGAACTCCTCGGCCAGGCCCGGGCCGCGCTCGAGCAGGACACCGCTGCCCTCACGCACGACGGCGCCGCGGTCACGTTCCCGGAGCCCGTCAAGTACGTGCGCCCGATCGCGTTCGACGTCGTCCCGCTTGCCGGCAGCATCGTCGAGGACGGCCTCGGCGAGACCGACGAGGAGAAGAAGCTCCGCAACGAGAGCCGCAAGATCCTCGAGCTGCCCGACCTCCTGGTCGCCGGCACGTGTGTCCGGGTCCCCGTCTTCACCGGCCACTCCATCTCGGTGAACGCCGAGTTCGAACGTCCGCTGACGCCGGAGCGCGCGACCGAGATCCTCGCGAGTGCTCCCGGTGTCGAGCTCTCGGACGTCCCCACGCCGCTGCAGGCCGCCGGTCAGGATCCGTCGTTCGTCGGTCGGATCCGCGCCGACCAGTCCGCGCCCGAGGGGCACGGCCTGGCGCTGTTCGTGAGCAACGACAACCTCCGCAAGGGCGCCGCCCTGAACGCGGTGCAGATCGCGGAGGCGATCGTCGCACGTCGCGCCGTCGCCGCGTAGCGGAACCCGGCCCGGTCCCGACCACCGGACGGACGGGAGGCCCGTGGCGGCGCCGCCACGGGCCTCCCGTCCGGCCGGCGGGCACCTGGTTCACACCACACCGCAGTAGGATCGACGGGTGGCAGTGAAGCAGGTGGATCCGATCGACGTCGTCCTGGTCGGGGGTGGCATCATGAGCGCCACGCTCGGCGCCATCATCCACCGGCTGGAGCCGGACTGGCGGATCCGCGTGTACGAGCGCCTGGGCAGTGTCGCGCAGGAGTCCTCGAACCCGTGGAACAACGCGGGGACCGGGCATTCCGCGCTCTGCGAGCTGAACTACACGCCGGAGCTCGCCGACGGGCGCGTCGACATCGCGAAGGCCGTCGGGGTCAACGAGCAGTTCCAGGTGTCGCGGCAGTTCTGGTCGTTCCTGGTCGAGTCCGGTGCGCTCCCGGAGCCGTCGAACTTCATCAACCCGACCCCGCACATCTCCTTCGTGTGGGGAGCCGAGAACGTCGAGTACATGCGCAAGCGGTACGAGGCCCTCAAGGAGCACCCCCTGTTCGCCGGCATCGAGTACTCCGACGACCCGGCTCGGATCCGGCAGTGGGCGCCCGCGCTGATCCCCGGCCGCAAGAAGGACCAGCCGATCGCCGCGACCTACTCCGCCGCGGGCTCCGACGTGGACTTCGGCTCGTTGACGCGCCAGCTCTTCGATCAGCTCGAGATCGACGGCGTCGAGTTCGAGTCCTCGCACCAGGTCACGAACGTCACCCGGTCGAAGATCAGCGAGGGGTGGGTGCTCGACGTCCGGAACGAGATCGGGCGGTCGAAGCAGCGGATCGCGGCGAAGTTCGTGTTCGTGGGCGCCGGCGGCGGAGCACTGCACCTGCTGCAGAAGTCGGGGATCCCGGAGATCCGCGGGTACGGCGGCTTCCCCGTGTCGGGTGAGTTCCTCCGCACCGACGATCCCGAGGTCGTGCAGAAGCACGCGGCGAAGGTCTACGGGAAGGCGAGCGTCGGTGCGCCGCCGATGTCGGTCCCGCACCTCGACACCCGGATCGTGGACGGCAAGGCCTCCCTGATGTTCGGGCCGTACGCCGGGTTCAGCCCGAAGTTCCTGAAGCAGGGCTCCGTGCTCGACCTGTTCAAGAGCATCCGGCCGCACAACCTCCGGCCGATGCTGAGCGTCGCGTTCTCGAACTTCGACCTCGTCCGCTACCTCGTCGGGCAGCTGCTCGCGTCGAAGCAGACGAAGTTCGACGCGCTGCGCGACTTCATGCCCGCCGCGGAGCCGGGGGACTGGCACCGGATCACGGCGGGTCAGCGCGTGCAGGTCATCAAGCCCGACGCCGACAAGGGCGGCATCCTGCAGTTCGGCACCGAGGTCATCACGGCCGCGGACGGGTCGATCGCGGGACTCCTCGGCGCGAGCCCGGGAGCGTCGACGGCGGTGCCGATCATGCTCAAGCTGCTCGAACGCTGCTTCCCCGACCGCTGGGCCGGCTGGCAGGGCACCGTCCGGCAGATGGTCCCGACGTACGGACAGGACCTCGGCGACGACCCGGCGCTGGCCGACCAGACCCTCGAGCGCACCGCGAAGGTCCTCGGTCTGCACCACTGAGACCGTTGCTCGCTTGCGGTGCATTCGAACATGTGTTCGAATGGCCGCATGCGGTGGAGTGGGCAGGCGATCGACGCGTCGGCGGACGACGCGCTCCCGGGCATGGAGTCGAACAGCGGCTTCGTCCGGAGCGTCACGACGCCGGAGTTCGCGGGCGTCACGTTCCACGAGGTCCTGGCGAAGAGCGCCCTGAACCGGGTGCCGAGTGCGGACGGGGACGGCACGTACGGCTGGACCATCAACCCGTACCGCGGCTGCAGTCACGCCTGCGTCTACTGCTTCGCCCGGCCGACCCACACCTACCTCGAGTTCGACGGCGGCGCCGACTTCGATCAGCAGATCGTGGTGAAGACGAACGTCGCGGACGTGCTCCGGCGCGAGCTCGCGAAGCGGACCTGGCAGGGGCACCCGGTGGCACTCGGGACGAACACCGACCCGTACCAGCGGGCTGAGGGCCGGTACCGGCTCATGCCCGGGGTGATCGAGGCATTGGCGGACTCGGGCACGCCGTTCAGCATCCTGACGAAGGGCACGCTGCTGCGGCGCGACCTCCCGCTGCTGGTGGCCGCCGCGGAACGCGTGCCGGTCGACCTCGCCATGTCGATCGCCGTGTACGACGACGACCTCCAGCAGTCCGTCGAGTCGGGCACGCCCACGACCGCCGCCCGACTCGCCACCGTCCGGGCGATCCGCGACGCGGGGCTCGACTGCGCAGTGTTCCTCATGCCCGTCCTGCCGTACATCACCGACACGAAGGCGCACCTCGACGACGCCGTCGGTCGGGCCGTGGCCGCCGGCGCGACGAGCATCATGTACTCGGCACTGCACCTCCGGCCCGGCGTGAAGCCGTGGTGGTTCGCGTGGTTGCAGCGGAGCCGGCCGGACCTCGTCGAGCGGTACCGCGCGATGTACCTCGACAACACCTACGCACCGCGCGACTACCGGCGGTGGCTGGGGGAGCGGATCAGGCCGATCCTGCGGGCGCACGGGGTCGGTCTCGGGGTGGTCGACCCCACGACCGGCTCGATGGGGCACAGCGTCGACCGCACGCGCGTGATGCCGTTGAAGCGTGCTGCACCGGACTTCTCCGAGCGGCGTACCGTGACCGGGACATCGCCGACGCTGTTCTGACGTCCGGTCCGCGTTCGGGGGACACCCGATGTCGGATCGGGCCGGTATCATCGGGCGGGTCGCTGTCGGCATCCCGATTCGGGGTACACCGGCGGTGGCGACACCTACCCGGAAGGACGTCCCACCCGTGCTCGGCATCCCCACGCACCTCGCGCCACGCGTGAATGCCTGGTCGACGGTGCGCGCGTTCCACGCCGCCGCCGTGGGGTCGATCGTGGCGGCGGCGGTCGCGCTGCTGCTGCTCCGCGCGACCGAGCCCGGTGCGCAGGTGGTCGGGGCGGTGCTGGCGCTGGTGCCGATGCTGGCGATGATCGGGCTCCACGTGCAGTTCGGCACATCGCGGTCCGCGGTGGCGTTCCTCGTCGTGGGCGGGACGTGCGTCTGGTGGTTCGCGACCGTCGTGCAGCGCGAGGTCGAGGTCCCCTGGGTGGCGTCCTTCGTGCTGTCCCTCGCGGTGATCCCGCTCGTCCTCGTCGGCGGTGCCGGTGCGGTGCCGGGGCGCGTGGTGGTCTGGTCGATCGGCGGCTTCGTGGTCGGCCGTGGTGCCGCCTTGCTCGCACTCGTCCAGACGGACGGGACCCCGCACCCCCTCGTCCTGGCGTGGGTGACGCTGGCGTTCGTGGTGTCCCTCGTGCTCGTGACCAGCCGCGCCACCACCCGGTCCGCGCGGGTCCAGCCGGAACTCCTCCGGTCGGCGCGCGAGGAACACGTCTCCGCGTACCGCGCCGGTGTCGAGGCCGAGGCGGCAGCGATCCTGCACGACACCGTCCTCAACCACCTCGGTGCCATCGCCATCGCGCCGGACGGCCCGATGGACGAGCACCTCGCGCGCACGGTCGACGAGGACCTCGCGCTGCTCACGGAGCGCAAGTGGCTCGGAGCGTCGGGATCGGAGCCGCCCAGCCCGGCCGCCACGGGTTCCTCGGCCTTCGGCGCGATGCTCGACGCCGAGCGGGCCCAGGGCCTCCACATCACGACGACCGGCGAGGCCCGGTCCCTCGAACGGCTCGACGACCGGACGCTCGACGCCGTCGTGCGGGCCGCCGGTCAGTGCCTGGCGAACGTCCGGAAGCACGCGGGCGTCGACGCGGCCGAGGTCAGCGTGTTCGACGACGGCGCCTCGTGCACGGTGATGGTCGTGGACGACGGGCGGGGCTTCGACGAGTCGGCGACGGGCGCGGACCGGATGGGCCTCCGCGGCTCGGTGCGGCAGCGCATCGAGCGCGTCGGCGGGTCCGTCCAGGTGTGGTCGTCGCCCGGCTCGGGCACGAGCGTGATGATGACCGTGCCGATGCCGACCCCGGTCGGCCGGGTCGGCGGGAGCGGGACACCCTCCGGCGACGTCGTGGCGTCCGGACGCGCGTCCGGCGGCCTCGTGTCGGGTGGTCTGGCGTCGGGCGGCGTCGCATCCGGGGGCTCCGCAACCGGGGGCGACGCGTCGTTCCGGCCCCGCGGCATCGAGGACGACGAGCCGGAGCGTGCCCGGTGACGGCTGCACGCCGCACCGCGCAGCAGTACGACCCGCTCGGTGCGATGGGGTCGCGGCCGCTCGCCGTCGTGATCGGTGCCGCCGGCACGGTCTGGGCACTGCTGGTGTCGCTGTTCGACCGCGACGTGGTCGGGAGCCCCGGCCTGAGCGCCCTCACCGTGCTGCTCGTCGCGGCCTCGGCGACCGTCGTGATCGCCGCGTCGAGTCCGTTCCGTGCGCCGTTCACCCGCGGGGCCTTCGTGGCGCACGTGGCGTTGCTGGCGACGGCCTCGGTGACGAGCGTCGCCGCCCAATGGGGCCCGGACCGCAACGCCCTCAACGACTTCATGAGCCTGCTCACCGCGACCGGCATCGTGATGGTCGCTCCGTACCGGCCGTGGACCGACCTCGCCCTCGGCGGGCTGGTGCTCGTCGCGGTCGACGCGGCCGCCTGGGGCGTCGCTGCCGCGACCTTCCCGCACCAGGTCCCCGTGGCCGTCGCCGCCTTCCTGGCGGCAGCGCCGACGCTCGTGCTCACCGGGGCGTCGGCGGTCTTCGCGTGGACGTTCTCCGGGCTCGCCGAGCGGGTGCAGATCCGCGCCGGCTCGTACTCGGTCGAGCGGGCGGAACAGGACGGCATCGCCGCGAACGTGCAGCGGGACCGTTCGACCCTGCTCGCCACCGAGGTCGCGCCGTTCTTCGCCGAGCTCCGCACCCGCGACGCGATCACCGACGCGGACCGGGCGCGGGCGAGGGCCATCGCGGACACCCTCCGGCGCGGCATGGTGGCCGATGCGGACCGGACGTGGTTCGAGTACGCCGTCCGCGCCGAGGGCGGCGAACGAGCCGAGATCGACGACCCCGACGGACTGCTCGCGACCCTCGACGTCGACCAGCGGACCGTCGTGCGCACCTTCCTCCGCGCCGTGATGCGCGCTCCGGCCGTCGATCCGGCCGGCCTGGTCGTCCGGGCACGCGGGACGGCGGGGGAGCGGATCGAGGTCACCGTCGACGTCGTGGTCGCCGACTCCGACATCGGCATCCACCGCACCTTCGACCCGTACCTCGCGGTCCTCCGTGTCACGTTCCCCGACCTGGACGTCACCGTCCGGCCGTCCGCCCTCGCACTAAGGTTCTCGTATGACCAGCACTGACCCGAACCGGCTCTCGGAGGGCGGTCCCGTCCTCCCGACCCCGGGGACCCGCCGGGTGCGGTTGGCCATCCTCGACGACCACGAGGTCCTGCTCGACTCCCTCTCGAGCTGGATCGCCGTGAACGCGTTCGACTTCGACCTGGCCCTCACCGCACACACCTGGCTCGAGATGGTCCACAGCGACAGCTTCCCGACCGACCTCGTGTTCCTCGACTTCCAGCTCAAGGAGCCCGTGTCGATAGAGGCGCGCGTCCGGACCTGCCGTGCCGCCGGGGCGAAGGTCATCGTCCTGTCGAGCGTCGACAGCCGCGAGTCCCGCGACCGTGCCCTCGCCGCCGGCGCCGCTGCCTTCCTGTCGAAGTCGCTGCCGATGCGCGAGGTCATGGACGTCGCCCGCGAGATCATGGGCGTCGCCCGCGAGACGCCGCCGCAGCGCGACTGGCGGCCGCTCCCGACCGGCGCGAGTGCGCACCAGCGGCCGAAGCTCAGCCACGGTGAGGAAGAGGCACTCCGGCTCTACGTGTCCGGCTACTCGACGAACGAGGTCGCTGCGCAGATGAACGTGCAGTACGAGACCGCGAAGACCTACCTGCGGCGCGTCCGTGAGAAGTACAGCAAGGTCGGTCGTCCCGCGTCGAAGAAGTCCGACCTCATCCGTCGTGCGGCGGAGGACGGGTTCCTCGCGTAGTGGCGAAGCTCTACTTCCGCTACGGCGCGATGAACAGCGGCAAGAGCACCGGGCTGCTGCAGGCGGCGTACAACTACGAGGAGCGCGGGCAGCGGGTCCTGCTCGCCAAGCCGGAGGTCGACACCAAGGGCGACCACGAGATCGTGTCCCGACTCGGCGTCACCCGGTCGGTCGACGTGGTCTTCGCGCCGTCCGACGACGTCCGCGCGGCCGTCACCGCAGCCGGGTCGACCGATCCGGCGTCGGCCGGTCTCGACGGCATGGTGCGCCCGGTGAGCTGCGTGCTCGTCGACGAGGCACAGTTCCTCACGCCGAAGCAGGTCGACGACCTCCTGCGCGTCGCGGTCCTCGACGGCATCCCGGTGCTCGCGTACGGCATCCGCACCGACTTCCGGACCGAGGCCTTCCCGGGCAGCGCCCGGCTGCTCGAGATCGCGCACTCCCTCGAGGAGCTCAAGACGATCTGCCGCTGCGGTCGCAAGGCGGTCTTCAACGCGCGCCGCATCGACGATCGCTTCGTCTTCGACGGCTCCCAGGTGGCGATCGACGGCGAGGACGTCACGTACGAGTCGCTCTGCGCGAACTGCTACCTCACGGAGTCCGGCGGGCACCTCGACGGGGACTGACGGTCGCCACCGGCACACGGCAACCCCCGACGGCCTGGAGGCCCGTGACGGGCCCGCCCCGCGCCTCCAGGCCGTCAGGGGGTGCGGAATGCACGTCGGCCGGCCACTGTTGGTGACCACATGAGCGACGCTTCCGTGCACCTGTCCGTCCTCGACCTGGCCACGCGTGAGTACGGCCAGTCCAACACCGAGGCCCTGCAGGGCTCGATCGACATGGCGGTGCACGCCGAGCAGCTCGGCTACGAGCGCATCTGGGTCGCCGAGCACCACGGGATGCCGGGGATCACGTCGTCTGCGCCCGCCGTGCTGCTGAGCGCCGTCGGGGCTGCCACCTCGACCATCCGCATCGGTTCCGGCGGGGTCATGCTGCCGAACCACGCACCGCTCGTCGTCGCCGAGCAGTTCGGGACGCTCCGTGCGCTGTACGGCGACCGGGTCGACCTCGGCATCGGCCGTGCACCGGGGACCGACGGTGCGACGGCGATGGCGCTCCGCCGCACCGACCGCCTCGACGTCGACGACTTCCCGCAGCAGCTCGCGGACCTCATCGGTTTCTTCACCGGCATGGATGCGTCGAACCCGCTCTCGCGCATCCGCGCAGTGCCCGGCTACGGTGACGTGCCGGAGTTCTGGCTGCTCGGTTCCTCGGGCTACAGCGCGCAGGTCGCCGGTGCGCTCGGTGTCTCGTTCGCGTTCGCGCACCACTTCGCGTCCGACAACACCGAGGCAGCACTCGCGCTGTACCGCGACTCGTTCCGGCCGTCGCGTTTCCGCCAGACCCCGAACGCGCTCATCGGCGTGCAGGTCGTCACCGACGAGGACCCGGCCGTGATCGCGGAGCAGAGCGCGCCGGGCATGATCTCGTTCATCCGGATGCGGCAGGGAGCCAAGCCCGAGCCGGTGTCGATGGAGGAGGCCCGCGCGTACGAGTTCTCCGACCTCGAGCGGCGGTTCATCGAGGCGCGGACCGCTCGCCAGGCCTACGGCACCGCGGACGAGGTGGCGGCGAAGATCAACGCGCTCGTCGAGTCGACCGGTGCCGATGGTGTGATCGTCGCTCCGGGGGCGGCGCAGGCGCGCTACCGGCACCAGGCGCTCGACGTCGTGGCGCAGTTGCACGCCGAGGGGCGGCTCGTGCCGGCGGGTGCCGCGGTGGCGTGACGCCGACGCACGCTCGGCCGAGGCGCGAGCCGCTCAGCCCGTCGAGGTTCCAGGACGCTGGAGTCTCGGCGGGCTTCGTCGTCGGGGAGGGAGACCTCGGGCCGGAGCACTGTGGGCGGTGGTGGCTGGTCGCGACACCCCGTCTCCGGGCGTCGAGCGGTCACGAGGTGTCGCTCCAGACGGCGCACAGCGACGATTCACGACCATTCGCCGACGGGCAGGCGGGGTGTCGTGCCCCTTCGTTGACTCCGACCGGCGGACGAGTTCGCTTGAGAGAACGCGGCGTTCTGGGGGAACGAGGGGCTCCGGGGGAACGAGGCGCTCCGGAGGAACGAAGAAGGCCCTGGTCGTCTGACCAGGGCCTTGCTGTCGGGGTGACAGGATTTGAACCTGCGACCTCCTCGTCCCGAACGAGGCGCGCTACCAAGCTGCGCCACACCCCGCGGTGTGATCACTCCGAACCGGAGCAACCCCAGAAGTCTACCGGATGATCGAGGGTGCTCACGACCATCTCGACAACTCCCGGGCGCGTCGCCACGGCGGCTCAGTCGACGCGGGCGGTGAGGGTCACGACGACGGCCTCGGGGCGGCAGGAGAACCGCACAGGGGCGTAGATCGACGTCCCGAGCCCGGCCGAGATCTCGAGCCACGACCAGTGGTTGCGGTGCTCCCACTTGTGCAGCCCGCTGACGTAGCGGCGGGGGAGGTCGCAGTTCGTGACGAGCGCGCCGACGCCCGGCACCTGGACCTGGCCACCGTGCGTGTGGCCGGCGAAGATGACGTCGGCACCCTGGGTCACGAAGGCGTCGAGGACACGGCGGTACGGCGCGTGGGTGATCCCGAGGGAGACCGGCGCGGGGCCGTCCTCGTCCTCGGACCACGGCACGTCGCTGCGCATCTCGTCGACGTTCGTCGGCAGGAGGTCGAGGCGGTCCCAGTCGCGGTGCGCGTCCGACGTCCCGAAGAGCTCCAGGCGCGAGCCACGGAGTTCGATCGCATGTGCCTTGTCGTTCACGTCGAGCCACCCGAGCGACTCGAAGAACGCCGTCTGGCGGTCGATGTCGAGCTCCACGGGGCGGGCGCCCCCGCTGCCGTGCGCGCTCGGACCCGTGAAGTACTTGAACGGGTTCCGGGGCGTCGGGCCGTAGAAGTCGTTCGAGCCGTACGCGAAGGCGCCCGGGACGCCCCGGAAGGGCTCGAGCGCGTACTCGACGGCGGAGTTCGCGGTGACGTGGCCGAGGTTGTCGCCGGTGTTCACCACGAAGTCGGGCTCCACCAGGCTGAGGTCGCGCAGCCACTGCTGCTTGTCCGACTGCCACGGCGCCATGTGGATGTCGGAGAGGTGCAGCACGACGATGTCGCGAGAGCCCGGCGCGAGCACCGGGACCGTCTCCCACCGGATGCCGAAGCGACGGCGCTCGACGAGGGAGCCCCACGCCGCAGCGCCGGCTCCGACGGCCGCGCCCGCTGCGAGGACCCCGAGCGAGGCGCGGCCGCGCGTCACTTGCAGTCCTTCGGAGCCTTGCCGTCCTTCGTGCCGTACAGCTTGACCGTCACCGCGGTGTCCTTGCCCACCGTGGCGTCGGCGGCCGGGTCGGTCGAGGCGACCTTGCACTGCTGGGAACCGCTGCCGCGCTCGTACTGGTCGGAGATGGTGATGTTCGTCAGACCCGCCGACTCGAGCTCGGACCGTGCGCTGCCGACGTTCTTGCCGGTCACGTTCGGCATCGAGGCCTGCGAGCCGTCGGTCGTGTACACCGTCACGCTCGCACCCTGGGAGAGGTAGGACCCTGCGGCGGGCGAGGTCTTGAGCACGCTGCCCGCTGTCCCGGGGCCGGGCTGGGTGCCGCCGTCCACGTACGTGAAGCCTGCCGAGGCGAGGGTCGACCGTGCCTCGTCCGGGCTCTTGCCCGCGAGGTTCGGCAGCTGGACGCTGTTGCCCCGGATCGCCGTCGACGACGGGTCCGTGAAGGCGCCGCCGGGGTAGGCCGCGTTGACCGGGGTCTGCGCCTGGCGCCACACGTCAGCACGCACGCCGGCGTAGGTGCCGTTCACGCCGTTGCTGTAGTGACGGAGGTTGAGCTTCTTGCCGTCGGTGTTGCCCTGCCAGTAGGCGGTGGCCACCTTGGTCGAAGCGCCGACGAGCCAGATCTGCTCGGCTTCGTCGGTCGTACCCGTCTTGGCGAACATCTGGGTGCCGTCGGCGGTCTGTGCACCGCGGGCGGTACCGCTCGTGATCGTCTGCTTCATCGCGTAGACCGCGGTCTGCGCGACGGCAGGGTCGACCGCCTGGGAGCAGTCCTTGGCCTGGCCGCCCAGCTTCTTGCCCGAGGCATCCGTCACCTGGTCGATCGCGATCGGAGCGCAGAACGTGCCGTTGTTCGCGATGCCGGCGTACGCGGCAGCCATCGTGAGCGGCGCGATCTCGTTCGTCCCGAGGATGAAGGACGGGTACGTGTTGAGCGGGTTCGCGTCGGCGCGGTGCACGCCGAAGTTCTTCGCCATGGTCTCGATGTCGCAGAGGTCGAGCTTCTGCGCCATGGAGGCGAACGCACCGTTGATCGAGCCCGCGGTGGCGCCGATGACGCTGTAGTTGCCGTTCTCGCCGGGGGAGTCGTTCGAGACGTCGAACTGCGTGTAGTCGGGCTGACCACACTTGGTCCACGGCGACACGACGCGCGCGGTGCCGTTGACGGTCTCGTTCAGGCCGTGGCCCGCCTTGATCCAGTCGAGGAGCGTGAACGCCTTGAACGTCGAACCGGTCTGGAACCCTCTCGCCCCGCCGTACTTGTAGTCGACCGAGTAGTTCAGCGAGGTCGACGTGGGTGCGGACTTCAGGGCCTCGTCGAAGTCCTTGTTCTGCGCCATCGTCAGGATGCGACCGGTACCGACCTCGACCGAATCGAGCGTCGCGCCGAGGGCGATCTGCGTCTCCGCCTTGTTGTCGTACGTGTTGAGGATCTGCTTCTGCTGCGCGTTGAGGCCGATGTCGAGCGTCGTCTGGATCTTGTACCCGCCGTTGCGCCAGGCCGCCGCACGCTCCTTCGCCGTCGCACCGAGCTGCGACATCTCCTTGACGACCTTGACCGCGTAGTCGCAGAAGAACTGCGAGCCGTCACCGACGGAGGCCCGGCAACCCTGCGTCGGCTGGGTCAGGTGCACGTAGTCGGCCGGCTTGCTCAGCCGCGCCTTGCGGTACTCGTCCTCGGTGATGTGCTTCTGCGCGTACATCGAGCGGAGGATGACGTTGCGACGAGCGACGTTGGCGTCGTAGTTTTTCGGCGTCGACAGGTTGCGCGTGTTCGGCGACTGCACGATCGCGAGGATCGAGGCCGCCTCGGCCGGGGTCAGCTCGGTGGCCGACTTGTTGAAGTAGTGCTGCGCCGCCGCCTGCACGCCGTAGGTCTGGTCGCCGAAGTAGGCGATGTTCAGGTAGGCGGTGAGGATGTCCTTCTTGGAGTACTTCTTCGCAAGCCCGATGGCGAGCTTCATCTCCTCGAGCTTGCGGGGGATGCTCGTCTCGGTGGCCGCGTTGTAGGCCTTGAGGCGCGCCTTCTCGGTCGGGAGTTCGAGCGCCTGCTGCATCTTGATGTTGCGGACCAGCTGCATGGTCAGCGTCGACCCGCCGCCGGACTCGCCCAGACCGCCGGCGAGGCTGCCGACGCCCGCGCGCACGAGCGACGTCATGTCGACGCCGCCGTGCTCGAAGAACCGCTTGTCTTCGCCGTCGATGGCAGCGTTCTTCAGGTTGTCGCTGATCTGGTCGAACTTGAGTTCCTGACGGTTCTGGTCGTACACCGTCGCGAAGTGCACGCTCTTGCCGCCCTGGTAGGCGTAGAGCTCGTTGCGCTGCGGGAGGTCACCGATCTCGATGTACTCCGGGAGCGACTCGAAGACGCCGATCGTCGAGGTCGTGGTCACACCGGCCACCGCGATCGCAGGCGTCACTCCGATCGTCACGAGGAGGCCAGCGAGCACGCTGAAGCCGACGAATCCGATGAAGGCACCGACTGCGGAGACTGGTTTGGTCCGCGAAGCAGACGTCTTCTGGGCAGACATAGGATGCAGCCTAAACGACACCGCCGACTGAAAGGCTGGCAAGGAACCGCATGAGCCGCTGGGAATACCTCACGACGCCGTTGATCATCCACAACACCACGGCGATCCTCAACAACTTCGGCGACGAGGGCTGGGAACTCGTCCAGGTCGTCACCGGTCCCGAGGGCGGACTCGTCGCCTACCTCAAGCGTCCCAAGGCCGACGCATGACCGTCTCGGACCGTCTCGCCGAGCTCGGACTCGCGATCCCGTCCGTCGCGGCCCCGGTCGCTGCCTACGTACCGGCGGTCGTGACCGGCCGGTACGTGTACACCGCCGGTCAGCTGCCCTTCGTCGACGGCGCGCTGTCGGTCACGGGCAAGGTCGGTGCCGGTGTCGACCCGGAGACCGCCGCCGGCCAGGCTCGGACGGCGGCGCTCAACGCGCTCGCGGCCGTCGAGTCGGTCGCCGGCTCGCTCGACCGCGTCGCACGGGTCGTCAAGGTGACGGTCTTCGTCGCGTCGGACCCGTCCTTCACGGGGCAGCCGGCCGTCGCGAACGGCGCCTCCACGCTCGTCGGCGAGGTCTTCGGCGACGCCGGCGTCCACGCGCGCAGCGCGGTGGGCGTCGCGGTCCTGCCGCTGGACGCGCCGGTCGAGGTCGAGCTGGTGGTGGAGCTGACCGACTGACGGACCGTCAGCGGCGCACGTCACGCGAGCCGCGCCTCCAGGCAGGTCCGCCGGGAGGCGCGGCTCGCGTCGTTCCTGCTACATGAGTTCCGCGATGGTCGCCATGATCGTCGGGTCGGCGAGCGTGGTCGTGTCGCCGATGCGGCGGCCCTCGGCCGCGTCGCGGAGCAGACGCCGCATGATCTTGCCCGAGCGCGTCTTCGGCAGCTCCGGGACGATCACCACCTGCCGCGGCTTCGCGATCGCGCCGATGCGCTTGCCGACCCAGTCGCGGAGCTCCTTCGCGGTGGCGTCGCGGTCGACTCCCTCCGCGGCCTCCGCGGTCAGGATCACGAACGCGACGACCGCCTGCCCGGTGGTCTCGTCGGCGGCGCCGACGACCGCGGCCTCAGCGACGCCCTCGTGTCCCACGAGGGCCGACTCGATCTCGGCGGTCGACAGACGGTGGCCGGACACGTTCATGACGTCGTCGACGCGCCCCTGCACCCAGATGTCGCCCTGGCCGTCGAGCCGCGCTCCGTCGCCGGCGAAGTAGCGGCCGGGGAACCGCGACCAGTAGGTCTCGACGAAACGGTCGGGGTCGTTCCAGATGCCGCGCGCCATCGACGGCCACGGGTCGGCGATCGTGAGGTAGCCGCCCTCGCCGGGGTCGACCCGTCGGCCGTCCTCGTCGACGATCTCGGCCGTGATGCCGGGCAACGGGGTCTGCGCGGCGCCGGGCTTGAGCTTCGTGACGCCGGGGAGTGCGGAGATCATGATCGCGCCGGTCTCGGTCTGCCACCACGTGTCGACGATCGGTGTGCGGTCGTGGCCGATCACCTGCCGGTACCACTGCCAGGCCTCGGGGTTGATCGGCTCACCGACGCTCCCGAGGAGGCGCAGGGTCTCCAGGCTCCTGGCCTCGGGGACCTGCCGGCCGGCCTTCATCGCCGCGCGCACGGCCGTGGGTGCCGTGTAGAGGACGGTCACGCCGTACGAGTCGACGAGGTCCCACCAGCGGCCGGGCTCCGGCTCGTCCGGCGTGCCCTCGTAGAGGACCTGGGTGACGCCGTTCGACAGCGGGCCGTAGACGACGTACGAGTGCCCGGTGATCCAGCCGATGTCCGCCGTGCACCAGTAGACGTCCTTCTCCGGGTGCATGTCGAACACGTTCCTGTGCGTGTACGTGGCCTGCGTGAGGTACCCGCCGGAGGTGTGCACGATGCCCTTGGGCTTCCCGGTCGTGCCGGACGTGTAGAGGATGAAGAGCGGCGTCTCGGCGGGGAACGCCTGCGCCTCGTGGGTGGCGTCCGCCTTCGCCAGCTCGTCGTGCCACCAGAGGTCGCGCTCGTTCCAGGCGATGTCGTTGCCGCCGCGCTTGACGACCAGGACGTGCTCGACGCTGTCGGTGCCCTCGCCCTCGAGCGCCTCGTCGACGGCGGGTTTCAGGGGCGACACGGCGCCGCGCCGCCACCCGCCGTCGGCCGTGACGACGAGCTTCGCCTCGGCGTCCTCGATGCGGGCGCGGAGGCTCTCGGCGCTGAACCCGCCGAAGACGACGGAGTGGATCGCTCCGATCCGGGCGACGGCGAGCATCGTCACGACGGCCTCGGGGATGAGCGGGAGGTACACGACGACCCGGTCGCCCTGCCCGACGCCGAGGTCGGTGAGCATGTTGGCGGCGCGTTGCACGTCGGCCGTCAGCTCCGCGTAGGTGATCCGGCGCGTGTCGCCGGGCGCGCCCTCGAAGTGGATCGCGACCCGGTCGCCGTTGCCCGCGCGCACGTGTCGGTCGAGGCAGTTCTCGGCGACGTTGAGCTCGCCGTCCGCGAACCACTTCGCGAAGGGTGCTCCGGACCAGTCGAGGGTCTGTGTGAACGGCGTCCGCCAGTCGAGGAGGGCGCGCGCCTGGTCGGCCCAGAACGCCTCACGGTCCGCGGCAGCGGCCTCGTGCAGGTCCTCGTGTGCGACGGCGTCGGCGACGAACTCCGGCGACGGCGGGAACGTGGGGCCGTCCTCGTGGTGCGGTGCGGTGTCGGTCGTGGTCGGGGACATCGGTGTCCTTTCGCGTCGTGCTGGTGCTCGCCGGGGCGAGGCGCCGTGGGCAGCAACCGGAGACTACCCCCGACCGGTTGCGGCCGGTCGTCGTGTCGGGGTTGCCGAGCAGGGGTGTTCGTGGGGTACAGTGTTCATCGCCGGACTCGTTTCCGGTGGCGTCGGCCGTGATTCCCCCCAATCCGCCGGTGTCCAGGCGGCACCCGTTCCCCCCAACAGGTGCCGCCTCTTCTTTTCTCCCGGCAGACACCCCGACGGTCGCGCCGGTCGGACAGTGGCGTCCCGGCTCGATCCGCGCGGGTATGCGGATTGGTGGACAGACCGGTCCATGCTCACGCATCGATGTGTTCTCGTCGCCTGCGCGGTCGCCTGACGGACCCCGACCTGGACTGGACGGGCTCGTCGCGTCCCTCGTGAGCCGTGCACGCCCGCCACCGACTGGGGTACGGCTTTCTGCAACGGGGGACAACAGTGTCCGTTGGTGGGGAGGAACCGGCGTTCTGCACCGCAGACCGCGGGCGCTCTTCCGCGTGTCGTCCGGGCCGTAGTGTCCCGGCCATGCATCGACACCGTGCCCCCTCCACGTCGCCGTTCCTCCCGGGTGTCGCTCCACCGCGGACCGAGCGCCGGATCCGCGCGGAGGAGTTCGAGGAACTCGCCGGGCTCGTGCGGGACGCCTCGGTCACCGACGTACTGGCGGTCGGCGGTCGCGGGACCTGGATCGATCGCGGGGCCGGCCTCGAACGGGCCGACCCCGTCCTCGACGAGCGGCGGGCACGCGAACTCGGAGCAGCGCTCGTCGCCCGCGGCGGCCGACACGTCGACGAGACCACCCCGCTGGCCGACGTCCGGCACGACGACGGGGTCCGGGTGCACGTCGTGCTCGCGCCGGTCGCCGTCACCGGCACCGCGATCTCCGTCCGACTGCCCCGACCCGACCGGCCCACGCTCGCCGGGCTCGACCGGAGCGGGACCTTCGAGCGCGTCCCGCGGCGGGTCGTCGAGCAGGCCGTGGCCGAGCGCCGCAACGTCTTGGTCAGCGGGGCGACCGGGAGCGGCAAGACGACGCTGCTCGCGGCCATGCTGGCGGCCGTGCCGCACGACGAGCGGATCGTCACCGTCGAGGACGTCGCCGAACTCCGTGTCGACCACCCGCACGTGGTCGCGCTCGAGGCGCGGCAGGCGAACGCGGAGGGGCACGGGGCGATCGACCTCGCTCGGCTGCTCCGGGAGGCGCTCCGGATGCGGCCGGACCGGGTGGTCGTGGGGGAGTGCCGTGGGTCGGAGGTCCGCGAGCTCGTGTCCGCGCTCAACACCGGGCACGACGGCGGCGCCGGGACGGTCCACGCCAACGGCCTGCAGGACGTGTCCGCGCGGCTCGAGGCGCTCGGCGCGCTCGCCGGGATGGACCCGGCCGCGCTGGCACGTCAGGCAGTGAGCGCGTTCGACCTCGTGCTGCACGTCGAGCGTCGGCGCGGTGTGCGCCGGCTGGTCGGCGTCGGACGGCCGGTCCTGCGACCGGACGGGAGGCTCGACCTGCGTCCGGTGGACACCCCGCGGTGAGACGCCCTCCCGCTCGACCGCGGCGGTGGGCGGGCGGCGCTGCGCGGTCGGCGGCCGACGGTGCGCGGTCGGCGGCCGACGGTGCGCGCGCGGCGGCTCGCGCTGCGCGGCGGACGGCCACGGACGGTGCTGCGTCGGGTGCGCGGCGGCTCGACCGTGTCGCGACGCTGGTGGCAGCCGGGTTGCCGCCACCGCGGGCGTGGTCCCTCGTCGGCGGCCTGCCGGTGACGGACGACCCCGCGTGGCAGGACGTCGCCGTCGTGCTCCGCGTCGCGGAACGGACGGGAGCGCCGTCGGCCGAGGCGCTGCGAGCCCTCGCGCGGGCTCTCCGACGGTCCGCCGCCTCCGACCGAGCCGTCCGTGTCGCCCTCGCCGGCCCGCGGACGAGCGCACGGGTCGTCCTGGCGCTGCCCGTCCTCGGGCTCGCGCTCGCGTCGACTTGGGGTGCCGGGGCGGTGACGGTGCTCGTGGGTTCCCCGCTCGGCTGGGCGTGCTCGGCGGTGGCGGCCGGCCTCGTCGCGGTCGGCCGGCGTTGGACCGCACGGCTCGTGCGGGCTGCGACACCGGACGGGCACGTCGCCGGCGTGCTGCTGGACGCGTGGGCCGTCGCGGTGTCGGGCGGTGGTTCGTGGACGGACGCCGGAGCCGCGGTCGAGGAGGCGTTCGACGCGGTCGCCCGGAGTGCGGTCGGCGCGGGCGCTGCCGGTAGGGGCGCGGTCGGCAGGGGCGTGGTCGGAAGTGGCGCGGCTGGCGTGGGTGTCGGCGGTGGCGCGGCCTGCCGGGGAGTCGGCGGGTTCCCGGTGCCAGCGGTGTCCACGGACCGGGCAGAGGTCGAGCGCGCACGTCTGGCCGAGGTGCTCGTGCTCGCGCGACGCGCCGGGGTGCCGGCCGCCGCGCTCCTCCGTGCCGCAGCCGAGGACGTCCGTGACGACGCTGCCGGCGCGGCCCTCGCCGCGGCCGAGCGCCTCGCAGTCCGGCTCGTGCTGCCGCTCGGGGTCTGCGTGCTGCCAGCGTTCGTCCTCGTCGGGGTGGTGCCGGTCGTCGTGGGCGTCCTCTCCTCCACCGTGGTGGGCACGCCGTGATCGATCCACAGTCCGGTGCTGACGGCCCAGCGCGGCGGCTCTGACGGCGAGGCTGGGTGCAGGGCCGGAACGACCGGCAAGGGTGACGAGGAAGAGGACCGAGATGACGACGGGACGATGGGGAGCGACGACCGGGTGCGCTGCACGGTGTGGCGCGACACGTGACCACGGTGCGGCGCGCGGCGGCGGGGCTGTCGCGCGGGGCGACGAGCGTGCGAGGGAGCGCGGTGCTCGTCGTTGGCTCGCGCCGCGCATCGGGGACGAGACAGGATCGGCGACGGCGGAGTACGCGGTGGTGATCCTCGCGGCCGTGGCGTTCGCCGGCGTGCTCGTCGCGGTGATGCGGTCGGGCGAGGTGCAGACGATCCTGACCGACCTCGTCCGCGGTGCCCTGTCGCTCTGAGCGCGGCGCGGTGACGGTGGAGTTCGCGGTCGTGCTGCCGGCGGTGGCACTCGTCCTGACGCTGCTCGTGGGTGCGGTGGTCCTGGTCGACCGGCAGGGGGCACTGCAACTCGCCGCTGCGACGGCCGCGCGCGCGGCCGGTCGCGGGGACACGGTGACGGCGGCTGCGGCGGTCGCAGCGGTCCCGGGCGCGACGGTCGCACAGCGCACGCCACCGGGCCTCGTCTGCGTCGACCTGACGCGTCCCTGCCCGGGGCTCTTCTCGGGGATCGTGCTCCGCGCCTCCGGGTGTGCGGCGGAGGGCGGGCGGTGAGCACGGAGCGGACCACCGACCGTGGGTCGGTCACGGTGCTGCTCGCCGTCGTCCTCGGCGTCGGGGTCGCCGTCGCTGTGGTCGGTATCGCTGCCGCTGCCCAGCGCGTGGTCACGGTCCGCGCGCAGGCGGCCGCCGACGCCGGGGCGCTCGCAGCGGCAGCCGCGCTGATCGGTGCACTCGACGGCGAACCCTGCGCCCGCGCGGGCGCCGTCGTGCGCGCCGGTGGGGCCACGCCGACGACGTGTTCGACCTCGCTCGCCACGGCCCGGGTGACGGTCACCGTCGGCGCCGGTGCGTTCGCCGTGAGCGCAGTCGCCGTCGCGGGACCACCGAGCGGTGTACGCGGCCGCTGTGTGTATGGTGTGCACGTCGGCCCCCGGTCACCGGTGTCCCGGTCGACCCGGACGGCGAGTCACTCCGGCGACGTCGCAGGTCCAGGGCCGACGAGCACCATCGATCAAGGAGACACGTGCCAGGCACGAAGAAGCTCGTGATCGTCGAGAGCCCCGCGAAGGCCAAGACGATCGCGCAATACCTCGGTGACGGATACGAGGTCCAGGCGTCAGTCGGCCACATCCGTGACCTCATCGAGCCCAAGAACCTCCCCGCGGAGCTCAAGAAGGGCCCGATGGGGAAGTTCTCCGTGGACGTCGACAACGGCTTCGAGCCGTACTACGTGGTCTCCGACGCGAAGAAGAAGACCGTCTCCGAGCTCAAGCGGGCGCTCAAGGACGCCGACGAGCTCTACCTCGCCACTGATGAGGACCGCGAGGGCGAGGCCATCGCGTGGCACCTGCTCCAGGTGCTGAAGCCGAAGGTGCCGGTCAAGCGCATGGTGTTCCACGAGATCACCAAGGAGGCGATCCAGCGCGCGCAGGAGGCCACCCGCGAACTCGACACCGCGTTGGTCGACGCCCAGGAGACCCGGCGCATCCTCGACCGCCTCTACGGCTACGAGGTCTCGCCGGTGCTGTGGCGCAAGGTCGGCCCGGGGCTGTCCGCCGGTCGCGTGCAGTCCGCCGCGACCCGGCTCGTGGTCGACCGTGAGCGCGAGCGCCTGGCGTTCGTCTCCGCCAACTACTGGGACCTCACCGCACGGTTCGAGAAGCCCGGGGACACGGCGTTCACCGCCAAGCTGGCCCGTGTCCAGGGCATCCGCGTCGCTTCGGGGCGTGACTTCGACGACCGCGGTGCGATCTCCGGCGACGTCGTCCGCCTCGACGAGGCCTCGGCCGCCGCACTGACGACCGTGCTCGAGCGCGCCGGTGACGCGGTCGTCCGCTCGGTCGACTCGAAGCCGTACACGCGCCGCCCGGCCGCGCCGTTCACGACGTCGACCCTGCAGCAGGAGGCCGCGCGCAAGCTCCGCTTCTCCGCGCGCCAGACGATGAGCGTCGCGCAGTCGCTGTACGAGAACGGCCACATCACCTACATGCGGACCGACTCGTCGTCGCTCTCGCAGCAGGCCGTGACCGCCGCCCGCAAGCAGGCCGCCGAACTGTACGGAGCCGACAGCGTGCCGGACAAGCCGCGCAGCTACGCCGGCAAGAGCAAGAACGCCCAGGAGGCGCACGAGGCGATCCGTCCCGCTGGGGACACCTTCCGCACGCCGTCGCAGATGGAGAAGGTCCTCCGCGGCAACGACCTGCGGCTCTACGACCTCATCTGGAAGCGCACCGTCGCCTCGCAGATGGCGGACGCCAAGGGATCGACGGCCTCCGTGGTGCTCGGCATCTCCTCGTCCGAAGCCGTCGAGGGGCTGGCCTCGACGGCGAACGGCACCGACGCGGAGTTCACCGCGTCCGGCACCGTCATCACCTTCCGCGGCTTCCTCAACGCGTACGAGGAAGGTCGCGACGAGGAACGCCACGAGGCGAAGTCGGACGGCGACGACGCCAAGCTCCCGCAGATGGCCGAGGGCGACGAACTCGCCGTGTCGGACGTCGAGGCGAAGGGCCACGACACGTCGGCGCCCCCGCGCTACACCGAGGCGAGCCTCGTGAAGACGCTGGAGGAGCTCGGGATCGGCCGCCCCTCGACCTACGCCGCGATCATCTCGACGATCATCGACCGCGGGTACGTCACGCAGCGCGGGAGCGCCCTCGTCCCGAACTGGATCGCGTTCAGCGTGGTCCGGCTCCTCGAGGACTACTTCGGCGACCTCGTGCAGTACGACTTCACGGCCTCCATGGAGGACGACCTCGACCGCATCGCGAGCGGCGACGAGGACCGCGTCGACTGGCTGAAGGGGTTCTACTTCGGCGGCGGTGACCAGCGCGGCCTCCGGACCGTCATCGACAACCTCGGCGAGATCGACGCGCGCGACATCAACTCGGTGGAACTCGCTCCCGGCCTCACGCTGCGCATCGGCCGCTACGGCCCGTACATCGAGGTGCCGAGCGACGACCCGGAGAAGCCCCGCCGGGTCAACGTCCCCGAGGACCTCGCCCCCGACGAGCTGACGACGGACAAGGCCCGCGAACTCGTCGAGGCGCCCGTCGTCGGCGACCGCGTGGTCGGGATCAACCCGGAGACCGGCAAGGAGGTCCTCGCGAAGGACGGTCGCTTCGGTCCGTACGTCACCGAGCGCACGCCCGAGCCGGAACCCACGGTCGACCCGGCCACGGGCGAGGTCACCGAGGCCGCCCCCGCCGCTGCCGAGACCGGCACGACGACCACCGCGAAGAAGACCACGACCAAGAAGGCCACGACGAAGAAGGCCGCGGCGCCCAAGGAGCGCACCGCGTCCCTCTTCAAGTCGATGGACCCGCAGACGGTCGACCTCGAGACGGCCCTCAAGCTGCTCGACCTGCCCCGCACCGTCGGCAAGGACCCGGAGTCGGGCGAGGACATCACCGCGCAGAACGGTCGCTACGGCCCGTACCTCAAGAGGGGCACCGACACCCGCACGCTGCCGAGCGAGGACGCCATCTTCGACGTCGACCTCGCCGGGGCGCTGGAGTTGTTCGCGCAGCCCAAGTACGGCGCCAAGCGCTCCGCGACCGCCGCGCTCAAGGAGTTCGATGCCGACCCCGTGTCCGGCAAGCCGATCAAGGTGAAGGACGGCCGCTTCGGTCCGTACGTCACCGACGGTGAGACGAACGCCACGATCCCGCGCGGCGAGGACGTCGAGGACGTCGACTTCGAGCGGGCGAAGCAGCTGCTTGCGGACAAGCGCGCCAAGGGACCGGTGAAGAAGAAGGCGCCGGCCCGTCGGACCGCGGCCAAGAAGAAGTGACCGGACGGTTCATCACCCTCGAGGGCGGCGACGGCGCGGGCAAGACCACCCAGGCCGAGCGCCTCTCGGCGTGGCTGGGGGAACACGGCCGGACCGTCGTGCGGACCCGCGAGCCGGGCGGCACCGACCTCGGCGTCCGCATCCGCGAGATCGTCCTGCACGAACGCGGACACGTCGCGCCGCGGGCCGAGGCGCTCCTGTACGCGGCCGACCGGGCGCACCACGTCGAGACCGTCGTCCGTCCGGCCGTCGCTCGCGGTGACGTCGTCCTGCAGGACCGCTACATCGACTCGTCGGTGGCGTACCAGGGTGTGGCGCGTGGCCTCGGTGCCGACCACGTCCGTGCGGTGTCGGACTGGGCGACGGGCGGGCTCGTCCCCGACCTGACCGTCCTGCTCGACCTCGACGTCCTGGTCGGACGGGCACGGGTCGCTGCGGCCCGCGGGGACACGTTCGACCGGCTGGAGTCCGAGGCAGCCGCGTTCCACGAGTCGGTGCGGCGGGCGTTCCTCGACATGGCCGCCGCGGAGCCCGAGCGTTTCCTCGTCGTCGATGCTTCGATGCCCGCGGACGTCGTCCAGCAGGCCGTCCGTGCAGCGGTCGGCCCCCTCGTCGGGATCGACCAGGCATGACGGTGGTCGCTGCGAGGATGTCCGCATGAGCGTGTGGGACGGCCTGACGGGGCAGGAGGAAGCCGTCGCGGCGCTGCGTCGCGCGGCCGAGTCGCCCGAGGGCACCGGGGGCATGACCCACTCGTGGCTCATCACCGGGCCGCCCGGGTCCGGCCGGTCCAACGTCGCCTCGGCCTTCGCCGCGGCGCTCGTCGGCGACGGTCCGGACGACGACCACACCCTGCGCCAGATCACGGCGAAGACCCACCCGGACGTCTCGGTCCTGACCACCCAGCGCGTCATCATCACCATCGACGAGATCCGGCAGCTCGTGACGTCGTCGTACTACTCGCCGTCGGTCGGCCGCTACCGCGTCGTGATCATCGAGGACGCCGACCGCATGACGGAGCGCACCTCGAACCTGCTCCTCAAGGCGCTCGAGGAACCGCCGGAGCGCACCGTGTGGATCCTCTGCGCCCCGAGCGAGGCCGACCTGCTGCCGACGATCCGCTCGCGCGTCCGGTCGGTCCGGCTCCGGGTGCCCGGCGTCGAGTCCGTCGCGGACCTCCTGGTCGCCCGCACCGGGGTCGACCGTCCGCTCGCGATGGACGCGGCCCGGCAAGCCCAGAGCCACATCGGGATGGCCCAGCGGCTGGCGACGAGCGCGGACGCCCGTGATCGTCGACGGCGCACCCTGATGACCGTGCTCGGCGTGCGGAGCGTCGCCGACGCGGTGACTGCGGCCGCCGACCTCCTCGCCGTCGCGGACGAGGACGCCAAGGCCATCACGCAGGAACGCGACGGCGAAGAGCGCGACGCAGCCCTGCGGTCGCTCGGGGTCGAGCCCGGGGGCACGATCCCGCCGGCCTTGCGGTCGCAGTTGCGCGCGCTCGAGGACGATCAGAAGCGCCGAGCGACGCGGAGCCTCCGTGACGGCCTCGACCGCATCCTGGTGGACGTGTCGTCGTTGTACCGGGACCTCCTCCTGCTCGGCCTCGGGGCACCGGCCGAGCCCGTCAACCTGTCGATGCGCGACGAGCTCGAACGGGCGCTGCCGAGCGTGCCGCCGGCCGCTGCGCTCGAGGTCCTCGACGCGGTCACGACGGCACGGACCCGGATCGCCGCGAACGTCGCCGCGCTCCTCGCGCTCGAGGCCCTGCTCGTGACGATCGCGCGCGCGGTCCGCTGACCCAGCCGCGCGGGACCCGGCCCGACCGCCGCGCGGGACCCGGCCCGACCGCCGCGCGGGACCCGGCCCGACCGCCGCGCGGGACCCGGCCCGACCGTCGCGCGGGACCCGGCCCGACCGCCGCGCGGGACCCGGCCCGACCGTCGCGCGTGACCCGGCCCGACCGCCTCGTGGCACAAGGAACGCCCAGCGCGACCCGGCCCGACCGCCTCGTGGCACAAGGAACGACCGCCGAGCGCGATCCGCCCCACGACCCCGACCCGCGCCTCCCGTCCGCCCGTCCCGAAGACGCGAGGAGACGCGCCTGACGCAACCCACAGCCTCCCGTCCGACCGCGCGTGGGAGAATCGCGGCATGTCCGACGCAGCCCCCGGCCTGCGCGAGCGGAAGCGCCTCGCCACCCGACTCGCGATCCAGCAGGCCGCCCTGCGCATCGCCGTCGAGGACGGCCTCGCCGCCGTGACCGTGGACGAGATCTCCCGCCGCGCCGACGTCTCACCTCGCACGTTCTTCAACTACTTCCCGAGCAAGGAGCAGGCGCTCCTCGGCGACGACCCGACCCTGCCGGACGACGCGACGCTCGCCGAGTTCGTGGCGGGCGGCCCGTCCGGCGACCTCCTGCGCGACCTCGGGAGCCTCCTGGTGCACTCGACGCAGGCCCTGATCGACGAGCGCGGCCTCATCGCCGAGCGGCAGGAGGTCCTGCGGGAGAACCCGGAGCTCTTCTCGCGGCGCATGGCGTCGATGAAGGAGTTCCAGCACGAGATCGAGTCGGCCGTGTCCCGGCGGCTCGAGGACGGCGAGCCGGACCCCGACGCGCGCCGGCGACAGGCGCGGCTGGCCTCGATCGTCGCGCTCGGGGCGCTGCGGCACGCGTGGTGGGAGTGGTCCGAGCAGGGCGGCGACGTGCACCTGGTCGACGAGCTCGAGCGCTCCTTCGCGGACCTCGGCGTGCTCGTTTCGCGTTCGCTCGTCTGAACCTGTATAGTCATTGCTCGTGCCGCTCCGGCAACGGAGCGTGCGACGCGCCGGCAACGGGGCGTCCGCCGCCTTAGCTCAGTCGGTAGAGCGATTCACTCGTAATGAATAGGTCGTCGGTTCGATTCCGACAGGCGGCTCCACGGAACCCCCTCCGATCCGCGGATCAGAGGGGGTTCTGCCGTTCGTGCACGAGTGTCCTGGTAGACAGGCACCATGACGGTTCGCTGGGGAGTCCTGGGTACGGGCGGCATCGCGCGGTCCTTCGTCGGAGACTGCACGGCGGTCGGCGTGGAGTTCGTGGCGGTCGGCAGTCGGACGCCCGACTCCGCGCAGGCCTTCGCCGCGGAGTTCGGCATCGCGCGGGCCCACGGCTCGTACGAGGACCTGGTCGCGGACCCGGACGTCGACGCGGTCTACGTCGCGACACCGCACTCCCGGCACGCCGCCGACGCGCTGCTGGCGATCGAGCACGGCAAGCACGTCCTCGTCGAGAAGGCCTTCACCATCACCGCCGCCGAGGCACGCGCGGTCGCCGACGCGGCACGCAGGGCGGACGTGGCGGCGATGGAGGCGATGTGGACGCGGTTCCTGCCGCAGATGGCGATGATCCGCGAGGTCCTCGCCGAGGGACGGATCGGCCGACCGCGGCTCGTCGAGGCGACGCACCACCAGGCGCTGCCGTCGGACCCGCGGCACCGGCTGAACGACCCGGCGCTCGGTGGCGGGGCCCTGCTCGACCTCGGGATCTACCCGGTGTCGTTCGCGGTCGACGTCCTCGGGCTTCCCGAGTCGGTCGTGGCGTCGGGGACCCTGAGCGAGCAGGGCGTCGACACGCAGATGGGCATCGTGATGAACCACGCCGGCGGCACGCAGTCGACGGTGCACTTCGCGCTCGACCTCCGCAGCCCGAACACGGCCTCGATCATCGGTGAGGACGGCCGCATCGACCTCGACGACACCTGGTACACGCCGACGACGTGGCGCATCCGGGACCGCGACGGCGCGGTGGTCGAGGAGTTCGACGGTCGCGAGGAGCGCGCCGGCTACGGCCACGAGGCCCGCGCCTTCGAGACGATGATCGAGACGGGGACGCACGAGGGCGGTCCGATGGACCTGGAGGAGTCGGTCGGGATCATGGCGCTCCTCGACGAGGTGCGGCGCCAGGTGGGCGTCCGCTACCCCGCGGACGGCGACGACGGCCTGGAGGCTCCTCCCGCAGTTCCGTAGGATCGGTCGCGATGTCCGATCAGCAGCCGCAGCACACGACCATCGCGGACCGCGTCCGCCGCTCCGTCGACGCGGTCCGGGCCGCCGTCGCCCGCCGTCCGGTCCCGTGGATCGCGGGGGGCCTGGTCGGGGTGCTCGTGCTCGGTTCCGGCGGCGCCGTCGCGGTCGCCGCCGCGACGATGCCCGACCAGCCGACCCCGACGCGCACCGCCGCAGCGGCGCCGTCCGCCACGTCCACTCGCTCCGCGCCGGCGACGCGGACGCCGAGCCCGACCGCGACCGCGACGGGCCGAGCGGTGCCGGAGGACCCGGACGGGCCCTCGGCCCTTCGCGCGTGCACGATCGACCAGGCGGCCGGTGCCGCCGGGCTCGGGTCGTTCGAGGGCGCGGTCATCGACGCGGGGACCGGCAAGGTGCTCTACTCGCACGCCGGCGACCAGCCGAAGCAGACCGGCAGCGTCATGAAGACCCTCACGAGCGCGACCGCCCTGGCCGTCCTCGGGGGCGACCACCGGATCCCGACGACGGTGACGCAGGAGTCCGCCGGGACGATCGCGCTCGTCGGGCACGGGGATGCGACGCTCTCCGCCGGTGGCGCGACGGTCTACCCGGGCGCACCCACCCTCGCGCAGCTCGCCCAGCAGGTGAAGGCGAAGCTCGGCGACAGCCCGGTGTCGACGATCGTCACGGACGACACCTACTGGAACGACGCGGACGCCTGGGACCCGACCTGGCCCGTGTCCGAGCGGACGATCGGCTACCAGCCGATGGTGACCGCACTCATGGTCGACGGCGACCGGGCGAACCCGGGTGCGGCGACCTCACCCCGGTCGACCGACCCCGTCGGTCGCGCGGGAGCGGCGTTCCGGACGGCCCTCGCGAACGCAGGCGTCGCCGGTGCCGCGAACGCCCAGATCGTCAAGCGCGCCACGACCTCGACCGACACGATCGCCACGGTGTCGTCGCAGCCGGTGTCGACGCTCATCGGCCAGATGATCCCGAACTCCGACAACACGCTCGCGGAGATGCTCGCGCGGATCTCGTCGAAGGAGTCCGGGGCGAACGGCTCCGCCGCGTCGTTGACCGGCGTGTACCAGGCAGCGCTGCGCTCGTACGGCGTCGACCCGTCCGGCATCGTCATCAAGGACGGGTCGGGCGAGAGTGCGGCCAACGCGGTGTCGCCCGAGTTCGTCGCCCAGCTCATGGTCCAGGTGCAGGCCGGTGCGAAGGGCCTCGGCACGCTCTCGAACGCCCTGCCGGTCGCCGGCGTCTCCGGCACGCTTGCCAGCCGCTTCACGGGCGCGAACGCCGTCGCACGCGGCAAGGTCCACGCGAAGACCGGCTGGATCGACAGCGCCAACACCCTCGGCGGCTGGATGGACGCGGCCGACGGCACCCGGTTGACGTTCGCGTTCTACGCCATCGGGTCGTCGCGGGCGGCCGCGCTGCCGGCGCTCGACGCGGTGACCGCCGCGACCTACTCGTGCGGGGGCAAGCTCTCCGGTTCCTGACGCACCCTGGTGTTGGATGGACGCATGGCCAGGGCATTGCTCGTCGTCGACGTCCAGAACGACTTCACCGAGGGCGGTGCACTCGGCGTGAGCGGCGGTGACGCCGTCGCGCAGCGGATCTCCGTGTTCCTCGGGCAGCACGCTGGGGAGTACGACCTCATCGTCGGCTCCCGCGACTGGCACCACGGCGACGACGACAACGGCGGCCATTTCGCCGGCGCGCAGGGGCCCGACTTCGTGGACACCTGGCCGGTCCACTGCGTCCAGGACACCCCCGGCGCGGACTACCACCCGGCGTTCGACACCGGCTCCGTCGACGTCCACGTCTACAAGGGCCAAGGCGCACCCGCCTACTCGGCCTTCGAGGGGCAGACCGCAGACGGCGTCCCGCTCGGCGAGGTCTTCGAGCAGCGCGACGTCCGCGAGGTCGACATCGTCGGCATCGCCACCGACCACTGCGTCCGCGCCAGTGCCCTCGACGCGCTCGCCGGCGGGGCCGCCGTCACCGTGTACGAGGACCTCGTCGTCGGGGTCGACCCCGCTCGCAGCGCCGCCGCGCTCGACGAGGTGCGGGCAGCCGGCGGGCTCGTCGACCACAGCGACACCGACGAGGGCCTGCACCGACCGGGTGGCGCGCGCCTCTAGCCCGAGCCCACCCCGGGGGCGTCTCAGACGAGCAACTGGTGCTTCGCCAGGTCGCGGTACAGCGGGGTGGACTCGACGAGCTTGGAGTGCGTCCCGACCCCGACGACCCGCCCGTGCTCGAGCACGACGATCACGTCCGAGTCGACCACGGTGGACAGCCGGTGCGCGATCACGAGGAGCGTGCGGTCCTCTGCGACCGCGTCGATGGCGAGCCGCATCTTCTGCTCGTTCACCCCGTCGAGCGACGATGTCGACTCGTCCAGGAGCAGGATCGGCGGTGCGGCGAGCAGGGCGCGCGCGATCGCGAGCCGCTGGCGCTCCCCGCCGGAGAGCATCACGCCGTCCTCGCCGACCTGGGCGTCGAGGCCGCGCGGGTCACGGTGGAGGACCTCGCCGAGGTTCACCGCCTCGAGCACGCGCACGCAGTCCTGCTCCGTGGCGTCCGGCGACCCGAGGAGCAGGTTCGCCCGGATGGTGCCGGCGAGCACGGGGGCGTCCTGCTCGACGTAGCCGATCTGGGCCCGGAGGTCGGCGCGGTCGAGCCCGCGGACGTCGACGCCACCGAGGCGGATCACGCCGTCGGTCGGGTCGTAGAACCGCTCGATGAGGGCCAGGGTCGTCGACTTGCCGGCGCCCGAGGGGCCCACGAGGGCGACCCGCGAGCCGCGGGGGACCCGGAAGGAGACGTCGTGCAGCACCACGTCGTCGACGGCGGTGGCGTCGGCGGGGTGACCCGTGCCTCCAGGCCGGTCCGTCGCCCCGTCGGGTCCGGACGCCTGCGCCGGGGCCGTGTACCGGAACGACACGTGTTCGAAGGTGATCGCGTCGTCGCTCGGGACCGCGGCGGCGACGCGGACGGCCCGATCGTCCTGGTCCTCCGTCGGCAGGTGCAGGATCTCCTCGATGCGGCCGAGCGCGCCGAGCGCCTGCGCGACGGCGACCGCGGCGCCCATGGCCTGCCCGAGCGGCATGATCATCATGAACAGCAGCAGGATGAAGGTGATGAGCGTGGCGATCGTGATCGTCCCGGCGGCGACCTGTGCCCCACCGACACCGAGCACGGCGATGAACGCGACCTGCATGACGATGCTCGCGACCGGGACCACGAACGCGGACATCTTGGCGATGTCGAGGCCGCGGCGGTAGGCCTCGGTCGCGTGGCCGTCGACCTCGCGGACCTCGCGCTCGGTGGCGCCGGCGGCACGGATGGTGCGCACGGCGCCGATGCCGCGCTCGACGGCTGCGGTGAGGTCGCCGACCTTCTCCTGCGCCCGCTTCGACGCGATGCGGATGCGACGGCTGAGCCCGCCGACGACGACGATCGCGACGAGCACGATGACCACGACGATCACGAGCAGCACCGGGTCGATGACCGCCATGGCGACGATGGCGCCGATGAACGTGAGGGAGCCGCCGATCGACTCGATGAGGCCCTGCGTGAGCACGGCCCGCAGCAGCGTCGTGTCGCTGCCCACACGGGAGACGAGGTCGCCGGTGCGACGGGTGTCGAACTCGGAGATCGGCAGGTTGAGGATGCGGGCGATGAGCTTGCGGCGGGTGGAGAGCACGACGCCCTCGCCGGCGCGCTGCAGCAGGAAGTGCTGCACACCGTTCAGGAGCCCGGCCACGATGACGAGCCCGACGAGCAGCCACACGAGCGTGCTCAGGGTACGGCCGCCCTGCACGGCGGTGATGACCTGGTTGACCAGGAGCGGCTGGGCGAGCGAGGCACCGGCGCCGAGGACGCTCAGCACGATGATGACGACCATCGCGGGCTTGTTCTCGAACAGGTAGTGCAGCAGCCGACCGAAGCTGGCTCGGGGACCGTCGGTCTTCTTGGGGCGGGCGAAGGGGAAGCTCATCGTGGTCCTAGTCTCTGCCGTACTTCTTGTGCACTGCCTGTCGGCTGACGCCGAGGAGCGTCGCGATCTCCTGCCACGAGGCGCCGGCGTTCCGGGCGCGGCGGGCGGCGAGTTCCTCGGTGCGATCGAGGGCCTTGCGGAGCTCCCGGACCGAGGCGAGTGCGGCGAACGGGTCGTCGCCGTCGGCGCCGGAGGCCAGGGTGGTGATGGTCGGCCGGTCCATGGTGTCAACCTACATTGACGGGCGGAGTGGTGTCAACGTGGGTTGACGCGGGTGCGGAGTCGGCGGTCGGGTGTCGAGGCGCGCCTCGCATGGCGTCGTTGCCGGACGACTCCGTCGTCGTCGTGCGACAACGGCGTTGTCGTCCGTTGCGGACGAGGACTTCCGAGGCCCGCGCGGGACGACGCTGCCGCTGTCGTACGACGACGGCCCGGTCGTGCGACAGCGGCAGCGACGAACCACGCGTCGATCGACGGGTGCGTCGTCGGAACGCGCGCGTTGTCCCGACCCCGCGGATCCCGGCCGACCCCGCCACGCCGGCCGACCCCGGCACCACACGACGGACGGGAGGCGCGGTGCCCGCTGGCACCGCGCCTCCCGTCCGTGACGTGCGCACCCGGGTGCGTTACGGGGCGAGGCTCCCCGAGGAACGCACGTGGCCGTCGCCCACCGACGCGTCGGCGGCGACGCCGAGCACGCGCTCGGCCTCGGCGTCACCGAAGTCGGCGTGCTTGGTCTCCTTGACGAAGAGCAGGGCGACGAGCGTCACCACGGCGGCGATCGTGAGGTACAGCCCGACGAGGAAGATGTTCCCGTCGGCCTTCCACAGGGCGAGCGCCACGGTCGGCGCGAGCGACGCCCCGAGGATCGAGGCCACGTTGTACGCCACGGCGGAGCCCGTGTACCGGACGTTCGTCGGGAAGAGTTCCGGCAGCAGCGCGCCCATCGGGCCGAAGGTGAGGCCCATGAGCGACAGCCCGACGACCAGGAACGTGACCACCGTGACCGGCCCGGTGGACGCGGCGAACCAGAACTGGAACGTGAGCCCGAACAGCGCGATGCCGAGCGTGGTCCACAGGAGCGTGGACCGGCGGCCGAACCGGTCGGCGAGGAAGCCCGCGACCGGGGTGAGGATGCCGAAGAACACGACGCCGATCATGAGCAGCGTGAGGAACTCGCCCCGCGGGTAGCCGAGACCGATCTTCGGGACGCCCGAGCTCGCGGTCGTGCCGTAGCTCAACGTGAAGGTGGTCATGAAGTAGAAGAGCACGTAGGTCGCGACCATGCCGAACGTGCCGACGATGAGCGGCCGCCACGAGGTCCGGAAGACCCGGGCCAGCGGGACCTTCGCGACCGAGCCGGACTCCTGGACGCCGCGGAACACCGTCGACTCGACGAGCCTGAAGCGGACGTAGAGCCCGACGACCACCAGGACCGCGGACAGCAGGAACGGGATGCGCCAGCCCCACGCCTGGAAGTCCGGGTTCACCGAGCCGTCGGCGCCGGCGGGCATCGCGGCGTTGATCGCGATGAAGAGTCCGTTCGCGAGCAGGAAGCCGATCGGTGCGCCGAGCTGGGGGAGGGAGCCGAAGACGCCGCGCTTGCCCTTCGGTGCGTTCTCGGTCGCGAGCAGCGCCGCGCCGGACCACTCGCCACCGAGGCCGATGCCCTGTGCGAACCGCATCACGGCGAGCAGCACCGGGGCCCAGACGCCGATCGAGTCGAACGTCGGCAGGCACCCGATGAGGAACGTCGCCATGCCCATGACGAGCAGGGAGGCGACGAGCGTGGCCTTCCGGCCGATGCGGTCGCCGAAGTGGCCGAAGATGATCGACCCGACCGGACGGGCGAAGAACGCGAGCGCGAAGGTCACGAACGACGACAGCTGCGAGGCCGTCGGGTCCGCGTCCGGGAAGAACAGCGTCGGGAAGACGAGGACGGCGGCGGTCGCGTAGACGTAGAAGTCGTAGAACTCGATCGAGGTCCCGACGAGGCTGGCGATGACCACGCGGGAGCGCGGGTTGCCTGCCGGGGTCGGGGTGGTCGTGCTGGGTGCCGGTGCGGCTGACATGCGTGTGTGAGGACTCCGAGGGGAGCACCCGGTCGGGTGCGGCGGTGTTCCGGACGGCGGACACCGGTCGGTTCGCGCAGGTGGCGCGGCGCCGATCGGGTGCGTTCGGTGGGTGGTGGACCGCTCGTGACGGGGCTCACAGCCTACGACACATGTCGCTTTCCTGCGAATCCGCAGAGAACGACACCGCCGGGAGGCACGGTGCACGTCGGTCGTGCCCCGCGCCTCCCGGCGGGAGGTCGCGTCGGGATGCCGCCAGCTGCGCTGGCGGCGCCGGGTCAGCTGGCGGCGCCGGCCTCCAGGTGGGCGGGGAGCTGGTGGCCCATCCGGTCGCGCTTGGTGTCGAGGTAGCCGGCGTTCTGCGCGGAGATGCCGACCACGAGCGGTACGAGGGACTCGACGGCGATGCCGTGCTCCTCGAGCTGGCGGCGCTTCTCCGGGTTGTTCGACAGCAGCCGGACGCTCGTGATGCCGAGGTCGGCGAGGATGCCCGCGGCGCCGCCGTACTCGCGCGAGTCGGCCGGCAGCCCGAGGGCGAGGTTGGCGTCGAGCGTGTCGAGGCCGTCCTCCTGCAGACGGTAGGCCTTGAGCTTGTTGGCGAGGCCGATGCCCCGGCCCTCCTGCCCGCGGAGGTACACCACGACCCCGCCCTCGGCTGCGATCGTGTCGAGCGCGGCGTCGAGCTGCGGGCCGCACTCGCACTTCAGCGAGCCGAACGCCTCGCCGGTGAGGCACTCCGAGTGCACGCGGACGAGCGCGCCGTCGGCCGGGGCGGAGCCGTCGGGCAGGGGAGCGATGATCGCCACGTGCTCGGCGCTGGTGACGAGGTCGCGGTAGGCGCGCATCTCGAACGTGCCGTGCGTGGTCGGGACGTTCGTGGACACTTCGAACTGGACCGGGCTCCCGGGGATGGGGGAGGTGAGTGCGTCGGTCATCGTGTGCTCCGGTCGTTCTGGGCTGCCGCTCCAGGGTGCGCGGCGCCGTGAGGCCGTGCCCGGACCAGGAGGTCCGGACCCAGACTGGTGGTCGATGTTACGTCCAACCGCAGGCGGTCGGTCATGCTTCCCACGCCGAGGTCGTCGACCGCGACACGGGGTCCGCCGAGCAGCACGGGGGCGACGTAGACGAGGTACTCGTCGACGAGGCCGGCCGCGATGAGCGCGGAGGTCAGGGTGGGTCCGCCCTCGACGAACACGGAGTGCACCCCGTGGCCGCGCAGGGCGGCGAGGGACGCCGCGAGGTCGTGACCCGGCAGGGTCACCAGGCCGCGTGGGTGCCGGCGCAGGGCGGCGCCGTCCGGCACCGGGCGGTCGCCGAACACGACCGGCAGGGGCTGGTCGGCGAGCAGCTCACCGGCGTCGCCGCGCGCCGTGAGCGAGGGGTCGTCGGCGAGGACGGTCCCGGTGCCGACGAGGATCGCGTCGTGGGCAGCGCGTTGCTCGTGCACGTGCTGGCGTGCCGCTGCGCCGGTGATCCACTGGCTGGTGCCGTCCGCCGCCGCTGCACGGCCGTCCAGGCTCGAGGCCCACTTCGCGGTCACCCAGGGGCGCCCGAGCCGGACGCTGAGGAGCCAGCGCTCGAGGAAGGCCTCGGCCTCGGACGCGAGCACGCCCGACACGACCTCGACCCCGGCGGCCCGGAGTCGATCGGCGCCGCCGTGCACGTGCGCTCCCGGATCGTCGATCGCGTACACGACTCGGCCGATGCCCGCTTCGATGAGGGCGAGCGCGCACGGACCGGTGCGCCCGGTGTGGTTGCACGGTTCGAGGGTCACGACGGCGGTGGCGCCGCGGAGCAGTGCCGGGTCCACCTTCGCCATCGCGTCGACCTCGGCGTGCGGGGTGCCAGCGCCCTTGTGCCAGCCCTCGGCGAGGACCGTGCCGTCCGGTGCGAGGATCACCGCACCGACCCGGGCGTGGTCGCCGACGGCCGGGCCGAGGGCGGCGATCTCGAGGCCGCGGCGCATCGCCCGGACCTCGGCCGGGGTCGCGGTTCCGGAGGGGGTGCTGGTCACGCTTCGACACTACCGACGAGAAGTCGGTGACACGTCATCGAACTACACGCTGTGGGCGAACGACGCTGTGGGCCACGACAGGTCGGATGCCGGCGCACCGTCGGCGCGGCGCCGCGCGTGCCAGGCCGGGGTCGGGCCGCCGTCACGACCGGGGTTCGCCGCGGGGCCGCTCCCCGTGAACGCGAAGCCAGCCGCTCGGGCCACCGCTGCCGAGGCGAGGTTGCCCTCGTAGCACTCCCACGCGACGTCGGGAGCGCCCTGCTCGAACGCCCAGGTCACGACGAGTTCGAGCGCGTCGTGCATGAGCCCGACACCGCGCGCGGACGGTGCGAGCCAGAACCCGACGTCGCGGCGCTCGGTCCGGTACCCGATCACGCCCTCGAGCAGGGACGACCCGGCACGGCGGATCGCCCACGTGTACTCCCGGTCCGACGCCCATCCGGGCCCCACCAGGGCGTCCACGAACGACCGGGCGTGCTCCGGGCCGTACGGCATCGGGACCGTCGTCCACCGTGCGACGTCCGGGTCCTGGCACCCCGCGACGATCGCCGCCGTGTCTCGGCGTGTGGGCACGTCGAGACGCACCCGCACGGACTCGAGGACGACGGGGAGCACGGCGTGCCTAGCCGCGGGAGCGCGGGACGAAGCCGATGCGGTCGTACACACGGGCGAGGGTCTCGCGGGCGATCGACTCGGCGCGGTCGGCACCGACGGCGAGCAGCCGGTCCAGCTCGGCCGGGTCGTCGAGCAGCTCGAGGGTGCGGGCACGCACGGGCTCGAGCTCGGCGACGACCGCGTCGGCGACGTCGCCCTTGAGGTCGCCGTACCCCTTTCCCTGGAAGGACGCCTCGAGCTCGGCGACCGGGGTGCCCGAGAACGCCGACAGGATCGTCAGCAGGTTCGTCACGCCGGGCTTCGCCTGACGGTCCGCTCGGATCTCGCGCTCCGTGTCGGTGACCGCCGAGCGGATCTTCTTCGCGGTGCGCTTCGGGTCGTCGAGGAGGCGGATGAGGCCGTTGTCGGACGCCGCCGACTTGCTCATCTTGCTCGTCGGGTCCTGCAGGTCGTAGATGCGCGCGGTGTCGGTCAGGATCCGTGCTTCCGGCACGACGAACGTGTCGCCGAAGCGGGAGTTGAACCGACCGGCGAGGTCGCGCGTCAGTTCGACGTGCTGCCGCTGGTCGTCACCGACCGGGACGACCTTCGTGTCGTACAGCAGGATGTCGGCGGCCATCAGGATCGGGTAGGTGAAGAGCCCGACGGACGCGGCGTCCGTGCCCTGCCGCGCCGACTTGTCCTTGAACTGGGTCATCCGGCTCGCCTCGCCGAACCCGGTGAGGGTGTTGAGCACCCAGGCGAGTTCCGCGTGCGCCGGCACCTGCGACTGCACGAAGAGCGTCGCCTTCGACGGGTCGATGCCGGAGGCGATGTACTGGGCGGCGGTCGCGCGCGTGTTCGCGCGGAGCTCGGCGGGGTCCTGCGCGGTGGTGATCGCGTGCATGTCGACGACGCAGTAGATCGCGTCGAAGTCGTCGAGGAGCGTCCGCCACTGCATGAGCGCACCGATGTAGTTGCCGAGGTGGAGCGATCCGGCCGAGGGCTGGATGCCGGAGAAGATGCGGGTCGTGGCCATGCTGGTGTCCTGTTGCGCTGGAGCGGTGGGGGGATCAGATCTCGTAGTCGACGACCACGGGGGCGTGGTCGGACCATCGCTGGTCGTAGGCGGCAGCGCGGTCGACCGTGTAGTGCGAGACCTTCTCGGCGAGTTCGGGGGTGGCGACGTGGTAGTCGATGCGCCAGCCGGAGTCGTTGTCGAACGCCTGGCCGCGCCACGACCACCAGGTGTAGGGACCGTCGACGTCACCGGCCTGGGCACGGCCGACGTCGACCCAGCCGAGGCCGGGCCCGGTGGAGCCGTCGGCGCCTTCGACCGGCTCGCCCTCGGCGCCGAAGAACCGCGAGAAGTAGGCGCGCTCGCGGGGGAGGAACCCTGCCCGCTTCACGTTGCCCTTCCAGTTCTTGATGTCGCGCTCGTCGTGGCCGACGTTGAGGTCGCCCACGACGACCGCGAGCGGGTTGTGCTGCCGCAGCTCGGGCAGGCGCGCGGTCATCGCGTCGAGGAACTTCCACTTCTCGTCCTGCTTCGGGGTGTCGACCTCGCCCGAGTGGACGTACGTCGACACGACCGTGACCGTGGTGCCGCCGATCTCGTAGTCGGCCTCGAGCCAGCGACCGGCGGAGTCGAACTCCGCAGGCCCGAGCTCCACCCGGTGGATCTGCGCACGGTGCCGGCTCGCGATGGCGACGCCCGCGCGACCCTTCGCGCTCGCCGGGTCGTGGACGACGTCCCACTCGTCGCCGAGCAGCCCGGCGAGGTCGTCGCTCGAGGCGCGGACCTCCTGCAGGGCGAGGACGTCGACGTCACGCGTGGCGAGCCAGTCGCCCATGCCCTTCCGGAACGCGGCACGGACGCCGTTCACGTTGACGGATGCGAGGCGCAGGCGTGTCATGCCGTCCAGCCTATCGGCGGGTGCCGACACCCCCGCGCCGCCCCGCGCCGGGCTGCTGACGGCGCTCGTCCCGGCGACCCGGACTCGGTCGCAGGACGTGCCGCTCACCTTCTCCCGACCCGACCCGTCCTGCGATCGGCGTGGCGGGCCCGCGGCGTGTCGTGCGACCGATCCGGGCGCTGGTCGCGACGGTGACCAGGAGACGGACGGGAGGCACGGTGCCAGCCGGCACCGTGCCTCCCGTCCGTTCGTGGGTCACGTCGAGGACGCGACCGGCGCGATCAGGCCGCGTCGTGGTCCGTCTGCAGGAACTCGACGAGGTCGTCGGCGGTCTTCTCGGCGTCGTCGCCGGACACCGTGAGGGTGACCTCGTCGCCGTTCTCGATGCCGAGGCCGAGGAGCGCGAGGATGCTGCCGGCGTTGCCGGACTTGTCGCCCTTCGCGATCGTGACCTGGTGGCCGGACGCCGTCACGGTCTGGACGAACAGGGACGCGGGGCGGGCGTGCAGCCCGGACGCGCTGGCGACGGTGACGGTGCGGGTGGCTTCGGACATCGAATGGACTCCTGTCGATGGGTGGTGGCGCTCATGGTAGCGAGCGTCGGGTGGGGCTGGTCCGGGCCCCGGTCAGGAACGACCGGGCCAGAACACCTCGGTGCCGGCTGCTTCGACCTCGCGGACGAGGTCGGCGTTGACACCGGGGTCGGTGATGATCGTGTCGATCGCGGCGAGCGGGGCGACCCGGCCGAACTCCTCACGACCGAACTTCGTGTGGTCGGCGAGCAGGATGCTCCGCCGGGCCGACTTGATCATGGCGGACTTGACGGCGGCCTCGGCCATGTTGTGCGTCGTGAGGCCGCGCTCGGGCGTGATCCCGTTGATGCTGATGAAGGCGACGTCGACGCTCACCATGCCGATGAGCTGGTGCGTCCACGTGCCGACGCCCGCGAGGGAGTCGCTGCGGATGTTCCCGCCGAGCAGGTGCAGGTCGAGCCCCTGCCGGTTCGCGACCGCCATGGCGACGGGCAGCGAGTGCGTGACGACGGTCAGGCCACGGTCGGCGGGGAGCATCTCGGCGAGGCAGATCGTCGAGGTGCCGGCGTCGATCATGATCGAGCCGTTCTCGGGCAGCTCCTCGAGCGCGGCCTGGGCGATCACCATCTTCTCGGCCTGGTTGATCCCGCCGCGGTCGCCGACCCCCGGGTGGAGCGTGATGCGCTCGACCGGGATCGCGCCGCCGTGGGCGCGTCGCACCAGCCCACGCCGCTCCAAGGAGGTGAGGTCGCGGCGGATGGTCTCGGGGGTGACCTCGAGGAGTTCGGCGAGGTCCTTCACGTCGACCCGGCCCTGGGCTCGGGCCTGTTCCACGATGCGCTGGTGGCGCTCGGGTGCGTACATCGGGGGCCTCGTCGTCTCGCGGTCGTGCTGGTGGGGCTGGGGTGGTGCTCGTGCCCTTGCGCGGGGGATCGGGCCGGAACGGACACGGTCGGGCGCATCTCGGCCGTCGATGCCCGAATCGTTCTGGACACCAGACGCAAACGGGCATCTGTTTCTGCATTTTTATCCCCGGATGTGTTTGTTTGTCAACGAGGATCGATGTAGTGTGCTCCCAGTCGCGACGACTGCACGACTGCACGACTGCACGACCACCACTGCACCACCGCACCGCACCGCCCCACCGCGCGTGAGATGAAGGAGTCTCGAATGTCCGAACTGCTCGGCACCGGCGTCGGCCGTGGCGTCGCCCACGGCCCGGTCCTCCGCATGGCGGACCCGCTCGGCGCACCGTCGCAGGACGCGCTGACCGGTTCGGCGGACGACGCGAAGCAGGCCGTGGCCGCGGCGCTCGCCGCGGTCGCGGAGGACCTCAACAAGCGTGGGCAGCTCGCCGGCGGCGACGCCCAGGCCGTGCTCGAGGCCCAGGCGCTCATGGCGCATGACCCGACGCTCCTCGACGACGTGCACGCGCGCATCGACGGCGGCACCAACGCCGAGCGCGCGGTGTTCGAGGCGTTCGGCCAGTTCCGCGACCTCCTCGTCCAGATGGGCGGGTACATGGGGGAGCGCGCGGCCGACCTCGACGACGTCGCCCAGCGCATCATCGCCAAGCTCCGCGGCGTCTCCGCCCCGGGCGTCCCGGAGTCCGACACCCCGTTCGTGCTCGTCGCGCGTGACCTCGCGCCGGCCGACACGGCGCTCCTCGACCTCGACAAGGTGCTCGCGCTCGTCACCCGAGACGGCGGACCGACCTCGCACACCGCGATCCTCGCCCGGGCGAAGGGCATCACCGCCATCGTCGGCGTGACCGGGGCGGACGACCTCGCCGACGGCACCGAGGTCGTCGTCGACGCGGCCGCCGGCACCGTCGTCACCGACCCGTCCGCGGAGCTCGTCGCCGAGGTCGAGCAGCGCATCGCCGACCGCCTCGCCGCCGCCGAGGCCCCGCTCACCGCCGGGGCCCTCGCCGACGGGCACACCGTGCCCCTGCTCGCGAACCTCGGCAGCCCCGCCGACGCCGCGGGCGCCGTCGCTCTCGGTGCGGAGGGCGTGGGGCTCTTCCGCACCGAGTTCCTCTTCCTCGACTCGCCGAAGGCCCCGACCGTGGCCGAGCAGCAGGAGTCCTACAAGCGCCTGCTCGAGGCATTCCCGGGGAAGAAGGTCGTCGTCCGCGCGCTCGACGCCGGTGCCGACAAGCCCCTGCCGTTCCTCACCGACAAGGACGAGGAGAACCCGGCGCTCGGCCGCCGCGGGCTCCGCGCGCTGCGGAACCACGAGGAGGTCCTGCGCGACCAGCTCACCGCGCTCGCGCAGGCCGACGCAGAGACCGAGGCCGACCTCTGGGTGATGGCTCCGATGGTCGCCGACGCCGAGGAGACCGAGTACTTCGTGGCCCTCGCCCGCGAGCTCGGCATCCGCACCGCGGGCGTGATGGCCGAGGTTCCGTCGCTCGCGCTCATGGCCGAGCAGGTCTTCACCTCCGCCGACTTCGTGTCGATCGGCACGAACGACCTGACCCAGTACACGATGGCCGCCGACCGCATGCTCGGCACCGTCGCGTCCTACCAGGACCCGTGGCACCCCGCCGTCCTCCGCCTCGTCGCCCAGCTCGGCTCCGCCGGCGCGGACGCGGGCAAGGCCGTCGGCATCTGCGGCGAAGCCGCCGCCGACCCGCTCCTCGCCGTCGTCCTCGTCGGCCTGGGCGCCACCACCCTGTCCATGACCCCCGCGGCCCTCGCCGACGTGCGTGCCGAACTCGGCAAGCACACGCTCGAGCAGGCCCGCGAGATGGCGAAGGCGGCACTCGCCGCGAGCACGGCGGCGGCCGCGAAGTCCGCCGCGGCCGCAGCGCACGCCGTCTAGCCGCAGCACCACCGCAGCACAGCAGCACCCTCACCCCTCCACCACTGCAGCACCCATCACAGAAAGCCAGGCACATGACAACGTCGTCCGTTGCAGCGCCCGACGCTCCCGCGAAGTCGCGGGGCGGCGCACGCGTCGCCGTGCAGAAGTTCGGCACCTTCCTCTCCGGCATGGTCATGCCCAACATCGCGATCTTCATCGCGTGGGGCATCATCACGGCGTTCTTCATCGAGACCGGCTGGACCCCCGTGGGGATCCTCGGCGGGTTCGGTGAGACGAACGGCGTCGCCAACCCCGGTGTCGTCGGTCCGATCCTCACGTACCTCATCCCGCTCGCGATCGCGATCCAGGGCGGCCGCATGGTCTACGAGACCCGCGGCGCCGTGGTCGGCTCGATCTTCGCGATGGGTGTCATCCTCGGCGCGAACGGCACCGTGATGATCCTCGGCGCGATGATCTGCGGCCCGCTCGGCGCGTACATCATCAAGCAGGTCGACAAGATCTGGGACGGCAAGATCCGCCCGGGCTTCGAGATGCTCGTGAACAACTACGCCGCGGGCATCCTCGGGTTCGTCCTGGCGATGGTCGGGTTCTTCTGGCTCGCGCCGATCTTCAAGGCGATCGCGAACGGCCTCGGCGCCGCGGTGGAGTTCCTCATCAACCACTCGCTGCTCCCGCTCGCCAGCGTGATCATCGAGCCCGCGAAGGTGTTCTTCCTCAACAACGCCATCAACCACGGCGTGCTCGACCAGCTCGGCGCCGCCCAGGTGAAGGAGTCCGGCAAGAGCATCCTGTTCCTGCTCGAGGCGAACCCCGGCCCCGGCCTCGGCATCCTGCTCGCCTTCACCTTCTTCGGTGTCGGCATCGCCCGCTCGACCGCGCCCGGCGCGATCATCATCCAGTTCCTCGGTGGCATCCACGAGATCTACTTCCCGTACGTGCTGCAGAAGCCGGTCCTCTTCATCGCCGTCATCCTCGGTGGTGCCACCGGTGTCGCGACGAACGTGGCGTTCCACTCGGGCCTCGTCGCCCCGGCCTCCCCGGGTTCGATCTTCGCGGTGATCGGTTCGACGGCGAAGGACAGCTTCGTCGGCGTCATCCTCTCCGTGGTGCTCTCCGCGGCGGTCTCCTTCGCGGTCGCGTCGTTCTTCCTGCTCGCGACCCGCAAGCGTGACCTCGCGGGCGGTGGCGACATGAGCGCCGCCATGGCGAAGCTCCAGGCCAACAAGGGCCGCGACGTCAACGCCGCGACCGCGGGCCTGTTCGGCAACAACGCCCCGGCGAACGACGAGGAGGCCGAGGCCTCGCTCGGCGGCGTCGGCTCCGCGTCGACCGCGACGGCGACCCGCGTCGAGAACGTGGTCTTCGCCTGCGACGCCGGCATGGGCTCGAGCGCGATGGGCGCCAGCGTCCTCCGCAACAAGGTGAAGAAGGCGGGCATCGAGGGCGTCACGGTCGTCAACAAGGCGATCGCGAACCTCGACGGCACCGAGGACCTCATCATCACGCAGGAGGAGCTCACCGACCGCGCCCGTCAGAAGAACCCGAACGCACAGCACGTGTCGGTCGGCAACTTCATGAACGCGCCGCAGTACGACCAGGTCGTCGAGCAGCTCAAGCAGCAGTAGCGACGCACCGACCAGTAACCGAGTGCAGTATCGGAGGGGACGGGCCGCGGCTCGTCCCCTCCACACGTCCACGACGCCACGTCACGAAGCAAGGAGAACCCCGATGCCCGTCCTGCAGGAGAGCCAGATCCGGATCCACACCGAGGACACCGCCCCGACGAAGTCCGAGGCGATGAAGGAGGCTGCCGAGATCCTCGAGGCTGCGGGCGCGGTCACCGCGGACTACTACCCGGCGATGCTCGAGCGTGAGAAGAGCGTCTCGACGTACATGGGCAACTTCCTCGCCATCCCGCACGGCACCAACGACGCGAAGGACGCCATCAAGTCCTCCGCGCTGTCGTTCATCCGCTACGCCACCCCGATCGACTGGGACGGCAACCCCGTGCGCTTCGTCGTCGGCATCGCCGGCGTCAACAACGAGCACCTCGACATCCTCTCGAAGATCGCGATCGTGTTCTCCGACGAGGACGAGGTCCAGAAGCTGACGGACGCGCCCGACACCGCGGCGATCCTCGCGATCCTCGGTGAGGTCAACGAGTGAGCGACCGCACCGCCGTCCACTTCGGCGCCGGCAACATCGGCCGCGGCTTCGTCGGGCTGCTGCTCCACGAGGCCGGCTACGAGGTGGTCTTCGCTGACGTCGCCGCGCCGCTCATCGACGCCCTCGCCGCCGCCGACTCGTACACCGTCCACGAGGTCGGTGCCGATGCGAAGGACCACGAGGTCACCGGCTTCCGTGCCCTCAACAGCGCGCAGGACGAACAGGGCGTCATCGCCGAGATCGCCGCCGCCGACGTGGTCACCTGCGCCGTCGGACCGAACGTCCTCAAGTTCATCGCCCCGGTGATCGCCGCGGGTCTGCAGCAGCGTGACGCCGGCGCGGCCCCGCTGGCCGTCATGGCCTGCGAGAACGCGATCAACGCGACCGACCGGCTCCGCGAGTTCATCGTCGAGGCGCTGCCCGCCGAGTCCCGCGACCAGGCGCTCGCGAAGGCCGTGTTCGCCAACACGGCCGTCGACCGCATCGTGCCGGCCCAGCCGGACGGCGCCGGCCTCGACGTCACCGTCGAGACGTACTACGAGTGGGCCATCGACCGCACGCCGTTCAACGGGTCCGAGCCGGAGATCCCCGGCGCCCACTACGTCGACGGCCTCGCCGCCTCGATCGAGCGGAAGCTCTTCACGGTCAACACCGGCCACGCCACGGTCGCGTACCACGGGTACATCGCCGGCGCGGACAAGATCGCCGACGCCATCGCGATCCCTGCGGTCCGTTCCGAGCTCGAGGCCGTGCTCGCCGAGACCAGCGACCTGCTCGTCCGCCGGCACGAGCTCGACCCCGAGGTGCACCGCGCCTACGTCGAGGCGATCATCGCCCGGTTCGAGAACCCGCACCTGCCGGACACCGTCACCCGGGTCGGCCGACAGCCGCTCCGCAAGCTCTCCCGCGACGAGCGGTTCGTGTCCCCGGCGGCCGCGCTGGCCGAGGACGGCACCGAGCCGACCGCGCTGCTCGACGCGATGGGCGCCGCGCTCCGCTTCGACGTCGCGGACGACGAGCAGAGTGTGCAGCTGCAGGAGCTCCTCCGGTCCGACAAGGCCGACGGCGCTGTCGCGACCGAGATCACCGGGCTCGACGAGCAGCACCCGCTGCACGCCGCGTTCGCCGACCGGGTGCGCGCAGCGCGCGCCTGATAACGCTCGCGTCTGTCCGACTGGAGGCCCGTCACCAGCTGGTGACGGGCCTCCAGCCCGTCCCGGGGTCGCAATGCTCCGCGGTGTCGTCGAACCTGGCGCACCCCGTGAAGCCCCGGGACGCGACGCGTAGCGTCGCACCCATGACGAAGCACTGGGTGGCACCGCGGTTCGGCGGCAGCGAGGTCCTCGAGTACACCGACACCGACGTGCCCGCACCGGGCCCCGGCGAGGTCACCATCGCCGTCCGCGCCGCGGGCATGAACCCCGCCGACACCAAGCACACCCGGCAGGGCGACCAGGACGACCTGCCGATCGCGATCGGGTACGAGGTCGCCGGCGTCATCAGCGCGATCGGGTCCGACACCGAGATCGCCTCGGGCGGGGGAGCGGTCGGGGACGAGGTCCTCGCCTTCCGTGTCGAGGGCGGCTGGGCCGAAGCGCTGACGGTTCCTGCCCGGGACGTGTTCGCGAAGCCCGCGTCGCTCGGGTTCCCCGAGGCCGCGAACCTCCTGCTCGCCGGCACCACCGCGGCCGACATGCTCCGCGTCACCCGTGCCTCCGGCAACGACACCGTCCTCGTGCACGGGGCCGCCGGGGCCGTCGGCGTCAGCCTGCTCCAGCAACTCCGGCTCCTCGGAGCACGGGTCATCGGGACCGCGTCCGAGCGCAACGCCGACGTCGTCGCCGACTTCGGCGGTGAGTGGATCGCGTACGGCGACGGGCTCGAGGACCGTGTCCGGGCGCTCGTCGAGGACGGAACGGGCGACGGCGTCGACGTGGCGCTCGACTGCGTCGGTACCGACGAGGCGGTCGACGTGTCCCTCGCCCTCGTGTCGGACCGGTCCCGCATCGTGACGATCGCCGCGTTCGGTCGCGCCGAGGCCGACGGCATCCGTGCGATCGGCGGAGCCCAGCCGGAGAGCAAGGCGTTCCGGGACTCCGTACGGCAGCGGCTGATCGACCTCGCGGGCGACGGGGACCTCGTCGTCCCGGTCGCCCGGACCTTCCCGCTGTCCGAGGCGAAAGCCGCCGCCGAGCTGCTCGAATCGCAGCACCCGGGGGGCAAACTCGCGCTCGTCCCCTGATCGGGGGCCGTCACACCGTAACCCTGGGTGCTTCCTGTCGATATGGTGAGGAAAGCTGGGCACCGAGTCCGGCAGCGTCCAGCACGTCACTCCGAGGGGATCCCATGACCAACAACGCACAGCCCTACCAGCCCGCCGCACCGGCCTCCGACCGGTACAACGTCCTCGCGATCGTCGGGTTCATCCTCGCGTTCGTCGTGAACATCGGTGGTCTCGTCGTCAGCATCATCGCGCTCAGCCAGATCAAGAAGACGGGGGAGCGCGGGCGTGGACTGGCCCTCGCCGGTGTCATCATCTCGGCGCTGTCGCTGCTCATCTCGATCATCTCGATCATCGTGGTCGTCTCGACGGCCGCGACCATGAGCACGACCACCGGGTACTGATCGTCACCCTGTGACTCGAGACGAGGCGGCTCGCTCCTCCGGGAGTGGGCCGCCTCGTCGTTAGCCGGTGCGGACCACCATGCGGGCGCGCTGCGGTCCGCACGGGAACCGGTCTGGTTGACTCAACGGTGCAGCAGCCGTACGGCCAGCCGACGCCGGCCGGGCCGAACGGCGAGCCGCCGCTCTGGGCGCCGTGGTACGGCATCTCCTTCCCGCTCAGACCACCCGCACCCGAGCGAGCGAGCCGTCGACGACGAGGTCGCGGATCGTGACCGACGGGTCGGCGATCTCGAAGCGGAGCGCGCCGCCCGGCTGCTCGAACCACGGCTGGACGAACCGGACCGTCACCAGGAACGGCCGCTCCACCACGTAGCGGTGCGTCTCCGGCGCTGCCGTGACATGCGGTGGGAGCGACCGCTGGGGGAGCGGGGTGTCGAGCGGGTGCAGGAGGTAGCCGTCCGGGCCACCGACGCGGTCGACCGGGACCCCGGCGGGGACCTGGATCGTCAGACCCCGTTCTCCGGCCTGTGCCACCTGCTGCGCGAGCTGCGGGTACGTCGAGACCGCACGGTCACGGAGCCCGTCGAACTCGTGCCGGGGGATGTCCCGCGGCGCCGGGAACGGCCGGTTGAGGAACCGGCGGAGCATCTCGACCGCGTCGTCCTCACCGTTCGCGGTGGCGAGCCGGCGGGCCGTGCCGTAGTCGACGACCTCGAGCGCGTACTCGGAGGCGCCGACCTGTGCGAGGCGGAGCGCCCCCTCGACCGGCGGCTCGTGCAGGGTCTCCCCGGGGAGTTGCACGTACCGGACGGTGTAGCCGAGCTGGTCGAGGATGGGGCGGGTCTCCGCGAACGTCATGGGCGCGAGCCTACCGGGTGCGACCTATGCCTTCCCCCGCATGATCGCCTGCTTGACCTCCGAGATCGCCTTCGTGACCTGGATGCCGCGCGGGCAGGCGTCGGTGCAGTTGAAGGTGGTGCGGCAGCGCCAGACGCCTTCCTTGTCGTTCAGGATGTCGAGGCGGACGTCGGCTGCGTCGTCGCGCGAGTCGAAGATGAAGCGGTGCGCGTTCACGATCGCGGCGGGGCCGAAGTACTGCCCGTCCGTCCAGAAGACCGGGCACGACGAGGTGCACGCGGCGCAGAGGATGCACTTCGTGGTGTCGTCGAAGCGGGCACGGTCGGCGACGGACTGGACGCGCTCCTTGCCCTTCTCGGGCGCGGAGGACGCCTGCAGGAACGGCTGCACCTCGCGGAAGGACGCGAAGAAGGGCTCCATGTCGACGACGAGGTCCTTCTCGAGCGGCAGGCCCTTGATCGCCTCGACGTAGATCGGCTTCGACACGTCGAGGTCCTTGATGAGGGTCTTGCACGCGAGGCGGTTGCGGCCGTTGATGCGCATCGCGTCCGACCCGCAGACGCCGTGGGCGCAGGAGCGCCGGAACGTCAGGGAACCGTCCTGCTCCCACTTGATCTGGTGCAGCGCGTCGAGGATGCGGTCGGTCGGCAGCATCATCACGTCGAAGTCCTGCCAGCGCGGCTCGTCGTCGACGTCCGGGTCGAACCGGCGGACGATGATCGTGACGGGGAAGGATCCGGGAGGGGCGTCCTGCACGGTCTGGGTGCGGGGGGCGTCGGAGACCAGGGTGTCGGTCATCAGTACTTCCTCTCCATCGGCTCGTAGCGCGTCACCACGACGGGCTTCCAGTCGAGCGTGATGTGGTCGTCGGCGAGTGACGAGTGCGGGTCGCCCGTCAGGTACGCCATGGTGTGCTGCATGTAGTTCTCGTCGTCGCGCTTCGGGTAGTCGTCGCGCATGTGGCCGCCGCGGCTCTCCTTGCGGTTGCGGGCGGAGTAGACGACGACCTCCGCCAGGTCGAGCAGGAAGCCGAGCTCGACGGCCTCGAGCAGGTCGGTGTTGAAGCGCTTGCCCTTGTCCTGCACGGAGACCTGCAGGAACCGGTTGCGCAGCTCGTGGATGGTCTCGGTCACCTTGGCGAGCGACTCGTCGGTCCGGAACACCTGCGCGTTGCGGTCCATCTCCTCCTGGAGCTCCTTGCGGAGGGCGGCGACGCGCTCGGTGCCGGTGGATGCCCGGAGCTGGTCGAGCATGTCCTTCACGCCCTGCTCGGGGTGCTCGGGTAGCGGGAGGAACTCGGCGGTCTGCACGTACTCCGCGGCGTTGTTGCCGGAGCGCTTGCCGAACACGTTGATGTCGAGCAGCGAATTCGTACCGAGGCGGTTCGAGCCGTGCACGGACACGCAGGCGCACTCGCCGGCGGCGTAGAGCCCGGGGACGACCGTGGTGTTGTCGTAGAGGACCTCGGCCTTGACGTTGGTCGGGATGCCACCCATCGCGTAGTGGGCGGTCGGCATCACCGGCACCGGCTCGACGACCGGGTCGACCCCGAGGTAGGTCCGCGCGAACTCGGTGATGTCGGGCAGCTTGGTCTCGAGGACCTCGGCGCCGAGGTGCGTGCAGTCGAGCAGCACGTAGTCCTTGTTCGGGCCGGCCCCGCGGCCCTCGGCGACCTCCTGCACCATGCACCGGGCGACGATGTCGCGGGGTGCGAGGTCCTTGATGGTCGGCGCGTACCGCTCCATGAAGCGCTCGCCGGACGCGTTGCGGAGGATCGCACCTTCGCCGCGGGCACCCTCGGTCAGGAGGATGCCGAGGCCCGCGAGCCCGGTCGGGTGGAACTGGAAGAACTCCATGTCCTCGAGCGGCAGGCCCGTGCGCCAGACGATGCCGACGCCGTCACCGGTGAGGGTGTGCGCGTTCGAGGTGGTCTTGAACATCTTGCCGAACCCGCCGGTCGCGAAGATCATCGCCTTCGCGTGGAAGACGTGGAGTTCGCCGGTCGCGAGCTCGAACGCGACGACGCCGGCCGGCTGCTTCCGGGTGACGCCGTCGTCGCCGGTGACGTCGACCATGATGAGGTCGAGCGCGTAGAACTCGTTGAAGAAGTTCACCCCGAGCTTCACGCAGTTCTGGAACAGCGTCTGCAGGATCATGTGGCCGGTGCGGTCCGCGGCGTAGCAGGCCCGGCGCACCGGGGACTTGCCGTGGTCGCGGGTGTGGCCGCCGAAGCGTCGCTGGTCGATCTTGCCCTCGGGCGTGCGGTTGAACGGCAGGCCCATGTTCTCGAGGTCGATGACGGCGTCGATCGCTTCCTTCGCGAGGATCTCCGCGGCGTCCTGGTCGACGAGGTAGTCGCCGCCCTTGATCGTGTCGAACGTGTGCCACTCCCACGAGTCCTCTTCGACGTTCGCGAGGGCCGCCGCCATGCCGCCCTGCGCCGCACCCGTGTGGGAACGGGTCGGGTAGAGCTTCGAGATGACGGCCGTCTTCGCCTTCGGTCCGGCCTCGATGGCGGCCCGCATGCCGGCGCCGCCCGCGCCGATGATGACGATGTCGAACTGGTGGTGGTGGACCGTGATGTCGGTCTGGGTGTTCAGGGGCACGGAGGTCTTTCGGTCAGGGGGTAGGCGGGCAGGGCGCGTCGTCAGCGGGCCGGGCAGAACGACGGCAGGTCCGCGGCGGCGGCGCCGGCGGGGCACGGGTCGAACGTCCAGCAGACGAGCAGGCCGAGGACGACGAGCGCGACGCACGCGACGAGGATCGCGACGAGGAGCGTCTTCCGGATGCCCGGCTTGGACACGTAGTCGTTCACGATCGTCCGCATGCCGTTCGAGCCGTGGACCAGGGCGAGGACGAGCATCAGCGAGTCCCACACCTGCCAGAACGGGTTCGCCCACTTGCCGGCGACGAAGGCGAAGTCGATCTGCTTCACGCCCTCGCCGGCCACCATGTTCACGAACAGGTGGCCGAAGATCAGCACGACGAGCAGGACGCCCGACGCGCGCATGTAGATCCAGCCCCACTTCTCCCAGTTGGTCGTGCGGCGGGCCGCGCCGGCACTGCGGGGCGGTTCGATGGTCTGCGTGGTCATCTGTGCGCTCCTGGTCAGTGGAAGTCGGCGACGAGGTTCATCAGCTGGCGCGGCAGGAAGCCCGCGATCGCGACCGCCCAGAGGACGATGACGACCCAGAACATCGCGCGCTGGTACTTCGGGCCCTTCGACCAGAAGTCCACGAGGATGATCCGCAGCCCGTTGAACGCGTGGAACACGATCGCCATGACGAGCGCGATCTCACCGAGGTTCATGATCGGGGTCTTGTAGGTGCCGATCACCGCGTTGTAGGCCTCGGGCGAGAGCCGCACGAGCGCCGTGTCGAGGATGTGCACCAGCAGGAAGAAGTAGATCGCGACACCGGTGATGCGGTGCAGGACCCAGGACCACATGCCGGTCGAGCCCCGGTACAGGGTGCCCTGCGGCGTCCGAGAGGCGCGCGGCGCCTCGATCGTCACGCGGGGTTCGGCGGTCGCCGTCCCCCCTGCGGTCTGCTCGGCCATGAGCGAGTCCTCCCATAGGACGGGCTCGCCGATCGGCGAGCCCTTGCCGTTCGTGTTCTGTGGAACACGCCCATCCTATGCGCGTGCGCTGACACTCTCGTGCCAACGTGCCCGGACCGCCCGCGCCGCGGCGGGCGGCGCGCCGATCGTGCGGGCCGTGTCGTGGTGCTCGAGCAGCTGGTCCCCGACGGCCTCCCACGTGGTGCCCTCGACCCGGAGCCGGCCGGCGGACCCCATCCGGGCCGCGAGCGCCCGGTCGTGGTGCAGCCGCAGGACGGCCTGTCGCAGCGCCTGCGGCGCGTCCGGGTCGTACAGGTCGCCGTCGAGCCCCGGGGCCACCAGGTCGACCGGGCCGCCCGAGGCTGGCGCGACCACCGGCAGGCCGCTCGCGTGTGCCTCCTGCAGCGTCTGCCCGAAGGTCTCGGCCGGACCCGTGTGCACGAACACGTCGAGGGCCGCGTACGCGTCCGCGAGCGCGTCGCCGCGCAGCGGTCCGGTGAAGTGCACGTCGAGGTGCCGGAGCCGTCGTTCGAGCAGCGGCCGGGAGGGACCCCCTCCCGCGACCACGACCCGGATGCCCGGGAGGCCGCCGAGCTCGGCGAGCCGCTCGACCTCCTTCTCCGGTGCGAGGCGGCCCACGTAGCCCACGATGGTCTCGCCGTTCGGCGCGAGCCGGCGGCGGAGCGCACGGACGTGCGCCGCGTCGCGGCGCCCGGGGTGGAACAGCGTCGTGTCGACGCCGCGCCCCCAGCGCGCGACGCGCGGCACGCCGTCCTCGGCGAGCATCGCCGCGGTGGCGCTCGACGGAGCGAGCGTGAGCGAAGCGCCCTCGTGGATCCGACCGAGGATCTTGCGCACCAGCGGGACGGTCGCGGTCAGGCCGTTGCGGCGGGCGAACCCGGCCACGTCGGTCTGGAAGACGGCGACGGAGGGGATGCCGAGCCTCCCGGCCGCGGTGATGGCGCGTCCACCCAACAGGAACGGACTCGCGGCGTGGAGCACGTCGGCGCCGGAGGCGGCGAGGATCGTGTCGAGCACCGGGTGGGGGAGCGCGACCGGGAACTGCCGGTACGCGACCGCGGGCACGCGGTGCACGTCGTAGCCGTTGAAGCGCTCGACGTGGTCCTTCGGCCGGAGCTGGGCGATCCCCGGGGTGTCCGGGGCGATCACGACCGCGCGGTGGCCGCGGAGCCGCAGGTGGTCGAGCACCGCGATGACGCTCGTGGTCACGCCGTTGAGGGTGGGCAGGAAGCTCTCGGTCACGACGGCGACGGTCCGCTGGGACGTGCCGCGCTCCACGCTGCGTGCGCTCATGGTGCGTCCCATGCTCCGCGGCGGCCGTGACGGGTCGGGGCGCTGCGTGTGAACGGCGGACACGGAGGGGGTGAACAGGACGTGCCGGTGCGGGAGACCGCATGCGGGAAACGTGCGGTCGCCGCCCAGGGATCGCGGACCGGGACCGGTACGGTGAGCGGGTGGCAGACGAGCTCCAGGACTTCTACGCGATCATCCCCGCCGGCGGCATCGGATCGCGGCTCTGGCCGTTGTCACGGGCCGACGCCCCGAAGTTCCTCCACGACCTCACCGGCTCGGGGACCTCGCTGCTCCGCCAGACGTGGGACCGTCTCGCGCCCCTCGCGGGCGACCAGCGGATCATGGTCGTCACCGGTCGTGCGCACCGGGCGGCAGTCGAGTCGCAGCTGCCCGGGGTGGCCGACCACAACGTCGTGCTCGAGAGCGAGCCGAAGGACTCCACCGCCGCCATCGGCCTCGCCGCCGCGATCCTCCGCCGCCGCGAGCCGGACGTCGTGGTCGGTTCCTTCGCGGCCGACCACGTGATCGGCGACGCCCGCGGATTCCGCCGTTCCGTCCGCGAGGCCGTCGCGGCAGCGCGGGCCGGGTACGTGACGACCATCGGGATCACGCCCACCGAGCCGGCGATCGGCTTCGGGTACATCCACGCCCACGGCGACACCATGGGCATCGAGGGGGCGCCGACCGCCCACGCGGTCCGGTCCTTCGTCGAGAAGCCCGACCTCGACACCGCCCGCTCCTACCTCGAGCAGGGCACGTACCTCTGGAACGCCGGCATGTTCATCGCGCGGGCCGACGTCCTGCTCGAGGAGATCGGCCGGACGAAGCCCGCGCTGCTCGCCGGGCTCGAGAAGCTCGCGGACGCCTGGGACACCTCGGCCCGCGGCGCGGTCGTGGACGAGGTGTGGCCGCGGCTCGAGAAGATCGCGATCGACTACACCGTGGCCGAGCCCGCTGCCGCCGCCGGGCGGATGGCGGTCGTGCCGGGCGACTTCGACTGGGACGACGTCGGCGACTTCGCGTCGCTCGCGAAGCTGCAGTCCGGCGGCCGCGCGAACAACCTCGCCGTGCTCGGCGACGGCGCCCGCATCCTCGCCGACTCCTCGAGCGGCATCGTGGTGTCGCACAGCCAGCGCCTCATCTCGCTCATCGGGGTCGAGGACATCGTCGTCGTGGACACCCCCGACGCCCTCCTCGTGACCACGAGCGCGAACGCCCAGCGGGTCAAGGGTGTGGTGGACGCACTGAAGATCAGCGGGCGCGGGGACGTCCTGTAGCGCTCCATCACGAAAAGCGCTTGATGCCGCTCGGAACATGGGTTCCGGGCGGCTCCTGCGTTACGGGCGCGTTTCCGTGCGGTCGCGATCCCGTAACCGATCCCGGGCGGGGTCAGAAGGGGTTCTGTACCGGTCGGACTGTCGTGTACTGTCACCACGATCGCCCGGAACCGCAGCTCCGGGCCAACGCCCCCCGGAGGAATCACCCAAGTGTCATCCCGCACCCGCAAGATCGCGCTCAGCGGCCTCGCCCTGGTCGGCACGGTCGCCGTGCTCGCCGGCTGCTCCGCCGCCCCGTCCGACAACGCCTCGGCCAAGAAGACCGACTTCCGTCCCTGCATGGTCTCCGACTCCGGCGGCTTCGACGACAAGTCGTTCAACCAGCTCGGCTACGAGGGCCTGCAGGACGCCGCCAAGGAACTCGGCGCGACCTACAAGTCGGCGGAGTCCAAGGACTCGACGGTCTACGACTCGAACATCGAGCAGCTGATCAACCAGAACTGCAAGCTCATCGTCACCGTCGGCTTCAACCTCGCCGACGCCACGAAGAAGCAGGCCGCCGCGAACCCCGACACCGACTTCGCGATCATCGACGACAACTCGATCTCGGCGAAGAACGTCAAGCCGATCACGTTCGACACCTCGCAGGCGGCGTTCCTCGCCGGGTACGCGGCCGCGTCCTACTCGAAGTCCGGCGTCGTCGGCACCTTCGGCGGCATGCAGATCCCGACCGTCACCATCTTCATGGACGGCTTCGCGGACGGCGTGAAGTACTACAACGAGCAGAAGAAGAAGGACGTCAAGGTCGTCGGCTGGGACGTCGACAGCCAGAAGGGCTCCTTCACCGGTGGCTTCGAGGCCGGCACGCAGGCCAAGGCCGTCGCGCAGACGCTCCTCGACCAGGACGCCGACGTCATCCTCCCCGTCGGTGGCCCGATCTACCAGTCGGCCGCCGAGGCGATCAAGGACGCCGACAACGGCTCCGTCCTGATCGGTGCGGACAGCGACCTCTACGAGGCCGACCCCCGCTACAAGGACATCGCGTTCACGTCCGTCGAGAAGGGCATGCGCCCGGCCACGAAGACGGTCGTCGAGGAAGCCGCCAAGGGCGACTTCTCGAACACGCCGTACGTCGGCACGCTGAAGAACGAGGGCGTCGGCATCGCCCCGTTCCACGACTACGCCTCCAAGGTCGACAGCGGCCTCGAGGGCGAGCTCGACACGATCAAGTCCGGCATCATCGACGGCTCGATCACGGTCAAGACCGACGCGACCGTCAAGTAACACCGCGGATGCGGGCGGGGGATCCTTCCTCCGCCCGCATTCTCGTGCCCACGACCGAGGCCCGACCGACGGCTGACCCTCGGTCGCGGGCGCTCGACAGAGAGAAACTGCGCACCCGACATGAAGCTCGAACTCCGCGGCATCACCAAGCGGTTCGGATCACTGGTCGCCAACGACCACATCTCGCTCACCGTCGAGCCGGGAGAGGTCCACTGCCTCCTCGGTGAGAACGGTGCCGGCAAGTCCACCCTCATGAACGTCCTGTACGGCCTCTACCAGGCCGACGAGGGCGAGATCCTCCTGGACGACGTCGTCCAGGACTTCGACGGACCCGGTGACGCCATGCGCGCCGGCATCGGCATGGTGCACCAGCACTTCATGCTCGTCCCCGTCTTCACCGTCGCCGAGAACGTCATGCTCGGGCAGGAGCAGACCACCCTCGGCGGTCGGCTCGACCTCGCCGGCGCCCGGGCACGGGTCAGGGAGATCTCCGACCGCTTCGGGTTCGACGTCGACCCCGACGCGAAGGTCGAGGACCTCCCCGTCGGCGTGCAGCAGCGGGTCGAGATCATCAAGGCGCTCTCCCGCGACGCGAAGGTCCTCGTGTTCGACGAGCCGACGGCCGTGCTCACGCCGCAGGAGACCGACGAGCTCATGGCGATCATGCGCCAGCTCCGCGAGGCCGGCACGGCGATCGTGTTCATCACGCACAAGCTGCGTGAGGTCCGCGAGGTCGCGGACCGCATCACGGTCATCCGGCTCGGGAAGGTCGTCGGCGAGGCATCGCCCACCGCGACGAACAACGAGCTCGCGGCGCTCATGGTCGGTCGCGCGGTGTCGCTCGTCGTCGACAAGACGCCGGCGTCCGGCGGCGAGGACGCCCTCGTGGTCGACCACCTCACCGTCACCGACGCCTCCGGGGTCGTCCTCGTCGACGACGTCTCGTTCAGCGTCCACCGCGGCGAGATCCTCGCGATCGCCGGCGTGCAGGGCAACGGCCAGACCGAGCTGACCGAGGCGCTCCTCGGCCTCGAGCCGGTCCACGCCGGGCGCATCACGCTCGACGGCGCCGAGGTCACCGGCCGGAGCGTCAAGCAGATCCTCGACGCGGGCGTGGGCTTCGTGCCCGAGGACCGCAAGGAGGACGGACTCGTCGGCGAGTTCACCATCGCCGAGAACCTCATGCTCGACCGTGCCGACCACGCCGAGTTCGTCCGCGCCGGCACCATCCGCAGTGCCGAGCGTGACGCGTTCGCCGACGAGAAGATCGCCGAGTTCGACATCCGCACGCCGTCCCGCACCACCGCGGCGGGCCGGCTCTCCGGCGGCAACCAGCAGAAGATCGTGCTCGCCCGCGAGCTGAGCCGCGACCTCCGCCTGTTCGTCGCCGCCCAGCCCACCCGCGGCATCGACGTCGGCTCGATCGAGTTCGTGCACAAGCGCATCGTCGCCACCCGCGACACCGGCGTCCCGGTCATCGTCGTCTCCACGGAGCTCGACGAGGTCGTGGCCCTGGCCGACCGGATCGCGGTGATGTACCGCGGCGCGATCGTCGGCATCGTCCCCGCAGACACCCCCCGAGACGTCCTCGGCCTCATGATGGCAGGCGAACTGCCCGAAGGAACGGAGCTGGCGGCGTGACCGCGCAGGACCCCCACAACACCGCGCAGGACCCCCACGACACCGCGCAGGACCCCCACGACACCGCGCAGGACCCCCACAACACCGCGCCGGACCCCCACGACACCGCGCCGGTCACCGACGACCGTCTGCAGGAGGAGGCGGCGACCCCGCACCTCATGACGGACTCGGCGACCGACTCCGAGCGTCGAGCCGGCGGCGGCGACCGATGGAGCACCGCGCTGCAGAGCATCGTCAACGGCTCCGTGCTCGTCACCGTCCTCGCCGTCGTGCTCGCGCTCGTCGCGTGCGGCATCCTCATCGCCGTCACCGACGAGAACGTCCGCACGGCGGCCGGGTACTTCTTCGCCCGCCCGACCGACACGTTCCAGGCCATCGGCTCGTCCGTCGGCGGTGCGTACGCGTCGCTCTTCCAGGGCTCGGTCGTCAACTTCGGTGCGAGCTCGTTCGCGCAGGCGATCGTCCCGATCACCCGCTCGCTCGACTACGCCGTGCCGCTCGTCGCCGCCGGTCTCGGCATCGCGGTGTCGTTCCGCGCCGGGCTGTTCAACATCGGCGGCCAGGGACAGATCCTGATGGGCGCCGCCGCGGCCGGTTGGGTCGGCTTCTCGTTCGACCTGCCCGCGGTCGTGCACATCCCGCTGACGATCATCGCCGGCATCGTCGGCGGTGCGGTCTGGGGCGGGATCGTCGGTCTCCTCAAGGCCCGCACCGGCGCCAACGAAGTCGTCCTCACGATCATGCTCAACTACGTCGGGCTCTACCTCGTCAGCTACATGCTCCGCACCCCGGGGTTGCTGCAGGCGAAGGGCAGCCCGAACCCGATCTCGCCCGCGATGAAGGACAGCTCGGTGCTCCCGCAGCTGTTCGGCCCGCGGTACGGCGTGGACCTCGGGTTCGTGGTCGCCGTCATCGCGGTGGTCGTCGTGTGGTGGCTGCTCAACAAGTCCTCGCTCGGCTTCCGCTTCCGCACGATCGGTGAGAACCCCCGTGCCGCCCGCGTCGCCGGCATGAGCGTCCCGTCGTTGACCATCTGGGTCATGCTCATCTCGGGTGCGCTCGTCGGCATCGCCGGGGCCTACCAGGTGCAGGGTGCGGTCACGAGCGGCTTCACCTCCAACATCGACGCCGGCATCGGCTTCGACGCCATCACGGTCGCGCTCCTCGGGCGCTCGAAGCCGTGGGGCGTGTTCTGGGCCGCGATCCTGTTCGGCGTCCTGAAGAACGGCGGCTACGCCATGCAGGCCGCGAACGGCATCCCGATCGACATCGTCGGCGTCATCCAGGCGCTCATCGTCCTCTTCATCGCGGCACCGCCGCTCGTCCGCGCGATCTTCCGGATCCCGCAGCCGGGCGCCCGCCGCCGAACCCGCACCAAGCAGAGCAAGAAGGCGGTCGCCGCGTGAGCACCATGACCCCCACCGCGGTCCCCGCACTGCCCGCCCAGGGCCGCGACCTCGAGACCACCCGGAGCTGGAAGACCGCGATCGGGTACGGCGTCTTCACCGTCATCGCGCTGCTGCTCTTCGGGCTCGCCCACCGTCCCGGGACGGCGACGTTCCGTCTGTCGTCCAAGGGCGACTTCTTCGCGCTGCCGAACCTGCCGCTGCCGTCGACCGCCACGGGGGTCGTCGTCATCGTGCTGCTCGCGCTCGCGACGGTCTACGCGGTCGTCGAGACCCGTGCGGGCCGACGGGTCCGGCTCTGGGTGACCGCGCTCTTCGCGATCGTGTTCGTCGTGGGCTTCCTCGCCTGGGCGGTCGCCGGTGACTCGATCACGATCCCCGGCATGCTCGTCGGTGCACTCGGGCTGAGCGTCCCGCTCGTGTTCGGTGCGCTCGGCGGGGTCATCTCGGAGCGGGTCGGTGTCGTCAACATCGCCATCGAGGGCCAGTTCCTCGCCGGTGCGTTCACCTCGGCGCTCGTGGCGTCGGTGACGGGCACGCCGTGGGCCGGCCTCGTCGGCGCGGTCGTGGCCGGTGTGCTCGTGTCGTTCATCCTCGCGGCGTTCAGCATCAAGTACCTGGTCGACCAGGTCATCGTGGGTGTCGTCATCAACGCGTTCATCTCCGGCCTCACCGGGTTCCTGTACTCGCAGGTGCTCTCCCCGAACGAGGCGACGCTGAACTCGGGCCTCCGCTTCCCGAAGTTCGAGATCCCGCTGCTGCACCAGATCCCGGTCATCGGCCCGATCTTCTTCGAGCAGACCGTCGTCGTGTACCTGGCGTACGTCGCCGTCGCGGTCGTCACGTTCTGCCTGTTCAAGACGCGCTGGGGCCTCCGCCTCCGCTCGGTCGGCGAGCACCCGCAGGCCGCGGACACGGTCGGCATCAACGTCAACCGGACCCGGTTCTGGAACGTCTCGCTGGCCGGCGCGATCGCCGGCCTCGGCGGCGCGTACTTCACGCTCGACGCGGTCGGCGGCTTCACGAAGGACATGACCGCCGGCGCGGGCTACATCGCCCTGGCCGCCGTCATCTTCGGCCGCTGGGACCCGATCCGCGCGACGCTCGCAGCACTGTTGTTCGGCTTCGCCTCGAACCTGCAGAACGCGCTGAGCGTCGTCCAGGGGTCGCCGGTGCCGAGCGAGTTCCTGCTCATGCTGCCCTACGTCGTCACGATCCTCGCGGTCGCCGGCCTGGTCGGGCAGGTGCGCGGTCCCGCCGCGGCCGGCAAGCCCTACATCAAGAGCTGACGGCCTGGAGGCACGGCACATGACCCACACGAACGCATCCGGTGACCAGGGGGTCACCGCGGCCGACGGGGCGGACGCCGCCCCGGGCCTCCAGTCCGAAACCGCGTCCGTCGACGTCGACTGGAGCGCCCTGCGGGACGCGGCCACGGCCGCCATGCGGCACGCGTACGCGCCGTACTCGTCGTTCCCGGTGGGCGCCGCGGCGCTCACCGACGACGGCCGCGTCGTCTCCGGCTGCAACGTCGAGAACGCGTCCTACGGCGTGACGCTCTGCGCGGAGTGCTCGCTCGTCTCGCAGCTGCACATGACCGGCGGCGGCAAGCTCGTCGCGTTCACGTGCGTCGACGGCGACGGGGCGACCCTCATGCCGTGCGGCCGGTGCCGGCAGCTGCTGTTCGAGCACTCGGCCGAGGGGATGCTCCTCGAGACCGTCTCCGGCATCCGCACCATCGACGAGGTCCTCCCCGACGCCTTCGGGCCGCGGACCCTCGTCACGTACCAGCAGGAGCACTGATCACACATGGCCATCGAGCCCTTCGACACCGTCGACCTCATCCGCACCAAGCGTTCCGGGGACGCCCTCGGGACCGCTGAGATCGACTGGCTCGTCGACGCCTACACGCGCGGCTACGTCGAGGACCCGCAGATGGCGGCCCTCGCGATGGCGATCTTCCTCAACGGCATGGAGCGGCGGGAGATCAAGGACCTCACGCTCGCGATGATCGCGTCGGGGGAGCGGATGTCGTTCGACGCGCTCGGCAAGACGACCGTGGACAAGCACTCCACGGGCGGTGTCGGCGACAAGATCACGCTGCCGCTGGCGCCCCTCGTCGCCTCGTTCGGCGTTGCCGTCCCGCAGCTCTCCGGGCGCGGCCTCGGTCACACGGGCGGGACGCTCGACAAGCTCGAGTCCATCCCGGGGTGGCAGGCCGCGCTGTCGAACTCGCGTCTCCTCGAGATCCTGGACGACGTCGGCGCGGTCATCTGCGCCGCCGGATCGGGTCTGGCGCCCGCGGACAAGAAGCTCTACGCGCTCCGGGACATCACCGGCACGGTCGAGTGCATCCCGCTCATCGCGTCGAGCATCATGTCGAAGAAGATCGCCGAGGGCACCGGGGCGCTCGTGCTCGACGTGAAGTTCGGGTCGGGTGCCTTCATGCCGACGTACGAGGCGTCGAAGGAGCTCGCGCAGACGATGGTCGACCTCGGGAACGACGCCGGCGTGGCGACCTCGGCGCTCCTGACCGACATGGAGGTCCCGCTCGGACTGACGATCGGCAACGCGCTCGAGGTCCGGGAGTCCGTCGAGGTGCTGGAGGGCGGGGGCCCGGCCGACGTCGTGGAGCTCACCGTCGCGCTGGCGACCGAGATGCTCACGCTCGCCGGCCTGCCGGACGCGGACCCGGCCGCGGCGCTCGCGGACGGTCGGGCGATGGACACCTGGCGCCGGATGATCGCCGCGCAGGGCGGCGACCCCGCGGCCGCGCTGCCGGTCGCCCGCGAGCAGCACGTCGTCACCGCGCCCGAGTCGGGCGTGCTCGTCTCGCAGGAGGCCCTGCCGTTCGGCGTCGCGGCCTGGCGTCTGGGCGCCGGCCGAGCCCGTGCGCAGGACCCGGTCCAGGCGGGGGCCGGCATCGAGCTGCACGTCAAGCCGGGCGACACCGTCACCGAGGGCCAGCCGCTCTGGACGCTGCACACCGACGAGCCGGACCGGTTCGACCGGGCGCTCGAGTCGCTCGACGGTGCGTGGGCGATCGGACCGGCCGACTCCGCCGCGGCCGTCCGCGGTCCGATCGTGCGGGAGCGCATCACCGGCTGAGGTGACCGTCCGGCCGACCGGAGGCTCCCCACGTGCCTGTGGGGAGCCTCCAGTCGGTCCACCCGGCTGTTGTGCACAGGGCACGGCGCAGGGTCGGTGACCACCGATAGCCTGGAGCGCATGAGCGCCGACGCCACGACCTACCGCCTGCCCGACGCCGGAGCGGTCATCAACGACCTGCCGAAGGTCTCGCTGCACGACCACCTCGACGGGGGGCTGCGGCCGGCGACGATCGTCGAGCTGGCGGACTCGTCCGGGGTGGCGCTGCCGACCACCGATGCCGATGCGCTCGGTCAGTGGTTCGCCGACCAGTCGAACTCGGGCTCGCTCGTCGAGTACCTCAAGACGTTCGACGTCACCACCTCGGTGATGCAGACCGCCCCGCAGCTGCACCGCGTCGCGAAGGAGTTCGTCGAGGACCTCGTCGCGGACGGCGTCGTCTACGGCGAGATCCGCTGGGCGCCCGAACAGCACCTGCAGGGTGGGCTGACGCTCGACCAGACGGTCGAGGCGGTGCAGGCCGGCATCGAGGAAGCGGTCGACGCGGCCGGCGGCACGATCCGGGTCGGGCAGCTCGTCACCGCGATGCGGCACGCCGACCGGGCGCAGGAGATCGCCGAGCTCGCGGTCCGGCACCGTGACCGCGGTGTCGTCGGGTTCGACATCGCCGGGGCCGAGGCAGGGTTCCCGCCGGCGAACCACCGTGCGGCGTTCGACTGGCTCGCGACGCAGCTCTTCCCCGTCACCGTGCACGCGGGCGAAGCCGACGGGCTCGCCTCGATCCGGTCGGCGCTCGTCGACGGTCGGGCGCTCCGGCTCGGGCACGGTGTCCGCATCTTCGAGGACATCGCGCTCTCCGACGCGGGCGACGGCTCCACCCTGGCGACGCTGGGCGAGGTCGCGTCGTGGGTTCGCGACCGCGAGGTCCCGCTCGAGGTCGCGCCCTCGTCGAACCTGCAGACCGGTGCGATCGCCGCGTGGGGCGACGAGCTCGCCGACCACCCGTTCGACGTGCTCTACCAGCTCGGCTTCCGGGTCACCGTGAACACCGACAACCGGCTGATGAGCAACACCTCGTTGTCGAAGGAGCTCGCGCTGCTCGCCGGCACGTTCGGCTACGACCTCGACGACCTCGCGGCGTTCCAGATCAACGCCGCGCTCGGCTCCTTCCTGCCCCTCGAGGACCGCGAGGAGATCATCGCCACCATCACCGCCGGACACCAGGAGGCCTAGGTCGTGCCGCTCCCACCGCTCCCCGACGACGCCGTCGTGCTCGGCGCGTCCGCGTCGTCGTGGCGCGAGGCGCTCCGGATCGCCGGTGGTGCGCTCGTCGCCTCCGGCGCGACCACGGAACCGTACACCGCCGCCATGGTCGACATGGTCGAGGAGCACGGCCCGTACATCGTCATCTCACCGGGGCTCGCGTTCGCGCACGCCCGACCGGGGGCAGCCGTGCTGCGGGACGGCCTCGCGGTCGTGACGCTCGCGGAGCCGGTCGCGTTCGGCCACCCGCACAACGACCCGGTCCGGGTGGTGCTCGGGTTGGCGGTCGCCGAGGTCGGGACGCACCTGGAGTCGATCGGCGAGATCGCGAACACGTTCAACGACCCGACGGTCACGACCCGGCTGGCGTCGGCGGCGTCCGCCGCGGAGGTCCGCGCGATCCTCGGGATCGCTGCGTCCGGGGCCGCGGGGGCGGAGTCGTCCGGGGACGCGGGGGCCGCGGGGGCGGAGTCGTCCGGGGCCGCGGGGGCCGCGGGGGCCGACTCGTGAAGATCGTGACGATCTGCGGTGCGGGCATCGGGTCGAGCGGGATCCTCAAGGTGAACGCCGAGAAGGCCCTGGCGACGCTCGGACTCAGCGCGTCCGTCGTCGCCGCCGACGTGGCGTCCGTCCGGTCGGTGGCCGAGGACGCCAACGTGATCCTGACGAGCCAGGAGTTCGTCGAGGCGATCGGCGACACCTACGCCGAGGTCATCGTGATCCGGAACCACTTCGACCAGGGCGAGATCACGGCGGCGGTGGACCGGGCACTCGGGGAGCACTGAGCGGCGCTGGGCTCGCCGTGTGCGGGCGCGCGCGTGTGTGCACGCTCGCCGTGTGCGGGCGCGCGCGTGTGCGCGCTCGGCGTCCTGTCGGCGCGCCCTAGGATCGGGGCATGAGCACGGACAACCCGCTGAACGACCCCGCCGCCGACCCGTTCGAGGTCGCACGCGCCGCCGCCGACGTCATCGCGTCGAAGTCGGGGATCGAGCGGCACGACATCGCCCTCACCCTCGGATCCGGATGGGGCAAGGCCGCCGACATCATCGGTGAGACGGTCTCCGAGATCCCCGCAGCCGAGGTCCCGGGCTTCAGCGCCTCGGCCGTGCCCGGGCACTCCGGCACGGTGCGCTCGATCGCGCTGCCCGACGGACGGCACGCGCTCGTCATCGGCGCCCGGACGCACTACTACGAGGGCCACGGCGTCCGTCGCGTCGTGCACAGCGTCCGCACCGCCGCGGCAGCCGGGGCCTCGGTGATGATCCTCACGAACGGCGCCGGCGGCATCAAGGAGCACTGGACGCCGGGCACTCCCGTGCTCATCAGCGACCACATCAACCTGACCGCCGACAGCCCGCTCGAGGGCGCGACGTTCGTCGACCTCACCGACCTGTACTCGTCGCGGCTGCGTGCGGTCGCCCGTGGTGTTGACCCGTCGCTGGACGAGGGCGTGTACACGCAGTTCCGCGGGCCGCACTACGAGACCCCGGCCGAGGTGCAGATGGCCAAGGCGATCGGCGGTCACATCGTCGGCATGTCGACGGCGCTCGAGGCGATCGCGGCACGGCAGGCCGGCATGGAGGTCCTCGGGTTCTCCCTCATCACGAACCTCGCCGCGGGCATCCAGAAGACCCCGCTCTCGCACGCCGAGGTGCTCGAGGCCGGTCGTGAGGCCGAGCCCCGCATCGCGGACCTGCTCGCCCGTGTCGTGGCGGCGATCGGCTCGTCGTCCGACGCCACGGACGGTCCGGCGCTGTGAAGCTCGACGTCGACGGAGTCGTCGTCACCGCACGTGCCTGGTCCGCCCAGGACCCCGATGAGCAGACCCGCGCCGAGCTCGACGCCGCCATCGAGGCCGCGGCGAGCGGTGACGGTCCTGCCGTGCAGGAACTCGCGGACCGCTTCGCGGGGCGCCTCGCCTTCGGGACCGCCGGTCTCCGGGCCGAACTCGGCTACGGGCCGCTGCGGATGAACCGCGTGGTCGTTTCGCAGGCCGCCGCCGGGCTCGCACGGTTCCTCGTCGACACCGGCCGATCGCGGAGCGTCGTCATCGGCTACGACGGCCGCGTGAACTCCGACGTCTTCGCCCGCGACTCCGCCGAGGTCATGCGTGGCCTCGGGCTCGAGGTGACGCTGCTGCCGTCCGCGCTGCCGACACCCGTGCTGGCGTTCGCGGTGCGGCACCTCGGGGTCGGCGCCGGCGTCATGGTGACGGCCAGCCACAACCCGCCGCGGGACAACGGGTACAAGGTGTACCTCGGCGAGGACGACGAGGGCTCCCAGATCGTGCCGCCGGTCGACGGCACGATCGCTGCGGCCATCGACGCGGTCGCGGCGGGGTCCATCACCGACCTGGCCCGTGGGACCGACTACACGGTCGCTGACGACGCGCTCCTCGAGGCGTACGTCGCCGCCACGGCGGCGACGGTGCCCGCGGCCGGGCTACCGGTCGACCAGCAGCCGAAGGTGGTCTACACGGCCATGCACGGTGTCGGGTGGGAGACCGCTCGCGCCGTCTTCCTGCGCGCCGGGTTCGCGGAACCGACCACGGTCCCGGAGCAGATCGACCCCGACGGCGCCTTCCCGACCGTCTCCTTCCCGAACCCCGAGGAGCCGGGCGCGATGGACCTCGCGATCGCGCGGGGGACCGCGATCGACGCCGACCTCGTCATCGCGAACGACCCGGACGCCGACCGGCTCGCGCTGGCGATCCCGGACGGTTCCGGATCCTTCCGCCGACTGTCGGGGAACGAGGTCGGGTGGCTCCTCGGCTGGCAGGCGGCCGCCCGGGCTTCGTCGGACGGGCGGGGTGGCACCCTCGCTGCGTCGATCGTCTCGTCGCCGGCGCTCGCCCGGGTCGCCGAGCGCCACGGTCTGGCCTACCGGGACACGCTGACCGGCTTCAAGTGGGTCTCGCGGGTCCCCGAGCTGGTGTTCGGGTACGAGGAAGCCCTGGGCTACCTGGTCGACCCGGACGTCGTCCGCGACAAGGACGGCATCTCCGCCGCGGTGGCGTTGCTCGACCTCGCGACGACGCTCGCCGCGTCGGGGCAGACCGTCGCCGACCGGCTGGACGCCTTCGCCGCGGAGTTCGGGGCGTTCGCGTCCGGGCAGGTGGCGACACGCGTCGAGGACCTGTCGCGGATCGGCACGATCATGGCGGCGCTCCGTTCGGACCCGCCAGCGTCGCTCGGCCCCGTCGCCGTGCGGTCCGTGACCGACTACGCGGAGGGCGTGGACGGGTTCCCGCCGTCGGACATCCTCCGGTACGACCTCGAGGGCGACGCCCGCGTGATCGTGCGGCCGAGCGGCACCGAGCCGAAGGTGAAGGTCTACATCGACACCGTCGCCGCGACGCCGAGCGAGGCCCGGGCGCTCGTCGACGCCCTCGCCGACGCCGTGCGCCCCCTCGTGTCGTAGGCCACGGGCGCGCTCCCGGCGCCCCCGCGTCGTCGAACCACGAATCCGACGTCGAACCAGCATCGCAGCATGGTTCGACGTCGGATTCGTGGTTTGGTGCGCTTCCTCCACACGACGTCGCGGCGGAGCGTTCTCCACACCGCATGCGCCCGACGCAGTGTGTGGCTCGGACACGGCACACGATGGGCCCGTGACCGTCCCGCACCTCGTCGTCGCCCACACAGACCCGGCTGTAGCTCGACGACAACAGCGAGACCTCCGGCGCGGGGCCCTGGTCCGGGTCGCCCACGGCGTGTTCGTCACGCGGTCGGAGTGGGAAGCCGCAACGGAGTGGGATCGGCACATCGCACGGGCCTCGGCCGTGCAGCTGCGGTCGCCGCGGTGCACCGTGTCGCACGCTTCGGCGGTCATCGTCCACCGGTTGCCATGGATCCTGCCGCTCCCTGAACGGGTGACGTTGCTCGACCCCGCTCGGACCACGGCGCAGCGCACGCGGTTCGCTGACAAGGCCGGAGGCATCGGCCGTCGGTGGGACACGATCGCGGTGGACGGCATCGACGTCACGGACCCGGCCACGACAGCAGTGGACGTCGCGCTCCGCTACGACCGCGGTCGGGCGCTGATGGTGGCTGATGCGGTCCTCCGCCGCGGGTGGCCGAAGGACCTGCTCACCGCACGAGCGGACGCCCGCGAGCACGTGCGGGCGAGCCGCCGGCTTCGCGAGATCCTCACGCTGGCGTCGCCGTTGTCGGAGTCCGCTGGGGAGAGCATCACCCAACTGGCCATGCACGACCTCGGACTGCCAGCTCCGTTGCAGCAGCATGTGTTCCGGGACGCCTCCGGAACGATCGGGCGCGTCGACTTCTGGTTCCCCGAACACGGAGTCGTCGTCGAGTTCGACGGGCTGGCCAAGTACCGCGACGCGTCGCTCCGGAACCGCCGATCGGCGGAAGAAGTCGTCGTCGACGAGAAGCTGCGCGAGGACCGCCTGCGCGCGGTGCCTGACGTCCGGCACGTCGTCCGGCCGATCTGGCGCGACGTGATGCCCGGAGGTCGATTCCCGGCGATGCTCGCGGCCGCCGGCTTGCCCATCGCTCGTGGGATCACCGCGACGCTGCCCTGGTGACGCCACGACGAACCACGAAAGCGACGTCGAACCAGCTCGCGGGCTTGGTTTGACGTCGCTTTCGTGGTTCGAAGCGGCGCCGCGCCGCGCCGCGAGCCGCGCCTACGCCAGCTCGAGCAGCACGTGCCCGGACGAGATCGTCTGGCCGACGGGGGCGTTCAGCGCCTTGACCACGCCGTCGCGGGTGGCCTGCACGGGCTGCTCCATCTTCATGGCCTCGAGGACGACGAGCAGATCGCCCTTCACCACGGTGTCACCCTCGGCGACCGCGACCTTGACCACGGTGGCCTGCATCGGGGACGTGACCGATCCCGACGAGGCGAGCCCGCCACGCACGCCGGACGACCGACGCTTCGGGGGAGCGGAGGGCCCGGCCGGACGTCGACCGGCAGCAGCGCCACCGCCGACGATCGACGGCATGGTGACCTCGATGCGCTTGCCCTGCACCTCGACGACGACGGTGTCGCGGGACGCCGGAGCGGGCAGCTCCTCGGTCGCGCCGCTCCACGCCGGGATGTCGTTGACGAAGTCCGTCTCGATCCACTGCGTGTAGACGCTGAACGGCTCGTCGTCGGACGTGGCGAACGCCGGGTCCGACACGACCGCGCGGTGGAACGGCAGCACGGTCGGCAGGCCGGTGACCTCGAACTCGGCGAGGGCACGGCGCGACCGCTCCAGAGCCTCGGCGCGCGTGGCACCGGTGACGATGAGCTTCGCGAGCATCGAGTCGAACGAACCCGAGACCACGTCGCCGGACACGACGCCCGAGTCGACGCGGACGCCGGGGCCGGACGGGGCGTTGAACGCGTGCACGGGGCCCGGCGCCGGGAAGAAGTTGCGCCCGGCGTCCTCGCCGTTGATGCGGAACTCGAAGGAGTGTCCGCGCGGCTCAGGGTCGTCGTAGTCGAGCACGCCGCCCTCCGCGATGCGGAACTGCTCGCGGACGAGGTCGATGCCGGTGACCTCCTCGGAGACGCAGTGTTCGACCTGCAGGCGCGTGTTCACCTCGAGGAAGGACACGGTGCCGTCGGCCCCGATGAGGAACTCGCACGTGCCGGCGCCGACGTAGCCGACCTCGCGGAGGATCGCCTTCGACGACTCGTACAGGCGCTCCTTCTGGGAGTCCGTCAGGTACGGCGCCGGAGCCTCTTCCACCAGCTTCTGGTGTCGACGCTGCAGCGAGCAGTCGCGCGTGGAGACGATGACGACGTTGCCGTGCTCGTCCGCGAGGCACTGGGTCTCGACGTGCCGGGGCTTGTCGAGGTACTTCTCGACGAAGCACTCCCCACGACCGAAGGCCGCGATGGCTTCGCGGGTCGCCGACTCGAACTGCGCGGCGACCTCGTCGCGCGTGCGGGCGACCTTCAGGCCGCGGCCACCGCCGCCGAATGCCGCCTTGATGGCGACCGGCAGACCGACCTCGTCGGCGAACGCGATGACCTCGGCGGCGTCCTCGACCGGCTCGATCGTGCCGGGGGCGAGCGGCGCGCCGACCTTCTCGGCCACGTGGCGTGCGGACACCTTGTCACCGAGCTGCTCGATGGACTCCGGCGAGGGGCCGATCCAGGTCAGCCCGGCGTTGATGACGGCACGGGCGAAGTCGGCGTTCTCGGCGAGGAACCCGTACCCCGGGTGCACGGCGTCCGCGCCGGAGCGGCGGGCGACCGAGATGATCTTGTCGATGACGAGGTAGGTCTCGGCGCTCGTGGTGCCGTTCAGCGCGTACGCCTCGTCGGCGAGGCGGGCGTGGAGGGCGTCACGGTCCTGGTCGGCGTAGACGGCGACCGATGCCTTGCCTGCGTCGCGGGCCGCGCGGATGATGCGGACGGCGATCTCGCCGCGGTTCGCGATGAGGACCTTGCTGATACGGGGCATGGTAAGCCAGCGTATTCGTGCGGCGGCGGCCCGAATTGACTGGCACCCACAAAGAACCGACGGGAAGAAGTGTGGATGTCTACATCGACCACAGGTCGTGCCAGGTCGCGCCGAACCCGCGCAGGAGCATCGAGCGCAGCACCGGCAGCGACAGACCGACGACGGCCGAGGGCGCGCCGTCGATCCGCGTGATGTACGCCGCCGCACGGCCGTCGATCGTGAAGGCCCCGGCGACCTCGAGCGGTTCGCCGCTGGCGACGTAGGCGTCGATCTCGTCGTCGGACACGTCGTCGGCGAAGGTGAGCACCGCGCTGTCCACGGCGACGACGCGGTCGCCGTCGGCGACCATCGCGGACCCGCCGGGCGTGACCTCCGCGATCAGGCCGTCCCCGGCGGTGGAGGTGGGCACCTGACGGCCGGGAGGCACGGTGCCGGCCCGCCCCGCGCCTCCCGGCCGGTGGGTGGCGCCGTCACCGGTCCCGGGACGGTCCGCACGCCGGTCCAGCACGCAGTGGCCGCTCCACAGGGTGCCGCCCCCGACGGCGAGCATCTGCCGCCACCGTTCCCGCGCGACCTCGGGGTCGTGGGGCTTGCCGTAGAGGGTGCCGTCGACCTCGAAGGCGGAGTCGCCGCCGAACACGAACCCGTCCACCCCGCGTCCGGCGACCTCCGCGTCGGCGACGGCCGACGCCTTCGCGACGGCGAGCAGCGACACGAGCTCCGGTCCGGTCAGCCGCCGGCCGAGCGTCGCCTCGTGTGCGGCGACCGCGGCGTCCTCGTCGACCCCGGGGGCGACGAGCACGGGCTCGATGCCGGTCTGGGCGAGCAGGGCACGACGGGCGGGGGAGGTACTCGCGAGGTACAGACGCATGGGAACATCGAACCATGGGTGAATCCGTCGGAACGCTGCTCGAACTCGACGTCACCGGGATCGCCCACGGCGGCATCTCGGTGGCACGGCACGAGGGACGCGTGGTGTTCGTCTCGGACGCGATCCCGGGCGAACGCGTCACCGCGCGGGTGACCGAGGACCGCAAGAAGTCGTTCTGGCGCGCGGACACCGTCTCGGTGCAGCAGCCGAGCGAGCACCGCGTCGACCACGTCTGGCCCGAGGCCGGCCTCGACCGCGACCCGGCGGTCCGCGCCGGCGGGGCCGAGTTCGGCCACATCGCGCTGTCGCACCAGCGCACGCTGAAGCACGACGTGCTGGTCGACGCGTTCGCCCGGTTCGCCCGGACGGACCTCGCCGACGTCCTCGGCCGTGACGTCGTGGTCGAGGCGGTGCCGGGCGACGACGCGGCGAACGGCCTCGGCTGGCGCACGCGCGTCCGACTGCACGTCGACGCCGACGGCACCCCCGGACCGTTCGCCGCCCGCTCGCACACCGTCGTCCCGGTGACCTCCCTGCCCCTCGCGAGCGCCGTCGTGCAGGAGAACGCCCCCCTCGGCCGTGGCGCCATGCCCGGCGCCTCCGTCGTGGACGTGCTGGCCCCGAGCGGGTCCGAGGGCGCGCGACTCGTCATCGACGAGCAGAAGCCGACCGTCGTCACCGAGACCGTGGGGGAGCGGACCTTCGCCGTCGACGACAACGGCTTCTGGCAGGTGCACCGACAGGCCCCGGCCGTGCTCACCGCCGCCGTGCAGGACCTCGTCGACCCGGACCGGCTCGACCCGGAGGGGCAGCACCTCGACCTCTACGGCGGTGTGGGCCTGCTCGCCGCGGCCCTCGGCGACCTGGTCGGCCCCCGTGCGAAGGTGACGAGCGTCGAGGGGTCCGAGCGGGCGACCGAGCACGCGCAGGAGAACCTGGCCGAGTGGATCGGTGCCCGCGCGGAGACGGGCCGCGTGGACCGCTGGCTCGCCCGGACGGCCGCCGGTGCCTCGCCGCACGAACGCGCCCGCTTCCGTGCCGGCACCGTCGTCCTCGACCCGCCCCGTTCCGGCGCCGGCCGCGAGGTCGTCGTGCAGATCGCCGCGCTGCAGCCCGCACAGGTCGTCTACGTGGCGTGCGACCCCGTCGCGCTCGCCCGTGACGTCGCGACGTTCGCGGACCTCGGCTACCGGCTCGAGGCACTCCGCGCGTTCGACCTCTTCCCGCACACGCACCACATGGAGGCGGTCGCGCGACTGGTCCCCGCCGCCTGACACCGGACGTCACGTCGGCGCGTCACGTCATCAGCGCCGCCGGACCTGGGTCCGACCTGGGTATCCTTGGCCGATGATGCGTTCCGGTATCAGGGACCGGAGTGCGCATCGGAACGAGAGGCCACCGTGGCAGCAGCAACGACACCCACTTCCCACGCGACGGACGTCCAGACCACGCCGGTCCGCGTCGCGATCGTCGACGACCACGAGTCGGTCCGGCTCGGCATCCAGGCCGCGTGCCAGAACGAGGGCTTCGAGGTCGTCCTCACCGCCGCGAGCGTCCCGGAGTACATCCGTGAACTCGGCGACCGCGAGGTCGACGTCGTCGTGCTCGACCTGTCGCTCGGCGACGGCTCGACCGTGACCGAGAACGTCAAGGGTGTGCAGGGCACCGGGTCGGCCGTGCTCGTGCACTCCATCGCCGACCGGGTGGCGAACGTGCGTGAGGCGCTGGCTGCAGGGGCAGCCGGGGTCATCCCGAAGTCCTCCGCGACGAAGACCGTGATGGCCGCCGTCGCCACCGTCGCACGTGGCGACGTGCTCAACAACCTCGAGTGGGCGAGCGCCATCGACGCGGACCGCGACTTCGCGAAGGCCCAGCTCGGTCGTCGTGAGCGCGAGATCCTGCACCTCTACGCGTCCGGGCTGCCGCTCAAGCTCGCCGCCCAGCAGCTCGGCATCGGGTACTCCACCGCCCGCGAGTACCTCGACCGCATCCGCGTGAAGTACGTCGAGGTCGGACGACCCGCGCCGACCAAGGTCGACCTCCTCCGCCGTGCCGTCGAGGACGGCATCCTCCCCGGTCTCGACTCGGGGATCGACCCCGACGCCGACGGCCGCTGACCACGATGGCGGTGGGGGTCGGACCGTCGCCGACGGTCGTCGGGGGAGCACCGTTCGGTGCCGATCCCTCGCGGAACGTCCGGGCGACGATCACCCAGGCGTCGGTCGAGCGGGCGTTCACGATCCTCCTCGCGATGGCCGCCGTCGGTCTCGGCGCCGCGGACACCCCGGCGGTGCTCGGGCAGCTCCCGTACCTCCACCCGGTGTGGGGACCGCTCGTGGCCGTGGCGCTCGCCGCGTCGTTCGTGTTCGTCGCCGTCGCAGCGTTCCTGCCCCGGCTGGCGCAACCGGCCCAGATCGCGTGCGCGCTCCTCTTCCTGGTCGCGCTCGTCTCGTGGCCCTCCACCGTGCAGGAGCCGATCCCGGCGGACCAGGTCCCGTGGCCGTGGTGGTTCATCACCGTCGGTTCGGCGGCGGCGGCGATGGGCTTCGCCGCGTGGCGGGCGACCGTGTACACCGCGCTCGCACCCGCGGTCTACGTCGTGATCCGGCTGCTGCCCGTCGGTGGGCACGTCGGGCTGACCCGGGCGCTGCTCGACGGCGTCTACACCGCCATCCTCAGCGGCGCGGTGCTCATCATCGCCGTGGTGCTGCGCCGTGCCGCCACGGCGGTGGACGCCGCGCAGGCCACCGCGGTCCGTCGGTACTCGGCCGCCATCCGCGAGCACGCCACCGAGGTCGAGCGGGTCCAGGTCGACGCGATCGTGCACGACAGCGTGCTCACCACACTCCTGTCGGCTGCCCGTGCGGAGACCGTCGACGCGAAGGCCCTCGCCGCCCGCATGGCCCGCAACGCCATCGACCACCTCGCCGCCGCAGCGTCGGACACCCCGGGAGCTGCGGGCCCGGTGTCGCTCGTGGAACTCCGCAGCCGCATCTGCAGCGCCGTCTCGGCCCTCGCCGCGCCCGTCCGGCTCGTCGAGCGTCGGGTCGGCGACGTCCGCCTGCCCGCGGTCGTGGCCGACGCCCTGGCCTCGGCAGCGCTCCAGGCGGCCGTGAACTCCGTCCAGCACGCCGGCGGTGCCGAGGTGGACCGCTGGGTCCTCGTCGAGCAGCAGGGTCCCGGGGTCCGCATCGAGGTCGGTGACGACGGGGCCGGCTTCGACTTCGCCGGCATCCCCGCCGAACGGCTCGGCGTCCGACGGTCGATCATCGAGCGGGTGGTCGCGGTGGACGGCACGGCGGAGGTCGACTCCGCTCCCGGCCGGGGGACCACCGTGCGGCTCTCCTGGACGCCTTCGACCGAGGAGGCAGCGTGAAGGTCTCCATCCCCGCGGGCGTCGCGATCGGGCTCGCCGCGCTGTTCTCCGTCTACCACCTGGTCCTCGCCGCCACGACGTTGCCGCGCGTGCACGAGGTCGCCCCGATCGTCGCGTGCATGGTGCTCTACGCCGCTGCGACGGGTGCAGCGCTGTTCGCCCCGGGTCGGGCGCTCCCGGTCTGGGCGGCGTGCTTCTCGCTCGCCACGGCCGTCGTCATGCCGGTCGTCGCCGCCCCCGTCGTCGAGCTGCGCTCCGGTCCGGGGTACGCCACGTGGTGGATCGCTGCTGTGGGCACCCTCATGGTCGTGCTCGTCGTGCGCGGTCGCGGCGCCTTCGCGTGGGCCGGGGTCGGGTTCCTCGCGGTGCACACGGTCGCGTGGGCCGGCCTCGAGGCGCTCGGCTCGCTGGGCGTCCTCGGGAGCGTCGCCTGGGTCGCCATCGCCACGGTCTTCTCGGTCGCCATGAACCGCGCGACGCGGGTCCGGCGCGACTTCATCCGGGCCGAGCAGGAGACCGAGGACTGGCAGGCCGCTCAGGACGCGCACGTGTTCGAACGGCAGTTCCGGCTGAGCCAGACCACGCGCATGGCGCTGCCGATGCTGCAGCGGATCATCGACGCGCACGGCGAGCTGACGGACGACGAGCGCGAGGAGTGCCTCCACCTCGAGCAGGCGATCCGCGACGAGATCCGCGGCCGCTCCCTGCTCTCCGACGACGTCCGCGCCGAGGTGATGCGGCTGCGCCGTGCCGGAGCGACCGTGCAGCTGCACGACGACGGTGGGCTGGACGACCTGGAGGCCGACGACATCCGTCGGATCCACGCCCAGGTCGCGGACGCGCTCCGGCAGGCCCGTGGCGCGGACAACGTCATCGTCCGGACGGTGGGCGAGGGCGCCGACACCGCGGTGACGGTCGTCGGACTCCGGCTCGACGTCGCCGCGAGCCAGTCGGCGGCGCTCGGCGCCGGGCTCGACGACGAGGACGGCGACGAGGACGACTCGGTCGCCCTGTGGATGGAGATCCCGCGGCACCTCGTCGCCTGACGGCGGCGCGCTGGCGGAGCGCCCACACGACGGTCCGACGCCGCGAGGTGGGCCAGGTGCGCCAGGTGGGCCCACGACGGCCTGGAGGCGCGGGGCGGGCTGACAGCGTGCCTCCCGCCCGGCGCGGGGCGGGCTGGCAGCGTGCCGCCCGTCGGGTGCGGGGCCGTCGCGCAGCGCGACGGAGGATGCAGCACGACCGGACGGCCCGGAGACGGGGAACGGGCCGGTCGGAATCCGACCGGCCCGTTCACGACCCGAGTCTGGGCGACAACCCGAATATCGCCCTGACTCGCAGCGGGCGGTGGCTTCGTACCCTAGTCGGCCACCGTCCTGCGATGTTCTTCTGTGAAGGACACCGAACACGAACAATGATGCCGACCTCGCACGGTCGTGTCAGTCGTCATTATGGGGGACAAATCCGACCGAATCGGGCGAGTTCGAGCAGTCGTGTCCCCCGGACGAGGGGAGACCGGTCGGGAAGTGCAACCTGCAACCGTTCCGACCGTCCGCGGGGCAGGGGTACATCGTCGCGCGGTTCCCCCCGTGGGCACAAGGCGCGCCGCGCGGATCGGTCAGCGGAGGGATCGACCCCAGGCGCCGGGACCGTGGTCGAGCGGCCGACGGAGTCCGCGAGCCGACGCGTCCCAGCCGGCACGAGGCGACACGGTCACCTCGGAGCGTCCTGCCGCTGCCACCTCGTCCGCCTGCCGTTGCAGCACGGCGATGACGGCCGCGAGTTCCTCGGGGGTCGGGTCACCGCCCACGACCCGGACGTCCGCGACCGTCGTCGGAACGTCGGCGGGGACGGCGGCGGCGTGCTTGCCGGTCACCTGACGCGACGGTGATGTTCCCGTGCTCGACGGGTCGACCGGGTCGGTCACCCCGTGTGACGGTGATGTTCCCGTGCTCGACGGGTCGACCGCGTCGGTCACAGCGGGATGTTCCCGTGCTTCTTGGGCGGCAGCGAGGCGCGCTTGCCGCGCAGGGCACGGAGCGCCTTGATCACCGAGACGCGGGTGGCGTGCGGCTGGATGATGCCGTCGAGCTCACCGCGCTCCGCCGCGAGGTACGGCGACGCGACGTTGTACGTGTACTCGTTCGCGAGCTTCGTCCGGACCGCGGCGACGTCCTCGCCGGCTTCTTCCGCCCGCTTGATCTCCGAGCGGTAGAGGATGTTGACGGCACCCTGTCCGCCCATGACCGCGATCTCGGCGGTCGGCCACGCGAGGTTGATGTCCGCGCCGAGCTGCTTCGACCCCATCACGATGTACGCACCGCCGTACGCCTTGCGGGTGATGACGGTGACGAGCGGTACGGTCGCCTCGGCGTAGGCGTACAGGAGCTTGGCGCCGCGGCGGATGACACCGGTCCACTCCTGGTCGGTGCCGGGGAGGTAGCCGGGCACGTCGACGAGCGTCAGGATCGGGATGCCGAACGCGTCGCAGAACCGCACGAAGCGGGCGGCCTTCTCACCGGCGTCGATGTTGAGCGTGCCGGCCATCGCCTGCGGCTGGTTCGCGATGATGCCGACCGTGCGGCCCTCGACCCGGCCGAAGCCGATCAGGATGTTCGGCGCGAAGAGCGGCTGGACCTCGAGGAACTCGCCGTCGTCCACGACGTGCTCGATGATCGTCGTCACGTCGTACGGCTGGTTCGTCGAGTCCGGGATGACGACGTCGAGCTCGTGGTCCGCGTCGGTCGTCTCGAGCTCCGGGGCGACGTCGTAGGCCGGGGCGTCGGCGAGGTTGTTGTCCGGGAGGAACCCGATGAGCGACCGGGCGTAGTCGAGTGCGTCGGTCTCGTCCTCGGCGAGGTAGTGCGCGACGCCGGACACCTGGTTGTGGGTCTGCGCGCCGCCGAGCTCCTCGAAGCCGACGTCCTCGCCCGTGACGGTCTTGATGACGTCCGGACCGGTGACGAACATGTGGCTCGTCTTGTCGACCATGATGACGAAGTCGGTGAGGGCGGGGGAGTACACCGCGCCGCCGGCCGCCGGGCCCATGACGATCGAGATCTGGGGGATGACGCCCGACGCCTGGGTGTTCAGGCGGAAGATCTCGCCGTACTTGCCGAGCGCGACCACGCCCTCCTGGATGCGTGCGCCACCGGAGTCGAGGATGCCGATGATCGGCACGCCCGTCTTCAGCGCGTGCTGCATGACCTTGATGATCTTCTCGCCGGCGACCTCGCCGAGGGACCCGCCGAACACGGTGAAGTCCTGCGCGTACACCGCGACGTTCCGGCCGTGGATCGTGCCCACGCCCGTGACGACCGCGTCGCCGTAGGGGCGCTTGGCGTCCATGCCGAACGCGGTCGTGCGGTGCCGGACGAACTCGTCGAACTCGACGAACGAGTTGTCGTCGAGGAGCTGCTCGATGCGCTCCCGGGCGGTGCCCTTGCCCTTCGCGTGCTGCTTCGCGATGGCTGCCTCGCCCGCGGCGGTCACGGCTTCGTGGTACCGGTCGCGGAGGTCGGCGAGCCGGCCGGCGGTCGTCGAGAGATCGGGGGTGTCACCTTGAGTCACCCGCTCACCATACCGGCGGCCCCGGACGCCCACGGTTGGAGGTCGTCCACGGTTCCTGCCCGTAGATTGCGTGCATGTCCACACCCGCGTCGTCGTTCCCGCTCACCCGTGCCGAGGTCGAGGCGGACGGTGCGACGCTCGTCGTGCCGCCCACGACCGGCTCGACCAACGCGGACCTCCTCGCGGTCGCGCCGGACCTGGCGCACGGCAGTGTCGTGGCGACGCTCGACCAGACCGCCGGCCGCGGCCGCCTCGACCGCTCGTGGTCGGCGCCCGCCGGGCAGACGCTCGCGGCGAGCCTGCTCGTCCGCGCGGACCTGGACGACCGGTCGCGCGGCTGGTTGCCGCTCGTCGCGGGCCGTGCGTTGCGCGACGCGGTGGACGCCCTGGTGCCCGGCGCGCCGGGGACGACCCGCGCCTCCCGGCCGGTGGTCGAGGTCAAGTGGCCGAACGACGTCCACCTCGACGAACGCAAGGTGAGCGGCATCCTCTGCCAGGTCGCCGCCGACGGCAGCGTCGTGGTCGGTGCCGGGGTCAACCTCACGATCCCCGCCGACGCACTCCCGACCCCGACCTCGACCTCGCTCGCCGTCGCCGGCGTCACGGGGACCGCACCCGACCTCGCCGACGCGGTGCTCGTCGCCTTCCGGGGTGCCGTCCTGGAGGCGGTGGTCGCCCTCGCCACGGGCGGTGCGGCCGCCGAGGCGGTCCGGTCCGACGTCCGTGCAGCGTGCGGCACGATCGGTCGCCGGATCCGGCTCGAGCTGCCCGACGGCACGGTGGAGGAGGCCGACGCGGTCGGCATCGACGACGACGGCCGGATCACGATCCGGCACCGGGACGGTGCCACCAGGGGCGTCGCGGTGGGCGACGTCACGCACCTGCGCTATGCATGAGGGCATGACCGCCGAGCCGCCGCCCGAGCGCGTCGTCGCCCGGCTCCGGCCGCACGCACGGCGGCTCGTCCGCCCCGCCGTGTTCGTGGTGCTCGTGACCGCGGCCGGCGGCTTCGGGTTCGGCGTCTTCCGGGCACAGCTGGCCTGGCTGAACGTGGTGGTGGCGGTCGTCGTGCTGCTGCTGCTCGTTGTCGGCGGGGTGGTCCCGCTCGTCCGGTGGATGTCCCAGCGCTACGTCGTCACCACCCGGCGGCTCGTGGTCGTGCACGGACTCGGCACGCGGACCCGCCGGGAGCTCCTGCACGCCCGCGGGTACGACGTGACCGTGCGCCGGCGCGGTCTGCAGGGGGTGTTCCGCTCCGGGGACGTGCTCGTGTTCCCGGGTGACGATCCCGTGGCGGTGCTCGCCGACGTCCCGCACGCCGACCTCGTCGTCGCCGTGCTGCACGACCTGGTGGAGGCCCACGAGGCGCGCCGGCGGCACCGCGAGCCGGACTGGGACGAGATCGTGGGCGGCGGGGCCGAGCGGCCGCCGTGGGGCGACGTCCGCGGCTGAGCCGACGCCCGCCCACCGCTGGCGCGCGCGGGGGTGCTGCGACGTGCCGCGCGCCCGGCCTTCGGTGTGAAGCCGTGCAGGAACCTGTACCGTCTTCCCGTGCGTATCTCTGTCATCGGCTGCGGTTACCTCGGTGCCGTGCACGCCGCCTCCATGGCCAAGCTCGGGCACGACGTCGTCGCGGTGGACGTCGACCCCGGCAAGATCGAGCGCCTCGCCGCGGGCGAGGCCCCCTTCTTCGAGCCCGGTCTGCCGGAGATCCTGACCGAGGCGCTCGCCTCGGGCCGCATCCGCTTCACGACCGACATGGCCGAGGTCGCCGACGCCACCGTGCACTTCCTCGCCGTCGGCACGCCGCAGGGCCCGACCGGCGCGGCCGACCTCACGTACGTGGACGCCGCTGTGGCGTCCCTCGTCCCGCACCTCTCCGCGGAGGCCTACGTCGTCGGCAAGTCCACGGTCCCCGTCGGCACCGCCGCGCGGCTCGCGGGCGAGGTCGAGGCCGCCGTGCCGGGCGCCACGCTGGTCTGGAACCCCGAGTTCCTCCGTGAGGGCTTCGCCGTGCAGGACACCATCTCGCCCGACCGCCTGGTCTACGGCGTTCCCGCCGGCGAGCAGGGCGAGCGGGCCACCGCCGTCCTCGACGAGGTCTACGCGTCGGCGCTCGCCGAGGGCACCCCGCGCCTGGTCGTCGACCTGCCGACCGCCGAGCTCGTGAAGGTCAGCGCGAACGCGTTCCTCGCGACCAAGATCTCCTTCATCAACGCGATGGCCGAGATCGCCGAGGTCGTCGGTGCGGACGTCACCGCCCTCGCCGACGCGATCGGGCACGACGCCCGCATCGGCCGGAAGTTCCTCAACGCCGGCCTCGGCTTCGGCGGCGGGTGCCTGCCGAAGGACATCCGTGCCTTCCAGGCGCGTGCGTCCGAGCTCGGCGTGCCGGACTCGCTCGCCTTCCTCGCCGACGTCGACGCGATCAACCTCCGCCGCCGTGACCACGTCGTCACGCTGGCGCAGGAGCTCCTCGGCGGTGACGTCGCGGGCAAGCGGGTCGCGGTGCTCGGCCTGGCGTTCAAGCCGAACTCCGACGACGTCCGCGACTCGCCGTCGCTCGACATCGCCGGCCGACTCGAGGCCCTCGGCGCCCACGTCGCGGCGTACGACCCCGAGGCCGTCGTGACCGCCCGCCGCGTCCGTCCCGAGCTCGACTACACCGAGACCGCCGCGGACGCGCTCCGCGGTGCCGAGCTCGTCCTGGTGCTGACCGAGTGGAACGAGTTCCGCGAGCTCGACGCGTCCGAGGTCGCCGGACTGGTCGCCAGCCCGGTCGTGGTCGACGGACGCAACTGCCTCGACCGCGACGCCTGGACGGCGGCCGGGTTCACGTACCGCGGCATGGGGCGCTGAGGCTCTCCGTGACCGTCCGGGTGCGGCGCCTCCTGCTCGACGGCGTCCGCGGGCACGACTGGGCCACCCCGGTCGTGCTCGCGGCCACCCTGTTCGTGCTCGTCGCCGCGGTCGCCCGGATCGCGTCGACCGAGCCGCTCAGCAGCACGGACGAGTCGGCGCACGTCGACTACGCCCTCCGGGTGTGGCACGGCCAGTTGCCCGTGCTGATGGACGGGGTGCGCTTCCAGCCCGGGTTCGGCCACCACCCGCCGGTCCAGTGGGTCGCCCAGCACCCACCGCTCTACTACGTCCTGCTCGCGCCGCTCGTCGGCCCGCTCGTCGACGCGGGCCACCCGGTGCAGGCGGTCGTCGCGGCGCGGATCGTCAACGCGGTCATCGTCGCGGGCATCGTGCCGGCCGCCGCCTGGGCGGCCTCGCGCTGCTTCCCGGAGGCTCGACGACTGCCGGCGACCGTCGCCGTCGTCTCGGGGTCCACCGCGGTGCTCGTCGTGCAGGCCGGCGTGGTCTACAACGACTCGCTCGCCGCGCTGCTCGGCGCCCTCGCCTGCGGGGTGGCCGGAGCCGCCCTGCGGTCCGGGGTCACGCCGCGCCTGCTCGTGTGCGGAGCCCTCGTGGCGGCTGCGGGCATGACGACACGGCTCTCCTTCGCGCTCTGGCTGGTGGCCGTCGCGGTGGCATTCCTGCTCGCCCGGACCGTGCGGCTCGGCCGACTGCAGGGCCTGTGGGCCCGCGTCGTCGTCGCGCTCGTGCCCGTGGTGGCGGCCGCTGCGGCCTCCGGGTGGTTCTGGGTGCGCAACACCATCGTCGCCGGGTCCTTCAGCGGCCGGCCGAAGGCGTGGCCGGGGTGGGTGCCACGACCGCACTTCACGGACCAGGAGGTCGCCACCAAGCCGGCGTTCTGGAAGCAGCTCTTCGCGCTCTACCGCGGCGCGCTCGACCTCCGCGACGCGGTGCCGTGGATCCTCCTGCTGGCACCGGTCCTGCTGCTCGCGGTGTCCCTCGTCGTGCTGCTGGTGCGCCGGATCGCCACCCGCCTGGGACAGCACCCGGGGCGTTCGAGCGCTCCGGGCGACGGCTGGCCGCGGACCCTCGTCGTCGCCATGCTCGTGACGGTCGTCGTGCTCTTCGTCCTGGTCGAGATCCGGTACATGGCCGGTGGGGGCGCGCCGATCAACCGCTACACGCTGTCCGTCTGGGCTCCGATCGCCATCGCGCTCGCGGCCGGGCTGCGGGCGTCGCGGCACGCGGCCGTGGTGCTCGTCCCGGCGTGGACGCTGTTGTCCCTGGTGCCGATCTGGTCGCTGCTCCACTTCGAGGGCGCGACGCTCGTTCCGCACTCCGCGAAGCTCGTGCTCGCGGCGACGGTGCTCGCGGGTGTGCTGACCGCCGCGACGATCGCCCTGTTCGTGGCCGGCGAGCTCGCCGGACTGCGTCGCGACCGGGACGCCCGAGACGGGCGCGCAGACACGGACGACCGCGACGACCGCGACGACCGCGACGACCGCTCAGCGTCGGACGCCGGTCCGGCGGGGCGCGACGGCGGTCAGCTGATCGCGCCGCGCAGCACGGCCCGGTAGCGCTCGCCGATCCGCTCGGTCGAGAACTCCGCCGCCGACTCGACCGCGCGCTCGCGGTACCGGTCGCGCGCCTCGGCGTCGGTGAGCACCCGACGGAGCGCCGCACGGAGGGCGGGCACGTCGCCGGGCGCCACGAGCAGCCCGGAGTCGTCGTCGTGCACGACGTCGCGGATGCCCGGCAGGTCGCTCGCGACGATCGCCGCGCCGACCGCCGCTGCCTCGAGCAGGGTGACCGGGAGGCCCTCCTGGTCACCGTTCGCGGCCGGGATCGACGGCACCGCCACGACGGTCGCGGAGGCCAGCGTCTCGAGCACCTCGGTCCGGCCGCGCTGCCCGGTGAACGTGACGGGGAGGCCCGCAGCCTGCTGCTCGAGCCGGCCGCGCCAGGGCCCGTCGCCGACGATCGTGAGACGCCACGGCACGTCGTCGCCGATGCCGCGGAGGGCCTCGAGCAGGTTGCCGAAGCCCTTCTTCTCGACCAGACGGCCGACGGCGACCACGTGGTGCTCCTCGGCGGCCACCCGCGCACGGGCGTCCCGTGCCGGGCCCAGGTCGACGCCCATCGGGATCACCGTCGACCGGTCGGCCGGGACGCCCCACTCGGTCAGACGGTCCCGCATCTCGGAGTTGACCGTCGTGACGTGCGCGGCGCGACCGAAGATCCAGCGCTTCAGCCGGACCAGGGGTGCGGCGCGGAGCGCGTAGATGTCGCCGCCGTGCGTGGTGACCACGAGGGGGACCCCCGGCGCCGCGAGCGTCGCCACGAGGCCCTGCGGGATCGCCCAGTGGGCGTGGATGACGTCCGGCCGCCCGGACCGGACCGCAGCGCGGACGGCGCGGTACTGGGCGAGGACGAGCGCCGGCACCTGCACCAGGCGGCTGCGCTTCTCCTTGAGGTTGTCGAGGATCGCGCCGTCGGCCAGGTCCTCGAAGGCCTTCGGGAAGTACGGGAACCGGCGGACCTGCACGTCGCCGATGCGCTCGCGTGCGGCACCGTCGGGGACCCGGGGTGTCAGGACGAGCGTGTCGAACTCGGTGGCCTCCTGGTGCGCCAGGTCGAGCACGAAGGCCGGGACCCCGTCGTCCGGCCGGGCCGGGAAGGTCGATCCGAGGACAAGCAGACGGGGGCGGGAGGTGTCGGACAAGTCGGCCTTTCCACGGGGCGTGCTGCGTGGGACCGGTAGGCTCTCCACTCGTGCGCGTACTGATCCACAATAGCGATTCGCCCCACAACCGAGGCGACCGAGCGATCCTCGCCGGCAACGTCGAGCTCGTCCGTCGACGCTGGCCCGACGCCGAGATCGTCTCGCTGTCGCAGTACCCCGACCGCGACGCCGCGTGGTTCGGCATCCGGTTCCTGCCGGTGTCGCCGTACAGCACCGGCATCGGCGACCTGTTCGCGCTGCTGCGGGCCGCGCGCGGCGCCGACCTCGTCCTGTGGGGCGGCGGCGAGATCCTCAAGGACTACACGAACAAGCTCGGCCTCGTGTACTGGTTCGGCAAGATGCTGCTCGTCCGCACGGTGAACCGGAACCTCGTCGGCGCGTTCCAGGGCATCGGCCCGACCTCCGCCGGCATCAGCAAGCGGCTCATCCGCGCGACGGTCGACCTCTGCCGCTCGTTCGCCGTGCGCGACGACGAGTCCCGCGAGAAGCTCCTCGCCTGGGGTGTCCGGACGCCCGTCGTGTCCTCCTTCGACCCGGCCGTCGTCGGCACGGTGCAGCAGCCCGACGCCGACGTGCTCGCCCGCCTCGAGGCCACGACCGGCCTCACCGCCGACCGCCTCGAGGGCTCGATCGGCTTCGGGGTGCGCCGCTGGTTCCACTACAAGCGCAGCGGGTGGATCCCGTTCCGCTTCCTGCCGAAGCGCTTCCGGCAGACCGGTGTGGACAGCGAACGGCTCGTCACCTACCGTCAGGCGCTCGCCGACCTCGCCGACCGCCAGGTCGAGCGCTGGGACGCCGATGTCGTCTTCTACCCGATGCACATGGAGGCGTCCGAGGGTGACGCCGCGTTCGCCCGCGAGGTGATCGCGCTCATGCAGCACGGCGACCGGACGCACGTCGTCGAGGCCGACGCCTTCTCGCCGTCCGAGTACGCGGGCCTCATGTCCCGCAGCCGCCTGTTCCTCGCCAGCCGACTCCACTCCGCCATCGTCGCGACGATCGCCGGGGTCCCCGCCACGGTCCTCTACTACGTCGACAAGGGCCGACTGTTCTTCGAGCAGATGGGGCAGCAGGCCTACTCCAAGCCGATCGAGTCGGCCCTCGAGCCGACCTTCGTCGACGACGTCACCGCCCTCCTGGAGGACCTCGACGGCCAGCACGAGGCGATCCGCGCCCGGCTCGCCGAGGGGGTCGCCACGATGGCGACGGCGCTCGACGCCGACTTCGCGGAGGCGACGAGCCACACGCGCTGACCGCTGCGGCACGTCGCGGCGTGCGCCGGGACGGACGGGAGGCACGGTGCCGGCTGGCACCGTGCCTCCCGTCCGTCTGCTGGTCACGCCGGGACGGCGAGGGGCGTCACCCGGTCTTGGACGCGAAGCGCTCGAGGTAGTCCGCGGTGTTGCGGTAGACGTCCTGGTCGCCGGGGAGCGTCCCGCTCGCGGACCACTGCCAGAACGTCCACTTCGACCAGCTCCGACCGAGCGTGCCCGGCGTCGTGAAGTCGTGCACCGGGTAGAGCGCCACGAACAGCGGGTTCTTCGAGAACTGGTTGCTGTTGTTCGTGCAGCGCTTCCACCAGTCGGTCGTGGTGTAGATCGCCGGGTACCGCTTCGTCTTCTGGTACACGGTGTTCGAGAAGTCCTTGATCCAGCTGCGCATCTGCGACCACGACTTGCCGTAGCAGGTGCCCTGGGACGCGGAGCCGTACTCGATGTCGAGCAGCGGGGGCAGTGTCTTGCCGTCCGCGCTCCACTGCCCGCCGTGCGCGAAGAAGTAGTTCGCGGTGGCGGCGCCGCTCGCCTGGCTCGGCTGCGCGTAGACGTACCCGCCGCGGTAGAGGTTCCGCTGCTTCGCCGTGGCGTACTGCTGCTTGTACGTCGAGCTGACGTAGCTCGTGCCCTCGGTGGCCTTGACGTAGACGAAGCGGGCGCCTGCGCGGTAGGCCGCGAGGAAGTTCACGCTCGGCTGCCACGCGCTGATGTCGAAGCCCTGGATCCGGCCGGGCGGGGGACCGGCGGAGGCGGCCTGGGCGGTCGCGCTGAGGTCCCCCTGCTGCGTCGTCACCGCCCCAGGCACGGACGTGACGATCTCGGTCTCGCCGGCGTTCCGGGCGATGCCGGCCCCCATGACGTGGTTCCCGGTCTGGTCCATCTCGGCGATCGACAACGACCCTGACCCGGCGGTCGTGGGCGTCCCCGCGGACGCGGGGGCTGGTGTCGCCGACGTCTCCGCGGTCGCGGGACTGCTCCCGATCGTGAGCGCCGCGGCCACCGCCGCGGCGGCTCCGAGACCGAAGATCCTCTTGCTGGATGCGCGCATGCGGCGGCGTCCTCCCTGTCGAAGCGGCCTCGGGTGCGTGCTGTGCACCCGTCGCGTCCGAGCGATGCTACCCGGCGCGTCGGGAGGGCCGCAGCGATCAGCGCGAGGCTGCTGCGCTCTCCGGCTGCATCGGCTCGACGTCCGGGATGGGGCCGTTGCCGTTGACCTCGACCCGTGCGTGCTGCTGTCGGCGGTTCAGGAAGTTCCGCTCGACGAGCCACCACATGCCCACACAGACGCCGAGCGTCAGGGGCACCACGACGACGATCATGAGCAGGAACTGCAGCTTCGGCGAGAAGCCGAACGGCAGCAGCAGGAGGTTGCCGAAGCCGAGCAGCGGACTGTGGAACAGGTACACCGAGTAGGAGACGAGTCCGGCCAGGACGAAGGGCCGCCACGCGAAGAAGCGCGCGAGCCAGGTGTGGTGGCCGGTCACGGCGGAGCGGCCGAGCCAGGTGAGGAGGACCCCGGCGAAGACACCGGTCACGACCTCGGACGGCCAGGTCTGGTGCTGGTAGTAGTCACGATGCGAGAAGAACAGCACGGCGATGCCGAGCAGCAGCACCACGATGAAGGCGCCCTCCTGCCAGCGGGGCTTCGTCCGGATGCGGAGCGTGCCGGAGGCGTGGGCGTCCCGGGCGCGGACGGTGATCTCGGCCGCGAGCATGCCGACGGCGAAGAGCCCGACGAACCACGGGTGCATCCACGAGTACTTCGACTCGCTGCCCATCCACATGCCGATGAGCACGAGCCCGGAGGTGGTCGCCCACCCGCCGATGAGCCGCCACAGCGGGAGGATGACGAGCGGCATCAGGAAGTAGATCTGCCACTCGACCGCGACGCTCCACATCGGTCCGGCGATCTTGCCGATGTACTGCGGGAAGAAGTCGTGCACGAGGAAGAAGTGCGTCAGGAAGGTGCCCCATCCCATCGGCAGCTTCGTGTCCCACTGGGTGCCGCCCGGGTTGTGCAGGACCGGGATGAACCGGATCATCAGCGCGAACAGCACGAGCGCGGCCCAGTAGGGCGGGATGATCCGGCGGGCCCGACGCCAGATGTACTTCCAGAAGCCGCCGGGGATGCGGTACCGGTCGAACCGGGTCATCACGGGCAGCATGAGCACGTAGCCCGAGAGCACGATGAAGACCGGCACGCCGAGGTAGCCCCAGCCGATGATCGGGCGGAGCCAGGGGATCTGCGTCGGCCCGGTGCCGGTCACCCCGGTGAAGAGGTACGCGTGGTAGACCACGACGGCCAGGGCAGCGAGCCCGCGGAGGCCGTCGAGGTAGGGGAACTCGAGTCGGGTGCTCGGCCGGGGTGCGCTGGGCAAGATCGATCCTCGTGTTCGGCGGGCTGGACCTGAGCAGTCTCGCACACACGGGATGGTGAGCGCGTGTCGGCTGCTCGGGCGGCCGTGCACGGACGCGGATGCCGTGCACCGGCATGGTGAGCGGCCCTCGGGTGTGCGGAGGGATGCAATGATGGAGGACGTGACCCTGACGACCCACGCCGCCGAGGATGCCCCCGCGACGACCAGCGGGCGCCGGGCGGCTCGCTCGTCCCTGCACCTCCGGAAGGTGCTCGTCCCGATCGGGCTCGGCGTCCTCCTGCTCGTCGGGGTCGGCCTCAGCGCGTCCGTGGCGTACCACAACCGTCTCGGCGTCACGAACGTCGACGGCATCTCCTACATGGGGATCGCGCGCGAGTACGCGCACGGGTGGTTCGGCGACGCGGTCAACGCGTACTGGTCCCCGATGGTCTCGTGGCTCATGGCGCCGATCATCGCGGTGGGGGCGGGTCCGCAGACGGCGTTCGCCGTGGTCAACACCCTGGCGGTCGCCGTGGTGCTCGGCATCGGCGGGTGGCTCGTCTGGTCGCAGAACCACCGCACCGTGCCGGCCGTGCTCTTCATGGTCACGGCGATCCCCGCACTGATGAGCGCGGTGTCGGTGCAGACGCCGGACCTCCTCGTCGTCGCGTGGATGTTCGGGTTCCTGTGGTCGCTCCGCTGGGCGGACCAGGCCCTGCACGGCAGTCGTCGGTCTCGGATCGCCTCGGGCATCGTGCTCGGTGCCGTCGCGGCGATCGGGTACTTCGTCAAGCTCTTCCTGCTCCCGGTGGCACTCGGGTCGGTGGTGCTGTGGCTCCTGCTCCGCGTGTGGTCCGCCCGTCGTCGCCGCGAGCCCGTCCGGCACTGGTGGCCGGTCCCGGTCGCGGCCGTCGTCGCCTTCGCCGTCGTGATCGCGCCGTGGGTCGGAGCCCTCACCGTGAAGTACGGCGAGGTCACGCTCGGCTCCTCGCTGTCGGTGAACGTCGGGTCGAAGTTCGACGACGCCGGCCGCTCGACCGACTGGCCGTGGCTCCCGGTACCGCCGAACGAGCACGCGACCACGGCGAACGAGGACTTCACCCCGAGCGTCTTCGAGAAGGGCGTGCAGGACAACCCCGATCCCGACGCCGTCCCGCCGGTGTCACGGCCCCAGACGGAGCCGACCGTCACGAAGTCGAGCTCGCTCGTCGCCCGCGGGACCTACTACGTCGAGCAGCGCCTCCTCGCCTTCCCGTACTACCTGCAGAAGATCAGCACGTTCGCGCCGTTCGCCGCCCCGATCGCGCTCCTCTTCGCGGCCGCGCTCGTCATCGGCGTCGTCCGGTTCCGTCGGTACGCGTTCACGTGCATCGTCGCGGCGTCCACCCTCGTGTACTTCATCGGCTACGGGATGATCACGTCGTCGTCGAGCGGTGGCGGGAACGCGCGGTACTACTGGCCGCTCTTCTACCTCACCGCGATGATCGGCGCGCTGATGCTGCCGGCGGTGTGGCGGCTCGTGCGGCGACGCGGCGTCATCCGGACCGTCGTCGCGTGCGTGGCGATCGCCGTCGTGCCCGTCGCCTCGTACACCCAGAACTGGTTCGGCTCGCCCGCGCCGTTCTACCCGTCCGTGAACCGCACCGACCCGCTGCAGGTGACCGGTCCGGTCGACGTCCCGCCGCTGGTCGCGCTCGCCGACCAGATGAAGTCGAGCGGCGCGCTCCCCGCGGGCTCGTCCATCATCGGCACGAACTCGCGCTCGCTCGCGTCCATCGCGTTCCTCACCGGGACGCGCGCGTTCGGACGCTCCGGGCAGGGCTACACCTACCACTCCGAGGCGATGCTGAAGGTCTACGCAGACGAGGGCATCCGCTACTTCGTGCAGTTCGACCCGGCGTCCGCCCCAGCGCGCGACTACTCGATGGCCGGGAAGGTGGTCGGGACCTTCGGGGCCGACATCGCCTGCACCGGCGACAGCTCGAGCGACGCGGCGCAGCCCTGCCGCATCCAGGTCATCCGCCTGGACGGCTGACCGGGTCGGGGCGTCACCATCCCGGCCCGGCTACCATGTCGCTGGGCCCGGAGCAGTCCGTGGTGCGACGCCGTCGTCGGGCCGCATCGTCCGCGCACCGCATCGTCAGCGGGCCGGACGGGCCAGATCGTCCGTGGGTCAGCGCCGTCAGGAGAAACGATTGTCAGGAACCACCAGCAGTGACACCCCCGAGGTCGAGGGGAAGCGTCCGTCGAAGCGGCGACGCGTGCTCGGCAAGGTGGTGCCGATCGTCTTCTACGTGCTGCTCGTCGTCTTCCTGGTGCTCTACGTCCGGAGCGTCGACTGGAGCCAGCTCGCCGACGTCGAGTGGAACTGGGGCTGGGTGGCCGTCGCGACGGTGATCAGCGTCGGTTTCCGGTACTGGGGCGTCGGCATCTGGTTCTACCTGCTCCGCCGCCTCGGTGCGACCGGTCTGAAGGGCAGCGGCGTCACGCTCACGTACGTCTACGCCAAGTCGTGGATGGGGCGGTACATCCCGGGTGCGGCGACGTGGATCATCGGCAAGGTGTACTTCGCGTCGAAGCACGGCGTCTCGAAGGCGCGCCTCGGCGTGAGCGGGCTCCTCGAGGGCGCCCTGCAGATCGCCGCGACGCTCGCCCTCGCGCTCGTCCTGCTGCTCGTCGACCCGCGGACGCACGACCTCGACCCGTGGCTCATCGCGCTCATGGTCGCGGCGTTCGTCGGCTGCGTGGTCTGCCTCATCCCGCAGGTGTTCGTGTTCCTGATCGGGCTGGCCCTCCGGATCCTCCGCCGCAAGCCGCTCGAGGACGACGTCCGACCGAGCCTCGGCACCGTGCTCGGGGGTGCCGGCCTCTACGTCGCCGGCGCGATCCTCTCCGGCTCGGCGTACTATTTCATCACGCTCGCGGTGTACCCGTCGCTCAAGGGCACGGACGCGGCGTTCGTGATCGGTGCGGCCAGCATGGCCTCGGCGATCAGCATGCTCGCGGTGTTCGCGCCGGGTGGCCTCGGGGTCCGCGAGGGCGTGCAGGCGCTCCTCCTCAGCCTCGTCATGCCGCCGTCGATCGCGCTCGTCGTGGTCGTCGTGACGCGGGTCTGGAGCCTGGCGGTCGACGCGCTGTTCCTGCTCTGCGCGGCCGTGCCGACGTGGTTCCGGCGGCGGACGCCGACCGACGACGCGTCGGTCGTGCACGACGGGGCGCACGCGGCCTGACACGCGGCTTGACACGGGGCCGGCCGGCCCGACGGTCCGCGCTGGTCGGCGGGGCTCGGCTCCGCCACGCCCGTTCCGCGCCGGGGACGGCCCGATGCCCTACGCGCCCGTCGACGCCGGGACGAGCTCCGGCTGACGGGCACCGGCGCGGACGACCTGCACCACCGACGCCACGAGCCCCACGCCCACCAGCACGACCACCACGGCGAGCACCACGGGCGGCACCGGCCCGACCTCGGAGTAGCGCAGCAGCCCTCGCCCGGTGACGGGGAAGACCGCTGCGTTCCAGAACCACGCGGCCGCGACCGCGAACCCGTACACGCCGATCGCGGGCAGCACGACGGCGAGCCCGGCCACGGCGACCCCGCGGAACCGCCCGCCGGACAGCAGGCGGCGCCAGGCGACCGCACTCAGCACGATGAGACAGACGATCGCGGGGAAGTAGTACCGGCCCTGGGTGGCGGCGACCTCCGTGGTGGTCAGGTACGAGTGCGCGCTCGTCCGGTTCTGGATGGCGATGAGGAGCGCCGGGAACACCGCGAGGCAGGTGAGCGTCCGCAGCTCCGGACCGCGTCGGAAGGCCCAGCCCAGGAGGACGACGAGCGCGACGAGCGTGATGACGGCGGTCAGCAGGTCGCCGATGGTGACCTGGGCCCGACCGCCGAAGCTGCCCCAGAACGTCCGGGTGAGGGTGCCCCAGCTCACGTCGAGGAAGTGTCCGAGCGTGGGGTGCTCGCCCGGTGGGAAGTCCTTCGGCGGCCGCATCGCGGTGTACCCGTTCGGTTGGACGCGGCCGTAGGCGACGAGGTTGTGCAGCCACCACCAGGCACCGATCGCTCCCGCGACGGCGAGCACGACGACGGTCCGGAGCGCCCGCGCACCCCAGCCGAGGAGCCCGACCCCGGAGAACAGCACGACGACGCCGACGAAGGGCACGGCGGGCAGACCGGTGCCCTTGACCCAGACGAGTGCCCCGAGCGCGACCGCGAGCCCGATCGCCGTCCGCCACCGGAGGTCCCCGGTGAGCATCCGGGTCGCGAGCCAGACGGTGACGCCCGCCAGCAGCAGCACGGGGGCGTCGTTCGACACCGACGACCCGATCGACGCGAGCTCGGGCGACGCGAAGACCGCGAGCCCGCCGACGAGCGCGGCGCGGGGGGAGCGTGTCACCCGGCGGACCGCGGACCAGGCGAGGAGCGGCAGGGCCGTCACCATGGCGACGTCCGCGAGCCGGAGGGCCAGGAACGCGTGGTCCCACCGGAGGTCGCCGTAGTGCACGGCCCGGAACACCGCGGCCCCGACGAGGTACGCGGTCGGCGGGTGCTGCGTCATCTGGTTGACCGTGGTCGACGGCCCGGGGAAGGTCTGCAGCAGTTCGGTCACGGTCGCCCACTCGTCCGACGGCTGCGTCGCCTGTTGCTGCTTCGCGATGAGCACGGCACGGGTCACCCGGAGGTCGCCGGGAGCAGCCCACGCATCGCCGAGCGCGACGTGCACGGTCGCGTCGATGTGGGCGGTCTCGTCCGGCGCTTCGAACACCGGCACCAGGAGCGCCCAGGCGACGAGCCACAGGCCGAAGGTGGCCGTCACGACCGCGATGGCCACCCGCTCCCAGCGCGCGACGACGGGGGGCTGCGGTTCAGTGGTCACAGCGGCGATGTTAGGGGGCGACCTCGGTGCGGACGGGCTCCTGGACCGGCGCGGCGGTGCGCTCGGGGTGGTACACCCACACCTTGTAGAGCCAGAAGCGGAAGACCGTGCCGAGCACGAGTCCGACGATGTTCGCGATGTTGTCGGAGACGACCGAGGTGAGGCCCATCGCGTAGTGCGACACCCCGAGGGTGGCCAGCGCGATCACCATGCCGCCGAGGGAGACGACGACGAACTCGATGCCCTCGCGGGTGGCCGTGGCACGACGCTGCTCCCGGAACGTCCAGTAGCGGTTGCCCATCCAGTTGACGAAGATGGCGACGATCGTCGAGACGACCTTCGCCCAGAACGGCCCGGAGTGCACCTCGTCCGGTGCGAGCACCGTTGCGCGCAGCAGGTTGAACACCGCGGTGTCGACGACGAACCCCACGGCGCCGACCGCCCCGAAGCGAGCGAGCTGGGCGATGAGTCGGCGCACGGTGTCTCCAGGGTCCGTAGAGTTGTCACGGGTCGCACCTCGTGGCGACTTCGGAGGACGATTCTAGACAGCGCGCTCAGACCGTTCGGTGTGAGCGACGGAAGGAACACACAGCATGGCGTTGCGCGTCGGGGTCATCGGTGGGGGGCAGCTGGCACGCATGATGGTGCCGGCCGCACTGGAACTGGGCATCGACATCCGGGTCCTGGCCGAGGGACCCGGCATGTCGGCGGGGATCGCGGCCACCGCGGAGGGCGACTACCACGACGCCGAGACGGTCCTCGCCTTCGCGCGGGACGTCGACGTCGTCACCTTCGACCACGAGCACGTCCCGCAGGACGTCCTCCGGGCGCTCGTCGACGCCGGCGTCCCGGTGCGTCCCGGTCCCGAGCCGCTCGCGGTCGCGCAGGACAAGATCACGATGCGGCGCCGGCTGTCCGAGCTCGGGCTGCCCGTGCCCGACTGGGCCGCGGTGCACGACCAGGACGAGCTCCGCGCCTTCCTCGACGACCACGGCGGCCGCGCGGTCGTCAAGACGGCGCGCGGCGGCTACGACGGCAAGGGTGTCCGGGTCGTGAGCGACGCGTCCGGCGCCGACGACTGGTTCACCGCGATCGCGGAGGCCGGCGGCGGGCAGGCGCTCCTCGTCGAGGAACTCGTCCCGTTCACCCGCGAGCTCGCCCAGTCCGTCGCGCGCCGCCCCTCGGGGGAGGTCGTGGCGTGGCCACTCGTGGAGACCGTGCAGCAGGACGGTGTCTGCGCCGAGGTGTTCGCACCCGCGCCGGACAGCGCGGGCCGGATCGCCGACCTGACCGAGTCGATCGCCGTGCGGATCGCCGAGGAGCTCGGCGTGACGGGCGTGCTCGCGGTCGAGCTCTTCCAGACCGCGGACGAGCGCATCCTCATCAACGAGCTCGCGATGCGCCCGCACAACACCGGTCACTGGACCATCGACGGGGCGACCACCAGCCAGTTCGAGCAGCACCTCCGCGCCGTGCTCGACCTGCCGCTCGGCGCCACCGGCATGCACGCACCGTCGGCCGTCATGATCAACGTGCTCGGCGGCCCGGCGGACGGCGACCTCGCCGCGCGGTACCCGGGCGCGCTGGCCGCCTTCCCGGAGGCCAAGTACCACTTCTACGGCAAGGCGCCGCGGCCGGGTCGGAAGATCGGCCACGTGACCGTGGTCGGCGACGACGTCGACGACGTCGTCTACCGAGCACGCGCTGCTGCCGCGCACTTCGACGACTGACGCGCAGGACGCGTGACAGGACGGCCGGGAGGCCCGTGGCGGCGCCGCCACGGGCCTCCCGGCCGTTGTCCGCACTTGTGCCGACACTCCCTCGGGTGCCACCCGATCTGGCGAGTGTCGCCGGCTGGGCAGCACGTGTTGTCATGGACGCTCCGACCGGTCAGGGGTCGGTCCGTCCAGTCAGGGAGCCCGCATGCGCAGCCTCGCCGTCCTCGGCGCCGCCGCAGTCGTCACCACCGTCCTCACCGGCGTCGTCGTCGCCGCACCGTCGGCCGACGCGGCCACCGGAGCCGCCGCGATCCGCGCGGCGGCGTCGACGAGCCTGTTCGCGGGCGGGCCGTACCGGTCCGCGACCAGCGAGGCGGCGAAGGCCGCCGACGCGCTGCGGACGAGCGACCCGGCCGGCGCCGCCGCGGCGGCGACGATCGCCCGGTACCCGGTGGCGATCTGGCTCGGCGACTGGACGCGTGGGACGACCCTCACGACGACGATCGACCGCGCGGTCGCCGCAGCGGAGCAGGCCGGCACCACCCCGGTATTCGTGACCTACGCGATCCCGGACCGCGACTGCGGCGGGTACTCCGCCGGCGGACTCGACGAGACCGCGTACGACGCGTGGGTCGACCAGATCGCCGGGCGGCTCGCCGGACACCGGGCGGCCGTCGTCGTCGAACCGGACTCCCTGGCGATGCTCAGCAACGCCAAGTGCGACGCGACGCTCGACGCGCAGCGCTACCGCATCCTCAGCCGCTCCGTCGCCGCGTTCACGGCCGCCGGGGTGCCGTCGTACCTCGACGCGGGGAACTCCAACTGGCAGCCGGTCGCGACGATGGCCGACCGCCTGCGCCGCGCGGGTGTCGCCGAGGCCCGCGGGTTCTTCACGAACGTCGCGAACTACTACCCGACCACGCAGGAGCAGGCCTACGCCGAGAAGCTGTCCGCGGCGACCGGGGGAGCGCACTACGTGATCGACACCTCCAGGAACGGGCAGGGCTGGCGCGGGACCTGGTGCAACGGGCCGGGCGCCGGCCTCGGGACCTCGCCGCGTGTGGTCTCCGACGGCACCGCCCTCGACGCACTGCTCTGGGTCAAGACGCCGGGGGCCAGCGACGGCACGTGCAACGGCGGACCGGCAGCGGGAACGTGGTTCTCGTCGTTCGCGCAGACGCTCGTGGCGAAGGCCCAGCTCGGTGCGGCGGCAGCGCAGCCGGCACGGGCCTACCGCGCGGACCCGTACGGATCGCTCGAGCGCGTGGCGACCGCCTCGGCGGGCGTCGCCGTCACCGGGTGGGCCTTCGACGGGGACGAGCCGGACACCGCGCTGTCGGTCGCGGTCACGGTCGACGGCCGCACCGCTGCGAGCCTCACCGCGGACGCCACCCGGACGGACGTCGCGGCCCAGTGGGGTGTCGGACGGGAACACGGGTACGCCGGGGTGGTCCCGACCACGCCGGGGAAGCACCGGGTCTGCGCGGTCGCTCGGAACGTCGGAGCCGGCGCGGACTCCACCGCCGACCCGTGCCGGACCGTCACCGTGCCCGCGGTCGCACCGACCGGGCGCCTCGACGCCGTGACGTCGCCGAGCCACCGACGCGTGGCCGTCCGCGGCTGGACGTTCGACCGCGACGACACCTCCCGCGCGCTCCGCGTGCGCGTCACCGCGGGCGGTCGCACCGTCGGCACGCTCGTCGCCGACGCACGCCGCACGGACGTCGACCGCGCGCACGGGGCCGGGCCCGCGCACGGACTCTCCGGCACGGTGACCGTGGCGTCGGGCAGTCGGTCGGTGTGCCTCACGGCCCTCGGCGTCGGCTCTGGAGGGGACCGCTCGCTGGGGTGCCGCACCGTCCGCGTGCGCTGAGGTACGGGAGGATGGTCCCATGCCGCGTGATCTCGTCCGCCGGGCCGCCCGCCGCCTCCGTCGCTCCCTGACCCGCACGGCACCCGCCACGGGGTCCGGCTCCGCGCCGCTCCCGGTCGTCGGGTACGTCGTCGCCGGCGCGCACGGCGCCCACCCCGCGTCCGCGCACGTCCGGGTGGTCCGCCGTACCGAGCACCTCGCCGCCGCGGGGACCGCGACCGTCCGGCAGGTCGACCCGGCGGGGTTCGTCGACGGCACCGACGACACCACGTACGCGGTCGTGCTCGTGCAGCGGGACATCCTCCCGCGAGCGTCGGTCGGGCCGTTCCTCGACGCGGCGCACGCCCGCGGTGTCCGGGTCGTCGCGGAGGTCGACGACGACTTCTTCACGGCGTCCGGCCGGGAGCGACTGGCCCGCGCCGAGTACGACCCCGACCGACTCGCCTCCATCGACGCGCTGGTCCGGGGTGCCGACGTCGTGGTCGTGAGCACGACCGAGCTCGCCGAGGTCGTGCGACCGATCGCCCGCGAGGTCGTCGTCGTCCGGAACGCCCTCGACCCGACGCTGTGGGCACCAGGACCCGTCGTGGACACCGGCCACCTCCCCGCTGACGAGCACCGTGTGCTGTACATGGGGACGCTCACGCACGCCGCCGACCTGGAACTCCTGCGGGACGTCTTCACCGACCTCGTCGCGTCGGACGGCCGTCCGGTACGGCTCGAGGTGATCGGTGTCGCCGAGGACGACGCGGACTGGTACCGCCGGGTCGAGGTACCGGACGGCCACTACCCGGCGTTCGTCCGCTGGCTCGTCGACCACCGGCAGCGGTGGCGTGCGGGCGTGGCGCCCCTGCGCGACGAGGAGTTCAACCGGGCGAAGAGCGACCTCAAGGCGCTCGAGTACGTCGCGCTCGGGCTGCCCGCGGTGGTGTCGGACAGGCCCTCCTACGCCGAGGCCGCCGCCCACGGTGTCGTCGCCGTGCCGGACGACCCGTCCGCCTGGCGAGCCGCGGTCGTCGCGGCCGTGGACCGCGGCACGGCCGACCCGGGCGCGGCGTCGTGGGTCGCGGGCGAGCGCACGATCGGCACCGACGGCGACGGGTGGCGGCGGGTGCTGCTCGGCTAGGCTCGACGCGTGACCGACACCGCAGCCCCCGTCCAGCCGCTCGTCTCGATCATCATGGGGTCGGACTCGGACTGGCCGACGATGCGCGCCGCCGCCGACCAGCTGTCCGAGCTCGGCATCCCGTTCGAGGCGGACGTCGTCTCGGCGCACCGCACCCCGGACAAGATGACCCGGTTCGCCCGGGCCGCCGCGGGTCGCGGCATCCGTGTGGTCATCGCGGGGGCGGGCGGCGCGGCCCACCTGCCCGGCATGGTCGCGTCGATGACCACGCTGCCGGTCATCGGGGTGCCCGTGCAACTCGCGCGCCTCGACGGTCTCGACTCCCTCCTGTCGATCGTGCAGATGCCCGCGGGCATCCCGGTCGCGACGATGGCGATCAACGGCGCGGCGAACGCCGGACTCCTGGCGGCGCGGATCATCGGCTCCGGCGACCCGGAGGTCGCGGCCCGGCTCGCGGCCCACGCGGACGGGCTCGAGCGGCTCGTCGAGGAGAAGGCGGCGCGGCTCCGCGAGTCGCTCTGACGCGCGGTGCGGAACGCGCGGTGCGGAACGCGCGGCGCGGCGCTGGCGCTCAGCGTCGGGCGAAGTCGATGAGCCGGAACGCGCCCTCGCGCCACTGCCCGACCACCCGCCACCCGACTGACGTGAGTCGTCGCTGCAGGAGCCGCGGCTCGTCCGCCGTCGGTTCCCCGACGAACCAGACGCGGTCGACGCGGGTCAGGCCGGACAACGGCCCGCTCGCGGGTCGTCGCTGGGCCCACAGCTGACCGATGTCGACCGCGCTCCGCTCGAGCGTGAGATCGCGCATGCCTCGGAATGCCCGGGGGTACGAGGCCGCCACGAACTCGGTGGTCCGGTTGACGTGCGACGGCAGCGGACCGTAGACCACGCCGTCGCGGGTGCCGGCGGGCTCGGCCGCACGTTCACGCTCCAGGAGTGCCGAGGCGGGGCCCCACGTCGACGCGTCCTTCGCGGTCGGGATGCGCTGCGCGCCCCACTGCGGGACGGCGAGCAGCACGAGCAGCGCGAGACCGAGGACCGCGGTCCGGCGCCACGGGAGGACCGTCAGGCCGAGTGCGATCGCGATCGCGACCAGCGGCGTCTCGAAGGTGAAGTACCGCGGGTTGAACAGCGGCCGCACGAGCACGGACGCCACGTAGACGACCGCGGGCGGCAGGAACACGGCCGGCAGGGTGAGCGCGACCGCGGGGATCCGGTCACGCAGCCGCGGCACGACCACGGCGCCGACGGCCCCGACCGCGACCAGGAGCCACGCCACCGCAGCCATCGCCTTGGTCCCGGCGAAGAACTGTTGCAGGAAGACGAGCTTGACGATGCCGAAGCCCCAGCCCATCCGCCCCATGTAGTAGAGCTGCTGGTCCGCCTCGCCCGAGGCCAGGCGGACGAACGGCAACAGCAGGGCTCCGGCGACGACCGTCGGGACGAGCCACCAGAGCGCCGTGCGCACGTGCGACCGACGTCCGCCCGGACCACCACCGAGCAGGATCCCGACGAGCAGCGTGACCCCGTGTGCGACGACCAGGAGCAGCATGTCGACGAAGAGCAGCCCGCAGCACAGCACGGCGACCCCGTAGAGCAGCCACCAGACCCAGGCCCGTCGACGCCGCTCCGCCGTGTGCCGCACGGCGACCACGAGCACGAGGCTCAGCACGACGGCGAACAGCGTGGTCGCCGCGTAGGACCGCCCCTCGCTGCCGGCCCAGGTGACCCGGGGGAGCACCGCGTACACGACTCCCGCGACGATGCCCGTCCACGGGCCGACGAGGCGGGCGCCGAGCAGGACGGTGACGGCAGCGGCGAGGCCGACCGCGATCGCGCTCGGGAGCCGCAGCGTGAAGACGGAGTACGGCACGACCTCGAACCAGACGTGCATCATCGCGTAGTAGAGGCCGTGCACTGCGTCCACGTGGTGCACCATGTGCCAGAGCTCGGGCAGGGAGCGTCGTGCTGCGCTCATGGTCGCCGCCTCGTCGGCCCATGCCGACGGGATCCACGAGCCGGTGACGGACACCGCGAACGCGAACACCCCGACGAGCGCCGCAGCGAGCGCGGTCCGTCGTGGGTCGACGGTCGGACGATCGGCTGCCGTGTCGACGGCGGGCCGGTCGTCGACGGCCGTGGGTGGTGCGGACATGGCGTTCCCGTCGGGACTCGAGGGTGGTCCCCGGAACGCTAACAGCGGGTCGGAGCCGCCGCCTGGGGCTTCGCCGTCAGAGGTCCGCGTGCAACTGCCAGGTCTCCAAGGCTGCGTCGTTCCAGTCGAACATCCGCGCTCTGTCGGGCCCGGCGACCGCCAGGTGGGATGCGAGGAGCGGGTCGTTCACGACCTGGTAGACGGCCTGGGCCAGCCGCTCGGGGTACGAGTCGCGCGGGTCACGGGCGACGGTCACGCCGGCGTCCGACGCGACCTCGCTCACCGCGGCGTCGTCCGAGTGGATCACCGGCGTGCCGAAGCTCATCGCCTCGATCACGGGGAGGCCGAAGCCCTCCGCGAGGCTCGGGAAGACGAACACCGTCGCCCGGTCGTACGCGACCGCGAGGTCCGCGTCGTCCACACGGCCGAGCACCTTGACCCGGTCGCGCGCGAGCCCGGCCCGCTCGGCGGTGCCGTAGACGTCCACGTCGCCCCAACCGTCCGGACCCGCGATGACGAGCGGGACGTCCTGCGGGGCGTCCGGGTGCGCCATCGCCGCGATGAGGTGGGCGAGGCCCTTCCGGGGCTCGAGCGTCCCGACGGCGAGCACGTAGCGCTCGGGGAGGCCGAGCCGCTCCGCGCGGAGGTCGGCGTCGACCGGCGTCCTGAGCCGACCGCTCGGCGCGCCGCCGATCACCCGGAGCCGGTCGTCGAACCGGTGGACCTCGTTGAGCGCCGACGCGACCGCGTGCGTCGGCACGACCACGGCGTCGGCGTACTTGAACGCGCGCTTCACCATCGCGCGGTGGAAGTGGACGCCGCGGGGCGTCAGGGTCTCCGGGTGCGTCCAGGGCACCGTGTCGTGCACCGTCACGACGCTCTGGCGCCCGGGGAACTGGACGCGGTCGTGCTTGACGAGCGGGGCCAGGACGCTGGGCGCGTGGACCATCTCCTTCGCGAGCCCACCGACGATGCCGCCCTGCCAGGCGAGCGAGAGCTCGCGGCGGGGGAGCGCCAGGCGCTGGAGCTCGGAGAGGCCGGGGAGCAGGGTCTCGAGGCGGCGGAGGTCGTCGTTCCCGACCGCCGAGACGACCGCTGCGACCTCGCAGCCCTCCGGCGCGGTGGCGACGAGGTGGCGGGTCAGCTCCTCGGCGTACCGGCCGATGCCGCCGGGGACCGGTGCGACCACCTGGTCGACGACGACGTGGAGAGTGGTCATGCTGGTGTGCTCCTCGTCGTGGTCGTGGTGCCGTGACCCGGCTGGCCGACCCTACCAGGGGGGACGGGGAGGACCCCGTGACGGCCTGGAGGCTCCGCACCGGACCGGTGGGGAGCCTCCAGGCCGTCGTCTGGTCGCGCGGCGGATCAGGCCTGGAGGGCGCCCGCCTGGACGGCGGCGTGCAGCGCCTCGCGCCAGTCGCGCATGGGCGCGAGCCCGGCGCGGGACCAGCCGTCGTGCCCCAGCACGCTGTAGGCGGGCCGCGGGGCGGGCCGCACGAACGCGGTGCTGTCGGTGGGCAGGACCCGCTCGGGGTCGAGGCCGACCTCGGTGTAGATCGCGCGCGTGAAGTCGAACCACGAGCCCTGCCCGGCGTTGGTGCCGTGGTAGGTGCCCGCGGGGGCGTCGCCGTCCACGAGCTCGACGATGCGCGCTGCGAGGTCGCCGGTCCAGGTGGGCTGCCCGACCTGGTCCGTGACGACGCTGACCGTGTCGTGCGACCCGGCGAGCCGGAGCATCGTGGCCGCGAAGTTCGGGCCGTGCGCGCCGTAGATCCACGCGGTGCGCACCACGTACGAGCTGTCCGGTGCGATCTCACGGACGAACGCCTCGCCCGCAGCCTTCGACCGGCCGTAGGCGTTGATCGGGTCCGTCGAGGCGTCCTCCGGGTACGGCGACGTGCCGTGGCCGTCGAACACGTAGTCGGTGGACACCGTCAGGAGCTTCGCGCCGTGGCGGACCGCGGCTTCGGCGAGGAGCTTCGGACCGGTGGCGTTCACGGCGTACGCGTCGTCCTCGTGCGTCTCGGCGTCGTCGACCTTCGTGTACGCCGCCGAGTTGATGACGACGTCGTGGCCGGAGACCGCCGCGTCGACCGCTTCGGCGTCGGTGATGTCCAGGTCGGCGCGGCCGAGGGCCGTCACGGCACGGCCCGCCAGCGCGTGCTGGAGGTCCTGGCCGAGCATGCCGGCGGCGCCGGTGATGAGGTATCGCGTCATGGTGTCGTGCGTCCCGTCGAGGTCGTGCGCGCCGCTCAGCTGAGCGCCGCGCGCTCCTTGAGCGGCTCCCACCACGAGCGGTTGTCGCGGTACCACTGCACGACGTCCGCGAGCCCCTGCTCGAACGGCACCTGCGGCTCGTACCCGAGCTCCTCGCGGATCTTCGTGATGTCCACCGAGTAGCGGAGGTCGTGGCCGAGCCGGTCCGCGACGCGGTCGACGAACGACCAGTCCTTGCCCGTCGCGTCGAGCAGGAGCTGCGTGAGCTCCTTGTTCGTCAGCTCGGTGCCGCCGCCGATGTTGTAGACCTCGCCCGCGCGGCCCTTGACCAGCACGAGCGCGATGCCGCGGCAGTGGTCGTCGACGTGGAGCCAGTCACGGACGTTGTTGCCCTCGCCGTAGAGCGGGACGTGCTCGCCGTCGATGAGGTTGGTCACGAACAGCGGGATGACCTTCTCGGGGAAGTGGTACGGCCCGTAGTTGTTCGAGCAGCGCGTGATCGAGAGGTTCATGCCGTGCGTGCGGTGGTAGCTGCGCGCGAGGAGGTCGCTGCCGGCCTTCGACGCCGAGTACGGCGAGTTCGGCTCGAGCGGGCGGTCCTCGGTCCACGAGCCCTCGCTGATCGAGCCGTAGACCTCGTCCGTGGAGACGTGCACGAAGCGCTCGGTGCCGTGGCGCAGCGCCGCGTCGAGCAGGCGCTGGGTGCCGACGACGTTCGTCTCGACGAAGATGCCCGAGTCGCGGACCGAGCGGTCGACGTGGGACTCGGCGGCGAAGTGCACGATCGCGTCGACGGACGGGACGACCTCGTCGAGCTTCTCGGCGTCGCGGATGTCCCCGTGCACGAAGGTGTAGCGCGGCGAGTCGGCGACGGGAGCGAGGTTCGCCTCGTTGCCCGAGTAGGTGAGCGCGTCGTACACGACGACCTCGGCACCCTCGAGGCCCGGGTACGCGTCCTCCAGCGTGCGGCGGACGAAGTTCGAGCCGATGAAGCCGGCCCCTCCGGTGACGAGGATCTTCACTGGGGTCTCATTCCTGTGTGTCGGGGGTCGATCGCTGCGGACGGTCGTCGACGGTCTCGATCGGTGCGGACGGTGTGCGCGGCGAGGAGTCTACCGGCCCGGCCGTGCGGGCGGCCGACAGCCGCCAGACTGCGACGACCGACCAGACCCCTGCGGCGAGGAACAGGATCGCGGCGAGGGCGACGGGCGCGGTCCCGCCGAGCGACGCGCCACCCATGCGGTCGAGACCCCCCACGGTCACGCGGAACTGGACGTCCTCCCACCCGCCGCGGTAGAGCACGCCGAACCCGTACGCGCCGATCACGAGGGCGGCCACGACGGCCACGCGGGCGAGCCGCTGGCGCAGGGCCGGGCGCACGACGAGCGCTCGCCACGCGATCGCCTGCGCGGCGATGAGCGCGACCACGGCCACGAAGAGGAAACGACCCTGCAGTCCGTTGCCCTGGTGTGTGCCGAGGTAGTTGCGCCAGCTGTAGGCGAGGGTCGCGACGAGCACGAGCGCCGGCCACACGAGGAGCGTCGTGGTGAGCCCCCGACCGGTGCCGCGACGGGCGTACGACCACGCCAGCACGGTGAGCGCGAGGACCGTCATCGAGTCGACCAGCGCGGGTGGCAGCACCCACTGGTCCGCCCCGAGGAGGCCGAAGAACGAGTTCGTCAGGCCGTCCCACTGCCGCCCCGCGAACGCCCCCGGGTTCGGACCGCCTTCGGGGTAGGGGACCACCGTGGTCGCAGCGCGGAGCGCGTCGGGCACGAGGGTGCCGCTGCGGACCAGGGTGCGGACCCACCACCACCCCGTGGCCACGACCGGCACCAGGAACACGACCGCGGCGTGGACGAGCCGCGCCCGCAGCGAACGGCTCCGTCCGAGCAGCACCACGACGACGGCGAAGGGGATCGCGACGAGGCCGAGGGCCGTCAACGCGGACATCGCCGTCACGCTGACCGCGAGCCCCGCGGTGGTCCACCGCGAGCGGTCCCCGGTCAGGACGCGCACCGCGAGCCAGACCGTGACGGCGCCGAAGAGCACCATCGGCGCCCAGACCGTGACGCCCGACGTGACCTGCGCGAGCTGCGGCACGGCGAACAGGAGGAACGGCGCGACGAGGGCGGTCCGCGGCGACCGGGTCGCACGACGCACCGTCGCCCAGACGAGCACGGGCAGCGCGGCGACGACGACCACGTCGAGGAGCCGGAGCGCCAGGACCGCCGTGCCCCAGCTGTGCGACCCCCAACCGATCGCACGGAGCACGGCGGCGGCGACGAGGAAGTACGTCGGCGGGTGCTGCGACATCTGGTCGATCGCCGCGGAGTCGCCGGGGGACTGCGCGAGCAACGCCGACACGGTGACCCGGTCGGCGGCCGGCACCGGGTGCTCGACGACCTGGCGGACCGCGTCGAGGTAGTGCATCGATCCCGGTGGCGGCCAGCCGAGGCCGAGCGCCGTCCGGAAGGCCGCGTCGACGTACGCCGGCTCGTCCGGGGCGCCGAAGGCCGGCGTGACGAAGGCGAAGAGCAGCAGGAACCCGATCCAGGCGGCGGTGACCCCGGCGAGGATCGTCCACTCGCGGCGGGCGGTCACGCGCGGGCCTCCGAGTGCGGAGCGGAGGACGTGCGCTCCGGCGTGACCGGCGACGTCGCCCTGCGCTCCGGCGCCGTCCCGCGGAGCCACCGGACCAGGAGCACGGCCGTCGCGGCGAGCAGCAGCCCCGCGAGGACGACCAGCGTCGCGATCCAACCCCCGCCCACGAGCCCGACGACGTCGTAGCGGGTGAGGTTCGACCGGGTGATCCACCACGCGCCGTCGGCGCCGAAGGCCCGGACGACGTAGAGGACGCCGTACAGGGCGATGGCGCACGCGGCGATCGCCATCCCGACGGCGAGCCGCGTCCGGCCGCGCGCGGTGACGGTGGCGCGCGGCCACGCGAGCGCGCTCAGCGCGATGAGCGCGACGAGGGTCGGGTAGTAGTAGCGGCCCTGCGTGCCCGCCACGATGGTGTTCCTGACGTAGCCGCCCCACCCGCTCTGCATGTGCAGGGCGATGAGGATCACCGGGTAGGCCGCGAGGACGATCGCCGGGCGGAGCGAGGGGCCGCGTCGGAAGGCCCAGACCGCGATGCCGGCGAGCGAGAGCACGGTCAGCGCGTCGATGAGGGCCTGCGCGACCTGGAACTGCGCGAGACTGCCGACGCTGCCCCAGAAGGTCCGGGTGACACCGTTCCAGTAGTCGCGCAGGAAGACCTCCGGCGAGGGGCCGGTGCCGGCCGGGAACGGCTTGTCCGGTCGGGCGTAGGACGCCATGCCGTCGGGCTGGATCTGCCGGTACACGATGAGGTTGTGGAGCCACCACCACGCACCGACCAGCGCCGCGAGTGCGAGGGTGCCGAAGGCCCTGATGACGTTCCGGAGCACGACGCCCCGGTGGAGCCCGGCGGTCACCACCGCGATGCCCACGAACGGGACCGCCGGCAGTGCCGTGCCCTTCACGAGCAGCATCGCGCCGAGGGCGACGGCGATGCCGACCAGGAGCCGGACGCGGTGGTCGCCGGTGAGCAGCCGCGTGACGAGGTACACGAGGAGCCCGGCGAGCGGGAGCATGAGGGCGTCGTTCGTCACCGAGGCGCCGATGGCTGCGAGCTCCGGGATCGCGAGCACCGCGGCGGCCCCGACCACGGCCGCCCGTGGTGACCGGGTGAGCCGACGGACCGTCGCCCACGCCAGGAACGGGAGCGGCAGCGCCAGGAGGGCGTCGAACAGGCGGAGGGCCAGCACGGCGTGGTCCCACCGGAGGTCCTCGAAGTGCACGAGGTGCAGGACGCCCGCGGCGATGACGTAGTACGTCGGCGGGTGTTGCGTCATCTGGTCGACGCTGCCGACGTGGTCACCGGGGTACTCGTCGAGCAGCGCACCCCAGGTCGGGTGCTGCGCGGAGCGCTCGCGGAGGTTGTCGTGCTGCGCGGACTCGGTCGCGTTGAGGTACGGCAGCGTGCCCGGCGGCGCCCACCCGTCGCCGATCGCGACGTGCACGACCGCGTCGACGTGCGTCGGCTCGTCGGGGGCCTTGAAGGTGGTGGTCCCGAACGCCCACACCGCGAGCACTGCGGCGAAGGCGATGGTGACCGCCAGCACCACGAGGCGTTCGGCGCGGCCCACCCCCCGCACCGGCGTCCCCGCGTCAGTCACCGTAGCGCTGCAGTTTCTGCAGGTCGAGCTGCTCCTCGGCCAGCGTGCGGTTCAACCGCGTGAGGTCGGCCACGACCCCGATCACGACCGCGAGCACCGCGGTGATGAGCAGGACGACGCCGAGGATGATCGACTGCAGGTGGTTGCCGTCGGTGTGCATCGCGAGGAGCACCAGGTAGCGGATGAGCGGCCAGAGGCCCAGCGCGCCGAGGACGGCGGCGACCCAGGCGAACAGCGCCATCGGGCGGTACATGAGGTACACGCGGGCGATGGCGGAGCCCGACTGGAACATGTGCTGCCAGATGTTGCTGAACAGCCGCGACTCACGCGTCTTCGGGTTCGTCGTGATCGGGACGGAGGCGATCGCGAGGCGCTTGTAGCCGGCCTGGACGATCGTCTCCATGCAGTAGCTGAACCGGGTCACGATGTTCAGCCGGATGAGCGAGTACTTCGAGTACGCGCGGAAGCCGCTCGCTGCGTCGGGCAGGTCGAGCCCGGCCGCGCGCGACGCCACCCACGAGCCGAAGCGCTGCATGAGCTTCTTGAACCCGGAGAAGTGCTCGATCGTGCGGGTCTGCCGGTCGCCGATGACGATCTCGGCTTCCTTCCGGAGGATCGGCTGCACGAGCTCGGCGATCTGCGACTGCGGGTACTGGTTGTCGCCGTCGGTGTTCACGACGATGTCGGCGCCGTGCAGCAGCGCGTAGTCGACGCCGTCGCGGAACGAGCGGGCGAGGCCCATGTTCGTGGTGTGGTGCACGAAGTGCTTGACGCCGTGCTCCTTCGCGACCTCGACGGTGCGGTCCGTGCTGCCGTCGTTGATGACGAGGATCTCGATCTCGTCGATGCCGTCGATCTCCTTCGGGATGGAGTCGATGACGCTGGCGAGGGTGTTCTCCTCGTTGAGGCATGGGATCTGGACGAACAACTTCACGGGGATGCAGGTCTCGTTTCGATGTCTGGCGGGTGCGCGAGGCCTCAACAGCCTAATGCGATCCTGCGAGGTCGTGGCGAAACGTGGTGTACCAGTCGCCTTGCTAGGCTGCCGTGGTGCAGATCCGCGAACTCAAGATCCCCGGCGCGTGGGAGTTCACGCCCGTGCAGCACGGCGACGCCCGAGGCGCGTTCCTCGAGGCGTACCGCGCGGACGTCCTCGAGGAGACCGTCGGGCACCCGCTCGACCTCCGCCAGGTGAACATGTCGATCTCCTCGGCCGGTGTCGCCCGGGGCATCCACTACGCCCTCGTGGCGCCGAGCCAGGCGAAGTACGTCACCGCCGTCCGTGGGGCGTTCATCGACTACATCGTGGACATCCGGGTCGGTTCGCCCACGTTCGGCCAGTGGGACTCGGTCCGCATCGACGACGTCGACCGCAAGGCCGTCTACCTGTCGGAGGGCCTCGGCCACGCCATCGTCGCCCTCGAGGACCGCTCGACGGTGAACTACCTCGTCAGCGCCCACTACGACCCGCAGCGCGAGAAGGGGATCACGATCCTCGACCCGACGGTCGGCCTGACGCTGCCCGAGGGCCTCGGCGAGCCGGTGCTCTCCGAGAAGGACACCGCGGCGCCGACGCTCGAGCAGGCCGCGGAGCAGGGGCTCCTGCCGACCTACGAGGAAGCGGTCGCCTACACCGAGTCGCTCCGGACGAAGAAGTAAGGGAGACCCGATGAAGGGCATCATCCTCGCCGGCGGTTCCGGCACGCGCCTCTGGCCGATCACCAAGGGCATCAGCAAGCAGCTCATGCCGATCTACGACAAGCCGATGGTCTACTACCCGCTGTCGACGCTCATGATGGCCGGCATCCGTGAGGTCCTCGTCATCACGACGCCGGAGTACAACGAGCAGTTCAAGGCCCTGCTCGGCGACGGCTCGGCGCTCGGCATGGACATCCAGTACGCGGTGCAGCCGAGCCCGGACGGGCTCGCACAGGCGTTCGTCATCGGCGAGGACTTCATCGGCGACGACAGCGTCGCCCTCGTCCTCGGCGACAACATCTTCCACGGCACCGGCCTCGGCACGAACCTCCGCAAGAACACCGCGGTGCAGGGCGCCACGATCTTCGCGTACCACGTGGCCGACCCGACCGCGTACGGCGTGGTCGAGTTCGACGACGACTTCACCGCGGTCTCCATCGAGGAGAAGCCGGCGCAGCCGAAGTCGAACTACGCCGTCCCCGGCCTGTACTTCTACGACAACAAGGTCATCGAGATCGCGAAGACGATCGAGCCGAGCGCGCGCGGCGAGCTCGAGATCTCGACCGTGAACGAGCGCTACCTCGAGGCGGGCGAGCTCGGTGTGCAGGTCCTCGACCGCGGCACGGCCTGGCTCGACACGGGCACGTTCGAGTCGATGATGCAGGCGTCGGAGTACGTCAAGGTGATCGAGGACCGGCAGGGCTTCAAGATCGGCTGCATCGAGGAGATCGCCTGGCGCAACGGCTGGATCGACGACGCGCAGCTCGCCGAGCTCGCCGCGCCGCTGGTCAAGGGCGGGTACGGCGTGTACCTGCAGCGCCTGCTCGCCTCCTGAGCCGCTCGTGGGCCTCTTCCGTCGGACGCGTCGCGGTGTCGACGGGGTCGCTCCCGTCGGCCGGGAGGCCCGTGGCGCGGCTGCGACGCCGCCCGACGTCGTCCGCGTGACCGGCTGGGACGGCGACCTCCCGCACCTGGACGCACCGGTGACGGTGCTCGTCACCACGCGCTCCGACCGGCACGCGGAGGTGCCGCGGCTGGTCGCCGCTGCCCGGTCGGCGTTCGGACCGGACGCTGACGTCCGCGCGCTGTCGTACGTGGCGGACGCCTCGCCGCGCGGTGCCTTCGACGCGGCGCTCCCGTGGGTGCGTCGGCAGGAGCTGGACGGACTGGGGTCGGCGATCAACGCCGGCGTCGCAGGGGGCGTCGGCCGCACGCTCGTGCTCGTCGACACCTCGGTGCAGATCGACGCCGACGGCCTGCGCGCCCTCGCGCGCGACGTCGGCTGTCCGGTCCAGGCCGTCGTGCGGACCGCCGCCGGGGAGCACCGGAACGGTGCGCTCCTGGTGCGGCCCGGGGCGCTGCCGTGGTCGGACGACCGTGCCGCGTCGTCGGACGACCTCCTCCTCGGGGCGGACCAACCGGTGGTCTCGATGCCGCAGGGGGCGGTGGTCCCGGCCCCGTGCCTCCCGGACGAACGCACCGTGCTGACCGCCTGGACCGCCGACGCGGCGCACCATGCGGAGACAGCCGTGCGCAGCCGAGCCGTCGGGCCCGTCGTGCGCACCGTCGAACCCGGCCGCACGGTCGACGCCGCCGTGGTGGACATGGTCGCCGGCTGGCGCGACCGGCCGTCCGCTCGACCCGGCGCCGACGTCGTGGCGGGGCCGCCGCTGCCGCCGTGGGGCGCGCGCCCCGTGACGCCGGCGGCGCGTTCCCGGACGACGGGTGACCGGCTGACCTGGTCCGTCAAGATCGCCGCACCGGCCGGACCCGAGGGCGACGGCTGGGGCGACGTGCACTTCGCCGGGGAGCTCGCGGCGGCGCTCGAGCGGCTCGGACAGCGCGTCCGGGTCGACCGGCGCGATGCCCACGTCCGCGGCGACGACGGTGCCGACGACGTCACCCTCGTCGTCCGGGGGCTCGACCGGGTTCCGCCGAACCCGGCGTCGGTGAACCTGCTCTGGGTCATCAGCCACCCGGACGACGTCGCTGACACCGAACTCCGGTCGTTCGACCGCGCCTTCGCCGCCGGCCCCGCCTGGGCCGCGGCTGCCTCGGCGCGGAGCGGCGTCACCGTCACCCCGCTGCTCCAGGCCACCGATCCGTCGGTGTTCCACCCGGGGAACCGGTCCGAGACGGACCCCGATGCCGACCACGTGGTCTTCGTCGGGTCGACGCGGGGGGCCGACCGCCCGGTCGTCGCCGACGCGGTGTCGCTCGGCGCCGACCTCCGGGTGCACGGACCGGGGTGGACGGACGTCGTACCGTCGGACCTGCTCGGCGAGCCGGGGCTGTCGCGTGCCGAGGTCGCACGGGCGTACGCGTCCGCACGGGTCGTGCTCAACGACCACTGGCCGGACATGGCGACGGGAGGGTTCGTGTCCAACCGGGTGTTCGACGTGCTCGCCGCCGGCGGGGTCGTCGTGACCGACCCGGTCCAGGGGCTCGCCGACGTCCTGGCGGTGCCCACCCTGGCCGTCGCCGGTTCCCGCGACGAGCTCGAGCGCCTGCTCGCACCGGAGCACCCGTGGCCGTCGGCGTCGGAGCGTGCGGTGATCGCGAGCCGCATCGCCGCCGAGCACTCGTTCGACGCTCGGGCTCGCGTGCTGCTCGACGCCGCCCGGGCCGAGCGCACGCGGCTGTTCGGCTGAGGTCTCCGCGCGCGGGGCCCGGGTTCGGGGCACCGCCCGCCGAGGCACTCCCGGTTCGGCGCGCCGGCGCACAACCGAAGTCACCCCGAACCACGTCTCGACGCGGTTCCGGGTGACTTCGGTTGTGCGGACGCAGAACGCACCGTGGGGTCGTGCGGACGCAGAACGCGGCGCAGGGTCGTGCGGACGGGGGACGCGCCGGCCGCCGCGGCGCACCGGGTGCTACTTGCGAGTCACCCAGCGGGCACGGAGCGACAGCCCGGCACGCAGCGCCACCCGGAGCGGCCACAGCCACCACGCCCGGTACTTCCGCGACAGGTACCGGTACGCGCTCCGGTGGTGCTCGATCTCCATGCGGCGCCGGTTCGACGACGTCGAGTGCGCCCCGGTGTGCGTGACCACGGCGGCCGGCACGTACACGTTCGCCTTCCCCGCACGCCCGACGCGCTGCCCGAGGTCGACGTCCTCGAAGTACATGAAGTACGACTCGTCGAAGCCGCCGAGCTGCCGGAACAGGGACGTCCGGATGAGGAAGCACGCGCCCGACAGCCAGCCGGCCTCGCGCTCGACGACCTCGGTCGTGGACCAGTACCGCTGGCTCCAGGGGTTCGCCGGCCAGAACCGTGAGAACGCGGCGTGGCCGAGGCCGGTGCGGAGCGACGGCAGTTGCCGTGCCGACGGGTAGGTCTCGCCCTGCTCGTCGAGGATCCGCGGCCCGAACGCACCGCCGTCGGGCAGTCGGTCGGCAGCGCGGACGAGCTCGTCGATCGAGCCGGGGCCGAGCACCACGTCGGGGTTCGTGACGAGCAGGAAGTCGGGGCGGACGTCGGGCAGCACGTCGTCGAGCGCTGCGAGCGCCGCGTCGATCCCGCCGCCGTAGCCCAGGTTGCCCCCGGAGGACACCACGGTGGCCCCGTAGGACTCGCCGACGGCCCGCAGCGCGTCGAGGTCGGTCGAGCCGTTGTCGGCGATGACCACCGCGACCGGTGACGTCGACGCGGCCGCGATGCTCGCGAGGAAGGGGCGGATCGTCTCGCCCGTGTTGTACGTGACGGTGAGGACGGCCACGCGGGGGGTGTCGGTCACCGGGCGACCTCCCGGTAGGCGTCGACGTGCACCGCTGCGGTGGCGTCCCACGTGAAGTCGGCGGCACGTCGGAGTGCGGCCGACCGGTGCGACGAGACCAGCTCGGCGTCGTCGAGCAGGCGGGCCATCGTGGCGGCGAGGTCGACGGCGTCCGGTTCGGTGTAGACCGCGGCGTCGCCCCCGACCTCGGGCAGCGAGAGCCGCCGGGTGGTCACGACGCAGGCGCCGGCGGCCATCGCCTCGACCACCGGCAGGCCGAAGCCCTCGCCGAGCGACGGGTACACGACGAACTCGGCGCCGCCGAGGAAGCCGGCGAGGTCCTCGATCGGGAGGTAGCCTGCCTCGACGACGTGGTCGGTCTCCTGCAGGGCGTCGAGCCGTTCGATCGCGGCCGTGTCCCACCCGCGCGCCCCGGAGAGCACGAGCCACGGCGTCGCGGATCCGGTCGCGTCACGTGCCGTCCGCACCGCGGCGTACGCGTCGAGCAGCGCCGTGACGTTCTTGCGGGGCTCGATCGTCCCGAGGAACGCGATCCACGGAGCGCCCTCGGGGAGGGTCGCGGCGATCCGGGCGTCCTCGACCTCGGCCGTCGACGGCGCGTGGAACACGGTGCGGTCGACGCCGAGCGGTGCCACGCGGACGTCGGCGCGGATGCCCCGCACGACCCGGGCCGCCTCGGTCGCCGTCGCGGCGCTCGGCACGACGACGACCGGACGGGTGCGGAGCGAGCGGCGGCTCCACCAGGTGAAGAACGTGCGCTTCAGCCTGGAGTGCCACTCCGGGTTCGAGAAGAACGTCGCGTCGTGCAGCGTGACCACCGAGCCGCCGCGCCAGGCGACCGGGAACGTGTAGTGCGGCGAGTGCAGCACGTCGACACGCAGGCGGTGGGCGAGCGCCGGGAGTCCGGTCTGCTCCCACGCGAGGCGCAGGGGCACCGAGTCGGTCCAGGCCGGTGCGGCGTGCACGGTGGCGGTCGGCGCGATCGTCCGGAAGTGTGCGACGTGGCCGGGGCGGACGACGAGGTGCACGTCGAGGCCGGGCTCCGTCAGGTGGGACACGACGCCCTCGACGTAGCGTCCGACGCCGCCGAGGTTCCGCGGTACGGCCGTCCCGTCGATCAGGACGGAGGTGTGCGGCACGCGTGGTTCCTTTCGGCCGAGGCCGTCGTCTCGGCCGGGGCCGTCGTCGGGGGAGGGTCCAGGATAGCGCTCGTGGCTCATGCGCCCGGGTCCACGGCCCGGCGCGGCACGCTCGCGCGGCGGTCCTCCGCGAGCCGGTGCGCGAGGTGCCGGGGGAGGTGTCCCGCGACGTCCGCCAGCGCTGCCAGGACGAGCCGCGCCTCCCGGCGGTCCGCGGTGGACGCGAGACCGCGGAGGCCGCGCACCAGCGTCCGTGCCACGGCCCGCAGCACCGTCGGCCACGGTGCGTGCCAGAGCGCCACGAGGACGCGGTTCCGTGCGTTCCGGAACACGAACAGGTCGCTCTGCACCCCGGACGACGCCGAGTGGTCGTGCTCGACGACGGCGTCCGCCGCGTGCTCGACGCGCCATCCGCGGCGGCGGAGCCGCCAGGCGTACTCGGTGTCCTCGTAGTACATGAACAGCGACTCGTCGAGGAGGCCCACGTCGTCGAGCGCGACCCGGCGGAGCGCCGACGCGCCACCGGAGAAGCCGAAGACGTCGACGTCGGCCGCGTGGTCGGCCGGAGCGAACCAGTCGCGGTCGGCGCCGTTGCCGTCGCGGTCGACCAGGACGCCGGTCGAGTTGAGCCGGACGTCGCCGTCCGGCGACGGCGTCCACGACCGGCCGGCGTGGTCCCGGAGCGTGCGCTGGTCGGGTGCGGGCCGCGACCCGGCCGGGAGGCGCGTCCAGCGTCCGGCGAGCACGATGCGGCCCGTCACGGCCGCCACCTCCGGCCCGGCGTGCGCGAGGTGGTCGCGGAGCGCGGCGACGAACCCCGGCGCGGGCGCCGCGTCGTTGTTGAGGAGGACGACGACCTCGGCGTCGGAGGCCCGGATCCCCGCGTTCGCACCCGCCGCGAAGCCGCCGTTGTCGGCTCGCTCCACGACGGTCGCGTCGGTCAGTGCGGCGCGGAGGGCCCGGACGGAGTCGTCGGACGAGCCGTTGTCCACGACGACGACCTCGGCGGCCGAGGACGGGTCGTCGAGCACCGCCCGCGCAGCACGGATCGTCAGGTCGGCACGCTCCCAGTTGACGATCACGACCGCGGTCGACGCGGCGCCCGCGGGATCGGTCCGTCCCGACACGCTCAGTCGAGCTCTTCGAGGGACGGCTTTGCGTAGACCGTGCCGACCGCGTCGCCGAACGACGGCACCTCGAAGGAGTCGCACTCGGGCAGGTCGTGCAGGTGCCGGCCGGCGGAGTCCATCATCGACACGTTGATGAAGTACTTCCCGGTGCCGAACTTCGCGTCCGTGATCCGCAGGCGGAGCTTCCGGCGACCGTGCAGCGGTGTCAGGTGGACGCCCATGATGCCGGTGGTGGTGCCGTAGACGACCTGGCCCGCGGTGTTGTTGATCTGGACCGCGGCCTCCCAGTCGGAGACCCCGTCGAGGTGCTCGAACTCCATGTCGACCACGAGGTCGTCGCCGGGGAGGACGTCCTCGCGGCGCTCCTTGCCCTCCGCGTGCACGGTCGCGCCGAGGACCGTGCCCCGACCGACCTGGACGTCGGCGCTCAGCTCGCCCGAGCGGCGCTCCTCGAGCACGTCGCGGAACTTGCTGACCGCCTCGATCGCCTCGCCGTCGTGCAGGACCGTGCCCTTGTTGAGGAGGACGACGCGGTCGCACATCTCCTGCACCTGGCTGAGCGAGTGCGTGACGATGATGATCGTCTTGCCCTGCTCCTGGAACGTGCGGATGCGGTCGAGGCACTTGCGCTGGAAGGCCTCGTCGCCGACCGCGAGCACCTCGTCGACGAGGAGCACGTCCGGGTCGGTGTGCACCGCGACGGCGAAGGCGAGCCGCACGTACATGCCGGAGCTGTAGAACTTCACCTGGGTGTCGATGAAGTCGCCGATGCCGGAGAACGCCAGGATGTCGTCGAACCGCGACTCGGTCTCCTTGCGGCTCAGCCCGAGGAGCGCCGCGTTCAGGTAGACGTTCTCGCGACCGGAGAGGTCCGGGTGGAACCCGGCGCCGAGCTCGAGCAGGGCCGCCAGCCGCCCGCGTCGGGACACGGTGCCCGAGGTCGGCTGGATGATGCCGCCGATCGCCTTGAGGAGCGTGGACTTGCCGGACCCGTTCTGGCCGATGAGCCCGACGGTGGTCCCGGCCTGGATCGTCACGCTGACGTCGTCGAGCGCCCAGAAGTCCTGACGGTGCTTCCGGCCGGCGCGGCCGAGGGTGACGATGCGCTCGCGGATCGTGTTGTCCTTGCGCACGGTGAAGCGCTTGCGGACGTGGTCCACGACGATGACGTCCGGGCGCTCGGCGGCCGGGGTCGTGGTCGTCGGGGTGACGGGGGTGCTGATGGCCATGGGTCTAGAGCTCCTGCGCGAAGTTGCCCTGCAGGCGCGAGAAGACGCGCTGCGCTCCGACGAGGCAGACCAGGCCGACGACCAGGGCGATGCCGAGGCGGAGCATGAGGTGGTCCGGGTAGACGACCGCCGCGGGGTCGTGCAGCCAGATGGCGTTCTGGAGACCGAGGACGGCGAGGGTCAGGGGGTTGTTCGTGTAGATCGTCAGGAGCCACGGCGCGGTGAGTTCCTTCACGACCATCGAGTACGAGTAGACGATCGGGGAACCCCACAGGAGCACCATGAGCCCGACGTCGATGACGAACTGCACGTCGCGCAGGTAGACGTTGAGCGCCGCGAGCACCAGGCCGATCGCCGCTCCGAACACGACGATGACGGCGAGGGACGGGACGAGGTACACGAGCCCCTCGTGCAGCGGGAACTGCCCGAGCACGAGCGTCGCCACCAGCAGGATGCCGAACTGGATCGCGAAGTTCACGAGCGCGGCGCCCACGCTCGCGAGCGGGAAGACCTCGCGGGGGACGTAGACCTTCTTGATCAGACCGCTGTTGCCGACGATCGACCCGGTCGACCCGGCGACGATCTCGCTGAAGAGCGTGTAGGCGGACAGGCCGGTGAAGACGTAGATCGCGAAGTTGTCGATGCCGTGGGCGGCACCGAGGACCTTGCCGATGACGAAGTAGTAGATGAGGAGCTGGGTGAGCGGTCGCACGAGCGTCCACACGAACCCGAGCGCCGAGTCCTTGTACCGGGCCTTGAGGTCGCGTCGGACGAGCATGCCGAGCATCTCGCGCTGCCGGAACACGTCACGCAGCTCGCGCCACGTCCCCCGGATCGCGCTCGTCGGGGCACCGACCACGACGAGGGGCTCGGCGGCGAGCGCGGCCATGCGGTTCTGATCGACCATTCGTCTCTTCGTTCGTGGGGTTCGGGACCGGGACAGCATACTCGCCGGCCCTCGCACACCGGCTGGGGCGCACCCGTCCGGCGTCGCGGTCCGCTGCACGCTCCCCGACAGCCGTCGTGCACCCCGTGTGGGGGTGAATATCGGCGATATCAACCCTCAACCTCCACTTTCGGGTTACCGTTGGCGCAACCCGGACCCTTGTCAACACCCACAGGACGGCCCGTCAGCATGCCCTTCGCATCACGGCCGATCGCTGCGTTCGCGGTGGTCGGTGCGCTCAGTCTCCTCGTGTCCGGTTGCTCCGGCGGCGACGGCGACCCCACCCCGTCTGCCACCCGCACCACGGGCGCGTCGTCGTCGTCCGCGTCCTCCCCGACACCGACGTCGGCGGCCGGCACGGAGTCCGGTGCGTCGGAGGCTCCCGCCTCGGAGGCGACCAACCCCGCGGACGACGACACCCCCGGCGCCTTCCCCGGCACCGGCGAGACCGTGCAGCCGGACGCCGACCCCTCCGCGTTCCCCGCGACCGCCGTCGTCACGTTCGCCGGCTGGGACGCCGGGACGAAGACCCTGCAGGCCGGTGGACTCGTCTCGGGCACCACGAACACCTCGGGCACGTGCACCTTCACCGCGAAGAAGGGCGGCACGACCCGGACCGCGGAGTCCGCCGCGCAGGCGAGCGCCAGCTCGGTGAACTGCGCACAGGTCTCCTTCCCCGCCGCACAGGTGTCCTCGGGCACCTGGTCGGTCACCCTGCAGTACTCGGTCGGGTCCGCGTCGACCATGTCCGACCCGATGACGGCGGAGGTGCCGTGATGACCAGCATCCGAGACCGCGGGACGCGTCGGCGACCGCTCCGCACGTCACTCGCCCTCGTCGCGGCCCTCGCGGTCGCCGTCAGCGGCCTGACGTTCGGCACCGTCCTCGCCGAGCAGACGACCACCGAGAGCGCCTCCGCGGCGACGGCGAGTGCGTTCGATCCGGGCAACATCATCAGCGACGCGAACTTCTACGACGGCTCGGCCATGAGCGCGTCGAGCGTGCAGTCGTTCCTGAACAGCGTCGCTCCCGGGTGCCGCCAGGCCTCCGGGGGCCCGAAGTGCCTCAAGGACTTCTCGCAGGCGATGAGCGCGATCCCGGCCGTCTCCGGGCGGTGCACGGCGATCGCGAGCGGCACGAAGACGGCGGCGACGATGATCGCGCAGGTCGGTTCGGCGTGCGGCATCAGCCAGAAGGTCCTGCTCGTCCTGCTGCAGAAGGAGCAGGGCATCGTCACGACCTCGAGCCCGACGAGCTACATGTACCTGCACGCCACCGGCTTCGCGTGCCCGGACACCGCCCCGTGCGACCCGGCCTACTACGGGTTCGGGCAGCAGGTCTACGCGGCAGCGCTGCAGTTCAAGCGGTACCAGGCGTCGCCGACCTCGTGGGCGTACCAGGCGGGCCGGAACAACTCGATCCTGTACAACCCGAACTCGGCGTGCGGTCGGAAGACGGTCTACATCAAGAACCAGGCGACGGCCGGGCTGTACATCTACACCCCGTACACGCCGAACACCGCCGCCATGAACAACCTCTACGGCACGGGTGACAGCTGCTCGGCGTACGGCAACCGGAACTTCTGGCGCATGTACACCGACTGGTTCGGCTCGCCGACCGGCAACGGGAGCCCCTACGGCAACGTCGACGCCGTGACCGCGTCCTCGGCCTCGTCGTACACGGTCACCGGCTGGGCGGTCGACCCCGACACCACCAACGCCCTCCGCGTCGCCTTCTACATCGACGGCGCCGGGTGGAAGACGGTCACCGCGAACGTCGCCCGCCCCGACCTCGCCGGCTCGCTCGGCACCGGCAACACCCAGCACGGGTTCTCGGCCGAGCTGACCGGCGTGGCCCCCGGCTCGCACTCGGTGTGCTCCTACGCGATCAACCAGGGGTCCGGGTCGAACACGTTGCTCGGCTGCTACACCCGCACGATCACGAGCGCGGCCCCGAAGGGCGTCATCGACACGGCGACCGGCGGACCGGGGACGATCAGCGCGGTCGGCTGGGCGCTCGACCCCGACTCGTCGAAGCCCGCGTCGTACAAGCTCCTCGTGGACGGCACCAGCCGTGCCTCCGGGAAGACGACGCTCGTCCGGAAGGACGTCGCCGCGGTCTACCCGGGCGTGGGCACCACCCTCGGGTGGTCGCAGCAGCTCACCGGCATCCAGCCCGGGTCGCACACCGTGGCGCTGTACGTGGTCGACGCGCCCGGCACCGGCTACGTGAAGGTCGCGTCGAAGACCGTCTCGGTCACCGCGCCCAGCACGGGCAAGACCGGCGGGACAGGAGCGGTCCGCGGTGCCTACGAGTCGGCGACCGGCGGCGCGGGCACGATCACGCTGAAGGGCTGGGCGATCGACCCGGACGTGTGGGACCCGGTCAAGTACCTGCTCCACGTCGACGGCGCCCGCAAGACCGGCACCGCCGACGCCACCCGGACCGACATCGAGGCGAAGAACAAGGACTGGGGCTCGGACGTCGGGCTGTCGGTGCGGCTGACCGGCCTCAGCGCGGGCAAGCACACCGTCCGCGTCTACTACCAGGACCTCCCGAGCGCCACGTGGGTCAGCTTCGGCACGAAGACGGTCACCGTGACGTCGGCGACGTCGACCGCGCCCTCCGGTCACACCGGGACGACCGGCAACTCGGGCACCGTGACCGGTGCGTTCGAGTCCGTCAGCGGTGGCGTGCACAGCGCGACCCTGCGGGGTTGGGCGATCGACCCGGACGTGTGGGACCCGGTGCAGTACCTGCTGCACGTCGACGGCGTGCGCGGCGCGACGGGGACGGCGAACGCCGTGCGGACCGACGTCGAGGCCGTGCACCCCGGGTGGGGCTCGGACGTCGGCCTGTCGGTGAAGCTCACCGGCCTCACGGCCGGGGCGCACACCGTCCGTGTCTACTTCCAGGACAAGCCGAGCGGGACGTGGAAGAGCTTCGGCACGAAGACGGTCACCGTCGTCGACCCGCCCACGACCGGCGCCACCGGCAAGACCGGCGCCGTGCGGGGCGCGTACGAGTCGGCGACCGCCGGGACCGGCACGGTCCGGCTGTCGGGCTGGGCGATCGACCCCGACCGCTGGGACCCCGTGCGGTACCTGCTGCACGTCGACGGGGTGCGCGCCGGCTCCGGGGTCGCCAACGCCGTGCGGACCGACGTGCAGAAGGTGCACCCGGACTGGGGCTCGGACGTCGGGCTCGCCGTGACGCTGACCGGGCTGACCCCGGGCAAGCACACCGTCCGCGTCTACTACGAGGACCTGCCGCGCGGCACCTGGGTGAGCTTCGGCACCAAGACGGTGACCGTCAAGTAGGGACGGTCACCCCCTGACGGACGGGAGGCGCGTCACCAGCCGGTGACGCGCCTCCCGTCCGTCGTGTGGCCGCACCGGACGACCGCACCGGCCGTGCCGGACGACCGCACCGGCCGCGCCGGACGACCGCACCGGCCGTGCCGGTGGCGACCGGTCAGCGGCGCAGCGCGCGCCGCGCCACCCGGCCCGCGCCGTGCAGGAGGCGGTACTCGGGGGAGCGGGTGAGCCCGTCGAAGCGGGCCGCGATCTGGTCGCGCTCCGCCTCGGCGGCACGCCGTGCGGTGTCGTACTCGCCGACCTTCCGCTCGGAGGCGATCAGCCGCTCGTTGATGTCGTGGACGCCGGCGAGGTGGACGTCGCGGTCGTGCTCCGCCCGGCGCAGGGCCTCCCGCTGCTCGGTGGCCCAGCGCAGGAAGGCGCTCCGGGCCCCGGTCCGGCCGGCGACGCGGGAGACGGCGGCGACGAGCGACGGCCCGACCTGCTCCGCGCGGGCACGGAACGTGTGGCGCTCGACGACGACGGCGCGGAGTCGTTCGACGAGCGCGGTCCGATCCGCCGCGGGCATCGCGAGCGCCCGCTCGAGGCCGGCGGCGTCCTCGAAGACCGGCACGTCGGCGAGGCCGAGGGCGTCGAGCCCGGTCGCGCAGTCCGTCACCGGGAGCGCCCCGGCGGCGAGCGACTCGTACAGGCGCGAGTTGAGGGTGCCGTAGGCGGCGGCGGGCGCGATGACGTCGTCGACCACGAAGGCCGCCGCGCGGTAGACCTGCGGGAGCGCGAAGTACGACACCATCGGACGCAGTTCGACCCCGGCCGAGGCCTCGACGTGGTCGACGTTCGCCGCGAACCAGACGATCGGCTCGGCGGGGGCGACCTCGGCGAGGACGTCCTGCACGTGGCGGCGGACGCCCCAGAAGTTGACCGTGGTGACCGCCCGGTCCGACCGCGGCTCGTCGGGCGCGGTGGTGAAGAGGTCGGTGTCGACGCCGATCGGGACGACCTCGACCGGGCCGTCGTACTGCGCGGACACCGCCTCGGCGGCGAGCGGCGAGGACGCCCAGACGGCGTCGAACTCGTCGAGGTAGGGCAGTGCCGCCCAGCGCTCCGTCCAGTTCCGCACCCAGGCGACGAGGGCGGTGCCGGTCGGGACGTGGCCGGGCACGAAGGACTCGATCATGCTGACCACGACCACGGTGTCGTCCGGCACCGACTCGCCCCACCGCTCGAGCGGCCACACCGCGACGCCCCAGCCCTGCTCGCGGAGCGCACGGGCCAGGCCGAGCGCGACGAAGAGGTCGCCCTTGCCCTCGTCCGGGTCGGCGGTGGAGACGGCGAAGCGGACCGTGCCGCGGGGGCCCGTGGCGTGCTCGCCTGCCGCGATGGCGACGTACTCGTCGCGCAGGGGAGCAGGGATGGGCGTCGTCGGGATCACGGCAGTCACGGCGTCCATCTTGCACGACGCACAGGTTCGGACCCGGGAGTCACGGGGCGCGCCTTGTAGGGTGTCATCGGCCGTGGGCACCCCGCTGTCGGCCGCCGAACGACCGCGCGACGAGTGCGGGAGCTGCAGGAGGAACCGCGTGAGCGAGCGCAAGGCCGGAGTCGTCTCCGTCGTCCTGGTGAACTACAAGGGCACGGACGACACCCTCACGAGCATCGCGGAGCTCCGCAAGCAGGACTGGCCGCAGGACAAGCTCGAGGTCATCGTCGTCGAGAACGGGTCCGGGCCGGAGCACCTCGGCCGGCTCAAGGCGTCTGACCTCGACTTCACGCTCGTCGACGCCGGCGCGAACCTCGGGTTCACCGGCGGCTGCAACCTCGGCGTCTCGAAGTCCTCCGGCGAGGTCGTCGCGTTCCTCAACAACGACGCCCGTCCGGACACCGGGTGGGTGCGCGAGGCGATGGCCACGTTCGCGTCCGGCGCGGACATCGGTGCCGTGGCGTCGAAGGTCCTCGACTGGGAGGGCGTCAACGTCGACTTCACCGAGGCCGCGATGACCTGGTACGGCATGGGCTACAAGCCGTTCGCCGGGTCGCCGGACACCGGGCGCTGGGAGAGCGAGACCGACGTCCTGTTCGGCACCGGCGCCGCGATGTTCATCCGCGCGGAGCTGTTCGAGCAGCTCGGCGGGTTCGACGACCGCTACTTCATGTTCTACGAGGACGTCGACCTCGGGTGGCGGCTCAACCTGCTCGGCTGGCGCTTCCGGTACCAGCCGAAGTCCGTGGCGTTCCACAAGCACCACGCGTCGATGAACAAGTTCGGCGACTTCCGCGAGACCTACCTGCTCGAGCGGAACGCGCTCTTCACGCTCTACAAGAACCTCGGCGACGAGCAGCTCGCGGCCGCGCTGCCCGGCTCGCTCGCCCTCGTCGTCCGGCGTGCGGTCGGCCGCGGCGAGCTCGACTCGACCGAACTCGACCTGCGCAACCCCGGCGACGACAGCGTCCCGACGATCCCGGTGCCGAAGACGAGCATGGCGGGCATCTACGGTGTCGACCAGTTCGTCGAGCAGCTCCCGTCGATGACCGAGTCGCGGCGGCAGGTCCAGGCGACGCGCGTCCGCAGCGACCGCGAGCTCCTGCGGCTCTTCGGCAACCGCGACGAGCCGGCCTACCCGATCGAGAACTACCTCGCCGGATACGACAAGATCGTGCACTCGCTCGGCGTGCTCGAGGTGGGCACCCGGCGCCGCGTGCTCATCATCACGGGGGACTCGATCGGCGCGAAGATGGCCGGTCCGGCGATCCGCGCCACCCAGATGGCGAAGCAGCTCGCGAAGGAGCACGACGTCCGCGTGGTGTCCCTGACCCGTTCGGAGCCGGTCGACCCGGCCTACGAGGTCGTGACCGTCCCGCACCGCCACCCGCGGCAGATGGTCGAGCACGAGGCCTGGGCCGACGTCATCGTCGTGCAGGGCCACGCGCTCCGCCTGTTCCCGGTGCTCGAGTCGACGCGCAAGATCCTGGTGGTCGACGTCTACGACCCGCTGCACCTCGAGCAGCTGGAGCAGGGCCGCAGCGACGACGTCGACAAGTGGAACCGGCAGATCCTCGACGCCTCGGACACGCTCAACCACCAGCTCGAGCTCGGCGACTACTTCATCTGCGCCTCGGAGCGCCAGCGCATGTTCTGGCTCGGCCAGCTCGCCGGCTCCGGCCGCGTGAACGCCCGCACGTACTCGCGCGACCCCGACCTGCGCTCGCTCATCGGTGTCGTGCCGTTCGGCCTCTCCTCGACCCCGCCCGTGCACGACGTGCAGCGGGTCAAGGGGGTCGTGCCCGGGATCGGCAAGAACGACAAGCTCGTCGTCTGGGGCGGCGGCATCTACGACTGGTTCGACCCGATCACGCTCGTCCGGGCGATCGGGCAGCTGGCCGCGAAGAAGCCGAGCGTGAAGCTGTTCTTCATGGGCGTGCAGCACCCGAACCCCGACGTGCCCGAGATGGACATCGTCGCGAAGGTCCGGGCCGAGGCCGACGCGCTCGGGCTCACCGGCACGAACGTGTTCTTCAACGACACCTGGATCCCCTACGAGGAGCGCGGCGCGTACCTCCTCGAGGCCGACGCCGGCGTCTCCACGCACTACGAGCACCTCGAGACCACGTTCTCGTTCCGCACCCGCATCCTCGACTACCTGTGGGCGCGTCTCCCGATCGTCACCACCGCCGGGGACTCCTTCGGCGACCTGGTCGCGGCGGAGCGCCTCGGCATCGCGGTGCACGAGCAGGACGTCGCCGGGCTCGCCGACGCCCTCGAGACGGCGCTGTTCGACAAGAAGGCCCGCGCCGAGTTCATCGGCAACGTCGACCGGATCCGTGAGCAGTTCACGTGGGAGAACGTGCTCGAGCCGCTCGTCGAGTTCTGCCGGAACCCGATCCGTGCCGCCGACAAGTCCGTGCGCGACGCCGGCACCGCCGTCACCCCGCACGAGATGCGCGTGCGCGTGCCGGACCGGAAGAAGACCTACGGCGTGCGGCACGACCTCGGCCGCGCGGTGCACTACTTCCGCACCGAGGGACCGCGGGCCGTCGCGGGCAAGATCAAGCGGCGCCTGCAGAACCGGTGACGCTCGAGACCCCGACCGCCCTCGTCGTCATCCCGACGTACGACGAGGCGGAGAACGTCCGCGCCATCCTGGCCGCCGTCGTCGCCGCCGTGCCGTCGGCCCACGTGCTCGTGGTCGACGACGGCAGCCCGGACGGAACCGCCGACGTCGTCCGTGCCCTGGCCGCGGAGGACGACCGCGTCCACCTGCTCGAGCGGTCGGGCAAGCTGGGACTCGGCACCGCCTACGTGGCGGGCTTCCGGTGGGGGCTCGAGCGTGGCTACCCGTTGCTCGTCGAGATGGACGCCGACGGGTCGCACCCCGCCGACCGCCTCCCGGCGATGATCGACGCCGTGCTCGCCGACGACCGCGTCCTGCTCGCGATCGGCTCACGGTGGGTCGCCGGCGGCTCGGTCGTCGACTGGCCGCTGCGGCGCGAAGTGCTGAGCCGGAGCGCGAACACCTACGCACGGATCGTGCTCGGCATCGGCGTGCGCGACGTCACCGCGGGCTTCCGGGTGTACCGCGCCGGAGCGGTCGCCGCGATGGACCTCGACGCGATCGACTCGAAGGGCTACTGCTTCCAGGTCGACATGACGCTCCGGGTCGACGCACAGGGCGGCCGGATCGTCGAGGTGCCGATCCGCTTCCGCGACCGCGTGCACGGGGTCTCGAAGATGAGCGGCGGCATCGTGGTCGAGGCGATGCTCCGCGTCACGCAGTGGGGCGTCCAGCGGCGCTTCGGTCGTCGCCGCACGGCCTGACCGTCGCCGACCGCGTGCCTGGTCGTCCCGGGCGCGCCTGGCTGTTCCGGGCGTTCCTGGTCCTCCCGGACGACCGGGAACGCTCGTCCTGACCGGTGATCGCGTTCGCGACGGGAAGGTGCGTGCGCGACCGAGGACCTGCCGCGCCGCACCGGCGGGACGGAGCCGAGCCGCGCCTCCAGGCCGGACCGCAGCGCCCGGGTCAGACGCGGGGGAGGTGGCGCCGCCACGACCGCCGACGTGCCGCGACCACGAGCACGGTCACGAAGAACAGCAGCCCGGCCCCGTGCAGGAGGTAGCTCTCGGCCGTGCTCGTCACCGCGAGCAGCACCAGCACCGCCGCCGGCCACACGTACGCCACCCCGGGGAACGTCGTCGCCGTGACCCAGGCCCGGGCGAAGGCCAGGAGCGCGGTGATCCCGAGCAGGATCGTGCCCGCGAGCCCGATCTGCAGCCACGCGTCGACGAAGGCGTTGAGCCCGGACGTGAAGCGCTGCCCCGCGGGGTCGATGAAGGTGACGTACGGGACGACCGCCTCCTGCGGCCAGGTCCCCACCCAGCCCCAGCCCTGGATCGGGAACTGCGCGGTGAGCGCCCGGATCTGCGCCCAGAGGTCGAGCCGGGTCGCGGTGCCGCCGGCCGCGCCGATCTCGGCGAGCACCCGGTGCCGGGCGACGACGCCGACGACGAGCATCGCGAGCACCACCACACCGAGCACGGCGTTCACGACCGGCCGTGCGCCGGGTCGGGCGTGCCGCAGGGACCACAGGGCCAGCGCGGTCACGGCGAGGGCGATCATCGCGAGGCCGGTGATGGGGGACTGCACGAGCATGAGCGCGATGACCGCGAGCGCGGTGGACGCGACCGCCCGCCAGACGGAGACCGACCGCGTCAGGAACTCGACGACGAAGGTCACGAGTGCCATGGCCGCGATGAACCCCATGAAGTTGCGGGTGCCGCCGATGCCCTGGATCGGACCGCCGTAGGCGATGTCGCCGCGGATGCCGAAGGCGGGGAAGGGGACGTCGAGCACCAGCCCGGAGAGGACCTCGAGACCGAGGGCGACGACGAGCAGGATGCGGAAGGCGTCCCCGGAGGCGCGGATGACCTGCACGAGGTCACGGCCGAGCGCCAGGTAGAGCCCGAGCCCGACGAAGCACACCGTGGCGGTGAGGCCCCGCAGCGCGACCCAGGAGTACTCGCTCCACAGGACGCTGAGCGCGCAGTACCCGACGAACGCCAGCAGGGACAGGGGGAGCACGCCGTGCCACTCGATGCGGTAGCGCTGCCCCAGCAGGCTGAGGCCGGCGAGCACGACGAGGGTGACGAGCACTGCCCAGGTCCCGGCGTCACCGACGAGCGCCGTGACCGTCGGTTCCCCGAACGCGAAGAGGACGATCACGGTCGCGAGCGCCTGGCTGAAGCGACCGCCGGCGGAGAACCCGATCCAGGCCGAGAGGTAGCGGCGCGCGAGCACGCGTCTCGTCACCCGGCTGTCCGTCACCCGTCCATCTTGTCGTACCTCGGCCGAGGGCACGCTCCGCTCTGGTCGCGCCCTCCATCCACGAAACGCGATATCGCCGTACCATCCAGTCGTGCAGCGCTGGCGCTCGGTCCGGACGGTCGGCGCCGCCGGGCTCGTCGGGGTCGTGGTGACGTTCGTCGGCTGGTGGCGTCTCGGGCCCGTCGCTGCCCGGACGGTGTGGGCCGAGGACGGCGGGGTGTTCTGGCGCGACCGTGCCGCGGACGGCCCCCTCGACCTCCTCGAGCCGTACGCCGGCTACCTCCACCTCCTGCCGCGCCTGCTCGTCGACGTCGCATGGGTGTTCCCGGTGGCCCACTACGCCGTCGTGCTCTCCCTGGGGTCCTGCCTCGTCGTCGGCGGGGCGGCCGCGCTCGTCTCGGTCCTCGCGCGCGACGTGGTCCACCCCTGGCCGCTCCGCGCGCTGCTCGCCGCGGTCCCGGCGCTCCTGCCGCTCGCGCCGGTCGAGATCGCCGGCAACGCGGCGAACCTGCACTGGTACCTGCTCGCCCTCGCACCGTGGGTGTTCGCGTACCGTCCGCGCCGTTGGTGGTCCGCCGTGGGGCTCGCGGCCGTCACCGCGGCGGTGACGCTCACCGAGCCGCAGACCGCGCTCTTCCTGCCGTTGCTGCTCCTCGCGTGGGTGCCCGACGGACCCGTCGGTGAGCGTCGCGTGGGCCTCCGGCCACTGCCCGTCACGGTCGTCGCGGTGCTCGGCGTGGCCGCGCAGGTCGCCGTGTCGGCCGTCACGCCCCGGCGCCTCGACCCGGGTGTCGCGTCGTGGCGCGACGTCGTCGCCGGGTGGTTCCTGCAGCCGTTCGGCGGACTCCTGCACGCCCGGGTCGGCGAGGTGGTCCGTGCGGTGCTCGACCACGGCTGGGCCGTCGTGCTCGTCCCCGCGGCGGCCGTCGGCGTGCTCCTCGTCGCGGCGGTCGCCGTCGGGTCGTGGCGGGCACGCGTCCTCGTCGTCGCGTTGACCGTCGGCTCGGTCGTCGTGTGGGCGGGTGCCCTCTGGGTGAACGGGGCGGACCGGCCGTGGTCCGGACCCGCGCCGGGCATGGTCGACGCGCCGCCCCTGCGCTACGGGGCCGCCAGCGGCCTCCTGCTGCTGTCCGCGATCGCGACGGCAGCAGGCGTCCTCATCACGTGGGGCGGCGCTCGTCGGCCCGTCACGACCCGGCCGGGAGGCGCGGTGCGGCTCACCGGGACCGCCCTCGGCTGGTGCGCGGTCGCGGTGGTCGTCGGCTCGGCGGTCGCCGGGACAGCGCCGGTCGCCCTGGACCACGAGCCGCAGCCGTCACGGCGGGCGGACGGACCCGAGTGGGCTCCGCAGGTCGCCCGCGCAGCGGCGTCGTGCCGTGCCGATCCGGCGCTCGCGTCGGTGCGGGTCGAGACGGCGCCGTGGGGGACCCGGATCGACTGCGCCCGGCTGCGGTGAGGGTGCGGGCCGTGCTGCGCCCTCGTCGGTCACGCTGCGGGGACCGGCGGATCGGCGGGTCAGTCGCGGAGCGCGCGATCGTCCGTCGACGCCCAGCGGAACTCGCGGCGCGTCGGCGGGGTGCGCGGGCCGTCCCCGACGGACACCGGTTCGTCGCCGACGAGGACGATCCGGGACTTGATCGCGATGAGCGCGAACAGGATCCAGTTGCCCTGGTAGAGCAGCCGCGACTCGGCTACCGATTGCACGAGGAGCGCGACGACGACGAGCAGGGGGAACAGCGACACCGGGTCGAACGACCGCTGCTCGAGGCGCGCGTCGTAGCCGATCCTGGTCGCGCCGGCCCACCCCCGGTGCAGCGTGGTGACGACGTAGACGAGGAAGAGCAGGAGCCCGATGATCCCCGTCTGCATCCAGACGTCGAGGTACGCGTCGTGTGCCTGGAGGTACGTCACGCCCTTGCGGTGCGCGAGGTCCGCGAGCGTCGGGATGCCCGGCCACCAGTAGCCGATCCAGCCCCAGCCGAGCACCGGGTGCTGGTCGACGAGGCCGAGCACCTTCGCCCAGATCTCCCCGCGGCCGGTGGCGTCGGACCCCTTGCCGAGGAGTTCGGACACCGCGCCCCGCGCCACGTACCCGACGACGGCGAGGACCACGGCGACGAGCAGGACGACCAGGTAGCGCGGCGTGCGGCGCTCGGTCGGGGTCCGCCGGACCCAGAGCGCCACGACCAGGACGAGCGCGACGACGACGGCGGCCGCGGCGACCGTGGACGACCGGGTGAGCAGGAACACGACCGCGGCGACGGACAGCCAGCCGATCGCCCGGGCACGCCGGATGCGTCCCTCGGCCCACTGCACGGCAACGGCGACCGCCGCGAGGAGCGCGACCATGGCCAGCAGGTTCGCGTTGCCCGGCAGCCCCTGGATGCGGCCGCCGGTGAACAGCTCGGCGCGCGAGAAGTAGAACGCATCGGGGATCTTCGCGTCGCCGTAGTCGGTCCACACCGGCGCGATCGGGTGCCGGAGGACGACCGCCACGAACGCCTCGAACACGAGCGAGAGCATGAGCACCCACCGCATCGCGAGGCTCGTCGCGTCGAGGATGCGGCGCCAGCTCAGGGTCGAGGCGACCGCGAACGCCACCGCGGCGCAGACGACCTGGACGACGATGCTCGGCAGGGTGGCGTAGCGCCAGTGGGACCAGACGAGCGACAGCAGGCACCACGCGAGGAAGAACCAGAGCGACCGGGGGGTGCGGGAGATCGGCGGGCGGGCGCGGACGAGGATCGTGACGCCCCAGACGGCCACCGCGCCCCACAGGATCCCGGCACCGACCCAGGTCAGGGTGTTCGGCAGGGCGTCACCGGCGAACACCACACCGAGCAGGGTGCTCGCGAACGCGAACGCCTCCCGCTCCGGAACCGTCCCTCGTGCCAGCGGCCACGTGTTCGTCACCCCGTCAGGCTACCGTCGCGCGCCCGCCGGTAGGCTCGCCGCATGTTCCTCGGCATCACCAACACCCCGCGCGACTACGCCTGGGGGTCCGTCACCGCGATCCCGGAGCTCCTCGGCCGCACCGTCACCGGGGCCCCCCAGGCGGAGTTGTGGCTGGGGGCGCACCCCGGCAGCCCGAGCGTCGTGGTGAACCCGGCGACGGTCGGTGGTGCCGACACGCTCCTCGACTGGATCGCCGCCGAGCCGGAGGCGGCGCTGGGGGCGGGCCGCACCGGGCTGCCGTTCCTCCTCAAGGTGCTCGCAGCCGCCGCACCGCTGTCGCTCCAGGCGCACCCGACCCCGGAGCAGGCGCGGGAGGGCTTCGACCGCGAGGAAGCGGACGGCGTCCCGGTCGACGACCCCGCGCGGAACTACAAGGACCCGTTCCCGAAGCCCGAACTCGTCGTGGCGCTGAGCGAGCGGTTCGAGGCGCTGAGCGGCTTCCGGCCGGTCGCCGAGACCCTCGCGGACGTCGAGCGCCTGGACGCGGGGTCCGGACGTCTCGGCCCGCTGGTCGCGCACCTCGGGCAGGGCCTCGAGGACACCGTCCGCTGGCTCGAGACCGCCGACGAGGGCGCGCTCGCGGTGGTCCGGGCGGTGAGCGACCTCGCGACCACGGTGCCGGACGACGCCGCCGGCCCGAACGTCCGCACCGTCCGCGACCTCGCCGAGGCGTACCCGGACGACCCCGGCATCGTCGTCTCGCTGCTCATGCACCGTGTGACGCTCCGGACGGGCGAGTCCATGTACCTGCCCGCCGGGAACATCCACGCGTACCTCGACGGGCTCGGCATCGAGCTCATGGCGCCGTCGGACAACGTCCTCCGTGGCGGGCTCACCCCGAAGCACGTCGACGTCCCCGAGCTCCTGCACGTCCTCGACTTCACGGCGTACCCGGCACCGGTCCTCGAGCCGGAGCACCTCGCGCCCGGGGTCGACCGGTTCGCGCCGGACGGTGTGGGCTTCGCGCTCGTGCGGGTCACCGGCGACGGCGGGCCGGTCGGGCTCGGCACGGGCGGCGTGGCACCGCTGCACGGCCCCTCCATCGCGATCTGCACCGAGGGGGTGGTGACGCTCGTCGGTGCGACGAGCGCGACCCTGCTCCGCCAGGGGGAGAGCTGCTACGTCACCCCCGACGAGGGCGACGTCACGGTCGAGGCGGACGCGACCTCGGGCCTGACGTCCACCGTCTTCATCGCGACCGGCGCGTGAACTCGCAGCCCTGACGGCCCTGCCGACCCGGCCGGTCCGCTAGCGTGGCGAGCATGAGTTGGCTGGTCACCGGCGGTGCCGGGTACATCGGGTCCCACGTCGTCCGCGCGCTCCGGGGTGCCGGCATCGACACCGTCGCGCTCGACGACCTGTCGAGCGGCTTCCGCGCCTTCGTGCCGGACGACGTGCCGTTCGTCGAGGGCACGATCCTCGACGGCGACCTCGTGGCACGGACGCTCCGCGAGCACGCCGTCACGGGCGTCGTGCACGTCGCGGGCTTCAAGTACGCCGGGGTCTCCGTGGAGCGCCCGCTGCACACCTACGAGCAGAACGTCACGGGCATGACGACCCTGCTCCGCGCGATGGCCGAGCAGGACGTCACGAAGGTCGTCTTCTCGTCGAGTGCGGCCGTCTACGGCACCCCGGACGTCGACACGGTCGTCGAGTCCACACCGAAGGCGCCGGAGTCGCCGTACGGCGAGTCGAAGCTGATCGGCGAGTGGCTCCTCCGGGACATGGAGGTCGCCCGCGGCTTCACCACGACGTCGCTCCGCTACTTCAACGTCGTCGGGTCGGGGGAGCCGGACCTCTACGACGCGAGCCCGCACAACCTCTTCCCGCTCGTGTTCGACGCGCTGCTCGCCGGGCGCACCCCGCGCATCAACGGCGACGACTACCCGACGCCGGACGGCACCTGCGTCCGCGACTACGTGCACGTCGCCGACCTCGCCCACTCGCACGCGGTCGCCGCGCGGAAGCTCGAGGCGGGGGAGCCGCTGGAGCGCGCCTACAACCTCGGCAGCGGCGACGGCGTGAGCGTCCGCCAGATCATGGACGCCATGGCGGCCGGCACCGGAATCGCCTTCGAGCCCGAGGTCGCTCCGCGGCGTCCCGGCGACCCGGCGCGCATCGTCGCGACCGGAGAGGCGGCTGCCCGCGACCTCGAATGGGCGATGCGACACTCCCTGGACGAGATGGTGTCGAGTGCGTGGGAGGCGCGCCGGAGCGTGTCCCGAGTGTGACCGGCTTGTCCCCCGAAGCCCGGACAGAACGCGGGCGACACGCCCGTACGGGGGACATGACACGCCGGAACGGTCAGCGGCTTCTATGATCCGCGACTTGACACCTGGCGAATGACACCGCTGTAATTACAGGCAACGACGGCAACCCGTCGTGGTCCGTCACGAGACGTCAGGGGTGATCAGGGTGAACGGTTCCGACTTCAGCGCCGGAGTTCCGGAGGACTGGCACGTCGACCCCGTGTCGCTCGGCGTCCCGGGCGTGCGGCGTCCCGACACCGACGACGAGGAGAACCCCCTCGCCTGGCAGGCGGACTCGCTGTGCGCGCAGACCGACCCGGAGGCGTTCTTCCCGGAGAAGGGCGGATCGACGCGCGAGGCGAAGAAGATCTGCACCTCGTGCGAGGTCCGGGCGCAGTGCCTCGAGTACGCGCTCGAGAACGACGAGCGCTTCGGCATCTGGGGCGGTCTCTCCGAGCGCGAGCGTCGCAAGCTGCGCAAACGGGCCTAGCCGCCCGACGGGAGGCCCGGACAACGTCCGGCTCACACCGTGCGGTGATGACCTCCACAGGTTCACGGCACGCCGTCGTCCGCGACGGAGCACGTGCCTCCAGACCGTAGAGTGACGCCCGTCATGCAGCCCAGTGCCTCCCAGCCCCGTGTCACCGCGATCCTGGTCGCCGCCGACGGCGGCGACCACCTCGACCGCACCCTCGACGCGCTGGCCCGGCAGACCCGTCACCCCGAAGGGCTCGTCGTGGTCGACGCCGGATCGACCGACGGCTCGACCGCCGACCTCGCGTTCGGCGGTTCCGCCGAACTCGTCCGCCTCCCGGGGCACCGGACGTTCGCCCAGGCCGTCGCCGCGGGCGTGCGCGAGGTCCGCCCCGTGGACGCCGACGGGCCCGTCGACGAGTGGCTGTGGTTCCTCGGGCACGACAACGCGCCCGCGCCGACCGCGCTCGCCGAGCTCCTCACCGCGGTGGAGATCGCCCCGTCGGTCGTCGTCGCCGGACCGAAGCTCGTGCACGACGACGACCCGTCGAAGATCCGCGACTTCGGCGAGAGCATGACCCGGACCGGTCGCTCGCTCGTGCTCGTGCAGGACGAGCTGGACCAGGGGCAGCACGACCGCCACACCGACGTGCTCGGCGTCGCGGCGGCGGGCATGCTCGTGCGGCGCTCGGTCTGGGAGCAGCTCGGTGGGTTCGACCCGGCGCTGCCCGACGTCGACGCCGCGCTCGACCTCTGCGTCCGAGCCCGACTGGCCGGCCACCGCGTCGCCGTCGTGCCGGAGGCGCGGATCACGAGCGCTGGCCCGGTGGAGGAGTTCGGCCGCAAGCGCCTCACCGAAGGCAAGCGCGTCCGGATGCACCGACAGGCGCAGCTGCACCGCCGCATGACCTACGCGCCGGCCGGGCTGCTCTGGCTGCACTGGCTGATGCTCGTGCCGTTCGCGGTGGGGCGGGCGGTCGGCCACCTCGTCGCGAAGCACCCGGCCGCCGTGAGCGGCGAACTCGCGGCGGCCTTCGCGGTCGCGTTCGGCGGCGGCACCGGTCGCTCGCGGAAGGTGCTGGCGCGGAACCGCTCCGTGGGCTGGGCTGCCGTCGAGCCGCTCCGCGTGAGCTGGCGCCGGGTCCACGAGCGGCGGACGACCTCCCGCGACGTCGAACTCGCGCGGGTCGAGGACGCCCCGATCGCCCGCGCCTCCTTCCTCGGCGACGGCGGCGTGTGGGTCGTCCTCGCGGCCGCGGTTCTGAGCGTCGTCACGCTGTTCCCGCTGCTCGGCTCGCCGGCCCTCACCGGCGGGGGACTCCTGCCGCTGTCGACGACGGTCGGACGCCTCTGGCAGAACGTCGGCTACGGCTGGCACTCGATCGGCACCGGTTTCACCGGCCCGAGCGACCCCTTCACGGCGGTGGTCGCGGTCCTCGGCTCGATCACGTTCTGGTCGCCGTCGACCTCGGTGGTGCTCGTGGTGCTGCTCGCGTTCCCGGTGTCGGCGCTCGGTGCCTGGTTCGCCGTCCGCAAGGTCACCACGCGCGCCTGGGTGCCGGTCGTCGGGGCTGCGCTGTACGCGATCGCGCCGACGCTCGTCGGTGCGGTCACGAGCGGCCACCTCGGGGCCGTCATCGCGCACCTGACGCTGCCGTGGCTCTTCCTCGCGCTCCTCGAGGCCCACCGCTCGTGGGCGTGGGCGTCCGGGGCCGCGATCCTCTTCGCCGTCGTGGCGGCCTCGGCGCCGTCGCTGCTGCCCGTGCTCCTCGTCGCCTGGCTCGTCTCGCTCGTCGTCGGTTGGCGACGCGCGCACCGTCGGGTGTTCGTCCCGGTCCCCGCCGCGGTGCTCTTCCTGCCGCTCGTGCTCGCACAGGTCGCGCGGGGCAACCCGCTCGCCGTCTTCGCCGACCCCGGTGTGCCGTCCGCCACCCGCGCGCCCTCGGCCTTCCAGCTCGCGATCGGGCAGCCGGTGCCGGACTGGAGCGGCTGGCTGCAGGCGTCCGCGCCGCTCGGGCTCCCGGTGTGGGTGCTGCCGGTCGCCATGGCCGTCCTCGCGCTCCCGGTCGCCGCCGCCGCGCTCGGGGCGATGCTCGGGCACCGGTGGTCGGTCGCCGGCGCCGCACTCGTCCTGGCCCTGCTCGGGTACGCCACCGCGTTCGGTGCCACGCAGCTCGCGGTCACCGGCGTCGGGTCCACGACCACGATCATCTGGCCGGGCAGTGGGCTCAGCGTCTCCTGGCTCGGGATCGTCGCCGCAGCATGCATCGGGCTCGACGTCCTGCCGCGGACCGCTCCCGTCGCGGCACTCGTGGCGACGGTGCTCGCGGGCGTGACGGTCGCGCCGGCCTTCGCGGCCTTCTACCTGCAGACCGCCGCGATCCAGCCGACCAGCGGACGCGTCCTCAGCGCCTACGTCAACGCCGAGGCGCAGGCGAACCCCGACGTCGGCACGCTCGTCGTCGACCCGCAGCCGGACGGGTCACTGTCCGTGGCACTCGAGCGTGGTCAGGGCTCGACGCTCGACGACCAGTCGACGCTCGAGTCGACGGCGCTGTCCCTGAGCCGTGCGGGCGAGCAGCTCACCACGCTCGCGGGCAACCTGGCGAGCCGGAGCGGCTACGACCCGCGCCCGGCGCTCCGCTCGCTCGGGGTGAGCTTCGTCCTGCTCGACGACGCCGGCTCCTCGCCCGAGGCGCAGGCGGTGCACGACCGCGCCGCCGGGGCGATCGGGCAGAACGCCCTCTTCACCAGCATCGGTGAGACGCCGAGCGGCCAGCTCTTCCACTTCGACGGCACGGTCGACCGGACGTCCACCGGCTCGGCGGCCGCCCACGCGACGCACGTCGCCTACCTGGTCGTCCTCGGCGTGGTCTTCGGTGCAGCCGCCCTGCTCGCGGTGCCGACCGCGCCCCGCCGACGCCGTGCCACCTCGAACCGCATCGAGGCCGAGGAGCCCGCGACCACCTTCGACGAGGAGCGCGACGAATGAGCGCCAGCACCCCCTCGACCGTCCGCCGCTGGCTCGTCCGCGGCACGGCCACCGCGGTCGCGGTCGTCGTCGCCGCCGGCACCGTGACGGCGGCGCACGCGCTCGGGACCGCCTCGACGCCCGGTCGTCCCGCCGGGCAGACCGTGACCCCCGTCGCCGCCGACGCCGAGCGCGTCTGCGCCGGCGACGCGCTCCGGCTGTCCGACGACGCCGGCAACGACGCCACGAAGGCCACCGCGGTCGGCAGCGCCACGATCGCGACCGCCACGACGGGGGACACCGTCGAGCGCTCGGACCTCGACGCGTCGGCCTCCGGCTCGAGCGATCCGCGGCTCCTCACCGCCCCGGCCGGCTCCACGACGCCGCAGGTCGCGGGCAGCAGCTACCAGAGCGTCTCCGACGGCGACCTCGTCGGTGTCGGCGCGGCGTCCTGCGACGACCCGGCGCAGTCGACGTGGCTCGTGGGCGGGTCGACCGAGACCGGTCGCACCAGCCTCATCACGCTCTCCAACCCGACCGACGTGAACGCCACCGTCGACCTGTCGATCTACGACGCCGCCGGCGAGGTGTCGGCACCGGGCACGACCGGCATCGTCGTCGCGCCGAACAGCCAGAAGGTCGTCCCGCTGTCCGGGTTCGTCTCGGACCAGGGGTCCACCGTCGTCCACGTCGAGTCGTCGGGCGGACAGATCGTCGCGCACATGCAGGAGACCGTCGTCCGGACGCTCACCCCCGGCGGGTTCGACATCGTCTCCGGCGGTGCCGCGCCGAGCACGTCGCAGGTGATCCCGGGCGTCGTCCTGAGCGGCGCGGAGGCCGCGCAGCGCGGTGACGACACCGCCGACGCGGCCCCGGTCCTCCGGCTCTTCGTCCCCGGCACCGCGACCGCCCGCGTCTCCGTCGGCATCACCACGGCGGACGGTGGCGGCTCCACCGTGAACGCCACCGCCGAGCCGGGCATCGTGACCGACGTCGCCCTGGACGACTTCCCGGACGGGCGGTACTCGTTCACGGTCAGTTCGACGGTGCCCGTCGTGGCCGGGGCCCGGACGACGACCCCGACGCAGGGCGGCGCGACCGACCTCGGCTGGTTCGCGTCCGCCGAGCCGCTCGGCGACGACGTCGTCACCGCGATCGCACCCGGTGGCGGCGCCCGGATGTCGCTCGTGAACCCGACGCAGCGGGACGCCGACGTCACCGTCACCTCGGGTGACCGCGTGCAGGAGCTGACGGTCGTGTCCGGCGCGACCGCGACCTTCACGGCACCGACGGCGACGCAGCTGCGCATCGAGGGCGCCGAGGGACTCGTCGGCGGGGTCACGTACCAGGACGACGAGGGGATCGCGGGGTACCCGATCCGTCCGTCGACGGCGGTCTCCACACCGGTGCGCGTCTACCCCTGACCGGGGTCTCCGGCGACCGCCGCGGACTCCGTCCCGGGGCGGGCCGCCGTCACCAGTGCCGGTAGCGGTCCGGCGCCAGGTCCCACGGGTCCTTGTCGATCAGCTCGCCCACGGCGCGGAACACCGCGGTCTCGATGACGATCCGTCGGTCGACGTCGTCCTTCTCGGGTCGTCGGGTCACCCGCTCGACCGGGATCCGGAAGATCGTCACCCGCCGTCCGGCGCGGTCCACCCGCCACCGGGGCATGCGCTCCGGGATGGTCTGGTCCGTCGGCATGTCCGCGACCTGGAACACCACGCCGGCGAGTTCGTCGGACCACAGCTGCACGAGGTAGTGCGCGGTGTCGCCGACGATCCGGTCGAACGTCTCGGCACGGGTGACGAGCGGCGCGAGGTCCGGCCCGGTCACGCTCGACCGGCCGCCGCGTCCGTGGCGGGAACGGCCCCGGCCTCGGTCGACCGGGGTGACGAGCGGGGGCTTGCGACGCATCCCGTCATCGTACGCGCGACGGGCCGCCCGGGGCGCACCCGGTAGGGTCGGAGGCGGTATGGACGTACGGATCTGCAGCAAGGTCGCCTGTGGCGCGAGCGCGTCGGCGACCCTCACGTACGACTACGCCGACTCGATGGTCGTCGTCGGGCCGCTCTCGACCCGGGTCGAACCGCACGGGTACGACCTCTGCGCGCGGCACGCCGCGCGACTGCGCGTGCCCCGCGGGTGGCGCGTCGTGCGACGCGAGCCGCTCCGCGAGGCCGACTGACGCGCCGGCCTGGAGGCGCTGCCCGCGTGACCGACGTCGGGTCGCGCACCGTGCCTCCCGGCCGATCGCGTCGCACCGCGTCGCGCACACCGCGCGCGGACGCGTGCGTGGAAGACTGACCGCATGCCCACCGAAGCCCGCACCGCAGCAGCCTTCCGCGTCGCCGACCTCTCCCTGGCCGAGGCCGGACGCCACCAGATCCGCCTCGCCGAGAACGAGATGCCGGGCCTGATGTCCCTCCGCGAGGAGTTCGGCCCCTCGCAACCGCTCGCCGGCGCCCGCATCACCGGGTCACTGCACATGACCGTGCAGACGGCGGTGCTCATCGAGACCCTCGTCGCCCTCGGAGCGCAGGTGCGCTGGGCGAGCTGCAACATCTTCTCGACCCAGGACGAGGCGGCTGCGGCCGTCGTCGTCGGGCCCACCGGCTCCGCCGCGGAACCCGCCGGCGTGCCGGTGTTCGCGTGGAAGGGCGAGACGCTCGAGGAGTACTGGTGGTGCACGAACCGCATCTTCGACTGGAGCGCCGAGGCGTCGGCGGCCGGTGCGGACTGGATCGGTCCGAACCTCATCCTCGACGACGGTGGTGACGCCACGATGCTCGTCCACACCGGCGCGGACGCCGAGGCTGCCGGTCGTGCGCCGGAGCCGGCCGCGGACGCGAGCGCCGAGTGGCGGATCGTCCTCGACACCGTCGCGGCGTCGCTGCGGGACTCGGGGGACCGCTGGACCCGGATCGCCGCCGACGTCGAGGGCGTCACGGAGGAGACCACGACCGGCGTGCACCGCCTGTACGAGCTGTTCCGCGACGGCACGCTGAAGTTCCCCGCCATCAACGTCAACGACTCCGTGACGAAGTCGAAGTTCGACAACAAGTACGGCATCCGCCACTCGCTGCCGGACGGCCTGAACCGCGCGACGGACGTGCTCATCGGCGGCAAGGTGGCGTTCGTCGTCGGGTACGGCGACGTCGGCAAGGGCGCGGCCGAGGCCCTCCGGGGTCAGGGCGCCCGGGTGATCGTGTCCGAGGTCGACCCGATCTGCGCGCTGCAGGCGGCGATGGACGGCTACCAGGTCGCCCGTCTGGCCGACGTCGCGGGCGAGGTGGACGTCGTCGTCACGTGCACCGGCAACCTCGGGGTCGTCGGGGTGGACGACATGCTCGCCCTGAAGCACCTCGCGATCGTGGCGAACGTGGGCCACTTCGACAACGAGATCGACATGGCCGGCCTCGAGTCCCTGCCCGGGGCGGAGAAGGTCGAGATCAAGCCGCAGGTGCACGAGTGGCGCCTGCCGAACGGTCGATCGGTCCTCGTGCTGAGCGAAGGCCGCCTGATGAACCTCGGCAACGCCACCGGGCACCCGTCCTTCGTGATGAGCAACTCGTTCACGAACCAGGTCCTCGCGCAGATCGAGCTGCACACCCGGCGGTCGGAGTACCCGACGGGGGTGTACGTGCTGCCGAAGCACCTCGACGAGAAGGTGGCGCGGCTGCACCTCGACGCGCTCGGGGTGCAGCTGACGACGCTGCGCCCGGAGCAGGCGGCGTACATCGGCGTGCCGGTGGAGGGGCCGTACAAGCCCGACCACTACCGGTACTGAGCGGCTGGGCGGGTCGGGCGGGGCCGCTCGGGCGCACTGCCGCCTGGGCGGGGCCGCGCTCGCCGTCGGCCCCGGGCGGTCGCGACTCCCCGTGTGCTCGGCGTCGGGTGGTCGTGGAGCGTCGGTCGTCCGCGTCCTGAGCGACGGGTCGTGACCGGCGGTCGGAGGTGAGCGGGGAGTCGTGACCGCCCGCCGCGCCCGGCATCAGCGCGGGAAGCCCGGCGGTCGCGCGCTCGCCGTCGGCCCCGGGCGGTCGCGACTCCCCGTGTGCTCGGCGTCGGGTGGTCGCGGAGCGTCGGTCGTCCGCGTCCTGAGCGACGGGTCGTGACCGGCGGTCGGAGGTGAGCGGGGAGTCGTGACCGCCCGCCGCGCCCGGCTTCAGCGCGGGAAGCCCGGCGGTCGCGCGCTCGCCGTCGCAGCGGCCGCGGCGATGGTCGCCGCCCGACCCCGCAGCGCGCGCAGGTCACGCTCGCGCCGGAGCGCCACGACCCCGGCGAGGAAGACCTCCGCGGGGACCGGCGGCACCGGGTGCGCGTACCCGGCGACGGCCGCGGCGAGCGACTGCGCCGTGGCCGCGCGGTGGTCCGGCCGCATGTCGGCGGCCCCGCGGAAGAACGCACCCAGGCGGTTCTCGAGCCGCTGGGGGAGCGCCGAGACGTCCGCCACCCGCGCCCACCCCGCGAGTTCGACGGGCAGGAGCACGACGGGGTCCTGCTGCCGGCGTGTGCGTTCGTGCTGCACGACGGTACCGGCGAGGAGGTCACCGAGGCGTCTCGGACGCGAGCCGAACAGCGCCACCAGCAGCGCCACGGACCCGAGCGAGCCCCACAGCTCCAGCAGCCCGACCAGCGCCCGCGCGAACGCGTGCCGGAAGCCGATGGCCCCGCCGTCGGTGCGCACGACCCGCGTGCCGAGGGCGTAGCGACCGACGCTCTTGCCCCGGGTCGTCGTCTCGACCGCCGCCGGCACGAGCACCAGGACCAGCACGGCCACCACGATCTGCAACGCGGCGACCCACCCGGTGTCGACGCCGCGGGGGACCACCCGTGCGAGCCCGAGCAGGAGCATGACGTACAGCGTGACCAGGCAGGCGGCGTCGAGGAGCGCCGCCGCCAAGCGGAGTGCGATGCCCGCGGGCTGCACGTCGAGCGCGACGGCCTCGCCGACGACGAGTTCGTCCGCGGTGTCGTCGAGGGCCCGGACGAACCGGCCGTCGGCGAGGTCGCGCGACGCGTTCGGCTTCGACATGGGATCATTCTGTCGGAGACCGGCGCCGGACGGCACGAGCCGGACCGCACGAACCGGACCGCCCGTGCCGCACGGCACGAGCCGGACCACACCGACCGGACCACACCGACCGGACCACACCGACCGGACCACACCGACCGGACCACCCAGGGGGGAACCGTGGACCTCGAGGCCTACGCGGACGTGCACCGTGACCGCTGGCAGGAGCTCGACCGGCTCGCCCGGCGGCGCCACCGCTCCGGCGCCGACGTCGACGCCCTGGTGTCCGCGTACCAGGAGGCCGCGACCGACCTCGCCCGCATCCGTGGCGCCGCCCCGCGCACGGCCACGGGGGACCGGTTGTCCCTGACGCTCTTCCGGGCACGACTGCGCTTCACGGGCACCCCCGTGGACCCCCTGTCGGCCGTCACCACGTTCTTCGCGGTGCAGCTCCCGGCCGCGCTCTACCGCATCCGCTGGACGACGATCTGGGTCGCGCTCGTCACCGCGGCCGTCGCGGTCGTCGTCGGCGTCTGGATCAGCACGACCCCCGGCGCGGTCGACACCTTCGGGACCCCCGAGGCGCTCCGGCGGTACGCCACGCAGGACTTCGTCGACTACTACTCGGACCACGGCCTCGGGGCCTTCACCGCGCAGGTCTGGACGAACAACGCGTACATCGCCGCGAGCATGGTCGCGTTCGGCATCACGGGCCTGTTCGTTCCGTACGCGATCGTGCAGAACGCGGTCGGCCTCGGGGTCTCCGGCGCGGTGATGCACTCGCAGGGCCGCCTGGGCGACTTCTTCCTCTACATCGCGCCGCACGGGCAGCTCGAGCTCTACTCGATCTTCCTCGCTGCGGCAGCCGGACTCATGATCGCCTGGTCGTGGGTGGCCCCCGGTCCGCGCACCCGGGCGCAGGCACTCGCCGAGGACGGCCGCGCGCTGATCATCGTGGCCGTCGGGCTGACGCTCACGCTGCTGCTCTCCGGGCTGGTCGAGGGCGTCGTCACGCGCCAGCCCTGGCCGTGGCCGGTCAAGATCGGCATCGGGACACTGGCGCTCGCGGTGGTCCTCGTCTACCAGTGGGTCGTGGGCGGTCGTGCCCACCGCGCGGGCGAGCGCGGCGACCTCGAGGAGTTCGAGCGCGGTGCGACGGCCCTGACGGCCGGCTGACCCGCCGTCAGAGCCGTCCGGTCGCCTTCGCGCGGATGTAGGCATCGGCAACGAGGGGCGGCACGGCCGCGGGGGTGCCCCGGACGACCTCCGCACCGGTGCGCCGGGCAGCGTCCGCCACGCCGTCGGCGTCGAGCAGCGTGCGTTCCGCTGCGGCCCGGCGGTAGACGTCGCGTTCCGTCCCGCCGGCCGGGAGGCGCGGCACGCGTCCGGCGGTCGACCCCCGTCGACCTGTGGCCGGTCCACGCCGTCGTCGGCCCCCGTGTCCGCCGTCGGCCGGGTACCCCGATGCGGGTGCCTGGTGGACGTCCGGACCGGCAGCGTCGCCGCGGGCGGCGGCAGCGACGGCCGGGTCGGTGACGCTCGTCACCACCACCGTGTGGCGCGCGGTCAGCCGGGGCAGCACGGCGAGCAGGTCGCCGGACGCGCCCACCGAGTCGAGGCTCGACAGGAGCACCACGAACGCACGGGAGGTCGTCACGGCGTCCACCGCGGCCGGCACCGCAGCCCAGTCGGTCGCGGCGAGCCCGGGCTCGACCTCCGCGAGGGTCTCGCCGAACCGCTGCACGACGTCGGCGCGGGTGGCTCCGGCGACGCGGCCGCGGACCCGGTCGTCGAGCACGACGAGGTCCACGCGGTCCCCGGCCGCCGCGGCGAGGGCGCCGAGGAGCAGTGCCGACTCGATTGCGGTGTCGAGGCGGGGCTCGTCCTCCACGCGTCCGGCCCCGGCGCGTCCGGCGTCGACCACGACGACGACCCGGCGGTCCCGCTCCGGCCGCCACGTCCGCACCACGAGGTCCTGCCGACGCGCGGTCGCCCGCCAGTCGATCGAGCGCACGTCGTCGCCCCGGACGTAGTCGCGGAGCGAGTCGAACTCGGTGCCGTGACCGCGGAGCTGCAGCGTCGTCTCGCCGTCGAGCTCGCGGAGCCGGGCGAGCCTCGACGGCAGGTGGCGGCGCGACCGGAACGGCGGCGTGACGACGAGCTCCGCGGGTGCCGGGAGGACACGCTGGCGCGCGGCCAGCCCGAGCGGTCCGAAGGCGCGGAGGGTGACTCCGGCACTCCGCCGTCGGCCCCGGCGGAACGGGGCGAACCGGACACGTGCGGTGCGACGCTCGCCGGACGGGACGGTGAGCCGGACGCGCGTCGGGCCGTGGCCGGTCGAGGGCTCCCACATGTCGCGCACGACGGCGCGGAGTGCCCGACCGCCGTCGTTGGCGAGGACGAGCGTGCCGTCGGCCACGGTGTCGCGGCGGGCGAGTCGGGGCATCCGCCGGTCGACCCGCACACGCCGGAGATCGGCGGCGAGCACCACGTCGACCGTCGCCGCCAGGAGGACGACCGCCACCCAGGCGAACCCGCCCCACCCCGTCCCGAGGAGCACGAGGGGGACGACGCCCACCGCGAGGAGCGCGACGAAGCGACCGCTGACCGCCACTAGATCGGCACCCGGACCTGTTCGAGCACCTGCTGCAGCACCCCGTCGGCGCCGACGCCCTCGAGCTCGGCGTCCGCGGCAACCCGGAGCCGGTGTCGCCACACGGGGAGGACCATCGCCTGCACGTGGTCCGGGGTGATGGCGTCGTAGCCGGTGATCCACGCCCAGGCCTTCGCCGCAGCGAGGAGGGCGGTCGCCCCACGTGGGCTGACGCCGACGCGGACGGACGGCACCTGCCGGGTGGCCCGCGCCAGGTCGACCACGTAGGCGAGGACGTCGTCACGGGCCCCGACCCCGCGGACGGCCTGCTGCGCGGCGAGCACCTCGTCGCGTCCGACGACCGGGACGATCCCCGCCGACGAGACGTCCCGCGGGACGAAGCCGTCCGCGTGACGTCGGAGCACCTGCCACTCCACGTCGCGCGGCGGCACCTCGAGGGTGAGCTTCATGAGGAACCGGTCGAGCTGGGCCTCCGGCAGCGTGTAGGTGCCCTCGAACTCGATCGGGTTCATCGTCGCGGCGACGAAGAACGGGTCGGGCAGCGCGCGGGCGTCGCCGTCCACGCTCACCTGACGCTCCTCCATGGCCTCGAGGAGCGCCGACTGGGTCTTCGGCGGGGTGCGGTTCACCTCGTCCGCGAGGAGCACGTTGGTGAAGACCGGGCCCTCGCGGAACGGGAACGTGCCCGTGGACGCGTCGTACACGAGCGAGCCGGTGACGTCGCCCGGCATGAGGTCCGGCGTGAACTGGATCCGCTTCGTGTCCAGGGACATCGCGGCCGCGAGGCTCCGCACGAGCAGGGTCTTCGCGACACCGGGGACCCCCTCGAGCAGGACGTGCCCCTGCGCGAGCAGGCCGACGATCAGGCCGGACACCGCGCCCTCCTGCCCGACGACGGCCTTGGCGACCTCGGCGCGGACGCGGTCGAAGGCGTCGCGGAGCGGATCGGCGACGGCGACCGCGGGGTGCTGGTGGTTCGGGGGCAGGTCGGTCACGGTCGTGCTCCAGGTCCGTCGTGGTCGGTCGGTCGGGTGTGTCCGGGGGCGCCCGGTCGCTCGCGGGTGCTGCGTCGGGCTGCGGTGGTCGGCGGGGGCGACGCGCCGGTCGCGGCGGCGGACACCGCGCGTTCGAGCTCGTCGAGCGCGGCCGCTCCGGAGGTGAGTGCGGCGTCCGAATCGGCGGCGCTGCCGACGAGCACGCGGCCGACCTCGGCATCGGGCCTGCCGGTCGCGCGGGCTGCGCGCCGGACGACCTCGTCGACGTGCGCCGAGCGCGGGAGCCCGAGCTGCGTCGCGATCCGCCGGAGCGCGGCGACCCTCAGGGTGTCGAGCGCGTGCGCCCGGTCCCGGGTCCGCGCGTACAGGCGCGCCCGGCCTTCGGTGGTCTCGGCAGCGCGGACGACGACGGGCATCGGCTCGACCACGAGCGGACCGAGTCGGCGTCCGCGCCAGACCCCGGCGGCCACGGCGACGAGTGCGAGGAGCCCGACGAGGCTCGGGACCCACGGCGGGGCGAGGTCGCCGAGCGTCGGTGCGGTGTCGGCGCCGCCCGGCACCGGGACGTACCAGGTGAGCCGGTCGGAGCCGCCGAGCAGACCCAGGGCGAGGGACGCGTCGCCGGCGCTCGTGATCGTGTCGTTCCGCAGCGCGGCCGTCGTGCCGAGGAGCGTGACGTCGCCGGCGGCGGTACCGGCCCGGACGATGCCCCAGCCCCGGTCGGCACCCGACCCCGTGGGCACGCAGCGGTCGATCCCGGCGCCGGTGACCCGGTACGCGGTCCCCCCGGCGGTCACGGAGCCGGCGGCGGCGACCTCGGGGATCGCGCACGACGCGGTGCTGACGGTGGTGTCGTCGTCGACCGTGGCCACGGGCTCGGCGTCGAGTCCGAACGCCTGCAGCGCAGCGCCGGTCGCGCCCACGAGCACGACGTGGTCGGCGGTCCGGGCGATGCGCCGGGCCACCGCCGGGGACAGCGCGCCGGCGGTGTCGTCGACGAGCACGGTGCCGGCGCCGACGCGGTCGGCGCTGCGGACGACCTCGACGTCGGTGCCCCGTCGTTCGAGGACCCGGACGAGCGCCTTCGCGCCGCTCGCGGTGGCGCTGTCCGGGTCGAGTTCACGGGGGCCGGGCCCACGTTGGCCGCCGACCGCCGCCGTCAGGGTCGCGAGCAGCAGCGCGACGACCGCGACGACCACCCAGGCGCCCCGGCGACGCCGTCGCGCGGGGCCGGTTCCGTGCCCTGCGCCGCCGGAGGAGCCGGTCGTCGCCGACGCCGGTGTCGGGGCCTCGACGGCGGTCGTGGCGCTCACGCGGGGACCGCCGGTGCGTCCGTCCGCGCGGGGCGGGCCCGCGCCACCGAGCGGGCGGTCGTCAGGACGGCGTCCGCGGTCTCGCGGCCCGCGCTGCGGTCGAGGTAGCGGACGTCGTCGAACGTCCGTGCGGCCCGGTCGAGCGCGTCACCGAGGTCCGGGAAGGCACGCTCGGCACGGGCGGCGATCGACCGTGCGGTCGCGCCGGGGACGTCGGGCACGAGGTCGCGCTCGCCGAGACCGCGGGCGAGCGAGCGGAAGCCGTCGAGGACCGCGGTCGTCCAGTCGCCGCGGTCGAACGCGGACTCCGCGGAGCGGGCGAGGTCTGCAGCGGTCCGGACGTCGCCGTCGTCGAACACCCCACCGGCGCTCGCCGCGGCGGTCCGGGCGCGCCGTCGGGGGAGCCCCCGGGCGAGGACGACCACCACCGCGACGGCGACGAGCACGACGACCGCGATCACCAGCACGGTGTGCCCGACCGCGGGGGAGTCCAGGCCGTCCGCGCGCAACGAGCCGAGCCAGTCGAGGACGGCCTTCGACGCCCGGTCCCACCAGGTGGCCCGTGCGCCGTCGTACTCGGCCCGTTGCAGCTCCTGCTCGAGCAGGCGTCGGGCCTCGTCCGGGTCGACCGCGCTCACCGCGGCCCGCCCCACTGCGGCGGCGCCCACTGCTGCTGCTGCCACTGCGGCGGCTGCGGTCCCCAGGGCTGCTGGGGTCCCCACGGCTGCTGCGGGGGCCGGACCGGGAGGGCTTCCGCTGGGGCGAACGGGTCGGCCGGCTGCCCGGTGTCCAGGTGCGCGGCGATGCGCTGGTCGAGTCCCTCGGTCCGGATGCGCCGGTCGATCGCCAGCAGGGTCAGGACCGACCCCGACAGCACGTCGGTCACGCACTGCACCGCCGTGACCAGGAGCGCCCCGAGCACCACGACCACGACGGACCAGACCCCGGGCCCGGACGACCCCGAGGTCTGCCCGAGCGGGTCGAACACCCCGCTGACGAAGACCGTGGCCACCTGCAGCGGGAACGACGCGATCGACACCGCGAACGCGAACATCGCGGTGACGAGCAGCATGATGCCGAACGTGCGCCAGAACGCCCCGCGCGTGAGGCGCCACGACTGCGCCGCCGCGGAGAAGACCCCGCGGCCCTCGAGCGCGATCGTCGGGATCGTGAACGCGAACTTCGTCGCGAGCCAGGTCGAGACCACACCGCCCCCGAGCGCGACCACGACCGCTGCGAGCAGGAACCAGCCGAAGCTCGCACGGCTGCCCGCGAGGCCGGCGACGAACCCGATGAACAGCACCAGGAAGACGCCCCCGAGGAGCACCCCGGCCGCTGCCTGCAGGAGCACCCACGCGACGACGGACCAGCGACGACCGGCAAGCAGCCCCCAGATGCCACGGAACGTCGCACGGCGTCCGAGCACGCGCTGTCCGGTGTCCACCGCGACCGGCGCGAGCAGGAACCCGCGGAAGAGCGCCGCCACGAACGGCAGGCCCACCGAGAGCAGGACGAACGCCGTGGCGGTCCCCGCGGCGATCGACGCCGCGTCCGACGACGACCCGGCCGAGTCGAGGGAGGAGAACATCCGCGACTGCAGGCCGCCCTGGGCGAGCGTCGACACGACCTTCGCCAGCACCCCGACGACCCCGGTGACGAGGAAGCTCCAGAGCAGCAGGACGCGGGCGTTCCGCCGGAAGACCGTGAACGCGCCGCCGAGGACGTCGCCGAGACCGAGCGGCCGCAGTGGCACGACCGGTCGCGACCCGGCGGGACCCGGGCCCGACGGGACGGGACCACCCGGCCGGGCGCTGCTCCGACCGGGCCCACCCGGCCACGATGCGGACGGGCCGGGCCCACCCGGCCACGAGGCGGACGGGCCGGGCCCACCCGGCCACGAGGCGGACGGGCCGGGCCCACCCGGCCACGGGGCGGACGGGCCGGGCCCACCCGGCCACGCGGCGGACGGCGGGGGCGTGCCGGGCTGCTGCGGGCCTCCAGGCGGACGCCCCTCGGCGCCACCGGACCCCGGAACCTGCCAGTCGGACATGCCGCACCCCCTCACCGGACCGCGCGCGGACACGCGGTCGGTTCCATCCTGTCGGAAAACCGTGCGCGGCGGGGGCACCGGCTATCGTGAGGATCGGTGCCGGACGGGCACCGCACGCTCCACAGGGACGGAAGCCCCCATCACATGACACCGCGCATCCTCGTCGTCGACGACGACCAGGCCCTCGCCGAGATGATCGGCATCGTCCTCCGCTCCGAGGGGTTCGAGCCCGAGTTCAGCGCCGACGGCAACGCGGCCGTCGAGGCGTTCCGCGGCACCGAGCCGGACCTCGTGCTGCTCGACGTCATGCTCCCCGGCATCGACGGCATCGAGGTGTGCAAGCGGATCCGCGCCGAGAGCGGCACGCCGATCATCATGCTCACCGCCCGGGGCGACACCGCCGACGTCGTCGCCGGTCTGGAGAACGGCGCCGACGACTACGTCGTGAAGCCCTTCAACCCGAAGGAGCTCGTCGCCCGCATCCGCACCCGGCTGCGACCGACCGCAACCGACTCGACCGTGCTCCACGTGGGGGACCTCACCGTCGACGTCCCCGGGCACGAGGTGCGTCGCGGCGACACCGTCATCGCCCTCACCCCGCTCGAGTTCGACCTGCTGCGCGCCCTCGCCGAGAAGCCGAACCAGGTGTTCACGCGCGAGATGCTCCTCGAGCAGGTCTGGGGCTACCACTACAAGGCGGACACCCGCCTGGTGAACGTGCACGTGCAGCGCCTCCGCGCCAAGATCGAGCACGACCCGGACAACCCGAAGATCGTCACGACCGTCCGCGGCGTCGGGTACCGGGCCGGAGGAGCCTGAGCACCGTGCCGCGGCGCGCACCGTCCGGACCCCGCCCGGTCGCCACCGGCACGCTCGGCCGGACCGGTCGCCGACTCCGCCGGTGGGGCCGTCGCGCCTGGCGGGGCGTCGCGTACCTGTGGCGGCGGTCGCTCCTGGTCCGCTCCGTGGCCATCACCGTCATCACGACGGGGCTCGCCGTCGCCGTGATCGGCACCGCCGTCATGGTGAGCATCTCGAACAACGTCTACGCCCAGCGCCGCGACCAGATCGAGGCGGAGTCCGCGCGCGCCACGATCGTCGCGCAGAACATCTTCGACGCGGCGACCGCGGGCGAGGACAACAACCAGTCCGAGCTCGAGACCCTGCAGAACGAGGCGCAGCAGGCGATCCTGTCGAACACGACGAGCCCCGGCGGCACCGACGTCGCCATCGAGCGCAGCCCGAACCAGACGACGCCGCAGACCCTGCAGACGATCGTCACCCCGGACTTCCCCGACGCCGTCATCACGGACTCGCTCCGCAAGGAGGTCGGCAAGGACACCGGACGCCTCAGCCTGCAGCCGGTCGAGCTCGACGACGGCGGGCGTCGGCAGCCAGGGCTCGCGGTCGGCTCGACGCTGCAGATCCCGAGCGCTGGACAGTACGAGCTCTACCTCGTGTACGACCTGTCCGACGCGCAGCAGACCCTCGACTTCGTGTCGCAGACGCTCTCGATCGGCGGCGTCGCCCTCATCGTCCTGATCGCCCTCGTCACGAGCCTCGTCGTCCGGCTCGTCGTCGTGCCGATCCGCGGTGCGGCCGAGACGAGCCGCAAGATCGCCGCCGGACGCCTCGACGAGCGCATCCCGGTGCACGGCAGTGACGACATCGCCACGCTCGCCCGGAGCTTCAACGGCATGGCGGACGCCGTGAGTCGTCAGATCACCCAGCTCGCCGAACTCTCGCGGGTGCAGCAGCGGTTCGTCTCGGACGTCTCGCACGAGCTCCGGACCCCGCTCACCACGATCCGACTCGCCGGCGACGTGCTCTACGATTCCCGGCACGCCTTCGAGCCGGCCGTCGCGCGGTCGGCGGAGCTCCTGCACGCCCAGGTCGAGCGCTTCGAGCTGCTCCTCGCCGACCTCCTCGAGATCTCCCGCTACGACGCCCAGGCCGTCCAGCTCGAGACCGAGCCGGTCGTCCCCGCTGCGCTCGCCGCCGACATCGTCGAGGAGTTCCGCCCCCTGGCCGAGCGCGCCGGTGTCGACCTCCGGCTCCGCACCCCCGGCGGGCACACCACGATGCAGCTCGACGCCCGCCGTGTCCGCCGCATCATGCGGAACCTCGTCGGCAACGCGATCGAGCACGGCGAGGAGCGCCCCGTCGAGGTCGTCGTCGACAGCGATGCGCGCACCGTCGCGATCGCCGTCCGCGACCACGGCGTCGGCATGCCGCCCGAGGACGCCGCCCGCGTCTTCGACCGCTTCTGGCGGGCTGACCCGAGCCGCAAGCGCACCATCGGCGGGACCGGGCTCGGGCTCGCGATCAGCCTCGGGGACGCGAACCTCCACGGCGGTCGGATCGACGTGTGGTCCCGCGTGGGGGAGGGCTCGGCGTTCGTGCTCACCCTGCCGCGGACCGGCCAGGTGTCGACCGCGACCTCGGCGATCCCGCTGCCCGACCTCGACGACCCCTACGACGGCCCGCGTGCCGTCCGCGAGGAGGACGAATGACCCGCCAGCACGCCGCCGCACCGGGCGCCGGCCGCGCCGCCGCACCGCGCGCCGGCCGCGCCGGGCACGCCGCCGCACCGGGCGCCGGGCGCGCCGCCGCACCGCGCGCCGGCCGCGCCGGGCACGCCGCCGCACCGGGCGCCGGGCGCGCCGCCGCACCGCGCGCCGGCCGCGCCGCCGCAGCGCGCGCCGGCCGCGCCCCCGTACCGGGCGCCGGCCGCGCCGCCGCAGCGCGCGCCGGCCGCGCCCCCGTACCGGGCGCCGGCCGCGCCGCCGCCCCGCGCGTCGCCCGCCGGCTCCGCCGCACCCTCGCTGTCGCGCTCGCCGCGCTGACCCTCGTCGCCGTGTCCGCCTGCGCCGCCATCCCGGTCTCCGGCGACGTCCGCTCGGGCCAGTCCATCAAGGACGAGTCGGTCTCCGGCGTCGAGCTCCGCCCCGACGGTCCCTCCGGCGGCGAGGACCAGACGGCCGTGCTCCGGGGCTTCATCGCGGCGGCCACCGGGGCCCAGAACAACTACGCGACCGCCCGGGAGTTCCTCTCCTCCTCGTTCGCGCAGAAGTGGAACCCCCGCCAGGGCGTCACGATCAGCGACGGCAGCGGTCAGGTCGAACGAGTCGGGGCGGACGAGCTGACGTACACGCTCACCGCGAGCGCCTCGGTCGACGCCGACGGCGAGTACACCCAGGCCGTGCGGCCGACCACCTCGACACTGACCTTCCAGTTCGTGCACGAGGGCGACGACTGGCGGATCGCCTACGCACCCGACGGCATCATCCTGTCGCCCGTGCGGTTCCAGTCGGTCTTCCAGCAGCACGCCCTGTACTTCTACGACCCCACCTACGACTTCTTCGTGCCGGACGTCCGCTGGTTCCTCGCCCGCTCCTCGGTCAGCACGAGGATCGTGAGCGCGCTGCTCGCCGGGCCGTCCGACTGGCTGAAGGGCGCCGTCGTGTCGGCGTTCCCCGAGGGCACGCAGCTCTCGCTGAACGCCGTGACCATCGAGAGCGGGACGGCGCAGGTCGACCTGTCGAGCGACGCGCTGCGCTCGAGCACCGCGGACCGGGTGCGGATGCGCGAGCAGCTCGCGAAGTCCCTCGCGACCGTCGCCTCCGTGTCGTCGGTCACGATGACGGTCGAGGGTGCGACCCTGACCGTCCCGGAGAACGGCTCGTCCGACGCCCAGCAGAACCCCGACGTCGACCCCCGGCCGCTCGTCGAGGCCGGCGGCAAGGCCGGCTACGCGACCGGCACGGGCAGCGTCGCCGGACTCGGCGGTGGCATGAGCCAGCAGATCTCCGCGCTCGACCCGACGGCGCTCGCGCTGAGCGGCTCGGGCACGGTCGCGGCGGTGCGGAGCGACGAGGGGGTCTTCGTCGTCCGCTCCGGCCAGCAGCGGCTGCGCATCGACACCCGGACCGACCTCGTGCCACCGTCCGTCGACGACCTCGGCGGCGGCTCCGTCTGGGTCGGGAGCGAGGACGACCCGTCCGAGGTCACGTCCTACTCCCTCAAGGGCGAGCCGCACGTGGTCCCGACGACCCTGCCGAAGGGACGACTCGTGTCGTTCCAGGTGTCCCGGGACTCGACGCGGGCGCTGGCGCTCCTGCAGACCGCGGACGGGCCGGCCCTGTACGTCATGGCGATCATCCGCGACCGCGACCGCGTCCCGACCTCCCTCGGGTCCCCGGTCCGGGTGCAGGCGGCGTCCGAGGACGCCGTCGGTGCCACGTGGGTCAGTGACGCGGACGTGGCCTCGGTCGGGCAGACGGACACCGGTCCGGAGGTCGTCCGGACCACGATCGGCGGTCGGCCGACGACCCTGCCGAAGCCGGAGGGGCGTGCGACGACGATCGTCGGGGGGAGCGGCGGATCGCTGCTGCTGCGGATGTCGGATGCGCAGGTCCTGCAGTCCACGGGTGGCGGTTGGGAGAAGACGGGCGTCCGGGCCGGGGTGCTCGGCACCCAGCGCTGACCGTCCTCCTGTCGGTCCTGCACAGCAGGCCCGGCCTGGAGGCCCGTCCACCGTCGCGCGTTCGGCCGCCGTCCGGCAGGTGGCCGGGACCACGATCGTCGGGTGAGCCAGCCCAGCACCGCACGTCCGTCCGACACCGCGCCGCCGTCGGACGCGTCCCCGCCGGACGCCACCCCGACCGCCGTCCCCCCGCCCGCCGTTCCCCCGCCCGCCGTCCCCCTCCCAGCGGCGACCGCACCGCCGCGCCGGTCCGTCGACGCCGTGCTCGCCGTCGTCGGTCTCTTCCTGCCGGTCGACTGCGCCGGGTGCGGCAGAGCCGACCGTGCCCTGTGCGATGCCTGCCGCCTCCTCGTCGCAGAGCGTCCGCCGCGGGTCCGCCTCGTCGCGGGGGTCCGGACCGATGCGGCGTTCGAGTACGAGGGCCTCGTCCGGACGCTCCTGCTCGAGGTCAAGCTGCGGTCCCGCGTCGACCTCGCGCCGCCGCTCGCCCGGCGGTTCGGCGCGCTCGTGCGCCGGGCGCTCGCCGAGGCGCCGGCCGATCCGCTGCTGCTCCGCGTGCCGCCCTCGACCCGGGGTGCGCGGCGGCGTGGCTTCGACCCGGTGGTGCTGTTCCTCCGGCGGGGTCGGGCGCCGGTCGGTCGTGCGCTCGTGCGCTCGCGGGGAGCCCGGTCGTCGGGCCAGAAGGAGCTCGGCGCGACGGGCCGCGTGGCCGCCACCGTCGGGACGCTGCGCGCGGACGGTGTCGCCGGGCGGACGGTCGTGCTCGTCGACGACGTCGTGACGACGGGCGTGACGCTGGCCGAGGCCGTGCGCGCCGTCCGGGCCGCGGGCGGCACGGTCGTCCGTTGCGTGACCGTGGCGAGCGTCGAGGACTGAGCGCCGGCAGGTCCGGGGAGGGGGAGCCACGGTGTCTCCTGGGTGTCCGGTGGGTGTCCATCGGGGAACGCGGAGATGTCGTGACACGTGCACCGGGTCGGGTCTAGCCTCACGACAAGGCGTCAGAGATCGCCGGACGGAGGCGACGCGCCGAAGCGTGGATGGGAGCCGCCACATGGACGTGACGATCACAGGCCGGAACGTCGGGGTCACCGACCGATTCCGGACCTACGTCGAACAGAAGTCCGAGAAGATCGACGCGCTCGCCGACCGGGCCCTCGCCTTCGAGGTGCGGGTCAGCCGTCACAACGAGAAGAGCGGCGGCAGCGGCGGCGAGGACCGCATCGAGCTGACGCTCATCGGCCCCGGGCCGCTCGTCCGGGCGGAGTCGGCCGCTTCGGACAAGTACGCGGCGTTCGACCTGGCGTTCGCCCGGCTGACCGAACGACTCCGACGCGCACGCGACCGCCGCAAGGTGCACCGCGGACGTCACCGCCCGACCTCCGTCGGTGAGGCCTCGGGCACGGCGTTCGAGCACCTCGGCGTCACCCCTGCGGACGGCAAGCTCCTGCAGACCGTCGCCACCGGAGCGATCCCGACGGTGGAGGCCGACACGCAGGACGAGCCCGAGGACGAGGCGTACTGCCCGGTCGTCATCCGCGAGAAGGTCTTCGAGGCCGCGCCGATGACGGTCGACGACGCGCTGTACCACATGGAGCTCGTCGGGCACGACTTCTACCTCTTCGTCGACTCCGCGACCGGACGGCCGAGCGTGGTCTACCGCCGCAAGGGGTGGGACTACGGCGTCATCGGCATCGAGGACCCGTCATCCGCCGGTGCCCACGCCGTGAGCGAGCCGGCCGCGGCCCTCGCCTGACCCCGTCGGCACCGCCGACGCGACGCCTGTGCGCGGCCCGTTCGCGGGCCGCGCACAGCCGCGTCGCTCCCAGCGTCGGTCGTCGCGGGGTTGCTAGCATGACTGGCTGATCGCATCGCGCAGACGGCGCGAGACGACCTCGTAAGGAGCTCACGTGGCAAACGTGCTGGAGAAGGTCCTCCGCATCGGCGAAGGACGAACCCTCCGCCGCCTGAAGGCCTACGCCTCGGCGATCAACGACCTGGAAGACGACTTCGCGTCCCTCACCGACGAGGAACTCCAGGACGAGACCAAGGAGCTGCGCGAGCGGTACGCCAACGGCGAGACCCTCGACGACCTGCTGCCCGAGGCGTTCGCCGCGGTGCGCGAGGCCTCGAAACGTACCCTCGGCATGCGGCACTTCGACGTGCAGCTCATGGGAGGCGCGGCCCTCCACCTCGGCAACATCGCCGAGATGAAGACCGGTGAGGGCAAGACCCTCGTCGCGACCACCGCGGCCTACCTCAACGCGATCCCGTCGCGCGGCGTCCACGTCATCACGGTGAACGACTTCCTCGCGTCGTACCAGTCCGAGCTCATGGGCCGCGTGTTCCGCGCGCTCGGCATGACCACCGGCTGCATCATCGCGAACCAGTCGCCGGCGGAGCGTCGCGAGCAGTACGCCGCCGACATCACGTACGGCACGAACAACGAGTTCGGCTTCGACTACCTGCGCGACAACATGGCGTGGCAGGCGTCCGACATGGTGCAGCGCGGTCACTACTTCGCCATCGTGGACGAGGTCGACTCGATCCTCATCGACGAGGCCCGCACGCCGCTCATCATCTCCGGGCCGTCCTCGGGCGAGGCCAACCGCTGGTTCACCGAGTTCGCCTCGATCGCCAAGCGCCTCACCCCGGGTGAGGACTACGAGGTCGACGAGAAGAAGCGCACCGTCGGCGTGCTCGAACCCGGCATCGAGAAGGTCGAGGACTACCTCGGCATCGACAACCTCTACGAGTCGGCGAACACCCCGCTGATCTCGTTCCTCAACAACTCGATCAAGGCCGTCTCGCTGTTCAAGCGCGACAAGGACTACGTCGTCATGAACGGCGAGGTGCTCATCGTCGACGAGCACACCGGCCGCATCCTCATGGGCCGTCGCTACAACGAGGGTATCCACCAGGCGATCGAGGCGAAGGAGGGCGTCGAGGTCAAGGCCGAGAACCAGACCCTCGCCACCGTCACGCTCCAGAACTACTTCCGCCTGTACCAGAAGCTCTCGGGCATGACGGGCACCGCGGAGACCGAAGCGGCCGAGTTCATGTCGACGTACAAGCTCGGCGTGGTCCCGATCCCGACGAACCGTCCGATGCAGCGCATCGACCAGACCGACCTCGTCTACAAGAACGAGAAGGCGAAGTTCGAGCAGGTCGCCGAGGACATCGCGGAGCGGCACGAGAAGGGCCAGCCCGTCCTCGTCGGCACCACCAGCGTCGAGAAGTCCGAGTACCTGTCGAAGCTCCTCGCGAAGAAGGGCGTCAAGCACGAGGTCCTCAACGCGAAGAACCACGCCCGCGAGGCCGCGATCGTCGCGCAGGCCGGTCGACTCGGCGCCGTGACGGTCGCCACGAACATGGCCGGCCGCGGCACCGACATCATGCTCGGCGGCAACTCCGAGTTCCTCGCCGTGCAGGAGATGCACGCGAAGGGTCTGTCCCCGACGGAGACGCCGGAGGAGTACGAGGCCGCGTGGGACGACGTGTTCGACCGCGTCAAGGCGGAGATCAAGGACGAGGCCGAGAAGGTTCGCGAGGCCGGCGGCCTCTACGTCCTCGGCACCGAGCGCCACGAGTCGCGCCGCATCGACAACCAGCTGCGCGGTCGTTCGGGCCGTCAGGGCGACCCGGGCGAGAGCCGGTTCTACCTGTCGCTCACCGACGACCTCATGCGCCTGTTCAACTCGGGTGCTGCCGAGAGCCTCATGGGGCGCTCGAACGTCCCCGACGACCTCGCCATCGAGAACAAGCTCGTCGGTCGGGCCATCCGGTCGGCCCAGGCGCAGGTCGAGAGCCGGAACGCCGAGATCCGGAAGAACGTCCTCAAGTACGACGACGTCCTGAACCGCCAGCGCGAAGCGATCTACAGCGACCGCCGGCACATCCTCGAGGGCGACGACATCCACGACCGCGCGCAGACGTTCCTCAAGAGCGTCGTCGACGACGTGATCGACACCCACACCGGCGAGGGCTCGCCGGACGACTGGGACCTCGACGCCATGTGGACCGAACTCGGGACGCTCTTCCCGATCTCGATCTCCATCGACGAGGTCATCACCGAGGCCGGCTCGAAGGGCAAGGCGACCCGCGAGTTCCTCGGGCGTGAGATCCTCTCCGACGCGCAGCTGGCGTACCAGAAGCGCGAGGAGCTCCTCGGCGACGAGGCGATGCGCGAGCTCGAGCGTCGCGTGGTCCTCTCGGTCATCGACCGCCGCTGGCGCGACCACCTCTACGAGATGGACTACCTCAAGGACGGCATCGGACTCCGCGCGATGGCCCAGCGTGACCCGCTGGTCGAGTACCAGCGCGAGGGCTACGCGCTCTTCCAGAGCATGATGGGCCAGATCCGCGAGGAGTCGGTCGGCTACCTGTTCAACCTCGAGGTGCAGGTGCAGTCCGACGGCGAGAACGCGGTCATCGAGGCGAAGGGCCTCGGCGAGGAAGAGGCGAGCGGTCTGGAGTACTCGGCACCGTCGATCGACGGCGAGGTCGAGGTCCGCGACGAGCAGGGGCGCCTCGAGCAGGCGGCGACCGCCCGGGCCCAGCGTGCCCAGGCGGAGGCGGAGGAGCAGCAGGGCCCGGAGCAGGGCTCCGCGTTCGGCAACGCCGCCACGGCCTCCGGCCAGGCGTCCGCGAACAACCGTGCCGAGCGTCGGGCGGCCAAGCGCGGCTGACGCAGGAATCGACGGACGGGAGGCGCGGTGCCAGCTGGCACCGCGCCTCCCGTCCGTCCGTCCGGTCGTCCGCCGCTCCGCGCTGCCGGCCACGAGACTCGCGCTCCGCGACACTGTGCGCGTCCCGGACCCCGAGCGGTGTCGCTGGCCACGAGACTCGCGCCGACGCCCCGCTTGCGCGGCTCACAACACGCCGACCGCCGTCGCTCGCCAGCGGGCGTTCCGCACCTCGAGTCGGATCGCCACGGCGCGCGCGTGACTCCGCCCGTGCACGACCACCGTCGCCTCGACCACGTTGTCCGCGGGGGAGCACGCGACCACGCTGCCGGCACGGAGCGACGGACGACGGTGGGGGCGTCGTGTCGCCGAGCGGTTCCGTGCCGCCACGGCCGCACGCTGTTGGAGGTGCCGGTGCACGTCCTCGGTGACCCACCGTGCGATGCTGTCGACTTCGCGTGCGCCGCTGAGGATCTCGACCACGCAGAGCGCCAGTGCCCGCGCGGTCTGTCGTGGATCCGGGAGCGCGGCGACCAGCGGCTGGACGTCCAGGGCCACCGGCGGCTGGCCCTCCGGCGGCTGGGCCGGCCGGTCGGCTTCCCGGGCGACGAGGTGGAGTGTCGGCTCGGCGACGGTCTCCGCCCGGTCCTGCCCCTCGTCGTCCCGCTGTACTGCTCCTCGCGCCACCCCGGCCCCTTTCGTTCCGGCCGAGCGTATTTCCCGTGCGACATGCAGAATGTTTGCAGCGGAAGGGCTGTGGACAACGCGGATCTGTCCACACAGGGCGGCACCTAGACTTGGCTCGTGTCGACCCTCAGTGACCTCGTCCTCGCGCAAGGCCGTTCCTCCGAAGCCGACGTGGAGTGGCTCCACCTGCTCGTCGGGGACTGGCAGCTGCTCGCCGACCTCTCGTTCGCCGACATGGTGCTCTGGGTCCCCACCGCCGAGCACGGGACCTTCGTCGCCGTCGCCCACGCCCGGCCGAGCTCGGCCGCGACGCTCTTCTACCGCGACATCGTCGGTCAGGAGATCCGCGAGGAGTGGCGCGAGCAGGTCACCGACTGCTTCGCCGGGAGCCGCGTCGTCGACTCCGCGGAGCCGGACTGGTACGAGGACACCCCGACCCGGGTCCGCGCGATCCCGGTCCTGCGTCGGCTCAGTGCGAACAGCGCCGAGACCACCGACCGGCCGATCGCGGTCGTGACCCGGCACTCGAACCAGGACGAGATGCGGACGCCGAGCCGCCAGGAGCTCAACTTCACCGCGAGCGCGAACGATCTCTTCGGCATGATCGCCACGGGCGACTTCCCGGACCTCGGTGCCCCCGCCGGCCCACGTCGTGGGGCACCGCGCGCGAGCGACGGACTGCTGCGGCTCGACACGAACGGCGTCGTGACGTTCGCCAGTCCGAACGGGCTCAGCGCCTTCAACCGCATGGGCTTCGAGGGTGAGCTCGAACGGAAGTCCCTCGCCGAGGTGACGACCGAACTCATCGGCTCGAAGCTCGACGTCGACGAGTCACTGCCCCTCGTCGTCACCGGCCGTGCGCCCTGGCGTGCCGACGTCGAGGCGAAGGGCGTCACGGTCTCGCTGCGGTCGATCCCGCTCCGCGACCACGGGGAGCGCATCGGAGCGATCGTGCTCTGCCGGGACGTGTCCGAGCTGCGGCACCAGGAGCGCGAGCTCATCACGAAGGACGCGACGATCCGCGAGATCCACCACCGGGTCAAGAACAACCTGCAGACGGTGGCGTCCCTGCTCCGGATCCAGGCTCGCCGGACGCACTCGGACGAAGCCCGCACGTCCCTGCAGAACGCCATGCGCCGGGTCGCGGCGATCGCGGTCGTCCACGACACCCTGTCGACCGGGCTCAGCCAGAACGTCGACTTCGACCAGGTGTTCGACTCGGTCCTCAAGCTCGTGACCGAGGTCGCCGCGTCGCACAACACCACCGTCCGCCCGAAGAAGACCGGCGAGTTCGGGGTCCTGCCCTCGGAGGCGGCCACTCCGCTCGCGCTCGGCCTCACCGAGCTCGTGACGAACGCGGTGGAGCACGGGCTGGACGGTCGCGACGGCGAGGTCGAGATCGTCGCCGATCGCCACGACGACCACCTCGAGATCCAGGTGCGCGACAACGGCCGTGGTCTGCCCGAGGGCAAGGTCGGGTCGGGACTCGGCACGCAGATCGTCCGGACGCTCATCCAGGGCGAGCTCGGCGGGACGATCGACTGGCACACGCTCACGGGCAGCGGTACCGAGGTCGGCATCTCGATCCCGTTCCGCTGGCTCACCCGGTCGCCCGCGGCCTGATCGCCCGCGCAGCCGCGCTGCGCTGCGCAACCAAAGTCGAACGGCACCACGGGAAACCGCGGTGCCGTTCGACTTTAGTTGTGCGCGCACGAAGGGCACCGGCGCGCACGAAGCGCACCGGCGCCCACCGGCGCGCACCCGGGCGCACCGGCGCGCACCCGGGCGCCGGCACCTGCCCCCGCCCGCACACGACGAAGCCCGCCACCCCACCGGGGTGACGGGCTTCAGGCGACCTGTGTCAGGAGGCGCGACGAGCGCGAGCGGCGCGGCGCTTCAGCGCACGACGCTCGTCCTCGCTGAGGCCACCCCAGACGCCCGAGTCCTGGTTGTTCTCGAGGGCGTACTGCAGGCACATCTCGGTGACGGTGCACCGGGCGCAGACGGACTTCGCCTTCTCGATCTGGTCCACTGCGGGGCCGGTGTTCCCGACCGGGAAGAAGAGCTCGGGGTCCGCGGTGAGGCAAGCTGCCTGGTCACGCCAGTCCATGTGTGGTGCTCCTTGATGTCGATGCTCGAACGGCAGCCGTGGGCCGCAGTTCGGGGATCGGAACGCTGGGCATGCTGAGCATGAGGGGACACCCTGTGGGGGAGGGATCCGCTGGAAGCGAGTCTGACGCCCGCTGAACGCTCGGGGGAGGAGCGTCGAACCGCGGGAGACGCGCACCACATCGTGCCGTCCAAACGACCTCGAATATCGTTCCATACTGGTAGGGCCAAATCAAGGGTTCCGACGCTGGAGGATCGCTGTGCACGACACCACACCCGCCGGGTCCGCGGACCCTGGACAGCCCTCGCCCGCGTTCCGCGTGCTGCAGGTCGTCCTCGGGCTCGAGTTCCTCGCGCTGGCCGCCGTGACCGTCTGGCTCCTCGTCGAGCTCGTCACCTCGCCGGCGTCGAGTCTCGCCTCCGGCATCGCGCTGACGATCCTCACCGCGATCGCGGCCCTGTGGCTCGGTTCGCTGTTCGTCGGCCTCCGGAACCGCCGCCCCTGGGTCCGCTCCGGGATCATCGTCTGGCAGGTCCTGCAGGGTGCGCTCGCGATCGGCGCGTTCCAGGGCGTCTTCCGCGTCGCCTGGTTCGGCTGGCTCCTGCTCATCCCCGCGCTGCTCGCCATCACGCTCGTGCTCTCGCGGCCGGTCACGGCCGCCCTCGTCCGCGAGGACGCAGACCGCGACTGACACGTCCGGCTCGGCGTTCGACGCCCGCCGCAACCGCCTGGAGGCCCGGTGCCGGTCCCACGGACCGGCACCGGGCCTCCAGTGCGTCGCGTCCGGTGATCAGACCAGGCCGAGCTTCTTCCGCAGGCTGGCCACGTGGCCGGTGGCCTTCACGTTGTAGAGCGGCAGCTGCACGGAGCCGTCCTCGTCGACGACGATCGTCGACCGGATCGTGCCGGTGACGATCTTCCCGTAGTTGTTCTTCTCACCCCAGGCCCCGTACGCCTTGTGCACCGCGAGGTCCGGGTCGCTCAGCAGGGGGAAGGTCAGCGCCTGCTCGTGCTGGAACTTCTTGAGCGCGGGGAGCTCGTCCTTCGAGACGCCGAGGACCTCGTACCCGGCTGCCTGCAGGGACGACATGTTGTCGCGGAAGTCGCACGCCTCGGTCGTGCAGCCCGGGGTGGACGCGGCCGGGTAGAAGTACACGATGACCTTCTTCCCGCGGAGCCCGGACAGCGAGTGCTCCGTGCCGTCCTGGTCCGGGAGGGTGAAGTCGGGGGCGGTGTCGCCGGCGGCGAGACGGTCGGTCATGGTGCTCCTGTTCGATCGTGGTGCCCGGTGGTCGTGAGCACCCGAAAGCCATGCTATTGTTGTTTCCCGTTGCAGCACGGTCAAACGGAACGCAGCGAACGCACCTCTAGCTCAATTGGCAGAGCAACTGACTCTTAATCAGTGGGTTCTGGGTTCAAGTCCCAGGGGGTGCACCAGCAAGGCCCCGGTCCGAACGGACCGGGGCCTTCGTCGTTCCCGGGGCTGGCGGCGGCTGCGGGGCGACACGCCCGACGTGTTCACGAAGGTCGGATCCGGCAGGTCCGTCGCGGGCGCTCCCGTCCCGCTCAGCCCGTCGGTACGTCGACGACGCGTTCTGCCCCGACGAGCGGCTCCAGCACCCCGCCCGACATGCTCGCGAGGTCGGCCCGGAGCGCCCCGATCAGCTCCTGCGGCACCCAGAGCTCGAACGTCGCGACGGACCCGTACCCGGTGTCACCGAGCTCCGCGTCGTGGTGCCGTACCCAGTCGCGGAGCACGTTGTCGATCCGTCCGGCCTCGGCGTGCGGAACGTCGACCCCGATGCGGGTGAGCGCTCGACGCTGCACGAGGACGGCCCGGTCGAGGGTCTCGGAGACCGACGTCGAGTACGCGCGGACGAGTCCGCCGGCGCCGAGCTTCACGCCGCCGAAGTGCCGCGTCACCACGGCGACGACGTCCGTGAGCCCGCGACGACGGAGCACCTCGAGCATGGGCACCCCGGCCGTGCCGCTCGGTTCTCCGTCGTCGGAGGACCGTGCTTGGTCGCCGAGGACCCCGGTGACCATCGCGGTGCAGTTGTGGCGGGCGTCCCAGAAGCGCTTCCGGACCCCGGCGATCACCCGGTCGGCGTCCGCGACGTCGGCGACGGGTGCCACGGTCGTGATGAACCGGGACTTCGTGATCACGATCTCGTGCTCCACCGGCGCCGCGATCGTCGACGGGTACACGGTGCTCACAGCGTCCGAGGCTACCGGTGCCGGGTCGTGCGTCCTCGCCGTCGGATCGACGCGATCGAACGGCGCGTGTAGGGTCGGGGGCACCAGCTGCAGGAGATGCGGCGCCCGAGCGCGGGACTCGGCCGCGTTGGGGGCGGCCGAGCACCGCCGGGCCCCGTCCGCAGGCTCGCCCGGGCCAGGCCAGCGCATCGTGGCGTCCTAGGATCGTCGTGTGACCGTCTTCGCCGCGCTCGTCCTCTTCGTCGGTGCCGTCTTCAACGTCGTCGCCTGGCCGCGCTTCTTCCAGCGGGTCGCGAAGGACCCCCGTGCGCGCGACGCCGCCGGGCGGCCGACCACGTTCTGGCGCGTGCACTTCGTCCTGGTCGTGATCGCGCTCGTGATCGCCGTCGCGTCCGTGGTCGCGGGGATCCTCCTGCTCGTCTGACGGCGCGGCCGCTGCGCGAGGCGGGCGGAGCGGCCGCTGCGCGAGGCGGGCGGAGCGGCCGCTGTGCGACGACAGGCCCGCTGTCGCACGACAGCGGGCCTGTCGTACGAGAGCGGGACCGGCGTCGTACGACGCGACCGTCGTCGTACGACACGGCCGCTGTCGCACGACAGCGGGCCCGTCGTTCCGCAACGATCTCACCGAACCGCGGGACCGTCGCACGCCTCCGGAGCACCAGACACCGCGGGAGCGTGTGCGTCCGGCCTGACCGTCGTCGCCGGGCTGCGGGCCGGAACCCGAATCCGTCCCGGAGCCCGGCGACGCCGGGGTTCAGGTGGAGCGGCCGGCCACGGTCGACGTCGACCTCGGTGTCGCGTGCGCACCGGGCAGCTGCTCGGGGTGTCGGACGCATTCCACCAGGAGCGGACCCGCGCGGACGACATCCGGCACCGGCGTGTCGCGATGTCCGAGGGTCGGGATGCGGGACGCGGGAGGCTGGGTCAGGTCGGGGGAGGGGAGCGTCAGTCCCCGAGGGGTGGCCCGAGCACGCGGCGCAGGGCGTGGTCGGCGATCGACTCGTCCGAGGTGTCGAGCAGGACCCGGTAGGTGTCGTCGTCGGTGACGAACTCGAGGCAGACCGCGTCGAAGTCGCACGGCTCGATGCGCCACCCCCGGACCGAGGTCATCGGGACGGTGGTCCTGACGGGGCGTTCGAAGCTCGTCTCGGCGGTGACCCGGTCGTCGAAGACGCGCACACGGCCGAAGACGCCGCGCCAGGTCAGCTGGAGGTCCAGGGAGGGGACGAGCGACGGGTCCGGCACCCACCGATGCTACCGGTGGGTGCCGGACCCGTCACGTTCGTCCAGGCGGGCCGGCGCGGCCCGCGGACAGTCACTTCGCGGAGTCGTCCGTCCCGTCACGACGGACCTGGTTCGCCGGGTCACGCCCGGTCACGGGGTAGGGCCCGGTGACGCCCTCGCGGAGCGCGGCGATGCGGAGGATCCGGTCGCGCTGCAGGAACCAGCCGACGACGAGGAGCGGGATGATGATGACGAGGGACGCGATCGTGAACGTCCCGACCGGCCAGTCGATCGCCATGAGCACCACGACCGAGGCGAGGAACGCCAGGGTCAACCACGCGGTCACGGGTGCGCCCGGCAGCCTGAAGGTCGGCTCCTTCGCGAGGCCCTGCTTGGCCCAGCTCCGCAGCTTCATCTGGCAGAGGATGATCGTGCCCCACGCCGTGATGATGCCGAGGCTGGCGACGTTCAGCGCGATCTCGAACGCCTGCGACGGAACGAAGTAGTTGAGCACGACACCGACGACCGTGAACCCCGCGGTGAGCAGGATGCCGGCGTACGGGACGCCGCCGCGGGACATCTTCGTGGTCCACTTCGGCGCGGACCCGTTCATGCCCATGGAGTGCAGGGCGCGGCCGGTCGAGTACAGCCCGGCGTTCAGCGACGACAGCGCCGCGGTGAGCACCACGAAGTTCATGATCGACCCGACGACCTGCCCGACCTGCGGGTTCCCGATGGACGAGAAGAAGGTCACGAACGGGCTCTCGCCCTCCTTGTACGACGTGTACGGCAGGAGGAGCGACAGCAGGACGACCGAGCCGACGTAGAAGACCGCGATGCGGAAGACGACGGAGTTGATCGCGCGGGGGATGACCTTCTCGGTGTCCTGCGTCTCGCCGGAGGCGGTGCCGACGAGCTCGATCGCGGCGTACGCGAACACGACGCCCTGGATCACGAGCACCGCGGGCAGCAGGCCGTTCGGGAACACCCCGCCGTTGTTCTGCAGGATCGAGAAGCCGGTCTGCACCGCCTGGCCGCCGGTCTCGACCGGGAACGCGAAGATGAGCCAGACCAGCGCGACGACGAGGAACGCGACGAGCGCAGCGACCTTGATGAGCGCGAACCAGAACTCGAGCTCGCCGAACACCTTCACCGCGACCAGGTTGGCGGCGAGCACCACCACGAGGGCGATGAGCGCCATGAGCCACTGCGGCGCCGAGGTGAACGGCTTCCAGTACTGCATGTAGAGCGCGACCGCGGTGGTGTCCACGATCGAGGTCATCGCCCAGTTGAGGAAGTACATCCAGCCGGCCGCGTACGCGAACTTCTCGCCGTAGAACTCCCGCGCGTACGAGATGAACGACCCCGACGAGGGGCGGTGCAGCACGAGCTCGCCGAGGGCGCGGAGGATGAAGAAGGCGAAGACGCCGGCGACGAGGTAGGTGATCGCGAGTGCGGGACCCGCGGAGTTGAGCCGGCCGCCGGCCCCGAGGAAGAGCCCGGTACCGATCGCTCCACCGATCGCGATCATCTGCAACTGCCGGGGCTTCAGACCGTGCTGGTAACCCTCCTGCTCGTGCGAGAAGTCGTTCGCGGGAGCGCGACGGGTCCCCGTGTCGTTCTGCGCTGTCATGCGCGACACGCTACAGGGGTCCGCGACCGCCGGTGGCACACGACCCCGCCCGGCTGGACCGGGGACACCGTCGTCTTGGTTGCATGGAGGGCATGGACATCCTCCTCCGACTCCTCGTCGCGATCGGGTTCGCCCTGCTCGTCACGGCCGTCTCGGCGCTCGTCACCCACCTGGTGTTCCGGTCGCTCGCACGCCGGGAACGCTGGGCCGCCGTCCTCTCCCGCCGCACGAAGCACCCGTTCCGCACGGTGCTGCTCGTCGCGCTCCTGTGGACGGCGTTCGCGACCAGCATCCCGGACACGAGGGCCTACCCGTGGCGGGACGACGTCTCGCACGTGTTCCTCATCGCGGTGATCGGCACCGGCTGCTGGTTGGCGTGCGAGGTGGCGATCTTCCTCGAGAGCCTCGGCCTGCACCGGTACCGGACCGACGTCCCGGACAACCGCGTGGCGCGGCGCATCAAGACCCAGGTCCTGGTCCTGCGCCGACTCACCGTCGCGGTGCTCGTGATCATCGCCGTCGGGGCGATCCTGCTGACCTTCCCCGGGGTCGAGGCCGCCGGGGCCAGCGTCCTGGCGAGCGCCGGCCTCATCTCCGTCATCGCCGGCCTGGCGGCGCAGTCGACCCTCGGCAACGTCTTCGCGGGCATGCAGCTCGCGTTCTCCGGGTCGATCCGGGTCGACGACGTCGTCGTGGTGGAGCAGCAGTGGGGACGCATCGAGGAGATCACCCTCACCTACGTCGTCGTGCACCTCTGGGACGACCGCCGCTTCGTGCTGCCCTCGACCTACTTCACGAGCACACCGTTCGAGAACTGGACCCGGACGAACAGCGAACTGCTCGGCGCCGTCGAGTTCGACCTCGACTGGCGGGTCCGGCCGGGCGACATGCGGGTCGAGCTCGAGCGGATCCTCGAGCGCACCGAGCTCTGGGACCGCCGGGTGCAGGTGCTCCAGGTCACCGACGCGGTGCAGGGGTTCGTGCACGTCCGCGTGCTCGTCACGGCGCACGACGCGCCGTCGCTGTTCGACCTGCGTTGCTACGTCCGCGAGGAACTCGTCGCCTGGATCCAGCGCACCCACCCCGACGCCCAGCCCGTGCAGCGGGTGCTCATGGTCGAGGACGTCGCGTCCCCGCGCCACCCCGGTGCGTCGACGGCGGCGTCGTCCGCCCTCTTCGGCGGCGAGCACGACGACCGCGCCGCCATGTTCACCGGTCCGATCCGCACTTCCGACGTCCGCCCGTCCGACGTGCCGTAGACACGCCCCTGGACGGACGGGAGGCACGTGGCGGACCCGCCACGTGCCTCCCGTCCGTCTGCCGGTCGCGTCCGCGACCTACGGCTGCCGCGCCTTCACGGCGCGGTCGTCCTCGACGACCGTGCCGATCGCGACGATCGTCGTCGCGAGCCACGCCACCCAGGTGAGCGCGAGGCGCCAGTCGCGCGGGCCCTGCCGGGTGGTCTGGAGCACGCTGTAGCCGCTGATGATCGAGCTCCACACGGCACCGCTGAACATGAACTTCCGCACGGGTTCCTCCTCTTGGTCGTCCCGTCCACGCTACCGGCCGCTACATTGGAGCGCCGCCGGTCACCCTGCGCCGGCGCGCTCGTGAGGAGTCAGTGTGCGTCAGGCCGTCATCGGCGGAGTCCTGCTCGTGGTCGGCGCGGTCTGCGTCGCCCTCGGGCTCCTGCCCCTGTCCGACCTCGCCGAGCTCGCCGACCGGGTGGTCCCGGTGCTCGGGTTCGTCCTCGGGCTGACCATCGTCGCCGAGCTCGCCGCGGACGCCGGGGTCTTCGACCGCCTCGCCGACCTCGCCGCCCGCGTCGGCGGCGGCCGGACCATCGGACTCTGGGCAGCGGTCGTCGTGCTCGCCGTCGTCTGCACGGTGTTCCTGTCGATCGACACCACCGCGGTCCTCCTGACCCCGATCGTCATCACGCTCGCGCGCCGCGTGGGACTGCCGCCGATGCCGTTCGCGCTGACCACCGTGTGGCTCGCGAACACCGCGTCGCTGCTGCTGCCGGTGTCGAACCTCACGAACCTGCTCGCGGTCGACCGGATCGGACTCGACGGGCCGATCCCGTTCGCCGGTCTCATGCTGTGGGCGGCGCTCGCCGGGGTCGTCATCCCGTGCGCGGTGCTCCTCGTCGTCTTCCGCGGGAAGCTGTTCGGGCGCTACACACCCGTGTCGGTCCGGCGCGCGTCGGACCCGGTGTTCTTCTGGTCCGCCTCCGCCGTGCTCGTCGCGCTCGTCGTCGCGCTGACGGCCGGTGTCACGGTGTGGATCGCCGCGGTCGTCGCCGCGGTGCTGCTCGTCGTCGTGGCCGCCTTCCGCGCGCCGTCGGAACTGCGGATCTCGCGCGTGCCGTGGTCGACGCTCATCTTCGCCGCCGGGCTCTTCGTGGTCGTCGAGACCCTGCACACCACGGGGCTCACCGACCCGATCGTCGACGCGCTGCCCGGGGGCACCGGCACCGGATCGCTCCTGGCCCTCGGCGGCGCCGGGGCGGTCGCGGCGAACGCGATCGACAACCTGCCCGCCTACCTGGTGCTCGAGCCGGCGGCGGGGCACGAGGCACTGCGCTACGCGGCGCTGCTCGTCGGCGTGAACGCCGGCTGCCTCATCACCCCGTGGGCCTCGCTCGCGACGCTGCTGTGGCACGCGCGGCTCGCCTCCGAAGGCGTGCACCTGTCGTGGGGGCGGTACATGGCACTCGGGTGCGTCGTGGCACCGCTCACGGTCGTGGCCGGGGTGCTCGCGCTGCGGATCTGACGACGTTCTGAATGTTGCACATCACGGTGTGCGACGTTCCAGACGACGGACGCTACGGTCGGCGCGTGATCCTTCCGCGACGTCTCACCTCCGCCGTCCTCGCGCTGCCCGTCCTGCTCGCTCCGCTCTCGCTGTCGACCGGCGCGGTGGGTGAGCCGTCCACCGACTTCACGATCGCATCCGACCGGCCCGGTCACGTCTACGGACCGTCGGAAGCGGCCGTGATCCGGGTCGACACCCCGACCGACGCAGTGGGGTGGGCGCTCTTCGACAGTGCTGCTCGCCGCATCGCCGAAGGCACCGTCCCCACCGTTGCCGGGACGGCCACGATCGAGCTGCCCCCTCGATCGAACGGCCGGTACCGGCTTGCTGTCGACGTCGGCGCCGCGACCCGGTCCACCGGGATCGCCTGGGTCCCCGCGACCTCGACCGACCCGGCCTTCGGGCTCGCCGGCCACTGGGTCGACAACGGCTCCGACCCGAACTGGCACCATCGGACCACGGAGGCTGTGCATCGGATCGGTGTCGGGACGATCCGTACGGACGTCCAGTGGCCCGCGGTCGAACGACAACGTGGACGGTACGACTTCTCCGAGATCGACCGCAGGATCGCAGCACTCGAGCCGAACGTCTCGTCCATCATCGTGCCGCTGGACTACGGCCACGAGTTCTACACCGTGACGAGGAACTCCCCGCCGGTGACCGACGCGGCGCGCGCAGCGTTCGCCGGGTACGCCGCGGCGACCGTCGAGCACCTTGAAGCGCGCTTCCCGGACCTCGACTTCGCCTTCGAGGTCTACAACGAATGGCCGCGGAACATCCCCGACAGCGCGGCACAGTACGTCGCGCTGCTCGACGCCGTGGCAGACCGGGTCGACGAGGCGCCGCACCGTTCGCCACTCGTCGGCGGTGTCCAGACCCTCAACAGCAGCGGCGAGCACGACTGGTGGTCGCGATTCCTCCGTCTCGGCGGTGCCGACCGGGTCCAGGTGGTCTCAGCGCACCCGTACACCAACCAAGCCCACGACCCCGGGGCTCCGGACATCTGTTCTCCGCTCTCGCCGGAGACGTGCACCGAAGCCTCGCTGCAGTGGCTCCGCAACGAGATCGACCGGTACGCGGGATCGGAGAAGCCGTTGTGGGTGACCGAGAACGGGTGGTGGTCCGCGCAAGGACAGGGAGGCTCCGTTGCGGCCGGACTGCAGGCGGCCTACCTGGTGCGCGGATGGGTCGCCGCTGCGCGTGTCGGTGTGTCCAGGTACGTGGTCTACGAAGCGCTCGATGACGTCCCTGCTGCCTCCTTCGACCGGCAGGCGCACTTCGGAGTGTTCGGGAACCGTACGACGGACTGGGGTGCGCAGAACGCGGCGGTTGCGTACGCGACGCTGATCCGACAGCTGAGCGGACTCGAGTTCGTGGCGGATCGGTCGTCCGGTCGTCTGCGGGTCGCAGAGTTCTCGGACGGTGAACGAACGGTTCGCGTCCTCTGGTCCGTCGACAACACACCGGTGACGGAGACGCTGCCGCTGCGCGGACAAGCAGCACGCACCGACATGTTCGGTCGGGAACGGACCGTCTCGCCGACCAACGGCACGTACAGCACGTCGGTCGACTCGTGGCCGGTCTTCCTCGCCGAGGACCGCTAGAGCCAGTCCTTGCTCTTGAAGACCCGGTAGAGCACGAGGGACGTCGCGACGATCAGGCCGAGCGACAGGAACAGCCCACTCCACTGGCTCATGCCGGGGAACTTCACGTTCTGCCCGAAGAACCCGGTGATCGCCGTCGGGATCGCGATGATCGCCGCCCACCCCGTCACCTTCTTCATGACGACGTTCTGGTGGTTCGACGCGATGCCGAGGTTCGTGTCGAGCACGCTGCCGACCGCGTCGCGGAGCTGCTCGACCGAGTCGGCGATCGTCACGAGGTGGTCCTGCACGTCGCGGAAGTACGGTCGGATGCCGTCCACCACGAGCTCCGCGTCCCCGTGCAGGACCGACGTGACGCTGTCCCGCGTCGGCACCACGAGGCGCCGCAGCACCCCGAGCTGCTTCCGGAGGACGAACGAACGCCGCTGGATCTGCCGTTCGCTGCTGCTGCCGTGCTCGAAGAGGTCGTCCTCGAGCGCGCTGACGGCCTGGTCGAGGTCCTCCACGACGTCCGAGGCGTGGTCGACGACGGTGTCGAGCAGCGCCCACATGAGCCAGGGGACGCCGTGGTCGGCGATGTCGGCGCTCGCGTCGAGCCGGTGCTCGACGTCGCTGAGGTCCACGTCGGCTCCGTGGATGGTGATGAGTGCGCGCTTCGTGACGAAGGCCTTCACCTCGTGGCTGACGAGCTCGCCGGTGTCGGTCCGGCCGGTGACGTCGTAGACGACGAGGAAGAGGCTCTCCCGGTACCGGTCGAGCTTCGGTCGCTGGCCGCGCTCGAGTGCGTCCTCCACCGCGAGCGCGTGCACGCCGAGCTCCTCCTCGACGTCGGCGAGCTCGTCCGGACGCGGGTCCGTGTGGTCCACCCACACGAACGTGTCGGGCTCGGCGACCAGGTCGGAGACCCGCTCGACGGGGAAGTCGCGTTCCGCGGCGGCGCCGTTGCGCCACGCCCTCGTCATGACCATCACGCCAGCGTACTGAGACGGCCGGCCTGGTTCCCCAGGCCGGCCGTCGTGCGGGACGTGCTGTCAGCGTCAGTAGGCGGAGACGAGCTTGCCGTCCTCGACCTTCAGGTAGACGTCGACGTCGAACGAGTCCTCGCTCTTCTGGGCGTCGCCGAAGTAGTCACGGTACGAGTACGCGACCGTGCCGTCCTTCGTGCTCCGGACCTCGACGTAGCCGCTCCCGGAGGTCTCGACCGAGAGCTCCGGCGCCGCTTCCACCGTGTACTGCACGGCACCGTCGGCGTCGTACGGGCCGTACCAGGGGCAGCCGTCCGAGTAGCCGATGTCGGTCTTCGTGGCGCACTCGTCGATGAGGTCCGAGACGTACTGCTCGGCGTCGGTCTCGAGCGCCTTGGTCGCCTTCGGTTCGAACGACACGTACGGTGCCGCGGCGGCGCCGACCTTCACGGTCTTCGTCCCGCCCGTGAAGTAGTCGGTCCCGCCGACCGCCACCTGGTAGCTGCCGGGGTAGGCGAGCGACTCGAACACGCCGTTCTCGATCGTGCCGACCTTCTTCCCCGCGACGGTGACGGGCGCGCCCTCGAGCACGTCGCTCGCGGCGATGGACACCCGGTCGGCGAGCGGCTTCGTGACGCGCCACTCGTCCTTCACGAGGAACGAGGTGCCGGTGCGCTCGAGCGTGATCTCGCCCGTGCGGTCTGACCCGCCCTGCTGGTACCGGACGGTGGCGTACGCCGAGTCGCCGGAGGTCGAGACCCGTCCGATGCGCACGTCGGTCGGCCGGTCCTCGGCGCTCTTCAGCACGGCACCGTCGAGCATCGACGCGTTCGACGGTGCCTCGGTCAGGGCCGCGGCTGACGCACCGTCGCCCCGCGCGATCGCGTCGACGTAGTCGCGTGCGGTCGCCCCGGGACCCCAGACGTTCGCGCGCAGGACCCCTGTCGTGACCGCACCGGCGACGACCACCACGACCACGACGCCGGCTGCGACGAGCGAACGGACGAGGACCTTCCGGGCCTTCGGGGACATCGGGGCGGGTACCTGCCCGCCGACGAACGGCTGCGGTCCGCCCGCCGGGGCGCCCACGAACGGCTGCTGACCGCCGGCGGGGACACCCGTGAACGCCTGCTGGCCGGCGACCGCCGGCGTGCCGACGGGCGCCTCGACCCCGGGGGCCTGCGCCCACGCGCCGGCGGCCGACTGCGCGGCGGCGGGCTGCCCGGTGACCGGCTGCCCGGGGGACGGCTGGTCGCCGACCGCGGGCGCGGCGCCGACGGGCGACGTCCACGCGACGGCCGGCTGCGGGTCGGTGCCCACGGCCTTCGCGGTGCGCAGCAGCACGCCGCCGCCGAGACGGGGGAGGATCACCGGGGCGACGAACCGCGCCACGACCTCGATGGCGGCACCCCAGAGCAGGAACACCACCGGCGTCCAGGCCGTGATCCCGACCGATCCGGTCCCGCCGAGGGTGCTCACGCCGGTGACCCGGTACGAGACGACCAGCGTCCCGAGCACGAGCAGCACGACGCCGCCGAGGAGCCACACCACGGGCGTCACGACCCAGTCGAGGGTGCTGCGGACCCGGTCGTTGCGACGGACGGCGAGCGCGAGGCCGGCGACGAACGCCGACACGAGCACGAGGAGCACGACGAGCCACGTCCAGCCGCCCGCGCCGCCGAAGACGCTCGCGGTGCTGCTCGCCGAGCCGAGCCCGGACGTGCCGATGCCGCCGAGGAAGCCGAGCGCGGTCAGCAGGACGCCGGCGTTGCCGATGAAGACCGGGAGCGCCGCGCTCCACGACGGCTGCGCGACGAGCGCGACGACGGCGACCACGACGGACACCACCACGACGAGCACGACGAGCTGGGAGGCGGCGACCCGGACCGTGCCGAGGACCCGGCCGACGAGGACGTTGCCGCGCACGAGCAGCGCGGGCCGGGCGAGCAGCGCGGTGAGGGCGCCGACCAGGAAGGACCCGAGCACGCTGCCGAGGCCGACGCCGTGCACGGGCTCGATCGACACGCCGTCCACGGCCGGGAACCGGATCGCGAGGACGAGCCCGGTGAGGGTCGTCAGCGCGACGAGCACGAGGCCGCTGACGACGCTCGTCACGAGGAGCTGGGGGAGCGCCACGACCCGCGAGCGGATGCGGCGGGTGAGCAGCACCGCGAGCACGACCTGGGCCGCGAGCACGACCGCGGGGACGACCCCGACGGAGCCGGAGCCCGATCCGAGCAGGCCGATCGACCCGGAGCCGTGCAGGCGTCCGAGGTCCGCGAGCACCACGAGCTGCGCGGGCGCGCCGAGGAGGACGCTGACGCCGGACAACAGCGACTGCACGTCCGGCACGCCCGAGCCGCCGAGGCTGCCCGACGACCCGAGGTCGGCGGAACCGGAGCCGGCTCCGCCCGAGCCGGCCGCGGCGACCGCCACGGTGAGCAGGAGCGCGATCGCGGCGACGACGTAGGCGGCGACCCAGCCGCCGACCGCACCGAGCACGGCGGCGAGCCAGTCGCGACCGGGCACGCTGCGCAGGAGGCGGTCGAAGCCGTCCGAGGGCGCGGCGGGCGCGGACGGCGCGGGCTGACGGGGCCCCTGGTCCTGCGGGGGCTGCGGCGGGACGGGCGGGTGCTCGCTCACGAGAGGCGGATCCTTTCCGACCGGGAGGCCGGCGCCACCCCTGTGGGCACCTCGTGTCCCCCCGACACGAGGGTGCATCATATCCAACCTGCCGAGGTCCCGTGAATCCGCTGACGTCCCGCTGGTAACTTCGGCACCGTCCACGTGCACCACGACCCGCGTGCACCACCCCGGGCGAACGGAGACACCACCACCCCATGGCTGCAGACCGAACCGACCGCACCCGCTACGCCTTCGTCGTCGCGTCGAACCGCCTCCCGGTGGACCGCGTCGTCGACGAGGACGGCAACGAGGGCTGGCGGCACTCGCCGGGTGGCCTCGTCACCGCGCTCGAACCCGTGATGCGGGCGAACGACGGCGCCTGGGTCGGCTGGGTCGGGCAGCCCGAGGTCGAGGTCCCCCCGTTCGACAACGACGGCATCCACATCGTCCCGGTACCGCTCAGCACCGCGGACGTCGAGGAGTACTACGAGGGCTTCAGCAACGACACCCTCTGGCCGCTCTACCACGACGTCATCGAGCACCCGAGCTACCACCGCGACTGGTGGAACGCCTACAAGCGCGTGAACCAGCGCTTCGCCGACCAGATCGCCGACATCGTCGAGCAGGACGGCGTCGTCTGGGTGCAGGACTACCAGCTCCAGCTCGTGCCCGCGCTCCTCCGCGAGCTGCGACCCGACCTCACGATCGGCTTCTTCAACCACATCCCGTTCCCGCCGGTCGGCATCTACGCCCAGCTGCCGTGGCGCGCGCAGATCCTCGACGGCCTGCTCGGCGCCGACGTCATCGGCTTCCAGCGCCACGACGACGCGAGCGACTTCCTCCGGGCGGTCCGGCACATCAAGGGCTACACGACCAAGGGCTCCACGATCGACGTCCCCGTCGACGACCCGGCCGCCCCGCGCAGCCGCAAGGGCATCACCGTGCGGCACGTCGAGGCCCGGCACTTCCCGATCTCGATCGACGCCGCCGGCTTCGAGGAGATCGCGCACCGGCCCGAGGTCCAGGAGCGCGCCCGCGAGATCCGCGCGAGCCTCGGCAACCCGAAGACCGTGCTCCTCGGCGTCGACCGGCTGGACTACACGAAGGGCATCCGCCACCGCATCAAGGCCTTCGGCGAACTCGTCGAGGACGGCCGGGTCGCGGTCGAGGACGCCACGCTCATCCAGGTCGCGAGCCCCAGCCGCGAGCGCGTCGACACGTACGCCGCGCTCCGAGACGAGATCGAACTGACGGTCGGCCGCATCAACGGCGACCTCGGCGTGATCGGGCACCAGCCGATCGCCTACCTGCACCACGGCTACCCGCGCGAGGAGATGGTGGCGCTCTACCTCGCCGCCGACGTGATGCTCGTGACGGCCCTGCGTGACGGCATGAACCTCGTCGCCAAGGAGTACATCGCGACGCGCTTCGACAACGACGGCGTGCTCATCCTCTCCGAGTTCACCGGCGCCGCCGACGAGCTGAAGCAGGCGGTGATCGTCAACCCGCACGACATCGGCGCGCTGAAGGACTCGATCCAGCGCGCGATCGAGATGCCCCGGCGTGAGCGCTCCACGCGCATGCGCGCGCTCCGCAAGCGGGTCCGCGAGAACGACGTGGCGCGCTGGTCGCGATCCTTCCTCGAAGCGCTCGACCGCCATGCGCCCAAGGGGTCGCGCATCGACCCGGACGCGACTGCGGACGCGCACCGTGAGGCGGAGGACGACGGCATGTCGATCTTCGACGAAGGCGCACAGACCGCGCGTGCGGCCGAGGACACCCGGGAGGCCCGTGGTGCCTGAGACCGTCACCGACCCGTCCGCCCTGTCGTCGGCCCTCGAGACGCTCGCGGCTGCGCCGCGACTGCTCGTCGCCCTCGACTTCGACGGCACCCTCGCGCCGTTCGCCGACGACCCCGCGCAGGTCGGGGCGCTGCCCGGCTCCTGGGCCGCGGTCCTCACGTTGCAGCGCGCCCGCGACACCGAGGTCGTGCTCGTGTCCGGCCGCCCGCTCGACGGTCTCGCCCGGGTGACCCAGGCGCCGGACGGCATGGCGCTGGTCGGGTCCCACGGGGTCGAGTGGCGGGTCGACGGCCACGACGAGGACGCCCTGACCGACGACGAGTCCGCACGCGTGCAGCGCCTCGGGGCCGCCCTCGACGAGGTCGTCTCGCGGTACCCGGGCGTCCGGATCGAGCACAAGCCCGCCGGCCTCGGCATCCACACCCGCGGCGTCGACGCCGAGACCGCCGCGGCCGCGGACGCCGAGGCGAGCCGGGTCGCGCACGAGGTCGACGACGCCGTCCTCGAGCGCGGCGGCAAGGACATCCTCGAGTTCGCCGTCCGGCACGTCACCAAGGGCGACGCGATCGACCGGCTGCGCGAGCTGCGCGGCGCGGACGCGGTGTTCTTCGCGGGCGACGACGTCACGGACGAGGACGGCTTCCGCGTGCTCCGCGAGGGCGACGTCGGGGTCAAGGTGGGCCAGGGCGACACGCTCGCCGGGTACCGGGTGACCGACCCGGCGGCGCTCACCGAGGTGCTCAAGCAGCTCGCCCGGGCGCGCGCGACGCGCTGACCGCCGCGACCGGCCTGACCACGCGACCGGCCTGACCACGCGACCGGCCTGACCACGCGACCGGCCTGACGGACGCGCCCCGAGCCTCCAGACCGCCGCTCGCGCGTGCCCGCCCGGCCCCAGCCGCTGCACCGGACACCATGCGGACGCATGTTGTTGCTCGGCTGGTATCCCAACTGCGCCTAGACTCACCCCATGCCTGACATCGACGTGAAGCCGCGCAGCCGGGTCGTCACCGACGGGATCGAAGCCACCACCTCGCGTGGGATGCTCCGGGCCGTCGGCATGGGCGACGAGGACTGGGAGAAGCCGCAGATCGGGATCGCGTCCTCCTGGAACGAGATCACCCCCTGCAACCTGTCCCTCGACCGCCTCGCGCAGGGGGCCAAGGAGGGCGTCCACTCCGGCGGCGGCTACCCGCTGCAGTTCGGCACCGTCTCCGTCTCGGACGGCATCTCGATGGGCCACGAGGGCATGCACTTCTCCCTCGTCTCGCGCGAGGTCATCGCGGACAGCGTCGAGACCGTCGTGATGGCCGAGCGCCTCGACGGCACCGTGCTGCTCGCCGGCTGCGACAAGTCGCTCCCGGGGATGCTCATGGCAGCCGCGCGCCTCGACCTCGCGAGCGTCTTCCTCTACGCGGGCTCGGTCATGCCCGGGTACGTGAAGCAGGCCGACGGCTCCTTCAAGGAGGTCACGATCATCGACTCCTTCGAGGGGGTCGGCGCGTGCAAGGCCGGCAAGATCACCGAGGCCGAGCTCAAGGAGATCGAGTGCGCCATCGTCCCGGGCGAGGGCGCCTGCGGTGGCATGTACACGGCGAACACGATGGCCTCGGTCGCGGAGGCCCTCGGCATGTCGCTGCCCGGCTCGGCCGCGCCGCCGTCGGCCGACCGTCGCCGTGACTACTACGCGCACCGTTCGGGCGAGGCCGTCGTGAACATGCTCCGCAAGGGCATCACGGCGCGCCAGATCCTGACCAAGGAGGCCTTCGAGAACGCGATCGCCGTCGCGATGGCACTCGGAGGCTCGACCAACGTCGTGCTGCACCTCCTCGCCATCGCGCACGAGGCCGAGGTCGACCTCACCCTCGACGACTTCAACCGCATCGGCTCGAAGGTGCCGCACATCGCGGACATGAAGCCGTTCGGTCAGTACGTGATGAACGATGTCGACAAGAACGGCGGCATCCCCGTCGTCATGAAGGCCCTCCTCGACGCCGGGCTGCTGCACGGCGACGTCATGACCGTCACGGGCAAGACCATGGCCGAGAACCTCGCGGAGATCGACCCGCCGGCCGTCGACGGCAAGGTCTTCCGCCCGCTCGACCAGCCGATCCACGCCACCGGCGGACTGACGATCCTCAAGGGCTCGTTCGCCCCCGAGGGTGCCGTCGTGAAGACGGCCGGGTTCGACGCCGCGGTCTTCGAGGGCCCCGCACGCGTGTTCGACCGCGAACGCGCCGCGATGGACGCCCTCGACGAGGGTCGGATCCAGAAGGGCGACGTCGTCGTCATCCGGTACGAGGGCCCGAAGGGCGGTCCGGGCATGCGCGAGATGCTCGCGATCACGGCGGCCATCAAGGGCGCGGGCCTCGGCAAGGATGTACTACTGTTGACGGACGGACGATTCTCAGGCGGCACAACCGGCCTGTGCATCGGCCACATCGCACCGGAAGCGGTGGACGCAGGTCCAGTCGCATTCGTGCGCGATGGCGACCGCATCCGTGTCGACATCGCGGCTCGCTCGCTCGACCTACTGGTCGACGACGCCGAGCTGGAGGCCCGCCGAGCAGGCTGGGCCCCGCTGCCCCCGCGTTACACCCGCGGAGTCCTCGCGAAGTTCGCGAAGCTCGTCCAGTCCGCCGCCAAGGGCGCGGTCACGGGCTAGCGTCGACACACGCACCACCGCCATCACTCCAGGCAAGGAACACCTCATGCCCACGGAAGCCACTCCGCTGTCCGCGGCCGCCGGTGCACGCCGGACGCCGGAGGTCCTGACCGGCTCGGGAGCCGTCCTGCGGACGCTCGAGCACCTCGGGATCACCGACGTCTTCGGCCTGCCCGGTGGCGCCATCATCCCCTTCTACGACGAGCTCATGGCGTCCACGACGATCCGCCACGTCCTCGTCCGTCACGAGCAGGGCGCCGGTCACGCCGCCGAGGGCTACGCCTCGGCGTCCGGCCGCGTCGGGGTCGCCATCGCGACCTCCGGCCCCGGTGCCACGAACCTCGTGACGGCCATCGCCGACGCCTACATGGACTCGGTGCCGTTCATCGCCATCACGGGGCAGGTGTTCTCGACCCTGATGGGGACGGACGCCTTCCAGGAGGCCGACATCGTCGGCATCACGATGCCGATCACGAAGCACTCGTTCCTCGTGACCGACCCGGCCGACATCCCGGCGACCCTCGCGGCGGCGTACCAGATCGCCACGACCGGCCGTCCGGGTCCGGTGCTCGTCGACATCACGAAGGACGCCCAGCAGAAGTCGGCGCCGTACGTGTGGCCGCCGAAGATCGACCTGCCCGGGTACCGCCCCGTGACGAAGGCGCACGGCAAGCAGATCGCGGCCGCCGCGCAGCTGCTCGCCGAGTCCGAGCGTCCGGTGCTGTACGTCGGCGGGGGTGTCGTCCGCTCCGGTGCGACGGCCGAGCTCAAGGCGTTCGCCGAGGCCACCGGTGCGCCGGTCGTCACGACCCTGATGGCCCGCGGCGCCTTCCCCGACACGCACCCGCAGCACCTCGGCATGCCCGGCATGCACGGCACGGTGCCCGCGGTCCTCGGGCTGCAGGACAGCGACCTCATCATCGCGCTCGGCGCCCGGTTCGACGACCGCGTGACGGGCAAGGCGGACGAGTTCGCGCCCGACGCCAAGGTCGTGCACGTCGACATCGACCCGGCCGAGATCTCGAAGATCCGGTTCGCCGACGTGCCGATCGTGGGCGACGCGAAGGAGGTCCTCGCCGACCTGCTCGACGCGTGGGGCGGCATCGCACCCGCCGACCGCGCGGACACCGCCGCGTGGTGGGAGAAGCTCGAGGGGCTCCGCAAGGACTTCCCGCTCGGGTACGCCGAGCCGACCGACGGACTCCTCGCGCCGCAGGCGATCATCAAACGGATCGGCGAGCTCACCGGACCCGAGGCGATCTACGCGTCAGGCGTCGGGCAGCACCAGATGTGGTCCGCGCAGTTCATCCAGTACGAGCGTCCGCACGCCTGGCTGAACTCGGGCGGCGCCGGCACGATGGGCTACTCCGTCCCGGCGGCGATGGGCGCGAAGGTCGCCGAGCCGGACCGCGTGGTCTGGGCGATCGACGGCGACGGCTGCTTCCAGATGACCAACCAGGAGCTCGCGACCTGCGTCATCAACGACATCCCGATCAAGGTCGCGATCATCAACAACTCGTCGCTCGGCATGGTGCGGCAGTGGCAGACGCTGTTCTACGACGGCCGCCACTCGTTCACCGACCTCGAGACCGGGCACCAGACCCGGCGGGTGCCGGACTTCGTGAAGCTCGCCGACGCGTACGGTGCCCTGGGCATCCGCGTCGAGCGCGCCGACGAGGTCGACGACGCCATCAGGCTCGCCCTCGAGACGAACGACCGTCCCGTGGTGATCGACTTCGTCGTCAGCCGCGACTCGATGGTCTGGCCGATGGTCCCGCAGGGCGTCGGCAACTCCTCGATCGAGTACGCCCGCGACCACGCGCCCAGCTGGGACGTCGAGGACGCCGACATGACCGGAGACCCCGCATGAGCCACGTCCTCTCCCTGCTCGTCGAGGACAAGCCGGGTCTGCTGACGCGCGTCGCCGGCCTCTTCGCCCGCCGCGGCTTCAACATCGAGTCGCTCGCGGTGGGGAACACCGAGGTCGAGGGACTCAGCCGCATCACCGTCGTGGTGGACGTCGAGGACCTGCCCCTCGAGCAGGTGACCAAGCAGCTCAACAAGCTCGTCAACGTCATCAAGATCGTCGAGCTCGACTTCTCGCAGTCGGTCCAGCGCGAGCACATGCTCGTGAAGGTCCGCGTGGACAACCAGACCCGCTCGGCGGTCCTCGAGGCCGTGACCCTCTTCCGTGCGCAGGTCGTCGACGTGGCGACCGACTCGCTCGTCGTCGAGGTCACGGGCGACCCCGGCAAGATCCAGGCCATCCTCCGCGTGCTCGAGCCGTACGGCATCAAGGAACTGGCGCGCGCCGGCCTCCTCGGCATGGGCCGCGGACCCAAGAGCATCACCGACCGGGTGCGCTGACCCCGTCGGCCCCCACAGACCACAGAACCAAGGAGACACACCCTCGTGACTGACATCGTGTACGACGCCGACGCCGACCTGACGCTCATCCAGGGCAAGAAGGTCGCCGTCATCGGCTACGGCTCGCAGGGCCACGCCCACGCCCTCAACCTCCGCGACAGCGGCGTCGAGGTGAAGATCGGCCTCAAGGAGGGCTCGAAGAGCCGCCAGAAGGCCGAGGAGGCGGGCTTCGAGGTCCTGACCCCGGCCGACGCGACCGCCTGGGCCGACGTCGTCGTCATCCTCGCGCCGGACCAGGTGCAGCGCATCGTCTACAAGGACGACATCGAGCCGAACCTCAAGCCGGGCGCCACGCTCGTCTTCGGCCACGGCTTCAACATCCGCTACGGCTACATCCAGGCGCCGGAGGGCGTCGACGTGTCGCTCGTCGCGCCGAAGGGCCCGGGCCACACCGTCCGCCGCGAGTACGAGGCCGGCCGTGGCGTCCCAGTGATCGTGGCCGTCGAGGTCGACGCCTCGGGCTCCGCCTGGGACCTCGCGTGGTCGTACTCGAAGGCCATCGGCGGTCTGCGCTCCGGCGGAATCAAGACGACTTTCACCGAGGAGACCGAGACCGACCTGTTCGGTGAGCAGGCCGTCCTCTGCGGTGGCACCTCGCAGCTCATCCAGTACGGCTTCGAGACGCTGACCGAGGCGGGCTACCAGCCGCAGATCGCGTACTTCGAGGTGCTGCACGAGCTCAAGCTCATCGTCGACCTCATCTGGGAGGGCGGCCTCACCAAGCAGCGCTGGTCCATCTCGGACACGGCCGAGTTCGGTGACTACGTCTCCGGCCCCCGCGTCATCTCGCCCGAGGTCAAGGAGAACATGAAGGCCGTCCTCGCGGACATCCAGGACGGCACCTTCGCCAAGCGCTTCATCGAGGACCAGGACGCCGGCGCGCCGGAGTTCAAGGCGCTCCGCGCGAAGGGCGAGGGCCACCCGATCGAGGCGACCGGCCGCGAGCTCCGCGCGCTGTTCGCGTGGAAGTCGAACGACGCCGACTACGTGGACGGCTCGGCCGCGCGGTAGTCTTCGCAGACCACTCGACGACGAGGCGGCGGTGCACCGTGCACCGCCGCCTCTCGATGTGACCCGAACGTTATGCAGCAGCTCTTCATCACCCCCGGCGCCGGAGATCGGCGTGTCCGCGGGGTCCCCGCGTCCCTCGGACGACGCCCGTCGGCGACCGAGGGCCGGGATGGTCAGGACCGTACCGATCGGCGTGGGATGATCGTCCGATGGCGGTGACGAGACGGGCGGTCCACATCGGCGCCGGCAAGATCGGGCGCGGCTTCGTGGGGCAGTTCCTCGTGGCGAGCGGGTACGAACTCACCTTCGTCGACGTCGACGAGCGCGTCGTCTCGGCCCTCAACGAGGCCGGTCGCTTCGTCGTCCACGAGGTCGGCGAGATGCCGGTCGAGCACCTCGTCCACGGCTTCCGCGCACTGAACAGCAAGACCGACCGTGCGCGGGTGGTCCAGGCCATCGCGGAGGCGGACGTCGTCACCACCGCTGTCGGTGCACGCACCCTCCCGCTGGTCGCCCCGGTGATCGCGGAGGGACTCGCCGCCCGCGGCACCGAGCGCGGCGACGTCACCATCGTCGCGTGCGAGAACGCCTTCAACGCCACGGACTCGCTGCACGCGAGCATCCGACGGGCCCCGGTGCTGGAGGACCGCGACATCGCGGCCGTCTTCGCCAACTGCGCGATCGACCGCATCGTCCCGGACCAGTCGGGCGTCCTCGGCCAGTCCGGCGGCCTCGACGTCGTGCTCGAGCCCTTCTACGAGTGGGTCATCGAACGCACGCCCTTCGACTCCTCCGACACCGAACCGCCGGTCATCGACGGCGTGACCTGGGTCGAGGACCTCCAGCCCTTCGTCGAGCGCAAGCTCTACACGGTCAACACCGCGCACGCCACTGCTGCGTACCACGGCTCCACGCGCGGCATCCGCCTCATCCGCGAGGCGCTCGAGGACCGCGAGGTCCGGGCCGAGGTCGACGGCGTCCTCGCCGAGACGACCGCACTGCTCATCGCCAAGCACGGCTTCGACCCCGAGGAGCACGCCCGCTACGTCGCGGCGAACCTCTCCAGGATCGCGAACCCGCACCTGCCCGACACCACGTTCCGGGTCGGGCGGAACCCGCTCCGCAAGCTCGGGCGCCGCGAGCGCTTCGTCGGCCCCGCGTCCCAGCTCGCCGAACGCGGCATGCCCGTCGACCACCTCCTCGGTGCGATCCGTGCGGCCCTCGCCTTCGACGACCAGGACGACCCCGAGTCGATCGAGCTGCACGCCCTGCTGCGCTCCGGCGCGACGGCGCACGCCCTCACCGAGATCCTCACGGGCCTCATGGAGAGCCACCCGCTGTTCCCGGCGGTCCGCGACGTCGTGGCGGCGGTCCTCGCCACCGAGTCCGCCGACGTCTGACCCGGTCCGGGGCTGCCCGCGTCGTCCCGCCCGTGTGGACGACCGACGTCGCCCCCCGCCGACACCGGCACTCCTCGACGCCTCGTAGAATCGAGGCATGACCACCGCAGCCTCACCTCCGGACGGGTCCGTCGACCACGACGACGACGACGCGCTGAGCTGGGGTGACGCGGACGACGCGACGCACGTCGACGCGGCCCACAACCCGGTCGCCGTCAAGGAGCGCCGCTCCCACGATGACGAGGGCCCGCTCGGCTCCGGACCGCTCATCGGCTTCGGCGTCCTCGGTGGTCTCTACCTGCTCTACACGGTCGCGTGGCTGATCAGCGCGAGCGTCCTCGCCGTGGGTGACCTCGCCTCCGAGGTCATGCGTGCGCTCGCGATCGTGGCGCCGGCGCTGTGGTTCGTCGCGACGCTCTGGATCGGACAGTCGAGCCGCAACCGCACCAAGTTCGTCTGGCTGCTCATCGGTGCCGTCGTGCTGATCCCGTGGCCCTTCATCCTGACGAGGAGCTTCGGTTGAGCGCGCCCGCACCCGCATCCACCCCCGCCCGGGTGCTCGCCCCGTGGCGGATCGTCGTCTGGGTCGTCGCCGCACTCCTGCTCGCCTACGTGACGACGCAGGCCGTCGGGAACTTCGTCGGCGTCTCGACCCCGATCCTCGCGAACAACGAGTTCCTCGCGAAGAACGGGGCCACCGCCCTGCAGAGCTCCGTCCCGTGGACGGCACTGGTGCTCGACGTCGCGATCGCCCCGGTCGGGTTCGTCGTCGCCCTCGTCGTGTCGCGCCGGATGCCGCCCGCCCGGACGATCGTCGTGTTCCTCACCGCGCTCTGCGCGGTGAGCGCCCTCTGGTTCAGCCTGCTGCAGTACGTGACGACCACGACCACCATCGGGTCCTGACGGACCCGGCGGACGGCCGGACGGGAGGCACGGTGCGGGCCCGCACCGTGCCTCCCGTCCGTCGTCCGGTCACCACCGCGAGCGTCACGCGGTCGTCACCATGCGCTCGCGTCGGTAGCATGGTGGGATACCGCCCGTCTCGTGTGAGGAAACAGCAGTCGTGCCGAAGCCGGTCGTCCTGATCGCCGAAGAACTCTCGCCCGCCACCGTCGACGCCCTCGGGCCCGACTTCGAGATCCGGAACGTGGACGGTACCGACCGACCAGCGCTCCTGTCCGCCCTCGCCGACGCGAACGCGATCCTGGTGCGGTCCGCCACCAAGGTCGACGCCGAGGCCATCGCCGCGGCCCCGAACCTGCAGGTCGTCGCCCGTGCGGGTGTCGGTCTCGACAACGTCGACATCAAGGCCGCCACCTCGGCCGGCGTCATGGTCGTGAACGCGCCGACGTCGAACATCATCTCCGCCGCGGAGCTCACCGTCGGCCACATCCTCTCGCTCGCGCGTCACATCCCGGCCGCCCACGCCTCGCTCGCCGGCGGTGCGTGGAAGCGCTCGGCGTACACCGGCGTCGAGCTCTACGAGAAGACCGTCGGCATCATCGGCCTCGGTCGCATCGGTGCGCTCATCACGCAGCGTCTGCAGGCCTTCGGGGTCTCGGTCATCGCGTACGACCCGTACGTGACGACGGCGCGGGCGCAGCAGCTCGGCGTCGAACTCGTCTCGCTCGAGGACCTGCTCCGCCGCGCGGACTTCACCACGATCCACATGCCGAAGACGCCGGAGACGGTCGGCATGATCTCGGACGAGCAGTTCGCGCTCATGAAGCCGACCGCGTTCGTCGTCAACGTCGCACGCGGTGGGCTCATCGACGAGGACGCCCTCCGCCGCGCCCTCACCTCCGGCACGATCGCGGGCGCAGGTCTCGACGTCTTCGTGTCCGAGCCGCCGCAGGACGACGCGCTGACGTCCCTGCCCAACGTCGTCGTCACCCCGCACCTCGGTGCCTCCACCGACGAGGCCCAGGAGAAGGCGGGCGTCTCCGTCGCGAAGTCCGTCCGGCTCGCGCTCGGCGGCGAGCTCGTCCCCGACGCGGTGAACGTCGCCGGCGGCGTCATCGACCCGTACGTGCGCCCGGGCATCCCGCTCGTCGAGAAGCTCGGCCAGGTCTTCACCGGCCTCGCGACCTCGCCGGTCACGAGCATCGACGTCGAGGTGCACGGCGAACTCGCCGGATTCGACGTCAGCGTGCTCAAGCTCGCGGCGCTCAAGGGCGTCTTCACCGACGTCGTCAGCGACCAGGTCTCCTACGTGAACGCCCCGCTCATCGCGGAGCAGCGCGGGGTCTCGGTCCGGCTCATCACCGACGCCGACAGCCCGGAGTACCGCAACGTCCTCACCATCCGCGGCGCCCAGTCCGACGGCCCGGCGATCAGCGTCTCCGGCACGCTCACCGGTCCGAAGCAGGTCGAGAAGCTCGTCGAGATCAACGGGCACGACGTCGAGGTTCCGCTCGACCGTCACCACGTCGTGATGGAGTACGTCGACCGCCCCGGCATCGTCGCCGTCTACGGCAAGGAGTTCGGCGAGGCCGGCATCAACATCGCGGCGATGCAGATCTCCCGCGAAGCGGCCGGCGGTCAGGCGCTCAGCGTCCTCACCGTCGACTCCCCGGTGCCCGCGGAGATCCTCGAGCACGTGCGGTCCACCATCGACGCGACCTCGCTCCGCGAGATCGACATCACGCTGTAGGGGAGTCGGGCAGATGACGCAGACCGTGAAGCTCGCCGTGGTCCGCGGCGACGGCATCGGACCCGAGGTGGTCGACGAGGCGCTCAAGGTCCTCCACGCCGTCCTGCCCGAGGACCTCGTGGTCGAGGAGACCGCGTTCTCGCTCGGCGCCGATCGGTTCCTCGCGACCGGGGACATCCTGACCGACGACGACCTGGCGGCGATCGCGTCGCACGACGCGATCCTGCTGGGCGCCGTCGGCGGCGACCCGCGCGACCCGCGGCTCGCCGGCGGCATCATCGAGCGCGGGCTGCTCCTGAAGCTGCGCTTCGCCTTCGACCACTACGTGAACCTCCGCCCGACTAAGGTGTACGACGCGGTCACGACCCCGCTCGCCGACCCGGGCACGGTCGACTTCGTCGTCGTGCGCGAGGGCACCGAGGGACCGTACGTCGGGAACGGCGGCGCCATCCGCGTCGGCACAGCGCACGAGATCGCGACCGAGGTGTCGCTCAACACGGCGCACGGTGTCGAGCGGGTCGTCCGGTACGCCTTCGCGCTCGCCGACCGGCGGCCGCGCAGGCACCTGACCCTGGTGCACAAGAGCAACGTGCTCGTCAACGCCGGAGCGCTCTGGCAGCGCACCGTCGCGGCCGTCGGCGCGGAGTACCCCGACGTCACCGTCGACTACCAGCACGTCGACGCGGTCACGATCCACATGGTGCAGGACCCTGCTCGGTTCGACGTCATCGTCACCGACAACCTCTTCGGCGACATCATCACCGACCTGGCCGGCGCGATCAGCGGCGGCATCGGTCTGGCGGCCTCGGGCAACATCAACCCGGACGGCACCTTCCCCAGCATGTTCGAGCCGGTCCACGGTTCCGCGCCCGACATCGCCGGTCAGCAGAAGGCCGATCCGACGGCCGCCGTCCTCTCCGTCGCCCTGCTGCTCGACCACCTCGGTCGCAACGACCTCGCGTCGGCGGTGACCCGGGCGGTCGAGGCGGACCTCGCGGACCGGGGCACCACGCAGCGTCGAACGTCCGAGGTCGGCGACGCCATCGTCGCCGCCCTCACGGCACGCACCACCACCGCCTGACAGGAGTCACCCCCATGACGACCGACACCGCCTTCGGGCTCGAGTTCTCCACCACGCCGTCGCCCGACCGCCGCGCGGCGGCCGAGCGTGAGGCGATCCTCGCCGACCCGGGCTTCGGCAAGCACTTCACCGACCACATGGCGACCGTCCACTGGACGCTCGACGACGGCTGGCACGACGCCGCCGTCCACGCCTACGGTCCGCTGTCCCTCGACCCGAGCGCGAGCGTCCTGCACTACGCGCAGGAGATCTTCGAGGGCCTCAAGGCCTACCGGCACGCCGACGGATCGGTGTGGACGTTCCGTCCTGACGCGAACGCCCGGCGCTTCCAGCGGTCGGCGCGGCGACTGGCGCTCCCCGAGCTGCCGGTCGAGGCCTTCGTCGAGTCGATCCGGCAGCTCGTGCAGACCGACGTCGACTGGGTGCCCTCGGCCCCGGAGACCAGCCTGTACCTCCGGCCGTTCATGATCGCGACCGAGTCCTTCCTCGGCGTCCGCGCGGCGCAGGCCGTGGACTACCACTGCATCGCGAGCCCGGCGGGTGCCTACTTCACCTCGGGCCCGAAGCCGGTGTCGATCTGGCTTTCGACGACCTACGCCCGCGCGGGCAAGGGCGGGACCGGTGCGGCGAAGACCGGCGGCAACTACGCGTCGTCGCTGCTGCCCCAGCAGGAGGCGTACGAGCACGGCTGCCAGCAGGTGATGTTCCTCGACTCGGCGGAGGGGACGTACCTCGAGGAGCTCGGCGGCATGAACGTCGTCCTCGTGAAGTCGGACGGCACCCTCGTGACGCCGGACTCGGACTCCATCCTCGAGGGCATCACCCGCGACTCGATCCTGCAGCTCGCCGAGGACCGCGGCCTCCGCGTCGAGCGTCGTCGGGTGTCGCTCGACGAGTGGCGTGACGGCGTGGCGGACGGCTCCATCACGGAGGCCTTCGCCTGCGGGACCGCTGCCGTCGTGACCCCGATCGCCGAGCTCCGGGGCGAGGGCTTCACGATCGGCTCCCCGACCGAGGGCGCCGGCGAGCTGACGATGTCCCTCCGCCAGGAGCTCACCGACATCCAGTACGGGCGCCTGCCGGACCCGCACGGCTGGATGACCAAGCTGACCGACGCGTCCTGATCGCGGCTCCGGCGTCGGTAGGGTCGAACGGTGAAGATCGCACGGTTCAGCAGCAAGGGCGAAGATCCCCGCTACGGCATCCTCGACGAGCGCGACCTCGTCGTGCTCGCCGGGGACCCGATGTACCAGGGGTTCGAGACGACGGGGGAGCGGGTGCCCCTGACGGAGGCGAAGCTGCTCGCGCCGGTGATCCCGCGTTCGAAGGTGATCGGCGTCGGGCTCAACTACGCCGAGCACGCGTCGGAGATGGACGAGCGCTCGGGTGACGACCCCGTGGTGTTCCTCAAGCCGAACACCGCGGTGATCGGTCCGGAGGACCCCATCCGACTCCCCGCCGACATCGGACGGGTGGACCACGAGGGCGAACTCGCCATCGTGATCGGGTCGCTCGCGAAGAACGTCCGCCGCGAGGACTTCGCGAGCGTGATCCTCGGCTACACGATCGCGAACGACGTCACGGCCCGCGACCTCCAGGCCCGGGACGGCCAGTGGACCCGGGCGAAGGGCTTCGACACCTTCTGCCCGCTCGGCCCCGCGATCGAGACCGAGATCGACCCGTCGGACATCCGCCTCGAGACCCGCGTCGACGGTGAGCTGCGTCAGGCCGCCTCGACGAACGAGATGATCCACGACATCCCGACGCTCATCGAGTTCATCTCGTCGATCTGGACGCTCCTGCCCGGTGACGTCATCCTCACCGGCACGCCCGCCGGCGTCGGACAGATCCGCGACGGCGAGGTCGTCGAGGTGACGATCTCCGGACTCGGTTCGCTCCGGAACCCGGTCATCGCCAACCACTGACCCGCTCCGACGGACGGCCCGCTCCCTGCTCAGGGGGCGGGCCGTCCGCGTTCATGCACGGGACGACCGCCGCGTCCGGGAGCGCGACACGCCCGGGATGGACCACGGTTGGCGGGGCCCCCGGGGCGTGTGTAGAGTAATCACTCGTTGCCGCTGAGGCGGAGAACGGAACGGCCGAGACGGTCACCGGGTCACAGACCCGGATATGCAGTCCGGACGGGGTCCCGCTCGCAGCAACATCACCCCGAAGAAGCGTCACCGCAAGGTGTCGTGTTCGGTGTGGAAGGAAGTGCCTCTCTGGCGGAACCTCGTGTTCGGGGTCGAGTGGGGGAGTGCGTCTGGTCCTTGAGAACTCAACAGCGTGCACATTGTCAATGCCAATTTATTGACCCCGTGGCTCATCTGATGGTGAGTCCGGAGACAATTCCTTTTGGATAGACAGAATTGTCAGTTGACAGTTCTTTTTGTCAGTATCAACTCGCTGACACTTCGGTGTTGGTTGTAATTTTTTACGGAGAGTTTGATCCTGGCTCAGGACGAACGCTGGCGGCGTGCTTAACACATGCAAGTCGAACGATGAAGCCCAGCTTGCTGGGTGGATTAGTGGCGAACGGGTGAGTAACACGTGAGTAACCTGCCCCTGACTCTGGGATAAGCGTTGGAAACGACGTCTAATACTGGATATGACTACTGGTCGCATGGCCTGGTGGTGGAAAGATTTTTTGGTTGGGGATGGACTCGCGGCCTATCAGCTTGTTGGTGAGGTAATGGCTCACCAAGGCGACGACGGGTAGCCGGCCTGAGAGGGTGACCGGCCACACTGGGACTGAGACACGGCCCAGACTCCTACGGGAGGCAGCAGTGGGGAATATTGCACAATGGGCGAAAGCCTGATGCAGCAACGCCGCGTGAGGGATGACGGCCTTCGGGTTGTAAACCTCTTTTAGTAGGGAAGAAGCGAAAGTGACGGTACCTGCAGAAAAAGCACCGGCTAACTACGTGCCAGCAGCCGCGGTAATACGTAGGGTGCAAGCGTTGTCCGGAATTATTGGGCGTAAAGAGCTCGTAGGCGGTTTGTCGCGTCTGCTGTGAAATCCCGAGGCTCAACCTCGGGCTTGCAGTGGGTACGGGCAGACTAGAGTGCGGTAGGGGAGATTGGAATTCCTGGTGTAGCGGTGGAATGCGCAGATATCAGGAGGAACACCGATGGCGAAGGCAGATCTCTGGGCCGTAACTGACGCTGAGGAGCGAAAGCGTGGGGAGCGAACAGGATTAGATACCCTGGTAGTCCACGCCGTAAACGTTGGGCGCTAGATGTAGGGACCTTTCCACGGTTTCTGTGTCGTAGCTAACGCATTAAGCGCCCCGCCTGGGGAGTACGGCCGCAAGGCTAAAACTCAAAGGAATTGACGGGGGCCCGCACAAGCGGCGGAGCATGCGGATTAATTCGATGCAACGCGAAGAACCTTACCAAGGCTTGACATACACCGGAAACGGCCAGAGATGGTCGCCCCCTTGTGGTCGGTGTACAGGTGGTGCATGGTTGTCGTCAGCTCGTGTCGTGAGATGTTGGGTTAAGTCCCGCAACGAGCGCAACCCTCGTTCTATGTTGCCAGCGCGTTATGGCGGGGACTCATAGGAGACTGCCGGGGTCAACTCGGAGGAAGGTGGGGATGACGTCAAATCATCATGCCCCTTATGTCTTGGGCTTCACGCATGCTACAATGGCCGGTACAAAGGGCTGCGATACCGTAAGGTGGAGCGAATCCCAAAAAGCCGGTCTCAGTTCGGATTGAGGTCTGCAACTCGACCTCATGAAGTCGGAGTCGCTAGTAATCGCAGATCAGCAACGCTGCGGTGAATACGTTCCCGGGCCTTGTACACACCGCCCGTCAAGTCATGAAAGTCGGTAACACCCGAAGCCGGTGGCCTAACCCTTGTGGAAGGAGCCGTCGAAGGTGGGATCGGTGATTAGGACTAAGTCGTAACAAGGTAGCCGTACCGGAAGGTGCGGCTGGATCACCTCCTTTCTAAGGAGCATCTGGCTCAGTTCATTCTTCGGGGTGGGTGGGTCCAGGCGCCGATGCAACCCGAACGTGGTTGCCGGTAGCTCATGGGTGGAACATTGACAGTGCAGTCGTCGGCGCGTCTGCCGACTCTAGTACGGCCTGCTTGCGGGTCAGGAACGGGTTGGTGGGGGAGCGGGGTGGCTGGTGCACGTTGTTGGGTCCTGAGGGACCAGGCTTCCCGGCTGTGATGGTCGGGGTCCCTGCCGGTTGGTGGGGGTGGGCCGTGATTGGGGTTCCTGTGATGGGGGTTCTGGTCGGGTTCTTCGGTGGGCTGCATGAAGCTGACACGGTTCGTGTTGGGGGAGTGTGGTGCCGATCGTATGTTGAGAACTACACAGTGGACGCGAGCATCTTAGATCGTTCGTGACGATGGCGAAGCTTTCGGGCTTGGTTGTTGTTCGAGTCGATCGCAATTTTAATCTTTGTGGTCAAGTTTCTAAGAGCAAACGGTGGATGCCTTGGCATCTGGAGCCGAAGAAGGACGTAGAAATCTGCGATAAGCCTCGGGGAGCTGATAATCGAGCTGTGAGCCGAGGATTTCCGAATGGGGAAACCCCGCCAGGCGACTTGTCGACCTGGTGACTCCCGCCTGAATATATAGGGCGGGTAGAGGGAACGTGGGGAAGTGAAACATCTCAGTACCCACAGGAAGAGAAAACAACATGTGATTCCGTGAGTAGTGGCGAGCGAAAGCGGATGAGGCTAAACCGATCATGTGTGATAGCCGGCGGGCGTTGCATGGTCGGGGTTGTGGGACACGTCGCTCAGTTCTGCCGGACTGGGACGGTTACAGCGCATCATAGTCGAACCGGTTTGAAAGCCGGGCCGTAGTGGGTGCCAGCCCCGTAGACGAAATGGTGTTATGGCCGGATGTGTATCCCAAGTAGCACGGGGCCCGAGAAATCCCGTGTGAATCTGTCAGGACCACCTGATAAGCCTAAATACTCCCAGATGACCGATAGCGGACAAGTACCGTGAGGGAAAGGTGAAAAGTACCCCGGGAGGGGAGTGAAATAGTACCTGAAACCGTTTGCTTACAAACCGTCGGAGCCTCCTTGTAGGGGTGACGGCGTGCCTTTTGAAGAATGAGCCTGCGAGTTAGTGATATGTGGCGAGGTTAACCCGTGTGGGGTAGCCGTAGCGAAAGCGAGTCTGAATAGGGCGAGTCAGTCGCATGTCCTAGACCCGAAGCGAAGTGATCTATCCATGGCCAGGTTGAAGCGACGGTAAGACGTCGTGGAGGACCGAACCCACTTCAGTTGAAAATGGAGGGGATGAGCTGTGGATAGGGGTGAAAGGCCAATCAAACTTCGTGATAGCTGGTTCTCTCCGAAATGCATTTAGGTGCAGCGTTGCGTGTTTCTCGCCGGAGGTAGAGCTACTGGATGGCCGATGGGCCTCAACAGGTTACTGACGTCAGCCAAACTCCGAATGCCGGTGAGTGAGAGCGCAGCAGTGAGACGGTGGGGGATAAGCTTCATCGTCGAGAGGGAAACAACCCAGACTACCAACTAAGGCCCCTAAGCGTGTGCTAAGTGGGAAAGGATGTGGAGTTGCACAGACAACCAGGAGGTTGGCTTAGAAGCAGCCACCCTTGAAAGAGTGCGTAATAGCTCACTGGTCAAGTGATTCCGCGCCGACAATGTAACGGGGCTCAAGCACACCGCCGAAGTTGTAGATTTCGCACACTCGATAAGCCTTCGTGGTTCAGTCGTGCGGAGTGGTAGGAGAGCGTCGTGTGGCGAGTGAAGCGGCGGAGTAATCCAGCCGTGGACGCCACACGAGTGAGAATGCAGGCATGAGTAGCGAAAGACGGGTGAGAAACCCGTCCTCCGAAAGACCAAGGGTTCCAGGGCCAGGTTAATCCGCCCTGGGTAAGTCGGGACCTAAGGCGAGGCCGACAGGCGTAGTCGATGGACAACGGGTTGATATTCCCGTACCGGCGAACAACCGCCCAAGTTAATCCAGTGGTGCTAAGAGTCCTAACCCGGACCAGCGGATCCCTTCGGGGTGATGCGGGCCGGTCTAACGCTCGACCCCATGCTGGTGCGGCTAGCGTATGAACAGGTGTGACGCAGGAAGGTAGCTGAGCCAGGCGATGGTATCCGTAAGGTGAACCTGGTGTAAGGATGTAGGGCTGACGATAGGCAAATCCGTCGTCTGTGTGCCTGAGATCCGACGCGTACCCGTGAGGGGAAATCAGTGATCCTATGCTGCCGAGAAAAGCATCGACGCGAGGTTGCAGCCGCCCGTACCCGAAACCGACTCAGGTGGTCAGGTAGAGAATACCAAGGAGATCGAGAGAATCGTGGTTAAGGAACTCGGCAAAATGCCCCCGTAACTTCGGGAGAAGGGGGGCCGGAACCGTGACCGGACTTGCTCCGTGAGCGGTGAAGGCCGCAGAGACCAGTGGGAAGCGACTGTTTACTAAAAACACAGGTCCGTGCGAAGTCGCAAGACGATGTATACGGACTGACGCCTGCCCGGTGCTGGAAGGTTAAGAGGAAGGGTTAGCCTTTGGGCGAAGCTCTGAATTTAAGCCCCAGTAAACGGCGGTGGTAACTATAACCATCCTAAGGTAGCGAAATTCCTTGTCGGGTAAGTTCCGACCTGCACGAATGGCGTAACGACTTCCCAGCTGTCTCAACCGCGAACTCGGCGAAATTGCACTACGAGTAAAGATGCTCGTTACGCGCAGCAGGACGGAAAGACCCCGTGACCTTTACTACAGCTTGGTATTGGTGTTCGGTGTGGCTTGTGTAGGATAGGTGGGAGACTGTGAAGCGGGCACGCTAGTGTTCGTGGAGTCGTTGTTGAAATACCACTCTGGTCACTCTGGATGTCTAACGTAGGACCCTGATCGGGTTCATGGACAGTGCCTGGTGGGTAGTTTAACTGGGGCGGTTGCCTCCCAAAGAGTAACGGAGGCGCCCAAAGGTTCCCTCAACCTGGTTGGCAATCAGGTGGCGAGTGTAAGTGCACAAGGGAGCTTGACTGTGAGACTGACAGGTCGAGCAGGGACGAAAGTCGGGACTAGTGATCCGGCAGTGGCTTGTGGAAGCGCTGTCGCTCAACGGATAAAAGGTACCTCGGGGATAACAGGCTGATCTTGCCCAAGAGTCCATATCGACGGCATGGTTTGGCACCTCGATGTCGGCTCGTCGCATCCTGGGGCTGGAGTAGGTCCCAAGGGTTGGGCTGTTCGCCCATTAAAGCGGTACGCGAGCTGGGTTTAGAACGTCGTGAGACAGTTCGGTCCCTATCCGCTGCGCGCGTTGGAAATTTGAGAAGATCTATCCCTAGTACGAGAGGACCGGGATGGACGAACCTCTGGTGTGTCAGTTGTTCTGCCAAGGGCACCGCTGATTAGCTACGTTCGGACCGGATAACCGCTGAAAGCATCTAAGCGGGAAGCCGTCTTCGAGATGAGATTTCCATGCACCTTGAGTGTGAGAGGCTCCCAGCAGACTACTGGGTTGATAGGCCGGATGTGGAAGCGGGGACTAACGACCCGTGGAGCTGACCGGTACTAATAAGCCGAAGACTTGACAACACACTGATTTCCGTGGCCTTCGTGTCACGGGCTCGCGTCCACTTTGTGGTTCCCGACAGACGATCGGGAACGAAACTGAATACTTCAGCGAGATCTGAAGGAATGGTTTTGATCCAGGATCTGGGTCGAAGGTGTTCCGGTGGTCATAGCGAGAGGGAAACGCCCGGTCACATTCCGAACCCGGAAGCTAAGCCTCTCAGCGCCGATGGTACTGCAAGGGGGACCTTGTGGGAGAGTAGGACGCCGCCGGACTCAACGTTGCAACACCAGGGAACCCCTGACCACCACGTGGTCAGGGGTTTTCTGCGTTCCCGGACCGGGTCCGCCGCCACTGCGCCCGGTAGGCTGTGGGGGTCATGACTGCACCGTTCACCACCGCTTCCGGCTCCGATGTCCGTGTCCGCTTCTGCCCGAGCCCGACGGGGACGCCCCACGTGGGTCTGATCCGCACGGCGCTCTTCAACTGGGCGTACGCGCGCCACACGGGCGGCAAGCTCGTGTTCCGGATCGAGGACACCGACGCCGCACGCGACAGCGAGGAGTCCTACGAGCAGATCCTCGACGCGCTCCGGTGGCTGCGGCTCGACTGGGACGAGGGTGTCGACGTCGGCGGACCGCACGGGCCGTACCGGCAGTCGCAGCGAACCGACGTCTACGAGGACGTGATCGCGAAGCTCCGGGCATCCGGCCACGTGTACGAGTCGTTCGTCACGCCCGAGGAGATGGAGGCCCGCAACCGGGCAGCGGGCCGTGACCCGAAGCAGGGCTACGACAACCACGAGCGCGACCTCACCGACGAGGAGCGCCAGGCGTTCCGCGACCAGGGGCGCGAGCCCGCGCTGCGGCTCCGTGTGCCCGATCGTGACCTCTCGTTCGACGACCTCGTCCGCGGGGAGATCACGTTCAAGCAGGGCACGTTCCCGGACTTCGTCGTGGTCCGTCCGAACGGCAAGCCGCTCTACACGTTCACGAACCCCGTGGACGACGCCCTGATGGGCATCACCCACGTGCTCCGTGGTGAGGATCTCCTGTCCTCCACACCGCGGCAGATCGCCCTGTACGAGGCGCTGTACGAGATCGGCCTGGCGGAGTCCATCCCGGTCTTCGGTCACCTGCCCTACGTCATGGGGGAGGGCAACAAGAAGCTCTCGAAGCGTGATCCCGAGTCGAACCTGTTCCTGCACCGTGCGAACGGCATGGTGCCCGAGGGGCTCGTGAACTACCTCGCGCTCCTCGGGTGGTCGATCGCACCCGACCGTGACGTGTTCTCGATCGACGAGATGGTCGCGGCGTTCGACGTCGCCGACGTGAACCCGAACCCGGCGCGTTTCGACCAGAAGAAGGCCGAGGCGATCAACGGCGACCACATCCGGCTGCTGGCTCCGGACGACTTCCGCGACCGCCTGCTGCCGTACCTGACGGACTTCGTCGCGTCGCCGCCGACGCCCGAGCAGGCAGCGGTCCTCGCGGCCGCCGCACCGCTCGTGCAGGAGCGCATGCAGGTGCTCAGCGAAGCGCCTGCCATGCTCGGCTTCCTGTTCACGGCGGATGACGACCTGGTCGTCGAGGACGACGCCGCAGCGACGCTCAAGGACGACGCCGGCGCGGTGCTGTCGGCGAGCATCGCGGCACTCGAGCCGCTGGACACCTGGGAGTCGCCGGCGATCGAGGGTGCGCTTCGCACGGCGCTCATCGACGGCCTCGGGCTGAAGCCGCGCCTGGCGTTCGGCCCCCTGCGGGTCGCGGTGTCCGGTCGGCGGATCTCGCCGCCGCTCTTCGAGTCGATGGAGATCCTGGGCAAGGACTCGACCCTCGCCCGGCTCCGCTCGCTCGCGGCCCGCTAGCGGTCGTGGACGCAAGGAGCGACGGGGTGGGGCAGGTCTCGCGTCCCGCGACGTCGGCCGCGACGGACGCCGGGGTCCTCGTGGTTGATGTGGTGGTCGTCGGCGCCGGGCCGGCCGGGTTGAGCGCCGCGCTCAACCTCGTCCGCGCGCGGCGGACGGTGCTCCTGATCGACGCCAACCGGCCGCGGAACGCCGCCACCCTGCAGTCCCACGGCTTCCTGACGCGAGACGGCATCTCGCCGCTCGAGCTCCGGAAGCTCGGTAGAGCCGAGGTCGAGGCGTACCCGGAGGCGACGGTCGTGCAGGCCGTGGTCGACGAGGTCGTCCCCGAGGGGGCCGGGTGGCGCGTGCACGCGACGGGTCGCGGAACGGCCGTCTCCGCGACCGCGCGGGCGGTGGTGGTCGCCACGGGCCTCCGGGAGGAGTTCCCGTCGCTGCCGTCGCTCCGAGCGTTCTACGGCACGTCCGTGCACAGCTGCGTGGAGTGCGACGGGTACGAGAAGGCGGGAGAGGCCCTCGCGTTCGTGTGCGAGACGCCGGACGTCGTGGACCGCGCGCTGTACCTCGCCGCGTGGACGGACGACCTCGTGGTCTACACGAACGGCGCACCGACGCTCGACGAAGCCGGACGCGAGCGGCTCGCCGCGGCCGGCATCCGCGTCGACGAGCGACCGGTCGCCGACCTCGAGGGCGACCGCTCCGGCATGACGGGCGTCCGGCTCGAGGACGGCCACGTGGAGCCGCGGACGGGCGGGTTCGTCCGGCCGACCTGGCACGTGGACCTCGACTGGCTCCGGGCGGACGTCGAGCGCGACGCCGAGGGACTGCTGGTGGTCGACGCGTCCGGGCGCACCGCTGTCCCCGGCCTCTACGCGGTCGGCGACGTGACCCCGCCCGGGCCCGAACAACTCATCGTCGCGGCCGGTCACGGAGCGCGGACGGCATCCGCTGTCCACCGCGACCTGGTCGGTGGTCTCAGAGACGTCCGGGATGCTGTACAGTGGTTGATCGTGCCCCGGGCGACCGGGACGCGAGGCCGAACGGCCTCTTGGGGTATGGTGTAATTGGCAACACAGCGGTTTCTGGTACCGTCGTTCTTGGTTCGAGTCCAGGTACCCCAGCCACCATCGTGAAACGGCCCCCGACAGATGTCGGGGGCCGTTCTCGTTCCCGGTGCGCGGCGCCCGCAGCGCGCTGGGCGTCGACCGCGGTCCACGGCGACACGCCGGTCGCGAGGCGCTCCGGCCAGCGCGACACGCGGTCCCGCACGAGCGACACGCCCGACGTTCGTCTGACCGGCGAGATCCCTCGGCAGCAGCCGCGCCCGTCCACCCGCGCCCGTCCACCCGCGCCCGTCCACATGCGCCCGTCCACCCCACGCGTCGTGCCCCCGCGGGCAACCGGCCGTCGTGTGCGCCGCGAACCGGCCGTCGCGCCCGCGGACGATCGGCCCTCCGGTGCTGCGGGGAACCGCAGACCGTCCGGGACTCCCCGGCCGCGAGGGCACCCCGGTCGAGCGCGCGGTGCACCGACGTACGGTGCGCGCGCGGTGTGGACCGGTGCGGGTGCTCGCGGACCCTCGGGGCCTGCTTCCGCGTCCCTGTGCGGATCGACAGGGTCCGCCCCGTGGTCCCGCACACCCGGTCGGACCGGTGCCGCACCCGGAGCTGGTTGCGGGGAACCGCACGACGTCGCCACCCTCGCCCGCTGCGGTCCGCCCGCGCCGTACCGTCGCAGGGTCACCGCACGTCCGCGGTGCCAGCAGCCGAGCCGCCAGGGGAGACTCCGTGCCCACACCCGTCACGACCAGCAGTGCGCCGTGGAACCACGTCCCCGTGATCGAGGCGGCCGACGACCACTCCGTCCTCGACCGGTGGGACCGGGTCGTGGCGGCGCACGGCGACGCGCTGGCCCTGACCGGATCGGGTCCCGACCGGACGTTCGCCGAGACCGACCGCGCCGCGCGGTCACTCGCCCGGGTGTTGGCGTCGACCCTCCGGCCCGATGACCACGGCGGTGCCGGCGTCGGACCGGTCCGCGGTGGCGCGTCTCGGCCCGTCGGCCTGATGAGCGGGCAGACCGCGGACACCGTCGTCGCGGTCCTGGCCCTCGTGCGGGCCGGACGGACGGTGGTGGTCCTGGACGACCACCTGCCGGCGGCTCGGCTGACGCACGTCGTGCAGCTCGCCGGCGTCGAGGAGATCGTGGCGACCGCAGCCCTCGCGGACCGGGCGACCGCGGCCCTCGGGGACGTCGACGGCCGGGTGCACCTGCTCGGCGCAGTGCAGGCCGAGGCGGCGGTGCTGGACGAGGCGACGGTGCAGGGCGAGGCTGCTGCGGCACACGACGACGGGTTCGCGCCGGACCCGGCGCCACGACCCGGTGGGAGCGACCCGCTCGTCATCGTCTTCACCTCCGGGTCGACCGGCCTGCCGAAGGGCGTCGTCGTGACGCACCGGCAGCAGGTGCGGGACGCCGAGGCCGACGCGGTGGTGCTGGGCTTCGGGCCCGGCGACCGGCTCGGCATCGCGGCGCCGCTGTCGTTCACGGCCGGGCTCATGTACGCGCTCGCCGCGCTCATGGACGGCAGCGCGGTGGTCGTCCTGGAACCGCGGGACCGCGGCGTGGAGGGCACCCTCGCGGACCTCGAGGCGCACGGTGTCACCGCGATGCTCTGCACCCCGCACATGCTCCGGTCGATCGTCGGCAGCGTCGCCGGCGCCGGCCGTGGACCCCGGGCGGGACTCACCGGCCTCCGCATCGTCGTCACGGTCGGGGAACCGAGCGCCGGCACCGACGTCGCCGCGGCTCGACCCCACCTCGGGCCGGACACGGTGCTCGTCAACGGCTTCGGTGCCAGCGAACTGGCGAGCGTGGCGTTCTGCCCTGTGGGTCCGGACGACGCGGTCCCCGACGGCGTCGTGCCCGCCGGTTGGCCGATCCCCGGCAAGTCGCTCCGGATCGAGCGCCCCGACGGCAGCCTGGCCGAGGTCGGCGAGACCGGGGAGCTCGTGGTCGTGGGCGACGGGCTGACCACCGGCTACTGGGGCGCACCCGACCAGACGGCGCAGCGCCTCGGCCGCACGGACGACGGCACCCCGACGTGGCGGCAGGGCGACCTCGCCAAGATCGACGAGGCCGGGCGACTGGTCCTCCTCGGCCGGGTGGACGACGCCGTGAAGGTGCGCGGCTACCTGGTGGAGCCGAGCGAGGTCGAAGCGGCGCTCCGGGCCGTGCCCGACCTCCTGGACGTCGTCGTCACGGCGCTCGTGGAGCCCCCGGCGGTGACCCGGCTGGTCGCGTACGTCGTGCCCCGGCCCGGCCACCGCACCCCGGCGCCCGCGGCGCTCCGCAAGGCGCTCCGGGAGCGCCTGCCCGAGTACATGGTGCCCGCGGCCATCGTCCCGATGACCGAGCTGCCGCGCAACGAACGCGGCAAGGTCGACCGGTCCGCACTGCCGGGCGCCCCCGAGGTCGAGGCCGACATGACCGAGGCGACGTACGACCAGTGGGAGCTCGTCCTCGGGCAGATCTGGGCCGAGGTGCTCGGGCTGCCGGGCGTGCCGCTCGACGAGGACTTCACCGCGCTCGGCGGCGACTCCCTGTCGGCCGAGGAGATGCTCGCGGTCGTCCAGGAGCGGCTCGGAGTGGACCTGCGGTCCTCCGAGCTCCTCGAGCACCCCACCCTGCGCCAGTTCGCGCGTCGGGTCCGGTCCGGCACGAGCGCGCTGCCGAGCCACCCGGACGTCGTGAAGGTCTCCACCGCTCGGACGCCGGGCCGGCCGCCGGTCTTCTGCTTCGCGGGCGGCGGTGCGCTCGCCCTGACCTTCCTGCCGCTCTCGCGGCACCTCACCGAGCACGACGTCTACGCGTTCCAGCAGCACGGTCTCGAGCGCCGGGGCGTGCCGGACTGGAGCATCGAGCGGAGCGCCCGGCGCTACCTCGCGCTCATGCGGGTGGTGCAGCCGCGCGGCCCGTACCTGCTCGTCGGGCACTCGCTCGGCGGCCTCGTCGCGCTCGAGATCGCACGGCTGCTCGTGGAGAACGGCGAGCAGGTCGCGCACCTGGCGCTCCTCGACACCTACCTCCCGCGCACGAAGAGCGAGCAGGCGCGCCTGCTCTTCAGCCGGATGGAGCCGCGCCCGCCGCGGAACCCGGCCCTGCGTGCGCTGCGGACGGGTGTGGACCGCGTCGCGGGGCGCATCATGCCCGCGGGCGTCCCGTACGGCGCGCAGGCCGCGAAGCGCCTCCGTGCGTACGCCGCCGGCGTCGTGCGCTTCGGCGGGCAGGACGACTTCGACGCCTTCTTCGACCAGGCCGAGATCGTCACCCGACGGCACCACCCGACACCGTTCCGCGGGCGGTCGACCTACGTCCTCGCCGACGCGAACCCCGATGCGGACGGCTGGGGCGCGATCCTCGTCGGTGACACGGCGACGGTCCGCATGGCGTGCGAGCACACCTCGTTGCTCCGCGAACCGCACGTCGCCGAACTCGCGGCGGCGCTGCGCGCCGCGTTCGCGGACGCACCCGTCACGACCGGTTGATCCCGGCTCTGCGGGGCGCGACCCCGTGACGGCCTGGAGGCGCGTGTCGAGCCCGGCACGCGCCTCCAGGCCGTCGTCCGGTGGGCCGGGGAACCGCGGCCGGCACCGGTTGCGGGTTTCCGTATCCGCACCCGAGGGTCCGCAAGCGGCCCCGCAGCGCATTGACCGGCCATCCCGGCGACGCGAGGGTTGAGGCACAAGGGGGAGGACCCGCCCTCTTCGCCCTCCCGGCGGCGTCGTACCCGCGCCCCTGCCGGACCGCGGACCCCGCGTCCGCGCCACGTCCGAACGCACCGAACACGGCAACCTGAACCCGACAGGAGCACGTCCAATGCCCGCCAACACCGTCCGACCCGCAGACCCCCGGGTCTCCGTCGTCATCCCGGCACGGAACGAAGCCCGCAACCTCGAGATCATCCTGCCCAAGCTGCCCCCGGTGTACGAGGTGATCCTCGTGGACGGCAACTCGGTCGACGACACCGTCGCGACCGCGCAGCGGCTCATGCCCGACATCCGCGTGGTGCACCAGACCCGCAAGGGCAAGGGCAACGCCCTCGCCTGCGGGTTCGAGGCCGTGACGGGCGACATCGTCGTGATGTTCGACGCCGACTGCTCCGCCGACCCCGACGAGATCCCGCGTTTCGTGCAGGCGCTGACGGACGGTGCCGACGTCGCCAAGGGCACCCGCTACGCCCTCGGCGGTGGCAGCGACGACATCACGATCGTCCGCAACCTCGGGAACCGCGGGCTCAACATCGTCTGCAACGCCATCCTCGGAACCCGCTACAGCGACCTCTGCTACGGCTACAACGCCTTCTGGGCGGACACCCTGCCGGCCATCGGGCTGCTGTCGTCGACGCTCCCGAAGCCGACCGACGGGTCGATGCTGTGGGGCGACGGGTTCGAGATCGAGACCGTGCTGACCTGCCGCTGGTCGGCCGCGGACCTCCGCATCGCCGAGGTCGGCAGCCACGAGAAGCTGCGGGTGCACGGGGCGAGCAACCTCAACGCCGTGACCGACGGCATCCGCGTGCTGACGTCGATCATGCACGAGCGCCGTCGCGCGTCGCAGGCGAAGAGCCGTGCACGTGTCGCCGCCGCCGCACTCACGCTGCCGGCGCCGGTCTCGCCGATCGACGCGCCGACCGGCGAGATCACGGCACCCGTCAGCGCCGCCACGGAGCCGGCCGTCGTCGACGCCCGCGCGCTCGACGGGGACCTCGCGTGACCAGCGTCGCCGTCGTCATCTGCGCCTACACGCAGCTGCGGTGGGGCGACCTGCAGGACAGCGTCGAGTCGGCGAAGCGCCAGCCCGAGCACCCCGAGGTCGTCGTCGTGATCGACCACGAGCCCGAGCTGTACGCACGGGCGAAGGCGCGATGGCCCGAGCTGCGCGTCGTCGAGAACGCCGAGGACCGCGGTCTGTCCGGCGCCCGGAACACGGGGGTCGCGCTCACGGACGCCGACGTCGTCGCGTTCCTCGACGACGACGCCACCGCGGACGACGACTGGCTCGGACACCTCCTCGCCGCGCTCGAGGACCCGGAGGTCGTCGGCGTCGGCGGACGCGCGACGCCGTCCTGGCCCGACGCGACCGGCTCCGGTCCGTACTCCGACGAGCTGCTCTGGATCGTCGGCTGCAGCTACGCGGGCCTCCCCGAGACCGCCGGCGACGTGCGCAACGTCATCGGCTCGAGCATGGCGTTCCGCCGCGAGGCGGTCCTCGCCGCCGGTGGGTTCCGCTCCGGCATCGGCCGGGTCGGCAACCAGCCGCTCGGCTGCGAGGAGACGGAGCTCTGCATCCGGCTCGCGCAGGCCCGGCCGGGCACCCGGATCCGGCACGAACCCCGGTCGAACGTCTCCCACCGCGTCTCCGCGGACCGGGTCACCGTCCGGTACCTGCGGCGCCGCAGCTACTACGAGGGCATCTCGAAGGCCGTCCTGAGCCGTCGTGTCGGCACGGGCGACTCCCTGTCGAGCGAGTCGACGTACCTCACCCGGGTGATCCCCGGGGCGATCGCCCGTGAGCTGCGGGCGGTCGGCCGAGGAGGCGGCGTCCGCGCCGCCGCCATCGTCCTGTCGGTCGCCTCGACGATCACCGGGTACGCGGTCGGCCGGCTCCTCGGCGGCGTCGTCGTCAGCGCACCCGTCACCCCCGCGGTCCGCCAACCGATCGGCACACCATGACCAGGACGACCCTCAACCGGGTGCTCCGCCCCGTCGTCGACACGTCGCTCGTGCCGACCTGGGACGGCGCCGTCTGGATCGGCGAGGTCGACCGCGCCGAACTCCACGGCGGGGGCCACCGCGACGCCGTCGGCCTCGCCGGCGCCGAGGGCTACCGGCGCGCACGACTCCTCGTGCGCGACCGGGGCGAGCCCGTCGGCTTCGTCGAGGCGGAGGTCGCCGACCGCCGCCGCGTCGGACCCTCGATCGAGCTCCGCACCCTGGAGCGTGCCGTCCGGCACATGCTCACCCCGGAACGACGTCCGGCCGCTGATCAGGCGTTGCCGTCCGTCACCGTGGTGCTCTGCACGGACGGGGACGCGGGCGCGACCATGCGCTCGGTGCTGGCGTCGCGGGGCGTCGAACTCGACGTCGTCGTCGTCTCGACCGGCGCCGACGGCGACGGCCGCACCGAGATCGGCGGCCGGACCGTCACGACCGTGCCGGCCCCGGGCGGCGGACTCGCCGCGGCCCGGAACGCCGGACTGCTCGCCGCGACCGGCGACGTCGTCGCCTTCCTGGGCAGCGGGGCCGTCGTCGACCCGGACTGGGCGGCCGCCATCGCGGCGCCGTTCCTGCAGGACGACGACGTCGCCTGCGTGACCGGCCTGGTGCCCACCGCCGAGATCCGCACCCCGGCGCAGCGCTGGCACGACGAGCACACGCCGGCGGCGCGGACGATCCGGCGGCGGGTGTTCCGCCGCGAGGACGAACCGGCCGACGCACCCCTGCACCCCTTCGCCGCCGCCGCGTACGGCACCGGCGCCAACCTCGCCGTCCGCCGCCGTGCCGCGCTCGCCATCGGCGGGTTCGACACCGCATTCGGGCCGGGGACCCGCGTCGGCGGCGGCGACGACCTCGACCTCTTCACCCGACTGCTGTTCGCGGGTTCCGCGATCGCCGTCGAACCCGCCGCGATCGCCTGGTGGCGCCCCGCGGACGACTCCTCGTCGCTCCGCCGCACCGCCGCCGCGCACGGCCACGGACTCGGAGCCTGGATGACCAAGAACGCCCTCGACCGCGACACCGTCGCCGCGACCGTCGACACCGTCCCCGATGCCATCGCCGCGTTCGCGCGGCTCGGACTCGAGCAGGGCGACCCGGTCACGGAGCTCGGTGGCGAGCGCGGACGTCGCGTCGCCGGACGGGTCCCGAGCGGAGCCACCGCGGTGGCGGCGTCCGGCGCGACCGCGGTCGACCCGGGGCCCGCCTCGGTCGAGGCCGCTTGGACCGACACCGCCCGCCGACTGCGTCGCGTCGAGCGGCGCTCGGTCGTGACGGCGCCGTTCCTCGCGCTCGCCGAACGCCTCGGGGGAGCGGGCACCATCGACCGCACCAGCCGGGGACGGCACGAGCTCGCCACGGCTGCTCCCGCTCCGGTCGCGACCGGGGTGATGGGACCCGCCGCCCGGCTCACCGCCGCGGCCCTCGTCGTCGTCACCCTGCTCGCTGCTGCGATCGGTGCCGCGTTCGACGTCCCCGTGCTGCGCGGTTCGGCCGTCGGCGTGTTCCTGTTCGCCGTCGTCGGGATCGCCCCGATGCTGCTGCTGCGCCCGATGCCCCTCGCCCGGTTCACGCTCTTCGCGGTGTCGACGTCGATCGTCGGCACGATCGCGATCGGCTACACCATGGCCACGGCCGGCCTGTGGGCGCCCGTGGTGCCCTTCGCCGCCGTGGTGCTGCTCACCGCGATCGCGGTCGCCACCGCCGTGCCGCGCGACCTCCGCGACCTGCACCGGCAGCGACTCGATCGTGCCGCGCAGCCGGACGGCCGCCGCTGGACGTGGACGACCACCCGGACGGTGACCGCTGCGTCGGGCGCGGGGCTGCTCGTCGTGGTGGTCGCAGCCGTCACGCACGTCGGCGACCCCGTGCCGGACGGCCTGTTCGGCTCGCTCGGGATCGGTCTGCCGGTCGGGCTCGCCCTGGTCGTCGCGGCCGCCGTCGTGGCGCTCGTGCGCGGCAAGGGCGTCGCGGTGCCGGTCGTCGTGCTCGGCGGCGTCGTGCAGCTCGCGCAGGCCATCACGTACGGCATGCCGACGGTCATGGCCGCGGCCCGGCACATCGGCGTGCTCGAGTACATCCGGCAGTTCGGCCGCACCGACCCCGCGTCGGACATCTTCCAGACCTGGTCCGGCCTGTTCGCCGGCGGTGCGTGGGTCGCGGACGTCGGTGGCATCGTCGACGCGATGACCATCGCGGCGTGGGTGCCGGTCCTGCTGGCCTTCACGACGACCATCGGCGTCGGCGTGCTCGCGGCGCACTGGCTGCCAGGCGCCCGTCGACCGTGGATCGCGGCGTTCCTGACCGCCATGACGGGGTCGCTCAACACGACGTACTTCTCGCCGCAGTCCACCGGGATCCTGCTGTCGGTCGCGATCCTCGTGCTCGCCACCGGAACGCTGCGCCGCGCCACGGTGACGGGCGAGGACGGCGAGCCGGTGACGGTCCTCCGTCCGCAGGCGGTCGGGCTGTCCCGGCTGATCGGCATCGCAGCGATCAGCATCGTGCTGGCCGTCACGCACCAGATCTCGCCGTACCTGACGGTGGCGGCGATCGTCGTGCTGGTCGTGTTCCGCCTGCTCCGCCCCTGGTGGGTGTCGCTCGTCGTGCTCGTCCCGGCGGTCGTGTTCGCGCTCCTCAACGGCAGCATCCTCGACAAGTTCCTGTCGCTCGCCGCGGTCGGCCAGGTGCTCACCAACGTCCAGCCGCCGGCGCACGACATGACCGTGCTGCCGAAGCCGCTCGTGACGCGGCTCGCGTTCGACGTGCCGGCGGCCGCGCTCGTGGTGCTCGGACTCGCCGCGATCATCACGGTCCTCGTCCGTCGCGACCGTGTGCACTGGGGGCTGCTGCTCGCCGCCGCGAGCCCGATCTCGCTCCTCGTCGCGACGAACTACGGCCAGGAGGGCATCTTCCGCGTCGTGCTGTTCGCGACCCCGTGGATCGCCGTCCTCGCCGCCGGCCTGCCCGTGCCCGGAGGTCGTCTCGCCTGGGCGGGCCGGCTCGTCCGCCGCGTCGGACGTCCCGTCGCGGTCCGGTTCGTCGCCGCCACGGTCCTCGTCGCCGGGCTGGTCGCCGTCGGGTCCTTCGGGCAGACTTCGCTCGACTGGAACCGGGTCCCGACCCGGAGCCAGGCCGCCGCGATGCAGTTCTACGACCGGACCGCGCCGAAGGGTTCGATCATGTTGCTCACCGGGTCGGCGAACGCCGTCCCGAGCAACATCGGGTCCCGGTACTTCGACGTCGGCGCGCTCTCGCGCGAGGTGTTCGGTGCCTACCCGGCCAGCGAGGACTACGACGCCACGGCGGACGTCTCGAACGTCACGCGCAAGCTCGTCAGCACCTGGGCGGCGACGAAGTACTACGCGATCGTGGCCGCGCCGTTCGGCGCCTACGACGAGCGGTACGGGTACCAGAGCGAGTCCGACTACCGGGAGCTGTCGGCCGCCATGGCGGACTCGCCGTACTGGAAGCCCGTCTGGTCGTCCGGCACGACCGTCGTGTACGAACTCACCCCCGAGGGGCTCCGCCATGGCGCAGCCTGAGGAGCCGCAGCGCCGACGGTCAGGGTCGGTCCGGTTCGTCACCGCCGCGGTGACGGCCCTGACCGTCGTGCTGGCGATGACGACGGTGCTCGGCGCGCGTGACGCTGCGGACGCGGCGACGACCGACCCCGGGGCCGGCGCGGACTGCCGCGCCGGACGGGTCCTGGACGTCGTCGCGCACCCCGACGACGACCTGCTCTTCCAGGGCACAGACCTGCGGGCGAGCATCGAGGCGGGCGCCTGCGTCCGGACCGTCGTCGTGACCGCCGCCGACGCGGGCTACCCCGCGTGGTACTGGCGCGAACGGCAGACCGGACTGGTGGCGGCGTACGCGTCGATCGCCGGGGTCGACCCCGCGACGACCACGAGCACCATCGCGGTGGCGGGCAAGTCACTCCGGCTCGAGACCCTGACCGCGGACCCCCGCCTCAGCCTCGTCTTCATGGACCTCCCCGACGGGAACCTCGGCGGGAACGGCTTCTGGGCGACCGGGTACACGAGCCTGCAGCAGCTCTACCAGGGGTGGGTGCAGACCCTCTCCACGATCGCGGACGCCCCGTCCCCGGCGACCTACACGCTCGCTGAGCTGCGCGCGACGATCGCCGGCCTCGTCAGCGGGTACGCGCCCACGGCCGTCCGGACGCTCGACCACGCCGGCGGGTACGGCGACGGCGACCACAGCGACCACCACACCGTGGCGTACCTCACGGACGCGGCACAGCGGCAGTACACCGGAGCGCACACGTTCACCGGGTACATCGGGTACCCGATCGAGGGACGGCCGACGAACCTGACCTCGGCCCAGGTCGCGGCGAAGTCGTCGGCGTTCTTCACCTACGCCGCCCACGACAGCGAGACGTGCGCCACCTGGACGGCGTGCTCCTCCCGTCCCGAGTCGTCCTGGCTCCAGCGGCAGTACACGGTCGGACAGGCGGATCCGTCGCAGCCCACGAACCCGTCGGATCCCGGCAGCGACCGCACCGACGTCACGGGGTCGGCGACGGTCACCGTCAGTGCGGAGAACCCCGCGGACGGCCAGACCGCGGCGAAGGCCGTCGACGGCGTCGTCTCGGGCTACCCGGCGAACCCGTCGGCGGAGTGGGTCGCCCCGAACGGTCGCGCCGGGACGTGGATCCAGCTGTCGTGGTCGTCCGCGAAGGCCCTGTCGAGCATCGACCTCGCGGACCGACCGAACAGCGACGACCAGGTCACGGGCGGCACGCTGACGTTCTCCGACGGTTCGAGCGTCGCCGTCCCGGCGCTGCCGAACAGCGGCACGCTGCAGCAGGTCACCTTCGCGGCCCGATCGGTGACGTGGGTGCGCTTCACCGTCACCTCGGTCAGCAGCAGCACCCGGAACACCGGGCTCGCCGAGTTGCGGGCGTACACGTCCGGCTCCGGGTCGACGACCCCGCCGCCGACGACCGTCGACGTCACGTCGGCGGCGACCGTGACCGCGAGCGCCGAGAACCCGGCGGACGGCCAGACCGCGGCGAAGGCCGTCGACGGCGTCGTGTCCGGCTACCCGGCGAACCCGTCCGCCGAGTGGGTCGCCCCGAACGGTCGCGCCGGTACCTGGCTCCAGCTCACCTGGCCGTCGTCGACGTCGCTGACGGCCATCGACCTCGCCGACCGGCCGAACACGACCGACCAGGTCACCGGCGGGACCCTGACGTTCTCGGACGGGTCGAGCGTCGCGGTGTCGGCCCTGCCGAACGCCGGCACGGTCCAGCGGGTGTCGTTCGCCGCCCGGAGCGTGACCTGGGTGCGGTTCACGGTGACGTCGGTGAGCAGCGGGACCCAGAACGCCGGGCTCGCGGAGATCCGGGCGATCGGCGCGTCGGGCACCGGCAGCACGCCGACGCCGACGCCGACGCCGACGCCGACGCCGACGCCGACGCCGACGCCGACGCCGACGCCGACGCCGACGCCGACGCCGACTCCGACTCCGGCGCCTCGCGACGTCACGGGGTCGGCCACCCCGACGGCAAGCGCGCAGAACCCGGCGGACGGGCAGACCGTGCAGAAGGCCGTCGACGGCGTCGTGTCCGGCTACCCGGTGAACCCGTCGGCGGAGTGGGTCGCGCCGAACGGCCGGTCCGGAACCTGGATCCAGCTCACCTGGGCCTCCGCGCAGCGCCTCGGCCGGATCGAGCTCCACGACCGCCCGAACACCACCGACCGCGTCACGAGCGGCACCTTGACCTTCTCGGACGGTACGAGCGTGCGCGTGGGCTCGCTGCCGAACGACGGCTCGACGCTGAACGTCGACTTCTCCGGGCGGACCGTCACCTGGGTGCGGTTCACCGTCACCGGCGTCTCCTCCGGCACCCAGAACGCCGGGCTCTCGGAGGTGCGCGCGTGGACGACGACCTGACCCCGCCGTCCACGCTGACGACCGACGCCGCCTCGGCGCACGGTGCCGCCCCCGCGCACGGTGCGGGTCACTCGAGGCACCTCCGCCCGGCCGGCCCGGGCCGCCGTCGCCTCGGGCTGGCCGCGGGCGCGGTCGTCGTCACCGCCGGGATCGTCGCCGCGGCCGCCACCGGTGCGTCCTCGGGCACCGCGGTCGACCCCAGTGGTGAGACCATGCCGACCGCAGTTGCGGCCGGGTGGACGCGGGCGTTCTCGGAAGACTTCGCCGAGCCCACCGCGACCGGCGGGTTCGAACAGCCCTACGCGGACCGGTTCTCCGTGTACCACGGCTTCGCCGACACCGCGGGGACCGGTCGCTACTCCGCGTCCGCACTGACCGCGCACGACGGCGTGCTCGACATGCGGATGCGCACGACCGCAGGCGGGACCCCGCTCGCGGGTGGGATCGTGCCGCTGGTCGACGGCAAGTGGGGCGGCCAGACCGCCGGCCGCTACAGCATCCGCATGCGCAGCGACGAGGTCGACGGGTACGGCGTCGCGGTGCTGCTGTGGAGCGACCGGAACGTCTGGGCCGACGGCGAGGTCGACTTCCCCGAGGGCGCACTCGGAGCGCCCGCGTGGCTCAACGTGCACTGCCTCGCCGCGCCCGCGGAGAAGTGCGTCCACCTCGAGACCGCGGCCTCGCTGAAGGACTGGCACACGTACACGATCGACTGGACGCCGCAGCGCATGACGTTCTCGATCGACGGGCACGAGATCGCCTCGACGGACAAGGACATCCCGGTCGAGCCCATGCACTTCGTGGTGCAGGCCGGGTCGCTCGGTGGTGTGCCGCCGAAGGAGTCGGACGGGTCGCTGCTCATCGACTGGATCACGGTCGACGTGCCGAAGGGTTGACCCGACCCGGCCGACGCGCCCGGCCCGCGGCGCGTTCCGGGCGAGCCGCGCTACGGTCGCGGGGTGGTGGACCTGGACCGACGGCTCGTGGACCTGTACGACGTGGACAACCCGGACGGTCCGGACCACGACTTCTGGCGCGGTCTCGCCGACCACGTCGGCGCCCGGAGGATCGTCGACCTGGGCTGCGGCACCGGGATCCTGACCGTGACGCTCGCCGGTGTCGACCGCGACGTGCTCGGCGTCGATCCCTCGGCCACGATGCTCGACGCCGCGCGACGACGTCCGGGCGGCGGGAGCGTCTCGTGGATCCTCGGTGACAGCCGCGACGTGCCGGCGGAGCCCCGCGACCTCGCGCTGATGACGGGGAACGTCGCACAGCACATCGGGGACGCTGCGTGGCAGCGCACACTGCGCGACCTGCGGTCCGTGCTCGTGCCGGGCGGCACCGTGGCGTTCGAGAGCCGGAACCCCGCCGCGCGGGCCTGGGAGGCCTGGACCTCCGACGGGCGGTCGACCCGGGTCACGGCGGCCGGTCCGCTCGAGGAGTGGTCCGAGGCCACCGAGATCGCTCCGGGCGTCGTCCGTCTCGTGGCGTCCAACCGCTTCGTCGACACGGACGAGACCCTGGCGTACAGCGAGGACCTGCGGTTCCGGGGCCACGACGAGCTGCTGCGCGACGTCGGCGCAGCCGGCTTCGAGGCGGTCGAGGTCTTCGGGGACTGGCAGCGGGGACCGCTCCGGGAGGACAGTCCGGTGATGGTGTTCGTCGCGTCGGCCGTCGGCGACTGAGCGCCGCCGCGGGCGCTCAGCGTCGGGCGTGCTCCTCGAGCGCGGCGAGGAGGGCAGCGACGTGCGGGGTCCGGCCGTACCGGGCACTGACCCACTCCCGGCAGCGGGCCCCGAGCGACGGGTCCGTCGCCGCCTCTTCGAGCACGTCGACGATGCGGGCCGCGAGGGCCGCCGCGTCGCTCGGGTCGACCGTGTACCGCGCCCACTCGCCGGAGAGGATCTCGGCCGTGCCGCCGGACGCGGCCGCGACCACCGGCGTGCCGGTCGACATGGCCTCGACGACCGTCCTGCCGAAGCCCTCGGGTTCGACGGACGGGACGACCACGAGGTCCGCGGCGTGCAGGAGCGGGAGCACGTCGTCACGCTCCGGGAGCAGGACGACCGAACCCTCGGGGAGCGCGTCGACGGCCCGCTGGACGGCCGCCTCCTCGTCGGGGTAGAGCGCGCCGGCGAGGACGAGGACGGGTGTGGTGTGTGTCGCGCCGCCCGCGGTCGGGCACGTCACCCGCCGTCGGACGGGAGCCGACGAACGGACGCGACCCCATGCCTCCAGGAGGGCGACCACGCCCTTCCCGCGGCTGAGCCGGCCGTAGTAGAGCACGACGGGGGCGTCCTCGGGCAGCCCGAGGCGCGCTCGCGCGTCGCGGGCGGCGGACTCGGTCGCCGGGGGGAACTCGGCGGTGTCGACCCCGTTCGGCACGATCGTGGTGCGGTCACGGGGCGCCCCCACGGCGGCCCACGCGTCGGCCATCGCGGCGGACACGGCGAGGTAGCGGGTCCGGCCGCCGGCGAAGGGCCGCAGCCGCCCGTAGTTCGGCGCATGGTGCAGGTGCACCGCGAGCGGGACACGGGACACGGCGGAGACGACGCGACCGTAGGGCAGGTACTCGGGCCGGTTCAGCCAGATGACGTCGGGTGCCCAGCTGCGGAGCCGCAGCCCTTCGCGGACGAAGCGGACGACGTCCCGCAGCGCGGAGCGGACACCGAAGCGCGGGTCGGTGCCGTGCACGAGCCGGACGCCGAGGCGTTCGAAGGCCGGACGGCCCTCACCCGCCCGCGGCATCCCGTCGTCCCGGTGCCAGACGAGGACCTCGTGGCCTGCGGCGACGAGCTCCTCGGTGTCCTCGAGGACGCACCGCTCCAGGCCGCCGGTGATCGCCAGTCCGGAGGTGACGAGAGCGATGCGGAGCGGCCGTCCGGTGGTCATGCGGTCCCTCCTCGGGCGGCACGGAGTCGGCGGATGAACCATGGCAGGCACGCGACGGCGCCGGCCATCCGGAAGCAGTTCCAGAACAGGTCCTGGGGCACGAACAGCGACGCGACGGCGACCGTGAGGCCCGCAGCCACCGGCACGACGATCCGCCACCCTGGCCCGCGCCATGCCCGACGGTCGGGGAGCACCGCCTGCTGGAGGGCTGCGAGCACGACGTAGGCGACGACGGTCGACACGGCGGCGCCCGCGAGGCCGAGCCACGGCACCAGGAGGATGTTCGCGCCGATGTTCACGGCGCCGGCGATCGCGGCGATGACGCCGACGGCCACGCCCCGCCGTTCGATGACGAGCAGGCGTCCGGTCGCGCCGCTCGCCACCACCGGCAGCGCGGTCACGGCGACGATGAGCACGACGACGGTCAGCTCGTGCACCCGGTAGGACGCGGGGGCGAGGATCGGCAGGGCGACGGGCGACACGAGCGTCACGGCGAGCAGCACCGGCGCGAGCATGCGGTACAGCTCGTCGCGGGAGTGCATGGCGAGCTCACGACGGGCGACGGCGTCGCGGAGCGCCGCGAAGTGGGGTGCCCACGCCTGGTTCGTGAAGGAGAGCAGGAGGATGACGGCCGACCCGACGACGTAGGCGATCTGGTAGCGCGCGACCTCCTCCGGGCCGAGGAGGCGCTGGATGACGATGCGGTCGCCGGCGTTCAGCACGAAGTACGACAGGTTCCCGAGCGCGATCGGGATGCCCAGCCGGAACGCCCGGGCGGTGGTCTTCCGGTCGAACAGCCCCGCGATGCGGGGACGGGTCGCGACGATGCCGATCACCATCGCGATCCCCTGCGCCACGACCCCGCCCCAGGCGTAGGTCACCGCGTCGGCGTGCACGAAGGTGAGGAGGCCGAGCCCGATGATCGAGCCGCCGATCGACGACAGCAGGCTCGTGACGGCGAAGACACGGATCCGGTCCTGCGCCACGAGGAGCGCGAGGGACAGCTGCACGACCGCGGCGGGACCGACCCAGAGGACGGCGATGAGCAGCAAGGGGTGCTGCCCGACGAACCCGGCGGCGTCGCCCCAGACCGGGATGGAGACGAGCGAGACCACCGTGACGAGGACCGCGGTGGTGATGCCGACGCTCAGCAGGCCCCGCGCACGCCGGTCGTCCCCGTCCTCGGCGCGCTGGAGCACGGTCGCCTGGTCGAGCCCGGCCACGGCGAGCACCCCGAGGGCCTGGTACAGGGCGATCGCGGACGCGAGCACCCCGAACTCGGCCGGGGGCATCAGGTGCGCGAGCACGGGGGAGATCAGCGACGACACGACGAGCTGCATCGACCAGACGACGACGTACAGCAGGCCCCGGCCGAAGAGGACCGACGACACCGTGCGCGTCGAGCCGGTGGCGGGTGCCGGGTCCGTGCCGGCCGGGTCCGTGCCGGCGGCGGGGTCCGTGCCGGTGGCGGGGTCCGTGCCGGTGGCGGGATCCGCGACGGCGGTGGGTTCCGCGACCGCGGTGCCGGTCGCGGCGGCGGCCTCGCGCGCTGCACGGGCCTCGCGGCGGGTCGTCGGCTGCGCGGCCCCGGTGTCCTGCGACGGCATCACGAGGGCACCACCTCGGCCGCCACGCGCTCGGGTCGTGTCGGCCGCAGCCCGAACGCCGCGTCGACGAGGTCGAGCAACTCCGAGCTCCGGTCGGTCGAGAACTTCCGTGCGAACAGCTGCGGGACCTCCCGGGCCTCGGCGACGGGCTGGGTCCGCCACTGGAACAGCCGGCCGGCGTCCGCGATCGTCAGCCACGGCGGGCTCTTCATCGCGGAGCCGTCCCACCCGATCCACCACAGCGAGTGCGGCAGGTGGGCCTGGCGGAAGCCCGGCGTCAGCGACTCGGTCCAGAGCACCGACGGCACGAACGTCTCGTCGGCGATCCACACGCGCTGCCAGAACCGGACGAGGTCCGGCCGGGTGTCGACGGCGCGCACGACGGCGTCGGCGTGCTCCCGTGCGAGGACCTTGAGCTGCGACCCACCGGCGGGCGTGACGCCGCGGGGGAGTCGACGCGGGACGGGGACACGGATCATGTGCTTGCGCCACGCCCAGTGCGGGAACCGCAGGCGCGGCAGGCCGCCCCCACGGCCCCACTCCGACCACGGCAGCGGGTGCACGCCGAGGAACGAGGTCCCGTGGTTCGCCTCGAGCAGCGCGGTCAGCTCCGCCGGGTTCCCGAGCGGGTAGTCGCTGCCGGTGAGGACCGCGACGTGCGACACGTCCGTCTCCGCGAGGGCGGCCCGGTAGCCCTCGACCTCGGCGGCGACGTTCTCCCAGCGCGCCCAGCCGGTGCGCATCCGCGGCAGCAGGCGCACCCGTGCGGGCAGGTCGGCGGTCATCGCGGCCCACACGTCGTCCGGCGTCCGCGCGTCGCAGTGCAGGAACACCGGGAACGGGTCGAGCGCCTCGATCAGGCGACGGACGTGTGCCGGGTCCTCGTGGGCGAGGACGACGCACGCCACGGCGGGGGAGTTGGCCATGTCCGCGACGCTACGGTGGCCGCCGAACACCGACAAGGCGGGGTCGGACCGGGTGCGGGGAAGCAGCGGTTTCCCGCACCCAGGCCCCTGATCAGCGTTTCTTGCGGAACCGGGGGCAGTCGCAGAGCGCGCAGTCGGTGCCGGGACGGTAGTGCTCGTGCGCGTCCCGCACGTGACCGCAGACACACGTCGGGGCGTCCTCGAGCACGACTTCGAGGACGGCGGAGGACTCGGGCATCGGGTCCAGCGGCATGCGTCCTCCTCGTGCCCCGACCTGATGCCCGGGATCCCCACGATCCTAGGGGAGCGCCGGCTGTCAGGTGGCGGCAAACCGCAAGGTCCGCGCACGCGCCGGGGGCCCTCGTTGACCCGTGCACGCCACCACCGGAGCATCGGAGCATGACCGACCGTCCCACGATGACCGGCGTGCTCACCCTGCAGCCCGCGATGCCCGCCGCGGAGGCGCCGACCTGGCCCGGAGCGGCCTGGGTCGGTGCGGTCGACCGGCACCGGGCGCTCGCGGCCGACGCGGTCGTGCTCGCCGACGCCGAGGGCTTCCGTCGCGCGCGGCTCCTCGTCCGCGACGGCCGCGAACTCGCGGGGTCCGTCGACGTCGCGATCGGACCGGGCGGCGCCCTGGACCCGGCCGAGACGGCACGCGCGTTGCGCGCACTCCGCGCCACGGGCCTCCCGGCCGGGCCGACGGGCGCGCCCGTCGGCCGCATCACCGTCGTCGTCGCCACCCGCGACCGACCCGAGGACGTCCGACGCTGCGTCGCGTCGGTCCTGGCGTCGGAGTGGGACGACCTCGAAGTGATCGTCGTCGACAACGCGCCGAGCACGTCCGCCACCCGCGACGTGGTCGCGTCGTTCGCGGACGCACGCCTGCAGTACGTCCTGGAGGCCCGTGCCGGGGTCTCGCGCGCACGCAACGCCGGTCTCGCGGCGGCCACCGGCGACGTCGTCGCCTTCGTCGACGACGACGTGGTCGTCGACGCGTGGTGGGCAGCGGCGCTCGTCGCCGCGTACGCCCGCGACGCGGACGTCGTCTGCGTGACCGGGCTCGTGCCGAGCGGGGAGCTCCGCACCCCGACGCAGCGGTACTTCGACGAACGGGTCACCTGGGCGCGCAACACCGACCGCCGGGTGTACCGGACCGCGGAGCCGCCGGCGGACCTGCCGCTGTTCCCGTTCTCGGTCGGGGCGTTCGGGACCGGCGCGAACATGTCGCTCCGGCGCGAGGCGGCGCTCGAGCTCGGCGGGTTCGACGTCGCCCTCGGCCCCGGCACCCCGGCGCGTGCGGGCGAGGACCCGGACCTCTTCACGCGGGTGCTGTTCTCCGGCGGGGCGCTCGCCGTGGAGCCCTCCGCGATCGTCTGGCACAAGCACCGCGCCGACCGCGAGGCCCTGCGATCGCAGGCACTCGGGTACGGGACGGGCCTCGGGGCCTGGGTCGCGAAGCTGATGAGCCGGCCCGGGACCGCCCTCGCCGTGCTCCGGCGGGCGATCGGGGCGCTCCGGCAGCTCGGCGCGCTCGGGCAGGGCAGCGGCGACCAGGTCTCGGCAGCGGTGGACGCGGTCGGCGGGTGGCCGGTGGACGACGAGTTCCGTGCGGCGACGGCGGGGCTCAAGCGGGCGGAGCTCGTCGCGGCGCTCGGCGGGCCGTGGCGGTACGTGCGCGGGCGGCTCGCGGCGCGGTAGGGCGCGGCGCCGGCTGGGGCTGGTTCGCGTGCGGGCTGGTTCCCGGGCGCGGGCTGGTCCGGGCGCGGGCGCGGGCGCGGAGCGTTGCCGGCGCTGGGGAGCGACGTGGCCGTTGTCGTGCGACGACGGCGGTGTCGTTCGTTGCGGGCGCGGGTCGTCGCGGACGCTGGGGAGCGACGTTTTCGTTGTCGTGCGACGACGGCTCCGTCGGACGACCGCGACGCGCGCGCACCGGCCCGGCGGACGGACGGACGCGTGCGACAGCGACAGCGCCACCGAGCCCGGCGAACGGACGCGGGCCCGGCGGCGCAGCGCCTCAGGGACGGAAGCGCCCCTCCTCCACGTCACGCCAGAACCGCCGGCTCCGGAAGTACGCCGGCGGACCCGCCGGGAACCCGCGGAACTCGTGGTAGGCGAGGGACCGGGGGATGCGCGTGGTCGACGCCTCCGTGACGGTCTCCGGCGCCGCGTCCCGCTTGCCCGCCAGACGCGTGACGAGCTGCTTCAACTTGACCTTCGCCGCGATCGGCATGAGCCGGGTCAGCGCAGCGAGGTGCCGGCGGTCCTTCGCGATGAGTGCGCACATGAGCGCGGTGAACCCGACGCCGTTCGAGTGCAGCTGGTGGTGCAGCCCCTCGAGGTCCTGCCGGTGCGTGTGGTGCACGACGGCCTTCGGCTCGAAGCCGATCCGGCCGCCGCCCCACAGGATGTCGATGAAGATCGCGAGGTCCTCGCCGCCGCGCGCGGGGACACCGGCGCCGAGCACGGGGTCGAACCCGCCGGCCGCACGGAACGCCGACGCACGCACGGCCCAGTTCGCACCGGCACCGTACCCGCCGATGCCGTAGACGGCGAAGTGCTTCCGCACGGTGCCGTCCGGGGCGATCGCGGAGACCCGGGCATGGCGCATCGCACCGGGCGCGTCCTCGGGGACGATCGTCACCGGCTCGAAGGTGCGCTCGCCGCTGAAGCCGCCGTAGTAGGCCTCGTACCAGATCTGCGCCGGGGTCGAGAGCTCCTCGGGCAGGATGAGCCCGGTCACCGCGGAGAGGGAGGGCTCGCGGACGAAGCGTGATCCGATCATCCGGAGCCACTGCGGGCTGATCCGGACGTCGTCGTCGGTGAACGCGATGACCTCGCCCTTCGCGGCGGCGACCCCGGCGTTCCGGCCGGCCGAGCAACCCGGTCGGCGCTCGACCACGAGGCGGACGTTGTGGCCCTCGAGGATGCCGGGCAGCAGGTCGTGCTCCGGCACCTTCACGCGGTTGTCGACGATGATCACCTCGTACCGGGGGTAGTCGAGCTGCTCCAGGACGCCGAGGAGCGTCGTGATGGTCTCGATCCGGGCGACGATCGTCGACACGACGACCGAGATGAGCGGGAGGTCCTCGTCCCGGACGACGTCGCCGGCGTCTGGGGCCGGTGCGTCCGCGGTCTGCGCGACGAGCGGCTCGACGGCGCGCCGGGCATCGGCCGGGTCGTCGGTGAGCAGCACGTCGAGCGTCGTCACCGGGAAGCCGCCCCGGTAGCCGACCACGAGCGCGGAGGAGCCGGTCTCGTCGGCGACGAGCTCGGGCAGCGGCGCGTCGAGGTCGAGGCTGACGACACGACGGGGGCCGGGCACGGAGACGGAGGGGATCAGGGCCATGTCCGCGACGCTACGGAGCCTGCGCGCGCCGGACAACGGTCGCCGCATCCGACGGCGGGGTTCGTGCGGAACCCCGCAGGGCCCGCCACGACGCGTTCGACGCCGATCCCAGGCGGCACGGGAAAGTGAGCGCACACTTTCGGCAAGTTCGCAGAAACCGTCCGTCGGAAGGTCATCACGACCAGGTCACGGAACCGATGCAACCGGTTGCGGTGGGGTCGTTCCGGGCGTAACTTCCTCCGTCAGCGGGCAGTGCCGCCTGCTCCAGGCATCGTCGTGAGCACCCGATCGACGCGGCCTGGTGATCTCGATGAGGAGACATCCCTGTGAAGACAACACGCGCCAAGGTGCGGTTCGCCTCGGTCGCCGGCATCGCCGCGATCGGGCTCGTGCTCACCGGCTGCTCGAGCGGCGGATCCGCGAACTCGGGCGACGCCCAGAACGGGCAGGACAGCCGCGGCCCGATCACGTACGTGCAGGGCAAGGACAACTCGAACGTCGTCCGGCCGCTGATCGCGAAGTGGAACAAGGCCCACCCGGACGAGAAGGTCACCTTCAAGGAGCAGTCCGACCAGGCCGACCAGCAGCACGACGACCTCGTCCAGCACTTCCAGGCGAAGGACGAGAACTACGACGTGGTCGACGTCGACGTCGTCTGGACCGCCGAGTTCGCCGCGAAGGGCTGGCTGACGCCGCTCACCGGCAAGATGAAGATCGACACGTCCAAGCTGCTGCCCGCCACGGTGAAGACCGCGACCTACAACGACACGCTCTACGCCGCGCCGCAGACCTCGGACGGCGCGCTGCTCTACTACCGCAAGGACCTCGTCAAGACGCCCCCGACGACGTGGGACGAGATGATGCAGGACTGCTCGATCGCCAAGAAGGCCGGCATCGGTTGCTACGCCGGGCAGTTCGCGAAGTACGAGGGCCTGACGGTGAACGCCTCCGAGGCGATCAACGGCTCCGGCGGTTCCGTGCTGAACAGCAGCGGTGCGGCGGACGTCGACACCTCGGACGCCAAGGCGGGCCTGCAGAACCTCGTGGACGCGTTCAAGGACGGGAACATCCCGGCCGAGGCGATCACCTACCAGGAGGAGCAGGGCCGCACCGCGTTCGAGAACGGCAAGCTGCTGTTCCTGCGCAACTGGCCGTACGTCTACAACCTCGCGAAGACCGACGGCTCGAGCAAGGTGAAGGACACCTTCGGCATCGCGCCGATCCCCGGCAAGGACGGCACCGGCGCCTCGACGCTCGGCGGCCACAACGCCGCGATCAGCGTCTACTCGAAGCACAAGGCGACCGCGCACGACTTCCTGGAGTTCCTCGAGTCGAACGAGACCCAGAAGTTCTTCGCGACGCAGGGCTCGCTCGCCCCGGTCGTCGGTGACCTCTACACCGACTCCGAGCTCACGAGCAAGCTGCCGTACCTGCCCACCCTGCTCAAGTCGATCGAGTCGGCCGAGCCGCGTCCCGTGACGCCGTTCTACCCGGCCGTGACGAAGGCGATCCAGGACAACACCTACGCGGCCCTCAAGGGCTCGAAGAGCGTCGACGAGGCGTTGAAGGACATGCAGGCGGCCCTCAAGACGGCCACCAGCAACGGCAACTGACGCCGATCAGCGGCTGACGCCGCATCGGACGGGAGGCACGGTGCCAGCGTGCACCGTGCCTCCCGCCCGCCCCCACTCGCGTCCCGACACACCCCGGCAAGGAGGCCGTCACGTGTCAGCAGCAACCGAGATCCCCGCCGCCATCCCCAACCCCACCGGGATGGAGCCGCCGAAGCGGCGGAAGGGCGGCCTGAACGCCGAGCACGGCCGCTGGGCGGTCTACCTCATCGGCCCGACGATCGTGCTCCTCGCCGTCGTCATCGGCTACCCGGTGGTCAGCGCCGTCGTCCAGTCGTTCCAGCTCGACCAGGGCCTCGACAAGGCGACCGGGCTGTTCGTGCAGGGCGGCTTCGCCGGCGTCACGAACTACGTGCACTGGCTCGCCCAGCAGTGCGGCAACACCACCTGCCCGCCCGGCAGCATCGGCTCCCAGTTCTGGGTGTCCATGGGCAACACCTTCTTCTTCACCGTCGTGACGGTCGCGCTCGAGACCGTCATCGGCGTGTGGATGGCGATCATCATGAACCGCGACTTCAAGGGCCGCGCGTTCGTCCGTGCCGCGATCCTCGTGCCGTGGGCCATCCCGACCGCCGTCACCGCGAAGCTCTGGTACTTCATCTTCGACGCGAACGGCGTCCTCAACCACGTCCTCGGGCAGCAGATCCTCTGGACGAGCGGCGAGTGGGCCTCCCGCTGGGCGATCATCATCGCCGACACGTGGAAGACCACGCCGTTCATGGCGCTCCTCATCCTCGCGGGACTCCAGCTGATCCCGGAGGAGGTCTACGAGGCCGGCAAGATGGACGGCGCGTCGACGATCCAGCGGTTCTGGAACATCACGCTGCCGCTCGTCAAGCCCGCGCTGATGGTCGCGATCCTGTTCCGCGTGCTCGACGCCCTGCGCATGTACGACCTGCCGGCGATCCTCACCGGCGGTGGCGGCGGCTCGGGCAACGCCACGACCACCCTGTCGATCCTCGTGGTCGACCAGGTCCGGCAGGGCTTCAACTCCGCCTCCGCACTGTCCACGATCACGTTCCTCGTGATCTTCATCGTCGCGTTCATCTTCGTGCGGTTCCTCGGCGCCAACGTCGTGCAGACCCAGGCCGCCCAGCAGAAGGGGGAGCTCAAGTGACCCTCGCAGCCGACCGTCCCCGCTCACTCGCCGGCAGTCGCGAGCGCACCACCGACACCACGCAGGTGCGCGTCAAGCGCCACCTCGGTCAGAAGTGGCGCACGGGCATCCAGGCCGTCGTCATCGCCGTCTGGTGCCTGCTGCCCTTCTACTGGATGATCGTGACGAGCTTCCGCGACGTCGGGTTCACCTTCGACCCGACCCCGTGGTTCACGCACTTCACGTTCGCCAACTACACGACGGCGTTCTCGACCGCACTCGGCAACCACCTCGGCCGCGCGCTCCTGAACAGCCTGTTCATCGGCGTCACGGTGACGATCATCGCGCTGCTCGTGGGCACGAGTGCCGCGTACGCCCTGGCCCGGCTGGAGTTCAAGGGCAAGTCGCTCATCGCCGGAGCGATCCTCGCCGCGTCGATGTTCCCGGGCGTCGCGCTCATCTCGCCGCTGTTCCAGCTGTTCACGGACATCGGCTGGATGGGGTCGTACCAGGCGCTCATCCTCCCGAGCATCTCGTTCGTGCTGCCGCTCACCGTCTACACGCTCGCGAGCTTCTTCCGCGAGATGCCGTGGGACCTCGAGGAGGCGGCCCGCATCGACGGGTGCACCCGCATCCAGGCGTTCCGGCGGATCATCCTGCCGCTGGCCGCGCCCGCCGTGTTCACGACCGCGATCCTGGCGTTCATCTCGTCCTGGAACGAGTACCTCATCTCGTCCCAGCTGTCATCGGACGCCACCCAGCCGGTCACGGTCGCGATCGCGTCGTTCGCCGGGTCGCAGCCACACCAGGAGCCGTACACGGCGGTCATGGCAGCGGGCACGATCGTCACGATCCCGCTCGTGATCCTCGTGCTGGTGTTCCAGCGGCGCATCGTGGCCGGCCTCACCGCCGGCGGTGTGAAGGGCTGACGACCATGGCACAGCGCGGACCCACCCGTCCCACGGCCCGCATCGAGGAGGCGATCGGCTTCGTCGGCATGTTCGGCGTGCTGTTCCTCGGCGTGACGATCTTCTGCGAGGTCACCGGGCGCCCGGCGCTCGGCTGGGCGCTGACGCTCTTGGTCGCCGTCGTCGCCGTCGTCCTCCTCGACCGGTGGCGCGTGTCGGTGCTCCGCCGCGTCCGCGCGGGGACCGGCGAGGTCGACGGGGTCGGGTCCGACCCCGGTGACACCCCGCCGGTCCGCTCGGTCCGCGCCTCCGGCGGCCACGCGCACGCCGGGTGGGACGAGGTCGCGGACGGACGCCGCCGTGCGCGCCGCGCCGGGCGCGCGTCGACCGCCGCGAGCCGTGCCGTGCACGCCCTGACCGCCGCCCACGCGTCGGACGCGCGCCGTCCGACGGACGGGTGACGCGCCTCCAGGCCGGATCCATGGGCATCCAGGAGATCGCCACCGTCACCGGACTCTCGAAGTCGACCGTCTCCCGAGCGCTGCGCGGCCTGCCGTCCGTCGCCGGCACCACGATCGACCAGGTGCGACGGGTCGCCGACGAGCTCGGGTACGTCCCGAGCTCGGCCGCGGCCGGCCTCGCCACCGGGCGCCAGCGGGCGGTCGGGGTCGTCGTGCCCGTGATCGACCGGTGGTTCTACGTGAAGGCGCTCGGCGGGGTCGACGCCGAGCTCCGACGGGCCGGGCACGACCTCGTGCTCTACAACCTGGGCGGCCCCGGGGGAGACCGCGACCGGGCCTTCCGACGCTCGATGCTCCGGCACCGGGTGGACGCGCTCGTGCTCCTCTCCCTCGTACTCGACGAGACCGAGCGCGCGGAGCTCGAACTCGCCCGGCACCCGATGATCGTGATCGGCGGACCCGCTCCCGGACTCCGGAACGTGGGGGTCGACGACGCGGTCGTGTCGCACCTCGCGGTCCGGCACCTCGTCTCGCTCGGACACCGCGCCGTCGCCTACATGGGCGGGCAGGACGAGGACGGCATGAACGTCGCCGTGCCGTACCTGCGCCACGACGGGTTCGTCGACGCGATGGCCTCCTGCGGCGTCGACCCCCGTCCGACGTGGATGGTGGACGGGCGGTTCTCGTTCGCGGGCGGGGTCGAGGCCGGTGCAGCCCTGCTCGCCGACCCGACGGACCGGCCGACCGCGGTCTTCTGCGCCTCGGACGAGATGGCGCTCGGGCTGCTCCTCGCCGCGAGCCGGGCAGGGCTCCGGGTGCCGGAGGACCTGTCCGTCATCGGGGTCGACGGGCACGAGTACGGGGCCACGGTCGGCCTCACGACGATCGCGCAGGACCCGGAGGACCAGGGGCGGACGGCCGCGCGGGCGGTGCTCGCCGAGGTGGAGGGGCTGCCGACGGGGCCGCTGACGCCCGCCGCGGCCGAGCTCGTCGTGCGGGGGACGACGGCGCCGCCGCGGTGAGCGCACGGTGCGTCGGCGGCGTCGTCCCGTTCGCGGCGTGCGGTGCGGCAGCGGCGTGCGGTGCGTTCGCACAACCGAAGTCACCACGAACCACCGGCATCCGTGGTTCGCCGTGACTTCGGTTGTGCGAACGCGGAACGCGCCGCGCCGCGCCAGCCCGAGCCAGCCCCCGTCCCGCCGGCCCGCGGGTCGGGAGCCCGCGTAGGGTCGCCGGCATGGAGGTCACCAAGCTCGAACACGCCTGTCAGGTGCTGACCCGCGATGGTGCACGGCTCGTCCTCGACCCGGGGAACTTCACCCGTCCGGTCGACCTCACGGGCGTCCTCGGGATCGTCGTCACGCACGCGCACCCCGACCACGTCACGCCCGAGCAGGTCCGGCGGATCCTCGACGCGAACCCCGACGCCGTCGTGATCGGCCCGGCCGGGGTCACCACCGCGCTCGCCGACGCCGGCATCCCGGTCGACGTCGTGACCGACGGCGACCAGCGCACGGTCGGGCCGTTCGGACTCGCCTTCCACGGCACACGTCACAACCTGATCCACTCGAGCATCCCGGTCATCGACAACACCGGAGTGCTGGTGGACGGTCGACTGTTCCACCCGGGCGACGCCTACACGGTGCCGCCGGTCCCCGTGGAGGTCCTCGCGACCCCCATCGGCGCGCCGTGGCTCAAGATCGGCGAACTGATGGACTGGGTCGCCGCCGTCGCCCCGCGGCGGGCGTACCCGATCCACGAGGCGACCCTGTCCGAGGTCGGCCTCGGCATGCACGTCGGCCGCCTCCGCGAGGTGGTCGAGCCAGGCGGCGAGGTCGTCGTCATCGCCCCCGGCGACACCGTCACCGTCTGATCGACGCGCGCGGACGGGCGGACGGGAGGCGCGCCTCCAGGCCGTCACTCCGGTCGCGGCCGCGACGGGGTCGGCTCCGGTACGAACGGCACACCCGGGCGACACGCCTCGTTTTGGCGAGGAGCGGGCGCTGTGCCATACTTGTCGAGTTGTCGGAACGGCCCCATCGTACAGCGGCCTAGTACGTCGCCCTCTCACGGCGGTAACGCGGGTTCGAATCCCGCTGGGGTCACCACAGGTGGCTCGCCTCCGAGTCCGACAACGTGTGTGTCCCGCTCCCGAGCGGGTCCACGGCCCCATCGTACAGCGGCCTAGTACGTCGCCCTCTCACGGCGGTAACGCGGGTTCGAATCCCGCTGGGGTCACCACGGGACGCCCCGCTCCAGCAGGAGCGGGGCGTTCGTCGTCCCCGGGGTCCCGCGTCCGCCGGGTGCAGGGATCCGTGGTCTCCCGGTCCGCGTCCGTGAGTGCCGGGGCGTTCGCCCTCCGCGGCCGACGCGACCGTCGGCGGTCTCGCGTACGGTGATCCCGTGGAGTTCCCGGGGGAGGCGGATGACGCACGCGGTGCGTCGTCCTCTCCGGGGTCACCCCGGGGTACGCAGGACCAGCAGGACACCACGCCCCGAGCGGGCAGGCGCGCTCCGCGCGCGACGCCGCACGGAGGCACCGACGGGTCCCCCGGGAACGCCACGCCCCTCGACGCGATCGCCGTCGCCCTCGCGGACGGCTTCCTCGCCGCGGACGCCTGGGACCTCCCGACGCTCCGGGCAGCGGGCTTCGACGTCGTCGGGATCGAGCGTGTGATCGTCGGCGCGGCCGTGGTCGCCGCGCTGGACGCGTTCCCACGACCCCCGACCGACGCCCCCGGCTCGCTCGCCGCGGTGCTCGCCCGGACCCCGAGGCTGGTCTCCGAGCACGGGCGTCGCACCCGCCGACGGCCCGTCCGGGTGCTCGCACGCCCCGTCTCCCCGGTCCACGCTGCTCGGCACGTCGAGGGGCCGTTGCTCGTCGACACGCTGCCGGAACTCGCACGGGCGCTCGACCTCACGGTGGGTCGGCTCCTCTGGCTGGCGGACACGAAGGGGTGGAACCGCCACGCCGACCCCGACGGACCGCTGCACCACTACCGGCACACGTGGACGGTCCGGCCCGGGCGCACGCCCCGGCTGCTCGAGGCCCCGATGCACCTGCTCCGCCGGGCGCAGCGCACCGTCCTCGACGAGCTGCTGACGACGCTGCCGGTGCACGACGCGGCCCACGGGTTCGTGCCGGGCCGGAGCATCGTGACGAGTGCGGCCCGGCACGTCGGGACCGAGGTCGTCGTGACGATGGACCTCACCTCGTTCTTCGCCACGGTGCGGGCGCCGAGCGTCTACGGCGTGTTCCGGAACGCCGGGTTCGCGGAGCCGGTGGCGCACGTGCTCACCGGGCTCTGCGTGCACGAGGTCCCGCCGCACGTCCTGCGCGCGATGCCCGGCGGCGGAGGTGGGTCCCTCGACGAACGGGTCGCCCTCCGTCGGGCGCTGGCCGAGGCGCACCTGCCGCAGGGAGCGCCGACCTCACCGGCGCTCGCGAACCTGGCCCTGCGGCACCTCGATGCGCGGCTCACGGGCTGGGCCGTCGCGGCCGGAGCGACCTACACCCGGTACGCCGACGACCTGACGTTCAGCGGGGGAGCGGCGCTGGCCGCCCGGGTCGACGCCTTCATCGCCGGGGTCGACCGGATCGTCCGCGACCAGGGGCACGAGGTGAACCCGCACAAGACCCGGGTCCGCCGGCGGGGTGTCCGGCAGGCGGTCACGGGCGTCGTCGTGAACGACCGACTGTCGCCCGGCCGCGCAGAGGTCGACCGACTCCACGCGATCCTGCACAACTGCGTCCGCCACGGGCCGGCGTCCCAGAACCGCGACGGTCACCCCGAGTTCCGGGCGCACCTGCTCGGCCGCATCGGCTGGGTCGGCCAGACGCACCCCGCTCGGGCGGCGCGGCTGCGCGCGGAGTTCGACCGCATCGACTGGCGCTGACGCCGCGCCCACGCCCGCCCCCCCCGCCCCGCCCCCGCCCCGCCCCGCCCTCGCCTCGCCCTCGCCCTCGCTCCGCCTCGCGCCCACCGCCCACGCCCGGAGGTGGAACGATCGTTCTTCCCCCGTTCGCGGTTCCGTCCACAACGAAGTGAGGTTAGCCTTACCTAACGTGAACAGCGTTACACCACAGCTCGAAATCCTGGACACCGACCGAGCCGAGCGGTACCGCGACCTCGTGGGTGCGGCCGTCGCGCATACCGCTGACCGGTTCGCCGCCGTGACCACCCCCACGACCGACACCCCCGCGGCGACCCTGCGGGCACGCGTCGAGTCGATCGACCTCGACGCCCCGCTCCACAGCGCCGAGGCCGCCGTGGACGAGGTCGACGGACTCTTCAGCGCCGAGGCCGTCTGGTTCCACCACCCCGCGTCGCTCGCCCACCTCAACTGCCCGGTGGCGCTCCCCGCGGTCGCCGCCGAGGCCGTGCTCGCCGCCGTGAACCCCTCGGTCGACACGTGGGACCAGTCGCGCATCGGCACCGAGATCGAACGCCGTGTGGTCCGCTGGGCGACCGAGACGATCGGGTTCGCGGACGGCGACGGGGTCTTCACCTCCGGCGGGTCGCAGTCGAACCTGCACGCGCTGCTGCTCGCCCGGCAGGCCGCGACCCTCCGCGGTCCGGCGTCCGGTCAACGTGCCCGTCCCTCGCTCGACGACCTCGTCGTGTTCGCCACGGCGTCGAGCCACTTCAGCGTCCGGAAGTCGGCGATGGTCCTCGGGCTGCCGGAGCACGCCGTCGTGGACGTCGCCACGGACGCCGCCGGCCGGATGCGCCCGGACGCCCTCGCCCACGCGATCGCGGACGCCCGCCGCGAGGGACGGACCCCGATGGCCGTCGTCGCGACCGCGGGTACGACCGACCGCGGCTGCGTCGACCCGCTCGAGCCGATCGCCGACGTGTGCGACCTCGAGGGGGCATGGCTCCACGTCGACGCGGCCTACGGGTGCGGCCTGCTGGTGTCGCCGACCAGGCGACACCTGCTGGACGGCATCGAGCGGGCCCGCAGCGTGACGGCGGACTTCCACAAGTCGTTCTTCCAGCCGGTGTCGTCCAGCGCGCTGCTCGTCCGGGTGCCGGAGGACCTCGGGCTCGCGGCCTGGCACGCCGACTACCTCAACCCCGAGGACGCCGAGGAGCCGAACCAGGTCGACAAGTCGCTGCAGACGACCCGCCGGTTGGACGCGCTGAAGCTCTGGGCGACCCTCAGGGCGAGCGGTGCGGAGGCCATCGGACGCGCGTTCGACACGGTGATCGACGTCGCTGGCCGGGTGCACGAGCACGTCCGTCGGCACCCTGAGCTGGTGCTCGTCGCGCCGACGGACCTGAGCACGGTGCTGTTCCGCTGGCAGCCGGACGACGTGAGCGACGACGACGCGGACGCCCTCGTCGCGCCGCTCCGAGCGGCGCTGCTCGCCGAGGGCCGGGTACTCATCGCGAAGACCGTGATCGACGGTCGGCCCTGCAACAAGCTGACGCTGCTCAACCCAGGGGCGACCGAGGACCAGGTCGTCGCGGCGCTCGGGCACGTCGCCGCGACGGCCCGACGACTGCACGTCGAGCGGCAGCGCAGCGCACGGCACGCCACCGAGACGACGGGAGCACGGCGATGAGCACGAGCACGAGCACGAGCACGAGCACGATCGCCACCGCCACCGGCACCGCCACCGCCACCGCCACGGTGCACGACCTCATCGGCATCGGCATCGGGCCCTTCAACCTCGGCCTCGCCTGCCTCACGGAACCGCTCGACGACCTCGACGCGGTGTTCCTCGACCAGGCCGACGGCTTCGCCTGGCACCACGGCATGATGCTCGACGACGCGACGATCCAGGTCCCGTTCCTGGCGGACCTCGTGACCATGGCCGACCCGACGTCGCCGTTCTCGTTCCTCGCATGGCTCAAGGAGACCGGACGGCTCTACCCGTTCTACATCCGCGAGGACTTCCACCCCCTGCGCGTGGAGTACGACGCCTACTGCCGATGGGCGGCCGACCGCCTCGGGACACTCCGGTGGGGCCGTCGGGTCGTCGCCGTCGAGCACGACGACGACACCGATCTCTTCACGGTGCACGCCGAGACCGCTGACGGGCCGGAGCGGTACCGGGCGCGCCACGTCGTGCTCGGCATCGGCACCGAGCCGGCCGTGCCCGACGCGCTGCGCGGACTCGAGGGGCCGGTCGTCCACTCCGCCGGGTACCTCGACGCCCGCGACGAGCTCCGCGACGCCGAGTCGATCGCAGTGATCGGCAGCGGGCAGTCCGCGGCCGAGGTGTACCGCGACCTGCTCGAGGGCATCCGGGACGGCGGGTACCGCCTCGACTGGATCACCCGGTCGCCGCGGTTCTTCCCGATGGAGGACAGCAAGCTCACGCTCGAGATGACGAGCCCGGAGTACACCGACCACTTCCACGCCCTGCCGCGCGAGGTCCGTGACCGCCTCGGCCGCGAGCAGCGCGGGCTCTACAAGGGCATCAGCGCCGACCTGGTCGACGAGGTGTACGACACCCTCTACCGGATCAGCGCGCGGGGCCCCGTCCCGACGACCCTCCGCACCGACACCAGTGTCGTCGCCGCCGAGTGGTCGCCCGACGCCGACCGCTACCGGCTCACCCTGCGGCACGGGCAGCTCGACACCGAGGCCACCCACGAGGTCGCGCGGATCGTCCTCGCCACCGGGTACCGCCCGCGGACGCCGGACTTCCTCGCCCCGGTCGAGCACCTCGTGGCACGCGACGACCGGGGGCGCTTCGCGGTCGCGCGCGACCTGCACGTGGACACCCTCGGCGGGCGGATCTGGGTGCAGAACGCCGAGGAGCACACGCACGGCCTCACGGCCCCCGACCTCGGGATGGGCGCGTGGCGGAACGCGTCGATCATCCGGTCCGTCACGGGGCGCGCCGTGTACGGCCTGGAGGAACGGATCGCCTTCCAGGAGTTCGGCCTGCCCGGCGGACGGTCGGTTCCCGACCCCGCGGCGAGCGCCGCCCCGACCGCCGGCCCGAGCGACGTCGTCGCGGCAGACCGTCGGACCGCCACCACCGAGGTGTCCGCGTGAGCGCCCCGGTGACGGTCGCGGTCCCGTCGGGCCGGGCCACGGGCCTCCCGTCGGTGCACCCCGTGGACCCGGGACAGGACGCCGCCGTCGTCCAGTCGTGGCTCGCCCACCCGGCGTCGTCCTGGTGGGGCATGCCCGACCACGACGTGGACGCCGTCCGCGCGTACCTCCGTGCCGTCGGCGACGACCCCGCCCAGCAGGGCTGGTTGCTCCGCCGCCACGGTGAGCCGATCGCGTACGCGGAGACGTACGACCCGGCCACCGTGCTGCTCACCGACGTGTGGGACGCCGAGCCCGGGGACGTCGGCATGCACCTGCTCGTCGCCCCGCCGCCGGCGGCCGGGGCGTCGGGCGGTGGCCGTGTGCACGGCCTGACGAGTGCGGTGATGCGGGCCGTCGTGGAGCACTGCCGGGACGTGCTCGGCGCTCGCCGCGTCGTCGTCGAACCGGACGAGCGGAACACGGCCGTGCAGCGGAAGAACGCCGAGGTCGGGTTCCGAGCGCTGCGGGTGGTCGACGTGGACGGCAAGCAGGCGCTCCTGTCGGTCCTCGACACCGGGCGGCTCGGGCGTCCCGACGACGACGGCCCCGCCGCGCACCTGCGGCCGGAGCACCTCGAGCCGGCCCAACGGCACTTGGTAGCGAAGGCGATCGCCGAGTTCACGCACGAGCGGCTCATCGCGCCCCGGGCCGACGGCGACGCGTGGGTCCTCGACGCCGGGGACTCGACCTACCGGTTCCGGGCCCGGGTGCACGCGCTCGAGCACTGGGCGCTCGACGAAGCATCCCTGACCCGGACGCGCGCGGGGTCGCCCGTGCCGCTCGACGCGCAGGACCTCGTGCTCGCCCTGCGTGCCGTGCTCGGCATCCCGGACGAACTCCTCGGCACCTACCTCGAGGAGATCGCCTCGACGCTGGCGAGCGCCGCGGCGAAGCACCGCCGGGGTGGTCCGTCCGCCGCGCAGCTCGCCCGGGGACGGTCCGACGGCGACGTCGTCGCGTCGTTCCAGGACGCCGAGGCCGCGATGACCGAGGGGCACCCGGCGTTCGTCGCCGCCAACGGCCGGATCGGGTTCGGGCTCGACGAGTACCGTGCCTACGCCCCGGAGACGGGCGGACGGTTCCGCTACCGCTGGCTCGCCGCCCGCCGGGAGCACACGCACCTCGCGCTCGCAGCCGACCGCACCGAGGCGCAGCACTGGGCCGCGGAGCTCGACGCGGCGACGGTCGCCGGCTTCCGCGCCACCCTCGAGCGCCGTGGTCTCGACCCCGCCGGGTACACGTGGTTCCCGGTGCACCCGTGGCAGTGGCAGCACCGGATCGCGGTCACCTTCGCGCCGGACCTCGGACGGCAGGACCTCGTCGACCTCGGCGAGGGGCCGGACGAACACCAGCCGCAGCAGTCGATCCGGACGGCGTTCAACCGCTCGCGACCGGCGCGGTCGTACGTGAAGACGGCGCTCGCCGTGCAGAACATGGGCTTCCTCCGGGGCATGTCGCCGGCCTACATGCGGGCGGCGCCGGCGGTGAACGACTGGGTCGCCGGGCTGGTCGAGGCGGACCCGGTGCTCGCCGACGCCGGGTTCGGCGTCCTGCGGGAGCACGCGTCGATCGGCTACACCGGCGACGCGTACCACCGGGTCGACGTCGTGTCGCCGCAGCGGAAGATGCTCGCCGCGCTCTGGCGGGAGAGCCCCGTGCCACGGCTCGCGCCGGGGGAGCGACCGATCACGATGGCCGCGCTCCTGCACCGGGACGCGCGCGGGCGGTCGGTCGCCGCCGCCCTCGTCGAGCAGTCCGGGCTCGACGCCGCGACCTGGGTGCAGCGGTACCTCGCCGCCTACGTCCGGCCGGTCGTGCACTGCCTGACCGAGCACCAGCTGCTCTTCATGCCGCACGGCGAGAACCTCGTGCTCGTCCTCCGCGACGGCGTCGTGTCGCGGGTCTTCATGAAGGACATCGGCGAGGAGGTCGTGGTTGTCGGTGACGTCGCCGTGCCCGCCGGGACCGAGCGGATCGTGCAGCCCGCGGACGACGACGAGGCCGCGCTCGGCATGTTCACGGACGTGTTCGACGGCGTGCTCCGGTACCTCGCCGCGATCCTCGACGAGGACGGGGTGCTGCCGGCAGCGCAGTTCTGGCGGCTCGTGGGGGAGTGCGTGGACGGCTCCGTCGGGCGGACCCGCCCGATCGACTTCCGCGTGCCGGACTTCGAGCACTCGTGCCTCAACCGGCTGCAGCTCCGCAACACGGTGCAGATGGTCGACCTCTCCGGCCAGACGGAGTCCCTCATCCGGGCGGGGCGGATGCCGAACCCGATCGGGCGGCGCTGACGGGCGGCGCGGCCGAGCCGCGCGGCGGGACCGTCCGCGGCGGGTGGCGCGGCCGGCGGGGCCCTGGCAGGGTCGGTGCATGCCCTCCGCCGTGCAGCTCATCCGGTCCGCAGCGCTCAGCGACGTCGCGGAGTACGCGTACGCCGCTACGGCACCGGCGGGGCACGGCTCGTGTTCCTCGCCGGTGCCTGCCCCCTCGATGCGAGCGGTCGGACAGTGGCGGTCGGTGACCACGCCGGCCAGGCCGAGCAGTGCGTGGCGAACCTCCGGACAGCGCTCGCCGCGGCCGGCGCGACGCTCGACGACCTGATCAGCACCCGGGTCCTGGTCGCGTCGTCGCGGCAGGTCGACCTCGTCTCCGCGTGGGAGGTCGTCCGCCGGGCGATGGGGGACCACGACGTGCCGAGCACGCTCCTCGGGGTCACGGTGCTCGGGTACGACCATCAGTTGGTGGAGATCGAGGCCGTCGCCGCCGTCGTCGACTGAACGGACCGCGCGTCAGCCGACCAGCGCCGCGGCGAGCCGGTCGGCTGCTGCGGCGTCGGCCTGTGGCAGGAACAGCGACGGCTCGACCAGCTCGAGCTCCAGCACCAGCGAGGACCCGTCGTCCGCACGGACCAGGTCGACCCGCGCGTAGGGCAGTACCCCGAACCGCTCGTGGACGAGCGCCATCGCGGCCGTGGCGACCTCGACCTGTTCGGCGCTCGCCGTGTGCGGGGTGTTGTCCTCCGGAGCGAACAGCCCCTCGACCAGCGCAGCCTCGGGCAACGCGACCCGCTTGCTGGCCGCGTGGCTGTACTCGCCGCCGAGGAACACGAGCGGCCACTCGCCGTCGACGGGCACGGACGCGACGAACGGCTGCACGAGCACGACCTGCCCGGCTGCGTGCAGGTTCTGGACGTGGGCGGCAGCGGCGGCGTGCTGGCCTGGGCCGTACGACGCCGCGCCCCGACTCCCGGCGCCGACGGCCGGCTTCACGACGAACCGACCCGCCGGGAACACCGGGCGCTCGCCGGGTGGGACGAACCGCGTCGGTGTGGTCGGGACCCCGGCGGCGTCGAGCTCGCGGAGGTACTGCTTGTCGGTGCTCCAGAGCACCGCGGGCAGCGGGTTGACGAGCTCGGTCACGGCGTCGACGCGGTGGAGCCACGCGACGAACTCGGTGAGGCGGTCGTCGTAGTCCCAGGTGGACCGCACGGCGACCCGGTCGTACGCGGACCAGTCCACGTCCGGGTCGTCCCAGTCCACGACGTCGACCACGGCACCCGTGCGGCGAAGCGCCGCGAGCGCGAGGTCCTCGTCCTCGTCGAGTCCCCGTGCGGGGCCGGTGGTCGTCCAGGCGAGGGCGGAGATCGTCACGGACCCAGTCTGTCGGTCCGGGGCGGCCGCGCTACAGTGGGTGCGTCGTCAGACCCGGCAGTGGGGCCTGCCGGACCCAACCGCGGTCGAGCCGCCAACGGTCCCTATCCCGAGATGAGTCGCACGCGCCACGGTGCTGCGTGCTCGGCGATAGGAGAGCCATGTCCCCGGAACGACCCGCGCCCCACGAGGCACCAGCGACGCCCGAACGGCCCGTGCACCTGCGCTGGCGGTACCTCGGCGTCGTCGCCCTCGGGGGAGCGGTCGGCACCGGCGCCAGGGCCGCGCTCGCCGCCGCGTTCCCGCCGGGCGCCGGGATCAGCTGGACGATCCTCGCGATCAACGTGGTCGGGGCGTTCTGCCTGGGCCTGCTCCTGGAGGCGCTCGCGCACCGTGGTCCGGACGTCGGTGGCCGTCGCACGCTCCGCCTCCTCGTCGGCACGGGTGTCCTCGGCGGCTTCACGACGTACAGCACCCTCGCGGACGACACCGCCCAGCTGCTCGACGCCGGACGCTGGGGCGCCGGCGCCGGGTACGCGCTCCTCTCCGTCGGGCTCGGGCTGGTCGCCGTCGCAGCCGGGGTCCTCGTCGCGGGTCGGTTCCGTCCGAGCACGGTCGGTCCGGGCGCTGTCGGTCCGGGCGCTGTCGACCCGAGCGCTGTCGAGCGGGCGGGAGACGCCTCGTGACCCCGCTGGAACTCCTCGCCGTCGCCGTCGGTGGCGGGGTCGGAGCCGCTCTGCGCTTCCTCCTCGACGGCGCGGTCAAGGCGCGGATCAGCGGCACCGCCCTCGGACGGTTCCCGCTCGGCACGCTGGTGATCAACGTGACCGGGTCGTTCGTGCTCGGGCTCGTCACCGGGCTCGGGCAGGCCGGTGCGTTGCCGCTCCCGATGGTCGCCGTGCTCGGGACGGGCATGATGGGTGGGTACACGACGTTCTCGACGGCGAGCGTCGAGACCGTGCAGCTCCTCCGATCCGGCAAGTCCCGGCTCGCCGTCCTGAACGGCCTCGGGATGCTCGTCGTCTCGGTCGGCGCAGCCGCGCTCGGCCTGCTCATCGGAAGGAACACATGACCTCGGAACGCCCCGGCGAACTCGTCCTCGTCCGCCACGGAGAGACGGAGTGGTCGAAGAGCGGGCAGCACACCGGCCGCACGGACATCCCGCTCACGGAGAACGGCGTCGAGCAGGCGGAGCGCGCCGGTCGGTTCCTCGCCGACCGCACCTTCGCGCTCGCGCTGTCGAGCCCACTCCAGCGCGCACGGGACACCGCGGGGCTGGTCGGCGTCGACCCGGAGCTCGACGAGGACCTCCTCGAGTGGGACTACGGCGCGTACGAGGGGCTGACCACCCCGCAGATCAAGGTGCTGCGCCACGGACCGTGGGACCTCTGGACCGACGGGGTGCCGGCGGGTGGTACGCCGGGGGAGAACGCCGCCGAGGTCCGGGTCCGCGTCGAGCGCATCCTGAACCGTGCGCGGCCCGTCCTCGCCGAGGGCCAGGACGCCATCGTCGTCGCGCACGGCCACGTCCTCCGCGCACTCGGCGCCGCCTGGATCCGGTTGGCGCCGCAGGACGGTGCCGTGCTCAAGCTCGGTACCGCTTCGGTGAGCATCCTCGGCTACGAGCACGGCCGCCCGGTGATCGACGCCTGGAACATCCAGCCGCGCGACTGACGTCGCGACTCCCATCGGACGGGAGGCCCGTGGCGGCGCCGCCACGGGCCTCCCGTCCGTCCGCTGCGCACGTTCCTTCCGCGGTCATGTGCGATGGCCGGCGTGATCGGGCGTCCCTGGTCGAACGGAACGACCAGGCTCGCCCGGAAGGACCAGCGACGCCCGGAGCGCCCCGCCTCAGACGGTCGGCACCGCGCTCGTCGCACCCAGCGGACGGCCCCGGCGACGCTCGACCGCCCGACCGACGAGCAGCAGCGCGACGCTCACGACGGCACCGAGCACGGTCTGCACGATGCGGTCGAGCGCGAGGAGCTGCGGTGCCTCCGGGAGGCTCAGCCACGACACCGCGAGGGCGAGGGGCGTGAGGAAGAGCAGCGTCACCGCGTAGTGCAGCGCCACGAAGATCTCGGCGAAGAACTGCCCGACGACGGCGATCACGACGATCCACCAGACGCCCGGCTCGAGCAGCAGGATCCCCACGGCGACGACCGTCCCGCCGACGGTGCCGACCACGCGCTGCCAGGCGCGGCGGAGCGTGTGGCGTTGGCGGAGCGCGGGGAGCGTCGACACGACGGCGATGACCGCCCAGTACGGGTGTCCGAGGCCGGGCAGCGCCTCGGCGACACCGCCGGCGACCAGCGACCCGACGACGTTGAGCGCCACCGTCTCGCGGAGCGCCCGCGTGCGGAGGACGGCGAGCGTCCGGTGCTTGCGTGCGCCGAGCGGTCGGAAGCGGTGCGGTGCGTGCGGGTGGAACACCCGACGGAGCACGACGCCGGACATCGCCACGAGCCACGCCCACGCCACCGAGCAGACGATGATGAGCAGGACCGTCGGGACGTCGGCCGGCCGGAGCGGCACGAGCGCGGACACGACGAACGCGAACACGGGGAAGATCGGCTGCGCCGGGATCGTCTGCAGCGCCGTGAGGGTGCACACCGGGACGACCAGCACGACCACGAGGCCGATCGCCTGCAGCCACAGCGGGTGCCCGAGCAGCGCCACCCCGATGCCCGCGAGCATGCAAGCCGCCTGCAGCGCCCCGGCGACACCCGTGGTCACGGCGCGCTGTCGGTACGGCTCCGTCGCGCCGAAGATCGCGGTGAACCCGGCGAACATCGCGAACGCCGCGTACCCGGGCATCCCGAGGGCGATGAGCAGCGCGAGCGGCGCGCCGCCGGCGATCGCCGCGCGGGCTGCGCCCTCGAGGTTCACGGTCCGGGTCGAGTGCGCAGGTGTCGTCATGTCGCCTCCATCTTCCCACCGCGACGGGTGTCGCCGACCCGGGCCGCGCCTCCAGGCGGTCCCCGCCACCGGCCTGGAGGCGCGTGGCGGGCTCGCCACGCGCCTGGCGTCCGGACCGACGCGGCTTGGTATACCAACCTGCTAGAGTGGCCGGACGAGCCGCGACAGCGGCGCATCGACGGACAACGAGGAAGGGTCGAGCCGATGGGAAAGACGCTCGCCGAGAAGGTGTGGGACGACCACGTCGTGGTCAAGGGCGAGGACGGGAAGCCGGACCTCCTCTACATCGACCTCCACCTCGTGCACGAGGTGACGAGCCCGCAGGCGTTCGACGGCCTGCGCCAGGCCGGCCGCCCGGTGCGTCGCCTCGACCTCACGATCGCGACCGAGGACCACAACACCCCGACGCTCGCCATCGACCGTCCCATCGCGGACCCGACGAGCCGTACCCAGATCGAGACGCTCCGACGCAACTGCGCGGAGTTCGGGGTGCGCCTGCACTCGCTCGGCGACAAGGAACAGGGCATCGTGCACGTCGTCGGTCCGCAGCTCGGACTCACGATGCCTGGCATCACCGTGGTGTGCGGCGATTCGCACACCAGCACGCACGGCGCGTTCGGCGCGATGGCGTTCGGCATCGGCACGTCCGAGGTCGAGCACGTCCTCGCCACGCAGACGCTGCCGCTCAAGCCGTTCAAGACGATGGCGATCACGGTCGAGGGCACGCTCCGCCCCGGCGTCACGGCGAAGGACATCATCCTCGCGGTCATCGCGAAGATCGGCACGGGCGGCGGCCAGGGCTACGTGCTCGAGTACCGCGGCTCCGCGATCCGCGCGCTCTCGATGGAGGGCCGCATGACGATCTGCAACATGTCGATCGAGGCCGGCGCCCGCGCCGGCATGGTCGCCCCCGACCAGACGACCTACGACTACGTGCAGGGCCGCGACCACGCGCCGACGGGTCAGGACTGGGACGACGCCGTCGCTTACTGGGACACGCTCGCGACCGACGACGACGCGGTCTTCGACGCCGAGGTGTTCATCGACGCCGACGAGCTCGAGCCCTTCGTCACCTGGGGGACCAACCCCGGTCAGGGCGTCTCGCTCTCCGAGACGGTCCCGGACCCGTCCGACTACACCGACCCGAACGACCAGGCCGCAGCCCAGCGCGCGCTGGAGTACATGGACCTCGAGGCCGGCACCCCGATGAAGGACATCGCGGTCGACGCGGTGTTCATGGGGTCGTGCACGAACTCCCGCATCGAGGACCTCCGGGCCTTCGCGTCGATCATCGAGGGCCGGAAGAAGGCCGACGGCGTCCGCGTGATGGTCGTGCCGGGCTCCGCTCGGGTCCGGCTCGAGGCCGAGGCCGAGGGGCTGGACAAGGTGTTCACGGACTTCGGCGCCGAGTGGCGGTTCGCCGGCTGCTCGATGTGCCTCGGCATGAACCCCGACCAGCTCGCGCCGGGGGAGCGCTGCGCGTCCACCTCGAACCGCAACTTCGAGGGCCGGCAGGGCAAGGGCGGGCGCACCCACCTGGTGTCGCCGCTCGTCGCCGCTGCCACCGCGGTCCGCGGCACGCTGTCGAGCCCGTGGGACCTGCCGACCGATGACGAGATCGCCGCGGCGACGTCCGCCACCGCAACCGAGGGGAAGTTCTGATGGACAAGATCACCACCGTCACCGGCGTCGCCGCGCCGCTGAAGCGCTCCAACGTCGACACCGACCAGATCATCCCCGCGGTCTACCTCAAGCGCGTCACGAAGACCGGCTTCGAGGACGCCCTGTTCGCCGGGTGGCGCCAGGACCCGGAGTTCGTGCTGAACCAGCCCGAGTACCAGGGTGCCGCGGTGCTGGTCGCCGGTCCGGACTTCGGCACCGGCTCGTCGCGCGAGCACGCCGTCTGGGCACTCCGCGACTTCGGCTTCCGCGTCGTCGTGTCCTCTCGGTTCGCGGACATCTTCAAGGGGAACGCGGGCAAGCAGGGACTCGTCACGGCGATCGTGACCGAATCGGAAGTCGAGGCGCTCTGGGCCGAGATCGAGCGGAACCCGGGGGCATCGGCCACGGTCGACCTCGTGGCGCAGCGCGTGTCGCTGGGCGATGTGGACGTGCCCTTCGAGATCGACGCTTACACTCGTTGGCGGTTGATGGAAGGGCTCGACGACATCGGGCTCACCCTCCGTGACGAGTCCTCGATCACGGAGTTCGAATCCCGCCGCTCCAGTTGGCGGCCGAAGACATTGCCGGTGAAGTAGTGAACTCTCTCGTACAGGACGCAGCGGCCGCAGGGGCTCGCGTTGGTCTCAAGTCGGACGAGATCGTCATCCGGGGCGGCAAGCCGCTCGTGGGACGCATCGAGGTCCGCGGAGCCAAGAACCTCGCGACCAAGGCCATGGTCGCTGCGCTGCTGGGCGACACCCCCTCGATCCTCAAGGACGTCCCGGACATCTCCGACGTCCAGGTCGTCCGCGGCCTGCTCGAGGTCCACGGGGTGCGCATCACGGACCCTGCACGAGGCGAGCTCATCCTCGACCCGTCGAACGTCGAGTCGGCGCACTTCGCCGAGATCGACGCGCACGCCGGGTCGAGCCGCATCCCGATCCTGTTCTGCGGTCCGCTGCTGCACAAGCTCGGTGAGGCGTTCATCCCCGACCTCGGCGGCTGCCGCATCGGCGACCGCCCGATCGACTTCCACCTCGACGCCCTGCGCGCGATGGGCGCGGTCGTGGACAAGCAGGTCAGCGGCATCCACCTCACCGCGCCGGACGGCCTGCGGGGCGCGGAGATCGAGCTGCCCTACCCGAGCGTCGGCGCGACCGAGCAGGTCCTGCTCTCGTCCGTCCTCGCCACCGGGGTCACCGAGCTCCGGAACGCCGCGATCGAGCCCGAGATCATGGACCTCATCGCGATCCTGCAGAAGATGGGCGCGATCGTCACGGTCGAGCCGAACCGCACCATCTTCATCGAGGGCGTCGAGTCGCTCCGCGGCTACACCCACCGCGCGATCAACGACCGCAACGAGGCCGCCAGCTGGGCCTCGGCGGCGCTCGCGACCGACGGTGACATCTTCGTCGAGGGCGCGAAGCAGCAGGAGCTGATGACGTTCCTCAACGTCTTCCGCAAGGTCGGCGGCGGGTTCGACGTCCAGGAGGACGGCATCCGCTTCTACCGCGAGCGCGAGACCCTGCGCCCCGTGGTCGTCGAGACGGACGTGCACCCCGGCTTCATGACCGACTGGCAGCAGCCGCTCATCGTGGCGCTCACCCAGGCCGACGGGCAGAGCATCGTCCACGAGACCGTGTACGAGAACCGCTTCGGCTTCACCGACGCCCTCAACGAGATGGGCGCCGACATCGTCGTGCACAAGGAAGGGCTGCCCGGACACGACCGCCGCGTCGCGCGTCGGCCGTTCGAGCAGGCCGCGGTCATCACCGGGCCGACGACGCTGCACGCTGCGGACGTCCGCGTCCCCGACCTCCGCGGCGGCTTCAGCCACCTCATCGCGGCGCTGACCGCCGAGGGCGAGTCGCGGATCTCCAACGTCGGCATCATCAGCCGGGGCTACGAGCACTTCATCCCGAAGCTCCGCAAGCTCGGCGCCGACTTCGACTTCGCCGGCTGAGCGTCGTGGCTGCTTCAGGTGACGGCCTGGAGGCGCGGCGCGCGTCCGCCTCGCAGGTCTCGACCGGTCTGCCCAACCCCGGGCGGCGCTGGCGCCGCGGTGAGCTGAACACCGCGTTCCGCATCACCGCGTCCGTCGTGATCCCGGTCTTCCGGTTCTCCGCGCGGTACCACTGGCACGGGCCGAAGCGTCTGCCCGAGGGCGGCGCGTTCGTCCTGGCGCCGAACCACTTCACGAACATCGACCCGCTCGTGGTGGGGACCGCCGTCTGGCTGTCCCGCCGGGCGCCGCGGTTCCTCGCGAAGGCGTCGCTGTTCAACGTCCCCGTGTTCGGCAAGCTCATGGCCGGCATGGGGCAGATCCCCGTCGAACGTTCCGGTCGCACGCGCCTCAGCGACCCGCTCGGCGGCGGCAGGTCCGTCATCGAGCAGGGTGGCGCGATCATCGTCTACCCCGAGGGCACCCTGACCCGCGACCCGGACCTCTGGCCGATGCGCGGCAAGACCGGTGCCGTCCGGATCGCGCTCGAGAACGACGTGCCGCTCATCACGATGGCCCATTGGGGCACGCAGGGCATCATGGCGCGCTACGGCAAGAAGCTGAAGCTCTTCCCGCCGACCCGCGTCGACGTCATCGTCGGCGACCCCGTCGACCTGTCCGCCTACCGCGGACGGCCCATCGACCAGCAGATGCTCGTCGAGGCGACCGGCATCGTCATGCAGCGCATCACCGAGCTGCTCGAGGAACTCCGCGGCGAGACGGCCCCGGCCACGCGCTGGGACCCGGCCGCGAACAACCAGAAGGAGACCGGCAAGTTTGAGTGACCACGGAACGGGCCTCCGCCCGCACGAGGACCACCCGGACCCCGTCGTCGCCGCTCCCGGTGCCGTCGACACCGCCGCGATCCGCGTCGTCATGCAGACGACCGACAAGCCACGGGTGGCCGTGATCGGCGCCGGCAGCTGGGGGACCACGTTCGCGAAGGTGCTCGCCGAGGGCGGGGCGGACACCGTCGTGTGGGCACGCCGACCCGAGGTGGCGCGCGAGATCACCGAGACGAAGCGGAACTCCGAGTACCTGCCGGGCATCAACCTGCCGCGGACGCTCACCGCGTCGACGTCGCTGTCCGCCGTGCTCGACGGCGCACAGCAGGTGTACGTGTCGGTGCCGTCGCAGTCGCTCCGCTCGAACCTCGCCGCGATCGCCTCCCTCCTGCCCGAGGACGTCCCGGTCGTCAGCCTCATGAAGGGCGTCGAGAAGGCGACGGGCCTCCGGATGAGCGAGGTCCTGCACGAGGGCCTCGGGATCGACCGCGAGCGCATCGCGGTGGCCAGCGGACCGAACCTCGCGCTCGAGATCGCACGGCGGCAGCCGACCGCGGCCGTCGTCTCGTCGACGTCGCTCGACACCGCCACCGCGGTCGCGACCGTCGCCACGAACCCGTACTTCCGGTCGTTCACCAACACCGACGTGATCGGTACCGAGTTCGGCGGTGTGCTGAAGAACCTCATCGCGGTCGCCATCGGCATCGTGGACGGCGTGGGCTACGGCGAGAACACGAAGGCGTCGATCATCACCCGGGGCCTCGCGGAGATGACCGAGTTCGCGGTGTCGCTCGGCGCGCAGTCCTCGACGCTGTCCGGCCTCGCCGGGCTGGGGGACCTCATCGCCACCTGCCAGTCGCCGCTCTCGCGGAACAACACCGCCGGCCGACTGCTCGGGCAGGGCTACCGGTTCGACGAGGTCGTGCGGCAGATGAACCAGACCGCGGAGGGGCTCGCCTCGGTCGCCCCGATCCTCGAGCTGGCGGCCGCGAACGGCGTCGACATGCCCATCGTGAGCCAGGTGGGCGAGGTCCTCGCCGGTAGGCTCGACCCGCGCAACATCGCGCCGCACCTCACCGAGACCGACGAGCCCCAGGGCGAGTGACGGGTCCGCGACCACCCAGGGGGTCCTCCATGGCCAAGACCACCGTCGCCGTGCTCTTCGGCGGCCGTTCGAGCGAGCACGCGATCAGCTGCGTGACCGCCGGGGGCATCATGGACGTCGTCGACCGCGATGCCTACGAGATCGTGCCGATCGGGATCACGAAGGGCGGCGCGTTCACGCTGCAGCCGGACGACCCAGCACGCTGGGCGATCCACGACCGGCACCTGCCGGAGGTGCTCGACAACGGCACGCGCGTGGCGTTCCCGACCTCGCCGGCGACCCGCGACCTCGTCGTGTCGCACGCCGACGGCACCGTGACGACCGTGCCCGACGTCGACGTGGTCTTCCCGATCCTGCACGGCCCCTTCGGTGAGGACGGCACGATCCAGGGCCTCCTCGAGATCGCCGGGCTGCCGTACGTCGGCGACGGGGTGCTCGCGAGCGCCCTGGCGATGGACAAGCACGTCGCCAAGGCCGTGCTCGAGCACGCCGGGCTGCGGGTCGCGCCGTGGACCACGGTGCTCCGACGCCAGTGGGCAGCCGATCCGGTCGACGTCGCCGAGTCGGTCGCCGCACACGGCTGGCCCGTGTTCGTGAAGCCCGCGCGCGCCGGCTCGAGCATGGGCGTCTCGCGGGTCGACGACCCGTCGCAGCTCGGCGCCGCGATGGACCTGGCGTTCGAGCACGACTCGAAGGTCATCGTCGAGCCCCGGGTCGTCGGTCGCGAGGTCGAGGTCGCCGTGCTCGAAGGCCGCGACGGTGTCCCGCGCACGAGCCTCCCGGGCGAGATCGTCGTGGCGGAGGACGGCTTCTACGACTTCGACTCGAAGTACCTCGGCGGCGACGAGGCCCTGCTCTGCCCGGCGCCCCTCACCGACGCGGAGACCGACGAGATCCGGTCGATCGGTGCCCGCGCGTTCGAGGCCGTCGGGGGAGCCGGACTCGCCCGGGTCGACTGCTTCCTGACCGACGACGGCTTCGTGGTGAACGAGGTCAACACGATGCCGGGGTTCACGCCGCTGTCGATGTACCCGCGCTGCTGGGCCGCCACGGGTGTCTCGTACGGCGAGCTCGTCACCGAGCTCATCGAGCTGGGCCGCACCGCCGTCCGCTGAGGCGTCGTGCGCCGCCGCGCCGCCGCGCCGCCGCGCCGCCGCGCCGCCGCGGTGGCGCGAGCCGAGACTCGTGCTGGGCGACAGGTCTCGCGCGCATCGGCACGAGATCAGTCGCTGACGCCGAGACTCGTGCGGGCGCGGCCGAGACTCGTGCGGGCGCGGCCGAGACTCGTGCCCGAGCGGGACCGTCAGCCGTTGACCTCGGAGGGGTCGAGGCACCGGTGCCCGTCCTTCGGCAGCGTCGACACCGCCGTCCCGATGTCCTGCAGTACCTGGTCGGTCGCCCCCGACGACTCGATGACGACCTGCACCGCCGGCGACCGGCCGAACGTCGTGTAGACGACCTGCGCCCCGCGGTCGTCGCGGATCCAGTCCACGGAGCCCTTCGAGAAGCACGGTAGATCGGACACCGTCGGCACGGCGACACCGCAGTGGTAGATCGCGACGGCCGGGTCGCCCCACGCCGCCGTCGACTGCGCGGTCGTGTTCCGCAGCGCATCGTCCTGCCCCACGACGCTCGGCAGCCGCACCTGGGCCGCGGCGCAGGCAGCGGCGTCCGCGGAGGGTGCGGCGGTCATCGAGACGGCGTTCGTGCACCCCGTGAGGCTGGCCGCGAGGGCGATCGCCACGCCGACGATCGCGGCGGTCCGGGTGGTGCGTCGCGCGGTGTCCATCGACGTCCAGGCTACCGTTCTCGTGTGGACGCGAAGGACGACAGCCAGCCCGGCCCGACCGTGGGGGAGGTCGGGGAACTCGAGGTCCTCGACCGCATCGTCCGACGGCTCCCTGCCGGTGACCCCGTGATCGGACCGGGCGACGACTGCGCTGTCCTCGCCGCCCCGGACGGGCGCTGCGTCGTGACGACGGACATGATGGTGCACGGCCCGGACTTCCGCTGGGCGTGGTCGTCGCCCGAGGACATCGGCTGGAAGGCCGCCGCGACGAACCTCTCCGACGTCGCCGCGATGGGTGCGACGCCGACCGGGCTCGTCATCGCCCTCGCCGCGCCGCAGGACACCCCGGTCAGCGCCTTGGAACGCTTCGCCGACGGTGTCCGGCTCGCGGTGGAGGCCCTCGCACCGGCGTGCGGCGTCGTCGGCGGTGACCTCTCGACCTCCTCGACGTTCACCGTCGCCGTCACCGCGTTCGGCGACCTCGGCGGCCGGGCGCCCGTGCTCCGTTCGGGCGCGGAGCCGGGTGACGTGGTGGCGGTCTCCGGTGAGCTCGGCCGAGCTGCCCGCGGCCTGGCACGGCTCTTCCGCGACGGTGTCGACGCAGCCGGGGAACCGTCCCGGGCGGCGACCGTCGCGAGCGGCGCGGACGCGGACCCCGACGTCCTCCGACAGCGGCGGCCCGTCCCGCCGATCGCGGACGGTGTGGCCGCCGCGGGCGCGGGGGCGACGGCGATGCTCGACCTGTCCGACGGCCTCGCGATCGACGGTGGACGACTCGCGCGGGCCAGCCGGGTGACGCTCGACCTCGACCCGACGGTGGTCGAGGAGGGGCCCGCCCTGCACGGCGGCGAGGACCACGGGCTCCTCGCGACGTTCCCGCCGGGGATGCCGCTCCCCGCCGGGTTCCGGCGGATCGGCTCCGTCCGGGAACGCGGTGAGCACGACGTCCTCCGGGGCGGTCGTCCGGTCCCGACGTCCGGCTGGGACCCCTACGCCGACTGGGACGGCGCCGCCGGCTGAGGCGGATGCCGCCGGCTGGGGCCGGTGCCGCCGGCTGGGGCCGGTGCCGCCGGCTGGGGCCGGTGCCGCCGGCTGGGGCCGGAGCCCGCCGCGGACGCGAGCTCCGCGTCTGAGCCGGACCGGGCCTCCAGGCCGGACCATCCGGGCCGGACCATCCGGGCCGGACCAGCCAGGCCGGACCAGCCGGGCCGGACCAGCCAGGCCGGACCAGCCGGGCCGTACCGCCCAGGCTGCACCGTCAGGCGGTCGCGACCACGGCCTCCCACGCGACCGTCTCCCCGTAGCTGCGCTTGCTGAACGGCTCGAGCCCCGCGGGCCACGTCGGCTCCGGCGACCGCTTGCTGCGCTCGACGACGACGACCGCGCCCCGCGTGAGCCGCGGCACCAGCGCCTCGAGCACCTCGCCGAGCTCCTGCTCGCTGACCTCGTACGGCGGGTCGATGAACACGAGGTCGAACGTCCGCACGGTCTGCCGCAGGAAGCCCAGGGCGGGCTGGGCGTGCACGTCGATCCGCACGCCGGGCACGCGCTTCTGCACCGTGCGCGCGTTCTCCTTGCACGCTGCCGCCGCGCCCGCGGCCCGGTCGACCAGGACGACCTCGACCGCCCCGCGCGACGCCGCCTCGAGCCCGAGGGCGCCGGTGCCGGCGTAGAGGTCGGCCACCGCGGTGTCGTCGACGAGCCCGCGCGACTCCAGCGACGAGAACAGCGCCTCGCGCACACGGTCGCTCGTCGGCCGGGTGCCGGACTTCGGCACCCGGAGCGTCGTGGAGCCGGCGGCACCGGCGATGATGCGGGTCATGCAGCCACCGTAGCGGCCCGGGACGGCCCGCCCGCGTTCTCCACAGGCCGGCCTGGAGGCACGGTGCGAGTCGGTCGTGCCGGGTACCGTTGGCATGTGGTCACCCCTGGTACGAACGCTGCCCCGGCCGCGCCCGGCAGCGGGCACGCGCCCACGGTCGACGGCGCCTCCGGGTCGGCCGTGGTCGGTGGGCTCGACGCCCGCTTGTCCGGCGTGCTGGGCGGCCGGACCGCGAGCGCGATCGAGAAGGCCTTCGGGTACCGCACGGTGGGGGAGTTCCTCGAGCACGCACCCCGTCGCTACGCCGAACGCGGTGCCCTCACGGCGCTCGACTCGCTGGCGATCGGCGAGTCCGTCACGATCGTGGCCGAGGTGGTCGACGTCCGCGAGCGCACGATGCGGGCTCGACGGGGTTCGATCCTCGAAGCGAAGATCGGCGACGGCAAGGGGCTCCTGACCCTGACGTTCTTCAACCAGGGCTGGCGCACGAAGGACCTCGTCCCCGGTGCCCGCGGGGTGTTCGCCGGCAAGGTGGGCGACTACCGCGGCGCTCGGCAGCTGGCACACCCCGACTACGAGCTGTTCGACCGCGACGACCCCCGTTCCCTGGCCGACCCCGGCTCGGACGAGGCGATCCGCTGGTCGCGGCAGCCGATCCCGATCTACCCGGCCACAGCGTCGCTGTCCTCGTGGCAGATCGCGAAGGCCATCGGCGTCGTGCTCGACACCCTGCCCGACCTCGACGACCCGATCCCGGCGTCCGTGCGCTCCCGACTCGACCTCGTGCCGTACCGGCGCGCGCTCGAACTGCTGCACCGCCCGGAGAAGGTCGCGGACTTCAAGCGCGCGCAGGACGCCCTCCGCTACCGCGAGGCCTTCGTGCTGCAGACCGCCCTCGTGCAGCGTCGGATCGCCGCCCGCGCGGTCGCCTCGACCCCGCGCTCGGCCTCGCCCGGGGGCATCCTCGAACGGTTCGACGCCTCGCTGCCGTTCACCCTCACCGACGACCAACGCTCGGTCGGTGCCGAGATCGCGACGGACCTCGCCGGAACCTGGCCGATGCACCGGCTCGTGCAGGGCGAGGTCGGTTCCGGCAAGACCCTCGTGGCGATCCGCGCGATGCTCACCGTGGCGGAGTCCGGCGGGCAGTCGGCGCTCATCGCCCCGACCGAGGTCCTGGCCGCCCAGCACCTGCGGTCGATCGTGAAGTTCCTCGGCCCGGACCTCGCGGCGGAGCTCCGTCCGGTGATCCTCACCGGGTCCCAGTCCACCGACGAGCGTCGCCGAGCCCTGCTCGCGGCCGCGTCCGGGAGCTCGCGGTTGGTGGTCGGCACGCACGCGCTCCTCGGCGACCGCGTCGACTTCGCCGAGCTCGGGCTCGTGGTCGTCGACGAGCAGCACCGGTTCGGCGTCGAGCAGCGCGAGGCCCTCCGGACGAAGGGCCAGACCCCGCCGCACGTGCTCGTCCTCACCGCGACGCCGATCCCGCGCACGGTCGCGATGACCGTCTTCGGCGACCTCGACGTCTCCACCATCGCCGGGGTCCCGTCGGGTCGTGCCGGTGTCGAGACCTTCACGGTCGGCCTGGCGGAGCACCCGGGGTGGGAGTCCCGGATCTGGTCGCGCATGGCCGAGGAGCTCGCCGCCGGTCGACAGGCGTTCGTGGTGTGCCCCGCCATCGACGACGTGCACGCCGAGGACGACGGCGAACCTGCGCCGGAAGCACCCGCCGACGACGACACCCCGGAACGAACGCCGGCCACGGTGGTCGCGACCGCCGAGCGGATGCGCCGGATGCCGGTGCTCGACGGCAGACGGATCGAGGTCCTGCACGGACGGATGACCGCGGACGAGAAGGACCGCGTGATGACGACCTTCGCGGCCGGCGGGATCGACGTCCTCGTCGCGACGACGGTGATCGAGGTGGGTGTCGACGTGCCGAACGCCTCGATGATGGCCGTGCTCGACGCCGACCGGTTCGGGGTGTCGCAGCTCCACCAGCTGCGCGGCCGCATCGGCCGCGGGCAGTTCGCCGGCGTGTGCCTGCTCGTGACCACGGCGGAGCTCGAGTCCCCGTCGCGGGAGCGCGTCGACGCCGTCGCCGCGTCCGACGACGGCTTCGAGCTCGCCCGGGTCGACCTCGAGCTCCGGCGCGAGGGCGACGTGCTGGGGGAGCGACAGTCCGGTGGTCGTTCGTCCCTGAACCTGCTGCGCGTCGTCGAGCACGCCGACCTCATCGTCGACGCGCGCGAGGAAGCCGAGCGCGTGCTCGGGCCCGACCCCGACCTCGAGGGGCACCCGGCGCTCCGCGAAGCGCTCGCCCGCCGACTCGACGAGTCCGACGCGGCCTTCCTCGGCAAGAACTGACCTCGGCTAGGGTCGCTGCATGGCGCAGATCGCGGTCGTCCCCGGTTCCTTCGACCCCGTGACCCTCGGGCACCTCGACGTCATCGGGCGTGCGGCCGGGCTCTTCGACGAGGTCCACGTGCTCGTCGTCCACAACCCGGACAAGAAGCCCGCGATGTTCGAGGCCGGCGAGCGGGTCCGACTGATCGAGGAGTCGCTGGTCGAGACGGGCGTCCGCGACAACGTGCGCGTCGGGGAGTGGACCGCCGGGCTCCTCGTCGACTACTGCCGTCAGGTCGGTGCGACGGTCCTCGTGAAGGGGGTCCGCTCGGGCGAGGACGTCGCGTACGAGACCCCGATGGCGATCATGAACCGGCACCTCGCGGACGTCGAGACGGTGTTCCTGCTGCCCGAGGCCTCGCGTGCGCACGTGTCGAGCTCGCTCATCCGTCAGGTGGCGACGCTCGGCGGGGACGTGACGCCGTACGTGCCCGGGGTCGTGGCGCGTGCGCTGGCGGAGCACACCGGCCGCTGAGCGGGGCACACCGGCCGCTGAGCGGAGCACACCGGCCGCTGAGCCGGGCACACCGCCCGTTGCGCCGGGGCAGGCGCGCCGCAACACGCACACCGGCCGCACGGCGCGCACCCGCCTCCGCGCGACGGACACGCGGGTGTGCCGCCTCGACGTGCCGCCCGGTTCGCGCTAGGATCGTCGATCGTGTCTTCCCCCGTGAACAGCCCCTACGCCCTGCGCGTGCGCGACCTCGCGCACCGTCCGGGCGAGATGCGCGAGCACTCGCTCGACGTCGAGGTGCCGGACGCGATGGGTGCCGGGGTCATCGCCGTCCGACAGGGCGCGCCGATGCACCTCGACGTCCGACTCGAGGGGCTGCACGAGGGCGTCCTCGTCTCCGGACACGCGTCGGCCGAGGCGTTCGGGGAGTGCTCCCGGTGCCTGATCGAGATCAGCGAACCCGTCGAGGTCGATTTCGCGGAGCTCTTCGCGTACGATGTCTCGGAGGATTTCGACTTCTTCGTTCGCGATGACCACGTGGATTGCGAACCGGTCGTTCGAGATGCGGTGGTGCTGTCGCTGCCGTTCCAGCCGGTCTGCCGACCGGACTGCCCAGGCCTCGACCCGGAGACGGGTGAACGCCTGGCCGACCTCGAGGACCACACTCCTCGTGAGGTCCTGGACCCGCGCTGGGCCGCCCTCGGCGGTTTCCGTGCGAGCGACGACAGCAGCACCCCTGACCAGAGCCCCGAGGGCGACGGCCTCACGTCGGCCTGAACCGCCCTCGCCACTGACCAACCGACCAACCGAAAGAGAACCACCATGGCCGTTCCCAAGCGCAAGCAGTCCCGTGCCAACACGCACGCCCGTCGTTCGCAGTGGAAGGCCGCGCCGGTCCAGCTCGTGAAGACGATCGAGAACGGCAAGGTCACCTACAGCCTCCCGCACCGCGCGAAGGTCGTCGAGGACTCGGCCGGCACCCCCCTGTACCTGGAGTACAAGGGCCGCAAGGTCGCCGACGTCTGATCGGACCGACCGCATGACCAACACGTCCGGCACCACGGGGTCCCGCCCCGTGGGGCCGGACGTCGTTCGTCTGCAGGGCATCCTCGGCGTCGACATCGACCTCGAGCTGCTCCAGCTCGCCCTGACCCACCGCTCGTACGCGTACGAGCACGGGGGCATCGGGCACAACGAACGGCTCGAGTTCCTCGGCGACTCGATCCTCGGTCAGGCAGTGACCGTGAAGCTCTTCCGGTCCTTCCCCGACCTCGACGAGGGCGACCTGGCCAAGCGCCGGGCGAGCCTCGTCTCGACGGTCGCCCTCGCTGAGATCGCCCGCATGATCGGGCTCGGGAAGTACCTCCGGCTCGGCAAGGGCGAGGAGCAGACCGGCGGCCGCGACAAGTCGTCGATCCTCGCCGACACCGTCGAAGCCGTCATCGGTGCCACGTACCTCTCCGCGGGTCCGGACCCGGCGACCGAGCTCGTGCTGCGCCTCGTCGAGCCGCTCCTGGTCGACCCGGACCGCTTCGGCGCCGCGATGGACCCGAAGACGAGTCTGCAGGAGCTCGCGTCGTCGCTCGGTCTGGGCAACCCCTCGTACCGGGTGACCGAAGAGGGCCCCGACCACGACAAGACCTTCCACGCCACCGTGGTGCTCCAGAGCGAGGACATCTCCTCGGGCGCCGGGTCGAGCAAGAAGGCAGCCGAGATGGCCGCTGCACTGCAGGCCTGGACGAAGCTCTCCGGCCGTGACGGCTCGCCGCGCGCGGACGCCGGCGGCGCCGCCGCGAGCACGACCGCCGGCAGCGCCGCCGCGAGCACGGCCACCGGCAGCGCCCCCGCGAGCACGACCGCCGACGACGCCGCTCGGACTGCCTGACCGGTGCCGGAGCTCCCCGAGGTCGAGGTCGTCCGCGCCGGTCTCGAACCCGCCGTCACCGGCGCACGCGTCCTGCACGTGGACGTCGTCGATGACCGCGCCCTCACCCGACACGACGGCCCCGCCGAGGACTTCGCCGACCGGTTGACCGGCCGCACGATCGCCGCCGCCGTCCGCCGCGGCAAGTTCCTCTGGTTCCCGCTGCAGCCGGAGCACGGCGACGACCGACGCGAGGCCCTCGTCACCCACCTCGGCATGTCCGGGCAGGTGCTCCTCGGGCGCGATCGCCCCGCCGCGAGGCACCGCCGCATCCTCATCGACGTGCAGCCCGCGACCACCGATCGTGACGGCGTGCCGGAGCCCGTCGTCCAACTCGAGTTCGTCGACCAGCGCACCTTCGGGTCGATGGCGATCGACCGCATGGTGCCGACGGTGGACGGTGCTCCGGCCGGTGCCGCGGGCGCGATCGACGAGGCCGACCCGGACGCCTCGTGGCGCCGCGGCATCCCGTACCAGGTCTCGCACATCGCCCGTGACCCGCTCGACCCGGCGTTCGACGACGACCGCTTCATCGCGGCCGCCCGGAAGCGCGCGAGTGGCATCAAGCGCGTCCTGCTCGACCAGGGCGTCGTGAGCGGCATCGGCAACATCTACGCCGACGAGTCCCTGTGGGCGGCGAAGCTCCACTACGACCGACCAGCGGAGCGCCTGACCCGAGCGGACCTCCGGACCCTGCTGACCGAGGTCCGGAGCGTCCTCCGACGGGCTCTCGAGGACGGAGGCACGAGCTTCGACGCGCAGTACGTGAACGTGAACGGGCAGTCCGGGTACTTCTCGCAGCGCCTGAACGTGTACGGCCAGCAGGGCAAGCCGTGCCCGCGGTGCGGCACGACGATCGTCCGCGAGGCCTTCATGAACCGGTCCAGCCACATCTGCCCCGTGTGCCAACCGCGCCCGCGCGCCCGCAGGCGTTAGCCTGCCCGCAGCAGCACAGCCAGCAGCACAGCCCGCCAGGAGCAGCGCAGCAGAACGCCCGGAGACCGCATGTACTTGAAGAGCCTGACCATCAAGGGGTTCAAGTCCTTCGCGCAGCCGACCACGTTCGCGTTCGAGCCCGGGGTCACGTGCATCGTCGGACCGAACGGCTCGGGCAAGTCGAACGTCGTCGACGCCCTCGCCTGGGTGATGGGGGAGCAGGGGGCGAAGACCCTCCGCGGCGGCAAGATGGAGGACGTCATCTTCGCCGGGACCTCGACCCGTGGTCCGCTCGGCCGTGCGCAGGTGCTCCTCACGATCGACAACACGGACGGGCTCCTGCCGATCGAGTACTCCGAGGTGACGATCTCCCGCACGCTCTTCCGCAACGGGGGCAGCGAGTACGCGATCAACGGGGAGAACTGCCGCTTGCTCGACGTGCAGGAGCTGCTGAGCGACACCGGCCTCGGGCGCGAGATGCACGTCATCGTCGGCCAGGGGCAGCTCGACAAGGTGCTGCACGCGACGCCGGAGGACCGCCGCGGCTTCATCGAGGAGGCCGCGGGCATCCTCAAGCACCGCCGCCGCAAGGAGAAGACGCTCCGCAAGCTCGAGGCGATGCAGACGAACCTCACGCGACTGTCCGACCTGGCCGGTGAGATCCGTCGCCAGCTCAAGCCCCTCGGACGCCAAGCCGAGGTCGCCCGGAAGGCCCAGTCGGTCGCGGCCGTCGCCCGCGATGCGAAGGCCCGGCTCCTCGCGGACGACGTCGTGCGGCTCCGCCGCGAGCTGCACGACCACCTCGAGGTCGAGACCGGTCGGAAGTCGGAGCGCATCGTCCTCCAGGAGCGTCTCGACCGCACCCGCACCCGGCAGCAGCAGGTCGAGCAGAGCATGGTCGGCGACGACGTCGACCGCGCCCGGACCGTCGTGCACCGGTTGGAGAGCGTGCAGGAGCGACTGCGCGGCCTGTCGAGCCTGGCGAACCAGCGGCTCATGTTCCTCGCCCAGCAGGCCGACGCGCCGCAGCAGGGGCCGACGGTCACCCCGGAGCGGGTGCAGTCCGTCCGCGACGAGGCCGATCGGCTCGAGGCCCGCGCCGAGGAGATTGCCGCCGACTCCGGAGCCGTCGCCGCCCGCGTGCAGGAGGCCCGCGCCGCGCTCGACGCCCTCGACGAGCAGATCGCCGCGCAGGCGGCCCTGGTGTCGCAGCACGACCTGGAAGCCCAGCGGCTCGCCTCGGCGGTGGACGTCGCGCGGTCGAAGCGCGGCGCCGCGGCGGCCGACCGGGAACGCCGGGAGCGCGCCCTGGCGGAGGCCTCCGAGCGTGCGGACCGCGCCGCCGCGGCCCTCGCCGAGATCGGCGTGGACCCCGCCGACGGTGTCGACGAGGAGGCGCTCACCGCCGCAGTCGAGACGACCCGCGAGCAGCAGCGGGCAGCACAGAGCACCAGGGACGAGCTCCGCGACCGTCTGCACACCCTCGAACGCGAGCGGGACGCGCTCGACGCCCGGGTCGTCGCCCTCGGCATGTCGATCGACGTCCGAGACGGGTCCCAGTCGCTCATCGACGCGGGACGGGCGGGCATCGCCGGTCGCCTCGCGGACGCGCTGACGGTCGAGCCCGGTTTCGAGGGCGCGGTCGCGGTGGCGCTCGACGGGCTCGCCGACGCGGTGCTCGCGGCCGACCGTGCGGTCGCGCTCGACGCCGTCGCGCACGCCCGGTCCGCCGACATCGGCCGCGTCGACGTCGTCGTCGCCGACGCCGACCCTGGTGCGGTCCCCGCGGCGGGACTCCCGGACCGACTCCCCGCGGGCGTCCGCCCCGCGCTCGACCTGGTGCAGGGACCGCCGGCACTCACCGCGATCCTGCGGGACACGCTCGTCGCGGTGGACGAGGACGTCGACCTGGAGGCCGTGCTCACCGCCGCCCCGCTGGCCACGGTCGTGACGCGGTCCGGCGACGTCGTCCGGGCCGTCCGCGTGACGGGCGGCGGCGAGCGCGTGACGAGCCGGATCGAACTCGTCGCGGAACGCGACGACGCCGTGACCCGGCGCGACGCGGTCGCGGTCGACGTCGAGGACGCGGCCACGCGCCTCCAGGCCGCTCGCACCGCCGTCGACGACGCACGCCGCCGGGCGGAAGAGGCCGACCACGCGTCCCGCGCGCACGCCCGGGCCACGGCCGAGTACGACCGCAGCAGCGCGTCCGCACGCGCGAAGGCGGAGAACGCCACGGCCGAGGTCGAGCGGCTCCACGCCGCGCTGGCCGAGACGGACGGTGCCGTCGAGTCCGCCGAGGCGGTGCTCGCGGAGGCCGAGGCGGCGTCCGCGGCCTTCACCGAGCGGCCCCGTCCGGCCGTCGACGCGTCGGGCCGGCCGGCGTTGCTGGACGCCCTCGAGGCCGCGCGCGCCGCAGAGATCGAGCAGCGCATCCAGGTCGAGACCGTGCGCGAGCGGGCGCGCGCCGAGCGGAACCGGGCAGCCGGGCTCGAGCGCCGGCTCCGGGCCGAGCGGGCCGCTGCCGAGGAAGCCGCCCGTCGAGCCGTGGTCCGCCGTGCGCAGATCGCCGTCGCGGAGGGGGTGCTCGCCGACCTCCCCGGGCTCCTCGGTGCGGTCGACCGGTCCCTCGCCGAGGCCCGCGTCCGGCTCGCGAACGAGGAGTCCGAGCGGTCGAAGCGGAACACCGAGCTGCAGACGATCCGGAACGAGGAGCGCGAGCTCCGGGACCGCCTGCAGACCCTGACGGACGGCGTGCACTCGCTCGAGATGGAGATCTACGAGAAGAAGCTCCACGTGTCGGGCATCCTCGACCGGGCGCAGAGCGAGCTCGGACTCGTCGAGGCCGTCCTCGTCGCGGAGTACGGGCCGCACGTGCCGGTGCCGGTGGACGTGCTCGTCGACCCCCGGGTCCTGGCGCGGAAGCACCGGGAGGCCGAACGCGCCCGGGCGGCGGCGACGGCAGCGGCCGATGACGGATCGGACGGGACGGCAGTCGGCGACGCGGCGACCGCCGACCTCGACCCGGACGAGGTCGTCGTCGAGGCCGAGTCCACGCTGCCCGGCGGCCCCGCCCTGCCCGAGTACGACGCCACCGACGAGGTCGACCCCGCCGACGTCGAGACCGTGCCCTACGTCCGCGCCGAGCAGGAGCAACGCCTCGCGGCCGCCGAGCGTGACCTCGGCCGGCTCGGCAAGGTGAACCCGCTCGCGCTCGAGGAGTTCCAGGCACTCGAGCAGCGGCACGCGTTCCTCGCGGAGCAGCTCGAGGACCTGCAGAAGACCCGCACGGACCTCATGACGATCATCGAGGAGCTCGACCAGAAGATGCAGACCATCTTCGAGGCGGCGTTCCACGACACCCGCGAGGCGTTCGACGTCATCTTCCCGATCCTCTTCCCGGGCGGTTCCGGGTCGATCACGCTGACGAACCCGGACGACCTGCTCGCGACGGGCATCGACGTGCAGGTGAAGCCCGCCGGGAAGAAGATCGACCGGCTGACGCTGCTGTCCGGCGGTGAGCGGTCCCTCGCGGCGGTGGCGCTCCTCGTCGCGATCTTCACCGCGCGCCCGTCGCCGTTCTACATCATGGACGAGGTCGAGGCGGCGCTCGACGACGCGAACCTCGGGCGGCTCCTGACCGTGTTCGAGCGGCTGCGGGAGTCGTCGCAGCTCATCGTCATCACGCACCAGAAGCGGACGATGGAGATCGCGGACGCCCTGTACGGGGTGTCGATGCGGCAGGACGGGGTGTCCGCCGTCGTCGGGCAGCGTGTGCAGGCGCGGTCGGCGGAGCCGGCCGGCGCGGTCGCGTAGCGCGCGCCGACCGAGGCTCGCACGCAGCGACAGTCCTCGCGCTCCGGAGCACGAGAACTGTCGCCCAGGCCGAGACTCGGCGCGCGCGAGCCGGGATCCGGCGCGCGCGGGCCGGGACGTGGGTCGCGACTACTTCGCGTCGGCCTCGACGGCCTGCTTCGGCTCCCCGGTCGGGGTGAGGCCGCGCTCCTGCCGCTTCTTCGAGACCACCAGCGAGGCGGCCGTCGCGACCGCGATCGTCAGCGCGATGAAGCTCAGCGAGAACCAGATCGGGATCTCCGGCGCCCACTCGATGTGCTCGCCGCCGTTGATGAACGGCAGCTCGTTGACGTGCATGGCGTGGAACACGAGCTTGACACCGATGAAGGCGAGGATGACGGCCAGGCCCTGGCCGAGGTAGATGAGCCGCTCGAGCAGCCCCGCGATGAGGAAGTACAGCTGCCGGAGCCCGAGGAGCGAGAACGCGTTCGCGGTGAACACGATGAACGCGTCCTGCGTCAGCCCGAAGATCGCCGGGATCGAGTCGAGCGCGAAGAGCACGTCGGTCAGGCCGATCGCGACCATGACGAGGAGCATCGGCGTGAAGAGGCGCTTGCCGTCGATCTTCGCGGTGAGCTTGTCGCCGTGGTAGTCGTCGGTGGTCGGGATCACCTTGCGCAGCGTGCGGATGAGCTTCGAGTCGCCCTCGGAGTCGTCGTGGCCGCCGCCCTTCGCCTGCGACCACGCGAGCCAGAACAGGAGCGCGCCGAACAGGTAGAACACCCACGAGAAGTTCTCGATGATCGTGACGCCGAGCGCGATGAACACACCGCGGGCGACGAGGGCGATCGCGACGCCGACGAGCAGGACCTTCTGCTGGTACTCCTTCGGCACCGCGAAGCTCGACATGATGATGAGGAAGACGAACAGGTTGTCGACCGACAGCGCCTTCTCGGTCAGCCAGCCGGCGAAGTACTCGCCACCGGCCTGCCCGCCGCCGAAGACCAGGATGCCGACACCGAACAGGATGGCGAGCCCGACGTAGAACGCGGACCAGAACGCCGACTCCTTGATGTGCGGCACGTGCGGGGTGCGCACGTGCGAGTAGAAGTCGAACACCAGCAGCGCGAGGATGCCGGCGATGGTGAGGAGCCAGACGAAGAGTGGGACGTCCACGGGTTTCCTTCAGGTCAGGGGCGGGCCTGGACGGCGCGCCGGAGCCTGAAGGTCTCTTCCGCCGCTGCCGCACGATGTGCTGGCCGCGACCGGCGCCCCGGGTCCGGATCGTTCCGGACCGTACTGACGGGGTCACCGAGAGGGAATACTCCCCTTCGTGGTTCTGAGCGTACCCGGCACAGCGCACGTGTGCCGCGCTCTAAGCTGGGAACATGGCGAGTTCCTGGTCCCTGTCCTCCCGGCTGCGCGGGCTCTTCCAGCGCAAGACGATCGACGAGACCACGTGGGACGACCTCGAGACCGCGCTCATCGGCGCCGACTTCGGTCCCGACGTCTCCGAGGCGATCATCGAGGACCTCCACGCGCGTGTCGACCGCTACGGCACGACCGACCCCGCCGACCTGCAGCGCATGCTCCGCGAGGTCCTCGAGGAACGGCTGTCGAAGCTCGACACGACGCTGAAGCTCAGCAACCGGCCGGCCGTCGTGCTCGTCGTCGGGGTGAACGGAGTCGGCAAGACCACCACGATCGGCAAGTTCGCCAAGTTCCTCAAGACGTACGACCGCACGGTGGTCGTCGGTGCGGCGGACACCTTCCGCGCGGCAGCGGTCGAGCAGGTCGCGACCTGGGCCGAGCGCGCCGGGGTCGACGTCGTGCGCCCCGCGCAGCCCGGACAGGACCCGGCGTCGGTGGCGTACCAGACGGTCGAGAAGGCCATCCGCGAGGGCACCGAGATCGTCGTCATCGACACCGCCGGCCGGCTGCACACCAAGGCCGGCCTGATGGACGAGCTGACGAAGATCAAGCGAGTGGTCGAGAAGCAGACCGAGATCGCCGAGGTGCTCCTCGTGCTCGACGCCACCACCGGGCAGAACGGGCTGGCCCAGGCGCAGGCGTTCATCGAGGGTGCCGGGGTCACCGGGCTCGTCATCACGAAGCTCGACGGGTCGGCCAAGGCCGGCTTCGTGTTGAGCGTCCAGGAGAAGACGGGCATCCCGATCAAGCTCATCGGGCAGGGTGAGGGCATCAACGACCTCACGGGTTTCACACCGCACGTGTTCGTGCAGAACCTCGTCGGCTGAGACGTCCGGCGCCCTCCGGGGTCTCGGCGCATTGGTCGACACCTGTCAGCGAACGCGGTCACCCCGCGACGAGTACCGTCTCCGTCGGCCCGGGCATCCGCTCGGTCTCGTTCCAGGGATTGGAGACCCCCATGCCCGCACTGCTGATCATCGCGATCATCGTCGGCCTCGTCCTGCTCTTCAGCGGCATCTTCGTCGCAGCACTGAAGTTCCTGCTCTTCATCGGCATCGCGCTCATCCTGCTCGCGATCATCGGGTGGCTGCTGCGCAGCATCCGCGGACGCGCGTAGCCGCGACCCACTGACGGACGGGAGGCGCGGTGCCAGCTGGCACCGCGCCTCCCGTCCGTCGTGTGGTGCCGCTGCCGCATCGTGCCGGCCCGAGACTCGCGACCAGCGACAGATCTCGGGGTCACGAGCGCGAGGAACGTCGCTCAGAGCGAGACTCGGCCGCGGCCGGCCACGCGCGCGGCGCGCGGCGCGCGGCGCGCGCCTCAGACGGCCTGGCGGCCGGCCGGCGCCTCGAGCAGGTGCGACAGGTGCTCCGGCACCGTGCCGCCACGCGCGACCGTCGCCCGCGCCCACAGTCGCCCGGCCCGGTACGACGACCGCACGAGCGGCCCGGCCAGCACCCCCGAGAACCCGATGTCCTCGGCGATCTCGCGGAGGTCGACGAACTCCTCCGGCTTCACCCAGCGGGCGACCGGCAGGTGCCGCGGCGACGGCCGGAGGTACTGGGTCAGCGTGATGATGTCCGTCCCGGCCTCGTACAGCTGCTCGAGCGCGTCGATCACCTCGTGCCGCTCCTCACCCATGCCGAGGATGAGGTTCGACTTCGTCACGAGCCCGGCGTCCCGCCCCTGCGTGATGACGTCGAGGGACCGCTCGAACCGGAACGCCGGCCGGATGCGCTTGAAGATCCGCGGGACCGTCTCGACGTTGTGCGCGAACACCTCGGGGCGCGCGTCGAAGACCTGCCCGAGCTGGTCGGGGCGGCCGTTGAAGTCCGGCACGAGGATCTCGACACCGGTGCCGGGGGAGTGCTCGTGGATCTGCCGGATCGTCTCCGCGTACAGCCACGCACCGCCGTCGTCGAGGTCGTCCCGCGCGACGCCCGTCACGGTCGCGTACTTGAGGCCCATCGAGACCACCGAGTCCGCCACCCGTCGAGGCTCCCCGCGGTCGAGCGGTGACGGCTTGCCGGTGTCGATCTGGCAGAAGTCGCACCGGCGGGTGCACTGCGAGCCGCCGATGAGGAACGTGGCCTCCCGGTCCTCCCAGCACTCGAAGATGTTCGGGCATCCGGCCTCCTGGCAGACCGTGTGCAGCTGCTTGTCCTTGACGAGGGCGGACAGGTCCCGGAACTCCGGACCCTGGGTCGCGCGGGTCTTGATCCACGCGGGCTTCGTCTCGATCGGCGTCTCGGCGTTCCGGGCCTCGACACGCAGCATGCGCCGGCCTTCGGGGGCGAGGGTCATGCGGGGACCTCCTGCAGGTGGGTGGTGCGGACCCGACCGGCCTGGAGGCGCGGCTCGCCCCCGGCGGACCGGTCCGCGCTGGTCGGGTGGTCCGGGCTGGTCGTCCTACTGGCGGCTGCGATGCGGTGGCCGGTGTGCATGCCGTCGAGTGCCGCCTGCACGACCGGCGCGACGAGCGCGGCGACCTCGTCCACGGTGACGTGGCGTCCCGCGGCACGGCTCAGCGTGGTGACCCCGGCGTCGGCGATGCCGCACGGCACGATCGCGGCGTACGCGTCGAGGGCGTTCGCGCAGTTGAGGGCGATGCCGTGGCTCGTGACCCCCTCGGCGACGTGCAGGCCGATGGCTCCGACCTTGTCGTGGTTCGCCCGGTCGGGCCGGGGGACCCAGGCGCCGCTGCGACCCTCGACGCGCTCTGCCGTCACACCCACGCCGGCAACGGCGTCGATGAGCACCTGTTCGAGGTCACGGACCCACGCCACGACGTCGAGCGGCATCGCGAGCCGGACGATCGGGTAGGCGACCAGCTGCCCGGGACCATGCCACGTGATGCGGCCGCCGCGGTCGACCTCGACCACGGGGGAGCCGTCGGTCGGCAGGTCGCCCGCTTCGGTCCGGCGTCCGGCGGTGTACACGGACGGGTGCTCGCAGAGGACGAGCGCGCCGGGCGAACGGCCGGCGAGGACGTCGGCGCGGAGGCGCTGCTGCAGTGCGAGGCCCTCGTCGTAGGCGAGGAGGCCCGGCACCCGGACGATCTCGAGTTCCGGCATGGGCGCCAGCGTACGTCAGTTTCTGGACGCCGTACAACAACCGATCACGCGTCGAGCGTCTCGGTCGGGCGTTCGACCATCACGAGCTCGGCGTACAGCAGCTGCGCACGCTCCCGGTGCGGTCGGTCCACCACGATCCCGCGCACGGTGAGGACCGCCCAGAGGACTGCGGAGCTGCCCATCAGGAGCGCACCGCCGACGTCGTGGTCGCCGACCAGGTCGGCGACGGCGGTCGCACCGAACACGACCGCCAGTGCCGCGCCGAGCCAGAGGTGCCAGCCGGTCCGGTCGACGATGTCGCGCAGGAACCGCAGCTTGCGGTCGCGCCGCACGCCGTCGGGTTCCGAGCCGCCGCGGACCCAAGCCCGCAGTGCCCGGTGTGCGGCGTACCCGCCCCCACCGGCCCACGCCGCGACCACGAGGACCACGAGACCGACTGCGGTGGCCACGCCGACCAGCGCGACGACCGTCACGGAACCGGTGAAGCGTGCCGTGAACACCGCCGCCGTGAAGCCGACGAACAGGGCCGCGCCGGTCGCCCCGAGCCGACCGGCGACGTCGATCTCCCTGATGTGCACGGTGTGGACGGTAGTCCCCGGGGTGCAGGCGCGGTGGCGGTCGGGCTGTCGGCGGCCGCCTTGTAGAATCGACGGATCATGGCGCAATTCGGTTCACTCTCCGACCGGCTGACAGAGACCTTCCGCAACCTGCGGAGCAAGGGTCGCCTGTCCCCGTCCGACGTCGACGGCACCGTCCGCGAGATCCGACGGGCGCTCCTCGACGCCGACGTCGCGCTCGAGGTCGTCAAGTCCTTCACCGCCGCGGTGCGCGAGCGCGCACTCTCCGACGAGGTGAACAAGGCGCTCAACCCCGCGCAGCAGGTCGTCCAGATCGTCAACGAGGAACTCGTCGGCATCCTCGGCGGGCAGCAGCGTCGGCTCGAGTTCGCGAAGCGTCCGCCGACGGTGATCATGCTCGCAGGCCTCCAGGGCGCCGGCAAGACCACGCTCGCGGGCAAGCTCGGCAAGTGGCTCAAGAAGGACGGCCACACCCCGATGCTCGTCGCGGCGGACCTCCAGCGTCCGAACGCCGTGCAGCAGCTCCAGGTCGTCGGTGAACAGGCCGGCGTGCACGTGTTCGCCCCGGAGCCCGGCAACGGCGTCGGCGACCCGGTGAAGGTCGCGAAGAACGCGATCAAGGCCGCGGTGGACCAGCAGTACGACACCGTCATCGTCGACACCGCCGGTCGCCTCGGCGTGGACGCGGAGCTGATGAAGCAGGCCGCGAACATCCGCAAGGCCGTCGACCCCGACGAGGTCTTGTTCGTCATCGACGCGATGATCGGTCAGGACGCCGTCGCCACCGCTCGCGCCTTCCAGGAGGGCGTCGACTTCACCGGTGTCGTCCTGTCCAAGCTCGACGGTGACGCCCGCGGTGGCGCGGCGTTGTCCGTCGCGAGCATCACCGGTCGCCCGATCATGTTCGCGTCCACGGGCGAGGGCCTCGACGACTTCGAGCCGTTCCACCCGGACCGCATGGCGAGTCGCATCCTCGACCTCGGCGACATCCTCTCGCTCATCGAGCAGGCCCAGCAGGCGTTCGACGAGGACGAGGCCCGCAAGGTCGCCGAGAAGATCGCCTCCGACTCGTTCACGCTGAACGACTTCCTCGAGCAGATGCAGCAGCTCCGCAAGGCCGGCTCGATCAAGGGCATGCTCGGCATGCTCCCGGGCGCCAAGGGGATGCGCGAAGCGCTCGACAACTTCGACGAGAGCGAGATCGTCCGCACCGAGGCGATCATCCAGTCGATGACGAAGCAGGAGCGCGAGCTGCCGAAGCTCCTCAACGGTTCCCGTCGTCTCCGCATCGCCCGGGGCTCCGGCACCACGGTGACCGAGGTGAACGCGCTCGTGAACCGCTTCGAGCAGGCGGCGAAGATGATGAAGACCGTCGCGCGCGGCGGCGTGCCGCAGATGCCGGGCATGGGTCCGATCCCGGGCATGCACGGCGGCAAGAAGAAGCAGCAGCAGGGCGGCGCGAAGAAGAAGAAGGTCGGCAACCCGGCGAAGCGTGCGGCGCTCGCCTCGGGTGCCGCGGCGCAGCCCCAGCAGCAGGCCCCCCAGGGGTCCGGGTTCGGGTTCGGCGGCGCGAACGCGAAGAACCCGAAGGCGCCGACCGAGGAAGAGATGCAGTCGCTGCAGAAGTTCCTGGGCCGCTGACGCGGACTGCCGTGGGTCGCTGACGCGACCGACGACGGACGGGAGGCACGGTGTCGGCTGGCACCGCGCCTCCCGTCCGTCGTTCAGCGCTTCGACTTCTTGAGGTAGGCGCGGAGGTCCGCGTACGTCCCGTCGTCCTCGCCGAAGAGCACGACGTTCCGCGCTGTCTCGAGCCACGACCGTGTCGACGGTCGCACCTCCGCCACCGAGTCGAGGAGGTCGGGCATCCCGATGAGCCGGGCGGTGCCGCTGGCGACGCTGTCCATCAGCGCCCGCTCGGCGGCGACCTCGCAGACGTAGGCGATGTCGGCGCCGGAGAAGCCCTCGGTGCGCTTCGCGAGCACCCCGACGTCGACGCCCTCGAGCGGTCGGTCCCGGAGGTGGGTGCGGAAGACCGCCTCACGAGCAGGAGCGTCCGGCGGCAGCACCAGCACCGTCCGGTCGAGGCGGCCCGGCCGTCGCAGCGCGGGTTCGACGTCCCAGGGCTGGTTCGTCGCCGCCAGCACGAACACGCCCTCGTTGCCGCCGCTGATCCCGTCGAGTTCGGTGAGGAGCTGGTTCACCATGCCGCGGACGTGCGAACTGCGCGTCTGGCTCCGCCGCTGGCCGAGTGCGTCCACCTCGTCGAAGAACACGACGCACGGCGCCGCTGCCCGAGCGGCCTCGAAGACCGCCTGGATGTTCCGCTCACTCACGCCGATGTACGGGTCGAGGACGTCCGTGATCGCGACGCTGAGGAACCGTGCGCCCAGCTCGCCGGCGACGGCGCGCGCGATGAAGGTCTTGCCGCACCCGGGCGGTCCGTAGAGGAGCAGTCCACCGCGGAGGCTCTTGCCGTAGAGCGCGCGGAGCTCGGGGTTCGCGAGCGGCGCGAGGAACGCCGCGTTCAGCCGTTGCTTGACGTGCTCCATGCCCCCGACGTCGGTGAACCGGGTCCCGGGGTCCTCGACGGAGAACGCGGAGGGGAGGTCCGGGTCGTCGGCGTCGAGGTCGTCGACGAAGGCCGGTCCGACGAGGTGCTCGACCTCCTGTTCCGCCGCGCGCCAGTCGAACGAGGTGGGGTCGTCCGCCGTCTCCTCAGGGGCGCTCGACGACGGTGCGCTCGACGGCGCGGCGCTCGACACCGGGGCGGAGCCGCCGCGGAGGGTGTCGAGCATGAGCGCGCCAGCCGCGGCGTCGGTCGGTTCCGCAGCCAGCGCGGCCGCGGCCTCGGCGGTCGCCTCGGCGGTCCTGCCCGCGTCGAGCAGCAGACGACCGAGGTGGACGCGGAGCGGGACGTCGTGGGGCGCGGACGCCACGGCTCGACGGAGGGCGTCGATCACGGGGTCGGTCGGTTCGTGGTCCATGGGGTCCTCGGTGGTCAGGTGGAGGTGGGGCGGTGTGCGGCCGCGGTGTGGAACGCCGCGGTCAGACGGTGTCGGTAAGTCGCCGACCCGGTGCCGGGAGCGCCGCCTGGTAGTGCAGGACGAACGACAGTCCAGAGCACACCACGACCAGGGCGAAGGCTGTCAGTGGTGGCCACGGGAACGCGAACGGCAGGGCCGGGGCGAGCAGGACGAGGACGGCCGCGACGGTGAGCAGGACCACGACCGTGCGGAGCAACGTCGATCCGCGGAGCAGCCGGACGAGCGGTTCCCGGTTCTGCCGCACCGTCCGGGTGACGAGCACGACCCCGATGGCGATCAGTGCGGCCGCGATCAGCCAACCGGTGACAGCGAGCAGGAGCGTCGGTCCGGGTGCGCCGAGCGGGACGCCCGCGAAGAACCCGGCGATGGCGCTGCCGCCGACGACGACCCGGAGCCGCTGCAGCGTCCCGAGGACCGAGCGCCGCAGTCCACGGACGGCCGGAGCGTTGTCGGGTCGGTCGTGCACGACGCTCCAGAACCCGGACGTCGACGCCGGCCCGTCCGGATCGGTCCACACCGTGTCCGTCATGCCGGGTTCCGCCACGGCGAGGACTCGTCGGTGGGGGCCGCGGCCACGGTGGGCGGCGCCGGGCGGGTCCGGGGGAACGCCACCAGGATCCGTCGCGACTGCACCGAGCCGAGGACGGCGCAGGCGAGCACGACCGCCTGTGCCACGAGGGCGGCTGCGAGCGGCAGGAAGACGCTGACCACGGAGACGAGCAGGGCCGCGAGGGTCACCGCCGCGAGGGCGGTCCAGCCCGGCACCGCGCGACGGGCGGTCGCGACGACGGAACGCGTCCGGCTGCGGGTCTCGGCCACGAACCGGAGCGCGACGACCACGGCTCCGACGATCCCGGTGACGGGGAGCAGGATCGTGGTCAGGCGCGCGATCTCGGCGTCGCCGGTCACCCCGAGGGACATCAGGCCGGTCATCACGGCGGTGAACCCGAGCATGCCCCGTACTCGCGCGAGCGGGTTCACGACGGCGACCACGAAGTTCCGTCGCGCCGTGGCGTCGGTCGGGTCGGTGGCGAGGACGCTCGAGAACGCCAGCGCGGACTCGCCCTCGTGTCCGCCGCGGAGGCGGGACACCGCCAGGTTGTGCCGTGTGCCGGTCGTCCCGGGGGCGAGCTCCAGGCCGCGCCGGTAGGCGGCCTGCGCGTCGCGGTGTCGTCCCGCGGCGAGGAGCAGGTCCCCGTGGCGTCGGTGCACGTCGGGCTCCTCGGGCGCGAGCCGGACGGCCTCGTAACTGGCCCGGAGGGCCTCGACCCGTCGCGCCGGGTCGAGGAAGAGCGCGTCGGCGACCGCTGCGTGCGAGCGCCACGACGTCGGGGCCACGACGACGGCTCGCCGGGCTGCGTCCACTGCGCCCGCCTGGTCTCCGGTCCGGAGCAGCAGCGTCGACGTGAGCCACAGCCCGGTCCCGTCGTCCGGGTCGAGGCCGACCGCCTGGCGGGCCGCTCCCAGCGCTTCGTCGACCTCGTCGACCGCGAGCAGAGCCAGCGCGCGGACACGCTGCGCGGCGGCGGTCTCGTTCTCCTCGGGCCCGGCCGCAGCGAGCACGGCGAGCGCCTCGCGCGGCTGCCCGGCGGCGACGAAGGCCGCCGCACGGTGGACACCGACCCTCGACGCGCCCCCGGCGCTCGTCCCCGTCACATCCGAACTGTACCGATCGTCCGACGCAGTGCCAGCCCCCAGGACGGGAGGCGCGGGGCGGACCCGCACCGTGCCTCCCGGCCGGAGGTGGTGGCGACTAGAGCGACTCGCGCAGCTCGGTGACCAGGTGGCGGACGACGGCGCGGAGGTCGCCGCCGTTCTCCTGCGCGACCCGGAGCTGGCGCTGGTACGAGGCCCCTTGCTCGGTCATCGTGTCGAGGTGGTGCAGCTCCTGCTGGCAGCCGAGCCGCTCCGCGATCGGGTCGAGGCGTTGCACGAGGTCGTGCACCTCGTCGGTGACGAGCCGCTCGTCACCCGCGGCGTTCGTGATGATCTCCGCGTCCATGCCGTACCGCGCCGCGCGCCATTTGTTCTCGCGGACGAACCACTGCTGCATGGTCGGCAGTTCCTCGCCGCGGTCGAGCCGGTCGGAGAGCGCCGTCACCAGGCACTGGACGAGCGCGGTGACGGCGCCGACCTCGTGCAGGGTCGAGATGCCGTCGGAGACCCGGTTCTCGAGCGTGCCCCAGCCCGGTGACGGGCGGATGTCCCAGCGGAGGTCCTTGAACCCGTCGATCACACCGGTCCGGGTCAGGTCGTCGACGACGCCTTCGAAGCCGCTCCAGTCGCCGATGCCCGGCGGCAGTCCGCCGGTCGGGAGCTGCTGGAACATGAGCGCCCGGTTCGAGGCGTACCCGGTGTCGATGCCGCCCCAGAACGGGCTCGACGCGGTGAAGGCCTGCAGGTGCGGCACGTAGCCGAGCATCGCGTTCATGATCGGCACGGCCTTGTCGCGCCGGTCGATCCCGACGTGCACGTGCACGCCCCAGATGAGCATCTGGCGTCCCCACCAGCGCGTCCGGTCGATGAGGGTCGTGTAGTGCTCGCTGTCCGGCGTGATCTCCTGCTGGTCCCACAGGGCGAACGGGTGCGTGCCGGAGCACATGACCTGCGCGTCGAGCGGGTCCGCGGCGTCGACGACCTCGCCGATGATGCCGGAGAGCTCCCGGGTGGCCCCGCCGACCGTCGTGTGCACGCCCGTGACGACCTCGACGGTGTTGGTCAGGAGCTCCTCCGTGACACGGTCCGGGTCGCCCAGCCGCTCCTGCACCGCACTGATCACCGCCGGGGCGCGCGGGGTGAGGTCGCCGGTGTCCCGGTCGACCAGCGGGAGTTCCCACTCGACACCGATGGTCGACGGGTGGGACTCTGTGAAGCGGATGTCCATGCGGCCATCCTGCCGGTCGGTTGTCGGACACGCACAACGAACGCCCGCGCCGGTCGTGCACCTCGCTCCACCCAGTTGTTCCAGAACGGTACTACCGTGGGAATCGTTCCATGACGGTACTACCGTGGATTCGCTCGCAGGGAAGAGGTCCGCATGCAGTTGGTCGTGCGCGGTTCGTCCGCACCACTCGTCGGGGAGATCGACGTCCCGGTCTCCAAGTACCACGCGCACCGCGCGCTGGTGCTGGCATCGCTCGCGAAGGGCACGAGCACCGTCTCCGGCATCAGTTCGACCCGGCAGGTCGAGTGGACCGTCGGCACCCTCCGGGCGCTCGGCGTCGACGTCAAGCGCCGTGGCGACGACTACCTCGTCACCGGGCTCGGCGGTCGCTACGAGGCGACCGACGTCGTCGACCACGGGTCGCGCGGCGCCGACGGGCTGCTCAACATGGGCTCCTCGGGGACCACGCTCTACTTCATGACCGGCCTGGCGTCCCTCGCGGACAAGCCGATGACGCTCTCGGGCATGAAGTACTTCCAGCGCCGCCCGATCAAGGCCCTCCTGACCTCGCTGACCCAGATGGGCGTCGAGCTCGAGGCGACGAACGACTGCCCGCCGGTGACGGTCCAGCCCCGGCGGCCCCGCGGCGGCGACGTCACCATCGCCGGGACCCTGTCGCAGTGGGTCTCCGGACTGCTGCTCGTGGCGCCGTTCGCCGAACAGGAGACTCGCATCCACATCACCGGCGGCAGGCTCAACGAACAGCCGTACGTCGAGCTCACCGTGCGCATGATGCGGCAGTTCGGTCTGACGGTCGAGGTGTCCGACGACTGGCTCGAGTACCGGATCCCGGCCGGCCAGCAGGCGACCCCGCACGACTACGTCATCCCGCCGGACATCGGCTCCGCGGCGTTCGGCATCGCGGCCGCCGGTATCCGCGAGTCGAACGTGCTGCTGCGGGGCCTCACGTCCACCACGACGGCCGGCACGGACCACCCGGAGGGCGAGTTCCTCGACCTCGCGGCGGCGATGGGCGTCCCGATGCGCATCGACGAGGCGACCGGGTCCGTCCGGATCGAGCACGACGGGTCGCCCCTGCGCGCACTCGACATCGACTGCCGACCGATCCCGGACCTGCTCCCCGTGCTGTCCACGATGGCGACGTTCGCCGAGGGCACCACCCGCCTCTGGAACGTGGCGCACATCCGTCTCAAGGAGTCCGACCGCGTCGCGGCGATGCTCCAGCTGAACCGCATGGGCGGCCGGGCCGAGCAGGGGGCCGACGAACTCCGGGTCACCGGGGTCGGACCGGGAACCCTGCACGGATCCCCGATGTCGTCCTTCAACGACCACCGCGTGCTCATGTCCCTCGCGGTCGCCGCGTCGAAGGCGCAGGGGACGAGCTCGCTCACGTACCCCCGTGCGTACCGCATCTCGTACCCGACCTTCCTCGAGGCGATGAACGCCGTCGGACTCGACATGTCCGTCGGTGCCGTGCACGGCGGCGGTCACGACACCCGCATCGACGACGCCGACACGGTGTCCGAGCGCACCGACCTCGGCGGGGACGGGTCCACCCCGGTGGCGCGACCCCACGCGACGGACCAGACCCGCCGCGCGCTCCCGACCCCGCCGGTCGCCGCGCCGTCCGCGCCGTCCACGTCCGCCGCGGGGCGCACCGACCTGCCGGCGACGGCGACGGTCGGCGTCGACGCGGAGCCGCTCGTCCTGAGCGAGCGGGTCCGCACCCTCTCGGAGACCGACCCGGACGGCGTCGCCGTGATCGAGGTCGGCGGGACCGCCCCGGTCGAGACCACCTGGAAGCAGCTGCAGGACGAGGCCGACCGGGTGTCCGCGCTCCTGCTCGAGCTCGGCGTCCGCACGGGCGACTCCGTGGCCGTGCAGCTGCCGAACTGGCGCGAGTTCGTGTCGATCACGCTCGGCGCGGTCCAGATCGGCGCGGTCGCGACGCCGATCATGCCCGTCTTCGGCCCGCGCGAGACCACGATGACCCTCGCGCGGTCGAAGGCCCGGGTCGTGTTCCTGCCGAACGTGTTCCGGAAGCGGCGCCCCGCACTCGAGCTGCTCGACGTCGTCGACGAGGCGAAGGCGCAGCGCCGGCGCCTGTCGGTCGAGCACGTGGTCGTGCTGCGCGCCGAGGCCCGCGGGCAGGGCGACCTGCCGAACGACCAGCCGCCGCTGCCCGCGGACGCCGCGGACCGGGTGGCCGCGAGCGACTGGAACTGGCGCTGGTTCGACACGGCGCTCGGCTCGGTGCAGGTCGACGTCGACCAGATCCGCTCCCGGGCACCGGGGCCGGACGACGTGTGCCAGCTGCTCTTCACCTCCGGCACGACCGGCGAGCCGAAGGGCGTGCAGCACCCGCACCGCACGCTCGGCCTGGCGACCGCGATGCACGTCGCCCAGTCGGGTCTGACGAGCGCGGACCGGATCTACATCCCGTCGCCGCTCGCGCACCAGACCGGGTTCCTCTACGGCATGCTCCTCGCGTTCCGGCTCGGCGCGCCGCAGGTCATCCAGCCGGTCTGGGACGGCCGAGTCGCGCTCGAGCAGGCGTTCGGCGTCGCGAATGCGTCGTTCGTGCAGTGCGCCACGCCGTTCCTGACCGACCTGGTCGACCTGGTCGAGGGTGGGGAGCCCGCCCCGGACAGCCTCCGGATCTTCGTCCCGACCGGCGCCGCCGTCCCGCGAGCCCTCGCGCAGCGGGCCGCGACGGTCCTGGGGACGGCCATCCTCGGCGCCTTCGGGACGAGCGAGACCTGCCTCGGCGCGCTCTCCGGCCCGGACGACGACCCGACGGACGCGTACGGCCACGACGGCCGTGCGCTCCCGGGCATCCGGATCCGGATCGTCGACGACGAAGGCCACGAGCTGCCGGCCGGCACCGAGGGCAACTTCGAGCTGCACTCGCCGACCATGTTCGACGGGTACCTGGACCGGCCGGACCTGACCGACGACGTCTTCACCGACGACGGCTGGTACCGCACCGGCGACCTCGCGACCGTGGACGACAAGGGCTTCCTCTCGATCACCGGCCGCGTGAAGGACGTCATCAACCGCGGCGGTGAGAAGATCCCGGTCGTGGAGATCGAGAACCTGCTCTACCAGCACCCCTCGGTCACGGACGTCGCCATCGTGGCCATGCCCGACGAGCGGCTCGGTGAGCGCGCCTGCGCCTTCGTCGTCCCCGCGGCGGGGGAGCGGCTCTCGTTCCGGGCGATGCAGCAGTACCTCGACGCCGCCGGCGTGAGCAAGTACTACTGGCCGGAGCGCCTCGAGGACATCGACGAGCTCCCGCGGAACGCCGTCGGGAAGGTCCAGAAGAACGTCCTGCGGGACCGGGCTGCGGCACTCGTCGCGAGCGGCGCGGCGACCACCACGAAGGAGAACTGAACGATGACGATCGTCGACGACACGACGAGCACGGCCTTCGACGAGGCCGCCTTCCAGCAGCTCAAGGCCGAGGTGACCGGATGGGTCCGCGGCCGCGGCGAGGAGTGGGCGGAGGAGATCGAGCGCACCGGCCAGGTCGCCCCCGAGCTCTTCCAGGAGCTCAAGGAGCGGGGCTGGCTCAGCCTCGCCGCCCCGGCCGAGCTCGGCGGACGGGGCATCCCGTTCTCGCGCTACCTCGAGGTCATGGAGATCGTCTCCCGCTCGCACGCCTCGATCCGGATGCTCGTGCACGTCATCAACGGCACCTGGCGTGCGATGGCGCCGTACGCGACGCCCGCGCAGATCGAGGACGTCGTCAAGCCGAGCGTCGCGGGCGAGAAGCTCGTCGCGTTCACCCTGACGGAGGCCACGGCCGGCACGGGGGCGGACATCCGCACCACGGTCCGCCGCGAGGGCGACACCTACGTGATGAACGGCGAGAAGCACCTCATCACGTTCGGGGTGCGGTGCGACTACTGGCTCATCGCCGCGCGGCTCGAGGGCACCTCCGGCCAGGACGGCACGGTCGCGTTCCTCATGCCGAACAGCGGGCTGCCCGGCGCGGAGGTGATCGACGACTCCGACACGATGGGGATCCGCGGCACCGACCACGCGATCCTCCGGTTCACCGAGACCCCGATCCCGGCCTCCGCCCGCCTGGGCGAGGAGGGCCAGGGCCTCGAGGTCGCGCTCGGCGGCTTCCTGCTGCCGAGCCGCGTGTCGGTCGCGATGAGCGCCGTCGGCCTCGCCGAGCGGGCGAACGAGCTCGCCGTCGCGTACGCGAACGAGCGCGAGACGTTCGGCAAGAAGCTCTCCAGCCGGCAGGCGATCCAGTTCTACCTCGCCGAGAACTACGCCGACATCGCCGCGTCCCGGGCGCTCGTGCTCGAAGCCGCACGCGCCTACGAGGAGGACCGCCCCGACGCCGGCACGCTGTCGAGCGCCTCGAAGATGGTCGCCGTCGACATGCTCGCCCGCGTCACCGACAAGGCCCTGCAGGTGCACGGCGGCCAGGGCTACTGGAAGCGCAACGCGATCGAGCGCGTCTACCGCGACGCACGTGCGCAGCGCTTCGAAGAGGGCACCAACGAGATCCAGAAGCTGGTCGTCGGCCGCGCCGTCGTGACCGGCCAAGCCGGCTTCTAGGACGCCACCACCCACCGGACGGGAGGCGCGGTGCGGGCCCGCCCCGCGCCTCCAGGCCCTGAAGACGCAAGGAACACATTGGCTGCAACCACCGCACCCATCGCCCTCATCACGGGAGCCTCCCGCGGCATCGGCCGCCTGCTCGCGCAGAAGCTCGGCCAGCGCGGCGTCACCGTCGTGGTGACGTACAAGGGCAACGCCGACCTCGCCGAGGAGTCGCTCGCCGACGTACGTGCCGCGGGCGGCGACGGCATCACCGCCCAGGTCGACATCGAGCAGCCGGAGTCGATCGACGCGCTGTTCGACCTCGTCCGTGACACGTACGGTCGCCTCGACATGTTCGTCGCGAACGCGGCCGCGAGCGCGTTCAAGCCGGTCGCCGACCTCAAGCTGCACCACCTGGACCGGAGCTACGCGACGAACGCGCGCTCCTTCGTGCTCGGTGCGCAGCGGGCCGCCGAGCTCATGGACCGCGGCGGTCGGATCGTCGTCGTGACGTCGTACGGGTCGCTCCGGGCGTTCCCGACCTATGCGGCCCTCGGTGCGGCGAAGGCGATGACCGAGGCGTACACGAAGTACATGGCGGTCGAGTTCGGGCCGCGTCAGATCACCGTGAACGCGGTGAACGGCGGGCTGATCGACACCGACTCGCTCGACTACTTCTACAACTCGGTGCCGGGGATGGCGCCGATGGACTCTGTGCTGTCGAAGCTGCCGCTGCAGCGCCCGGGCACCGCCGACGACATGGCGGACGCGGTCGACTTCCTGCTGTCCGACAAGGCGTCCTACATCACCGGGCAGACCCTCTCGGTCGACGGCGGACTCACCGTGGTCGCGCCGCCGTTCTGGGCGGACACGACCTCGCCGCTCCGCGACGCGGTCCTGCCGCCGGCCGACGCTGCTGCCGACCCGGCGTCCGACCCGGCGTCCGACACGGCAGAGTAGGGGCATGAGCACCGTCGCCATGCCCGACCTCGCCGTCGTCTCCTCGCCGTGGAGCCTCGGCCCCTTGCACCTGTCGAACCGGGTGGTCATGGGGTCGATGCACACCGGACTCGAGGTGCACGACGACGGCGGGGCCGGCATGGCGGCGTTCTACCGTGAGCGGGCGGCCGGTGGCGCCGCCCTGATCGTGACGGGCGGCATCGCGGTGAGCGACGAGGCCCGCGGGGGCCCGGACTTCGCGGTGTTCGGCGTCGGTGGCGCCGACGAACGCTTCCGGGCCGCGGTCGAGGCCGTCCACGAGGAGGGCGGCGCCGTGCTCGCGCAGCTGTTCCACGCCGGCCGGTACGCGCTCGTGAACGGCATGGTCGACCGGCACGGGCAGCCGCAGCGTGCCGTCGCGCCGTCCGCGCTCCCGTGGTCCGCCGCGCGGGGCGTCGTCCCCGAGGAGCTGACGGGCGCCGAGGTCGAGCGGACGATCGAGGACTTCGCCGCGGCGGCTCGATCGGCCCGTGACATCGGCTTCGACGGCGTCGAGATCATGGCCTCCGAGGGCTACCTCATCAACCAGTTCCAGTCGCCGCTGACGAACCTGCGCGACGACGAGTGGGGCGGTTCGCCGGCGCGACGTCGCCGCTTCGCCGTGGCGGTGGTCGCGGCCGTCCGCGCTGCCGTCCCCGGCCTCGCGGTGACGATCCGGCTGTCCGGTGCCGACCTCATGCCGGGTTCGACGACCGACGACGAGGTCGACGCGCTCGTCCACGAGCTGCTGCCCCTGGGACTCGACGGCATCTCGGTGGGGATCGGCTGGCACGAGTCACGGACGCCGACCGTGCAGGCAGCGGTGCCCCACGGCGCCTGGCTGTCGTACGCGAACCGCATCGCCGGGGTCGTGCGGGCCTCGTCGCACCCGGAGGTCCGGGTGATCGCGTCGAACCGCATGACGGACCTCCGGGACGGGGAGGCCGTGCTCACCGACGGTCTGGTCGACGCGGTGGCCCTCGCGCGACCGTTCCTCGCCGACCCGGCCCTCGTCGAGCGTTCGCTCGCCGGCGCCTACGACCTCGTCAACACGTGCATCGGGTGCAACCAGGCCTGCCTCGACCGTTCGATCGTCGGAGCCCCGGTCTCGTGCCTGGTCAACCCGCGCGCCGGCCGCGAGCTGGCGTTCCCGCTCCGCCCGACCGTCGCGCCGAAGCGGGTCGAGGTGGTCGGCGGCGGGCCCGCCGGGCTGGCCGCCGCAGTCGACGCCGCGCGCCGCGGGCACGACGTGACGCTCTGGGAGGCGTCCGACCGGCTCGGTGGCCAGTTCGACCTGGCCGCGATGGTGCCCGGCAAGGAGGACTACGCAGCGACCGTCCGTGCGGCCCGGGCGGAGCTCGACGCCCGCGGCGCCACCGTGCACCTCGGGCGGGCAGCCGCCCCGGCGGACCTCGTCGGCGCCGACGCCGTCGTGGTCGCCGCCGGCGTCGTGCCGCGGCGGATCGACGTGCCCGGGTCGTCGCTGCCCCACGTGGTGTCCTACGAGCAGGCGCTCCGCGAGGGCGTCCCGGCGGGCACCGTGGCGATCATCGGCGGCGGCGGCATCGGCGTCGACACGGCGGCGTTCCTCGTGGAGTCACCGGACGAGGCTGCACGGGCGACCGAGTTCGGGTTGCGCTGGGACGTCGACGTCAGCGGTGAGATCGTCGGCGACGTGCCGCAGCGCCTGCCGGCCGCCGACCGCGTCCTGCGGCCCGGCTCCCAGGTGACCGTGCTCCGGCGCGGCGGCAAGTTCGGCACCGGCATCGGCATCACCTCGCGCTGGGTCGCCGTCGGGCGGTTGCGGGACGCGGGCGTCCGCATGGTCGGCGGTGTGCAGGAGTACCTCCGCATCGAGCCCGGCGTCCTCTGGATCCGCGACGAGGACGGCGTCGAGCGGGCGGTGCCGGCCGACACCGTGGTGGTCTGCGCCGGGCAGGAGCGGGCGGTCGACCTCGACGGGACGGACCCCGAGGGGCTCCTGGCGGGCCTGGCTGCGGCCGGTGTGCCGTTCGAGGTGGTCGGCGGCGCACGGGACGCTCGGAGCGTGGACGCCGTCCGGGCCACCAGTGAAGCACTCGAAGCGGTGCGTCGACTCGCGCCCTGACGCGGAATCTGCAACAATGAACGGTCGAATCGTGGCTGCTCGACCCTCTATCCAGCAGTCCGCGCTTTCCATCGAGCTTCCACCGTGTGTGCCCCCACGCCCGCGGTCCGGTTCAACCACAACAACACGCAACAGGAGCATTTGTGGCTGTCAAGATCCGTCTCAAGCGTCTCGGTAAGATCCGTGCGCCGTACTACCGTGTCGTCGTCGCCGACTCGCGCACCAAGCGCGACGGTCGCGCGATCGAGGAGATCGGCAAGTACCACCCCACCGAGGAGCCCTCGTTCATCGAGATCGACTCCGAGCGTGCGCAGTACTGGCTCTCCGTCGGCGCGCAGCCGTCGGAGCAGGTCGCCGCGCTGCTCAAGCTCACCGGTGACTGGGCCAAGTTCAAGGGCGAGAAGGACACCGAGTCGAAGGTCAAGGCCCGCGAGCCGAAGCAGGCCTTCGTCGCGGACACGGCCAAGAAGGCCGTCCTCAAGCCGAAGTCGGAGAAGAAGGCGGAGGCCCCGGCCGCTGCCGAGACCCCGGCCGACGACGCAGCCGAGACGACCGAGGCGTAATTCCTTGCTCGAATCCGCGCTGACGCACCTCGTCAAGGGGATCGTCGATCACCCGGACGACGTGCGCGTCGCCAGTTCCACCTCCGCGCGGGGCGAGGTCCTCGAGGTGCGTGTGCACCCCGAGGACCTCGGCCGCGTGATCGGTCGCGCCGGACGGACCGCAAAGGCGCTCCGCACCCTCGTCTCGGCTCTCGCCGACGGCAAGCGGGTGCGGGTCGACGTGGTCGACACCGATTCCTAGGGAGACGACCCAGCTCCGGGTGGGTCGCATCACGAAGGCGCACGGGCTCAAGGGCGGCATCAAGCTCGAGCTCTACACCGACGACCCGGATCGTCGGTTCACGTCCGGAGCGACGTTCACGCTCCAGGTCCCGGATGACTCCCCGTGGTCGGGCAAGACCATCACGCTGGACGAACTCCGCTGGTACAACGGCCACCCCGTCGCCTTCTTCGAGGGCATCGAGGACCGCACCGCTGCTGAGACCCTCGCGCGGGCGATCCTCTGGGTCGAGCAGGACGCCGACGCCGAGACCGGCGAGGACGACGCCTGGTACGACCACCAGCTGGTCGGCCTGCGCGTCCTCCGCGACGGCACCGAGGTCGGGACCGTGGCCCGTGTGGACCACCTGCCTGCGCAGGACCTCCTCGCCATCGACACCCCCGAGCGCGGCGAGGTGCTCGTGCCGTTCGTCTCGGCCATCGTCCCCGCCGTCGACATCGCGGCCGGCACGATCACCGTGACGCCGCCGACCGGGCTGTTCGAGGACCCCGAGGACACCTCGCGCCCCGAGACGGTCACGCCGACCGACCAGGGGTAGCGCCGTGCGCATCGACATCGTCACGATCTTCCCCGAGTTCTTCTCGGTGCTCGACGTCTCACTGCTCGGGAAGGCCCGGGTCGACGGTCTGCTGGACCTGCACGTGCACGACCTGCGGAACTGGACGACCGACCGACACCGCACCGTGGACGACACCCCGTACGGCGGGGGAGCGGGCATGGTCATGAAGCCCGAGCCCTGGGCAGAGGCGCTGTCGTCGATCCTCCGCGAGGACGGGTCGTCGACGCTCGTCGTGCCCACCCCCGCCGGGACCCCGTTCACGCAGTCCATCGCCCGTTCGCTCGCGGCGACCACTGAGCACCTCGTGTTCGCCTGCGGGCGCTACGAGGGGATCGACGCCCGCGTGTTCGAGTGGGCTGCCTCCCGCTGCTCGGTCGTGGAGCTCTCACTGGGCGACTACGTGCTCAACGGCGGCGAGGTCGCCGCCATGGCCATGATCGAAGCGATCGGGCGGCTCGTACCCGGCGTCGTCGGCAACCCCGAGTCGCTCGTCGAGGAGTCCCACGAGGACGGCCTGCTCGAGTACCCCTCGTACACGAAGCCCGCGTCCTGGCGTGGCATCGACGTGCCGGACGTCCTGCTCAGCGGGCACCACGCCCGCGTCGCCGCCTGGCGGCACGACCAGCAGGTGGAGCGCACGCGGCGCGTGCGGCCGGACCTGCTGCCCGACGCGGAGCGCGCCGAGTAGCCGCCTTCGCGCTGGCCCGAGTCTCGGGCTGCGCGACACTCCTCGCGCCCAGCTGCCCGAGGAGTGTCGCTCACCGCGAGTCTCGGGGCGTCAGCGGTGCGGTTCGGTGCTGCGCACCATCGGCCTGGCAGGCGCGGTGCCAGGCCGCACCGTGCCTCCAGGCGGTCGTCTGGCCGCGTCCTCGACCCGGCCGCCCGGCGTGACCGAGCTCGGGCAGGGCGACAGTCCTCGGGGCTGGCGCCCCGAGGACTGTCGCTGCACGCGAGTCGCGGGGTGGGTAGCAGCCTCGTGCTGCGCGCGAGGCTGCGAGGCGCGTCAGGCGGACGCCACCTCGCGCTGGGCGCGACGCAGGGTCAGGACCTCGGGACCCGCGTCGGTGACGGCGACCGTGTGCTCGACGTGCGCGGCGCGCGAGCCGTCAGCGCTCTTGAGCGTCCAACCGTCGTCGTCCTGGTAGAGCTCGTCCGTGCCCTGCATGAGCCACGGCTCGATCGCGACGACCAGTCCGGGCCGGAGCTTCAGGCCGCGGCCTGGTCGACCGTCGTTCGGGACGTGCGGTTCGCCGTGCATGGTCCGGCCGACGCCGTGCCCGCCGAACTGCGTGTTGACGTCGTAGCCGGCGTCGTGGGCGACGTGGCCGATCGCGTACGAGACGTCGCCGAGCTTGTTGCCGACGCGGAACTGCTCGATCCCGGCGGCGAGGGCGGACTCGACCGTCGCGATGAGTCGCTGGTCGTCCTCACGGGGCGTCCCGACCTGCACGGTCACGGCGGAGTCGGCGACCCAGCCGTCGAGGCTCGCGGCGAAGTCGAGGCTCGCCAGGTCGCCGTCGACGAGCACGCGGTCGTACGGCAGGCCGTGCAGCGCGGCGTCGTTCACCGAGGTGCAGAGGTGCTTGCCGAACGGGCTCTTCCCGAAGGACGGGTGGTAGTCGACGTAGCAGCTCACCGCCCCGCGCTCGCCGATCATCCGTGCGGCGACGCGGTCGAGCTCGAGCAGGTTCACGCCGACGTCGACCGTGTCGAGGAGTGCGTCGAGAACGTCGGCGACGAAGCGTCCGGCGGCGCGGAGCCCGTCGAGTTCGGCGGGCGTGCGGAGTTCGATCATGGGTCCATCCTGCCGGGAGCGTCCGTCGTTTTGTGTCCTGCTCCCGGTGTGGCAAGATGGGACGCTGTGCCCTGGCTGGACTCTGCCACGGGGGAGTCGCCGACACCGGGCACAACCACACACGTTTCCGAAACCGATCCGCGGCGACCCGTGCGCGTCCGCAGAGAGTGAACCCATCATGAGCCAGCTCCTCGACCACGTCGACGCAGCATCGCTGCGCACCGACGTCCCCGACTTCCGTCCCGGCGACACCATCAAGGTGCACGTCAACATCATCGAGGGCACGCGCTCGCGTATCCAGGTCTTCCAGGGCGTCGTCATCGCGCGTCAGGGTCACGGCCTCGGCGAGACCTTCAAGGTCCGCAAGGTGAGCTTCCAGGTCGGCGTCGAGCGCTGGTTCCCGGTGCACTCGCCGATCATCGACCACATCGAGATCGTCACCCGCGGTGACGTCCGTCGCGCGAAGCTCTACTACCTGCGCGAGCTGCGCGGCAAGGCCGCCCGTCGCAAGATCAAGGAGAAGCGCGACGCCTGATCGCCTTCACAGTGGGTGGCCGCGAGCCGGACGCCGCTGACGGGCCCTCGTCCATGTACGGTTGTGCGTGGACGAGGGCTCTTCCTTTTCCCGGCGTCCTCGGGTCTCCCGGTGTCGGCTCCACCAGGTGTCGGCACCTGCCGGCATGACCGGGTGGAGGGCCGCAGTCCGCCGGGGGAGCCTGCACGATCGAGAGTGGAAATGACGGACACGACCAAGGAACCGGGGCTCCGGCCGCGCTCGGCGAAGAAGCGGAACGGTGTCCTCACCTTCCTCCGTGACCTCCTCATCATCTTCGTCGCGGCGCTGCTCGTGTCGTTCCTCGTCAAGACCTTCCTGATCCGGTCGTTCTACATCCCGTCGGCGTCGATGGAGAACACGCTGCAGATCAACGACCGTGTCATCGTGAACGAACTCGTTCCGGACGTCGTGTCGCTCAAGCGCGGTGACGTCGTGGTGTTCAAGGACCCGGGCGGCTGGTTGACCGGGTCGGACGTCCCGAAGGTCGCGCCGACGACCCCGGTCGGCAAGGCCGCCGACTGGGTGCTCACGCAGATCGGCCTCGGGACCGGTGACAGCGACGACCACCTGATCAAGCGGGTCATCGGACTCCCCGGCGACACCGTGTCGTGCTGCAACGACCTCGGGCAGATGTCCGTCAACGGCGTTCCGATCAAGGAGCCGTACCTCAAGCTGCCAGCGGGGGCCCCGGCTTCCGCGACCGACTTCTCCGTGACCGTGCCGAAGGGCACCATCTGGGTGATGGGCGACAACCGCAACGACTCGAAGGACTCCCGGTACAACGGTGACACGCCCTCGAAGGGCTTCGTGCCGCTGTCCGACGTCACCGGCCGCGCGTTCGTGATCTCCTGGCCCACCAGCCGGTGGACCTGGCTGAACGACTACCCGGACGTGTTCGCCGGCGTGGAGGAGCGGGACCGGTGACCGCGGTCCGCCCCTCGCTCCGGGTCGAGAAGCGGCTGCTCGGCTCCGGCCGCGTGACCGTCATCGGGATGGACGAGGTGGGCCGTGGCGCGATCGCGGGACCGGTGGCGGTCGGCGTCGCCGCGGTCACGGTCGACGTCGGCCGGGTGCCGCAGGGCCTCGCCGACTCCAAGCTGCTCTCCGCGTCGCGCCGGGACGCCCTGGTGCCGGTCGTGCAGCGCTGGGCGCCGACCGCGGTGGGCATGGCGTCAGCCGAGGTCGTCGACCGGCAGGGCATCGTGCCGGCGCTCGGACAGGCGGGAGCCGCAGCACTCGCGCGGCTGGTGGCGGGCGGTGTCTCGCTCGACGGCGCCGTGGTGGTGCTCGACGGGTCCTTCGACTGGCTCAGCCGCGCGGTGCCAGCGGCGCTCCTGGCCGGTGTCGACCCGCTGGACGTCGTCGTCCGGGTGAAGGCGGACCGGGACTGCGCCTCGGTCGCTGCGGCGTCCGTGGTGGCGAAGGTCGCCCGAGATGCGCTCATGGTCGCCGCGCACGAGGACGCTCCGCACTACGCGTGGGCATCGAACAAGGGCTACGGCTCGACCGCGCACTACGACGGCATCCGGAGCGCCGGTGCGCACGCGCTCCACCGCACGTCGTGGTTGCACCAGGCGTCGAGCGTGGCGCTGGACGGGTTCGAGGAACTCGGCGCGGTCGGCTGAGGCCGAGGCACGCGCGTCGCGGCGTCGGGGTGGGGCGCCGCTCGCGCGTCGCGGCGTCGGGGTGGGACGGGCCGTCGTGGTCGCCGTAGACTGTGGGACGCGATGGATGACGACGAATTCGACGACTACGACCGCGAGGTCGAACTTGCCCTGTACCGCGAGTACCGCGACGTCGTGTCGCAGTTCCGCTACGTGGTCGAGACCGAGCGACGTTTCTACCTGGCGAACGAGGTCGAGCTCGTCCGCCGGGACACCGAGCATGATTTCTACTTCGAATTGTCGATGACCGATGTCTGGGTGTGGGACGTCTACCGTTCCGACCGGTTCGTGAAATCTGTTCGAGTCCTCACGTTCAAGGACGTGAACGTGGAAGAACTGACCACGCGGGAACTCGAATTGCCGAAGGAACTCGCGCTCGACGAGTGACCATTTCCGGGAATCACCGGCGCGGAAGTGACGGAGTGCATTCCTTTCGGATACCGTGATCGGGAAAGACTTTCCCCGATCAAGGAGTCGCAATGGCACAGAAGGTCACCGTCCAGCTCGTCGACGACCTCGACGATTCGCCCATCACCGCGGGCGAAGGCCGCACGGTCGAGTTCGCGTTCGACGGTTCGACGTACGAGATCGACCTCTCGAACGACAACGTCGACAAGTTCCGTGAAGCGATCTCCGACTACGTCGCCGCCGCGCGCAAGGTGAGCGGACGTCGGTCCGGCGGCGCGACCGCGTCGAAGCCGGCGCCGAAGCGCGGCAACTCCGAGGAACTCGCGAAGATCCGCGAATGGGCGAAGGACAACGGCTACGAGGTGTCGAGCCGCGGGCGCATCTCCACGCAGGTGCAGGAGGCCTACGCCGCCGCGCACTGATCCCCTGCCGAAAGGGACCCGGACGACCTCGTCCGGGTCCCTTTCGTCATTCCTGCACAGCGGCCATGGCTGAAGTGGTCCTCCACAGTTCTCGATCGTGTCCATCGGACCGATCCGGTGGTGCGTGAACCTGTTCCGCGGAGGCGGACATGGAACACGGAACAACGGCACGACTCGGCGTCCACGGGGAATCCCTCGCGGCGGACTGGCTCCGGCAACGGGGATACCGGATCGTCGAACGGAACTGGCGGTGTGCTCGCGGCGAGGTCGACATCGTGGCGTGGGACGGGGACACGCTCGTCTTCGTCGAGGTGAAGACCCGCGCGGGTGCGGCGACCGGGCACCCGTTCGAGTCGATCACCGCGACGAAGCTGACCCGACTCCGACGGCTCGTCCCGGCGTGGTTCGATGACCACCCGGACGTCTCCGCTCGAGCGGTCCGGATCGACGCCGTCGCCGTGCACGTCGACGGTCCGCGCAGTGCGGTCGAGCTCGTGGTGGGTGCGCTGTGACCGACATCGGACGGGCGTCGGCCGTGGCGCTGCTCGGGGTGACCGGGCGCCTGGTCGAGGTCGAGGCGCACCTGACCAGCCAGCTGCCGGCGTTCCGGATCATCGGGCTCCCGGACACCTCACTCGGCGAAGCCCGTGAGCGGGTGCGATCGGCTGCGGCGAACGCGGGTTGCCCGTTGCCAGCCCGCCGCATCACCGTCAACCTCACGCCCGCAGCCGTCCCGAAGCGCGGGTCCGGGTTCGACCTCGCGATCGCGATGGCGGTGCTCGCCGGGGCCGGCGCCGCCCCGCGCACGTCGGCACGCACCGTCTACGTCGGCGAGCTCGGCCTTGACGGCCGGACCCGTCCCGTGGTCGGGATCATCCCGATGCTGCTCGCGGCGCGGGACGCGGGCGCGGAGCGTGTGGTGGTCCCCGCGGGCAACCTCGACGAGGCCCGGATCGTGCAGGGCATCGCGGTCGCGGGCGTCGACTCGTTGCGGGCGGCCGCGATCGATGCCGGTGCGACGCTCCCGCCGGTCGAGGTCGAGCCGGTCCGGGTCGCGGTGGGGCCGCTCGACCCAGCTGATCGGCCGGAGCCGGAGCTGGCCGAAGTGGTGGGGAACGCGATCGGCGTCCGGGCGGTCCTCGCGGCCGCAGCGGGCGGTCACCACGTGCTCATGCTGGGGCCGCCCGGGGCTGGCAAGACCATGCTCGCCGAGCGGCTGCCGGGCGTCCTGCCGGACCTCACCGACGAAGCTGCCCTCGAGGTCGCCTCGATCCGGTCGGTCGCCGGGCACGGTGCGCGGTCGTGGACACGACGGCCGCCGTGGGAAGCTCCGCACCACTCGGCCTCGGCCGTGGCGCTCATCGGTGGCGGCAGCGGCGTCATCCGCCCCGGAGCGGTCTCGCGGGCGACGCACGGCGTGCTGTTCCTCGACGAAGCACCCGAGTTCCCCCGAGCGGTCCTCGACGCGCTGCGGCAGCCGCTCGAGTCCGGGCGCATCGCCGTGCACCGCTCCGCCGGCGCGGTCGAGTTCCCCGCACGGTGCCAGGTGGTGCTCGCCGCCAACCCCTGTCCGTGCGGGCACGCCGGGATCGCGCACGGCACACCGTGCGAGTGCTCGGCGAGCACGGTCCGGCGGTACCTGGCGCGACTCTCCGGCCCGCTCCTCGACCGCATCGACATCCGTGTGCAGATCCCACGTGTGACCACGGCCGCGGTGCGTGCCGCGGACGACCGTGCGCCCACGACCGCGGAGGCGCGGGCCGTGGTCCTGGCAGCGCGAGACCGCGCGAGCACCCGGCTGCGCGGTACGGGATGGACCCGCAACGCCGACGTCGCCGGGACGTGGCTCCGTCGTGACGGCACCGGCGCGCCCGGGTCCACGAAGGCCATCGACCGAGCGCTCGACCTCGGCACGATCACCATGCGCGGGTGGGACCGGATCATGCGGCTCGCCTGGACGCTCGCCGACCTCGCGGAGGCGGACCGCCCGACCGCCGAGCACGTCCAGGACGCCCTCGCGCTGCGGAGCGCGCTGTGACGCCGCACGGAGAGCCGGGACTCCTCGAGGCCGTGCTCCGGGCGACCGGTTCGCGTGACGTGGACCCGGTCGTGGCCTGCACCCGTGTCGCCTGGTCGGTCGTCGCTGAGCCCGGGGACGCGATCGCGGGCGGACTCGTCGAGGGGCTCGGTCCCGCCGCGGCGTTCGAGGGGGTCCTCGGCGCCGTCGACGACGGGATCGGCGGGCTCCTCGCGCTCTGCGTCGAACAGGGTGTGGCGGGGACGGACGACCCGACGGGCTACGGCCGGGCGCTGACGAAGGCCGTCGAGCGGTGGCGTCCGCGGCTCGCCCACGCGGACGTCGGGGCCGTGCTGGCCGCAGCGGACGCCGTCGGAGCGCGCCTGCTCCTGCCCGACGGACCGGCGTGGCCGCGGGCGGTCGACGACCTCGGGCACCATGCCCCCCTCGTGCTGTGGAGCCGGTCGTCGCACGGCTCCGTCGCCGACTGGGGCGACCCGCCGGCGGTCTCGGTCGTGGGGTCGCGCGCGAACACCGTCGCGGGTTCCGAGGCCGCGGCCGACATCACGTCGCGGACGGCGGACGCCGGGTGCGTGGTCGTGAGCGGGGGAGCCTACGGCATCGACGCCACCGCGCACCGCGTGGCGATCGCGGCCGGCGCGACGACCGTCGCCGTGCTCGCGGGCGGCGTCGACCAGCTGTACCCGGCGGGCAACGTCGAGATGCTCCGGGGCGTCGCCCAGCGGGGTGCGGTCATCGCCGAGTCCCCGCCGGGTACCCGGCCCTCGCGCTGGCGGTTCCTCGCTCGGAACCGGCTGATCGCCGCGCTCGGCGACGTCACGGTGGTGGTCGAGGCGGGTGCCCGCTCGGGGGCACTGAACACCGCACACCACGCCGGGCAGCTCGGGCGGACGGTGTTCGCGGTTCCCGGGGCGTTCTCCTCGGCCGCGTCGGTCGGCTGCCACCGGCTCGTGGCGCAGGGCCGTGCGCAGCTCATGGTGCACCCGGACGAGGCCGCGGCAGCCGCGGTCGAGCACCGGGGCGGGGAGGTCGCGCTGCCGTCGGCGACGCCGCTGCTCGTGCACGACGACCCGGACGTCCTCCGGGTGCTCGACGCACTCGGACGTCGATCGCTGTCCGTCGACGAACTCGCTCGGCGCAGCGGGCTGTCGGTCGCGGACGCGACGGACGCGCTCGCGTTGGCGCAGATCCAGGGGCTCACCCAGCACGGGGTCGGCGGGTGGTCGCGGACGGCGGCACGGTGAGCCGTAGCCTGGGGCCGTGGCGGACGCGAGCGGCAGGGACCTCGACCGGGCGGTCGACGCGTTCCTCGGGTACGCCCGGCACGCGCGGGGGCTCAGCGAGCAGACACTCCGCGCCTACGAGAACGACCTCGAGCAGTTCGTCGGGTTCGCGCGCGGACGTGGGGCGGCCAGCGTCGACGACGTCTCACTCGAACTGCTCCGCGACTGGCTGTGGGAAGCAGATCAGCGATCGCTCGCGCGCTCCACGATCGCGCGGCGGTCCTCCTCGGTGCGGGCCTTCACGCGGTGGGCGAGCGAGAGCGGGGTCGTGCCGACCGACCCCGGCGTCCGGCTCCGGGCGCCGAAGGGAGCCTCGCACCTCCCGCGGGTGGTCACGGGCGACCAGGTGCGGACGATGCTCGACGGGCTCGCGGCCAGGGCGGAGACGGACGATCCCGGTGCGTTGCGTGACCTGGCGGTCGTCGAGCTCCTGTACGCCGCGGCGATCCGGGTGAGCGAGCTCGTGGGGACGAACGTGTTGGACGTCGACCGGAGTCGGCTGACCGTGCGGGTGCTCGGCAAGGGCGGGAAGGAGCGGGTCGTTCCGTTCGGTGTGCCGGCGCGGGACGCCCTCGAGGCCTGGCTCGACCGCGGGCGTCCGGTCCTCGCAGCACGCCGGGCCGCTGCCGCTGCCCCTGCCACTGCTGACGCCGAGCGGGCGCTGTTCCTCGGGGACCACGGCGGCCGGCTCGGGACGCGGAGCGCCTACCGGATCGTCGCCCGGCTGTTGGAGGACCTCCCGGGCGAGGGACCAGCGGGGCCGCACACCTTCCGGCACACCGCGGCGACGCACCTGCTCGACGGGGGAGCGGACCTCCGCGCGGTGCAGGAGATGCTCGGGCACGCGAGCCTCGGGACGACCCAGATCTACACGCACGTGTCGTCGGCGCGGCTCCGCGAGGTCTACCGCACCGCGCACCCCCGGGCCTGACGCCCGCGGCCGATCATCCCGGCCAGGCCGACTCCGGGAGCAGCACGGGCCACTCGGCTGCGGGCAGGAACGGCGTCGGGTCGGTGTACCTGCCGTCGAGACGTGCGCCGAGGTGCACGCACGGCGCGGCGGCCGGACAGTGGCCGACCGTCACCGTCCCGACGGGACTGCCCTGGTCGACGTCGTCGCCGGCGGACACCGAGGGGAGCACCGAGTCCAGCGTGCTCACGAGGCCGTGGCCGTGGTCGATCGACACCACGGTCCGGCCGCCGACCTGGCCCGCGAACGACACGGTCCCCGCGGCCACCGCGACCGCCATCGCGCCGACCGGCGCCCGCACGTCGATGCCCCGGTGTCCGGCGGCGTAGTCGTCCGACGGCGCCTCCCACGGACGTGTCACGACCCTCGAGCCGGTCGGCCACACCCACATCGCGTTCCCCTCCCGGACCGACCCGGCATCGGCGCCGCTCCCGTCGGGAGCGCCGGTGGCGGTCGGCGATCCGGAGCGCGCGACCGTCGGCGCCCCCGATTGCGCGACCGTCGGCGATCCCGAGCGCGCGACCGTCGGCGCCCCCGACTGCGCGACCGTCGGCGATCCCGACCGCACGCCTGTCGACGACCCGGTGCCGACTCCCGACGACACCGCTCCCGTACTCCACACCGCGCCCGCGACCACCACCGCGCCGAGCGCCGTGCCCGTGATGGGCCCCACCAGCGCTCGCAACCGAACTCCCATCCGCCGATCGTGGCGTGTCGAGCCGACCACGCGGCGGACCCGGCGCCGCCTGTGGAGGGTGCGCCGAGCCTCCCGGCCTGTGCAGGGACGACAGTCGGACTGTGCCGCGTGGACACGCCCGCGAGGAAGCGCGCCGCGCGGGACGCCGCACGCCCGACGGCAAGCGCGCCGCGCGGGACGCCGCACGCCTGACGGCAAGCGCGCCGCGCGGGACGCTGCACGCCCGACGGCAAGCGCGCCGCGCGGGACGCTGCACGCCCGACGGCAAGCGCGCCGCGCGCGACGCCGCACGCGCGCCGGGTGAGCGGCCGCCTGCGCACCGCGCGCGACGGAACACCAGTCGATCAACGCGCGCTTCGTCGAAACGCGCGCGCTTCGACGAAGCGCCCCCCGACCGCGAACCGGTTATGACCACACGCCGCCCGAGGAGTACAGTCGGGGCCGCTCCGGACCACGCAACGCCGCTCGGACGGCGAACCAGCCGACCGCCGGGGCACCGTGCGCCACCCAGCACGGCGGCAAGAACCTGGAGCACCGTGTCGAACACGTCCACCCAGCACGGCGAGGACCGTGCGTTCAAGGGGAAGGTCACCCTGTTCGCCATCGCGGCGGCGGTCGGCGGCTTCCTCTTCGGATTCGACTCCTCCGTCATCAACGGAGCCGTCGACGCGATCAAGGGCGAGTTCGGCCTGTCCGACGCCGCGAGCGGCTTCGCGGTCGCCTCCGCCCTGATCGGCTGTGCGTTCGGCGCCTACTTCGCCGGCCGCCTCGCGGACCGCTGGGGTCGCACCCGGGTGATGTTCTGGGCCGCCGTCCTGTTCTTCGTGAGCTCGATCGGCAGCGCGTTCGCCTTCGCCACCTGGGACCTCGTGGTCTGGCGGCTCATCGGCGGCCTCGGCATCGGGACCGCGTCGGTCATCGCGCCGGCGTACATCTCGGAGGTCTCGCCGAAGGGCATCCGAGGTCGTCTCGCCTCGTTCCAGCAGCTCGCGATCACCCTCGGCATCTTCGCCGCCCTGCTCTCCGACCAGCTGTTCGCCGTCACCGCCGGTGGCGCGTCCGAGCAAGTGCTGGGTCTCGCGGCCTGGCGTTGGATGTTCCTCGTCGGTGTGGTCCCGTCGGTCGTCTACGGCGTGCTCGCGATCACGCTGCCGGAGTCGCCGCGCTTCCTCCTCGCGAAGGGCCGGAAGGACGACGCCCGCGGCGTCATGGAGAAGATCGTCCCCCGCGACACGGTCAACACCAGCCTCGAGGAGATCCAGGACGGCATCGAGAAGGAAGCCAACGAGAAGAAGGGTTCCATCCGGGGCAACCGCTTCGGCCTGCAGCCGATCGTCTGGGTCGGGATCATCCTCGCCGTGCTGCAGCAGTTCGTCGGCATCAACGTGATCTTCTACTACTCGACGACGCTGTGGCAGGCCGTCGGCTTCAAGGAGGAGCAGTCGTTCCTCATCTCGACCATCACCTCGGTCGTCAACGTCGCGGTGACGTTCATCGCGATCTTCACGGTCGACAAGCTCGGCCGGAAGCCGCTGCTCGTCGCCGGGTCCTCGGGCATGTTCGTGTCGCTCGCGATGGTCGCGATCGCGTTCTCGCAGGCGACCATCGTGAACGGAGAGCCGCAGCTCCCGGGCGCCTGGGGCGTCATCGCGCTGATCTTCGCGAACCTGTTCGTGGTGTCGTTCGGTGCAACGTGGGGTCCGCTCATGTGGGTGCTCCTCGGCGAGATGTTCCCGAACCGCATCCGGGCCACGGCGCTGGGCGTCGGGTCGGCCGCGAACTGGATCGCGAACTTCCTGGTCACGATCACGTTCCCGGTCCTGTCCGGGTTCAACCTCACGGTCACCTACGGCATCTACGCCCTGTTCGCGCTGCTGTCGCTCTTCTTCGTCATCAAGAAGATCCCGGAGACGAAGGGCCGCTCGCTCGAGGAGATGGGCATCACGGCCGAGGGTGAGACGGTGGACGCCAAGGCCTGACGCACCAGCGTCACCACCGGCCGGGAGGCGCGGTGCGGGTCCGTCCCGCACCGCGCTTCTCCCTGTCGGCACGGCCGACACGCCGCTGGCGCGTCGTGCCGGTACCGGCGACAGGGGCCCTGTCTGTTAGCATGTGTCCAGCAGCGCGCTGAGCGCGCTGACTTCGCGTGTCCACACGCACCCCACGGCCACCGGTCCCGCTCTCGCGAGCGGGCGGCCGTCCGGGGTGGGGCACCAGGGGCCACGACCACCGGTCGTGACCGACACAACCGCAACCGTGCACGCGGCTCGAACAGCCGCGCGCCGAGAACAAGGAGGGACGGCATGGCCGTCGTCACCATCCGCCAGCTGCTCGACAGCGGCGTCCACTTCGGACACCAGACCCGTCGGTGGAACCCGAAGGTGAAGCGATTCATCCTCGCCGAGCGCTCGGGCATCCACATCATCGACCTCCAGCAGTCGCTGTCCTTCATCGACCGCGCCTACGACTTCGTCAAGGAGACGGTCGCGCACGGCGGCACGATCCTCTTCGTGGGCACCAAGAAGCAGGCGCAGGGCTCCATCGCCGAGCAGGCGACCCGCGTCGGCCAGCCGTACGTCAACCAGCGTTGGCTCGGCGGTCTGCTCACGAACTTCCAGACGGTCTCCAAGCGCCTCGCGCGCATGAAGGAGCTCGAGGAGATCGACTTCGACGACACGACGAAGGGCTTCACCAAGAAGGAGCTCCTCATCAAGAAGCGCGAGCTGGACAAGCTCCACAAGACCCTCGGCGGCATCCGCAACCTCACGCGGACCCCGAGCGCGCTCTGGATCGTCGACACCAAGAAGGAGCACCTCGCGGTCGACGAGGCGCAGAAGCTCGGGATCCCGATCATCGGCATCCTCGACACCAACTGCGACCCCGACGAGATCACGTACCCGATCCCGGGCAACGACGACGCGATCCGCTCCGTCGGTCTCCTGACCCGCATCGTCGCCGACGCCGCGGCCGAGGGCCTCAAGACCCGCCACAACGGCGGCGACGAGGACGAGGCCGAGCCGCTCGCCGAGTGGGAGCAGGAGCTCCTCGGTGGCGAGCAGGCCGCGCCGGCCGCTGCCGAGGCGCCCGCCGCCGAGGCCCCGACCGCCGAGACGCCGGTCGAGGAGAACGACGCCGACGCGCAGGTCGCCGAGAAGGAGATCGGCGAGCCCGTCGCCGAGGCCTCCAAGAACGCGGACGCCACCTCCGCCGAGTGACATCCGGGGGCGTCGGACCGGACCGGTCCGACGCCCCTCTCCACGTCCCACACACGCAAGTCCAGAAAGGACTCCAGTCAATGGCAAACTTCACCGCTGCTGACGTGAAGAAGCTCCGTGACGACCTCGGCGCCGGCATGATGGACGCCAAGAACGCGCTCGTCGAGGCCGACGGCGACTACGACAAGGCCGTCGAGCTCCTCCGCATCAAGGGTGCCAAGGCCGTCGCCAAGCGCGACGACCGCGCCACCTCCGAGGGCATCGTCGTGGCCTCGGCCGCGAACGGCGCCGCGACCGTCGTCGAGCTCGCCAGCGAGACCGACTTCGTCGCGAAGAACGAGCGCTTCGTCGCGCTCGGCGACAAGGTCCTCGCGGCCGTCGCCGCCGCGGACGCGACCGACGTCGCGTCGGCGAACGCCGCCGAGGTCGACGGCAAGACCGTCCTCGACGTCGTGAACGAGGCCGCCGCGCAGCTCGGCGAGAAGATCGAGATCCGCACGGTCCGCCGTGTCGAGGGCTCGGCCTTCGAGATCTACCTGCACAAGACGTCGCAGGACCTCCCGCCGCAGATCGCCGTCGTCGTCGCCTACGAGGGTGACAACGCGGCCGAGGCCCGCTCGATCGCGCAGCACATCGCGTTCGCGAACCCGACGTTCCTCACCCGTGACGAGATCCCGGCCGAGGACATCGAGAAGGAGCGCGCGACCGTCGAGGCGATCACGCGCGAGGAGGGCAAGCCAGAGGCCGCCCTCCCGAAGATCGTCGAGGGTCGTCTGAACGCGTACCGCAAGCAGGTCGCGCTCCTCGAGCAGGACTACGCGAAGGACAACAAGATCTCCGTCGCGAAGGCCGCCGAGAACGCCGGCATCACGATCCAGGGCTTCGCCCGCGTCAAGGTCGGCGCGTAACGAACCCGTGACGGGGCTCGGAACCAACACCTGGTTCCGGGCCCCGTTTTTCGCGCGCCGTGGGGTGCGCGAGTAGATTCCCACGAGACATTCGACGAAGGGTGCGACCACATGACGAACGAGAAGACCGGACGGCGCCGCGTCCTGCTGAAGCTGTCGGGGGAGGCGTTCGGCGCCGGGTCGCTCGGGGTGAACCCGGACGTCATCAGCACGATCGCGAAGGAGATCGCGGCCGCCGCACAGGACGTCGAGGTCGCGATCGTGGTCGGCGGCGGGAACTTCTTCCGCGGGGCCGAGCTCTCGCAGCGCGGGATGGACCGCGGGCGTGCCGACTACATGGGCATGCTCGGCACCGTCATGAACGCGCTCGCCCTGCAGGACTTCCTCGAGCAGGCGGGAGCCGCGACCCGCGTGCAGTCAGCGATCAGCATGACCCAGGTCGCGGAGCCGTACATCCCGCGGCGCGCCGAGCGGCACCTCGAGAAGGGCCGGATCGTCATCTTCGGCGCGGGTGCGGGCCTGCCGTACTTCTCGACCGACACGGTCGCGGCGCAGCGGGCGCTGGAGATCGACGCGCACGAGGTCCTCGTCGCGAAGAACGGCGTCGACGGCGTGTACACCGCCGACCCGAAGAAGGACGCCTCGGCCGAGAAGCTGCACCACGTGACCTACCAGGACGCACTCCTCAAGGGCCTCAAGGTCGTCGACGCCACCGCGTTCTCGCTCTGCATGGACAACGGCATGCCGATGCACGTCTTCGGCATGGAGGGCGAGGGCAACGTCGCGGCGGCCATCCGGGGCGAGCGCATCGGCACGGTGGTCAGCAACTGACCTCGACCGCTGACTAGACTCGACGCAGTACCGAAGGAGAACCACCGTGATCAGTGATGTCCTGACCGAAGCCACCGAGAAGATGGCGAAGGCCGTGGAGGTCGCCAAGGACGACTTCTCGACCGTCCGCACCGGGCGGATCAACGCCGCGCTCTTCCAGAAGATCCCGGTCGACTACTACGGCACCCCGACGCCGCTCGCGCAGCTCGCCGGTATGCAGACGCCGGAGGCGCGCACCCTCGTGGTGACGCCGTACGACAAGTCCGCGCTCAAGGAGATCGAGCGCGCGATCGCGACGTTCCCGAACCTCGGCGCCAGCCCGTCGAACGACGGCGAGGTCGTCCGCGTGACGATCCCGGAGCTCACCCAGGACCGCCGCAAGGAGTTCGTGAAGCTCGTCCGCGGCAAGGGTGAAGACCACAAGGTCGTCGTGCGCAACATCCGTCGCAAGGCCAAGGACGACCTCGACGCGCTGAAGGGCGAGATCTCGGACGACGAGATCGCCCGCGCCGACAAGGAGCTCGACGTCGTGACGAAGAAGCACGTCGACCAGATCGACGACGCGCTGAAGAAGAAGGAAGCCGAACTCCTCGAGGTCTGATGCGTCGTCACGACCAGGGCGCTGAGCGCCCCACGACCGAGGAACCCGCCAAGCGCGGACTCCGACACGACCTCGACGCCCGGGCACGGGCCGCGCGGTCGGACTTCGACGCCCGGGCTCGGGCGGCGAGGTCCGACTTCGAGGCGTCGATCCGGCAGCGTCGGGCGGACTTCGACGCGCGGAACGAGGCACTGACGGCGCGGACCGGGCGCAACCTGCCGGCGGCGATCGGCATCGCGCTCGCGTTCGCGGTCGTCATGCTCGGGGCGCTCCTCATCTGGAAGCCCGCGTTCATGGTGGTCGCGGCGTTCCTGCTCGGCGTCGGCGTGTACGAGCTCGCGAGCGCCATGCGCTTCGCCGGGCGCGACGTGCCGCGGATCCCGAGCGTCGCCGTGGCGATCGCGGTCGTCCCGGCGGCGTTCCTGTTCGGTCAGGCGGCGGCGCTCTTCACGCTCCTCGGCGGCATCGTGCTGATCAGCGCCTGGCGGCTCGTCGAGGTCGCGACGGGCGGGACGAAGCCGCCTGCGGGGAACGTCGTCCGTGACCTGACGAACGGGTTGTTCGTGCAGGCGTACATCTCGCTGCTCGGCGCCTGCGTCGTCCTGCTCTCCGCACAACGGGACGGGCAGTTCTGGGTGATCGCGTTCATCCTCGTGGTCGTCGCGGTCGACACCGGGGCCTACGCGACCGGGCTCAACCTCGGCAAGCACCCGATGGCGCCGCGCATCAGCCCGAAGAAGACGTGGGAGGGCTTCGCGGGGTCGGTCGCCGCGAGCATCGTCGTCGGGATCATCGTGAGCTGGCTGCTCCTCGGACTGCCCTGGTGGACCGGGGTGGTCCTGGGTGTCCTGATCTCGGGCTCCGCGACGCTGGGGGACCTCACCGAGTCGATGATCAAGCGCGACCTCGGGATCAAGGACATCTCGTCGTTCCTCCCCGGGCACGGTGGGCTGCTCGACCGGATCGACAGCATCCTGCCGTCGGCCGCGGTCGCCTACGTGCTGTACCTCATCGTCAACCACTGAGGCGCGAGCGCGGTCCTGCGCCGCGAGCGCAGACCGCCAGCCGTCGGTCGAGCGCGAGCCTGAGCGCCCCCGTCCGCGCGTCCAGGTCGCACCAGGGAACGGTCCTGGCAGAATGTCGCCGTGGCCACCACCTTCCCGAACGCAGCACGCAAGACCCTCGGGTACGACGTCGACGAGGTCGAGCGCTTCCTCGAGGACGCACGTCGTGCCTACACGGCGAACGACACCGAGCCGGGTCTCGAGGCCGCGAAGATCCGGGCGACCGCGTTCTCGATGCGCAAGGGCGGCTACTCCACCGCGCACGTCGACGCCGCGCTCGAACGCCTCGAGGACGCCTTCGCCGCACGTGAGCGTGAGCGCGAGATCGCCTCGAGCGGCCAGAAGGCCTGGTACGCCGAAGCACGCACCAAGGCGTCCGACGTCGTCGCCCGCCTGGAGCGCCCGGACGGCCAGCGGTTCTCCCGGACGAGCTTCCTCGGCACCGGGTACCACACGAAGGACGTCGACGCCTTCGCCGAGCGGCTCGCGGGCTACTTCCGCGACGGCAAGCCGCTCAGCCTGACCGAGGTCCGGTCCGTCGTGTTCCGTCCGAAGCACGGCGGCTACCGCGAAGCACAGGTGGACGCACTCCTCGACGCGGTCGTCGAGGTCATGCTCGCCGTGCGCTGACGACGCGCGGGGTGACCGGTGCTTCGCTTTCCGTGATGCTTCCGTTATCCTGGTCGGACTCATGGGCAGGCACACGGCAGACTCCAGCTCCGACCGCGATCCTCGCGAGCACCTCGACCGCACGGTCTCGGGTGAGCGCCGCGCGGCACTGAACCGAACCCGCACGGTGGGCTCCTCGGTCCTCACCGCGGACACGTCGCTCGCGACGGCCGCTCCGCAGACGGTCCCCGAGGTCACCGGTCCGGTGGCGATCGCGCCGAAGTCGGTCGCGGCGAACCGGGTGTCCGACGCCTCGGTCGCGCACGCCGTCCCGCGGACGCCGGCCGACCCGCGCATCGTCAAGCAGCGTCGCGCGCGGGCCGTCGCGGCCCCCGCGCAGGACGCGCCGATGCGCGGCGTGAACTCGTTCATGCGCAAGCGTGCGACGATCCCGGCGCTGTCCTTCTTCGCGGTCTTCGGGTTCGTGGGCGGGTCCCTCTTCAACCCGATGCAGCCCGACGTCGCGCAGGCAGCGGTGCAGTCCGCCGTGCTCGCCAAGGCTCCGGCAGCCGCGCCCCAGCAGTTCACGCCGCACGGCACCTACGCAGCCTTCGACGCCGGGCGCGACGGCTACGACGTCACCGTGCCGAAGCCGAAGGTGACCAAGGCCCCGACGGCCGACGCGACCGCTGACGCCACGGCCACGGACGACACCACCACCGACGCGGCTGCGTCGACCCAGGTCTCGGCCACGAACACCCTCGCCGCCACCGCGGCCACGCCCGACCCGGGCAGCGCGCAGGCGATCGCCCAGCAGATGGTCTCCGCCCGCGGATGGGGGACCGACCAGTACAACTGCCTCGTCTCGCTCTGGAACAAGGAGTCCGGCTGGCGGGTCAACGCCTACAACCCGAGTGGTGCGTACGGCATCCCGCAGGCGCTCCCCGGCAGCAAGATGGCCTCCGCAGGCGCCGACTGGCAGACCAACCCGGCCACGCAGATCACCTGGGGTCTCAACTACATCTCCGGTGTCTACGGCACCCCCTGCGGTGCCTGGGCCCACAGCGTCGCCAACAACTGGTACTGATCGGCAGCCGGGGTGCCGCGGAGCAACCGGCCGCGGCGACCGCACGGTCGCGGGCCCGAACCCGACGAGGAGTCCGGCCTCGACCGACTCATGAGCGGCTGGAAGCGGACCGAGGTCCGGCGCGGCCGTGAGTACACGGTGCAGCCCGTCTCCGCCGCGTCGGCGCAGAAGGAGTACGTCTGCCCCGGCTGCGGCGGCACGGTGATGCCGGGCACCGCGCACGTCGTCGTCTGGCGTGCGGACGGCGTCCTCGGCGACGAAGCCGACCTGGCGTCCCGGCGCCACTGGCACAACCACTGCTGGAGCATCGCATGACCGTGCACCCGACCGACGACCCGACGCCGCAGGAGCCCGTCGAGATCCGCTCGGGCACCGAGCTGCCCGCTCGTCGGACCGACGTCGAGCTCGTGACCGACGACCACCTCACGCTCGTGGGGGAACTCGCGGAGCCGGACGGTCGGCCCGCTCGGGGCACGATCGTGACCCTCCACCCGCTGCCGACCGCGCAGGGGTTCATGGACTCGCACGTGCTCAAGAAGGCGGCCGCGCGCCTGCCGGCCCTCGCCGACATCGCGGTGCTGCGCTTCAACTTCCGGTCGGTCAGTTCCCCCCGCGGGACGTCCGAGGGCAGCTTCGGCGACGGTGTCTCCGAGGGCTTCGACCTCCGTGCGGCGGTCGCCGACGTCGTCGACCGCGGGCTCCCGACACCGTGGCTCGTCGGGTGGTCGTTCGGCACCGAGGTCATCCTCAAGCACGCCCTGGAGCACGTCCGCGCCGGCACCGTCGCGGGCGTCGTCCTGCTGTCGCCGCCGCTGCACCGCACCAGCGACGAGGAGCTCGCCGCATGGGCGGGCGCGGGCATCCCGGTCGTCGCACTCGTCCCGGAGCACGACGACTTCCTGCGCCCCGACGCCGCCGCAGCGCGGTTCGCGCTGGCACCGAACGTGCGCGTCGAGCCGATCGAGGGTGCGAAGCACCTGTGGGTGGGGGAGCGGTACGTGCGCATCGTCCTCGACCGCATCGCGGAACTCGTCGTGCCCGGGAGCACCCCGCTGCCGACGCACTGGCCCGCCTGACGGGCGCGGCGGTCGCTCGGGTCGCCCAGATGCATCGACGGTGCGGACGCGACCCCGGTACGGACGGGAGGCCCGTGGCGACGCCGCCACGGGCCTCCCGTCCGTCTCGATGTCAGCGCGCGTCGACGTCCTGGGGCTCGTCGGCGTCGGCGTCGTCCTCGGCGTCCGCTCCGGCGTCCGGCGCCTGGCGGACGGCCGCGAGCGCGCCCGGGTCGCCGAGGAGACCCGTGGCGTGCGTCAGCACGCCCCGCAGGTTCTCGAGGTAGCCGGCCACCGCGTCACGCTCGGTGCGGATCGCGGCGAGGCGGTCCTCCGCGTCCGCGACGATGCCCGCGGTCCGGGACTCGGCGTCCTCGACCATGCGGTGCACCCGCTCCTGTGCATCCGCGACGATCGTGCGTGCGTGCTCCTGCGCCTCGGCGGTGCTGGTGCGCTCGAGGTCGTCGGCCTCCTGCTGCAGGCGCTCCGCTCGCTCCCGGGCCTCGCTCGCCCGCCGGGTGGCCTCGGCGAGCTGCAGGTTCGCCTCGTCGAGGTACTTCTGCGTCTCGGTCACGGTCTCGTGGTGCTTCTGCAGGTACTCCTGCTCGGCGTCGTCGCGACGCGCGGCGAGCTCGGACTCGAGCGTCGTCCGGGCATCGTCACGCATCCGGGCGATCTCCGCGGCGGCTTCGTCCCGCTCGCGCACGAGGGCGGCCCGGGCGGTGTCGATCTCCTGCCGCAGTGCGGTGCGCTCGGCTTCGAGGGAGCCGATGTCCGCGGCACGGCGGTCGGCGATCTCGGTGTCGAGCTCGCCGTGTTCGCGCTCGCGTCGGGCGGCGAGCTCGGCCTCGTGGTCGCGCGAGGCCCGCTCGGCTGCGGCCTCGGCCTCGGCACGCTCCCGTTCGATGCGCGTCCGGTGCTCCTCGAGCTCGCGGGCGATGCGGTCCTCGGTCTCCTGCACGAGCCGCGCGTTCTCGGCGCGGGTCTGCTCCTCGTCGACGCGGAGCTGGGCGCGGGCGGCCTCGACCTCCTGCTCGAGGGACGTCCGGGCGGTCGCGAGTTCACGCTCCCACTCGGCGCGCGCGGCGGCGAGCTGCTCCTCGGTGTCGCGGCGGCGGTCGGCGAGCTCGGTGTCGAGGTCGGCACGGCGGCGCTCGACCTCGGCTGCGAGGTCGGCGCGGCCGGTCTCGAGCTCGAGGGCGTGCACGCGCTGCTGCTCGTCACGCTCGTGCTGCCAGGCCGCGCGGGCCTCGGTGAGTTCGCGCTCGAGCGCGGCGCGGCGCTCGGTCTCCGTGCGGTCGAGGTCCTCGACACGACGGGCGTGGTCGGCCTCGAACACCGAACGGCGGTGTTCCGTCTCGCGGTCGAGGTCGGCCGCGGCGGCCCGGGCGTCGGCGGACTCGCGGTGCGCGGTCTCGCGGAGTTCGGCGACCTCGTGCTCGACCCGCGCGCGGAGGGCGTTGGTCTCACGGATCGCGACCGAGCGGACCTCGGCGGCCTCGGTGACGGCCGCACCGCGGACCGCGGCGCCCTCGTTGCGCGCGTCCTGCAGCAGGAGACCGGCCTCGGCACGGGCGCGCTCGACCGTGTCCGCGGCCTCGGCCCGGGCACGGTGGAGTTCGTCGGTGGCGCGGGCACGGGCGTCCTCGAGGGTCTCTCGGGCCTCCTCCTTGGCTTCGCGCACCAGACGGTCGGCTTCCGCACGGCTGGACGCACGGAGGCGCTGGGCGTCGATGTCGGCCTGGCTGATCAGGCGGGTGGACTGCTCCTCGGCGACGCGCAGGGTCGACTCGAGGCGGGTCCCGAGTCCGCTGTACGTCGGGGTGCCGGCCTCGTCGAGCTCACCCTGGAGGTCGGCGACGCGCGACTGCAGCAGACGGATCTCCTTGGCGGCGTCCGCGCGGTCCTTGTTCGACTTGATGAGCTCGCGGCGGAGGTCCCCGAGGGCACGGTCGACCTCGTCGCGGCGGTACCCCCGCAGTTCCGAACCGAACTCTGCCTCGTCGTTCGCCACGTGTCGCTCCTGGTGCTCGCCGGCGGACCCGTGCGGCCCGCGGGTCGATCGTAGCGTGGGCCCGACCGGAGGACTCTGAGTCGCAGAGCACCCGGCGGGGATGCACTCCCCAGGGATGCTCGGTATCGTGGACCGCTGATCCGGCGCCGATTCCCCACCCCGGCGCGGTAGGGAGAGAGTTCCGTGCGCTTCGTCCTGGCGATCGTCAGTTTCGTGGTCGGCCTGCTGCTGGTCGGCCTCGCGGTCGGTCAGCGCACCGTCTTCGCACCCCCGTCCTCGCTCGTCGCGCAGTCCACGGCGAAGTCGTCCGCCCCGGTGACGGTGATCCCGGGCACGACGCTGAACGCCAACCCCGGCTACCAGGAGATCAACGTCCGGGGCTCCGGTGACGTGTTCGCCGCCTACGGCACGACCTCGGACGTCCAGGCCTGGATCGGGGACGCCGAGCACACGACGCTCCGCTTCGACGCCGAGGACGGCTCGCTCACGGGGCGGACCACGGGCACGGACACGAGCGTCCCGGACCCGAAGGGCAGTGACCTCTGGTACCAGGAGTACGACGGCGCCGGGCAGTTCACGGTCCGCCTGCCCCAGGACGTCTCCGTCGTGATCGTGGGCGACGGCGAGGACGCAGCCCCGAGCGACGTGTCCGTGACCTGGCCCCGAGACACGGCGACGCCGTCCGTCGGGCCGCTCCTCGTCGCCGGCGGGTTGTTCCTGCTCGGCGGGATCGCGCTGCTCGTCTGGGCCGTCCTCCACCAGCGGCGTGGCCGGGGCCCGCGTCGGCGCAGCGGTGGGACGCGACCGCCGCGCGTCCGCGCCTCCCGCCGTGCCGCCGCGGCCGGAGCCCAGGTGCCGAGCCGCGGTCGTCGCGGACGGCGCGCGTTCGTCGCGGTACCGGTCCTGCTCGTCGGCGCCCTGACACTCGCCGGGTGCTCGTCCGAGTACTGGCCGCAGGGCGGTGGAGCGTCACCGACCCCGACCGCCACCGCGACCGGGTCCGCAGACCAGGCCGAGCCGGTCGCCGCGACCAAGCAGCAGATCACCCGCATCGTGCAGCGCGTGGCCTCCGTGGCGAAGCGGGCCGACGCCGCACGGGACGCCACGCTCGCCGCCCAGCGGTTCACCGGCGCTGCGCTCGAGCTGCGGAAGGCCAACTACACGATCCGCGCGAAGGACTCCGACGTGGACGCCCCGCCGGCGATCTCGGCCGACGAGGTCTGCGTGGCGCTGCCGCAGCAGACCGACGCCTGGCCCCGGACGATCTTCGCGATCACCGCGGCGGACTGCTCGGCCAAGACGGCCGCACCGCAGGCGCTGACCCTCACGCAGGAGACCGCCCGCGACCCCTACAAGGTCGCGTACGACGTCTCGCTGGAGGCCGACGCGCAGATCCCGACGCTCGCGCCGACCTCGATCGGTGCTGCCCTGCTGGCCGCGAACACGAAGCTCCTGACGATCGCCCCGGACCAGGTGGCGACGGCCTACGCGGACATCCTCTCGAAGGACACCGCGAGCGAGTACGCCGACCTGTTCGCCGTGCAGGACGACGCGCTCCGGAAGACGATCGGCAAGGCCTACAAGGACAAGAAGGCGAAGGCGCTGCCCGACACCGCGAAGATCGAGTACTCGTCCGAGATCCCGGACGACGGTGCCGTCGCGTTCGCCACCGACAAGGCCGGTGCGCTCGTCTCCGCCGACCTCGACGAGGTCGAGAAGGTCACGCCCACGGCGTCCGGTGCCGAGGTGAACACCGAGGGGGCCGTGAAGGCGCTCTCGGGCGTCGACTCCAGCAAGAAGGGCATCAGCGCCACATACGGCGTGCAGGTCCTGTTCTACGTGCCGCCCGTCGGCTCCGATGAGAAGGCGGTCCTGCTCGGCTTCACGCAGGGCCTGACCGCCGCGAGTGAGGTCCAATGAGCAACGTCCCCCCGACCCCGTCCGGCCTCCGCGGCGCGGTCGACCTGTCGTCCCTCGTCGACCGCGCACAGCGCCCGGCGGCCACGGCCCCGACCGCGCCGGGCGCGGGTGGCGCTCCGGCCGGTGCGGCTCCCGCCGGCGGCGTGCCCGCCGGTGCCGACGGCGCCGCTGACCTGACCGTGCCGTCGCTCGTCCTCGACGTCACCGACCAGACGTTCCAGGACGTCCTGCAGCTCTCGACCATCGTCCCGGTCATCGTGGACATCTGGGCCGAGTGGTGCGGGCCGTGCAAGCAGCTGTCGCCGATCCTCGAGCAGCTCACCGCCGAGTACGACGGACGGGTCCTCCTCGCCAAGGTGGACGCCGACACGAACCCGCAGCTCGTGCAGGCCTTCCAGGCGCAGTCGATCCCCACGGTCGCCGCGCTCATCGGCGGCCGGCCCCTCGGGCTGTTCGTCGGCGCGCTGCCCGAGGCGCAGGTGCGCGACGTGTACGAGCAGGTCCTCGCGGCCGCGGAGCAGAACGGCGTGTCGGGGCGGGTCGCGGTGGACGGTGCCGCCCCGGCGGACGCCGCCGACCAGGGCGAGCCCGAGCCGGAGCCGCTGCCGCCGCACCACCAGGCCGCGTACGACGCGATCGAGCAGGGCGACTACGCCACGGCGATCCAGGAGTACACGACCGCGATCGCGCAGGACCCGCACGACCAGATGGCCGTCGCCGGGCTCGCGCAGGTGTCGCTGCTCGACCGCTTGCAGGGGCACACGGCCGACGAGATCCGGAGTGCCGCGGCCGCGGGGCCGTCGGACGTCGCCGCGCAGATGGCGGTCGCCGACCTCGACATCAGCGGCGGTCACGTCGACGACGCCTTCGGCCGGTTGCTCGACCTCGTGCCGACCGTGTTCGGTGCAGACCGCGAGGCCCTGCGCGTCCGGCTGGTCGAGTACTTCGAGCTGATCGGCAGCGGCGACCCCCGCGTCGTCGCCGCCCGACGGCGGCTCGCGAGCGCGCTGTACTGACGCGCGGAGCGCGTGCGCTGACGGCTCCGGCTGACGGACGCGACCGCTGCTCGGACGGGAGGCCCGGTGCCAGCTGGCACCGGGCCTCCCGTCCGTCATGTGGTCGCGCTGCGTCGCGCTGCGTCGCGGTCGCTCGTCGCGCTACCGCTCGAGCTGCAGCCAGACCGCACCGAGCGGCGGCACCACGAGGTGCGCGGACGCGGGGCGTCCCGCCCACGGGGTGTCCTCCGCCGTGACGACGCCGAGGTTCCCGACGCCCGAGCCGCCGTACTCGACGGCGTCGGTGTTGAGGACCTCGCGCCACGTCCCGGCAGCCGGGAGGCCGAAGCGACGCTCGACGGGGACCCCGGAGAAGTTGACGAACACCGCGAGCCGGTCGTCGCCGTCCTTCCGCAGGAACCCGAGCGTCGAGTGCGGCGCGTCGCCGCCCTCGATCCACTCGAACCCGTCGGGCGTGGAGTCGTGGGTCCACAGCGCCGGCGTGTCCTGGTAGACGCCGTTCAGAGCGGCGACGAGGCTCTGCACGCCACGGTGCCCCGGGTCGTCGACGTGCCACCAGTCGAGCCCGCGGGCCTCGGACCACTCCTGCACCTGGGCGAACTCCTGACCCATGAACAGCAGCTGCTTGCCGGGGTGCGCCCACATGAACGCGAGGTAGGCGCGCACGTTGGCGAGCTTCTGCCACTCGTCGCCGGGCATCTTCCCGTACAGCGAGCCCTTGCCGTGCACGACCTCGTCGTGGCTGATCGGCAGCGTGAACTGCTCACTGAAGGCGTAGACGAGCGAGAAGGTGATCTCGTCGTGGTGGTAGCTGCGGTACACGGGCTCGCGGCCGATGTACTGGAGCGAGTCGTGCATCCACCCCATGTTCCACTTCTGCCCGAACCCGAGGCCGCCGGCGCTCGTCGGCTGGGTGACGCCGGGCCACGAGGTGCTCTCCTCGGCGATCATCACGATGCCCGGGTAGCGCTTGTACGCGGTGGCGTTGGTCTCCTGCAGGAACGAGATCGCTTCGAGGTTCTCGCGGCCGCCGTGGATGTTCGGCAGCCACTCGGTCCGGGAGTAGTCGAGGTACAGCATCGAGGCGACGGCGTCGACGCGGAGCCCGTCGATGTGGAACTCCTCGAACCAGTACAGGGCGTTCGCGACGAGGAAGTTGCGCACCTGGGGCTGCCCGAAGTCGAACACGTAGGTGCCCCAGTCGAGCTGTTCTCCGCGTCGGGGGTCCGGATGCTCGAAGAGGGCGTGCCCGTCGAACTTCGCGAGTGCCCACTCGTCCTTCGGGAAGTGCCCGGGGACCCAGTCCATGATCACGCCGATGCCCGCGGAGTGCAGCCGGTCGACGAGGTACCGGAGGTCGTCCGGGGACCCGAACCGGGAGGTCGGCGCGTAGTAGCCGGTGACCTGGTAGCCCCAGGACCCGCCGAACGGGTGCTCGGCGAGGGGGAGGAACTCGACGTGGGTGAACCCGAGGTACTGCACGTGGCCGATCAGCTGGTCGGCGACCTCGCGGTAGGACAGGCCGGGGCGCCACGAGCCGAGGTGCACCTCGTACACGCTCATCGGTCGGTCGTGGGTGGTCGTCCGGGCCCGCTGCTCCATCCATGCCGTGTCGCCGTCGGACCACGTGTAGCGCGAGGCGGTGATGACGGACGCGGTCGCCGGCGGCACCTCCGTCCGGCGTGCGAACGGGTCCGCGCGCTCCACCCAGCCCGAGTCCGTGAGGATCTGGAACTTGTACCGCTGCCCCTCGAGCGCGCCCGGCCAGAACAGCTCCCAGACACCGAGGTCGTTCAGGCGACGCATCGCGGTCGTGCGGCCCTCCCAGCCCTCGAAGTCGCCGATCACGCGTACGGCGGTCGCGCGCGGCGCCCACACGGTGAACGAGACGCCGTCGACGCCGTCCTCGGTGCGCAGGTGTGCGCCGAGGTGGTGCCAGAGCTGCTCGTCGCGGCCCTCACCGAACAGGTGGAGGTCGATCTCGCCGATCGTCGGGGCGAACCGGTAGGCGTCGTCGGTCGTCCAGGTGATGTCGTCGCCGTCGCCGGAGGGGTCCGGGTCGTAGTCGGCCTCGACGCGGTAGCGCCCGAGCGTGCCCGCGGTGGCGCCGGCCCAGAGTCCGTCGCCCTCGTGCGTCAGCTCGACGTCGTCGCCGTCCGGTCGGACGATCCGCACCGCCGTGGCGAGGTGCCGGACCACGCGCACGCTCGTGCCGCCGTCGACCGGGTGCGGTCCGAGGACGTCGTGCGGCTGGGACCACCGGGCCTCGGCCACCTGCTGTCGGAGCCAGTCCTCGACAGGAGCGGGCCGTGGGCCGTCGGGGGAGGGTGCGGAACCCGATCCGGTCACGACGGGGTCGCCATCGTTCGTCGCGGTGGCCGAGGACCCGCCCTCGGAGATCGGGGACCCGCCCTCGGAGGTCGGGGCGTCGGTGCCGTCGTCGGCCGCGGTGGTCAGGTGGCGCGGGTGGGCGCTGTCCGGGGCGTGACCGGCGAGCGTCGCCGATTCGGGGACGTCGCGGTCGGGCGACTCCCTCGGCGCGGCGGGCGCACCGGGCAGGTCCTCGCCGGGAGCGGAGACCCGGGGCTCGTAGCGGGGTCCGGGCGCGGCGTCCGCCCTCGGTGCAGCGGTGGGCGAGGGCACCGAGGGCACCGGGGGCACCGGGGGCACCGCGGGCGGGCCGGACGGTGCCGGAGCGGCGACGTGCTGCGCGGGGTGCGTCGGTCGCGGCGTGTCCTCCGGCATCCGGCGCGGCAGCACGGGCGGCGGCGGGGGCGGCACCGGCGGCGTGCTCGGCCCATGGCCGCGGCCGGGCTGGCGCGGCGGCTGCTGTGGCGTCACCTGCTCGTCCGGCTCGCGGTCGTTCGGCGTCTTGTCGGCGTCGGTCATCGGTGTGGTCCCTCCACGACGAGCAGGTGCACGGGCTCCTGGAAGGCATCCAGGCGCACGTAGTTGGACGAACCCCAGACGAACCGCTGTCCGGTGACGACGTCACGGACGTCGAACGGCTCCTCGGTCGCCAGCCCGAGGGCGCCGAGGTCGAGGTGCACCGTGGTCTCCCGGGCGGAGTGGGGGTCGACGTTGGCGACGACGATCACGGTGTCGTCCCGGCCGGACCGGACGAAGCGTCCGGGGAGGTGCTTCGAGTACACGACGATCGCCGGGTCCTCCGCGTGGTGCACGTGCAGGTTCCGGAGCTGCCGGAGTGCCGGGTGCGCGGCGCGGAAGCGGTTGAGCATGGTGACGTAGGGCGCGAGGCTCGCACCCTCGGCTTCCGCCAACGCGAAGTCGCGCGGCTTGTACTCGTACTTCTCGTTGTCGATGTTCTCTTCAGAGCCGGGGCGGGCCACGTCCTCGAAGAGTTCGTACCCGGAGTACATGCCCCACGTCGGGGCCCCGGTCGCGGCGAGCGCGGCGCGGATCTTGTACCCGGCGCGTCCGCCGAACTGCAGGTACTCGGTGAGGATGTCGGGCGTGTTCACGAAGAGGTTCGGGCGCAGGTACGCGCTCGTCTCGTGGCTGAGCTCGTCGAAGTACGACTCGATCTCCTCGCGGGTGTTCCGCCAGGTGAAGTAGGTGTACGACTGCTGGAACCCGACCTCGGCCAGCGCACGCATCATCGCTGGACGGGTGAACGCCTCGGCGAGGAAGACGGTGTCGGGGTGCTCGTCGCGGATCTCCCGGATGACGCGCTCCCAGAACCACAGCGGCTTCGTGTGCGGGTTGTCGACGCGGAAGATGCGCACGCCGAACGACATCCAGTGCCGGAGCACCCGGAGGACCTCGGCGACGAGGCCTTCGGGGTCGGCGTCGAACTGGATCGGGTAGATGTCCTGGTAGCGCTTCGGGGGGTTCTCGGCGGTCGCGATGGAGCCGTCCGCGCGCTGCGTGAACCAGTCGGGGTGCTCGGTCACCCACGGGTGGTCGGGCGAGCACTGCAGGGCGAAGTCGAGGGCGACCTCCATCCCGGTGTTCTTCGCGGTCTCGACGAACTCGCGGAAGTCGTCCTCGGTGCCGAGGTCGGGGTGGATCGCGTCGTGGCCGCCGTCGGCCGAGCCGATGGCCCAGGGGCTCCCGGGGTCGTGCGGGCCCGGGGTGAGCGTGTTGTTCGGGCCCTTGCGCGCGGTGGTCCCGATGGGGTGGATCGGCGGGAGGTACACGACGTCGAAGCCCATCCGGGCGACCGCGGGGAGCCGACGTGCGGCGGTGCGGAAGTCACCGCTCTTCCACGAGCCGTCGGCGTTCTTCTTCGCGCCTTCGCTGCGGGGGAAGAACTCGTACCAGGCGCCGACCCCGGCGCGGGTGCGTTCGACGTCGAGCAGCTGCGTCGGCGAGTGCGTGCGCAGCGAGGTCAGGGGGGAGTCCTCGACCTCGCCGGTGATGCGGGCGTCGTCGATCGCGGCGAGCCGCTCGGCGGGTTCGAGGGAGGTGTCGCGGATGCGTGCCGCGGCCCGGACCGCGGCGGGGGAGTCGGTCTCGCTCGCGAGGCGGTCCAGCAGGACACCGCCGTCGAGGAGCGTGGCCTCGGTGTCCACCCCGGCGGCGATCTTGAGCCGGGCGGCGTGCACCCAGGTGGCCCAGTCGTCGGAGAACGACTCGACGTGCCAGGACCACACGCCGACGTGGTCGACCTGCACGGTGGCCTCGTAGCGGTCCGTGCCGGGCGCGACGAGGGTGAGCGGGACGGTGCGGGTGCCGCCGTCGGGACGCTCCAGGACGAGGTCGGCGCCGATGATGCCGTGCCCTTCGCGGAACACGGTCGCGCCGAAGGTGATCACCTCGCCGTCGAACGCCTTGCTCGGGTACCCGTTCGGCGTCGTCGGTGCGAGTTGGGTGATGGGGATGCGCCCGGGCTTCGGTCGCCGGGGTCGGTCTGCGGTGGCCACGGAGCCGACGCTACCCGGAAGGCGCGTCGGCGTTCTCCGGAACGCGTGTCGTGTGGACGACGGACGCGAGCGGGGCGGCTGTGGAGGAGCGGCGCCGGACCGGCACCGCGACCGCCTGGAGGCGCGTGGCGGGCCCGCCGCGCGCCTCCAGGCCGGCGACTGGTCGCGACCGTGACGCGATGCCCGCGACGCGACGCCCGGCGCCCTACGCGATCTCGAACACGTGGATGCCCGGACCGTACGCGGTGAACACCTGCCCCGCCGGACGCAGCCGCTGGTGGTCGCGGTGCTTCTCGCTCGACCAGGCGAGCCGGTACCCGAGCACGTCCTCGCGGACCGGCAGCGTGATGTCCCGCGTCCGCCCGCTCCCGTGCACGACGACGAGCACCCGGTCGTACGGTTCGTGCTCCGGGGTCGACTCCACGAAGTACTGCAGCGCGCGGTGGATCGGCTGGTCCCAGCCCTCGACCGTCATCGGGCCGCCGTCCGGGCCGTACCAGGTCATCCGGGAGGCCCCGGGGGTCTCCTGCCCCTCGATGCCGAACCGGGTCGGCCGGAGCGCCGGGTGCGCCGCGCGCAACCGCGTGAGCTCCGCGACCGTGGCGGTCGTCGACTCCGCGTCCTCGTCGTCCGACCAGTCCACCGGCGTCAGGTCGTCCGACACGACGTACGCGTTGTTGTTCCCGTGCTGCGTGCGGCTGCGCTCGTCGCCGGCCGTGAGCATCGGCACCCCGGCCGAGAGCAGGAGCGTCCCGAGGAGGTTCCGCATGCTCCGGCCGCGTGCGGCGCGCACACCGCGGTCCGCGGTGTCGCCCTCGATCCCGTGGTTGAACGACCGGTTGTCGTCCGAGCCGTCGCGGTTCTCCTCGCCGTTGGCGTCGTTGTGCTTGCGGTCGTACGACACCAGGTCGAGCAGGGTGAAGCCGTCGTGCGCGGTGACGAAGTTCACGCCGGCGAGCGGTCCGCGCTCGGCGCCGAAGAGGTGCCGCGACCCGGTCAGGGCCCCGGCGAGCGCGCCGATGCCGGTCCGGGGTGCGCCGTTGCGGCGCTCCTCCGCGATGTCGGTCAACCAGAACTGCCGGACGGTGTTCCGGAAGCCGTCGTTCCACTCGCTCGTCCCCGCGCCGAACGACCCGGTGCGCCACCCGTCCGGGCCGACGTCCCAGGGCTCCGCCACGACCACGACGTCCTGCAGGTCCGGGTGCTCCCGGATCGCCGTGAGCAGTGGGTGCGCCGGGTCGAACACGTGCCGGGTGTCCCGCGCGAGCGAGACCATCAGGTCGAACCGGAAGCCGTCGACCCGGACCTCCCGTGCCCAGTAGCGGAGGCTGTCGACGACCAGGTCGGCGGTGGCGGCGACGGAGGTGTCGAGGGTGTTCCCGCAGCCCGTCGTGTCGTAGTACGCGTCCGCGTCGGCGGCCCACCGGTAACGCCCGGCGCCGTCCAGCCCACGGAGCGAGGTCGTCGGGCCGCCGAGGCCCTCCTCGGCGGTGTGGTTGTAGACGACGTCGAGGACGACCTGGATCCCGGCCTCGTGGAGGATCCGCACCATGCCCTTGAACTCGCGGAGGACCGCGGACGCGCCGGCGGCCCGTGCGGCGGGGGAGGCGTACGCGGCGTGCGGCGCGAAGAACCCGAGGGTGTTGTAGCCCCACGCGTTCTCGCGCCCGGCGTCCCGGAGCCACCGCTCCGTGTCGAACGCGTGCACCGGCAGCAGCTCGAGGGTGGTCACGCCGATGCGGTGGAGGTGCGCGATCGTGCTCTCGTGCGCGATCCCGGCGTACGTGCCGCGGAGGTCCTCGGGGACGTGCGGGTTCGCGGCCGTGAGGGTCCGGACGTTCGCCTCGTACACGACCGCCCGGTCGAGCGGGGTCCGCGGTGCCACCGAGTCGCCCCAGTCGAAGGACTCGTCCACGACCTCGGACGTCCAGCGGACGCTCGCGCCGGCGTCGACCACGGGCACGATGCCCCGGGCCGCCGGGTCGAGCAGCGGGGCCGCCGCGTCGAACGCGTGCCGCGGTCCGGCCGGGCCGGTCGCGAGCAGGTGGTAGCGGTCGCCCGCCCGGACGCCGGGCACCTCGGCCGACCAGGTGTCGCCGGACTCGTCGACGCGGCGCAGCGGGTGTGCGCCGCGTCCGGCCACCACGAGCGTGATGCCCGTCGCCGACGCCGAGCGGACCGTGAACCGCGCCCCGCCGTCGCCGAGGACGATCCCCGGCAGGGCGTCGGTCGCGGTCTCGTGCATGGTCACCAGGGTACGAGGGCCCGCGGGTATCCTGGAAACGCCCGATCAGGGGGCACCCTCGTCGATGGGAGAGCAGTGTGACGGTCTACCTGGACCACGCCGCGACGACGCCGATGACCGCGGAGGCGCTCGCCGCGTTCACCGCAGCGCTGCAGACCGTCGGCAACCCCTCGTCGATCCACAGCGCCGGGCAGCACGCGAAGATGCTCCTCGAGGACGGGCGGGCCGCGGTGGCGCGGTCCCTCGACGCCGACCCGGTCGAGGTCGTCTTCACCTCCGGCGGCACGGAGAGCATCAACCTCGCCGTGAAGGGCATGTTCTGGGCTCGACAGCAGGAGCGTCCGCGTCCCCGGATCGTGGTCCCGGCGGGCGAGCACCACGCGACCGTCGACACGGTCGAGTGGCTGGCTCGTCACGAGGGTGCGGTCGTCGACGTGGTGCCGCTGGACGCGCAGGGGCGCGTCGACACGGCCGCCCTGGAGGCACGACTCGCCTCCGCCGACGACGTCGCCCTGGTCACGTTCCTGTGGGCCAACAACGAGGTGGGCACCATCCAGCCGGTGCGGCAGATCGTGGATGCTGCGCACGCGGCGGGCGTACCGGTGCACAGCGACGCGGTCGCCGCCTACGGGCAGGTGCCGGTGTCGTTCCGCGACTCCGGCCTCGACGCCCTGAGCGTCTCGGCCCACAAGGTCGGGGGCCCGGTGGGGGCCGGCGCGCTCGTCCTCGGCCGCCGCGCCACCGTCGAGGCGCTCATCCACGGCGGCGGACAGCAGCGCCAGGTGCGGAGCGGGACGCAGGACGCCCCGGCGGCGGCGGCGTTCGGCGCGGCGGCGTCCGCGATCGCCGCCGACGGCTCGGTGCTGCACCCGGAGGTCCGTGCACTGCGGGACCGACTGGTCGCTGGCGTCCGGGCGACGGTGCCGTCCGCCGTCCTCATGGGCGACCCGGTCGACCGGCTCCCGGGCAACGCGCACTTCACCTTCCCCGGGTGCGAGGGGGACTCGCTCCTGTTCCTGCTCGACGCCGCCGGGGTCGCCGTGTCGACGGGCTCGGCGTGCCAGGCGGGGGTCCCCGAGGCCTCGCACGTGCTGCTCGCGATGGGGCTCAGCGAGGCGGACGCCCGCGGTGCGCTGCGGATCACGCTGGGGCACACCTCGACGCACGCCGACGTCGACGCCTTCCTCGCCGCGCTGCCCGACGCCGTGGCGCGTGCGAGCGCAGCCGGGATGGCGGCCCGCGAGCCGGTCCTCGGCCGCTGACGCGATCCCTGCACAGCCGGCCACGTCGACCCGTTCGCCCACAGGTCGAGCCGAGCCGTCCCTCCCGGCCGTGCTGCGCCGGTAGGATCGACGATCATGGTCGAACTGGACTTCTCCGAGCAACTCTCCGCCCTCCGCGAGACGTTCGGCAACATCCGCTCGGTGGTCGACGTCGACCGCCTGCAGCGCGAGATCGCCGAACTCAGCGAGCAGGCGGGCGCACCCGACCTGTGGGACGACGTCGAGCACGCGCAGCAGGTGACGAGCGCGCTGTCGCACCGGCAGTCCGAGCTCCGGAAGATCACCGACACGCAAGCGCGCATCGACGACCTCGAAGTACTGGTCGAGATGGCGAACGAGGCCGACGACCAGGACTCCGCGGACGAGGCCCAGGCCGAGCTCAAGGCGATCCAGCAGACGATGAGCGACCTCGAGGTGCAGACCCTCCTCGACGGGGAGTACGACGAGCGGCCGGCCGTCATCACGATCCGCGCCGGCGCCGGTGGTGTCGACGCCGCCGACTTCGCCGAGATGCTCCTGCGCATGTACCTGCGCTACACCGAGCAGCACGGCTACAAGACCACCGTGATGGACACCTCCTACGCGGAAGAGGCCGGCATCAAGTCGGCCACGTTCGAGGTCGACGCGCCCTACGCCTTCGGCACCCTGTCGGTCGAGGCCGGGACGCACCGGCTCGTCCGCATGTCGCCGTTCGGAGCCGCGGGCAAGCGGCAGACCTCCTTCGCCGCGGTCGAGGTCATCCCGCTCATGCCGGAGACCGAGTCGATCGACATCCCGGAGAACGACATCCGCGTCGACGTCTTCCGTTCGTCCGGCCCCGGCGGGCAGTCCGTCAACACGACCGACTCCGCTGTCCGTCTGACCCACATCCCGACGGGCACCGTCGTGTCGATGCAGAACGAGAAGTCGCAGATCCAGAACCGCGCCGCAGCCATGCGCGTCCTGCAGTCGCGCCTGCTCCTCCTGAAGAAGGAAGAGGAGAACGCGAAGAAGAAGGAGCTCGCGGGCAACATCACCGCGAGCTGGGGCGACCAGATCCGCTCGTACGTCCTCGCGCCGTACCAGATGGTGAAGGACCTGCGGAGCGAGCACGAGGTCAACAACCCGTCCGCGGTGTTCGACGGCGACCTCGACGGCTTCATCAACGCGGGCATCCGCTGGCGCAAGCAGTCCGACGACGACTGAGTGGATCCGCGGACACGTGAGCCGCGCGCCTCGGCCCGTTCCAGCCCGGACCGACCTACCCTGAACCGGTCATGATCAAATTCGACCAGGTCACCAAGGTGTACTCGGGCAACCCGAGTCCCGCGCTCGACGACGTCTCCCTCGAGATCCTCAAGGGCGAGTTCGTCTTCCTCGTCGGCGCGTCCGGCTCCGGGAAGTCCAGCTTTCTGCGCCTCGTGCTCAAGGAGGAGAAGCCCTCGCGCGGGCAGATCCACGTGCTCGGCCAGCGGCTCGGGTCCCTGTCGTCGCGCAAGGTGCCGTACTTCCGGCGCAACCTCGGCGTCGTCTTCCAGGACTTCCGCCTGCTGCCGAACAAGACGGTGTTCGACAACGTCGCCTTCTCGCTCCAGGTCATCGGGAAGAGCAAGGGCTTCATCAGCGAGGCCGTGACCGACGTCCTCAAGCTGGTCGGCCTCGCCGGCAAGGCGACGCGCATGCCGCACGAGCTCTCCGGTGGTGAGCAGCAGCGCGTCGCGATCGCGCGGGCCGTCGTGAACAAGCCGGCGATCCTGCTCGCCGACGAGCCGACGGGCAACCTCGACCCGACCACGTCGGCCGGCATCATGGCCCTCCTCGAGCGCATCAACCAGGGCGGCACGACCGTCCTCATGGCGACCCACGACGCGAGCATCGTGAACCAGATGCAGCGCCGCGTGATCGAGCTGTCGAACGGCACGATCCTGCGCGACGAGCAGTCCGGCGGCTACCAGACCCAGGCCGTCCCGATCCAGCGAGGCAACACCGTGTCGAACACCACCGGCATCCAGACCATCCCGGGGATCATCCGATGAGGCTCGGACTCGTCATGTCCGAGGTCGGCTCGGGCCTGCGACGCAACGCCTCGATGGTCGTGTCGGTCGTCCTCGTGACCTTCATCTCGCTGACGTTCGTCGGCACGGCGATCCTGCTCCAGATGCAGATCAACCAGATGAAGGGGTACTGGTACGACCGGGCGCAGGTCGCCGTCTACCTGTGCACCGACACCGACACCACCGGCAACTGCACCGGGGCGAAGGCCACCGCGGACCAGCGCGACCAGGTCAAGGCGCAGCTCGACTCGTCGACGCTGAAGCCGTACATCGAGAAGTTCTACTTCGAGAACCAGCAGGACGCCTTCACCCGCTTCAAGCAGCAGTTCAAGGACTCGCCGGCGACCGAGTTCGTCAAGCCCGAGTACCTCAACGAGACCTACTGGGTGAACCTCAAGAACCCGTCGCAGTCGGACGTGCTCGTCGAGAGCCTGTCGAAGGTCGCCGGCGTGCAGAGCGTCGTCGACCAGCGCGGGTACCTGCAACCGATCTTCAACCTGCTCAACGCGTCGTCGTACACGGCCATCGGCATCGCCGCGCTCATGCTCGTCGCTGCCGTGCTGCTCATCGCCACGACGATCCGGTTGTCGGCGTTCAGTCGACGGCGAGAGCTCGGCATCATGCGGTTGGTGGGCGCGTCGAACCGGTTCATCCAGACGCCGTTCGTCCTCGAGGGGGTGATCGCCGCGGCCATCGGGGCGGTCCTCGCGGGTGGGGCGATCGTCGCCGTGGTGTGGTTCTTCGTCCGGAACTACCTGGCGGTCCGGTTCTCCGGTACGGCGTTCATCGGGATGGGGGACGCGGCCGTCGTCGTCCCCGCCGTGGTCGTGATCGGTGTGCTCCTCGCCGGACTGTCGGCGTTCGTCGCCATCCGCCGTTACCTCAAGGTGTAGCGGCGCGCGGTGCGGTGCGCGCTGCGGTCGCGCGCTGCGGTCCGCGCTGACCGAGTCTCGGCATGAGCGACAATGCTCGGGGCCGGTGCCGCGAGGACCGTCGCTCACAGCGAGACTCGGGGCGGGCGGCGCGCCGGGAAGGTGCGCTGCGCCGTCGGTGTTGAGTAGTCTGTAAGGCTGCGCCGGACACCGGGTCCGGGGCGCACGCACGGACTCGGGAGGAGTCGTCATGGCCAAGGAACGCGGTGAGAAGATCGTCGCCACGAACCGTCGCGCCCGACACGACTACCTCATCGAGGACACGTACGAGGCGGGGATGGTGCTCTCGGGCACCGAGGTGAAGTCCCTCCGCCAAGGGCGCGCCTCGCTCGTCGACGGGTACGCCTTCATCGACGGGGGAGAAGCCTGGCTCGACGCCGTGCACATCCCCGAGTACACCGAGGGCACGTGGAACAACCACTCGCCACGGCGCAAGCGGAAGCTCCTCCTGCACAAGCAGCAGATCGTGAAGATCTCGCACAAGACCGCGCAGGGCGGGTACACGCTCGTGCCGCTGCAGATCTACTTCCACGACGGTCGGGCCAAGGTGGAGATCGCGGTGGCGAAGGGCAAGCGCGAGTTCGACAAGCGCCAGGCGCTCCGCGAGAAGACCGACAAGCGTGAGGCCGAGCGGGCGATGCGCACCCGGAACCGCGTCGGCGAGTAGCGCCGCACACGCCGGTCGACTAGACTGGAGCACCGCCTGAACGGCGGTTGCCAACTCAACAGCGTGACAGTGGCTCGCACGTCCGGCCTGCATGGGGATGATCGGTTTCGACATTGCCTGTGTGCCGACGGGAAGCGGGCCGAGGACCCACGGTCATCTCGTGAACGATCCGTGGAAAACAACAAGTGCCAATTCCAAGCGCACTGACTTCGCTCTCGCTGCGTAAGCAGCCCAGCACATGAAGTCCGTCGGCCAGGTGACCGTCCCCTAACCTGATCCCGGCGTCATCAAGAGGACTTGCTGCACGGTTGCGCCTCAGGGCCGTGCGGGACTTGCACTGAGACTGGGCCCGTCGTCCAAGAAGCCGGTAGCAATGGACGGGGCCGAGCAGAACGCCTGATCCGGCTACGCCCGTAGAAGACGTCGAATTGCAGCGATGGACGGGGGTTCGATTCCCCCCATCTCCACCACCTGCCGGTCGTCGGGCCACTGTCACGCCGAGTCGTCACCGAACGCCCCACTCCAGCGGAGTGGGGCGTTCGTCGTCCTGCCACCCCACGGGGCTACGCTCGGGGAACCGGCGCGGTGGGACGCCCCGCGCCCCCGGGACGAAAGGTGCGAGTGTGGTGCAGGAGATCGCGATCCGTGTCCGTCTGCGTGAGCAGGAGCGCCTCGGGCTGGGGGAGTACGAGCGGCTCGTCGGGTCCGTGGCCACCGTGGCGGCGCTGGTCGCCTGGCTCCCCGCGCCCGACTCCCGGCTCGTCCTGCGCGGCCGGGCGGCGGAGCCCGTCCGGCTCGAGACGGTGTCCTACGGCGCCGTCTTCGAGATGCTCGTGGTGCTCGACCAGCGTTCAGCGGCCGTCGAGCGCGCCGCGTCCGCGGTCGCCGCCCTCATCGAGTCGGTGCGGCACGAGCACGTCGAGGACGACGTCGCCGGGGTCGCCGGTGAACTCGACCGCCTGGACCGGTCGGCGCCGCGGGGTCGTTCCGTCGCCGAGCGTTCGCTGCGGTCCCTGCTCGAGGGCGCCCGTGCGGACGTCCTCGCCCGCCGGACGTCGACTCGCGTCCGTGCGGCGCAGGCCCTGCTCCGGCTCGCGGAGGACGGCGCGGAGCTCGTCGTCGAGCGGGTGGAGGACGCACTCGCTCCCGAGCTCGAGGCCGAGGTCGTCGACGTCGCTGCGGACACGGGGGCTGCGGTGGTGGTGGGGACGGCGTCGGAGGAGGCCGAGCACGAGGAGGCGTCGAAGAAGGCTGACAAGAAGGACGCGTCCAAGAAGGCTGACAAGAAGAAGGCTGCCAAGAAGGCCGAGAAGAAGAAAGCTGGCAAGAAGGCCGAGAAGAAGAAGGCCGACAAGGCGAAGGGGAAGTCGAAGGACAAGTAGCCTGAGTGCTTATACAGCACTTGTGTTTCCACCTCGTTAAATAATCCGGCGAGCATCCTGTCCAGTGCCATTGTCGAAGCACGCGGCCCCCGAACACGGGTCAGCGTCACTCGACAGGAGCAACAGTGGCAACAACGACGACGACACAGGCGCTGCCGGACTCCGGCCTGAAGCGGAACGTCGGCTTCATCGGGCTCATCTGGGCCTCGACCGGATCGATCATCGGTTCGGGGTGGCTCTTCGGCTCGCAGGAGGCCCTCAAGACGGCGGGTCCCGCCGCGATCATCTCGTGGCTCATCGGCGGCGTGGCCGTCCTCGTCCTCGCGCTCGTGCACGCCGAGCTCGGCGGCATGTTCCCGATCGCGGGCGGGACCGCGCGCTTCCCACACATCGCGTTCGGTGGCGTCGCGGGTGCCTCGTTCGGCTGGTTCTCGTGGCTGCAGTCGGTCACGGTGGCGCCGATCGAGGTCGAGGCGATGATCAAGTACGCGCAGCACTGGCAGTTCGCGCACCCGTGGCTGCACACGGTCGTCGTCAACGGTGAGACGCAGCAGCTGCTGACCGGCTCCGGCATCATGGTCGCGATCCTCCTCATGGCGGTCGTCACGGTCGTCAACCTGCTGAGTGTCCGCATCCTCGCGAACACGAACTCCGCCGCCACCTGGTGGAAGGTCGCCATCCCCCTGCTGGTCATCATCGTCCTGGCCTTCAGCGGGTTCCACGGGAGCAACTTCACGGCGGCGGACGGCTTCCTGCCCGGCGGCGCGAAGGGCATCCTCGCGGCGGTCTCCACGTCGGGCATCATCTTCGCGTTCCTCGGGTTCGAGCAGGCGGACCAGCTCGCCGGCGAAGCGAAGAACCCGAAGCGCGACATCCCGCGCGCGGTCATCGGCTCGGTCGTCATCGGCCTCGTGATCTACCTGCTGCTGCAGGTCGTGTTCCTCGGCGCGCTGCAGTCCGGTGCGATCCAGGGCTCGTGGGCCACCGCGGACTTCACGAAGTACACCGGCCCGTTCGCCGACATCGCGATGGCCGCCGGCATCACCTGGCTCGCCGTGATCATCTTCATCGACGCGATCATCTCGCCCGGAGGCACCGGCCTCATCTACGTCACCGCGACGACCCGCATCTCCTACGGTCTGAGCCGCAACGGGTACTTCCCGAAGGCGTTCGAGTGGACGACGAAGGCCGGCGTGCCGTGGGTGGGCCTCGTCACCGCGTTCGTGGTCGGCTGCGCCTGCTTCGCACCGTTCCCGTCGTGGCAGGGGCTGGTCAGCCTCATCACGAGCGCCTCGGTGCTCATGTACGCCGGGGCACCGCTCGCCCTCGGCGCGTTCCGGAAGCGCATCCCCGAGATCGAGCGCCCGTACCGGATGCCGGCCGCCGCGGTGTTCTCGCCGATCGCGTTCATCGTGGCGAACCTCATCATCCTCTGGACCGGGTGGGACACCGACTGGAAGCTCGGCGTCGCGATCCTCATCGGCGCCGTCGTCATCGTCCTGAACAACGTGTTCCGCGGCGCCTCGAGCGTCCGGCCGCGGTGGGACTGGAAGGCGGCGCAGTGGCTGCTGCCCTACCTGGTCGGCATGGGACTCATCGTGTTCCTGAGCGACTTCGGTCCGCTCACGAACCCGGTGTTCCCGCTGTGGGTCGACATCGTCGTCGTGGCGGCCTTCTCGCTGGTGATCTACTACTGGGCGATCAACTCGGCGAGCACGCGTGAGGAGATCCTCCGCACCGCCGAGGACGTCCGCGAGGTCGAGGAGTCCAACGTGGTGGAGCCGGTCCACCACTGAGCGCAGCGTCACGCGACGCTGCACGAGACGGACGGGAGGCCCGTGGCGACACCGCCACGGGCCTCCTGTCCGTCTCGTGGGTCAGAAGTCGAACAGGTTGCCGCGGATGCCACCGTCGCCGTACTCGCGCCGCAGCAGCCCGCGCCGCCGGAGCACCGGGACGAGGTCACCGAGCATCCGGTACACCTGCGCCGGGTGCAGGTCGCCCGAGAAGATGAAGCCGTCGTTGTCCGCGTCCGCGCCGAGCTCCTCGACGAAGTCGGCCAACTCGTCCGCGGTGCCGACGAAGCCGTCCCTCGTGGTGATCCTGCCGAGCCGGGCCTTCCGGGTGAGGAGTTCGCGCAGCGGTGCGTCGGGGGTGTCCCCGACGAGCCCGCGGATCGTGCCGGCGGACACGTGGTCGCCGAAGGTCCCGGCGGGGATCGGTGCGTCGAGGTCGAGCGACAGCAGGTCGGTCTCGGAGTCGCTCGACCACGCGATCGCGGCGGCACGCAGGGCCTCGTCCGTCGGGTCGGCCGAGGCGCGGACGATGCGGTCGGCCTCCTCCGGGGAGGACACGAGCACCGGCTTGAGGACGAAGAGCACCCGGATGTCGGCGGCTGATCGGCCGGCGTCGGACGCGGCGGTGAGCACCCGCGCTCGGTAGTCCCGGACCGCGCCGGCCGAGAGCGGCGCGAGCGCGAGCTGCACGTCCGAGTGCGTGCCGGCGAACCCCAGCCCGCGGCCTGACCCACCGGGGGAGACGATCACCGGGTCGGTGTCGAGCGGGAGGGCGTTGAGCGGCCCGTCAGCGCTGAAGTAGGCGCCCTCGTGGTGGAACGCATCGAGCGCGTCACCGTCCGCGAAGTGCCAGCCGGCACCGTCGCCCGGGGCGCGGCCGTCGCCGTGGACACCGCCCGTCCCGGCGGCGCCGGCCACGTACCCGTCCGACCCCCACGAGTGCCAGAGCCGGCGTACGAGCTGCAGCCACTCCTCGGCACGGTCGTACGCGGCGTCGTGCGGCAACGGCGCGAGCCCGGCGTGCCGCGCGCTCCCGGTGTCCGTGACGACGTTGAGGCCGAACCGGTCGCCGGACAGGTGCGCGAGCGTCGCGGCCTGACGTGCGGCGAGGTACGGCGGCGTGAACCCGGCGTTGATGGTCGGGGCGATCCCGATGTGCGACGTGGCGGCGAACAGGTACGGCGCGAGCAGCAGCGGGTCGTGCTTCGGACCGCCGTAGGCCTGCCGGATGCGGAGGTCGAGCGTCGACGGGTTGCCGAGCGAGATCGCGTCCTCGGCGATGACGAGGTCCATCCCGGCCTGCTCCAACGCCCGCACCGACTGCTGGTAGAGGTCCGGCTTCGTCCAGTCGTGACCCCAGTGCCAGTCGTCCCGACCCCAGGCCTGCGGACCGAACCCACGCGAGAAGAAGTACCCGAAGTGCTGCAGCTCCGCCACCGTCAGAGCTCCTCGGCGATGACGTGGCCCTGCGGGACGGTGTGGGCGAGCGCGGCGAGGTCCGAGACGGACCCGACCCGTGCCTCCAGGCCGGTGCTCGCCGCCGTGTCGACGCGACCCGCGCGCACCGCGGCGAGACCGCGCTCGAGGTCGCGGACCAGGTCCGCGACGTCCTCGATGCCGACCGACAGGCGGATCAAGCCGTCGTCGATGCCCTGCTCGGCGCGCTCCTCGGGCGTGCGGCCCGCGTGGGTGGTCGTCGCGGGGTGCAGGATGAGCGACCGCACGTCGCCGAGGTGGGTCATCCGGCTGAACAGCTCCACCGCGTCGATGAAGGTCCGTGCGGCGGCTTCGCCGCCGGCGAGGGTGAAGGCGAAGACGGAACCGGCCCCACGCGGCAGGTAGCGCTGGGCGAGGTCGTGGAACGGACTGGAGGCGAGACCCGCGTGGTCGACGCTCGTCACCTCCGGCTGCTGGTCCAGGTACTCCGCGATCGCCAGCGCGTTCGCGCTGTGGCGTTCGACGCGCAGGCTCAGCGTCTCGATGCCCTGGCGGAGCAGGAACGCGTTGAACGGCGACGGCGTCGGGCCGATGCGCGAGGCGATCACGTCGCGTGCGTACACGACGAACGCGCGGCTGCCGAACCGCTCGACGTAGCTCTGCCCGCCGAGCGAACGCTCCGGGCTCGTCAGGTGCGTCCACCGCTCGGGCGCCGCAGACCAGTCGAACGTGCCGCCGTCGACGACGACCCCGCCGAGGCCGGCGCCGTGCCCGGAGAGGAACTTCGACGCCGAGTGCACGACGATGTCCGCACCGTGCTCGACCGGACGGACGAGGTACGGGGTCGCCAGGGTGTTGTCGACCACGAGCGGAACGCCCGCCCGGTGTGCGACGTCGGCCACGCCCGTGATGTCCAGGACGTCGTTCTTCGGGTTCGGGATCGTCTCGGCGAAGAACGCCTTCGTGTTCGGGCGGACCGCCGCCGCCCAGGCGTCGAGGTCGCGGGCGTCGCCGACGAAGTCCACCTCGATGCCCAGCCGACCGAGGTTCTGCACCAGCAGGCCGCGCGTGCCCTCGTAGATGCTCCGGGCGCTGACGACGTGGTCGCCGGCCTGCAGCAACCCGAGGAGGGCGACGGTCACGGCCGCCTGCCCACTGCCGACCAGGATCGCCTCGGCGCTCCGCTCGAGGAGGGCCACGCGCCGTTCGACGTCGGCGTTCGTCGGGTTGCCGAGCCGGGTGTACGTGTAACCGTCGTCCGACCCGGCGAAGCGCTCACGGGCCTGGTCGAAGTCGTCGAAGACGAACCCCGAGGACATGTGGATCGCCGGGACCCGTGCTCCGTGCGCCGCGTCCGGCACGAAACCGCCGTGCACCTGCTCGGTCGCGAAGCCGTGCGCCGCGTCGGCGCGCTCCTCGTCGGTCATCGGGTCCTCCACGGTCGTCGGGTGTCGGTACCCTTGCACGCCGCGCCGCGCGGACCGTCGAATGCTGCACCCGGTTACGGGTGGCCGGTCCAATCCGGTGCCGGGTGCGGGACGGTGGCCTGCTCGGAGTCCGCCCGTCGGCCTGCTCGGAGTTCGCCCGTCGGCCTGCTCGGCGTCCGCCTGTCGTCTGCCAGGCTGGTCGCATGCTCCACGACGACGTCGACCTGGTCCTCCGCTCCGTCCGCCCGTGGGGAGGTGACCCGGCCGACGTGCACATCGCAGGGGACCGGATCGTCGCGGTGGAGCCGAGCGGGGTCGGCGGGGGCGTGCGGTCCGTCGGGTCGATCGCGGCTGCGGGGGTGACGGTCGTCGACGGCTCCGGGCTGCTCGCGCTGCCCGGCCTCGTCAACGCCCACGCGCACGTCGACAAGAGCTGGTGGGGCCGGCCGTGGGAGTCGTACGGCGGCGAGGGCGGCACCCAGGGCCGCATCGCACACGAGCGTGCCCGTCGCGACGCACTCGGCATCCCCGGCGTCGACGTCGCCACCCGGGTGCTCCGCGAGGGGCTCCGGACCGGCACCACGCGCGTCCGGACCCACGTCGACGTCGACCTCGGCGTCGGCCTCCGCGGGGTCCACGCGGTGCAGGCGGCGGCCGAGGCACTCGACGGCGCCGTGGAGGTGTCGATCGTGGCCTTCCCGCAGGACGGGGTCCTCCGCCGACCCGGCGTGCTCGACCTCCTCCGGCAGGCGGCGCTCGCCGGGGTCGCGCACGTCGGCGGCCTCGACCCGTCGCTCATCGACCGTGATCCGGTCGGCCAGCTCGACGGCCTGTTCGCGATCGCGGCGGACACCGGCTGCGGGATCGACCTGCACCTGCACGAACCGGCGGACCTCGGCGCGTTCGCGATCGACCTCGTGCTCGACCGGGTGGAGCGGGACGGGATCGCTCCCGGGAAGGTGAACATCGCGCACGGCTTCGCCGTCGTGGACGTCGACCCGGTCCGGCGCCGCGACCTGCTCGAACGGATGGCGGGCCTCGGCGTCACGATGACGACCGTCGCACCGCTGCGGATGCGCCAGCTCCCGTTGCACGAGTTCGACGAGGCAGGGGTCCGGTTCGGGTTCGGGACGGACGGGATCCGCGACCTGTGGAGCCCCTACGGCGACGGCGACCTGCTCGGGATCGCTTGGCAGTACGCGCGGGCCGGGGGAGTGGTGCGGGACGAGGACCTCCGTCGGGTGGTCGAGATCGCGTCGCGGGACGGCGCCGCGTTCGTCACGGACGAGGTGCACGACCTGGTGCCGGGGGCTCGGGCGGACGTGGTGCTCGTCGATGCGGAGAACCCGATGGACGCACTCGTGCGGCGGGTCCCGCGGGCGCTCGTGGTCGCCGGTGGGCAGGTCATCGATCCGGTGGCGTTGGAGCAGCACCCCTGGGAGTGAGCCTGCGTGCGTGGGTCAGTCGTCGCGGGAGGCAGCGGGTGCTGTGCTGCGGCCGGCTTCGCGCACTGCGGTGCGCGTGGCGTCGCGTGCTGCCTCGCGTGCCGCGAGCAGCCGGTGTGGGAACGTCGACGGGACCGCGTCCGGGAGCGCCTCGACGGGGAACCACCGGACGTCGTCGCTCTCGTCGCTGACCGCCGTCGCCGCTGACGGGTCCTCCGGGTCGACCAGCGCGACGAAGCCGACGTCCCAGTGCGCGGCGCAGATCCCGAACCCGCTGTGCAGGTCGTGCCGGTCGACGTCGACGACGCTGCCGTCGAGCAGCTCGAGGCCGGCGATCCCGGACTCCTCACGTGCCTCTCGGCGGGCGGCGGCCGCAAGGGAGGTGTCCTGCGGCTCGAGGTGGCCGCCGACCTGCACCCAGAACCCGCCCTTCCGGTGCAGGCAGAGCAGGGTCCGCTCGAGGTCGGGGGAGAACACGAAGCACGAGGCGGTGAGGTGCTCCGGCCCGCCCTCGCGCCGGAGTGCTGCGTCACCGTGCTGCTCGACGAACCGGCGTGCCGCGGGGACCCCGGGCACGTCGTCGGGCGTCCGGGCGAGGGCGGTCGTCACGTCGTCGAGGCGCATCCGGCCATCGTGGCAGGCCGACGGCGGCCGTAGGGGACAGGCGGCCGGGTTCCGGGCGGTTCCCGGGTGCGACGGACGGGGCGGGCGGTACGACATCGCCGTCGTGGTGCGACAGCGTCGTCGTCGTCGCAGCGCGTGTGCAACGGTTGCGGACGGGCACAGACGACATCGCCGTCGTCGTGCGACAGCGGACGTGTCGTTCGACAGCCGTCCCGGCACCGGCACCGGCACCGGCGCCGCCGCGCCCCGCGCGTCAGACCAGCGCGCGGACCCCCGCGGCGACGGCCTCCCACGACTCGGCGAGCGGTACCCGTGCGAGCCACACCGCCACGGCGTTCACCGCGACGAACAGCACGAACCACAGCGACGCCGGCACCCGCATCTCGGCCGCAGCGATGTGGAAGTCCGTCTGCACCCGGGCACCGGTGAGCAGCCACCGTGCGACCTGCACCACCGACCGCAGGCCGTCCACCACGAAGAGCGCCCCGACGGCCGCGACGACGAGCACCGTGGCGTCCGACGGTCGGACCGCGACCCACAGCGCGAGCGCGTCGAAGCCGACCACCACGAGCAGCCCGAACCAGTTCCGCACGAACAGCAGGGCGACGACGCCGACCACGCCGAGCACGACGACCGGCAGCCACCGCGACCCGTGCAGCACACCGGTCACGAGCAGCACCCCGGCCCAGAGCGGCGCACTGTAGCCGGCGTACAGGTTGAGGACGCGCACGAGCCAGCGGATCGCGCCCGGCACGCGGCCGAGCTGGACCCAGGCCTCGCCGGAGCCGTCCGGGTGCAGGTCGATGCGGCGGATCTGCCCGCCGAACGGCACCACGACGACGACGTGGCCGACCTCGTGCACGATCGTCGCGGCGATGCGGGCGGCCCGGCCGACGACCGGGACGAACGGCAGGGCGGCCCCGACGAGCAGGGCGACGAAGACGAGGGGCGGGGCTGCGGTGGTCAAGCGACCAGCATGGCAGCCCCGCCCGAGGAGCGGGCCCACCGCCAGGGCCCCGGGAGGGAACGGTCAGCGACCCGACAGGGGTCAGGTGGAGAGCGCCCAGACGACGACCGCGGCGGTCGCGACGATCGTCAGTCCGGCGAGGACGGCGAGGAACACCGTCAGGCGGTTCACGGGCCGGTGCCTGGCTATTCGACCGTCACCGACTTCGCGAGGTTCCGGGGCTTGTCGACGTCGCACCCGAGCTGGAGCGCGAGTTCGCGGGCGAGCATCTGCAGCGGCACGACCGCCTCGAGCGGCCCCCACGGCGCGGTGCTCGCGCCCCAGGTGAGGCCACCGGTCGCGCGGCCGGCGAGCGCGGGGATGTCCGAGCCCTCGCCGCCGATGGTGATGACGAAGCCGCCACGGGCCCGCACCTCGGCGATGTTCGCCTGCATCCGGTGCTCGCCGTGGTCGACCACGACGACCGGGGTGCCCTCGTCGACGAGCGCGAGCGGTCCGTGCTTGAGCTCGCCGGCGGGGTACGCCTCGGCCCACCGGTAGCTCAGCTCCTTGAGCTTGAGCGCGCCCTCCGCCGCGTACGCCAGACCCTGGCCGCGGCCGAGGAACAGGAAGCCGGACGCCTCCCGGACGTTCGCGACCAGGAGCGGGATGCGGTCGGCTGCGACGGACGCCGCGTGCTCGACGCGGGCCGGCAGTTCGGAGAGCTCGCCGACGAGCGCGGCGGCACGGGCGGTCCCGATCCGGCCGGAGGCCACCATCGCGGAGATCATCGCCGCGACGCCGACGACGACCTGCGCGGTGAACGTCTTCGTCGCCGCGACTCCGACCTCGGGGCCGGCGTGGCAATCGAGCACCGCGTCCGCCCGGCGGGCGAGCGACGAGTGCAGGTTGTTCGTGAGCGCGAGCACCGGGTGCCGGTCGTCGAAGCGGTCGAGCGCCCGGAGCACGTCGGCGGTCTCGCCCGACTGGCTGATCGCGACGACGAGCGTGCCCGGGCCGAGCACGACCTGGTCCGCCTCGCTCGCCACCACGATGTCCGTCGGGACCCCGCCGATGCCGCGCAGTGCGGTCGCGATCACGTGCCCGGCGTTCAGGGAGGTGCCGCACGCGACGACGGCGAGCCGGTGGAACCCGGGCAGCCCGAGTCCGACCCACATGCTGCCGTCGACCGCTCGACGAGCGACCCGCTCGAGGATCGAGCTGACGACGGCCGGCTGCTCCTCGATCTCCTTCGCCATGTGGTCCGGGTGGTCGCCGAGGTCGAGGGCGGCCGCGGCGAACGGCGACGGCGTGGGGAAGGGGACCGGGACCGTCACACCGCCGGACGACCAGGTCCACGCCTCGCTCAGCTCGACGACGTCGCCGTCGCGGAGCGCCACGAAGGTCTCGCACCACTCGGCGATCGCGCCGATGTCGCTCGCCACGAAGTCGCCGCGGGCCGACCGTGCGACCACGAGCGGCGACCGGTCGGCGGCGACGACCATCCGGCCGTCGCGGGCGTCGAGGACGACTATCGCCCACGACCCCTCGAGCTGTGCGGTCGCGATCTGCACCGCGAGCATGAGGTCCGGGTCGACCGCGAGGGCGCGCTCGACGAGGTGCGCGATGACCTCCGAGTCGACGTCGGAGCGGAACACGTGGCCCTGGCGTTCGAGCGTCGCGCGGAGCTCGTCGGCGTTCTCCACGATGCCGTTGTGCACGACGCTGACGCGGCCGCCGCAGTCCGCGTGCGGGTGCGCGTTCGCCTCCCGCACGGCACCGTGGGTCGCCCAGCGGGTGTGGCCGATGCCGATCCCGGTCAGTGCGTCGCCGGACCGTGCGGCTATGAGCGTCCGGAGGTCGCCGACCCGGGACACCGAGCGGATCGTCTCGGTGCGGCCGGAGGCGGTCCGGACCGCGATGCCGGCGGAGTCGTAGCCGCGGTACTCGAGTCGCTCGAGGCCGTCGAGCAGGTAGGGGCTCGCGTCGTCACTGACGCGGGCCGCGATGATGCCGCACATCGGGCGTCCCTTCGGGTCGGGAACTGCAGGGGTGGTGCTCGGGGGAACGGCACCGACCGCCGTCGGGTCAGCCGCGCGCTCGGTCCGCCGGCTCGGGGGCCGCCGCCCGTCCTCGGATCAGGCGAGGACGGACGACGGCGGTCTCAGGGCCGACGGTTCGGGTACCGAACGGGGTACCGCGGACGGGCTCCGGGAGGAGCACGGCGGTCGGTGCAGGAGAAGCGTCACCCGCGGACGGGGGGCGGGGCAACACCCGTCGACCGCTCTTGCGGTTCCCCGCGCGGGGCCCGCACCGCGGGTGCGACACTGCGGGACCCCGCATCCACGCAACCCGGGAACGGACGGGAGGCCCGGTACCAGCTGGTACCGGGCCTCCCGTCCGATGCGTGGTCGCGTCGCGACCGCGATCAGGTGAGCAGCGCCACGAGGTGCGAGCGCGAGCGCGCGCCCACCTTGCGGTAGATCTGCGTGAGCCGCAGCTCCACCGTGCGCTGCGACATGAAGAGCGACGAGGCGATCTCGCGGTTGCGGTAGCCCTCCGTCACCTTCTGCACCACGGCGCGTTCCTCGGCGGTCAGCGACGTCAGCGCTGCGGACGCGTCCGGCGCGCTCCGCGGTGTGCCGGGCTGCGGCGCCGAGCCCGTCGGGCCGGACCGGAGGAGCGAACCGCCGAACGACGGCATCGCGACCGACGGGGCGGGCGTGACGAGCGGACGCCGGAGGCCGGCGGCCTCGTACGCGGCTGCCGCTGCGGCGCCGAGCCGCGGACGCTCGGTGGCCGTGCCGACCGCGGCGAGTGCCGCGAAGGTGCGAGCCCGCTCGTACTGCGAGTCGTGCGGCTGGAACAGCTCCAGCGCGCGACGCCTCGCGGTCTCGCGCGTCGTGTCGTCCGCGACGAGCGCCAGGCTCCGCGCGAGGACCAGCGCGCCCCAGCGCGACGGCCGGGAGTGGTGGTCCGCGGCCAGCCGGGCGGTGATCGCCCGCGCGTCGTCGATCCGGCCGAGGCGTGCGTACGCCTCCACCAGGTCCCCGAGGTGCCGGAGCACGGCGGGGTTCCGCAGGGAACGGCCGATGGCGTCGGCCGCCTCGAGGCTGACGGCGGCCTCCTCGAGCCGACCGTCGAGCAGCAGGACCCGACCACGGAACGCGTGCAGCTTCGCCGTCGCACCCCAGAGCCGGTTCGTGGAGCGCTGCGCGAGGCAGCGGTCCAGCACGTCGAGCGCCTCCGAGGAACGACCCTCCGCGAAGTGGCGCCAGGCGATCGCGATCACCCGCGAGGGCTCTCGGAACCGCTCGGACGCCGCGGAACCGGCCTCCCAGACGTCGATCGCGCGGAGCGCCTGCCGGAAGTTCCCGGAGCGCACCTCGTTCTCGGCGGACAGGTAGCGGGCCGCTTCCGTCCACACGAGCGGCGTCTGCGGACCCCGGGCGAGGACCAGTGCGAAGACCCGACGGGCGCTGCGGTAGCGCTCACCGATGCTCAGGGCGTGGGCGAGCAGCAGCAGGGCGGCGTCGGACATGCCCGTCAACACGGCGGCCGAGAGCCCGTCGTGCAGGTCCGCGTCCGCCGGGAGGGTCCCGTCGACGGCGGCGATGAGCTCGCGGGCCGTCGCCGTGATCTCCAGCGTGTGCGCGGAGGCCGAGTCGAGGAAGGGCTCGGCGCGGGCCAGGAGGTCTCGCGCCTGGTCGAGCTCCCACACCTCGGCGCGGAAGCACGCCACGGTCGCGAGCAGGCCCGCGACGGCGTCGGTCTCCACCGGGTCGCCGGCGTCGACCGGCAGGAGCAGCTCGTCCGCGTGCACGGCGTCGCCGCTGAGGAACTCGACGGAGTACTGCAGGCGCAGCCGGCGGACCTCGGTGGTCGTCTCGCGGAACGGTCGGATCGCGGCGAGGTACCGTGCGGCGGCGCTGAGGAGCCGGTTCGCCAGCATGACCTCGGCGACGCCGAGCAGCGCCTCGTGCTCGTCCGCGGTGCCGCCCCCGACGAGCAGGGCTCGCTCGGTGAGGGACGTCGCCGCGGTGGTGTTGCCGTCCACGACGTACGACCGCGCGGCCCGGAGCAGCGCGACGGCGTCGGGGACGTCGTCCACGAAGCTGCGGTGCCAGGCGTGGGCTCGTGCGTCCGTGTCCGCCGTGACCTCCGCCAGGGCGGTGTGGGCGGCCCGGCGCTCCCGGGAGGGCGTCCGCCAGTACAACGACGAGCGGACGAGGGGGTTCGCGACCTCCACGTGCTGCCCCCGCACGGCGACGAGTCCCGCGTCCGCGAGGTCGTCGAGTGCGTCGCGGTCCCACGTGGCGGCCTTGGCCGTCGGGACCAGCGCGAGCCGAGCGAGGACGTCCAGATCGCGTCCCGCAGCGGCGTCGAGCACGGTCGCGGCGATCGCTTCCGTCGTCTTGGTGGGGCGGAGCGGCAGTACGAGCGGCTCGGTGCCGATCAGCTGACCGCGGGTGAGGCCCGCGAGCTGTTCGCGCAGTACGCCGGGGTTGCCTCCGGTCTCCTGCGCGAGGATCGCGAGGACACCGTCGTTCGCGTCGTCCGGAGCCGTGCTGCGGGCGAGCGTCAGGGCGACGTCCTCGCTGAGCGGTTCGAGCCGCAGCGCGGGCAGCGCCGCGAGCGGGCCGTCGGCGGGGACGGTGCGGACGGACGCGACCACACGCAGTGCGGTCCCTGCCAGTCGGCCGGCGAGGAACGCGATGAGCTCCTGGCTCTCCACGTCCATCCGGTCGAGGTCGTCGATGAGGACGACCGTCGGCGGCAGGGTGAGCGTGTGCACGGCTTCGAGGAAGTCGTGCGCAGCGGCGAGGCCGGCGCGTTCGGGGACCTGACCACCGGTGGAGCCCGCCTGCAGCAGGTGGGCGATGTGCGCGGTGGCGCGGGGGTCGTCCAGGGCGGTGAACAGTGCGGTCACGCCGGCCAGGGGCCAGTGGGACTCACTCCCGTTCACACCGACGCGGACGACGGGGAGGGAGACGCGGTGAGCCACCGCGTCGAGGACGCTGCTGCGCCCGGAACCAGGGTCGCCGACGACGACCATCGCGGACTCCCGAGGGAGCATTGCGAGGGTCGCGATCCGGTCGACCTCGAGACGGCGACCGGTGAGTGCCATGACTCACCGGCCTCCGGGTCCGGAGACGGATGCTGCGACGGACGGGCGCGCGGAGGCGGACCGGACGGAGGCGTGGCGGGTGACCGCGCCGGTGACCGGACGTGCGAGAGCTTCGTGGTTGGAATGCGGACGAGTGAGGGTGCACTCGGTTCCGCTCGGGAACGATGATGTCATCGTCTGTATCACCCCTCGGGTTAGGGTCTTCGACGAACTGGCACCGGGTCGCGTTCCGTGCCGGATCTAGGGAATCCGAGACGTCACCTGACCTGGCGTCTCGTTGACAGTAACCCAGGTCCCGGCGAGGTGGACCGGTCGTTCCCGACGTTTTCTCCCTTCGACTGCCCCCAGTCCGGGGGGCGGCGTCGCGGTCGCGGGGGTTGGCCACGGGACACGTGCCGGGCGTTCGGGGTACACCGTCGTCCGGACCGCGACAGGGGCGGTCGGTGGCGGACGCCCGGGCGCCCGGGCACCCGGCGGTGGCGTCCTCACGAGTCCCGGTCGAGCGGGGTACGCGCGGGTGTCGGATGCCGTCCTGCAGAGGGGTCGGCGCGAGGGGCTGCCGTCGCGGTACCCGGATGCGCGATGTGCGTTCTTCGGATCGCCCCGCGGTGCCGTCAGCGACGGATGACGTCGACGACGGCGTCGTGCACGAGGCCGTTCGACGCGAGCGCACTGCCGTGCCACGGTCCGGGATCGCCGTCGAGGGAGGTGAACCGTCCGCCGGCCTCCTCGACGATCGGGACGAGCGCGGCGATGTCCCACGGCTTGAGGTCGGGTTCGCCCGCGACGTCGAGCACACCCTCCGCGACCATCATGTACGGCCACATGTCGCCGTAGGCCCGGGTGCGCCAGACCTTCCGTGACAGCGCGACGAGCGGCTCGAGCCGGTCGTCCTCGTCCCACTGCTGGATGCTGTTGTAGCTGAGGCTCGCGTCGGCGAGGTCCGCCACCCCGGAGACGTGCAGCGGGCCGTCGAACGAGTGCGCACCGAGACCCTCGGCCGCCCACCAACGCTTGCCGAGCGCGGGAGCGCTGACGACACCGAGCACCGGCCGACCGTCGACGGCGAGGGCGATCAGCGTCGCCCAGACCGGCACGCCGCGGAGGTAGTTCGCCGTGCCGTCGATCGGGTCCACGACCCACTGGCGGTGTCCTTCGCTGACGGCCTCGCCGCCCGCGTCCGCGGTCGTCTCCTCGCCGAGGAACGCGTCGTCCGGGCGTTCCGTCGCCAGGCGGTCGCGGATGGCCCGCTCCACCGCCTGGTCGGCGTCCGTGACGTGGGTGCTGTCGGCCTTCTTCGACACGTGCAGGTCGGCGGCGCGGAACCGTTCAAGGCTGATCGCGTCGGCGGTGTCGGCGAGGGAGCGGGCGAAGTCCAGGTCGGCGCTGAGGTCCACGCGTCGAGCGTAGCGCTCGGGTGCGGCACGCCGGGATGGGATGCGGGGGTGTCAGGCGGCGACCACCTCGTCCTCCTCCTGCGCGGAGACGGCGCGTTCGCGGGCGATGCGGGTCCGCCGGGCGACCAGGCCGTGCACGACGACGCAGAGCAGGACCGCGGCGGCCAGCCAGAGTGCGAGCACGAGGCTCGGACGCCCGAGGGACGCGTCCGGGAAGTACTGGAGGTCCTGGGCGGCCCGGAGCCACGCAGCACCGCTCCAGAAGCTGTTCAGCGCCGCGAAGAACCCGGGCTGGAACGCCGGCTGGAAGATGCCGCCGGAACTGGTGAAGTTGAGCATCACGAACAGCATCGTGAGGATCGGCGTGGTCCACCGTCCGAGGACGGGGTGCAGACCGACGCCGAGCGCCACGATGATCGCGTCGTACAGCCACGCGAACAGGAACACCTCCCACCGGTGCGTCGTGACCACGCCGTACACCGGGCCGGCGACGACGATGCCGATGCCGGCGACGACGCCCGCGGTGACGATCCCCACCACGGTCGTCCAGAACGGCCGGAGGCGTGCGGCGACCGCGGCGACCGCGATGGCCGATGCGTAGCCGCCCACGCTGAGGCCGACCAGGAGGAAGAACAGCCCCTGCCCCGTCGAGTCCTGCTCGCCGGCGGGGACGACGTCCACCACGCGGAACGGCAGGTGCTGCCGGAACGCGATGGGCATGAAGACCTTCTGCGCGGCGGTCGCGGTGGTCTCGGACGCCGCGGTCGAGACGTAGAGGGTCGCGCCGCTCGTCGTCGGGGCGTAGACCGCCGCGAGCTCGCGGTCGCGGACCTGCTGTTCAGCGCGGTCGGTGGAGGTCACGACGTGCGCGACGAGGGCGCCGTCGGACTGGTCCGTGACGGTCTGCGCGAACACCTGCGTGGCCGCACCCTGGCCGACGATGCCGACGGGGAGGTCGTGCGGCGTCGGGGCGTGGAACGCGCCGAGGTACGCGAGGCCCATGCCGGCGGCGAGGAACAGCGGGACCAGGATGTGCGAGGCGAAGTGCCGGAGGGTCGCGCCGAGGCCGTCGGGACGGAGGACACCGTTGCCGGGGGAGCGGCGCGGTGGCTTCGGAGCGGCGTGGGTCGCCGCGGTGTGCGCCGCGGGTGCGTGCGGCGCGGACACGTGGGGGGACGGGGCGTCGACCGTGCTGGCCGGCGCAAAGTTGTACTTTGCAACTTCAGACACGTGGGGCAACGATACACCGCCACCGCGGCGCGGCGCGGCGGTGGTGGCGGTGGCGGCGTCGGCGTCGGTGGTGGCGGGCGGATGCCGGTGTCCCCTCGGCGGTCGCGACACCCCGCGTCCGCGGTGTCGAGTGGTCACGACGCGTCGGTGCGGCGCCGGCGGAGCGACCGTTCGTGACCGCGCGGGGTACCTGAGCGGGGAGTCGTGACCGCGCCGGCCGCGGCCCCGACGTCGCCGAGGGCTGGTCCCCGGCGTCGTTGTGCATGCGTCCGACGGCGTGGGTACGGGCGGTCGCGGCGCCCGGCGTCCCCTCGGCGGTCGCGACAGCCCGCGTCCGCGGCGTCGAGTGGTCACGACGCGTCGGGTGCGGCGCCGGCGGAGCGACCGTTCGTGACCGCGCGGGGGGCCTGAGCGGGGAGTCGTGACCCTCCGGAGTCGGCGACGTCCGACGGGAAGCCAGGCGCCGACGGGGAGCCCGGCGCCGACCGGAAGCCAGGCGCGCGCTGCCCGCCAGCCGCCAGCCGCCAGCCGCCGCCGCCGAGGCCTACTCCTGCCCGGGGTCCTCCGCGCCCATCCCGGTCAGCAGCGCCCGGAAGGAGTCCAGCCGCTCGACGCCCGTCGGCCCGAGCTCGCCGTCCGCCACCCGGTCGACGATCTCCCAGTCGTGGGCCTGCGACAACGGGATGCCGTCGGCCGGCTCGCGCACGGGGACCGCGTGCGCCGCGAACGCCCGGAAGACGTTCGCGGGGTCGACGTGGCCGAGACCGAACGACCGGACGCCCGGCGTGTCGATGATCCAGCCGCCGTCCCGCACCCGCAGCGCGATCGAGGACGACGACGTGTGGCGCCCCCGTCCGGTGACGGCGTTGACGTGTCCGGTCGCCCGGGTCGCCCCGGTGATGGCGTTCACGAGCGTCGACTTGCCCACGCCGGAGTGGCCCACGGTCACCGTGACCTTCTCGTCCAGGACGTCGTGGAGCGCTGCGAAGGGCACGTCGTCCGAGCGGCTCGTCACGATCCGCAGCGAGAGGCAGGCGAAGTGCTCCAGGAACGGCGCGGGGTCGGCGAGGTCGGTCTTCGTGATGCAGAGGACCGGGTCGAGGCCGGCGTCGAACGCGGCCACGAGGTACCGGTCGATCAGCCGGGTGCGCGGTTCCGGGTCGGCCGCGGCGACGACGATGAGCATCTGGTCGGCGTTCGCCACGATCACCCGCTCGACCTCGTCGGTGTCGTCGGCGCTCCGCCGGAGCAGCGTCGTGCGTTCGGCGACCTTGACGATCCGTGCGAGGGACCCCGGTTCGCCGGAGGTGTCGCCGACGAGCGACACGTGGTCGCCCGTGACGACGGACTTCTTCCCGAGCTCTCGGGCCTTGGTGGCCGTGATCACCGCGTCCCCGACGAGCACGCCGAAGCGCCCGCGGTCGACGTTCGTCACCCAGCCGGCCGTCGCGTCCTCGTGCGTCGGCCGGACCTTCGTGCGCGGCCGGTTGCCCTTCGGGTTCGGACGGATCCGGACCCGCGACTCGTAGTCGCCGTAGGGCTCGTCCCCGCCGTCGTCGCCTTCGGCGTCGTCCCACCAGCTCACGGAGCGGCCCCCGGGGAGCCGGCGGTCGCGACGAGCTCCGCCCACAGCTGCGGGAACTGGGGGAGGGTCTTCGCGGTCGAGCCGATGTCGTCGACGGCGACGCCGTCGACGACGAGGCCGACCACGGCACCGGCGGTCGCCATCCGGTGGTCGTCGTACGCGGCCCACGCCGCGCCGTGGAGCGGGGCCGGCTCGATCCGCAGGCCGTCGTCGAGTTCGCGCACCGCGCCTCCCGTCCGGTTCAGGTCCGCAGCGAGCGCGGCGAGCCGGTCCGTCTCGTGTCCACGCAGGTGACCGATCCCGGTGACCTCGCTCGGCCCGTCGGCGAGGGCCGCGAGCGCGACGAGCGCCGGCGCGAGCTCGCCGCCGCGCGTGAGGTCGAGGTCGACGCCCGGCAGGGAGGCACCACCCGCCACCCCGACGCCGCCGTCGAACACGAGGTCGTCGCCGTCCCGCGTGACGGTCGCGCCCCAGAGGGGCAGGAGCGTCTCGAGGTCGGCGCCCACCTGGGTCGTCTCGGTCGGCCAGGTGCGGATGCGGACGGAGCCGCCCGCGACGAGCGCGGCCACCGCGAACGGTGCGGCGTTGGACAGGTCGGGTTCGATCGTGACGTCCCGCGCGGCGATGGGACCCGGGTGCACGACCCACTCGCCGACGGCCGGCTGGTCGACGCGGACACCCCGCGCGCGCAGGACCTCGACGGTCATGTCGATGTGCGGCAGGCTCGGCAGCCGCTCGCCCGCGTGCACGAGGTGCAGGCCCTCGGTGAAGCGCGGCGCGGACAGCAGCAGGCCGGAGACGAACTGCGAGGACGCGGACGCGTCGATCGTCAGCGAGCCGCCGCGGACCGCACTGGTGCCCGTGAAGGAGAAGGGCATCGCGCCGTCGCCGTCGTCGGTGACGTCCACCCCGAGGTCGACGAGCGCCTGGATGATCGCGCCCATCGGACGCTTCCGGGCGTACGGGTCGCCGTCGATCGTGACCGGGCCGGTCGCCAGCGCCGCGAGCGGGGGCAGGAAGCGCATCACGGTGCCGGCGAGGCCGCAGTCCACCCGGACGTCGCCGCGCATCGGTGCCGGGGTGATCCGGAGGTCCGGTCCGTACGGGTTCGGCACACCTGGCGCTCCGTCCGTGCCGGGCGCCGGAGGGAGCTCCTCGATCCCGACCCCGAGCTGCCGGAGGCCGGCGATCATCAGGGCCGAGTCCCGCGAGTGCAGCGGCAGCCGGATGGTCGAGGGGCCGTCGGCGAGGGCGGCCAGGACGAGCTCCCGGTTCGTCAGCGACTTCGACCCCGGCAGCGCGACGTCGCCGCGGAGCGGGCCCCGTGCGCGCGGGGCGGTCCAGGGAGCAGGAGCCTGGTGGGAATGCGTCGTGGCAGCCATCGGTTCACCAGGGTACTGAATCCACCGGGAGGATCCTTGGCGACAGCAACACTGACGCGCGAGCGGACGCACCTGCCCGTCGCGGTCACCACGCTCGGCCTAGACTCGGCCGTGATGACCACCGACGAACCGCAGGCAGCACCGCACGACGTCACCGGGCCGCACGGCGCGGCGGCGCACGACGTGGCGGCTCCGCACGACCTCGTCGCGGCGACCGAGGCGCAGCTCGACGCGGTCGAGGAGGAGGACGAGGTCCTCGCCGACGAGACCACCGTGTCCGAGAGCGAGCTCCGGTCGCTGTTCGAGACCCAGGCGCTGCCGTTCATGGACCAGCTGTACGGTGCGGCGATGCGGATGACCCGCAACCCCGCCGACGCGTCGGACCTCGTGCAGGAGACCTTCGTCAAGGCGTTCGCGGCCTTCCGGCAGTTCCGGCAGGGCACGAACCTCAAGGCGTGGTTGTACCGCATCCTCACGAACACGTTCATCAACACGTACCGCAAGAACCAGCGGAACCCGTACCAGGGCACGATCGACGAGCTCGAGGACTGGCAGCTCGGCGGTGCGGAGAGCGTCACGCAGTCGATCTCCGCGCGCTCGGCCGAGGCGGACGCCATCGACCACCTGCCGTCGTCCGCGGTCAAGGACGCCCTGCAGGCGATCCCCGAGGACTTCCGGATGGCCGTGTACTTCGCGGACGTCGAGGGCTTCTCGTACCAGGAGATCGCCGACATCATGAAGACCCCCGTGGGGACGGTCATGAGCCGCCTTCACCGTGGCCGCCGCCTCCTCCGGGGGCTGCTGGCGGACCACGCCCGCGAGACCGGCATCGTCCCGGACGCAGCGTCGACGGCGACGATGCGCGGACGCGGCCGGAAGCCAGTTGCGACCTCGGGTCGCGTCGAAGGGAAGGAAGCGCGATGAGCGGCTGCGACTGCTCGAAGGCGAAGGCGGAGCTCGAGGAGTTCCTGCACGGCGAGCTCTGCCGTGAGGACGCGGCGGACATCCGTGAGCACATGGAGGGCTGCGAGGACTGCACGACCGAGCACCGCGTCGGTGTCGTCCTCATCGAGACAGTCCGACGTGCCTGCAAGGAGACCGCGCCGGAACAGCTCCGCGCCGAGGTCCTCGCGCGCATCCGCGTGGAGCAGGCCACCCACTGACCCCGCCACGGGTTGCGGTCGGCGTGTCGTCACACGCCCATCGCGCTCGGTAGGGTCGCCGCATGACCCTTCTCGTCGAGTCGATCACCACCTGGTCCGACACGGACGTCGCCGACGTCACCGCGCTCGTCCGGCTGCTCGGCCACGACGTCGAGCCGGCGGGCATGCGTGCCCGGCTCGAGCGGCTGACGCCGGAGGCCGGACACCGCACCTGGCTGGTGCGCGGTGACGACGGTCGCGTGGCTGCGGTCGCCGGGGCGCAGCTCACCTGGGCCTACGTCTCGGACGAGCCGACGGCGCAGCTGCTGCTGCTCGTCGTCGACCCGACGGCCAGGAGGAACGGCACCGGTTCTGCGCTCCTCGGCACGTTCGAGACGTGGGCGGCCGAGCAGGGTGCGCGTCGCCTCAGCGCCGTGAGTGCGGCCGCGACGGACAGTGCGCACCGGTTCTACCAGAAGCGCGGGTACCACGAGGCGGGGGTCCGGTACACCCGCATCGTGTAGGCCCGACGGGCTACGCTGCGCGTCCGGACGGCTGGCGCTACGCTGCGCGTCCGGACGGCTGGCGCTGCGCTGCGCGTCCCGACGGCTGGCGCTGCGCTGCGCGTCCGGACGGCTGCGCCGTGAGCGCTCCGCCCCCCGTACGAACATCGCGCCCCGTCGGGACGGGGCGCGATGTTCGTGCGGTGCGCGAGCTGCGTCGCGTGCGGCTGTGCGTCGCGTGCGGCTAGCCGAGGGCCCGGCGGATGACCTCGGTGGCCTCCTGCGCCGAGCGCTTCGACGAACCCGTGGCGGGTGCGGCACTCGCCGGACGCGACGCCACTGACAGCGGCCGGCCCTGCAGGTGCGGCGACAGGTTCATGCACACGAACGGCCAGGCGCCCTGGTTCTCGGGTTCCTCCTGCGCCCAGACGACCTCGGCGTCCGGGTAGCGGCCGAGCACCTCGAGGATCCGCTCGAGCGGCAGCGGCGCGAGCTGCTCGAGCCGGACGAGCGCGACGTCCGTGCGGGCCGACTTCTCGACCTCGGCGCGGAGGTCGTGGTGGACCTTGCCCGAGTGCAGCACCACCCGGCGCACGGCACCGGTGTCGAGCTGCCGGTCGTCGTCGAGGACCTCCTGGAACGTGCCGCTCGTGAAGGCCTCGACCGGGCTCGTCGCCTGGCGCAGTCGGAGCATCGCCTTCGGGGTGAACACCACGAGGGGCTTCTGCGGACGCTCCCACGCCTGCCGACGGAGCAGGTGGAACCACGACGCCGGCGTCGACGGGCGCGCGATCACCATGTTGTCCTCGGCGAAGAGCTGCAGGTAGCGCTCGATGCGTGCCGACGAGTGGTCCGGTCCCTGGCCCTCGTAGCCGTGGGGGAGCAGGAGCACCAGTCCGGAGCGCTGTCCCCACTTCTGCTCGGCGGACGAGATGAACTCGTCGATCACGGTCTGGGCGCCGTTCGCGAAGTCGCCGAACTGCGCCTCCCAGAGCACGAGGGCCTCGGGACGCTCGACCGAGTAGCCGTACTCGAACGCCATGGCCGCGTACTCGCTCAGCAGCGAGTCGTAGATCGTGAAGCGCGCCTGAACCTCGGTGAGGTTCGCGAGCGGCAGCCACTCCTGGCCGTTGACGCGGTCGTGGAACACCGCCTGCCGCTGCACGAAGGTCCCGCGGCGGGCGTCCTGCCCGGCGAGCCGGACGGGCTTGCCCTCGACGAGCACCGACCCGATCGCCATGAGCTCCGCCATCGCCCAGTCGATGCCGCCGTTCCGCGTCATGTCGGTGCGCTTGGACAGGAGCTGCTGGAGCTTCGGATGAATGGCGAACCCTGCCGGCGGGTTGCTGTGCGCGTCGCCGATCATCCGGACGAGTTCCTCGGACACGGCGGTCTCGTGGACGTCGACCTCGGAGTCGTCGCGCTGCGCGGCCGGACGCTCGAGACCGTTCACCGCGCCGTCGTCGTCGCCCGTGATGACCGGGATCGTGCCGGTCTGCGCCTCGTGCGTCTCGGCGAAGGCACGCTCCAGGCGGTCCTGGAAGTCGCGGTGCGCTTCGTCGTACTCCTCCTGCGTGATGTCGCCGCGGCCGACGAGCGCCTCGGTGTAGAGCGTGCGGACGGAGCGCTTCGCCTCGATGAGGTTGTACATGAGCGGCTGGGTCATCGAGGGGTCGTCGCCCTCGTTGTGCCCCCGGCGGCGGTAGCAGATGAGGTCGATGACGACGTCGCGGTGGAACTCCTCGCGGTAGGCGAAGGCGAGCTCCGCGACGCGGGAGACCGCCTCGGGGTCGTCGCCGTTCACGTGGAAGATCGGCGCCTGGATCGTCTTCGCGACGTCGGTGGAGTACACCGAGCTGCGCGCCGACTCCGGCGGGGTCGTGAAGCCGACCTGGTTGTTGATGACCAGGTGGACCGTGCCGCCGGTGCGGTAGCCGCGGAGCTGCGACATCTGCAGCGTCTCGACCACGACGCCCTGGCCGGCCATCGCCGCGTCGCCGTGCACGAGCACCGGCAGGACGTTCGTCGAGCCCGGGCCCTGCTTGTCCTGCTTCGCGCGGACGATGCCCTCGAGCACGCCGTCGACGGCCTCGAGGTGCGACGGGTTCGCAGCGATCGTCACGGGGATCGCGGTGCCGTCGCTCGCGCGGAACACGCCCTCGGTGCCGACGTGGTACTTCACGTCACCCGAGCCCTGGCCGGAGACCGAGCCCGGCAGCGACGAGCCCTCGAACTCACGGAAGATCTGCCCGTACGTCTTGCCGGCGATGTTCGTCAGGACGTTGAGGCGACCGCGGTGGGCCATGCCGATCGCGACCTCCTGGAGCCCGGCGCCGGCGGCATGCTGGATGAGGGTGTCGAGGAACGCGATCGTCGACTCACCGCCCTCGAGCGAGAACCGCTTCTGCCCGACGTACTTCGTCTGCAGGAAGGTCTCGAACGCCTCGGCCTCGTTGAGCTTGCCGAGGACGCGGAGCTGCTCCTCCTTCGACGGCTTCGCGTACGGGACCTCGATGTGGGACTGCATCCACCGGCGCTGTTCCGGATCCTGGATGTGCATGTACTCGACGCCGGTGGTGCGGCAGTACGCGTCCCGGAGGATGCCGAGCACGTCGCGCAGCGGTGCGTTCGTGGTGCCGGCCAGTCCGCCGGTGACGAACTCGCGGTCGAGGTCCCAGAAGGTCAGCCCGTGGTTCTCGATCTCGAGGTCGGGGTGGGTGCGCTGGCGGTACTCGAGCGGGTCGATGTCCGCCATGAGGTGGCCGCGGACCCGGAAGCTGTTGATGAGCTCCTGCACGCGCGAGGTCTTGTTGACGCGGTGCGCGAGGTCGACGTTGATGTCGGTCGCCCACTGGATCGGCTTGTACGGGATGCGGAGCGCCGCGAAGATGCCCTCGTAGAAGCCGTGCCCGCCGATGAGTCGCTCGTGCACCTTCTTGAGGTACTCGCCCGAGCCGGCGCCCTGGATCACCCGGTGGTCGTAGGTGCTCGTCAGCGTGATGGTCTTGCCGATGCCGAGCTCGACGAGGGTCTTCTCCGCGGAGCCCTGGAACTGCGCCGGGTACTCGAGCGCTCCGGCGCCGATGATGCAGCCCTGCCCCTTGGTGAGGCGCGGGACCGAGTGCACGGTGCCGATGCCGCCGGGGTTCGTCAGCGAGATCGTCGTCCCCTGGAAGTCGGCCGGCGTGAGCTTGTTGTCGCGGGCACGCTTGACGAGGTCCTCGTAGGCGGAGAGGAACTGCCCGAACGTCAGGGTCTCGGCGCGCTTGATGCTCGGGACGAGGAGTGACCGGCTGCCGTCCTTCTTCGGGACGTCGATCGCGATCCCGAGGTTCACGTGCGCCGGTTCGACCAGGAACGGCTTGCCGTCGCGCTCCTCGTAGAAGACGTTCTGGCTCGGGAACTCCTTGATCGCCTGGACCATCGCCCAGCCGATCAGGTGGGTGAACGAGATCTTGCCGCCGCGGGCACGCCGCAGGTGGTTGTTGATCACGATGCGGTTGTCGATCATGAGCTTCGCCGGGATGGTCCGGACGCTCGTCGCGGTCGGGACCGTCAGCGACGCGTCCATGTTCGACGCGAGGGTCTTCGCCATGCCCCGGAGCGGGGTCGCCACGTCCTCGTGGGTCTCCTCGTGCTCGTCGGCGGCGTCGTTCGCCTCCGCGGGGATCGGCTGCGGGGCGGGCTGGCGCGAGGTGGTGCGCGCCTGGATCGGGCCGGACTTGGCCTCGGCGGGGGCGTCGCCGGTGGCGGGCTGCTGCGTGCTCGACTGCGTTGCGGGCGCGGTGCCCGACGGCGCGGGTGCGGCCGAGGCAGGCGTGCCCTGGGCGGACGTGGACGGAGCCGGCGTGGACGCTGCGGGGGCGGACGGAGCAGACCCCTGCCCGGTCTGCGAGCGGTGGAACTTCTCGAGGACCGGCCACCAGGACTCGTCGACCGAGCTCTTGTCCGCGACGAACTGCTCGTAGAGCTCGTCGACGAGCCACTCGTTCGCCCCGAAGTCGCCCGCGGTCTCGTCAGTTCCGGTCAGATGGCTCGACACAGCCGATCGCCCACTCTCCGTCGATAGATGCTCGTGTGTGTCGTACGCAGCAACCCTGCTGCCGTACTGCCAGAGAGCCTAGCCGCTCCCGGATGACCGTTCGGTGACCGCCGGACGTGATTCGCGCCTCCCGTCCGGGGCTCGCGCGTGTCGCGCGGGCGTGGCCCGACAGCCGGTCCCGACGGGGCAGGACCGCGCTCCCGACGGGGCCGGACACCGGTCCGCGTGCCCTGTGCCGCCGTACAGTGGCCCCATGAGGTTCTACGAGACGCGGCCGACGCACGACCTGACCTACTCCGACGTCTTCCTCGTCCCCAGCCGGTCCGGGGTGACGAGTCGCTTCGACGTGGACCTCGCCGCGAACGACGGCTCCGGCGCGACGATCCCGATCATCAGCGCGAACATGAACTCCGTCACGGGGCCGCGCCTCGCCGCGACGCTCGCCCGGCGCGGTGGCCTCGGCGTCCTGCCCCAGGACATGCACCTGCAGGACCTCGACGCCGCGATCCGCTGGGTGAAGGACCAGCCCGTGGCCTTCGACACCGCCTACGACCTCGGGGCCGACACCACGGTCGCCGAGGCCCTCGAGCAGCTGCTCCCGGTCGCCGGGCGTGGTGTGGTCGTGCGGGACGGTCGTGGCGAGTACCTCGGTTGCGTGCCGGCGACCCGACTGGGCACCGCCGGCCCCGACGCGACCCTGGGCGACCTCCTGCACGGCGCGTCCACCGGCATCGACGCCGAGGACGCCGGCACCTCCCGGCACGTCTACGACGTCCTGACCGCGGCGGAGGTCGACTTCGCACCCGTCACCAGCCACGGCCGCGTCGTCGGCACGACGAGCCCCACGAGCGCGATCCGCTCCGACATCTACACGCCGGCCGTCGACGCCGACGGTCGCCTGCGGGTGGCCGCAGCGCTCGGCATCAACGGCGACGTCGCCGCGAAGGCGAAGGCCCTCGCCGCCGCGGGCGTCGACGTGCTCGTCCTCGACACCGCGCACGGTCACCAGGAGGGCATGCTCCGCGCGCTCGACACGGTGGCGTCGCTCGACCTCGGCATCCCGCTCGTCGCGGGCAACGTCGTCACCGCCGACGCCGTCGCGCACCTCGTGGGCGCGGGCGCGTCGATCATCAAGGTCGGCGTCGGCCCGGGCGCTATGTGCACGACCCGCATGATGACCGCGGTGGGCCGGCCGCAGTTCTCCGCGGTCCTCGAGACCGCTGCCGCGGCGAAGTCGCTCGGCGCCCACGTCTGGGCCGACGGTGGGGTCCGCTACCCGCGCGACGTCGCGCTCGCGCTGGCCGCCGGGGCCTCGGCCGTGATGATCGGCTCGTGGTTCGCGGGCACCCTCGAGGCACCCGGCGTCCTGCGCCGCGACGCGGCGGGCAAGGCCTACAAGGAGAGCTGGGGCATGGCGAGCGCCAAGGCCGTGCGCGAGCGGTTCGAGCGCCTCGACCCGTACGAGCGCGCACGGAAGGCGCTCTTCGCCGAGGGCATCTCGTCGTCGACGATCTACCTCGACCCGGAGCGGCCGAGCGTCGAGGACCTCCTCGACATGATCACCACGGGCATCCGCAGCTCCGCGACCTACGCGGGGGCGTCGTCGCTCGCCGAGTTCCACGAGCGCGCCCTCGTCGGCATCCAGTCGGCCGCCGGCTACGAGGAAGGCAAGCCGCTGCCCGTCAGCTGGTAGCGCCGGCCGCTCCCGAGACTCGGGTCCGCAGGACCGAGTCTCGGTCCCAGCGACAGTTCTCGCGCTCGTCAGCGCGAGTCCTGTCGCTCACGTCGAGTCTCGAGTCGCGACCCCGGGACGGACGGGAGGCGCGGTGCCAGCTGGCACCGCGCCTCCCGTCCGTCAGCGGCGTCGCGTCGCGTCCTCCACCTCGCCGACGAGTTCCTCGAGGATGTCCTCGAGGAACAGGACGCCGAGCGTGCGACCCTCCGCGTCGAACGCGCGGGCCACGTGGCGGCCGGCGCCGCGCATGGTCGCGAGGGCGTCCTCGAGGTCGGTCTCGGTGTACAGCGAGATGAGCTGCCGGATGCGCTTCGGCGGCACCGGGTCGTCGTACTCGTCGGGGCGGAGGTCGATGACGTCCTTGACGTGCACGTAACCGGTGGGGGAGCCGTCCTCGCCGACGAGCACGTACCGCGAGAAGCCGCGCTGCGCGACCGCCCGCTCGACGTCGCCGGGGGTGGCGTCCTCCGGCAGGGTGACGAGCTCCGCCATCGGCACGGCGACGTCGCGGACCTGCTTCTCGGTGAACTCGAACGCCATCCGGAGGGTGCCGCCGTCGTCGACCAGCGTGCCCTCACGGCGGGACTGCTCGACGATGGTCTGCACCTCCTCCACGGTGAAGGCGCTGACCGCCTCGTCCTTCGGCTCGACCCTGAACAGACGCAGGACGCCGTTCGCGGCCTCGTTCAGGCCGACGACGACCCAGTGCAGGCCGTGGCCGATGTACCAGAGCGTCGGGACGAGCATGAGCGCGGCGCGGTCGGGCATCGAGAACGAGATGTTCTTCGGGACCATCTCGCCGAACACGACGTGCAGGAACGACACGAGCAGCAGCGTGAACACGAACGCCACGACGCCGATGACCTCGACGCTCCAGCCGGTCAGGTGCAGCGGGCCCTCGAGCAGGTGGTGGATCGCCGGCTCGGACACGTTGAGGATGAGCAGCGAGCAGACCGTGATGCCGAGCTGGGTGGTGGCGAGCATGCGCGTGGCGTGCTCCATCGCCCAGAGCGTCATCTGCGCCGCCTTCGACCCGGCCTCGGCACGCGGCTCGATCTGCGAGCGTCGGGCGGAGATCACGGCGAACTCGGCCGCGACGAAGTAGGCGTTGCCGAGCAGGAGGACGACGAGCCAGAAGATGCCCCACCAGTCGGAGGTCGTCGAGGCGGACCCGCCGGCGGCGAGCACGGTGACGGGGGTCATCGGGTGCCGCCCTTCGCGGAGGTGTCGTCCACGGTCGGGGTCGACCGGGTCGCAGGGATGATGATGCCGGTCGCGGGCGACTGCGAGGTCTTCCGCCGGCCGGCCGTGCGCGACGCGGTCGACGTCGACGCGGTGGGTGCCGACTCGGCGGCCGCCACGGCGGGCTCCGGCGCGGTCGGTGTCCAGCGGATGCGGTCGACGCGGCGGCCGTCGAGGCGCTCGACGCGGAACACACCCCCGTCGATCGCCACCTCGTCACCGACGACCGGCAGACGCCCGAGCGTCGACATGATGAACCCGCCGACGGTCTCGTACGCGCCGTCCTCCGGCACCGTCACCCCCGCGCGGTCCTCGAGCTCGTCGGGGCGGAGGAGTCCGGGGAAGGTCAGCCAGCCGCGGGACCGGACGACGTCGATGCGGAGCCGGTCGTGTTCGTCGGACACCTCGCCGACGAGCTCTTCGACGAGGTCCTCGAGCGTGACGACCCCGGCGGTGCCGCCGTACTCGTCGACGACGATCACCATCTGGTAGCCGCGGCTGCGGACCTCGGCGAGCAGGGCGTCACCGGGCATGGTCTCGGGCACGCGCTCGGCGTCCGTCATGAGTGCGCCGACCGGGACCTCGGGACGCTTCTCGCGGGGCACGGCGACGGCCTGCTTGACGTGCACGATGCCGACGACGTCGTCCGCGTCCTCCTCGATGACGGGGAAGCGGCTGAACCCGGTCCGCCGGGTGAGGGCGATGACGTCCGCGGCCGAGTCCGACACCCGGATGGTCGAGAGCCGGGGCCGCGGGGTCATGACCTCGCCGGCGTCGAGCTCCGAGAACGAGATCGTCCGTTGGAGGAGCGTCGCGGTGTCCTGTTCGAGCGAGCCCTCGGACGCCGAGCGGCGGAGGAGCGAGGTGAGCTCCTCGGCGCTGCGCGCACCCGAGAGCTCCTCCTGCGGCTCGATGCCCATCGCCCGCAGGACGGCGTTCGCGGTGCCGTTGAGCACGGCCACGGCGGGCTTGAACACGGTCGTGAACGCGATCTGCAGCGGGACGACGAGCTTCGCGGTCTGCAGCGGCAGCGCGAGGGCGAAGTTCTTCGGCACGAGCTCGCCGAGGATCATCGACAGCAGGGTGGCGATGACGAGCGCGACGATCGACCCGACCGTCTCGACGACGGTCTCCGGCAACGCGAGCGCGAGGAAGGGCGCTTCGAGCAGCGTGGCGATCGAGGGCTCGAGCAGGTAGCCCGTGAGCAGCGTCGTCAGGGTGATGCCGAGCTGCGCGCTGGACAGGTGCGTCGAGGTGACCTTGAGCGCACCGATGACCGGTGCGAGGCCGGTCTCGCCGCGGTCGCGCCGAGCCTCGACGTCGGCGCGGTCGAGGTTCACGAGCGCGAACTCGGACGCGACGAACACCCCCGTGCCGAGGGTCAGCAGGATCCCGCCGATCAGCATGACGACGTCGATCGGACTCATTCTTCACCTCCCGGAACGTGCGGGGAGGGGCTGCTCACTGTGTGAGCGGCGGATGAGTGGGAGGGCGAAGATGCGTTCGGAGGATCGTCCACAGTGCTGACCATCGTACTGCGTCGGGGGTTGCGGAGCCGTGAGGACGTACAGGTGCGGGTCGTGCGGCCCGCGGGGACCGCACGACCCGTGGCACCGGTCCGGGATCGGCTCAGCGCGCCGTGAACTCGAGCCGGTAGTCGTTGTGCCCCTGGGCGTCGAGGAGGAAACGGTGCGTGCCCGCTCCGACCCGGAAGTCGAAGAACGCGTCGAAGGTGCCCGGGATGAGATCGAACCGTCCGATGGTCGCCCCGGACTCGTCGTGCACGACGGGGAAGTCGTACGCCGGTCCCACGGCGCGGACGGTGCCGTCCGCGTCACGGTCGACGGTCGAGAAGTTGACCGGCGTGTCCGGACCGCGGAAGAGGTCTTGCGTGACGACGTCGTTCGAGAACGTCCGCGTCACCCGTTCGCCGTCGGGCCCGACCAGCGTCGAGGTCGTGACGCCCCACACGGTCGAGGTGTCGTACGGCACCTCGAGCGTCCAGGTGTTGTCCGGCCCGACGACGGCGGTCTCCGAGCGGCCCTCCAGCCGGACCGTTCCCCCGGCCCGACCCGTCCCGGCGTACACCACGGGGTCGTAGCCGGCGAGGACGCCGAGGCGCTCGACGGGGGCCGTGACGGAGAACGTGTCCGTCGCCGTCGGACGCGCGGTCGTGGTCCAGGACCGGCGCGCGTCCGTCCCGTCGGCGCGGCGGACCGTCACGGTCTGCGGGCCGGTGCCGGTCAGCCGGGTCAGGAAGCGCCATGTGCCGTCGGCCCCGATGACGGTCCGCTGGGTCGTGCTCGAGTCGGGTCCGAGGACGATGCGCTCGCCCGCCGGGCCGGTTCCCTCGACCATCACGTAGTTGCCGGGCATCGCCGGACCGGACGAGCCGGCCACCGGGGACGTGATCGCGAACTGCTGTGCGGCGGGGTCGCCGACGCGGACCTCGACCGTCGACGTGGCGCTGCCGTACTCGCCGCCCGCACGCACCGAGACCGCTCCCGCGGTGCTGGCGTCGAACGCCGTCGTGAAGGACCAGGTGCCGTCCGACAGCACGCGGGCCTGGCCGTCGGCGGGCGTGCCGCCCACCGACAGGTCGACGAGGGCTCCGGGGATGCCCCGTCCGGTGAAGGTCACGAAGCGGTCGGTCGTGACCACCGCGCCGGCAGCGGGCGACTCGATGGTGAAGGCGTCGTCAGCGGCCGCCAGCGTGAAGCGCGGTGTCGGTGTCCCGCAGGTCGGGGCGCACGCCGTGGCAGCGACCTCGTACCGGTTCGGGAACACGACGTCGTCGTCGTCGAGCGGGAGGTTCCAGAGCGCGTCCGTCCCGACCGTCGCGGTCTTCGTGACCGCTCGACCGGAGGCGGTGTCACGCAGCACGACGCGAGCAGTCGACCCCGGCAGCCCGGTCCCGCCGATCGCCGGGAGGTCGCCGCCGTACTCGACCGTGGTGTCGTCGGCCGTCGGGTGCGTCACGGCGAACACGGGGTCCGGGCCGACGGGGATCGACCAGTGTCCGTCCGCGGCGACCGCACCGCTCGCGACGTGGTCGTCGAAGGTGAGCGAGACGTCGGAACCCGGCTCTCCGGTACCCGTCGCGGTGAACGGCACGTCCACACCGCCCGCGCCGTCGGCCGGGCTGGTGATCGTGACGGCGTCGCCGAAGTCGGCGTCGACCGTCGTGGACGGTCCGGCCACGTCGGACACCTGGAACGCGTGCTCCCCGGAGAGGTGCTCGGCAGGCACAGGGATCCGGAACGCACCGGACGGGTCGGCGGTCGCTGCGACCCCGGTGAGGTCCGTGTCCGAGGACGTCACGGTGACCCGGTCGCCCGGCGTGGTGCTGCCCTCGACCACGAGCTCGCGCGACCGGTCGGGCAGGAACCTCGCGACCGCGTGCAACGGCGGGGCGGCACGGGGGAGCGGCGCCGCCTGGGCTGCGCCGCTCCGCGCGGTCGCGGTCGTGGTCGGCTGGGCCGCGACGGCACCCGTCACCGAGGTCGCCGACAGCGCTCCGCCGACGATGCACGCCACCACGACAGCGAGACGACCGTGCTGCACACGGATGAGGGGGTGGGACAACTGGGCTCCTTGCTCGAGGTGAAGTATGTAATGTACAACATCCCGAGCTGCCCCTCGTCGTCCTAGGCGGTCACCCGTGCTCGGTGGTACTGCTGCGGCTCGTAGTCGACGTGCACGCCGAGCTCGACCGCCACGCGCAGCGGGAACGACGGGTCGCGGAGGAACTCCCGCCCGACCATCACGACGTCGGCCTGCCCGGTCGCGACGATCTGCTCGGCCTGGAACCCCTCGGAGATCATCCCGACGGCGATCGTGCCGATGCCCGCGTCACGCTTGACGGCCGCGGCGAACGGCACCTGGTAGCCGGGGCCGACCGGGATCGGGGCGCTCGCGACGTTGCCGCCGGTCGACACGTCCGCGAGGTCGGCACCGTGCTCGGCCGCCCACCGCGCGACCTGCGTGGTCTCCTCGAGCGTCAGGCCGCCGTCGACCCAGTCGGTCGCGGAGAACCGGACCACCACGGGGAAGCCGTCGCCGACCTCGGCGCGGATCGCGTCGAGCACCTCGAGCAGGGCGCGGGCACGGTTCTCGAGCGAGCCGCCGTACTGGTCCTCGCGGTGGTTCGACAGCGGGGACAGGAACTGGTGCAGGAGGTAGCCGTGCGCCGCGTGCACCTCGACGAGGTCGAAGCCGGCCTCGATCGCGCGGCGTGCCGATGCGGCGAAGGACAGGGCGAGCACCCGGACGTCCTCCGCGGCGAGCTCCCGCGGGACCGCGTAGCCGTCGAACGCCTCGGGCGAGGGCGCGACGGTCTGCCAGCCGCCGTCCTCGACCGGCACCGAGCCGCGCGTGGACTCCCACGGGCGGAACGTCGACGCCTTCCGGCCGGCGTGGGCGAGCTGCACGCCGGCGGCGGCTCCCTGGGAGTGGATGAAGTCGACGATCGGACGGAACGCGTCACGCTGCTCGTCGTTCCAGAGCCCGAGGTCCTGCGGGCTGATCCGGCCCTCCGGCACGACCCCGGTCGCCTCGACCACGACCGCACCCGCGCCGCCCTTCGCGAACGACCCGAGGTGCACGAGGTGCCAGGGGGTGGGCACGCCGTCCTGCGCCTCGACCGAGTACTGGCACATCGGCGACACCCAGATGCGGTTGCGGACGGTGAGGTCGCGGATGGTGATGGGCTCGAACAGGGCGTGCGTCACGCGGGTGCTCCTTCGGGGGTCGTCGTCGCCAGGTCCTGCAGGAAGGTCCGCAGCCCGGCGGGGGACGTGTAGTGGTGGCCGACCGCCCCGATCGCTTCCGCACCGGCGGCGTTCTCGGCCCTGTTGTCGACGAACACCATCTGCGCGGGCGTGATTCCCAGGCGTGCGCACGCGTCGCGGTAGATGGATGCGTGGGGCTTCAGCACGTGCTCCTCGGCGCTCACGACGACCGTCTCGAAGAGCGATCCCATGGGCGACCGGCGGTACGGGTCGCCGAAGTCGAAGCCGGCGTTCGACAGGAGTGCGAGCCGGGTGCCGGCGTCGTGCAGCTCCTCCACGAGCGCGAGGGTCTCCGGCTCGACCTCGAACCAGCCGGTGAAGTCGATCGCCCAGAAGCGGTGCACGTCCGTGACGCTCCAGCGTCGCCCGACCCGGTCGCCGATCGCCCGCCAGTAGGCCAGCACGGAGAGGTCGCCACGGTCGAGGTCGTGCCGGAGGTCCTGGTACACCGGGAACAGCTCCTCGCCCGGCACACCGGTCGCAGCGACGAGGGCGTCCCGGGACGCGTGCGGCGTCCGGCTGATCACCTCCCCGTAGTCGAAGACCACCACGCGACCGGGGAGGAACAGGCTCATGCGCCCCACCGTACTGTGGGCACGATGAGCGACCCCGTGCCCTTCCGACCGTCCGACGCCGCCCGCTGGCTGACCGTGCCGCACGGCGAGTCGACGAAGTACCGCCGCGGCGTGCTCGGCGTCGCGACGGGCTCCGACCGGTACCCGGGCGCGGCCGTCCTCGGCGTCGACGCGGCCGTGCACACCGGGGTCGGCATGGTCCGCTACGTCGGTCCGACGCGCGCCACCGACCACGTGCTGACCCGTCGACCGGAGTCCGTGTCCGGCGTCGGACGCGTCCAGGCGTGGCTCGTCGGGTCGGGCATCTCCGCCCCGTCCCTCGACGACCTCGACGACGCGACCGCCGACGCCTTCCGACACGCCTCCGACGACGGCGTCCCGGTCGTCGTCGACGCCGGTGCGATCCCGCTCGTCGACCTGGGCCCGCTCGCGGTGCTCACCCCGCACGCGGGCGAAGCCGCCTCCCTCCTCGGCGAGTCCCGCGACGAGGTCGAGGCCGACCCGGCCGCCGCCGCGCTCCGTGCCGCACGGCAGACCGGCAGTGTCGTGCTCCTCAAGGGGGAGCGCACCCACGTGGTCACCCCGGACGGCGGCGTCGCGCTCGTCGCGTCCTCGGCGACCCCCTGGCTCGCGACCGCCGGCGCCGGCGACGCGCTCGGCGGCGTGCTCGGTGCGCTCGTCGCGGGCCGCCAGGGCGCCGTCGAGGCGGCGGGCAGCGCGCTGACGCCGTCGGACCTCGCACACCTCGCCGCCACGGCCGCGGTCGTGCACGGGCTCGCGGCGCGTCGTGCCTCCCGTGGCGGGCCCTTCCCGATCACGGCGCTCGTGGAGCAGCTGCCCGGCGTCGTCCGCGACCTCGCGGTCGACGGCGACGCGGCCTGACCACCGCCCGGCAGGACCTCGGCCGCCGCGTGGCGACGGTGTCGTCGTCGCACGACAGCGGACCGGTCGTCGCGCGTCGGTCGCGAGGTGACCATCAGGGCCGTCCCGCGTCGGTCGTGACGTCACCACGTGACGGCCGGGAGGCTCGTGGCGGGCCCGCCCCGTGCCTCCAGGCCGGCCGTCGGGTCGCGCCCGGCGACGCGGCCTGACCGTCGCCCGGCACGAGCCGCGACCGCCGCGGGGCGACGGTGTCGTCGTCGCACGACAGCGGTGCGGTCGTCGCGCGTCGGTCGCGAGGTGACCATCAGGGCCGTCCCGCGTCGGTCGTGACGTCACCACGTGACGGCCGGGAGGCTCGTGGCGGGCCCGCCCCGTGCCTCCAGGCCGGCTGTCGGGTCGCGCCCGGCGACGCGCTCCCCGGTGCACCATGGGTGCGGGTCGGTACGCTCGTCCGGTGCAGCGGAGAGCCTGGGTCGAGCCCGTCCTGTTCGGAGCGGCCTTCGTCGCCGTGCACGCCGCGCTGTGGTGGCTGACCACGGTGTCCGCCAACCTCCCGCTCGGCGACGTGACCATCACCTACCGACGGTGGATCGAGACGGGGCAGCAGTCGCACTTCTGGGTCGGCGTCGACGAGGCCTGGGTGTACCCGATCCTCGCGATCGTGCCGATGGCTGCCGCCGCGCTCGGCGGCGTCGCCGCGATCGGGACCGGCTGGCTCGTCCTCGTGGTGCTCCTCGACGCCGCGGCGTGCCTGCTGCTCTGGCGGCACCGCACCTGGGTCGGTGCGGCACGGGTCCGTGTCGTCTGGTGGTGGCTCGTCTTCCTGCTGGCCCTCGGCCCGATCGCGCTCGGCCGGATCGACAGCATCGCGACCGCGCTCGCGCTCGCCGGGGTCGCGTTCGTCGCCACCCGTCCGGCGGTCGCGTCCGTGCTGTTCACCGCCGCCGCGTGGACCAAGGTGTGGCCGGCCGCGCTCGTGGGCGTCCTGGCGCTCCTGCGGCGCGGACGTCGGCGGGGCGTGGTCGTCGGTGCGCTCGTGACCACGGCGCTCATCGTGCTCGTGGACGTGCTCTACGGCGGTGCACCCTACCTGTTCTCGTTCATCGGGGAGCAGGGCGGTCGGGCGCTCCAGATCGAGTCGCCCCTCGCGACCCCGTTCCTGTGGGCTGCCGCCGCCCACGTGCCGGGGGCCGCCGTCTACTACGACCGCGAGATCCTGACCTTCGAGGTGTCCGGCGCCGGCACCCACGCGGCGGCGGCGGTGTCGACGCCCCTCATGGCCCTGGTGGTGCTCGCCGGGGTCGTGCTGGCGCTCCGGGCGGTCCGGCGGGGTGCCTCCCGGACCCAGGCCGCGCCGCTGCTCGCACTCGTGCTCGTCGCCGCGCTCGTCGCGACGAACAAGGTCGGGTCTCCGCAGTACATCGGCTGGTTCGCCGTGCCGGTCGTGTGGGGGCTCGTCGCGGGCCGGCCGAGCGCAAGGCGGTTCCTGCCGCTGGCCCTGCTGGCGCTCCCGATGGCCTTCCTGACGCAGCTCGTCTACCCGGGCTACTACGACCAGGTCCTGACGGTGCAGCCGTGGATCCTCGTGGTGCTGACGCTCCGGAACGTGCTCGAGGTCGTCGTGCTGGTGTGGGGCGTGGTCGAGCTCGTGCTGCTCGGGGCGCGGGGGCGGGCGCGGGGGTCGCTGGCGTCCGCTGCTCCGTCGTCGCGTTCCCGGCTCGAGCCGGGCAGGATGGACGCATGATCGTCGCGTTCTCCGTCGCACCGTCCGGTGGTCCCGCCGCAACCGAGGACGGGTCCGTGCACGACGCCGTCGCCGCCGCCGTGCGGGTCGTCCGCGAGAGCGGCCTGCCGAACCGCACCTCGTCGATGTTCACGGAGCTCGAGGGGGAGTGGGACGAGGTGATGGACGTCGTGAAGCGTGCGACCGAGGCCGTCGCACCGTTCGGCACGCGGGTGTCGCTCGTGCTCAAGGCCGACATCCGGCCCGGGCACACGGGGGAGATCGACGGCAAGGTGGAGCGGCTCGAGGCGGCGCTGGACCGCTGAGCGTGCGCGTGCTCGCGCTGGTCGCGGGTGGGTGTGCTGATCGACCGCTCTGCGCGCCGACGACACGCCGCACGCCTCCCGCGGATGTCGGTGGTCAGGTGTCTCCTGTCGGTGACGGACGCGACAGGCGTCCGCACGACGACGAGGAGCTGCTCATGATGCACGACGGCTGGTGCCCCGACTGCGACCTGCGTTCGGTCGTCATCGACGTGGACGACGCCGGCGAGCACGCCTGGGCGACCTGCTCCGAGTGCGGTGCGGGCTGGGTCCACCGGGACGAGCTGCCCGAGTCCGCGGCTGCCGCCCCGAGCACCACGGAGCGCTGCGCGGCCTGACCCACCGGCTGGCCCGTCGAGGTCGCCCGAGGGCACCGCGGTGTCGGTCGAATCGATTCGGCCTGTCGTCTTCCGTCCGGCCGTTGGAGCGTTCTACACTGCTGGGAGCGGGTCGGCCCGGCCGTCCCGTCACCCGTTCGACGCCGAACCGGGACGCCCTCCGAGTGCTGGTGCCCACCGTCGACGGCGAGCCGGTCGGCGGGGAACGCGCGACACCTCGAGCGCGTGACGCCCCGCTCGACCCACCTCCCGTCCGAGAACAGGCACCATGACCAACCTCACGCCTGCGCGCCGCACTGCCGCGCTCGTCGCCCTCGCCCTCGGTGGGTTCGCGATCGGTTCGACCGAGTTCGTCGCGATGGGGCTCCTGCCGAACATCGCGGAGGCGCTCCTGCCGGGCCAGTACGCGGCGGACCCGGACGCCGGTGTCGCCCACGCGGGCTGGATCGTCAGCGCCTACGCACTCGGGGTCGTCGTCGGCGCGCCCACGATCGCGGCGATGTCCGCCAAGTTCCCGCGCAAGGGACTCGTCCTCGTGCTGCTCGTCGGGTTCGTCCTGGCCACCGTCGCGAGCGCGGTCCTGCCGACGTTCGGTCTCGTGCTCGTCGCGCGGTTCGTCGCCGGACTCCCGCACGGGGCCTACTTCGGCATCGCGTCGATCGTGGCCGGGGACATGATGGGCCCCGGCAAGCGCGGCAAGGGCATCGCGATGGTGATGCTCGGCCTGTCCGTCGCGAACGTCGTCGGTGTCCCGGCGATCACCTGGGTCGGCCAGGTCGCGGGCTGGCGCGCCGCGTACGGCGTCGTCGCGGCACTGTTCGGGGCGACGTTCCTCGCCGTGGCGGCCTTCGTGCCCCGGTCGCCCCGGGACGAGCACGCCACCATCGGTCGGGAGCTCCGCGCGTTCCGGAAGCCGCAGCTCTGGATCGTGATGGGCCTCGGGGCGATCGGCTTCGGCGGCTTCTTCGCGGTGTACTCGTACATCTCGCCGCTGGTCCAGCACGTGACCGGGCTCAGCGAGTCCGCGGTCCCGCTCGTGCTCGTCGTCGTGGGGCTGGGCATGGTGGTCGGTGGTGTCGTCGGCGGACACCTGGCCGACCACAGCGTGAAGCGGACGATCTACGTCGGCCTGCTGGCGCTCGTGGGTGCACTGCTCCTCACCGTGCTGACCGCGCAGTGGACGGTCGGCATGGTCGCCGGCGCGTTCCTGCTGGGTGCCACGTCGTCCGCGATCCCGCCGGCCGTGCAGTCGCGGCTCATGGACGTCGCCGGTGACGCGCGCACGATCGCCGCGGCGCTCAACCACTCGGCGTTCAACATCGGCAACTCGCTCGGCGCGGCGCTCGGTGGCGCGGTGATCGCTGCCGGGTTCGGCTTCCTCGCCCCGGCGTGGCTCGGTATCGTGCTCGCGCTGCTCGGCGTCGGTGTCACGGCGATCAGCTACGGGGTGGAGCGTCGGTCGGGCGCTCGTGCCGCGCTCCGCTCGTCGCACCCGTCCACGGGGCCGATCACCGCGCCGGTGCCCACCGTCTGACGCCGACGGCGCGACGGATGCCGCGGCGCCGCCGTCGGCCGTCGGTGCGCCGCGGTCGTCGCCGTCCGCTGTCGGCGCGGTCGTCGCCGTCCGCTGTCGGCGCGCTTCGCGCTCGCACAACCGAAGTCACCCCGAACCACGCGGTTGCGCGGTGCTGGGCGACTTCGGTTGTGCGACGGTGCGGACGCGTCGCACCGAGCGGACTGCCTCCTGAGCGGGCTGCGACCCGGGCGACTACAGCCCGAGCGGGCTGCCGTCCTGCACGATGATGCCGTCGGTGATCGCCCGCTTCCGCAGCGCCACCTTGGTGCCGACGTCGAAGCCGGCGACACGGTACTTCTCACGGATGCGCTTGAGGTAGCTCTTCGCGGTCTCCTCGGAGATGCCGAGCTGGTACGCGACGCTCTTCACCGGCTCGCCGCCGCCGTAGAGGGCCATGACGCGGCGCTCCTGGGCGCTGAGCTTCGGCACGCCGCCGACGTCGCCGGAGTTGATGGCCAGGTCGAGCTCGGCGGAGACGTACTGCTCGCCGCGCTGGGCCGACCGGATCGCCTCGACGATCATCTCGGCGTCCTCGCTCTTCACGAGGTAGCCGAGCGCGCCGGCCGCCAGAGCCTCGCGGACGACGTTGGGCTCGGAGTACGTGCTCATCACGACGGTCTTCACCCCGGCGGTCTTGAGCGTCGAGATCTTCAGCGAGACCGGGATCGAGTCCTTGAGGTCGAGGTCGAGCAGCACCACGTCGACCGGGAACGCGGGACTGGTGAGCAGTTCCGGCCAGGTCGTGACCGCGGCGACGAGCGTGATGTCGTCCGCGGCGCTGCGGATCCACTCGGTCAGTGCGCCGAGGAGCATCTTGTGGTCGTCGACGAGCGCGAGTCGGATCGGTTCCTCTGGAGTCGCCATCTGGCGTCCTTTCTCGGGGGCTGTGCCGATCCTAGGGGGACCGAACGCACGGTACGGGCAGGCTGGTCAGGGTGTCCGCTGGTTTCGGGTCCCAGCCGGGTCCGCACCGGCTACATCGTCGGGTGGCGGTTGACGACGCAGTGCGACACGATGCGGAGCGAGCCGTCTTGCACGGCCTCCGTGAACGGGCCGATGCGCTGCAGCGCGCTCCAGGTGGCCGGGCCGAGTCGGCGTCGGCTGACGCTGCTGGACTCGATGACGATCGGGACGTCCATCGTCTCGTCCGTGACGGGGTGCCCGTCCGAGCCGACCGGGCCGAGCGTGACGGAGACGACGGGCTGGCCGGGCTGTGCGGTGCGCCCGTCGCCGGCCATCTGCCACAGGGCCTGCAGGAGGCCGTCGCGCTGCGCCGGGGAGAGGTGCCCGGCGAGCGAGGCCGGGTCGGCGACGCTCACGGCCCGCCCGAGGTGGTCGGACTCGGTGATCGCGTGGTAGAGCCAGGTCTCGCGGCGGCCTTCGATGAGGTGCAGGCGCAGTTCGGTCGCGAGCGAGGCCGCGACCGAGGCGGAGGCGTCGGACAGCGGCAGCGGGTCGGATCCGTTCGCGACGGCGTCGAGGAGCTTCTCGGCCGCGAGGTCGAGCCGGGCGAGCTCGTCCGACGCGAGCATGCCCACGGCGAACTGCGGCGCCTGGACGTTGCTCTGCACGAGGACGCGGTCGAGCTCCCGCTGCACGAGCTGTCGGAACCGCTGGACCACGAAGAGCGCGATCGACGGCGGCACGACGACGAGGGCCACGAGCGACACCATGCCCGGCAGCGTGTCCGGCGTGACCGGGCTCGACACGAGGCACATGACGACGAACGCGGCGCCGAGCACGACGATCGCGACCGCGACCTCGCGCGCCGGGCGCAGGGACGCGATCGGGAGGAGGGCGAACCCCGCGGCGACCGATGCGGTGGCGAGGTGGGCGATGTCGTGGTCGGGCCAGATGCCGATGAAGTCGAGCGTGACCACGCACGCGAGCACCACGCCGATGAGGGCGAACGCGACGCCGGTGAGCCGTTCGCCGTAGGTGAGGAGGCTCAGCCCGACCCCGAGCGCCGCGACGACGTACAGGCCCCACGCCGCCGCCGGGAGCCACGGGTCGGTGTACTCCGGCCAGCGCACGAGGAAGAACACGATGCCGGCGACCGCCTCGATCGCGGTGAGGACCGCCGCACCCGCGCCGAGGTAGCCCGCGCCGAGGCTCGCACCCGGCTTCGCCGCCTGCCGGAGGGAACGGGCACCGGTGGACGTCGACGGGAGGCCGCGCGCCTGCCGACGCTCGCTGCCCCGGTACCGCTCACGGGCCTCCCGGCGGGTCCGCGGAGCGGGCTGCACGGTCTCGCCGGGCAGTCCGCGGCTGATGGTGTCCTCGGGGACGCGGCTCACGGTGCTGCCTCCTGCTGCCTCATCGGGGCGCCTCCAGGACCACGGTCGTGCCGGACCCCGGCGCGGAGAAGAGCTTCGCGTCGCCGCCGACCTCGCGGAGACGGTTGACGACGCTCTCCTTGAAGCCGAGCCGTTCGGCGCTGACGTTGGTGAGGTCGAAGCCGACTCCGGAGTCGGTGACCATCGCGCGCACCATCTCGTTGTCGTGCACGATCGTGACGTGGGCCTCGCCGACGCCGGCGTGGCGACGGACGTTCTCGAGGCACTCGCCGAGGGCGAGCAGGAAGGCGTCGAGCACGTTCGACGGCAGGAGGACCTGGCCGGTGCCGTGCCAGCTCACCTCGAGGCCCATCCGCCCGAAGCGCTGCTTCACGGACTCGAGGGTCTGTCCGAGGGGCGACTCTTCCTCGCGGGTGAGGGAGTAGTCGCCGGACTGCTGCGGCTGCGGGGTCGCTCCGAGGCGGAGGTGGCGGAGCAGCCGGGCGTCCTCGGCCGCCTGCTCACGCATGGCCTGCTCGGAGACGCCGACGCCGGAGTGGGCGAGGAGCGTCAGCGTCGCCAGCACGGTGTCGTGCAGGAGCCGGGCGCCCTGGCGGCGCTGTGCCTCGGTCTCGCTCGCCTGGCGTTCGGCACGGTGGGCGGTGCCGATGCTGTAGATCCGTCGTGCCACGCGGGGGATGCTCCGGGAGATCCAGACGGTCACGACCGCGATGAGCACCCAGCCGAGCAGCGCAACGCCCACGGGCGCGGAGAAGAACGAGCCGGTCGCCCAGATCATCGCGACCACCACGGCGGCACCGGCGACGATCGTCAGCCCGAGGCCGACCGGGTGACCGCGCTGCGCCATGAGGGGTGCCGAGATGCCGCCGGCCGCGAGCGGGACGACCGCGCTCGCGATCACCGGCCGGACCGTGTCGTCGACGCCGAGGAGCAGGATCGCGAGGGCTCCGAGACCGCCCGCGAGGACGACGGCGGTCCACCAGACGGAGCCGGTCGACCCGAAGACGACGAAGCCGGCGATCATCGCGGCGATGCACGCGAGGGCCCCGACGAGCAGCCCGAGGGGGACGGCGAGGGAGGACAGCACGGCGACGACACTGATCACGACGCACACGATGCCGACGACACGGGTGGTCGACCGGAGCAGTCGGTCGCGTTCCTGTGCGATCAGATCCATCGATGTCCTGTGCGGTCGAGCTGGTGAAGTCGAGACTCGGTCAGGCCGAGCACCACGCCATCATTCCACGCACGGCACCCGTTGGGGGGTGTTCGGCGCGCCATGCCACGCCGGATGGGGTCGAATCGTGATCGCAGGTGCGATGGGAACGGCTGGCAGCGGCCGCTTGCCCGCAGTCGCCTCATCCGAACAGCCGTCGGAGGTGCGCCCCGACCGCTTCGTGCTCGATGAGGAAGCCGTCGTGCCCGAACTCGCTCTCGATGACCGCTGCCCGGTCGCCGTCGACGGTGTCCGGGACACCCGCGGCGATGCGGTGCTGGTCCTCGACCGGGAACAGGCGGTCGCTCGACACCCCGACGACGAGCGTCCTTGCCGAGACCTGCGCGAGCGCCGCGTCGACACCGCCCCGGCCCGCCCCGACGTCGTGGGAGTCCATCGCGTGCGTCAACGTCACGTACGAGCTCGCGTCGAACCGCCGGGTGAACTTGTTGCCGTGGAAGTCGAGGTAGCTCTCCACCGAGAACCGGCCGTCGTCGCCGAGCGGGGACACGTCGCTCTGCCACGAGCGCGCGAACCGACCGTTCAGCTCGTCGGACGCGCGGTAGGTCAGCATCGCCATGCGTCGGGCGAGCGCGAGGCCGCGGTGCGGGCCCTCGCCGGGGCCGGCGTCGTGGTAGTCGCCGCCGGCGAACCCGGGGTCCATCTGGATCGCCGCGCGCTGCAGCGAGTTGGCGGCGATCTGGTCGGCGGTGGTCTGCGCCGTCGAGGCCAGCACGGCCAACCGCGCGACCCGGTCCGGGTGCGTGATCGCGAACTCGAGGGCGTGCATCCCACCCATCGACCCGCCGACGACGCCCGCGAAGCGCTCGATGCCGAGTCGGTCGGCCAGCCGCGCCTGCACTGCGACCTGGTCGCGCACGGTGACGAACGGGAAGCGCGAGCCCCACTCGACCCCGTCCGGCGCGACCGAGGACGGCCCGGTCGTGCCCTGGCAGCTGCCGAGCATGTTCGGCACGACGACGAACCAACGGTCCGTGTCGATCGCCCGCCCGGGACCCACGACGTCGCCCCACCAGCCGGCGGTGCGGTGTCCGGGGCCGGCGCTCCCGGCGACGTGCGAGTCACCGGTCAGTGCGTGGAACACGAGCACGGCGTTGTCCCGCTCGGGGGAGAGCGTGCCCCAGGTCTCGTAGGCGACCCGGACCGCGGGCAGTCGTCCCCCGCGGACCCACTGCTCACCCGTGTTCTCGAAGCGGCGGTTCCCGGGGTGGTCGCCTGGACGCCAGGCGCCGGTGACGGGTGGCTTGCCGAGGGTGCCGAGTTCGGCGCCGGGCACGAGGGAGGACGGCACGGAGTCCTCGGGGGTCGTCTGCCAGTCCATCGTCCGACCAGTCTGCCGGGAGGCGCGGGTCGCCGCCGCCGTGTTACGTGACGAGGGGTCAGGCTGCCACTGCTCGTCGACGACCGTGCTCGCCACCGTTGCGTCGTCGGGGGGCGGGCCACGTGTACGCGAGTTCGATGAAGCGGAACCGGCGTGCTCGGACACAGATCGCGCAGAGCGTGACCGTGACGGCGAACGTGCCGATCCCGGTGAGCAGCGGATGCTGCGTGAGCAGGGACGGGGTGCCGATCCGGTCCGCGGCCCGGGTGAGCAGGAAGGCGATCAGGGCGTGGCTGCTGTAGAACACCATCGAGTTGCGCCCCACCCACTCGAGCGGAGCAGCCACGCGGGGGATGCGCCGGGAAGGCGCGTAGAGGAACAGGACGACCAGGACGCTGACACCGCCCCACGACCACGGCACGGCGTGCCGGGTCTCGGCGATCTCGAGGGCACCGACGACCGTCACGACGCCGGCGGCGGTCACGCACACGCCGAGGAGCCACGGTCGGACGTGCTCGGGCACGGACGCACGGTGCTCCATCAGCCACCACCCGAGGAGGAAGAACGCCACGTTGAAGACCGCCCAGGATGCCTCGGCGAGCGGGACGACGGCCGAGGCGGCGAGGAAGACGGCAGCGGCGGGGAGGATCCACCGCTGGTGGTCGCGCAGCACCAGGACGGACGCGAAGCCGATGATCAGCGCCCACGAGAACCAGAGGTACGGACCGGGGAGGAGGACGGCGCCGACGACGGCGCCGACACCCCGGTACCCGAGGATCGCCGTCATCGTGAGGGTCGCCCAGACGGCGTACGGCCAGACCACGGCCCGCAGCTTCCCGGTGATGAACACGCCGGTGCGCTTCCGGAGCGCGCGCGGCACGAGTGCACCGGCCAGTGCGACGAGCACCGGCATCCGGAAGAAGTCAGTGCCCTTGTCGAGCACGGTGAACCAGTGCGGGACGTCGTGGCCGTCAGTGGCGACGAACCCCAGTGAGTGCACGAACACCACCAGGAGCATCATCGTGCCCCTGGTGGTGTCGATCCAACGGTCCCTGCTCGGCTGCATGCCACCATCGTAGCATGCACAATACTGACATACTAGGCGCGCAGGCGCTCCGACTCCGCCCGGGCCGCGGCGAGCCCGGCCTCGAGGTCGGCCCGGAGGTCCTCGATGTTCTCGATCCCGACCGACAGGCGGACGAGCCCCGGCGTGACCCCGGTCGTCAGCTGCTGCTCGGGCGTGAGCTGTGAGTGCGTGGTCGACGCCGGGTGGATCACGAGCGAGCGCACGTCACCGATGTTGGCCAGGTGCGAGAACAGCTGCAGGTTGTCGACGAACGCCTTGCCCGCGTCCACGCCGCCCTTCAGCTCGAACGACAGCACGGCCCCGACGCCCTTCGGCGCGTACTTCGTCGCCGCGGCGTACCAGGGGGAGGTGGGCAGGCCCGCGTACGAGACCGAGGCCACGTCCGGGTGCCGGTCGAGCCACTCGGCGATCTCCTGCGCGTTCGACACGTGCCGCTCGATCCGCAGGCTCAGCGTCTCGATGCCCTGGAGGAGCGCGAACGCCGTGTCCGGCGAGTTCGACGCCCCGAGGTCGCGCAGCAGCTGCACCCGCGCCTTGATGATGTACGCCAGCTGGTCGCCGACCGCCTGCGAGAACACCGCGCCGTGGTAGGAGGGGTCCGGCGTGCTGAACTCCGGGAACTTCTCGGGGTGCTCCGACCAGGCGAACGTCCCGCCGTCGACGATGACCCCGCCGATGACGGTGCCGTGGCCGCCGAGGAACTTCGTGGCCGAGTGCACGACGACATCGGCGCCGTGCTCGAACGGACGGATGAGGTACGGCGTCGCGATCGTGTTGTCGACGATGAGCGGGACGCCGGCGTCGTGCGCGACCCCGGCGACCGTCGCGATGTCGAGGACGTTGATCTTCGGGTTGCCGATGGTCTCCGCGAAGAACAGCTTCGTGTTCGGCCGGACCGCGCGACGCCACTCCTCGGGGTCGTCCTGGTCCTCGACGAAGGTCGTCTCGATGCCGAGCTTCGCCAGCGTGTACTTGAAGAGGTTGTACGTGCCGCCGTAGATCGACGACGACGACACGATGTGGTCGCCCGCACCCGCGATGTTGAGCACCGCGTACGTCTCGGCCGCCTGCCCCGACGACACCAGCAGCGCGCCGGACCCGCCCTCGAGCGCGGCGATCCGCTGCTCCACGACGTCGTTCGTCGGGTTCATGATCCGGGAGTAGATGTTGCCCGGCTGCGCCAGCGCGAACAGGTCGCGGGCGTGGTCCGAGTTCTCGAACACGTACGAGGTCGTCTTGTAGATCGGCGTCGCGCGGGCACCCGTGGTCGGGTCCGGCTGTGCGCCGGCGTGGACCTGGGTCGTCTCGAACCGCCAGGCGGCGGCGTCGTTCGTGCTCATCGGTGCTCCTGTCGGGTGCGGTGGTCGGGACGGGCGGCGCACCGGCCGGGAGGCCCGGGCAACGCTGCGTCGCACGTCACGGTACGCAGGTGGCCGGGCGGGCACCAGCGTGCCCGCCTCACGACGTAACGGACGTGGCGGCGGCGAGCCGCGCCTCCAGGCTGGGTGGCGGCGGCGAGGCAGCGCGCCGCGACTCGCGACCCTCGGTGCGAGGTTCCACGCACGGTGGCACCCCGCGGACCCCGCACCGAGTGCGGAACCTCCCACCGTCCGCGGGCGGGCTCGCACCGTGCGATCGTCTACGCGACGGGTTCCTTCCGGAACAACCAGTCCACCTTCGGCTCCAGCAGCCACCGCATCCCGCGACGGACGAACGGCTGCGCCAGGAAGAGGCTGACGGCGCAGGCGAGCACGACCATGAGGAGCACGTAGGGCCACGCCGAGTGCTCCCCGGCGAGGACGCCGGACTCGCGGATCGGGTAGAGGACGAACGTGTGGAGCAGGTACACGTACATCGTCGCCGCGCCGAACCGGGTGATCCAGACGCGACGCCGCGGGACGAGCAGCAGGAACGACGCCGTGAGCACCGCCGCGAGGAGCATCAGGCCCAGGCGGACCGCCCCGGCCCACCAGGCGTCCTCCCCGAGACCTGAGTACGAGTCGTCGTAGAAGAACCAGTGGTGCAGGTCGAACTCCTTGAACTGCGGGATCCAGACCGCACACGACACCGCCCACGCCGCGAACACCGCCGCCGCGACGATCCGCACCCGGACCACGGTCCGTCGGGGAGCGTCGTACCAGCGGTCGAACACCCCCCACTGCTTCACCTGCCAGCCGACGAGGAAGAACGGCAGCAGGCTGATCGCGCGGGACAGCGACAGCGTCGAGTCCACGTTGTCGAAGTACCCCACACCGATGCTGAACACCACGGCCCAGAACAGCGGCCACCGCAGCTGCGCCAGGTACGGCAGGATCAGCCGGAAGATCCCGAGCGCGAGCAGGAACCAGAGCGTCCACGTGGGCTGCGTCGGGTTGAACTGCTTGCCGCCCTCGACGACGGCCTGCACCACCGTCCAGATCGTCTGCATGATGATGTACGGCACGACGATGTCCGTGATCGTCCGCTTCATCCGGTCCGCGGTGGGCGTCGCCGCCGAGGAGAAGTAGCCGCTGATCACGCCGAACGCCGGCATGTGGAACGCGTAGATGAACGTGTAGAGCGCCAACGCGTGCTCGCTCGCACCCGTCTGCCGCTGGATCGCGTGGCCGATGACGACGAGCGTGACTGCGAGGAAGCGTGCGGTGTCCCACATCGGGATGCGCTGCACCGACCGTCCGGGCTCCAGGCCCTGCGTCGGGGCCACGGGAGCGGCTTCTCTCGTCATGGCCCGCCACGCTACCGGCTGACGGGGCGCGGTGATCGGTACGGTTGTCTCCCACACCCGTGTCCCACACCCAGGCGTTCGGAGGAACACCCATGGCATCTCGTCGCGCAGTCGTCACCGGAGCCAGCTCGGGCATCGGGGCCGCGACCGTCCGGCTCTTCCGCTCCCGAGGGTGGGACGTCCTGGCCGTCGCCCGACGCGAGGCGAAGCTGCAGGCGCTCGCCGCGGAGACCGGCGCGACCTACCTCGTCGTCGACGTCACGGACCCGGCCGACGTCGCGGCGCTCGCCGCACGCGTGGCGGAGACCGGCGCACTCGATGTCCTCGTGAACAACGCCGGCGGAGCGCTCGGGTCCGCCTCGGTCGAGGAGTCCGACGTCGACGACTGGCGTGCGATGTTCGAGGTGAACGTCATCGGCACCAAGCAGGTGACCGCCGCGCTGCTGCCCGCGCTCCGGTCGACCGCCGGCACCGCGGGGCACGCCGACGTCGTGACCGTGACGTCGACGGCGGGCCACGTCGCCTACGAGAACGGCGGCGGGTACAACGCCGCGAAGTTCGCCGAGCACGCGCTCGTGGGCGCGCTCCGCCTCGAGCTGAACGGGGAGCCGATCCGCGTCGTCGAGATCGCCCCCGGCCTCGTGAAGACCGACGAGTTCGCGTTGACCCGGTTCCGCGGCGACGAGGCGAAGGCGGCTGCGGTGTACGACGACGTGCCCGAGCCGCTCGTCGCGGAGGACGTGGCCGAGGCGATCGTGCACGCGGTCGAGCTCCCGGGGCACGTGAACCTCGACCTCGTGACCGTCCGGCCGGTCGCGCAGTCGGCGCAGCACAAGCTGGCCCGGGGCGAGCTCCGGCCGCGGGGGTAGCGGGTCGGGGGTCGGGCCTCGGGTCGCGGGGGTGCTGCCGGTGGGCACGCGCCCGGGGTCGGGTTGCGGGTCGCGGCGGCGGGGTCCTTGCCGGTGGGCACGCGCCCGGGGTCGGGTTGCGGGTCGCGGCGGCGGGGTCCGTGCCGGTACCGTGGTCGGATGCCGATCAGCAGCGAACCCGAGCCCGTGGCCCAGGCTCCGTCGACCGTGACCGTCACGAGCGGGCCCGAGGTGCTCGGCTGGCTGGAGTTCGGCGACGCCGCACGCCTGCTCGCCAAGGACGTGCTCTCGTCCGGGTTCGAGCCCGAGGTCGTCGTCGCCGTCGCCCGCGGCGGCCTCATCATCGCCGGTGCCGTGGCCTACGCGCTCGGCACCAAGGAGTGCGGCTCGATCAACGTCGAGTTCTACACCGACGTCGAGCAGCGCCTCGAGGAGCCGGTGATCCTGGCCCCCGCGCTCGACGCCCCGAGCCTCGCCGGCAAGAAGGTCCTCGTCGTGGACGACGTCTCTGACTCCGGCCGCACCCTGCGTCTCGTCGTCGACATCATCGCGAACGCCGGAGCCGACGTCCGCAGCGCGTGCCTGTACTCCAAGCCCGGCACCGTCCTCGAACCCGACCACGTCTGGCGCCGGGTCGACGGGTGGATCACCTTCCCGTGGAGCGCCCTCGCCCCGGTGACGGCCGAGTCGTGAGCATCCACCTCGTCGGCGGGGGACTCCTCGCCGCGGCGGACGTCGCTGCGCCGTTCACCGCCGAGGCCACCGCGCGTGCCGCCGCCGTCGGCCGCACGACCCCTCGGATCGCCGTGCTCTCGGTCGCCCGGGCCGACGGGTCCTCGCCGTCGAGCACCGCGGACATCGCCGAGACCCTCGGCGGCGCACGCCTGGCCGAGACCGTCGTGACCGAGGTCGCGGCGGGCGCGGCGTTCGACACCACCGTGCTGAGCGACGTCGACGCCCTCGTCGTCGCCGGCGGTGTGACGCCCGACTACCTCGCCGCGATCGCACCGATCGTGGACCAGGTCCGGCTGCTCGTGAGCGACGGCCTGCCCTACCTCGGCTACTCGGCCGGTGCCGTCATCGCCGCGGACCGCGCACTCGTCGGCGGGTGGCGCATCGGCGGCGTCGAGATCTGCCCGGAGGAGGCCTCCGAGGGGCTCGACGAGGTCGAGCTGCGTGAGGGCCTCGGGCTCATCGACCTCACGGTCGACGTGCACGCCGCGCAGGCCGGCACCCTCGCCCGCCTCATCGCGAGCGCGGAGGCCGAGTTCGTCGCGGCCGGGCTGGCGATCGACGAGGACACCACGCTCGTCGTCGGCGAGGGCGCGCTCGAGGTCCGCGGGACCGGCAGCGTCTGGCGGGTGATCGCGGGCGAGGAGTCCGTGTCAGTCGCCACCATGGGCGCCTAGTCGTCGTGGAACCGAAGCCCCTCGCGGAGCTCGTCGACCCCGGGTGGGCCACCGCCCTGGCGCCCGTCGAGGACGACGTGCACCGGATGGGTGCCTGGCTGCGCGCCGAGGTCGCCGACGGTCGGCCGTACCTGCCCGCGGGCGCCGACGTGCTGCGGGCCTTCCGCGATCCGTTCGACGAGGTCCGCGTGCTCGTGCTCGGGCAGGACCCCTACCCGACGCCCGGGCACCCGATCGGGCTGTCCTTCGCAGTCGACCCCGGGGTCCGTCCCGTCCCGCGCAGCCTCGCGAACATCTACACGGAGCTCCGTGCGGACCTCGGGGTCGAGCCGCCCGCTCACGGCGACCTCCGGGCGTGGTCGTCGCGCGGGGTCCTGCTCCTGAACCGCGTGCTGACGGTCCGCGCAGGGGAGGCCGGTAGTCACCGCGGCAAGGGGTGGGAAGCCGTCACCGACCAGGCGGTCCGGGCGCTCGTCGCTCGGGGGCGGCCCCTCGTCGCGGTGCTCTGGGGTGCCCAGGCCGCGTCCGTGCGGCCGATCCTCGGGGACACGCCGGTCGTCGCGTCCGCCCATCCCTCGCCGCTCAGCGCGCGGCGCGGGTTCTTCGGCAGCCGGCCGTTCTCGCAGGTGAACGAGCTGCTCGTGGCGCAGGGTGCGGACCCGGTCGACTGGTCCCTGCCGGCCTGAGACTCGCAGCGCCGGGCCCGAGTCTCGTGGCGCCGGGCCCGAGTCGCGCGGCACCGGGCCCGAGTCTCGCGGCGCCAGGCCCGAGTCTCGGGCTGAGCGACGGTTCTCGCGTCCCGGACCACGAGATCGGTCGCTCGTACCGAGTCTCGGGCTGAGCGACGGTTCTCGCGGCCCGGACTACGAGATCGGTCGCTGAGCGCGAGACTCGCCGCGCCGGGCCCGAAACTCGCGGCGCCAGGCGCGAGACTCGCGGCGCCAGGCGCGAGACTCGCGGCGCCGGGCGCGAGACTCGGGGCGCTCAACGCGAGACCACACCGCGCGTCGTGCCCCGCCCACCCGGTGCGTCGCCCCGTAGGCTCGACCCGTGCTCGAGGAGGAATACCAGCGACGGCGGGTCCTGCCGCGACACCTGCGCGCGCCCGTCCCGCAGGAGGCGGCGTTCACGTACTCGATCCGCGCCGCCGAACCGCGGGACCTGCCCGACGTACGCGAGATCCACACGCACTACGTCCGGAACTCCTCGGTGACCTTCGACCCGTCGGCACTCACGTTCGCCGCGTGGAAGCAGCGCTACGACGAGATCCGCCGGCGCGGCTTGCCGTTCCTCGTCGCCGAGAACCCCTCGGGGCAGGTGCTCGGGTACGCGCTCGTGGACCCGTGGAACCCGCGAGACCGGTCGAACCACACCGTCGAGGACAGCATCTACCTCGGTGCTGCCGCCGGCGGGAAGGGGCTCGGCCGCGCGCTGATGGAGGCCCTGATCGACGACTGTCGTGCGGCCGGCGTCCGGGAGGTCGTCGCGGTGATCGCCGATCGCCAGGCCGAGGCGTCGATCCGCCTGCACGAACGCCTCGGCTTCGAGGAGGTCGGCCGCATGGGCAAGGTCGGCTACAAGTACGACCGCTGGCTCGGCACGGTGACGATGCGACTCCGCCTGCGCGGCCCGCGGCTCTTCGCACGAGGGCGCGCCTCGCGCTGATCCCTCGTCGGGTCGCGGAGGTCGTCGCCGCGCGACGGCGCCGACGACACGTCCTGCGACCGACATGTCCCTCGCGCGGCAGGTCGTGCGACCGACGCCCCACTCGCGCGCCAGGTCGCGCGACCACCGGGCACCACGCACGCACGTCACGGCCGGGAGGCCCGTGGCGGGCCGGCACCGCGCCTCCCGTCCGGGGTGGGGTCACCGCGCGCTGACGCGCCCCGGCCTGGTCGCGGACCGTGTCGCCGGTGGCGCCGAGGGACGGCACGTCGTGCGACCACCGGTGACCGGCCCCGGTCGCGACCTCAGCCTGCCGGCGCCTCCGCGATGAACTCGTCCCGTGTCACCCGCACGAGCTCGGCGGCTGCCGCCGCCGCGGCGTCCCCGTCCCCGCGGATCAGCGCCCGGGCGACCGCGTCGTGCCGTGCCGCGGCGTCCCGGGTCCACCGCGTGATCGTGTCACGCGACTCCGAGGTCCGGGTCCGGAGGAGCGCCTCGACCGTGCCCGCGAAGTGGGTGAACACGGCGTTGCCGGAGGCCTCGAGCAGTGCCCGGTGGAAGCGCACGTCGGCCTCGAGGTAGGTCCGGCTGTCGTCACGGTCGCACGCGGCGAGCATGTCCTCCGCTGCTGCCGTGACGGCCTCGGCACCGGCGGTCGACACCGCACTGGCGGCGAGCGACGCTGCGACGGGCTCGACCCCGAGCCGGAGCTCGAGGAGTTCCCGCTGCTGCACGAAGTACGCGGGGGACGCCCCACGCCACCGGATGACCGTCGGCGCGAGCAGCTCCCACGACCCGATGCCGAGGACCTGCGTGCCGACCCGTTGCCGGGGCTCGACGAGGCCGAGCGACTGGAGGACCCGGAGCGCCTCGCGGACGACCGAGCGCGAGACTGCGAACTCCTCCGCGACGAGCTCGGGCCGGATCACCGTCCCCTGGGCGAGGTCCCCGTCGACGATGCGCTGCCCGAGCGTGTCGAGCACCCGGGCGTGCAGTCCGCGGGCGGTCGACATCGTTCCTCCGTGCAGTCCGCGGCCGGTCGACATCGTTCCTCCGTGCAGTCCGCGGCCGGTCGACATCGTTCCTCCGTGCAGTACGCGTCACGCGGGGTCGTGACGTCTGGTCCATCGAAGCGGCAGACTGCGGCGGAGGGCGGGTGCCGCGCTGCGGATCATCGTATAGTCTGATTAATCAGATTATTCAGAAGCGCGTCGACGCGCGCTCGGATCAGGACACGAAGCGACGGAGTCCCGCGGATGCGACTCCAGGAAGGGGCGCAGATGCCTCACGCGCTCACGGCGGCCACCGCCCACACGACCGTCCTCGCAGCAGAGGGGGGTGCAGCGCCGACCGTCGACCCGTCCGGGCCGGTCGTGCAACTGATCGTCGCCGCGCTGATCGGCATCGTCGTCATCATCGCCTTGATCACGTGGCTCAAGGTCCACCCGTTCATCGCGCTGACGATCGGCGCGCTCGGTGTCGGCATCGGTGCCGGCCTCGCACCGGACAAGGCCGTCACGAGCTTCGGCAACGGGTTCGGCGCCACGATGACGAGCGTCGGCATCCTCGTCGGTCTCGGGTCGATGTTCGGCAAGCTGCTCGTCGACTCGGGGGCGGCCGACCGCGTCGTCGACACCCTCGTCCGCCGCTCGTCGAAGGCCGCGCTGCCGTGGACGATGGCGCTGATCGGAGCGCTCATCGGGTTGCCGATGTTCTTCGAGGTCGGCCTCGTCCTCCTCATCCCGATCATCGTCCTCGTGGCGAAGCGGAGCGACGTCCCGATCATGAAGATCGCGGTGCCGGCGCTCGTCGGCCTCTCCACCATGCACGCGTTCGTCCCGCCGCACCCCGGCCCGCTCGTCGCGATCTCCACGGTCGGCGCGAACCTCGGCACGACCCTCGCCTTCGGCATCGTCCTCGCGATCCCCGTGATCGTGCTCGCCGGTCCGGTCTTCGCGCGATTCGCCGCGCGCTGGGTCGACATCCCGGCTCCCGACCTGTTCGGCTCGCGCGGACCGGCCGGCGGTCACGACGACCCCGCCTCGGCCGGACGGGAGGCGCGGCGCGGCCCCGCCACGCAGGACACCGCGTCCCTGCCCCACGGCAAGAGCGACTTCACGCGCGTCATCAGCGAACCGCGCAGCCCGTCGTTCACCACCGCGCTCGTCGGCATCCTGCTGCCGGTCGTCCTCATGCTCGCGCAGGCGATCCGCGAGGCCGTCGCGCCCGACGCCGCCGGGTCGTGGGTCAGCGTGCTCGACTTCCTCGGGACGCCGATGATCGCCATCGGCATCGCCGCCGTCTTCGCGATGGTGTTCTTCGCGATCGGTGGCGGCATGGACCGGACGGCCGTGTCGCGATCGCTCGAGAGCGCCCTCCCGCCGGTCGCCGGCGTGCTGCTCATCGTCGGCGCCGGCGGCGGGTTCAAGCAGGTGCTCATCGACACCGGGATCGGCGGGGTGATCGCCGACGCCGTGAAGGACTCCGGGATCTCGGTGCTGCTCGTCGCCTGGGTGGTGTCGGCACTCGTCCGGGTCGCCACCGGGTCGGCGACCGTCGCCACGGTCACCGCCGCCGGGATCATGGCGCCCATCGCGCACGACCTGTCGCAGCCGATGACCTCGCTGCTCGTGCTGGCGATCGGTGCCGGCTCGGTCTTCCTCTCGCACGTGAACGACGCCGGGTTCTGGCTCGTGAAGGGCTACCTCGGCACGACCGTGGGACAGACGTTCAAGACCTGGACGGTGCTCGAGTGCCTCATCTCGGTGTTCGGCCTGCTCGGGGTCCTGCTCGCGGGGGTGTTCCTGTGACCGGGGCCGGCTCCGAGGGTGTGCTCGACGCCCGCGTGTTGGTCGTCATGGGCGTCTCGGGCTCCGGGAAGTCCACCGTCGCCGCGACCGTGGCGGAGCGGCTCGGGTGGGACTTCGCCGAGGGCGACGCGATGCACCCGCAGGCGAACGTCGACAAGATGCACGCGGGGACACCGCTCACCGACGAGGACCGCTGGCCGTGGCTCGAGGTCGTCGGCGGCTGGGTCCGGGAGCACCTCGGGTCCGGGACGCCCGGCGTCGTGACCTGCTCGGCGCTGAAGCGCTCCTACCGAGACGTGCTCCGCGCGCCGGGTGTGGTGTTCGTGCACGTCGCGGGGAGCGCGGACCTGATCGGCGGCCGGATGGCGCAGCGGACCGGGCACTTCATGCCGACGTCCCTCCTCGCCTCGCAGCTCGCGACGCTGGAGGTCCCCGGCCCGGATGAGGCGCACATCACCGTGGCGGCGGACCGCACCCCGGACGAGGAGGCCGACGAGGTGGTCGAGCGGCTCGGGCTCGCGGTGCGCTGACTCCCCGGTGCGCCGATCCCACGGCACGCCCCTGCGGATCAGGGAGGGGCGCGCCGTGGTCGGGTGTTCAGGCCTTCGAGACCATGACCCAGCTCACCTGGATGCCGTACTTCGTCGCGGGTGAGATCCGGAGGTCGACGATGCCGTCCTTGCCGACGCGCGTGGTCGACGTCAGGGTGCGGAAGGTGCCGTCGATCGGCTGGTGGGTCGCGACGGAGGTCCCGTTGACGTGCACGGCCGCAGCACGACCCGGAGCGCTCTTCGTCCACGGGTCCCAGAACCCCACGTCGACCCGGTAGCGCCCCTTCCCGAGGCCACCGAGGGCGTACTCGAGGTCGGTCGCGTCAGCCTGCCAGCGCACGGTGCTCGTGATCGAACCGCCCGACGTGCCGCTGGTCCCGCCCGTGGTGCCGAAGTACCCCCAGTGCGTCCCGTGCTTCGGATCGGCGCCGAAACGCTGGTCGGCCACCGAGTTGCGCAGCCGGTCGCCGCGACGCTGCAGGAACGCGAGGTCGGCGGTGTGGTCCGCCGTTGCCTGGCCACCCGCGTCGATGAAGTACACCAGGCGCTTCGGCAGCACCGTCACCAGCCGCGTGAACGTCCGTCCGTCGTCGAGCGTGCCGGTCACGGTCTGCTCGCCGGCGGTCCGGAGCGGCGCGGTCGTCCAGGTGACGCGGTGGGTCGTGCCGGTGGCGCCCTCTCGGACGCTGACCCGCTTCGGGAGCGCGCCGGTGTCGCCGAGCGAGACCTGACCGGGCACGGTGGTCGTGACCGTCCAGGGGGAGTAGGGGTGCAGGTCGGTGAGGCTCCAGGTGCCGGTGTCGCACGAGAACGACATCGAGCCGCCCTCGCCGAAGGTCACGGGCAACCACACGGACGGAGCGGTGCGGAGGTCCTCGGCGTTGTTCCACCGGTCTCCGAGGTACACGACGCGACCGTCGCCGAGGTTCAGCAGGGACGTGCTCTGCGAGTCGCAGGTGGTGCCCGCATCGGTTCCGGTTGCCGGGTTGCCGTGCGCGGTCCACGTCCCGAGGATGTTCGTCGCGGTGGCGTAGGCGGCGGCGTTCGGTGCCCATCCGGTCGCGCCGGACGTCACGAGGTAGTACGTACCGCCGACCTTGGTGATGGCGGGCGCTTCGCGCTGCCCGCCGATCCACGGCTGCGGGCGACGGAAGTCGACGCCCTCGACCGCTTCCGCGGGGTCCGTGGACAGGCCGGTGTAGTCGTCGTCGAGCTTCGAGATGTACAGCGTCAGGTTCTCCTCGCTCGCGTACACGATGTAGGCGGTGCCGTCATCGTCGACGAAGAGGTTCATGTCCCGCGCCATGCCCGGGGAGTCCGGCTGGTGGTTCGTCGGGTCGTCGGCGGCCACGTGGTCGAGGCGGTACGAGTCGACGTACCGGAACGGCCCCGTCGGGGAGTCGGAGACGGCCACGCCCGCCTGTGCCTTCGCGTACTGCGCGTCCGAGGTCGCAGTGGGGCCGTCGGCGTGGACCCACATGACCCACTGTCCGGTCCGTGCGTTGTGGATCACCTTCGGTCGCTCGAGGATCGCACCCGGACGGGTCGAACTCGGAGCCGTGACCCCGAGGTCGCGGTACACGGCGTCCCGCTGGGTCTGGTAGTAGCCGCCGTAGAGCGCCGAGAAGTACGGGGCGTCGAAGTCCGAACGGCTCGTCATGGTGCGGAGCGCCAGCCCGTCGTCCTTCCAGTCGTTGAGGTCGTACGACGAGTACACGTGCACGCCGCGGGTGTCGCTGTAGCCGTTGACCCGGTCCTCGCCGTACCAGTAGTAGATCGTCCTCCCGGACGCGTCCTCAGCGGTGACGACCTGGCCGCCGTGCCCCTGGATCGGCTGCCCCTGGTCGTCGAGCCACGGCTCGCCCGGGTGGAACGCGCCGTCCGTGGAGCGCACCGGCGACGTCGATGCCGCTGGTGCGATCGACCTCGACGCCGCTTGGGCCGCTGTGGCCGGCGCGGCCGTCAGACCGGCGACGCCGAGGGCTGCCGTCACGGCCACGCCGATCGCGGCGAGTGCCGCTCGCGTCGTCAGTTCTCGCTTGGTGCTGCCCGTCGAACCGGGCCCGGTGTTGCGAATCCCCATCGATCCGCCCCCTCCTGTCATCGTTGCCCCCGATGGCAACGTCAACATGATCGCGATGTCGCTGCCGCGGTGCAAGGGGTCGCCCCGCGTTGCCACGTGTTGCCACCCAGGCCAGCACCCTGCGCTCGGTCGTGCCCGTCCCGTCGGCGCGGGGATGGATCCGTGTCCGGCCTCGGCGCGGGCGCGACGGACCGGCTCCGGGTGCGGCCGGCGCCGGTGCGCGCGACGGCACCGGGGTGACCGAGGCGCCGGACCTCGACACCGGGGTCGCGTTCGCCCGCTCGAGCCCCGCGACGGTGCAGGGCGGGTCCGTCGGGGTCCGACCGGTCCTCGGCTCGTGGGTGCGCGGTGCCGAGCCCGACGGCGGAGCCCACGCGTCCCGACGGCCTGACCTTCCCGTCCGCCGCGGACGACGCTCGGGTGTTCAGCGCTCGGTGACGCGCCCGTCCTCCACGTGCCAGTGGCGGTCGAGCCGGACGGTCTCGAGCATCCGCCGGTCGTGGGTCACGAGCAGCAGCGTGCCGTCGTACGAGTCGAGCGCCTGCTCGAGCTGCTCGATCGCGGCGAGGTCGAGGTGGTTCGTCGGCTCGTCGAGCACGAGGACGTTGACGCCGCGGGCCTGCAGGAGCGCCAGGCCCGCACGGGTGCGCTCGCCCGGCGACAGGTCGGCCGAGGCCCGTCCGACGTGGTCCGCCTTGAGGCCGAACTTCGCGAGCAAGGTACGGACGTCTGCGGTGGCGTACTCCGGCACGAGCGCCTCGAAGGCCGCGGCGAGCGGTTCGGGCCCCGAGAACGCCGCGCGTGCTTGGTCGACCTCCCCGATCGCGACGCTCGACCCGAGTGACGCCGAGCCGGTCGTCGGTGCCTGTCGACCGAGCAGGGCGCGGAGCAGCGTCGACTTGCCGGCGCCGTTCGGGCCGGTGATGCCGATCCGGTCCCCGCCGTCGACCTGCAGCGACACCGGCCCGAGGGTGAACCCGCCCTGCGTGAAGGTGGCGTCCGCGAGGGTCGCCACGACGGCCGACGACCGAGGTGCCTGGCCGATGGTGAACTCGAGCCGCCACTCCTTGCGCGGCTCCTCGACCTCTTCGAGCCGCGCGATCCGCGACTCCATCTGCCGGACCTTCTGCGCCTGCTTCTCACTCGACTCGCTCGCCGCGCGGCGCCGGATCTTGTCGTTGTCGGGGTTCTTCCGCATCGCGTTGCGGACGCCCTGGCTCGACCACTCCCGCTGGGTCCGGGCACGGGAGACGAGGTCCGCCTTGGTCGCGGCGTACTCGTCGTACGCGTCGCGCTTGTGCTGCCGGGCGATCGCGCGTTCTTCGAGGTACGAGTCGTAGCCGCCGCCGAAGAGCCGGTTCGAGGACTGCGCCAGGTCGAGTTCGAGGACCGCGGTGACGGACCGGGCGAGGAACTCGCGGTCGTGGCTGACGAGGACGGCGCCGCCGCGCAGACCCTGCACGAACTGCTCCAGTCGGGCGAGACCGTCGAGGTCGAGGTCGTTCGTGGGTTCGTCGAGCAGCACGACGTCGAACCGCGAGAGCAGCAGCGCCGCGAGGCCCACCCGCGCCGCCTGCCCGCCGGACAGCGCGGTCATGAGCGACTCCGGACCGACGCCGAGTGCGCCGTCCGCGCGTTCGAGTCCCAGTTCGGCGAGCACCGCGGGGAGTCGCTCCTCGAGGTCCGCGGCCCCGGACGCCAGCCAGCGTTCGAGTGCGACGGAGTACGCGTCCGCCGCGGCGTCACCCGCGTCCGGAGCACCGAGGGCCTCGGCCGCGGTGTCCATGGCGACCGTCGCTGCGGTGCAGCCCGTCCGCCGCGCGACGTACGCCGCGACCGTCTCGCCCTGGATCCGGTCGTGCTCCTGCGGCAGCCATCCGACGAACGAGTCCGCGGGCGCGGTGGACACCGTCCCCGCGAGGGGTTCGTCGACGCCGGCCAGCAGTCGGAGCAGCGTCGACTTCCCGGCACCGTTCACCCCGACGACGCCGATCACGTCGCCGGGCGCCACGGTGAGGTCGACCCCCTCGAACAGCGTCCGGGCGGCGTACCCGCCGGCGAGGTCCTTGGCGACGAGGGTGGCGGTCATGGAGCAATCGTCCCATCCCGGAAGCGCTCGATCTGCCATGATCGTGCCACCACGAGGACGAGGAGGACCCCATGGCGGCGGACGTGAGCACCGGGGACACCACCTGCCACATGTCGATGTCGCTCGACGGCTTCGTCGCCGGTCCGGACCAGGGTCGTGACCATCCGCTCGGCGTCCGGGGTGGGGAGCTGCACACCTGGCACATGCCCGGCGTCGAGGTCGGTGACGCGGACCGGACCGCCGCCCGGTGGCTGATGCGGCCGCGGGGCGCGTACGTGATGGGGCGCAACATGTTCGGCCCGGTCCGCGGTGCCTGGGACGAACCGTGGGACGGCTGGTGGGGACCGGAACCGCCGTACCACGCGCCGGTCTTCGTGCTCACCCACCACGAGCACCCGCCGATCGAGCTGCACGGCGGTACGGTCTTCCACTTCGTGACCGACGGCTTCGACGCCGCCTACGCGCGGGCGCTCGACGCGGCCGACGGAGCCGGGGTCGACATCGCCGGGGGAGCGTCCGCCGTCCGCCAGGCCCTCGCAGCGGACGTGGTCGACGAGCTCACCCTCGACATCGCCCCCGTCCTGCTCGGGAGCGGTGAACGGATCTTCGACGGGTCGCAGACTTTCGGGTTCGAACCGGTCGAGGTGCTGCACTCCCGCCTCACCACGCACGTCCGGTACCGCCGGAAGCGCGGCTGAGACGCCCACGGTGCGGGACGCGTGTCGGTGTCGGCGTCGGTGTCAGCCGAGGCTGATCGTGCGGTCGAACGTCCGCGTGACCGGCGGTCCAGCGATGACCGCCGCGAGCGCCTTCGCGGCTCCCTCCGGCGTCCCGCGCCACGCGACGTAGGCCTGGTGGTGAGCCGTGCTCGCCCAGCGCTCCACGACGACGACGTGCTGCGGGTCGGTGTCCTCCACGATCACCTCGAGCGACTCGTTCCCGTCGAACGCGCGCGTCTGTGCGAGCGTCTCCCGGATCGCCGCCTCGACGGTACCGGCGGGCAGGTCGTCGCGGAGCTGGACCTCGAGCAGGACGGTCATCGACATGGGGACACCTTTCGTCGTCGTTGCGGGGGACAACTCGCCGCCACCCTGTGGGATTCCGGATCAGTCCACAGGCCGCCGTCGACGCCTCGGTACTCGTGCGGTCCCGCCTAGGCTGGCCGCGTGTTCGAACTCCACCACCTCTCCGCGCAGGACCTCTGGGACTGGATCCGTCGTGGTGAGGTGACCGCGCGCGAGGCCGTCGACCACTACCTGGCGCGCGTCGCGCGGCTCGACCCGGCGGGAGCGGACGGGCCGGGGCTCGGTGCCTTCGTGACCGTGACCGCGGAGTCCGCTCGCGATCGCGCCGACCACCTCGGCGAGCGGGTGCCGACGTCGCGTCCGCTGTGGGGCCTCCCGGCCGGCGACAAGGACCTGTACGACCGGGCCGGTGTCGTGACCCGCAACGGCACGGCCAGCCTGCCCGAGCGCGCAGCGCCGGCGGACCACCCGCTGGTCGCCGCTGCCGACGCGGCCGGCAGCATCAGCCTCGGCAAGACGGCCTCGCCCGAGTTCGGGATGTCCTCGTCGTCCGAGACCCGGGTCGGTACCACCCGCAACCCGTACGACACGCAGCGCGCGCCCGGCGGCAGCTCGAGCGGGGCCGCGGTCGCCGTCGCTGCCGGGCTGCTCCCCGCTGCGATCGGCACCGACGGCGGAGGCTCGGTGCGGATCCCCGCCGCGGCCACGGGCCTCGTCGGTCTGAAGCCGAGCCGCGGACGCGTCCCCTCGATGCCCGGCCGGTCCGGCGTGGGCGGCCTCTCGGTCGCCGGACCGCTGACCCGGTCGGTGGCGGATGCCGGCATGCTGCTCGACGCGCTCGTCCGTCCGACCGGGCTCGACGAGCCGGAACCGTACGCGCTCGTCACGCCCGACGTCGGGGACGGCCCGTTCACCGCCGCCGCCGTCCGGGGCGAAGGACGCTTCGTCGTCGGGGTGCTCGAGGGCTCCCCGTGGGACGACACCGTCGACGTCGTCGTCGACCCGGCGGCACGGTCAGCCGTCGAGACCGCGGTCCGCGCTCTCGGGGAGGTCGGGCACGGGGTCGAGGACGTCCGCATGCCGCGCGCTCCCTACGCCGAGGCGTTCCGGGTGGCGTGGGAGTCGAGCGCAGCACGCCTCCCGACCGTGCCGGGGATCGACCTCGCGCAACTGACACCGCTCGTGGCGTGGCTCGTCGACCGCGGGCAGCGGCTCACCGGTACCCGGGTGCTCGACGCGATGACGGCGCTCGACGCGTTCTCCGTCGCGCTCATCAGGGCGTTCGACCGCTTCGACGCCGTGCTCACCCCGACGCTGGCGCTGACACCGCGGCCGCTCGGCTGGTACGGCGACGATCCGGAGGAGGACTTCCGGCGGCAGTGCGCCTACTCGCCGTGGACCTCGATGGCGAACGTGTCGGGCCTCCCGGCGATCACCCTGCCCGTCGGTGTCACGGCGGACGACCACCCGGACGGCGGCGGGTTGCCGATGGGGGTCCAGCTGATCGGGCGGCCCGGGGGCGAGCGGGTCCTGCTCGCGATCGGTGCCCAGCTCGAGCGTCGTCTCCGCTGGCAGCGACGGCACCCCGCGGCCTGGACCGCCTGACCCGCCCGGCCTGTCCGACGGCCCGCCGGACCGAGGAGCGTGCGCGTTGCGACACCGCGCGCGTCGTTCGACGCGTGCAGCGTCGAAGCGTGCGCGTTTCCCCGATCCGCCGCCCACGACCAAGCCGGACCCGACCCGGCTCGCGCCCGCGCCCGCGCCTACGGCAGCGTCGGCGCCGCCGCCACGAGCGCCCTCGTCACCGGGTGCTCGGGCGCGTCGAGCAACGACACCGGCCCGTGCTCGACGATCCGCCCGCCCGACATGACCGCCACGGTGTCGCACAGCCGCTGCACCACACCGATGTCGTGCGACACCAGCACCAGGGTCAACCCGAGGTCGTCCGCGAGCGAGCGGAACAGGTCGATCACGCGCGCCCGGACCACCACGTCGAGGGCACTCATCGGCTCGTCCCCGAACAGGATGCGCGGGGAGTGCACGACGGCCCGCGCGATCGCGATCCGCTGCCGCTGCCCACCGGAGAACTCGTGCGGGTACCGGGTGGCGGCGTCGGCGGGCAGGTCGACGCGCTCGAGGACCGAGGCCACGAGCGACTCGTGCGACCCGGGCACCCGGAGCGCCCGGAGGGGTTCGGCGACGATCGCCCCCACCCGCATCCGCGGATCGAGCGAGGCGTACGGGTCCTGGAACACCACGCCGGTCTCGCGACGGTACCAGCGCAGGGCGCGTGCGGAGCTGGAGGCGACCACCGGACGCCCGGAGGCCGTCACGGTGCCGGCGGTCGGTGCCTCCAGGCCGGCGAGCAGCCGGACCAGGGTGGACTTGCCGGAGCCGGACTCGCCCACGATGCCGAGGCGACCCCCGGCCGTCACCGCCAGGTCGACGCCGTCGACCGCGGTGCGGACCGGGCCGGGCTCGAACGGGCCCCGGCGGGGGAGTCGGTAGTGCCGGTGCAGCCCGGTCCCCTCGAGCAGTGCGGTCACCGGTCTCCTCCGGGGGTGCGGCGGACCGTCGCCCGCGCTGCGGACACGAGCGCCGCGGTCGCGGAGTGCTGCGGCGAGGCCAACAGGTCCTCGACCGCACCGCGTTCGACGACCCGACCGGCGTCGAGCACGACCGCGGTGTCGGCGATGCGCGCGAGGACCGCGAGGTCGTGCGTGACGAACACCATGCCCGCGGGGAGCCCCTCGAAGAGGTCGAGGATACGCGCCTGGGTGGTGACGTCGAGCGCCGTGGTCGGTTCGTCCGCCACGAGGTAGGCCGGCTCACCCGCGACCGCCATCGCGATGCAGACCCGCTGCCGCTGGCCGCCCGACAGCTGGTGCGGGTACTGCCGCAGGAGCGACTCCGGGTCGGGCAGGCCGACGTCCGCCGCGAGGGCGAGGGCCCGGCGACCGGCTGCGCGGCGGTCCAGGCCGTGGTGCAGTCGGAGTGGCTCCGCGATCTGCGACCCGACCCGACGGAGCGGGTCGAGGGCGGTCCCCGGCTCCTGGAACACCATGCCGATGCCGGAGCCGCGGTGGCGCGCACGCTCCCGGTCCGGCAGACCGACGAGTTCGGTGCCGTCGAGGCGGATGCTCCCGCTGACGGCGGCCCCCGTGGGCTCGAGCCCCATCAGGGCGAGCGCGGTCATCGACTTGCCGGAGCCGGAGGTGCCGATGACGCCCAGGCGTCGGCCGGGAGGCACGGTGAACGTCACACGGTCGAGGATCGTCCGTCCCGCGATGCGGACCGTGAGGTCGCGCACCTCGAGCCCGCCGGTGCCGCCCGTCACGCGGTCACCCCCGGAGCGGCGGCCGCTGCGCGGCTGCCGTCCACGTGCGCGCCGGCGTCGGCTGCCCGGTCGCTCGTCGTGAGGCGGGGGTCGGTGGCGTCCCGGACGGCGTCGCCGAGCAGGGACAGCGCGGCGACCACCAGCGCGATCGAGGCTCCGGGCCACGTGGCGCTCCACGGATGGACGCCGATGTACGCCTGCAGGTCCGACAGCAGCGAGCCCCAGGACGCGGTGTTCGACCCGGCGCCGTAGCCGAGGTACGACAGGCCGGCCTCCGCGAGCACCGCCGTCGCCATCGCGAGCGAGAGCTGCACGGTGAAGAGCGGCGCGGCGTTCGGGACGAGGTGCCGGAGGAGCACGCCGCCCGGGCCGACGCCCGCCGCCCGTGCCGCGGCGACGTAGTCGCTCCGCGCGATCCGCCGGATCTCGCCGCGGGCCACCCGGGCGATCGTGACGCCGAACGACAGCCCGACCGAGACGACCACGACGCCGAGCGAGCCGCCGTACACCGCGGTGAGGAGCATCGCGGTCAGCAGCGTCGGGAACGCCACGAGGATGTCGAGCAGGACCGCCGTGCCCTCGCGGACCCACCGTGCGGTGAGCGACCCGACGGCGGTGAGGACGATGCCCACGAGGCTCGCGATCACTCCGGAGCCGACGGCCACGACGACCGTGGTCCGGGTACCGGCGAGCAGGTAGCTGGCGATGTCCCGTCCCGAGGCGTCCGTACCGAACCAGTGCGCGGCGCTCGGACCCTCCCACTGGTGGAACGGGTCGGCGCGGAACGGGTCCTGCGGCAGCCACACGAGCGACAGTGCGGCGAGGACGACGAGGAGGCCGAGCACGACCACGGCGAACACCCCGGTCGGCCGGGCGAGCAGGCGACGGATCACGACGACGCCTCCCGCTGCCGGGGGTCGAGCGTCCGGTGCACGACGTCCACCGCGAACCCGACGAGCAGCACGAGCCCGGTGAGCACGAGCAGCTCGGACTGCACCTTCGTGACGTCCCGGCGCCCGACGTCGGTGACCAGCATGCGGCCCACGCCGGGGAGCGAGAACAGCTGCTCCACGACGACGGCGCCCACGAGGAGACCCGCGATCTGCACGCCGAGCACCGCGAGCACGGTCAGCGCGACCGACGGCAGCCCGTGCCGGAGGAGCGCCTGCGTCCGCGTGAGCCCGATGGCCGCTGCGGTCCGGACGTGGTCCGCGTCGAGCACACCGAGCGTGGCCGACCGGGTGAACCGGAGGATGACCGCACCCTCGACCGCCCCGATCGTCAGGGCGGGGAGCACGAGGGACGAGAACGCGCGTCCGGGTTCGTCCCACCCGTCGAGCGGGAAGCCCTGGGTGGGGAGCCAGTGCAGGGTGACGGCGAAGAGCGCGACGAGGAGCATGCCCGCCCAGACGATCGGCACGGCCGCGACCGCCTGCGCGACGAACCCGATGACCGCGCCCCCCGCACGGCGCCGGAGCACCGCGGCGAGCACACCGAGTGGCACCCCGAGCGCGAGCGCCGCGACGAGCGCCATGCCGGCGAGGGGCAGCGTGACGGCGAGCTTCTGCACGAGCTCCGGGGCGACCGGACCGTCGGTGACGAGCGACCGACCGAGGTCGCCGCGGAGGAGTCCCCCGATCCAGTCGAGGTACTGCACGACGACGGGACGATCGAGGCCGAGCTCCTGCCGGAGCTGCGCGACCTGCGCCGGTGTCGCCTGCGTCCCCGCGACGATCTGCGCGACGTCGCCGGGCAGCACGCGCAGCGTGGCGAACACGATGATGCTCGCCACGAGCAGGCCGACGACGAGCAGCAGCAGCCGCCCGACCAGGAACCGGGTCACGTGACGATGCTACTGACGGCGCAGGACGCTCACGCGACCGCGAGCTCCGACAGGTCGAGACGCGAGTTCGTCCCGTTGAACGGCACCCCCGTCACGCCCTTCCGGACCGCGGTGATCGACGTCGACGTGTAGAGCCACTCGCCGGCGGCGTCCTCGGACACGATCCGGGCGGCCTTCTCGAGCGCCGAGACCTTGGCCGACTCGCTCGTCGCGGCGACGGACTGCGCGTAGAGGTCCTGGACCTCCTGGTTGTCGTACCCGAAGTAGTAGTCCGGGTTCGCCCAGTTGCCGAAGTCCCGCGCCTCGACGTGGTCCACCAGGCTCATGTCGAACGTCCGCTCACCGGACTTCGGGGCCTGGAACACCGTGGAGAGCCAGGTGGCGAAGTCGACACGCTTGACGGTCAGGGTGATCCCGACGTCGGCGAGCTGCGACTTCAGGACGTCGCCGATGGTCGTCGGGTAGATGTTCGCGTACGTGAGCGTGAGGGAGAGCTTCGGCTTCCCGGCTGCGGCGAGGAGCTTCTTCGCGTTCGCGGGGTCGTACGCGTCGATCGAGGTGAGGTCCTGGTAGCCGGGGTCGAGGGCCGGGATCGGACCGCCCTGCTCGACACCCGTCCCGCCGATCGCCTTGATGATCGCCTTCGCGTCGATGGCCTGTCGGATCGCCTGGCGGACGCGCTTGTCGGTGAACGGCGCCTTCGCGTCGTTGAACGCGAGGGTGTACTTGTCGGTCGTCTTGCCGGTGTGCAGCGTGATGTCCTGGTTGCCCTCGAGCTGGCTCTCGAGCGTGCCGTCGACGGCGGTCTGCACGTCGAGGTCGCCGTTCGCCATGGCGTTCACGGCCGTCGACGGCTGCGTGATGTACCGGAACTCGATCTTCGCGACCTTCGCCTTGGTGCCCCAGTAGTCGTCGTTGCGGTCGAAGGTGAGCGAGTCGCCCTGCTTCCACGAGGCGACCTCGTACGGTCCCGTGCCGTTCGCCGAGTCGGACAGGTCGTTCTTCGCCGCCTTCTCGAGCACCAGCCCGGCGCGTCCGGTGAGGTTCCAGAGGAGGTCCGAGTCCGGCTTCGCGAGCTGCAGGACCACCGTGTCCGCGGACGGGGACGAGATGGACGAGACGTTGGCGAGCTTGGCGGAGTCGACGTACGTGTCGTTCGACTTGACCTGCTCGAGCGACCACACCACGTCTGCGGCGGTGACCGGCTTGCCGTCCTGGAACGTCGTGCCCTTGCGGAGCGTGAACGTGTAGGTGCGTCCGTCCGACGAGACCTCGTGCGAGGAGGCCAGCACGTCCCGGACGTCCCCGTCGGCGGTGCGCCCGACCAGGCCCTGGTACACGTTGTCGATGAGCACCTGGTCGAGCGCGGCACCGGACTGGGTGCGGATGTCGAGGCTCGTGGGCTCGAGCACCAGGCCGACGCGCACGGTGGCGTCGGTGCCGCCGCGTTCGGTCGACGATCCGGAGCAGCCGGTCAGCGCGAGTGCGGAGGTGACGGCCACCGCGGTCGCGACGACGGCGAGCCGTGCCGCGGCGGTGCGGGGGAGGAGCGGACTCATGGGTTGTGGGTTCCTTCCGGGCGCTCGTGGCGACGGTCGTCGCGTGGCGCTCGCACGAGACTACTGGCGTGCGGTGTCGCCCTGCGACGGTTTCTCGTCGGGGTGTAACAATCCGTGGTCGTCCGCCCATGCCCGGATCGCGTGGGCGAGTTCGAGTGGCGCCTGGTTCTGCACGGCGTGCCGCGACTCGACGGTCACGATGCGCGCTCCGGGCAGCCGCTCGGCGAAGCCCGCGTGCAGCTTCGGGGAGACGTAGCCGCGGTCGCCGCGCACGAGCAGGATCGGCACGTCGAGTGCCTCGAGGTCCGGCCAGGCGTCCGCGAACCGCCCCACGGAGGAGGTCCGGCCGGTCCCCAGGTGCGGGAAGTGGTGGCGTCGGACGAGTCGCCCGTCCGCACCGAGCCGGGTGGTGTGCCGTGCCTCGCGCAACAGGACCCCGCGGTCGTCCCCGACGCGTGCCTCGACCGCGCGGTCCACGACCTCGTCCAGGGACGCGAACGGCTCCTCGTCCTCGAGCGCGCGGGCGATCCGGTCGACGGCGCGCTGCGCGAAGTCCGGCGACATGTCGACGAGCACGAGTCCGGTCACGCGATCCGGCGCGGTCGCGGCCAGACGCGCGGCCAGGATCGCCCCGAGGGAGTGCCCGACGAGGACCCCGGGCGGCACGGCGAGGGCGTCGAGCGCGGCCAGCACCGTCGGTGCGGTCGCGCTCGCGGCGTAGTCCGCGTCCTCGCGCCACGACGACCGGCCGTGGCCGGGGAGGTCGAGGGCGACCGCCGGCGCGCCGACGGCGATCGCCGTCTGGTCGAAGCTGTGCGCGTCGATGCCGAGCCCGTGCAGGTAGGTGATCCGTGCCTCCCGGCCGTCGCCCCAGCGGATCGCGGAGACGTCGTGCCCGTCCGCGGTCCGGACCACCTGCCTGGAGGCGCGGAGCGGCTCCGCCACGCCGCTCGCGGTCGCGAGCGCGGCGAGGTCGGCGAACTCGTCGTTCGGGTCGGGCAGGGCGGGATCGGACACGGCACGATCCTGCCACCGCCACGCACCCTGGTCGCGTTAGGTAAGGCATGCCATACTTGGATTCGTGGCAGCCCGGTACCGCATCTTCTCCGTCCGCGTGGCAGCCGTCACGTCCCTCACGCCGCACTTCGTGCGCGTGACGCTGACGGGTGACGCGCTCGCGGAGTTCTCCGCGGTCGGGCTCGACCAGCGGATCAAGGTCATGCTGCCGATCGACGGCCACGGCTTCACCGAGCTGCCGGAGGACGGCGACTGGTACGGCGCCTGGCGTGCCCTGCCCGACGAGCAGCGGAACCCGCTCCGCACCTACACGGTGCGGTCCTTCCGTCCGGACGCGCACGAGCTCGACATCGACTTCGTGGCGCACGGCGACGCCGGCCCCGCCTCGCGCTGGGTGTCCGACTGCCGGGTGGGCGACGAACTCCGCATCGTCGGCCCGCGCGTGCCCGAGTCGCCGGACGAGCTGCCGACCGGTGCCGCCGAGTTCGCACCGGGCACCGCGACCCGCATCCTGCTCGCCGGCGACGAGACCGCCGCGCCCGCCATCTGCGCCATCCTCGAGGCGCTCGACGTCGCCACGGTCGGCCACGTCTTCATCGAGGTCCCCACCGACGCCGACCGGCTGCCCGTGACCGCGCCCTCCGGGGTCGAGGTCCGCTGGATCGCGCGCAACGGCGCGACCCACGGTGTCCGCATGACCGACCAGGTGCACGCGTGGGCCTCGACCGTCACGGCGACGGCCGGTGGCGCGTCCGCGATCTGCGCCGACAGCGCCGACTTCACCGAGGTGGACGTCGACGAGCAGGTCCTCTGGGAGGTCCCCGCCCCCGTCGACGAGCGTCCGGTCTACGCCTGGATCGCGGGCGAGGCCGGCTGCGTCAAGGAACTCCGCCGTCACCTCGTGCGAGGTGTCGGTCTCGACCGCAAGCAGGTCGCGTTCATGGGGTACTGGCGGAACGGCAAGGCCGAGCATTGACCACGGCGGTGCCCACCACCGCTCTGCCGACGACCGCACTCGGTGCCCGTGGGCTGACCCTCGCGTACGACGACCGCGTGGTCGTGTCCTCCCTCGACGTGGACGTCCCGGACGGCGAGCTCACGGTGGTCATCGGGCCGAACGCGTGCGGGAAGTCGACCCTCCTCAAGGCGTTCGCGCGCACGCTCAAGCCGAGCGCGGGCACCGTGTACCTCGACGGCGTGCCGATCTCCTCGCTCCGTCCGAAGGCGGCGGCACGACGGGTGGCGATGCTGCCGCAGACGCCGATCGCACCGGACGGCATCACCGTCCGCGACCTCGTGTCCCGCGGCCGGTTCCCGCACCAGGACCTGCTGCACCCGTCGTCCGGCTCGGACCGGGCCGCCGTGCAGGCCGCGCTGGAGCAGACCGACACCGTGTCCCTCGCCGACCGCAGCGTCGACGAGCTCTCGGGCGGGCAACGGCAGCGGGTGTGGATCGCGATGGTGCTCGCGCAGGAGACCGACATCGTCCTGCTCGACGAGCCGACGACGTTCCTCGACATCGCGCACCAGTACGACGTGCTCGAGCTGGCCGCGGAGCTGCACCGGGCAGGGCGGACGGTGGTGGCGGTGCTGCACGACCTCAACCAGGCGGCCCGGTACGCGACGCACCTCGTCGCCATGCGGGCGGGCTCGATCGTCGCGGCGGGGACCCCGTCCGAGGTGCTGACGGCGTCGCTCGTGGAGGACGTGTTCGGCCTGCCGTGCGTCGTCGTGCCCGACCCCGAGACGGGCACGCCGCTGGTCGTCCCGCGGCGGCCGGCTGCCTGACGCCCCGCGGGACCGACGGGCGGCTCACGCGGCGCGTTGAGGCTCCTCGGCACGCGGTTGGTCGCGTGACGTGCCGCTCACGTTCGTGCCGCGCGGCCCCTTCTGCGACCGCGGCGCGACGCACACATCGTGTTGCGGGCAGCGCGTCGGGCGCACCCGAGCGGCCTGTCCGTCGCGACTCCCCGCACGAAGGTCGCCGAGCGGTCACGAGATGTCGGTTCTGGGCTTGCGCAGCGACCACTTGTGACCGTTCCGCGAGACGCGGACGGGGTGTTGCGACCGACTGCGCGGACGGCGCAACTCGGCGGTCCCGCGGCGGTGTGACGCGCAGGGCGTGTTGCGCGTGCTCGAGCGGAGTGTTCGGCGTGCGGTCGCGACTCCCCGCAGGACCGTTGTCGAGCGGTCACGATGTGTCGGTCGCGGGCTTGCGGAGCGACCACCCGTGACCGTTACGCGGGCAGCGGACGGGGTGTCACGGCCGACGGCAGACGGACGGGAGGCGCGTGGTGCGCCGTCGTGTGACCCCGCGCCCGGTGGGCGGTCGGCTCAGCGGACGTAGCCGCCGTCCTCGAGGCCGGCCTCGACCTCGAACCGGTTGCGCAGCGGGTCGCGTCCCGCCATCGCGTAGAGGAGCGGCATCGCCAAGCCGTACCGGCGCCACTGCGTCACGTGCACCCGTTCGTGCCGGAGCACCCGGTCGCCGTCGTTGTCGCGCGTGAGGTACACCGAGCCGACGCACGTGCCGCCGCGACGGAAGGCCCATCGGGGGAGTCCGGAGCACACGATGAGGCCGTCGACCACGCGCACGGGTCCGGTGGAGAGGGGCAGACCGACCGCCAGCCCGACCGCCGTCGCGAACAGCCAGCCTGCCCGCGACACGACCGAGTCGACGAAGGGGTTCACGCCGGGCGGCCGTAGGTCTCGAGCAGCCGCAGCCAGACCTCGTTCATCGTCGGGTAGGCAGGGACCGCGTGCCACAACCGGTCGATCGGCACCTCGCCCACGACGGCGATGGTCGCCGCGTGCAGCATCTCGGCGACGTCCTGCCCGACGAACGTCGCGCCCACGACGACCCCGCGGGACTCGTCGACGACGAGGTTCGCGCGACCCGTGTAGCCGTCGGCCTGGAGCGCGGCGCCGGCCACGTTCCCGAGCTCGTACTCGACAGTGCGGACGTCGATGCCCTGCTCACGGGCCTTCGCCTCGGTGAGCCCGACGCTCGCGACCTCGGGGTCGGTGAAGGTCACCTGCGGTGCGGCGGCGTGGTCGGCGGTCGCGACGTGGGCGCCCCAGGGCTCGGTGTGCAGCGGTGTGCCCTGGTACCGCGCCGCGATGGCCTCTCCGGCAGCACGGGCCTGGTACTTGCCCTGGTGCGTCAGGAGCATGCGGTGGTTGACGTCGCCGACCGCGTAGAGCCAGTCGGTGCCGTGCACCAGCATGGTGTCGTCGACGTCGAGCCACGCGCCCGGTTCGAGCCCGACCGTCTCGAGTCCGAGGTCCGCGGTGTGGGCCCGTCGGCCGGTCGCGGCGAGGACCTCGCTCGTGATGACGACCTCGCCGTCGTCGAGCGTCGTCGTGACCAGACCGTGCTCGTCGCGGTCGACCCGGACGGGGTTGACGCCGGTGCGGACGTCGACGCCGCGTGCCCGGAGTGCGTCGGCGACGAGCTCTCCCGCGAACGGCTCCATGCCGCCGAGCAGACCGTGCCGCGCGACGAAGGTGACCTTCGCACCGAGCGATGCCCAGGCGGTCGCGAGTTCCGAACCGGACACCCCGCCGCCGATCACGAGGAGGCTCTCCGGCACCTGCTGGGCACTCGTCGCCTCACGGGTGCCCCAGGGTGCTGCCTCGGCGAGCCCGGGGACGTCCGGCAGGGTGTGCAGCGAGCCCGTGACCACGGCGACGGCGGCGCGGGCCGTGTGCGTCTCGCCGTCCACCTCGATCGTCTTCGCGCCGGTGATGCGCGCGTGACCGCGGATGAGCGCGATGTCGGCGGACTCGAGCCACGCGACCTGCCCGTCGTCCTTCCAGTCCGAGGTGAACGAGTTGCGGCGGGCGAGGACCCGCGCGACGTCGAGGGAGCCCGTGACGGCCTGTGCCGCGCCGTCGAGGCGCTTGGCGGCCTCGAGCGCGTGCCCGCTGCGGAGGAGCGCCTTCGACGGCATGCACGCCCAGTACGAGCACTCGCCGCCGACGAGCTCCGCCTCCACGATCGCGACCGAGAGCCCGCGCTTGTGGGCGTAGTCCGCCACGTTCTCGCCGACTGCGCCGGCGCCGATCACGATGAGGTCGTAGTCCGTCATGCCGCCAACCTACGCGGCCCGTCCGACGGGATGCCGAGCGGGAGGAGTACAGCGGGGTGTCGGCGCCCGGTCAGGGGGTCTTCGCCGCGTTCGCCAGGGCGCCGACCGCACGGAGGATCACGCCGAGATCGTCGACCGCGCGGTCGGGATCGACGGGCGCGAACCCCGTGAGTGCCGCGCCGAGGAGCCGTCGGCCGCGTGTCGCCGCCTGGATCAGCGCCACGAGTCCGGCACCGTCGAGTCCGAAGGGGACCGGCTCGAGGAGGCCGTCGACCTCCGAGGGATCGAGCACGTCGAGGTCGACGTGCACGAAGACCGATCCGGACCCGGTCGCCGCCACGGTCTCGGCGAGGGCCTCGGGCGTCGCAGCGTCGACGTCGAGGTGTCGGATGCCGGCACGGTCGAGCGCGGCGACCTCGCTGTCCTCCACCCCGCGGATCCCGGCGACGACGACCCGCGACCCCGGGAGCACCGGGAGGTCGGGGAAGAGGTCGTCCGGTCGGTCGACGAGGACCCGGAGTGCCGCCGACTCCGCCGCGACCGGCTGCGCACGGTTGAGCGGCCGGTAGCCGCTCGAACCCGAGATCCGGACGATGAGGGTGTCGTCGTCGAGGCCGACGGTGGCGCCGAGGAACGCGGACCCGTCCCCGCCGATGACGAACGGTGCCTCGGGCGCGACGCTCGACTCCTCGGTGACCCGCTCGGCCACGGACCGCACCGAGGTGTACCGGGCGATCGCGGTCTCGAGACGGTCACCGGCGCCGGGCGGGACCTCGACGACCGTGGTCGAGGCGCGCGGCAGGTCCGCGGCGATGGCCGCCGCACCGTCTGCGAGCCGCATCGCGCGCGACGACGCCGAACCCTGCCACTGACCGACCACGATGAAGTGCATCGTCACAGTCTGTCAGCAGGGTCCGGCGTCGTCCGGAGTGCGTGCTGGGCGACGGCTGGACCGGCACCCCGGACACGCGTCAGATCGTCGGCGAACCGCCGTTCTTGAGCGCGGCGAGCCGGGCTTCGACCTCGGCGTCCTTACCGACGTCCTCGAGGCTCTCGAACTGCGCGTCGAGGCTCGACGACTGGAGTTCCTGCTGGCCGAGGACCTTGGCCTCCTCGCGGCGGACCTTCTCCTCGAAGCGGTTGAGGTCGCTGGTCGGGTCGGTGATGTCGATGTTGCCGATGGCGTCGTTGACCTTCGACTGCGCCTCGGCGGTCTTCTGCCGGGCGACGAGCGAGTCCCGCTTGGACTTGAGCTCCTCGAGCTTCTGCTCCATGCCCGCGAGGCCGGCCTTGAGCTTCTCGACCTGCTCGTTCTGCGTGGCGAGCGGCCCCTCGTTGTCCTTGACCTCCTGCTCGGCGGCGATCTGCTTGCCGATGGCGATCTTGGCGAGGTTGTCGAACTTGTCCGCGTCGGCGGTCTTGCCCTCGGCACGGTACTTGTCGGCGGCGGCCGAGGCGTTGGCGGCCTTCTGGCCCCACTCGACGGCGGCCTTCTTGTCCTCCTCGTGGTCCTGTTCGAGCAGGCGGAGGTTGCCGATGGTCTGGGCGATCGCGGTCTTCGCGTCGGCGATGTTGTTCGAGTAGTCCCGCACGAGCTGGTCGAGCATCAGCTGCGGGTCCTCGGCGTTGTCGATGATCTGGTTCACGTTCGCCCGGATGAGCGAGGAGATGCGACCGAGGATCGTCTGCTTGGCCATTGCTGTTCCCTTTCTGGAGAAGAACCGGTTCGTGGTGTGTGGTCGTGCGGGCGAGGAGCGCGGTGTCCGGGTGGTCAGAAGCGTCCGCCGCCGGAGAAACCGCCGCCTCCGCCGCCGTCCCCGCCGAAGCCGCCGCCCCCGCCTCCGAACCCCCCGCCCCCGAAGCCGCCACCGCCGAAAGACCCGCCGCCGAAGCTGCCGCCGCGCCCGCCGAGGAGTCCGCCGAGCACGAGCCCGGTGACGAGCCCGCCGAGCTGGGCGCCGCCCCCGCCCCCGCCGTCTGCGCCCGGCCAGCCGCCCATGTCGTTGCCGGCTGCGTCCATCGCGGCAGCCGCGTACTGCTCGGCGGCGCGGGCTGCCTGGAGTGCGCGGCCGGGGTCGGTCGTGGCGAGGTCGACCGCGTCGTCGAGCGCGCGTTCGGCTTCGGACAGGCGGGTGCGGGCGGTCGGGCCGACGGCGCCGCGCCGGAGCGCGATGTAGTCGCGTGCCTGGCTGATCCGCGAGCGGGCGTCACGCAGGGCGTCGTCCAGGGCCCGGGCGGCGCGCTGGTTCTGCTCCTCGACACCCCGGGCCGTCGCGAGGGCTGCGTCGATGTCGGTGTTCGCCCGGGTCAGCGCGTCGACCGCGGAGATCGGGTCCTTCGGGTCGAGGCCCTGACGGAGGACCGTCTCGGCGCGGGTGACGGCGACGGCGAGCTCGGGGCCGCCGGACGTCAGCGTGCGCGCGGCCGCGACGTCGCCGGCGATGTCCGCGCGCATCGCCTCGGCACGGGCGGTGGCCTCGGCGAAGGTCGCTTCGGCGTTCGTGGCCGAGGTCGTCAGCTGCTGGACCTGTGCGAGGGCGTGCTGTGCGTCACGGACCGCGACGACGGCCTCGCCCTTGTCGCCGGCGGCCAGGGCTGCGTCCGCTGCCGCAGACCGTTCGGTGGCGAAGGCGAGCACCTGCTGCGCCTGCTCGACGGAGTCGGACACCGTCGCGAGGGTCCGTCCGGAGTACGCGGACCGGACCCGGTCGAGTGCGACGGCCGCGGCGGTGACGGACTCCGGTGCACGGGCGACGTCCGCACGGAGGGCCGTCGCAGCGTCGGCGACGCCGTCCTCGAGCGCGCGGAGCCGGTCGAACGCCTCGGTCTGCTGCTCGATCGCGGCGTGGGCTTGTTCGCAGATCGCGATGATCTGGTTCGCCCACTCGGCGCGCTGCTGCGGGGTGTCCGGGATCTCGTCGTCGAGCTGCTGCTGGTAGGTGAACGCCTGGCGGACGTCGCGCTTGGCGGTCTCGACGGCCTCGGCGAAGGGCTTCGCGGCGTCGGCGCCGAACTGGGCGGTGGCGAACCCGACCTCTTGCTCGGCGGTCTTCAGCTCGTCGTCGATCGTGACGAGCGCGCCACCGGCGGAGCGCTCGAGGCCCACGAGCGACTCCTGCTGCGCCTTCGTGGCGGCGGCGGTGCGGCGCTTGTTCCGGGCACGGATCACGAGCACGACCACGACACCAGCGACCACGAGCACGAGCAGGACCACCCACAGCGCGGTGAGGTCCGGCGGGTCCTGCGTCTGCGCGAGGCCGTCGGCGAACGCGGTCGCGGCGGCAGCCCACTCGCCGTCCCGCAACCGCGGCACGGCGTCGTCCTGGTATGCGCGCTGCACGTCCGACGACGAGAGCGCGGTCTCGTTGGTCTGGTGGACGTCCGCGATCCGGTCGTCGACCGCGACGGCGAGCACGATGCTGTCCGAGTCGATCTGGTTCTGCTGCCGGAAGGCGTCGCCCCACGCGGTGTGGTCCGTCGGGTTCGAGAACGTCTTCACGTAGACGACGTAGAGCTGCGTCTTCGTCCGGTCGTAGAGGTCCTGCGCGGCCTGCTCGACCTGCGACTGCTGCGCGCTGGTCAGGGCGTCGGCCCGGTCGACGACGTACACGCCGCCCTGCAGCGTGAAGGGCTCGGTGGCGCGGGCCGCGGTCGCGGGTGCGAGCAGGACGAGGGCCGCGACCAGCACCGCCACGAGACGAGCGATCCACCGGACCGCCGGCCGGCCCGTGGCCGTCCGGGCACCGTGTCCGGTACCGACCGATCGTCCATCGTGGACCGTGTGCATCCGTCCTCCATCCGTCCCCCGGGGACCGCCGTCGGCGCCCCCGGACGGCCCCCTGGGGGCGCCGTCGCCCGGAGTCTATCCAGGGCGCGCACGCGGGGGACCAGTGATCCGGGGACTGTGGACGAACCATCGTCATCCGCACAGGTCCGGGAGGTTTGTCCCCCGGGCCGGGGTATGCTGACCGCACTGTTCGACGACGAGCGGAAGGGGACAGCAATGGAGCGAACACTGAACACCGAGGTCGTCCCGCTCGAGGACGGCTACCACCGGGTGTCGACGCCGGCGAGCGGCGTGATCGGCTTCGTGCGTGAGCACGACGGCCGCTACGAGGTCCTGCGTGGACGCGTCCGCCAGGCGACGCGCTCCGAGGGCCTCTACAGCACGATGAACGTCGCGCTGATCGCGCTCACGCACGCCTGACACGGCACGGGCAGCACCACCCACCGACGTAGGCTTCCTGCGTGGGTGAGTCGTGCCTCCAGTCCGTCGTCATGACGCTCCGTCCGGCGGGCGCGGACCGCGCGGCCGACCGGGAGGCCCTGCTCGCCGCCGTCGCGTCGGCGACGGGTGTCGACGTGGCCGCGGTGCGCGCGGGGCGCGTCTGCGCGCACTGCGGCAGCATCGCGCACGGTCGGCCCTGGGCCACCGTGGACGGCCGGGAGGTCGGGGTCAGCATGTCCCGGACGACCGCCCTGACGGCGCTCGCGGTCGCGCCCGACGCCGTCGGCGTCGACGTCGAGCGCGTGTCGCGGGTGGCCGCTGCGTCGTTGGACGCCTTCACTCCGGCGGAGCTCGACCGTGCGGTCGGCGACGTCGGCGTGCTCGCGGCCTGCTGGGCGGCGAAGGAAGCCGTCCTGAAACGGGACGGCCGGGGCCTGCGGGTGGACCCGCGCGCGGTCGACGTCGACGTCGACCGCGGGCGGGCGACGCTCGACGGGAGGGTGCAGCCGGTCGTCCTCGCGCGCCCCGGACCCGACGTCGTGGTCGCGGTCGCGGCAGGGGGACTGCCGGTCACCTGGGGAGCGTGAGCACCTCGGCGCCGTCGTCGGTGATCGCGATGGTGTGCTCGGTGTGTGCGGTCCGCGCTCCGGTGGCACTGCGGAGGGTCCAGCCGTCGGGGTCGGTGACGAGGACGTCCGTGTCGGCCATCACCCACGGCTCGAGGGCGAGGAGGAGTCCCGGGCGAAGGGTGTAGCCGCGTCCGGGCCGTCCGGTGTTCGACACGTGCGGGTCCTGGTGCATCGTCGATCCGATCCCGTGGCCACCGAACTCGACGTTGACCGGGTACCCGGCGCCCTCGAGGACGGTGCCGATCGCGTGGGACAGGTCGCCGATCCTGGCACCGGGCCGGGCGGCGGCGATCCCCGCGGCGAGGGCACGCTCCGTCGCGTCGATCAGCGCGGAGTCGGCGGGGTCCGCGGTGCCGACGACGAAGCTGATCGCGGCGTCTGCCGCGATGCGGTCGAGCGACACGGCGAGGTCGATGGTGAGGAGGTCGCCGTCCGCGAGTGCCCGGTCGTGGGGGAGTCCGTGGAGGACGGCGTCGTTCACGGCCGTGCAGACGTGGTGCCCGAAGGGGCCGCGGCCGAACGACGGCGCGTAGTCGACGTAGCAGGACTCGGCGCCCGCGTCCTCGATGAGCTGCTTCGCCCACTGGTCGATCTCGAGCAGGTTCGTGCCGACACGGGTGCGGTCGCGCAGGGTCTGCAGGATCGTGCCGACGAGCGCTCCGGTGCGGCGGGCACGGTCGACCTCTGCCGGGGTCAGGATCTCGATCACGGGATGATCGTACCGGTATTACTATCGGTGCATGGTCCGTCTGCCGCTCAGCCCCGTCGAACTCGCCCGCGGTCGTGCCCTCGGAGCGCTGCTCCGTGCCGCCCGCGCCGATCGTTCGATGCTCGACGTCGCCCTCGCGGCCGGGGTGTCGCCCGAGACCCTGCGGAAGATCGAGACCGGACGCATCGCGACGCCGTCGTTCGGGACGGTCGCCGCCGTGGCAGCGGTCGTGGGGCTCTCGCTCGACGAGGTCTGGCGCGAGGTGCGTCGGGTCGGCGAGGACGTCGCCGTCGGCCGGACCGTCTCCGCGGACGACACGGCGGACGTCGCCTGAGGCTGCCGGCCGGCCGCTCGGCTCGCGTCGCTCCGACGCCGCCGGCCGTCAGGCTGCGGGCAGTTCGGGGACGCCCGGTTCGTCGATCCACGGCGCCGTGACGGCACGGACGGCGTCGACGGACGCCCCCGCGGAACCCGCGAACGCGTCGAGGACGTCCGCCGGGGCGACGCTGGCGTGCCGGTGTCGCTCGGTGATCGTCCGGAGACCGGCGAAGAACGCGCGGTCGCCGAACGTGCGCCGGACCGCGTGCAGGGCCAGCGCGCCACGCTTGTACACCCGGTCGTCGAACATGTCGCGGGCGCCGGGGTCGCCGACCACGAGGTCCTGCGGCTGGTCGAGCAGGCCCGCGCGGTGGCGCTCGGCGAGGACGTCCGCAGTGTCGCCGCCCCGGTGCTCGGACCACAGCCACTCGGCGTAGCAGGCGAAGCCCTCGTGCAGCCAGATGTCACGCCAGCGCGCGACCGTCACGGAGTTGCCGAACCACTGGTGCGCGAGCTCGTGCGCGATCAGCCGGTCGGTGCCGTGCTCGCCGTCGACGTGGTTCCGGCCGAACACCGCCAGACCGTGGGCCTCGAGCGGGATCTCGAGCTCGTCGTCGGTCACCACGACCCCGTAGGAGCCGAACGGGTACGGGCCGAAGCGGTCCGCGTAGAGCGCGAGCATGTCCGGCACCCGGCCGAAGTCGGTCTTCGCCGCCGCCTGCAGGTCCGCGGGGTGGTGCAGGGTCACCGGGACGTGCGGGCTCCGCAGCTCCGTGGTGCGGTACCGACCGATCTGCACGGTCGCCAGGTACGTCGCCATGGGCTCGGTCGTCGCGTACGTCCAGGTCGTGCCGGCCCGGGCACGGTCGGTGCCGAGCAGCTCGCCGTTCGCGAGCACGTCGTACGCGGCCTCGGCGGTGATCTCGAACCGGTAGGTCGCCTTGTCGTCCGGCCGGTCGTTGCACGGGAACCACGAGGGTGCGCCGGTGGGCTGGGCGGCGACGATGACGCCGTCGGTCAGTTCCTCCCACCCGACCTGACCCCAGGGGCTGCGGATGGGCCGGGGCGTCCCGCGGTACTTGACGTGGACCGTGAACTCCGCCCCGGCAGCGATCGGTCCGGCCGGGGTGACGGTGGTCTTGTGCGTCGCCGTCGACACCTTCTTCGCGCGGTGCCCGTCGACGTCCACCCGCTCGACCGTGAGCCCGTGCAGGTCGACGACGATCCGGTCGAGGTCCTCGACGGCCCGTGCGGTGATCGTCGCGGTGCCGTCGAGCCGGTTCGTGGAGACGCGGTACCCGAGCCGGAGCTCGTAGTGCACGGCGCTCCACCGGCGGTCGCCGCTGTGCGGGGTGTACGGGTCGGCGGGGCTGTTCGTCGGCGGCTTCACGGTGCCGCTCAGTCTGGCACGACCGCGGTGTCGAGGGTCCGTGCGGCGCGGTCGGCGGCCGACCCGGCCGACCCGCCCGACCCGGCCGTCCACGGCGGAGCCGTCCAGGGAGAGATCGGGTTGCCCGACCACAGCGACCCCGCCGGCACCTGCTCGCCGCGCATCACGAGCGACGCGGGCCCGATCGTGGCGCCGGCGCCGATGCCGGCGGCCGGCAGCACGACGCTGTGCGGCCCGAGGGTCGCGCCCGCGTCGAGGTCCACGGCGTCGAGCTGCATCACCCGGTCGTGGAACAGGTGGGTCTGCACGACCGTCCCCCGGGACACCGTCGCGCCGGCACCGATCGTCACGAGGTCCGCCTCGGGCAGCCAGTACGTCTCGATCCACACACCCCGGCCGATGCGCGCGCCGAGGGTGCGCAGCCACGCCGCGAGCGCCGGCGTCCCCGTCGCCTGCTCGGCGAACCACGGCCGCGCGACGGTCTCGACGAACGTGTCCTGCACCTCGTTCCGCCACACGAACGAGGACCACAGCGGGTGCTCGCCGGCGTCGATGCGGCCGACGAAGGCCCACTTCGCCGCCGTCGACACGACGGCCGCAACGGCCCCGGCGGCGATGAGCACCGGACCCGCCAGGACGACCGTCCACCCCAGGCCGACCGAGGACCACAGGGCGAGCAGGGCACCGACGACCCCGAGCGCGATCGCCGCCGAGACCACCGGGGCGACGAGCCGCAGCAGCTCCCAGCAGCCCCGCGCGACCTTGAGGTGCCGCGGCGGCCGGAACGTGCGCTCCTCGTCGAACTCGGTCGCCGCACGCCGCAGCCGCACGGGGGGCGTCCCGAGCCACGACGACCCGCGCTTGGCCTTCTTCGGCACCGCCGACAGCACGGCGACCAGGGCCTCACGGGGGACCGACCGTCCCGCCCCGGTCATGCCCGAGTTGCCGAGGAACGCCCGCCGACCCACCTTCGACCGGCCGATCGTCACCCGCCCGCCACCGAGCTCGTACGTCGCCACCATCGTGTCGTCCGCGAGGAACGCCCCGGACGCGATCTGCGTCAGCGCGGGGATGAGCAGCACCGTCGAGATCTCCGTGTTCCGCCCGACCCGAGCGCCCAGCAGCCGCAGCCACAGCGGCGTCACCAGGGACGCGTACACCGGGAACAGCAGCGTCCGCGCCGCGTCGAGCACCCGCTCCGTCGTCCACACCTGCCAGCCGATCCGGCTCCGCACCGGGTGTCGGCCCTCGTGCAGCCCCAGCCCGAGCAGCCGGACCGACACGACGACCAGCAGCGCGTACACGACACCGGCGACGAGCGCCCCGAGCGGCACCGCCGCGAGGGCACGCAGCAGCGCCGCACCGAGCGTCGACGTCGGACCAACGAGCGCCACCACCACGGCCAGGCCCGCCGCGACGCCGGCCACCGGCAGCCCCGCGACCGCGACCGAACCGGCCCCGTACGCGACGAGCCAGCGTCGACGCGACGGGGGACGGGCCTCCCGGTCGTGCCGAGCCGACCCCACGCGCTCCGCCGGCGACCCCGCCCACCGCTCGCCGTCGGGCACCCGACCGACGACCGACGAACCCGGCTCGACCTCGGCACCAGCACCCACGTGCGCCTCCGGCAACAGCGTCGACCGACTCCGCACCACCGCGTCCGCGTCCACCCGCACCGGACCCAACCGGAACACGTCCCCGTCCACCCAGTGCCCCGCGAGGTCCACCTCCGGCTCGATCGACGCACGCGCCCCCACACGGAGCATCCCCGTCACCGGCGGCAACGCGTGCAGGTCCACGTCACGACCGATCCGCGCCCCCAACGCCCTCGCGTAGTAGCTGATCCACGGCGCACCCGCCGTCGACGGACCGTCCACCGCCTCCGCGATCCGCTCCGCGAGCCACACCCGCACGTGCACCGACCCGCCCCGGGGGTGGTCACCCGGACGGACGCCGAGCAGCAGCAGCCGCGCGAGCACCACCGTCACCGCCATCTTCCCCACCGGCGTCACGAACACCAGCAGCGCCACCAGCAGCACCGGCCACGACAGCGACGGCAGGAACGGCAACGACGTCGCGTGCAGGACCGACGACACCAGGGCCGTCCACGTCAGCACACGCACCCCGCGAAGGATCTGCACCGGCAGCCCGAGCACCGTCAGCACGAACCCCGTCACCGGCGGCACCGGCGCCACCGCCCGCTCGGACGCCGCCGCCGCGCCCGACTCGTCCAGCGCCGCCGCCAACGCCCCGATCCGCGGGTGGTCGTACACGTCCGCCACCGTCGTCGTCGGGAACCGCTCCCGGATCGCCGACACCAGCTGCGCCGCCGTCAACGACCCACCGCCGTGCGCGAAGAAGTCGTCGTCCACCCCCGTCACCGGTACCCCGAGGATCGCCGACCACCGCTCCGCGATCCACGCCACGGTGTCCGGCAGCACCGACGCGTCCGACGCACCCGGCAACGGCCACGGCAGCGCCGCCCGGTCCACCTTCCCCGAGGTCCGCGTCGGCAGCGACTCCACCACCGCCACGAGGGGCACCAGCGCCGCCGGCAGCTCCTCCCGCAGCCGGGCGTTCAACTCCCCGACGTCGAGCGTCCGACCGGCGACCGGCGCCACGTACCCCACGAGCACCTGGTTCCCCGCCGGCGTCCGCTGCACCACCGCGGCACCACCCGCCACCCCGTCGAGCGCCTGCAGGGCAGCATCCACCTCACCCAGCTCGATCCGACGACCACCGAGCTTCACCTGGTCGTCCGCCCGACCCTGGAACACCAGCCCCTCCGGCTCGTACCGCACCAGGTCACCGCTCCGGTACGCCCGCTCCCACCCGAGCTCCGGGAACGGCGCGTACTTCTCCGCGTCCTTCGCCGGGTCGAGGTACCGCCCCAGCCCGACCCCGCCGATCACCAGCTCCCCGACACCACCCGGCGGCACCCGCACGCCGGCCTCGTCGACGACCGCCAGGTCCCACCCGTCCAACGGCAGCCCGATCCGCACCGGCGCCGACCCGTCCATCAACGCCCCGCACGCCACCACGGTCGCCTCGGTCGGCCCGTACGTGTTCCACAGCTCCCGGTCCCGCGACGCGATCCGCGCCGCCAACTCCGGCGGACACGCCTCACCGCCGAAGATCACCAACCGCACCTGCTCCAACGCGTCGTCCGGCCACAGCGCCGCCAACGTCGGCACCGTCGACACCACCGTGATCGTGTGCGCGATCAACCACGGCCCGAGGTCCACCCCCGTCCGGACCAGCGACCGCGGCGCCGGCACCAGGCAGGCCCCGTGCCCCCACGCCAGCCACATCTCCTCGCACGACGCGTCGAACGCCACGCTCAACCCCGCCAGCACCCGGTCACCCGGACCGATCGGCGCACGCTGCAGGAACATCCGCGCCTCCGCGTCCACGAACGCCGCCGCGCTCCGGTGCGTCACCGCCACCCCCTTCGGGACCCCGGTCGACCCCGACGTGAAGATGATCCACGCGTCGTCCTCCAGCCGGGGGAGCTCGGCGCTCGCCGCGGGGTCGGTCACCGGCAGGGGAGCGCCCTGCCGGTCGGCGAGGACACCACCGGCACCGATGACGCCGACGACGCCGGCCTCGCCGAACACGAGTGACGCGCGCTCCTCGGGGTCGTCGGCGTCGACCGGCACGTAGGCCGCGCCGGCGGCCAGCACCGCGAGGACCGAGACGTAGAGGTCGCGCCCGCCGGAGGGGATCCGCACGCCCACGCGGTCACCGCGCCGGACCCCACGACGGGCGAGGTCGTCCGCCTGCGCGTGCACCGCGCCGAGCAGTGCGCGGTAGTCGAGCGTGCCGTCCGGGTCCTCGAGCGCGAGGGCGTCGGGGTGCGTCGTCGCGGTCTCGGTGAGGACGTCGAGCAGCGTCCGGGGCGCGGGGGCGTGCGCTCCGCGTGCGAGTTCGTGCTGCGGGTTCCCGGTGGCGGTGGTCATCGAGCCCTCTCCCTGGCCGTGCGCTGGTCGGTCGGGCCGCGATCCTAGAGGGCCGGAGTGACGTCCGAGGAAACTGCGACGACGCGCTGCACGCGACACGCCCTGGTCCGGGAGGGGCTCCGAGACCTGCTACGGTTGATCACACCCCGGGCCCCCATAGCTCAGGGGATAGAGCACTGCCCTCCGGAGGCAGGGGCGGAGGTTCGAATCCTCCTGGGGGCACAGACACATTCCCGCGCAAGCTGACGTCCTCGCTGCGCTCGGTCGGCAGCGCGCGATGTCGCGTTCCGCGACCGTCCCCCGTGGTGTTTCCGCCAGGTGCGTCACGGTCGTTCCCGCCACCGACAGACCGCCGGGAGGCACGGTGCGGGCCCGCCACGGGCCTCCAGTCCGGCGCAGCGCGCCTCAGGGGCACGGCGTCCGCGGGGTCGGCGTCAGGGGGTCGGCGTCGCCGACGACGTCGCGCTCGGCGCGACCACGCCGCGGATCGCGTCCACCACCGGCTGGGCACCGCCCGGCTCGGTGAAGAGCGTCGAGGACGCGGTGACCCAGTACGGGTCCGGGAACGCGTCCGCGCGACCGACCCCGTCGTCCGCGAGGTCGAAGTACCCCTCGACCCGGTACGTCGGCACCGAGCCACCCCGCTGGTAGAGCGCGTCCTTGAGGTTCGTGAGCGACTTCTCAGGCAGGTGGGCCACGGCGAACGAGATCGTCACGGCGTGGTCGGAGACCTCACGGAACTGGCACACGCGTCCGCGGTGCTCGGCGATCCAGGCCGCGGGCGAGCCCTTCGACGGCCGGTAGGACCCGACCTCCTCGAACGCCTGCCCGTACACCGCGAGCGACTCCAGCGGCAGCAGGTCGGTGCAGGACTGCGTGACCGGCGTCCCGATCGGCGTCGCGGTGGCCGTCGGACCCGCTTGGCCGCCACCGGAGCAGGCGGCGAGCACGGCGACGGAGGTGGTCGCGAGGACGGCGGCGCTGATCGCCCGGACGCGGCTGCGGGAGGTCATCCGGCCATGATGGCGCATCGTCCGGGGAGGCCCGTGGACGCCGGTAGGATCGACCGCTATGACCCCAGCCGAACTCTCCGCCGCGTACCTGTCGATCCTGACGGGGATCGTGGAGCGACGAGGTGCGTCGGACACGGTGACGGTCGAGGAGTCGCACGCGGCCCTCGAGCGGCCGAAGAACCGCGCACACGGCGACTGGGCGTCGAACGCCGCCATGCAGCTCGCGAAGCGCGTCGGGACGAACCCGCGCGAGCTCGCGACGGAGATCGCGGGGGAGCTGACCGAGCTCGACGGCGTGGCCTCGGTCGACGTCGCCGGCCCCGGCTTCATCAACATCACGCTCGAGGCCGCGGCCGCCGGTGCGATCGCGCGGACCATCGTCGAGCAGGGCGCGTCCTTCGGGCACGGCGACCTCTACGACGGCGTGAAGATCGACCTCGAGTTCGTCTCCGCCAACCCCACCGGCCCGATCCACATGGGCGGCGTCCGCTGGGCCGCGGTCGGCGACAGCCTCGCCCGCGTGTTCGAGGCGCAGGGCGGGCTCGTCACGCGGGAGTACTACTTCAACGACCACGGCGCGCAGATCGACCGGTTCGCCCGGTCCCTCGTGGCGTCCGCGCTCGGCGAGCCCACGCCCGAGGACGGCTACGGCGGCGCCTACATCGGCGAGATCGCGGCGCGCGTCATCGCCACGCTGCCGGCCGGCACCGACGTCCGCGACCTCCCGCGTGACGAGGCGCAGGAGCTCTTCCGCCGCGAGGGCGTCGAGTTCATGTTCGCCGACATCCGGTCGTCCCTGCACGACTTCGGCGTCGACTTCGACGTGTACTTCCACGAGAACTCGCTGCACGAGTCGAAGGCCGTCGAGCGGGCCATCGAGCGGCTGCAGTCCCTCGGCAAGATGTACGAGGCCGAGGGTGCGCTGTGGCTCCGCACGACCGACTTCGGCGACGACCGCGACCGCGTCGTGATCAAGTCCGACGGGCAGCCGGCGTACATCGCGGGCGACCTGGCGTACTACCTCGACAAGCGCGAGCGCGGGTTCGAGCGGAACCTCATCATGCTCGGTGCGGACCACCACGGCTACGTCGGCCGGATGATGGCGATGTGCGCGGCCTTCGGCGACGAGCCGGGCAAGAACCTCGAGATCCTCATCGGGCAGATGGTCAACCTGCTCAAGGACGGCGAGCCGATGCGCATGTCGAAGCGCGCGGGCACGATCGTCACGATGGAGGACCTCGTCGACGCGGTCGGTGTGGACGCCGGCCGGTACGCGCTGGTCCGGTTCGCCAGCGACACCTCGATCGACATCGACCTCGACCTGCTGACGAAGCGGACGAACGACAACCCGGTCTTCTACGTCCAGTACGCCCACGCGCGCACGCAGTCGGTGGCCCGCAACGCCGCCGCCTCCGGGGTGGACCGGTCCGCGTTCGACGCCGCACTCCTCACGCACGAGACCGAGAGCACCCTCGTGGGGGCCCTCGCCGAGTACCCGCGGGTCGTCCGGCAGGCCGCGGAGCTGCGTGAGCCGCACCGGATCGCGCGGTACATCGAGCAGCTCGCGGGCCTGTACCACCGCTGGTACGACTCCTGCCGCGTCACGCCGCTCGGGGACGAGGCCGTGACGGACCTCCACCGCACGCGCCTCTGGCTGAACGACGCCACGGGGCAGGTCATCCGCAACGGGCTCGGGCTCCTCGGGGTGAGCGCGCCCGAGCGCATGTAGCGCGGGCGCGCAGCGCGCTGCGCGCGGCGCCGCGGGCGCCGCACAACCAAAGTCGTTCCGAACCACGCGTTTGCGTGGTTCGGAACGACTTTGGTTGTGCAAACGCCGACCGCACCCCACCGCAGCGCACACACCGGGCGCACACCGCGCCTCCAGGCGGGTGGATGGTGGGTCCTGGCAGGGTGGGACGCATGACCGCCGCCCCCGTCGCCCGCCCGAAGCGCCGCCGCTGGCCGATCGTCCTCGTCGTCGTGCTCCTCGTGCTCGCGGCCCTCGTGGTCGTCGCCGAGTTCGTCCTCCGCGGCGTGGTCGACCGGATCATCGCCGAGCAGGTCGAACGCTCCCTCCCCGAGGGCACCACCGGCCAGGTCGAGGCACACGCCGACGGCATCGTCATCCCGCAGCTCCTCTCGGGGAAGCTCGACCAGGTCGAGATCTCCTCCCGGAGGATCACGGTCGACGGCATCCCGCTCGCAGCCGACGTCACCGTGCACGACGTGCCGGTCGACGGGCAGGGCGACGTCCGCGACGTCGACGGCACCGTGACGCTCGCCTCGGCCAGCATCACGGACCTCGCGAAGTACAGCCCGCTGTTCGACCGCCTGAAGCTCGTCGACGGCGGGGTCGAGCTGTCCGGTTCCACCGCGGTCCTCGGGTACGACATCACCTACGCCGCGAAGGGCGACGTCGTCGCGCAGGACGACGGCAAGGGCGTCACGATCACCCCGAAGAGCGTACGGATCACCAACTCGTCGCTCGGGCTCAAGGTCGACACGATCCCCGGCGTCACGAACGTCCCGGTCACCGTGTGCACCGCGCGCTTCCTGCCGTCCCAGCTCGCCGTGCGCGACCTGGACATCACGGCGCGACAGGCGACCGTCCGCGTGACCGCGGATTCGCTGCCGCTCAGCGAGGACGGGCTGCGGTCGGTGGGCTCCTGCTCGTAACACCGGCCGGGAGGCCCGCCACGGCTCGGTAGGATCGGGTCCCGTGAGCGAGAACCCCCTTGCCCCGCCGCGGCTGCGGTTCCCGACGGACCCCTCCGCGCTGACCGCGCGCATCTGGCCCGCCTCCGCGACCCGGACGGACGACGGCGAGCTCGCCGTGGGCGGGATCACCGCCTCCGACCTCGTCCGGCAGTTCGGCACGCCGCTCTACGTGGTCGACGAACGCGACGTCCAGTCCCGCGCCGTGCGGGTGCGCACGGCGTTCTCCGAGGCCTTCGGTCGCATCGGCACCCGGGCGCACGTGTACTACGCCGGCAAGGCCTTCCTGACGACGCAGGTCGCAGCGTGGATGGCCGAGGCGGGCCTGCGCGTCGACGTCTGCACCGGCGGCGAACTCGCGGTCGCCCTCGCCGGCGGGGTGGACCCCGGCATGCTCGGCTTCCACGGCAACGACAAGTCAGACGCCGAGATCGCCCGTGCGGTCGAGGTCGGCGTCGGGACGATCGTGCTCGACAGCCACGAGGAAGTGCAGCGCGTGGCACGGGCGGCCGCCGACGCCGGGGTCGTCCAGCGCGTCCGCGTCCGCATCAACAGCGGCGTGCACGCTTCGACGCACGAGTACCTCGCGACCGCCCGCGAGGACCAGAAGTTCGGCATCCCGCTCACCGAGGCCGAGCAGGCGGCGGCCGAGGTGCGTGCCGAGCCGTCGCTCGCGTTCGTCGGGCTGCACTCGCACATCGGTTCGCAGATCTTCGACGAGGCCGGGTTCCGGGAGGCCGCCCGGCGTCTCATGGACGTCCACGCCTCCCTCGTCGCCACCGGTCCCGTGCCGGAGCTGAACCTCGGCGGCGGCTGGGGCATCGACTACACCGAGGCCGACTCGGCCTTCGCGCCGGAGGACGTCGCCGGGGCCCTCGCGACGATCGTGGCGGAGGCCTGCGCCGAGCGCGGCATCCCCGTACCGGAGATCGCCGTCGAGCCCGGGCGCTACATCGTGGGCCCCGCCGGCATCACGCTGTACTCGGTCGGCACGATCAAGCCGGTGACGCTCGAGGACGCGGACGCACACCCCGGTGACGAGCCCGTCGTCGCGACCGAGGACGACGCGGTCGCGGCGGACGAACCGACCGCCGACGTCGCCACCCGCACCTACGTCTCGGTCGACGGCGGCATGAGCGACAACGCCCGCCCCGCCCTGTACGGCGCCGACTACACGGCCCGGCTCGCCAGGTCCTCGGACGCCCCGGCGGTCCTCAGCCGGGTCGTCGGCAAGCACTGCGAGTCGGGCGACGTCGTCGTCCAGGACGAGTACCTGCCCGGGGACGTCCACCGCGGCGACCTCCTCGCCGTCGCTGCGACCGGTGCCTACTGCTGGAGCCTCGCGAGCAACTACAACCACGTCGGACGTCCGCCCGTCGTGGCGGTGGCCGACGGCGCAGCCCGTATCCTCGTCCGAGGCGAGTCGATCGACGACCTGCTCGCCCGTGACACCGGGGTCCTTCCCGCAGCCGGCTCCGGCCGTTGACCCCCGACCGACAGGAACCACCCCCAGATGATCGAATACCGCAACGTCCGCGTCGCCCTGCTCGGAGCCGGCTCGGTCGGTTCGCAGGTCGCGCGGCTCCTCCTCGAGCACGGTGACGAGCTCGCCTCGCGTGCGGGTGCCGGTCTCGAACTCGTCGGCATCGCGGTCCGCGACACCGGAGCGCCCCGGGACGTCGACCTGCCGAAGGAGCTCTTCACGACCGACGCCGAGTCGCTGATCCTCGGCGCCGACATCGTCGTGGAGCTCATCGGCGGCATCGAGCCCGCACGGACGCTCGTGCTCCAGGCACTGCAGTCCGGCGCCGACGTCGTCACCGGCAACAAGGCGCTGCTCGCCACCCACGGCCCGGAGCTCTTCGCCGCGGCCGAGCAGGTGGGCGCGCAGCTGTACTACGAGGCCGCGGTCGCCGGGGCGATCCCGATCATCCGGCCCCTGCACGACTCCCTCGCCGGTGACCGCATCGTCCGGATCATGGGCATCGTCAACGGCACCACGAACTTCATCCTCGACCTCATGGACCGCAAGGGAGCGACCTTCGAGGACGCGCTGGCGACGGCCACCGAGCTCGGGTACGCCGAGGCCGACCCCACCGCCGACGTCGAGGGCTACGACGCCGCGCAGAAGGCCGCGATCCTGGCCTCGCTCGCGTTCCACACCTCCGTGCCGCTCGTCGCCGTGCACCGCGAGGGCATCACCGCGATCACGATCGACCAGGTGCGTGCCGCCCGCAAGGCCGGCTACGTGGTGAAGATCCTCGCGACCGCCGAACGCCTGACCGACGAGGACGGACGCGAGGGCGTCTCCGCCCGGGTGTACCCGGCCCTCGTGCCGGAGTCGCACCCGCTCGCGAGCGTCCACGGCGCGAAGAACGCCGTGTTCGTCGAGGCCGAGGCCGCGGGCGACCTCATGTTCTACGGCGCGGGCGCCGGCGGCGTCGAGACGGCATCGGCCGTGCTCGGCGACCTCGTGTCCGCCGCGCGCCGGCACGTCATCGGCGGCCCCGGCGTCGCCGAGTCGACCCAGGCGGACCTGCCCGTGTTCCCGATCGGGACCGTGCGCACCCGCTACCAGATCACGCTGCACGTCGCGGACGCCCCCGGTGTCCTGTCGACCGTCGCCGGCGTGCTCGCCAAGCACGGCGTCAGCGTGGAGACGGTCGAACAGACCAGTGCGCTGCAGACGGACGCTCCCGGTGCCGACCGCACCGGTGCGACCGCGACGCTCGTCATCGGCACCCACCTGGCGCGCGAGTCCGACCTCGCCGACACCGTGGTGGCGCTCCGGAACGAGGACGTCGTCGCCGAGATCACCAGCGTGCTGCGGGTCGCCGGCGCCTGAGCCGCGACCTGGCGAGCACCACGCCCACGAACACCACACCGAACAAAAAGGGGAGCCTGATGGCCCACCAGTGGCAGGGAGTCCTGCGCGAGTACGCCGACCGTCTCGACGTGACCGAGGCGACGCCCGTCGTCACCCTCGGCGAGGGCGGCACCCCGCTCATCCCGGCACGTCGTCTCTCCGAGCGCACCGGCGCGGACGTCTACGTCAAGTTCGAGGGCATGAACCCGACCGGCTCCTTCAAGGACCGCGGCATGACGATGGCGATCTCGAAGGCCGTCGAGCACGGCGCGAAGGCCGTCATCTGCGCCTCGACGGGCAACACGAGCGCGTCCGCCGCCGCGTACGCCACGCACGCGGGCATCACCGCCGCGGTGCTCGTGCCCGAGGGCAAGATCGCCATGGGCAAGCTGAGCCAGGCCATCGCCCACGACGGCCAGCTGCTGCAGGTGCAGGGCAACTTCGACGACTGCCTCGACATCGCGCGCGACCTCGCGGCGAACTACCCGGTGCACCTGGTCAACTCGGTCAACAACGACCGCATCGAGGGGCAGAAGACCGCGGCGTTCGAGGTCGTGGACGTGCTCGGCGACGCGCCGGACTTCCACTTCCTGCCCGTCGGCAACGCCGGCAACTACACCGCGTACTCGCGCGGCTACCGCGAGGACGTCGCCGCCGGCCGGTCGTCGAAGCTCCCGCGCATGTTCGGGTTCCAGGCCGCCGGGTCCGCCCCGATCGTCCGCGGTGAGGTCGTCGCGAAGCCGGAGACCATCGCGTCGGCGATCCGCATCGGCAACCCGGCCTCGTGGCAGTACGCCCTCGAGGCGCGCGACGAGACCGACGGCTACTTCGGTGCGATCTCCGACGAGGCCATCCTCGCGGCGCACCACATCCTCTCCGCCGAGGTCGGCGTGTTCGTCGAGCCGGCGTCGGCCATCGGCGTCGCGGGGCTGCTCGAGCGAGCGGACGCCGGCGTGGTCGGCAAGGGCGCGAAGGTCGTCATCACGGTGACCGGCCACGGCCTGAAGGACCCGCAGTGGGCCCTCCGCACCGAGGACGGCGGCGAGGTGCAGCCCACCGTCGTGCCGGTGGACACCAAGTCCGTCGCGGACGTGCTCGGACTGGTCGGCGCGGAGTGAGCGTGCTCCGCTCGTCCGGACCGGGGGAGGGCGCGACCGCCCAGCACGCTGTACCGGCCGGACGGGCGGTGCGGGTGCGGGTGCCGGCCACCTCGGCGAACCTCGGCCCGGGCTTCGACTCGCTCGGGCTCGCGCTCTCCCTCTACGACGAGGTGACCGTCCGGGTCCGTCCCGGAGCCGGGGCGACGGTCACCGTCGAGGGCGTCGGTGCCGGCGAGGTCGCCACCGACGACACGAACCTCGTCGTGCAGGCGATCCGACGTGGGCTCGCGTACGCGGGCGTCGCCGAGCAGCCCGGACTCGAGCTGCACGCCGTCAACGCCATCCCGCACGGGCGCGGCATGGGCTCGTCCGCCGCCGCGATCGTCGCCGGGCTGATGGCCGCGCGAGGGCTCCTCGAGGGGATCGTCGACCTCGACGCGTCGACGCTCCTGACCCTCGCCACCGAGATGGAGGGCCACCCGGACAACGTCGCCCCGGCGCTGTTCGGCGGGCTGACGATCGCGTGGATGACGGCGGAGGGGCCGGCGTACAAGCGGCTCCTGGTGCACCGAGGTGTCTCGCCGGTGGTCTTCGTGCCGACGTCGACGCTGTCGACGAAGCTCGCACGGTCCCTGCAGCCCGCGAGCGTCCCGCACGCGGACGCCGCCTTCAACGTGTCCCGCTCGGCGCTGCTCGTCGCGGCACTCATCCAGAGCCCGGAGCTGCTGCTCGCGGCGACCGAGGACCGGCTCCACCAGGCCTACCGGGCGAGTGCCATGCCGGAGACCGACGCCCTCATCGGACTCCTGCGGCAGCACGGGCTCGCCGCGGTCGTCTCCGGCGCCGGCCCCAGCCTGCTCGTCCTCGGCAGCGACCCGGCACAGCGCCTCACCGCGGCGGACCTGGTGTCGCGACACGCCCAGTCCGACTGGCGGCCGCTCATGCTGGCGGTGGACCTGGGTGGTGCTACAGTGGCAGCGCACTCGGCGCTCCAAGCCGATCCCGCATAGGCAGCAGGAACGATCCTCGCCGGTGCAGGGTCAGGTGCGCGGGGGCATTCTCTTCCTGATCACCCGTACTCGGTCCGTCGTCTGAACGACGGTGCGTGCATCCCTGTGCATCCGGGTTGGTGGAAACTCTCCGCGTTCTGCGGTTCGAAAGGAAACACCCACCTTGACGAACGTCAACGACTCCACCCCGGTGGAGATCCCCAGCGACCTGCGCGCCCTCCGACTCCCGGAGCTGCAGCGGATCGCCTCCTCGCTCGGCATCACCGGGCTCTCCAAGCTCCGCAAGGGCGACCTCATCGCCACGATCGAGGACAAGCGTCCCGCGACGGCCGAGACCCCGGCGACCGAGCAGCCGACGCTGCCGGAGCCGGTCGCCGAGCAGCCGGTCACCGCGCAGTCGACCCCTGCGCAGTCCACCTCCGAGCAGCCGGCGCCGTCGGCGCCCGAGCAGCCCGCTGCGGAGACGCAGCCGACCGCCACCGGCGCCGAGGCGACCGAGCAGCCGGCCGGCGGCCGTGCGCGCCGCTCGCGCCGCGCCTCCTCGGGCGGCACCGTCAACGCCGCGCCGACCTCGGCTGCGGACCACCAGAACCACGGCCACACCGGGACCGAGGACCTGCTCGCGGGTCTCGACCAGGTGCGCGCCGAGAAGGACGCGCAGGAAGCGGCGCAGGCCGCGGGCCAGCGCCGCGGGCGCGGGCAGCAGAACGGCCAGCAGGCCGCGCAGCAGCAGGACGGCCAGGAGGCACCGGCCGACTCCGCCGCGCAGCCCGCCGAGCAGGGCGCCGACTCCGGCGACGCCGGTGACCAGGGCGAGGGCGGCTCGCGTCGTGGGCGCCGCAGCCGTGGCCGTGGCCGTGGTCGCGGTCAGAACGGCGACGCCGCCCAGAACGGCGACCAGAACGGTCAGCAGAAGCAGGACGACCAGCCGAAGCAGGACGACCAGAAGCAGAACGGTCAGCCGAAGCAGGACGACCAGAAGCAGAACGGTCAGCAGAAGCAGGGTCAGCAGAACGGTCAGCAGAAGCAGAACGGCCAGAACCAGAACGGCCAGAACGGCCAGAACCAGAACGGCCCGCAGCAGGACCTCCAGCAGGACGGTGAGGGCCGGAGCCGTCGCCAGCGCGACCGCAAGCGTGGCCGTGGCGGTCAGCAGGACGACCTCGAGCCCGAGGTCACCGAGGACGACGTCCTCATCCCGATCGCGGGCATCCTCGACGTCCTCGACAACTACGCCTTCGTGCGGACGACCGGCTACCTGCCCGGCCCGAGCGACGTCTACGTCTCGCTCGGCCAGGTGAAGAAGTACCACCTCCGCAAGGGCGACGCCGTCGTCGGTTCGATCAAGCAGCCCCAGGGCGGCGAGCAGCAGAGCCGGCAGAAGTACAACGCGCTCGTCAAGGTCGACACCGTGAACGGCCAGACCGCCGAGGAGGCAGCGGCCCGCAAGGACTTCTCCGACCTCACGCCGCTGTACCCGAACGAGCGCCTGCGCCTCGAGACCGAGCCCCAGAAGCTGTCGACGCGGATCATCGACCTCGTGTCGCCGATCGGCAAGGGCCAGCGCGGCCTCATCGTGTCGCCGCCGAAGGCCGGCAAGACGGTCGTGCTGCAGGCCATCGCCAACGCGATCGCCAAGAACAACCCCGAGGCGCACCTCATGGTCGTCCTCGTGGACGAGCGGCCCGAAGAGGTCACCGACATGCAGCGCTCGGTGAAGGGCGAGGTCATCGCCTCGACCTTCGACCGCCCGGCGGAGGACCACACCACGGTCGCCGAGCTGGCCATCGAGCGTGCGAAGCGCCTCGTGGAGCTCGGTCACGACGTCGTCGTGCTGCTCGACTCGATCACGCGCCTCGGTCGCGCCTACAACCTGGCGACGCCGGCATCGGGCCGTGTGCTCTCGGGTGGCGTCGACTCGGCCGCGCTGTACCCGCCGAAGCGCTTCTTCGGTGCCGCGCGCAACATCGAGGACGGCGGCTCGCTGACGATCCTCGCGACGGCGCTCGTTGAGACCGGCTCCAAGATGGACGAGGTCATCTTCGAGGAGTTCAAGGGCACGGGCAACATGGAGCTCCGCCTCAACCGCCACCTGGCGGACAAGCGGATCTTCCCGGCCGTCGACGTCAACGCGTCCGGTACCCGTCGCGAGGAGCAGCTGCTCTCCGCCGACGAGGTCACGATCACGTGGCGCCTGCGTCGTGCCCTCGCCGGGCTCGACCCGCAGCAGGCGCTGGAGATCGTGCTGCGGAACCTCAAGGAGACGCAGTCGAACGTCGAGTTCCTGGTCCAGGTGCAGAAGTCGGTCCCCACGACCGGCGGACACCACAACGGCCACCAGGAGTAACCGGTGTTCGAGTCGGTGGCAGGGCTGCTGGCGGAACACGAGGACCTGACGCAGCAGCTGTCGGACCCCGCGCTCCACGCCGATCCGGTCCGTGCGAAGAAGGTGAACCGGCGGTACGCCGAGCTCAACCAGATCAAGTCCGCGTACGAGTCCTGGAAGGCGGCGGGGGACGACCTCGCCGCCGCCCAGGAACTCGCCCGCGAGGACGAGGCGTTCGCGGACGAGGTCCCGGCGCTCGAGGAGCAGCTGACGGAGCGCCAGGAGCGTCTCCGCCGGCTGCTCATCCCGCGGGACCCCGATGACGGGCGCGACGTGATCATGGAGATCAAGGGCGGCGAGGGCGGCGAGGAGTCGGCGTTGTTCGCGGCCGACCTCCTGCGCATGTACTCGCACTACGCCGAGTCCAAGGGCTGGAAGATCGAGATGCTCGAGCGCACCGAGTCCGACCTCGGCGGCTACAAGGACGTCCAGGTCGCGATCAAGTCGAACGCGACCGACCCGTCCCAGGGTGTCTGGGCACACCTGAAGTACGAGGGCGGCGTGCACCGCGTGCAGCGCGTGCCGGCGACCGAGTCGCAGGGGCGCATCCACACCTCGACGACCGGCGTCCTCGTCTTCCCCGAGGTCGACGAGCCGGAAGAGGTGCAGATCAACCAGAACGACCTCAAGATCGACGTGTACCGGTCCTCGGGCCCCGGCGGGCAGTCCGTGAACACGACGGACTCCGCGGTCCGCATCACCCACCTGCCCACGGGCATCACGGTGGCGATGCAGAACGAGAAGTCGCAGCTGCAGAACCGCGAGGCCGGCATGCGCGTGCTCCGCGCCCGCATCCTCGCGAAGCAGCAGGAGGAGCTCGACGCCATCGCCTCGGACGCGCGCAAGTCGCAGATCCGCGGCATGGACCGTTCGGAGCGCATCCGCACGTACAACTTCCCGGAGAACCGCATCGCGGACCACCGCACCGGGTACAAGGCGTACGACCTCGACCGGGTCATGAACGGCGCCCTCGAGCCCGTCATCGAGTCCGCGATCCGCGCCGACGAAGAGGCCCGGTTGGCCGCCATCGGCGACCAGGACGCGTGATCGACGGTCGGGAGGCACGGATCGCCGTGGGTGGGGACGGGACGTTCGCCGCGGATCGCCTCCTCGATGAGGCGGCCGCGGCGCTCGGGTCCGTCGGCGTCCCGACGCCGCGGGTCGACGCCGAGCTCCTGCTCGCCTGGGCGACGGACACGTCCCGCGGCGCAGTCCAGGCGCGCGCGCTGACGGGAGGCGCGATCGCCGGGGCGCACGTCGAACGCTTCCGGCAGGCCGTCGCCCGACGGCGGACCCGTGAGCCGCTGCAGCACATCACGGGGGAGGCGTACTTCCGTGCGCTGACCCTCGCGGTCGGTCCGGGCGTCTTCGTCCCGCGACCCGAGACCGAGGGCGTCGTGCAGTTCGGCATCGACGCGCTGCGGGCGACCGCGGTGCCGGCGCCGGTGGCCGTCGACCTGGGGTCCGGCAGCGGTGCGATCGCCATCGCGATGGACACCGAGGTACCGAACGCGGTGGTCTACGCGGTGGAACGGTCCCCGGAGGCCCTGCCCTGGACCCGGCGCAACGTCGAGGCCCACGGCGGCACGGTCCGGCTCGTCGAGGGCGACCTCGCCGACGCGTTGCGGGAGCTCGACGGGACGGTCTCCGTCGTCGTGTCGAACCCGCCCTACGTGCCCGACGACGCGGTGCCGGTCGACCCCGAGGTCCGTGACCACGACCCCGCGATGGCGCTGTACGGCGGACCGGACGGCCTCGACGCCGTGCGGGCCCTGGCCGAGACCGCGTGGCGGTTGCTCGTGCCCGGGGGAGTGCTCGTGGTCGAGCACGCCGAACCGCAGGGGGCGGGCGTGCGCGAGGTGCTCGCCGCCCGGGGCTTCCGGAGCCCGGAGACGCACGTCGACCTCACCGGACGCGACCGCACCACGACGGCCACCCGCTGACGCGACCGCCGAGGCGGGCGTGCGCCGTGCCTCCCGGCCGGGCGTCCCTCGCGTGCCTGGCGGAGCCGGGCGTGACGCGCAGCCCCGGTCAGACGACGGCGGAGGCCTCGCGCTGCTGCGCGACGAACGCGCGGACCGCCTGCCGGAGGTCGGTGTGCTCCTCGACCAGGACCGCGTGGATGCCGACGCTGCGGGCGCCCTCGACGTTGACGGGCATGTCGTCCGCGAAGAAGGTCCGCTCAGCCGGCACGCCGTGGTGCTCGAGCGCCCGCGTGAAGACCTCGGGCTCGGGCTTGCGCGCGCCGAAGTTGCTCGTCGTGTCGAGGTGCTCGCCGAAGAGCTGCGCGAGCGACGGCGCCCACCGCGCGATCCACCGCCCGGCGAGCGGCCCGTTGTTCGTGAGGAGTCCGACGCGCCCGTGCTCGGCCGCGATGCGGACCGCCTCGATCCGCTCGGGGAGCTCGGTCATGGCCGCGCCGCGGAACCGTGCCCACTCGGCCTCCGGGACGTCGCAGCCCATCGCGTCCTCGAACGCGGCGAGGTAGGCGTCGCCGTCGGCGTAGTGCCCGGCCTCGGCGCGGGCCTCGTTGCCGCAGTCCCACCAGCGCCGGCGGAGCTCGGTGAAGTCGTGCCCGGTGAACGCGGCGAGGGCCTCCATCCGCACCCGCCAGTCGTAGTGCACGAGGACCTCGTCCATGTCGAACAGGAACAGGAGCGGGGGCACGGGCGTCTGGTTCACGATGCCACCCATTCTGTCGCACTATCATCGTGCGAGTCATGGCCTCCCGATACGACTGCACCGACCCCGACGGCCTCCTCACCGGGATGCGGCTCGCACGTGCCGCACTCGGACGCGGAGAGCTCGTCGTCGTGCCCACCGACACCGTCTACGGTCTCGCCGCCGACGCGTTCAGCGCGTCCGCGGTGCAGCGGCTGCTCGACGCGAAGGGCCGCACCCGGCAGTCGCCGCCGCCCGTGCTCATCCCCGGGCCGCCGACGCTCGACGCGCTCGCGAGCGAGGTCCCGCAGCAGGTGCGCGACCTCGTCGACGAGTTCTGGCCGGGCGGGCTCACCGTGATCCTCCGCGCGCAGCCGTCGCTCGACTGGGACCTCGGCGAGACCCGCGGCACCGTCGCGCTCCGCATGCCGGACTCCCGGATCGCGCTCGAGCTCCTGCAGGAGGTCGGTCCGCTCGCGGTCTCCTCGGCGAACAGCACGGGCGACCCCGCGGCGATGGACGTCGACGCGGCCGAGCGCATGCTCGGCGACAGCGTCTCGGTGTACCTCGACGGCGGGCCGATCGAGGTGCACGACGGGTTCGCGGCATCCACCGGGTCGACGATCGTCGACGCGACCGGGCTCTCGACCGGGGGCAAGCTGACGATCGTGCGGCACGGCGTGATCCCGGACGACGAGATCGCGCGGGTCGTCGGGGCCGACCTGGTCGCGTGAAGTACTACCTGCTCGCGGGAGCCATCGCCGCGGTCGTGAGCTTCTGCATCAGCTGGCTGGTCTGGAAGCTCGGGGTCCGGTACGGCTGGTACCCGAAGGTCCGCGAGCGCGACGTGCACCGTACGCCGACACCGCGCCTCGGGGGCATCGCGATGTACCTCGGCGTCATCGTCGCGATGCTCGCGGCGTGGTTCCTGTTCCCGTCGATCGCCGGGACGGACTACTTCCGGCTGGTGTTCTCCGAACCGGGGCGCGTGCTCGCGGTGCTCGGCGGCGCGACGATCATCGTCGTGCTCGGCGTCGCGGACGACATCTGGGACCTGGACTGGATGACGAAGCTCGCCGGGCAGATCATCGCCGCCGGCATCCTGGCGTGGCAGGGGGTCGCGATCGTCTCGCTGCCGATCGGCAACACGCTCGGCGTCGGTTCCTCGTACATGAGCCTCATCTTCACGGTGCTGGCGGTCGTGCTGGTGATGAACGCCGTGAACTTCATCGACGGCCTGGACGGGCTCGTGGCCGGGGTCGCGATCATCGCCGGCGGGGTGTTCTTCCTCTACACGTTCTTCATCAACCGCGTGGTCGTGCAGACGGAGTTCTTCTTCAACCTGCCGTCGCTGTTGACGGCCGTCCTCGTCGGGGCGTGCTTCGGGTTCCTCATCCTCAACTGGCACCCCGCGAAGCTGTTCATGGGGGATGCCGGCGCGCTGCTCGTGGGCTTCCTGATGGCCACCAGCGCGGTGAGCGTGACGGGCAACATCGACCCCGCTGCCGTGCAGACCCGTCAGGCGCTGCTGCCGGCGTTCATCCCGATCCTGCTGCCGTTCGCGATCCTCATCGTGCCGATCCTCGACTTCGGCCTCGCGGTCACCCGACGGCTCAGCGCCGGCAAGTCGCCGTTCTCGGCGGACCGGAAGCACCTGCACCACCGGCTCCTCGACATGGGGCACTCGCACTTCCACGCGGTGCTCATCTTCTACGCCTGGACGGCCACCGTCGCGTTCGGTTGCCTCCTGTTCCTGTTCGTCGACTGGTACTGGGTGGTCGCGTTCGTGGCCGTCGGGTTCACCGTGTGCGCCGTCGCCACGTTCGCGCCGCTCGGCCGGAAGCGCACCGAGATCGCCGCCCAGACCGCCAACCGCTCCGCCGCCGTGGTGGACGCCAGCCTCGACCCGCTCGACCGGGCCGCCAACGACCGCACGATCCCTGGAGACATCACGTGACCGCACCGAACGCGCTCGACCACGTCCGGCCGGTGTTCCGCCGCATCCTCGTCTGGGCGGGCCTGCTCGCGCTCGGCCTCGCCGTCGTCGGGGGAGTCGTGGGGCTCCTCGTCTCCGGCACGCCCGGGCTCGTCGGGGGCCTGCTCGGCGCGGTGCTGAGCGTCGTGTTCCTCGGGCTGACCGCGCTGTCCGTCCTGGTCGCGCTCCGTGCCTCGAAGGGCCAGATGATCTCCGGCGCGTTCTTCGGCATCGTCATGGGGACGTGGCTGCTGAAGTTCGTGCTGTTCCTCGTCGCGCTCTTCCTGCTCCGCGGCCGGGACTGGGTCGACTTCCCGACCCTCGCGATCGTGATCATCGTCGGCGTGGTCGGCTCGCTCGTCATCGACGTCGTGGCGGTCGCCACCGCGCGGGTCCCGATCGACGTGCCGCTCCCCGGTTCCTCCTCGGCTCCTGGGAAGAGCGACACCCGCAACTGAGAGCCCGGGAAGCCTCCCGCACCTGATAGGCTTCTCGAAGTCCGCGTCCGGAGCCTGCGCTCGGAGCGGACGAGCCTCCACAAAGTCCACCATCGCGTGCCGTGTGTGCGCGCGCCGACACAGGAGACAGCGCTGCTATCCCACGCTCTTCCCCTGTCCCTCACCGCTGCGGTCAACTCCGTCGCGGCGGGGAGCAGCCAGGCCGCCGAGTTCCATGGTCCGTCGATCAACGAGTTCTTCCCTGACGCGCTCCTCTTCGCGGGCACGCCGTTCGAGATCGACCGCCTCGTCATCATCCGCTTCATCGCCGTCGCCGTCCTGCTGGTCATCGGCATCGTCGGGACCCGCTCGATGAAGCTCGTGCCCGGTCGCGGTCAGGCGCTCATCGAGTACGCGTTCGACGTCGTCCGTCGCAACACGTTCGACAACCTCGGCGAGAAGGACGGCAAGCGGTTCCTGCCGATCCTCGCCACCATCTTCTTCTCGGTGCTGTTCCTGAACCTGACGGGTCTGATCCCCGGGTTCAACCTGCAGGGCACCAGCCGCATCGCGTACCCGCTGATCCTCGCGGTCGTCGCCTACGTGGCGTTCATCTACGCGGGCCTCAAGAAGCACCCCGGCGCGTTCCTGCGCAATGCGCTCTTCCCGCCCGGGGTCCCGTGGCCGCTCTACATCATCGTGACGCCGATCGAGCTCGTCTCGACCTTCGTGCTCCGTCCGGTGACGCTGACGCTGCGACTGCTCATGAACATGGTCGTCGGGCACCTGCTGCTCGTCCTGTTCTTCGCGGCGACGCAGTTCTTCCTGTTCGACACCGAGGGCGCCTTCAAGCTCTTCGGTGTCGGGACGCTCGCGTTCGGCATCGCGTTCAGCTTCTTCGAGATCCTGGTCGCGCTGCTGCAGGCGTACGTCTTCATGCTGCTGACCGCTGTGTACATCCAGCTCGCGCTGGCTGACGAGCACTGACCTGCACTGACCCCCATACGGCACGGCATCCGCCGGGTCGCACCTGAAAGGAAAACACGTGGACGCAACGACCGTTCTCGCGGCAATCAACGGCAACATCGCGACGGTTGGCTACGGCCTCGCAGCGATCGGCCCGGCCATCGGCGTGGGCATCGTCGTCGGCAAGACGATCGAGTCCGTCGCTCGCCAGCCGGAGCTCCAGGGCCGTCTGACGACCCTCATGTACATCGGTATCGCCTTCACCGAGGCCCTTGCCTTCATCGGCATCGCGACGTACTTCATCTTCACCGGCACCAACTAAGGCCCCTCGATGCAGAACGCACTGATCATCGCGGCGGAGGAGACGCACAGTCCTCTCGTCCCGCCGGTGTACGACATCGTGTGGTCGGCCGTTGCGTTCGTCATCATCCTCGCGGTCTTCTACTGGGTCATCATCCCGCGGATCACGAAGATGCTCGACGAGCGCACCGAGGCCATCGAAGGTGGCATCAAGAAGGCGGAGGCCGCTCAGGAGCAGGCCGCCGCTGCGCTCGACGAGTACAACAAGCAGCTGGCGGAAGCGCGTGCCGAGGCGTCGCGCATCCGTGAGCAGGCCCGTGCAGACGCAACCGCCATCGGCAACGAGGTCCGCGAGCAGGCTGCCGCCGATGCCGCCCGCATCACCGCGAACGCCCAGGCGCAGATCGAGGCCGAGCGCCAGAGCGCGCTCCAGTCGCTCCGCACCGAGGTCGGCTCGCTCGCACTGGACCTCGCGTCCGGTGTGATCGGGGAGTCCCTCAAGGACGACGCGAAGTCGAACGCCGTCGTGGACCGCTTCCTCGCGGACCTCGAGGCGTCCAAGGCCGGGGAGCGCTGAGCATGCGCAGCGCCACCAGGGAAGCACTCGCGTCCACGAGGGCGGTGCTCGCCGACCTCGGCAGCAGCGCCGACCTGGCCACGGGTGCCGAGATCCTCGCCTCCGGGCGTGCGATCGCCGGTGCGCCGCAGCTGCTCGGTCTGCTGTCCGACCCGACGGCCGACCCGGCCGGCAAGAAGGTCGTCCTCGACCGCGTCTTCGCCGGTCAGTCGGACGCGACGCGTGCGGTCCTGACCGCGGTGGCCGGCTCGCGCTGGTCCTCGCAGCAGGACCTCCTCGCGGGCATCGAGGACGCGGGCATCCGCGCCGTCGCCGCCACTGCGGGGTCGGAGTCCTCCATCGAGTCGGAGCTGTTCGCCTTCGAGACCGCCGTCCGTTCGGACGCCGACCTCGAGCTGGCGCTCGGCACCAAGCTCGGCAGCCCGGCGGAGAAGGGCGCGCTCGTCGAGCGGCTGCTCGGCTCCAAGGCGTCGCAGCAGACCGTGACGATCCTCTCGGCGCTCGTGCAGCAGCCGCGTGGCCGTCGGATCGGCGAGCTGGTCCGCGACGCGAGCCGCATCGTGGCCGACCAGGCGGACAAGCTCGTCGCGACCGTCATCACCGCGACGCCGCTCGACGCCGGACAGTCCGCCCGCGTGGCCCGCGGTCTCGGCGAGCGGTACGGCAAGGACATCAGCATCAACCAGGTCGTCGACCCCTCGGTCGTCGGCGGGGTCCGGGTGCAGATCGGCGGCGACGTCATCGACGGCACCGTGTCCACGCGCCTGGCGGAGCTCCGGCTCCAGCTGGCCGGCTGAGCGTACCGTCGAAGCCGCCCCACCCAGAGTCCACAACGGGAACTGTCGTCGTGACGGCAGCATCACCCTCTCGGAGCCGAAGGGCCCCGGAAACCAACAAGGAAAATCCCATGGCAGACATCACCATCAGCCCCGATGAGATCCGTGATGCCCTGAAGGACTTCGTCTCGAACTACGAGCCGACGAAGGCCTCCACGGCCGAGGTCGGGCACGTCACCGACGCCGGTGACGGCATCGCGCACGTCGAGGGCCTCCCCGGCGTCATGGCCAACGAGCTCATCCGCTTCGCGGACGGCACGCTCGGCCTCGCGCAGAACCTCGACGAGGACGAGATCGGCGCCATCGTGCTCGGCGAGTTCGACGGCATCGAAGAGGGCCAGGAAGTCACCCGCACCGGCGAGGTCCTCTCGGCCCCGGTCGGCGACGGCTTCCTCGGACGCGTCGTCGACCCGCTCGGGAACCCGATCGACGGTCTCGGCGAGATCCCGGCCGAGGGCCGTCGTGCCCTCGAGCTCCAGGCACCCGGCGTCATGTCCCGCAAGTCGGTGCACGAGCCGCTCCAGACCGGCATCAAGGCCATCGACGCGATGATCCCCGTCGGCCGCGGTCAGCGCCAGCTGATCATCGGCGACCGCCAGACCGGCAAGACGGCGATCGCGATCGACACGATCATCAACCAGAAGGCCAACTGGGACTCGGGCGACGTCGACAAGCAGGTCCGCTGCATCTACGTCGCCATCGGTCAGAAGGGCTCCACGATCGCCTCCGTCAAGGGCGCGCTCGAGGACGCCGGTGCGATGGAGTACACCACCATCGTCGCGGCACCCGCCTCCGACCCGGCCGGCTTCAAGTATCTCGCCCCGTACACCGGTTCGGCCATCGGCCAGCACTGGATGTACGGCGGCAAGCACGTCCTGATCATCTTCGACGACCTGTCGAAGCAGGCCGAGGCCTACCGTGCCGTGTCCCTCCTCCTCCGCCGTCCGCCGGGCCGCGAGGCCTACCCGGGTGACGTCTTCTACCTGCACTCCCGCCTGCTGGAGCGTTGCGCGAAGCTGTCCGACGACCTCGGCGCCGGTTCGATGACGGGTCTCCCGATCATCGAGACCAAGGCGAACGACGTGTCGGCGTACATCCCGACCAACGTGATCTCGATCACCGACGGCCAGATCTTCCTGCAGTCCGACCTCTTCAACGCGAACCAGCGTCCGGCGGTCGACGTGGGCATCTCGGTGTCGCGTGTCGGCGGTGACGCGCAGGTCAAGTCGATCAAGAAGGTCTCCGGCACGCTCAAGCTCGAGCTCGCGCAGTACCGCTCGCTCGAGGCGTTCGCGATGTTCGCGTCCGACCTCGACCAGGCGTCGCGGCGTCAGCTCGACCGCGGTGCGCGTCTGACCGAGCTCCTCAAGCAGCCGCAGTACTCGCCGTACCCGGTCGAGGAGCAGGTCGTCTCGATCTGGGCCGGCACCAACGGCAAGCTCGACGAGGTCCCGGTGTCGGACGTCCTCCGCTTCGAGTCGGAGCTGCTCGAGCACCTCCGCCGCAACTCGGACATCCTCACCACCCTGCGCGAGACCAACCAGCTCAGCGACGAGACCGTCGCCGCGATGGACCGCGAGATCGACGCCTTCACGAAGGGCTTCCAGACGAGCGACGGCAAGACGCTCGGCTCGGAGCAGTTCGAGTCCGCGTCCTCCGAGGACGTCGACCAGGAGCAGATCGTCAAGGGTCGTCGCTAGATGGCAGCGCAGGTCCGGGTCTACCGACAGAGGATCAAGTCCGCGAAGACCACGAAGAAGGTCACGCGCGCGATGGAACTGATCTCGGCGTCGCGGATCCAGAAGGCACAGGCCCGCATGGCCGCGTCCGGTCCGTACTCGCGGGCCGTGACGCGGGCCGTGTCGGCCGTGGCGACGTTCTCGAACGTCGACCACGTGCTGACCACGGAGCCCGAGTCGTCGACGCGAGCCGCGGTGGTGCTGTTCACCTCGGACCGCGGTCTGAACGGTGCGTTCAGCACGAACGTCCTCAAGCAGGGTGAGGAACTCGCGTCCCTCCTCCGCAGCGAGGGCAAGGAGGTCGTGTTCTACCTGGTCGGCCGCAAGGCCGTGGGGTACTTCGGTTTCCGTGAGCGCCCGTCCGAGCAGCAGTGGGTCGGCGGCACCGACCAGCCCGAGTTCTCGACCGCCAAGGAGATCGGCGACGCCGTCGTCGGCAAGTTCCTCCAGGACACGGCCGAGGGCGGGGTGGACGAGATCCACATCGTGTTCAACCGCTTCGTGAGCATCGCGACGCAGGAGCCGCAGGTCGTCCGGCTGCTCCCGCTCGAGGTCGTCGAGGGGGTCGAGGCGCCGTCGAACGACGAGCCGCTCCCGCTGTACGAGTTCGAGCCCGACGCGGACGCCGTGCTCGACGCCCTGCTCCCGGTCTACATCGAGAGCCGCATCTTCAACGCCATGCTGCAGTCGGCCGCTTCCGAGCACGCCGCCCGCCAGAAGGCCATGAAGTCGGCGAGTGACAACGCGGACTCCCTCATCCGTGACTTCACCCGCCTCGCGAACAACGCGCGTCAGGCCGAGATCACGCAGCAGATCTCCGAGATCGTCGGCGGCGCCGACGCCCTCTCGTCGAAGAAGAAGTAGTCCGCGTCGTTCGCGGACAGTTACCCACCCTCAGGAAGGCACCAGCCATGACCGACACCGCCACCACCGCGGTCGAGACGTCGTCGGCGCCCGGTGTCGGCCGGATCGCCCGTGTCACGGGTCCCGTCGTCGACATCGAGTTCCCCCACGACGCCATCCCCGAAATCTACAACCTCCTGCACACGACGATCACCATCGGTGACTCCTCGCAGGAGATCGGCCTCGAGGTCGCGCAGCACCTCGGCGACGACCTCGTCCGCGCCATCTCGCTGAAGCCGACCGACGGTCTGGTCCGTGGCCAGGAGGTCCGTGACTCGGGCGCTCCGATCTCGGTCCCCGTCGGCGACGTCACCAAGGGCAAGGTCTTCGACGTGCTGGGCAACGTGCTCAACACCGACGAGGCCATCGAGGTCACCGAGCGCTGGCCGATCCACCGCAAGGCCCCGGCCTTCGACCAGCTCGAGTCCAAGACCACGATGTTCGAGACGGGCATCAAGTCGATCGACCTCCTCACCCCGTACGTGCAGGGTGGCAAGATCGGTCTCTTCGGTGGTGCGGGCGTCGGCAAGACCGTCCTCATCCAGGAGATGATCCAGCGCGTTGCGCAGGACCACGGTGGTGTCTCGGTGTTCGCCGGTGTCGGTGAGCGCACCCGTGAGGGCAACGACCTCATCGGCGAGATGGAAGAGGCGGGCGTCTTCGACAAGACCGCCCTCGTGTTCGGCCAGATGGACGAGCCGCCGGGAACGCGTCTCCGCGTGGCCCTGTCGGCCCTGACGATGGCGGAGTACTTCCGTGACGTCCAGAAGCAGGACGTGCTCCTCTTCATCGACAACATCTTCCGGTTCACGCAGGCCGGTTCCGAGGTCTCCACGCTGCTCGGCCGCATGCCGTCCGCGGTGGGTTACCAGCCGAACCTCGCCGACGAGATGGGTGTGCTCCAGGAGCGCATCACCTCGACGCGTGGTCACTCGATCACCTCGCTGCAGGCGATCTACGTGCCGGCCGACGACTACACCGACCCGGCGCCGGCGACCACGTTCGCGCACCTCGACGCCACGACCGAGCTCTCCCGTGAGATCGCGTCGCAGGGTCTGTACCCGGCCATCGACCCGCTGACCTCCACGTCGCGGATCATGGACCCCCGGTACCTGGGCGCCGACCACTACGAGACCGCGACGCGTGTCAAGCAGATCCTCCAGAAGAACAAGGAACTGCAGGAGATCATCGCGATCCTCGGTGTGGACGAACTCTCCGAAGAGGACAAGATCACCGTCGAGCGCGCTCGTCGTATCCAGCAGTTCCTCTCGCAGAACACGTACATGGCGAAGAAGTTCACGGGCGTCGAGGGTTCGACCGTCCCGCTGAAGGACACCATCGAGTCGTTCCGCGCGATCGCCGACGGCGAGTTCGACCACGTTGCGACGCAGGCGTTCTTCAACGTCGGTGGCATCAACGACGTCGAAGAGAAGTGGGCGCAGATCCAGAAGGAGAACCGCTGACATGGCGGCACTCACCGTGAGCGTCGTCTCGGCCGACCGCGAGGTCTGGTCGGGCGACGCCACCATGGTCGTGGCACGCACGACGGAGGGCCAGATCGGTGTCCTCGCGGGGCACGAGCCGCTGCTCGCCACCCTCGCCGAGGGTCAGGTCCGCATCACCCGGGCCGACGGCTCGACGGTGACGGCGGACGCCGCCGACGGCTTCCTGTCGGTCGAGCACGACACGGTCACGATCGTGGCGCGGCAGGCCGCGCTGGCGTCCTGACCGGACTGACCGTCCTCCTCCCGCCTTCGGAGACGAAGCGGGAGGGCGGGGACACCGACCGCACACTCGACCTGCGTGCGCTGTCGTTCCCGGAACTGTCCGACGAGCGGGCCGCGGTGATCACCGCGGCCCGCTCCGTCAGTTCCGAGGAGTCCTCTGCGCGGACGGCGCTGAAGCTCGGTCCGAAGTCGATCGCCGAGCGCTTCCGCAACCTCGAGCTCGAGACCTCGCCGACGATGCCGGCGATCGACCGCTACACGGGCGTGCTCTACGACCCGCTCGGTGCGCCGAGCGCCGACGACGCCACCCGACGGTGGTGGTTCGACCACGTCGTGGTGCAGTCCGCGATGTTCGGGCCGATCGGTGCCGGGGACGCGATCCCGGCGTACCGGCTCTCGCACGACTCCCGCCTCGGGACCCTCCGGCTGGCCGCGCACTGGCCGGCCGTCTCGACGCCGGTGCTGGCCGCGCGCTCCGACGGAGTGGTGCTGGACCTCCGGTCGGAGGGCTACCGGCAGCTCGGTCCGGTGCCGGGTGCGCTCGCGCCCCGGGTGGTGAGCGTCGACGGCTCCGGCCGCCGCAAGGCGCTCAACCACTGGAACAAGACCGCGAAGGGGCGCCTGGTCGCGTTGCTCGGCCGGACGGGCGCGGCGGTCGCCTCCGCCGAGGGGCTGCTCTCCTGGGCTGCGGAGAACGGCGTCGTCCTCGAGCGCACCCAGGACGGCTGGGACCTGGTGGCCGAGTCCCTCGAGGGCGTCCCCGCCTGACGGCGTTCGTCCTCCACAGGTCGCACGGGTCGGGTCGCCGTCCACAGGTGGCGGCTCCCGATCGGCCTGGAGGCACGGATCGCGCTTCGATGTCGTGCATGATCCCCACCACGACACGGTCCGAGCACGACCGAACGATCCGGTACCCGCGTGAGATCGCTGCCGCAGTGACCTTGCGTGCGGCCTGCGCCGCCCTGACCTCCGGACCCGCGGGCCGCCCGCTGGCGCCCGCGGAGTCGATCGCGGTCCTCACGACGAGCGCCGCGCTCGCGACGCGGTTCGCCGTGCTCGAGCACGTGGCCGATGCGTCCGGGCGCGACGCCCGCTCCGTCGTGCCCTTCGACGCCTTCACCGACCGGCTGCCGCCTGCGCTGATCGGCGCGGGGCCCGCGCCGGACCCCGACCGGGTGCGCACGGCCGGTGACCGCCTGGCCGCGGCGTGGCGGTTCTGGCGAGCCGGGAGCGATCCGGAGGGCTGTGTTCAGGGAGCGGCCGGGGCGTTGGCCCTCGCAGCCTGGTGTGCGTGGGCGCTCGGGTCCGACGCCCGCGCCCAGACCCGTGCCGTGTACGCGCTCGAGACCGCCGCGGACGATCCGCTGGCGTCACTCGTGGCACGACTGGTCCGGACCCGGACGAGACCCGCGTGGGAGCGGCTGTGACGTCGCGGTCCCGGCATCGTCTACGGTTGGAACACCAGCGAGGGAGGGCTCGGGTGCGCGACGACGACACTCACGACGAGATCGACGACACCGTCATCCGACCACGCCACCGCACCGCGTCCGCCGACGATCCCGTGAACGACGACGCTGTGAGCGACGACCTCCTGGGCGACACGGTCATCCGAACCCGGCTGGACCGTGCTGCCGACCCACTCGGCGACACCGTGATCCGTCCGCGCCCCGTGGGCCCCGCGGACGACGACACCGTCCTCCGCGGCGCCCTGGCCGGGCCGGAGCCGACGACCGACGACACCGTCCGCGGGGCACCCCCGCGACCACCCCTGGGAGCCGCACCGCTCGCGGGACCGGCACCGCGCCTCCCGGCCGAACCGCGCACCGCGCGGGTGCCCTCCGTCCGCATCGGGGACCACGTCGTGCGGCTCGACCGGCCCGTGATCGTCGGGCGTCGTCCCACGCTCCCGCGCGTCGTGCGCGGGCCGGAACCCCGGCTCGTGACCGTGCGGTCAGCATCCGGACAGGTCTCGTCGTCGCACGTGCTCGTGCAGGCCTCCGGTGAGGCCGCGGTCGTCGAGGACCTCCGATCGACGAACGGCACCGTGGTCCGCCCGGTCGCCGGAGCGCCCTTCCGCATGCCGGCGGGTGGGACCGCGGTGGTGCTGACGGGTACGGTTGTCGAGATCGGCGACGGCAACACCGTCGAGATCCTCTCGCCGCACCTCCGTGCGGCCCCGGGGGATCCCGTCCCCGCCCCGCCGGACTGGCCGTGACCGGTTCCCTGACCGTCGTGCCCCCGAACCCCCAGAGAGCGATCGAAGACACGTGACCGAACTCGGCCGAGCAGCCACTGCGCACGCCATCGACGTCCCCGGTGCCGACGGCGCCGTCCTCACCCTGTCGTGGGGCGCTGCGACCGACGTGGGTCGGCGACGTGACCACAACGAGGACAGCTACATCGTCGGGGCCCCCTTCTTCGTGGTCGCGGACGGCATGGGCGGGCACCTCGCGGGCGACCGCGCCAGCGACGCCGTCGTCCGTCGGCTGGCGCAGGTCTCCGAGCAGCCCTTCACCACCCGGCAGGGCATCCAACGCGCGCTCCTCCTCGCGACCGCCGACATCGAGCGCGCCGCGGGCGGGAACGCCATCGGGGCCGGCACGACCGTCACCGGGATCGCCCTCGTGGCGTCGCAGGGGCAGCCCGCGGCGCTCGTGTTCAACGTCGGGGACTCGCGGACCTACCGCATCGACGCCGGGGTGCTCCGCCGCGTGACGGTCGACCACTCGGTCGTGCAGGAGATGGTGGACGCGGGGCTCCTGCGTGCCGAGGACGCCGAACGGCACCCGGACAGCAACGTCATCACCCGCGCCGTCGGGTTCGGTGAGCCGCCCGAGCCGGACTGGTGGACCCTGCCGCTGCGGCAGGGCGACCGCTACATCGTCTGCTCGGACGGGCTGACGAAGGAGCTCGGCGACGTCGGCATCGCCCGCATCGCTGCGCGCGTCGAGGGCGCACAGGACCTCGCTGAACGCCTCGTCGGCGACGCGGTGGTCGCGGGGGGACGCGACAACGTGACGGTCGTCGTGCTGCAGGTCGACGGGGCGCCCGACGACGGCGACGTCGAGGACACCCTGCCCCGCCACTGACGGCCCCCGAACTGGGGTAGTCCGGTCCTGGGAGGTGGTCCGGCCCCCCGGCTGGGCGTCGGTGGCCTTCCGTACAATGACATGGCCGTGACGAGCGTGCCGGCCGTGCGTCGGTCGGGGAGGAGGGGAGCATGGCACGACGACTGCCGTCCGACCCGCCCGTGATCGCGGGCTTCAGTCCCGTGCACGTCCTCGGCTCCGGCGGCTTCGCGGACGTCTTCCTCTACGAGCAGGACATGCCGCGGCGCAAGGTCGCGGTGAAGGTGCTGCTCGACGAGGTCGTCGACGACCGTGTCCGGCAGATGTTCCAGGCCGAGGCGAACCTCATGGCCCGGCTGAGCACCCACCCCTCGATCCTCACCGTCTTCCAGGCGAGCGTCGCGTCCGACGGCCGACCGTACCTGGTGATGGAGCTCTGCTCGTCGTCGCTCAGCGATCGGTACCGGCGTGAGCCAGTCCCCGTGTCCGAGGTGCTCGCGATCGGTATCCGCATCGGTGCTGCGCTCGAGACCGCTCACCGTGAAGGCGTCCTGCACCGCGACATCAAGCCGTCGAACATCCTCCTCACGGCGTACGGCAACCCCGTGCTGTCCGACTTCGGCATCGCGGCGACCGTGGGGGAGTCCGACCCGGACGAGCCGATCGGCATGTCGATCCCGTGGTCCGCGCCCGAGGTCCTCGGTGACGAGTCCCGCGGCACGATCCAGTCCGAGGTCTACTCGCTCGCCGCGACCGTCTACTCGCTGCTCGCCGGGCGGAGCCCGTTCGAGGTCCGCGGCGGCAAGAACGGCGCCGGCGACCTGATGAGCCGGATCGAGAAGGGCGGCGTGAAGCCCACCGGCCGCACCGACGTGCCGCCGTCGCTCGAACGACTGCTCGCGACCGCGATGTCCCGGAAGCCGCAGCAGCGGCCGGCGACCGTGCTCGAGCTCGTGCGGGGCTTCCAACAGGTCGAGGCCGAACTCGGCATCCCGCAGACCCCCGCGGACGTCGCGGTCGAGGCGTGGGCCGTGGCCACCCCGACGCCGGACGGGGACCGCACGATGATCCGCGAGCTCCAGCCGCCGACCCGGGTCGGAGGACGTCGCCGCGCGCGCCGAGCGGTGCAGGGCGGCGTCGCGGCGATCGGCGCGCAGAGCGTCGGCACGGTGCACCGCACCGGATCGGCGACCCGCGCGCGGCGCAGGAACCGCAGCACGCTGCTCTGGGCCGGTTCGTCGGCGGTGGTCGTCGTCGCCGCCCTGGCCATCGCGACCGTGGTCGTGGTCGGTCGACTCGGCAGCGGGGCGATCCCGGTCGTGTCGGACGTCCGTGCGAGCACGAGCGCGACGTCCGTGACCTTCCGTTGGGCTGATCCCGGGCTGGCCGACGGTGACACCTACGTCGTCTCCTCCAACGGCGCGTCCAGTCAGCAGTCGGGCACCACGTTCGTCGTCAGCGGCCAGCGCGGGGACGAGGAGTGCATCTCCGTCGCGGTGAACCGTGACGGCAAGACCGGGGCAGCGAGCGCGCAGCGGTGCGCGACCATCGGGAGCGGCCGGTGATCCGGGCCTTCCTCACGAAGCACCGGTCGGCAGCGATCACGACCGCGGCCTCGGTGCTCGTCGGCGCCGTCGTCGCCACCGCGGCCGTGGCCTCGAGCGGCTACCACACCCAGCGCGTCGACCTCGGTGACGGCACCGTCTGGGTACCGTCCTCCCAGTACGGCGCCGTCGGACGGGCGAACACCGGGGTCCTCGAGCTGAACACCGCGGTGGAGACCTCCACGGACCAGCTCGCGGTGCTGCAGCGCGGCTCCACCGTCTACAGCGTCGACCAGACCAAGGGGACCGTCGCGAAGGTCGACGTCGCCGATGCGACCGTGGGTGACCCCGTCACCCTGCCCGCCGGGTCGCCGCAGGTGTTCTTCGCCGGCTCGTCGGCGGTCATCGGGAACGCCGACACCGGCGAGCTCTGGACGACCCCGGCGGCGGACCTCGCCGACTTCGATGCCTCCGCCAAGGCCGATCTGACGCTCGGCGCCGACGCGGTGTTCGACGCGTCCGACGACCACGTGGCGGTCTACTCCCCGAAGACGTCGACCGCCTCGCTCGTCGCGCTCGGGGCGACGCCGTCCGTCGCGCAGAAGTGGACCGTGCGGATGGACGCCGAGCACGACCTCCAGGTCGCAGCGTTCGGGCAGCACGTCGCCGTGCTCGACCGGACCGACGGCGTCCTCGCGGTCGACGGCGACCGCGTCGAACTCGGTGACCGGGTGGGTGCACAGCCCGCCCTGCAGCGCTCCACGGCCGACGGCACGAGCGTCGTCGTCGCCGGGACGGCCGGCATCGTCCGGGTCTCGGCGAACGGTGCGGTCGACGCGACCCCGTTGACGGTGTCCGGTCGCGCGGCCCGGCCGTACGTCGACGGATCGTGCGTCTACGCGGCCTGGGCCGGTGGACAAGCCGTCGACACGTGCGACGGTCGCGCGGTGCAGCGGCTGCAGAGTGCTGCCGGTTCCGGCGACCTCCAGATCCTGCACAACGGCAGCACGATCGTCGCCAACGACCCCGACAGCGGCAAGTCGTGGGCGATCGACCGCAGCGGTCAGCTCATCGACAACTGGTCCGACCTCATCAAGAAGGACGACGACCAGCAGCAGGAGCAGGTCTCCGACGACGACCCGCAGGTCGAGAAGGACCAGAAACCGCCGGTCGCGGTGGACGACCGACTGGGTGCGCGTCCGGGACGCACCACGAGCCTCCCGGTCCTGCTCAACGACTACGACCCCAACGGCGACCCCATCATCGTGAGCGAGGTCGGGAAGATCGACGACGCGATCGGTCGCGTCGCGATCGTCGCGGAGGGCCAGCGGCTGCAGATCACGCTCTCCGACCGCGCGCGCGGCACCGTCTCGTTCCCCTACACGATCACGGACGGCAACGGTGGGTCCGACACCGCGACCGTCCGGGTCACCGTGCGGCAGCCGTCCGAGAACGACGCTCCGCGGCAGGTCCGCGACACCAGCGCGAACGTCGTGCAGAACGGGCACGTCGTGACCAACGTGCTCGGCGACTGGGTCGACCCGGACGGCGATCCGGTGTACCTGAAGTCCGCGACGGCGTCCGACGGCGACACCGTGTCGACGACGCCCGACGGGCTCCTCAACTACCGCAACAAGAGCGGCCGGACCGGCGACCGCTCCGTGCAGCTGGTCGTGAGCGACGGCCAGGCCGACGGTCGCGGCTCCCTGACCGTCGCGGTCGCGAAGGCCGGCAGCGTCCCGCTCTACGCCGACGCGTTCCCGGTGGCGGGCTACGCCGGCAAGGCGTTCACCGTCGACCCGCTCGACCACGTCCGCGGCGGCAACGGGACGGTCACCCTGACGAGCGTGTCGTCGTCCAAGGGCCTCACGGTCACGCCGAGCTACGACTCCGGCACGTTCCGTGTCGTCGGCGCCGGAGCCGGCGACCACCAGCTCGAGTACACCGTGACGGACGGCTCGAAGACGACCAGCGGTGTGGTCCGGGTCACCATCCAGGCGCCGCCGGACGCCTCGACGCCGCCGATCACCACGCCGAAGACGGTCTTCGTCAACACGTTGTCGACGAAGGACACCGACGTCACGGCGACCGACATCGACCCCGCGGGCGGCGTGCTCCTCGTCACCGCGATCGACCAGCCGGACCGGGCGTCCGGCGTGCAGGCGAGCGTGCTCGACCAGCACACGGTCCGGATCACGCTGACGGCGCCGCTCGACGGTCCGGTCACGTTCGGCTACACGGAGACGAACGGACTCGCGTCGGCGACCGGCTCGATCACCGTCGTCGAGATCCCGAAGCCCGACCGCATCCAGCCGCCGGTGGCCCAGCCCGACACCGCCACCGTGCGGGTCGGGGACGTCGCGAACATCCCCGTGCTGGACAACGACACCCAGCCCGAGGGCGAACCCCTCACCCTGCAGCCGGACCTCGTCCAGAACGTCCCGGGCGACGGCGGCCTGCTCTTCGTCTCGGGCGACCACCTCCGGTACCTCGCACCGAAGACCCCCGGCAACTACACCGCGGTCTACCGCGTCGCCGGGCCCGACGGACAGTACGCCGACGCCACCGTGTCGATCTCGGTCCGCGACAAGGACACGGCGACGAACAACCCGCCCGTCCCGCAGACCGTCACGGCCAGGGTCGTCGCGGGCAAGTCCGTGCGGATCTCGATCCCGCTCAACGGCATCGACCCCGACGGCGACTCGGTCCAGCTGGTCGGCGTCGGTTCGAACCCCGACAAGGGGTCCGTCAGCGACGTCTCCGCCGACTCGCTCACCTACGAAGCCGGTGACTACTCGGCCGGGACCGACGAGTTCACCTACACCGTGGTGGATGCACTGGGCGCCCGGGCGACGGGAACCGTCCGCGTCGGCATCGCGCCGCGCGCCGAGCAGGCGTCGAACCCCGTCGCCGAGGCCGACCACGTGACCATCCGCCCCGGCGGCTCCGTCACCGTGCGCGTGCTCCAGAACGACTCCGACCCGGAGGGCGGCCAGCTCACCGTCACGAAGGCCGAACCCACCGACACCGCCGTGCGGGCGAAGGTGCTCCGGAAGCAGCAGATCCGGGTGACCCCGCCCGCGGACGCCACGAGCGGTGACTTCGCCGTCCTCTACACGGCGACGAACGAGAGCGGCGGGTCGAGCACGGCGTTCCTCACGGTCACGGTCGACAAGGACGCCGAGCCGTTGCGGCCGGAGGTCGACGACACGACACTCGACCTGCAGGACATCATCCGCCGGCAGAGCGTCACGGTCGACGTCCTCAAGAACGTCTTCTTCGCCGAGGGCACCGCTGCCGACCTCACCGTCGGGGTCGTCGACGGGTACGGCGACACGGCTCGGCTGACGGACGACGAGCGCATCGAGGTCCGGCTGACGGACGACTCGCAGGTGATCCCGTTCTCGGTCGCGCGCAAGGACCGGCCGGACGTCGTCTCGTACGGGTTCATCAACGTGCCGGGGTTCGACGACGCGCTCCCGCAGATCGACCGCACCGCCCCCGCCATCACCGTGAAGAGCGAGGCGACGGTCCGCATCCCGCTGTCCGACTACGTCGTCACCGCGAACGGGCAGACCGCGAAGATCACGGACGACGGCACCGTCAAGGCCACCCACGCCAACGGCCAAGACCTCGTCGTGGACTCGTCGACGCTGCAGTTCACCTCGGCGAAGCTGTACTACGGGAACGCGTCGATCTCGTTCGAGGTCACGGACGGCTCGAACGCCAACGGCGGCAAGGGCCGGACGGCGACGCTCGTCCTGCCGATCAAGGTGCTGCCCCGGTCGAACCAGCCGCCCGCGTTCTCGGGGTCCGCGCTCGACATGCAGCCGGGGGAGTCGCGCACCGTCGACCTCGCGAAGCTCACCGACTACCCGTACCCGAAGGACCTCCCCGAGCTGCGCTACTCCATCGTCAGCCAGCCGAGCCAGGGGGTCACCGCGACCGTCGTCGGGCAGCGGCTGACCGTCACGGTCGCCGACACCGCGAAGAAGGACACCACGTCCTCCATCGGCGTGGGGGTCGCGGACGACGCCAACGCCGGACGGGCGGGCACCATCAGCGTGTCGGTCGTCGCGTCCACTCGTCCGCTCGTCCAGCCCGGCGCCGACACGAGCATCGCCAAGCGCGGCGAGACGACCTCCATCAACGTGCTCGCCAACGACCAGCCGACCAACCCGTTCCCGGGCGAGCGACTCCGTGTCGTGGCGATCCGCGGGCTCGGTGGCGGCCTGCCCGCCGGCGTGAGCGTCACGCCGAGCGCCGACAAGTCGCGATTGCAGGTCCAGGTGTCCTCGTCCGCGAAGCCGGTCGACGCGCACCTGCAGTACCAGGTCGCGGACGCCACCGACGACCCGGACCGGTACGTGTGGGGCGACGTCACGATCTCCGTGCAGGACGTCCCCGACGCTCCGGGCGCTCCGACCCGCACCGGGTCGTACGACGGCGGTCAGGTGACGCTGACGTGGTCGACGCCGCAGGCGAACAACTCGCCGATCACCGGGTACCGGGTCACCGGGACCGACGGGGTGTCGAAGGACTGCGGCACGGCCACGGTCTGCCAGCTGACAGGGCTGGACCCGAAGGCCTCGTACCGGTTCTCGGTGACGGCGACCAACGCCGTCGGCGACAGCGTGCCGTCGGCGCAGTCCGCGCCGATGAGCGCCGACTACGTGCCGGCACCGCCGACCGGGATCACCGTGAAGCCGAACCCGGACACGCCGAACCAGGTCGACGTGAACTGGAACGCGGTGCCCGCGCCGAACAACGGCAGTGCCGTGGACAACTACGTGGTCACCATCTCCGGACCGGGGTTGACGGTCACGAGGAGCACGGGGACCGCGACGAGCACGTCGTTCACGGGGGCGCAGAGCGGAGCGCAGTACACGGCGACCGTCTCTGCCCGGAACGACGCCGACCGCAACAACACGGTGGTCCAGTGGAACAAGGGCAGCGCGGCTGGCACTGCGATCGGGACGCCGGGGCCCCCGACCAACCTGTCCGCAACAGCGAGCACGGAACGCAACGAGGCAGGCGTTTCACCTGTCCGAGTCAGTTGGGGAGCCGCCGATCCGGCCGGGTCGACCGCGGTCACATACCGGCTCTACCAGGTCGGGCAAGACGCATCTCCGTCGTGCTCGTCGCTAACGAGCGGCTCCATTGGGTCCAGCAGTCCGACCACGGATAACGAGCCGAACGGCGGCAGTCAGCGATACGCAGTCGTCTCAGACAATGGACCCGGTTGCAACGTCGCGTACATTGACGCACAGACCTACTCGGTTCCGTCCAGGACCGCGAGCGGGACGGTCTCCGCCACACCCACGTCTGCTGACCAATGGGACGGAACGGTGACCATGCCCTCGCAGAACGGTGTCGACCACTACGTATTCACAATTGACGGGCAGAGCACGCCGCTCGCGCCGGGTGCGCAATGGACGGGGGTGCCCGCCGGCGTGTACAACAGCGCGGCTTCATTCACCATCGCCGCGTGTGGAGGCCCTGGAGAGCAGTTCTGTACCGATTCGACCTCCGGTGGCGTCGTCGCAGCGCTGAACACCGCGGTCAGTATCAAGACCGCTCAGCAGAACAGCGCGCTGCTGATCAACGAACCGCCTCAGCCCAACGGTGTGAATCTGCAGTACACCGCGAGGTGGCATGCGAACCCAGATGGCAGCGGCCCCGTTTTCCCTGGCTACGCGCGCTGGAACGCCGGAGAGTCCCCACCGATAGTGCCTGTGACGGCAGGCTCGGTCGACGTGTACGCGATCGCGAGCTTGAACGGAGCTGACTACCGCGGAACGACGACGGACCTGTTCCCGACGACACCGCCAGCGGATTCCACACCCCCGTCCGGCAACTGAGCCACGTGCCGACCACGCTCTACGCTTCCGAGTAGCGCGCCCACGACCAACGACTCACCACCGAAGGAACGACCCCGCATGAGCATGACCCCGGAGCAGGCCACCTGGTTCGCCGACGTCGCCGGCCGCATCGTGACCAACGTCGAGCAGGTGCTCCTCGGGAAGACGTTCGTGATCCGGCTCGCGGTCACGGCGATGCTCAGCGAGGGACACCTCCTGCTCGAGGACGTCCCCGGCACCGGCAAGACGAGCCTCGCGCGGGCGATGGCGCAGAGTGTGCAGGGCTCGACGAACCGCATCCAGTTCACGCCCGACCTGCTGCCCGGCGACATCACGGGCATCAGCGTCTACGACCAGCGCACCCAGGAGTTCGACTTCCACCGCGGCCCGGTGTTCTCGAACATCGTGCTCGCCGACGAGATCAACCGCGCGAGCCCGAAGACCCAGTCCGCGCTGCTCGAGGCGATGGAGGAGTCCGCGGTCACCGTCGACGGCGTCAACCACCGGCTCGCCGCGCCGTTCATGGTGATCGCCACCCAGAACCCCGTCGAGCAGGCCGGCACTTACCGTCTGCCGGAGGCGCAGCTCGACCGCTTCCTCATGAAGGCGTCGATCGGCTACCCGGACCACGCCGCGACGGTGAAGATCCTCGAGACGTCGTCTGCGCCGTCGGCGTCGGTGCCGCTCGCGAGCGTCGTGCCGGCGGCGACGATCACCGAGATGGCCGCGCTCGCCCGATCGGTGCACGTCGACGCCGTCATCGCCGACTACGTCGCCCGGCTCGTCGACTCGACGCGCTCCGCGAGCGAGGTCCGACTCGGGGTCAGCGTCCGTGGCGCGATGGGTCTGATGCGGGCGTCCCGTGTGTTCGCGGCGCTCAACGGCCGCCACTACGTCACGCCCGACGACGTGAAGGCGCTGGCGGTCCCAGTGCTCGCGCACCGCCTCGTGCTCGACGCCGAGGCCGAGTTCGACGGCGTCAGCCCGACCGCGGTCGTGTCGCAGCTCCTGGTCGAGACGCCACCCCCTGCTGACCGGGTCGCGTCGTGACCGACCGCCGGCCCGCCTCGACGCGTTCGCGCCGCCCCTCCTCGACGCGGTCGCGTCGCGGGTCGGGCGCGTCCGAGCGCACCGGGACGGTCGCCGGCCTGACGAACGTGCGGACCCGTCTGGTCGGGAACCGCGACAGCGTCGCCGCAGACGCGGTCGTCGGCGTCGTCCGGCTCTGGGCAACGGCCTGGAGGCTCGTCGGACGTGCCTGGGACGAGGTCTCGTCAGTGGTCACCGGCCTGGGATGGACGGTGGCGGTCCTCACGCTCGTCGCGTTCGTCGCGGGATACCGTCTCGGCCTCCGCGAGGTCGTCGTCGTGGGGTTCGCCGGTGCGCTGCTGATCGTCGTCGCCGCGGTCGCCCTGATCGGGCGGTCGCGCCTGCTCGTCCGGATGCGCCTCCCGCAGCACCGCGTCGCCGTCGGCAACCCGGCCGCGGTGGTGGTGACCGCCGAGAACCCGGGACGGCTGCCGTCGGTCCCGAGCACGGTCGAGGTCCCCGTTGGGGTGGGGCTGGTCGACGTCGCCATCCCGGCGATCGCGGCGAAGGGGACCTTCGAGCAGGAGGTCCCGGTCCCGACGACGCGGCGCGGCGTGCTCGACGTCGGCCCCGTGACCGGCGTCCGAGCGGACCCGGTCGGACTCGTCCGTCGCGAGGTCGTCTGGACTGCCCGAGAGCAGGTCATCGTGCACCCGCGCACGATCGCGATCCCGTCGACGAGCACCGGACTCGTGCGGGACCTCGAGGGGCAGGCGACGACGGACCTCTCACCGGCCGACATCGCGTTCCACGCCATCCGTGAGTACATGCCCGGTGACGACCCGCGCACGATCCACTGGAAGTCGACCGCGAAGTCGGGCGCCCTGATGGTCCGGCAGTTCGAGGACACCCGTCGGTCGCACCTCGTCGTCGCGCTCGGGTCGTCCCGAGCCGAGTTCGCCGACGGAGACGAGTTCGAGCTCGCCGTGAGCGCCGCCGCGTCGCTCGGCACCCGAGCGATCCGGGACGGCCGCGACGTCACCGTGGTGGTGTCCGAGCGGACGCCGGAGTTCGCGAAGCGACCGGTGTACGCGGTGCACCGGCTGCCGACGGTCACCCCGACCAGGCTGCTCGACGACTTCGCGACCGTGGGCCTCGCCGAGGCCTGCCTCCCGATCGCCGAGGTCGCCCGGATCGTCGGCAACGACACGGCGGGCATCTCGGTCGCGTTCCTCGTGGTCGGCTCCACCGTCGAGCTCCCGGCACTCCGGCTCGCCGCCACGCGGTTCCCCGTCGGGGTCGAGGTCGTGGCCGTCATCTGCGAGCCCGAGGCCCAGCCGCGGTTCCTCCGGGTCGCCGGGCTGACCGTCATGACGATCGGCTACCTCGACGACCTGCGCACCGCGCTCCACCGATCGGCGGCGGCGTGAGCGCCCCGGCACCCGCGACGCCGGCGACCCGGGTCCGCCGGACCGCTCGGCGCAACGCGCGTCGGGCCGCTCCGCTGCGCCTGGCGGGCGGGACGCTGGTCGTCTGGCTGCTCGTGGCGGTGGCGAGCACGTCGTGGTGGCCGGTCTACCGCGACGACTCGATGTTCGTGGCCGCGGTGACCGCGATCGTGGCGGGCACGGTCGTCGCGCTCCTCGGCGCGGTGTACCGACTCTCGTCGCCGGTCGTCGGCCTGGCGACGGTCGCCGCGTTCACGCTCACCGGCGTGCCGGCCGCTGTGCCGGGGGCGGCGAACGGGGTGTTGCCGACGGGGCGCGGGCTGCTCGACCTCTTCGCCGGCGTGGCCCTCGGCTGGAAGCAGCTGGTGACCATCAGCCTGCCGGTCGGTTCCTACGAAGCCCTGCTCGTCCCGTACTTCGTGAGCGTCCTCGTCGTGACGGTGACCGGCGTGAGCGTGGCGACCCGCGCCTCCCGGCAGGAACTGGGCGCGATCGCGCCCCTCGCGCTCTTCGCGGCCGGGATCGTGGTCGGGCCGACACGGCTCGACACCTCGATCGTGACCGCGGTCGTCCTCGCCGGCCTCGCGCTGGTGTGGGCCCTCACCGCGCGGCACGCGCGCCGTGCCGTGGCCGTCGCGTCGACCGTCGGGACGCGGGTGCCGATCGCGCGCTCGGTCCTCCGGCCGGCGCTCGTCGGGACGGGGACCATCGTCGCCGCCGCGGTCGTCGCGACCGCACTCGGACTCGTCGCGCCGCCCTCGGGGGCCCGCACGGTGGCGCGGACGGACGTGGTCAAGCCGTTCGATCCACGCGACTACGTCAGCCCGCTGAGCGGGTTCCGCGCCTACGAGGAGTCCGACGAAGCCGACACGGCGCAGCTGCGGGTCACCGGACTCCCGGCGGACGGCTTCGTGCGGATCGCGACCCTCGACACGTACGACGGCGTCGTCTACCGCGTCGGCGGCTCGGACGGTGCCGCCGCGTCCGGGACGTTCGAACGCGTCCCGACCTCGGTCGACGTCCGCGGCGTGCGGGGGACGACGGTGCGCGTGGGGGTGACGGTCGACGGCTACAGCGGGGTGTGGCTGCCCACGGTCGGCGACCTCGAACGCGTCGACTTCTCCGGGCGCCGTGCCGACGAGGACCGCGGTGCCTTCTTCTACAACGCCTCCACGGGCACCGGTGCCGTCGTCGGCGGGGTGTCCCGCGGGACGACCTACGACCTGACCGCGGTGCTCCCGGACCAGCCGACACAGGGCCAGCTCGCCTCGGCGAAGCCGGGGACGGCGCAGCTCCCCGCGCTCCGCGGGGTCCCGGACGCGGTGCGCGACACCGTCGAGGCGTACACGGACGGTGCGGGGTCGGACGGCGCGAAGCTCGTCGCCATGCTGGAGCAACTGCGACGAACGGGCTACGTGAGCCACGGTGTCGGCGACGACCGCGCGAGCCGGTCCGGACACGGCGCCGACCGGATCACCGAGCTGCTGACCTCGGCGCTCATGGTCGGGGACCAGGAGCAGTACGCGGTGGCGGCTGCGCTGATGGCCGAGCAGATCGGCTTCCCGACACGGGTCGTGCTCGGGTTCGCGGAGGGTGGCGACTCCGGCGCCGACGCGGCTTCCGACGGCGGGACGACGACGTTCACGGGCTCGGACGTCACCGCTCGCATCGAGGTCGACACGGCGCAGTGGGGATGGGTCGTGCTCAACCCCAACCCGACCGTCCGGAAGATCCCGGACGCGCAGCAGGAGACCCCGAAGCCGGTCACCCGCCCGGAGACCGTCGTGCCCCCGCCGCCGGCCGACCAGCAGGACCAGGACCAGCAGGCGCCGCCGCAGAGCGACCGCGACACGCCGCCGGTGCAGCCGCTCTGGCTCCAGATCCTCCTCGCCGTGCTCCCGTGGGTGGCCGGGGTCCTCGCGGTCGCCGCGCTCGTGCTCCTGCCGTTCGCCGTGATCGTCCTGGTCAAACGGATCCGACGTCGGCGTCGACGTCGGGCTCCGTCGCCACGCGGTCGGATCGTCGGGGCGTGGGACGAGTACCGCGATGCGCTCCTCGACCGCGGACACGCGGTGGCACCCTCGGCGACCCGCCGTGAGAGCGTCCGCGGCGCGCCGGGGGAGGGCGGCCCCGGGTTGGCGGCCCTGGCCGACCGTGCGGTCTTCGGGCCGAGCGAGGTCGACGAGCCGACCGCGGACCGGATGTGGCGGGCGACCGACGAGGCGATCACCAGCCTGCGCACGGGGCGCACCCGTCGGGAACGGTTCCGGACGGCCGTGTCCCTCCGCTCCCTCCGGCTCGGCGACGTCCGCCGGGCGGCGGTCGACGGCCGGGTCGGCCTCGTCGCCTCGAAGGGCGGTCGGACCTCGCGTGACTACGATGGCCGGAGGCCGATCGGACGTCGTGGACGACAGCGCGAGGAAGGTCGACCGAGTGAGGACAGAGGCACCACGTGATCAGATGCGAACACTGCGGCTCAGCGCTGCCGGACGGAGCGATCTTCTGCGGTGAGTGCGGACGTGCGGTGACGGCGACCGCGAACCGACGTCCGGCCGCCAGCGCCCCGGTCGAGCAGGCGCCGCCGCCGCCGCTCCTCCAGCCCGACGTGCACGGCCGTCGTCCGGACCCGGCGGCGGATGCCTGGCTCCCGGAGTCCACGCTGGACCCGGCGACCCGCGCTTGGCTCACCGGTGATGACCGCCCCGGTGCCCGGCGTCAGGCGGCGCCCGCGCAGCCCTCGACCCCTCCCGCCGGGTACGGGTCCCGACAGCCGGAATCCGGACAGCCGGCGCCCGGTCTGCCGACGGGCGGTGAGCCTGCGCCCGGCCCGCGGACCGGCGGTCAGCCGGCGTGGGCGCAGTCGCCGGTGCCGTCCTTCGAGCAAGAGCCGCCGCTCGACCCCGACGCCTTCGCTCCCGGCTCCGCGTCGTCCCCCGAGGACGACCCCGAGGTGACCCGCGTCGCGGACCGTGCACCGCGGGCCCCGGGCTCCGACCGCGGGCACCAGCCGACCCCGGACGCGCCCGTCTGGCAGCCGCCGGCCCAGCAGTCGACCCCGGCATGGCAGCCTCCCGCACCGGAGGCCGCGCCCGCCGCGCCCTCGACGCCGTCCTGGTGGATCGGCCGCTCGGCCGCGCCCGCCCAGGAGGAGCCCGGAGACCGAGCCGGCTCGGGCACCCCGTCGGCGACGCCGGGGCAGGACCAGCCGAGCAACGCCGCGGACGCTGCTCTCGCGGCGGAGCGTCCGGCCCCGGTCGCTTCGCCGCCACAGCCCGGGGACACCGCCGTCGTGGAGCCGCTCGTCGATCGCCGCCCCGCGCCCCAGCGTCCGGTCCCGCTCGTGACCCCGGGTTCCGCCGGTGCCACATGCCACGTGTGCGGCCACGCGCTCGAGCCGGACGACATCTTCTGCAGCAACTGCGGCGCTGTCCGCCCCGCGGTCACGGCGGCCTTCACCGGCCCGGTCGTCCCGCTCCCCGTCGCCCGCCCCGACTGGGCTGCCGAGGACGAGGGACCGGGCGAGGACGAGGCTGCGGCCGAGGACGACGAGCAGTCGGACGCTCGCGAGCGGGATGGCGACGCCTCGGGCGACGAGGTCGCGGACCACGACGAGGTCGCGGACCACGACGGATCATCCGAGCGCGACGCCGCCCTGCACCACGCAGCGGTCGCGGGTGACGAGCCTGAGCCCGAGCCGACTGCCGGAGCAGGTCGACCGTCGGAGCACACGGCGACCGAGGCGACGCCGGATGTGACAGCTGACGGGGCATCGTCCGCGCCGGACGACGACCACCTCTTCCGCGCGGCCGTGCGGCCACGAGGACAGCACGCTGCGCCGGTGTCGACGGACAGCGCGGGAGAGGCCCAGGCCGCCGACGACCCTGCCGGAGCACCCGAGTACGCGGGGGACGCCGCCGCACCGATCACACCCGTGCCGCGGGCCGCACCGCTCCCGCCGATCCCTGGGATGCCCGACCACGGGCAGACCGCGGCTCCCGAGCGCCCCGCTCCGCCGCTCCAGCGTCCATCCGTGCCGTCCAGCGCCGGTACTGACCTCGATGACGGCGACGTGCCCGACGACAGCGACGACCAGGACGTCGACGAGACCCGGATCGTTTCCAAAACCCCGACCCACGCGCCGTTCGTGCTGCACTTCAGCACCGGCGAGCGGTTCGGCGTGCACGGCACCGGCCTCCTCGGCCGCCTGCCCCGCCCGCAGCCGGGTGAGCGCTTCGACGACCTCCTGACCGTCCACGACCCGGGCAAGTCGGTGTCCAAGACGCACCTCGAGCTCGGTCGTGACGGGGGAGACCTCTGGGTGTCGGACCGCTTCTCGGGCAACGGCACCGTGGTGCGGCACATCGACGGGTCGATCCGGCGGTGCGAACCGGGACGGCGCTACCGGGTCGAGCGTGGCGCGCGGGTGGACATCGGGGAGCAGTTCTTCCTCGTGCAGTGATCGTGTGGCGAGACCTCCTCCTGCACGGGAGGGATCCCGCCGCGATCAGTCCACAGCGGGGCCGACAGTGGCGACCGGACCCACGGATCTCCGGTCGACTGGTGGCGTGAACACGCTCCTCGCCCGGACGATCCTCGTCGTCGGCGCGTTCGTTCTCGTCGGGACCGGCGTCTTCGCAGCGCTCCCGGGCACCGTCCGGCTGATCGCGGTCGCAGCAGGGTCGGTGCTCGCCGTGCTCGACCGCCTCGTCGTCGCTGCCGGGCGGAGCCGAGCGTCGCAGCCTGCGGTCGAGTGGCGGCAGCGTCGATCTGAGACCGCGGCATCCCAGCTCGACCCCCCGGCCCCGCAGCCCGCGCCTGCCCGAACGCACTCACCGGTTCCCGATCCCGATCGTCCAGCGACGCTCGTGGTGGGGCACCGTCTCGACGACGGCTCGCCGGTCCACACCGCAGCATCACACCTCGTCGTGGTCGGACGAGGTGCGCTCGCACGCGCGGTCTTCGACGCCCTGTCCGCGCAGCTCGGCGCCGCGACCGTCGCTGCGCCGTCCCGGCACAGCGAGGGCCTGCCGGACGGGCTCGCCCCGCTGCCGGAGGGGATCGTCGTCCACGTGGTGTCGCCGCACGAGCGCCACGGCCTCCGCACGCTCGTGCTCGTCCCCGATCACGGCCGGACGCCGCGCCGCGCGGACGCGGTCGTCACGGTCGGCCGGTCGGGGTGCACGTTCCGGACCGCGCAGGGGGAGCCGATCGCGATCGCCCCGGTGCTCCCGATCCTCGACCTCCCCGCCGAGGGCGCGGGAGCCCTCCCAGCCGAGGGCGCGGGAGCCGTCGACGCAGGCACCGCCTCCGCCGAGTCGGCGGGACCTCGCCCCGCCGAGCCGACGGGAACCGCGCCAGGGCTCAGCGCAGACCGGCTCCGGCGCGGACGGCGCCCACCGGGACGCCCCCACCGAGCACCTGCTCGCCCGTCGCCGCCATGACCCCCGCGACGCCCTCGGCGGTCACCAGCCCGTTCCGCTGCAGCAGGGTCAGCGCCGCGAGCGTGCCCGCGCGCTGCGCACCGTCGAGCGTCTTGACCGCGACGGCCGCCCCACCGGGGAGGCCCATCACCATCACGCCCTCGGCGCCGAGCTTCGCGAACACCCCCAGCTGTTCGATCGTCACGGTGTTCGCGCGCCCGACGCCGTCGAGCGCCCAGGGGTGTGCGAGCACGGCGTCCGTCAGGGCTGCGGAGTCGGCGTCGGCGCGGGCGACGACGCCGGCGATGCCCCGCGCGAGACCGGTGAGGGTCAGCGGGAAGACCGGTGCCCCGCAGCCGTCGGTGCCGACCAGGTCGACGGTCTCCGCCGTGTACTCCTCGACCGTCGTGCGGACGCGCTGCTGCAGCGGGTGGTCGACGTCGAGGTAGGAACGCTCGTCCCAACCGTTGACGCGGCAGGCGGCGAGCATCGCGGCGTGCTTGCCGGAGCAGTTCATCGCCAGCCGTCGCGGCCCGTCCGCCGTCCGGGCGGTGGCGCGGTCGAAGGGCAGGTCGGGCGGGCAGCCGAGGTCCGCCTCGACGTGGTCGAAGGACTCGAGCATGTGCTGCGCGATCGCCTGGTGGGCGGCGGTGCCGGCGTGGCTCGCCGTGGAGAGCACGAGCTCCTCGTCGGAGAAGGCGGCTCCGGCGCGTCGGACGGCCAGCGCCTGGAACGGCTTCATCGTCGAGCGCGGGTAGACGCTCGCGGTGACGTCGCCCACCGAGTCGATGACCGAGCCGTCCGCGGCGACGACCACTCCGGCGCCCACGTGCCGGCTCTCCTCGAAGCCGTTCCGGTCGAGGACGGCGAGTTCGACGGACCCGTCGGCGGTGAGAGGATGGCGCTCAGTCATGCCGCAATGCTAACGAGACGAACGAGGTGCCCCACGTGTCCGACCACTCCTACGAGGTGTCCGTCCGCTGGACCGGAGACCGCGGTTCCGGCACGAGCGGCTACCGCGACTACGGCCGCGACCACGTGGTCTCCGCGGCGGGGAAGCACGACCTGGCGGGTTCGGCCGACCCGACGTTCCGAGGCGACCGCGACCGCTGGAACCCCGAGGAGCTCGTCGTCGCGGCGCTGGCGCAGTGCCACATGCTGAGCTACCTGCACGTCGCCGTGCAGCAGGGCTTCACGGTCGTCGACTACCAGGACCGGGCGACCGCGAGCCTGAACCTCAACCGCGACGGCTCCGGCGAGCTCGTCGAGACGACGCTGCACCCGGTCGTCACCGTCCGTGAGGCGGACAGGATCGAGGACGCGATCGCTGCGCACGCCGAGGCGAACCGGCTCTGCTTCATCGCGCGCTCCGTTGCGTTCCCCGTCCACCACGAGCCCGACATCCGGGTGCTCGCAGGGGAATCATCGGCGAGTGCGGCAGACTAGGGTCCCGTGAAGCGTCTTCGCCTGCTCCCGATCGCCCTGGTCCCCGCCGTCGTGCTGGGACTCGCCGCGTGCTCCGGCACGGGGTCGGGCACCGCCACGACATCGCCGAGCGCGTCGTCCAGCGCCAGTGCCAGCGCAGCGGCGATCACCTCCTGCCCCGATCCGGGCAAGGCCTCCGACTCGGTGAAGGTGTCGGGTGCGGTCGGCACGGCCACCGCTCCGAAGGTGTCCTTCGCGAAGGGGCTCAGTGCATCGGAGCCGCAGGCCACGGTCGCGGTGCAGGGCAAGGGTGCGTCCCTCAAGTCGGGCGACTACGCGCAGGTCTCCTACAGCGTGTACCAGGCGAAGGACGCCTCGAAGCTCGGCAGCGTGGGCTTCGACTCCGGCAACCCGCAGGCGCTCTCCGTGGGCGGCAGTGGCTTCGGCGCCATCCTCGCGTGCTCGACGGTCGGCGAGCGCGTGGTCGTCGTCGGCCAGTCCTCGGCGATCGGCTTCAACACCGGCGGTGACGTGGTCGTCGTCGCCGACATCGTCTCGAAGATCCCGACCAAGGCGACGGGTACGCCCCAGGAGCAGGACCCCGCGTTGCCGACCGTCAAGGACAAGGCCGACGGTGAGCCGCAGATCACGATCCCGTCGGGGATCAAGACCCCCTCGAAGACGGAGGTCGAGGTCCTCAAGCAGGGCGACGGGCAGACGATCAAGGACGGCGACACCGCTCTCGTGCAGTACAAGGGCGTGCTGCTCAAGGGTGGCAAGGAGTTCGACTCGTCATGGTCGAAGGGCGTCCCGACGACGTTCACCGTCTCGGAGCAGGGTCTCATCAAGGGCTTCGTGACGGGGCTCGTCGGTCAGAAGGTCGGTTCGCAGGTCCTGATCGTCGCCACCTCGGACGACGCCTACGGAGCGAACCCGCGTGAAGGGTCCGGGATCCCCGCGAACGCTCCGCTGGTCTTCGTCGTCGACATCCTCGCCATCGGCTGACGGAGCAGGACGTGATCCTCGGCGAGGGCGATGAGCAGGTGCTCATCGCCCTCGCCTCATGAGGAACGGCTCAGCGCTGGACCTTCGTGATCGTCACGGTCACGTTCAGCGTCACGTTCGAGTACGCCCGGTAGGTGTACGCCATACCGTTCGACGCCCAGAAACTGGTCTCCCGGTCGCCGGAAGAGTAGCTGATGATCTTCTTCCACGTGCCCGTGCGGGTACCGGTCCCGGTGAGGCCGTACGGCGTACCCGAGATGCTCCGCATGCAGACGCTCGTCGACGTGCATCCCGGACCGATCGGGGTCAACGCTCGCGTGTGCACGCCGGTCACCGTGCTATCCGGCGCCGGCGCTGCGGCGAGGACCTCGCCGGTCGCGGCGTCGACGTAGAGCGACACCGGGTCGGTCCCGCTGACGAGTGCGTCGATCTCGGCCCGGCTCTGCGTGGTGCTCAGCGCACGGAGCTGTGCGGTGTCGACCGCGGCGGACGGGGCGGGAGTCGCCTGCGCGTTCGTCGTCCCCAAGCCCACGATCACGAGCGTGGTGGCGGCTGAGGCGAGGAGTGCTGCGACGGAGCGCTGTTTGGTTCGCATGCTGAACATCCTTCCGCATATCAGCGGAGGGATGGCTCGTGTGCGGTCTCGGTACAGTTACGAAATGCAGCCCCCCAAGCGCCGGATCGTCGTCCTCGGCAGCACCGGCTCGATCGGCACCCAGGCGCTCGACGTCGTCGCGCGCAACCCGGACCGGTTCGAGGTCGTCGGCCTCACCGCCGGCAACAACCGTGCCCTCGTCGCCGAGCAGGCCACGCGCTTCGGCGTCCACGACACCGCGTTCGGTGCCGCCGACTCCGAGCGGCTGATCCGGAGCGTCGAGGCGGACGTCGTCCTCAACGGCATCACCGGCTCGGTCGGACTCGGACCCACCCTGGCCGCCCTCGAGTCCGGGGCGACGCTCGCCCTCGCGAACAAGGAGAGCCTCATCGTCGGCGGGCCGCTCGTGCAGGCCGCGGCCCGACCGGGGCAGATCGTGCCCGTCGACAGCGAGCACTCGGCGATCGCGCAGGCGCTGCGCTCCGGCTCGTCGGACGAGGTCCGGCGCCTGGTGCTGACGGCCAGCGGCGGACCATTCCGGGGCCGTTCCCGCGACGAACTCCGCGACGTCACCCCGGCACAGGCGCTCGCGCACCCGACGTGGGACATGGGGCTCGTCGTCACGACGAACTCGGCGACACTCGTGAACAAGGGTCTCGAGGTGATCGAGGCCCACCTGCTCTTCGACGTGCCCTACGACCGCATCGACGTGACGGTGCACGCGCAGTCGATCGTGCACTCGATGGTCGAGTTCGTGGACGGGTCGACCATCGCGCAGGCGTCGCCGCCGGACATGCGCCTCCCCATCGCGCTCGGGCTCGCCTGGCCGGACCGCGTGCCGGGCGTCGGGGTCCCGCTGGACTGGACGACCGCGAGCACCTGGACGTTCGAGCCGCTCGACGCCGCGGCGTTCGGAGCAGTCGCCCTCGCCAAGCGCGTCGGCGAGGCCGGCGGGACGTTCCCCGCGGTGTTCAACGCCGCGAACGAGCAGGCCGTCGCCGCGTTCCACGCGGGTGCGATCGGCTTCCTCGACATCGTCGACACGGTCGAGCGGGTCGTCGACGAGCACGCGATGGGGGAGTCCTCCCTCGAGGGCGTCCTGGCAGCGGAGCGCTGGGCGCGCGCCGCGGCGGACCGCGCGGTGTCGCGCTGACCCACGCCGCGCCTCCAGGCTGAACAGCCCACCACCTGTCGGACGGGAGGCGCGACCCACCTCCCAGGGTGCGCTCGGCTCCGTCATGGGTAGCGTCCCGTACCCTTTCCCGGTGACCGTCGAATCCGTCCTGCTCTTCGTCCTCGGCGTGGTCGTCTTCATCGTCGGCCTGCTGGTCTCGATCGGACTCCACGAGCTCGGGCACCTCTCCTTCGCGAAGCTCTTCAACGTGAAGGTGACGCAGTACTCGCTCGGCTTCGGCAAGGCGATCTGGTCGTTCACGCGCGGCGAGACGGAGTACGGGATCCGGCCGATCCTCCTCGGCGGGTACATCTCGATGGTCGGCATGCTCAAACCGCGGGCGTCGGGCAAGCCGAGCGCGATCACGAACACGGGCATGTACGGCGCGTTCGTGCAGGACGCCCGGCAGGCCAGCGCCGAGCAGATCGCGGAGTCCGGCGGGGACGACTCCCGCGCGTTCTACCGCCTGACGCCGTGGAAGCGGATCATCGTGATGGTCGCCGGCCCGGCGATGAACCTCGTCATCGGGATCGTCCTGTTCGGTGTGCTCCTCTGTGGTTTCGGCGCGCCGACGACCACGTTCACGTCGAGCGTCGACTGCGTGCTGCCGAACAGCCGGACGACGACCTGCACCGCGGACGACGCGGTGTCCCCGGCGAAGGAGGCCGGCATCCGGTCCGGCGACGTCGTGCTCTCCGTCGACGGGAAGGCCGACCCGACGATCGCCGAGGTGTCGACGCTGTTCCAGCGGAGCGCCGGCAAGGAGCTCACGGTCGTGGTCGAGCGCGACGGTGCCCGCAAGACGCTCGAGATCACCCCGGTGACGGCGACGCGCGACGTCTACCTCTCCGACGGCACGGTCGCGAAGAACGAGGACGGCACGACCAAGACCCAGCAGGTCGGCGTGGTCGGCGTCAGCATCGGGCAGTCGCTCGTCCGGCAGTCGCCGACGGCGGTCCTGCCGGCGACGGGCGCGCAGATCTCGGCGTCAGCACACCTCATCATCGACCTCCCGCAGCGGCTCGTCGCGGTGTGGAACGCGGCGTTCGGCTCGCAGGCCCGGTCGCAGGACAGCCCGGTGTCCGTCGTCGGCGTCGGGCGCGCGATCGGTGAGGTCTCGTCGATGTCGGGGGTCCCGATCGTCGACAAGGCCTACACGATCCTCGGCCTGCTCGCCTCGCTCAACATCGGCCTGTTCGTCCTGAACATGGTGCCGCTGCTGCCCCTCGACGGCGGCCACATCGCGGGTGCCCTGTGGGAGGCCGTGAAGCGCCGGTCCTTCACGCTCGTCGGGAAGGCGGATCCGGGGCCGATCGACCTCGCGAAGACGATGCCCCTCACGATGGTCGTCGTGGTGCTCCTCGCCGGGATGAGCGCGCTGCTCATCTACGCCGACATCGTGCGCCCCGTGAACCTGTTCGGGTAGCCGACCCGTCCACAGGACGGCAGCGGTCCGTCCCCAGGACCGCAGCAGTCCGTCCACAGGACGACGGCGAGCCTGCCCGGCCGGCGGTGCGCGCACTACGCTCGGCGCATGAGCACAGCGCCCATGCCCCCTACACCGGACCCGCGGGGCCCGGAACTGCGGACCGTCGAACGCCAGGGCACCGACGTCATCGCCGAGGCCGACCGGAAGGGCACGCCGCGTGGGCTGTTCTGGCCGTGGTTCGCGGCGAACGTGTCCGTGCTCGGGATCGCGTACGGCGCCTTCGTGCTCGGGTTCGGCATCTCGTTCTGGCAGGCGACCGTGGTGGCCGTCATCGGGGTGGTCTTCTCGTTCCTGCTGTGCGGCGTCGTCGCGATCGCGGGCAAGCGCGGGTCGGCACCGACGATGGTGCTCAGCCGGGCGGCGTTCGGCGTCCGGGGCAACCGGCTGCCGTCGTTCCTCAGCTGGGTGCTCACGGTCGGGTGGGAGACCGCGCTGGCTGCTCTGGCCGTGCTCGCGACGTCGACGGTCTTCCGTGAGCTCGGCTGGGACGACGGCGTCGTCACCAAGCTGGTGGCGCTCGTCGTCGTCGCCGCGTTGGTCGTGGGGGCCGGGATCGCGGGCTTCGACGTCGTGATGCGGCTGCAGACCTGGATCACCGTCGTGACCGCGGTGCTCACGGTGGTGTACGTCGTGCTCGCGGTCCCGTCGATCGACTTCGCCGCCATCGCCGCGTTGCCGTCGGGCAGTGCGCAGCAGGTCATCGGTGCGCTGGTGCTCGTGATGACCGGGTTCGGGCTCGGTTGGGTCAACGCCGCCGCCGACTACTCGCGCTACCTGCCGCGCACGTCCTCCACCCGCGGGGTCGTGGGATGGACCACGTTCGGCGGAGCCCTCGCACCGACGCTCCTGGTCGTCTTCGGCGTGCTGCTCGCCGGGTCGTCGAAGGACCTGAACGCCGCGATCAACGCCGACCCGATCGGCGCGCTCACCACGATCCTGCCGATCTGGTTCCTCGTCCCGTTCGCGATCGTCGCCATCCTCGGGATCGTCGGCGGCGCGGTGATGGACATCTACTCGTCCGGCCTCGCACTGCTGAGCGCGGGGGTGCGGATCCCTCGCCCCGTCGCGGCGGGTGTGGACGGCGTCGTGATGGTGATCGGCGCGGTCTCCGTCGTCTTCTTCGCGCCGGACTTCATCGGGCCGTTCCAGGCGTTCCTCATCACCCTCGGCGTCCCGATCGCCGCCTGGGCCGGGGTGTTCGTGGCCGACGTGCTCCTGCGGCGTCGCGACTACGCCGAGACCGAGCTCGAGGACCGCCACGGCCGGTACGGTGACGTGCGCTGGGTCGCGATCGCGTTGGTCGCCGTCGGCACGGTCCTCGGGTGGGGGCTCGTCACCCTGTCCGGACCGTCGTGGCTGGCCTGGCAGGGGTACCTCCTCGGGCCGTTCGGCCTCGGCGGCCGCGACGGAGCCTGGGCGTACGCGAACCTCGGGGTCCTCGTGGCCCTGGTCGTCGGCTTCCTCGGCACGCTCCTGTTCTCCGCCGGTGCCGTGCGCCGCCAGGAGGGCCGCGCGTGACGGTCCCCGACGACGCCTGGCTCGTCGTCGACATGCAGGAGGTCTTCACGGGGGAGAGCCCGTGGGCGGCACCCCGGTACGCCCACGCCGGAGTGACCATCGAGCACCTGCTGCCCCGGTTCACCGGTCGGTCCGTCTTCACGCGCTTCGTCGCGCCGAGTCAGCCCGAGGGCGCCTGGGTGCCGTACTACCGCGAGTGGCCGTTCGCGCTCGTCCCCGACGGCGATCCGCTCTACGCGCTGACCGAGCCCTTCGCGACCGCGGCGGCGGACCGCGGGGACCCGGTCGTGACGGAACCGACGTTCGGGAAGTGGGGGACGAGCCTCCTGGCCGTGGTCGGCGACCACCCGCACCTCGTCCTGACGGGAGTCTCCACGGACTGCTGCGTGCTGTCGACTGCCCTCGCGGCGGCCGACGCCGGGGCGACCGTCACGGTCGTCGCGGACGCCTGTGCCGGGGCCAGCGACGAGGACCACGAGCGCGCACTTGCCGCGATGCGGCTCTACGCGCCGCTCATCACGGTCGTCGACTCCGCGAACGACCTGTGAACGGACCCGGCAGCGTCGCACGCACCGCGTAGAGTGGCGAGCGTGCCAGCAGTGAACCTCGGTCTGCCGAAAGTCCCGGAAACGCTCTCCCCGCGTCGCAAGTCGCGGCAGATCCGGGTCGGCAAGGTCCTCGTGGGCGGTGACGCGCCGGTCTCCGTGCAGTCGATGACCACGACACCCACCACGAACATCAACGCGACCCTGCAGCAGATCGCCGAGCTCACCGCCTCCGGCTGCGACATCGTCCGCGTCGCCGTTCCCAGCCAGGACGACGCCGACGCCCTGCCGATCATCGCGAAGAAGTCGCAGATCCCGGTCATCGCCGACATCCACTTCCAGCCGAAGTACGTCTTCCAGGCCATCGACGCCGGTTGTGCGGCCGTCCGCGTCAACCCGGGGAACATCCGCAAGTTCGACGACCAGGTCGGTGCGATCGCCAAGGCCGCGAAGGACGCCGGGGTCTCGCTCCGCATCGGTGTCAACGCCGGGTCGCTCGAGCCGAGCCTGCTGCAGAAGTACGGCAAGGCCACGCCCGAGGCCCTCGTCGAGTCGGCCGTCTGGGAAGCCAGCCTGTTCGAGGAGCACGACTTCCACGACTTCAAGATCTCGGTCAAGCACAACGACCCGATCGTCATGGTGAAGGCGTACCGGCAGCTCGCAGCGGCGGGCGACTGGCCGCTGCACCTCGGCGTGACCGAGGCCGGTCCGGAGTTCCAGGGGACGATCAAGAGCGCGACCGCGTTCGGCATCCTGCTCGCGGAGGGCATCGGCGACACGATCCGCGTCTCGCTCTCGGCGCCGCCCGTGCAGGAGGTGAAGGTCGGCCTGCAGATCCTGCAGTCGCTCAACCTCCGGGAGCGCAAGCTCGAGATCGTCTCGTGCCCGAGCTGCGGTCGCGCCCAGGTCGACGTCTACCAGCTCGCGAACGACGTCACGAAGGGGCTCGAGGGCATGACCGTGCCCCTGCGCGTCGCCGTGATGGGCTGCGTCGTGAACGGTCCGGGCGAGGCCCGTGAAGCCGACCTCGGCGTCGCCTCCGGCAACGGCAAGGGCCAGATCTTCGTGAAGGGCGAGGTCATCAAGACCGTCCCGGAACGCGAGATCGTGCAGACCCTCATCGAGGAGGCAAACCGCATCGCGGACGAGATGGGTCCGGCCGCCGCCACCGGCTCCGTGCAGGTCATCACCGCCCCGTAGCGCGCGTCGCGCGGGCGTACCGGACGGGAGGCGCGGTGCCAGCTGGCGCCGCGCCTCCCGTCCGTCGCGTGGTGCGCGCCCCTGTGCGCCCCTGCGCACGGCGCGAGTGCTGCGTGCCCCCTCGCACGGTGCGAGGCGCACGCACGGTGCGAGGTTCCACACACGGTGGGACCCGTTTCGCCTCGCACGGTGCGGGGAACCTCGCACCCTGCCGCGGGGCGCGTCGCGCCCTCGCACGGTGCGGCCCCGCCCCGGCCCCGCCCACGACCCCGGCCCCGCCCTCGCACGGTGCGAGGCGCACGCACGGTGCGAGGTTCCACACACGGTGGGACGCGGGGAGCCTCGCACGGTGCGGGGAACCTCGCACCGTGCCACGGGGCGCGTCGCGCCCTCGCACGGTGCGACCCCGCCCACGACCCCGCCCACGACCCCGCCCGCGCCCCGCCTCGCACGGCGCGAGCACGCCGCTAGGCTTGCCCCGTGGTCACACGGCTCTCCCATCTCTTCCTCCGCACGCTCCGCGACGACCCCTCCGACGCCGAGGTGACGAGCGCGAAGCTGCTCGTCCGCGCCGGGTACATCCGTCGCCAGGCCCCGGGCATCTTCGCCTGGCTGCCGCTCGGCCTCCGGGTCCGTGCCCGCATCGAGGGCATCATCCGCGACGAGATGGTCGCCGCCGGCGCGCAGGAGGTCCTCCTCCCCGCACTCGCCCCGCGCGAGCCGTACGAGGCGACGAACCGCTGGACCGAGTACGGCGACGGCATCTTCCGCCTGAAGGACCGCAAGGACGCCGACTACCTGCTCGCGCCGACGCACGAGGAGCTCTTCGCCCTGCTCGTGAAGGACCTGTACTCGTCGTACAAGGACCTCCCCGTCACGCTCTTCCAGATCCAGGACAAGTACCGCGACGAGGCCCGCCCCCGCGCCGGACTCCTGCGCGGCCGTGAGTTCACGATGAAGGACGCGTACTCGTTCGACATCGACGACGCCGGCCTCGACCGCAGCTACCAGACGATGCGCGACGCGTACGAGCGGATCTTCGCCCGGCTCGGCCTCGAGTACGCGATCGTGAAGGCCGACGCCGGCGCGATGGGCGGCTCGAAGTCCGAGGAGTTCCTGCACCCGATCGCCGTCGGCGAGGACACCTTCGTCCGCAGCGCGGGCGGCTACGCGGCCAACGTCGAGGCCTACGTCACCCCGGTGCCGGACGCGCTGCCGATCGAGGGGCAGCCGGAGCCCGTGCTGCTCCCCGCGGCCGACACCCCGACCATCGACACGCTCGTGGCGCACGCGAACGCTGTCGCCCCGCGCGACGGTGCACCGTGGACCGCGGCGGACACGCTGAAGAACGTCGTCCTCGCGCTCACGCACCTCGACGGAACCCGCGAGGTCGTCGTCGTCGGCCTGCCCGGCGACCGCGAGGTCGACCTGAAGCGCGCCGAGGTGGCGTTCGCGCCCGCCGAGGTCGAGCCGGCCGGGGACGACGACTTCAAGCGGCACCCCGGCGTCTTCGTGAAGGGCTACATCGGCCCGCAGGTCCTCGGCGCCGAGAGCCCGTCGGGCATCCGCTACGTCGTCGACCCCCGTGTCGTCGACGGCACCGCGTGGATCACGGGTGCGAACGAGCGCGGCGTGCACGTCTCCGGTCTCGTCATGGGCCGCGACTTCACCGCCGACGGCGTCGCCGAGGTCTCCGACGTCCGTGCCGGCGACCCCGCACCCGACGGCTCCGGCCCGCTCGAGACCGCTCGAGGCATGGAGATCGGCCACGTGTTCCAGCTCGGCCGGAAGTACGCCGAGGCGCTCGGGCTCAAGGTGCAGGACGAGAACGGCAAGCTCGCGACGGTCACGATGGGCTCGTACGGCATCGGCGTGACGCGCATCCTCGCCATCCTCGCCGAGGCGCACAACGACGATAAGGGCCTCGTCTGGCCGAAGAACGTCGCCCCGTTCGACGTGCACGTCGTCGCGACCGGCAAGGACTCGGTGGCCTACGACCTCGCGACGGACATCGTGGCGCAACTCGAGGGCGAGCGGTTCGAGGTCGTCTACGACGACCGTCCCAAGGTGTCGCCCGGCGTGAAGCTCCGCGACGCGGAACTGCTCGGGATGCCGATCGTCGTCGTCGCGGGGCGGAACGCCGCCGACGGCGTCGTCGAGCTGTGGGACCGCTCGTCGGGCAAGCGCAGCGACGTGCCGGTGGCCGAGCTGCTGGACGCGGTCCGCGCGATCTGACGGGTCACGTCCCCGACGCGGCCGATGATCGACGGGAGGCGCGGTGCCAGCGGGCACCGCGCCTCCCGTCCGTCGATCCACCCGTTGGTCTGTCGTCGTCAGCAGCGGTCCGCGGGAGTTGCCGTGTGGTCAGGACGCGCCGCATGCACGGCGCCGAGTGGTCATGATGGGTCGGTCTGGCGTCGTCTTTGTGACCGTTGTTGCCCGCTCGGCGGACGTGAGCGGGGTGTCGTGACCACTCGGACGACGCCCGCTGTCGGTCGACCCACCCGCCAGTCGGTCGTCGACGTCGTCGTCGTCGTCGGCGGTCTGCGGGAGTTGCCGTGTGGTCAGGACGCGCCGCATGCACGGCGCCAAGTGGTCATGATGGGTCGGTCTGGCGTCGCCGATGTGACCGTTGTTGACCGCCCCGCGGACGTGAGCGGGGAGTCGTGACCACCTGGACCACGCCTCCCGGCCGTCGATCCGACTGACGAACCATCGCACGGCCGGGCTCGCGAGCCGCAGTGGGGTACGCTGGTCGCCGACTTCCGCGACGTTCCACTGCGGAGGCGACTCAGCTGAATACGGAGGCACCTCGGTGAAGATCGATCTCGCAGTCCTGCGACTCATGGAGCGCGAGCGGGAGATCCCGTTCGAAGAACTCGTCCAGATCATCGAGCAGGCGATCCTGACGGCCTACCAGAAGCACCGCGCCGAGAACGACGAGCCCGTGGACGCCCAGGCGCGCGTGGAGCTCGACCGCAAGAGCGGTGAGGTCTCCGTCTACGTGCCCGAGCGCGACGAGGAGGGCACCGTCGTCGGCGAGTCGGTCGACCAGCCGAGCGACTTCGGCCGCATCGCGGCGTTCGCGGCGAAGCAGGTCATCAACCAGCGCCTCCGCGACATCGGTGACGACAAGATCCTCGGCCAGTTCCGCGGCAAGGAGGGCGATATCGTCGCCGGTGTCATCCAGCAGGGGCCGAACCCGCGCATGGTGCACGTCGACCTCGGCACCGTCGAGGCGATCCTGCCGCCGGAGGAGCAGGTCCCCGGCGAGGAGTACAAGCACGGCTCGCGCATCCGCGTGTACGTGACGAGCGTCGGTCGGGGTCCGAAGGGGCCGCAGATCACCGTGTCGCGCACGCACCCGGGTCTGGTGCGGAAGCTGTTCGCGCTCGAGGTCCCGGAGATCGCGTCCGGCGTCGTCGAGATCACGTCCCTCGCCCGCGAGGCCGGCCACCGCACGAAGCTCGCCGTCAAGGCGAACGAGTCCGGTGTCAACGCGAAGGGCGCCTGCATCGGCGAGCTCGGCGCGCGCGTGCGTGCCGTGACGACCGAGCTCGGTGCGGAGAAGATCGACATCGTCGACTGGTCCCCGGACCTCGCGACGTTCGTGGCCAGCGCGCTGTCGCCGGCGAAGGTGACGAGCGCGTTCGTGCTCGACGCCTCGACGAAGGCCGTGCGGGCGCTCGTGCCGGACTACCAGCTGTCGCTCGCGATCGGCAAGGAGGGGCAGAACGCCCGTCTCGCCGCGAAGCTCACGGGCGCGCGGATCGACATCCAGCCGGACTCGATCCTCGACGGGGACGAGTAAGCACGACCCGCGCAGCTGCGCCCCCGCGGCCCGCGTCGGCGGCGTTTCGCTGCCGGCGTGGCCGGACCGGGCGTGCCGGATCGCGTCCGTCCGAGGCAAGGAGTAAGGTGGAACCCGTCAGAACGTGCATCGGCAGTCGTCGTCGCGCGCCCCGATCCTCCCTCCTCCGTGTCGTCGCCCTGAGCGACGGGCGAGTCGTGGCGGATCCGAAGGCAGTCATGCCGGGCCGGGGAGCGTGGCTCACCCCGACCGTCGACGCCTACGAGCTGGCCGTCAAGCGACGGGCGTTCCGCCGGGCGCTTCGGCTGGATCGTGAACCCGACACGTCCTCGGTGCTCGAGTACCTGCAAGGCCGCACGGCCGAGCGGACATCCGAGCGCCCGGACACGACAGAACAGGCTGAACGGCTTATGGACAACTGATGAGCGGCTCGAAATGAGACCCGTCATCCAGTGAGTCCTGCCCCTTCACGGGGCAGGACCCGTGAAGGAGAACAGTGGCAAAACCACGCGTACACGAGATCGCATCCGAACTCGGTGTCGACAGCAAGACCGCAATGGAGAAGCTCAAGGAGCTCGGCGAGTTCGTCAAGGGCCCGAGCTCCAGTGTGGAACCCCCCGTCGCGCGCAAGCTCCGTGCTGCGCTGCAGGCGGCCGGCGCATCGTCGTCGGACAAGGCCGCCGGCGGCGCCGCTCCTGCGGCACGCGCCACGGCACCCAAGCCCGGTACCGCCGGCCCGAAGCCGGGCGGTGCCAAGCCGGGTCCGGCACGTCCCGCGGCGCCGATCCCCGCGCCCGAGCAGTCCGCTCCCGCCGCCCAGGCACCGTCCGACGTCCCGACGCCGGCCGCCCCGAAGTCGGTCGCGCAGCGGCAGGCCGAGGCCGAGGCCGCACGGAAGGCCGCCGCGGCCGAGAAGGCAGCGGCGGACGACACGTCGACCGACAAGGGCGGTGACGCCGTCAAGCCGGGGTCGCCGAAGCCCGCGGCCGCCGGTCCGAAGCCGGGTGGTCCGAAGCCGGGCGCCCGTCCGGGGAACAACCCCTACGCATCGAGCCAGGGCATGGGCTCCCGCCCGCCGCGCCCCGGCAACAACCCGTACTCCCAGAACCAGGGCATGGGGCAGCGCCCCGCGGCCGGTCAGGGTGGCGGCAACGGCATCCCGCGTCCGGCTCCGCCGCGTCCGGGTGTCCCTCGTCCCGGTGCGCCGCGTCCGGGTGGTCCCGGTCAGTCCGGTCGTCCCAACGGCTTCGGGCAGCGCCCGGGCCAGGGTGCCGGCGGTCGTGGCGGCCCCGGTGGTCGTCCGGGTGGTGCCGGTGGTGCCGGTGGCGGGTTCCCGCGCCCGGCGTTCAGCGGCCCGCGTCCCGCCGGTGGTGGCGGCCGTGGTCGTGGCCCCGGTGGTGGGACCGCCGGTGCGTTCGGTCGCGGTGGCGGCAAGAGCCGTGCCCGCAAGTCGAAGCGGACGAAGCGCGCCGAGTACGAGATGCGGCAGGCGCCGTCGCTCGGCGGCGTGCAGGTCCCGCGCGGCGACGGCAACACGGTCATCCGACTTCGCCGTGGTGCGAGCATCTCGGACTTCGCGGACAAGATCGACGCGAGCCCCGGCAACCTCGTGACGGTGCTGTTCCACCTCGGTGAGATGGCGACCGCCACGGAGTCCCTGGACGAGGCCACGTTCGAGGTCCTCGGCGAGGAGCTCGGCTACAAGATCCAGATCGTGTCGCCCGAGGACGAGGACAAGGAGCTCCTCGAGGGCTTCGACATCGACCTCGAAGGCGAACTCGAGGACGAGGACGACTCGGTGCTGCAGCAGCGGCCCCCGGTGGTCACCGTCATGGGTCACGTCGACCACGGCAAGACCCGCCTCCTCGACGCGATCCGCAACTCGAAGGTCGTCGAGGGCGAGGCCGGTGGCATCACCCAGCACATCGGTGCCTACCAGATCGTCACCGAGCACGAGGGCGTCGAGCGTCCGATCACGTTCATCGACACCCCGGGTCACGAGGCGTTCACCGCCATGCGTGCCCGTGGTGCGCAGGTGACGGACATCGCGATCCTGGTGGTCGCGGCGGACGACGGCATCATGCCCCAGACGATCGAGGCGCTGAACCACGCCCAGTCGGCCGGTGTGCCGATCGTGGTCGCGGTGAACAAGATCGACAAGGAAGGCGCGAACCCGGCCAAGGTCCGCCAGCAGCTCACCGAGTACAACCTGGTGGCCGAGGAGTACGGCGGCGACGTCATGTTCGTCGACGTGTCGGCCCGCCAGAACATCGGCATCCAGGACCTCCTGGACGCGGTGCTGCTCACGGCCGACGCCGGTCTCGACCTGCGTGCGAATCCCGACAAGGACGCCCGCGGTGTGGCGATCGAAGCCCGACTCGACAAGGGTCGTGGTTCGGTGGCGACCGTGCTCATCCAGTCCGGCACGCTGCACGTCGGGGATGCCATCGTCGCCGGCACGGCCTACGGCCGCGTCCGTGCGATGACGGACGAGAACGGTGTCGCCGTCCAGGCTGCGACCCCGTCGCGTCCGGTCCAGGTGCAGGGTCTGTCGTCGGTGCCGCGCGCCGGTGACACGTTCCTCGTCACCGAGGAGGACCGCACGGCCCGTCAGATCGCCGAGAAGCGTGAGGCCGCCGAGCGCAACGCCCAGCTGGCCAAGGCCCGCAAGCGCATCTCGCTCGAGGACTTCACCCGCGCACTCGAAGAGGGCAAGGTCGACTCGCTCAACCTCATCATCAAGGGTGACGTCTCCGGTGCCGTCGAGGCACTCGAGCAGTCGCTCCTCGACATCGAGGTGGACGACAGCGTCCAGCTGCGCATCCTGCACCGCGGTGTGGGTGCGATCACGGAGTCGGACATCGACCTCGCGACGATCGACAACGCGATCGTCGTCGGCTTCAACGTCCGCCCGGACGTCAAGGCACGCGAGCGTGCGGCGCGCGAAGGCATCGACGTGCGCTTCTACTCGGTCATCTACAACGCACTCGAGGACATCGAGCAGTCCCTCAAGGGCATGCTCAAGCCCGAGTACGAAGAGGTCCAGTCGGGCGTCGCGGAGATCCGCGAGGTGTTCCGTTCCTCCAAGTTCGGCAACATCGCCGGTGTCATCGTCCGCTCCGGCACGATCACCCGCAACGCCAAGGCGCGCGTCATCCGCGAGGGTGTCGTCATCGCCGACGGTCTGGCGATCGAGTCCCTGCGTCGCTTCAAGGACGACGTCACCGAGGTCCGCACGGACTTCGAGGCCGGTATCGGTCTGGGCAAGTACAACGACATCCAGATCGGTGACGAGATCGAGACGACCGAGCTCGTCGAGAAGCCGCGCGACTAGTCGCCTGGCTATTCTGGACCCCGCCGTTCCCCCAGGGGAGCGGCGGGGTCCACCCGTTCCACCAGAAGACACCTGCCCCAGGAGGCACTCATGGCTGACCCGCAGCGCGCCCGCAAGATGGCGGACCGCATCAAGGAGGTCGTCGCACGTCGGCTCGACAAGGGACTCCGCGATCCGCGCCTCGGCTTCGTGACGATCACCGACGTGCGCGTGACCGGGGACCTGCAGCACGCCTCGGTCTTCTACACCGTCTACGGGTCCGACGAGGAGCGCGCCGACTCGGCCGCCGCGCTCAAGGCCGCCACCGGGATGCTCCGGAGCGAGGTCGGCAAGAACATCACCGCACGGCTCACCCCGTCGCTCGAGTTCATCGCGGACGCGCTGCCGGAGACCTCGGCGCACATGGAGGACCTGCTCGCGCAGGCCCAGGTCCGCGACGCCCAGGTGCGTGCCGCCTCGGCGGGCGCGCAGTACGCCGGCGACGCCGACCCGTACAAGCACGACGACGACGAGGACGAGGAGGCGTAGTCCTCACCCGATCGGGAGCGTGTACCCACCCGCATCGTCGCCGACGGCCAGTCCGTCGCGGAGGAGCGAGGCGAGTGCACGCTCCCGTTGTGCGTCGTCCGGCCAGACGAGGTCGATCTCGGAGCGCGTGACGGGCACGTCGCTCGCGCGGAGTTCGGCCATGAGGAGCCCGCGCACCTGCCGGTCGCTCCCGGCGAACTTCGCCTGCTTCGGGGCCCGCGGCCCGTCGTGCTCCGGGTACCCGGCGGCGCGCCAGGCGCACCGGTCGGCGATCGGGCACGCGTCGCACGCGGGGGAGCGGGCGACGCACACGAGTGCCCCGAGCTCCATCACGGCGGCGTTCGTGGCCGCGGCGTCGTCGCGGTCCTCGGGCAGCACGGACTCCATCAGCGGCAGGTCTCGCTTCGCGTTCGCGGGGCCGGGCTCGCCCTGCCCGAGCAGGGCGCGAGCGAGGACGCGACGGACGTTGACGTCGACGACGGGGTGCCGGTCGCCGTAGGCGAACACGGCCACCGCCCGCGCGGTGTAGTCGCCGATCCCCGGTAACGCGAGCAGCGCGTCGACGTCGCGGGGCACGACGTTGTCGTGCTGCTCCGCGATCACGGTCGCCGCGGCGTGCAGCGCGAGCGCCCGTCTCGGGTAGCCGAGCCGGTCCCAGGCGCGGACCGCGTCGGACGGAGGCGACTGGGCGAGGTCGCGAGGGGTCGGCCACCGGGTGAGCCACGCCTCCAGGCGGGGGACCACGCGCGCGACCTGCGTCTGCTGCAGCATGATCTCGCTCACGAGCGTGCCCCACGCGGGGAAGCCGGGACGGCGCCACGGGAGGTCGCGCGCCTCCGCGCGGAACCACGCGACGAGCGGGGTGGCGATGTCGGGGGCGTCCGCCTCGGCGGTGCCGTCCACACGTGGCGCGTTCTCCACAGGCGGCCTGGAGGCTCGACGCGCGTTCACCAGGACAGCCTACGGTGGGGTGCATGACACGCTGGGCACCCGAAGAGACCGACACCATGGCCGCGATCGCGGCGGAGGCGATCGCGCAGGTCGGCACGAACCGGACCGTCATCGGCGTCGACGGACAGCCGGGCATCGACCTCGAGCGGGTCGCGGCCGCGCTCGTCGCCGGGTTCGAGCAGCACGGCGTGCAGGCGATGGCCGCCGCGGCGCCCTCGGCGTCGGCGGACGAGCTGCGGTCCGGGGTCGTCGCCCCGTTCCGTTCCACGGGTGAGGGACCGGGTGTGCTGGTCGTCCACGGACACGGGCTCCTCGACCAGGGCGTGCGTGGCCTGTGGCGCTGGTCGCTCTGGGTGGAGCGTGAGCAGGGCCGACTCGAGCGGCGCGCCGACGTGAAGATCGCCGCGTCGGCCGTGCTCGACGTCACCGACCCCGAGCACCCCCGTCGCGAGTGGAACGACGCCTGCTGAGCGCAGCCGGGGGATGAGGAGCGCTGGTAGCCTCTCCGGGTGCTCGAATCGCCGCCGGACGGGATCCTCCTCGTCGACAAGCCGCAGGGGATCTCCAGTCACCGGGTCGTGTCGATCGCACGCCGCCGGCTCGGGATGAAGAAGATCGGCCACGCGGGCACCCTCGACCCGATGGCGACCGGGCTGCTCTTGCTCGGCGCCGGACCGTCCACCCGGCTGCTGACCCACCTCGTCGGCCTCGGGAAGACCTACACCGCCACCGTCCGCCTCGGGGTGTCCACGGACTCGGACGACGCGGACGGCGATCCGGTCGCCGCACCCGGGGTCGCCGGCGCCGACGTGTCGGACGTGGCCGTCGAGGCTGCCGTGGCGGCGCAGCGCGGCACCATCGACCAGGTGCCCTCGACCGTGAGCGCCATCAAGGTCGACGGCCGGCGCGCCTACGACCTCGCGCGCAAGGGCGAGGAGGTCGTGCTGAAGTCCCGCACGGTCACCGTGTCGCGCTTCGACGTGACCGGTCGCCAGGAGCACACGGTCACCGTCGACGGCGTCGACGTGCCGGTCGTCGACCTCGACGTCGTCGTGGCGTGTTCCTCGGGCACGTACGTCCGGGCGCTGGCCCGTGACGTCGGCGCAGCCCTCGGCACCGGGGCGCACCTGACCGCCCTCCGGCGCATCGACGTCGGGCCCTTCCACGTGGACGACGCCGTCGACATCGAGGACGACTCGGTCGACGTGCGGGCGGCGCTGCTCCGTCCCGCGGACGTCGCGCGCACCCTGTTCCCGACCGTCGCCCTCGACCCGTTGTCCGCGAAGGACCTCGCCGACGGCAAGCGCGTGCGGGCGGAGCACCCGGACCACGACGGCCCTGTCGCGGCCATCGCCGCCGGATCGGACCGGCTCGTCGGTCTCGTCTCGGTCCGCCGCGGACAGCTCCGCGTCATCACCAACTTCCCCACGCCGACGGGAGCCTGAGCCGTGATCGAGTGGTTCATGTGGGTCCAGCTCGTGCTCGCCGTGGTCGCGGGGCTGTTCGCCGTGGTGGTCGGACTCATCGGGTGGAAGCCGAACGACTACACCGTCGGCTCCCTCGTGCTCGTCGAGCTGCTGCTCATCGCGCAGGGGGTCATCTCGCTCGTGCTGCCTGCAGTCGGCAGTCCGCCGAAGGGCAACGCGCTCGAGTTCGGCGTGTACGCGGTCTCCGTGCTGCTCGTGCCGCCGGCGGCCGTCGTCTGGGCGCTCATCGACCGGACGCGATGGAGCACCGTCGTGCTGGGCGCCGGCGCGTTCACCGTCGCCGTGATGGTCTACCGGATGTACCAGATCTGGTTCGCCCTGGTCTGATCCGGTGCGGCGCGACCGGCGGCGTCATCCGGGTCGGTGCTGGTCGGTAGAATCGGTGCAATGGCGACCAGATCCTCACTCGCGACCGGCGTCGGCCGAGTCCTCATCGCCGTCTACGGCATCCTCGCGCTTGCCGCGACGGGTCGAAGCGTCGTGCAGATCATCGAGAAGTTCTCCTTCGCGCCCTTCGCCTACACGCTCAGTGCCGTCGCCGCGGTCGTGTACATCGTCGCGATGATCGCGCTGATCGCTCCCGGCCGGGTCTGGTACCGCGTCGCCTGCGTCACCATCGGGTTCGAGATGGCCGGGGTGCTCGTCGTCGGGACGCTCTCGCTCCTCGACCACCAGCTGTTCCCCGACGACACCGTCTGGTCCTACTACGGGCTCGGCTACCTCTTCGCGCCGCTCGTCCTGCCGATCGCGGGCCTCTGGTGGCTCCGCAAGCACCACCGGACGGCCGCGCAGGCGACGACCTCGGCCGACCACCGTTCGGACGCGACACCGACCGCCCCCGTGGGCGAGTAGGGACGGCCGTGCAGTACTACGACGACCTCGCCGACGTGGCTCAGGGCTTCGGACCGAGCGCCGTGACCATCGGGAAGTTCGACGGCGTGCACGTCGGGCACCGCGCGGTGATCGCGCACCTCGAACAGTCGGCCCGGCAGCAGGGCCTCGTGTCGACCGTCGTCACGTTCGACCGGCATCCCCTGAGCGTCATCGACCCGGTGAAGACGCCCCCGGCGCTGACGAGCATCGCCCAGCGGCGCGAACTCCTCGAGGACGTCGGCGTCGACGCGACCGTGCTGCTCCGCTTCGACCACGACCTCCAGTCGAAGGAACCCGAGGACTTCGTCTCCGAGATCCTCGTCGACACGCTGCACGCGCGCTACGTCTTCGTCGGCAGCGACTTCCGGTTCGGGCACCGCGGCGCCGGGGACGTCACCCTGCTGCGCAGCCTGGGGGAGCGTCTCGGCTTCACCGTCGAGCTCATCGACGACGTCGACCTGGTGGACGACGTCCGCCCCGCCGGCGAGCGTCGGGTGTCCTCGACGTGGATCCGCGAGCTGCTCGGCGACGGCCGGGTCGCCGAGGCCGCCCGGCTGCTCGGACGTGAGCATGCCGTCCGGAGCGTCGTCGTGCACGGCAACCAGCGGGGACGCGCGATGGGCTACCCCACCGCCAACCTCGACCCGCACTGCGAGGGCTTCGTCCCGGCCGACGGCGTCTACGCGGCCCGGGTGCTGCACGACGGCACGCTGTACCCGGCCGCGGTGTCGGTGGGCAACAACCCGACGTTCGACGGCGTCCCGGAGAAGCAGATCGAGGCGCACCTGCTCGACGTCGACATCGACCTCTACGGCGAGACGATCGCGGTGCTGTTCGTCTCGTACGTCCGCGGCATGGTGAAGTTCTCGTCGATGGACGAGCTCGCCGCGCAGATGCAGCAGGACGACCTCGACATCCGACTCCTGCTCGGGCTGCCCGCGCCGGTCTGACGTCGGCAGATGCCGTCTCCCGCGGGCGCGAGACTCGGCCGTGCGGGCGCGAGTCTCGGCCGGGCGCCCGCGAGACTCGGCCGTGGCGACACGTCTCGCGGCTCCGAACGCGAGAACTGTCGCGCAGCCCGAGTCTCGCCGCCGCGTACGCCGCGCGCCCCGCGCCCGGCGCAGAACGCAGGACGCCCCGCGACCGACGTCGGTCGCGGGGCGTCCTGCGGTGCCAGGACTCAGCCGCCGAGCGCGTCGAGCCAGATCTTGCGGGCGTCGAGGGCCTCTTGCGCGTCCTTGATCTTCCGGGCGTCGCCCGACTCCTTGGCCGCGGCGAGCTCCGCCTCGAGCTTGCCGATCGCGTCCTCGAGCTGGCTCGCGAGACCGGTCTGACGGGCCTTGCGCTCCGGGTCGGACGCCTTCCAGTGCTGGTCCTCGAGGCTCCGGACGTGGTCCTCGATCTGACGCAGACGGTCCTCGATGCGCCGGACGTCGCCGCGGGGCACCTTGCCGATCTCGTCCCACCGACGCTGGATGCCCGTGAGGGTCCGGCGAGCGGCGACCCGGTCGGTCTCCTGCAGGAGCGGCTCGGCCTCGGTCAGGAGCGCCTGCTTCGCGTCGAGGTTGGCAGCGAATTCCTCGTTCTCGACGGCCGCCTCGGCGTGGCGCTGCTCGAACAGGACGTCTCCGGCCGCCTTGAACCGTGCCCACAGGGCGTCGTCATGGCGCTTGCCCGCGCGACCGGCGCGCTTCCAGTCGTCGAGCAGCTGCCGGTAGGTCGGGATCGCGTCGGAGCCGCGCGGTGCGAGCGCCTCGGCCTGGGCGACGAGGTCCTGCTTCCGGCTGCGGGCGTCACGGTGCTGCGCGTCGAGCTCGGAGTAGAAGGCACGGCGGTGCTGGTCGACCGTCGAACGAGCGGCACGGAAGCGCTTCCACAGCTCGTTGGCCTCGTTCTTCGGGATCCGCGGACCGTCGTGCTGGTGCTGCTGCCAGCGGGCGAAGACGTCGTCGAGCTGTGCGGTGATCTGCTTCCACTGCGCACGCGCCGGGTCCACCGCGGCGAGTGCCTCGGCCTCCTCCACCAGTGCCGTCCGGTGCGCGAGGGCGTCCGTCAGCGCCTGCTGGGCCTGCTCGGCCTGCTCCTTGGTGAGCGAGCCGACCTGGTCGGAGAGCGCGGCGACGCGGTCCTCGAGCGACTTGATGTCACCCACGACCCGGGCGTCCGCCAGCTGCTCGCGGAGGTGCGCGACGGTCCGGGAGACGTCGTTCGCCGAGGCGCCGCGCTGCACGCGCTGCTCGGCGATCTTCACCTGGCCCTCGAGGTCGGCGTACTTCCGTGCGAAGTAGGCGAGGGCCTCGTCCGCCGTGGCGTCCGGGTACTCGCCGACGGCTCGCTCGCCGTCCTCGTACCGGACGTACACCGTCCCGTTCTCGTCGACCCGCCCCCAGGTCGTTGCTTCGTCAGATCCCACAGGTCTCGCCTCGATCGTGGTCGTGCATCGCCGACGTCCCCGTCGGCACGGTCAGGTCGTCAGCCTATTGCACGAAGACGCTGCCGGGACGGCCGGGGTCGACGGGTTGTGGACTACTGCTCCCGCTCGATGGTCGCGCCGGTGATCTTCGTCGCGACCTTCGGCTCGCCGGTGCCGTCGCTGCCGGCCTTCGCGATGCCCTTCGAGGTGATCTTCGACACGAGGTCGGACAGGCCGCTCGTGACCTTCCCGACGACCGTGTACCCGCCCGTCGAGGAGTCGAGTGTCGTGTCGCCGGTGACGATGAAGAACTGGGTCGACTGCGAGTACGGCGAGGAACTGCGGGCGATCGCGATCGTGCCCTTCGCGTACTCACCGTCGCTCGGCACGTTCTCGAGCGGGCCGTACTCGAACCCGGCGTCCCCGGTGCCGTCCCCGTTCGCCGAACCGCACTGGAGGAACTGCAGGCCCGTGCTGTCGGCGAGGCGGTGGCAGGTCGTGCCGTTGTAGAACTGCTCCTCGATGAGCTTGATCTCGACGCTGGTGGCCTGCGGGGCCTTCTGCCCGTCGAGCTCGATGCCGAGCCGGACGTCCTTGTTCAGCGTGAGCGTGCCCGTCCACGTCGAGTCCTTCGCGATGGACTTGCTCGGCACGTCCCCGGTGTTCCCGGCGGTCGCGCTCGGCGTCGGGGTCGACGTCGCGGTGGCCGTTGCGCTCGCGTCCGCCGTCCCCGAGCCCTGCGAGCCGGCGAAGGCGAGCTGCGAACCGGTGGCCAGCGCGGCGACCGCGACGAGGACGACCGTGCCGACGACGTTGTCCCGCACCCGGCGACGACGTTGCCGTTCGTGCAGTCCCTGGCGGGCCTGGTAGAGACGGAGGCGCTCGCGCGCCTCGCGGTTGTCACGCGCCTGGTTCTTCGGTGCCACGGTGCTGGTCGGACCTCTCGTCTCGAGTGTGCGACGAGCGTAGCGGACGGGCCCATGCACCGGCCTGGAGGCGCGGGGCGGGCCCGCACCGCGCCTCCCGTCCGGCGGTGGGTGCTGTCGGTGGTGACGCCTAGGCTGGGGGCATGGCGACGGACCGTTCGGGCATCAACGCGCCCACCACGGGTGGGCGCGCAGGGCTCGCCCAGGGGTCCGTGCCGCTCGCGGTGCGGATGCGTCCGACCTCGCTGGAGGAGGTCGCCGGTCAGCAGCACCTCCTCGGTCGCGGGTCGCCGCTCGTGCAGCTCGCGACGGGCACGCGCGAGAACCCGGGCGGCGTCTCGGTGATCCTCTGGGGACCGCCCGGGACGGGCAAGACCACCCTCGCGCAGGCGATCGCGCGGCAGTCGGGGCGCGAGTTCGTGGAGCTCTCGGCGGTCACCGCCGGCGTCAAGGACGTGCGCGAGGTGATGGAGAAGGCGCTCGCGCACCGCGACCTGTACGGGTCGACCACCGTGCTCTTCCTCGACGAGATCCACCGGTTCAGCAAGGCCCAGCAGGACGCCCTCCTCCCGGGCGTCGAGAACGGGTGGGTGATCCTCATCGCGGCGACGACCGAGAACCCGTCGTTCTCCGTCATCGCGCCGCTGCTGTCCCGCTCCCTGCTCCTGACGCTCAAGCCCCTGACCGACGCCGACCTGGGCATGCTCGTCGACCGTGCGGTGGAGGACCCGCGCGGGCTCGGTGGCGCCGTGGTCCTCGGTGACGAAGCCCGGGCCGCGATCGTGCGCCTCGCGTCCGGTGACGCCCGTCGCGCGCTCACCGCGCTCGAGGCCGCGGCCGCGTCGGCCGCCGCCGCCCAGGACGACGACGACGACACGGTGCCCGTCGTCGACGCCGACACCGTCGCGGCCGCGGTGGACCGCGCACTGCTCCGCTACGACCGGCAGGGCGACGAGCACTACGACGTCATCAGTGCGTTCATCAAGTCGGTGCGGGGGAGCGATGTCGACGCTGCGCTGCACTACTTGGCTCGCATGATCGAGGCGGGCGAGGACCCGCGCTTCATCGCCCGTCGGATCATCATCTCCGCGTCCGAGGACATCGGCATGGCCGACCCGCAGGCGCTGCCGATCGCCGTGGCTGCTGCGCAGGCGGTGCAGTTGATCGGCATGCCCGAAGGGCGCATCCCGTTGGCCGAGGCGGTGGTGTACCTCGCGACCGCGCCGAAGTCGAACGCCGCCTACAACGGGGTGAACCAGGCGATGGCGGACGTCAAGGCGGGGCGGATGGGCGTGGTGCCGACCCACCTCCGTGACGCGCACTACCCGGGGGCGAAGCGCCTCGGGCACGGCAAGGGGTACGTCTACTCGCACGACGCCGAGCACGGGGTGGCGAAGCAGCAGTACCTCCCGGACGCGCTCGAGGGCACCGAGTACTACACCCCGACCACGAACGGCTTCGAGCGCGAGGTCGGTCCCCGGCTCGAACGTCTCCGGAAGATCACCCGCGGCGAGTAGGCGCGGCGGTGGTCCGGCGCCCGACTTGCTGCTATCGTTGATCTGCCTACGTCCTGGTCCTCGAGCACGGCTGCGTCGAGGACAGAGTGCCACTCCGGTGGCACGGGGGCAGAGGTTCGGACTGTAGCCGTCCGATCCCACAGGCTCATCCCTCTGGATCCCGTCGTCGGGACCGGTCCTTCCCGTGTGTCTCGTGCGCACGGAGGGCGGTGCCCCTCGAGTATTCAGTTCAGACAGAGAAAAGGACCCTGTGTCTACCAAGTCACGCACCCGTAGCAAGACCCGCCTCTCGCGCGCGCTCGGCATCCCGCTGACGCCGAAGGCGGCCCGGTACCTCGAGAAGCGCCCCTACGGCCCCGGTGAGCACGGCCGCACCCGCCGTCGTGCGGACAGCGACTACGCCGTCCGTCTCCGTGAGAAGCAGCGTCTGCGCGCCCAGTACGGCATCCGCGAGAAGCAGCTCCGCATCGTCTTCGAAGAGGCCCGCAAGACGAAGGGCCTGACCGGTGAGAACCTGGTCGAGCTCCTCGAGCAGCGCCTCGACGCCCTTGTGCTCCGTGCCGGCTTCGCCCGCACCACCGCGCAGGCCCGTCAGCTGATCGTGCACCGCCACATCCTCGTCGACGGCAAGCTCGTCGACCGTCCGTCCTTCCGCGTGAAGGAGGGACAGCTCATCCACGTGAAGCAGCGCTCCGAGTCCCTCGAGCCGTTCCAGGTCGCCGCCGCCGGTGGGCACCAGGAAGTCCTGCCGAAGGTCCCGGGCTACCTCGAGGTCGAGATCGACAAGCTCCAGGCCCGCCTCGTGCGTCGCCCGAAGCGTGCCGAGGTCCCCGTGACCTGTGAAGTCCAGCTCGTCGTCGAGTACTACGCAGCGCGCTGATCTCCTGATCGCTCACGAACGGCGGGTCGTCCTCTTGCGAGGGCGGCCCGCCGTTCCGTGTTCCCGCTCAGCACCGCCACTAAGCTTGTCGGGCGTGCACACCACGCACGCGAGAGGGAGAGGCACCGTGAAGCAGCTGTTCTTCGTCGCCGTCGGCATCGTCATCGGGTTCGCCGTGGCGCACCAGGTCGCGAACACCCGCGGCGGTGCGCGCTTCTTCGCGGACGTGAACGCACGGACGAAGGCCTTCGCGGACGCCGTGGCCGACGGGTACAAGTCCCGCGACGCCGAACTCCGCACCGACGCCTGACGCCCGGCGCCTGGCGCCCGTCGCCCGGCACCAGCGGCGCCCGAGCACCGCGCACGCCCTCCCACGCACTCGACCTGAAACCAGGAAGCACCATGCAGACCGCAGAGATCCGCCGCCGTTGGCTCCAGTTCTTCGGCGACCGCGGGCACACCGTCGTCCCCTCCGCGTCGCTCGTCTCGGACGACCCGTCGCTCCTGTTCACGGTGGCCGGCATGGTGCCGTTCATCCCGTACCTCACCGGGCTCGTCCCGTCGCCGTACCCGCGGGCCACGAGCGTGCAGAAGTGCATCCGAACGAACGACATCGAAGAGGTCGGCAAGACCCCGCGCCACGGCACGTTCTTCCAGATGAACGGGAACTTCTCGTTCGGCGACTACTTCAAGGAGCAGGCGATCCAGTACGCCTGGGAACTCCTGACGACGCCGGAGTCGGACGGTGGCCTCGGATTCTCGCCCGATGACCTGTGGGTCACCGTCTACGAGGACGACGACGAGGCGATCGCGTTCTGGAAGCAGCACTCCTCGCTGCCGGACGACCGGATCCAGCGACTCGGCAAGGACACCAACTACTGGTCGACGGGGCAGCCCGGCCCGGCGGGCCCGTGCTCGGAGATCTTCTTCGACCGTGGTCCGGCGTACGGCATCGACGGCGGCCCGGCCACCGACGACGACCGCTACGTCGAGATCTGGAACCTCGTCTTCATGCAGTACCAGATCGCCGACGTGCGGTCGAAGTACGACTTCGAGATCACCGGCGAGCTGCCGAACAAGAACATCGACACCGGCATGGGGCTCGAGCGCGTCGCGTTCATCAAGCAGGGCGTCGACAACATGTACGAGATCGACCAGGTGCGACCGGTCCTCGACAAGGCGGCGGAGGTCTCCGGTCGCCGCTACGGTGCCGTCCACGAGGACGACGTCCGGATGCGCGTCATCGCGGACCACGTCCGGTCGGCGCTCATGCTCATCGCCGACGGGGTCAGCCCGTCGAACGAGGGCCGCGGCTACATCCTCCGTCGGCTGCTGCGCCGCACGGTGCGTGCGATGCGGCTCCTCGGCGTCGAGGGTGCGACGTTCCCCGAACTCTTCCCGGCGTCCCGCGACGCCATGAAGGACGCCTACCCCGAGGTCGCCGAGGGCTACGACCGCATCGCGCGCATCGCCTACGCGGAGGAGGAGACCTTCCTCCGGACCCTCGCGCAGGGCACGACGATCCTCGACGTCGCGGTCGAGCGCGCCAAGGCGGACGGCAAGCCCGCGATCGGCGGCGACACCGCGTTCCTGCTGCACGACACCTTCGGGTTCCCGATCGACCTCACGCTCGAGATGGCCGAGGAGGCCGGCGTCCAGGTCGACCGCGGCGCGTTCGACACCCTGATGTCGGAGCAGCGTGCCCGCGCGAAGGCGGACGCGAAGAGCAAGAAGACCGCGCTCGCGGACCTCAGCGTCTACAGCGCGTTCCGGGCCAAGGGCGAGACGACGTTCCTCGGGTACGACGCGCTCGAGGCGGAGACGAGCGTCCTCGGCATCATCGTCGACGGCATCAGCGTGGACCGGGCGGTCGCGGGCGACATCGCGGAGGTCATCCTCGGCGAGACTTCGCTCTACGCGGAGTCCGGCGGTCAGGACGCCGACCAGGGTTCGATCATCGGGAACGGCTTCGATCTGGAGGTCCTCGACGTCCAGCGTCCGGTCGCCGGCCTGTGGAGCCACACGGTGCAGGTCCGCTCGGGCGAGGTCGGGGTCGGCGACGCCGCCACGACCGTGGTCGACGCCGAGTACCGCCGGGGCGCGACGCAGGCCCACTCGGCCACCCACCTGGTCAACGCCGCGCTGCGGGACATCCTCGGTCCGGAGGCGCTGCAGGCCGGTTCGTACAACAAGTCCGGGTACATGCGCCTCGACTTCTCCTGGTCGCAGCCGGTGTCGCTCGACACCCGCTCCGAGATCGAGGAGGTCGTGAACAACGCCATCCGCTCGGACCTCGAGGTCTCCACCCGCGTGCTCCCGCTCGCCGAGGCCAAGGAGCTCGGGGCGCAGGCGCTGTTCGGCGAGAAGTACGGCGCCGAGGTCCGCATGGTCGACATCGGCGGGCCGTGGTCGCGCGAGCTGTGCGGTGGCACGCACGTCGCGTCGAGCGCACAGGTCGGCCTGGTGAACCTGGTGGGGGAGTCGAGCGTCGGTTCGACGAACCGTCGTGTCGAGGCACTCGTCGGCCTCGAGGGGTTCCGCGACCTCGCGGTCGAGCGCACCATCGTGTCGCAGCTGTCGAGCGCGCTCAAGGCCCCGCGCGAGGACCTGCCGACCCGGATCCAGTCGCTCATGGACGACCTGAGGACCGCGCAGAAGCGGATCGCGGAGTTCGAGTCCGCGAACCTGCAGCAGCGCGTCCCGGCGATCGCACGGCAGGCGTCCACCGTCGGCGCGACCACCGTCGTCGCCGAGACGGTCGAGAACGTGCAGTCCGGCGACGACCTCCGTTCGTTGGCCACGGGCGTCCGTGCCCAGCTCGGTGACGGTGCCGCGGTCGTCGTGCTCGGCGCGGTCGTGAACGAGAAGCCGGTGGTGATCGTCGCGACGAACGACGCAGCGCGTGCCGCCGGCGTGCAGGCCGGACCGCTCGCCAAGGAGGCCGCCGGCGTCCTCGGCGGCGGTGGCGGTGGCAAGCCGGACCTCGCGCAGGGTGGTGGTACGGACGCAGCGGCGCTGCCCGCGGCACTCCGGGCCGTGACCGCCCGCCTGGCGGCTTGAGCGTGGCGATCCGCTCCGGGCGTCGGCTCGGCATCGACGTCGGCCGCGCCCGGATCGGCGTCGCGGTGTGCGACCGGGACGGTCTGCTCGCGACGCCGGTCGAGACGGTCCGCCGCGACGACGACGCCGACCTCGGGCGGATCCTCGCCATCGCGGACGAGTACGACGTGCTCGAGGTCGTCGTCGGGCTGCCGCTGTCGATGTCGGGGGGCGACACCCCCTCGACCGAGGACGCCCGCGCGTTCGCCGCCCGGATCGCCGGACACCGGCCGGTGCGGCTCGTCGACGAGCGGCTGTCGACGGTGACGGCGCAGCGCGGCCTGCACCAGGCCGGGCGGAACACGAAGAAGTCCCGCGCCGTGATCGATCAAGCGGCCGCTGTTATCATTCTGCAACACGCGCTCGACCACGAGCGTGCGTCCGGAGCCCCACCAGGGGCCGAGCTCCCCTGACGGACGAGCCCAGCGAACTGCGGGCTCCGACGGACCGCTGCCGTTGCGGTGCCCCAGGTGGAGTCCCCGAACGAGAGACCAGAGGATCCGTTGGCAGACGACCTGGACTGGAACGCGATCATCTCGCCCGCCGGTGACGGCGGACGGCGACGGGCCGGCGACGACGCCGGGCCGGGAGCCGACCGGCCGCTGTCGCGGCGCGAGGCGCGAGCGCGTGAGGCCGCACGGGCAGACGCCGCGCAGGCAGACGCCACGCAAGCCGACGCCACGCAGGCGGGCGCCGCGCAGGCCGACGCCAGGCGGGCCGACGCGACGCAAGCCGACGCCACGCGGGCAGACGCCGCGACGGCGGAACACGACCGTGCGCAGGCCGCGCGGGCAGGAGTCGATCGGGCGCAGGCCGACCGTGCGCCGGCCGACCCGGGCGGCTTCGATGTCGACCGTGACGAACCGGTCACCCGTCGCGACCGCAGCCGACCGGTGTCCCCCGCGGACGCCCCGGTCGCGACGAGCGCCGACGAGCTGCACCCGGAGGTGACCGCGCTCCTCACCGGCGAGCACGTGGTCCCGGCCGAGGACGCATCGCGAGCCGCGGCAGCACGCGGTGGCGAGGGACGAGGCGGGGGAGGCCGTGCCTCCCGTCGGGGTCGTGACCCGCGGCCGCCGCGCCGACGCGGCCCGCTCATCGCCGGCCTCGTCATCGTCGCGATCGTGCTCGCAGGCGGCGTCGCCGGCTACCAGTTCATCGCACCGAAGGTGCAGCAGGTCGTCGCAGCGATCACCGGCGCCCAGGAGTCCGACGACTACAGCGGCGACGGGACCGGCAAGGTCACCATCACGATCCGGCAGGGCGACATCGGCGAGGACGTCGCGAAGACGCTGCAGCGCAGCGACGTCGTGAAGAGCTCGAAGGTCTTCTACAAGCTCCTGCTGCAGTCACCCGACGTCCAGTTCCAGCCCGGCTCGTACACCCTCAAGAAGGAGATGAGCTCGAAGGCGGCCCTCACGGCACTGCAGGACCCCGCCAACGCCGTCAAGGCGTCGATCGTGATCCCGGAGGGGACGGCCCTCGCGGACATCGAGGCCGGGATGGTCTCGAAGGCGGGCCTGACGAAGGCCGAGGTCACCGCTGCGGCGAAGGACGTGTCCGCGTACGGGCTCCCGGCGAACGCGACGACCCTCGAGGGCTGGCTCTTCCCGGCGACGTACCCGATCAACCCGGGGTGGACCGCGAAGCAGTACTTCCAGTCGATGGTCGACACGATGAAGGAGCACCTGGCGTCCGCCGGAGTGGCCGAGGAAGACCAGGAGCGCGTCATCATCTTCGCGTCCCTCGTGCAGAAGGAGGCCGGTCTCGCCGCCGACTACCCGAAGGTCGCGCGCGTCTTCCAGAACCGGCTCGACGACGGCATGGCCCTGCAGTCCGACGCGACCGTCGCCTACGGGACCGGCAACACGCACCGGGTGACCACCACCGACGCCGAGCGGAACGACGCGTCGAACAAGTACAACACCTACGTCCACAAGGGTCTGCCGCCGGCACCGATCTCGAACCCGGGCGACGTCGCGATCAAGGCCGTGACCAACATGGCGAAGGGCAAGTGGCTCTTCTTCGTCACCGTGAACCTGGAGACGGGCGAGACCGTGTTCTCGGACACGTTCGCCGAGCACCAGGTCGCGGTCGCGAAGTTCCAGGCGTGGCTCCGGGCGCATCCCGACTACCAGTGACCCGCTGCGACGTCTCGCGGCACCGTGCTGTGGGAGGATTGGGCCATGCTTCGTTGGTTGACTGCTGGTGAGTCCCACGGACCCGAACTGATCGCGATGCTCGAGGGCCTGCCCGCGGGTGTCCCGGTGTCGTTCGAGTCCATCCGTACCGACCTCGCGCGCCGCAAGCTCGGGTACGGCCGGGGCTCCCGCATGAAGTTCGAGCAGGACGAGCTCCACGTGTCCGGCGGTGTCCGGCACGGGTACTCGATGGGCAGCCCGATCGCGATCCGCATCGGCAACACCGAGTGGCCCAAGTGGGTCGAGGTGATGAGCCCCGAGCCCGTCGAGCAGACCGACATGTCGCGCGGCCGCTCGGCCCCGCTGACCCGTCCGCGTCCCGGTCACGCCGACCTCGTCGGGATGCAGAAGTACGGGTTCGACGAGGCCCGGCCGATCCTCGAGCGCGCGTCCGCCCGCGAGACCGCTGCCCGTGTCGCACTCGGCGCGGTCGCGAAGTCCTTCCTCGCCGTGCTCGGCATCCGGTCGGTCGCGCACACGCTGCAGGTCGGCACGGTCCGCGTCCCCGACGGCACCGCGCTGCCGCTGCCCGAGGACGTCGACCGGCTCGACGACGACCAGCTCCGGTGCTTCGACGCCGAGACGTCGGCGCGGATGGTCACCGAGGTCGAGTCCGCGAAGAAGGACGGCGACACCCTCGGCGGGGTCGTCGAGGTGCTGTTCTACGGGGTGCCCCCGGGGCTCGGGTCGCACGTGCAGTGGGACCGCCGTCTCGATGCGCGTCTCGCGGCCGCGATCATGGGCATCCAGGCGATCAAGGGCGTCGAGGTCGGGGACGGCTTCGCGACCGCGGGACGCCGGGGCTCGGAGGCGCACGACGAGCTGTACCGCGAGGACGGCGAGATCGTCCGCACGACCGACCGAGCGGGCGGCACCGAGGGCGGTATGTCCACCGGTACGGTGCTCCGCGTCCGCGCCGGTATGAAGCCGATCGCGACCGTCCCGCACGCGCTGCACACGATCGACGTGACCACCGGTGAGGACGCGTCCGCACACCACCAGCGTTCCGACGTCTGCGCGGTGCCGGCCGCCGGCGTCGTCGCCGAGGCCATGGTGGCGCTCGTGCTCGCTGACGCCGTGCTCGAGAAGTTCGGCGGCGACAACGTCGCGGAGACGAAGCGGAACCTCGACGCCTACCTGGCGTCGATCCCGGAGACGCTCCGCTCCCGTCGCACCGAGTCCGCGGACTCCGCGCCCGTCCTGTGACGGCGGGTCCGCGGGCCGGCGGTCCGCGCGGGGACGGCTCGCACTCGGGCGATCCGCGTGTGGGCGGTCCGCGCGGCGGCGGCAGTCCACGCACCGGCCGCCTCACCGCGCCCGTCGTTGTCATCGGGCCGATGGGCGCCGGCAAGTCGAGCGTGGGCAAGCGGGTCGCGAAGGCGCTCGGCGTGCCCTTCACCGACACCGACCGGGTGATCGTGCGCGAGCACGGCCCGATCCCGGCGATCTTCGCCACGCGTGGCGAGCCGGCGTTCCGGGAGCTCGAGGCCGACGCCGTCCGTGACGCGGTCACCACCGGCGGGGTCGTCGCTGTCGGCGGGGGAGCCGTGACGCACGCCGCGACCCGCGAGTCGCTCGTCGGTGCACGGATCGTGCTCCTGACGGTGTCGCCGGAGGCCGTGGCCGAGCGGATCGCCGGGAGTGACCGGCCCCTGCTCGCGGACGGCGGCATCGACGCCTGGCAGACCATCCTGGACGAGCGTGCGGCGACGTACGCCGAGCTCGCCCACATCGTCGTGGACACCTCGCGGCGGCCGATGTCCCGCGTGGTGGACGAGGTCGTCGCGTGGGTACGCGACGGCGAACCGGGCACGATCGACGCGCCCGAGCACACCGGAGGGACACCGTGACCGAACCCGCCCTGCCCGCTGGCACCACCGAGATCCGCGTCGGCGGGGACGACGGGTACGTCGTCGCGGTCGGCTCGGGCCTGCTCGGCTCCGTGCCCGCCCTCCTCGGACCCCGCGTCGCGAAGGTGCTCATCGTGCACGCGCCGACGCTCGGCGCACGCGCGAACGACCTGCGTGCGCTCCTCGTCGCGGCCGGCCTGGACGCCCTGATCGCCGAGGTGCCGGACGCCGAGGCGGCGAAGCGGGTCGAGGTCGCCGCGTTCTGCTGGCAGATCATGGGCCAGTCGGACTTCACCCGCACCGACGCCGTCATCGGGCTCGGCGGGGGAGCCGTCACGGACCTCGCCGGCTTCGTCGCCGCGACCTGGCTCCGTGGGGTCCCGTACGTGGCGATCCCGACGAGCGTGCTCGGCATGGTCGACGCGAGCGTCGGTGGCAAGACCGGGATCAACACGAACGAGGGCAAGAACCTCGTCGGTTCCTTCTCCGCCCCCCGTGCGGTCGTCGCGGACCTCGACCTGGTCCGCTCCCTGCCGCGCAACGAGATCCTGACCGGGTTCGCGGAGATCGTGAAGGCCGGCTTCATCGCCGTGCCGGAGATCCTCGACGTCATCGAGGCGGACGTCGATCGGGTGACCGACCCGACGACACCCGAGTTCCGGCGCGTGGTCGAGCTCGCGATCGAGCTCAAGGCGCAGGTGGTGTCGGACGACTTCACCGAGCAGGGCCGCCGCGAGATCCTCAACTACGGGCACACGCTGGGGCACGCGATCGAGCACGCTGAGCGCTACCAGTGGCGCCACGGTGCCGCGGTCGCCGTCGGCATGGTGTTCGCCGCGGAGCTCGCGCGGCTCACCGGGCACCTCGACGACGCCACGGTCGACCGGCACCGCGCGATCCTCGAGTCGCTCGAGCTGCCGACCACCTACGGCATCGGCCGGTGGGAGGGGCTCCTCGCGACGATGCGCCGTGACAAGAAGGCGCGCGCCGGCATGCTGCGGTTCATCATCCTCGACGGGGTGGGCAAGCCGACGACGCTCGAGGGTCCGGAGGACCACCTGCTCTTCACGGCGTACCAGGAGGTCGGCGTCTAGCAGGTCCGTGGCTCGGGTTCAGCGCAGGACGCGCCGAGTCCGCCGCCACCACCACTTGACGCGCATCGACACGGTGAGCACGCCGGTGCGACGCCATTCCAGGTACTTCGGGACCGTGGCGCCGTTCTCGTACGCCCAGTACTCGTCATCGTCACGGTCCGGGTCCATGGCGTCGGGCAGCGGCTTCAAGATGGGCATCAGCGATGCTCCTCTCTGTCGTCGTACCGTTCGTCCGGGGGAGTCACCCGGCGCAGCGCGCGCGTGGCGAGCCCCCGGTCTGACTTGGACCACCACGCTACGTGCTCGAGTTCGCGGAGCACAGCGATCGAGATGTCGTACTCCGCCTTGCTGCGCTGGTCACCGATCGACCAGACGAAGCGCCGCCACGCGTGCTCCCGATCCGCTGACCGCTGCGACTGGAATGCCCCGAACCAACTGACCACGGCGGCGCAGATCGCCGCAGCTGCGGCGATCACCGCGCTGATGAGTGCTGTCTCCATCCCCGCATCCTGACGTCCGCGAACCGACCCCGGGGTGACCGCAGCCCGACCTGTGCAGAACGCCCCGTGCCTCCAGGCCGGTGCAGGAGGAACCTGCGTACCCGACGCACACGCGGCGGACCCAGGCCACGGGAGCACACTGGCTGGGTGCCCACCCCGCCCCGCCTGAGCGACCTCGGCCAGCAGGACGCGGACGTCGGCAGCCTGCGAACCCGCGGCCGCCGCTTCGCCGAACTCCTGCGCATCGCCCGACGCCACCACCTCGTGCCGTTCCGCCGCCTCGACTTCTCACACGACCCCGCGACGAGCGACCTCCGACGCGACCAGGCCGAGCACCTGCGACGCGCCCTCGAGGAGGCGGGCGGCGGCTTCGTCAAGATGGGCCAACTGCTCTCGACGCGGGACGACCTGCTGCCGGAGGAGTGGACCGAGGGCCTCGCCCACCTGCAGCGCAACGTGGCACCGGCTCCCGCCGCCGAGGTCGCCGAGCTGCTCGCGACCGACCTGCACGCTCCGGTCGACGAGGTCTTCGCCGCGTTCGACCCCGAACCGGTGGCCGCGGCGTCGATCGCGCAGGTGCACCGGGCCCGGCTGCACGACGGCACCGAGGTCGCGGTCAAGGTCCAGCGGCCCGGCATCGACGCCGCCGTGCGCCGCGACGTGGACATCGCGCTGCGGGTCGTGCGGTTCCTGGCGCGCACGAGCACCGAGGCCCGGCAGGTCGGCGTGGTGGACGTGGCCGCGCAGTACGCGGCGGACCTGGTCCGGCAGGTGGACTTCTCCTCCGAGGCAAGGAACCTCGCCGCGCTCCGGGCCGCGCAGGCGCGGAGCGCCCGCCCCGACGAGGTCTACTTGCCCGTCCCGTACCCCGAACTGTCGGGACGACGGGTGCTCGTCATGGAGTTCCTCGAGGGCGAGACGCTCAGTGCGCTGCGTGCGCAGCGCACCGACCGCGACCTGGACGCGCCGATGCGCGCGATCCTGCGGGCATTCCTCCGGCAGGTGGTCTTCGACGGGCTGTACCACGCGGACCTCCACCCGGGGAACGTCGTGCTCCTGCCCGACGGTCGGCCCGCGTTGATCGACTTCGGTTCGGTCGGGAGGCTCGACCCGGGTCTCCGGGACACGGTCCAGGACCTGCTGGCCGGCTACCTGCAGGACGACACGGCCCGGATCGCCGACAACGTCCTGCGGATGGCCCCGGTGCGCGATCCGCGCGACGAGGCCGACTTCCGGCGCGACATCGCGCGGTTCGTCGCAGATGAGCTCGGGCCGGGCGCGCGGATCGGGGTGCAGACCGTCGACGACGCCGTCGAGGTGTTCGGGCGCTACCGGCTGAAGCCGCCGCCGGACTTCGTGGCGGCTGCCCGCGCCCTCGCGATCTTCGAGGGGACGCTCCGCACGCTGACGCCGTCGTTCGACCTGCTCGAGGAGTCCCGCGACCTCGCGAAGCAGCAGATCCGTGACCAGTTGCGACCGTCGGCCCTGCGCGACGTCGCGGTCCGCGAGCTGTTCGGGGTCGTGTCGGCGGCGCGGAAGCTCCCGCGGCGGGTGGACCGCATCACCGAGGCCATCGAGACCGGTCGCCTGTCGGTCAACATCCGTCTCTTCGGCGACCGGCAGGACCGACGGCTCGTCACGGGACTGATCCGGCGGATCCTGCTCGTGCTGCTCGGCTCCGGGGCGGGGATCCTGGCGATCGTGTACCTGACCCTGCCGGCGCGGCCGACGGCGGTGCTCTCGACCGGGGCGGCCGGCGGGCTGCTCGGCGGGGCGGCCGTGGTGCTGCTCGGGTGGGCTGCGCTCGACGCGTGGCGGGCGCGGCGGCGGGACTGAGCGGACGGGGCGCAGGCACCGTGCGAGGTGCTCCGTGCACGGTGCGAGGTTGTGCACACGGTGCGGCGGAACAACGTCGCACGCTGTGGGCAGCCTCGCACCGTCCCGGATGCGGTCGCACGGTGCGAGGCCGCCGCACCGGACGCCGCCGCGCGGCGCCGCGCGGGGCGGCACGACCCCGTCCGCTACACTCGACGGGGCGTCGCGCCGATCCGGCCAGCGACCGCCGCGCCGGACCCCGCGTCCGCGAGACCTTCACAACACCATCGAACGGAAGACCCATGGCGAGCACCACTGACATCAAGAACGGCGCCGTTCTCATCATCGACGGCCAGCTCTGGTCGGTCGTCGAGTTCCAGCACGTCAAGCCGGGCAAGGGCGGTGCGTTCGTCCGCACCAAGCTCAAGAACGTCGTCTCCGGCAAGGTCGTCGACCGCACGTTCAACGCGGGCGCCAAGATCGACACCGCGACCGTCGACCGCCGCGACTACCAGTACCTGTACCAGGACGGCGAGTCCTACGTGTTCATGGACACCGACACCTACGACCAGATCCCCGTCTCGGAGACCGTCGTCGGCGACGCGAAGAACTACCTCCTCGAGTCCGCGATGGTCACCATCGCGATGAACGAGGGCAACCCGCTCTACATCGAGCTCCCGACGTCGATCGTCACCGAGGTCGAGACCGAGCCGGGGCTCCAGGGCGACCGTTCGTCCGGTGGCACGAAGGACGCGACGATCATCGCGACCGGTCACCGCATCCAGGTCCCGCTGTACCTGGAGAACGGCACCACCGTGAAGATCGACACGCGCGACGGCAGCTTCCTCGGCCGCGTCAACAACTAGGCGCTCGTCCTATGAGTGCTCGTTCGAAGGCCCGCAAGCGCGCCCTCGACATGCTGTACGTGGCAGAGGTCCGCGACCTGCCGATCGCTGACGTCCTCGCCACGGAGACCGTCCGGCACCTCGACCAGCCCGAGCGCGCCTCGAGCTGGGACTACGCCCGCCAGATCGTCACGGGCGTCGACGAGGCACGGCACGAGATCGACTCCGTGATCGTCGACCACGCCCAGGGCTGGTCCATCGCGCGGATGCCCGTGCTCGACCGGTGCATCCTCCGGATGGGCGTCTGGGAGCTCCGGTTCAACAGCGAGGTCCCCGACGCGGTCGCGATCGCCGAGGCGGTTGAGCTCGCGCAGTCGCTGTCCACCGAGGAGTCCGCCGGCTTCGTGAACGGCGTCCTCGGCGCCGTCGCGGGCGGCCGGGCCCCCGGTGCGAAGCAGCACGACGCACCGTCCGGTCGGACGGTCGCAGGAGACCGGGAGTCCCGGTAGGGTTGACCACGTCAGCGTCCTTTAAGTCCGTCCGGTGAGGCGGGGAAGGAGGTCGGCGTGGGCACCAGAACGGTCCTGCAGAACACCGACATCACGCGTGCTCTGACACGCATCGCGCACGAGATCCTCGAGGCCAACCACGGCGCCTCGGACCTCGTGCTCCTGGGCATCCCGACGCGGGGTGCCGTCCTGGCGGAGCGCCTCGCGGTGATCCTGTCCGACATCGAGCCCGAGTGGGCGGCCGACCGCGAGCAGCGGCTCGGAACCCTCGACGTGACGATGCACCGGGACGACCTCGGGCACGGCATCGGTCGCGCGCCGCACCGCACGACGATCCCGACGAGCGGCATCGACGGCAAGGTCGTCGTGCTCGTCGACGACGTGCTGTACTCCGGCCGCACCGTGCGCGCGGCGCTCGACGCCCTGCAGGGGATCGGCCGTCCGCGGGCGGTGCGGCTCGCCGTCCTCGTCGACCGCGGGCACCGCGAGCTGCCGATCCGGGCGGACCACGTCGGCAAGAACCTCCCGACGGCCTCCGACGAGCGCGTGACGCTGCGGCTGACCGAGACCGACGGCCGCGACGAGGTCGTCATCGAGCAGATCGAGCCGCAGCAGCCCGCCGCGCAGCAGCCCGCCGCGCAGCAGCCCGCCGCGCATCGCACGGGGGTGACCTCGTGAAGCACCTGCTCTCCACCGCCGACCTCTCGCGGGCCGACGCGATCGGTATCCTCGACGTCGCCGAGGAGATGGCCGAGGTGAACACCCGCGAAGTGAAGCGGCTCCCGGCCCTCCGCGGCAAGACGGTCGTGAACCTCTTCTTCGAGGACTCCACCCGGACCCGCATCTCGTTCGAGGCCGCCGCCAAGCGCCTCTCCGCCGACGTCATCAACTTCGCCGCGAAGGGCTCGAGCGTCTCCAAGGGCGAGTCGCTCAAGGACACCGTCCAGACGCTCGGGGCCATGGGCATCGACGGCATCGTGATGCGGCACGGTGCCTCGGGCGCGCCGCGCGTGCTCGCGGACGCGGACTGGATCGACGTCCCGGTCGTGAACGCCGGGGACGGCACGCACGAGCACCCCACCCAGGCGCTGCTCGACGCCTTCACCATGCGCCGCCGGCTGCACGGTGCCGCGAGCCGCGGGAAGGGCCTCGACGGGGTCCGGGTCGCGATCGTCGGCGACGTCCTGCACAGCCGCGTGGCGCGGAGCAACGCCTGGCTGCTCGCGACGCTCGGGGCCGAGGTGACCTTCGTCGCCCCGCCGACCCTGCTGCCCGCGGTCGACCGTCCGTTCGGCGCCGCGGTCCACCACGACCTCGACGTCGCCCTGGCGGAGGACCCGGACGTCGTGATGCTCCTGCGCATCCAGCAGGAGCGCATGCACGACGCGTTCTTCCCGAACGAGCGCGAGTACACCCGGCACTTCGGCCTGACCGCCGCCCGCGCGGCGGGGCTGTCCGAGCGGACGCTGATCATGCACCCGGGGCCGATGAACCGCGGCCTCGAGATCGCCGGCGTCGCGGCCGACGACCCCCGCTCGACCGTCGTCGAGCAGGTCGCGAACGGCGTCAGCGTCCGCATGGCCGTCCTCTACCTGGCCCTCACCGGATCGGCTCCGGCGACCTCGGTCGCGCAGCCGGCCGCAGCACCCACGAAGGAGCCCGTCGCATGACCGCCCACCTCATCCGCGGCGCGCAGCTGGTCGACGGCACGCGTGCCGACATCCGTCTGGAGGGACGCCACGTCACCGCGGTCGGGTCCGGTCTCGACGCGGCCGGCGCGACGGTCGTGGACGCGGACGGTCTCGTCGCGCTGCCCGGCCTCGTCGACCTCCACACCCACCTCCGCGAGCCCGGCGGCGAGGAGGCCGAGACCGTCCTCACCGGGTCCCGCGCCGCGGCCGCCGGCGGCTTCACCGCCGTGAACGCGATGGCCAACTCGAACCCGGTCGCGGACACCGCCGGGGTCGTCGAGCAGGTCCAGGCGCTCGGCGACGACGCCGGCTACGTCACGGTCCGGCCGATCGGCGCGGTGTCGCAGGGCCTCCAGGGCACGCACCTGTCGGAGATCGGCGCGATGGCGACGAGCCGCGCGCGGGTCCGGGTGTTCTCGGACGACGGCTCGTGCGTCGCCGACCCGCTGCTCATGCGCCGTGCCCTCGAGTACGTCAAGGGCTTCGGCGGCGTCATCGCGCAGCACGCCCAGGAGCCGCGCCTGACCATCGGCGCCCAGATGAACGAGGGACGGCTGTCGTCGGAGCTCGGGCTCGCGGGCTGGCCGGCAGTGGCCGAAGAGGCGATCATCGCCCGGGACGTGCTCCTCGCCGACCACGTCGGCGCGCGGCTCCACGTCTGCCACGTGTCGACCGCCGGCAGCGTCGAGGTCATCCGCTGGGCGAAGTCCCGCGGCATCGACGTCACCGCCGAGGTGACGCCGCACCACCTCGTCCTCACCGAGGACCTCATCGCCGGGGTCGACGGCGCGCCCGGGTACGACGCCCGCTACAAGGTGAACCCACCGCTCCGCGCCCGCGAGGACGTCGACGCCCTCCGGGCAGCCCTGGCGGACGGCACGATCGACATCGTTGCGACCGACCACGCGCCGCACACCTCGGAGGCGAAGTGCTGCGAGTGGCCTGCCGCCGCGAACGGCATGGTCGGCCTCGAGTCCGCGCTCAGCATCGTGCAGGCAGCCGTGGTCGAGAGCGGGCAGCTCGGCTGGGCCGACGTCGCGCGGGTGCTGTCCGAGGCCCCGGCACGCATCGGACGGGTCGAGGGCCACGGCCAGCGCATCGCCGAGGGAGCGCCGGCCGAGGTCACGCTGTACGACCCGAGCGCGGTGCGCGACTTCTCGGTCGCCGACCTCGCCGGCCAGTCACAGAACTCGCCGTACCTCGGCATGCGCCTGCCCGGTCGGGTCGTCGCGACCTTCCACCACGGCTTCCCGACCGTCCTCGACGGCGCGGTCGTCGATGCCGGGACCGTAGCGGCGCACGCCGCAGGCGTCCGGGCGGCGGCACGGTGAGCGGCGACGCGGCCCGGTGGCTCACGGGTGGGGTCATCCTCCTCCTGGTGGCGCTGCTCTTCGTCGCCATGGCGCGCACCTGGCGGAGCCGGACCCGCGCGCAGGCCGCAGCCGTGCCTCCCGTGCCGGTGCCCGCGGACCCGGGTCCGCAGGCCGGGTCGTGGGACGGGTTCACCGTCGCGACGACCCGCGCCGACCAGCCGCTGGAGCGGATCACGGCGGGCGGCCTGGGCTTCCGCAGCCGCGGCGGCGTGACCGTCCACGAGCGCGGCGTGGTCCTGCACCACGCCGGAGCAGCCGACCGCTGGGTCGCTGCCGACGCCCTCCGCGGCGCCGACCGCGCGACCTGGGCCATCGACCGGGTCGTCGAACCCGGGGGACTGGTCCGTCTGCGATGGACGGCGACCGGCGCCGCAGGTGCGACGGACCTCGACACCTACTTCCGGTTCCTGGAGGGCGACGCTGCAGCAGCACTCGCCGCCCTGCAGGGACTGACGACGAAGCACGAGCACCCGCACACCGCGGGCGAAGGGACGAACTGATGACACGCGAACGGGCCGTACTGGTCCTCGAGGACGGCACCCGCTACGAGGGACGGGCGTACGGCGCCCGAGGCCGAACCCTGGGTGAAGTGGTCTTCGCGACCGGGATGACGGGCTACCAGGAGACGCTGACCGACCCGTCCTACGCCGGGCAGATCGTGGTGCAGACCGCGCCGCACATCGGCAACACGGGCGTCAACGACGAGGACCCGGAGTCCCGTCGCATCTGGGTCGCCGGCTACGTGGTGCGTGACCCCAGCCGCATCGTCTCGAACCACCGGGCGAACGCCACGCTCGACGACCACCTGGTGCGGGACGGCATCGTCGGCATCTCGGGCGTCGACACCCGCGCGCTCACCCGCCGGATCCGTGACGCCGGTGCCATGAAGGGCGGCGTGTTCAGCGGACCCGATGCGGAGCTGTCCGCCGAGTCGCAGCTGGACGCGGTGCGGGCACAGGCCACCATGGCCGGGGCCAGTTTCTCTGCCGTCGTGTCGACGCCGGAGACCTACGTCGTCCCGGCGGTCGGCGAGCAGATCGGCCGACTGGCCGTGCTCGACCTCGGCGTGAAGGCCTCGACCACGCGCTACCTCGCCGAGCGCGGCTTCGAGGTGCACGTCGTGCCGCAGGACATCACGGCCGAAGCGCTCGAAGCGCTGGACCCCGACGCGCTCTTCTACTCGAACGGACCCGGTGACCCGGCGGCGAGCGACGCGCAGGTGTCGCTGCTGCAGGAGTCGCTGAAGACGGGGCGACCGTTCTTCGGCATCTGCTTCGGCAACCAGCTGCTCGGGCGTGCGCTCGGCTTCGGCACCTACAAGCTGCCCTTCGGACACCGCGGCATCAACCAGCCGGTGCTCGACACCACCACGGGCAAGGTCGAGATCACGAGCCAGAACCACGGCTTCGCGGTCGACGCACCCCTCGGCGAGGTCCTCGAGTCGCCGGCCGGGTTCGGTCGCGTCGAGGTGTCGCACTACTCGCTCAACGACAACGTGGTCGAGGGTCTCCGTGCGCTCGACGTGCCCGCGTTCAGCGTGCAGTACCACCCCGAGGCCGCGGCCGGCCCGCACGACTCCATGTACCTGTTCGACCGGTTCGGGGACCTGGTCCGAGCCCGTCGCGAGGGGAAGCCGCTCGACGCGGCGACCGCCGACGCCACGACCCCCGCAGCCGACGTCACCAAGGAAGCCAACTGATGCCGAAGCGCGCAGACATCAACTCCGTCCTCGTCATCGGCTCCGGTCCGATCGTCATCGGGCAGGCCGCCGAGTTCGACTACTCCGGCACCCAGGCGTGCCGCGTCCTCCGAGCCGAGGGCGTCCGCGTCATCCTCGTCAACCCGAACCCGGCGACGATCATGACCGACCCGGACTTCGCCGACGCGACCTACATCGAGCCGATCACGAGCGCGTCGCTCGAGGAGATCATCAAGGTCGAGCAGCCCGACGCGGTCCTGCCGACCCTCGGCGGCCAGACAGCGCTCAACGCGGCCATCAAGCTCGACGCCGAGGGCATCCTCGACAAGTACGGCGTCGAGCTCATCGGCGCCAAGGTCGACGCGATCCAGCGCGGTGAGGACCGCCAGCTCTTCAAGGAGCTCGTGCTCGAGTCCGGCGCCGACGTCGCCCGGAGCCACATCGCGCACACGCTCGAGGAAGCCAAGGAGTACGCGCAGGACCTCGGCTACCCGCTCGTCGTCCGGCCGTCCTTCACGATGGGCGGCCTCGGCTCGGGGTTCGCGTACAACGAGGAGGAGCTCGTCCGCTTCGTGGGTGACGGCCTCCAGTCCAGCCCGACCACCGAGGTGCTCCTCGAGGAGTCGATCCTCGGCTGGAAGGAGTACGAGCTCGAGCTGATGCGCGACAACTTCGACAACACGGTCGTCATCTGCTCGATCGAGAACGTCGACCCGGTCGGCGTCCACACCGGCGACTCGATCACCGTCGCGCCCGCGCTGACGCTGACCGACCGCGAGTACCAGAACATGCGGAACATCGGCATCGACATCATCCGTCGTGTCGGTGTCGACACCGGTGGCTGCAACATCCAGTTCGCCGTCGACCCGTCGAACGGCCGCGTCATCGTCATCGAGATGAACCCCCGCGTCTCCCGTTCGTCGGCGCTCGCGTCGAAGGCCACCGGCTTCCCGATCGCGAAGATCGCCGCGAAGCTCGCCATCGGGTACCGCCTCGACGAGATCGAGAACGACATCACCCGGGTCACGCCGGCGAGCTTCGAGCCGACGCTCGACTACGTGGTCGTGAAGACCCCGCGGTTCGCGTTCGAGAAGTTCCCCGCGGCGGACGCCACCCTGACCACGACGATGAAGAGCGTCGGCGAGGCGATGGCGATCGGCCGCAACTACGCCACCGCCCTGCAGAAGTCGCTCCGCTCGCTCGAGAAGCGCGGATCGTCGTTCCACTGGGACACCCCGGCGGCGGAACTCGACAAGGACGCCCTGCTCGCGAAGTCGGCGATCCCGACCGACGGGCGCATCGTCACCGTGCAGCAGGCGCTCGTCGCCGGCGCCACCGCGGCCGAGGTGTTCGAGGCCACGAAGATCGACCCGTGGTTCATCGACCAGATCGTGCTCATCAACGAGGTCGCGTCCGAGGTCGCCGCCGCCGAGACCCTGGACGCGGACACCCTGCGCTGGGCCAAGGAGCACGGGTTCTCGGACGCGCAGATCGCATCGTTGCGTGGGATCTCCGAGCAGCAGGCGCGCGACGCCCGCCACGGCTTCGGCATCCGGCCGGTCTTCAAGACGGTCGACACCTGCGCCGGTGAGTTCCCGGCCCTCACGCCGTACCACTACTCGTCGTACGACGCCGAGACCGAGGTCGCCGCGAGCGACCGCAAGAAGGTCGTCATCCTCGGCTCCGGCCCGAACCGCATCGGCCAGGGCGTCGAGTTCGACTACTCCTGCGTGCACGCGTCCTTCGCGCTGAGCGACGCCGGGTTCGAGACGATCATGATCAACTGCAACCCCGAGACGGTCTCGACCGACTACGACACCTCGGACCGCCTGTACTTCGAGCCGCTCACCACCGAGGACGTCCTCGAGGTCATCGCGGCCGAAGCGGCGTCCGGCGAGCTCGTCGGCGTGGTCGTGCAGCTCGGCGGGCAGACCGCCCTCGGGCTCGCGAAGCCGCTCGAGGCCGCGGGCATCCCGATCCTCGGTACCTCGCCGTCCGCGATCGACTCCGCCGAGGAGCGCGGGCAGTTCTCCGCGATCCTCGACGAAGCCGGGCTCCTCGCACCGCGCAACGGCACGGCCCACGACCTCGCGAGCGCGACCGCGGTGGCGGAGGAGATCGGCTACCCGGTCCTCGTCCGCCCGTCCTTCGTGCTCGGCGGGCGCGGCATGGAGATCGTGTACGACCCGGCCGCCCTCGCGGACTACTTCGACCGGATGGCCGACCAGGCGATCATCGGTCCGGAGCTGCCGCTGCTGGTCGACCGCTTCCTCGACGACGCGGTGGAGATCGACGTGGACGCCCTCTTCGACGGCGAGCGGCTCTACGTCGGGGGGATCATGGAGCACATCGAGGAGGCCGGCATCCACTCCGGCGACTCCGCGTGCACCCTGCCCCCGGTCGGACTCGGCAAGGCGGAGATCCGCGGCGTGGTCGAGGCCACCGAGCGGATCGCCCGCGGCATCGGCGTGCAGGGCCTGCTGAACGTCCAGTTCGCGATCGGCGCCGGCGTGCTCTACGTCCTCGAGGCGAACCCCCGTGCCAGCCGCACGGTGCCCTTCGTCTCGAAGGCGCTCGGCATCCCGCTGGCGAAGGCCGCGAGCCGCGTCATGACCGGGACCTCGATCGACGCGCTCGTCGCCGAGGGCCTGCTGCCCGAGCGGGACGGCTCGTCGGTGCCCGCGCAGGCGCCGGTCGCCGTGAAGGAGGCCGTGCTGCCCTTCCGCCGCTTCCGCACCCACGACGGGCAGGTCGTCGACTCGGTGCTCAGCCCCGAGATGCGCTCCACCGGCGAGGTCATGGGCATCGACCGTGACTTCCCGCGGGCGTTCCTCAAGTCGCAGGACGCGGCGTACGGCGGACTGCCGACGAGCGGCACGGTCTTCGTGAGCGTCGCCGACACCGACAAGCGGCAGGTCGTCCTGCCGATCCACCGTCTGCAGCAGCTCGGCTTCACGATCACCGCGACCGAGGGCACCGCCGAGGTCCTCCGCCGCAACGGCATCGAGGTCACGCTGGTCGGGAAGTACAGCGAGGGCGGGGAGAGCGTCGTCGACCTGCTCGCCCGCGGCGAGGTCGACATCGTCATCAACACCCCGTCCGGCGCGGCTGGTCGTGCGGACGGCTACGAGATCCGTGCGGCCACGGTCGCCGCGGACAAGCCGCTCTTCACGACGATCGCCCAGCTCGGCGCGGCGGTCGCCGCGATCGAGACGATCGGCACCGAGCACACGGTCCGCAGCCTGCAGGACTACGCGCTCGAGCGCGCCACCTGGTGAGCGCGGTGGCACAGCCTGGGTCCACGCCGCCGGTCCCGGACCGACGCGCCAGCGGTCGGTCGGCCGTGCCGATGGGGGGAGGCGCGGCCTCCTTCGGCGTCCGGCTCGCGTCCGCCATGGCGTCGCGTTCGGCGCTGTGCGTCGGCATCGACCCCCACGCCGCCACCCTGGCGGCGTGGGGGCTCGGCCGCGACGAGGAGGGCCTCACCGCGTTCGGCGCGACCCTGGTCGACGCGGCCGCCGGCCGCGCCGCCGTGGTCAAGCCGCAGATCGCGTTCTTCGAGGCCGCCGGGGTGGCGGGCTTCCGCGCGCTCGACGCGACGCTCCGTCGGGCGCGCGATGCGGGCCTCCTGGTCGTCGCCGACGTGAAGCGGGGCGACATCGGCAGCACCGGTGACGACTACGCGGAAGCCTGGATCGACCGCGACGGGCCGTTCCGGGCGGACGCCATGACGGTGTCGCCGTACCTCGGGTACGGCTCGCTGCGCGGCACGATCGACACGGCCCGGGCGAACGGCGCGGGTGTCTTCGTGCTCGCTGCGACGAGCAACCCCGAGGCGCGCGTGCTGCAGACGGCCGTGCTCGCCGAGGGGCCGCGTGCGGGCCGGACCGTGGCTGCCGGTATCGTCGAGGACGTGGCAGACGACAACCGGAACGCGGGCGATGCGCCCCTCGGCGACGTCGGGCTCGTGCTCGGCGCGACCCTCGACCTCGGCGACTTCGGCATCTCCGGCGACGACATCGGCAGCGCGCCGGTGCTTGCGCCGGGCTTCGGCGCGCAGGGGGCCCGCATCGAGGACCTCCGCTCGCTCTACGGCTCCCGGGCCGAGCAGGTGCTCGTGAACGAGTCGCGCGGCCTGCTCGTCGACGGGCCGGACGGGGTCGCCGCGCTCGTCGCGGACCGCGCGGACCGCATCGCCGCCGCACTCGGGGCCGCCGCGTGACGGACGGGAACGACCGCGAGGCGCTCCCGGCGCACCGGAACCCGCCGGAGGTCGACCGTGTCGCCGCCGCGCAGGCAGCGGTCGCGGCCCGGCGCGCCCGGGCAGCGGTCAAGGCTGCCGTCGTCGCGGGGGAGCGGACACCGCTCGAGGTATGCCGTGCCGCCTGGTCCGACGAGGGCGCCCCGGCAGAGAAGTCCCTCCGGGTCCGCGATCTGCTGACCTCCCTGCAGAACATCGGTCCGGCGCGAGCCGACGCCGTCATGCGGACGCTGCGCATCGCCTCGTCCAAGCGCCTCGGCGGACTCGGGGTCCGGCAGCGGGACGCCCTGGCCGAGTGGCTCGCCGCCCGCGGCGGGAAGCGCACCGCGTCGAAGCTCGTCGTGCTCGCAGGCCCGACCGCGGTCGGCAAGGGCACGGTCAGCGCGTACATCCGCGAGCACTTCCCGGACGTGAACCTCAGCGTCTCCGCCACCACACGGAAGCCCCGCCCGGGCGAGGTCGACGGGGTGCACTACTACTTCGTCGACGACGCCGAGTTCGACCGGATGATCCGCGACCGTGAACTGCTCGAGTGGGCGACCGTGCACAACTCCTACCGCTACGGCACACCTCGGCCGCCGATCGACCGCGCGCTCGACGCCGGCGATCGGGTGATGCTCGAGATCGACCTGCAGGGTGCCCGCCAGGTGAAGGACGCCATGCCGGAGGCCGTGCTCGTCTTCCTGCTGCCGCCGACCTGGGAGGAACTGGTCCGGCGGCTCATCGGTCGCGGCACCGAGTCGCCCGAGGAGCAGGCGCGTCGACTCGAGACGGCGAAGGTGGAGCTCGCCGCGCAGGACGAGTTCGACGTGAAGATCGTGAACTCCGATGTCAGCACCGCGGCACACGAAGTCGTAGACTTGTTCACTGCGCCCTAGCCGGGGCCGCGCTGTGCCCACCGGGCGCGACACGAACGTTGACAGGAGACACCATGGCCAACCCCCAGGGCATCATCGACCCGCCCATCGACGACCTGCTCGCCAAGGTCGAGTCGAAGTACGCGCTCGTGATCTTCGCGTCCAAGCGTGCCCGCCAGATCAACGACTACTACGCCGACCTGCACGAGGGCTCGCTCTTCGACAACGTCGGTCCGCTCGTCGACTCCACGATCGACGACAAGCCGCTCTCCGTCGCGCTCCACGAGATCAACGAGGACAAGCTGACGGTCACCAAGCAGCAGCAGCCCACCGACTGACCGCGGTGACGACGAGCAACCTGCGCCTCTTCACGTCCGAGTCGGTGACCGAGGGGCACCCCGACAAGATCTGCGACCAGATCTCGGACACCATCCTCGACGCACTGCTCGAGGTCGACCCGCACGCGCGCGTCGCCGTGGAGACCATGGTCACCACCGGTCTCGTGCACGTCGCCGGCGAGGTGACGACCTCCGGCTACGTGGAGATCCCGAAGCTGGTCCGCGACGTGATCACGGGCATCGGGTACAACTCGTCGGAGGTCTCCTTCGACGGCCACACCTGCGGCGTCGAGGTGTCGATCGGCGCGCAGTCGCCCGACATCGCCCAGGGCGTCGACGAGTCGCTCGACAGCCGGTCCGGCGCGGGCGTCGACCCGCTCGACCGTCAGGGGGCCGGCGACCAGGGCATCATGTTCGGCTTCGCGACGAACGAGACGCCCGAGTACATGCCGGTCGCCATCTGGCTGGCCCACCGTCTGGCCGAGCGCCTCGCCGCGGTCCGGAAGTCCGGCGAGCTGCCCTACCTCCGTCCGGACGGCAAGACCCAGGTCACGGTCGGCTACGACGGCGTCGTGCCGAAGACCGTCGAGACCGTCGTGCTCTCGACCCAGCACGCTCCGAGCGTCACGCTCGAGCAGCTCACGGCCGACGTCACCGAGCACGTGATCCGCCCGGTGCTCGACCTGGTCGACCTCGACTCGTCCCACGTCGACGTCATCGTGAACCCGACCGGTCGCTTCGAGATCGGCGGCCCGCAGGGCGACGCCGGACTCACCGGTCGCAAGGTCATCGTGGACACCTACGGCGGTGCCTCCCGGCACGGCGGTGGTGCGTTCTCGGGCAAGGACCCGTCGAAGGTCGACCGCTCGGCCGCCTACGCGCTCCGCTGGGTCGCGAAGAACGCCGTCGCCGCCGGACTCGCCGACCGCCTCGAGGTCCAGGTCGCGTACGCGATCGGCCGCGCGAAGCCGGTCGGCCTGTACGTCGAGTCCTTCGGCACCGGCCACGTCGACGACGCCACCATCGAGGCCGCGATCCTGCAGGTGTTCGACCTGCGCCCGGCCGCGATCATCCGCGACCTCGACCTGCTCAAGCCGCGCTACGCCACCACGGCGACGTACGGCCACTTCGGTCGTGAACTCCCGGGCTTCACCTGGGAGCGCCTCGACCGCGTCGAGGAGCTCCGCGCCGCAGCAGGACTCGTCACCGCCGCCGTCTAGGCCCGGGTGTGACCACCGTCGCGCGCGTCGTCCTCGACTCGCCGCTCCCGCAGTTGGACCGTCTGTTCGACTACCGGGTGCCGAGCGAGCTCGAGGACGACTGCGTGCCCGGGGTGCGCGTGAAGGTGCCGCTCCGCACCGGGGCGCGGATGTCCGACGCGTACGTCGTCGAGGTCGCGTCGGAGGGGGACTGGCCCGGCGAGCTCAGCCAGGTCGAGGAGGTCCTCTCGCCCGCGCCCGTCCTGGCGCCCGAGATCTGGACCCTCGCGCGCGCCGTCGCCGACCGTGCCGCAGGTGTCGCCTCGGACGTGCTCCGGCTCGCCGTGCCGACGCGGCAGGTCCGGGCCGAGAAGGCCTGGCTGGCGCGCGACACCGCGTGGTCGCCGCCGTCGGTCGAGCCCGTCCCCGTCACCGGCTACGCCGACGGCGTCCTGGAGGCACTCCTCGCCGACCACGGTCGCGCTGCGGTCGACGCCGTCCCCCACCCCGTCGACCTCGGCTCCGCCGAGGAGCCCGTCTGGGTGCCGGGGTGGGCCGCGACCCTCGCCCAGGCCGCGTCCCACGTCGTGGCGCGGGAGCAGTCCGCGGTGCTCGCCGTCCCGGACTTCCGCGACGTCGCCGACCTCGAACGGGCCCTGCTCGCCGTGCTGCCGACGGAGCGGGTCGTCCGGTTCGACGCGAAGCAGACGAACGGGCAGCGGGCGAAGGCGCTGCTGCAGGCCCGGACGCACGCCGTGGTCGCGATCGGCAACCGGACGGCCGTCTTCGCACCGGCGACCGAGCTCGGACTCATCGCGATGTGGGACGACGGGGACGCCTCGTTCGTCGAGCCCCGGGCGCCGTACGTGCACACCCGCGACGTCGCCCTGGTCCGGACGGCGCAGTCGGGGGCCGCGCTGCTCCTCCTCGCACACGCCCGCTCCACCGACGTGCAGCGGCTCGTCGAGCTGCACTGGCTGCAGGAGGTCGCGCCGTACCGGGTGCCCACTCCGAAGGTGATCCCGACGGCGCAGCAGGCGAGCGCCGAGGGGTTCGCCGCGCAGGCCCGCATCCCGAGCACCGCGTGGCGCGCGGCCCGCGAGGCGAGCCAGCACGGTCCCGTGCTCGTCCAGGTCGCGAACCCGGGTTTCGGCACGGGGCTGGTGTGCGCGGACTGCGGCGAGCGGGCCCACTGCCGGGTGTGCGGTGGTCCGCTCGGCACGCCGCACCGGAACGCGACGCCGCAGTGCCGGTTCTGCGGGGCCCTCGCGGTCGGGTTCCGCTGCCCGACGTGCGGCGGCGGCAAGCTCAAGCCCGTCGGCCAGGGCGCACAACGCACCGCCGACGAACTCGGTCGGGCGTTCCCGGGGACGCGCATCGTCGTCGCGGACGGCTCCCGACCGCTCGACGAGGTCCCGGCGCGTCCTGCCGTCGTCGTCGCCACCCGGGGCGCTGAGCCGAGCGTACCCGGCGGGTACGCGTGCGTGCTCCTCCTCGACGGGGAGCGTCTCCTCGCCCGGGAGGGGCTCCGCGTGCAGGAGGATGTCCTGCGCTTCTGGACGAACGCCGCCGCGAAGGGTGCGCCCGGCGCCGAGGTCTACCTCGTCGGCATCGGCGGTCGGCTGGCCACCGCGATGGCCACCTGGCGCCTCGACGTCCCCGCGCACGACGAGCTCACCGACCGGCGCGAGCTGCACTTCCCGCCCGCGGTCCGCGTCGCGACGCTCACCGGGACGGACGAGGCGGTGACGGCGGCGGTCGAGGCGCTCGGGGACGCGACCGCCGGGCCCGTGCTCGGTCCGGTGCCGGTCGAGGGCGATGCGGTCCCGGGGACGGTGCGGGCGATCGTGCGGTTCCCGTACGCGCACGGGGCCGAGGTCGCCGCGACGCTGAAGGCCGAGGTGATCCGGCGCTCGTCGGCCCGGCGGGTGCTCCCCGGCGGCAACCGTCGCCGTGCGGCGCCGAGCCTGCGCGTGCGACTCGACGACGCGGAGCCCTTCACCGAGGTCTGACCCGGGCGGCCAGGGTTCCGAGGCGATCGCGCCGCCGCTGCCGAACGACCGCGTCGTCGTCGTGGGACAGCGGCGTCGTCGCTCCTTGCACGCGCAACGACCGGCGCCGGCGTCCGTCGCTGCCGAACGACGCCGTCGTCGTCGTGCGACAGCCGCGCCGTCGTCGTTTGCACGCGCCACGACCGGCGCCCGGCCGATCACCCCGCCCCGCCCGACTCCACCCCGGCCGACCACCCACCCACGCGACCGGCGGGGCGGGGACGAGCCGCGCCTCCAGGCCGACACCGGACCGGAGCCGCGACGCACGCGGGCCGACCTGTGGGAGGCTGGTCGACGGTGGCCACGAACCACCGATGGACACATCACACGCACGACGAAGTGACGAGGTGACGCCGATGCGGGCGCTCTACAAGCCGGACGCCGGTCCGGGACTGACCATGACCGACCGGCCCGTGCCGGAACCCGCGGAGGACGAGGTCCTCATCCGCGTCCTCCGGACCGGGATCTGCGGGACCGACCTGCACATCCAGCGGTGGGACGACTGGGCGGCGTCGGCGGTGACGACGCCGCTCGTCCCCGGCCACGAGTTCTTCGGCGAGGTGGTCGAGGTCGGCGCCGCCGTCCGCGACGTCGCCGTGGGCGACCGGGTCTCGGGCGAGGGCCACATCGTGTGCGGGACCTGCCGGAACTGCCGCGCGGGTCGGCGGCAGATGTGCATCCGGACGAAGGGCCTCGGCGTCCAGCGCGACGGCGCGTTCGCGGAGTACCTGACCCTGCCGGGCACGAACGTGTGGGTGCACCACGGCCCGGTGGAACCCGCGGTCGGCGCCCTGTTCGACCCGCTCGGCAACGCGGTGCACACGGCGCTCGCGTTCCCGCTCGTCGGCGAGGACGTCGTGGTCGCCGGGTGCGGGCCGATCGGGCTCATGGCGATCGCGGTCGCACGCCACGCGGGCGCCCGGTTCGTGGTCGGCACCGACGTGAGCCCGAACCGGCTCCGGATGGCCGAGGCGATGGGTGCGGACCTCGGTGTGGACGTGCGCGGTGACGGTGGTGGCGCCGCGGCCATCCGCGCGGCACAGGAGCGGCTCGGCATGCGCGAGGGGTTCGACGTCGGGTTCGAGATGTCCGGCGCGCCGACCGCGCTGCCGGCGGTGGTCGAGAACATGAACCACGGCGGCCGGATCGCGATGCTCGGACTGCCGAGCGGCCCGATCGCCGTCGACTGGGGCAAGGTCGTCACGCACATGCTCACGGTGAAGGGCATCTACGGCCGCGAGATGTTCGAGACGTGGCAGGCGATGAGCTCGATGTTGCAGACGAGTGCGGTGCTGCGGGACCGCATCGGCTCGATCGTGTCGGCGCGGTACGCGGCGCGTGACTGGGAGGAGGCGTTCGCCGCGGCGGCGAGCGCGGACGGCGGCAAGGTCGTCATCGACTGGACGGAGCACTGATGTACGGCGCGATCAAGGACCACCTGGCGGGGGAGCTCGCGGGCATCGAGGCGGCGGGGCTGACGAAGCGGGAACGGGGGATCGCCGGACCGCAGCGGGCGGCGATCGAGGCGGACGGCGCCGATCTGCTGAACTTCTGTGCGAACAACTACCTCGGGCTCGCGGACTCGCCGGACCTCGTCGACGCAGCGAAGGACGCCCTCGACCGCTGGGGCTACGGCATGGCGAGCGTGCGGTTCATCTGCGGGACGCAGGACCTGCACCTCGACCTCGAGCGCCGGGTGTCGGCGTTCCTCGGCACCGAGGCGACGATCCTGTACTCGTCGTGCTTCGACGCGAACGGCGGGCTGTTCGAGGTGCTGCTCGGCCCGGAGGACGCGATCATCTCGGACGAGCTGAACCACGCCTCGATCATCGACGGGATCCGGCTGTCCAAGGCGCAGCGGTTCCGGTACCGGAACCGCGACACCGCCGACCTGGAGGCGCAGCTCGCCGCCGCCTCGTCGGCCCGCTTCCGCGCCGTGGTCACCGACGGCGTGTTCTCGATGGACGGGTCGATCGCGCCGCTCGCCGAGATCTGCGACCTCGCCGAGCGGTACGACGCGCTCGTCATCGTCGACGACTCGCACGCGGTCGGCTTCGTCGGGGAGCACGGGCGCGGGACCCCGGAGTTCTGCGGCGTCGCCGACCGGGTCGACGTGTACACGGGTACGTTCGGCAAGGCGCTCGGCGGTGCGTCCGGGGGCTACGTGTCGTCCCGCCGTGAGGTCGTCGACCTGCTCCGGCAGCGGTCGCGGCCGTACCTGTTCTCGAACTCCCTCGCGCCGGTCATCGCCGCGGGCACGGTCGCGGCGCTCGACCTCATCGAACGCTCCGACGATGCGCGGGCGCGGCTGGCCTCGAACGCGCGGGAGTTCCGGACCCTGATGGAGGACGCCGGCTTCGAGCTGCTGCCGGGGGAGCACCCGATCGTGCCCGTGATGTTCCACGACGCGGTGCGGACGGCGCGGATCGCCGACGAGATGCAGGCGCGCGGGGTGTACGTGACGGCGTTCAGCTACCCGGTGGTGCCGAAGGGGAAGGCGCGGATCCGGGTGCAGCTGTCGGCGGCGCACACCGAGGAGCAGGTGCGGCGGTGCGTCGATGCCTTCGTGGAAGCGCGCGCGTCGGTCGGGGACGACTGACGCCGGTCGTGTGACGGCCCCGGGAGCGCTGCGCTCCCGGGGCCGTCGTGCGTGGTGCTCGGTGCGCTCGGCGCCCGTCAGGGGCTGACCGGACGCCGGCGCTCCCGCGGGAAGACGACGCCGAGCAGGACCATGCCGACCGCGAGCACGAGGTGCAGCCAGTTGTCCGCCCAGTTCAGCGGCACGAAGTTCGCGCCCGACATCGTGCCGGCGGTGAACAGCCCGTAGACCCACAGGACGAAGTAGACGACCCCGCCGATGACGAGGTACATGCGGGAGCCGGTCGGGTAGCGCGCCGCGAGCAGCCCGACGACACCGAACAACAGGTGCACGATGTTGTGCAGGACGGACACCTGGAAGATCCCGAGCAACATCGCCATCGAACCGTGTCCCGCCCCGGCGAGGTCGCCCGTCGTGAGCCCCGGGACGAACCCGGCGATCCCGACGAGCAGGAACACGATCCCGACGACGAGGGCGATCTTCTGGATGCTGGACCCGGCGTAGCGGTCGGTGGACGTGGTGACGTCGGACATGGTGCCTCCCTGGTGCGGCGAACGGTGTCGTGCTGCCGACCGTACGCACCCGGGGCCCGCCGTGCCGCCCAGTGCCGCGCACGTGGGACGATGGACCCCATGCGTCTCGTCGTCGCCGGCAGCCCCGCTGCGGCCGTCCCCACCCTCCGCCGACTCGCGGCGTCCGACCACGAGATCGTCGCGGTCCTCACCCGTCCCGCCACGCCACAGGGTCGCAAGCGGGTCCTGACGCCGACCCCGGTGGCGCAGGTCGCCGCCGAGCTCGGACTGCCGGTCATCGAGGCGTCCCGGGTCGACGAGACCGTGACCGCGCAGATCGCCGCGCTCGAGCCGGACCTCGGCGTGATCGTCGCCTACGGCGCACTGCTCCGCCGTCCCGCCCTCGACACCCCGAGGCTCGGCTGGGTGAACCTGCACTTCTCCGCCCTGCCGGCGTACCGCGGCGCCGCACCCGTCCAGCGTGCGGTGATGGCGGGCGACACCGAGACCGCCGCGACGGTGTTCCAGCTGGTCGAGGCCCTCGACGCCGGCCCCGTGTACGCGTCCGAGCCGTTCACGATCGACCCGGACGCGACGAGCGGCGACGTCCTCGCCGCGATGGCCGAGACCGGTGCGGAGGTCGTGGCCCGGGTGGTCGACGACCTCGCCGCCGGGACCGCCGTCGCCACCGAGCAGACCGGCGACGTCACCCTCGCCCCGAAGCCCACCATCGACGACGCGCACGTCCGCTTCGACGAGCCCGCAGCCCGCGTCCACGCCCGCATCCGCGGCGTCACGCCCGAGCCCGGCGCGTTCGCCCACCTCGGCGAGACCCGCGTGAAGCTGCTCCGCAGCGCCGTCCGGCCGGGAGGCACGGCCTCCTCCGCCCCGCACCTCGCGCCCGGCGCGCTCGGCCTGGTCGACGGTCAGCTGCTGGTCGGGACGGCGGACGTCCCGCTCGTGCTCACCGAGGTGCAGCCGGCGGGCAAGAAGGCGATGGACGCCGCTGCGTGGGCCCGTGGGCTCGGCCCGCTGGACGGGAAGGTCCTCGCGTGAGCGCCCCGGTGAACGGGCAGCGGGCCCGTGGAGCCCGGCCGACGTCGGCCCGGCGCGTCGCGTTCGACGTGCTCCGCGCCGTGCAGGTCGACGACGCGTACGCCAACCTCCTGCTCCCGTCACGCATCCGTCGCGCGGGGCTCTCCGCACGCGACGCGGCGTTCGCGACCGAGCTGACCTACGGGTCGATCCGGATGCTCGGTCGGTACGACGTGATCGTGGGCATCGCGTCCGGTCGCCGGGTCGAGAACATCGAGGCGGACGTCCTCGACGTCATGCGTCTCGGTACCCACCAACTGCTCGGCATGCGCACCCCGACACACGCCGCCGTGTCCGCCACCGTCGAGCTCGCTCGTGAGGTCGGCGCCCGCCGGGCCACGGGCTTCGTCAACGCCGTGCTGCGCAAGGTCGCCGCGCGGACCGACGCCGAGTGGGACGCGGCGATCACCGAGGGCCGCGGCGGCGACGCGCTCCTGGCGACGCGGTGGTCGCACCCGACGTGGGTCGTGTCGGCGCTGCGGGACGCCCTCGCCGCCGAGCGGTCCCGGGACGAGCTCGCAGCGCTGCTCGCGGCCGACAACGTCGCACCGCGCGTGCAGCTCGCGGCGCTCCCCGGACTCGCGACGGACGACGACATCGCCACCGCCACCACGGCGGCCGACGACCCGGCTGACCCGGCAGACGCCGACGCCGCGCCCGTGCACAGGGCGGACGCCGACACCGACGGGCAGGACGTCAGCGACGCGGTGGACCGGACCGACGACCCGTCGGAGGACGACCGGGCGACCGGCGCCGTGCCTCCCGTCCGGTCCGAGGCGGACCTCTCACCGGTCTCGCCCACCGGCATCCGCGGGGTGTCCGGCGATCCCGCCCGCGTGCCGGGTGTCGCCGCCGGGCGGCTCCGCGTGCAGGACGAGGGCTCGCAGCTCGCTGCCCTCGCCCTCAGCAGGTCGTCCGACGTCCGACCGGGCGAGCGGTGGCTGGACATGTGCGCCGGCCCCGGGGGCAAGGCAGCGCTGCTCGCGGCGGAGGCTGCCGTCGGCGGTGCGCACCTCGTCGCGAACGAACTCGTCCCCGCGCGGGTCGGTCTCGTGCGGAAGGCCCTCGCGGGCTTCGGCGACGTGGTGACCGTCGTCGAGGGTGACGGGCGACGCTTCGGTCGGGACGGTGCAGGCGTGCAGTACGACCGCGTCCTGCTCGACGCACCCTGCACCGGGCTCGGGGCGCTCCGGCGTCGACCGGAGGCGCGGTGGCGCAAGCAGCCCGAGGACGTGCCGGAGCTCGCCGAGCTGCAGTCGGAGCTGCTCGACGCGGCCGTCCGCGTCCTCGCGCCCGGCGGGACCCTGGCGTACGTCACGTGCTCACCGCACCTCGCGGAGACGCGCGGGCAGGTCGACGCCGTGCTCGAACGCCACCCCGGTGTGCTCGAGCAGCTCGACACCGCCGGGGTCGTCCGGTCGGTGGCCGTGCGGGACCCGCAGGTGGCGGACGGACCGGTCGCCCAGCTGTGGCCGCACCGGATCGGCACCGACGCCATGTTCGTCGCGCTGTTCCGCCGCGTGGGCTGAGCGGGCGGCGCGGCTGCGATGCTGAGTCTCGGGCTGAGCGGGCGGCGCGGCTGCGATGCTGAGTCTCGGGCTGAGCGACGGTTCTCGTGCCGCCGCACCCGAGAACCGTCGCTGAGACCGAGTCTTGCGGAACCGGAACCGAGTCTCGGGGCACCACTGGCACCGCCGGTAGGCTTGCCGGGTGACGATCCGCATCTCGCCGAGCATCCTGTCCGCCGACTTCGCGAACCTCGAGCGCGAGCTCCACCGCATCGAGACCGCCGACCTGGTGCACGTCGACGTGATGGACAACCACTTCGTGCCGAACCTCACGCTCGGGCTCCCGATCGTGCAGCGCCTGCAGGAGGTCTCCCCGGTGCCCCTCGACGTGCACCTGATGATCACCGACGCCGACACGCAGGCACCGAAGTACGCCGAGACGGGCGCGTCGAGCGTGACGTTCCACTTCGAGGCCGCGACCGACCCGGTGGCCACCGCCGCCGCGATCCGGTCGAACGGGGCCCGTGCCGCCGTCGCCGTGAAGCCGGGGACGCCGATCACGCAGGTGCTGCACCACCTCGACGCCTACGACATGATCCTGCTCATGACCGTCGAGCCGGGGTTCGGCGGGCAGTCCTTCATGCCCGAGGTGATGCCCAAGCTCGCCGACGCCCGCGCGGCGGTCGACGCGTCCGGCCTCGACGTCTGGCTCGAGGTCGACGGTGGCATCGCGGTGGACACCGTGCCCGAGGCCGTGCGGAGCGGCGCCGACACCCTCGTCGCAGGCTCGGCGGTGTACGGCGGCGAGCCGGCCCAGCGCATCGCGGACCTGCGCGCGGCAGCCACGGCGGCGCGAGCATGACGGGAGCCGTGACGGACGTGGCGGACCCGAGCCGCGCCTCCCGTCCGGACGGTGTGGCCGGTGCACCCGCTCGGGACGGTAGCCTGGACCGCGTGAAGACGTTCGACGACCTGTTCGCGGAGCTGACCGAGAAGGCGCGCACGCGCCCCGAGGGCTCCGGCACCGTCGCCGAACTGGACGCCGGCGTGCACCAGATCGGCAAGAAGATCGTGGAAGAGGCCGCCGAGGTCTGGATGGCGGCCGAGTACGAGGGCGACGAGCGCACCTCGGAGGAGATCTCGCAGCTGATCTACCACCTCCAGGTGCTCATGGTCGCGAAGGGGCTCACCCCGGCGGACGTCTGGCGACATCTGTAGGGAGCGCACCAGCGCCCAGCGGCGCACCAGCGCCCGGCGGCGCCCAGCGCCCAGCGGCGCCCAGCGCACCCCGACGGACCGCCCGACACCTCCACCAGAAAGCAGACCCCTGATGCTCCGCATCGCCGTGCCCAACAAGGGCTCGCTGTCCGAGACCGCCTCCGAGATGCTCAAGGAGGCCGGGTACGCCGGTCGCCGTGACCCGAAGGCGCTGCACCTGATCGACGAGCGGAACGGGGTCGAGTTCTTCTTCCTCCGCCCGCGCGACATCGCGACCTACGTCGGCTCGGGTGCCCTCGACGTCGGCATCACCGGCCGTGACCTCCTGCTCGACTCCGGGTCCGAGGCGCACGAGGTCGACGCGCTCGACTTCGCGGGCTCGACCTTCCGGTTCGCGGGCACGCCGGGGCGGTTCTCCGCGCTGCAGGACCTCGAGGGCGTGCGCGTGGCGACGAGCTACCCCGGCCTCGTCGGCGACTTCCTCGCCGGCCACGGTGTCACCGCGACGCTCGTGAAGCTCGACGGCGCGGTCGAGAGCGCTGTCCGGCTCGGGGTCGCGGACGCGGTCGCCGACGTCGTCTCGACGGGCAGCACGCTCCGGCAGGCCGGGCTCGAGATCTTCGGCCCGGTGATCCTCGAGTCCACCGCCGTGCTCATCGCCACGGACGAGGACCGCGCGGGTATCGACGTCCTCCGTCGTCGGCTGCACGGCGTGCTCGTGGCGCGCGGCTACGTGATGCTCGACTACGACATCCCGACGGCGCTCGTGCCGGACGCCACCGCGATCGCCTCGGGCATGGAGTCGCCGACGGTCTCGCCGCTCCACGGCCGCGACTGGTCGGCGGTCCGCGTGATGATCCCGCGGTCGGACATGAACCAGATCATGGACTCGCTGTACGAGCTCGGCGCGCGGGCGATCCTGGTCAGCTCGATCCACGCGGCTCGACTGTGACCGCCCCGGTGCCCGAGGACGCGTCCGGCTCGCCCGCACGCGAGGGCGGCGTCGCGGTCCGGGTCATCCCCTGCCTCGACGTGCAGGGCGGGCGCGTGGTCAAGGGCGTGAACTTCCTGGACCTCCAGGACGCCGGGGACCCGGTCGAGCTCGCGGCGCGCTACTACGAACAGGGCGCGGACGAACTCACCTTCCTCGACGTCGGTGCGACGGTCGAGAACCGCGCGACGATGTACGACACCGTGACCCGCACGGCCGAGCAGGTCTTCATCCCGCTCACGGTCGGCGGTGGCGTCCGCAGCGTCGACGACGTGGCCCGGCTGCAGCAGTGCGGCGCGGACAAGATCGGCGTGAACAGCGCCGCGATCGCACGGCCCGAGCTCGTCGGCGAGATCGCCGACCGGTTCGGCGCGCAGGCGGTCGTCCTCTCGCTCGACGTGAAGCGCTCCGACCGCATGCCGTCCGGGTTCGTCGTCACGACTCACGGCGGACGCACCGAGTCCGACCTCGACGCGATCCGCTGGGCGCACGAGGCCGTCGAGCGCGGCGCCGGGGAACTCCTGGTCAACTCGATCGACGCCGACGGCACGAAGAACGGGTTCGACCTCGAACTGGTCGCCGCGGTCCGCGCGGTCGCGTCCGTCCCGGTCATCGCCTCGGGCGGTGCAGGGCTCCTCGACCACTTCGCACCGGCGGTCGACGCGGGCGCCGACGCGGTCCTCGCGGCGAGCGTCTTCCACCGCGGCGAGATGACGATCGGCGACGTGAAGTCGGCGCTCCGCGCCGCGGGCCACCTCGTCCGCTGACCCGGTCCTGCCGGCCGGCTGCGGCCCACGACGTGCCCGACCACCGGCCTGGAGGCACGTGGCGGCGCCGCCCCGGGCCTCCCGTCCGTCCCGCGCGCACCGCGCGCCGTAGGCTAGGAGCCTCATGACCGACAGCACCAACGCCAGCACCGACGCGGTCCTCGACCGCGTGCGCTTCGGTGCGGACGGCCTGCTCCCCGCCATCGTGCAGGAGGAATCGTCGAAGGACGTCCTCATGCTCGGCTACATGGACCGGGAGGCACTCCGCCGCACCCTGACCGAGGGCCGGGTGACCTTCTGGTCCCGCTCCCGGCAGGAGTACTGGCGCAAGGGCGACACCTCCGGCCACGCACAGTACGTGCGCGCAGCAGCCCTCGACTGCGACGACGACACCCTCCTGGTGACCGTGCAGCAGGTCGGTGCGGCCTGCCACACCGGCGCACACGCGTGCTTCGACGTCGATCCGCTCACGCCCGTCACGGCGACCGCCCCGGAGGCCACCCGATGATCACCAGCACGACGACCGCGCGCGCCGAGTTCGACGGGCTCCTCGCCGACCACCGGGTCGTGCCCGTGGTCCGCGCGCTCTTCGCCGACAGCGAGACCCCGGTCGGCGTGTACCGGAAGCTCGCCGACGGTCGCCCCGGCTCGTTCCTCCTCGAGTCGGCCGGTCAGGGCGGCCTGTGGTCGCGCTGGTCGTTCGTCGGTGTGCGGAGTTTCGGCGTCCTCACGCAGGACGGCGACCGCGCGGCCTGGATCGACACCGGCATCCCGGCGTCGCGTGCGGTCGACTCGCTCGACGGCGCTCCGCTCGACGTGCTGGCGCGCCTGCACGAGCGGTGGGCCACCCCGCGGGTCCCCGGTACACCGCCGCTCGTCGGCGGCACGGTCGGGTTCATCGGGTGGGAAGCGGTCCGGCAGCTCGAGCACCTGCCGAACGTGCCCGCCGCGGACTTCGACGTCCCCGGGCAGGCGCTCGCGTTCGTCTCCGAGCTCGCCGCACTCGACCACCGCACCGGGCTCGTCCTGCTCGTCGCGAGCGTGCTCAACGACGGCGTCGACGACGCGGACACCATGTGGGCGGACGCGCAGGCCCGGCTCGACCGGATGCAGGCGGACCTCGTCCAGCCGACCGTCGCGACCGTCGCCGAGGCGTTCGACATCGCCGATCCGGCACCGACCCACCGGTCGACCCCGGACGAGTACATGGCGGCCGTCGAGCGTTCGAAGGACTTCATCCGCGACGGGGACGTCTTCCAGGTCGTCATCTCGCAGCGGTTCGACCAGGACGTCACGGCCGACCCGCTCGACGTCTACCGGGTGCTGCGCATGCTCAACCCGAGCCCGTACATGTACTTCCTGGCGCTGCGCGACGTCCACGACGAGCCGTTCTGGATCGTCGGCGCCTCACCGGAGGCCCTGGTCAAGGTGCAGGCGGGCCGGGCGATCACGCACCCGATCGCCGGTTCGCGTCCGCGTGGCGCCACCCCCGAGGAGGACGTCCGCCTCGGCGAGGACCTGCTCGAGGACCCGAAGGAGCGCGCCGAGCACCTCATGCTCGTCGACCTCGCGCGCAACGACCTGCAGAAGGTGTGCGAGCCGGGCACGGTGGCGGTCACCGAGTTCATGACGGTCGAGCGCTTCAGCCACATCATGCACCTCGTGTCGAGCGTCGAGGGCGCGGTCCGTGCCGACGCCTCGGCCATCGACGTGTTCCGTGCGACGTTCCCCGCCGGCACACTGTCGGGTGCGCCGAAGCCCCGCGCGCTGGAGATCATCGACGAGCTCGAGCCGGCGAAGCGTGGTGCGTACGCGGGGGTCGTCGGGTACTTCGACTTCGCGGGCGACGCCGACCTCGCGATCGCGATCCGGACCGCCCTCATCCAGGACGGTGTGGCCCGCGTGCAGGCCGGCGCCGGACTCGTCGCGGACTCGGACCCCGCCACGGAGCACCAGGAGGCCGTGAACAAGGCCGCCGCTCCGCTCCGTGCGGTCGCGACCGCGAACCGGATGCGCGAGGTGCTGTCGTGACGCTCCGGCGGTCCCGTCCCCTCGTCGTCGTCGCCGGGCTCGTCGTCGCGGGCATCGTGATGCTGTCGTGGACCCAGACGTGGTTCACGGTCCACCTCCGCGCGGGTGCCGCGGTCGTCTCGACGGTCACGGCGGACGGCTCGAAGTCGGTCCCGCAGTACACCGCCCTCGCGATCGCCAGCCTCGCGCTGTTCCTCGCGATGACGATCGCGGGTCGGGTGGTGCGTGTGGTGCTCGCCGTCATCGAGGTCCTGCTCGGCGTCGCCGTCGTGGTCACCGGGGTGTCCGCCCTGCGTGACCCCGTCGCTGCGGCCCGCGGCGCGATCGGTGAGGTCGCCGGGGTGAGCGACCTCGGCGGCGTGCGGCGCGTCGTGTCCTCGGTCGACGTCACAGCCTGGCCGGCGGTGGGCATCGTCGGCGGCGTGCTGGCCGTGCTGCTCGGCGTCGTGGTCCTGTTCGTCCAGCGTTCCTGGCCCGGTCCGAGCCGGAAGTACGGCGCCGCGACCGCCGGCGCCGCCGCCGACGCCCGCGCGGTCGCCGTGCAGCGGGACGCGATCACCGACTGGGACGACCTCTCGGCGGGCACCGACCCGACCGACGCCGACCAGACGCCGGTCCCGTCCGACGGAGACCCGGGGGCGTCCGCCCGCGGCGAGCGAGCACGGACCGAGCCGTCCGCCGACGGCGAGCGAGCACGGACCGAGCCGTCCGCCGACGGCGAGCGAGCACGGACCGCGGCGGTCGACGCGGTAGGGTTGGAGGGCGGCGATCGACCGACGACGCCGGAGCAGAACGAGGAGCACCGTGAGCAACACTGAGCCCGCAGAACTCGGCGAGGGCCACTCGCCGGCAGCCTGGACGGCCGTCGTCATCATGCTGATCGGTTTCGCGGCTGGGACGCTCTTCTTCTGGTTCGACCAGCCGATCGGCGTGTGGATCTCCGCCGCGGTCGTCGTCATCGGTCTCGTCGTCGGCGGCGTCATGGCGAAGGCGGGCTACGGCGTCAACGGCCCGAAGTTCGTCCCGAAGCACCACGGCGAGTAGTCCGAGCATGTCGAACGTGCTCGAGACCCTCGTCGCGGGCGCGCTCGAGGACGCAGCCGCCCGTCGCGCCGACCGTCCCTACGCGGACGTCGAACGCGACCTCGACCGGGTGGCGTCGCCCCTCGACGCGCTCGCGTTCCTCGCCCCCGGCGACGACGTGAAGATCCTCGCCGAGGTCAAGCGTGCCAGCCCGTCCCGCGGCTCGATGGCCACCATCGCGGACCCCGCGGCCCTGGCCGCGGAGTACGAGCGCGGTGGCGCCTCGACGATCAGCGTCCTGACCGAGGGCCGCAAGTTCCTCGGCAGTCTGGCCGACCTCGAAGCCGTGAAGGCCCGCGTCGGCGTCCCGGTCCTGCGCAAGGACTTCATCGCCGACCCGTACCAGGTCGTCGAGGCACGCGCTGCCGGCGCCGACGTCGTGCTGCTCATCGTCGCGGCGCTCAAGCAGGCACGGCTCGTCGAGCTGCACGGCCTCGCCGAGGAACTCGGGATGCGCGTGCTCGTCGAGGCGCACTCCGCCGACGAGGTCTCCCGTGGCCTCGACGCCGGTGCCCGGATCCTCGGGGTGAACGCGCGCGACCTGACCGACTTCTCGCTCGACCGCGACCTCTTCGGCTCGCTGGCCGACCGCATCCCCGACGGCGTGGTCCGCGTCGCCGAGTCCGCGGTCGCCGGTCCTGCCGACGTCGCGCACTACCGCTCCGCGGGTGCCGACGTCGTCCTGGTGGGGGAGGCGCTCGTCACGGGCGACGACCCCGCCGCCACCCTCGCGTCGTTCATCGCCGCAGCGCGTTCCTGACGCCGATCGCTGCGCCCGAGCGCGGCGACCGGGTCCCGTCCCGCGGCTCCCCAGCACGACCCACACGGTCCGGCAGCTCCGGACCCCGCACGGAAGGCACATCGTGACCTCGCTCCGCGAACAGCACGGCCCGTACTTCGGCGACTTCGGCGGGCGGTTCGTCCCCGAGTCGCTCGTCCTGGCGCTCGACGAGCTCGAGGCGGCCTTCCGGGAGGCCTGGGCGGACCCGGCGTTCCGGCAGGAGCTCGACGACCTGCAGCGCGACTACACCGGCCGTCCGTCGATCATCACCGAGGTGCCGCGGTTCGCGAAGCACGCCGGCGGTGCCCGGATCATCCTCAAGCGCGAGGACCTCAACCACACCGGCTCGCACAAGATCAACAACGTGCTCGGCCAGGCCCTCGTCGCGAAGCGCCTCGGCAAGACGCGGCTCATCGCGGAGACCGGCGCCGGCCAGCACGGCGTCGCCACCGCAACGGCCGCCGCGCTCTTCGGCATGGACTGCGTCGTCTACATGGGGGCGGTCGACACCGAGCGCCAGGCCCTGAACGTCGCCCGGATGCGGCTGCTCGGCGCCGAGGTCGTCCCCGTGGAGACCGGGTCCCGCACGCTGAAGGACGCCATCAACGACGCCCTCCGCGACTGGGTGGCGAACGTCGAGCACACCCACTACCTGCTCGGCACGGTCGCGGGTCCGCACCCGTTCCCGGAGATGGTCCGCGAGTTCCACAAGGTGATCGGCGACGAAGCACGGCAGCAGGTCCTCGACAAGGTCGGCCGCCTGCCGGACGCCGTCGCCGCGTGCGTCGGCGGCGGGTCGAACGCGATGGGGATCTTCGACGCGTTCCTCGACGACGAGTCGGTCGCCCTGCACGGGTACGAGGCCGGCGGCGAGGGCCTCGAGACCGGTCGGCACGCGGCGAGCATCTCGCTCGGGCGGACCGGCGTCCTGCAGGGCACGAAGTCGTACCTCATGCAGGACGAGGACGGGCAGACCATCGAGAGCCACAGCATCTCCGCCGGACTCGACTACCCGAGCGTCGGTCCGCAGCACGCGCACCTCGCGGCGATCGGTCGCGCGAAGTACGAGCCCATCACCGACACCGAGGCGATGGAGGCGTTCCGTCTGCTCAGCCGCTCCGAGGGCATCCTGCCGGCGATCGAGTCGTCGCACGCCCTCGCCGGCGCGATCAAGCTCGGCAAGGAGCTCGGCCCCGACGGGGTCATCCTCGTGAACTTGTCCGGCCGCGGCGATAAGGACGTGGCGTCCGCCAGCCGCTACTTCGGCATCCTCGACGAGAGCGCGGTGCAGCTGTGAGCACGAACACGAACGCCTCGGTCGCGTCGACCATCGACGCGGCGAACGCCGAACGCGCCGGGGCGGTCGTCGGGTACCTGCCCGCCGGCTTCCCCGACGTCCAGACCAGCGTCGACGCCGCGGTCGCCCTCGCCGAGAACGGCGTGGACGTCATCGAGCTCGGCCTGCCGTACTCCGACCCGGTCATGGACGGCGCGGTGATCCAGCGGGCCGCCGAGGAGAGCCTGGCGAACGGGTTCAAGGTGGCGCAGGTGTTCGACGCCGTCGAGCAGATCACGAGCCGCGCCGACGTGCCGGTCCTCGTGATGACCTACTGGAACCCGGTCCTCCGCTACGGGGTCGACCGCTTCGCCGACGACCTCGTCGCAGCCGGGGCCTCCGGGCTCATCACCCCGGACCTCATCCCGGACGAGGCCCGGGAGTGGATGGACGCCTCGGAGCGCACGCACCTCGACCGCGTCTTCCTCGCCGCCCCGTCGTCGACGGACGCCCGGATGCACCAGGCGGTGGAGGCCAGCCGCGGCTTCGTCTACGCGGTGTCGACGATGGGCGTCACCGGCGCGCGGCTCGGGGTCGACGCCGCCGCCCGGACCGTGGTGTCGCGGCTGCGGGACGCCGGTGTCGACCGGACGTGCGTCGGACTCGGCATCTCGACCGCCGACCAGGTCGCGGAGGTGCTCGAGTACGCCGACGGCGCGATCGTCGGGTCGGCGTTCGTGCGCGCCCTCGCCGACCTCGGGGTCCGGGGCGTCGCGGACCGCGCGGCGGACCTCACGACCGGCGCGCAGCGCCGCTGACCCAGCGGACGGCCTGGAGGCCCGGATCGCGTGACCGACGCCGGTCACGCGATCCGGGCCTCCCGTCCGTGACGGTCCCGTCCGTCACGATCGCCGTCCGTGACGATCCCCGTCCGTGACGATCCCCGTCCGTCACGATTCCCACAGGACCGTCCGGCACGGTCATGGCGGACGGTGGTCCGCGCTACAGTGATCGGGGCCGCGGTTCACGGCGGCCCGGCCAGCAAGCACCGAAAGGCGACCGCACCTCCATGCCCCTCCTGAGCATCCCGAGCCCGAGCACCGCCTGGCAGTACTTCGACCTGACGGCCTGGCTGCGCGACACGTTCGGCTGGTCGCTGCCGCTCGACTTCCGCATCCACGCGTACGCGATCTGCATCCTCATCGGCATCGTCATCGCCGTGCTCCTGGCCAACCACCGCCTGAACGCCCGCGGGGTCGAGCGCTGGGTCATCATCGACATCGCGATCTGGGCGGTCCCGGCCGGCATCATCGGCGGGCGCCTGTTCCACGTGTTCACCCACGTCAGCGACTACTTCGGCCCCGGGCGCGACCCGCTGTCCTTCCTCTACATCTGGGAAGGCGGTCTGGCGATCTTCGGCGCGCTGATCCTCGGCTCGGTCGGGGCGTACATCGGGTGCCGCCAGGTCGGCCTGCGGTTCACGAGCTTCATCGACGCGATCGCGCCCGGGGTGCTCCTCGCCCAGGCGAGCGGCCGACTCGGCAACTACTTCAACCACGAGCTGTTCGGCATGCCGACGAGCCTGCCGTGGGGCCTCCAGATCGAGTCCTCGAACGCCGCGTACCCGAAGGGCCTGCCGGAGGGCACCCTCTTCCAGCCGACCTTCCTGTACGAGATCATCTGGAACGTCCTGGGCGCGCTCGTCATCCTGTTCCTCGCGCGCAAGTTCACGCTGCAGTGGGGCAAGGTCATGGCGCTCTACCTCATCTGGTACGGCGCCGGTCGGTCGGTGCTCGAGTCCATCCGCGTCGACACGAGCGAGACGTTCTTCGGCGTGCGAACCAACGTGTGGATGTCCCTCGCCGCGATCGTGCTCGGCATCGTGATCTTCGTCGTCCAGTCACGGCGGCACACCGGCAAGGAGCCGTCGCCGTACCTGCCGGGTCGCGGGCCGTCGGCACGCGCCGATGTAGACTCGGACGACACCTGGTCGGAGCACGACGACGAGCCCGCGGCCGTCGCCGCCGACCCGGTCGGCTCCACCCGGTCCTAGCGTCCGGCCCCGTCGCCCACCGCGGCGGGACGGACACCGACCAGCCACCGGACGCCGGTCTCGGGAGCACCCTCGCGAGCCGTCCGGACCGTCGGGCGCACCCACCCGGCAGCAGCACCACCGCACCACCACCGCCCGCCACGAACCGGGCTCCACACCACCCGTGCCGACGGGGCAACCCACCGGCGGCACGAACGGGCACCTGTCCCGCCCGTCCGGGCGGAACGCACCACCGGGCCACCGCTGTCCCTGTTCCCATCCTCGTGAGGACGGTTCCCCATGGCGCTCCAGCCAAGCCAGTCGCGCACCCAGTCGTCGACGTCCGGGCTCCTGCCCCCGCACCGCCGCTTCTCGGCCGTGCCGGAGGCGACCGGCATGTACGACCCGGCCAACGAGAAGGACGCCTGCGGCCTCGCCATGGTCGCGACGCTCCGCGGCACCGCCGGACACGACATCGTCGACGCCGCGCTCGGTGCCCTCCGCAACCTCGAGCACCGCGGTGCCGTGGGCTCGGACGCGGGCACGGGCGACGGTGCGGGGATCCTGTGCCAGGTGCCGGACGCGTTCCTGCGCGACGAGGTGCCGTTCGACCTGCCGGCAGCGGGGGAGTACGCCGTCGGTACCGCGTACCTGCCCCTCGACGAGGACGACCGCCACCGCGTGCAGGGTGTCATCGACCGCCTCGCGCGCGAGGAGGGCCTGCGGGTCCTCGGCTGGCGCGAGGTCCCGGTCCGTCCCGAGGTCCTCGGGACGCTCGCGCGTGCCGCGATGCCGGCCTTCGCCCAGCTCTTCGTCGCCTCGGTGCGCCACGACGTGCACGGCGCGGCGTGGAGCGGCATCGCACTCGACCGGCAGGCGTTCCGGCTCCGCAAGCGTGCCGAGCACGACGCCGAGGTCTACTTCATGTCGCTCTCGAGCCGGACCATGGTCTACAAGGGCATGGTCACGACGCTCCAGCTCGAGCCCTTCTACCCCGACCTCAGCGACGAGCGGTTCGCGTCGAAGCTCGCGATCGTGCACTCCCGCTACTCGACCAACACGTTCCCGTCGTGGCCGCTCGCGCAACCGTTCCGGACCCTCGCGCACAACGGCGAGATCAACACCGTCCGCGGCAACCGCAACTGGATGCGCGCACGGCAGTCGCAGCTCGAGAGCGAACTGCTCGGCGACATGGCGCCGCTGCTGCCGATCGTCAGCCCGGGCGCGAGCGACTCCGCGTCGTTCGACGAGGTCCTCGAGCTCCTCAGCCTGACGGGCCGGTCGCTGCCGCACGCCGTCTCGATGATGGTGCCGGAGGCCTGGGAGAACCAGACCGGCATGGACCCCGAGCTCCGGGCGTTCTACGAGTACCACTCGATGCTCATGGAGCCGTGGGACGGCCCGGCCGCCATCACCTTCACCGACGGCACGCTCGTCGGTGCGACCCTGGACCGGAACGGCCTGCGTCCGGGCCGGTTCCTCGTGACCGACGACGGTCTCATCGTGATGGGCTCGGAGACCGGCGTCATCGACGTGCCCGCTGCGAAGGTCGTCCGCAAGGGCCGCCTGCGCCCCGGGCGGATGTTCCTCGTCGACACCGAGGCCGGCCGGATCATCGAGGACGACGAGGTCAAGCGATCCCTCGCGACCTCGGGCCCGTGGAGCGAATGGCTCGAGTCCGGCCGCATCAAGCTGTCCGACCTGCCGGAGCGCGAGCACATCGTGCACACCCCGGCCTCGGTGACCCGGCGCCAGCGCGCGTTCGGCTACACCGAGGAAGAGGTCCGCATCCTCCTCCGCCCGATGGCGCAGACCGGCGCGGAGCCCCTCGGCGCCATGGGATCGGACACGCCGATCGCCGTGCTGTCGCAGCGCCCTCGGCTCCTCTTCGACTACTTCACGCAGCAGTTCGCCCAGGTGACGAACCCGCCGCTCGACTCGATCCGCGAGCAGGTCATCACCTCGATGGGCATGGGCCTCGGGCCGGAGCGCAACCTGCTGTCCGCCGGTCCCGAGCACGCGAAGCAGATCGTGCTCGGCTTCCCGGTCATCGACAACGACGAACTCGCGAAGATCCAGCACTTCGAGACCGCGTCCGGTCGCCACCTCACCGTCACGATCAAGGGGCTGTACCGCGTCGACGACGGCGAGGCCGCGATGCAGAACCGCATCGACGCGGTCTGCGACGAGGTCGACGCCGCGATCGAGTCCGGCAAGCAGTTCATCGTGCTGTCGGACCGGGACGGCAACGCGGAGAACGCGCCCGTGCCGAGCCTGCTGTTGCTCGCCGCCGTGCACCACCACCTCATCCGGACCGAGCAGCGCATGAAGGTCGGCCTGATCGTCGAGGCCGGCGACGTGCGCGAGGTCCACCACGTGGCGACCCTCATCGGCTACGGCGCATCGGCGATCAACCCGTACCTGGCGATGGAGACCTGCGAGAACCTCGTCCGCGCGGGCATGATCACCGGGATCACGCCCGAGCAGGCCGTCCGCAACGTCATCAAGGCGCTCGGCAAGGGCGTCCTCAAGATCATGTCGAAGATGGGCATCTCCACGGTGTCCAGCTACGCCGGCGCGCAGGCGTTCGAGGCCGTCGGGCTCTCCCAGGAGTTCGTCGACCGGTACTTCACCGGCACGTCCTCGATCCTCGGCGGTGTCGACATCGACGTGATCGCCCGTGAGAACGCGGAACGCCACGCACAGGCGTACCCGCAGGACGGCGCGGTGCTCTCGCACGAGCGACTCCAGACCGGCGGCGAGTACCAGTGGCGCCGCGAAGGACCGCCGCACCTCTTCAACCCGGACACGGTGTTCCGCCTGCAGCACGCCACCCGTGCGCGGCGCTACGACATCTTCCGCGAGTACTCGAAGGCGGTCGACGACCAGTCCGAGGCGCTCATGACGATCCGCGGCCTCTTCCGCTTTAAGGACGGCGTCCGGCAGCCGATCCCGCTCGACGAGGTCGAGCCGATCGAGTCGATCGTCAAGCGGTTCAACACGGGCGCCATGTCCTACGGGTCGATCTCGAAGGAAGCGCACGAGACGCTCGCGATCGCGATGAACCGGCTCGGTGCCCGGTCGAACACGGGCGAGGGCGGCGAGGACGTCGAACGCCTGCTCGACCCGGAACGCCGCAGCGCGATCAAGCAGGTCGCCTCCGGCCGATTCGGCGTGACGAGCATGTACCTGACGCACGCCACGGACATCCAGCTCAAGATGGCCCAGGGGGCGAAGCCGGGCGAGGGCGGTCAGCTGCCGCCGCAGAAGGTCTACCCGTGGGTGGCCCGGACGCGGCACGCGACGGCCGGCGTCGGGCTGATCTCGCCGCCGCCGCACCACGACATCTACTCGATCGAGGACCTCAAGCAGCTGATCTTCGACGTGAAGCGGGCGAACCCGTCGGCGCGCGTCCACGTGAAGCTCGTGAGCCAGTCCGGGATCGGCGCCGTCGCCGCGGGCGTCACGAAGGCCCTGGCGGACGTCGTGCTCGTCTCGGGGCACGACGGCGGCACGGGCGCGTCACCGCTCAACTCGCTGAAGCACGCCGGCACGCCGTGGGAGATCGGTCTCGCCGAGACCCAGCAGACGCTCATGCTCAACGGCATGCGCGACCGCGTCGTGGTGCAGGTCGACGGGCAGATGAAGACCGGACGCGACGTCGTCGTGGCGGCCCTGCTCGGGGCCGAGGAGTACGGGTTCGCGACGGCGCCGCTCGTGGTCGAGGGCTGCATCCTCATGCGGGTGTGCCACCTCGACACGTGCCCCGTGGGCGTCGCGACGCAGAACCCGGAGCTCCGCGCCCGGTTCTCCGGCAAGGCCGACTACGTGGTCAACTTCTTCGAGTTCATCGCGCAGGAGGTCCGCGAGCTCCTCGCCGAGCTCGGGTTCCGTTCGCTCGACGAAGCGATCGGGCAGGCCGACGTCCTCGACGTCGACCGCGCCGTCCAGCACTGGAAGGCCTCGGGACTCGACCTGGCGCCGGTCCTCCAGGGTCCGACGTTCGAGCCGGGCGAGCCGCGGCGACACCACCGCGAGCAGGACCACGAGCTCGACGAGCACTTCGACGTCGGACTGATCCAGCGCAACGCCGACGTGCTCGAGCACGGCGGCTCGGTCACGCTCGACCTGCCGATCCGGAACACCGAGCGCGCCGTGGGCACGATGCTCGGTCACGAGGTCACGCTCCGCCACGGCGAGCACGGGCTCCCGGCGGGGTCCATCGACATCACGCTCCGCGGGTCCGCGGGGCAGTCGCTCGGCGCCTTCCTGCCGGCCGGTGTCACGCTCCGGCTGGTCGGCGACAGCAACGACTACGTCGGCAAGGGCCTCTCCGGCGGCGAGATCATCGTGCGCCCCGACGAGGAGTCCGCGTTCGACGCCGCGGAGAACGTCATCGCCGGCAACGTCATCGGCTACGGCGCGACCCAGGGCAGCATGTTCATCCGCGGCATCGTGGGCGAGCGCTTCCTGGTCCGCAACTCCGGTGCGACCGCCGTCGTCGAGGGCGTCGGCGACCACGCCCTCGAGTACATGACCGGCGGCCTCGCGCTGATCCTCGGCGAGACGGGGCGCAACCTCGGTGCCGGCATGTCCGGGGGCACCGCGTACGTGCGCGGCCTCCGCGACGAGGACGTCAACCAGGACGCCCTCGCGAGCGGAGAGCTCCGACTCGGACCGCTCGACAGCGCCGACGTGGAGATCGTCACCGACCTGCTCGAACGGCACCGTGCGGAGACCGGGTCGACGGTCGCCGCCGAGTTGCTCGGGTCCGGAGACCTCAGCGACTTCGTCAAGGTCCTGCCCCGTGACTACGCCGCGGTCCTCGCGACCCGGCAGCAGGCCGTCGACGAGGGTCTCGACCCCGACGGCGACGTCGTCTGGAACCGCATCCTGGAGGCGACCAATGGCTGACCTCGTCGAACCCGCACCGCGCACGACCGCACCGCGCACGACCGCACCGCGCACGACCGCACCGCGACCGAACACCACGGAGGCTTCGCATGGCTGACCCGAAGGGCTTCCTCAAGGTGCAGGAGCGCGAGCTCCCGCCCCGTCGCCCCGTGCCCGTGCGGCTCATGGACTGGAAAGAGGTCTACGAGCAGCAGGAGTCCGGAGCGCTCAAGCGGCAGGCCGGCCGCTGCATGGACTGCGGCGTGCCGTTCTGCCACCAGGGGTGCCCGCTCGGCAACCTCATCCCGGAGTGGAACGACCTCACCTGGCGCGGCGAGGGCCGGCAGGCGATCGAGCGACTGCACGCCACGAACAACTTCCCGGAGTTCACGGGCCGGCTCTGCCCGGCGCCGTGCGAGGCGTCCTGCGTGCTCGGCATCAACCAGCCGCCGGTGACGATCAAGCAGGTCGAGGTCTCGATCATCGACGAGGCGTTCCAGAACGGCTGGGTCACCCCGCACCCGCCGGAGCGCCTGACCGGCAAGACCGTCGCCGTCGTCGGGTCGGGCCCCGCCGGCCTCGCGGCTGCGCAGCAGCTCACGCGCGCCGGGCACACCGTCGCCGTCTACGAGCGGGACGACCGCATCGGCGGCCTGCTCCGGTACGGCATCCCGGACTTCAAGATGGAGAAGCGCCAGATCGACGCGCGTCTCGCCCAGATGCAGGCCGAGGGCACCCGTTTCCGCGCCGGCGTCGAGATCGGCCGGGACATCACCTGGGACGACCTGAAGTCGCGCTACGACGCCGTCGTGGTGGCGACGGGTGCGCTCGTCCCGCGGGACCTGCCGATCCCCGGTCGTGACCTCGCCGGCGTCCACTTCGCGATGGACTACCTCGTGCAGCAGAACAAGACGAACGCCGGCACGACGGTAGACAACCAGACCACGGCCGAGGGCAAGCACGTCGTCGTCATCGGCGGCGGCGACACCGGCGCGGACTGCATCGGCACGGCGCACCGGCAGGGCGCCCTGAGCGTGACGAACCTCGCGATCGGCAAGCAGCCGCCGCTCGAGCGTCCGTCCGAGCAGCCGTGGCCGATGTTCCCGACCGTGTTCGAGGTCACGAGTGCACACGAGGAGGGTGGCGAGCGGCACTTCCTCGCCTCCACCGTCGAGTTCCTCGGCAACGAGGCCGGCGAGGTCCGTGCCCTCCGGGTCGCCGAGACCGAGTACCTCGACGGCCGTCGTGTGCCGAAGGCCGGCACCGAGCGCGAGATCCCTGCGGACCTCGTGCTCATCGCCATGGGCTTCACCGGCCCCGAGACGGACACCATCGCGCCGCAGCTCGGCCTGCCCACTGCACCCTCCGGCGCCCTCGCTCGTGAGGCCGACTACTCGACCAACGAACCGGGCGTCTTCGTCGCCGGGGACGCCGGTCGCGGACAGTCGCTCATCGTGTGGGCGATCGCCGAGGGCCGTGCCGCAGCGGCCAAGGTCGACGCCTACCTCGAGGGCTCGACGATCCTGCCCGCTCCGGTCAAGGCGACCGACCGCGCGATCACGGTCTGAGACCGACGTGAACGCATCGGGAACCCCGACCCGCGAGTGAGCGGCAGGCCACCAGCACTCGGTAGGGTGCTGGTGGCCTCGCTTCGTTCCGCGCGGCCCCACAGCGCGGAAACCCAAGCACCACCCACCACCAGAAGGAATCCATTGAGACGCGCAAAGATCGTTTCGACGCTCGGACCGGCAACGTCGGAGTACGAGACCGTCAAGGAGATCATCGAGGCGGGCGTCGACGTCGCCCGACTCAACCTCAGCCACGGTGACTACAGCGTCCACGAGGCCAACTACGAGAACGTCCGCCGCGCCGCCGCGGAGCTGGGCAAGCCCGTCGCGATCCTCGTCGACCTGCAGGGTCCGAAGATCCGCCTCGCGAAGTTCGCGGACGGCCCCCACGAGCTCGCCGTCGGCGACGTCTTCACCATCACCACGGAGGACGTCCCCGGCTCGAAGGAGATCTGCGGCACGACGTTCAAGGGCCTCCCGCAGGACGTCAAGCCCGGTGACCCGCTCCTCATCGACGACGGCCGCGTGCGACTCCGCGTCCTCGACACCGACGGCGTGCGCGTGCGCACCGAGGTCGTCGTCGCGGGCACCGTGTCGAACAACAAGGGCATCAACCTGCCCGGTGTCGCCGTCAACGTCCCCGCGCTGAGCGAGAAGGACGAGGCCGACCTCCGCTGGGCGATCCGGCAGGGCGCCGACCTCATCGCGCTCTCGTTCGTGCGCAACGCCGCCGACGTGCAGCGCGCCCACGAGATCATGGACGAGGAGGGCAAGCGCCTCCCGGTCATCGCGAAGATCGAGAAGCCGCAGGCCGTCGACGCGCTCGAGGAGATCATCGACGCCTTCGACAGCATCATGGTCGCCCGCGGCGACCTCGGTGTCGAGCTGCCGCTCGAGGCCGTGCCGATCGTGCAGAAGCGCGCCGTCGAGCTCGCACGCCGCATGGCGAAGCCGGTCATCGTCGCGACCCAGATGCTCGAGTCGATGATCTCGTCCCCGATCCCGACCCGCGCCGAGACGTCCGACGTCGCGAACGCCGTGCTCGACGGCGCGGACGCGGTCATGCTCTCGGGCGAGACCAGCGTCGGCGAGTACCCGGTGCAGACCGTCCGCACGATGGCCCGCATCGTCGAGTCGACCGAGGACCACGGCCTCGAGCGCATCGCGCCGCTCGGCACGAAGCCGCGCACCCTCGGTGGCGCGATCACCCTCGCCGCCGTGGAGATCGCGGAGTTCACCGAGGCGTCGTACCTCTGCGTGTTCACCGAGTCCGGCGACTCCGCCCGCCGCATGTCGCGCCTGCGCCACGGCCTGCCGATCATCGCCTTCACCCCGAACGAGGCGACGCGCCGCCGCATGGCGCTCACCTGGGGCGTCCGTTCCTTCCTGGTGGACCGGAAGACGCACACCGACGAGCTGTTCTCGCAGGTCGACGACGTGTTGCTCGAGCACGGTCTCGCGGCACCCGGCGACCGGGTCGTCGTGACGGCGGGATCGCCTCCCGGCATCGAGGGCTCCACGAACGACCTCCGCGTGCACCGCGTCGGTGACGCGCACGCCGAGGCCGCTCCGGCCTACGTGCGCGACTGACGCCGGTCGCGTCCCGACAGGGCGCGGACGGGAGGCACGGTGTGCGCGACGCACGCCGCCTCCGGTCCGCGCCCTGTCGCGTCCCACTCCGCACGACGTGACCGGGGCACGTCGCGCCCGCGCGTCGCGCCTCACGGTGGACGTCGCAGCCCGCCCGGCTGGGTGCGGATGTCCGTGACGGGGCGCAACCCGGAAGGCCCCCGGAGCACACCGCGCCCGCGTTCCGGATCCGCGCCGCGGCCGAGGCGACCACGTGCCCGCGTGACCGGGCAGGATGGCCGGTGTGAGCCTCCAGGATGACACCGTGTCAGCACCCACCGGGGCCGACGTCCGTCGCTGGCGTCGGTACCTGGCGGACGAGCGCGCGGAAGCCGCCGTCTACCGGAACCTCGCCGCCCGCCGCGAGGGCGAGGAGCGCGAGATCCTCGCCGCCCTCGCCGACGCCGAGGGGCGGCACGCGCAGCACTGGCTCGAACTCCTCGGTGACGACGTGGGCCGGCCGCAGCGGGGGAGCCTGCGGACGCGCGTGCTCGCCGCCCTCGCCAAGCGGTTCGGATCGGTGTTCGTCCTCGCGCTCATGCAGCGTGCCGAGGACCGCTCGCCGTATGCGGAGGACGCCGACGCGACGGCCCGCATGGCGGCCGACGAGCGGATCCACGGCGAGGTCGTCCGCGGCCTCGCGAACCGTGGACGGATGCGCCTGTCCGGCACGTTCCGTGCCGCAGTGTTCGGTGCGAACGACGGCCTGGTGTCGAACCTCGCGCTCATCATCGGCATCAGCGCGTCCGGCGCCGACCGGCACTTCGTGCTCCTGAGCGGCATCGCGGGCCTCCTCGCGGGTGCGTTGTCCATGGGCGCGGGCGAGTACGTGTCGGTGCGGTCGCAGCGCGAGCTCCTCGAGGCGTCGTCACCGCACCCGGAGGCCGGCCGCGCCGTCGCGGACCTCGACGTGGACGCCAACGAGCTCGCTCTCGTCTACCGGGCGCGCGGGATGGACGAGGCGGCTGCGCACGCCCACGCCGACGAGGTGATCGCCGGGCTCGCGGTGGGGTCGGACACGGGCGCGACCGCGACCCGCGACGACCACGAGGCCGTCGGGAACGGCATGAGCGCGGCGGTGTCGAGCTTCTGCTTCTTCGCCTCCGGTGCGGTGATCCCGATCCTGCCGTACGCCTTCGGACTGGAGGGGTGGCCGGCGATCGCGCTCGCGGGTGTGCTCGTCGGGATCGCGCTGCTCGGCACGGGCGCGGTCGTCGGGGTGCTCAGCGGGGCGTCTCCGTTGAAGCGAGCGTTGCGGCAGCTCGCGATCGGGTTCGGCGCCGCGGTGGTGACCTACGGGCTGGGTCTGCTCTTCGGGACCGGCGCCGCGTAGGGGGCAGGGTTCAGCGGCGCGCTGCGGCCCGCGGCGGCAGGAGCAGCAGCGCGGCGGCGCCGACCACGATGAGGGCGATGCCCGCGAGCACCGTGAAGACCGCGAGCGCGAGTCCCGGCGCGACGAGGACCGCGATGCCGCCGAGCACCGACAGCACACCGCTGACCGTGCTCGGCACCCGCGACGAGCCCGGGTGCCCGGCGAACGCGCCGACGACCGCCACGATGCCCTCGATGACGAAGCCGAGGCCGGCGAGGACGGCGTACACCACCAGCGGGACCGCGGGATCGACGAGGCACAGCAGGCCGGCGAGGCCGACCAGGACGCCGACCACGCCGGACGTCCACCGCCACACGGGGGCCGTGCCGTGCCCCCGGACCGCGGCGAACACGCGCAGCGCGCCCGCCACGACCAGGTACACGCCGAACAGGACCGCCACGAGGACCAGCGTCGGACGCGGCCAGGCCACCGCCACCACCCCGAGGGCGATCGCCACCACGGCGGTCACCACGACGAACACGCGGAACGTGCGGACGGCACGAGAGTCCACGAGCTTCCTCCCTGATCGGCGCTGCTCGGACTCCGACGGTACCCGGGGGTGGACACCACGGTTGCGCGGCCACGTGCAGCCGGGCGGGTGAGCGTGCAACCGGATGCAACCTGCCCGGTCGTACCGTGCCGTGCAGGCGCGGACCCAGCGTCACCGACAACGTCGTCGAAAGGTGTCCACCATGACCATCGCACCGTCCCCGTCCACCTACGCCGCACCCGGCGAGGCGGGCTCGCTCGTGGAGTACCGGTCGCGGTACGACCACTTCATCGGCGGGGAGTACGTCGCCCCCGCGGGTGGGCAGTACTTCGAGAACCCCACGCCGGTGACCGGCAAGGTCTTCTGCGAGGTCGCCCGCGGTGACTCGACCGACGTCGACCGCGCGGTGGAGGCCGCGTGGAAGGCGTTCCCGGCGTGGGGGAGGACGAGCGTCGCCGAGCGGGCCACGATCCTCAACCGGATCGCGGACCGCATGGAGGAGCACCTCGAGATGCTCGCCGTCGCCGAGACGTGGGAGAACGGCAAGCCGATCCGGGAGACGCTCGGCGCCGACATCCCGCTCGCGATCGACCACTTCCGCTACTTCGCCGGTGCGATCCGTGCGCAAGAGGGCTCGACGGGGGAGATCGACCACGACACCGTGGCCTACCACTTCCACGAGCCGCTCGGCGTCGTCGGGCAGATCATCCCGTGGAACTTCCCGATCCTCATGGCGGTGTGGAAGCTCGCGCCCGCCCTCGCCGCGGGCAACTGCGTCGTCCTCAAGCCCGCCGAGCAGACCCCCGCCTCGATCCACGTGCTCGTCGAGCTCATCCGCGACCTGCTGCCCGCCGGGGTCCTCAACGTCGTGAACGGTTTCGGCATCGAGGTCGGCGCCCCGCTCGCGCAGCACCCCGACATCCGCAAGGTCGCGTTCACCGGCGAGACCACCACCGGCCGGCTCATCATGCAGTACGCGTCGCAGAACCTCATCCCGGTGACGCTCGAGCTCGGTGGCAAGAGCCCGAACGTGTTCTTCGCCGACGTGGCCCAGGAGCAGGACGCGTTCTACGACAAGGCCCTCGAGGGCTTCGCCTTCTTCAACCTCAACCAGGGCGAGGTCTGCACCTGCCCGTCCCGAGCCCTCGTGGCGAAGGAGATCTACGACGGCTTCGTGTCGGACGGGCTCGACCGGGTGCGTGCCGTCAAGCAGGGCCACCCCCTGGACCCGTCGACGATGATCGGGGCGCAGGCCTCGAACGACCAGCTCGAGAAGATCCTGAGCTACATCGACATCGGCAAGCAGGAGGGCGCGAAGCTCCTGACCGGTGGCGAGCGCGCGGACCTCGGCGGCGAGTTGTCCGGCGGGTACTACGTCACGCCGACGGTGTTCGAGGGCGACAACGCGATGCGCATCTTCCAGGAGGAGATCTTCGGGCCGGTCCTGGCGCTGACGTCCTTCAGCGGCTACGACGACGCCATCCGGATCGCCAACGACACGCTCTACGGGCTCGGCGCCGGGGTGTGGAGCCGTGAGGCCACGACGCTGTACCGGGCGGGACGGGACATCCAGGCCGGGCGCGTCTGGTCGAACACCTACCACCAGTACCCGGCGGGTGCGGCGTTCGGCGGCTACAAGCAGTCCGGCATCGGGCGCGAGAACCACAAGATGATGCTCGAGCACTACCAGCAGACGAAGAACCTCCTCGTGTCCTACGCCGAGGGTCCGATGGGCTTCTTCTGATGAGCACCGCCCGCGTGGCGGCCACCCCGGCGGCGGAGGAGCTCCTGCGCTCCCTCGCCGCCCGGCACGGCCCGCTGATGTTCCACCAGTCGGGCGGCTGCTGCGACGGCTCGAGCCCGATGTGCTACCCCGTCGGCATGTTCCGCACGGGCCCCGGTGACGTCCTGCTCGGCGCACTCGACGTCGACGGGATCGACCCCGTCGAGGTCTTCATGTCCCGCGCGCAGTTCGAGTACTGGAAGTACACGCACCTCACGATCGACGTGGTCGACGGGCGGGGCGCTGGTTTCTCGCTCGAGGTGCCGGAGGGGAAGCGCTTCCTGACCCGATCGCGGATGCTGACGGACGACGAGCTGGTCGACCTCGGACTCGTGCCGCAGGGGCGGTAGCGGGCCGGGAATCCGGTCGCGAACAGCGCGGATCATCCGCAGAACGCGGGTGGTCCGCGCCGTTCGTCCGCCTGGCGCAGTTCTCGGCCGCTGACGACCTCGCGACACCCCTGCGCGAGGCTGCGGCGTCGGTGGCGTGCGACAAGATCGCACCGCATGCCTTCTGACTCTCCTCGCGCCGAACACCTGGACCGGCGCGGCCTCGACATCGACGAGGCGGTGTCCTTCTACGAGCGTGTCTACGCCAGTCACGACATCCACATCAGCGGCGCGACGCGCGGCGAGTTCGCGTGGCGGTACCGCACCGTCGGGGACGAGCACGTCTCGGTCAACACCTCGGCCGTCGGCGCGCGGCGGTGGGGCACGATCAACCCGGGCAGGCAGTACATCCTGGCGTGGGCGACACGTCCCGGCATCCTGCTCGACACGGATTCGAGCAGCCCGCTCGAGATGGTCCCGGGCGTGCCCGTGATGTACCCGGCGCACCGGGAGTTCACGTTCGACGCGACGCCGAACACGCAGCACCTGGTCCGGTTCGACGGCGACTTCCTCGAAGCGGTCGCCGCGGCGCACCGGGACGGCGTCCCCGGGCCGCTGGTGTTCCGCCGCCACCCGGACCCCGAAGCGCTGCGGACGCTGCAGCGGGTCATCTCCGCCGCCGGACCCGAACTGCTCCACGTCGACACGGCACGATCCACCCGCATCCGGTGGAACCTCGCCCTCGCGGAGGCCGTGGCAGCGGCGTTCGACGCCTCGCCCCGGAAGCGCGTCGTGCCGCCCGCCGGGACGGCCCGGTTCCGATCCGCACAGGAGTGGATCGTGGCGAACGCCCACCTCCCGATCTCGGTCACGGACGTCAGCCGCGCATCCGGTCTCAGCGTGCGTGGTCTCCAGGACGCCTTCCAACGCGAGGTCGGCATCACGCCGATGCGGTTCCTGCGTGAGACGCGCCTGCACCGCGTGCGCGCGGAGCTGCTCTCCGCCGACGCCGCGGAGACCACCGTCGCGGAGGTGGCGCGAGCGTGGGGGTTCTCCCACCTCGGCCGCTTCGCCGCCTACTACGAGCAGGTGTTCGCGGAGCTGCCGTCCGCCACGCTCCGACGACCGATCGCTCCGCGGTAGCAGCGGCAGCCGCGGCAACTGTGGGCCCCTGCACGGCTCCCGCCGTCCGGCGGTCGTCGGCGGGGCACTGGTCGAGAACCCTCCCGTCGTGAGAGGGTTGATGTCAGCCGGATGGTTACCGGCGAGAGCGTTCCCTCCCTGATCCAGGACGAACGCTCGGCCGCGGGGGACGTCCGTCCAGCGGCGGATCGTCCCCCGCGCGCTTCCGGCGCCGAACGCGCCCACTGCGCCCACTGTGCCCACTGCGCCCACCGCGCCACCGCGCCATCGCGGATCTGGTCCGCGCGCCAGGTCGGACGTAGGCTGACCGCACCGACCGCGACGACGCGGCGGGGGATCCGGACAGGAGGCCGCATGCGCGCACCGTCCGGCCTCCGTCCGCTCGTGGCCGAGTCGTGGCGCCGGTCTGCCCGCGTCGACCCGGACGGGCTGCCGCCACTGGCGCTCGGCCGCGACGAACTCGACGCGGTCCGACGGGCGGGACCACTCGGCACCGCCCTGCCGGTCGTCCGGCGACTCCTGCTGGACGATGCCCGCGCCGCCGGCTGCATCGTCGCCCTGGCGGACGCCGCAGGACGTCTCGTGTGGGTGGACGGGGCGCACCGGGCCCGCAGTGCCGCCGAGGAGATGGGCTTCGTGCCCGGCGCGGACTGGGCGGAAGAGCACGCTGGCACGAGCGCACCGGGGACCGCCCTCCGGCTCGGTCGTCCGGTCCAGATCCACGCCGAGGAGCACTACGCGACCGCCGTCAAGGCGTTCTCGTGCACGGCGGTCCCGCTCCGGGACGCATCGGGCACCGTGGTCGGCGCGCTCGACCTCACCGGCGACGACCGCGCTGTCGAACGGCACACCCTGCCCCTGCTCACCGCTGCCGCCGCTGCCGCCGAGGCGGAACTCGCCCTCGCGGCGCTCCGGCGCCCGTCGTCCGCGGCACCGCACCCCGCCGAGCTCGAGCTCCTCGGGTCGGACACGGCGACCCTCCGGACGGGGTCGAGCGCGGTGCGGCTGTCGGAGCGCCACTCGGAGATCCTCGCGGTGCTCGCGGCAGCGCCTGCGGGCCTCCCGGCCGCGGACCTCGCGGTCGCCGTCTACGGCGACGTCCGCGCGGTGACGACCCTCCGGGCTGAGGTGGTGCGCCTCCGACGCGTGCTCGCCGACCACGCACCGGACGCTCGCCTGACGTCGCGGCCGTACCGCCTGCAGGGGTTGCGCACCGACGTCGACACCGTGCTGTCCGCGCTCGACCGCGGGGCGCGCCTCCAGGCCGTCGACCGGTACACCGGGCCGGTGCTCCCGGGGTCGGCGTCACCGGGCGTCGACGACCTGCGCGACCTGGTGCGGACACGGTTCCGGGAGGCGCTCGTCGCCGACGGCGGCGTCGACGCGCTGCTGGCCTGGTCGCGGACACCGGACGGCGCGCAGGATCCGCAGGTCCTGCGGGCCCTCCTCGGCGTGCTGCCGCGGCGGTCGCCGCGACGGGCCGGCCTGGTCGCCGCGGTCGAGGCGATCGAGCGTTCCTGACGGTTGCCCGCCGGCCGGGAGGCACGACACGCGTCGACCTGTCGGCCGACCGTGCGTGCCTCCCGCAGCGGGCACCGGTGGGGTGACGAGTGGGTCGGGACCGGCTGGTCAGGACCCGCTGGCCAGGACCCGCGGGTCAGGACCCGCTGGTCGGGGCCGGGGTGGCGGTGCTGTCCTGGCCGGGTGCGCTGCTGCCGGTGGGCGGGGTCGGGGCGGTGCCGTCCTCCAGGGGCTTCGGTGCCGTCCCGTCCTTGGGCGGGGTGGGCGTCTTGCCGTCCTTGGGCGGGGTGGGTGCCTTGCCGTCCTTGGGCGGGGTGGGTGCCTTGCCGTCCTTGGGCGGGGTGGGCGCCTTCCCGTCGGCGAGCGGACCGGCGAGGCAGCCCGGGGCCGGTGCGGAGCCGGGTGCTGCGTTCCCGCCCGGTGCTGCCGAGCTGCCCTTCCCCGGCGCGGCCGGTCCCGCGGTCGGGGCTCCCGACGGAGCACCGCTCGGGGCCCCGCTCGGCGCACCCGTGGGCGCTCCGCTCGGCGCGGTCGAGGGCGCGCTCGGCGCGGCCATCGCGGCCGTCACGCCGACCCCGCCGAGGACCAGCGCCGCCGCGGCTGCCGAGCCGATGCCGACCGCGCGGAGGGTCCGGCGCCGACGCCCGACGGTGGGGCGGTCGTCCTGTTCGTGCTGCATGGTGTCTCCTCTTCGTTGGCGGCGGACCGGGCGGTCCGCCGACGAGGACGACGGTCGGTTCCCAATCTGAAGCAGGACTGAAGCATCATCGGCGCACAGGCGTTCTCCAGGTCGTTCCATGCTCCGTGATGGCCGAGCCGACCTACCGTGTCCGCCGTGAACGCACCAGCACGCATCCTCGTGGTCGAGGACGACGACTCCCTCCGCACCGCGGTCGCGACGACCCTCCGCGCCGAGGGCTTCGTCGTCGCCGAGGCCCCCGACGGCCGACGCATCGCCGAGGACCTCGACCGTGCGGCACCCGACCTCGTTCTGCTCGACTGGATGCTGCCCGGGCCGAGTGGCATCCTCCTGGCGGCCCGCATCCGTGCCCGCTCGGACGCCGCCGTCGTGATGATGACGGCGCGGGACGAGCTCGACGACCGACTCCGCGGGTTCGCCGAGGGTGCCGACGACTACGTGGTGAAGCCCTTCGCGATGGCCGAGCTCGTCGCCCGCGTCACGGCCGTGCTGCGGCGACGGGGGCGGGTTCCGTCCGTGATCGAGGTCGGCGACCTGGTGCTCGACCCGGACGGCGCGACCGTGCGGCGAGCGGGTGTCCTGCTCGACCTGACGGCGACGGAGTTCCGCCTCCTGCGGTTCCTCGCCGAGAGCCGTGGGCGGACCGTCTCGAAGGCGCAGATCACGACGCAGGTCTGGGGGTACGAGGACATCGCACCCAACGTCGTCGAGGTGCACCTCAGCGCCCTGCGTCGGAAGATGGAGGCCCACGGGCCGCGGCTCGTGCACACCGTGCGGGGGCTCGGGTACCGGCTCGCCACCGACCGGGGCGCAGCGTGAACCACCCCGCGGGACGCCTCCGCACCACCTCCCTGCGATTGCGGACCGTGGTGGCCGTCACGGTGCTGCTCGCCGTGCTGCTCGCCGTGTTCGTCGTCGCCGTCGAGGCGGTCCTCGGCGCCCGGCTGACCGCCCAGGTCGAGGAGCGCCTCCGGGACCGCGCTTCGGCGGCCGCGGCGCTCGTCGGGGTGCTCGACGCGGACGACCTCGCCGACCGGTTGTCGGCGCAGGGCCTCTCGGTCCGGATCGTCGAGCCGGACGGGGCCGCCGTCGAGGCCGGACCCACGCCGGCCCAGCTCCGGAAGGGACCGCCCGACCCCGCGGGACTGCCGGGACCGGCGAAGCGCTCGGGCTCGGACGGGGGCGGGGGCCCGGCGACGGCCGGTTCATCGAGCGCCGGGACGACGGGCGACACCACGGCCGGCGGCACCACCGGGACGCGCATCACGTCGTCCTCGGTGCGCGACGACGACGGCGTCCTGACCCTGCGTTCTGACCTTACGGATGGCACGCGGATCACGCTGACCGCGGGGACACGGGACGTCCAGGAGACGCTCGCGCAGGTCGGGTGGGTCCTCGGCGGTGCGTCGGCCGCGTTCCTCGGCGTGGCGGTGGTCGGGCTCGTGCTCGTCGTCCGACGGACGATGCGACCGCTGGACGAGATGACCGGCGCCGCACGGTCGATCGCCGCCGGCGACCGCGGGCGACGGCTCCGACCGGCCCGGACGGACACCGAGATCGGCCGGGTGGCACTCGCCTTCGACGAGATGCTCGACGCCGTCGAGGGAGCGGAGGCCAAGGCCGTGGCTGCCGAGGGGCGCGTGCGCGGGTTCCTCTCCGATGCCGCGCACGAACTCCGCACCCCCGTCGCTGGTGTCCGAGCCGCCGCGGACACCCTCGTCCGGAACGGTCCCGCGGACCCGGCGACCACCGAGGCGATGGCCGTGCACGTCGTCCGGCAGGCGGACCGCGCTGCGCGCCTCGTCGACGACATGCTGACGATGGCCCGGCTCGACCGGGGGATCGACCTCGACCGCCGGCCGACCGACCTCGGGCCGTGGCTCGCCGCCGAGGCCGAGCGGCTGCGACTCCGCCTGCCGAGCACGACCCTCGACGTCGACGTCCCCGGTCACGAGGTCGTCGCCGACGTCGACCCCGACCGCCTCGCACAGGTCGTCGGCAACCTCGTCGACAACGCGGCGCGGGCGTCCGGTGGAGCCGGGCGCGTGCGGCTGGAACTGACCGACGGGCCCGGGGAAGCCCTCCTCCGCGTCGAGGACGACGGCCCCGGCATCCCCGAGGCCGACCGGGAACGCGTCTTCGACCGGCTCGTGCGGCTCGAGGCCTCCCGGGACGCCCGCTCGGGCGGTGCGGGGCTCGGGCTGCCGATCGCACGGGGGATCGCGGACGCGCACGGCGGGTCGCTCGCGCACGCCGGTGTGCGCCACGGCGGTGCGGACCGGGGCGGTGCGGGCCGGGAGGGCGGGAGCCGGGCGCTCGGCGGCGCCGTGTTCGAGCTGCGGGTGCTGCTAGCCTGATCTCCTCGCGAGTGTGGTGGAACGGTAGACACGGGGCACTCAAAATGCTCTGCCTCACGGCGTGCGGGTTCGAGTCCCGCCACTCGTACAACGGCGGTCACGGCGCGCGGGACGGTCCCGACAACTGGCACTTCCGTGGTCTAGTAGGCTGCTCTGCGTGAGTGACACAGAAGCAACCCCAGCAGCACCGCGTCGCGTCGTCGTCGCCGAGGACGAGTCGCTCATCCGCCTCGACATCGTCGAGATCCTCCGCGACAACGGCTTCGACGTCGTCGGTGAAGCGGGCGACGGTGAGACCGCCGTGCAGCTCGCGACCGACCTCCGCCCCGACCTCGTCGTCATGGACGTCAAGATGCCCCAGCTCGACGGCATCTCCGCGGCCGAGAAGCTCTCCAAGAACCACATCGCTCCGGTGGTCCTGCTCACGGCGTTCAGCCAGAAGGACCTCGTCGAGCGCGCGACCGAGGCCGGCGCCCTCGCCTACGTCGTCAAGCCGTTCACGCCGAACGACCTGCTGCCCGCGATCGAGATCGCCCTCTCGCGTCACCAGCAGATCATCACGCTCGAGGCCGAGGTCGCCGACCTCGTCGAACGCTTCGAGACCCGCAAGCTCGTCGACCGGGCCAAGGGGCTCCTCAACGAGAAGATGGGCCTCACCGAGCCCGAGGCGTTCCGCTGGATCCAGAAGGCCTCGATGGACCGCCGTCTCACCATGCACGACGTCGCGAAGGCGATCATCGAGCAGCTCAGCGCCAAGAAGTAGCGACGCAGGTCGCTCGCACGAGAGCGCCGCCTCCCCTCGGGGAGGCGGCGCTCTCGTCGTCCGTGGCGACCACACGGCGGTCGGGAGGCGCGGTGCTCGCCCGTCACGGGCCTCCCGTCTGGCGCGCCCGAGCGCCGGCGCCGTGGGCGCACGACGTGTCGCTCTCGTCGCCGCGGGGCGACGTTTCCTGACCTCAGCGCTGCGCGCGGGCGGGGTGTCGTGACCGCTCGGCGACCACACGGCGGACGGGAGGCGCGGTGCACGCCCGTCACGGGTCTCCCGTCCGGCGCGCCCGAGCGTCGGCGCCGTGGGCGCACGACGTGTCGCTCTCGTCGCCGCGGGGCGACGTTTCCTGACTCCAGCGCGGCGCGCACGCGGGGTGTCGTGACCGCTCGGCGACCACACGGCGGACGGGAGGCGCGGTGCACGCCCGTCACGGGTCTCCCGTCCGGCGCGCCCGAGCGCCGGCGCCGTGGGCGCACGACGTGTCGCTCTCGCCGCCGCGGGGCGACGCTTCCTGACCCCAGCGCGGCGCGCACGCGGGGTGTTGTGACCGCTCGGCGACGCGACTCGCGTGCGGCGCCTCCCACACGGCGGTCGGAAGGCGTGGCGCTCGCGCCCGTCACGGGCCTCCCGTCCGGCGCGCCCGGGCGCCGGCGCCGTGGGCGCACGACGTGTCGCTCTCGTCGCCGCGGGGCGACGTTTCCTGACCCCAGCGCGGCGCGCAGGCGGGGTGTCGTGACCGCTCGGCGTCGCGACTCGCGCTCGGGAGGCGCGGTGCTCGCCCGTCACGGGCCTCCCGTCCGGCGCGCCCGAGCGCCGGCGCCGTGGGCGCACGACGTGTCGCTCTCGCCGCCGCAGAGCGACGTTTCCTGACCCCAGCGCTGCGCGCAGGCGGGGTGTCGTGACCGCTCGGCGCCGCGGCTCGCGCGCGGCGGCGCGTCAGCGGGCGTCGCGGATCATGTTGGTGATGCGGACCGTGGAGCAGCGTCGCCCCTGGTCGTCGGTGAGGACGATCTCGTGCGTGGTGAGCGTGTTCCCGAGGTGGATGGCCGTGCAGGTGCCGGTGACGATCCCGCTCGTCGCGCTGCGCGAGTGCGAGGCGTTGAGCTCGATGCCGACCGCGTAGCGACCCGGGCCGGCGTGCACGTTCGCCGCCATCGAACCGAGGCTCTCCGCGAGGACGACGTAGGCGCCGCCGTGGAGCAGCCCGACCGGCTGCCGGTTGCCCTCGACCGGGATCGTGCCCACCGCGCGCTCGGCCGTGAGCTCGGTGATGACCATGCCCATCTTCTCGGCGAGTTCGCCCATCCCGCGCTCGGCGAGCCGGTCGTCGACGGCGTTCGTGGTGGTCGCTTCGTCGGTCACGCGCGCAGGACTCCCGTGTCGGATGGCGTCGGTAGGCTGTCCGGGTGTCGGACTCCGCAAAGCCTACCCTCATGGTCATCGACGGCCACTCGCTCGCCTTCCGGGCCTTCTACGCGCTGCCGGTCGACAGCTTCGTGAACCGCGAGGGGCAGCACACGAACGCCATCCACGGCTTCATCTCGATGCTGCTCATGCTCCTCCAGCGCGAGAAGCCGACGCACCTCGCCGTCGCGTTCGACATCTCCCGGTTCTCGTTCCGCACCCGTGAGTACGAGGACTACAAGGGCACCCGGTCCGAGACGCCGCCGGAGTTCAAGGGCCAGATCCCGCTCCTGCAGCAGGCGCTCGAGGCGATGGGCATCACGACGGTCACGAAGGAGGACTACGAGGCCGACGACATCCTCGCGACCCTCGCCCGCCAGGGCTCGGAGCAGGGCTACCAGGTCTACGTCGTGTCCGGCGACCGCGACTCGATCCAGCTCGTGAACGACGACGTCACGCTGCTGTACCCGTCGGTCCGCGGTGTCTCCGAGCTCACCCGCTACGACCGCGACAAGGTGTACGAGCGCTACGGCATCGAGCCGCACCAGTACCCGGACATCGCGGCCCTCGTCGGTGAGACCAGCGACAACCTGATCGGCATCGACAAGGTCGGCGAGAAGACCGCCGTCAAGTGGATCAACCTCTACGGCTCGCTCGACGGGGTGCTCGAGCACGCCGACGAGATCAAGGGCGTGGTCGGCAACAACCTCCGCGAGCAGAAGGACCGCGCGGTCCGGAACCGCAAGCTGAACCGGCTCGTCAACGACGTCGAGCTGCCGGTGGGCCCGGCCGACGTCGCACTCCGCCCGCTCGACGAGCAGGCGGTCCGCGACCTCTTCGCCAAGCTCCAGTTCCGCACGCTCCTCGACCGCGTGCTCAAGGTCGCTGGCACGGGCGAACCGTCCGAGTCCGCTGCCGCCGAGGGCGGGGTCGGCGACGGCGCCCCGGTGCCGCCGAAGGTCACCACGATCATCGACGAAGAGCTCGGCTACTGGCTCGAGCGCAAGGCGAAGGACGCGGCGAACGGCTTCGGCGTCGCGGTCGAGGTCATCGACGGCCGGCTCAGCGCGATCGGCATCGCCACGCACGACGACGCGGTGCTGGTCCCCGGCGGCAGCGGCGCGAAGGACTACGAGCAGCTCGCGGCCTGGTTCGCCTCGGACGCCCCGAAGCACTTCCACGACGCGAAGACGGCGATCAAGGTGCTCGCCACCGTCGGCTTCACGGTCAACGGCCTCGCCGGCGACGCCCGCATCCTCGGGTGGCTGGCGCAGCCCGGCAAGCAGGGGCAGCCCCTCGCCGACCTCGTCTACCAGGAGCTCGGCGAAGAGCTCCCCACCGCCGACCCGAACCAACTCGTGCCCGAGACCGACCCGGTGAACGTCGGCGTCCACGCCTGGTACGTGCTCCGCGTCACGACCGCCATCCGCGCCCGGCTCGACGAGTCCTCGCTGCGGGTCCTCGACGACATCGAGCTGCCGCTCGTGCACGTCCTCGCCGCCATGGAGACCACCGGCGTCGCGATCGACCGACCGGTCCTCACGAACCTGTCGCACGAGCTGGGGGAGCGCGCCGCCGACCTCGCCCAGCAGGCCTTCGCCGAGATCGGGCACGAGGTCAACCTCGGCTCGCCGAAGCAGCTGCAGGAGGTCCTCTTCACCGAGCTCGCGATGCCGAAGACCCGCAAGACGAAGACCGGCTTCTCGACCGACGCAGCGAGCCTCGCCGACCTGCAGGAGCAGCACCCGCACCCGTTCCTCGGCCTGCTCCTGCAGCACCGCGACGCCACGAAGCTCCGCCAGATCGTCGACACCCTCGACGCCGCGATCGTCGACGGCCGCATCCACACACGCTACGAGCAGACCGGCAGCAGCACGGGTCGCATCTCCTCGACCGACCCGAACCTGCAGAACATCCCGGTGAAGACTGCCGTCGGGCGTCGGGTCCGCTCGGCGTTCGCCGTGGCCGAGCCCTACACGACCCTGATCACCGCCGACTACTCGCAGATCGAGATGCGGATCATGGCGCACCTGTCCGGCGACCCCGGGCTGATCCAGGCGTTCAACGAGGGCGAGGACCTGCACCGCTTCGTCGGCGCCCGGGTCTTCGGTGTCGAGCCGGCCGACGTCTCGCCGGAGATGCGCACCAAGGTGAAGGCGATGTCGTACGGCCTCGCGTACGGACTGAGCGCGTTCGGCCTGTCCAAGCAGCTCCGCATCGAGCAGTCCGAGGCCCGGACCCTCATGACGGAGTACTTCGCCAGGTTCGGCGCGGTCCGGGACTACCTCCGCAACGTGGTCGAGCAGGCCCGTGAGGACGGCTACACCGAGACGATCTTCGGCCGGCGCCGTCCCTTCCCGGACCTCAAGAGCCCGAACCGCGTCCTCCGCGAGAACGCCGAGCGCGCCGCCCTGAACGCGCCGATCCAGGGCTCCGCCGCCGACATCATGAAGATCGCGATGCTCGGTGTCGCCGCGGATCTCCGCGACGGCGACCTCGACTCGCACCTGCTGCTCCAGGTCCACGACGAACTCATCCTCGAGGTCGCGCCCGGCGAGCAGGAGCGCGTCGAGGAGATCCTGCGCACCCGGATGGGCGGCGCTGCCGAACTGAGCGTCCCGCTCGACGTCTCCGTGGGTGTCGGCCCGAACTGGGAAGCCGCGGCGCACTGACGCCGTTGGTCGCGACGCGACCACTCGACCGACGGGAGGCGCGGTGTCGGCTGGCACCGCGCCTCCCGTCCGTCGTCCGCGCGCCTACCACGCTGGCGCCGGCACACGATCCTGCTCGAGGGCTGTGCGGTCCTCCCCGTCATGCGTGCGACGCACGGCGGAACCGGGCGTCGATGGTCAGAACGAACGACCACGGACGCCAGGAAGGACCCGGCACGCACGGGAGGACCTGCCGAACGCTCCTCGGTAGGGTCGTCTGCATGAGCCAAGAGCGTCCCGTCCGCCAGCCCACCGCCGTCGACCGCGTCGCCGAGGACTGGGTGACCACCCTCGTCGACCTCGACCCCACCGTCGCCACGTACATCGGCGTGCCCGGCCGCACGGGGGAGTACGGCGACACGTCGCCCGCCGGCGCCGCCGCGACGGCCGAGGCCGCCGCAGCCACGAAGCGCGCCCTCGACGCCGCCGAGGCGACCGACGACGTCGACCGGGTGACGAAGGCCGACCTCGGTGCCGAGCTGGACCTCATCGCCGAGTCGTACGAGCGGAAGCTCCACCTGCGCGACCTCAACGTCATCGCGAGCCCGGCGCAGTCCGTGCGCGAGGTCCTCGACCTCATGCCGACCGCGACCGAGACGGACTGGCAGGACGTCGCGAGTCGACTCGCCGCCCTCCCGGACGCCCTCGAGGGCATCCGCGAGACCCTGCTCGAGGGCACGCGGGAGCACGTCACCCCGGCGAAGCGCCAGGTCGCGCTGATCGCCGAGCAGGCCGCCCGCACCGGCGCCGAGGACGGGCTCTTCCGGCAGCTCGCCGACGGCGCGTCCCTCGAGGACGGCGGTGCGCTGCCCGAGTCCCTCCGTGAGGACCTCCGCCGCGGTGCCACCGTGGCGGCCGCCGCGTACCGCTCGTTCGGGCAGTTCCTCGAGCACGAGCTCCTGCCGGTGGCGACCCCGGTGGACGCCGTCGGACGCGAGGACTACGAGCTCCACTCCCGCCGGTTCCTCGGCGCCACGGTCGACCTCGACGAGACGTACGCCTGGGGCCTCGAGGAGCTCGCCCGGATGCGGGACGAGCAGGAGCGCATCGCCGACCGCATCGAGTCGGGCGCGAGCGTCGCCCGGGCGATCGAGGTCCTCGACCAGGACCCGGCACGCATCCTGCACGGCACCGACGCGCTGCAGCGGTGGATGCAGGAGACGAGCGACGAGTCGATCCGCGAGATGGACGGCCGGTTCTTCGACATCGCGGACCCGATCAAGCGCCTCGAGTGCCGGATCGCCTCGACGCAGGAGGGCGGCATCTACTACACGGGTCCGTCCGACGACTTCTCCCGCCCGGGTCGCATGTGGTGGTCCGTGCCGCAGGGCGTGACCGAGTTCGGCACCTGGCGTGAGAAGACGACGGTCTACCACGAGGGCGTCCCCGGCCACCACCTGCAGATCAGCCAGGGCGTCTACAACCGCGGCGAGCTGAACACCTGGCGCCGCCAGCTGGCCGGATCGTCGGGGCACGTCGAGGGCTGGGCGCTGTACGCCGAGCGTCTGATGGAACAGCTCGGCTTCCTCGACGACGACGGCGACCGGCTCGGCATGCTCGACGGCCAGCGGATGCGTGCCGCCCGGGTCGTGCTCGACATCGGGGTGCACCTGCAGAAGACGAACCCCGACGGCGGCGCGTGGACGTGGGAGTACGCCCTCGACTTCATGGGGCAGAACGTCAACATGGCGCCGGAGTTCGTGCAGTTCGAGGTCGCCCGCTACTTCGGGTGGCCCGGACAGGCGCCGTCCTACAAGGTGGGGCAGCGCGTCTGGGAGTCCATCCGCGACGAGGTCGCCGCCCGCGAAGGCGCTTCGTTCGACCTGAAGTCCTTCCACCACCGTGCCCTCGCGCTCGGCAGCATCGGACTCGACACGCTGCGGACCGCGCTGGTCGGCTGACGTCGAGCACGCGGCCGGCCGGCTGTCGCCGACGGCGGACGGGAGGCGCGTTGCGGGTCCGCACCGCGCCTCCCGTCCGCCGTCACGTCGCGACGCGCGGCGACACGCCCGGTTGTGGGCGTCCTTCCGCAGCGGTTAGACTTGCGCGGCGCAATCCGCGCCAAACAACCACACCGCTGTCCGGCTCGCCCTCGTCCGAGGTGCGGACCAGAGGGTCGCTCCCTCGCCGTGCAGCCCGACTCATGTCCGTTCGGAGCAATCTCTACATGACAACCACCACGACCAAGGCTCCCAAGCAGGTCGCCATCAACGACATCGGCTCGGCTGATGACTTCCTGGCCGAGGTCGAGAAGACCCTGAAGTTCTTCAACGACGGAGACCTCATCTCCGGCACCGTCGTGAAGATCGACCGCGACGAGGTCCTCCTCGACGTCGGTTACAAGACCGAGGGTGTCATCCCCTCGCGCGAGCTCTCGATCAAGCACGACGTCGACCCCAACGAGGTCGTCGAGGTCGGCGACGAGGTCGAGGCCCTGGTCCTCCAGAAGGAGGACAAGGAGGGCCGCCTGATCCTGTCGAAGAAGCGGGCGCAGTACGAGCGCGCCTGGGGCGACGTCGAGAAGATCAAGGAGTCCGACGGCGTCGTGACCGGCACGGTCATCGAGGTCGTCAAGGGCGGTCTGATCGTCGACATCGGCCTCCGCGGCTTCCTCCCGGCCTCGCTCATCGAGCTGCGCCGCGTCCGCGACCTCACGCCGTACCTCGGTCAGGAGCTCGAGGCGAAGATCCTCGAGCTCGACAAGAACCGCAACAACGTGGTCCTCTCGCGCCGCGCCCTGCTCGAGCAGACGCAGTCCGAGTCGCGCACCACGTTCCTCAACAACCTCCACAAGGGCCAGGTCCGCAAGGGCGTCGTCTCCTCGATCGTCAACTTCGGTGCGTTCGTGGACCTCGGCGGCGTCGACGGTCTCGTCCACGTCTCGGAGCTCAGCTGGAAGCACATCGAGCACGCCAGCGAGGTCGTCGAGGTCGGCCAGGAGGTCACCGTCGAGATCCTCGAGGTCGACCTGGACCGCGAGCGTGTCTCCCTGTCGCTCAAGGCGACGCAGGAAGACCCGTGGCAGGTCTTCGCCCGCACCCACGCGATCGGCCAGATCGCACCGGGCAAGGTCACCAAGCTCGTGCCGTTCGGTGCGTTCGTCCGCGTGGCCGACGGCATCGAGGGCCTCGTGCACATCTCGGAGCTGTCGAACAAGCACGTCGAGCTCGCCGAGCAGGTCGTGTCGGTCGGCGACGAGGTCTTCGTCAAGATCATCGACATCGACCTCGACCGTCGTCGCATCTCGCTCAGCCTCAAGCAGGCGAACGAGGGCGTGGACCCGGAGGGCACCGAGTTCGACCCGGCGCTCTACGGCATGCCGACCGAGTACGACGAGCAGGGCAACTACAAGTACCCGGACGGCTTCGACCCGGAGACGAACGAGTGGCTCGAGGGCTTCGACGCCCAGCGCACCGAGTGGGAGGCGCAGTACGCCGCCGCCCAGTCGCGCTGGGAGGCCCACAAGGCCCAGGTCGCGAAGACGATCGCCGACGAGGCGCAGGGTGGCTTCGACCTCCCGGCCAGCGCGTCGTCCTCGTCGTCCTCCACGTTCTCGAGCGAGTCGAACGGTGCGGGCACCCTCGCCGACGACGCCTCGCTCGCGGCGCTCCGCGAGAAGCTCAGCTCGAACAACTGATCGAGCGGCAGACCGCGACCGGAAGCCCGGTACTCCCTCAGCGGGGAGTGCCGGGCTTCCGGCGTTCCACGAGCCGATCCCGTTAGCCTGGACGTCGTGCGCATCATCGGTCTCACGGGTGGCATCGCCGCCGGCAAGTCCACGGTCTCCGCCCGCTGGGCCGACCACGGGGCCGTCGTGGTCGATGCCGACCGGCTGGCCCGGCAAGCGGTGGCTCCCGGCAGCCCCGGGCTGGCCCAGGTCGCGGCGCGGTTCGGACCGAGCGTCATCGCGCCGGACGGGTCGCTGGACCGACCCGCCCTCGGAGCCGTCGTGTTCGCCGACCCGGACGCGCGGAAGGCGCTGGAGGGGATCACCCACCCGGAGGTCTGGCGGCTCGCGCAGCAGGCGTTCGACGCCGCCGAGGCAGCCGACCCCGACGCCGTGGTGGTGTACGACGTCCCGCTCCTCGCCGAGGCTGCCGGCGCGCGGCCGATCCGCTTCGACGCCGTGGTGGTCGTCGACGCCCCCGCCACGCAGCGTGTCGAGCGACTCGTCGCACACCGCGGGATGGACCGCGCGGACGCCGAGCGACGCGTCGCCGCCCAGGCCAGCGACGCGGAACGGCTCGCCCTGGCGGACCACGTCGTCGACGCGACCGGCACGGTGGAGGACACCCTCCGTTCCGCGGACGAGGTGTGGGCGCGGATCGCGGGGTGAAGCACCGCGTCCTGCTCCTCGTCGCGTTCGTCCTGCTGCTCGCCACCGGGGCGGGCACGGTCGTCGCCGCGAACGTGCTCGCGGCGCAGCGGCTCAGCGACGACGGGCGGACGGCGGCCCAGGAACGGACCCGTGGCGACCGCTCGGGGCCCGACGGCGAGTTCCACCGCTTCCGACTGGGGTCGATCGCCGGGGAGCGGTTGGAGCCGAACCGCGACGACTTCGCCGCCCGGACGAACGCGGACGGCCCGATGCTGCTCTTCCTGCCTGCGACCCGCGCGAAGCCCGCGCAGTACCAGCGCTTCCTCGCCGCCGCGTTGCAGGACGGGTACCACGTGCTCGGGCTCGACTACTGGAACCTCGGCAAGACCCTCTCGGGGACGTGCGAGGCCGACGCCCGGTGCTACGGACAGGTCCAACGGAACCGGTTCGACGGGAGCCGTCCCTCGCAGTTCAGCCAGGTGACACCGGCGGGGTCGATCGTCTCGCGGTTGCGCAACGCGATCGAGTACCTCGACGACCACGACCCGGACGGCGGGTGGGGTCGGTTCGTGGACGCCCGCGAGGGCATCGACTGGTCGGACGTCGTCGTGGCCGGGCACTCGCAGGGCGGGGGCGAAGCGGCCTACATCGGGCACATCCGCACCGTGCGTGGTGTGCTCATGTTCTCGTCGCCCGTGGAGTCCCTCGGCGCGGTGCACGCCGCGTGGATGGACCGGCCGGGCCGGACGCCCGTCACCCGGATGTACGCGATCGACGACCGTGCCGACGAGTTCGGTCCCCGCATCCGGGGCTCGTGGCACGCGCTCGGTCTGACAGGGCCCTCCGGACCGTTCGGCACCGACACCACGCCGCCGCTGCCCGGAGCCGACCCGCACGCGATCCTCACCGACCTGCGGCTCGGCGACCCGTCGCAGGCACACTCGCGCATCATCAAGGACTCGACGCCGCTCGACCGGGACGGCACCCCGGTGATGCTGCCCCTGTGGCAGTGGCTGCTCCACCGATTCGCGCCCGGCACCGCAGAACCGCACAGCCCGGGCGGATCATAGGCACTGGCAATACGCTCAGGTCGTGCAGCAAGCAGCAGGACTCCCCGGACTGCGCGCCCTCATCCGACAGCGCGCTGACGACGACGGCGGCCACCCGTTCCTCGAGGACGCGCGGTCCGAGCGCGTCGTGACCCGGCGGGCCCTCGACGACGCCGTCACCGCGTGGTCGGCGACCTTCGACGCCATCGGTGTGCCGGCGTCCGGGGCCGTCCTCGTCGACGTCGGCGACCCCCTGGCGTTCGCGGTGGTGCACCTCGCGGCCGTCGCGTCCGGGCGTCGCTCCGTCCCGGTGGACACCGGGCAGCCGGTCGGCGAGCCCGCCCGGCTCGCTGACCTCATCGGCGGCGCCGGGCTCGTCGTCTCCGACCGCGACGAGGACGCCGCGGTCCCGGAAGCTCCGTCGTCACGGATCGACCAGGCCACGTTCCTCCCGACCGGTGTGCGGGACGGTGACGTGCCGATGTCGGTGCCGGACGCTCCGGGGCAGGGGTCCGTCGTCCTCTTCACGTCCGGGTCGACCGGCACACCGAAGGGCGTCGAGCTGCCGGAGTCCCAGCTGCTCGTCGTGGCACGGGCCGTCGCCGCCCACAACGGCCTCACCGCGAACGACCGGGGGTTCAACTCGCTCCCGCTCTTCCACGTCAACGCCGAGGTCGTCGGGCTCCTCTCGACGCTGGTCGCCGGGGCCACCCTGGTCCTCGACCGCCGGTTCCGCCGGACGGGCTTCTGGGAGCTCCTGTCGGAGCGTCGGATCACCTGGCTCAACGCCGTGCCCGCGGTCCTCGCGGTCCTGGCGAAGACCGGCCCGCTCGACTTCCCCGCCGGACTCCGCTTCGTGCGCAGCGCGTCGGCCCCGCTGCCCGACCCGGTTCGGGAGGCGCTCGGCGACGTCCCGCTCGTCGTGAGCTGGGGCATGACGGAGGGCGCCTCGCAGATCACCGCGACGCCGCTCGGTGCGCCCCCACGACCGGGCACCGTCGGCGTGCCGGTGGGCTGCGAGGTGCAGGTCCGCCGCGAGGACGGCTCCCGGGCCGCGGCCGACGAGGTCGGTGCGCTGTGGGTGCGTGGTCCGGGGATCGTCGACCACTACCTCGGCGGACGCGCTGCCGAGCGGTTCGACGCCGCAGGATGGCTCAGCACCGGCGACGTGGGCTCGATGTCCGCCGACGGCTGGGTGTCGCTCGCCGGCCGCTCCGACGACGTCATCAACCGTGGTGGCGAGAAGGTCTACCCGTCCGAGGTCGAGGACGTCCTCCTCGGCGGCGACCGCGTGCTCGAGGCCGTCGTGGTGGGTCGGCCGCACGACGTGCTCGGCGCAGTGCCGGTCGCCTACGTCATCGCGCAACCGGACGTCGAGGTCGACGCCGACGCCCTGGTCGCCGACCTCGAGGCGCGAGCGGCAGCGGCGCTCACCCGGTTCCGTCGCCCGGTCGAGATCTCGGTCGTCCCGGACCTGCCGCGCGCACCAACGGGGAAGATCCGCCGCGCCGACGTCCGGACCATGGCGGAGCACCCGTGAGCACCGCACCGAGCACGGCACCGAGCACGGCCCCGAGCACGACCGCGGGCAGGGGAGCCACGCCGGAGACGGCACCGTCCCCGACGCGCACCGCGGACGGACGGCACCGGCACCTCTACGAGGTCGACGTCCTCCGCATCCTCACGTTCGCCTGCGTCATCGGCGTGCACACGACCAGCCACACGGCGGCGACGGACGACGTCGGGCAGAACGCGCTCCTCGCGCTGCTCCACTTCACGCGACTGGTGTTCTTCTCCCTCACCGCGTTCGTGCTCGTCTACAGCTACGACCTCCGCCCGCGGCCGATGGCACAGTTCTGGCCGAAGCGGTTCCTGCTCGTCGGTGTGCCGTACCTGGCCTGGTCGTTCGTGTACGTCGCCGCCTCGTGGCTGCTCAGCCCGACGCGGCGCGGTGACGTCCCGGACCTCGTGCGCACGTACGCCGAGGGGATCGTCACCGGTGTCGCCTGGTACCACCTCTACTTCCTGCTGGTGACGATGCAGGTGTACCTGCTGTTGCCCGTCCTGGTGTGGATCGTCCGGCGCACCCGTGGGCACCACGTCACGGTGCTCGCAGTCGCCTTCGTCGTGCAGGTCGTCGTGTTCGCCGGCTACAAGTACTTCCCGGCGAGCGACGCGTGGCTGCACGGGTACCAGAAGCAGTTCTTCTTCTCGTACGTGTTCTTCATCGTCTCCGGCGCGGTCGCCGCCGACCACGCGGACCGGTTCCTGCGCTTCATCTGCGTGCACCGACGCGGCGTGCTCTGGGGCTTCGCGGCGACCGCCGTCGGCACACTCGGCGTCTGGACCGTGCAGGTCCTGCTCGGGCAGTCGCTGTACGCCGCCGGGACGCCGCTCCAGCCCGTGCAGGTCGTCTGGAGCTCCGCGGTCTTCGTCGGGTTCCTCGCGATCGGTGCCCGCTGGGCCGACCGACGGCGGCCGGGGAGCTGGCTCGCGAAGGTCGTCGACCACGGATCGGACCGCTCGTTCGGCATCTTCCTGAGCCACCCGTTCGTCATCTGGCTGCTCCTGTACGGGGACAGCTGGCTCGAGGCGCACGTCGCACGACCGTGGCTCACCCCGGTCACCTACGTCCTCGTGGTGGTCCTGTCGGTCGCCCTGACCGAGGTCTTCCGCTGGACGCCGCTCAGCGTGCCGTTGACGGGCCGGCCGTCACTCGCCTCACGGGCGCAGCGCGAGGCACGCGCGCGGAAACGCGCGGCGGCGGCCGCCGGCTGACCCCGAGATCACCGGACTGGAGGCGCGGCACCGGACGTGCGCCGCGCCTCCAGGCCGTCACCGGGTCGCGTCCACGGCCCGCGACCGCTCCCGTGTTCGTGCGCCGGTCAGGCGTGTCCGCGCTCCGACGACGGGGTCCCGACCTCCAGTCGGCCGTCGACCGACGTCAACCGCTCCGGGTCCATGAGCCAGGCCACGACGGCGGCGGCCGCGAGCAGCGCGCAGGACAGCGCGAACGGCAGTTGCCACCCGGACGCGTCGATCAGGGCGCCGAACACGATCGGTGACACGACACCGGCGATGCCGAAGCCGGTGTTCATGAAGCCCGACGCCGTACCGGACCACTGCGGCGCGACGTCCATCGGGATCGCCCACAGGTTCGCGTTGCAAAGCTCGAGGAAGAAGAAGGACAGGGCCAGGGCGACCGTCGCGACAGCGAGACCCTGACCGAACACGAGGGGCAGGAGACAGACCAGCGAGCCGCCGAGCCCGATGACGAGGACCACGCGCCGAGCGTGGCGGGTGTCGCCGCCGCGGTGGATGAGCCGGTCGCTGAGCACCCCGCCGACGGTGTCGCCGACGACACCGGCGAGGAGGACGCCGGACGTGAACCAGGCGAAGGAGCCGATCTCGAGGCCGTACGTGCTGCTGAGGAACGTCGGGATCCAGGTGAGGAAGACCCAGAGCACCCAGCCGTACCCGAAGTCGACGAACGTGACCGGGAGGATCTGCCGCGCGAGCTGCCGCCACGGGACCGGCGGACGCGTGGCGCGGGTCTCGACGGGCGGGAGCTCCGAGAGCTCGGCGTCGGTGATGCCCTTCGCGGCCTCCGGGCGGTCACGGAACCAGACGAACCAGACCAGGGCCCAGACGACGGACAGCAGCGCGGTCGCGACGAACGCCCACCGCCAGTTGCCCGTCGCGGCGATGACCCAGGCGACGAGGAGCGGTGCCACCGCGTTGCCGAGCCGGGCAGCGGAGTGCACCACGCCCTGCGCGAAGCCGTTGCGGTCGCGGGGGATCCAGCGGCTCATCGCCTGGGTCGCAGCGGGGAACGCGGCGGCTTCCGTCAGGCCGAGCAGGAAGCGGGCGGCGGCGAGCGTCCAGAAGCCGACGGACAGCCCGGTCCAGAGCGTCGCCACGCCCCAGAGCACGGTGATGACGAAGAGCGCACGCCGAGGTCCGGCCTTCTCGCTGATGGTGCCGCCGAACACCTGGAGCAGCGCGTACGGCAGGGCGAACGCCGACACCACGACGCCGGCGGTCGTCTCGCTGAACCCGAAGTCCTCGGTGATGTGGGGGAGTGCCGTGGAGATGTTGGTGCGGTCGATGTACGAGATCGCGTACATGCAGCAGAGGAGCAGGAGCACCTTGCCGCGGATGCGCCCACGGAACGGGGTGCCCTTCGCGGGGGAGGGTGCGGCCGGGGTCGCCGTCGTCATGGGGCCTCTTCGGGGGAGAAGGGTTCGGGTTGCTGAACGGACCGGAGGCTACGTCGGGTCCTTATCAGCGGTCTTTGAGCCTGCCTGCAGCGGACAGTACGCCGGGGATGACCGGTGGGAGCGTCGGGACCCTGGGACGCGGCCGTGCGCTGTGGGCGATCGGACCCGGGTGTTGTCAGTGGTCACGGCTACCGTTGACGGCATGGCAGTCGACATCGAGCCCACGCGTGCGGTCCGCCCGTTCGAGGTGATCAGCGAGTACTCGCCGAGCGGGGACCAGCCGGCGGCGATCGCCGAGCTCGCCGGACGGATCAACGCCGGTGAGACCGACGTCGTGCTCCTCGGTGCCACCGGTACCGGCAAGTCGGCGACGACCGCGTGGTTGATCGAGCAGGTGCAGCGGCCGACGCTCGTGCTCGCGCACAACAAGACCCTCGCGGCACAGCTCGCGAACGAGTTCCGCGGGCTCCTGCCGAACAACGCCGTCGAGTACTTCGTCTCGTACTACGACTACTACCAGCCCGAGGCCTACGTGCCGCAGACGGACACCTTCATCGAGAAGGACTCGTCCGTCAACGCCGAGGTCGAGCGCCTCCGCCACTCGACGACGAACTCGCTGCTCAGCCGGCGCGACGTCGTGGTCGTGTCGACGGTGTCCTGCATCTACGGCCTCGGTACGCCGGAGCAGTACATGAACGCGTCCGTGGCCCTGCACGTCGGGCAGACGATCTCGCGCGACCAGCTCGTCCGCAAGTTCGTCTCGATGCAGTACCAGCGCAACGACGTCGACTTCGCCCGCGGCACGTTCCGGGTCCGGGGCGACACGATCGAGATCATCCCGATGTACGAGGAGCACGCGATCCGCATCGAGATGTTCGGTGACGAGATCGAGGCACTGTCGTCGCTGCACCCGCTCACCGGGTCCGTGATCGAGGACCTGCCGGCCGTGTCGATCTTCCCGGCGTCGCACTACGTCGCGGACACCGACGTCATGCACCGTGCCATCGCCGACATCAAGGTCGAGCTCGCGGAGCGGCTGGCCGAGCTCGAGGGGCAGGGCAAGCTGCTCGAAGCCCAGCGGCTCCGGATGCGCACCACGTTCGACATCGAGATGATGGAGCAGATCGGATTCTGCTCGGGCATCGAGAACTACTCGCGGCACATGGACGGCCGCGTCGCGGGCGAAGCCCCGCACTGCCTGCTCGACTACTTCCCGGACGACTTCCTCATCGTGATCGACGAGTCGCACGTCACGGTGCCGCAGATCGGCGCGATGTACGAAGGCGACGCGTCCCGCAAGCGCACCCTGGTGGAGCACGGGTTCCGCCTGCCGAGCGCACTCGACAACCGACCGCTGACATGGGAGGAGTTCCTCGAGCGCGCCGGACAGAAGGTCTACCTGTCGGCCACGCCGGGCCGCTACGAGCTCGGGGTCACGGACAGCGTCGTCGAGCAGATCATCCGCCCGACCGGCCTCGTCGACCCGGAGATCGTCGTCAAGCCGAGCGACGGCCAGATCGACGACCTGCTCGAGGAGATCACGCAGCGCGTGGACAAGGACGAGCGTGTCCTCGTCACCACCCTGACGAAGCGCATGGCCGAGGAGCTCACGGACTTCCTCGGCAACGCGGGGGTGCGCGTCCGGTACCTGCACTCCGACGTCGACACCCTGAAGCGCGTCGAGCTGCTCACCGAACTGCGTCAGGGCGTGTACGACGTCCTCGTCGGCATCAACCTGCTCCGGGAAGGTCTCGACCTGCCGGAGGTCTCGCTCGTCGCGATCCTCGACGCCGACAAGGAAGGGTTCCTCCGTTCCTCGACCTCGCTCATCCAGACGATCGGACGCGCGGCGCGCAACGTCTCGGGCCAGGTGCTCATGTACGCGGACAAGATCACCGACTCGATGCGCAACGCCATCGACGAGACCGACCGTCGCCGCGAGAAGCAGGTCGCGTACAACCTCGAGCACGGCATCGACCCGCAGCCGCTCCGCAAGAAGATCGCCGACATCACCGAGGTGCTGCAACGGGAGAACGACGACACCAAGGCGCTGCTCGAAGGTCGCCCGGCAGCGGACGGCCGACGCTCCCCGACCCCGAACCTCAAGCGCGGCGGCATCGCAGGCGAGGGAGCGACCCAGCTCGAGGCGACCATCGCGGACCTGAACGAGCAGATGCTCCAGGCCGCGGCCGAGCTGAAGTTCGAGCTCGCGGCGCGGCTCCGCGACGAGGTGCAGGACCTCAAGAAGGCACTCCGGCAGATGGAGTCCGCCGGCCATGTCCGCTGAGCCCGGCGGACACCGCACCCTCGTCGTCACAGGTGCGACCGCCGGACTCGGGTACTGGGCGTCGGAGCAGCTCGCGGCGGCCGGACACCGGGTCGTCCTCGCGGCGCGGAACCCTGAGCGGACGGACGCCGCACTGCGCAGCATCCGGGCCGCTGTGCCCGACGCGGAGCTCGACCACGTCCGGCTCGACCTCGCGGACCTCGACTCGGTGGCAGCCGCAGCGGACACCCTCGGCGAGCGGTACCCCGACGGCCTCGACGCCCTCGTGGCGAACGCCGGCGTGGTGGGCTCCCGACAGCAGCGCACGACGGCGCAGGGTCACGAGCTGCAGATCGGCACGAACCACCTGGGGCACTTCGCACTGGCCGGGCGAGTGCTCCCGCTGCTCGCGCACCGCGCAGGCCGGATCGTCCACCTCGGTTCGATCGCCCACCGTTGGGCACGACTCGACCGTGCCGATCCGCTCGGCGCGGGGCACTACTCCAGCTACCGGCAGTACGGCCGGAGCAAGCTCGCCGTGATGCTCTTCGGCTTCGAGCTCGCCGAGCGGCTCGCCGACGCCGGTTCGCCCGTGTCGAGCGTCGTGGCGCACCCCGGGTTCTCCCTCGACGTGCTGGCTCCGGACCGTCCCCTCGTCGCGTCGGCCCGCCCCGAGCCCGCCTGGACGCGGCCGGCGCAGCGGCTGTACGCACAGGGCAAGGACGCCGGAGCCGACCCGATCGTGCACGCCGCGGTCGGGGACGACGTCCGGTCCGGGGAGTACTGGGGACCGGCGGGCCGCCTGCAGCTCCGCGGACCGGCGACCCCGGTCGTCGCGGAGTCGAAGGCCCACGACCGCCTCGAAGCGGCCCGGCTGTGGGCCGCGAGCGAGCGGGCGTCCGGGGTCGCGTTCGCTCTCGACGCACTCGGGTGACCCGCCCGACCCGACGAATGTCAGACCGGGTTCGTAGAATCGACGGCGATGACCATCACCTCTGACCGCGGTACCGCGTCCCCGGGCCGGAACGCCTTCGGCGAGCCCGCTGACCTCCACCTCCCGGGCGGTACTGCGCCGCACAGCACCTCGACGCTCAGTGTCCGTGGTGCGCGCGTGCACAACCTCCGCGACGTCGACCTCGAGATCCCCCGCGACTCGCTCGTCGTCTTCACCGGGCTCTCCGGCTCCGGCAAGTCGTCACTCGCGTTCGACACGATCTTCGCCGAGGGGCAGCGGCGCTACGTCGAGTCCCTGTCGGCGTACGCGCGGCAGTTCCTCGGCCAGGTCGACCGCCCGGACGTGGACTTCATCGAGGGGCTCTCACCCGCGGTCTCGATCGACCAGAAGTCGACGAACCGCAACCCCCGGTCGACGGTCGGCACCATCACCGAGGTCTACGACTACATGCGCCTGCTCTGGGCGCGCATCGGTGTCCCGCACTGCCCCGTGTGCGGCGAGGTCATCAGCAAGCAGAGCGTGCAGCAGATCGCCGACCAGCTCATGGGCTTCGAGTCGGGGACGCGCTTCCAGGTGCTCGCGCCGGTGGTCTCGAAGAAGAAGGGTGAGTTCGTCGACCTCTTCCAGGAGCTCGCCGCGTCCGGCTACGCCCGTGCGATCGTCGACGGTGAGCGCGTCCAGCTCAGCGACCCGCCGAAGCTCAAGAAGCAGGTCAAGCACGACATCTCGGTCATCGTCGACCGCCTCGTCGCGAGCGACGACATCCTCGGGCGGCTGACCGACTCGCTCGAGACGGCCCTGCGCCTGACCAGCGGGACGGTCGCGATCGACCTCGTCGACCACGAGGGCCCCGGTGCCGTCCGGACCTACTCCGAGAACCTCTCGTGCCCGAACAACCACCCGCTCGCGCTCACCGAGATCGAGCCGCGGACGTTCTCGTTCAACGCGCCGTTCGGCGCCTGCCCGGAGTGCTCCGGCCTCGGCACGCGCATGTCCGTCGACCCCGACCTCGTCCTCGGCGATCCGGAAGCATCGCTCCGGGACGGCGTCCTGCTCCCGTGGACGGGCACGAGCGGCCTGTACTCCTACTTCGAGAAGCTCCTCGCGGGCCTCGGGAAGGACCTCGGGTTCTCGCTCGACACCCCGTGGAACCAGCTCGACCCGAAGGTCCAGGCGGCGATCCTCACCGGCAAGGACTTCCAGGTGTCGGTCTCCTGGCGCAACCGCTTCGGGCGTGAGATGCGCTACACGAGCGGGTTCGAGGGCGTCATGCCCTACATCGAGCGCAAGTTCGCCGAAGCCGAGTCGGACTCGCAGCGCCAGCGCTTCCAGGGCTACCTGCGCGAGGTCCCCTGCCCGGTGTGCGACGGGACGCGCCTCAAGCCCGAGGTGCTCGCCGTGACGGTCGACGGGCGCAGCATCGCCGACGTCACCGACATGTCCCTCGACGACGCGTACGCGTTCATGGAGCACCTCACGCTCACCACCCGCGAAGCGCACATCGCCGCCGCTGTCCTCCGTGAGATCCGCGCACGGCTCGAGTTCCTGCTCGAGGTCGGGTTGAACTACCTCACGCTGGCGCGCGGCGCCGGCGGCCTGTCGGGCGGTGAAGCCCAGCGCATCCGGCTCGCGACGCAGATCGGGTCGGGTCTGACCGGCGTGCTCTACGTCCTCGACGAGCCGAGCATCGGGCTGCACCAGCGCGACAACCGTCGGTTGATCGACACCCTCGTCAAGCTGAAGAACCTCGGCAACACGCTCATCGTCGTCGAGCACGACGAGGACACCATCCGCACCGCGGACTGGGTCGTCGACATCGGCCCGGGCGCCGGCGTCAACGGCGGCAAGGTCGTGCACTCGGGCTCGTACGAGGGCATCATCGCGAACCGCGAGTCCGTCACCGGGGACTACCTCGCCGGCCGGCGTGCGATCGAGGTCCCGGCCGAGCGCCGGAAGGTCAACCCGAAGCGCGTCGTCAGCGTGCAGGGCGCCCGGGCGAACAACCTGCAGGAGATCGACGTGGACTTCCCGCTCGGGGTGTTCACGGCGGTGACCGGTGTGAGCGGCTCCGGCAAGTCGACGCTGGTCAACGACATCCTCTACAAGGTCATGGCGAACCAGCTCAACGGCGCCCGGCACATCGCCGGCAAGCACACGCGCGTCAAGGGCCTCGACCAGCTCGACAAGGTCGTGCACGTCGACCAGGCACCGATCGGCCGGACACCGCGCTCGAACCCCGCGACCTACACAGGCGTGTTCGACCGGATCCGGCAGCTGTTCGCCGAGACGCCCGAGGCCAAGGCCCGCGGGTACCAGCCCGGCCGCTTCAGCTTCAACGTCAAGGGCGGTCGCTGCGAGAACTGCTCGGGCGACGGCACGATCAAGATCGAGATGAACTTCCTGCCTGACGTGTACGTGGCGTGCGAGGTCTGCGGCGGTGCCCGGTACAACCGCGAGACCCTCCAGGTCCACTACAAGGGCAAGGACATCTCCGAGGTCCTCGACATGCCCATCAGCGAGGCGGCGGAGTTCTTCGAGCCGATCTCCGCGATCCACCGCTACATGAAGACCCTGGTCGACGTCGGCCTCGGGTACGTCCGGCTCGGCCAGAGCGCGACGACCCTGTCCGGCGGCGAAGCGCAGCGCGTCAAGCTCGCGACGGAGTTGCAGCGTCGGTCCACCGGGCGCACCGTCTACGTGCTCGACGAGCCGACGACGGGGCTGCACTTCGAGGACGTCCGGAAGCTCCTGCTCGTCCTGCAGAGCCTGGTCGACAAGGGCAACACGGTCATCACGATCGAGCACAACCTCGACGTCATCAAGTCGGCGGACTGGCTCATCGACATGGGTCCCGAAGGCGGCGCGGGTGGCGGGACCGTCCTCGCCACCGGGACGCCCGAGCACGTGGCCGACGTGCCGGAGAGCCACACCGGTGTCTTCCTGCGCGAGATCTTCGACGCGCAGGACGCCCGCGTGGGCAAGGAGCAGGCCGTGGGCGCCCGCACGGCGAGTGCGTCGGCGCGGGCCGGGGCGAAGTCGGGCACGAAGCAGAAGGCGGGTGCTCGGTAGGTGGCGGACACCGTTCCGTGGCGGCCGAAGGCGGGGGAGATCCCGACCGACCCGGGCGTCTACCGGTGGCGCGACGAGAACGGCCGGGTGCTGTACGTCGGCAAGGCCAAGAACCTCCGCGCACGCCTGAGCAACTACTTCGCGCCGCTGCCGACGCTCCACGAGCGCACCCGGCGGATGGTCCTCACGGCGCGGAGCGTCGAGTGGACGACCGTCGGCTCCGAGATCGAGGCGCTGCAGCTCGAGTACACGTGGATCAAGGAGTTCGACCCGCCGTTCAACGTCAAGTTCCGTGACGACAAGTCCTACCCGTACATGGCGATCACCCTGGGTGACGAAGCCCCGCGGGTGATGGTGACGCGGAACCGGCGGATCAAGGGTGCGAAGTACTTCGGTCCGTACCCGAAGATCTGGGCCGTCCACGACACGATCGACCTGATGATCAAGGTGTTCCCGATCCGCACGTGCTCGGACTCCTCGTACAAGCGCGCGATGCAGACCGGGAAGCCGTGCTTCCCGGGGCAGATCGGCAAGTGCGGCGGGCCCTGCTCGCAGAAGGTCACGATCGAGGAGCACCGCGCGCTCGTCGAGGAGTTCGTGCGCTTCATGTCGAGCTACGACCGTCGGGTCATCACGCACCTCCGGCAGCGGATGGGCGCCTCGGCCGACGCGATGCAGTACGAGCAGGCGGCGAAGTACCGCGACCAGGTCGAGGCGCTCGAGGCGGTGCTCGAGAAGAGCGCGGTCGTGCTGCGTGACAGCGTCGACCTCGACCTGTTCGGGATCGCCGAGGACGAGCTCGCCGCGGCGGTGCAGCTGTTCTCCGTCCGTGGCGGCCGCATCCGCGGTGTGCGCGGCTGGGTCGTCGACAAGGAGCTCGACATCGCCACGGGCGACCTCGTCGAGCAGATCGTGCAGGGCAACTACGCCGCGGGTGACGAGCCGCCGCGTGAGGTCGTCGTGCCCGAGCTGCCGGAGGACGCCGAGGCCCTGCAGGAGTGGCTCAGCCAGCGACGGGGCGGCCGTGGCACCAAACTCAGCACCGCCCAGCGCGGTGACCGGGCCGGGCTGGCGCGGACGGCGAAGCAGAACGCGGCGCAGGCGCTCATGCTCTACAAGACCAAGCGCTCCGCGGACTACACGACGCGGTCCGCGGCCCTGGCCGACATCCAGGACGCGCTCGGCATGACGGAAGCGCCCCTGCGCATGGAGTGCTACGACATCTCGCACCTGCAGGGCACGAACGTCGTCGCCTCGATGGTCGTGTTCGAGGACGGGCTGCCCCGGAAGGACCAGTACCGGCGGTACACGATCGCCGAGACGACGGACGACACCGACAGCATGTACCAGGTGCTCTCGCGGCGGCTGGCACGCCTCGACGAGGACGCAGCGGTGCCCGACGTCCCGGACGTCACCACCGACGACGTCGTGGAGGGCTCGAAGCCGACGAAACGCTTCGCCTACCGGCCGCAGCTGCTGATCGTCGACGGCGGGCAACCGCAGGTGCAGGCGGCGAAGCGGGCGATGGACGAGGCCGGGGTGCACGACATCGCGCTCGTCGGCATCGCGAAGCGCCTCGAGGAGCTCTGGCTGCCCGACGACGACTTCCCGGTGATCCTGCCGCGCAACTCCGAGGCGCTCTTCCTCGTCCAGCGCATCCGCGACGAAGCACACCGGTTCGCGATCACGCACCAGCGCACCCGTCGCAAGCGGGACGTCCGGTCGCAGCTCTCCGAGATACCGGGGCTGGGGCCGTCGCGGGTCGCCGCGCTGCTGAAGCACTTCGGGTCGGTCGCGCGCCTCCGGGCCGCGACCGCGGAGGAGATCGGTGTGGTGCCCGGCATCGGACCCGCGACGGCGGCCGCCGTGGTCGCCAAGCTCGCACAGGCCCCGACGAGTGCCTCCGCACCCGGCAGCGCGTCCGCACCTGCCAGCGCCTCGGCACCCGACGGAGCGGCCCCGGTCCGCGACGACGAGCGCTCCGTGGTCGTCGTGCCGGACGTGACCGACGACGGGCCGGAACTGCCCGCGTGAGGCGATGCGTGCCTCCCGGCCGATCCGCGCGCCCCGCACGGCACGGGCGATAGCCTTGACGTGGCCGACCACCAGCCGACACCCTCCCGGGCGACCCGCCCGGGCCGCGACGACGGAGCTCCCTCCCAGATGACTGACACCGCCGCTACCACCACCCCCCAACAACACGACATCCTCATCGTCACGGGGATGTCCGGTGCGGGGCGGTCCACGGTCGGGAAGGCCCTCGAAGACCTCGGCTGGTACGTGGTCGACAACCTGCCGACGCAGATGCTCGCGCCGCTGAGCGAACTGGCCGACCGCGCCGGCGAGAAGATCCCGAAGATCGCCACCGTCGTGGACGTCCGCGGCGGCCGGTTCTTCACCGACCCCGAGCAGGCGGTCGAACAGGTCCGGTCCACGACCTCCGCGCGGGTGCGGGTGCTCTTCCTCGAAGCCACCGACGCCGTGCTGGTCCGTCGGTTCGAGCAGGTCCGGCGTCCGCACCCCCTGCAGGGCGACGGCACGCTCCTCGACGGCATCGGCCGCGAGCGCGCCCGGCTGTCCGGGCTCCGCGAGGCGTCGGACATGATCATCGACACCTCTGACCTGAACATCCACCAGCTGGCGAACACCGTCACCGAGAAGTTCGCGGACGACCACTTCGTCGGGGTGCAGGTCACGCTGATGAGCTTCGGGTTCAAGTACGGCCTGCCCGCGGACGCCGACATGGTGGCCGACGTCCGCTTCCTCCCGAACCCCTACTGGGTCCCGGAACTCCGGGCCCACACGGGGCTCGACGCCCCTGTCTCGGAGTACGTCCTGGCACAGCCGGGAGCCCGTCCGTTCGTCGAGCGCTACGCCGATGTGCTGGAGCCGGTCTTCGAGGGGTACCAGCGCGAGAACAAAAGACACGCTACGATCGCCATCGGCTGTACCGGCGGCAAGCACCGTTCGGTCGCCATCGTCGCCGAGCTGGCGAGTCTCCTCCGCGGGATGCCCAGCGTCGCCGTGCGTGTGAAGAACCGAGATCTCGGCCGGGAGTGACCGTCCCTCCGGCCGCTCCCCACGCGAGCGTCGCCGGGCCGCGGAGCCCCACCGAGAAAACGTTAGGAATGATGCTGTGCCGTTGACTGCCGAGGTCAAGGACGAACTGGCCAGGGTCGTCGTGAACCGCAACACGGTCCGCGCCGCCGAACTCGCGACCATCCTGCGGTTCGCGGGCGGCCTGCACGTCATCTCGGGCAGGATCGCCGTCGAGGTCGAGCTCGACACCCGCATCATCGTGCACCGGGTGCGCAAGGACCTGGCCGAGCTCTACGGCGTCCGGTCCGAGGCGAGCGTCGGGTCGTCCGCGTCCTCCCGTCGCGGCACGCGGTACCTGGTCCGGGTGCTCGAGGCGGGGGAGACCCTCGCGCGCCAGACCGGGCTGATGGATGCGCGTCGTCGGCCCGTCCGTGGGCTGCCGAACCGCCTCACCACGGGCAACCGCGAGGACCTCGCCGCCATCTGGCGCGGTGCGTTCCTGGCGTCCGGCACGCTGACCGACCCGGGTCGCGCCGCCGCGCTCGAGGTGACCTGCCCCGGCAACGAGGCCGCGATGGCGCTCGTCGGCGCGGCCTCCCGGCTCGGCATCGCCGCGAAGGGCCGCGAGGTCCGGGGTGTCCACCGCGTCGTCATCCGCGACGGCGAGGCGATTGGCCAGATGCTCACCGTCATGGGTGCAGCACGGACGACGGCCGAGTGGGAGGAGATGCGCCAGCGGCGCGAGGTCCGCGCCACCGCCAACCGCCTGGTCAACTTCGACGACGCGAACCTCCGCCGTTCCGCGCAGGCCGCCGTGGCCGCGTGCGCCCGGGTCGAGCGCGCGCTCGAGATCCTCGGCGACGAGGTCCCGGACCACCTCAAGTACGCCGGCTCGCTGCGCCTCGAGCACCGTGACGCGTCGCTCGACGAGCTCGGGCAGCACGCTGAGCCGCCGATGACGAAGGACGCGATCGCCGGGCGGATCCGCCGGCTCCTCGCGATGGCCGACAAGAAGGCGTCGGACCTCGGCGTCCCGGGGACCGAGGCGAGCGTCCCGGAGGAGCTCGAAGGGGCCTGATCGGGGTCTGACGACCCATCGGACGGGAGGCGCGGAGCCAGCTGGCACCTGGGCCCACGCCGCCGGTTCCGGAGCGACGCGCCAGCGGCGGTTCGGCCGTGCCGGTGGGGAGCCTCCCGTCCGTTGGTGGGCGCTCTCGTCGCGACCGTCCGGACGGACCGTCATCCGGCACGGTCGCGCAGTGTCCGACTGCTAGGGTCGTTACGGCGACGTTACGGGGCGTATCGTCCACCACACGTGGGCCCGAAGGGCCCCCGACTCCGAAAGCAGCGCCCCCTCGGGCGCTCCACACCCACCAGGAGATCCATTGACCGTCAAGATCGGTATCAACGGCTTCGGCCGCATCGGCCGTAACTTCTTCCGGGCCGCACTGGCCAAGGGCAGCGACCTCGAGATCGTGGCGGTGAACGACCTCACCGACAACGCGTCGCTCGCGAACCTGCTGAAGTTCGACTCCATCACCGGCAAGCTCCCGGCGACGGTCGAGCTCGACGGCGACAACATCGTCGTCGACGGCAAGGCGATCAAGGTCCTCGCGGAGCGCGACCCCGCCAACCTCCCGTGGGGCGAGCTGGGCGTCGACATCGTCATCGAGTCGACCGGCTTCTTCACCAAGGCCGCCGACGCGCAGAAGCACATCGACGCGGGCGCCAAGAAGGTCATCATCTCGGCCCCGGCGACCGGTGACGACGTCACGATCGTGCTCGGCGTGAACGAGGACTCGTACGACCCGGCGAACCACAACATCATCTCGAACGCGTCCTGCACCACGAACAGCCTCGCGCCGCTCGCCAAGGTGTTCCACGACAAGTTCGGCATCGAGCGCGGCCTCATGACGACGGTGCACGCCTACACCGCCGACCAGAACCTCCAGGACGGCCCGCACAAGGACCCGCGTCGCGCCCGTGCCGCGGCCCTGAACATCGTCCCGACCTCGACCGGTGCGGCGAAGGCGATCGGCCTGGTCCTCCCGGAGCTCGCCGGCAAGCTCGACGGCTTCGCGCTGCGCGTCCCGGTCCCCACCGGCTCGATCACCGACCTCACCCTCGAGACCAAGTCCGAGGTCACGGTCGACGAGATCAACGCCGCCTACAAGGAGGCCGCGGAGGGCCCGCTCAAGGGCATCCTGCTCTACAGCGAGGACCCGCTGGTGTCGACCGACATCACGACGGACCCGCACTCCTCGATCTACGACTCCGGCCTGACCAAGGTCATCGGCGGTCTCGTGAAGATCACCTCGTGGTACGACAACGAGTGGGGCTACTCGAACCGCCTCGTCGACCTCACCGAGTACGTGGGCGAGCGCCTCTAACCCATGGCGCTCCGAACCCTCGGCGACCTCGGCGACCTCGCCGGCAAGCGCGTCGTCGTCCGGTGTGACCTGAACGTCCCGCTCAAGGACGGCAGGATCACCGACGACGGCCGCGTGCGTGCGTCGCTCGACACGCTGAACACGCTCGTCAACGCCGGCGCCCGCGTCATCGTGATCTCGCACCTCGGTCGGCCCGACGGGTCGCCGGCGCCCGAGTACTCGCTCGCCCCCGTGGCGCAGCGTCTCTCCGAGCTCCTCGGCAAGGAGGTCACCTTCGTCGGCGAGACCGTCGGCGACGAGGCGACCGCGGCCGTCGCGGATCTCGGCGACGGTGACGTCCTGCTGCTCGAGAACCTCCGCTTCAACCCGGAGGAGACCTCGAAGGTCGCGTCCGAGCGCCAGGCGTTCGCCGAGCGCATCGCCGCCCTCGGCGACGCGTTCGTGTCGGACGGCTTCGGTGTCGTGCACCGCAAGCAGGCCTCGGTGTACGAGCTCGCGTCGGCGCTGCCGTCGGCCGCCGGCTCGCTCATCGAGACCGAGCTGACGGTCCTCGAGCGCCTCACGTCGACCCCGGAGCGGCCGTACACGGTCGTCCTCGGCGGCTCGAAGGTGAGCGACAAGCTCGGCGTCATCGACCACCTCCTGCCGCAGGTCGACACGCTCTGCATCGGTGGCGGCATGCTCTTCACGTTCCTCGCGGCCCAGGGCCACGGGGTGGCGAAGTCGCTCCTCGAGGCGGACCAGCTCGACACCGTCCGCGAGTACCTCTCGCGGGCACAGGAGCTCGGGGTCACGATCGACCTGCCGACCGACGTCGTCGTGGCCTCCGGGTTCGCGGCGGACGCAGCGCACGAGACGGTCGCCGCAGACGCGATCGAGTCGTCCTCGTTCGGTGCCGACGGCATCGGGCTCGACATCGGTCCGGAGACGGCCGCGCGCTTCGCGTCGGCGGTGTCCGGCTCGAAGACGGTGTTCTGGAACGGCCCGATGGGCGTGTTCGAGTTCCCGGCCTTCGCCGCCGGCACGAAGACCGTCGCGCAGGCGCTCACCGAGGTCGACGGCCTCGGGGTCGTCGGTGGCGGTGACTCCGCCGCGGCCGTGCGGTCGCTCGGGTTCTCGGACGACCAGTTCGGGCACATCTCGACCGGCGGCGGTGCGAGCCTCGAGTTCCTCGAGGGCAAGGCGCTGCCCGGTCTCGAAGCACTGGGGTGGTCCCGATGAGCCGAACTCCGCTCATCGCCGGTAACTGGAAGATGAACCTGGATCACCTCCAGGCCATCGCCACCGTGCAGAAGCTCGCATGGACGTTGAAGGACGCCCGCCACGACTTCGACGACGTCGAGGTGGCGGTGTTCCCGCCCTTCACCGACCTCCGCAGCGTGCAGACGCTCATCTCGGCGGACAAGCTGCCGATCCGCTTCGGCGCACAGGACCTCTCGCAGTACGACTCCGGTGCCTACACCGGTGACGTCTCGGGTGCCTTCCTCGCCGCGCTGGACGCGCAGTACGTCATCGTCGGCCACTCCGAGCGTCGCACGATGCACAGCGAGACCGACGAGGTCGTGGCGGCGAAGACCGCAGCGGCGATCAAGCACGGGCTCGTGCCGGTCGTCTGCGTCGGTGAGACCGGCGAGCAGCGTGAGGAGCGCGGCGCAGGTGTCGTCGCGGTCGAGCAGCTGCAGGTCGTCCTCGACGCCGTGCAGCCCGCCGAGATCGTCGTGGCCTACGAGCCGGTCTGGGCGATCGGCTCCGGCCAGGCGGCCACGGCTGAGCAGGCGCAGGAGGAGTGCGCGGCGATCCGTCGCGGCATCGCCGCCGCCTGGGGGGACGAGGCCGCTGCGGCGACCCGTGTCCTCTACGGCGGATCGGTGAAGTCCGGCAACATCGCCGGGTTCCTCCGCGAGCCCGACGTCGACGGAGCACTGGTCGGCGGGGCGTCGCTCGACGTCCAGGAGTTCGCGGCGATCGCGCGCTTCCGGCAGCACGTCGGACTCTGACAACCGCACTCAGGCCGGTCGTGTCCGCACGGCCGGCCTGAGCCACGCCCGGCCTGCGGGCTCGGTCCGGTCCACCGGGCCGGTATACTCGCATGGCTGACTGACACGAAAGGTACGTCGTGGCGATTCTCTCCGTCGTGCTGCAGGTCCTGCTCGCGATCACGAGCCTCCTGCTCACGCTCCTCATCCTGCTGCACAAGGGCCGCGGTGGCGGCCTCTCCGACATGTTCGGCGGCGGCGTGACGAGCAACCTCGGGGCGTCCGGCGTCGCCGAGCGCAACCTCAACCGCATCACGGTGATCCTCGGTCTGGTCTGGATCATCTCGATCATCGTGCTCGGTCTCATCAACAAGTTCACGACGGGGAGCTGACACATGGCATCAGGAGGCAGCGCCATCCGCGGGTCGCGCGTGGGCGCGGGCCCGATGGGCGAGCAGGACCGGGGGGTCCAGGCCGAGCGCGTGGCGATCTCGTACTGGGACGCCCTGGGCAACGAGGTCGTGCGGTACTTCGCCGCCGGCCTTCCCGAGGACGAGATCCCCGAGACGGTGGACTCGCCGTCGACCGGTCTGCCGGCCGGCCGCGACAAGGAGAACCCACCCGTCGTCGCGAAGACCGAGCCGTACAAGACGCACCTCGCGTACGTGAAGGAGCGCCGCACCGAGGAAGAGGCAGCTCAGCTCCTCGAGGACGCGCTCCAGCAGCTCCGCGAGCGTCGCGGCACCGCCTCGAAGTAGGCACCACGCACGTCCGAAGGCCCCCGTACCGACCCGGTACGGGGGCCTTTGTGTCTGCTCGTCGGCCCGCCGCGTGTTCGTTGGTCGCACGACATGCCGCGTGCCGTGCGCGTTGGTCGCACGACATGCCGTCAGACGCGCCGGCGAGCGACAGTTCCTGCGACCAACACGAGGGGCGGGGCCGGCGTGTCGGGGCGGTCGCGACACCCCGTCTGGACGCCCTGTCCTGGTCACGAACGGTCGCTCACGCTCCGCCTGGCCGACGGTTCGCGACCGGTCGGCGAAGGGTCGCGGGGAGTCGTGACCGCCCGGCACGCACGGCGCCCGGCGCGCCGCGCCCGGCGCACCCCGCGAACGACGGGAGGCGCGGTGCCAGCCGGCACCGCGCCTCCCGTCCGGGGTCCCGCGTCAGTACGTCGACGCGATGAGGTTCTCCGGGACGTCGCGCGCGGCGTCCTGGTCGACGAAGAAGACGGTGCGCTTCCGACCCTGGACGCCGCCGACGGGGACCTCGTCCACGGCGGCGCCGGCGAGGGCGAGCCCGAGCACGGACGCCTTCTCGGCGCCGGACAGGATCACCCAGACCCGCTGCGACGCATTGATCACCGGGTAGGTGAGCGTCAGGCGCTGCGGCGGCGGCTTGGGGGAGTCGTCGACCGGCAGCACGGCACGGTCGGTGACGGTGAGCTGCGGGAACTCCGGGAACAGCGACGCGGTGTGCCCGTCGGGGCCGACGCCGAGCAGCGTGATGTCGAACCGGGGCGCGGCGGCACCCTCGGGAGCGGCGTCCTGCAGTTCGCGCTCGTACTGCAGCGCGGCGTCCTCGATCGACAGGCCGGAGTCCGACGTCGCGATCGGGTGGATGTTCTCCGCCGGGATGTCGACGTGCTCGAAGAAGTCCGACTGCGTCCCGGTGTCGTTGCGGTCGGCGTCGCCGGCGGGCACCCAGCGCTCGTCGACCCACCACACGTGCACCTTCGACCAGTCGACGCTCTCACGAGCCTGCGACTGCCCGATCGCCGCGAGGACGAGGGTGGACACGGAACCGCCGCTGATGGCGATGTCCGCGCGCTCCTGCTCGTCGAGCACGTCGATGATCTTGGTGATGAAGCGTGCGGCGACCGACGCGCCGAGGGCCTGCTTGTCGGGGTGTACGAGCACCCGTCGTTCGTTGGTCACGTGACTCCCGTGTTCGAGGTCGGCAGGCCGGCGAGCGGACCGCCTTCGGTCCGACCGGTCCGCCCGCGGGTGCGGACGGACCGGTCGAGTGGTGTGCTCAGCCGGCGATGGACTCGCGCAGCTGGGGCACCCCGTGCTTGACGACGTCTCCGAAGAGGACGTCCGGGTCGAGTCTACGGAGTTCCTCGGCCAGGCAGTCGCGCAGGTTCCGGCGCGGCAGCGACAGATCGTGCGTGGGCTGCCCGGGCATCGAGAGCGTCGCGACGTCCACCAGGGAGCGCTCGAGCTCGATGGCGCCGGACTCGCGGACGAGCTTGACGCCGTGGATCCCGCTCGAGCCGGTCGCACGCGGCGACGTGACGACGGCCACGGGGACCTCGAGCTGCAGCTGCAGCCAGGCTGCCAGGAGGATCGTCGACGGGCTGTCGAACGCCCCGGAGACCTCCACCGCGGTGACCGGCTCGTACGGCGGCTGGTCGAGCGCCGCGGCGAGCTGGTTGCGCCAGAGCGTCAGACGCGTCCAGGCGAAGTCGGTGTCACCCGGGACGTAGGACGCGCCGAGCGCCGCGATGGCCTCGTTCGGGTCCTTCTGCGCGGCGGCGTCCGTGATCCGGCGCTGGGCGATCCGGCCCAGAGCGGACTCGGACGGCTGCGCCGGAGCGGCATCCGGCCACCACGCCACGACCGGAGCGTCCGGCAGCAGGAGACCCGTGACGAGGCTCTCCTCGTCGGTGGCGGTCTCGCCGTAGGCGCGGAGGACGATGACCTCGCTCGCACCCGCGTCGCTGCCGACGCGGATCTGCGCGTCGAGACGGCCCGGGGACTTCGTGTCGCCCTCGTTCTTCGAGACGATGATGACGCGCATCGGGTGCTCGCGGGACGCCTCGTTCGCCGCGTTGATCGCCTCTTCCTCGTGGCCGAGGGCCGTCGAGATGATCAGCGTGAGGACGCGGCCGAGTGCGACCGCACCGCCCTCCTCGCGGATGTGGACGAGCTTCTTCTGGATCTTCGAGACCGTGGTGTTCGGCATGTCGATCTTCATGGACGCCTCCAGGTCCGGCCGTCGCGGGCGAGCAGGGCATCGGCGGACGCCGGGCCCCACGTGCCGGGACGGTACTGCTCGGGCTGACCCTGCTCACGCCAGAACTCCTCGATCGGGTCGAGGATCTTCCAGGACAGCTCCACCTCCTGGTGCCGGGGGAACAGGGGCGGGTCGCCGAGGAGCACGTCGAGGATGAGTCGCTCGTACGCCTCGGGCGAGGCCTCGGTGAACGCGTGCCCGTAGCCGAAGTCCATCGTCACGTCGCGCACCTGCGTACCGACGCCGGGCACCTTCGAACCGAAGCGGAGCGTGACGCCCTCGTCCGGCTGGACGCGGATCACGAGCGCGTTCTGGCCGAGCGGCGACTGGGGGATGCCGAAGACGTCCTCCGGGACGCGCTTGAACACGATCGCGATCTCGGTGACGCGGCGGCCGAGGCGCTTGCCCGCACGCAGGTAGAACGGGACGCCCTGCCAGCGGCGGGTCGCGATGTCGAGCTTGATCGCGGCGTAGGTCTCGGTCGTGGACTCGGGGTTCATGCCCGCTTCCTCGAGGAACCCGAGCACCTTCTCGCCGCCCTGCCACCCGCCGGCGTACTGCCCGCGGGCGGTGGCCGTCGCCAGGTCGGCCGGGAGCCGGACCGCGGAGAGCACCTTCTCCTTCTCAGCACGGAGGTCCGCGGCCTTGAACGAGACCGGCTCCTCCATCGCGGTGAGCGCCAGGAGCTGCAGCAGGTGGTTCTGGATGACGTCACGCGCCGCCCCGATGCCGTCGTAGTACGCGGCACGTCCGGCGACGCCGATGTCCTCCGCCATCGTGATCTGCACGTGGTCGACGTAGTTCGAGTTCCAGATGGGTTCGTACATCTGGTTCGCGAACCGGAGCGTCAGGAGGTTCTGGACGGTCTCCTTGCCGAGGTAGTGGTCGATGCGGAAGACGTCGTCGGGAGCGAAGACGCTCTCGACGATCGCGTTCAGCTCGCGTGCGGTGCGGAGGTCCGAGCCGAACGGCTTCTCGACCACGACGCGGCTCCAGGAGCCGTCGCACTTCTCGGTGAGCCCGGAGACCTTGAGCTGCTCGGTCACGACCGGGAACATCTTCGGCGGGATCGACAGGTAGAAGGCGTGGTTGCCGAGCGTGCCGCGTTCGGCGTCGAGCTCGTCGACGGTGCGCTTGAGCTCGAGGAACGCCTCGGGGTCGTCGAACGAGCCCTGCACGAAGCGGATGCCCTGTTCGAGCTGCTTCCAGACGGCCTCGTCGAAGGGGGTGCGGGAGTGGTCCCGGACCGCGTCGTGCACGAGCTGGGAGAAGTCCTGGTCCTCCCAGTCGCGCCGGGCGAACCCGACGAGCGCGAAGCCGGGTGGCAGCAGCCCCCGGTTCGCGAGGTCGTAGACCGCGGGCATCAGCTTCTTGCGCGACAGGTCACCCGTCACGCCGAAGATGATGAGGGTGCTGGGGCCCGCGATCCGGTTCAGACGTCGGTCGGTCGGCAACCGGAGCGGGTTGTGCTCCGGGGTGATCGCCACCGGTGACATGAGTCGGTGAACTCCTTACGAGTCAGAGGGAGACGGCGGCGCGCAACGCTGCGGTGGCAGCGGCGACGTCCGACGTCGTGAGGGTCAGGACCGGCCGGCCGTGCTGCGCGAGGACGCTCGCGTCGCCGGCGGCCTGGGCCTGGATGAGTCGGCCGAACGTGAAGGAGCGGCCTGGGATCGCCAGGTCCTCCGCCTCGTCGGCCACGATCTGCAGGAAGACGCCGTTCGCGGGTCCGCCCTTGTGGTACTGCCCGGTCGAGTGCAGGAAGCGCGGGCCGTAGCCGAACGTGACGGGTCGGCCGCTGCGCGCCGCGAAGGCGTCGCGGAGCGACTCGAGGTCGCGGTTCGCGGTGCGGTCCACGTACGCCTGCACGGCCAGGTAGCCGGTCGCGTCGAGTCCGGCCAGGAGGCCCGTCACGGCTTCCGCGATCGTCGTCCCGACCGCCAGACCGGCGGTCGCGCGGACGGCGGTGCCGCCCTCGGTGAAGGCCGGCTCCGTCGGCGCGGGGCCATCGTCGAGCAGCCCGCGTGCCGCGGCCTTGGCGGCCTCGACGTCGGGCTGGTCGAACGGGTTGATCCCGATGAGGCGCCCGGCGACGGCGACCGCGTACTCCCACACGAGGAACTGGCCACCGAGGGTGCCGTCGATCTCGACCTCGCCCTCGGCGACGTGCCGTTCGTCCTCGCGCGAACCGACGATGCGGACGATCTGCAGGTCGGCGAGACCCGCGGTGACCTCGGGGGAGTCCGGCGTCAGCACGACGGGCAGCAGCCCCTTGCCGTCCTTGCCGGTGCTCTCGGCGAGGAGCTGCTCGACCCAGTCGCCGAACCCGACGATGTGGGTGCCGTCCGGCACGATGCCGATCTTCGCCACGGCCGGGTCGAGCGTCGCGAGGGCGGCGCCGAGGACCAGCCCAGGGTTCTCGTCGGTGTCCACGGCGAGGAGCACCGAGATGGCGTCGGCCTCGTCGAGGAGTTCGTCGATGTCGGCGCCGGCGAGCCCGGACGGCACGAGGCCGAACGCGGTCAGGGCCGAGAACCGGCCACCGACGTCCGGGTCCGCGGTGAACACGCGGTACCCGGCGTCGTGTGCGAGGTCGTCGAGCGAGGAGCCCGGGTCGGTGACGACGACGATCCGTGACGCGGGGTCGATCCCCGCGTCACGGAACGCCTGCTCGTACACCCGTCGCTGCGAGTCGGTCTCCAGGGTGGAGCCGGACTTCGACGAGACCACGAGCACGGTGCGCTCGAGGTCGTGTCCCACCGCCGCCCGGACCTGGCCCGGGTCGGTCGAGTCGAGCACCGTCAGCGGGACGCCGTACGTCCGCGTGATCACCTCGGGCGCGAGCGAGGAGCCGCCCATGCCGGCGAGGACGACGTGGTCGACCCCGTCGGCGGCGAGCTGCTCGCGCAGCGCCGTGATCTCCGCGACGAGCGGACGGGAGACCGAGACGGCCTCCGTCCACCCGAGACGCTTCGACGCCTCCGACTCGGCGGCAGGGCCCCAGAGACCGGGGTCCTGCGCCGTGATGCCCGACGCCACCAGGTCGGCGACGAGCTGCGGGACCACCGTGTCGATGGCCCGTGCAGCCGCGCCGCTGGCGGCGATGGAGACGGTCACGCTACTTCGCGCCCTCGAGGGCGTTCTTCACGGTGTCGACGAGCTCGCCCCAGGAGACGTTGAACTTGTCCACGCCCTCCTTCTCGAGCAGCGCGACGACCTCGTCGTAGGAGATGCCCTGCGCGGCGACCTGGTCGAGGACCTCCTGCGCGGCGTCGTACGAGCCGGCGATGGCGTCGCCGTGGATCTCGCCGTGGTCGAACGTCGCGTCGAGCGTCTTGCCCGGCATGGTGTTCACGGTGTTCGGGGCGGCGAGCTCGGTCACGTAGAGCGTGTCGGGCAGCGACGGGTCCTTGACACCGGTCGAGGCCCACAGCGGACGCTGCGTGTTCGCACCGGACTCGAGGAGGCCGAGGGCGCGTTCGGTGGCGAACGCCTCGGTCCAGACCTGGTACGCGAGCTGTGCGTTGGCGATGCCGGCCTTCGACTTGAGGGCCTTGGCCTCGTCGGTGCCGACGGCGTCGAGGCGCTTGTCGATCTCGGAGTCGACGCGGGACACGAAGAACGAGGCGACCGAGTGGATCTTCGAGAGGTCGTGGCCGGCGGCCTTGGCCTTCTCGAGCCCGCCGAGGTACGCGTCGATGACGGCACGGTAGCGCTCGAGCGAGAAGATCAGGGTCACGTTGACCGAGATGCCGGCGGCGATGACCTCGGTGATGGCCTCGAGGCCCTCGACGGTCGCCGGGATCTTGATGAGGACGTTCTCCTTGCCGACCTTGTCGAACAGGAACTTGGCCTGCTCGATGGTCTTCTGGGTCTCGTGCGCGAGGCCCGGCTCGACCTCGATCGAGACACGGCCGTCGAAGCCCTTGGTCTCGTCGTAGATCGGCTTGAAGACGTCGGACGCGTCGGCGACGTCCTGCGTGGTGATCTCGAAGATCGCGTCGGTGACGTCGGTGCCCGCGGCGGCGAGCTCCTTGACCTGGGCGTCGTAGCGCTCGCCCTTGGCGAGGGCGGACGCGAAGATCGTCGGGTTCGTGGTGACGCCGACGACGTTCTTCTCGGCGATGAGCTGCTCGAGCTTGCCGGTCTCGAGGAGCTCGCGCGAGAGGTCGTCGAGCCAGATGCTGACGCCGACCTCGGAGAGGGCGGCGGTGGGGGTGGTCTCAGCCATGTGTTGTTCTTCTTCCTTCGTCGGCCGTGTGGCCGTGGTCGTGGGGACCGGGGGCGCGTGGCGGGGCCGAGCCGCGCCTCCCGGCAGCAGGGCCGGATCCGGGTGACCGGACCCGGCCCTGGTGGGTCAGGAGGCCGCGATGCTTTCCTTCGCGGCCGCGACGACGTGCTCCGTCGTGAAGCCGAACTCCTGGAAGAGCGTCTGGTAGTCGGCCGAGGCACCGAAGTGCTCGATCGACACGCTGCGGCCCTTGTCGCCGACGATGTCGCGCCAGCTCATGGCGATGCCCGCCTCGACGGACACGCGGGCGGTGACGTCCTTCGGGAGCACCTGGTCGCGGTAGTTCTCCGACTGCTCGAAGAACCACTCGAGGGACGGCGCGCTCACGACGCGGGCGTTGATGCCCTCGCCCTTGAGCTGCTCGCGCGCCTCGACGGCGATCTGGACCTCGGAGCCGGTCGCGATGAGGATCACGTCCGGGGTGCCGTTCGGCGCCTCGGCGAGGATGTACGCGCCCTTGCCGACGTTCTTGGCCGACGCGAAGGTCTCACCCGAAGCCTCGCCCTCGCCCCGCTCGAAGACGGGGAGGTTCTGACGGCTCAGCGCGATGCCGGCCGGGCGGTCCTTGTGCTTGAGCATCTCGAGCCACGCGTAGGCGACCTCGTTGGCGTCGGCCGGACGGACGACGTCGAGACCCGGGATCGCGCGGAGGGCGGTGAGCTGCTCGATCGGCTGGTGCGTCGGGCCGTCCTCGCCGAGGGCGACCGAGTCGTGCGTCCAGACGTAGATCGCCGGCGCCTTCATGAGCGCGGCGAGACGGACCGCCGGGCGCATGTAGTCGCTGAAGATGAGGAAGGTGCCGCCGAAGGGGCGGGTGTTCCCGTGCAGGACGATGCCGGAGAGGATCGAACCCATCGCGTGCTCGCGGATGCCGAAGTGCAGCACGCGGCCGTACGGGTCGGTGCTCCAGGTCTTCGTCGAGGCCTCGGCCGGGCCGAAGGACTTGGCGCCCTCGATCGTGGTGAGGTTCGACTCGGCCAGGTCGGCCGAACCGCCCCAGAACTCGGGCATGAGCGGCGCGATGGCGTTGATGACCTTGCCGGACGCGGCACGGGTCGAGACGGCCTTCTCGGTCGGGAAGACCGGGAGCGCCTCCTCGAGGCCCTCGGGGAGCTCGCCGGCGTTGATGCGGTCGAGCATCGCCTTCTTCTCCGGGTTGGCCGAGGCCCACGCGTCGAAGGTCTTCTGCCACTCGGCGTGCTCCGCCTGGCCCTTGGCGACGGCGCCGCGGGTGTACTCGAGCACCTCGGGGTCGACGTGGAAGGTCTGCTCGGGGTCGAAGCCGAGGACCTCCTTGAGGCCCTTGAGCTCTTCGCCGCCGAGGGCGGAGCCGTGGATCTTGCCGGAGTTCTGCTTGGTCGGCGACGGCCAGCCGATGATCGTCTTGAGGACGATGAGCGACGGCTTCGTCGTCTCCGCCTTGGCGGCCTCGACGGCGCGGTACAGCTCCTCGACGTCCTCGGAGTACTCGCCCGTCTTCTTCCAGTCGACGTGCTGGACGTGCCAGCCGAGCGCCTCGTAGCGGGCTGCGACGTCCTCGGAGAACGCGATGTCGGTGTCGTCCTCGATCGAGATCTGGTTCGAGTCGTAGAAGACGACCAGGCGGCCGAGCTGCTGGCGACCGGCGAGGCTCGCGGCCTCGTTCGTCACGCCCTCCTGCATGTCGCCGTCACCGGCGATCACGTAGGTGAAGTGGTCGAAGGGGGACTCGCCGTCGGCGGTCTCCGGGTCGAACAGACCGCGCTCGAAGCGCTGCGCGTAGCCGAAACCCACGGCGGACGCGAGACCCTGGCCGAGCGGGCCGGTCGTGATCTCGACGCCGTCGGTGTGGCCGTACTCCGGGTGACCCGGGGTCTTCGAGCCCCACTTGCGGAGGTGCTGGAGGTCCTCGAGCTCGAGACCGTAGCCGTGCAGGTAGAACTGCACGTACTGGAGGATCGAGGCGTGGCCCGCGGAGAGGATGAAGCGGTCGCGGCCGATCCAGGTGGAGTCGCTGGGGTCGCGACGCATCACCTTCTGGAAGAGCAGGTGGGCGACCGGCGCGAGGCTCATCGCGGTGCCGGGGTGACCGTTGCCGGCGGCCTCGACCGAGTCGGCGGCGAGTACGCGGGCCGTGTCGACGGCCTTCCTGTCGATGGCGTCCCAGGTGAATTCAGCCACTTGGATGTTGACCCTTCTTGAATGCGACATGTGCGAGGGCTCGTGCCATCGCACGGACATGATCGCCATCCCGGGGGCCGGGGTTCGGGTCGCCGTCTGCTGGCGGCCGACCGGCTCGTCGTGACCGACGTCTTCGGGGCACGCACTGCGGGAGGGCGACTCCAGCATAGTGACCATGCACTCAGTGAGGGTTCAGGTGACACGTTCTGTTCACCGTGTGCGGACGCGGGGTGCAGCGCTCCAACGCCGACCGTCCGGACGGCCCGGGCGTGTCAGCGTCGTCGGTCCGTCGCGGTCACACGGTCCGGGCGGGCACGGCCACGCGTGGCGGGGGAGTGCTCGTCCGACCGTCGATCGGTCCGGATGGCGGGGCGGGGCATCGTCGCGGCGCCTCGATGGCCTAAACTGACGGAGGCCCGTGGTCATTCCGGGTCGACGCACGCCCGGACGACGACGGAGCCGTCCACCGAGTGTGCGAGCTGACGCGAAACAGACTGAGGTTCCCTTGCCCACTGCCACCGTGACCCGGCCGGACACCGATCGACCCCGATCGACGCTCTCGCGCAAGGTCCGGGCGTACGTCTCCCTGACGAAGCCCAGGGTCATGGAGTTGTTGCTGGTCACGACGGCGCCGACGATGTTCCTCGCCGCGCGGGGCGTCCCGGACCTCTGGCTCGTGTTCTGGACGATGCTCGGCGGTGCGATGTCGGCGGGCTCCGCGTCGGCGTTCAACTGCTACATCGACCGCGACATCGACCGGCTCATGAAGCGCACGAGCACGCGGCCGCTCGTGACCGGCGAGCTCTCCGACCGTGAGGCCCTGGTGTTCTCGTGGACGCTCGGCATCGTGTCGACGGTCGTCCTCGTCGTCTTCGTGAACTGGCTCGCCGCGGCGCTCAGCGTCATCGCGATCCTGATCTACGTCTGCGTCTACACACTCTGGCTCAAGCGGCGCACCCCGCAGAACATCGTCTGGGGTGGATCCGCCGGCTGCATGCCGGTGCTGATCGGCTGGGCCGGTGTCACCGGGTCGCTGAGCTGGGCGCCGATCATCCTGTTCATGGTGATCTTCCTCTGGACGCCGCCGCACTACTGGCCGCTCTCGATGAAGTACCGCGACGACTACGACGCCGCCGAGGTCCCGATGCTCGCGGTCGTGCGCGGCCGCACGGTCGTCGGCCTGCAGGTCGTCCTCTACGCCTGGGCGACGCTGGTGTGCTCGCTCCTGCTGATCCCGGTCGCCCACATGGGGCCGCTGTACACGGTCGTGGCACTGGCGGGTGGCATCTGGTTCGTCGTCGAGTCGCACCGGCTGTACTCGCGGGCGATCCAGCACGTCGAGCAGGTGCACCCGATGCGCGTGTTCCACAGCTCGATCACGTACCTGACCCTGCTCTTCATCGCGGTGGGCATCGACCCGCTGCTGCCGCAGGTCTTCACCTTCTAGGGAGGGCCGCGACCGGTCCCGACGTTCGCGACGCGGCCGCTGTCGACGAGCCCGTCGGTGCCGCTGTCGCACGACGGGGCCGCTGTCGCACGACAGCGGCCCCGTCGTTCGTTGCACACGCGGGTTGCGCGGCCGCGCAACCGACGACATCGCTGTCGTCGGACGACGACGATGACGTCGCTCCACGACGGCGGCCTGGAGGCGCGGGGCGGGCCGGCACCGTGCCTCCCGTCCGGTTGGCGGTCGCGACCAGACCACGGAACGCGCGCGTTCCGACGATCCGCGCGTCGATGAGGTGGTGCGTCGTCGAACCGGGCGTGCGGTGGATCACGCACTGCGCGGGGAACGACGGAGCGCGCGTCGATCGACGCGCGCTTCGTCGTTCCGGGACGCCGGTCAGGCGTCCAGCGGCTCGCGGACGGCGCCGCGACCGGCGCTCCCGCGGGTGGAGAGCACGACGGCCGTGGTCGCTGCGACGAGGAGGCCGGCGAGCACCATGTGCGTGCCGACGAGTCCGACCGGGAGGCCCGTCCGGGCCTGCGTCAGGCCGACCGCGATCTGGACGAACTCGACGACGAGGAGCGCCAGCGCCCACCGGCTCGAGAGTCGCAGCCGGACCGCACCGACGACCAGAACGAGGGTCAGGGCGAAGAGGACGTAGGCGGGGACGGCGTGGACGTGCTCCATGACGGCGGGGTCGAACCCGGTGCGGTGCAGTCGTCCGCCGTCGACGGCCTCGTCGGCGCCGGCGTGCGGGCCGCTCCCGGTGGTGAGGATGCCCACGAGGACGGTGACCACGACGGCCGCGACCGTGCCGCGGACGACGTTCGTGTACCACGCGGGGACGAGTCGGACCGCGGTGCGGGGCCCGTTCATCGCGCGGTACACGAGCGCGGCCGTGACCGAGGTCAGTGCGGCCGAGACCACGAAGTGCAGTCCGACGACGAACGGGTTGAGGTTCGTCCAGACGCTGACGCCGCCGATCACGGCCTGCACCGGGATCGCCGCACCCTGGGCGAAGGCGAGCCAGAACAGCTCGGGACGGGTGCGTCGCATCCGCACGACGGCGAGGAACGTGGCGATCGCGACGACGACCAGCACGAAGGTGAGCAGCCGGTTGCCGAACTCGATGACGCCGTGGATGCCCATCTCCGGCGTGGAGACGAGCGAGTCCGACGTGCACGTCGGCCAGGTCGGGCAGCCGAGGCCGGACGCCGTGAGCCGGACGAGCCCGCCGGTGCCGATGAGGACGACCTCCACGACGAACGACGCCCACGCCAGCCAGATCACGCGGACGTCGACCGCGCGGGGGAGGGACCACCACCGGGTGCGGACGTCCTGCTCGACGGGGGATCCGACGCGAGTCACGAGGGTGGTGCCTTCCTGTTGTTCCGTGCACCGAACCTGTAGGATTCGAGGGTTCAGCGGCAGTCAAGTCTAGGCAGGCGCCGGCTCCGAATGGGCCGAGATCGTCACTACGGCCCGCCACCGCGTGGAACCATTGGCGTTGCGAGGCAGCAGCACCCTGGCCGACCGTGTCGGTGGTCCGGGGTGGAATGGCGTCCAGGTGCGCCGGGTTGGTCCCGGTGACGCTGCCGCGAGAAGGAAACGAGGAGACCATGTCCGACGTGCTCATCGACCGTCCCGAGCTCGAAGGGCTCGGCCAATACGAGTTCGGCTGGTCCGACTCCGACTCGGCCGGCGCCTCCGCGCGCCGTGGCATCTCGGAGGAGGTCGTGACCGACATCTCGAACCTCAAGGGCGAGCCCGAGTGGATGCTCAAGAACCGCCTCAAGGGCCTGCAGCTGTTCGGCCGCAAGCCGATGCCGACGTGGGGTGCCGACCTGACCGGCATCGACTTCGACAACATCAAGTACTTCGTGCGCTCCACCGAGAAGCAGGCACAGTCGTGGGAAGACCTCCCCGAGGACATCCGCGCCACCTACGAGAAGCTCGGCATCCCCGAGGCCGAGCGCCAGCGCCTCGTCGCAGGCGTCGCCGCGCAGTACGAGTCCGAGGTCGTCTACCACCAGATCCGTGAAGACCTCGAGCAGCAGGGTGTCATCTTCATGGACACCGACACCGCGCTCCGCGAGCACCCCGAGATCTTCGAGGAGTACTTCGGCACCGTGATCCCGGCCGGCGACAACAAGTTCGCCGCGTTGAACACGGCCGTGTGGTCGGGCGGCTCGTTCGTCTACGTCCCGAAGGGCGTGCACGTCGAGATCCCCCTCCAGGCGTACTTCCGCATCAACACCGAGAACATGGGGCAGTTCGAGCGGACGCTGATCATCGCGGACGAGGACTCCTACGTCCACTACATCGAGGGCTGCACGGCGCCGATCTACAAGTCGGACTCCCTGCACTCGGCCGTCGTCGAGATCATCGTGAAGAAGAACGCCCGCGTGCGCTACACGACGATCCAGAACTGGTCGAACAACGTCTACAACCTCGTGACCAAGCGTGCGATCGCGCACGAGGGCGCCACGATGGAGTGGATCGACGGCAACATCGGCTCCAAGGTGACGATGAAGTACCCGTCGATCTACCTCGCGGGCGAGCACGCCAAGGGCGAGACGCTGTCGGTCGCCTTCGCCGGTCCCGGTCAGCACCAGGACGCCGGCGCGAAGATGATCCACATGGCGCCGTACACGACGTCCTCGATCGTCTCGAAGTCGATCGCCCGCGGCGGCGGACGTGCCGGGTACCGCGGCGAGGTCCGTGTCGACCCGAACGCGCACCACGCGGCGAACACCGTCCGGTGCGACGCGCTGCTCGTCGACACGATCAGCCGGTCGGACACCTACCCGGCGATCGACATCCGCGTCGACGACGTGCAGCTCGGCCACGAGGCCACCGTCTCCCGCGTGAGCGAGGAGCAGCTGTTCTACCTCATGTCCCGCGGTCTGCCCGAGGACGAGGCGATGGCGATGATCGTCCGCGGCTTCATCGAGCCGATCGCCCGCGAGCTCCCGATGGAGTACGCACTCGAACTCAACAAGCTCATCGAGATGAGCATGGAAGGATCCGTCGGCTAGATGTCCAGCACCACCGAACAGCCCAGCGCCGCCGCGACCGGCGGCACCGAGCAGCACGGCGCTCGTGCGCACTCCGACGGCGGGTGGGACGTGGCCGAGAAGAAGGTCCCCGTCCAGACCCGGTCGGAGCGCTTCCAGTCGGCCGACCTCGACGCCTTCCCGGCGGTCACCGGTCGTGAGGTCAACTGGAAGTTCGCGCCGCTCGCGAAGCTCCAGCCGCTGCTCGACGGCGGACTCGACGGTTCGCCGTACCCGTACCTCGCGCGGCAGTCCGACGGCGCCGACGTCGAGTGGGTCCGCAGCGACGACCCGCGCGTCGGTTCGGCCGGGCTCCCCGAGGACCGCGCATCCGCCGCTGCCTGGACGGCGCGCGACGCGGTGCTCGCGGTCACGGTCACGGCCACCGAGCAGCACGAGTTCATCACCATCACGCGCTCGGACTTCGGCACGCAGCCCCGCGCGGCGCACACGGTCATCACGGCCGAGCCGAACGCGCAGGGCATCGTCGTCATCGACAACCGCGGCAAGGCCCTCCTGAGCGAGAACATCGAGATCGTCGTCGGCGACAACGCCCGACTCACGGTGGTCAGCCTGCAGGACTGGGACGACGAGGCGGTGCACGTCTCGACGCACTTCGCCGAGGTCGGCCGCGACGCCTTCCTCAAGCACGTCGTGGTGTCCCTCGGCGGCGACGTCATCCGCGTGAACCCCTCGACGCACCTCGGCGCGCAGGGTGCCGACACCGAGATGTACGGCGTCTACTTCGCGGACGCCGGGCAGTACATCGAGCAGCAGGTCTACGTGAACCACGACGCGCCGAACACGCGCGGCCGGGTCAACTACAAGGGGGCGCTGCAGGGCGAGGGTGCGCACACCGTGTGGATCGGCGACGTGCTCATCGGCCGCCCGGCCGACGGCACCGACTCGTACGAGCAGAACCGCAACCTGGTCCTGACCGACGGCACGCGCGCGGACAGCATCCCGAACCTCGAGATCGAGACCGGCAACATCGAGGGCGCCGGTCACGCCAGCGCCACCGGTCGCTTCGACGACGAGCAGCTGTTCTACCTGCAGGCTCGCGGCATCCCGGAAGAAGAAGCACGGCGCCTCGTCGTGCTCGGCTTCCTGGTCGAGGTCATCCAGAAGATCGGTGCGCCCGAACTCGAGGAGCGGCTCATCGCCGCCGTCGAGGAGGAGCTGGCCGCTGGTCGCTCGGTCATCGCCGAGGCGGACCCCGAGACCGCGCAGGCAGACGCCTGATGGCCGAGAAGGTCTGCGCCGAGGCCGACATCGCGGTGGACAGCCCGATGCGGGTCGTCGTCGACGGCACCGCCGTCGCGATCGTGAAGGACTCCGCGGGCGTCGTGCACGCCATCGGGGACACCTGCACCCACGGCGACATCTCGCTTGCCGAGGGGTTCGTCGAGGGCGATGCTCTCGAGTGCTGGGCGCACGGGTCGAAGTTCTCGCTGACCACCGGCAAGCCGCAGAACTTCCCCGCGTACGAGCCCGTGCCGGTCTTCCGGGTCGAGGTCCGTGACGGCGACGTCTACGTCGACGTGCACGACCCGGTCCCCGTCGACTGACCCCGCCGTCCCGGGCCGGATCGGCCCCCACCACGTCCCGCGGCTGACGCCGCGCACCAGCTGCAACCGAAGGAACGCAATGTCCACTCTCGAAATCCGTGACCTCCAGGTCTCGATCGACACCGATCAGGGCACGAAGGAGATCCTCAAGGGCGTCGACCTCACCATCAACGAGGGCGAGATCCACGCGATCATGGGGCCGAACGGCTCCGGCAAGTCCACGCTCGCGTACACGATCGCCGGGCACCCGCGCTACAACGTCGACGGCGGCTCCATCACACTCGACGGCGAGGACGTCCTCACGATGAGCGTCGACGAGCGCGCCCGCGCCGGCATGTTCCTCGCCATGCAGTACCCGGTGGAGATCCCCGGTGTGACGGTGTCGAACTTCCTCCGCACGGCGAAGACCGCCATCGACGGTGAGGCCCCCGCGCTCCGTGGCTGGGTGAAGGACCTCCGCCAGTCGATGGCCGACCTCAAGATGGACTCGGCGTTCGCGGAGCGCAACGTCAACGAGGGCTTCTCCGGCGGCGAGAAGAAGCGCCACGAGATCATGCAGCTCGAACTCCTCAAGCCGAAGTTCGCCGTGCTCGACGAGACCGACTCCGGCCTCGACGTCGACGCACTGAAGATCGTGTCCGAGGGTGTGAACCGCGCGAAGGGTGCGACCGGCCTCGGCGTGCTGCTCATCACGCACTACACGCGCATCCTCCGCTACATCAAGCCGGACTTCGTGCACGTGTTCGTCGCCGGCAAGGTGGCGGAGCAGGGCGGCCCCGAGCTTGCCGAGCGCCTCGAGAACGAGGGCTACGACCGGTACGTCCAGGCCGCAGCGGCGGGCAACTGATGATCACCGCACTCTCCCCGGAGAAGTTCGACGAGGTCGTCGAGGGCCTCAAGGAGGTCCAAGACCCGGAACTCGGCGTGAACATCGTCGACCTCGGGCTGATCTACGACCTCGCGATGGACGACGAGGCGAACGCGCTCGTCATCAGCATGACGCTGACGAGTGCGGGCTGCCCGCTCACGGACGTCATCGAGGGTGACACCGCGAACGCGCTCGACGGGATCGTCGACGCCTTCCGGATCAACTGGGTCTGGATGCCGCCGTGGGGCCCGGAGCGGATCACGGACGACGGGCGCGAGATGATGCGTGCGCTCGGCTTCTCGATCTAGTCGCGACCACACCTGACGGGAGGCGCGGTGCCAGTGGGCACCGCGCCTCCCGTCGTTCATGTGGCTGCGCTGGTCGTCGCGACACGCCCGGCGGAGTTCGCCGTGGTCGCACGAGCTGTCGCTTCCGCGGTGCGCTGGCGACGCTTTGTGCGACCTCGGCGTCACGCGTGCGGCATGTCGTGCGACCTCGGTGTCCGCACCCGGGCGTGTCGTGCGGCTCGTGCGGCTCGGGCGGCTCGGCGGCTCGGTTGGCTCGTGCGGCTCGGGCGGCTGGCCCCCGCGACGACGACACGCCCGGCGGGGTTCGCCGTGGTCGCACGAGCTGTCGCTTCCGCGGTGCGCTGGCGACGCTTTGTGCGACCTCGGCGTCACGCGTGCGGCATGTCGTGCGACCTCGGCGTCCGCACCCGGGCGTGTCGCGCACCCGTCCGCCGGACAGCACAACGGCCGAGGTCCCAGCACCCTGGGACCCCGGCCGCTGCCGAGCGGTGCGCCGCGCTCAGCGCCGGCCGACGGCCTTCCACGCCAGCGGCAGCACGCCCGCCGCGATGAGCGCCTTGGCGACACCGCCGAGGACGAACGGGTACAGCCCGGCAGCGAGCACCGACTGCAGGTCGTTCGGCGCGCCGAGCTGGCCGAGCGCGACCGCGAGCCACGGCAGCCCCGTCACGAACGGGATCGCGCTCGCGAGCAGCATCGCCACCGAGGCCCGGCCGACGTGGCGGTCCCAGTTCCGACGGGCGAACCAGCCGACGAGCCCGGCCGCGGGGATGAAGCCGATCACGTAGCCGAAGCTCGGCGACGTCAAGGCAGCGAACCCGCCCGAGAACCCGGCGAAGAACGGCGCACCCGCGAGGCCGGCGACCGCGTAGACGAGGAGGGAGAGCATGCCGCGTCGGGCGCCGAGCGTGGCGCCGACGAGCACGACCGCGAGGGTCTGGCCGGTGATCGGCACGGGCCACATCGGGACCTCGACCTGGGCCATCGCTGCGGTGAACAGGGCACCGCCGGCGACGAGGGCGGCGTCGGTGGCCAGGCCGTGGGAACGAAGACGGTCGGCGAGCACTGCGCGGCGAGCGAACCCGGTGGCGTTCGTCATGGATTCTCCTAGAATGGACTGCTGGTCCCGTTCTGAGACCATCGGTCCCGTCAGCGTAGCGGTGCACCTCCCGCACACGTCGTTGTGCAAAACCACCAACTGATTGGACGTCCACTGTGCTTGCCGTGCACGATCTCGAGATCCGCGTCGGGGCCCGCCTCCTCATGGAGAACGTCTCCTTCCGTGTCGAGAAGGGCGACAAGATCGGGCTGGTCGGGCGCAACGGTGCCGGAAAGACCACGATGACGAAGGCGCTGGCGGGGGAGACGCAGCCGACCGCGGGCAAGATCGAACGCGGCGGCGAGATCGGGTACCTCCCGCAGGACCCCCGCTCCGGCAACCCGGAGGACACCGCGCGGAAGCGCATCCTCGATGCTCGGGGTCTCGGCGAGCTCGTCGAGGGCATCCGGCTCGCGACCCTCGACATGGCGAGCGACGACCCGGCCGTGGCCGAGAAGGCGATGCGCCGGTACAGCAGACTCGACGACCAGTTCAACGCGCTCGGGGGCTACGCGGCCGAGGCCGAGGCAGCGTCGATCGCGTCGAACCTCAAGCTGCCGGACCGCATCCTCGACCAGCAGCTGAAGACCCTGTCCGGTGGTCAGCGTCGGCGCATCGAGCTCGCGCGCATCCTGTTCTCGGACGCCGAGACGATGATCCTCGACGAGCCGACGAACCACCTCGACGCCGACTCGATCGTCTGGTTGCGCGAGCACCTGAAGACCTACCCGGGCGGTGTGATCGTCATCTCCCACGACGTCGAGCTCGTCGACGAGGTCGTCAACCGCATGTTCTACCTCGACGCGAACCGGCAGTCGATCGACGTCTACAACATGGGCTGGAAGCTGTACCAGCGCCAGCGGGCCGCCGACGAGGAACGTCGCCGCAAGGAGCGCGCGAACGCCGAGAAGAAGGCCGCGACCCTCAAGGACCAGGCAGCGCGGTTCGGTGCGAAGGCGACGAAGGCAGCGGCGGCCCACCAGATGGTCGCCCGAGCCGAGAAGCTCCTGGCCGGCCTCGAGGACGAGCGTGCCGTCGACCGCGTCGCGAAGCTGCGGTTCCCCACCCCGACGCCGTGCGGCCGCACGCCGCTCATGGCCGAGGGGCTGTCCAAGTCGTACGGTTCGCTCGAGATCTTCGCGGGGGTCGACCTCGCGATCGACCGCGGCTCACGGGTCGTCATCCTCGGCTTCAACGGTGCGGGCAAGACGACACTGCTCCGCATCCTCGCGGGCGCCGACCGGCCGGACACCGGCGAGATCCTCCCCGGCCACGGGCTGCGGATCGGCTACTACGCGCAGGAGCACGAGAACATCGACGTCAACCGCACCGTGATCGAGAACATGGTGTCGGCGTCGAACGACCTCAACGAGACCGAGGCCCGACGTGTGCTCGGCTCCTTCCTCTTCACCGGCGACGACGGCTACAAGAAGGCCGGCGTCCTCTCGGGAGGCGAGAAGACGCGGCTGTCGCTCGCGATGATCGTCGTGTCGGGGGCGAACGTGCTGCTCCTCGACGAGCCGACGAACAACCTCGACCCGGCCTCGCGCGAGGAGATCCTCGGCGCCCTCGCGGGCTACGAGGGTGCGGTCGTGCTCGTGTCGCACGACGCGGGCGCGGTGGAGGCCCTCAACCCGGAGCGTGTCCTGCTGCTGCCGGACGGTACCGAGGACCACTGGAACAAGGAGTACGCGGAGCTCATCGAGCTCGCCTGACCGGCGGGCGCGCGGCGCGCGCGATCGGACGGGAGGCCCGTGGCGACACCGCCACGGGCCTCCCGTCCGTGACAGGTCGCGTTCAGCGACCGACGTTCAGCAACTCGTCCTCGACCTCGGCGTCGGACTTCGGCTTCGCGTCCCGGCGTCGACGACGCTCCTCGGCTCGCTCGCGTTCCTCGGGGTCGTCCTGGTTCAGGTTGCGGTACTCCTGCACCATCACGTACGCGAGGAACCCGAAACCGCCGGCCGCGAAGAGGAACCACTGGATGAAGTAGCTGAGGTGCAGACCGGTGTCGGCCGACGGGCGCTCCCAGCCGAGCGGTGGGGTCTGCGTCGGCGCCGGGTCCTCAGAGGCGAGCTGGCCGTACGCGCCGGTCCAGATCGGCATGTCGATCTTGTCGCGGACGTCGGACAACGTGACCGACTGCACCTGGTCGGTGTGCGACGGGTCGGAGCGGCCGGGGATGCGCGGTTCGCTCTGCTGGAGGCGCACGACGACCGTGACCTCGCCGCTCGGGGGCGCCGGGACGTGGTCGGGCGCGTCCTGCCGGTTCCCGGTCGGGACCCATCCGCGGTCGACGACGAACGCACGGCCGTCCGCGGTGACGAGCGGGGTGAGGACCTCGAACCCAGGCTGTCCGTTGTGCACGCGGTTGCGGACGAGCAGCTGGGCGTCGGTGTCGTAGCGGCCGGTGGCTGTGACACGGAGCCAGGTCTGGTCAGCGTCCCAGCTCGAAGCCCGGGGGAGTGCCTGGTCGAGCGGCACCGGTGTGTGGTCGTAGTTCTGGGCGATCTGCTCGTTCTGGCGGACGGCCTCGTTGCGGCGGTCCCACTGCCACATGCCGAACAGGGCGCAGACGATCGCGAAGGCGACGGCGATCGCGAAGTACCCGAGCCAGCGACGGCTGCGGACGAAGCGCCAGCCGACGAACGGTTCACCGGGCCGGTGCTCGGGCGCGGCCGTCGTGCTGCGCTGCAGCTTCGCCGCGTGACGCCGGCCGTACCGGGAGCTCGGGTCGAAGCCGTCGCTCATCGCTCGGTGCCGGTGGCGCGCACCCCGACGTCGTTCTTCGGCCCGGCGTTCGGGTCACGGAGGTCGTCGAGCCGGTCGACGTCCTCGAGCATGCCCGTCACGCGGACGGGGAACGAGCGGGAACGGAGGTAGTCGGCGAGGAAGTCACGGTGTTCGTCGCACGCCGCCCAGATCTTCACCCGGTCGGTCGCGTGGATGCGTGGGTTCCGCCAGTTGACGCGCCACTCGGCGGTCTGGGTGCACCCGGCCCGTGAGCACACGGGAGTCGACCCCGGCTCGGTGAAGAGGTCGAAGGTCGCCCCCATCAGCGCCGTCCGCCGGTCTTCGGGGGCCAGACGTTGGTGTGGTCGCCGTTGCGCTGCCACTCGTCCTGCGCGTGCTGGGCAGCGTCGCGGAGCCGGTCCTGCTCGTCGCGGTACGCCTGGGCACGAGCGGCCTCTTGCTCCTCGCGCATGCGGACGTCCGCGGCGTCGTAGAGCTGCACGGCCCCCGCCGGTGCGACGACGTCGTTCTCGGCGCGGTTGCCGGCGTTCGCGAGGATGACGGCCACCCACGGGATGACGCCCGCGAGGACGATCGGGATGACCACGAGCCAGGTGTGCCACGCGGTCCACATGAGCACCGCCGCGACGAAGCAGATCACTCGGACGGCCATCTGCCAGACGTACCGTGAGAGCCGGTGCGCACGGTCCAGTTCCGGCGACTCGGGGAGGGCCGTGATGCTGTGCGTGGTCTTCATTCGGATGTCCATCGTCTCCTGGGACAACCCTAAGCCCGGAGCGGACATTCCGGTTCCGCCGCGCGCGAGCCGAGTGCGCGGAACGGCTCGGGTACGCTCGTCCGGGCGTGTCCGCCGGCCATCCGTCCGACGCGCCCGGCGTGTCCGGCGGGGAACCGCTCGGCACCCCGACCGACACACCTCGAACGGAGCGACCATGAGCACCCCCCGTACCGTCCTCGTCACCGGCGGCAACCGCAGCATCGGACACGCCCTGGCGGCGCGCTTCGTCGCCGAGGGGCACCGCGTCGCCGTCACCTCCCGGAGCGGCACGGGCGGCCCCGAGGGTGCGCTCACCGTGCAGGCGGACATCACCGACACCGCTTCGGTCGACGCGGCGTTCTCGCAGGTCGAAGCGGAGCTCGGCCCGGTCGAGGTCCTGGTCGCGAACGCGGGCATCACGAACGACCAGCTCCTGCTCCGCATGACGGAGGAGGACTTCACGAGCGTCGTCGACACGAACCTGACGGGCACGTTCCGGGTGGTGAAGCGCGCCACGAAGGGCATGATGAAGGCGAAGTTCGGCCGCATCGTGCTCATGGGCAGCGTCGTCGGCACGTACGGGCAGGTCGGCCAGGTCAACTACGCTTCGTCGAAGGCGGCGCTCATCGGCATGGCGCGCTCGATCACGCGGGAGCTCGGATCGCGCGGCATCACCGCGAACGTCGTGACGCCCGGGTTCATCCAGACGGACATGACGGCGTCGCTGCCGGACGAGCTCGTCGCGGAGTTCAAGAAGCAGATCCCGGCGTCGCGCTACGGCACGGTGGACGACGTCGCCGACGCCACGCTCTTCCTCGCGGGCGACGGTGCCGGGTACATCTCCGGCGCGGTCATCCCCGTCGACGGCGGCCTCGGGATGGGGCACTAGCCGGGGAGGCCGGTCGGCGCCGTCAGTCCGTCGGGACCTGACCGGCCCGGAGCATCGCCCGCTCGAGCAGCTCGAGGTCGATGCCGACGTGCCGTCTGGCCAGTTCGCCCGCCTCGGCCGCGCGGTGTGCGCACACCGCCTCGACGAGCGCCTCGTGTTCCCGCAGCGCTCGGACCTCCATCTCCGCCATGCCCTCGGTGGTTCCCCAGAGGTGTGCCGGCGCAGCGATCGACACCTGTGACTCGAGTCCGGCCAACGCGTCCGCGAGCACGTCGTTGCCTGCCGCGTCGATCACCGTGCGGTGCAGGACGGCGTCGGCCTGTTGCTTCTCGTGGCCCGACGTGGCCGCGCGGAAGTCGTCGAGGCGTGCCCGGACGAGGGTCGCCTGTTCCGGCGTGATGCGCTCGGCAGCCGCAGTCGCGAGCGCGCCGTGCAGCAGCGCGATCGCGTCGGTGGTCTCGCGGATGCCGTCCCACCGCGCGAGGAGCGTGCGTCCGACCGCGTCCGACGACGAGTCGGGCCACTGTGTCCGGACGAAGGTGCCGCCGCCGCGACCACGGCGAGTCTCGAGCAGGCCCCGGTCCACGAGCCGCGCGAGGGCGGCGCGCACGGTGACCCGGCCGACGCCGAGGAGCCCGGCGAGCTCACGCTCCGGGGGCAGGCGGGACGCCGGCAGGTACTCGCCGACGGCGACCGCGGTCACCAGACGGTCCTCGACCTCGTCGACCCGGCTCTCCACCATCCGCTCCGCCACAAGACCGACCCCTCGTTCGTTTCGTCCACGTTAAAGGACCCGAAAAGGTCTTGCACGAGACCTTTGCGCGGGCCATGCTTCCGTCATGTCCCGCATCACCGAAGGCACGATGCCGTTCCAGGACGGTCACACCTGGTACCGCATCACCGAACCCGACCGGCCCACGCCCGGTGCGCTGCCCCTCGTCGTCCTGCACGGCGGACCCGGCATGGCCCACGACTACCTCCGCAACCTCGCCGCGATCGCCGACGAGACCGGCCGGACCGTGGTCCACCACGACCAGTTCGGGTGCGGCCGCAGCTCGCACCGCCCGGACGCACCCGCGTCGACGTGGACGCCGCAGCTCTTCGTCGACGAGTACGACGCGCTCGTCGCCCACCTCGACCTCGGCGACCACCACGTCCTCGGACAGTCGTGGGGCGGCATGCTCGGTGCCGAGATCGCGGTGCGGCAGCCGGAGCACCTGCGGAGTCTCGCGATCTGCAACTCGCCGGCGTCGATGCAACTGTGGGTGGACGGCGCCGCCGAGCTCCGCGCCCAGCTGCCCGCGGACGTCCAGGACGCGCTGACCCGGCACGAGACCGCCGGGTCCGTCGAGGATCCCGAGTACCTCGCGGCGACGCGGGTGTTCTACGAGCGCCACGTCTGCCGGGTCGTCCCGATGCCGTCCGACTTCATCGACTCCGAGGCCCAGATGGAGTCCGAGCCGACGGTCTACCACACGATGAACGGGCCGAACGAGTTCCACGTCATCGGCACGATGCGGGACTGGACGATCGTCGACCGGCTGGACGCCGTCGCCGTGCCGACCCTCGTCGTCGCCGGCGAGCACGACGAAGCGACCCCGGCGACCTGGCAGCCGTTCGTCGAGCGGATCGCAGACGTCCAGCAGCACGTCTTCCCCGGTGCGAGCCACTGCTCCCACCTGGAGCAGCCCGAGGCGTTCCGTCGCGTCGTCGCGACGTTCCTCGCGGCGCACGACGACACGGCCGACTGAGCAGCGCGCGTCCGTCCGACGACCGACGCGCGGGTCCTCCGGCCCCACGCCGGACGGGAGGCGCCCCTCACCCCCGCACCGTGCCTCCCGTCCTCTCCCTCCCGGACCACCCGCCGACACCCACCAGGCTGCCGGCCCGCGGATCCGCCGTCCCCCGACCGAGCGGCCACCACCCGTCCCGCCGCCCGTCCGGCCACCCCCTCCACGCACCGTCTCCCGGAACGGAACCCCATGTCGCAGCAGCACAGCGAGCTCTCCGCGCAGCAGCAGCTCGAGGCCTACGGCTACAAGCAGGAGCTCAAGCGCTCCGTGTCCACCACCGACCTGCTCGTGTACGGGCTGGTCTTCATGGTGCCGATCGCCCCGTGGGCGATCTTCGGCACCGTCTACAACGCCTCCAGCGGCATGGTGCCGCTGGTCTACCTCGTCGGCCTGGTCGCGATGATCTTCACCGCGCTGGCGTACGCGCAGATGGCGAAGTCGATCCCACTCGCCGGCAGCGTGTTCTCGTACGTCGGACGGGGCATCCACCCCACCGCGGGGTTCTTCGCCGGCTGGGCGATCCTCCTCGACTACCTGCTCGTCCCGACGCTCCTCTACGTGTTCGCGGCCGAGAGCATGGTCGGGATCTTCCCCGGCTCGCCACGGTGGCTCTGGGCCCTGCTGTTCGTCGCGGTCAACACCGTGATCAACCTGCTCGGTGTCTCGTCCCTGAAGGTCGCGAACCGGGTGTTCCTGCTGATCGAGCTCGTGTTCGTGGCGATCTTCGTCGTGATCGCGATCGTGGCACTGACCGGCGGCACCGTCCCCGGCGCGTCCTTCTCGACGGACCAGGTGTGGGACCCCGCGAAGGTGTCGGCGCCGCTCATCGCGTCCGCGCTGTCGATCGCGGTGCTGAGCTTCCTCGGGTTCGACGGGATCTCCACGCTCTCCGAGGAGTCGACCGGTCGCCGCGGAGGTGCGGGCACCGCGATGATCCTCGCGCTCGTCATCGTCGCGTTCCTCTTCGTCGTGCAGACCTGGCTCGCGTCCGCGCTGGCAGCCGGCCGTGACGCCTTCCCGGACAGCGAGGTGGGGAACGCGTTCTTCACCGTGGTCCAGCAGGCGTCCTCGAGCGGGTGGGCCACGGCCTTCTTCGCGGTCAACGTCCTGGCGGTCGGGATCGCGAACGCGATGGCGGCGCAGGCCGCCACGAGCCGTCTCCTGTTCTCGATGAGCCGCGACCGGCAGCTCCCGGCGTTCCTGCACCGTCTGAACCGTCGACAGGTGCCCGCCGCGGCCATCATCGTCGTGTCGGTCCTGTCCGCGATCCTGGTGCTCTTCTTCGTGGGGCAGATCGACACCATCTCGTCCCTCGTGAACTTCGGTGCCCTCTTCGGCTTCATGCTCCTGCACGTCTCGGTGTTCGTGCACCACGTCGTCCGGGGGAAGTCGCGGAACTGGCTGCTCCACCTCGTCGTGCCGCTCATCGGCTTCCTGATCATCGGCTACGTGCTCCTGAACGCCGCCGTCGAGGCCAAGGTCGGCGGCGTCGTCTGGCTCGTGGTCGGTGCGGGCGTGTTCCTGTACTACCGGTCGACCGGCCGCTCGACGGAGGTCGGGTCGGAGGAACCGGGCACACTGGGCGAGGGGTCCGTCGGTGACCCCGCCACCACCACGGAGAAGGGCCAGCGATGACCACCCCCGACCACTTCCTGCCGAACACCCTCGGGCGTCCCGGCTTCTCCGCCGACCGGGAACCCGTGCTCCGGATCGCCCCGGGGACCGGCGAGACGATCGGCTTCGAGACCACCGACGCGGTCTACGCCGAGCTCGACGAGCACCACGACCTCGCGCAGCTGCAGGCACCGATCAACCCCGTCACCGGACCGGTCTGGGTCGAGGGTGCCGAGCCCGGCGACACCCTGGCGGTCCACATCCACGACATCGCGCTCACGACGCACGGGTGGTCGGTGTCGCTGCCCGGGTCCGGCGCCCTCCAGCACGTCATGCCCGAGGGGGTCTTCGCGCGCCGCTGCCCCATCGAGGACGGCGTCGTGCACGTCACCGACCGGCACGCGTTCCCTGTCCGGCCGATGATCGGGTGCATCGGCGTCGCGCCGGCGTCGGGGACGAACTCGACGATCATGCCCGCGACCGCCGAGGGCGGGAACATGGACGTCACCGAGGCCCGCCCCGGCTCGACGGTGTACCTGCCGGTCCGGGTGCCGGGCGCGTTGCTGTCGATCGGCGACATCCACGCGATCATGGCCGAGGGGGAGTCGTCGTTCGTCGCGATCGAGGCGCAGGGCACCGCGATCGTGTCCGTCGACCTGGTGCGGGGCGGTCGACCGCTCCGTGCGCCGCGCGTCGAGACCGCCGACGACTGGCTCTTCGTCGGGCTCGGCGACCCGGTGCAGGAGAGCGTGCGGCTCGGGTACGAGGACGCGTTCGCGTTCCTGGTCGAGGACCACGGCTTCACCGCCGAGGACGCCTACGCCGTGCTCAGCGCGGTCGGCGACTCGAAGCTCGGCGGTCCGACGGGTTCCGGCACACCGGACCCGCTGCACCCGTTCGCCGCGGTCGGCGCGGTGACGCTGCACCACGTCCCGAAGGCCGTCCTCACCGCCTGACGCGGCCGGCGCCGGCGCCCGAGTTCGCTCAGCCGCGCAGGCCCAGTGGCGCCAGCACGGCGGACAGGTCGCGGTCGACCACGGCCAGGTCGGCCTCGGCCCGCACCCGCGGCTTCGCGTCGAACGCGACGGAGAGCGCGGCGACCCGCATCATCTCGAGGTCGTTCGCGCCGTCGCCGACCGCCACGGTCCGCGACGGGTCGACGCCGTCCGCCTCCGCCCACTCGCGCAGCGCGGCGGCCTTCGCTGCCGCGTCGACGACCTCACCGAGGACCCGCCCGGTGAGCACCCCGTCGACGACCTCGAGCCGGTTCGCCCGGCAGTGGTCGAGCCCGAGGCGGGTGGCGAAGGGGTCGAGCACCTCGTGGAACCCGCCCGACACCACCGCGACGGAGCCGCCGGCGGCCTGCACGCCGCGGACCAGGTCCGCAGCGCCCTGCGTCACGCGGACCGCCTCCTGCGCGGTGCGGAAGACGTCGTCCTGGAGGCCCGCCAGGGTCGCGACACGCTCCCGGAGGCTCTCCGCGAAGTCGATCTCCCCGCGCATGGCGCGCTCCGTGATCGCCGCGACCTGTGGTCGGGTCCCCGCCGCGTCGGCGAGGAGTTCGATCACCTCGTCCTCGAGGAGGGTGGAATCGGCATCGAGGACGACGAGGAAGCGGGGCACGGACCAACGGTACCGACAGACGGAGGCACGGCTGCGTCCGTGACGCGAGCCGTGCCTCCAGACCGTCCTCGGTGGTTCGCGGTCAGGCGTCGACCTTGACGCCCTTGCCGACCACCGTGATCCCGGACTCGGTGACCGTGAAGCCACGGGCCTCGTCGGCCTCGCGGTCGACACCGACCTGGGCGCCCGGCGCGATGACCACGTCCTTGTCGAGGATGGCGCGGTTGACCGTCGCGCCGGCGCCGATCGCCGCGCGCTCGAACACGATCGAGTCGAGCACCTTCGCACCCGAGTCGATGCTGCACCACGGGCCGATCATGCTGCGCTCGACCTGCGCACCCGACACCAGGCACCCGAGCGAGACGAGCGAGTCGACCGTGGAGCCGGTGTTCCCGTTCGCGTCGCGGACGAACTTCGCCGGGGGCAGGTTCGTCTGCTGGTTGAAGATCGGCCAGTCCTGGTTGTACAGGTTGAACACCGGCACCGGGGCGATGAGGTCCATGTGGGCGTCGAAGAACGAGTCGATCGTGCCCACGTCGCGCCAGTAGTACCGGTCGCGCTCGTTCGAGCCGGGGACGTCGTTGCGCTGCAGGTCGTAGACGCCGGCGTCACCGCGCGCCACGAAGTCCGGCACGATGTCGCCGCCCATGTCGTGGTTCGACGTCTCGATCTGCCCGTCGCGGAGGACCGCGTCCACCAGGGCGTCCGCGTCGAAGACGTAGTTGCCCATCGACGCGAGGATCTCGCCGGGGGAGTCCGCGAGGCCGACCGCGTCCTTGGGCTTCTCGAGGAACGCCTCGATCTTCGTCGGGTCGTCGTCGGCGACCTGGATCACGCCGAACTGGTCGGCGAGGCCGATGGGCTGGCGGATCGCGGCGACCGTGGCACTGCGGCCGGACGCGATGTGCGCCTCCACCATCTGGTGGAAGTCCATCCGGTAGACGTGGTCGGCGCCCACCACGACGACGATGTCCGGGCGCTCGTCGCGGAGGAGGTTGAGGGACTGCAGGATCGCGTCGGCCGAACCGGCGAACCAGCGCTTGCCGAGTCGCTGCTGGGCGGGGACGGACGCCACGTAGGAGCCGAGCAGGCCCTCCATGCGCCACGTCTCGGCGACGTGCCGGTCGAGACTGTGGGACTTGTACTGCGTCAGCACGACGATCTTCTGCAGCCCGGAGTTCACGAGGTTCGACAACGCGAAGTCGATGAGCCGGAAGTTGCCGCCGAACGGGACTGCTGGTTTCGCACGGTCCGCCGTGAGCGGCATGAGGCGTTTGCCCTCCCCGCCGGCGAGGACGATGCCGAAGACCTTCTTTGGTGCCATACCGCTCACAGTATGCGTCCGGACCGGTGAACGGTTACGTTGAACCCGTGCGAGTCGATCTGTTGACCAGGGAATACCCACCAGAGGTGTACGGCGGAGCGGGCGTCCACGTCGCCGAGCTCACCGCAGCGCTGCGGTCGGGCACGGACACCGAGGTGCGTGTCCGCGCCTTCGGGGCGTTCCGGGACGAGGCCGACGTCTGGGCCTACCGGACGCCGGACGCGCTCGGCCAGGCCAACGGCGCGCTGCAGGCGCTCGGGACCGACGTCGCGATCGCGGCGGACGTCGAGGGCGCCGACCTCGTGCACTCGCACACCTGGTACGCGAACGCGGCCGGTCGGATCGCGCAGCTGACGTACGACATCCCCCACGTCGTCACCGCGCACAGCCTCGAGCCCCTGCGCCCCTGGAAGGCCGAGCAGCTCGGCGGCGGGTACCGGCTGTCGAGCTGGATGGAACGCGAGGCGTTCGAGCGTGCCGACCGCGTCATCGCGGTCTCGAAGGCCATGCGGGCGGACATCCTCCGCTCCTACCCGTCGATCGACCCCTCCCGGGTGCAGGTCGTCTACAACGGCATCGACATCGACGCGTGGAAGCCCACCGTCGACGAGGACGCGGTCCGCTCGCTCGGGATCGACCCGACGCGGCGCAGCGTCGTGTTCGTCGGCCGGATCACGCGCCAGAAGGGCCTGCCGTACCTCCTCCGCGCGGTGGCCTCGCTCCCTTCGGACGTGCAGATCGTCCTGTGCGCCGGCGCGCCGGACACGCCGGAGATCATGGCCGAGGTCACGGCGCTCGTGGAGTCGCTCCGCGCCGAGCGTGACGGCGTCGTTTGGATCGACCGCATGCTCGCCCACGAGGAGATCGTGAACGTGCTGTCGTCCGGCACGGTGTTCGTCTGCCCCTCGATCTACGAGCCGCTCGGCATCGTCAACCTCGAGGCCATGGCGTGCGGCATCCCCGTGGTCGGCACCGGTACCGGCGGCATCCCCGAGGTCGTCGCGGACGGGCTGACCGGCCGGATCGTGCCGATCGACCAGGCCCAGGACGGCACCGGGACACCGACCGACCCGGACCGCTACGTCGCCGACCTCGCCGCCACCCTGAACGAGGTGCTGGAGGACGAAGGGCTCGCGAAGCTGATGGGCCGCGCTGGACGGCTCCGTGTCGAGACCGAGTTCACGTGGGACGCCATCGCCCACCGGACCCGTGCCGTGTACGACGAGGTGCTCGCCGGGCGCTGACGCGGCCTCGTCCGTGGCGCGCGCCGACCGGTGTCGCGCCACGGACGCCCCGGTCCGACCCCGTAGGCTGGGGGCATGCCCTCGGTCGTGCGCTTGTCAGACGTCTCCGTGGTCCGCAACGGGGCCACCATCCTCGACTCCGTCTCGTGGGAGGTGCAGGACGACGAGCGCTGGGTCGTGCTCGGCGCGAACGGTGCCGGCAAGACGACGCTGCTGCAGATCGCCGGCGCGCAGACCTTCCCGACCTCGGGGTCGGTGCACGTCCTCGACACCGAGCTCGGGACCGCCGACCTCGCCGAGCTCCGTCCCCGCATCGGCTTCGCCTCGACGGCCCTGGCCCGGCGGATCCCGTTCACGGAGACCGTCCTCGACGTCGTGCTGACCGCGGCCTACTCGGTCACCGGTCGGTGGAACGAGGAGTACGAGGAACTCGACGTCCGTCGTGCGCAGCGCGTGCTCGACGAGTGGGGCCTCGCGGCCTTCACCGAGCGGACGTTCGGCGAGCTCAGCGACGGTGAGCAGAAGCGCGTCCAGATCGCCCGCGCGGTGATGACCGACCCCGAGGTGCTCTTCCTCGACGAGCCGGCGGCCTCGCTCGACCTCGGCGCACGCGAGAGCCTCGTGCGGACGCTCGGCGGGTACGCCCAGAGCCCCGACTCGCCGGCGATCGTCATCGTGACACACCACGTGGAGGAGATCCCCGTGGGCTTCACGCACGCGCTCGTTCTCACCGACGGGCACGTGCAGGCCGCGGGTCCGATCGACGAGGTCCTGACGAACGAGACCCTCACGCAGGCGTTCGGCGTCGACCTCGTCGTGATCAAGGACGACGGCCGCTGGAGCGCCCGCGCGTCGTAGCGGCTCGCCGGGCCGATCTGGTAACGTGGACGGCTGGCGCACGCCGACGACTTCCCGCGCGGTGCTCACTCGAGCGCAGCGCAGTCCGACCATCTGCAACCGAGGAATCTCCATGAAGACCGACACCCACCCCGAGTACAACGCCATCGTCTTCCGCGACCTGGCCTCCGGTGAGACGTTCCTGACGCGTTCGACCGCGACCAGCGACAAGACCATCGAGCTCGACGGTGCGACCTACCCGGTCATCGACGTCGAGATCTCGTCCGCGTCGCACCCGTTCTACACGGGCAAGCAGCGCATCCTCGACTCGGCCGGCCGCGTCGAGAAGTTCAACCAGCGCTTCAAGGGCTTCTCCAAGTAGGCAGCCTCGCGTTCCGCAACGGGCGGTCCTCCTCCGGGAGGGCCGCCCGTTCGGCGTTCCCGGGGTGGGCGCGTGGTCGGGTGCACGGGTGCCTGGTCGGGTGCACGGATCGGCAGTCGGGCCGCGGTGCAGTTCGTCAGCCGGGTTGCGGTGCAGTTCGTCAGTGCACAACCGGAGTCGTCCCGCACCGCGGCGACTCCGGTTGTGCGGGCGCGCACTGGCGCCGGTCGCGTGGCGCACCAACGGCCGACGGGCAGGAGAACGGAGCCACCCGACCGCAGCGGCGCGCGACGCCCTACGAACCGTTGCGACGCCGGCCCTACGAACCGTTGCGGTGCGGCCAGCGACCGTCGGCGGTGAACGACGGGTCGCGCTTCGTGCGCATGTACTCCTGGAACGACGCGGCCTGATCGGCGCACCAGCCGACCTGCTTGCGGTGCAGCTCTTCGGCGGAGACGCCGAGCTCGTCCGGGTACTTCGCGGCGATCGCCTGTGCCACGCGGCCGGCAGCGATCGCGTCCGCCCCGGCGTCGTGCGCGTCCGACAGCGTCACGCCGTACAGCTCCGAAGCGGCCTCGAGCGTGCGCTTGCCCTTGCGGTACGTGTCGAGGGCCTTGTCGATCACCAGCGGGTCGACGACGTTGCCGATCACGGGGGAGGCCAGGCCGTGACGCTTGGCTTCCCGGTCGAGGACGGTCAGGTCGTACGGGGCGTTGTAGATCACGAGCGGGATGCCGCGGGCGAAGACGGCCTCGACCGCGGCGATGACCTCGGCCACGACCTCTCCGGCGGGACGCCCCTCGGCCTGTGCGCGCTCGGTGGTGTAGCCGTGCACGGCCGCGGCACCCTCGGGGATGGCGATGCCGGGGTCGGCGATCCAGGCACCCTCGACGATGGATCGGCCGGTCATGTCGATGAGGCCGACGTGCGCGGTGACGATCCGGGCGGTCTCGACGTCGACGCCGGTGGTCTCGAGGTCGAAGACGCCGAGGGCGTGCCACCACGGCCGGCCCGAGAGGTCCTGCGGCACCGGTGCCGGAGGTACGTCGGTCACCACTGCGGTCGCGGGGGAGTACGTCACCCGGCCAGGCTAACGGGACGCACCGACACCCACGACGCGACCCGCCTGGCGGGGAAGCCGACCGCCCGCACGACGCGACCCGCCTGGCGGGGCCGGGCCGGGCCTCCAGGCCGGGTCGCACGGTGCGAGGGACAGCCCGATGGTGCGAGGTTGCACGCGGCGTGCGACCTGAAGCACCTCGCACCGTGCCGGGAACCTCGCACCACGGCGCGACCGACAAGCTCGCGACCGGCGGCACCGCACGGTGCGAGCCGCCCGCCCGCCCCTACGCCGTGGCCGAAGCCGGCGGCGCTGCCACGGACGCGACGGCCGGCGCCGCACCCACGTGCAGCCAGTAGAACGACTGCGTGCCGAGCGTCAGCGTGACCGACCCGCTCTCGTCGAACGACGGGAACACGCTCCCACCGAAGAGGTCGTAGAGCGGACGTCCGGCGTACTCCGGCACCGAGATCGTCACCGACGTCGGGTTCGTCGCGAACGAGAACACGCAGAGGACGTCCTCGGCGGACGGCCCGAACTGCTGCCCCGACCCCTCCCACGAGCGGACGAACGCCAGCACGGACTCGTTCGAGGTGTCCTTGACGTGAAGCGTCCCGAGGCCGAAGACGGGGTGCGCCTTGCGGACGTGGATGACGTTGCGCACCCAGTGCAGGAGCGAGCGTGACTGTGCCAGCTGCGCCTCGACGTTGACCTGCTGGTAGTTGTAGACCAGCGACTGGACGACGGGCAGGTAGAGCTTCCCCGGGTCGGCCGTCGAGAACCCGGCGTTCCGGTCCGGCGTCCACTGCATCGGCGTGCGGGAGGAGTCGCGGTCCGGGAGCCAGATGTTGTCGCCCATCCCGATCTCGTCGCCGTAGTAGAGGAACGGCGACCCGGGCAGCGAGAACAGGAGCGCGTGGATGAGCTCCAGCTCGGCACGCGAGTTGTCGAGCAGGGGAGCGAGGCGACGACGGATGCCGATGTTGGAGCGCATCCGCGGGTCGTAGCCGTACCAGCCGTACATCGCCTGGCGGTACTCCTCGCTCACCATCTCGAGCGTCAGCTCGTCGTGGTTGCGGAGGAACACGCCCCACGCGGCGGACTCCGGCACGTCGAGCGTCTCGGAGAGGATCGCCTTCAGCTCGGAGGCGTGCTGTGCGCGGAGCGAGTAGAAGATGCGCGGCATGACGGGGAAGTCGAACGCCATGTGGCACTCGGGCTCCTCGTCGGTGCCGAAGAACGCGGCGGTCTCGCGCGGCCACTGGTTCGCCTCGGCCAGGAGCACGCGGCCGGGGTACTCGTCGTCGACCATCGCACGGAGCTTCTTGATGAACTCGTGCGTCTCCGGCTCGCCCTCGCCGTTGCCCTCCTCGGACTCGAAGAGGTACGGGATCGCGTCGAGTCGGAGCCCGTCCACGCCCATGTCGAGCCAGTGCCGGACGACGTCGTAGACGGCCTCGACGACGGCGGGGTTCTCGAAGTTGAGGTCGGGCTGGTGGGAGAAGAACCGGTGGAAGAAGAACTGCCGCCGGACCGGGTCGAACGTCCAGTTCGACTCCTCGGTGTCGACGAAGATGATCCGGATGTTCTCGTACTCCTGGTCGGTGTCCCGCCAGACGTAGAAGTCGCCGTAGGGGCCGTCCGGGTCCTCGCGCGACTGCTGGAACCACTCGTGCTGGTCCGACGTGTGGTTGATCACCATGTCGATGACGATGCGCATGTTGCGCTCGTGCGACTTCGTGACGAGTTCGCGGAAGTCGTCGAGGGTGCCGAACTCAGGGAGGATCGCCTTGTAGTCGGCGATGTCGTACCCGCCGTCGCGCATCGGCGACTGGAAGAACGGCGGCAGCCAGATGGCGTCGACACCGAGCCACTGGAGGTAGTCGAGCTTGCCGATCACGCCCTGGATGTCACCGATGCCGTCGCCGTTCGAGTCGACGAACGAGCGGATCATGCACTCGTAGAAGACGGATCGCTTGTACCACTGCGGGTCCAGGGTCAGGCCTGGGAGCTGGATCGGGGCCGTGAACGTCACCCTGGACACGCTAGGCCGCGCGGCTGCCGCTGTCCGCAGGAAGACGCGGATCCGGCCTGGAGGCACGGATCACCGCCCGGCACACGTCGCGTCTGCGAGTTCTCCACATCTGCACCGCGCTGCGGCGGCTGGTCGGGCCGGCTTCCCTAGACTGGCCCGGATGCAACCGCCCGTGCTGTCCCCGTACCAGTCCCTCATGGCCGCGACCCCGGTCGTGCACCGCGCGGTGCAGGTCGACGGTCGGACGACGCACTACTGGGTGTACGGGCCCGAAGACGCAGCACGGACGGTGCTGGCCGTCCACGGGTTCCGCGGCGACCACCACGGACTCGAGACGATCGCGGCGCACCTGCAGGGCGTGCGGGTGATCCTCCCGGACCTGCCCGGCTTCGGTGTGTCGGACCCGCTGTCGTCGTCCGACATCGACTCGTACGTGGCCTGGTTGCACGGATTCCACCGCGCGCTGGGACTCGGCGCGGACACCGTCGTGCTCGGACACTCCTTCGGATCGATCGTCGTCGCGGCGACCGTCGCCGCCGGGTTGCGGACGCGCCTCCTGGTCCTCGTGAACCCGATCGCAGCCCCGGCGCTCCAGGGTCCGCGGGCGATCGCGACGGGCGTGGCGATCGGGTACTACCGGGCCGGTGCCGTCCTGCCGCGCCCCCTCGGCCTGGCGCTCCTGCGCAACCCGGCGATCGTGCGGGTGATGAGCATCGCGATGCTGAAGTCGCACGACCGCGACCTGCGACGGTGGGTGCACGACCAGCACGACCGCTACTTCTCGGCGTTCTCCGACCGCACGTCCGTGCTCGAAGCGTTCCGCACCTCGGTGACGCACGACGTCTCGGAGTACGCGGACCGCATCGACGTGCCCGTGCTGATGATCGCCGCCGAGCACGACGACATCACCGCGGTCCCCGAGCAACAGGCCCTCGAAGCGCGCCTGGCCGACGCCGAGCTCGTGGTGGTTCCCGGTGTCGGACACCTCGTCCACTACGAGACGCCCGCTGCGGCAGCCTCCGCGGTGCTCCGACGGATGGGGGACCCGGGCACGACTTCCCGTGGTGCCCGTCGCGGCGGAGCGCGGCGCGGTGGAGGCGACCGGCGTGGGGCGCGAGCGGAGACGGCGTCGGCGGACTCGTCGGGGTCGACCCGCGCCTCCCGGCCGTCCGACGGTGCGGAGCACGCGTCGTGAGCCGCCTCCGCATCGGCATCGACTGCCGCTACGTGCGCATCGGTCGCCACGACGGCATCTCGCGGTTCACCGCCGGCATCGTGGCGCACCTGCCCGACCGGCACGACTACACGCTGCTCGTGCACGACGTCCGGCAGCTCGAGTCCCTGCCGGACGGTCTGCCGCACGCCGTGCTGCCCGCGCCGACCGATCCCGGGGAACCCCTCGTTGCCCGGAGGGTGAACCGGCTCGGCCTCGACGCGGTGTTCTCGCCGATGCAGACGATGGGGTCGCGCGGCCGCGAGTACGCCCTCGTGCTGACGCTGCACGACCTCATCTACTACCGGAACCGGACGCCTCCGCGGGAGTTCTCGTGGCCGCTCCGCCTCGGGTGGCGGGCGTTCCACCTGAGCTGGGCGCCGCAGCGGTTCCTGCTGAACGGGGCAGACGGCGTCGTCACCGTCTCGGAGACGACCGCCGGACTCATCCGGGAGCACCGGCTGACCAGGCGGCCGGTCACCGTGGCGTACAACGCGGCAGACCCGGCCCCTCGCCGACCGGTCGACGGGCCGCGCCGGCACGACCTCGTGTACATGGGGTCGTTCATGCCGTACAAGAACGTCGAGACCCTCGCGGCCGCGCTGCCGCTCCTCGGTGCCGACTGGCGGCTGCACTGCATGTCGCGGGTGTCCGCTGCCGACCGCGCCCGCTTGGAACGGCTCGCACCAGCGGGGTCACTCGTCTTCCACGACGGCGCCAGCGACGAGGTCTACCTCGACGTGCTCCGCTCGGCCACGGCCCTGGTGACGGCGTCGTACGACGAGGGCTTCGGCATCCCCCTCGTCGAGGCCATGGGCGTCGGGACACCGGTCGCGGTCAGTGACATCCCGATCTTCCGCGAGATCGGGGGCGCCGCGGCGGAGTACTTCGACCCGTCGTCGCCGTCCGCGGTCGCCGCCGCGGTCCGGCGGCTCGAGGAGCGCTGGGGCGCTCGGTCCGAGCAGTCCGTCGAGCAGGCCGCACGGTTCCGGTGGGCCGATTCCGCGGAGCAGGTCGTCGGGGCGGTCGAGCGAGCCGTGCGGGACCGAGCCGCGCGGGACGGCGCCGCGCGGCGGTAGGGCACCCGCTCGGGCGCTCGGCCCTTCGGGTGCTCGGGCTCGGGCGCTTGCCCGCTCGTGCCCTCAGGCTTGGGCGCTTGCCCGCTCGGGCTCGCGGTCAGGCGGGTGGTCGCACGGCCGTGACGGTCGCCCCGCGGAACGCCGCCTGCGTCGACTCCTGCGCCTTCGCCATGACCGCGTCGAGCGCCGCGCCGCGGCCGATCGTCTGCAGGGTGACCTCCTGCGCCGTCGCCTCGTCGGAGGGTGCGTCCGTGGCCCAGGCGCAGCGCACCGCACGGACCCCGCCGATCGCGTCGACCCGGCGAGCGAGGTCGAGCCGCGCGGCGGTGACATCCGCGTCCGCCGAGAGGCCGACCCGCATCGTGTCGAGTTGCACGACCGCGAAGACGCGGACGCCGTTGCCGCCGGTCGTGGCGGCTGCCGCACTGAGCGCGGCGACGAGGTCGTCCTGTGCGTCCGGGGCCAACCCGTCCTCAGCGGTCGCGACCGAGACGACGTCGTAGCTCGCGAAGCCGGTCTTGACGGTGCGCACGCCCTCCACCGAACGGACGCCGTCGACGGCCCGCGCCGCCGTGTCGAACCGCGCGAGCGCGGCCTCGGGCTGCGGGAACACCCCGCCGACACCGTTCTGCACGCTGCTGATGATCGTCCCGAGGGCGATGACGAGCACCCCGGCCGCGAGGACCACCCCGACGGTGACGAGGGCACCCCGCCGGACCCGCTGGGGAGTGGTGCGGATCGTCACCGAGCCGGTGTCGGGGCCGAAGGCGCGGTCGAGGTCGTCGTCCTCGGGGTCGAGCTGCCCTCCTGGCCGCTCCGTGCTCATACCGTCCTCCTCTCAGGGCCGCCGGTGGTGCGGACGGCTGCTGTCGGTCGAGCTGACCGATCCCGCTCGAGCGGGCGGACGAGTCAGCCCGCTCGAGCGGACCGGACGGGCCGGGGCGGGTCCGGATCCGATCCGCATCGCGGAGTGGGTCGGAGCCTAGTCCCGGTGGACGTGAGGACGGATCAGCCTCGGCGTTCGAGGGGGTTCTGGTACTCGAACGCGAAGCCGCCGGGGCCGTCGGAGGCGTCGTCGATCGGGTCGTCGAACCGGACGAGCTCGGCCTGGAACCGCTCCGGGCCCCACCGGAAGGAGTGGATCGACCCGTTGCGGATCGGTGTGCGGTGCCGGTCCGCCGTCCCGGGCGCGGCGGCGTTGACGACGCTGCGGATGACGGCGCCGTGGGTCGCGACCACGACGGACGCGCCGTCGAACCGGATCGCGATCTCGGCGAGTTGCTCGGTCACCCGAGTGAGCAACGCCGTCCGCGACTCCCGTCCGGGCACGTCGTCGTGGGGCCAGCGCGTCCGGATCTCGACGTCCGTCAGGCCCTCGGCATCGCCGTAGGACCGTTCGGCGAGCCCGGCGTAGGTGTCCGGCTCGGCGAGTCCGAGCCGGGTCGCGATGATGGCCCCCGTCTCGCGGGCCCGCGACAGCGGCGAGGCGACGACCGCGTCGAACCGGCGACGGGCGAGGAGTTCGGCGGCACCGGCGGCCTGGTCGCGACCGACGTCGTTGAGCGGGATGTCGGTCGACCCCTGGATGCGTCGCTGCCGGTTCCAGTCGGTCTCGCCGTGGCGGACCAGGGACAGGTGGGTCGTCACCCGACGATCATCCCAGATCGATCGCGGCCGTCGCCGCGGCCGCTGCCGTGCCGAGGCGTTCCGCGAGTGCGACGAGTGTCTCGGTGGTGCCGGCGTCGAGCTTCACCGCGGCGCGGCGGTCGCTCCGGGTCGTCCCGCGGTTGACGATGACGACCGGGTGCTTCCGGCGGACGGCGTGGTCGACCAGGCGGACGCCCGAGTTGACGGTCAGCGAGGAACCCACGACGAGGAGCGCGTCGGCGTCGGCCACGAGCGAGACCGACTCCCGGAACTTCTCGGCCGGCACGAACTCGCCGAAGAACACCACGTCGGGCTTGAGCACACCGCCGCACACCGAACAGTCCGGCACCACGAAGCGCTCGACGTCGGTGATCTCGACGTCGCCGTCCGGCTGGAGCTGCACGGAGCCGGGTTCGTCGATCCACGGGTTCGCGCGGTCGAGCGTCGCGGCGAGGTCGGACCGCGAGAACACCTGGCCGCACGTCAGGCACACGGCGCGGTCCATCGAGCCGTGGATCTCGACGACGCGACGGGAGCCGGAGCGGAGGTGCAGCCCGTCGACGTTCTGGGTGATCACCCCGGTGACGACCCCGGCGCGCTCGAGCTCGGCGAGCACCCGGTGCCCGTCGTTCGGGACGGCCGCGGCGAAGGTCCGCCAACCGAGGTGGGAGCCGGCCCAGTACCGCTGGCGCTTGGCCGGGTCGGAGCGGAACTCCTGGAAGGTCATCGGCTTCCGGACGACACGGCCCTCGCCCCGGTAGTCGGGGATGCCCGAGTCGGTGCTGAGCCCTGCTCCGGAGAGCACGGCGAGGCGCTTGCCCGCGAGCAGCTCGACGGCGCGGTCGAGGTCGGCCGCGGTGCTGTGCTCGTCGCTCGTGGGCATCGTGTTCACGGTACCCTCAACAGCCGACCGTCCAGCGCACTTCCCACGAATCGGAGCCCCGTGCACCCCGTCCGCATCGACTCCCTCGACGACCCGCGCCTCGACGACTTCGCACGGCTGACCGACGTGGCGCTCCGCCGGGTCACCGAGCCCGAGGGCGGGTTGTACATCGCGGAGTCGAACACGGTCATCGAGCGGGCGGTCCGTGCCGGCCACGTGCCGCGGAGCGTGCTCGTGCAGGAGAAGTGGCTCGACGACGTCCTCCCGCTCGTGGCCGAGCACGACGGCCCGGCGTTCGTCGGTGCGGACGCCCTGCTGGAGGAGCTCACCGGCTTCCGGATGCACCGCGGGGCGATCGCCGCGATGCACCGCCCCGTGCTGCCGTCGGTGGCCGAGGTGGTCCGGGACGCACGGCTCGTCGTCGTCCTCGAGGACATCGTCGACCACACCAACGTCGGGGCGGTCTTCCGGAGCGTCGCCGGCCTCGGTGCCGACGCGGTCCTCGTCAGCCCGCGGTGTGCCGATCCGCTCTACCGCCGGAGCGTCCGCGTGAGCATGGGGACCGTGCTGCAGGTGCCGTGGACGCGCATCGGGGAGTGGCCGGCGGCGGGCGAGGAGCTCCGGGCGCAGGGGTTCCACCTCGCGGCGATGGCGCTCACGGACCGGTCGGTGGACCTCGACGCGTTCGTCGCCGAGGTCCCGGAGCGGGTGGCGCTCGTGATGGGGACGGAGGGGCAGGGCCTCACGGACCGGGCGATCGCGGCGGCGGACACGACGGTGCGGATCCCGATGTCGCACGGCGTCGACTCCCTCAACGTGGCCGCGGCGAGCGCCGTCGGACTCTGGGCCGTGGCGCACGCCCAGCGGGCGCGCTGACCGCACGCCGACGAGGAGCTCTCCCGACGGTTCGCGTCGGCCGGTCGCGGCGGCCGTCCGGCGCTGCGCTGCGCCCCGCTCGGTGCGAGGTTGTCGACACGGTGCGAGGGGAATGCCCTGCCACAGTGCGTGGAACCTCGCACCGTGCCGGACGCGCGGCCCGGCGGCGCCCCGCCGGACCGGGCGGACACCCGGGGAGCCGCCACGCGCCTCCAGTACGCTCCCTTGCTGTGCCACGAGTCGTCCGCCGCCCCCGCTCCGCCGTCCGGCACCCCGTGACGATCACCGTGGTCGCCGTGCTCCTGCTCACGGTGGGCTACCTCGTCGCGGCGGCCGTGGTGCCGTTCGCCCCGGCAAGCGCCGCGACCACCACCTACGCCGCACCGACGACCACGACCCCGGAGCTGTCGTTCCCGGGCTACGGTGCGACCGCCGTCGAGGCGACGGACTTCCCGGAGAGCCTGCGGACGAGCGGCGACCGCGAGGAACGGTCGATCGCGAGCATCTCGAAGGTCGTGACGGCGCTCGTGGTCCTCGACGAGAAGCCGATGCGACGCGGCGAGCGGGGTCCGACGATCACGTTCACGAAGCAGATGCAGGGGTTGTACGCGAAGTACCTCGCGCAGAACGGCGAGGTCGCGCCGATGCCCGCCGGGCTGCAGCTCTCCGAGTACCAGACGTTCCAGGTCATGCTGATGAAGTCGGCGAACAACTACGCCGGCGCGTTGGCGCTGTGGGCGTTCGGGTCGCTCGACGCGTTCGAGCGGGCCGCGGACACGTGGCTCGACGAGCACGGTCTCGACCACACGCGGATCCACGAGCCGACCGGCCTCGACCCCGACAACACGGCGACGGCCACCGACCTCGTCGAGCTCGGCCAGCTGGCCCTCGCGAACCCCGTGGTGAAGGAGATCGTCGGGACGAAGCAGGTCACCGTGCCCGGCGTCGGCGAGATCGAGAACTCGAACAAGCTCCTCGGTCTCGACGGCGTCGAGGGCATCAAGACCGGCACGCTCGACGAGGCCGGCGCGTGCCTGCTCTTCGCCGCGACGTACGAGCGGGGCGGTCGGAAGGTGACCGTCGTCGGCGCGATGCTCGGGGGCGTCGACCACGATTCGCTCGACGAGGACGTCCAGCGGCTGCTGCGGTCGGTCGCCGACGACTTCCAGGTCGTGACGCTGACGCACCAGGGGCAGACCTTCGGCACCTACAGCACGCCGTGGCAGGACGGGGCGGACGCGGTCGCGGCAGAGGCGTCCCAGGTGCTCGTGTGGGGCCGGACCACGGTGACGGCGAAGACCCGGCTCGACCGCGTGACGTTCGGGGACCGCGGCGAGCGCGTGGGGCGGGTGCGCTTCACGATCTCCGACCACCCGGCCGTGACGGTCCCGCTGGAGCTCGACCGCTCCATCGCGGACCCGGGCGTCTGGTGGCGCTGGACCAACCCGTTCCAGGGGACCTGACACGCACACCGTCCGGGCCGTAGGGTCGACCGTGTGACGACGACGTTCCCGCGCAGCTCCCCGTCCGCCCTCGGCATCGACGCACGCGGGGTCGCCGCGTTCCTCGACGCCCTCGAGTCCACGCCGGACGTCGAAGCGCACTCGTTCGTGCTGCTCCGCCACGGTCAGGTCGCCGCGGAGGGCACGTGGGACCCGTACCGCGCGGAGTCGGTGCACCTGCTGTACTCGCTCAGCAAGAGCTTCACCGCGGCCGGTGTCGGCATCGCCGTGCGCGAGGGCCTGGTCGACCTCGACGCCACCGTGCTGTCGTACTTCCCGGAGCTCGACGCCGAGGTGACCGACGAGCGCAGTCGTCGGATCCGCGTGCGGCACGTCCTCGCGATGGCGAGCGGCCACCGCGAGGAGACGCTCGAGCGCGCTCGGGCGATCGACCCGACGAACATCGTCCGGGGGTTCCTGCTGCTGCGGCCGGACGAGGAGCCGGGCTCGGTGTTCGCGTACAACCAGCCGTGCACGTACACGCTCGCCGAGATCGTCCGGCGGGTGTCCGGCGGGTCGCTCGTCGACTGGCTGCGGCCGCGGTTGCTCGACCCGCTCGGCATCGAGGACCTCGCCTGGAAGCGCGACGAGCAGGGCAACGAGCTCGGGTTCAGCGGGTGCTACGCCCCGGTCGAGGCCGTCGCGAAGCTCGGGCAGCTGTACCTGCAGCGGGGCGTGTGGGACGGGCAGCGCATCCTCGACGAGGACTGGGTCGACGCCGCGACCCGCGTGCAGGTCGAGAACCCGCAGGAGGAGAACCCGGACTGGAGCCAGGGCTACGGCTTCCAGTTCTGGATGGCCCGGCACGGGTTCCGCGGCGACGGTGCCTACGGGCAGTTCTGCGTCGTCCTGCCGGAGCAGGACGTCGTGCTCGCCCTGACCGGGCAGAGCCTCGACATGCAGGCCGTGCTCGACGCGGCCTGGGAGCACCTCCTGCCCGCCGTCGACGCCGCGGACCCCGGCGCGGCTGCGGACCCCGGCCTGGAGGAACGGATCGCCTCGCTGGGGCTGCCACCGGTCGCGGGGGAGCGGCTCCCGGACGTCGCTGCCGTCGGACCGCTGCACCGCGACGGTCACGGGTGGCGGCTCGAGCTGGACGTCGAGGGCGGGCACCTGTCCGTCCCGGTCGCGGAGGGGGCGTGGGCGGTCGAGGGGCCGCTCGCCGGGAGCGCGGCCCTGGTCGACGACGGCGCGGCGGTGCTCGTGTCCGTCCGGTTCGTCGAGACCCCGCACGCCGCGCACGTCCGGGTCGCCACCGCGACGGGCGACGCCACCTTCGCCTGGGTGACCCAGCCGCTGCACGACGGACCGACGACGCTCCGACGGCCCGCCGACTGAGGCCGGTCAGGGCGTGTCGGACCGGTGGTCGACGACGTCCTGCAACTCCGGCCGCTTCGGGTGCACGCCGTCGCCGGACGACGTGTGCCGGATGCGCCGGACGACCCACGGCACGAGGTACTCCCGCGCCCAGCCGAGGTCCTCGACGCGGGCCTCCCGCCAGGGGCGCGCCTCGAGCGGCTCGGGGTTGAACGGCGCGAGCCCGTGGTCGACCCCGAGCGCGTCGAGGACCGCGGCCGCGACGGTGGCGTGGCCGGTGGGCGAGTGGTGCAGCCGGTCCGGTGCCCACATCCGCGGGTCGCGGAGCACCCGGAGCGCCCACATGTCCGCGACGAGGGCCCCGTGCTTCAGCGCGATCGCGTGCAGGTTCTCGTTGTAGATGGCCGTCTTGCCCCGCACCATCCCGAGCACCGGCGTCATGCCGACGTCGGGACCGGTGAACATCACGACCGTGGCGCCGTCGCTGCGCAGCCGGGCGATCATCGCGTCGACCTTCTCGGCGAGGTCGTCCGGGTCGGTCCCGGGGCGGATGATGTCGTTGCCGCCCGCCGACACCGTGACGAGGTCCGGCCGGAGCGCGAGGGCCGGCTCGACCTGCTCGTCGATGATCTGCTGCAGCAGACGCCCGCGGATCGCGAGGTTGGCGTACGCGAAGTCGCCGTCGCCCGCACCGGCGGCGGACGCCTGGTGCGCGAGGACCTCGGCCACCCGGTCCGCCCAACCGCGGTTGCCCCCGGGCACCGTGGGGTCCGGGTCACCGATCCCCTCGGTGAACGAGTCACCGATCGCGACGTACCTGGACCAGGGATGACGTTCTGACACGCATCGGACCCTAGTCTCGTGCCATGAGCACGGCCAACCCGATCCCCGCCGACCTCCTCGAGCGCATCGCCGCGCGGGCGCCGGGCTACGACGCGGCGAACGCCTTCTGCGCGGAGGACCTCGACGAGCTCCGCGCCGCCGGCTACCTGCGGATCGGGGTGCCCGCGGAGCAGGGTGGCCTCGACCTCGGACTCCGCGACACCGCGGCTGTCCAGCGCACCCTCGCGCGGTCCGCCCCCGCGACCGCGCTCGGGCTCGGGATGCACCAGGTGTGGGTGCAGGCGGCCCGCAGCGTGCGCGCGCGCGGCGGGGCGTTCCTCCAGGCCGTCACCGACCACGCGGCGGACGACCACCTGCTCGCGTTCGGGGTGAGCGAACCCGGCAACGACGCCGTGCTCTTCGACTCGCTGACGACGGCGGAGCCGGACGGCGACGGCGGCTACCGCTTCACGGGCACGAAGGTGTCGACCTCGCTCGCGTCCGCGTGGGACGTCCTCAGCGTGTTCGGGAAGGACACCTCGGGGCCGGAGCCGGTGCTCGTGCACGGGTTCGTGCTCCGGTCCGACGGCCACGTCGCCCACCGCGACGACTGGGACACCCTCGGCATGCGTGCGACGCAGAGCCGCACGACCGTCCTGGACGGCGTGCACGTCCCCGCCGACCGCATCGCGCGGGTGCTGCCGGTCGGGCCGAACCAGGACCCGCTCGTGTTCGGCGTGTTCGCCGCCTTCGAGCTGCTCGTGGCGTCCGTGTACGTCGGCGTCGCGGAGCGTGCCGTCGAACTCGCCGTCGACGCCGTCCGGGGACGGAGGTCGCTGGACGGCACGCCGCGGTCCGAGGACCCCGCGGTGCGTCGCGCCCTCGCGGACGCCCAGGGTGTGGTCGACGCGGTGGCGCTCCAGGTCGACGCCCTGGCCAGGGACGTCGACGAGCTCGTCGACCACGGGGCGCGCTGGTTCCCGCTCCTCGTCGGCACCAAGGCCCGCACGGTCGACGCGGCCCAGCAGGTCGTGGACGAGGCGATGCGGGTCGTCGGCGGAGCGGCCTACCGGAACGACGCCGAGCTCGCCCGCCTGGCGCGCGACGTCCGAGCGGGGCAGTACCACCCGTCCTCCCGCGACTCCGCGGCGCGGACGATCGCGTCGGCGCTGCTCGGTCCGGCCCGCTGACGAGCGGGGAGCCGGCGTTGTCGGTGGTGGGTGGCATCATCGCCGTGTGAGCAAGCAGGACGGACGCAACCGGCTCGTCTCCGGCGCACCGGTCGACGACGTCAGCGCCACCGTGCTGCACGTCGACATGGACGCGTTCTTCGCCTCCGTCGAACTGCTCGACCGTCCCGACCTCGTCGGGCTGCCCGTGATCGTCGGGCACGACTCCGACCGCTCCGTGGTCACGGCCGCCACGTACGAGGCCCGACGCTACGGCGTGAACTCCGCGATGCCGATGGCCGTCGCGAAGCGGCGGTGCCCGAACGCCGTGATCGTCGAGCCGCACTTCGAGAAGTACCGCGAGCAGTCCGCCGCCGTGATGGCCGTGTTCGACCGCTTCACCCCGCGGGTCGAGCGGCTCGGCATCGACGAAGCCTTCCTCGACGTCGCCGGCGCGATCCGGCTCTACGGCACCCCGTGGGAGATCGGCACCGCCATCCGCGCCGCCGTCCTCGAGCAGACCGGGCTGCACTGCTCGGTCGGGGCGGCGTCGACGAAGTTCGTGGCCAAGCTCGCGTCCAGCCGGGCGAAGCCGGACGGCCTGCTCGTCGTCCCCGCTGCCGACACGGTCGCGTTCCTCCACCCGCAGCCCGTGTCCGCGCTCTGGGGCGTCGGCGGCAAGACCCAGGAGACCCTCGAACGCCGGGGCATCCGCACCGTCGGCGACCTCGCCACGACGCCGCTGCCGTCGCTCGTCGCTGCCCTCGGTCCCGCTGGCGGCCAGCGGCTCCACGACCTGTCGTGGGGCCGCGACCCACGGACCGTCGAGACCGGCGTCGGTGAGAAGTCGATCGGGCACGAGGTCACCTTCGGCCGCGACCTCACCGAACGCGACGACGTCGCCCGGGAACTCCTGCGCCTCGCCGACAAGGTCGCCGTCCGGCTCCGTCGCGCCGACGTGCAGGCGCGGACCGTCGCGCTCAAGGTCCGGTACACCGACTTCACGACGCTCACCCGGTCGCGCACCCTCGCCGAGCCCACCGACGTCGCCAAGCGGATCCACCGCGAAGCCGTCGAGCTCTACGACGTCCTCCACCGACCGGGCAACCGCATCCGGCTCATCGGCGTCCGTGGCGAGAACCTCGTTCCCGCGGCGGCGAGCAACGCCCTGTGGGACGACGACGCGCCGTGGCGGGACACCGAGACCACGGTCGACGCCGTGGCGGCACGGTTCGGTGCGGGCGTGCTCCGGCCGGCCTCGCTCGTCCGCGGCGCGCCCGAGCAGCGGGCCCCGCACGCCCGGCAGGACCCCGGGTGACGGTAGAATCGCGTGCAGTGAGCGCAGCGGAGTACGAGAACCAGCAGCAGGCCGCCACGCTGTGGGGCGATGCGTCGTCGAACCCGATCGAGCGCCCGGCCACCGCCGACGGCCACGCCGCCAGGCCCCATGACGAAGCCGCCGCGCGGCCCCACGACGAAGCCGCCGCGCAGGCCGAAGCCGCAGGCAACGCCGCCGCCGAGCACCTCTCGCCCGCGTTCCCGGACCGCGCCGCCTGGGGTACTGCGTCGAAGCTCCGCGCCTGGCAGGTCGAGGCGCTGACGAAGTACTTCGAGACCGAGCCCCGTGACTTCCTCGCAGCGGCGACCCCGGGCGCCGGGAAGACGACCTTCGCGCTCCGGCTCGCGACCGAGCTGCTCGCCCGCGGCACCGTCGACCGGATCGTCGTGGTCGCCCCGACCGAGCACCTGAAGCGCCAGTGGGCGGACTCCGCCGACCGGGTCGGCATCCGGATCGACCCCATGTTCAAGAACGGCGACGGCATGTTCGGCCGGCACTACCAGGGCGTGGCGATCACGTACGCCCAGGTCGGCATGAACCCCGAGGTGCACCAGCGCATCACGGCCGGCGGCAAGACCCTCGTCATCCTCGACGAGGTCCACCACGGCGGCGACGCCCTCACCTGGGGCGACGGCATCCGGGAAGCCTTCTCGAAGGCCACCCGTCGGCTGTCGCTGTCCGGCACGCCGTTCCGCTCCGACACCGCGCCCATCCCGTTCGTGCAGTACGCGCCCGACGAGCAGGGGATCCGGACCTCGATCTCGGACTACAACTACGGCTACGGGCGCGCGCTCAAGGACGGCGTCGTCCGCCCGGTGCTGTTCATGGCCTACGCCGGTCAGATGCGCTGGAAGACCCGCATGGGCGACGAGATGTCGGCCTCGCTCGGCGAGCAGGTCACGAAGGACATCACCGCCCAGGCGTGGCGCACCGCCCTGTCGCCCGACGGCGAGTGGATGCCCGCGGTCCTGACGGCCGCCGACAAACGGCTCACCGAGGTCCGTCGGGGCGTCCCCGACGCCGGCGGGCTCGTCATCGCCACGGACACGACGACGGCCAGGGCGTACGCGCGGATGCTGACGCAGATCACGGGGGAGCGGCCGACGGTCGTCCTCTCCGACGAAGCCGCCGCCTCGGAGCGCATCGGAGCGTTCGCCGAGGGCGACTCACGCTGGATGGTCGCCGTCCGCATGGTGTCCGAAGGCGTCGACGTCCCGCGGCTCTGCGTCGGTGTGTACGCCACGAGCGCGAGCACGCCGCTGTTCTTCGCCCAGGTGATCGGTCGCTTCGTGCGTGCCCGCCGTCGTGGCGAGACCGCCTCCGTGTTCCTGCCGAGCGTTCCAGGCCTGATGGCCCTCGCGGCGTCGCTCGAGCTCGAACGCGACCACGCCCTCGACCGCCCGAAGGACGCGGACGACGGGATGTACAACCCCGAGGACGCGATGGTCGCCGAGGCCAACCGCGAGGACCGCGCGTCCGAGAGCCTGCTCGAGGTGCAGCCGTTCGAGGCCCTCGACTCGCAGGCGTCGTTCGACCGCGTGCTCTACGACGGCGGCGAGTTCGGGTCCGGCGGCGAGGTCGGCTCGCTCGAGGAACTCGACTTCATCGGCATCCCCGGGCTCCTCGAGCCCGACCAGGTGCGCGACCTGCTCCGCGCCCGGCAGGCGTCCCAGGCCAAACGCTCCAAGGGGCGGCCGACGAAGGACGGGATGCCGAGGGCCACGCCGGACGAGAGCCGGCCGATGTACATGACGCTCAAGGAGCAGCGGACCGAGCTCGCACGCCTCGTCTCGATCTGGTCCCGGCACTCGAACGAGCCGCACGGGGCCATCCACGCGGAGCTCCGACGGATCAGCGGCGGTCCGGCCGTGGCGCAGGCGAGCGTCGAGCAGATCCAGAAGCGCATCGACGTGCTCCGGTCGCGCATCGGCGGACGGCGGTGACCCTCCCGTGATCGAGCCCGTCGACGACCGGACGTGGCTCGTCAAGCGGGACGCGGAGTCCTCGCCCGAGGCCATCATCGACCGGTTCGCCGGGGGCTACCGGCTGCGCCGCTTCTCGCTCACCGAGTCGCGTCGGACTGCCCACGGGGTGTTCACGGGCCCCGAGCTCGCCGAGACCGCGTGGTGGCGTCTCCGCGACCGCCGACGAGACTGAGCTGCGACCGACGCGGGGCGTGCACTCCAGGCACGACCGACGCCGGGCACGCACGCCCGGCACGGTCTAGCGTGCGATCCGTGACCGACGAACGTCGCCGCGAAGTCGGCCGTGCTGATGCCCCCGTCGAGGACGAGATCCACGATTCCTTCGAAGCCGTCGTCGAGGAGGGCACCGAACGGCTGCAGCGGACGACGCGGGTCGTGCTCGCCACCGGGTTCGCCGGCGGCCTCGAGATCGGGCTCGGCGTGATGGCGTACCTCGCCGTCCTGCACGCGACCGGCGACCACCTCCTCGCCGGGATCGCGTTCGGTGTCGGGCTGGTGGCGCTGTACCTCGCGCACAGCGAGCTGTTCACGGAGAACTTCCTGATGCCGATCGTCGCGCTCGTCGCGAAGGAGGGGACGGTCGGCCAGCTCCTCCGGCTGTGGGTCGGCACCCTCGTCGCCAACCTCGCGGGCGGATGGCTCTTCATGTGGCTCGTCGTCCAGGCGTTCCCGCAGTGGCGCGACGAACTCGAGGAGTCGGCCCGCCACTACGTGGACGCGCCGTTCGGGCTGCAGGTCGCGGTGCTCGCCGTGCTCGGCGGCAGCACGATCACGCTGGTGACCCGGATGCAGCAGGGGACGGACTCCGACCCGGCGAAGATCGTCGCCGCGGTCATCGGCGGGTTCCTGCTGTCCGGCCTCCAGCTGTTCCACTCGATCCTCGACTCGCTGCTCGTCTTCGGCGCCATCCAGGCCGGCGCGTCGATCAGCTACGGCCAGTGGCTCGGGTGGTTCGGGTACACCCTCGTGTTCAACGTCCTCGGTGGTGTGGTCCTCGTGACCGCGCTGCGCCTCGTCCGGTCGGCCGACCTGCTGCAGCACCGTCGCCGGAGCACCCCCGCCGAGCCCGGTCGGTCGAGCACGGAACAGTGACAGCACCCACCGGCGACAGCGCCGACCGGGGAGAGCGCCCACCAGCGACAGCGCCCACCAGCGAGGCGGGCGGAGCTCAGCGCACCATCCGGACCGACCGCTCGATCGGGCCGAACGACGACCTCGCCCCGTCGGTGGCGAACCCGTTGCGTCGGTAGAACGCCTGCGCCCGCGGGTTGTCCTCCGCGACCCACAGCGACGCCGGACGGTCGCCGAGCACCGCGTCGAGGAGTCGCTGCCCGGCACCGGATCCGTGCGCCCGCGCCAGCACGTAGAGCATCGTGAGCTCCTCCGGCCGCACCGGGTCCTCGTCGGTCGGCGAGGACGGCGTCGGTCGCACGGCACCGAAGCCGACCAGGTCGTCGCCGTCGAGGGCCACCACGGTGGAGAACGCGTGCTCGGTCAGGTTCGTCCGCCACATCGCGATCCGCGGCTCGACGGCGAACCACGGACTGGTGTCCGGGTCCTCCACGAAGCGGCCGTAGGTCTCGCGCCACGACGTCGCGTGGACCAGGGCGATCGGTTCGGCGTCCTCGAGCGTGGCGGACCGGACGGAGATCGACGTCGTCATGCCCTGACCGTACCCATCCGCGGAGCGACGACACCGCCGACCGACGGCGCGGCTTGGTGACGCCGCCAGGGAAACTCCGGTAGACCGGACACATGGCAGATTCGATCCCGCACGTCCTGGTCCTCGGTGGCGGCTCCGCCGGCTACACGACCGTCAAGCAGCTGCAGAAGCACGCCGCGACGGTCCCGATGCGCATCACGCTCGTCGACCAGAACACCTACTACACGTACCTGCCGTTCCTGCCGGAGGTCGCCGGCGGCCACATCGCGCCGAAGGACGTCACCTTCGAGCTGCGCCGCGCCCTCAAGAAGACGCGGGTCATCCAGGGCAAGGTCACCGGGATCTCGTCGAAGGACAAGACCGTGTCGATCTCGACCGCGGGCGGTGACGACCGCACGCTCGGCTACGACCAGCTCGTCGTCGCGCTCGGATCGGTGACCCGGACCTTCCCGACGCCCGGGCTCGAGGAGTACGGCGTCGGCTTCAAGACGGTCGAGGAAGCCGCGTACGTCCGCGCCAAGCTCCTCGACAACATCGCGAAGGCCGCTGCCACCCGCGACGAGGACGAGCGCCGCCGCCTCCTGACGAGCATCTTCGTCGGCGGTGGCTACACCGGTGTCGAGGCGATCGGTGAGCTGTTCGACGTGTCGCAGGCCGCCATCAAGACGTACCCGTCGCTCGCGGGGGAGCACCCCCGCTGGGTCCTCATCGACGCCCTCGACCGTGTCGCGCCCGAGGTCGGCCCCGAGCTGTCGAAGTGGACCCTCGAGTCGCTGCGCGCCCGCGGCATCGACGTCCGCCTCAAGACGACGATGCCGAGCGCCGAGGGCGGCGTCATCAAGCTCTCCGACGGCGACGAGTTCGCTGCCGGCCTCCTCGTCTGGACCGCCGGCGTCAAGCCGAACCCGCTCCTCGACGCCACCGACCTGCCGCGGGGACCGAAGGGCCACCTCGCCGCGAACGCGAAGCTCCAGGTCGAGGACGAGTCGACGCACGAGGTCGTCCCCGGCGTCTGGGGCCTCGGCGACGTCGCACAGGTGCCCGACCTCACCGCGGAGAAGCAGCCGGCGTACTACCCGCCGAACGCGCAGAACGCGGTCCGGCAGGCCGTCGTTGCGGCCGACAACGTCGTGGCGACCATCACGGGCAAGCCGCTCGAGGAGTACCGCCACCCGTCCATCGGCACCGTCGCGTCCTACGGCGTCGCGAAGGGCGCGGCGAACATCAAGGGCGTCAAGATGACGAACCTGCTCGCCTGGCTCGCGCACCGCGCCTACCACGTGTACGCGATGCCGACGCTCAACCGCAAGGCCCGGATCGTCATCGGCTGGGTCACCGGAGCGGTGTCCGGTCGCGACGCGACCTCGCTCATCAAGGAGACGGACCCGCGTCGCAACTTCGTCGAGGCGTCGAAGAGCTAGACGCGACCACCTGACGGACGGGAGGCGCGGTGTCGGCTGGCACCGCGCCTCCCGTCCGTGTCGTGGTGGCGCCCGCACCGCACGGTGCGGCAGACTGACTCCCTCGCGCGGCGGCGCGACGGTCCGGAAGACGTGACCATGATCGACACCATCACCTGCCAGCGCTGTGGAACGGCGCGACCCTCGACGGGCGTCCACCGGTGCCCCGGACCAGCCGACCCGGCTGCGGCCCTCGGTCTCGGAGGAGCCGCGGTCGTCGCGCTCGAGGCGCTGCGCACGGTCGGATCCCCGGTCGTCGTCGGCGGCACCGTCCGTGACGCCCTGCTCCGCGAGTCCGGTCGGACGGTCCCGGCCACGGCCGTGCCGGACGTCGACATCGAGGTGTACGGCACGGATCTCGACGCGGTCTCGGCTGCACTGCGGGCGGTCGGCGCGGTGGTCGTCCGGGCGGGCGTCCGGTTCGAGGTCCTCAAGGTCGTGCTCGACGGGACGCACCTCGACGTGGCGACCGTGGCGAGTGCTGGTGGTGACGCGTCGTTCACGGCGGCCGCCTCGCGCCGCGACGTCACCGTCGACGCGGTCGCCTGGGACCCGGTGACGAACGAGTACGTCGACGCGTTCGGGGGGATCGACGACGCGGTCGTGGGTGTCCTGCGGCACACGTCCGAGCGCTTCGGCGACGACCCGCTGCGGGTGCTGCGCGCGGTGCAGCTCGTCGCCAGGTTCGGTCTCGAGGTCGACGACGAGACGGTCACGCTCGCCCGCACGCTCGTCGACCGCTTCGGCGAGGTCGCACACGAGCGAGTCTGGCCGGAGATCCGGAAGACCGCGCTGGGCGACCACGTCTCCGCGGCCCTGGAGGTCCTCCACGACACCGGGTGGGACGTCCACCTGCCGGAACTCGCCGCCCTCCGCGACGTGCCGCAGGACCCGCACTGGCACCCGGAGGGACCGGTCCACGTGCACGCCGGCCTGGCGGGCGATGCCGCAGCCCGTGCCTGCACCGAGGACGGCGTCCGCGGCGACGACCGCGTGGTGATCGTGCTCGCGGCCGTGCTCCACGACCTCGGCAAGGCCGGTTCCGGGACGCAGGTCTCCTCGGAGGAGGGAACCCCTCGCATCCGGAGCCTGGGACACGAGGTGTCGGGCGCGGTGGCGGCTCGCGAGCTGTTGCGTCGGCTCGGTGCGCCGCGCGCCGTCGTCGATCGCGTGGTGCCCCTCGTCCGGGAGCACATGGTGGTCCACTCGGCCGGGGGAGCACCTCCCTCGGTGGCGGCGACGCGGCGACTGTTCCGTCGGCTCGGTGGGACGCTGTCGGCCGCCGAGGCCTGGGCCCGGGTGTGCGAGGCGGACTCCCGGGGGCGTGGTCCGGCATCCGGACCGTCGGCTGCCCGGGAGTGGTTCGCGGTGATGCTGCGCGACGTGTCGACGCGCACACGTGCCGGGCTCCTCACCGGACGGGACCTCCTGGACGCCGGGCTGACCCCCGGACCGCGGTTCCGCGAGGTGCTCGCAGCAGCGACGGACGCCGAGGACGACGGCGTCTTCACCGACCTCGGCGGGGCGCGGGACTGGCTCCGCGACTGGCTCAGGGCGCACCTCGCGGGCGGAGCGCAGCGCGACGGGTGAACCCGGCCGGGTCCGCGCGACCCGGTGTCCGATCCGTGCGGATCTGGGACGGCTCGGACGCCCGTGTCGTCAGCGTGGACGACACCAGCGAGAGGAGCGTCCATGCGCGCCATGACGTTCCGCGGGCCCTCCCGGGTCCGCGTCGAGGAGAAGCCCGATCCGAGGATCGACCACGAGAACGATGCCGTCGTCCGTGTCGAACGAGCCGCGATCTGCGGGTCGGACCTGCACCTGTACCACGGGATGATGCCGGACACCCGTGTCGGGCACACCTTCGGGCACGAGTCGTCGAAGCTCGACGGCATCATCAAGCCCGTGATCGTCCCGTGAAGGAGCGCGCCATGACCGACCACACCCCGTACACCGCGGACCCGCCGCGGCGGTGCGGCGGGTCGCGTACGCCCGGTTCAGCGAGGGGCGGCTGGCCCACTGGCTGCTCCTCGTCCTCGGTGACCGGATCGACGTCGCGACCCACCGGGTGACGGGTGCGCTGCACGGTCGGCCCGACCGGGTCGTGCGCGAGACGGGCGTCCGGGCGGAGGGCACCGGGCACCCGGTCGCGTCCCGCGTCCGCTCGTCGCGGCGGGACTGGAGGCACGGCATCCTCGACCCGGTGGTCGCGAACTGGGGGTGGTCGGCCGCCGTCGGTGGCGCGGTCCTCGTGGTCCGGTGGATCGCGCGGGCACGTCGCGGTCGGTGACCGCCCGCTCGGTGACGCACACCGGACGGGAGGCGCGGTGCGGGCCCGCCCCGCGCCTCCCGTCCGGTCGTGGTCGCGGTGAGGGGTGCCCCGAGTGGAGCGACGCCGATGCTCGCCGCGAAGCACGAACGCGAAATGCCCCTTGGCCGCAAGGCCAAGGGGCATCCATCTCGTGTGTCCGAGGGGGGACTTGAACCCCCACGCCCTAATACGGGCACTAGCACCTCAAGCTAGCGCGTCTACCAATTCCGCCACCCGGACAGGTGTTGTTCTGTTGTGCTGGCCGGTCGTCCGGGGCGTTTTCCCCGGCGTTCCTGCCGAGAGAAGACACTAGCACGGGTCTGAACGCCCGATGAACACGGGCGCGTATCCCGGGCGCGTCCCGCTGTGGACCCGGGGATCGGTGGTGTCGGAGCGGCCCGGTAGCGTGGGGGCATGACTGACCTCCAGGGGAGCACGGCGGCCGACATCGAGCTCGAGGAGACCGCGTCCATCGCTCGGGACCTCATCCGGTTCGACACGACGAACTGGGGCGACGGGAAGTCCCGCGGTGAGACCGAGGCCGCGCACTACGTCGAGGCGAAGCTCCGTGACCTGGGGCTCGAGCCGCAGCTCTTCGAGTCGGAGCCGGACCGGGTGAGCGTCGTCGCCCGGGTGCGCGGACGCAACCCGGAGAAGCCCGCGCTCGTCGTGCACGGCCACCTCGACGTCGTCCCGGCCGACCCGGCGAACTGGAGCGTCGACCCGTTCGGCGGCGTGGTGCAGGACGGCATGCTGTGGGGTCGTGGCGCGGTCGACATGAAGAACATGGACGCGATGATGCTGACGTCCCTCGCGGACGTCGTCGCGGGTCAGGGAGCACCCGAGCGCGACCTCGTGATCGCCTACTTCGCCGACGAGGAAGCCGGGGGTGTGCTCGGTTCCCACCACGTCGTGGAGAACCACCCGGAGGTCTTCGCGGGGGCGGACGCCGCGATCAGCGAGGTCGGCGGGTACTCGATCACCCTCGGCGACCGTCGCGCCTACCTCCTGCAGACCGGCGAGAAGGCCCTGATGTGGATCAAGCTCGTCGCGAAGGGCACCGCTGCGCACGGATCGCACGTCATCCGCGACAACGCCGTGACGAAGCTCGCCGCAGCGGTCGCTCGGATCGGGAGCGAGGAGTGGCCGGTCCGGCTCTCGGCGACGACGGACGCGATGGTGGCCGAGGTCGCGCGTTTCCTCGGGGTCGACCCCGCCGTCACCGGCCCGGACGAGGTCGCGCTCGCGACCGGGTCCGCCTCGCGGTTCATCCACGCGGCACTGCACACGACGACGAACCCGACGGTCCTGCAGGCGGGCTACAAGCACAACGTCATCCCGGACGCCGCCGAGGCGCTCATCGACATCCGGTGCCTCCCCGGCGACGAGGAGTCCGTGCTCGAACGTGTCCGCGAGCTGGCCGGCGACGACGTCGAGGTCGTCATGTCCTTCCGTGACATCGGGCTCGAGCAGGACTTCGGCGGGCCGCTCGTCGACGCGGTGCGGGACGTCCTCGGTCGCCACGACCCGGGTGCTCCGGTGCTGCCGTACCTGCTCTCGGGCGGGACCGACAACAAGGCCCTGTCGACCCTCGGCATCGCCGGCTACGGGTTCGTCCCGCTGCAGCTGCCGGCCGGCGTCGACTTCCCCGCGATGTTCCACGGCGTCGACGAGCGGGTGCCGCTCGACGCCCTGGCGTTCGGGCGGCGTGTCCTCGGCGACCTGTTCGCGACCTACTGATAGTGTCCACGGTCGCCCTCGTGGCGGTGTCCTGACAGACCTCCTCCCCGGAAGGCCGGTGCCATGCACATCCTCGAGGCGATCTTCCTCGGCTTCGTCCAGGGGCTCACCGAGTTCCTCCCCGTCTCGTCGAGCGCGCACCTGCGCATCGTCGGGCTGTTCCTGCCGGACGCGCAGGACCCCGGCGCAGCGTTCACGGCCGTGACGCAGCTCGGCACCGAGACCGCGGTGCTCATCTACTTCTGGAAGGACATCACCCGGATCGTCGGGCGCTGGTTCCGGTCGCTGTCCGGCCGGACGGTCCCGCGGAACGACCCCGACGCCCGCCTCGGGTGGCTGGTGATCCTCGGCACGATCCCGATCGGTGTCGCCGGTCTGCTGCTGAAGGACTCGATCGAGACCACGTTCCGATCGCTGTGGATCGTGGCGATCGTGCTCATCGGGTTCGGCATCGTCCTCGGCGTCCTCGACGTCGTGGGCAAGAAGACCCGTCGGATCGAACACATGACGTTCGGCGGCGGTTTGCTGATCGGCGTGGCGCAGATGCTCGCCCTGGTGCCGGGCGTCTCCCGCTCGGGTGCAACGGTCTCGATGGGGCTCGCCCTCGGCTACACCCGCCCAGCGGCCGCCCGCTTCGCGTTCCTGCTCGCGGTGCCGGCGGTGTTCCTGTCCGGTCTCTACGAGGCAGCGACGAGCCTCGGTGACAGCGGCGCACCGTTCGGCCTGGTCGACACCCTCGTCGCCACGGGGGTCGCGTTCGTGGTCGGGTTCGTCGTGATCGCCGCGTTCATGAACTACATCAGCAAGCGCAGCTTCCTGCCCTTCGTGGTCTACCGGATCGCACTCGGTATCGTTCTCATCGTGTTGCTGTCGCTTGGTGTGATCCAGCCGTGAGGGCCTGGCAGGCCCCCGTCCTCCCGTCCGTCCCCGGCACCGGTCCGCGTCCGGTCGTGCACGACACGGCTGCGGGCAAACCCGTCGACCCGACGCGGGGTGAGGAGCGCGCGGCGTTGTACGTCTGCGGCATCACCCCGTACGACGCCACCCACCTCGGGCACGCCGCGACGTACCTCGCGTTCGACACGCTCGTCCGCGCCTGGCGGGACGCCGGTCTCGACGTCGACTACGCGCAGAACACGACCGACGTCGACGACCCGTTGCTCGAGCGCGCGGCGCGCGACGGCGTCGACTGGCGCGAGCTCGCCGCGTCGCAGATCGACCTCTTCCGACGGGACATGGAGGCGCTGCGGATCCTCCCGCCGGACGACTACGTGGCCGTCACCGACGAGGTCGACCGGGTCGCCGAGGCCGTGGCGTTCCTGCAGGAGACCGGGTACGCCTACGACGTGCCGACCGACGACTCCGAGGGCGACGACGTCTACTTCGACGTCAACCGTCCCACCGAGGCATGGGCGCTCGGCGACGAGAGCCGCCTCGACCGCGAGACCATGCTCGCCCTCTCGGCTGAGCGCGGCGGCGACCCGGAACGTCCGGGCAAGCGCGATCCGCTCGACCCGCTGCTCTGGCGTGCCGCACGTGACGGCGAGCCCAGCTGGGACACCGAACTCGGCCCGGGCCGTCCGGGGTGGCACATCGAGTGCAGCGTGATCGCCGGCGACAAGCTGGGTCTGCCGATCAGCGTGCAGGGTGGCGGGAGCGACCTGGTCTTCCCGCACCACGAGATGAGCGCCGGGCACGCCGCTGCGCTCGCGCACCAGCCGCTCGCGAACGCCTACGTCCACACGGGCATGATCGCCTACCAGGGCGAGAAGATCTCGAAGTCGCTCGGCAACCTGGTCACCGTGCGAGGGCTCCTCGACGACGGTGCCGACCCGCGCGCCATCCGCCTCGCGCTCCTGTCGCACAAGTACTCCGACGACTGGGAGTGGTTCCCCGCCGAGCTCGAGTCGGCCACCACGCGGCTGGCGTCGTGGGACGCATGGGCCGAGGGAGCCCCGTCGCACGCCGACGACGCAGCGGACGTCATCGCACACGTCCGCGCCCGCGTCGCCGACGACCTCGACACGCCGGGTGCGGTCGCCGCGGTCGACACGGCGCTCGCGGGCGGGACGGCGGCGACGCCCGAGCTCGTCGACGTCATCGACGCCCTGCTCGGCATCCGCCTGGGCTGATCCGCGGGCTGCCGGGCGGTCCGGCGTGCGGGTGCGTGTGTTCGCGCTTGTGCCCGTGTTCGTGCTCCCTGGTGTTCGGCGCCCACCCCGCGCGGATGCCGGCGGGCGGTCACGAACCGTCGGTCCAGGGCGGGCTGAGCGACCGTTCCTGACCGCTCGACGGACCTGAGCGGGGAGTCGTGACCGGCGGCACGCCCGGGTCCGAGCGCGCCGTGCCCGCGCCGCGTCGCCCTACTGCGGCGGCTGCGGCGGCCGGAAGCCCTCGCCGCCCGCGGTCCCGCCGTCCTTGCGCTCCCGTCGGCGGAGGTACTGCTCGAACTCCTGCGCGATCGCGTCACCCGAGGCCTCGGGCGAGTCCACCGTGTCCCGCGCCTGCTCGAGCTGCCCGATGTAGCTCGCCATGTCCTCGTCGTCGGCAGCGAGGGCGTCGATGCCCTCCTCCCACTCCGTCGCGTCGTCGAGCAGGGAGCCCCGGGGAACGGTGACGTCCGTGAGCTCCTCGATCTTGTCGAGCAGCGACAGGGTGGCCTTCGGCGACGGGGAGTTGTGCACGTAGTGCGGTACCGACGCCCAGAGCGACAGGGTCGTGAGGCCGGCCTTGTCGACGGCGTCGGCGAGCACCCCGAGGATGCCCGTCGGCCCCTCGTACGACGACTTGTCGACGTCGAACGCGGCGCGGACGCCCGCGTTCTCGCTCGACACGAAGACCGAGATCGGCCGGGTGTGCGGCACGTCGGCGAGCATCGCGCCGACGAACACGACGGCGTCGATCGAGTACACGTCGATGAGGTCGATCACCTCGGCGCAGAACGCCCGCCAGGTCCGCGAGGGCTCGGGCCCGACGAGCACGTAGACGTCCCGCTCGCTCTCGGAGCCGGTCGCACCGACGACGGGTCGCCCGTCCGCCCCGGGGCCGTGCAGGACGATGCGGGGCCACTGGATGCCGCGGGTGCCGTCGTCGTCCGAGCCGACCGTGGGACGGTTGAACTGGTAGTCGACGTAGCGCTCCCCGTCGATCTCGCGGAGCTCGTCGAGCTCGAGCGCGTCGACGATCCGCCGGGCCAGACCGCTCGCGGCCTCGCCCGCGTCGTTCCAGCCCTCGAACGCGACGACGAGGAGTCGGCCGTCGCTGAAGGGGGAGTGCTGTGGCACGGAGCGGACCTCCTGGAGATGGCGTGGGCCGCTCGGGCGGACCGCGCGCGTGGGACGTTGACCAGGCAACCACTGTAGGCCCGTCCTGCGCCCCGCCGAGCAGCAATCCGCCCGCAGCGGAACGCCGGGCGGCCCGGGACCCCGGGCACCGCCCGGTAGACTCGTCGCCCGTGACCGCCCAGCGCCCCGACCGAGTCCTGCCCGCAGCCGTGCTGTGGGACATGGACGGCACGATCATCGACACCGAACCGATCTGGCAGCAGTCCCAGGTCGAGCTGACCCAACGCTTCGGTGCGACCTGGACGCACGAGGACGGCCTGTCGCTCGTCGGCTCCGGGCTCGAGCGCTCCGGCGAGATCCTCCGCGACCGTGGCGTCGACATGGAGGTCGAGGAGATCGTCCTCTGGATGACCGAGTACGTGTCGGACCGCCTCCGTCACGACGACCTGCCGTGGCGGCCCGGTGCACGCGAGCTCGTCGAGGAGCTGCACGACCGCGGCATCCCGACCGCCCTCGTCACGATGTCGCGACGGTCGATGGCCCTGGTCGCCGCCGACGCCCTCGGCGCGCGCGGCTTCTGCGTCGTCGTCGCCGGCGACGACGTCGAGCGCCCGAAGCCGTTCCCGGACGCGTACCTGTCGGCCGCCGCCCAGCTCGGCGTCGAGCCGACCGCCTGCGTCGCGATCGAGGATTCCGCCACGGGTGTCGCGTCGGCCGTCGCCTCCGGCGCCGTCACGATCGCGGTCGAGCACATCGTGCCGCTGGACGACATCGCCGGTGGCGACGTCCACCTGACGACCCTCGACGGCGTCGACGTCGACCGCCTGGTCGAGTTGACGACGCCGGCGCTCGCCGCGCGCGCCGCCGGGTCCGACCAGCAGCCCGGGCCCACGCCGCCGGTTCCTGACCGACGCGCCAGCGGTGGGCAGGCCGTGCCGGTGGGGAGCGGCACGGTGCAGGTGCCCTCGGACGCCGCGGTGACCGAGGACGGTGCCCGGTGAGCGACCTCGACCACGTCGGCGACGAGGCGGCGGCGATCCGCGCCTCCTGTCCGGACGACGCGGCAGCGTCGCTGCCGCACACCGCCGGCGGTGCCCCGCACACGCCGCCGCGGGGCCCCTTCCGCTCCGGCGACCGCGTGCAGCTGACCGGTCCGAAGGGCAAGCTGACGACGCTCTCGCTCGAGACCGGCGGGGAGTACCACACCCACCGCGGAGTCCTGAAGCACGACGACGTCATCGGCCAGCCCGACGGCTCCGTCATCCGCGCGACCACCGGCGACGAGTACCTCGCCCTGCGGCCGCTCCTCAACGACTACGTGATGTCGATGCCGCGCGGTGCGGCGATCGTCTACCCGAAGGACGCCGCGCAGATCGTCGCGTTCGCCGACGTCTTCCCGGGCGCGCGCGTCGTCGAGGCGGGCGTCGGGTCGGGCGCGCTCTCGCTCTTCCTGCTCCGTGCGATCGGTCCGACCGGCCGGCTGCAGTCGTTCGAGCGCCGCGAGGAGTTCGCGGCGATCGCCCGCGGCAACGTCGGGACGTTCCTGGGCGCCGTCCCGGACAACTGGTCCGTGACCGTGGGCGACCTCGTCGAGGCGCTGCCCGAGGCCACCGAGCCGCAGAGCGTCGACCGCGTGGTCCTCGACATGCTCGCACCGTGGGAGTGCGTCGACGCGGCCGCCGACGCCCTCGCCCCCGGTGGCCTCATCGTCTGCTACGTGGCGACCGTCACCCAGCTCTCCCGCACCGCCGAGGCCCTGCGCGACACCGGGCGCTTCACGGACCCGATGCCGAGCGAGACGCTCGTGCGCACGTGGCACGTCGAGGGCCTCGCCGTGCGTCCGGACCACCGCATGGTGGGGCACACCGGGTTCCTCGTCACCGCCCGGCGCCTCGCCGACGGCGTCGTGCTGCCGAACCTCAAGCGCCGCGCGGGCAAGGCGGAGTTCGCGGACGAGGACGTCGAGGCCTGGACGCCCGGCGCGGTGGGGGAGCGCAGCGCGAGCGACAAGAAGCTCCGGAAGGTCGCCCGGCAGGCGGCGGCGCAGGCTCGGCGGGTCGCGGCCGCGGAAGCCGCGTCCGACGCTGTGGACGCCGCCCCGGCTGCGGACGACGCGTCCGGGGCCCGTGGGGACGACCGGTAGAGTACCGACCGTGCCCGTCCTGCATCGAACCATCCCCGCGCTCCTGGTCACCCTCGGACTCGCCGCGTCGCTGACGGCGTGCGCTGCGAGCGGCGCCGGGACGACCCCGTCGAGCTGTGACCGTCCGGGTGCCGCGTCCGAGGCCGTGACGGCGACCGGCGCGTTCGGCGAGGAGCCGAAGGTCTCCGTCCCCGCCGGGCTCACCACGAAGGGCACCCAGGTGTCGGTGCTCAAGGAGGGCACCGGGCGCGAGGTCGAGGACGGCACGCCCGTCCTGATCGAGTACACGGTCGTCGACGGCGAGACCGGCAAGGTCGCCCAGACGAGCGGCTACTCCGGCACGACCGCCCCGATCACGGCCGGAGCCGCGAACTACGGCGCACTCGGCGAGGCCGTCGAGTGCGCCCACGTCGGCGACCGCCTCGCCGTCGCGCTGCCGAAGAGCGCGCTGAGCAGCTCGTCCGGCACCGCGGGCTCGTCGTCGAGCACCAAGGCCGAGGACGCCGTCATCGCCGTCATCGACGTCAAGCGCGCGTTCGACTCCCGGGCGACCGGCACCCCGCAGCTCGCCGGCGACGGCATGCCCGCCGTCGTGCTCGCGCCGTCCGGAGCACCCGGCATCACCATCCCGTCGTGGGACGCCCCGAAGTCCGACGAGCTGCACCTGCTGCGCAAGGGCTCGGGCACGAAGCTCACCGCGAAGGACACGGCGATCATCAAGTACACCGCCGTGACCTGGAGCTCGGACCCGTCGGTCACCGGGTCGAGCTGGACGGACGGCTCGGGCGCGCAGGCCGTGCCCCTCGCCAAGGGCCAGGTCATCGACGGCGTCCGCAACGCCATCGTCGGACACCGTGTCGGCGACCAGGTGCTCGCCGTCGTGCACAACCAGGGCTCGACTGACGTCTACGTGATCGACCTCCTCGGAGCGATGCCGCGCTGACCCGCGAGCACCGTCCACGGACCCCGGCGCGGGTGCACTCCGGTGCACCCGCGCTGCCGTAGGATCGGCCTGTGCCAGCGTCCCGAGTTGCCCGTGTGCCTGCCGAGGAGCGGCTGTTCAGCCTGGTGCTCGCGCTGCTGTCCACGGAGTCCGGGCTGACGAAGGCCGAGATCCTGGCGAACGTCCAGGGCTACCGGCAGCGGTGGACCCAGGGCGGGGACAACGCCTCGCTCGAGCGCCAGTTCGAGCGCGACAAGGACGACGTGCGCGACCTCGGGATCCCGCTCGAGACGATCGAGACCCCCGGCGCGGCGGGCAACAACCAGACACTCCGGTACCGCATCCCGAAGGGCGAGTACGACCTGCCCCTCGACGTCCGGTTCACGCCGGACGAGTCGGCGCTGCTGACCCTCGCGGCGATGGCGTGGCGCGAGGGCGCGCTGTCCGCCGACTCACGCCGCGCGCTGCTGAAGGTCCGGTCGGCCGGCGCCGAGGACGACGCAACCTCCGGCGTGCTCGGGATGGACGCCTACGCGCCGCGGCTCCGCGCCCGTGACGCCGCCTTCGAACCGCTCCGTTCGGCGCTCGACCGGGCCGCGGCGGTGCGCTTCGACTACATCACGCCCGGGCAGCACGAGGCCCGCCGCCGCGAGCTCGCGCCGCTCGCCCTCGTGCAGCACGGTGGGCGGTGGATGCTCGCGGCGCACGAGTTCGCGACGGACTCCGACAAGAACTACCTGCTGTCGCGCATCGTCGGCCCCGTGACCCAGTACGAGGTCGGCCGACACCCGGCCCCGGCCGGCGCGGCGGAGCGGACCCTCGCCGAGCTCGACCGCATCTGGGCGACCCGCACCGCACGCATCCACGTGGTGCCGGGGTCGGACGCCGAGCGCCGGCTCTCCCGTCGTCGCGACACCGCGGCCGAACCCGACGGCACGCTCGTGCTCCACCACGTCGACCCGCAGATCCTCGCCGAGGAACTCGCTGCCTTCGGGCCCGAGGTCCGCGTGCTCGAACCCGACGACCTCCGCGACCGGGTGACCGCCCGGCTCCGAGCGCTCGTCGCCGACCACGAGGGGGACGTCCGTGGTTGAGCAGCAGCCGCTCCAGGCGCAGGACAAGCTCGCGTTCCTGCTCGCCCTCGTGCCGTACCTCATCGACCGTGAGCGGGTCTCGGTGGCCGAGGCCGCGCGGCACTTCGGGGTACCGGAAGCCCGGATCCGCCGGGCCGTCGAGCTCATCGCGGTGTCCGGGGTGCCCGGCGAGACCATGCAGTACCAGCACGGCGACCTGTTCGACATCGCGTGGGACGACTTCGACCAGAACGACATGATCGTGCTGACGAACCTCGTCGCGATCGACGACTCGCCCCGGCTGTCCGCCCGTGAGGCATCGGCGCTCATCGCGGGGCTGCAGTACCTCTCGGCGCTCCCGGAGGCCGCCGACCGCGACGCCATCCGTGCGCTCATGGCCAAGCTGTCGCGCGGCGCCGGCGGTGCCGCCTCGACCGTGGCCGTCGGACAGGACCTCCACGACGCCACCCTCGCGACGATCCGCCGTGCGATGGCCGAAGGGCGCGGGCTCGTGTTCGACTACGCCGGCCCCCGGACCCAGGGCGGCACGCGCCGGGTCGACCCGCTCCGCGTCGAGTCGATCGACACGGACTGGTACCTCCGCGCGTGGGACCTCGACCGGCAGGCGCTCCGGACGTTCCGGCTCGACCGGATGTCCGCCGTGCAGATCGAGGAGCGCGCGGTCACGACCACTGCGGCGGACGTGGCGATCCCCGACACGCTGTTCCAGCAGTCCCGCGAGGACGTCATCGTCACGGTCGAGCTCGACTCGTCGTCGCTGCCGCTCGTGGCGGACTTCCTCGCGGACACCGCCGACCTGCCCGATGCGGACGGTCGGGTCCGGATCCGACTCGCGGCGTCGAACGGGTTCGACGGAGTCGTGCGGCTCGTCGCGGGGTTGCCCGGTCGTGCCGTGGTGCTCGATCCGCCGGCAGCGCGGGCGGCGATCCGCGACTTCGCCGCCGCCGCACTCGCGGAGGCCTGAGCGCCGAGCGGCCGACCATCCCGTCGCGGGCGCGACGCGTGGGAACGCCCGCCTGCGTCGGTGCCGCCGTCACCACCCACCGGCCGGGAGGCGCGTGGCGGCCCCGCACCGTGCCTCCAGGCCGCCTGTGCGAGCGCACGCACACGGCGTGCGGTGTCGGTCGGGTCCCGTAAGATCGGCGCATGGCTTCGACGACCGCAAGCGGGCGAGCGAAGCGGCCCGGGCGTCCGAAGAAGGACGCCGAGGGTCGCATGTCGCTCGGGCAGCACCTCATCGAGCTGCGCAACCGCCTCTTCCGCGCGGTCATCGCGGTGGTGGTGTGCGCGATCGGCGGCTGGTTCCTGACGCCCTTCGTGCTCGACGCGCTCCGGCAGCCGGTCACGCAGCTCGCCGAGATCGGTGGGCACACCGCGGAGCTCAACTTCCCGATGATCACGGGCGCGTTCGACCTCAAGCTGCAGATCGCGATCACCATCGGCATCGTGATCTCGAGCCCGGTGTGGCTCTACCAGATATGGGCGTTCATCGTGCCCGCGCTGGTGCGTCGTGAGAAGCAGTACGTCTTCGGGTTCCTCGGCACCGCCATCCCGCTGTTCTTCGCCGGCTGCTGGTTCGGGTGGTACATCCTGCCGCACGTGGTGCAGATCCTCGGCAGCTTCGTGTCGACCCAGGACACCTCGATCGTCGACGCGAAGGCCTACTACAACTTCGTCATCAAGCTCATCGTGGCGGTCGGCATCGCGTTCGTGCTGCCCGTCTTCCTGGTGCTGCTGAACTTCGTCGGCGTGCTCTCCGCGTCCGCGATCATCAAGTCGTGGCGCGTGGCGATCCTCTGCATCCTGGTGTTCTGCGCGATGGTGACGCCCTCGGCCGACGTCATCTCGATGTTCCTGCTCGCCGTCCCGATGGTGGTGCTCTACATCGCAGCGTGCGCGGTGGCGTGGGTGCATGATCGACGCATGGCGAAGCGGCAGGCGAAGCTGGACGAAGAGTACGGACTGTGACGAACACGGACCTCAGCCCCGCCGAGCGCTACGCGGCGGCGAAGGTCCGGAACCGCTCGCGCAACCTCGAGCTGTTCCGGTCCGACCTGCGCTTCGACCTGGACCCGTTCCAGTTCGCCGCCTGCGGCGCCATCGACCAGGGCCGGAGCGTCCTGGTGGCGGCCCCGACCGGCGCGGGCAAGACGATCGTGGCCGAGTTCGCGATCTGGCTGGCGATGCGCCAGCCGACGGCGAAGGTGTTCTACACCACGCCGATGAAGGCCCTGAGCAACCAGAAGTACGCCGAGCTCGTCCAGGCCTACGGCGAGACCGAGGTCGGCCTGCTCACCGGCGACACCAACGTCAACCCGCGGGCGCGCGTGGTCGTGATGACCACCGAGGTCCTGCGGAACATGATCTACGCGGACTCCGACCTCCTCGACGACCTCGCGTGGGTCGTGCTCGACGAGGTCCACTACCTCGCCGACCGGTTCCGCGGCGCCGTGTGGGAAGAGGTCATCCTCCACCTGCCGACCGAGGTCCGGCTGGTCTCGCTGAGCGCGACCGTGTCGAACGCCGAGGAGTTCGGTGACTGGCTGCAGACCGTCCGCGGCGACACCGACGTCATCGTCTCCGAGGACCGCCCGGTCCCGCTCGAACAGCACGTCCTCGTCGGCTCGAAGATGGTCGACCTGTTCGACTCCAGCGGCGCAGCAGCCACGAACCGCGTGAACCCCGAGCTCCTCCGCCTGGTCGGGGGAGCGTCGCGGAGCGCGCGGCACGGCGGCGGACACCGCGGCGGACGGGGCCGGGGCGGCTACCACGACCGTCGGGGGCCGCGCACCGAGAAGCTGTACCGCGAGCAGATCGCCCACATGCTCGACGACCGGATGCTCCTGCCGGCGATCTTCTTCGTGTTCAGCCGCGCCGGCTGCGACCAGGGTGTCCGCAACGTCCTCCGCTCTGGGCTGTCGCTGACCACCGCGGACGAGCGTCGGGAGATCCGCGAGTCGGCGGAGTACCACTGCCGTACCCTGCTCGACGAGGACCTCGCCGTCCTCGGGTACTGGGAGTGGCTCGAAGGCCTCGAGCGGGGCGTCGCGGCGCACCACGCGGGGCTCCTCCCGGCGTTCAAGGAGGTCGTCGAGGACCTCTTCCAGCGGAAGCTCCTCAAGGTCGTCTTCGCGACGGAGACCCTCGCCCTCGGCGTCAACATGCCCGCCCGCACCGTGGTGCTGGAGAAGCTCGAGAAGTTCAACGGCGAGGCGCGCGTGCCGATCACGCCGGGGGAGTACACGCAGCTCACCGGTCGTGCGGGCCGCCGCGGCATCGACGTCGAGGGTCATTCGGTGATCCAGTGGACCGACGGCCTCGACCCGCAGGCCGTCGCCTCGCTCGCCAGCCGACGCACCTACCCGCTGAACTCGTCGTTCAAGCCGACCTACAACATGGCCGTGAACCTCATCGACCAGTTCGGACGGAGTCGCACCCGCGAAGTCCTCGAGACGTCGTTCGCGCAGTTCCAGGCCGACCGGTCCGTGGTCGACCTGGCGCGCAAGGTGCGGTCGCAGCAGGAGTCCCTCGACGGCTACCGCCAGGCGATGACCTGCCACCTCGGCGACTTCACCGAGTACGCGGCGCTGCGGCGCGAGCTCTCGGACCTCGAGCGCACGAACGTCCCCGGTGGCCGCGAGGCCTCGCACGGTGCCCGCAAGGAACGCCAGGCCGCGATCACCGACGTCCGACGTCGGATGCAGCGGCACCCCTGCCACGCCTGCCCCGACCGCGAAGCCCACGCCCGCTGGGCCGAGCGCTGGTACAAGCTGAAGCGCGCCAACGACAAGCTCGTGCAGCAGATCCGGTCGCGCACCGGCGCCGTCGCCACGACGTTCGACCGGGTGACGGACGTGCTCCTGCAGCTCGGCTACCTCGTCGCGACGGACGACGGCTCCGGCGAGGCCACGGTCGCCGCCGGTGGGCGTCGTCTGCAGCGGATCTACGGCGACCGTGACCTGCTCGTCGCCGAGTGCCTCGAGGCCGGCGTGTGGAAGGAGCTCACGCCCGCGCAGCTCGCCGCGATGGCCTCCACGATCGTGTACCAGCCCCGACGCGAGGACGCCCCCGGAACGGAGCACGCCCTGCCGCGCGGTGCCTTCCGCCCCGCGCTCGACGAGACCCTGACGATCTGGGCCCGCCTCGACGACATCGAGCGGGACGCGCGGCTCGCGGGCTCGCAGCCGCCCACACCGGCGATGGCGGTCGGGATGTTCCGGTGGACGTCGGGCTCCGCGCTCGACGACGTCCTGCGGACGCTCGACATGCCGGCCGGTGACTTCGTGCGCTGGTGCAAGCAGGTGATCGACCTCCTCGACCAGGTCCGCAACGCGGGCGATCCGGACCTCGCGCAGACCGCGCGGCGTGCGGCGGACGCGGTCCGCCGCGGCATCGTCGCCTACGCGACGGTCTGACGGGAGGCCCGGTGCCTGGTTCCGAGTCCGACGTGCGTCCGCAGGACGCCGGGTCCGACGTGCGTCCGCAGGGCGCCGGGTCCGACGCGCCTGCTCGGTGGATCGGCGCGGGCCGTCGCTCCGACGGGGGGCGGGCGGGGGGCCCGGGCCTGGCGCCCGGTGAACGCTTCGCGTCCGGCGGGCGCCGTGTAGCGCGTGGGCGTGGACGTCGCGGCGCCGCGGTCGGTCCGGCGGTCGGCGACACGGGTGCGGGGGAGCCGTTCCGGGCGCTGCCCATCGGCGTTGCGTTCCCGCTCGCCGTGATCGGCGGGATCCTGCTCGCGCTGTCCTTCCCGTCGCCCGGCTGGTGGTTCCTCGCGTACCCCGCGGTGGCGTGCCTGCTCGTCGCCGTGATGGGGCAGCGCGCCCGCCGCGCGGCATGGCTCGGGTACCTGGCCGGGGTGGCGTTCTGGGTGCCCGCGATCTCCTGGGCCGGCCGCTACCTGGGCCCGGTCCCGTGGTTCGCCCTCGCGCTCCTCGAGGCCGCGTACCTCGCGCTCGGCAGCGTCGCGATCGCGCTCGCCTACCGGTGGCTCGCACGGGTGGTGCCGTCGACCGCCGGGCGGGTGTGGGGGCTCCCGGCGGTGGTCGCGGCACTCTGGACCGGGCGCGAGTGGTTCTCGGGGAGCTGGCCCTACGGCGGGTTCGCGTGGGGGCGCGTCGGCCTCTCGCAGTCGCAGGGCCCGTTCACGCACCTGGCCGCGTACGTCGGGGTGCTCGGCCTGACCTTCGTCGTCGTCTACTGCGTCGCGGTCATCGTGTCGCTCGCGCTCGTCGTCCCCACCGAGCTCGGCAGGTCGTTCCGGCTCCCGGTGCGGATCGCGACCGCCGGACTCCTCGTCGGCGCCGTGCTCGCCGTGCCTGCGTGGCCGACCGCGATCGACGGCACGATCCGCATCGAGTCGGTGCAGGGCAACGGGCCGGCGGGCTACTTCGACGGCGCGAGCCCGGGAGAAGTGCTCGCCGCGCAGCTCGCCGCCACCGACGTCGAGGCGAAGGGCGTCGACCTCGTCGTCTGGCCGGAGGCGTCCGCGGAGTTCGACCCGCGGCAGCAGCCGGCCGTGGCGTCGGCGCTCGACTCCGTCGTCACGTCCGTGGAGGCGCCGATCGTCGCCGGCGCGATCACCCAGACGCGGTCCGGCGTGCTCCACAACACCTCGTTCGTGTGGACCGCCGACGGCTGGCAGTCCTCCTACGACAAGAAGCGGCCCGTCCCGTTCGGCGAGTACGTCCCGGACCGGTGGTTCTTCTCGAAGCTCGCACCCTCGCTCATCGGGCTGCTACAGCGCGACTACACCCCGGGCACCAAGCCGAACGTCCTCAGCGTCGCGGGCATCAAGGCCGGGATCTCGATCTGCTTCGACATCGTCGACGACGGCCTCACGGCGGACATGGCTCGTGGGGGAGCGCAGGTCATCCTGGCGCAGACGAACAACGCCGACTTCGACGGCACCGACGAGAACCTGCAGCAGCTCGAGATCGCGCGGATGCGGGCGATCGAGACGGGGCGGTCCCTCGTGAACATCTCGACCGTCGGGGCGTCGCAGGTGATCGACCCGAGCGGACGGACGATCGACAAGGTGCCGGCGTACACCGCCACGTCGATGGTGACGGACGTGCCGCTCGGGACGGGGACGACGCCGGCGACGCTGTTCTCCGGCTCCGTGACGTTGCTCGTGTCGCTCGGGGGGCTGCTCGTGCTGCTCGCTTGCGCTCCGTGGGCGCGGCGTCGGCGTGACGGGCACGGCCGGTGATGACGATCGCGCGCGGGGGGATGGGTCGTCGCCCCGGAACGACGCCGTCGTTGTCGTGCGACGCCGTCGTTGTCGTGCGACATCGGCGCCGTCGTTCTTTGCGCCCGCTGACGATCGCGCGCGCGGGGTAGCGACACCGCCGTTGTCGTACGACATCGGCGCGGTCGTTCTGCACCGACGTCCCCCGACCGCTGCCACCCCGCCCGCGCACTCCGCACGACGCCGGATCGCGCGACATCCCCGCTCCCGGCGCCGCCCTCTGGGAACGCACTGTGAATGCACGGGTCGAGGAACGAACACTGGTGGAACAGTGTTGTGCAGGGCAGGACGACGAGCGGAAGGAGCACACAGATGGCTGATCGAAGTCTTCGCGGCATGCGACTCGGGAGTCAGAGTCTCCAGAGCGAAGAAGGAGTCGAACTCTCCGACCGGAAGCGCGCCGTCTACCAGGCGGACTCCGGCGAGACCTTCGACGTGATCTTCTCGGCCGAAGCAGAGGTCCCATCGACCTGGTCGGACCCTCGTTCCGGACGCGAAGGACGACTGCTCGGTGATGACGGCGTGCCCGTCGAGGTCGCCGAAGAGGACGTCAAGGCACCGCGCACCCACTGGGACATGCTGCTCGAGCGGCGCTCCCGTGAGGAACTCGAGGAACTGCTCGAGGAACGGTTGCAGTTCCTCCGCGCCCGCCGCGGAGCCTGACCGACTGATCGACCACCTCGCTGCTGCAACACGGCTGAGGTCGGAAGCACCAAGCAACGCGACGACGCCCGCCACGGGGAACCGAGGCGGGCGTCGTCGCGTGCTGCGGGCTACTTGGTGTCGCCGAGCTCCCGGTCGGTCGCTTCGTCAGCCGCCGCGAGTCGTTGGTCAACGCTCTTGTCGGACTCCGCCAGCCGCTGGTCGAGGTCGGACTCCGGCACGATGTCGGCCGCGGTCGCATCCGGACGTGGAGCAGCGCCGGCCGCGGTGTTCGCTGCAGCCGTGTTCGCCAGGCTCTCGTTCGCCAGCTTCGAGATCCGCGCGAGGAAGTCAGCTCCGCCTGTGCCGCCGGCCGACGGCGCACCGCCGCTGCGTCCCGCGGTGAAGCCCTCGGCGATGCCGGACAGCGCCTTCGTGAACTCGCTCGGGATCATCCAGAGCTTGTTCGCCGTGCCCTCGGCCAGCTTCGGCAGGGTCTGCAGGTACTGGTAGGACAGCAGCTTCTCGTCCGGGTCGCCGGTGTGGATCGCGTCAAAGACCGTCGCGATCGCCTGCGCTTCACCTTCGGCTCGGAGCACCTGGGCCTTGGCGTCACCCTCGGCCTGGAGGATCGCGGCCTGCCGCTGGCCCTCGGCCTCGAGGATCGCCGACTGCTTCGTTCCTTCGGCCTGCAGGATCGCCGCACGACGGTTCCGCTCGGCACGGAGCTGCTGCTCCATCGCGTCCTGGATCGACACGGGCGGCTCGATCGCCTTCAGTTCGACGCGGCCGACGCGGATGCCCCACTTGCCCGTCGCCTCGTCGAGCACGACGCGGAGCTGACCGTTGATGTTGTCGCGGCTCGTGAGGGCCTCTTCGAGGTTCAGGCCACCGACGACGTTGCGGAGCGTCGTCGTGGTGAGCTGCTCCACCGCCCCGAGGTAGTTCGCGATCTCGTAGGTCGCGGCCCGCGCGTCCGTCACCTGGAAGTAGACGACGGTGTCGATGGAGACCACCAGGTTGTCCTCGGTGATCACCGGCTGCGGCGGGAACGAGACGACCTGCTCACGCATGTCGATGAGCGGCCGGAGACGGTCGATGAACGGCACCAGGAGGTTCAGCCCCGGGCTGAGCGTCTTGTGGTACTTCCCGAGGCGTTCGACGATGCCCGCCGTGGCCTGCGGCACGATCCGGATGGCGCGAGCGAGCACGACGATCACGAAGATGACGACGACCAGGATGAGCAGGAGGAGCAGGATCGTCCCCGTTGAGAGGGTCATGAGACGTCTTTCTGGTTGATGCGGACGACGGCGGTCGAGCCCTCGATGGACTCGACGACGACGGGGGTGCCCAGGGCGGGCAGACGATCGGAGGGGTCACCGGCGAGGCGCGCGCTCCAGGTCTCGCCGTTCGCGAGGCGGACCTGACCGGGCGACGAGGACGTGAAGGCGACGGCCACCGTGCCGGAGAGGCCCACCAGTCCGTCGATGCCGGTGCGGTGCGGGTCCGCGCCGCGGTTCAGCGCGTGCAGGAGCCGTGGCCGGACGAGCAGGAGCAGCAGCAGGGCCAGCGCGGCTGCGACCAGCGCGGAGAGCCACCACGGCGCTCCGAGCAGCGCGGCGACCAGGCCACCGGCGGCGCCTGCTGCGAGCATGATGAAGATGAAGTCGAGCGTGAAGATCTCGACCACCCCCAGGATCAGCACCAGGCCGATCCACACGATGGTCTGGATCCAATCAGGTCCGGACACGCGATCTCCCTCCCTCGGTCGCGCACGCCGTTCGCTGCGTCGCGACGGCCGATCCAACTCCGTTCAACATATCAACTGCGACCGACACGGGGGCGCCGGACGGTAGGCTCGTTGCGGCAATGAGACCTCCGACCCCACCAGGAGCACGACTGTGAGCAACCCCCTCGCCCCCGGATCCCTCGCCGACAAGCGCGCCCTCGTGACGGGTTCGTCCCGCGGGATCGGCGCCGACACGGTCGGGTACCTCGCCGGGGCCGGTGCGAAGGTCGTCGTCAACTACCGGAACAAGGCCAAGCGCGCCGAGCAGATCGCCGACCAGGTCGTCGCGGACGGCGGCGCCGCGCTCGCGATCGGCGCGGACCTCACCGACCACGCCTCCGTGCAGGCCATGGTCGACCAGGTGGTCGAGGCCTGGGGCGGCATCGACCTCCTCGTGCTGAACGCTTCCGGCGGCATGGAGTCCGGTGTCGGCGAGGACTATGCCCTCCGCCTGAACCGCGACGCGCAGGTCGACATGCTGCAGACCGCCGTGCCGCACATGCCCGCCGGGTCCCGGGTCGTCTTCGTCACGAGCCACCAGGCCCACTTCGTCGAGACCGCCGAGACGATGGACGAGTACGTGCCCGTCGCCAAGAGCAAGCGCGCCGGCGAGCTGGCGCTCCGCGAGCTGATCCCGCAGCTCGAGGCCGCAGGCATCGAGTTCGTCGTCGTCTCCGGCGACATGATCGAGGGCACCATCACCGCGACCCTCCTCAACCGCCTCAACCCCGGTGCGATCGAGGGCCGTCGGCAGGAGGTCGGCAAGCTGTACAGCGTGTCCGAGTTCGCCGCCGAGATCGCAATCGCTGCGGTCGAGCCCATCCCGGCCGACCACACCAAGCTCGTCGGCGACGTCAGCGGCTTCGGCGCGTAGCGCCCCGGCGCACGCACGCACCCGCGCCGGCGCCGCCCCACCCGCGGATGCCCCGCCCACACCCCACGCCGGCTTCCGCGGAGGCGTAGCGTCGCTGGGGTGACCGCGAAGCCCGGCCTGCGCCGCACCTCCCGCATCCTGCTGCTCGACCCGGACGGACGCGTGTTCCTCATGGACACGGCCGCGCCCTCCTCAGACGGCTTCCACCGCTGGATCACCCCCGGCGGCGGTGTCGATCCGGGGGAGGACCACCGCACGGCCGCGGTGCGCGAGCTGCACGAGGAGACGGGCATCGTCATCGACGACCCGGGGGAGAGCGTCTGGTCGTGGGACTTCGACGTCACGTGGGACCAGGCCGACCACGACCGCGGGCACTCCGAGTTCTACGTCGTCCGGACGGACGGGTTCGAACTGTCGGACGCGGGGTGGACCGAGGACGAGCGGGTCGACATCACCGCCGCGCGGTGGTGGACCGCGGACGAGCTGGACGCGACGACCGAACCGTTCGAACCGGCCGAGCTCCCCGATCTGGTCCGTCGCTTCGCGCCGTCCCGTTAGGAGACTGCTCCGCAGCGGCCTGGAGGCTCGGATCGCCGCCGCCGGGTCGGCTCGCTCCACAGGGTGGTCGGTCGGGCACGGGTCCGCGCTACCGTGATCCGCATGCACACCGGTTCCGGGCACGCCGCCGACCAGCACGACCGCATCCGTGTCCGCGGGGCACGCGAGCACAACCTCCGCGACGTCGACGTCGACCTGCCGAAACGCCGTCTGACGGTCTTCACCGGCGTGTCCGGTTCGGGCAAGAGCTCACTCGTCTTCGGCACGGTCGCGGCCGAGTCCCAGCGGATGATCAACGAGACCTACAGCGCGTTCGTGCAGGGGTTCATGCCGTCGCTCGGTCGGCCGGACGTCGACGTGCTCGACGGACTGACGACCGCCATCGTCGTCGACCAGGAGCGCATCGGCGCGGATCCACGGTCCACGGTGGGGACGGTGACGGACGCCAACGCGATGCTCCGCGTCCTCTTCAGCCGCCTCGGACAGCCGCACGTCGGCGGCCCGAACGCGTTCTCGTTCAACCTCGCCACCGTGTCGGCCGGGGGAGCCATCACCGTCCAGAAGGGCACCGACGTGAAGGCCGAGCACGTCACCTTCAACCGGCTCGGCGGGATGTGCGCGGACTGCGAGGGCCGCGGGCAGGTCACGGACATCGACCTCTCCCAGCTCTACGACGACACGAAGTCCCTCGCGGCGGGGGCGATCACGATCCCGGGCTACGGGACGGACGGCTGGATGGTCCGCATGTACGCCGAGTCCGGCTACGTCGACAAGACGAAGCCGATCCGGGAGTACACCGACCAGGAATGTCAGGACTTCCTGTACCGCGAGCCGACGAAGCGCAAGATCGCCGGCATCAACATGACGTACGAGGGGCTCGTCCTCCGGTTCCGCCGGTCGTTCCTGCAGAAGGACCGCGAGGCGATGCAACCCCACGTCCGCGCCTTCGTCGACCGGGCCGTGACCTTCACGACCTGCCCGGCTTGCGACGGGACGCGCCTCAACGACACGGCTCGGTCATCGAGGATCGCTGGGAAGAACATCGCCGACGTCTGTGCGATGCAGATCAGCGACCTTGCCCGGTGGCTGCACGAGCTCGACGCGCCGAGCGTCGGCCCCCTCCTGGAGGGCCTGCGGGACGCCGTGGACTCGTTCGTCGAGATCGGCCTCGGGTACCTCTCGCTGGACCGCCCCACCGGCACGCTGTCCGGTGGCGAGGGCCAGCGGGTGAAGATGGTCAAGCACCTCGGCTCGGCGTTGAGCGACGTCACGTACGTCTTCGACGAGCCGAGCACGGGGCTCCACCCGCACGACGTCGAGCGGATGAACGAACTGCTGCTGCGTCTGCGTGACAAGGGCAACACCGTCCTGGTCGTCGAGCACAAACCCGAGGTGATCCGGATCGCGGACCACGTCGTCGACCTCGGCCCCGGGGCAGGGACGGCCGGTGGCACCGTCTGCTTCGAGGGCACCGTGGACGGTCTGCGGGGGAGCGACACCGTCACCGGCCGACACCTCGGCGATCGGCAGCCGCTCAAGACCGAGGTCCGTGACCGGACCGGGGCCCTCGAGATCCGCGGGGCGTCGGCGCACAACCTGCGGGCGGTCGACGTCGACGTCCCCACCGGGGTGCTCACGGTGGTGACCGGCGTGGCAGGGTCCGGCAAGAGCTCCCTCGTGCACGGGGCGCTGTCCGGACGCGACGGCGTCGTCACGATCGACCAGAGCGCGATCCGCGGGTCCCGCCGCAGCAACCCGGCGACGTACACCGGCATGCTCGAACCGATCCGCAAGGCGTTCGCGAAGGCCAACGGCGTGAAGCCGGCGCTCTTCAGCGCGAACTCCGACGGCGCCTGTCCCGCGTGCAACGGCGCCGGAGTCGTGTACACGGACCTCGGCATGATGGCCGGCGTCTCGACGACCTGTGCGGAGTGCGACGGACGACGCTTCGACCAGTCCGTGCTCGAGTACCACCTGGGCGGCAAGGACATCAGCGACGTGCTGGCGATGTCGGTGACGGAGGCCGAGCGCTTCTTCGCCGAGGGCGATGCCCGCATCCCGGCCGCGCACGCCGTCCTGGAGCGGCTCGCCGACGTCGGCCTCGGCTACCTCACGATCGGGCAGCCGCTCACCACGCTGTCCGGCGGGGAGCGCCAACGCCTCAAGCTCGCGACGCACCTGGGCGAGCCCGGCGGCGTGATCGTCCTCGACGAGCCGACCACGGGTCTGCACCTGGCCGACGTCGCACAACTGCTCGGTCTCCTCGACCGCATGGTGGACGCTGGTCGGACCGTGATCGTCATCGAGCACCACCAGGCCGTGATGGCGCACGCGGACTGGATCATCGACCTCGGTCCGGGCGCCGGGCACGACGGTGGGCGGGTGGTCTTCGAGGGCACGCCGGCGGCGCTGGTCGCGGCTCGGTCGACGCTGACCGCGCAGCACCTCGCGGACTTCGTCGGGAGCTGACGACCGGCACGCTCAGCAGTCGGCGCGTACGGTCCTGCGCATGACCTACAGCCAGCCTGACCCTGCCGAAGAGACCACCGCGGGCGGAGCCCCCGAGCAGCCGGACACCGACGAGCAGTTCCTCGAGGAGTCCGGACGCGAGGACGCCGCGCTCGAGATCGACGCCGACGACGTGCCCACCGAGCAGGACGACGCCACCGAACAGGATGACCCCGCGGGGGAGTGACGTGCCCCTGCTCGTGACGCCAGACCGGCCTGACGAGCAGCCCATCCGAGCCGGAGGGGCGGATCGATTCCCCGTCGACCCGCCCCTCCGACCTGTGGTCGACGTCCTACGCCGCGCGCAGCGACGTCACCATCGAGCGCAACGCCCGACGCGCTGCAGCCTGCTCCTCGACGGTCATGCCGGCGAGCATGCGGTCCTCCACGCCGCGGACCGCGGCGGTCGCCCGCGCCAGGTCCTCGCGTCCCCGGTCGGTCAGCGTCACCGGGACGACCTTCCCGGCCCCGTCCTCGGGGGAGCGGACCACCACACCGTCCCGCTCCAGTGCCTGCAGCAGGACGTTCATCGTCTGCCTGGTGACGAACGCCCCGCGGGCGAGGTCCGAGTTCGACAGCCCCGGGCGCTGGGCGAGCAGCTCGAGGCACGAGTAGTGCGTGATGTTCATGCCGAGCGGTCGGAGGACGTCCTCCATGGCGCCACGCAGGGCGCTCGAGGCCTCCTTCAGCAAGTAGCCGAGTGACGTCTCGAGGTCGATGCCGGGGGAGTCTTGACGCATGTCAGCATTCTGACATAGGCTCCATGTCAGGAAACTGACACATCAACCGAGGAGCGACACCATGCCCGTCACCGGCCCCGACTTCATCTCCTTCCAGGTCCGCGACCTCGACGCCTCGCAGGCGTTCTACGAGCGGTACCTCGGTCTCGTCCGCTCACCGGCCGGCCCACCGCACGCCGTCGTCTTCGACACGAAGCCGATCGCGTTCGCGCTGCGCGACGTCGTCCAGGGCACCGACCTCGCGACGGTGCCGCAGCCCGGCGTCGGCATCGCCGCCTGGTTCCACGCCGAGGGCGTGCAGGAGATCCACGACGCCCTCGTGTTGGACGGCCACCGGATCGTCAGTGCGCCGATCGACGGCCCGTTCGGGCGGACCTTCACGTTCGCCGACCCGGACGGCTACCACGTCACGCTCCACGACCGCGCCTGACGGCAGCACGGACCTCAGCGACGTCGGGACACCCGCTGCCGGAGCGCCAGTGCGCCGGTGCGGACCGCGGGTGGCAGGGGAGACGAGACGACCGTCGTGAACGGTCGCTCCGTCGCCCCGAGCGACATCTTGAACCGGCTGATGCCCTCGTCCACCCACCCGACGAGGTCGACGGCCGTGTGCCCGTGCTCGAGGGCATGGCGGATCACGTCGAAGTAGAGCGGCGTGCTCGGGTTCACGCTCCGGAACGCCCGGAGGGTCCCGCCAGCCCACCCGGTGACGACGGGGTGCCGCGTCAGCGCGACGATGACACCGGCGACGACCCCGTCGACGAGTGCGGTCGCCGTGTGGACATCGCCGCTCTCGGCGGCCCACCGTTCGATCCGTGCGCCGATGTCGTCCGGGTACGGCGACGGGACGCCTCGGCTCGAGTACGACTCGCTGAGCACGAGCGGGAGGAACTCGGTCAGCTCGCCCGGCTCCGACGGCCTGATCCGGACACCCTTGCGCTCGGCGACGTGGAGCGCCTGTCGGGCGCCGCGCTTCATGCCCTGCTCCAGTCGTTCGATCGTCGCGTCGACGAGGTCGACGACGTACGTCCGGTCCGGTGCGCCGAGGACACCTGCGCGGGTCGTGGCCGAGGCCGGAGCGACGGCGGCGTCCGGGCCGAGGTCGTACCGTGCCACGAGCACGCCGTGCCGGAGCTGCCACCGACGGAACGCCCGGAGGGTCGCTGCCAGGCGGTGCTCCGGGACGAGCGGTCCGACGAACGGGAACGGCGCCTGCACCGGCCGACGCAGCGCTCCATGGTGCAGGAGCACCGGGAACACGCCGACCGCTGCGCCGTCGACCAGGACGACGAGCGGCTCGAACCGCCAGTCGAACAGTTCGGCCTGCAGCGTGAGCCAGCCCCAGTCGTGGAACCCGGTCGCGCCGGGGTGTGCTGCGACGAGCGCGTCCCACTCGGCCGCGTCCCGGGTCGGCCTGAACCGGATCGTCCCACCCACATCGACCTCCAGTTCGCGGACACCGTCTTCAGAGCCCGCCCGAAGCCTACGCATCGGCCGAGCACGGGAACGCTGGGGTGCGAGAACTCTGCGCGAAGCCGTCAGACGTCACGACCGGCAAGCGCCGATAATGCATATTATGTCAACTCGCTCAAGCACGAGGCCGAGGTGAGTGAGAACGCCGCGGCCAGCAGCGTCCGCGCCGATCGAGCGCGGTCATCCTCGCTGCATCGTCTGCCAGAGCTTCACCCCGGTGTCCCGGACCGCACGTGGCAGCGGCGAGGAAGCGACGTTCGTGTACGGCGTCTCGACCCCGCCCATCCCGGTCTTGAACCGGGCGATCCCATCGTCCACTCGTCCGACGAGGTCGACGGCCGTGTGCCCGCGTTCGAGTGACCACCGGAGCACGTCGAAGTACAGTGAGGTGCTCGGGTTCGCCGCCCGGTGCTGGCGCAAGGTGCCACCCGCCCACGCGGACGCGACCGGGTGAGAGCCCAACGCCACGATCACACCCGAGGTCTCCCCTTCCACGACCGCGGCGCCGATGTACACGTCATCACGACCAGCCGCCCACCGCTCGACGCGTTCGCCGATGTCGGCCGGGTAGGGCGAGGGCACCCCGCGGACCGTGTACGACTCGCTCAGCACCCGCGGCAGCAACGCCGCCGTCTCCCCCGGTCGCGCCGGACGCACCTCGACGCCGTTGCTCGCAGCAGCACGCAGCGACCGCTTCGCGTTCCGGTGCAGACCGGCGACGACACCCTCGAGGGAGGCATGTGCCAGGTCGACGACGAACGTGCGGTCACGAGACCACTCCACGCCCGCTCGGGTCAGCTCCTCACCGGGCACCCGCACGCCCGGTGCGAGGTCGAACCGGGCGATCGGGACGCCGTCGGCGCTGCACGGTCAGGCCCGTGCTGGGGATCGTGGGTCCACATCCTGACGTCTCCGGTCGTCCCCCGCCGATCGATGGCGTTCCCTTCGACAGCGCCGACCCACGACGCACCGCCGACGCGGTGCTCGTGTCCGTCCGACCGTCGAGCTCCGTGATCAGAACGTCGCGACCGTCATCCCCGACCCGACGGCCGGGCGGTCCATCGCCAGGATCGCCTCGGGCAGCTCGTCGAAGCCGATCGTCCGACCGATCGAGTCCGCCGGACGCAACCGACCTGCCACGACGTCGTCCAGCATGGCTGCGTACTCCCGCACGCCGATCCCGTGGCTCCCGAGGATCTCGAGCTCGTCACCGATCACCCGGCCCATCGGGATGGCCGGGGTCGCCTCGTCGCCGAGCAGCAGCCCCACCTGCACGTGCCGACCGCGCGGCCGCAGGGTCCCGACGGCCGCGACCGACGTCGCCCGACTCCCGAAGGCGTCGACGGAGACGTGCGCGCCACCGCCGGTCAGCGTCCGGATCGCCCCGACGGCCCCGGCATCCATGGGCACGGTCGCCGCACCGAGGGCTGCAGCACGCTCGAGCGCAGCGGGCGAGATGTCGGACGCCACGACGCGGGCGCCCGCGGCGACGGCGACCTGGACGGTGGAGAGGCCGACGCCGCCGCAGCCGAAGACGGAGACCCACTCACCTGCGGTCACCCGTCCCACTGCGTGGAGTGCGTGGTAGGCCGTACCGAACCGGCAGCCCAGGCTCGCGGCCTCCGCGAAGCCGACCTCGTCCGGCAGCGCGACGACGTTGAGGTCGGCGTGCGGCACCGCGACGAACTCGGCGTAGGAGCCGGCGAGGTCGAACCCGGGTTGCTGCTGCGCCGTGCACACCTGCGTCGCCCCTGCACGACACTGCTCGCAGGTCCCGCACGCGAAGATGAACGGCGCCGTGACGCGGTCCCCCACCGCGACCCGTCGGACCTCGGCCCCGACGGCGGCGACCTCGCCCGCGAACTCGTGTCCGGGCACGTGCGGCAGTGTCACCGAGTCGTCGTGCCCCTTCCAGGCGTGCCAGTCGCTCCGGCAGACGCCGGTCGCGCGCACCCGGACGAGGACGCCGTGCGGCGGCAGGTCCGGCCCGGGGACCTCGACGACGGCGGGGAGGGAACCGAACTCGGAGTACTGCACTGCTCGCACCCGCCCATCATGGCAGGTCGGTCGTACCCCGTAGGCTCCTGAGCATGCGTTCACGGTCCGTCCTGGTCACACTGCTCCTCGTCGCGCTGGTGACCCTGCTGGGAGCGGCGCCGGCGAGCGCGCACTCGGCGCTGGTGTCGAGTGACCCGGCGGCGGAGGGCACCGTGTCCGCGCCGCTCGACCGGGTGACCCTCACCTTCTCCGAGGCGCCGTTGGCCGGGCTCGACGCCGGACTCCGCATCGAGGTCCGCGACGCCCAGGGCGCCGACGTCTCGACCGGTGACGTCGAGGTGTCCGGCACGGCGATGTCCAAGGCCGTCGACCTCGGGTCCGGGCGGTACCGCGTGCTCTGGCGGTACGTCTCCCCCGACGGACACCCGATCACCGGCGAGTACGGCTTCACCGCGTCGCTCCCGACGCGGACGCCGTCACCCACGGCGTCGTCGCCGGCTCCCGTCACGCCGTCGGCCGCGGCCTCCTCCGGCGCATCCGCGGCGGCGGCCACGGCCACCGCTGCACCGGCAGGCGCGACGACGCACGCCGGGCACTCCAGCGGACTGGTCTGGGTCATCGGCGGGCTCGCCGTGGTGGTCGCGATCGTCGCAGCGGTCACCGCGGTCCTGCGTCGGCGCGGCGGGCGGGGTCGGCCGCGGGGCGCAGCGTTGGTCGACGACGCCGGGCGCTGACGCGCCGGACGCGTCCACGCCGGTGGTCCGGCCTGGAGGCATGGATCGCCGCCGCCACGCCCGTCACGCGGGTGGTCAGGCAGCCGTGAACACGAGCGAGGCGTTCTGGCCGCCGAACCCGAACGAGTTGTTGAGTGCGGCACCGACTCGACCGCGTCGAGCCTGCCCGGCCACGACGTCGAGGTCGATCGCGGGGTCGAGCCGGTCGAGGTTGAGCGTCGGCGGGACGGTGCCGGTCTCGATCGCGCGGACGGCCAGGATCGACTCCACGGCACCGGCCGCGCCGAAGAGGTGGCCGATGGCACTCTTGGGCGCGGACACCGCGGCCCCGGTGCCGACGACCCGGGCGATCGCGGCGGCCTCACCGACGTCGCCGACCGGAGTGCTCGTCGCGTGGGCGTTCACGTGGTCGATGTCGGCGCCGACCAGCCCGGCCATCCGGACCGCGGCGCGCATCGCCCGCTCCTGCTCGCTGCCGTCGGCGAGCGGAGCGGTGATGTGGTGCGCGTCCGAGGTGACCGCCCAGCCGGCGAGCCGGCCGTGGGTGCGCGCGGCGCGGGCGCGAGCGTGCTCGGCCCGTTCGAGCACGACGATCCCGGCGCCCTCGCCGAGCACGAAGCCCCGCCGGTCGACGTCGAACGGTCGCGACAGCGTCGTCGGGTCGTCGTCGCCGGGCTTCGCGAGGGCCTGCGACTGTGCGAACGAGGCCATGGTGACCGGGGTGACCGCGGCCTCGGTCCCGCCGGCGACCACCACGTCGGCCTCCCCCGTCGCGATGAGGCGCGCGGCGGTCGCGATCGCCTCGGCACCGGACGCACACGCCGAGACCGTGGTGTAGGCGCCCGCCCGAGCTCCGAGCTCGATGCTGATCTGTGCCGCGGCCCCGTTCGCCATGAGCATCGGGACGGCTCGGGGCGAGACGCGCCGGGCTCCGGCGTCCCCGAGGACGTCGTGCGCGTCGAGGAGCGTCTCCACTCCCCCGATGCCCGTGCCGACCACCACGGCGAGCCGGTCGCCGTCGACCTCGGGGGTGCCCGCGTCGGCCCAGGCTTCCTGTGCGGCGACGAGCGCGAGCTGTTGACTGCGGTCGAGTCGGGCGGCGCGGACTCGTCCGAGGGCTGCATCGGCGTCGAGGCGCGCGTCGGCGCCCACGCGGATCGGCACGCGGTCCCAGAGGTCGCCCTCCCGCTCGAGGACGTGCACCCCCGAGTGGCCCGCGACGAGGGCGTCCCAGAGCGCGTCCACACCGTGGCCGAACGGGGAGACGGTGCCGTACCCGGTGATGACGATGTCCACGCGGAACCTCCTGCTTGTACGTTGAACAAGTTGAGTTGTACCACGTACAATTCCGACATGGCAACCGACGGGGACGGCACGACCGCACGCGGGACCGCGACGCGGGCACGGATCATCGCGGCGACCGCCGGGCTCCTCGCGGCGGGTGCGTCGACCGAGGTCACGGTGAGTGCGATCGCGCGTGCGGCCGGCGTCTACCCGAACCAGATCACGCACCACTTCGGATCGAAGGACCGCCTCGTCCTCGACGCCGCGTTCACGCTCTTCCTCCGGGACACGAGCCGGATGCAGGCGGCGGGACGACGGGTCGCGTCGGCCGAGGCGTTCCGCAACCTGCTCGCCCGCACCGCCCTGGCGATGCCGTCGCTCCCCCTCGTCGTCGGGGCGCTCGCGACCGGCGGGCCGGAGCGGAGCGCGCAGCTCCTCGACCTGCTCTTCCGCCGGTCGGAGCGCTACCTCGCCCGGGTGGCCGCCGACCGAGGGTGGGCCGCCGGAGCGCTGGCACGCGACGTCCGGACGTTCTGGAGTGCGGCGTTCGGCGCCGCGCTGCTCCGTGCAGCCGGCGTCGCGGGCACTCCTGAGGACGTCGACCTCGCGTCGACCCTCTCGGTCACCGCCGTGCGATGACCGACCGCGGCGTCACTCGCCGAAGCCGGACCGCACGAGCGCGACGAGGGCGTCCACTGCCTGCCGGGCGTCCGGACCGGACGCCTCGACCGAGACCGTCGCGCCCTTCGGCAGCGCCAACGCCATGATCGCGAGCAGGCTCTTCGCGTCGACGTCGTTCACCCGGACCCGCGCCTCGAAGCGCGCGGCCGTCTTCACGAACTCCGCAGCGGGCCGGGCGTGCAGCCCGCTCTCGTTCACCAGCTCGACCGCGGCCGACGCGACAGCGCCGTCGGAGGACCCGGCCGTCTCGTCGACTGCAGCCGGCGTGGGGTCCGGTGCCGTGCCTCCAGGCCGGTCCGTGTCGGGGGTGCCCGCGGCACTCGCGGCGGCCGTGAGCACCGCCGTGACGTCACCGCCGGTCTGGGCGGCGACCGCCGCGGCCACCGTGCCCTCGACGAGGGGTGCCGGTGAGACGTGGACACGCGCGCGGTCGTCCTCGTCGAGGAAGTCGAGCGCCGTCTCGGTCGTGAGGTAGGCCGACCCGAGGTCGCACAGGACGACGATCCCGTCGGTGTCGCGGAGTTCCTCGAGCCCGGCGGTGATCGCCTCGAACGACGTGCCGATCCGGCCGTCCTCGGTGCCGCCGGCCGCGACGAGCGGCACGTCCGCCGCCATCTGGCGCGCCAGCTCCACCGTGCCGGTCGCGACCGACGCGCTGTGCGAGACGACGAGGATGCCGACGGTCACGCGGCGTCCACCGCGGCGCGGAGGAGGTACACCGAGGACTGGGCCCCCGGGTCGCGGTGCCCGACGGCACGCTCGCCGAGGTAGCTCGCACGACCCTTCCGCGCCACGAGGGCGTCCGTCGACTCGGCGCCGGTCGCCGCGGCGTCGGCCGCCGCCGCGAGGACCTGCTCCGGGCTGGCGCCCTCACCGGCGGCGGCAGCGGCCGCGTCGACCGCCGGGGTCCAGGCGTCGACCATGGTCTTGTCGCCGACCTCGGCCTTGCCGCGGGACACGATGCCGTCACGCGCTGCCGTGAGGACCGCGACGAGGGCGTCGGCGTCGAGCGCCTCGGCCTCCCCCGCGGCCTGGGCGGCCTTGAGGTACGCCGTGCCGAAGAGCGGTCCGGCCGCGCCGCCGACCGTGGAGATCAGCTTCGTCGCGACGGTCTTGAAGACCGCTCCGGGGGTGTCGAACGAGCCGGCGTCGACGGCTTCGACCACGGCGCGGAAGCCCCGGTCGAGGTTCTCGCCGTGGTCGCCGTCGCCGATCTCCCGGTCGAGCGTGACGAGCTCGGCGCGGTGGTCGTCGATGGTCGCTGCCGAGCGACGCACCCAGTCGATGGCCCATGCGGTGTCGAGCGCCAATGCGTTGTCCCTTCCTGCGGCCGGCCCGTGTCCCGGGCCGGGGTCGTGGTCCGGCGGGGTCAGCGGCCCCAGCGCAGGGCCGGCGTCTCCACCGGGGCGTCCCAGAGTGCGGTGAGTTCGTCGTCGAGCACCGTGACGGTCAACGAGAACCCCTGCATCTCGAGGGACGTGACGTAGTTGCCCACCAAGCTACGCGTGACCTCGTGGCCGCGGGCGGAGAGGACCTCCTCGGCGCGTCGGTAGGCGATGTAGAGCTCGGACTGCGGCGTCCCGCCCATGCCGTTCACGAGGAGCAGCAGCTTCGAGCCCGCGGGGGCGTCGAGGTCGGTGAGGATCGGCTCGAGCACCCGGTCGACCAGCTCGTCCGCCGGCGCCATCGGGATGCGCTCGCGCCCCGGTTCGCCGTGGATGCCGATGCCGAGCTCGACCTCGTCGTCCGCGAGCGTGAACGACGGCTCGCCGGCGTGCGGCACCGTGCCGGAGGACAGGGCGAGCCCCATGGACCGGGTGACCTCGTTGACGTGGCGCGCGACCGCGGCGACGGCATCCAGGTCGTCCCCGCGCTCGGCCGCGGCACCGGCGCACTTCTCGACGACCACGGTCCCGGCGACCCCGCGGCGGCCGGCCGTGTACAGCGAGTCCTGCACGGCGACGTCGTCGTCGACGACGACGGACTCGACGCGGACGTCGTCCATCCCGGCGAGCTCGGCGGCGGTCTCGAAGTTGAGCACGTCGCCCGTGTAGTTCTTGACGATGTGGAGCACGCCCGCTCCCCCGTCGACGGCCTTCGTCGCCGCGACGATCGGGTCCGGGGTGGGACTGGTGAACACCGGCCCCGGGACGGCCGCGTCGAGCATGCCGTACCCGACGAACCCGGCATGGAGTGGTTCGTGCCCGCTGCCCCCGCCGCTGACGATCCCGACCTTGCCGGAGACCGGCGCGTCCGCCCGGTGGAGGTGGATCGGATCCTCGACCAGGACCACGTGCCCGGCGTGTGCACGGGCGAAGCCGCGGACGGTCTCGTCGACCACGGCGTGCGGGTCGTTGATGAGCTTCTTCATGCGGAACTCCTTGTGTCGACGGTGACGCGTTCACCCTACAGCGGCCGACCGTTCGGCCGACGTGCACGTTCGTGCACCATGTTCCAGGCCACCAGCACCGCCAGGACGGGCGATCTCGCAGGCCAGATGCACGTTCGTGCACTTTCCCGCGGATCGCTCGCGATTCCGTCGCGGAGCCTTGATCCGCGTCAGTATGCTCGCCCCAATCACTCAACGGGGAGTGCCGGACAGCAGCACCACCGGGACCCCCACCCTCACGCACTGGAGGTCACCGATGGACGGCATCGGCGTCAATTTCCTCTCCGAGCTCGTCGGTACGGCGATGCTCATCATCCTCGGTGGCGGTGTCGTCGCCGCCGTGTCCCTCACGAAGTCGAAGGGCTTCGGCGCGGGCTTCCTCATGGTCACGATCGGCTGGGGCTTCGCCGTCTTCGCCGGCGTCACGGTGTCGTACAGCTCGGGCGGTCAGCTCAACCCGGCGGTGAGCCTCGCGCTGGCCCTGCTCGGCAAGATCACCGTCGGCGAGATGTTCCTGTACTGGATCGCGCAGCTCATCGGTGCGGTCATCGGTGCGGTCATCGTCTGGCTCGCCTACAAGCTGCACTTCGACGAAGAGCCGGACCCGGCCGCCAAGCTCGGCGTGTTCTCGACCGGCCCGGCCATCCGCAGCTACGGCTGGAACCTCGTCACCGAGGTCATCGGCACCTTCGTCCTCGTGTTCGTCGTCCTCGCGTTCACGAACGGCGGCACGCCGAAGGAACTCGGCGCGGTCCCCGTCGCCTTCCTCGTCATCGCGATCGGCGTCTCGCTCGGTGGCCCCACCGGCTACGCCATCAACCCGGCCCGTGACCTCGGTCCCCGCCTCGCGCACGCCTTCCTGCCGATCAAGGGCAAGGGCTCGAGCGACTGGTCCTACGCCTGGGTCCCGGTGGTCGGTCCGCTCATCGGCGGCGCACTCGCGGCCGGCGCCTCGACCTTCCTCCTGCCGATCGTCTCCTAGTCCTCTCCCTCTCTCACCACCGCCGCGGCCGGCACCGCTGCCGGCCGCGGCACACCCAACACCCGTAAGGAGCACCAATGGCCGACTACATCGTCGCCATCGACCAGGGCACCACCTCCACCCGAGCGATCGTGTTCGACCACTCCGGTTCGATCGTCTCCGTCGGACAGAAGGAACACGAGCAGATCTTCCCGCGCGCGGGGTGGGTCGAGCACGACCCGATCGAGATCTGGGACAACACCCGCGAGGTCATCGGCCAGGCGCTCTCCCGCGCCGACATCACGCGGCACGACGTCGCAGCCGTCGGCATCACCAACCAGCGCGAGACCGCGGTGGTGTGGGACAAGACCACCGGCCAGCCCGTCTACAACGCGATCGTCTGGCAGGACACCCGCACGCAGTCGATCGTCGACAAGCTCGCCGACGGGGACACCGACCGGTACAAGTCGATCGTCGGGCTCCCGCTCGCGACCTACTTCTCCGGCACGAAGATCGCCTGGATCCTCGAGAACGTCGACGGCGCGCGCGAGAAGGCCGAGGCCGGCGACCTCCTGTTCGGCACGACCGACACCTGGGTCCTCTGGAACCTGACCGGCGGCGTCGACGGCGGCGTGCACAAGACGGACGTCACGAACGCCTCGCGCACCCTCTTCATGGACCTCGAGACGCTCTCGTGGCGCGACGACATCCTGGCCGACTTCGGCGTGCCGGCGTCGATGCTCCCGGAGATCGTCAGCTCCTCCGAGGTCTACGGCCACGTCGAGTCGTCCAGCCTCCTCCGCGAGGTGCCGATCGCCGGCATCCTCGGCGACCAGCAGGCGGCCACGTTCGGCCAGGCGGCGTTCGACGAGGGCGAGTCGAAGAACACCTACGGCACCGGCAACTTCCTCATCTTCAACACGGGCACGGACATCGTCCGGTCGGAGAACGGCCTCCTCACCACCGTCGGCTACAAGCTCGGCGACCAGGAGACCCACTACGCGCTCGAGGGCTCGATCGCCGTCACGGGCTCGCTCATCCAGTGGCTCCGCGACAACCTCGGGCTCATCGGCAGCGCCCCGGAGGTCGAGGCCCTCGCCAAGACCGTCGAGGACAACGGCGGCGTGTACTTCGTCCCGGCGTTCTCGGGCCTGTTCGCGCCGTACTGGCGTCCGGACGCCCGCGGTGCGATCGTCGGCCTGACGCGCTTCGTCAACAAGGGGCACATCGCCCGCGCCGCCCTCGAGGCCACCGCACTGCAGACCCGCGAGGTCCTCGACGCGGTGAACGCGGACTCCGGTGTGGACCTGACGGAGCTCAAGGTCGACGGCGGCATGACCGCGAACGACGCGCTCATGCAGTTCCAGGCCGACATCCTGAACGTGCCCGTGGTGCGTCCCGTCGTCGCGGAGACCACCGCGCTCGGCGCCGCCTACGCGGCCGGTCTCGCCGTCGGGTTCTGGGCGAACCTCGACGAGCTCCGCGCCAACTGGCAGGAGGACAAGCGCTGGGAGCCGCAGCTCGACGAGGCCGAGCGCGAGCGCACGCTCCGGCTCTGGAAGAAGGCCGTCACCAAGACCTTCGACTGGGTCGACGAGGACGTGCAGTAGTCGTCGCCTGACGCGACCGCCTGGAGGCGCGGTGCCGGTCCACGAGACCGGCACCGCGCCTCCCTGGCGTCGCGGTGGGCGCGGGGCGCCGTCGACGACGCGAGTCGTGCCTGCGACGGCACGCGTCGTACCTGCGGGACCAGGTACGGGCGGCTCGTCAGGCGGCGGGGGCGCTGCCGACCCAGTCGGCGAGCTTCCGCGTCGCCGCGCCGGAGTCGATCGCCTCGGCCGCGACGGCGAGCTGCTCGCGGAAGCGCTGGAGGATCGGACGGTCGGCCTCGGCCGGGTCCTCGGCCAGGCGGAACGACACCAGGCCGGCGGCGGCGTTCAGCAGGACGATGTCGCGGACCGGGCCGGTCTCGCCCTCGAGGACCCGGTGCACCACGGCCGCGTTGTGCTCGGGGTCACCTCCGAGGAGGTCATCGGTGCGCGCGCGGGCGATGCCGAGGTCGCGCGGGTCGAGGTCGTGCTCGATGATGCGCCCGCCGGTGACCTCCCAGATGTGGCTGTGACCGGTGGTGGTGAGCTCGTCGAGCCCGTCGTCGCCGCGGAACACGAGCGCCGTCGCCCCGCGGGTCTGGAACACGCCCGTGATGATCGGGACGAGCTCGAGCTGCGCCACCCCGACGGCGTTGGCCTCGCACCGCGCGGGGTTGACGAGCGGGCCGAGGAAGTTGAAGACCGTCGGCACGCCGATCTCGCGGCGGACCGGGGCCGCGTGCGCGAAGCCGGGGTGGAAGGCGCTGGCGAAGGCGAAGGTCAGCCCGACACGCCGGAAGGTGTCCGCAACACGCGCGGCGTCCATCGTCAGGTCGAGCCCGAGGGCCGCGAGCACGTCGCTCGACCCGGACTTCGACGAGCTCGCGCGGTTGCCGTGCTTGACGACCGGAACGCCGGCGGCCGCGACCACGATGGCCGCCATCGTCGAGACGTTCACCGTGCCGACCACGTCGCCGCCGGTGCCCACGATGTCGAGCGCCATCGGGTCGACGTCCAGCGGGACCGCGGCGTCGAGGATCGCATCGCGGAAGCCGACGACCTCGTCGACCGTCTCGCCCTTCGCGCGGAGGGCCACGGCGAAGGCCGCGATCTGGGCGGCGGTCGCGCGTCCCTGGACGATCTCCTCCATGGCCCATGTGGACTGCCTGATCGAGAGGTCCTGGCACGCCATGAGCGCGCTGATCACCGAGGGCCAGGTGAGTTGGTCGTGCATGATCCGATCGTAGTGAATTCGAGCGACCCACCAGTTGGCTGCGAAAACACTGTCGGTGGTTTCGGCCATAATGGAGTCTGTGACTAGCACCCCTCTCTCCAGATCTGCCACCGCACCGGTCCTGAACAGGCCCAACGCCGTGGCCGTGGGGACGATCGTGTGGCTGGGCAGCGAGGTCATGTTCTTCGCCGGCCTGTTCGCGATCTACTTCACGCTCCGCAGCACCTCACCCGAGCTCTGGGCCACCGAGACCGCCAAGCTCGAGGTGCCGTTCGCGTCGGTGAACACGATCATCCTGGTGCTGTCCAGCTTCGCCTGCCAGTTCGCGGTCTTCGCCGCCGAGCGCTTCCAGGTCCACCGGACGAGCTGGAGCCCCTTCAAGTGGGGCATGACCGAGTGGTTCTTCGTCACGTACTGCATGGGCGCGATCTTCGTCTGCGGGCAGGTCTTCGAGTACGCCAACCTCTGGCACGAGGGCGTCACGCTCTCCTCCAGCGCCTACGGCTCGGCCTTCTACATGACGACCGGCTTCCACGGCCTCCACGTCACGGGTGGCCTCATCGCGTTCCTGCTGACCCTCGGTCGCGGGTTCGCCGCCAAGAACTTCGGTCACAAGGAAGCGACCACCGCCATCGTCGTGTCGTACTACTGGCACTTCGTCGACGTCGTCTGGATCGGCCTCTTCGCCGTCATCTACCTTCTCAAGTAGGAACTGGATAGCCCCCACAGCATGTTCAACAGAACCAAGTCCAAGAAGGGCCGCCGGTCACCACTGGCGACCGTCTCGCTCATCGTCGTCGGTCTGATGACCACCGGCGGTGCGTACGCGCTGTTCAGCTCCTCGGCGAACGCCGACAGCAGCACCAGCTCGGTGTCCGCCGCGTCGACGCAGTCGAAGGTCAACGAGGGCGAGAAGCTCTTCGCCTCGAACTGCGCCACCTGCCACGGGCTGAACGCCCAGGGCACGGCTGAGGGCCCGTCGCTCATCGGCGTCGGCGCCGCTTCGGTCGACTTCCAGGTCGGCACCGGCCGCATGCCGATGGCCGCCTCGGGCCCCCAGGCCGAGGAGAAGCCCGCGCAGTTCTCCGACGAGCAGGTCGACGCGCTCGCGCAGTACGTCGCGTCGCTCGCCCCCGGACCCGCGGTCCCGTCGTCGGACCTCACCGACGGCAAGGGCGACGCGGCCGAGGGCGCCGAGCTGTTCCGCATCAACTGCGCGATGTGCCACAACGTGGCCGGCGCCGGCGGTGCCCTGACCGAGGGCAAGTACGCCCCGAACCTGCAGAAGGTCTCCGGCAAGCACATCTACGAGGCCATGCTCACCGGCCCGCAGAACATGCCGGTCTTCAACGACCTGAACCTGACCCCGCAGCAGAAGGCCGACGTCATCTCGTACCTCAAGTACGTGCAGGACAACAAGTCGCCCGGCGGATTCGCCCTCGGCTCCATCGGGCCGGTGGCAGAGGGTCTGTTCATCTGGATCTTCGGACTCGGCGCGGTCGTCGCGATGACCGTCTGGCTGACCGCGAAGTCCAACTGATCGTCCGTGTCGAACGACACTGAAGGGAACACCATGGCAGAGCACGACGACGAGGCACTGAACTCGTCCTCGGCTGTCGAGAAGCACGGCACGACGCACGGCACCACCGCCTCGGTCGGCACCGCGGTCGTGCCCGCGGACCCGTTCGAGAACCCGGGCGAGCCGCCGCACCGCGCGCGCCGCACCGACGTCGACCCGAAGAAGCAGCGGCTGGCCGAGCGCCAGGTCGCGACGTTCTTCTACCTGTCGATCGTCGGCAGCGTGCTGGCCATCGCCGCGTACGTCGCCTTCCCGATCAAGGAAGACGACTTCGGCACGGTCCGGCTCGCGAACCTCTGGCTCGGGCTGTCGATCACGCTCGCGCTCCTCGCACTCGGCCTCGGTGCCGTCTACTGGTCGAAGTCCCTCGTGGTCGACCGTGAGATCACCGAGATGCGCCACGGCACCCGCGGGACCGACGCGACCCGTGCCAAGGCCGTCGAGGCCTTCCAGCTCGCCGACAAGGAGTCCGGGTTCAGCCGTCGCAAGCTGATCCGCAACTCGATGATCGGTGCCCTGGCGGCGTTCCCGCTCCCCGGGATCGTCCTCGTGCGCGACCTCGCGCCCGCGGCCGACCCGAACGAACTCCTCCGCCACACCATGTGGGCGAAGGGCACACGCCTGACGAAGGACCCGACGGGTCTGCCGATCAAGGCGTCCGACGTGACCATCGGTTCGGTGTTCCACGTCATCCCGGACGGCATGCTCGACAAGGAGGACATGCTGGAGGAGAAGGCCAAGGCCGCCGTCCTCCTCATGCGCCTCGACCCGCAGGACCTCCACCCCGCCAAGGGGCAGGAGAACTGGGGGTACGACGGCATCGTCGCGTACTCGAAGATCTGCACCCACGTCGGGTGCCCGGTCGCCCTGTACGAACAGCAGACGCACCACCTGCTCTGCCCGTGCCACCAGTCGACGTTCGATGTCTCGAACAACTGCGAGGTCATCTTCGGACCGGCCGCACGTCCCCTCCCCCAACTTCCGATCGCGATCGACGACGACGGCTACCTGGTTGCGCAGAGCGACTTCCACGAGCCGGTCGGACCGTCCTTCTGGGAGCGTGAGCGCTGATGAGCACAACCACCCGTCCCGCGACGACGTCGGCCACGAAGCCGGCGCCCGAACGCGGCTCCCGCATCATCGGGGCCGCTGCCAACTACATCGACGAGCGCACGAGCATCTCGGGCCTGGTGAAGGAGGTCGGTCGCAAGATCTTCCCCGACCACTGGAGCTTCATGCTCGGCGAGGTCGCGCTGTACAGCTTCGTCGTCATCCTGCTGTCGGGCACGTTCCTGACGTTCTTCTTCCAGGCGTCGATGGCCGAGGTCGTGTACCAGGGCGCGTACGTCCCGCTGAAGGGCGTGGAGATGTCGACCGCGCTGCAGTCGACGCTGAACATCTCGTTCGACATCCGCGGTGGCCTGTTCGTCCGACAGATCCACCACTGGGCCGCCCTGCTCTTCATCGCCTCGGTGATGCTGCACATGGCCCGCGTCTTCTTCACCGGCGCGTTCCGCAAGCCGCGTGAGCTCAACTGGGTCTTCGGCTTCGTCCTCTGGGTGCTCGCCATGGCCGAGGGCTTCACCGGCTACTCGCTCCCCGACGACCTGCTGTCCGGCAACGGTCTCCGGATCATCGTCGGCATGATCGAGGGCGTCCCGGTGATCGGTGTCTGGATCGCCTACCTGCTCTTCGGTGGCGAGTTCCCGGGCACGGACATCGTCGGTCGCCTCTACACGCTGCACATCCTGCTGCTGCCGGCGATCCTCGTCGCCGTGCTCGGCGTCCACCTCGTCCTCGTCGTCATCAACAAGCACACGCAGTTCGCCGGTCCGGGCAAGACCAACGACAACGTCGTGGGCGTCCCGATCCTCCCGGCGTTCGCCGCGAAGGCCGGTGGGTTCTTCTTCATCGTCGCGGGCATCCTCGCCCTCATCGCGTCGCTGTTCACGATCAACCCGATCTGGAACTACGGACCGTACGACCCCTCCCCGGTGTCGGCCGGTACGCAGCCCGACTGGTACATCGGCTTCGCCGACGGCGCGCTCCGACTGGTGCCCCCGCACTGGGAGGTCGTCTGGTTCGGCTACACGGTGTCGTTCAACATCCTCGTGCCGATCGCGGTCCTCTTGGGCCTCATCGTGGCGATGTTCATCTACCCGTTCGTCGAGGCCTGGGTCACGGGCGACAAGCGCGAGCACCACATCCTCGACCGTCCGCGCAACGCCCCGACCCGCACGGGCCTCGGTGCCGCCGGCATCACGCTCTACGCGAGCCTCTGGGCAGCGGCCTCGTCGGACATCATCGCGACGCACTTCATGGTGTCGATCGACCACGTGATCCACGTGATCCAGGCCACGACGGTCCTCGGCCCGTTCGTCGCCTTCTGGATCACGAAGCGCGTGTGCCTGGCCCTCCAGAAGAAGGACCGCGAGATCGTGCTGCACGGCTACGAGTCGGGCCGCATCGTCCGACTCCCCCACGGCGAGTACATCGAGGTGCACGAGCCCCTCGACGAGTACGAGCGCTGGCGCCTGCTGCAGTTCAACGAGTACAAGCCGCTCATGGTCCGTCCGGATGCTCGGGGTCGGATCACCGGTCTCCAGAAGGCCCGCGCGAATGTGTCCCGGTTCTTCTTCGAGGACCGCATCGCCCCGGTCACGAAGGCCGAGCTCGAGGCTGCGCACGCCGCGCACCACGGGCCCGAGCTGACCGAGGGTGAGCACCCCGCTGCCGCTGTGGGCGCCGGCAACCACTGACGGTCGGAAGCGGTCTCACCCCCGCGCGAAGCACAGCGAACCCCTCGGCCACGTCGTGGTCGGGGGGTTCGCCGTTTTGTTCGTCCCGAAACACCCCCTGCAGTTCATCAACGATTCAGATTCCTGTGGCAGCGTGTTGTGCAACGCATCCGCCAACGGAACGAGAAACCGATGGACAGCCGGACGGCCGAACACCCCAGGCCGAACCACTTCCTCCTCCACCTCAGCGACACCCACCTCGTCAGCGGTGACGGGCCCCTCTACGGAGACGTCGACCCGGCCGCGCGACTGGCCGAGATCATCGCCGACATCGAAGCCTCCGGGGCGCGCCCCGAAGCGATCGTCGTCACCGGCGACGTTGCCGACAAGGGTGAGCCGGGAGCCTACGCGCGGGTGCGCGACCTCCTGGAGCCCGCCGCGGCCCGCATCGGCGCACAGATCATCTGGGCGATGGGCAACCACGACGAGCGCGGCGCGTTCCGCCAGGAGCTCTTCGGCCTGCACCCCACCGATCGCCCGGTGGACTTCGTCTACGACGTGAACGGCCTCCGGGTCATCACCCTCGACACGAGCGTGCCGGGCGCGCACCACGGCGAGGTTTCCCCCGAGCAGCTCGACTGGCTCGCCGAGGTCCTGTCGGAGGCGGCTCCGCACGGCACGATCCTCGCGATGCACCACCCGCCCGTCCCGAGCGTGCAGGACCTCGCCGTGCTCGTCGAACTGCGCGACCAGGCGAGCCTCGCCGAGGTCGTCGAGGGCAGCGACGTGATCGGCATCATCGCCGGGCACCTGCACTACTCGACGAGCGCCGTGTTCGCGGGCATCCCGGTGTCGGTCGCGAGCGCCACCTGCTACACGCAGGACCTCATGGAGTTCCAAGCCGGGACCCGGGGTCGCGACGGAGCACAGTCGTTCAACCTCGTCCACGTGTACGGCCGCAACGTCGTCCACTCCGTCGTGCCGATCGGGCACTACGCGACCGTGGGTGAACCGGTGTCGGCCGTCGAGACCGAGGCGCGGCTCGCGGCTGCTGGCGTCCGGATCCCCCCGGCCGTCGAGCCGGCTCCGGTGACGTCGAGCATCCCGGTCTTCACCCTGGACTCGGTACCGCTCTCCCCCGTCCACCCGTAGTCGTCGCCCGAGGCAACGCGCGCGCTCCGACGGAACACCGGTCGATCGACGGGTGCAGCGTCGGAGCGCGCGCGTCTCGCGACCACACCCACGGCCAGCCCAGACCCAGACCCAGACTCAGGCCCAGGCCCAGGCGGACGCTGGCGCGTCCTACGCGCCGGGCCGCTCCCACGGCGCCGGGAACGGGAAGTACTTCTCGAGGAAGTCCGTCACACGCTCCGTACGCTCCTCGTCGCTCACCTCGGGGAAGCTGCCGTCGTTGAGGCAGAAGAAGTCGACGTTGCGCTTCTTCAACAGGTCGTCGAGGGTCTTCAGCCCGGACTGCATGGTCGTGTCGACGTAGCGGACCGACGAGTTCTCCTGGATGATCGCCCGGCCGGTGAGCAGCGCGTAGTAGTGGTACAGCGAGTTCGTCACCGAGATGTTGTCCGCCGCACGGAACCGTGACGCCGCCGTCGAACGGAACTCGTCCGCGAACTCGTGCTCCATCTCGGTCATGATCGACGCGCGCAGCGGAGTCGGTGCGTGCTCGAGGTGTCGCGTCGTGACGGCGCCGAACCGCTGCTGCAGGAGCCGCCGGTTCACCCGGGCCGAATTCTCGAAGCCGCTGCGCGCCGGATTGTTCGACCCGAGGCCGATGCGGGTGTCGGCGACGATGAACTTCGTAACCGAGCCCGGGCTGAAGAACACCGACGGGTCTGCGAGCCGCCCGAAGAACATGTCGTCGTTCGAGTAGATGAAGTGCTCGCTGATGCCCGGGATGTGGTGGAGCTGCGATTCCACCGCCTGCGAGTTGTGCGTCGGCAGGACGGACGGGTCGGCGAAGAACTCCTCGCTCCGGACGATCCGGACCTTCGGGTGGTCGGCGAGCCACTTGGGCGCCGGCGAGTCCGTCGCGATGTAGATCTGCCGGATCCACGGCGCGAAGGTGTGCACCGAACGCAGGGCGTACTTCAGCTCGTCGATCTGCCGGAAGCGGGCGGGGGCGTCGTCGCCCTCCCCGAGGACGGCGGTCGCCTGCGCGGCCTGGCGGGCGCGCTGGTACTCGATCGCGTTGCCGTCGACCCACGAGAACACGATGTCGATCGGGAAACGGATGTCGGAGACGTGGTCGTCGAACATGTGCTCGACCGTGCGCCAGGTCCGCCCGTACCGCTCGATGTCCGCCACCACGAACTCGTCGATGGGGAGACTGCGGCGCATGAGGGCGTTCTCGACGGGCGCGAGCACCTCGATGTCCGTGACGCGCCAGAACTCGAGTTGCACGCTCGTCTCGGCTCCGTAGCGGAGGCGTCCGAGGGGTTCGAGCCGCGGACGGAAGAGGCGGAGCACGGGCTCGTCGGGAGCGCCGAAGCCGTCGTCGAGCACCAGGACGGCCGGGCGCTTCGGGGGCTTGGCGTAGAAGGGCTCGTTCGCGGCCGCCGCCATCACGGCGCTCTCGGCACGCTGGCGGTCCCGCTCGTCCACGGCGATGACGGGGCGCTGGTCGTTGCCGCGGATGAGGAGGTGGTCGACGTCACCGGCGGTGAGGGCGTCGTCGAGGAACAGTAGGTCCTCGATCATGGACTGCTGCGGCGTCAGGTGGCCGTTGATGAGCGTCAGCCGACCCTTGCGCACCACGACGTCGGGCCGGTCGAGACCGCCGGACGACGGTCGAGGGTTCAGCAGTGGACTCTCGGTCACCGGCTCGGTCTCGTCGCTCATCCATGCCCTTCGGGTCGATCGGCCGGGTCCTGCACCCGACTGACTGATCCTACCGTCCGGACAGACCGCGGGTGCGCGCGGCAGCTGGGCGGTCGGGGCACGTCCGTCGCCGTCGGACGGGAGGCGCGGGTCGCGCCCGTCACGGCCCTCCCGTCGGCGACGCAGCGGCCGCTCAGGGCCGGGTCGGGTCGGTCTCCCGTGGCACCTTCACCGCGAGCCCGACGGCGATGAACAGCGCCGCGGCGACCACCTGGAGCGCAGCCCACGCCTCGCCGGGGACCGGGACGACGACGAGCGGGTTCCAGCACACCGCCACGGCGACCATGAGGAGTCCGGCCCACCAGGTCCGACCGCGGACGGCGAAGACCAGGACGATGAGGGCGAGCACGGTGACGCCCCACCGTGCGAACACGAAGGCCGACGAGTCGACGAGTGCCACGCACGCGAGGAGGACCACGGCCGCGAGCAGCGACGGTGCGAGCGCCGGCCGCGTGTACGGCGGGAGTTCCCTGTCGCTGCCCGAGCTGCGGGGGGCCGGACGAGCCGGCGTGCGGGGAGCGGGACGCGCAGGCACGCCCTGCTGGGACGACCCGATGGTGGGTCGTCCCTTCCGTGCCGCCATCAGGCGGAGGCGCCGTCGAGGTCGATCGCGCGGAACGGCCGCGACATCGGCGGGAGGCCGCGCACCCGCTCGAGCGCCGGCTCGAGTTCGTCGAGGTAGGCGCGGTACCCCTCGTCGTTGAGGTGCAGCCCGTCGTCGGTGAAGCGGTCGGCGAGGTGGTCGCCGTCGGCCAGCGCGGGCCAGGCGTCGAGGTACTGCGCGTGGCAGGTGGCGACGAACTGCCGGAGGTGGCGGTTCGCCTCCTCGATCTTCGACCGGAACTCGGCCTGCCGGGGCAGCACCGACACGAGCAGGAGCCGCACACCCGGGAGCTGGCGACGCAGGGTCACGAGGATCGTCTCGACGTTGCGGACGACGTGCTCGACGCTCGCCCGGTGGTTGCCGAAGTCGTTCGTGCCGACGAGCAGGACGATCACCTCGGGCTCCGCGGCCACGACGGCGTCCAGTCGGGCGAGCACCCCGTCGGTGGTGTCACCGCCGACGCCGTGGTTGGCGGTGCGCTCCCCCGGCAGCCGGTTCTCCCAATCCCCTGCCTCGGTGATGCTGTCCCCCAGGAACAGGACGGTGGGTCGGTCCTCGGTCATGCTGCCTCCTCGTGCGACGTCTCCGCGGACCCATTGTGCTGGGTCCGGTTGCGGGAGGTCGAGTCGGTGTTGTGCGACTCCCGCTCGGCGGCTGCCGTGATGCGCTCCACCATGCCCGGGAAGATCACGCCGTGGAAGGGCAGGATCGAGTACCAGTAGAGGCGTCCGGACAGCCCCTGCGGGAAGTAGATCGCCCGCTGGTGGTAGTCGCTCCCGCCGTCCACGGACGGCGTCACCGTCATCTCGAGCCACGCGCGGCCCGGCGACTTGAACTCTGCCCGGAGGCGCAGGTAGCGCCCGCGGTCGAGCCGCTCCACGCGCCACCAGTCGAGTGCGTCGCCCTGTTCCAGACGCTGCGGGTCCCGTCGGCCACGGCTGAGCCCGACGCCGCCGGCGATCTTGTCCATCCAGCCCCGCGCCACCCAGGCGAGCGGGAACGAGTACCAGCCGTTGTCGCCGCCGATCGACTCGACGACGCGCCAGACGTCGGCCGCGGACGCGTCGGTGTGCCGCTTGCGGTCGTCGACGTAGACGGTGTGCCCCGCCCAGTCCGGGTCGCTCGGCAGCGGGTCCGCGGGCGTCGCGGCGAGCGTCGCGTTGCGCCAGCTCGTCTCGACCTGGCCCGTCCGCATGCGCGCGAGCGCCAGGCGGACCGCGCGCCGGTACGGTGTGAGGCCCCCTGGTGGCGCGGGGACGTACTGGTCGATGTCGTGTTCACGCTGCACGCACTCGAACTGCAGCGACTCGATGATTGGCCGCGCGAGCTTCCGCGGGATGGGGGTGACGATGTTGAACCAGTGGGCGGCGAGTCCGGGCGTCAGCACCGGCAGCGACGCGATCCCGCGCTGCGGCAGCTTCGCCTCGACCGCGTACCCGTTGAGCATCTGCCCGTACCGGAGGACGTCCGGGCCGCCGATGTCGAACGTGCGGTTCACGTCGGCCGGGATCTCGAGGGCCTGCACGAGGTAGTAGAGGACGTCGCGGATGGCGATCGGCTGGATGTGGTTGCGCACCCACTTCGGCGCCGGCATCCACGGCAGGACGTCGGTGACGTGGCGGATCATCTCGAACGAGGTGCTCCCGGAGCCGATGACGACGCCGGCCTGGTACGCGATCGTCGGGACTCCGGACCGCAGCAGGACGTCCCCGACCTCCTTGCGGCTCCGCAGGTGCTTCGACAGCTCGCCGTCCGGGTGCAGACCGCCGAGGTAGACGAAGCGCCGGACCCCGGCGACGCGTGCCTCGTGGCCCATCGTCCCGGCCGCCTGCGTCTCGGCGCGTTCGAAGTCGCCGTCGGCACCCATCGCGTGCGCGAGGTAGTAGACCGCGTCGATCCCCTCGACGGCTGCGCGGACCGCTCGGGCGTCCATCAGGTCGCCCTCGGCGATCTCGACGTCGTCGTGCCAGGGGACGTCCTGCAGCTTCCGCGGGGTCCGCGCGTAGACACGGACGGTGTGGCCGGCTTCGAGGAGCCGCGGGACGAGGCGACCGCCGATGTACCCGGTGGCGCCGGTGACGAGGACGTGCATGCGGGGCACGGTACGCGCGTCGCCTCCGGGTAGGCTTGCCGGGTGGACAACGCAGCGATCCCCAGCGCCCCCGACGCCGTCACCGCCGACGCGGTCCGGGCCCTCATCGACCACGCGATCCTGAAGCCCGAGCTCACCCGCACGGACGTCGACGCCCAGCTCGACGAGGCAGCGGCCTACCGGGTGTTCAGCGTGTGCGTCCGACCGAGCGACGTCGCGCACGCGGTCGAGCGGCTGACCGGCACCGGGGTCGGCGTCGGGACCGTGATCGGCTTCCCCCACGGCACGACCACCACCGCGACCAAGGTCGCCGAGTCGCTGCAGGCCCTCGCCGACGGCGCCTTCGAGCTCGACATGGTGCAGAACGTCGGTGCCGCGAAGTCCGGCGACTGGGAGCGCGTCGAGCAGGACGTCCGCGCCGTGGTCGACGCCGCGGGCGACACCGTCGTGAAGGTCATCCTCGAGACCGCGTTCCTCACCGACGACGAGATCGTCGCCGCCTCCCGCGCCGCACAGCGCGCCGGCGCCGCCTTCGTCAAGACCTCCACCGGGTTCGCCGGTGGCGGGGCGACCGCCGAGCACATCCGCCTCATGCGCGAGACCGTCGGGCCGGACACGGGCGTGAAGGCCTCCGGCGGCGTCCGCGGGCTCGACACCCTGCTCGAGATGGTCGAAGCCGGCGCGGACCGCATCGGCACGAGCGCCTCCGCCCGCATCCTCGACGAGCTCGCGCACCGCACCGAGACCGGTGCGGCGTCGTCACTCGGCGACGACACCTCGTCCTACTGACCCTCAACCCCCCGCCGGGGGCGAGCACCCGCCGGGCGCCAGCGTGCGCACCGGACGTGCTGTGAGCCTCCAGGCCGTCGCACCGGAGCGATCATGACCGACAGCACCACCCAGTCCCCGTCCCTCGCCCTGGCGGTCGACCTCGGCGGCACCAAGGTCGAGGCGGCCCTGGTCACCGACCAGGGCGTCGTCCTGCCGGGGACGCGGCACCGCAGCCCGACCGGCCCCGGCCGGACCTCCGACGAACTGCAGGCCGCCGTCGACGAGGTCGTCACCGCGACCCTGGCGACCCTGCCCGCGGACGCGACGCTCATCGGTGTCGGGATCGGGTCAGCCGGCCCCGTGGACGAGGTCAACGGTCTCGTGTCGCCGCTCAACATGCCGGTCTGGCGCGGCTACCCGCTCCGTGACCGCGTCGCGCAGCACGTCCCCGCCGGCGTGCCGGTGACGCTCCGGATGGACGGCCTCGCCATCACGCTCGCGGAGCACTGGGTCGGTGCCGCGCAGGGGTCCGACCACGTCATGGGCATGATCGTGTCGACGGGCGTCGGCGGCGGGCTGATCCTGCACGGCCGGACCGTGAGCGGCCCCACCGGCAACGCCGGGCACATCGGGCACGTCGAGTGCGGTGGCTTCGACGACGCGTGCGCGTGCGGCGGGACCGGCTGCCTCGAGGCCGTGGCCAGCGGCCCCAAGACGGTCGCATGGGCGCAGCGTCAGGGGTTCACCGGCACGACGGGCGAGGAGCTCGCGGCCGCGTACGCCGCGGGTGACGAGGTCGCGGTGGCCGCCGTCCAGCGCAGCGGTCGCGCGCTCGGGCAGGCGATCGCCGCCGCCACGAGCCTGGTCGACCTCGAGGTCGTCGCGATCGGCGGGGGCTTCTCACACGTCTCCCCCGACCTCTTCGAGTACGCGCGGCAGGCGGTCGCGGAGCGGGCCGAGTTCCCCTTCGTCACGAAGGTGCGGATCGTCCCGACCGGGCTGTCGCAGGACGGGCCGCTCATCGGCGCTGCGGCACTCGTGCACCGCGCCGACGTGCTGCGCTGACCGGGAGCGATTGTGCGGCGTCGTCGGGCGCTGACGCGCTGCGGCCGGGAGGCACGGCAGCCCTCCGGCACGCCCGTCCTGTCCACAGGCGGCCGGCTGGAGCACGCGCGTCGGGCAGGATGACGAGGTGCCCCGACCGCGCCTGCTGACGACCGACGACTGGCCGGAGGCAGAACTCCGCGCGGCCGTCCTGGCCGGCGAACTCGTCGCCGTCGGCGAGTGCTGGGCGTCCCCGGCAGAGCCGCAGGACGCGGCGCTGCGCGCCGCGGCCGCCGCCTGGTCGCTGCCGGACCGGCGCCTCGTCGCCGCGACCCGCACCGCAGCCTGGGTGTGGGGAGCGCTCTCGCGGTCGCCGCTCCCCCACGAGTGCGTGCTGCCCGGACGAGTCCGGTTGCGGGTCGACGACCCGACCGTCCGGGTCCGTGACGTCGGACTCGCTCCGGAGGACGTCACGGAACTGGCGGGGCTTCGCCTCACGGTCCCGTTGCGCACGGCGGTCGACCTGCTGCGGGCCCCGGGGCCGTCCGCGGGTCGCATGCACCGGGCGGACGAGGACGCCGTGCGGGGCCTGGTCGCCACCGGGCTCGTACCGCTCGACGACCTCCGGCACGCCCTCGAACGGCTCGGCGTTGTCCCGATGGCCCGCCAGGCGGAGCGGCGGATGGCCACCGTGTTCTTTGCGCCCGGTGCGTGAGCCCGGCGCGGGGCCGCGTCAGCCGGCGCTGACGCGGTAGACGTCGTACACGGCGTCGATCCGGCGTACGGCGTTCAGCACGCGGTCGAGGTGGGTGGTGTCACCCATCTCGAACACGAACCGGCTGAGCGCCAGGCGGTCGGAGGACGTCGAGACCGTCGCCGAGAGGATGTTGACGTGGTGGTCGGTCAGCACCCGTGTGACGTCGCTGAGCAGGCCTGAACGGTCCAGCGCCTCGATCTGGATCTGCACGAGGAAGACCGACTTCGACGACGGCGCCCACTCGACCTCGATCATCCGGTCGGGCTCGTTCATCAGCGACTTGACGTTCGAACACGCCGCCTGGTGCACCGACACGCCCTGCCCGCGGGTGATGAAGCCGACGATCTGGTCGCCCGGCACCGGGGTGCAGCACTTCGCGAGCTTCACGAGGATGTCCGGGGCGCCGCGGACGAGCACGCCCGAGTCGCTGTTGCGCAGCTGCCGGCTGGTGATCTGTCGCGGGAACGCGAGCTCTGGCTCGTCCGTCTCGGTCTCGGTCTGGACGCTCCCGAGCACCTTCTCGATCACGGACTGGGTCGACACGTGACCCTCGCCGATCGCGGCGTAGAGCGCGGACACGTCCTCGTAGCGCATCGACGAGGCGACCTCGGCGATGGTGTCCTGGCTGAGGATGCGCTGCAACGGCAGGTTCTGCTTCCGCATCGCGCGTGCGATGGCGTCGCGGCCCTGCTCGATCGCCTCCTCGCGGCGCTCCTTCGTGAACCACTGCTTGATCTTGTTCCGGGCGCGGGGGCTCCGCACGAACTGCAGCCAGTCCTGGCTCGGGCCGGAGTCGGGGTTCTTCGAGGTGAAGATCTCCACGACGTCGCCGCTCGACAGCGCGCTCTCGAGCGGGACGAGCCGACCGTTGACCTTGGCGCCCATGGTGCGGTGCCCGATCTCGGTGTGCACGGCGTACGCGAAGTCGACCGGGGTCGCGCCGGAGGGCAGGCCGATGACCTTGCCCTGCGGGGTGAAGACGTAGGTCTCCTTCGCGCCGATCTCGTAGCGGAGGGAGTCGAGGAACTCGCCCGGGTCGCTGGTCTCGGCCTGCCAGTCCGTGATGTGGGCGAGCCAGGCCATGTCCTGGTCGTCCTGGCTCGAGGTGTCGACGTCGCGACCGGTGACCCGCTGCTTGTACTTCCAGTGCGCGGCGACACCGAACTCGGCGCGCTGGTGCATCTCGTGCGTGCGGATCTGGATCTCGACCGCCCGCCCCTGCGGCCCGAGGACCGTGGTGTGCAGCGACTGGTAGAGGTTGAACTTCGGCGTCGCGATGTAGTCCTTGAAGCGACCCGGCAGCGGCGTCCACCGGGCGTGGACGGACCCGAGCATCGCGTAGCAGTCGCGGACGGTCGGGACGAGCACCCGGATGCCCACGAGGTCGTAGATCTCGTCGAACTCGCGCCCGCGCACGATCATCTTCTGGTAGATCGAGTAGTACTGCTTCGGGCGCCCCATCACGTCGCCGCGGATCTTCGCGGCCTTGAGGTCCTTCTTCAAGGTGCCGATGACGTTCTGCACGAACTGCTCGCGCTTCGGCTGCCGCTCCTTGACGAGGCTGTCGATCTCGACGTAGAGCTTCGGGTGGAGCACCGCGAACGAGAGGTCTTCGAGCTCCAGCTTGATCATCTGGATGCCGAGCCGGTGCGCCAGCGGCGCGTAGATCTCGAGCGTCTCCTTGGCCTTGCGCGTCGCGGACGCTGACTCCACGAAGCCCCACGTGCGGGCGTTGTGGAGGCGGTCGGCGAGCTTGATGACGAGCACGCGGATGTCCTTCGACATCGCGATGACCATCTTGCGGACCGTCTCGGCCTGCGCGCTGTCGCCGTACTTCACCTTGTCGAGCTTCGTGACACCGTCGACCAGCATCGCGATCTCGTCGCCGAAGTCGGCACGGAGCTGATCGAGCTGGTAGTCGGTGTCCTCGACCGTGTCGTGCAGGAGCGCCGCGGCGATGGTGATCGTCCCGATGCCGAGGTCGGCGAGGATCTGCGCGACCGCCACCGGGTGCGTGATGTACGGCTCGCCGGACTTGCGCTTCTGGCCGTCGTGTGCCTGCTCGGCGGTCGAGTACGCCCGCTCGATGAGCGTGACGTCGGCCTTCGGGTGGTGCGAGCGGACCGTGCGGATCAGCGTGTCCACGGCGCCGGCGGGCTGTGCGCGGGAGAACAGGCGCGGCAGCAACGACCGGAGCGACCCGATGTTGCCGGTCGTGTTCGGACCGATGGGGCTCGTCGGGCGGGCGGGCGAGGCCGGGCGGCTCGGCGCGTCCGACGGCGTGGATTCGCGCGTGTCGGTCATGATGCGCCTCCCGAGACCTCGTCCGGAGCGGATTCGCTCCGCGTTCGATCCAACAAGACTACGCGCGTCCGGTCAGTGCTCGTGACGCGGTTCGCTCTGAGCACCGCGGACGACCTCGGCGCCCGACTGCTCCCACGCGGTCATCCCGCCGACGACGTTCACCGCCGGGACGCCGGACTGTTCGAGGGCCGCGACGACCCGGGCCGAGCGGCCACCCGAGTGGCAGATGACCATCGCCGGGGTGTCCCCGCCGTCGATCTCCTGCCACCGGGCGACGAGCTCCGACATCGGGACGAGCGTCGCCTCGGGGGCGTGCACCTCGTCCCATTCGGACTGCTCGCGCACGTCGAAGAGCTTCGCGCCCGCAGCGAGACGACGACGGGCTTCGGCGACGTCGATGTCGGTGATCTCGACCGCCATCAGACGTCGGCCGTCGCGTCGACCTGCTGCTGCCGCTTCGCCGCCGCCTGCACCTTCTTGGCGTCGGCCTGGCGGATCTTCGGCTCGTTCTCGCGCAGGTGGGCGTACATCGGCGACGCGATGAAGATCGTCGAGTAGGTGCCGACGATGATGCCGATGAACAGGGCGAGGGAGATGTCGCGGAGTGTGCCGGCGCCGAGGACGTAGGACCCGATGAAGAGGATCGCCGCGACGGGCAGCAGGGCGACGACCGAGGTGTTGATCGACCGGACGAGCGTCTGGTTCACGGCGAGGTTGACCGATTGCGTGAACGTCCGCGAGCTCTCCTGGGAGGTGTTCTCCCGGACCTTGTCGAAGACCACGACGGTGTCGTACAGGGAGTAGCCGAGGATCGTCAGGAAGCCGATCACCGCGGCGGGCGTGACCTCGAGGCCGACGATGCCGTAGACGCCCGCCGTGATCAGCAGGTCGTGCAGCAGCGCCACCATCGCCGAGACCGACATCTTCCAGGTACGGAAGTAGAGCGCCATGACCACGGCGGCGAGGGCGAGGAAGATCACCAGGCCCCGGATCGCCTGCGCGAGGACGTCCGCACCCCAGGTCGCACCGATGAAGGTCGCGGCGACCTGGCTGTCCGGCACGCCGTACGCCTTCGCGAGGGCGTCCTGGACCTCGGTGGTCTCTCGGTCGGTCAGCTGGCCGGTCTGCACGCGGATACCGTGCTGGCCGAGCTGGGAGACGCGCGGGATGCCCTCCGGGACGATCGACTCGACGGTGTCGGTCGCGATCGTCTGGTCGGTGGTCTTGACGTCGGAGATCGTGAACTCCGAACCGCCGGTGAACTCGATCCCGAGCTGGTACCCGCCCCGGAGCCACGGCACCCCGAGCGAGAGCACGATCGCGATGATCGCGACGAGGTACCACGTGCGGCGCCGGCCGACGATGTCGTACGACCGCTTCCCCGTGTAGAGGTCGCTGCCGAACTGGCTGAAGCTGGCCATCAGTCGTCCTTCCCGTCCGGCGTGCTGCCGGTGTCGCCCGCGGCTTCGCGGGCCTTGCGCTCGGCGATGGTCTGGCGGCGCTGCGCCTCACCGGCGCTGCGTCGCTGGCGCTTGCCGTCGACCACCGGTGCGCGGAACTGCGCGCGTCCGCGGTAGACCGCGCCGAGGGCCGACGGGTCGAGCCCGCTGAACCGGTGCCCCTCGCCGAAGAACCGGCTGCGGGCGATGAGCTGCATCATCGGGTGCGTGAAGAGCACCACCACGACGACGTCGATCAGGGTCGTGAGGAGCAGCGTGAACGCGAAGCCCTTCACGTCGCTCACCGCGAGGATGTAGAGCACGACCGCGGCGAGGAAGTTGATCGAGTCGGACGCGAGGATCGTGCGGAGGGCTCGGCGCCAACCGGCCTCGACCGCGCCTTCGAGACCGCGTCCGTCGCGCAGCTCGTCGCGGATGCGTTCGAAGTACACGATGAACGAGTCCGCCGTGATGCCGATCGCCACGATCAGACCGGCGACGCCCGCGAGCGAGAGCCGGTAGTCGACGCGCCACGACATGATCGCGATGACGAGGTAGGTCAGGGCCGCGGCGACCGCCAGCGAGAGGACGGTGACGAACGCGAGTGCCCGGTACTGGATGACCGAGTAGATGATCACCAGGATGAGGCCGATCAGGCCCGCGACGAGTCCGCCGACGAGCTGCGCCGTACCGAGCGTCGCCGAGATGTTCTCGTTCGACTGCACCTGGAAGTTGATCGGCAGCGCGCCGTACTTGAGCTGGTCGGCGAGCGTCTTCGCGGACTCCGCGGTGAAGTTGCCGGAGATCTGCGCCTTGCCGTTCGTGATCGCGGCGTTGGCGGCGGGGGCCGTGATGATCGTGCCGTCCAGGACGATCGCGAACTGGTTCTGCGGCGCCTGCAGCTTGACCAGGCGGCTCGTGACGTCACGGAAGTCGTCCGAGCTCTTGCCCGAGAAGGTCAGGTTGACGGCCCACTGACCGGTCGAGGCGCCCTGCGAGTCGGTGGCCAGGCCCGAGGTGGCGTTGCTGATGCCGGAGCCCGAGACCTCGACCGGACCGAGGATGTACTTCGCGGTGCCGTCCTGGTCGCACGTGACGAGCGGCTCGTCGTCCGGGGCGGTCGTGACGTCGTCCGGCGCCTTGCAGTTGTAGTTGTCGTACAGGGCCTGCAGCGCCGGGGTCACCTGCGACAGGTCGCTGCCGTTCGTCGGCTTCGTGCTCGGCGTCGCCTGGAGCGACGCGGGCGGCGTGTACGGCGTGGGTGAGGCGGTGGAGCCGCTGCCGCCGACCGCGGCGTTCGTCGCGGCCTCGGTGTAGAGCACCGGGCGGAACGTCAGCTTCGCCGCGGCCTCGATCCGGTCGATCGTCGCCTTGTCGGGCTTGCCCGGGATGGAGACGACGATGTTGTTCGTCCCCTGGGTGTTGATCTGCGACTCCGACACACCCGTCGCGTTGATGCGCTGGCGGATGATGTTGACGGCCTGGTTGAGCTGCTGGCTCGTGACCGAGTCACCCTCCGTGTTCTGCGCCGCCAGGGTCAGCTGCGTGCCGCCCTGGAGGTCCAGTGCCAGCTCCGGCACCCAGCTCGCGCCGGCGAACCACTTCCCGGTGTCGTCCTTGGTGGTGCTCGCCAGGATCGACGCGGCGGTGTTGAGCCCCGCGAGGACCGCCATCAGGATCACCAGCCAGGTGAGCGAGCGGAGCGCCTTCTTGACGGGTGTCGATCGTGCCACCGGTCGTCTCGTCTTTCTGTCAGGACCGACGACGGGAGCCGACGGCAGGAGCGGTGCCGCCGGGCCTCACGACCCGGCAGCCCAGGTTGTCAGTGGTCGTTCTTGCGGTTCGTCTCGTCGGTGCGCTCACCGTAGGTCGGGGCCTGGTCGTCGATGACCGGCTGACCGTTGAGCTCGGTGACGCGCTTCGGCTCGTCCTCCGGCGCGACGGCGGTGTCGACGTCGTCCGCGGTCTCGTCGACCACGCGCGAGAGCGTCTGACGGTGCACGGTCACGATCGTGCCCGGGGCGATCTCGACCTCGGCGGTGACCTTCTCGTCGTCGACCGACAGGAGCTTGCCGTAGAGGCCGAACGAGAGCATGACCTGCGCGCCCGGCACCATCTTGGTGGCGAGGTCGGCCTGCTGCTTCTTGCGCTTGCGGCTGTTGTAGAACATGAAGGCCGCGAACGCCACGACGATGACGATGAGGACGACTTCTTGACCCATGATGCGATGCCTTCTCTGGTTGCTCGGTTTCGGGCCGTAGCAGTCTAGGGCACGCGCCGGACGGGAACCTGTCCACCCGGCTCGTGCACAGTCTGTGCGGAGGGGTGCGGTCGGCTCAGTCCGCGTCGTCGAACAGCGCGGGGCCGCCCGACGTCTGCCCCGGCGCCAGGCCGAAGTGCCGCCAGGCCTGGGGTGTGGCGATCCGACCGCGTGGCGTCCGTGTCACGAGACCGACCCGGACGAGGAACGGCTCCACCACGGACTCGATGGTCTCGGATTCTTCCCCGACGGCCACGGCGAGGGTGTTGAGGCCCACCGGGCCCCCATCGAACCGGGTCAGCATCGTCTCGACCACCGCCCGGTCGAGCCGGTCGAGTCCGAGCTCGTCGACGTCGTACAGCTCGAGCGCTCCCTGCACCGCGGCCATGCCGTCGCGCGGTCGGTGCACGAGCGTGAAGTCGCGGACGCGGCGCAGGAGCCGGTTCGCGATGCGCGGGGTCCCCCGACTCCGTCCGGCGATCTCACGCAGGGCGGTCCGGTCGATGTCGAGCTCGAGGAGGTGGGCGGCGCGGATGAGCACCTGCTCGAGCTCGTCCTTCTCGTAGAACTCGAGGTGCGCGGTGAAGCCGAAGCGGTCACGGAGCGGGTTCGGCAGGAGCCCGGAGCGGGTCGTGGCGCCGACCAGGGTGAACGGCGCGAGGTCGAGCGGGATGCTCGTCGCCCCGGCGCCCTTGCCCACCATGACGTCGATCCGGAAGTCCTCCATCGCGAGGTAGAGCATCTCCTCCGCCGAACGCGCCATCCGGTGGATCTCGTCGATGAAGAGGACCTCGCCGGGGACGAGCGACGAGAGCACGGCGGCGAGGTCACCGGCGTGCTGGATCGCCGGCCCGCTGGACATCCGCAGGGGCCTGCCCGACTCGTGCGCCACGATCATCGCGAGCGTGGTCTTGCCGAGCCCGGGCGGCCCGGCCATCAGGATGTGGTCGGGGGTGCGCTCCTGCATCGCGGCGGCCTTCAGCAGGAGGTCGAGCTGCCCCCGGACCTTGCGCTGTCCGACGAACTCGTCGAGCGACCGCGGACGCAGCGCCCCTTCGAACGCGAGTTCCTCCTGCGACTCGGCGCCCGCTGCCGTGATGCCGCTCACCGGCCGGCACCGGCGGGACGCAGGGCCCCGAGTGCGGCACGGAGCAGTGCCTGCGTGCCGAACGTCGCGGCGGCCGGGTCCTCGGTGACCACGGCGTCGACCGCGGAACGGGCGGCGTCCTCGCGCCAGCCGAGACCGACCAGGGCGATCACGACGTCGTCCGATGCCGGGTGCGCGCCCGTCGCCGAACCGGGTGTCACAGCGGCCGGTTGCTCGAACGCGGCGAGCTTGCCGGCGAGGGCGACCGTGATGAGCTTCGCGGTCTTCGGGCCGATGCCGGACACCTTGCGGAAGGCGGCGTCGTCCTCGTGCGCGACGGCGGTCGCGATCTGGCCGGGGTCCATGTGTGCCAGGACGCCGAGCGCGGACTTGGGCCCGACGCCGGAGACGCTGCGGAGGAGGTCGAAGACGCGGAGCGCGTCGGTGGTCTCGAACCCGAAGAGGAGGTGCTCGTCCTCACGCACGATCATGGCGGTGCGCACGAAGACCTCGGCGCCGTGCCGCATCGTGAGGGCGTGAGCGGGTGTGACGGTGACGGCGTACCCGACACCACCGACCTCGATCACCACGCTCGACCCGGCGACGTCGATGCATGTGCCCCGGAGACTCGCGATCATGCTCCGAGCCTAGGGCCGCCCACCGACGATGCCCCGGCACCACGCGCGACGCCCCGTGCGCCGCCGCGCGCCGCGGCCGCCGCTGCCCGCGCGAGGGGCGAATCCGCGCCCGTCCCCTGCTGGGCGTCCCGCCACGCGCGTTGGGCCGGCGTGAGCGTCGACGGGCCGGACCCGACCTGGTCGGGTGATCCGAGCCTCCAGGCATGACAGACGGCCAGGGCCAACGCGTCGGCGGCGTCCGCTGGCTTGGGGGCCTCGGCGAGGCCGAGGACCGCGGCGATCATCGCCTGGACCTGTCGCTTGTCGGCGTTGCCGTAGCCCGTGATCGCCGCCTTGACCTCGGAGGGCGTGTGGAGCCCGACGGGCAGGCCGCGCGCCGCGGCGGCGTGCAGGGCCAGCCCGGCCGCCTGGGCGGTGCCCATGACGGTCCGGACGTTCGCCTGCGCGAAGACGCGCTCGACCGCGACGGCCTGCGGGCGGTGCTCGTCGATCTCCGCGGCGATGCCGTCGGCGATCCGCAGCAGCCGTTGCTCGAGCGCCATGTCCGCCGGTGTCCGGACGACGGTCACGTGCACGAGCCGGGCACGCCGGTTCGGTGCGACCTCGACCACGCCGACGCCGCACCGGGTCAGCCCGGGGTCGACCCCGAGCACCCGGAGCATCGGACTAGTCCTCGTCCTCGTCGAGCTCGGCCTGGACGTCCGCGGGGATGTCGAAGTTCGCGTAGACGTTCTGCACGTCGTCGGAGTCCTCGAGCGCGTCGATGAGCTTGAACACCTTGCGCGCGGTGTCGGCGTCGATCGGGACCTTGAGGCCCGGGACGAACTCGGCGTCGGCCGAGTCGTAGTCGATGCCGGCGTCCTGCAGCGCGGTGCGTGCCGCGACGAGGTCGGACGCCTCGGTGATGACCTCGAAGCCGCCGCCCTGGTCGATGACGTCCTCGACGCCGGCGTCGAGGACGGCACCCATGACGGTGTCCTCGTCGAGGCCGTCCGTCTTCGTGACCGAGATGACGCCCTTGCGGGAGAAGTTGTAGGCGACGCTGCCCGGGTCGGCCATGGTGCCGCCGTTGCGGCTCATCGCCGTGCGCACCTCGGCCGCGGCACGGTTCTTGTTGTCCGTGAGGCACTCGATGAGCATGGCGACGCCGTTCGGGCCGTAGCCCTCGTACATGATCGTCGTGTACTCGATCGACTCACCGGTCAGACCGGCGCCGCGCTTGATGGCGCGGTCGATGTTGTCGTTCGGCACCGAGGTCTTCTTCGCCTTCTGCACGGCGTCGACCAGGGTCGGGTTGCCCGACAGGTCGGCGCCGCCCATCTTCGCGGCGACCTCGATGTTCTTGATCAGCTTCGCGAACGACTTCGCACGGCGCTGGTCGATGACCGCCTTCTTGTGCTTGGTCGTTGCCCACTTGGAATGCCCGGACACGGTGCTCCTTGCGTCTTGCGGAAAATCCTGGTCAGTGTACCGGGCCGGGAGGCACGGTGCGGCTCCGGCGCGCTGGCCTCCTCACGCAAACGGTCCCCCGCCCGCCTGTGGGCGAGTCTCGCGGTGAACGACAGTTCTCGGGCTTGGCGGCGCGAGGACTGTCGCCCACGGCGAGTCTCGCGGCACCGCCGCGCGGGGCGCGACCGCGCTCCGCGTCAGGAGGCGTGCACGAGATCGAGGAAGCGCCGGTGGAACCGGTCCTCCCCCGCGACCTCGGGGTGGAACGCGCTGGCGATGACGTTGCCCTGCTGCACCGCCACGACCTGGCCGTCGGGCAGCGCCCCGAGGACCTCGACGCCCGGACCGTGCTCCTCCACCACGGGCGCCCGGATGAACACCGCGTGCACGGGCGCCTCGCCGAGCTCCGGCATCGGGATGTCGATCTCGAACGAGTCGTTCTGGCTGCCGAACGCGTTCCGCCGCACGGTCGTGTCGAGGACGTCGAGCGTCTGCTGGCCCGGGATGCCCGCGGCGATCCGGGAGGACAGCATGATCATGCCCGCGCAGGTGCCGTACGTCGGGAGCCCGCCGCGGATGGCCTCCGCCAGTGGTTCCGCGACGCCGAACGCCCGGGACAGCTTGTCCATGACGCTCGACTCACCGCCGGGGACGACCACGCCGTCGAGCGACGCGATCTCCTCCGGACGACGGAGCGGCACGACGTCGGCGCCGAGCTCCGTCAGCGAGGCGATGTGCTCGCGGAAGTCGCCCTGGAGGGCGAGGACGCCGATGCGGGGGTGCGCGGTCGGACTACCAGCCACGCTCGGCCAGGCGGTGCGGGGCCGGGACGTCGGCGACGTTGATGCCGACCATGGCCTCACCGAGCCCGCGGGAGACCTCGGCGATCACCTTCGGGTCGTCGTGGAAGGTCACGGCCTTGACGATCGCCGCGGCGCGCTTGGCCGGGTCGCCCGACTTGAAGATGCCGGAGCCGACGAACACACCGTCCGCGCCGAGCTGCATCATCATCGCGGCGTCGGCCGGGGTGGCGACACCGCCCGCGGTGAAGAGCACCACGGGGAGCTTGCCGGTCTGCGCGACCTCCTTGACGACGTCGAAGGGGGCCTGGAGCTCCTTCGCGGCGACGTAGAGCTCGTCCTCCTTGAGGTACCGGAGGGCAGCGATCTCCTTGTTGATCGTGCGGATGTGCTTGGTGGCCTCGGACACGTCACCCGTGCCGGCTTCACCCTTGGAGCGGATCATGGCCGCGCCCTCGGTGATGCGACGGAGGGCTTCACCGAGGTTGGTCGCACCGCAGACGAAGGGCGTGGTGAAGTTCCACTTGTCGATGTGGTTGACGTAGTCGGCGGGCGAGAGCACCTCGGACTCGTCGATGTAGTCGACGCCGAGCTCCTGCAGCACCTGCGCCTCGACGAAGTGGCCGATGCGGGCCTTCGCCATCACGGGGATCGACACCGAGGCGATGATCTCCTCGATCATCGACGGGTCGGACATGCGGGCGACGCCGCCCTGCGCACGGATGTCCGCGGGGACGCGCTCGAGCGCCATGACGGCGGTCGCGCCGGCTTCCTCCGCGATGCGGGCCTGCTCGGCGTCGACGACGTCCATGATGACGCCGCCCTTGAGCATCTCCGCGAGGCCGCGCTTGACGCGGTCGGAGCCGGTGATCGAGGTGCCGGGGGTGCTCGGGGTGCTGCTGCTGTCGCTCATGATGCCGACAGTCTAGTGGTCCGTCGGCCAGCCTTCCGCGACGATTCGGCGGGTCTCCCCGAGCAGCTGGGACATCGACTTCGTTCGGGCGATGATCGGGAAGAAGTTCGAGTCGGACTGCCACCGCGGCACGATGTGCTGGTGCAGGTGCCCCGCGACCCCGGCACCGGCGACCTCGCCCTGGTTCATCCCGATGTTGAACCCGTCGCAGTGCGAGACCGCACGCAGGACCCGCATCGCGGTCTGCGTCAGCTCGCCCATCTCGCGGAGTTCGTCCGGCGTCGCCTCGTCGTAGAGGGGGACGTGCCGGTACGGGCACACGAGCAGGTGCCCGTTGTTGTACGGGAAGAGGTTGAGGAGCACGTAGGCGTGCTCCCCGCGGGCGACGATGAGGGCGTCCTCGTCGGACTTGTGCGGCGCCTCGCAGAACGGGCAGTCGTCCTCGTGGCCGCGACCCCGTCCTTCGCGGCCGGCGTCGATGTACGCCATCCGGTGCGGGTTCCAGAGTCGCTGGAAGGCATCGGGGACGGCCGCGCCGGTCGCCGCGTCGCGGATGACCAGCGGATCGTCGGCACCAGGGACAGCAGACGCAGCAGCCGCTTCCGACGCACCGGACGCTTCCGACGCACCATCCGACCGACCAGCGGCCCGGGAGCCGACCACGCCGTCGACGTGACCGGTCCCGGGGACCTGATCGGGGCCTCCTGGCTGGGGCATCAGACCTGCGCGCGCTCGCGGATCGCGGTGAGGATGCGCTCCACGGCCTCGTCGACCGGCACCGCGTTGTCCTGGCGACCGTCGCGGAAGCGGAAGGACACCGCCCCGGCGTCGCGGTCGTCGCCGCCGGCGATGAGCTGGAACGGCACCTTCGCCTTGGTGTGCGTGCGGATCTTCTTCTGCATGCGGTCGTCCGAGTGGTCGACCTCGGCGCGGACGCCGTGCGACCGGAGCTTCGCGACGACCTCGTCGAGGTAGTCGCCGTACTCGGCGGCGACCGGGATGCCGACGACCTGCACCGGTGCGAGCCAGGCCGGGAAGGCGCCCGCGTAGTGCTCGGTGAGGACGCCGAAGAACCGCTCGATCGAGCCGAACAGGGCCCGGTGGATCATCACGGGGCGCTGCCGGGTGCCGTCCGGTGCCGTGTACTCGAGCTCGAAGCGCTCGGGCAGGTTGAAGTCGAGCTGGACGGTCGACATCTGCCAGGTGCGGCCGATGGCGTCGCGGGCCTGGACCGAGATCTTCGGGCCGTAGAACGCCGCGCCGGCGGGGTCGGGCACGAGTTCGAGCCCGGACTCCTCCGCGACCTCGCGCAGGGTGTTCGTCGCGACCTCCCAGACCCCGTCGTCACCGACGTACTTCTCCGGGTCCTTCGTGGAGAGCTCGAGGTAGAAGTCGTCGAGACCGTAGTCGCGCAGGAGGGACAGCACGAACTCGAGGGTCGTGGTGAGCTCCTCCTTCATCTTCTCCTGTGTGGTGAAGATGTGGGCGTCGTCCTGGGTCATGCCGCGGACACGGGTGAGCCCGTGGATCACACCCGACTTCTCGTTGCGGTAGACCGTGCCGAACTCGAACATCCGCAGGGGCAGGTCGCGGTAGGAGCGGGCCTGCGAACGGTAGGCCAGGATGTGCATCGGGCAGTTCATCGGCTTGAGGTAGTAGTCCGCCCCCTGCCGCGTGACGTTGCCGTCCTCGTCGCGGGCCTCGTCCATGTGCATGGCCGGGAACATGCCGTCCTTGTACCAGCCGAGGTGCCCGGACTGCTCGAACAGGTCGCCCTTGGTGATGTGCGGCGTGTAGACGAAGGAGTAGCCCTCCTGCTCGTGCCGGCGGCGCGAGTAGTCCTCCATCTCGCGGCGGATGATGCCGCCCTTCGGGTGGAAGATCGCCAGGCCCGAGCCGATCTCGTCCGGGAACGAGAACAGGTCGAGCTCGGCTCCGAGCTTGCGGTGGTCGCGCTTGGCGGCTTCTTCGAGGCGGACGAGGTACGCCTTCAGCTGGTCCTTGTCGGGCCAGGCGGTGCCGTAGACGCGCTGCAGCTGCGGGTTCTTCTCCGAACCGCGCCAGTAGGCCGCCGCGACGCGCATGAGCTTCGACGCGTTGCCGATCCAGCGGGTGTGCGGGACGTGCGGACCGCGACAGAGGTCCTGCCAGAGCACCTCGCCCGTCTTCGGGTCGACGTTCTCGTACACCGTGAGTTCGCCGGCGCCGACCTCGACGCTCTCGCCCGAGTCGCCGGACTCCGCGGCGCCCTTCAGGCCGATGAGCTCCTGCTTGAACGGCTCCCCCGCCATGCGTTCGCGGGCTTCGGCGTCGGTGACGACCACGCGACGGAAGCGCTGGGCCTGCTTGACGATGCGGTCCATGCCCTTCTCGATCGCCTTGAGGTCCTCGGGCGTGAACGGCTCGGCGACGTCGAAGTCGTAGTAGTAGCCGTCGGTGACGGGCGGGCCGATGCCGAGCTTGGCGTCGGGGTTGATCTGCTGGACGGCCTGCGCGAGCACGTGTGCCGCGGAGTGGCGGAGGATGTCCAGCCCGTCCTGCTCCTGCAGCGTCACGGCCTCGGCGGTTTCGCCCGCCTGGACGTCCGCAGCGAGGTCCTTGAGGACGCCGTCGACCCGGATGGCGACGACGCCGCGCTCGCCGTCGAAGAGTTCGGTGCCCGTCGTGGCGGTCGTCGCGGTGCGGGGCTCGGGTGCCTGGGGAAGGTCTGCGGGCTCTGGTGCGACTGCGTCGGTCACGATCGTGGTGCTCCTCGGTTCGATCAGGGGTGGGTCAAGACTAGTGCGCGGCGGCCCGGGTGCGGCTCGCCTGTGGAGCGGGTCCGGCGATGGCGCGGGTGTGCAGGAACGGCCGGGAGGCACGGTGCGGCTCCGTCAGTCGCGGCGCGGTCCCGTCGGTGCGGGTCCGTCGGTCGCGGCGCGGTCCCGTCGGGGCAGGTCCGTCAGACCGGAACGGCGCGGTCCGTCAGGCCGGGACGGCGCGGTCCGTCAGGCCGGGACGGCCCCGAGGGTCGTCACCGGGACGCGGGCCTCGACGCGCTCCCGGCCGGCGAGGCCGTCGAGCTCGAGCAGTGCGGCGAACCCGATCGCCTCGTAGCCCGCGCGCTCGAGCAGCGTGATGGTCGCGGCCGCGGTGCCGCCGGTCGCGAGGACGTCGTCGACGACGAGCACCCGCGTGCCCTGCGGGAGCTGGCCCGGGCGGAGCTCGAGCTCGGCCTCGCCGTACTCGAGCGCGTACTGCTCGCTGAGGACCTCGCCCGGGAGCTTGCCGGCCTTGCGGACGGTCAGGACGCCGACCTGGTGCTGGGCGGCGATGCCACCGGCGAGGGCGAACCCACGGGCCTCGATGCCGGCGACGGCCTGGAACCCCTCCCCCACGGCGAACGGTGCCGCGAGGGCCTCGCACACCCGGCCGAACGCCACCGGGTCCGAGAACACGGGCGTCACGTCGCGGAAGAGGATGCCCGGCTTCGGGAAGTCCTGCACGATCGCGGTGAGTCGGTCGACGAGGGCAGCAGCGGTTTCGGTCACCGCACAACGGTACGGCAGTCGAGGCGCTCGGATGGACGCGCACGGTACGAGGTGCCGGCGGGTCACTCGCACGGTGCGAGGGTGCTGCGGCAGCGTGCGAGGTTCCGCACAGGGTGCGAGGCGGGAAGCGTCGCACGATGCGCGAAACCTCGCACCGAACGAGCGCGCCGATGGCGGGCGTCCGGCACCTCGCACGCCACGGTGCCGGACGCCCAGCGCCACTCAGCGCCAGAGGTGCATCGTGCCGCTCCGCAGCAGGACCCGCAGCTGCTGCTCACGGCGCTCGCGCTCGATCCGCTGCCGGGTCGCGAAGTCGACGGTCACCGGCACGGGCGTGGTGCGTCGGCTCCACAGGATCAGCCAGAGGCCGATGCGGAGTGCGATGCGGTCGGGCAGCGAGACCCGGCGCACCGCGCGGGTGTCGGGAGGACGGGTGGTGGTCTTCGTGGACATGGTGTGGATCCCCTGCTGGATGGTCGCCCGGGCGGTCCCCGGGCACGACGAACCGACCCGGGGTGCGGGCCGAAGGAACGAAAGCGGTGCGAGCCGAAGAACGCGACGGCGCGCACGCGAGAATGGCGGATCGGCAACGACGAGAATGCACGCGGGTGCATTCTCGGAATGCAGTCCTATGAGGTGAGCGTCGTTGACCACGGACATGCCGTGCGCATTCCTCGGCGCCGCCGTACCCGATCGCACGAGGCGGTTCGGGCACGGCGGACGTCGCGGACAGCGGTCGCGAGCTCAGGCTCAGCGGCGCTGGGTGCGCAGTGGTGTCGTGGAGCGGATGCTTCCGGTCAGCGGACTCGGAAAGGAGTGCCGAAGAGCCCGGTGATCCCACGGAACGGCGTGGTGCCGTGCGTCGTGATGGCGGTGATCATCATGGGTGTTCGCCCCCTTTCGGTCTCGTACTGACGGTGTGCTCGAGAACACTATCCACACCGGGAATGCCTGCGCAAGCATCTTTCGCAGAAATTGATCGGAATTGTTCCCGACGACGACGAACGGCCCGGTGTCACGAGGACACCGGGCCGTTCGTCGGCGGTCCGGGACGCCGGATCAGACCTCCGCCGGTCGCGCCGCACCGACGCGCAGGGCTCCGTCCACCACGTCGACCCGGACGGTGTCGCCGTCCCGGACCGACTCGGCGACCACGAGGCTCGCGATGCGGTCGTCGACCTCGCGCTGGATGAGGCGACGGAGCGGCCGGGCGCCGTACTCCGGCTCGTAGCCGTGCTCGGCGAGCCAGGCGACGGCCTCGTCGGACACCGACAGGGTCATCCCCTGGCCGAGCACCCGGAGCGCGGTGTCCTCGAGCAACAGCGTCACGATCGACGTGATCTGCGACGACGTCAGCTTCCGGAACAGCACGATCTCGTCGATGCGGTTGATGAACTCGGGCCGCATGGCCTCACGGAGCTTCGCCGTGACCCGTGCACGCAGGTCGTCCTCGGCGAACCCGTCAGCGGAGCCCACGGGAGCGAACCCGAGCGCACCGGACCGGGACGCGAGGAACTCGGACCCGATGTTCGAGGTCATGATGACCACCGTGTTCCGGAAGTCCACCGTCCGACCCTGCCCGTCGGTGAGCCGGCCGTCGTCGAGCACCTGCAGGAGCAGGTTGAACACGTCCGGGTGCGCCTTCTCGACCTCGTCGAGCAGGATCACCGAGTACGGGTTCCGGCGGACGCGCTCGGTGAGCTGCCCGGCCTCGTCGTAGCCGACGTACCCCGGAGGGGCACCGACGAGCCGCGAGACGGTGTGCCGCTCGCCGAACTCGCTCATGTCGAAGCGGAGCATCGCGGTCTCGTCCCCGAACAGCGAGGACGCGAGCGCCTTCGCGAGCTCGGTCTTGCCGACGCCCGTCGGACCGAGGAACAGGAAGCTCCCGACCGGACGACGCGGGTCGCCCATGCCGGTGCGGCTGCGGCGCACCGCGCGGGCGATCGCCTGCACGGCGTCGTCCTGGCCGACGACGCGCTCGTGCAGCTCGTCCTCGAGGACGGCGAGCCGCGAACGGTCGCCCTGGCTCAGGCGCGTCGCGGGGATCCCGGTGGCGCGGGACACCACGGTCGCGATGTCGGCCTCCGAGATGATCCGGTCACCTGGCACCGGACGGGAGGCGCGGCTCGCGTCCGCCTCGGAGGCGGCGGTGATCCGGGCCTCCAGGCCGTCGATCTCGTCGCGCAGGCGCGACGCCTCCTCGTAGTGCTCCTCGGCGACCGCCGCGTCCTTGGACGCGACGAGCGCCGCGACCCGGGCGCGGATCGCTGCGACGTCGACGTCGCCCGAGAGGGCGAGACGTCGCCGGGCACCGGCCTGGTCGATGAGGTCGATGGCCTTGTCCGGCAGGTGCCGGTCGGTCACGTAGCGGTGGGACAGCTCGACGGCGGCGCGGAGGGCCTCCGGCGTGTAGCTGACGTCGTGGTGCTCCTCGTAGCGGGGGGCGAGACCGGTGAGGATCGCGACGGCGTCCTCGACGCTCGGCTCCCCCACCGTCACCGGCTGGAAGCGTCGCTCGAGCGCGGCGTCCTTCTCGATGCGGCGGTACTCGTTCAGCGTGGTCGCGCCGACCATGTGCAGGTCACCGCGGGCCAGGCGCGGCTTGAGGATGTTGCCGGCGTCCATCGAGCCGCCCTCGCCACCTCCACCGGCGCCGACGAGCGTGTGCAGCTCGTCGACGAACACGATGAGGTCCTCGGCGTGCTCGGCGATCTCGTCGACGACCTTCGTCAGGCGCTCCTCGAAGTCACCGCGGTACTTGGCGCCGGCGAGCATGCCGGGCAGGTCGATCGCGACGACGCGCTTGCCCTGGAGGAGCGCCGGCACGTCGCCGTCAACGATCCGCTGCGCGAGCCCCTCGACGATCGCCGTCTTGCCGACGCCGGGCTCGCCGATGAGGACGGGGTTGTTCTTGGTGCGGCGGAGGAGGATCTCGACGGCCTGCTCGATCTCGTCCGCGCGGCCGATCACCGGGTCGATCCGACCCTCGCGCGCGCGGGCCGTGAGGTCGCTGCCGTACTGGTCGAGCGTCGGGGTCTCCGACTGCTGCTGCTGCGCTGCTTCGGTGGTTCCGGGCATGGGGCGTCCCTCTCGTGCGGCCGCCGCGGCCTGCTGCGCGTACTCCTGCATCACCTGCGGAGTGACGCCGGCGCTCGCGAGCAGCTGCCCGGTCACGGTGTCCTGGTCCATCACGAGCGCGAAGAACACGTGCTCGGGGTCGGTGTAGGTGCTGCCGAAGCCCTTGGCGGCCTGGGTCGCCTCGAGCAGGATGCGCTGCGCGGTCCCGGTGAGGGCCGGGCGGCCGTCGGTGGCGACCGCGTCGTCGGCGGGCGCGGGCAGGCGCTGCTCGATCTCGTCGGCGAGGCGCTCGGGGTCGACGCCGGCCTGGCGGACGACCGCGGTGAACGGGTCGGTGCGGACGAGCACGTGCAGGACGTGCAGGGCGTCGATCTCGTGCTGGCCCTGCTCGGTCGCGTACTCCGCGGTGCGCTGGAGCAGCTGGTGGGTGCGACGGCTGAGCAGTCGCGTGATGTCGACGGGGCGCCCGAACGGCACGGGACGCTGCTGCCGCGCCCACTGCTGCTCGCTCTGCTGGGCGGCGATCAGGCGGGCGAGGAACTCGTCGAACGAGTCGCTGCCGGCGGAGCCGAACGTCTCTGGCAAGTGGACCTCCTGGTTGGACTTGAGTGCCTTCGACTCAATGCAACGCAGGAGGGCCGGGGTCATTCCCGTTCCGCGGAAGAACTTGCGGTGGCTCGACTCAAGTCCGAGCGATGGGCTTCGCGACCGCGTCCGTGACCCGTACGAGGTCCGCGGGCGTGAGCTCGATGTCGAAGCCGCGACGGCCGCCGGACACGAAGATGCTGTCGTAGGCGAGTGCTGATTCGTCGAGGACGGTGCGGAGCGCGGTCTTCTGGCCGACAGGGCTGATACCGCCGACGACGTACCCGGTGCGCTTCTCCGCGAGGGCGGGGTCGGCGAGCGTCGCCTTCTTCCCGCCGACGGCCGCGGCGATGGCCTTGAGGTCGAGTCGGTTCGCGACGGGGACGATCGCGACCGCGAGGGTGTCGTCGACGGACACCACGAGGGTCTTGAACACCTGCTCCTCGCGGAGGCCGAGGGCGGCAGCGGCTTCCTCCCCGAAGTTGGTGGCGGTCTCGTGGTGCTCGTACACGTGCGGCGTGTACGGCACGCCGGCGCGGTCCAGGGCCACCGTCGCGGGGGTGCTCGGCGATGCAGCGGTCATGCCCGCATCCTGCCGTCCCGAGCCGCCTCGGACCCCGCGGCGCGCGGGCGGTAGCCTGAACCCACCATGGCCGTCGTCGAGATCCTGCTGCGCATCGTCACCGCGCTGGGACTCGTCGACCCCGCTGCGGTCGGCACACCCGGGCACCTGCTGCCGGTGGCCGCCCTCGCCGCTCTGGGATGCGCGACGGCCGCCGCGGTCCTGGTGTTGAGCGTCGTCGTCGCCGCACTCCTCCTGCCGTCGGCGCGAGCGGTGCCGGCAGGACACCGGGAGTGGTCGCGCCTCCGGACCCGCATCGCGTCGTCGCACCCCGATGCCGACGGGCACGCGCGCCCGCGGGCGCCGGGCGGTGTCGTCACGGTCTGACCGCGTCGCTGGTCGGGCCGTCCCACGACCCTGCCACTTCGACCGATCGGACCACCATGGACATCTCCACCCTGCCCGTCGTCGGCGCGCTCCTGCACGCCGGCGCCGACGTGATCGCCACCCTGACCACCACACTCACCCCCGTCGCCGACGGATTCGCGGCGGCCCTCGCGGTCGTCGTCGTCACCGTCGCCGTCCGCGCCCTGCTCGTCCCGCTGGCCGTCCTGCAGGTCCGTGCGGAACGGGACCGCCGACGGCTGGCACCGGAACTCGCACGCCTGCGCCGTCGCCACCGCGGCGACCGGGAACGGCTCCAGCGCGCCGTCCAGCAGCTGTACACCTCGGAGCGGGTCTCACCGCTCGCCGGGTGCCTGCCGGCGCTGGCCCAGGCGCCGGTGGTGTCGCTCGTGTACACGCTCTTCACGCACGCGACGATCGGCGGGGCGACGAACACGCTCCTCGAGGGCACGCTCGTCGGGGTCCCCCTCGGGCACTCGCTCGTCGCCGTGCTCGCTTCGCCGCTGTGGACGCACGCGTGGGTCGTGCTCGTCCTCCTCGCGGTCCTCGTCGCCGTGGTCGAGGCAGGTCGCCGGGCAGACCGGCACTGGAACGCCGTACCCGAGGCCGATCCTCTGGCAGCCGCGCCGGCGCGGATCGCCAGGGTCGCACCCTTCGTGTCGGTGCTGTTCGCGGCGATCGCGCCGCTCGCCGCGGCGGTGTACGTGGTGACGAGTGCCTGCTGGACCCTGGGCGAGCGGGCGGTCCTGCGTCGTCTGGTGCGCTGACCGCGCGGCCGGTCGGGGTCAGCCGCCCTGGCCCTCCTGCTGCGGACCCTGGTCGACGGGGTCGTACTCGGTGCCGCGGCCCTGCTCCTCGTCGGCCGTGGGCACGTGCCGCTCGGTGCCGGTCCCGCCGGGGCTCGTCGCGACGTAGTCCGCCTCACCGGACTGGGTGTCGTGGCTGAGGGGCTCGAGGGTCTCGCCGTCGGCCGGTCGGGGCTGGTCGTTCGCCGGGGTGCTCATGGACCCGTGGTACTCCCTGCGGACTGGGTGGACACAGCGCACCGGGCGGACACGATCGGTGTCTGGGTGCGAGCATGGAGCGGGCAGCAGGACCCGGAACGGGAGTAGGCATGGCCGACGACGACGTGGCTGCGGAGCGAGCACGGCTCGAGGCGCTGGCGTGGGGCGCGGACGCGTCCCCCGCCGAGGCGGCCCGGGCCCGCATCCGGCTGGAGGACCTCCGGAGCGGGCGACGACCACGACGGGGCGGGTCCCCTGGCGGCCCGGCACCGACGAGGGACCTCCGCCGGACACCCTCGACAGCGGGCTCGCCGTCGGTCGGTCCGGCCCCGGTTCCGGTCCACGGTCCGGAGGTGCCGAGCAGCCCCGTGGGCGGTGTGCCGCGCGCGACCGACCCCGTCGGGCACGACCGTTGGGAGAGCGTCGAGGGCGATTCGGCCGACGCGACCGGGACGGCGACGGCGACCGACGGGACGCGGCCGGACCACGAGGCGGACGCAGCGGATCAGGACGGGAGTGCCCCGGGCCTCCCGACGGGGTGGCGCGACCGCGTGCACGCGCTCCTGTGGACGCGACGGCCACGCGTCTGGATCGCAATGGGTGCCGCGGCGGCCGTCGGCGTGGCGTTCGCGGCCGGCACCGTCGTCGGGACCGCCGGCCCGGCGGTGCCGGCGGCGCCGAGCATCACCCCCACCGCTGGGGCGGTGACGCTCGAGCAGCTGCTCGACGTCCCCCAGACGTACGCCGACCAGCTCCCTGGACCGGTCGAGGCACCGGTCAGCCTGCACAGCACACGCCTCGTCTTCACGAACCGCGCGCTCGACGGCGGCGACCTCGAGACACCGTGGAACGTGTGGGCCGGCGTCGGGACGGACCGGTCGACGATCTGCCTCGTGGCGACGGCCGACCGGATCGAGAGCTCGACGGCGTGCTACCCGCGGGAGGACGCCCTGCACGGCAGCGTGTCGCTGTCCGCGCAGTCCCGGAGTGGGACGTTGACGTTGTGGCTGCGCGGCGGAGGCGTCCAGGGGACGGTGACGGACTCGTACTGAGCGCGTTGCCGGAGGACGTCGGGGTGCTGCGCGGCCTGCCGCTCGCGTTCGCCGGCCCGGGCTAGGTCGTCGGCTCGCCGGAGCGCCGCGTCCGGACCGCGCCGGTGACGACCGCGACCGAGCCGGTGACCGTCTGGATCGCGCGGCTGATCGTCGGGACCGACGTGGTGACCACGGCGAGCGACGAGGTGATCGCCTCGAGCGAGGACGTCGACAGGTGCTCCTGCGCGTGCGTGTGCACGGGGAAGCCCTTCCGGGCAGTGACGACCACGCCCAGCGAGGCGAGCAGGACCGCGCCGCCGGCGAAGGGCAGCCACTGCAGCCCGACGGCGCCGAGGGCCTGCCCGCCGAGTGCGGCCCCACCGGCGATGCCGATGTTCGACGCTCCGTTGACGAGGGCGCCGGCGATGTCGGGCGAGACCCCGCCAGTGCGGATCGCGGCGGCCATGAAGAGCGTGCCCGTGGTGCCGTTCGCGGCCATCCAGACGCCGGCGACGACCATCGTGCCGAGCAGCGAGCCGTGCACGAACGGCAGGACCGCGAACGCCGCCGCCATCACCGCGACGGCCGCGATGAGGGTCTGGCGCGGGGCCCGGTCGACGAAGAGTCCGGCGAGCCAGAGGCCGATCACACCGGTCGCCCCGAGGACGAGGAGGGCACCGGAGACGAGCGCGGCGTCGAGGCCCGCGTCGATCGCGTACGGACCGATGTAGGTGTAGACGACGTAGTGGCCGGCGAAGAGGAGCAGGTCGGCGACCACGACCGAGAGGAGCCCGGTGCGGGCCCAGGCGCGCGGCGAGCCGATGTGCGGGGACGATGCGCCACGGACGGACGGCAGGAACGCGAGGGCGACACCGGCGAGGAGCGCCGACGCGACCGCGACCGCGCCGACGGCCGGCCGCCACCCGATCGTCTGGGCGACCCAGGTGGCGATCGGGACGCCGAGCACGAAGCCGAGCGAGCTGCCCGAGTACACGAACGCGATCGCACGGCCGGCGAGCCGCGGCGGCACGATGCGGGTCGCGTAGGCCGAAGCGACCGAGAAGAACAGCGCGTGGGCGACGCCACCGACGACCCGGCCGGCGCACACCACGGCGAACGACGGCGCGAGCGCGACCATCACGTTCGAGACGGCGTACCCGATGAGGGTCGCGACGAGCACGGTCTTGCGGGGCAGTCGGGCGGTGAACGACGTCAGGGGCAGTGCGAGCAGCGCGACGGCCGCGGCGTACACGGTGACGACGACACCCATCGTCGACTCGGACACCCCGAGGTCTCGACTCATGGTGCCGAGCAGCCCGACGGGCATGAGCTCGGTGGTGATCGCGAAGAACGTGGCGAGACCGAGCACGGCGATGCCGACGATCGATCCGGTCGTGACGGTGATCGGCCGCGTGTGCGTGGGCACGGCCGAGGTTCGGGTGGTGGTGGACACGGGGCTGACCTCCTCGCTGGGGACGTCCGGGCGCACGGCGACGACGTGACTACGACGAGGAGCTGCGCGCTCGAGCTGTGGATGTGTGTGGTGGGTACGACTCCACGGCGAGTGCGCCCCTCCAGTGTTGCACGCCCTGTCGGGCGACCGCGAGGGGGTGCCGCTGAGAACTTCCTCGGAGCGCTCCAACGGCGCGGTGGCGGGCATTGTTCCCGGAACACAGAACGGGGTGGGACCGAGCGGTCCCACCCCGTTCGACGACAGGTGTCAGTCGTCCGCGCGTACCCGACGGCGGTGCCGCACCGAGCGGTACGTCAGGACCCCGGCCCCGAGCAGGACGAGCACGGCGGCCGCGAGTGCGGCCGGCCCCACCTCGGCGCCCGTGTACGCCAGCTCACCGGTCGCCGGACCCGACCCGGACGACACGACCGGAACCGTGGTCGGCGTCGGCGTGGCTGTGGCGGTGGGCGTCGCTGTCGGCGTGGGGCTGGGCGACGCCGGCGCGGCGACCACGAGGTCGACGACGGTCACCACGACGGTGGCGTCCGGACCCGAGGTGAACCCCACGGTGCTGTCGCTGCCGCTCACGGAGACCGTGTAGTCGGTGGCCGGGTCGAGGCCCTCGAGCGTGTACCCGCCGTCGGTGCCGGTGGTGGCGGTCACCGGCGACGCGCCGGAGTCGGCGGCGTCGGGCGTCGCCGTGACGGTCCGACCGGCCGCGGGGGCCCCGGTCGTGTCGACGACCCGACCGGTGGCGGTCGTGGTGACGGCCTCCGGTGCCGTGGGTGTGCGGTACGCGAAGCTCCGGTCCGCGGCCGAGCCACCGGTGACCGTGACCGGTCCTCCGTCCGGGCTCACGAGTTCGGCGTCGGCGCGCGGCTGCTGCACGGCCACGGTGTACCTGCCCGGGATCGTCGAGAAGGAGTACTTGCCGTCGGCGTCCGTCACGGCGCTGGCCACCACCGTGGTGCCGTCGAGCAGTTGCACGGTCACGCCGGCCTGCGGCGCGCCGTCGAGGACCACCGCGCCGCCGACGCTCCCGACCGCCGTGGTCTGGATCGGGTCGACCACCGTGGGCGCTGCGGGTGGGACCGCGCCCGTCCTCACCGTCTCTGGAGCGGCGCCGTCCACCGCCACCGTGACGTCCGTCTCCGGGGACAGGCCCGACCCGGTGTAGTAGCCGTCGTCGTTCGTGACGGTCTCGATGGGGTTCGCGGGGTCGGCCGGGTCGGTGATGACGACCGGGACGTCCGCGGCCGGGTTGCCACCGGGGTCCGTGACCTGTCCGATGATCGACACGGTGCCGGACGGGGCCGTGAACGGGAAGTCCGCCGTCCCGTTCGTGCCGTCGAGCGACACCGTCTGGGTCGCGAGCTCCGGCCGGATCTCAGCACCCGGCACCGGCGTGATCGTGACCGTGTACCCGGGGATCTGCGGGAGCTGCGGGAACGCGTACGTGCCGTCGGCCGCCGTCGTGGTCGTGTAGACCGTGCCGCGCGGAGCGGTCACCGTCACCCGGGCGCCCGGGACCGGTGCGCCGTCGAGGGTCGCCGTACCGGTGAGCGCAGCGGTGCTGTTGGCGAACCAGGTCTGGTACACGGGGAATCCGCTGCGTCGCTCGTACGTGATCGTCAGGCTCGTGAGCGGGACGGTCGGGGTGAACCACGCGGTCGCGCCCGCGGTGTCCACGGCGCCGGCGTTGCCGGTGAGGGTCAGCGTGGCCGGGTCCCACGTCGGGACGTCCCGCCCCGTCGTGCCGTCGGGGTCGGCCGAGCAGCTCCACCCGCCCGGCGAGGACGCCGAGCAGGAGTTGTAGCCGCGGCCGTCCGTGCCCTGGAACCCGAGGTCCTCGGCGCTGGCAGCGGCACCGCCCTGTCGGACAGCTGAGATCGTCGCCCGATCGGCGTCGATGTCACCGAGGACGAACGACCAGCTGCTCGCCCCCGGGGTCGGCTCCGCGAAGGTGTAGGTCGTCACCGACGGCTGTCCCGCGGCATCGGCGAGCGGACGCTGGTTCAGGTAGGTGTTCCCCCGGCTCGACCCGTAGACCGCGCCGGGTCCGGTGCTCGGCCCCTGCCAGGTCGACGCCCCGCTGACGACGGTCGACTGCCGCGAGTTCGACTCGAAGGTCGTCTCCGGGAACCCCGGGAGGGTCATGGTGCCGGTGTACTCCCGGCTCTGGCCGGCGAGGGTGAAGGTCCCCCAGTGCCCGGCCGGGACGGCGGAGGCCGAGGTCGCGCCGACGAGCGCGAGACCACCTCCGAGGACGAGGGCGGTCAGACCCGCCGTGACGGTGCGCAAGCGCCGCATGGTGCTCCCCTGTTCGTGCTGACCTGGCCCCTGCACCAGACGTCACCTCGACGTTCGTACAGGCTATCCACGGAGCGCGGACTCCGGGCACTTCGTGGGTCCCTGTCACCCAGTCGATCCGGACAGCGCACTCGCGAGGGCGTCGAGCGCGGCCACCTGGCCGAGCACGAGCAGCTCGCGCGCCTCGTCCAGCGGCATCCACCGGGCGTCGTCGACCTCCGGGACCTCGACGAAGCGACCCGACCCGCGCGGCAGTTCCAGCCGGACGGTGTTGCTCGTCACGGTGTCCACCGTGAACCCGGGCGCGTGCACCGCGAACACCCGGACGACCTTCGACGACTGCCGGTGCTCGCCCAGGTCGACGACCGATCCCTCGGGTGCCGGCACCCCGATCTCCTCCGTGAACTCCCGTCGCGCGGTGTCGAACGGGCGCTCCCCCGGGACCGGCTCGCCCTTCGGGATCGACCACGCCCGCGCGCGGCTCCGCCAGAACGGGCCGCCCATGTGCGCGACGAAGACCTCGGTGCCGGTCTCCCCGGCGCGGTGGAGGAGGAGCCCGGCACTGGTACGCACGACCAGAGGCTACGCAGCCGCCGCACGGAACCGCAGGCAGCGTGCAGGTGGCGGACCGCCCGCGGGAGTACGATCCGCGGCCAGGAGCGCCCCACGACGCCCCGGTACCGGCACGAGGAGGTCGATCGGGATGGACGAACGGTGGTCGACGGTGACGTTGGCAGCAGACGCGGCGAAGCCCCACGAGCAGGCGCTCCGGTGGATCGCCGACCATGCGGGGTCCGGCATCGAACGGCTCCGGGTCATCGGGGTCGACCCGGCGCTCGAGGGCCGCGTCGGCCCGGACGGGCGACGGGTCGCGGACGCGGTGGCCGAGGCTGCCCGCACGGCCCTGCCGGACGTGGAGGTCGAGATCGCCCGGCACGCCGGGTCGTTCGCGAACGCGCTCGTCGCGGAGTCGGACGCCGGCGACCTGCTCGTGGTCGGGTCGTGGCGCAGTCGACGCGGGAGCACGCTGGGGAACGGACCGGCGCGCGTCGCCGAACGTGCCGCCGTGCCCACGGTGGTCGTGCCCGACGGGCCGCACCCGATCGACGGCGACGTGGTGCTCGCCGTGGAGGAACCGCTCGACGAGCGGGCCGTCGCGATCGCCGTCGACGAGGCGGAGCGGCGCCACCGACGGCTGACCGTCCTCCGTGCGTGGGAGATGCCCGTCATCACCCGGACCGGCCTGACCGACTTCGCCGAGGACCCGATGCGGTGGCGCACCCGGAACGCGGAGCTGCTCGAGCGGGTCACGGCGGAGCTGCGTCGCCGGCACCCGGCCCTGCGGATCCACCCGCTGCTCGTCGAGGGCCACCCCGGGCACGCGATCGCCGCCCACTCGCGCACGGCGTCGCTCGTCGTGCTCGGGCGCGGGCACGTGCACGCGCTCTCGGGGTCGGTGCTCCACGACGTCCTGCGCGAGTCGGTCTCACCGGTGTGCGTCGTCCCGCCGACCGCGCACGGGGCCACCGCCCCGGTCGAGGCGGCGAAGGACCGCACCGCGGCGGCGGACGCCGAGGCCAGGCTCGCGGACCGGGAGGCGACGGCCTGACGACCGGGTCAACCGGCGAGGTCCTCCACGGCGTCGGCCACCTGGTCGGTGAGGTACGCGACCCCGCGCTCGTTCGGGTGCAGCGCCCCCGGCTCGAGGTCGATGCGCTGCAGGTTGCCGGTCCCGTCGAGGGAGACGCCCGACACGTACGGCCGCTCCGTGGCACACGCCGACCGGGCCTGGGTACGGGAGAACACGTCGACGAACCGGACGTCGGCGGCACGCGCGGCCGCGGCGGACACCGCGTTCAGCTGCTCCTGGACACCGTGCAGGTACGCGACGTCCGTGTCGGTGAACGGGTACGAGTTCGTCGGGAACGACCCGGCGAGCGATCCGAGGTCGACCGCGGACCGGAAGCAGCCCTTCGCGGGCGTGTGCTCGGCATCGGGGAAGATCGCCGGGTACCCCAGGAACACGACGACGGCGTTCGGCGCCGCTGCCGTGACGCGTGCGAGCGTGTCCGCGACGCCGAGTGCCACCCGGGAAGCGATCTTCGTGCCGAGCTCGTCCTCGCCGTCCCGCACGAGCGTGCTCTCGCAGGACGCGGCGTCCCGTCCGGAGAACACCGGACCGTTCGCCGACAGCGCCAGGCACGAGGCCGCCGTGCCGAACAGGTCGGCGTCGTTCCCACCGATCGTCAGCGTCACGAGCCGAGTGGCGGACGACAGCGCCTCGATCTGCGGCGGGACGCCGGCGAACTGGGAGCCGGACGTCACGTCGTCGCTCGTCGCACCGGCGCAGGTGACGTCGGTCAGCGCCAGACCGAACCGCTGGGCGATCCGGTGCGGGTAGTCGCGTGCGGACTGCCCGCACACGTTCGTCGGGAGGTGCGTCGGGTCGGCGAGGCCGTACCCCGCCGAGTACGAGTCACCGAGTGCGACGTACTCGCTGCCGGGCGGCACGTCGGCGAGCCGGTCGGGTGGGTCGGACGTCACCGGGAACGGCTGCGGCTGCGGCCACGACGGCGCCGCGCTCGCCGGGGTCCCGCCCGGCCCTGCGGGTGCCACGGCGACCGGCAGCAGGCCACCGACGACGGCGACGAGCGCCACGGCGGCGAGCAGCCGTGGCCGGAGCGGACGGGGCGGGCGGGGCAGCGGGACCTCCGACGGACGGGCAGAGCGGGCGGGCAGAGCGGGCGGGAACAGCGGGCGGGAACAGCGGTCGGGCACCGCGGGCGGCACAGCGGGCGGCACAGCGGACGGTCGCCGGGGCGAGCCGCCCGACCTCAGCGTCGGCCGAGTCGGCGCTCGCCGTTGCTGCCCGTCTGGTAGACGAGGCCGTAGTGCTCGTACAGTCCGGGCTCGAGCGTCGCGTCGAGCTCGCCGTCGGTCGCGATCGACGGGGCGTCCTTGACGAGCTTCTTCGGGAACGCGACGATGAGGTGCTTCGGCGCGACGGTGGCACCGGCGAGCGGCACGAAGACGAGCTTCTGGAACCCGACGAGCCCCGTCGTCACGGCGCCGAAGGCCGGCTCCGAGGTGGCGGTGTCGTAGTAGATGCTCTCGAGGTTCCCGACCTTGTCCTCCGACGGGTCGACGACCGGCAGCCCGATCCAGTCCCGGATGTTGGCGGCTTCGAACACGATGGTTCCCTCCCGGCCACCGGTCCCTCCGGCGGTCCGGCTCCGAACCTACTGGTGGGTTCCTGAGCCGGGCACGACGCGGGCCGCACCGCCGGGCACGACGCGGGCCGCACCGCCGGGCACGACACGGGCCGCACCGCCGGGCACGACACGGGCCGCACCGCCGGGCACGACACGGGCCGGACCGCGCGGCGTGACGCCGAGGCCGTCCACCGCGGCGAGCACGTCGTCGGGACCCACGGCGAGCAGCGCCGGGTCCGGTTCCTCGGAGAACACGTCGCCCCGTCGCTGCGACGCATCGGTGAGGACGACGTGCGGCCCGGAGGCCGGCGGGCCCCAGGCTTCGGGCGGCGCCGGTCCGAACAGGACGACCGAGGGGATCCCGTAGGCGGAGGCCAGGTGCGCCGCGCCCGTGTCCACGGTGACGACGACCGCGGCCTCCGCGACGACGGCCGCGAACGGCTGCAGGTCGAGGACACCGGCCAGCACCGCCTCCGGCGCCAGCCCGGCCGCCTCCGCGACCGCACGTGCACGGACGACGTCGTCCGCGCCTCCCGTCAGGACCACGTCGTGTCCGCGCTCGCGGAGACCCCGCACCACGGCGGCGAAGCGATCGGTCGGCCAGTGCCGGGCTCCGTGGAACGCACCGACGTGCACGACCGCCGCCCCGGGTGCAACCGACGGCGCCGCCGGACGGTCGACGGCGACCTCGTCGGGGTCGGCGTCGATCCCGTGCCAGCTGAGCAGGCGCGCCCAGCGCTCCCGCTCGTTCAGCCCCTCCGGCCACTCGGGCCCGTCGTGTCCGTGGGCGGGGTCACGGTGTCCGATCACACGACGGGGACCGAGGGCCTCGATCAGGTCGGACGACTCGGGACCGACGCCGTGCAGGTTCACGGCGACGTCCACGGACCCGGTCGGCGCGGCGATCGCGTGGTCGAGCCCGTGCTGGGCGAGGTGGACGTCCACCGCCGCCACCAGCTCGACCACGGGGGCGAGCCAGGCGGTCGTGGCGAGGGTGATCCGGTGTCCCGGGAAGGCACGACGGAGCGCGGTCAGCGCCGGAACGGCGACGAGCAGGTCCCCGAGCTTGATGGCGCGGAGCACGACGAGCTCCGGGCGGCCGTCGGACGGGGGCATGGTCGGCAGGGCGGTCACGGTCGCGGACGCTAGGCGGTGCCTCCTGCGGGCACGGTCAGCACTGCGCACATCGGCTCTTCCTGGACCCGCGCGCGGCGACGCACCGGTACTGCTCGGTCCATGGCCCTCGCTCCGGACCGCCCCGTCGGCGGCGTGCTCTTCGACCGCGACGACACCCTCGTCGTCGACGTCCCGTACAACGCGGACCCGCACCTCGTCGTGCCGGTGCCCGGAGCGCACCGCGCCGTCGAGCGTGCTCGGGCCGCGGGCCTGCGCCTCGGTGTCGTCACCAACCAGTCCGCGATCGCGAAGGGCCTCGCGACCCGCGCGCAGGTCGACGCGACGAACGCCCGCGTCGACGAGCTCGTCGGTCCGTTCGACCTCTGGTGCGTCTGTCCGCACGACGCCACCGACGGCTGCGACTGCCGCAAGCCGCGCCCGGGCATGGTCCTCCGCGCCGCCGAGGTCCTGGGCGTCCCGGCGGCCGAGCTGGTGGTCGTCGGGGACATCGGGGCGGACGTCGCGGCGGCACGGGCGGCGGGCGCGCAGGGCATCCTCGTGCCGACCCCGCGCACCCGGCAGGAGGAGGTCGACGCCGCCGAGACCGTCGCGGCGACCCTCGACGACGCGGTGAGCCTCGTGCTCGCGCAGCGCTCGGCGCCGGTCGCGTGAGCGGGCACGCCGCGCTCGGCGACGAGCACGCCGCGCCCGCCGCCGCCGGCCGCCGAGTCCGCGGAAGCGCACGCGGCGGCCGGCCACGGGTCCTCGTCGCCCGGCTCGACTCGTTCGGCGACGTCCTCGTCGCCGGCCCCGCCGTCCGGGCGGTCGCGGCGGGCGCCGCGCACGTCACGCTGCTCTGCGGTCCCCAGGGGGCGCCGGCGGGTCGGCTCCTCCCCGGCGTCGACGCGGTCCGGACCTGGGCGGCGCCGTGGGTCACCGAGACCGCCCGGCCGATCGACGACGCGGTCGTCGACGAGTTCCGGACCCTCGTGGCGGAAGAGCGTCCGGACGAGGCGGTCGTCCTCACCTCGTTCCACCAGTCCCCGCTCCCCCTCGCCCTGCTCCTGCGGCTCGCGGGCGTGCCACGGGTGAGCGGCGCGTCCGTCGACCACCCGGGGTCGCTCCTCGACGTCCGGCTCCGCCCCGGCGAGGACCTCCCCGAGGACCTCGCCGAACCCGAGCGCGCCCTCCGCATCGCGCGGGCGGCGGGCTTCGCGCTGCCCGCCGACGATGCCGGGAGGCTCGCGGTGCGTCACGACGTCGACCCGCCGGACAGCGTGGCCGGCCTGGGCAGGTACGTGGTCGTCCACCCGGGTGCGAGCGTCCCGGCACGCGCGTGGCCCGCCGAGCAGCACCGGGAGCTGGTGTCCGCCTACGCGGCTGCGGGCATCCGCGTGGTCGTCACCGGTTCACCCGGCGAACGCGACCTGACCGCCCTCGTCGCCGGCGACGCCGGGATCGACCTGGGCGGTGCCACGAGCCCCGCGGAACTCGCCGCGGTGCTCGCCGGCGCGGAGGTCGTCGTGGTCGGGAACACCGGACCGGCGCACCTGGCAGCCGCCGTGGGCGTGCCGATCGTGAGCCTGTTCTCGCCGGTGGTGCCGGCCGTGAAGTGGGCGCCGTACGCACCGCGCGTCGAGCTCCTGGGCGATCAGGGCGCTCCGTGCCGGCTCAGCCGTGCCCGTGAGTGCCCGGTCCCGGGTCACCCCTGTCTCGCCCGTGTGTCCGTCCAGGATGTGCTGGATGCGCACCGGCGACTGCTGGATCGCGCTTCCCGGATCACCGACGACGTTCCTGCGCCGTGACCCGGTGACCGCTGCGTAGCGTGCGCCACTGCTTCTGCTTCTCCTCCTGCTCCTCGACTGCTCCTCGACCCGGAAGGCCTGCATGCGCATCCTCGTGTGGCACGTCCACGGCGGCTGGATGGACGCGTTCGTCCGCGGCCAGCACCAGTACCTCGTGCCGACGACCGCGGCCCGCGATGCCGACGGCCTGGGGCGCGGCGGCCGGGACTGGCCGGACTCGGTCGTCGAGATCGCGCCGGAGGACGTCGCCGACGCCGAGGTCGACGTGGTCGTCCTCCAGCGCACGGAGGAGCTCGAGGCATCCGAGCGCCTGCTCCGTGGCCGCTCGGTCCCGATCGTCTTCGTCGAGCACAACGCGCCGCGGGTCGACGTCCCGGACAGCCGGCACCCGCTCCGGGACCGGGACGACCTCCGCATCGCGCACGTCACGCACTGGAACGCCCTCATGTGGGACTGCGGCACGACCGCCACGACCGTCGTCGAGCACGGCGTGGTCGACCCTGGTCCGCTGTACACCGGGGCCGTGGAGCGCTTCGGCGCCGTCATCAACGAACCGGTCCGCCGTGGCCGGGTCGTCGGGACGGACCTGCTCCCCCGCTTCGGGGCCGTCGCCCCCGTCGACCTGTGGGGCATCGGCTCGGAGCGCATCGGAGCGCTGGGGTTCGGCGACCGCGTGACGGCGCTCGGGGACGTCCCGTCGGACCCGATGCACCGGGCGCTCGCCGAGCGCCGCGCGTACGTCCACCCGAACCGCTGGACGTCGCTCGGCCTCTCGCTGATCGAGGCCATGCACATGGCGATGCCCGTCCTCGTCCTGGCGACGACCGACGCCCCGCGCACCGTGCCTGCCGACGCCGGCGCGATCGCGACCGACGTCGAGGAGCTGGTCCGCGCCTCCAGGCTGCTGCTGGAGGACCCGGACGAGGCGCGGCGACGCGGGGTGGTCGCACGGGAGGCCGCGCTCGAGCGCCACGCGCTCGCACGCTTCACCGCTGACTGGGACGACCTGCTCGACCGGGCCGTCACCGACCACCACCGGACCGCGCGCGCTGCGCGACGGGACGGCGCGACCGATGTCGCGCTGGAAGGGAGCGCCCGATGAAGATCGCGATGGTGTCCGAGCACGCGAGTCCGCTCGCGACCCTCGGCGGCGTCGACGCCGGCGGCCAGAACGTCCACGTCGCCGAGCTGTCCGGGGCCCTGGCGGACCGCGGCCACCAGGTGACGGTGTACACGCGACGCGACGCAGCAGACCTGCCCGTGCGTGTCCTGCTCCGACCGGGTGTCGAGGTCGTCCACGTCGACGCCGGTCCGGCCCGGACGGTGCCGAAGGACGAGCTGTTCCCGTACATGGGGACGTTCGCCGCCGTCCTCGCGGCCGAGTGGTTCGTCGACCGTCCCGACGTCGTGCACGCGCACTTCTGGATGTCCGGCCACGCCGCGCTCGAGGCCGTCGCCCAGGTCCAGGCGCGGACCGGCGGCGTGCGGATCCCCGTCGCGCAGACCTTCCACGCGCTCGGCGTCGTGAAGCGCCGCCACCAGGGTTCCGCGGACACCAGCCCGGCCGAGCGCGAGTGGGTCGAGCCCGCCGTCGGGCGGAGCGTCGACCAGGTCGTCGCCACCTGTTCGGACGAGGCGTTCGAGCTGAAGGCCCTCGGCGTCCCGCTGCAGCGGATCTCGGTCGTGCCGTGCGGCGTCGACGTCGAGACCTTCCGGCCGGACGGACCCGTCGAGGAGCGGGGCCGCACGCACCGGGTCCTCACCGCCTCCCGACTCGTGCAGCGGAAGGGCGTCGGCACGACGATCGCCGCCGTCGCCGCACTCGTGCACGAGGGCCGGGACGTCGAACTCGTCGTCGTCGGCGGGGCCGGCGTCGCCGGCGCCGACCTGCCCGACGACCCCGAGTACCAGCGCCTCGACGCGCTCGCGCGCTCGCTCGGGATCCGCGACCACGTGCACTTCCGCGGCCAGCTCGGTCAGCACGACATGCCCGCGGTGTACCGGAGCGCCGACGTCGTCGTGTGCGCGCCCTGGTACGAGCCGTTCGGGATCGTGCCGCTCGAGGCGATGGCGTGCGGTCGCCCGGTGATCGCGTCGAGCGTCGGCGGACTGATCGACACCGTCGTCGAGGACGCGACGGGGCTGCACGTACCGCCCCGCGACGAGGAGGCCGTCGCGACCGCGATCGGCACCCTCCTCGAGGACCCCGAGCGTCGTGAGGCGTTCGGAGCCGCCGGACGCGACCGCGCCGTGGCCCGGTACACGTGGCAGAAGGTCGCGGCCGAGAGCGAACGCGTGTACGACCGGCTCATCGCCGGCGGCGGCGCGGTCGCCGACACCCGTCCCAGCGCTCGTCGCTCCCCCCGTCGCACCGCGACCACCGAGAGGACCGCACGATGACCATCTCCCCCACCGAGACCGCCGGGACAACCGGCGCCGCCCCGGCGGGCACGACGTCGGACAGCGTCCGGGTCGTGCGCGACCACGTCGCAGCGTCCGTCCCCGTCATCGCGTCGCTCGTGGACCACGGCGACCACATCGCCGCCTGGGCCGACGACATCGCGACGCGCCTGGTCGCCGGACGGCGGCTCCTGGCCGCGGGCAACGGCGGGTCCGCGGCCGAGGCGCAGCACCTCACGTCCGAGCTGACCGGGCGGTTCGACGGGGACCGCCCCGCGTACTCCGCGATCTCGCTGCACGCGGAGACCTCGGCCGTCACCGCGATCGGCAACGACTACGGCTACGACGAGGTGTTCGCCCGCCAGGTCCGCGCGCACGCCCGCGCCGGCGACGTCGTCGTCCTGCTGAGCACCAGCGGCAAGAGCCCGAACCTGCTCCGTGCCGCCGAGGCCGCACGGGCGGTCGGCGCGTTCGCGATCGCGATGACCGGCCCGCAGCCGAACCCCCTCGCCGCGGCCGTCGACGACGCGATCTGCATCGACGGCCCCTCCGCGAACGTGCAGGAGGCGCAGCTCGTGCTCGTCCACGCCCTCTGCCGGGCGATGGAGCCGGCCCTGCGCCGCGGAGCACGCCGGTGACCGGCGGTCGCTCGGGCGGCGCGGCCCGCGCCGGTGCCCGTCGCATCGTCGTGGTCGGGGACACCCTGCTCGACGTCGACGTCTCGGGCACGAGCGAACGGCTCAGCCCCGACGCCCCGGTGCCCGTCGTCGACGTCCGCACCGACGACCGACGCGCGGGCGGTGCCGGCCTCGTGGCGACGATGCTCGCGAAGGACGGCCACGACGTCACCCTCGTGACCGTGCTGTCCGACGACGGCCGCGGCGACGAGATCCGCGACCTCCTGCCCGGGGTGCGCGTCGTCACCGGGCCGTCCGGCGCCCCGACGCCCGTGAAGACCCGCGTCCGTGTCCTCGACCACGCCCTCGTCCGGATCGACGAGGGATGCGCCACGCCGCCCGTCCCCGAGGTCACCGCGGCGATGACCGACGCGCTCGCCGAAGCCGACGCGGTCGTCGTCGCCGACTACGGCCGCGGGGTCGCGGCCGCCCCGGCACTGCGCGCCGCGCTCGAGGCGGTCGCCGCGCACACCCCGGTCGTCTGGGACCCGCACCCCAAGGGCGCCCAGCCGGTGCCGGGCACGACCGTCGCGACGCCGAACACCGCCGAGGCCCGGACCTTCAGCGGTCTCGGCGGCGAGGGCGTCCCGTTCGCCACCGACGCCGCCGGAGCCCTGCGCGAGGCGTGGGGCACGCAGGCCGTGGCGGTCACGATGGGCGACCGCGGCGCGCTCGTCGCCTCGGCGTCCGGCAGCCGCTTCGTCCCCGCCCCCTCGACGACCGCGGGTGACCCGTGCGGTGCCGGCGACCGGCTCGCCGCCGGGGTCGCGGTCGCCCTCGCCGAGGGTGCCGGACTCGCCGACGCGGTCGCCGCCGGGGTCGCCGACGCCTCCGCGTACCTCGTGGCCGGCGGGGTCAGCGCGCTGTTCGCCGACCGCGGCGCCGAGCCCGTGGCGGTCCCCGGCACCGACCGGGACGCGCTCCGGCTCGTCCAACGGGTCCGGGCCGACGGCGGCACCGTCGTGGCCACCGGTGGCTGCTTCGACCTCCTGCACGCCGGGCACGCCCGCACGCTGTCCGCGGCCCGCGCGCTCGGGGACTGCCTCGTGGTGTGCCTCAACTCCGACGCGTCCGTCCGGGCGCTCAAGGGCCCCGAACGGCCGATCATGAGCCAGGACGACCGCGTCGAGCTCCTGCTCGCGCTCGACTGTGTCGACGCCGTCGTCGTGTTCGACGAGCACACGCCCGACGAGGCGCTCCGTCGCTTCCGGCCCGACGTCTGGGCGAAGGGCGGCGACTACGACGCCGCCGACCTGCCCGAGGCCGCCACGCTCGCCGAGTGGGGCGGGCGTGTCGTCACCGTGCCCTTCCACCCGGGCCGCTCCACCACCCGTCTCGCCGCCGCGCTCGTGCACGTCGGCTGAGCGGCGCACGGGTCCGTCCCGACGGGTCCGTCCGCGCCCACCCTCCACGAAAGGAACCCCATGCCCGTCCCCACCACACCGATCGGCCGCGTCCTCGTCACCGGCGGCGCCTCGGGCCTCGGAGCCGCGGTCGTCGCCGCGGTCGCCGAGGCCGGCGGAACGCCCGTCGTGCTCGACCTCGCCGTCGACGCCGTGCCGGAGGGCGTCGACGCCGTCGCGGTCGACGTCACCGACACCGCCGCGACCGAGCAGGCGGTCCGGGACGCCGCGGAGCGCCACGGCGGCCTCGACGCGGTCGTCACGGCCGCCGGCATCGACAAGCCCGCGCCGATCGGTGGCATCTCCTCCGGCGACTGGGAGCGCATCGTCGCGGTGAACCTGCTCGGCACGGCGGCGGTCGTGCGGGCGGCGCTCCCGGCGCTCGAGGCGACGCACGGCCGGGTCGTGACGATCTCGTCCTCGCTCGCCCTGCGCGGCGTCGGCGACGGCACCGCGTACTCGGCGTCGAAGTTCGGCGTCCGTGGTTTCTCGCAGGCCCTGGCGGCGGAGACCGGCGGTCGCGTCGGCGTGACGAACGTGATCCCGGCGGGCATGCGGACGAACTTCTTCGCCGACCGGACGGAGCAGTACAAGCCCGGTCCCGACGCACAGCTCATCGAGCCGGAGTACGTCGCGAACGCGATCCTCTTCGCGCTCGCGCAGCCCGCGGGCTGCGAGATCCGCGAGCTGTCGATCATGCCGGCCACGGAACCGAGCTGGCCGTAGGCGGTCCCGACGACGGACGGGCGCGCCCCGCTCAGCGGCAACGCGGAGCGTTGCGCGGGACCCGCCGACCGAGCCTGCGAGGGAGGACGGTGTCGGACGGCACCGCGCCTCCCGTCCGTCCGGGGTCGCGTCAGCGACGCGTGGTCGTGGCGCGGCGCGCAGGTGCGGTGCGGCGCGCACGTGCGGTGCGCAGGTGCGGTGCGCAGGTGCGGTGCGAGGTGGTGCAGAAGCGGCGCGGCGGTGCGGTGTGGCGCAGGCGCGGCACGGCGCGCACACATGGTGCGAGGTTCCACACACGGTGCGACGCCCGAACCCTCGCACCGTGTGTGGAACCTCGCACGGTGCAGCCGGGCGGGTGGCGCCAGGACGAGTCCTCGCACGGTGCGGGGTCGCGTCAGCGCCGAGTCCGGGGTCGCCTCAACGACGCGTCCGGGGTCGCCTCAGCGACGCGTCGCCGTGGCGAGCAGGTCGGCCACGTCCGCCAGGACCGCCTCGGGGGTGACCTCGTCGACGAAGGACGGGTCGTGCTCGCAGCGCTCGGCCGTCCACCCGACCTGGGTGACGTCGATGCCGCACACCGGGCAGCGCGTGACGAACGACATGTGGACCCGGTGCCGTCCCCGGTCGACCGGTCCGGCGTTGACGACGTTGCCGAACCAGAACACGCCCACGGTGGGTGTGCCGACCGCGACCGCGAGGTGCCGGGGGCCTGAGTCGTCGCCGACCATCACGTCGGCCGCTGCCAGCACCACCGGCAGGTCGGCGAGGGGCAGCGTCCCGACGAGGTCGTGGAGCCGGTCGGTGTCGCCGACCGCTGCACAGATGGCGTCCGCCGCCGCACGGTCCGACGCGTCGCCGACGAGCACGACGTCGTCGCCCGCTGCGAGCCGAGCGCGGACGACCGCGGCGAACCGGTCCGGGCTCCAGCGGCGGCGCGGGTCGGTCGCTCCCGGGTGCATCGCGACCAGACGGTCGGTGACACCGAGGCGTGCCCGCGCATCTGCCCGATCCTGCTCGGCCACGGTGACACGCGGGTCGAGCGTCACGGGCGCGGCGCCGGCGAGCGACACGACCTCGAGTGCGCGGAGGACCTCGTGCTGGTAATAGACGTACCGGACCCAGCGTTCGAGGACCTCGGCGTCCTCGGTCGCCGTGCCGACCGTGTGCCGCGCGCCCAGGCCGAGCAGGAACGGGTTGGAGTTCCGGCCGCCGCCGTGCAGCTGCACCGCGAGGTCGAACCGCCCGCAGGTCCGCTCGTCGAAGTCCGCACGGCTCGGTGCACCGTCGCCGCCGTCGCGGACGCCCGGCACGACCGGCAGTTCCTCGAACGCGTGCACGGCGCCCGTCCGACCGGACAGGACGGCCGGGGCGACGGGCGTCCCGAGCAGCGTGATCCGTGCGTCGGGGTAGGCGGCGGCGAGGGCGTCGAGCGCCGGGACCGCGAAGAGCAGGTCGCCGAGGCCGCCGCCCCGCAGGACCGCGATCTCGCGGACGTCGTCGAACCGGGGACCACCGTTGCCGATCAGCTGCACCCCTCCGTGTCTACGCACCGGACCCGACCGTCCGCGAGGGGATGGACGAGAAGCGCGGTCCCGTGACCGCGTCCAGCGCAGGGGGAGGAACGTGCGAGTCCCGCACGGAAGGACCCGCATGACCCTCGCCCCGACCGACCCCACTGCGCACCTCGTCGTGACCGACCCCGTCGACGGCACGGTGGCCTCGACGACGCCGCGCTCGTCCGACGAGGACGTGCGGCAGGCAGTCGCCCGTGCCCGTGCCGCCGCGCCGGGCTGGCGACGGACCGCTCCGGCCGAGCGTGGTGCCCTGCTCCGCGCCGCCGCCGAGCACCTCCGGGAGCACGCGGACGAACTCGCCACGCTGAACACCCGTGAGACGGGCAAGGTGCCCGGTGACGCGCTCGGCGGTGTCGAGGCGGGCGTCGGGACGCTGCTGCAGTACGCCGAGCTCGGGCCGGTGCACCGCGGCGAAGCCCTCCGCGGCCAGCACGGTGCCGCGGACTGGACGGTGCCGCACCCCCGCGGGGTCGTGCTCGCGCTGACGCCGTGGAACGACCCGGTCGCGGTGGCGTGCGGGATCCTCGGGGCCGCGATCGTCACCGGCAACACCGTCGTGCACAAGGGTTCGGAGCGCTGCCCCGCGACCATCGCCCGGCTCAACGAGCTCCTCGCCGAGGTCCTGCCGGAGGGCGTCCTCGTCGGCGTCGACGGCGACGCGGCCACCGGCGAGGCCCTGCTGACGCAGGACGGCATCGACGTCTACGCGCACGTCGGCTCGACCGCCACCGGCGACCGGCTGAGCGAGGTCGCCGCCCGGACCCGCGCGCACGTGGTGCGGGAGAACGGCGGCAACGACGCCGTCGTGGTGGACGCCGACGTCGACCCGGCCTGGGCCGCGTCCCAGGTCGCCCTCGGTGCCTTCGCGAACACCGGCCAGATCTGCACGAGCGTCGAACGCGTCTACGTGCACCGTGCGGTCGCCGACGCCTTCGTCGCCGCACTCGTGGTCGAGGCCGACGCCCGGACCGCCGCTCCCGCGGCCCAGTACGGCCCGCTGGTCGACGAGCGGATGCGGGACGCCGTGCACCACCAGGTCCGCGACGCCGTCGAACGCGGAGCCGTCCTCCGCACCGGGGGCGTCGTGCCGGACGGCCCCGGCTCGGCGTACCCCGCGACCGTCCTCACCGGCGTGGCCGACGACATGCTCGTGATGACCGAGGAGACGTTCGGTCCGGTCGCACCGGTCCGGGTCGTGGACTCGTTCGACGAGGGCCTCCGACTGGCGGCCGCGGATCGGTACGGCCTCGCCGCGACGGTCTTGACGGCGGACACCGGCAACGCCCTCCGTGCCGCGGCCGAGCTCCCCGTCGGGACCGTCAAGGTGAACGCCGTCTTCGGCGGCGCACCGGGCGGCAGCGCCGAACCCCGTGGTGCCTCCGGGTCCGGGTTCGGCTACGGCCCGCACCTCCTCGACGAGCTGACCACCACCACGGTCGTCCACCTCGAGCCCGCCGGCGGTGCACGTTGACCGCCGACGTGCGGCTCGTCCGCGAGCTCGTGGGGCGCATCGACGACCGCGAGCCCCTCGTCGTTGTGATCGGCGACGGCATCCTCGACCGGTGGACGGTCGGCGAGGCCGAACGGGTCTCGCGCGAGGCCCCGGCGCCCGTCGTCCGCGTCACGGAGAGCATCGCGGTGCCCGGCGGCGCCGCGAACACCGCCGTGAACGCCCGCGCGCTCGGCGCCCGTGTCCGCATGGTCGGCTACGTCGGCGACGACGAGTCCGGGCGGGTGCTCCGCGACCGCCTGGCCGCGGCAGGCGTCGACACGACCTTCCTCGTCGAGGTGCCCGGCGCCCGGACCACCACGAAGGACCGCGTCGTCGGCGGCGACCGGGTGGTGGTGCGGGTCGACGACATCGCCGCTCCCCCGGATGCCGCCGCGCGCTCGCGGTTCTCGGAGGCCGTCGCCCGGGCCGTCCGGTGCGCGGACGCCGCCGTGGTGTGCGACTACGGCCTCGGCGTCGACCCGGAGAGCGTCGTCCCGATGCTCGACCGCGACCGGCCCGCCGCCGTCGTGGTGGACGCGCACGACCTCGCCCGCTGGGCGGCGCTGCACCCGGACCTCGTGACGCCGAACTCCGGCGAGGCGGCGGCGCTGCTGGCCCGCGCCCACCGGGACGGTCTCGCCGCGGGCCACGTGCCGCACGACCTCGGGCAGGGATCGGCCCGGGTCGCCGCCGTGGTGGGCTCCCGGGAGGCGATCCTCGCCGTGACCGGGGCGCACGCCGCCGTGGTCACCCTGGACCGCGACGGGACGGTCCTGCTGGAGGCCGGCAGCGATCAGGGGTTCCGCACCCGCGCGACCCCGGCCGCCGAACAGCAGGCGTCCGGCGCCGGTGACACCTTCTGCGCCGGTGCGACCGTCGCGCTGGCCGTCGGTGCGCCCCGTCGTCAGGCGGTCGCGTTCGCCCAGGCGGCGGCAGACGTCGTGGTCCGCGAGGCCGGCACCTCGGTGTGCTCCGCCAGTGCCCTCGTCGCGTCGGTCACCGCACCCGCCGAGACCGTCGTCGACCACGACGAACTCGCCGACGCGGTCGCCGCCGCCCGCGCCGTCGGACGTCGGATCGTGTTCACCAACGGCTGCTTCGACGTCGTGCACCGCGGGCACACCACGTACCTCCGGCAGGCGAGCGAGCTCGGCGACCTGCTCGTCGTCGCGCTGAACGACGACGACTCGGTGCGGCGGCTGAAGGGACCGGAGCGGCCGATCAACACCGCCGAGGACCGCGCCGGGGTGCTGGCCGCCCTCGCCTGCGTCGACCTCGTCACGGTCTTCGCGACCGACACCCCGATCCCGCTCCTCCGCCGCATCCGGCCGGACGTCTACGTCAAGGGCGGCGACTACTCCCCCGAGATGCTCAGCGAGACCGCGGTGGTCCGCGAGTACGGCGGCGAGGTCGTCATGGTCGACTACGTCGCGGAGCACTCCACCACCGCCGTGGTGCGCCGCATCCGCGAGTCGTCGTGACCGCGCGCTGGTCCGGCGACTGGGCGCGGCCCCGGGTCGACGGGGCAGCGCCCGAGGTCGACGTCCTCGTGCCGACCGTCGGTCGGTCCGCCGAGCTCGCCACGACGCTCGCCGGGCTCGCGGCCCAGGTGGACGTCGACCTGCGGCTCGTGCTGAGCGACCAGTCGGTGGACGGGGACGCCGCCGCCCGGCCGGCGGCCGCCGCGATGGTCCGCGTCCTGGAGGCGCAGGGCCGGCCCGTCACGCTCCTCACGCACCCGGGTCGGCTGGGACTCGCGGAGCACCGGCAGTTCCTGCTCGACCACGCCACCGCACCCGCGGTGCTGTTCCTCGACGACGACGTCTGGCTCGAGCCGGGCACGGTCCGCCGGATGCTCGACGCCCTGCGCTCGCTCGACTGCGGGTTCGTGGGGTCGGCCGTGCAGGGGCTGTCGTACCTGGCCGACCGACGTCCGGCCGAGACAGCGGTGTTCGAGCCGTGGGCGGACGGTGTCGAACCGGAGGTCGTGCGTCGCGGGACCCCGGCTCACGACCGGTGGTCGCTCCACAACGCCGCGAACCTGGCGCACGTCGCCTCCGACCTCGGTGTGGAGCAGGGCGGCTGGGTGCCCTACCGGGTCGCCTGGGTCGGCGCCTGCGTGCTCTACGACCGGGAGCGACTCGACTCGGCGGGCGCGTTCCGCTTCTGGCCCGAGCTCCCGCCGCAGCACGCCGGCGAGGACGTCGTCGCCCAGTGGCGGGTCATGGAACGCTTCGGCGGCGCGGGCATCGTCCCGTCGGGCGCGGTGCACCTCGAGTCGCCGACCACGGTGACGGACCGCCGGGTCGACGCGCCGGACGTCGTGTTCCACTGAGCCGGGCGTGTCGGCCCGCTGCTCGAGGGGCGGGATGGGGTGGTCAGCCGCCGATCTCGACGTGCTGCCCGGCGTCGTCGAGCTCGAGCTGCACCACCGACCGGGCACGCTCCACCCACGCGCTCTCGGCGCAGCCGATCCACACCGACGTGCAGGGCTCGCACCCGGCGACGCACCACTCGCCCGCCCACGCGGTCACGGCCTCGGCGAGCACCTCGCCGTGGTCGGCGAACGCCAGCGTCGCCACGCGGGACGCCCTGGTGCTCCGGACCAGCCACGTGACGGCGACACCGGGCGGCGCGGGGAGGATGCGGACCTCCTCGTCGACGGCGACCTCGACGAGCACCTGGCCGTACGCGTCGTCCGGCAGCTCGAGGAGCTGCCGGCGGATCTCGGGGAGGTCCCGGGCGCTGCCGGCGACGAGGACGCGCTCACTGGGCTGCCGCCGGGTCCGTGCCATGGCGCAACGGTAGGGCACCGATCACCGCCGGACAAGGGGAGCGGGCTCGGAACCCGCCAGGGGTTCCCCGAGTTCGTGCTCGAGGAAGCCCCACATCCACTCCAGGGCGACAGCGTTGGTGAGTCCGGGGACGCCCTGCTGGATCTGCGTCGCGACGCCGTCGCTGTACGCGGCGAGCTTGAGCGCGACGACCTCGGGTTCCGCGGACGGCGTGAACACGCCGGCGTCGACGCCCCGGCGGACCGCCCGGGCCAGGCAGGCCTCCCACACCCGGATCCGCTCGGCGTACTCGGCCGCGACCTCGGGGCGACGAACGACGGCGGTCCAGTAGTCGGACCAGATCCGCCAGTGCTGCCGGACCTCCTCGCGTTCGGCGAAGAGGGGTTCGACGAGCATCCGCACGGCCTTGACGGGGTCGGGTTCGGCGTCGACGGCGTCGACGATCGCGCCGTAGAAGCGCTCGGTCTCGAGCACGACGACCTCGTTGAGGATCTCCGCGACGCTGCCGAAGTGGTACGTGACCGTGCCGACCGAGACTCCGGCCTCGGCGGCGATGTCCCGCAGCCCGGTCGACCCGACGCCGCGGCGGACGATCACCTCGCGGGCGGCGGCCACGATCATCGCCCGTCGGACCTCGGGGCGCTGCCGCGCACGGACGGAGCCGGACACCCCGGCGGGCGGCCGCGCGTCGGACCCCCCGCTCACGCCGACGTCCTCGGGACGTCGTCCACGAACGTGTGCTCGGCGACGAGCACCTCCGGCGTGTCCTCGTCACCGTCGCGTGCCCACGCCCGCACCGTGTTCTCCACCCGGAACGCATCCGCCGTGGCGGTCAGTTCCGAGGCGGTCTCGAGCCGTGCGCCCCACGTCGTGGTCGCGAGGCCGATCGACCACCGTGACGACGCCCGGGCGCTCGTCGGGTCCCCGGTTCGGATGCGGTAGGTCTCCCGGGCGTCCTCGGTGAACACCAGCCCGTCGGGGTAGACCCGTCCGCCGCCGTACCCGGGGTCGACGTCGAGCGTCCACTCCCCCGTCTCGACGTCGTGGGTGACGGTCCGCTGCGGCAGGGCCTCCGCCGGGGCGACCCGTGCGATCGCGAGCGGGGTCGACCGTTCCGGCTCCCCGAACCGCACGTCGTCGTCGGTCGCACGCGTCCAGACCGGCAGGCGGACGACCGAGGACGCCGGGTCGATCGTGAGCGTCGGCGAGGTCCCGTGCGGCCACACCCACGGCCAGTACGACGTCGACACCGCGATCCGGACCCGGTGCCCGACGGCGAACCGGTGTCCGGTCGAGACGAGCCGGACCGGCAGCACGGTCGGTTCCCCCGGGACGAGCGCGTCCGCGCGGTCCATCCCGCGCCGACGCGCGGCGTTGAGCACCCCGCGCGTCACGAGCGTCGAGGCGCCGTCCGGGGCGACGTCGCACAGGCGCACCACGACGTTCGCCCGGGTGGCGTCGCTCGTCACGGCCAGGTCGACCGTCACCGTGCCGAGCAGGTCGAAGGCCTCCTCCACGGGGAGGTCGAAGCACATCGAGCGGCCGTCCTCGGCGCGCTGGTCCGGCGGCAGGTCGGTGGCGTTCCCGAACGGGAAGAACCGACCCGCGTCGACGCCGGTGTGCTCGGGCGAGCGGGCGACGAGCGGACCGTCGCCACCGCCCCGGGTCGAGGACAGTGCGACCGTCCGCGGGGTGGTCGCCGCCGACGGCCACGCCTCGGCGCCGACCCAGCGGCCGCGCCGCTCCGCGTAGTACGTGGCGGGCGCTTCGCCCTCGTTGATCCACGCCCGCAGCGCCGGGTCCTGCTCCACCCCGGTGTCGACGCCCCGGAGCCAGCGGTCCCACCAGCGCAGGGTCTCCTGCAGGAAGCCGATCGACGGTCCCGGCGCGAGCCCACGGTCCGGGTACTGGTGCGACCACGGGCCGACGATCCCCTTGACCGGCGCGTCGACGTGCTCGACGAGCCGCAGCACGGCGTCGCGGTACGGGTCCGCCCAGCCGCCCACCGCGAGGACGGCGGCCCGGATGTCCCCGTACTCCTCGGCGGCGCTGCCGTGGCGCCAGTAGTCATCGCGCTCCTGGTGGGACAGCCACACGGGCGTCATCGGACGGTTCCGCTCGAGCCGTTCCGCCCAGCGCGCGACCCAGTCGGCGCCGACCACCTCCGGCCGCGGCGGACGCGAGTTGAACGCGAACATCGTCGCGCCCCACGCGGCCATGTCGATGCCGAGCACCGCCCCGCCGGCGTAGTGCACGTCGTTGTCGTACCGGTCGTCGGTCGAGCAGACGGTCACGATGGCCTTGAGGGCAGCCGGTGCCCGGGCCGCGAGCTGCAGCGCGTTGAAGCCGCCCCACGAGATGCCGAACATGCCGACGGCGCCCGTCGACCACGGCTGCCCGGCGAGCCACGCGATCACGGCCTCGCCGTCACGGAGCTCCTGCTCGCTGTACTCGTCGTCGAAGAACCCGTCCGAGGACCCCGTCCCGCGGATGTCGACCCGCACCGAGACGTACCCGTGCTGGGCGTACCAGGGGTGCCGCTCCGAGTCCCGTGGCGCCGTCCAGTCGTCGAGCCGGTACGGCAGGTACTCGAGCAGCACCGGCAGCGGTCCCGAGGACGCGGTGGGCGACCAGATCCGGGCGTGCAGTCGCACCCCGTCGGGCATCGGGATCCACTCGTCGCGGACGGTCACCCCGTCCGGCAGCGACGACGGGTCGCCGATCGCCGTGAACCACGCGCTCACGCGTCGTCCCCTTCCGTGGTGGTCCAGTTCCGGACCTGGTGGCCGTCGCCGTGGTCGGTCCAGCCGTCGGCGTGCCGCCACCGCTGCACGCCGTCGTCGACGTCGGGCAGCTCGGTGCTGCCCGGCTCGAGCGTCGCCGCCAGCAGCGTCGCCGTGTAGGGGTGGTTCGGGCCGCGGAACACCGCCTCGGTCGGACCGACCTCGACGATCCGGCCGCCGGTCATCACCGCGACCCGGTCCGACACCCCGCGGACGACCGCGAGGTCGTGACTGATGAAGAGGCAGCTCAGACCCCGCTCCCGCTGCAGGTCCGTCAGGAGCGCGAGGATGCCCGCCTGCACCTGGACGTCGAGTGCCGTGGTGATCTCGTCGGCGATCACCAGACGCGGCTCGGCGGCGAGGGCCCGGGCGATCCCGACACGCTGCCGTTGCCCGCCGGACAGCTGCGCGGGCAGGCGGTCGGCGAACTCCGGTCCGAGGCCGACCAGGGTGAGGAGCTCCCCGACCCGCTCCCGCGACGACGCCCCGGTGAACAGCCGGAGTGGCCGGCCGATCGCCGCGCCGACCGTGCGTCGCGGGTTGAGCGACGTGTCCGCGTTCTGGAACACGAGCTGCACCGCGCGGCGGAGCTCGGGCGAGCGCTCGGCCACCGGCGCCGCGAGGTCGCCCGAGACGGTGCCGTCATCGAAGGAGAACACGCCGGACTCCGCGGGCACGAGCCCCGCCAGCGCGGTCGCGAGGGTCGACTTCCCGCTCCCGGACTCGCCCACGACCGCGAGGGTCTCCCGCGGTGCGATCGTGAACGAGACGCCGTCCACGGCGGCCGGCAGGCCACGTCCGTGGCGGATCACCAGGTCGTCGGCCGCCACGATCGGACGGACGCCGTCGGGAGGCCCGGTGTGCGTGCCGTCGACCGGGACCGTCCCCGGGACGGTGGCGTCGTCGGCGGGGCGATCCGTGCCTCCCCCCGCCGGCACGGCCGACCCGCCGCTGACGCGTCGATCCGGGACCGGCGACGCGGGCCCGGGCCGCCGTCCGTCCGGGACCGCGGACAACAGGGCACGCGTGTAAGGGTGCTGCGGCGCGGCGAAGAGCGCCGCGGTCGCGGCGTGCTCGACGATCGACCCGTCGTGCATGACCGCGATCTCGTCGGCCATGGCCGACACCACGCCCAGGTCATGGCTCACGAGCAGGACGGCCATGCCGAGCTCGCGGCCGAGGTCCGCGACGAGGTCGAGGACCGCTGCCTGCGTGACGACGTCGAGCGCCGTGGTCGGCTCGTCGAGCACGAGCACCCGGGGCCGCGCGGCCACGGCCATCGCGATCGCGACTCGCTGCTGCTGACCGCCCGACAGCTGGTGCGGCCAGCGCCGGACGATCGTCTCCGGCGACGGCAGCCGGACGAGACGGGCGAGTTCGGCGACCCGGTCCGGGCCGTCGGGCTCGCCGTGCGCCCGGAGGGCCTCGCGGATCTGCTCCCCGATCCGCATCGACGGGGTCAACGCCTGGCCCGCGTTCTGCGCGACCACCGCGACCGTGCCGCCGCGGAGGGCCCGTCGCCCGGCCACCGACAGGGCGAACACGTCCGCACCGGCCACCCGGACACTGCCGCGCTCGACGACCGAGCCGGCGCGCAGGTGCGCGAGGAGGGTGCGAGCGACGGTGGACTTGCCGCTGCCGGACTCGCCGACGAGCCCCAGGGTCCGGCCCGCCCGGATCGAGAAGCCCACCCCGCGCACGACGGGGACCGTGCGGGCCCCGGCAGCGTACGAGATCGCGAGGTCGTCCACCTGGACCACGGGGACCGCGCCGGCGTCGCCCGCCGCGGTCGAGGTCACGGTCGAGGTGCTGGTCATGCGGCGGCTCCTTGCTTCGCACGGTCGACGCCGAGGGACTTCGCGAGCCCGTCCGCGGCGAGGTTCAGCCCGACCACGAGGGTGGCCAGGGCGACGATCGGTGCGAGGGTCCCGAGCGGCACGACGGTGAGGGCCGTCCGGTTCTCCTGCACCATGAGACCCCAGTCCGGCGTCGGCGGGTTCGCCCCGAAGCCGAGGAAGGACAGCGAGGCGACGAGCAGCACGATCCACGAAGCGCGCATCGCGTACTCGACCAGCACGACGTCGAGCACGTTCGGGAGGATCTCGCGGAACACGATCGACAGCGGGCGCTCGCCGCGGGCGCGTGCCGCGGTGACGTAGTCCTGCGTGATCACGGTCCTCGCGGCACCGCGGACGACGCGGGTGACCGCGGGGGCGTACACGACCGTGACGGCGAGCACGATCACCCAGAGTCCGGCGTCGAACACGGTCACGACCACGAGGAGCGCGAGGATCGACGGGACGCTGAGCAGGGCGTCGACGACCCGCATGACGACCTCGTCGAACCAGTTGTCCGCGTACGCGGTCGTGCAGCCCAGCACGGTCCCGACCGCGACGGCGGTGGTCGTCGCGAGGAAGGTGACGAGGAGCGCGTACCGGCCGCCGTTCAGGGTGCGGGACAGGACGTCGCGCCCGTACTGGTCGGTGCCGAGCCAGTGCGTCCACGTGGGTCCGGCGAGCACGTCGGCGGCGTTCGTCGCCACCGGGTCGTGCCCGGCGATCACCGGTGCGAGGAGCGCGAGCACCAGGTGCAGGGCGATCAGCCCCGCACCGATCGCGAGGGCGGTGGAGCCCCGGAGCGGCGCGAGCAACCGACCGGTCGTCCCCGGACGGAGCACGCCACGGGGGCGCGGTGTGACGGCGGTCATGCTGCGGCCTTCCGGGAGGGTCGGGTCACGGCGCTGCCGGTGCTCCGGCGGCGCACGCGGGTGCGGCGCTGCCGGGTGCGCAGCTTCGGGTCGAGTGCGAGCGCGACGAGGTCGGCGACGAGGTTGCAGACGACGTAGGCGACGGCGCTCAGGAGCGCGATCGCCTCGATGGTGGGGAGGTCGCGGTCGTACACGGACTCGAGCATGAGCTTGCCCATGCCCGGGTAGTTGAAGACGTTCTCCACGACGACCACGCCGCCGAGGAGCCACGCGACGTTCAGCGCGATGACGGTCAGGGTGGGCAGGAGTGCGCTCGGGAGCGCGTGCTTCCACACGACGCGGCGGATCGGCAGGCCCTTCAGCTCCGCGGTGGTCACGAACTCGGACGCCATCACGTCGATCGTCGACGACCGCGCCGTCCGGACGATGTAGGCCGCCATCGCGAGGGTGAGCACGGTGATCGGCAGCCAGATCGTCGGCAGGAGCTCACCGACGGTCGCGTCGCTGCCGCGCAGGACGACGGCGGGGAACAGCGGCAGGCCGATGGCGAAGCAGAGCACGAGCACGGTGGCGACCATGAACTCCGGGACGCTCATCACGACGAGGCTCACGACCGAGACGACCCGGTCGGTGGTGCGGCCGCGCCGGACACCGGCGACGACGCCGAGGAACAGCGAGAGCGTGACGCCGACGAGCATGGCGGGCACGGCGATGAGCATGCTGTTCCGGAACGCGGTGAACAGCGTCGGCGCGACGGGCGACCCGCTGACGAGCGAGGTGCCGAAGTCGCCGTGGACCGCGCCGCCGAGCCACTCGAGGTACCGCAGCCACACGTTCCGGTCGAGGCCGAGCGACGCGCGGAGCTGCTGCACGGCCTCGGGCGTGGCGTTCTGCCCGAGCAGCTGCTGCGCGACGTCGCCGGGCAGCGCCTGCACCGCGAGGAACACGAACAACGACGCGAGCACCACCGTGAGGACGGCGATCCCGAGTCGGCGGAGGACCGGGACGAGGACGTCCATCGGTCTGGTGGTGGAGGTCATCGTCGCAGTCCGATCCGGAGCCAGTCGAACTCGAAGCCGTACTCCGAGTAGTTGACGACGTCCCGGGACAGCCCCACCAGGCGGTCCCCGAACATCGGGGTCATGTCGGCGCCGTCCTCGACGACGAGTCGCTGGGCGTCCTGGTAGAGCGTCAGGCGCTTGGCGTCGTCCATCTCGGCGCGGGCGTCGTCGAGCAGCGCGTCGAACCGTTCGTTCGACCACGCGCTCTCGTTGTAGGAGGACCCGGACCGGAAGATCTGGTTCAGCAGCTGGTCGATCGGGCGCCCGGTGAACCAGTAGCTCACCATCAGGGGCTTCTGCATCCAGATCTGCGTGTAGTACGAGTCGGAGCTGGCGTTCTTCACGGTCAGGCGGATGCCCGCGTCCGCGACGGCGTCACGGTAGGCGACGGCCATCGGGGTGAAGACGGACTCGTAGCTCGACGTGTAGATCGGTGCACGCAGGTCCGACCGCCCGGCGGCCTTGAGCAGCGCCTTGGCCTTGTCCGGGTCGTACTCGCGGTGGTCGTCCACGAAGGCGGCGAGCTGCGGCGGCACGGGGTTGTCCCATCCAGGCGAACCGGTGCCCTGCAGCGCGGTCGCCACGATCGCGCGCGGGTCGTACGCGAGCTTCATCGCCCGGCGGACGCGCGGGTCGCGGAACTCGTCGCTGGTCGCGAGCATCGGGATCGTGTACCACTGCGCGTTCTCGGAGCGCGCGATCGTCGCCCGGTCGGAGGCCGCGACGACGCGGGCGGTCGCGAAGTCGAGGTTCGTCTGCGAGATGAGGTCGACCTGCCCGGCGAGCAGCGCGTTCACCCGGGCGGTCGTGTCCTGGACCGAGAAGAAGTCGACGCCGTCGAGCGCCGGACGCCCGGCGAAGTGGTCGTCGAAGGCCTCGACGCTGCCGGCGCCGGCCGGGGTGAAGGACGACAGCCGGAACGGTCCGGTGCCGATGCCGGTGCGACTGATGTCCGCGATCGCCGCCGCGGGCACGATGTAGCACTGGTACGCGGTGAGGAGCGACGGGAACTCGGCGTTCGGCTTCGTCAGGGCGAAACGGAGCGTGTGCGCGTCGACGGCGGTCATCGACCGGGCGTCCATCACCTCGCCGAGGACCCCGGCCTGCGGGCTGGCGGTCTCCTCGTCGAGGATGTGCTGGATGCTCGCGATCGCGTCGGCGGCGGTGAACCCGGAGCCGTCGTGGAACCGCACGCCACGGCGCAGGTGGAAGGTCCACTCGGTGCCGTCGGCGTTCGCGGACCACTCCTCTGCGAGGTCCGGTACGGTCCGTCCCTGCTCGTCGAGCTTCACCAGCCGGTTGTAGAGCGCGCCGAGGTACTCGTAGGCGGACAGGGACCCGGCGGAGTCGAGCGTCTCGGCCGCCGACGCCGCCGGACGCGCGACCCGGAGCCGTCCGCCACGCCGGGCGGTCCCGGTGGCCGCGGTTCGCGGGAGGTCTGCGGGCCCGGCGCTCGCGCCGCTGCTGCAGCCGGTCAGGGCGAGCAGGCCGAGACCGGCGATGCCGGCCGCGCCGGTGAGGAGCGTCCGACGGCTCGGGCCGCCGTCGTTCCGGGGTTCGTGGACGATGGGCTGCATTCGGAGTGGCCCCTCCTGGTAATCGTTCCGGTGAACGATAAGGGAGGTCGGCCGATCCCCCAAGCCCCCGTCGGAGAGGCATCGGGGCCGGAGGACCCCCGTCGATGCCCGCGGTGTCGCGGAAGCAGCGGGGTCGGTCGAGGCCGTGCGGACGGCCCGAGTGTTTACCAACCCGTTACATGCAGGGTCGGAGGAGCGCGGGAGGATCGCTGCATGGCGACCTTCACCCGCGGTTTCGGCGGACGACGGCACGAGCGCGACGACTCCCGCATCCCACCGGGGCAGACCCTGGTGCAGGACTGGCCCGTCCTCTCCGCCGGCGCCACGCCCGACATCGAGCCGAGCGACTGGTCGTTCTCGATCCGGACCGAGTCGGGGCTGCACTCGTGGACGTGGGACGAGGTGCACGCGCTCGGGGTCGAGGACGTCACCGTGGACATCCACTGCGTCACCCACTGGACCAAGCTCGACATGCCCTGGCGCGGGGTCCCGCTCGACCGCCTCTTCGCAGACGTCGAGACCTCGCTGGACTTCTGCATGGTCCACAGCTTCGGCGGCTACACGACGAACCTGCCCCTCGACGAGCTCCTGGACGGGCAGTCGTGGATCGCGTTCGAGGCGGACGGCGAGCCCCTCACACCCGAGCACGGCGGCCCGGCCCGCCTGCTCGTGCCGCACCTGTACTTCTGGAAGAGCGCGAAGTGGGTCCGCGGGATCGTCATGCAGTCCGACGACGAGCCGGGGTTCTGGGAGAACGCGGGCTACAACATGCACGGCGATCCCTGGAAGGAAGAGCGGTACTGGTGACGCTCCCCGACACCGGCCTGGAGGCACGGATCGCCGCGTCCTCGTCGCCGGCGGTGCGCAGGCGGCCGGCCTGGCACGCGGCCACGGTCGCGTCGGTCGCCCGGGAGACGCCGAACGCGCGCCGCATCGTCCTCGACGTCCCGACGTGGCCCGGCAACGACGCGGGCCAGCACCTCGACCTGCGGCTGACCGCCGAGGACGGCTACCAGGCATCGCGGTCGTACTCGATCGCATCGTCCGGCGACGCCACGCGGGTCGTCCTCGCTGTCGACCGCGTCGACGGCGGCGAGGTGTCCCCGTTCCTCGTCGACGCGGTCGAGGTCGGCGACGCCCTCGAGGTCCACGGCCCGCTCGGCGGGTGGTTCGTGTGGCGCCCGGGGACGGAGGACCGACCGGTGCAGCTGATCGCCGGCGGATCCGGCATCGTGCCGCTCGCGGCGATCGCCACCGCCCACGTCGACGCCGGGGACGCGGCTCCGTTCCGGCTGCTGTACGCCGTCCGCACCCCGGAGGACGTCTTCTTCCGCGACGAGCTCGCCCGTGCGGCCGCGGCCGGCGTCGCGACGACGGTCGTGCACAGCCGACGGGCGCCCGCAGGGGAACCGGTCGGCCGTCTGACGCGCGAGTCGCTCGCGGCGGCGGTGTTCCCACCCGGTTCGGGGGCGCTGGTCTACGTCTGCGGGTCGACGCCGTTCGTCGAACAGGTCCTGCGGTGGCTCGGCGAACTCGGCCACGACACCACCGACGTGCGCGCCGAGCGGTTCGGGGGCAACGGATGACGGTCGTCGACGGGAACGCCCTGGCCGGCACGCTCGCCGAGCGGCTCGGACCGGATGCGACCACCGCACTCCTGCGGTGCGCGGGGTGCGGGGGCGGCGGGGTCCTCGCCCGGGCTCGCGTCCACGTGTGCGCGATGGGAGCCGTCGCGCGCTGCCGGGACTGCGACGCCGTCCTGGTCACCGTGGTCGACGCCCCCGGCCGGCGCTGGGTCGGCTTCCCGGGAGCGCGGGCCTCCTCCACACCGTCCCACTGAGCGCAAGGTCGTCCCGCGTGTCGTGCGGGAATTGTGCGGGAAACCGCAACGGTGGCCCGGTGACCCATCCGGAGTGCGCACGGCTCCGGATGCTCTCCCGGGCCGACGGACCACCCATCCGTCCCGGCCCAGGGGCACGGTGGCCCCGACGCCGACGAGCGCGGGCACCCGAATCCTGCGTTCGTCGCGTGTCGCACGGTCGCGACGAACGTCCCGACCCACCGCCGGCCGCGGTGCCTGCCGCGGTACGACGAAGGCCCCGGTCGGTCGACCGGGGCCTTCTGTCCGAGCGGATGACGAGATTCGAACTCGCGACCCTCACCTTGGCAAGGTGATGCGCTACCACTGCGCCACATCCGCGTACCGGTCAAGCGTAACCCCTCCGGGGCACGGCAGCACACCGTCCGGCTCCCTCGGGCGCGTCGACCCCCTCCAAGTGGGGTAGCCGCGTACCACCTTCTGGGGACGTCCTGGGCGCGCCACGCCGCGGACGTCTCCATAGGCTCGTGGCACACGCACGGGAACCCTCCTGGGGAGGTCGGCGACCGGGCGTGCAGGGCCACCGAGGGACCGGTGGCACCTCTGGTCGGAGCCGTTCCACCGACGGCGCAGGACCGACCGTCCTCATCGCACATCAGGGAGTGGGAGAACCATGCGTCAGCAGACCTCGATCCGCGCCGTGCTCGCGGTCGCCGTGCTCGCGGCCGGTCTCGTGATCACGCCCATCGGGAGCGCATCGGTCGCGCAGGCCGCCGCCACCGCCGCGCCACGGGGCAACGTCGGGAAGTTCAAGCAGCAGTTCGTCGAGGAGTTCAGGACCACCGCCAACTGGGGCGGCAAGTTCGCGAGGACGTACGCCGACAGCTGGCAACCGTACCCCGACGGCATGAGCAACATGTACTGGTCGGGCAAGCAGATCCGTTCCCTGAACGGGCACATGGACGTCTACCTCGACGGCAAGCACGGAGCCGCCGGCACGTTCGGCACCCCCACCGGCGCCTGGGGCCACAAGGGCGGCAAGTTCAGCGTGCGGGCGAAGGCGACCGGCGGCGTCGGGAACGGTGCCGCGTTCATGCTCTGGCCGACGTCGAACGTGTGGAGCGACGGTGAGATCGACTACCCGGAGAGCAACTTCGAGGACTCTCCCATGTCGCACCAGCACTCCATGCAGCCCGGCAACGAGGTGATGGCGACCAGCCAGACCACGCGCGCCTCGTGGCGCGACTGGCACGTCTACTCGATCGAGTGGATCCCCGGGAAGAGCGTCCGGTACCTCCTCGACGGCAAGGTGATCAGCACGGTCACCTGGGACGTGCCGACCTCCGCGCACCGGTACATGTTCCAGGTGGGCAACTGGGGCGCCAAGGGCCACCTCTACATCGACTGGGTCTCGACGTACACGTACAGCGGCTGACACCGCCTGCGACGAGGACCGGGACGTTCTTCGTCGATTCTTGGGACGGGATGGGTGCACTGGACCCGTGCCCACCCCGCCCACCACCGCTCCCCCGACCGCACCCCTCGACCAGCGGGCCCTCGGCCGCCGCGTCGTGCGCGCCGCTGTCATCGTCGCCGCGCTCGTGCTGATCGGCTTCCTGCTCCGCGCACACCCCGTCGACGAGCCCCTGGCCCGCTCCCTCAACGCCGCGCACACCGGGACGGCGGCCGCGGTCGGGTCCGCCGTCTACGCGGCGTTCGAACCGGTGCCGGCCGTGCTCCTGACGGTCGCACTGACCGCCCTCGTCTGGATCCGGACCCGACGCGTCGCGACCGCCGCGGGGTTCGCGGGGACCGTGGCGTTGACCTGGATCACGTCGGACCTGCTCAAACTCGTGGTCGCTCGGCCGCGTCCGGACGGCTCCGTGCTGCCCCACCCGTTCGTGCCCGTGCAACCGGACCCGTCCTTCCCCAGCGGTCACGCGGTGTTCGTGACCGCGCTCCTGCTCGCAGTGCTCGCCCTGGTGCCCCCGGGGCGCCGTCGCCGGGCGGTCGCGGTGGTGGGCGGTCTCGGGGTGCTGTTCGTCGTGCTCGCCCTCGCGGTGGACGGCGTGCACTGGCCGACCGACCTCGCCGCGTCCGTGGTGTGGGCACTCGCGGTCGCGCCGGCGGCCAGGGCGGTCTGGGTCGGGAACGTCGTGGATCCGCTCGCCCGTCGGCTGGAGCAGACTGGTCGGCACCGCGTCCGGAAGGAGGACCACCCGTGAGGACACTGCTCGACGGGGTCCCCGACGCCCTCCGGCGCATCGGTGACCGCGACCCCGACCGTCGCGTCTACCGACGGTCCGCGCTCGCGATCGGTTTCCGGGTCGCGGTCGTGTCCGCCGCGCTCGTCGTCTCCGTGGTCGTGCTCGTGGTCCTCTACGTGGCCTGGCAGCTGACGCCGGGGCAGCAGTCCGAGCGGCACGGACCCGAGGACGTGCACGTCTACCTCGACACCGTCGACCTCCTCGTCGCGGTCCTCGTCGTCGGCGCGGCGGCCGTGCTCCTCGCCGGGGTCGCCACCTGGCTGATCGCGGGCCGCGCGGTGCGGCCGCTCGCCGAGGCCCACCGGCTGCAGCGGACCTTCGTCGCCGACGCCGGGCACGAGCTCCGCACGCCGCTCACCGTCCTGAGCGCCCGTGTCCAACAGCTGCAGGCCATGCTCCCGCCGACGAGCCCCGAGCGCGCCGTCGCCGACGAACTGCGCACGGACACCCGGTCCCTCACGGAGGTCGTCGAGGACCTCCTCGCCACCGCCGCCGGACGCACGGACGAACGCGCGGAGGCGCCGCTCGACGACGCGCTCACGGCCGTCGCGAGCGACACGGCGGTCCTCGCCCGGGACCGCCGCGTCCAGCTGGTCGTCTCGCCGGGGGACGTCGTCGTGCGGGTGACGCCCACCCAGCTCCGACGTGCCCTCGTCGCGCTCGTGGACAACGCCGTCGGTCACAGTCCGACCGGCGGCGCAGTGTGGATCGAGAACGAGCGCGTCGGCAGCGCGGTCGTCATCCGGGTCCGCGACGAGGGCGCCGGGATCACCGGCATCGCGCCGCGCCGGGTGTTCGACCGCTTCGCGCACGGCAGCGTCCCTCCGGACGGCCCGACCCGGACCAGCAACGGCATCGGGCTGGCGCTCGTCCGCGACATCGCCGTCCGCGCGGGCGGCGACGTCCGGGTCGAACGCACCGGACGACTCGGCACGGTGTTCGCCCTGACGCTGCCGATCGTGGAGCCGCTCCCCCGCCGCGGAGCCGCCCGGTGACCGCACGACCGCGGCTCCTGCTCGTCGAGGACGACCCGCGCCTCGGTCCGATCGTGCGCGACGTCCTCGCCGACGCGTGGGACGTCGAACTCGTGACCACACGCGTCACCGCGCTCGAGGCCGCACTCCACCGGCTCTTCGACGTGCTCGTCGTCGACCGACGCCTCCCCGACGGCGACGGCCTGGACGTCGTCCGCGAACTGCGACGGTTCCGCGTCGCCACCCCCGTGCTCGTGCTCACCGCGCTCGGCGAGGTGCACGACCGGGTGTCCGGCCTCGACGCCGGCGCGAACGACTACCTGGTGAAACCGTTCGACTTCGACGAACTCCAGGCACGACTGCGGGCACTCACCCGGGACTACGACGCACCCGGTCCGTCGATCGAGATCGGCGGGTGGTCGTTCCGCCCCGACGACCACACCGTGCACTCCCCCTACAGCGGTCGCGTCGCGCTGACCGACCGCGAGTCCGAGCTGCTCGCCGTCCTCGCAGCGGCACCGGACCGGGTGTTCTCCCGCGAGCAGCTGCTGTCCGCGGTCTTCGAGCGCGGCGAGCAGCTCGGCACCGTCGACACCTACGTCCACTACATCCGGAAGAAGACCGAACGCGACCTCATCGCGACCGTCCGCGGACGCGGGTACCGGCTCGGCACGCCCGCCTGATCCCGGCCGCCAGCGGGTCCTTGGTGCTTTCTGGGAAGGGCGCCCCCAGGATCCGTTCCCGGGGCGTCGGTCCCGCACGCCCACCCGCACCCACCGGAGGAACGTCACGTGACCGTCCCGCTCGCCGTCCACCTGTTCGACGCCGCCTCGATCCTGCACGGCTTCGGACCGTGGGTCCTCGGCGGGATCGCCCTGCTCGTCGTCGTCGAGTCCGGGGTCCTGTTCCCCTTCCTCCCCGACGTCCGCGTCGGCCGACGGTTCGTGCCCGTCGTGCGCACGTTCGTCCCGCTCGCGGCGGGAACGGCCCGGATGCGGTTCGCTGGTTCCATGACACGGAACATCGTCGGCGCGCTCGTCCGCACTCGTCGCACCACGGGAGCCGGACGATGAGCGCCGACCAGCCCGGGTGGTGGCACCGGAAGTTCGCCCCGCAGGTCCGGTCGGTCGGCCGGGTCGAACGCGCGGTGCTGCTGCGCAGCTCGGTCGTCCTGGCGATCGTCGGCACCCTCGTGTTCGGGACCATGCTCGTCGGCGTCCTGACGCACACGGGCGTCCAGCGCCTGGACGGGCCGGTCGACGCCTGGTTCGACACCCAGCGCGACCCCGACCGTACGAACGTCGCGGTCGTGCTCGCCACCGTCTTCGGACCGGTGGGCATGCCCATCGTCGTGGCCGTCGTGACGGTGACGTGGGCCGTGTTCGCCCGGCACGCCTACCGTCCGCTGCTCCTCGCGTGCGGCATGGTGCTCGGTGTCGCCACGGCGCAGCTCCTCGCGCCGCTGGTCCGGCACCCCCGACCGCCGATCGCCGAGATGCTGCTCGGCCCCGACCACACGTTCTCGTTCCCGTCCGGCCACGTCCTCGGCGCGAGCGACTTCTTCCTCATCGGCGCCTTCCTCGTCGCGTCCCGCAGCCACCGCCGCTGGGTGACGGTCGCCGTGTTCGCGCTGGCGGCACTCATGATCACCGCCCAGGTGGTGAGCCGGCTCTACCTCGGCTACCACTGGCTCACCGACACCCTGTCGTCCGTCGGCCTCTCGATGATGATCACCGCGGTCGCCATCGCGGTCGACACCCGCCTCACCGCGAAGGTCCCCGAGCTCTCGGCGGACCGGAGCGAGACCGGCCCGGCGGCCGCGACGGGCGACCTCGTCCGGTGACCCCACCCGCCGCAGCACGACCGACGGGCCGTGCGGGCCGCCTGCTCCGCAGTGGACGGCTGCTCGAGTGGGCCACCCTCGCCTGGAACGTCGTCGGGGTCGTCGTGCTCGCCACGCTGGTCGCGAAGTCCGGTTCCGTGGCGCTCGCCGGGTTCGGCGCGGACACCCTCATCGAGATCGGCGCGTCGGCGGTCGTCCTCTGGGAGCTCGCCGACACGGGCGAACGACGGCGACGGACCGCGCTCCGGCTCATCGGGGCCGCGTTCGCGCTGCTGACCGCCTACCTGGCCGTGCACTCCTCCGTCGCGTTGATCTCCGGGCACCACGCCACGCCGTCGCCCGGCGGTGTCGTCTGGACGGCCCTCACCGCGGTCGTCATGTTCGGCCTCGCCGCCGGGAAGCGGTCCGTCGGCACCGCCCTGCGGAACTCGGTCCTGCAGACCGAGGCACGGGTCACGGTGGTCGACGGGCTCCTCGCCGTCGCCGTGCTCGTCGGTCTCGTGCTCGACGCGGCCGCGGGCTGGTGGTGGGCGGACCCCCTGGCCGGGTACGTCCTCGCCGGGTACGCGGCACGCGAGGCCCTGCACCTGCTGCGGCCCGCAGTGCGGCCGTCGCCCTGAGCCCGCCCGAGCGGGTCTCCTCAGCACGACGACCCCGGTCTCAGCGACGGTAGAGCACCATCCAGGTGACCCTGGGCAGGAGCGGGAACAGGAGCCCGGCGACGAGACCGACCCGCTGCCCCGCCAGCGGCGTGCCGAGGAGCACGACCAGTGCGGCCGTGGTCCCCACGGCGATGGCGGACGGGAGGCGGAGCGTGAAGGGCGAGTACCCGACGACCGCGAACCAGACGTGCATGACGGCGAAGTAGAGCGCGTGCACGACGTCGACGTGAGGCACCTCCCGGCCGAGCGCGGCCCAGGATCGTGTCGCGGAGGTGACCGTCGCCGCCTCGTCGTACCAGACGCTCGGCACCCAACTGCCGACGACCGAGACGGTGGACCCCAGCAGGCCGACGACCAGCGGGACCACGCTCCGCGGCACCTGTCGCCGGGGGCCACCGTCCGGCCTCGCCGGGACCGACCGTGCGAGCACCCTCGGCTCAGTCGGCATCGAGCAGTCCCTCCCGGTCCGCCTCCGCGGCGACCGCGACCAGCGCGGCCGCGGTGCTGACCATCCCGAGCACAGCAACGCCCGCGACTGCGAGCACGATCCAGAGCGTCATCTCCACCACCTCGCTGACGAGCCTCTGACCCGTCTTCCCAGAGATCGGCAAGACCGGGACCGCACCGTCCGTCTTGGTCGTTCCTGGGTCCCGCAGGCGGAGACTCGGTGCATGGAGCGCAGACGATGGACACGGGAGCGGTGGTTCGACGTGATCTTCCTGGTCGGCTTCGCGTTCAAGGGGATCGACGGCCTCGTCGAGCTCGCGGCGGGCATCCCCCTGCTCGTCCTGCGGCCCGGCCAGGTCGAGGCCGCGGCACGGACCATCACCGCCGGGGAACTCCAGGAGGACCCCGACGACCTCGTGGCCCACCTCGTCCGGCACGGCGCCGCGACCCTCAGCGCCGACGCGACCCTGTTCGCCGCCGCCTACCTGATCGTCCACGGACTGGTGAAGCTCGGCATCGTCGCCGCGATCTTCCGGGGTTCCCGGCGCCTGTACCCGTGGGCGATCGCCGCGCTCAGCGCGTTCGTCGTCTGGCAGGGGTACGAACTCGTGCGCCACCCCGGCATCGGCCTGGCGCTGCTGACGCTGTTCGACGTCGGCATCGTCGCCCTGACCGTTCGCGAGCAACGGCACCACCGCGGGCTCCGTGACGCCCTGCGCAGCCTGTGGGGACGGGACGACGTGCCTCGTGGACAGAAACCGTCGGTCGGGACCTCGGCCACACTCGGCCCGTGACGACGACGCAGCGCCTGCCGGCACGGCACGTCGCACCGCTCTCCCTCGCCGGGTTCACGACCGCGTTCGGCGCTCACGGTGTCGGGAGCGTCCTGGGCGCCGAGACCGACGACATCGGCCTGAGCCTCCTCGGCCTCGGGATCGTGCTCGCGCTCTACGACGTCGCCGAGGTCGTCCTCAAGCCGGTGTTCGGCGCGCTGAGCGACCGTGTCGGAGCGAAGCCGGTCATCGTCGCGGGGTTGCTCGGGTTCGCCCTAGCGTCGCTCCTGGCGCTCGTGGTCCCGTCGATCACGGTGCTCGCCGTCGCGCGCGTCGGCCAGGGAGCAGCGGCCGCCGCGTTCAGCCCGGCGTCCTCCGCCGCGGTCGCCCGGCTCGCGGGCACGCAGCGACTCGGCCGGTACTTCGGTCGGTACGGCGCCTGGAAGAGTCTCGGGTACGTCCTCGGGCCGCTGCTCGGCATCCTCCTCGTGGAGACGCTCGACATCCGCGCCCTGTACCTCGCCCTCGCGGTGCTCGCCGTGGTCGCCGCGGCCTGGGTCGTCGTGTCGGTGCCGGCCCTGGCGCCGCAGCCCCGGCCCCGCTACACGCTCGTCGACCTCGTGCGGCAGACCACCGACCGCAGCTTCCTCGTGCCCACGGTCGTGCTGGCGTCGACGACGGCCGTCCTCGGGGTCGCCGTCGGCTTCCTCCCGCTCCTCGCCACACGGCTCGACCTCCCCGCCCCCGTCGGCGCGGCGGCGATCGCCGTCCTCGCACTCGTCTCGACGGTGGTGCAGCCCCGCACCGGACGGCTCCGCGACGCCGGACGCATCACCACCCGCACCGGGAGCGCCGCAGCACTCGCCGGTGCGACCGCCGTGCTGGTGGTGGTCGCGGTCGCGCCGAACGCCGTCACGCTCTTCCTCACGGCGGTCGTGTTCGGCGCCGTGGTCGGTGTCGTGACCCCGCTGGCGTTCGCGCACCTCGCCGCCGCCACACCGGAGGAACGGATGGGCCGGACGATGGGGAACGCCGAGCTCGGCCGCGAGGTCGGCGACGCCGGCGGTCCGCTCCTCGTCGGGGCCGTCGCTGCCGCGTGGACGCTCCCCGCGGCCCTCGGCGTGCTCGCGGCGACGACCGCGGGCGCCGCGGTCGTCGGCTGGGTCGGGCTCCGCGAGCGGGAACGTCGGCGCGGCTGAGCGGGCACGGCGTGCGGACCGACGCTCGAACAGCGAACCCCGGGAGCGACAGGTCTTCGTGGACACCAGGACCCCGTGAACGACGAAACCCCCGGCCGGATCCGAAGATCCAGCCGGGGGTTCGTTCGTGGTGGGCGATACTGGGATCGAACCAGTGACCTCTTCCGTGTCAGGGAAATGTGCCGTCGAACGGCCTGCCCGTCGTGGCTGGCATCTGGCCCGAGATTCGCGCCGGTGCGGGCTTCCGAATGGAACCGACATCAACGGAGATGAACGGCGATGCGTACAGATTCGTGCCAAGAAACGTGCCACGAACTGGCGACGAGACGATGTCGTCCGGCATCACACCGGTGGGCGGCGACGGCCCGCTCGGACGTCCTGCCAGAAGTCGAGAGCCTGCTCTGACGTCCAGTAGTCGTCGAGCAGGGGAACGTCGCAGGGCATCATCCACCCGAGGACAGAGGCAGCTTGCCACGGCGAGAGGATCTCGGCCTGGCGCACGACGGCGGTCCAGGTCGGAGAGAGCGTCAGTCGGAGGACATCCCGAGGCTCGTCGCGCAGTGCGATGCGCTCGTACAACGACACGTCCTTGGTGTCGTCCCGGAGTTCCACGATGACGCCGTACCCGGCACCGAGGGAGAGCACCTGCGCACGCCCGCGGACCGCGGCGTCTTCGGCGTCGGTGTCGCGGCACTCGATGACGAGCAGTTCCCCGCCCGGACCGAGCGAGTGCGCACGGAGCGCCTCGCGCAGGAGGGACCACGGCAACTCGCGCCATTCAGTGCCCGACGCGCCGTCCAACGTGACGAGGACACCACCCCAGTGCTCGATCGTCGTTTCGGGGTGTACCTCGGTCAACGTGTCTTCTCCGTTCCGGATCCCCGTCCTTGACGGGCGTCGTCCTCGGAGCACCTATGCGCGGAGCAAGGCAACCCACGTCGATTCACCACAACTCGATGACGCCTGCGTCAGCGAGCAGCCGCAAGCACGCATCGGGCGCTCCGCACACCCGCTCGGTGAGACCGCTCGGGAGCGGTCGCTCGCCGAGCTGCGTTCCCGTCAGGTACAGCGGCGGGACTCCGAGCCACCGCAACGGAAGCGGCCCGTCGAAGTGGGTGTCCTTCGGTGCTGCGTAGAGCCGGTGCTGCGAAGCGGACATCCTGTGGGCAGCGACGCACCGCCGGACCCGCTCGTAGTGCGCTCGCTCCGCGGCCTGAGCGGCCTCGGCAGTCCGGGAGGCGAAGTCTGCCCGAGTGGTCGCGCCCGGGAACATCCACTGCAATGCGGTCGTCGCATCGTCCACGACCGCGCAGTCTCTGCCGCAGCTGATGATCATCGTGGTCACCGGGACTCCAACCGCGGTCGTGAGGTCCATGGGTTCGGTTTCCAGCTCGGCTCCCGGGCAGCGCGAGAGTCCTGAGGTGAACCGAGAGAAGTGGGTCGTGCTGGCCATGCTCAACACGATGCGGCGAAACCCGAGTTGATTCAGCCCCTGGCTTGCGAAGATCACGGCTGACGCTCAACGGGTTGAGCGGTCTGGCAAGTCAGCCAGTTCCGCAGCCTGCTGCGGAAGTAGGGCCTTCTTTCTTCTTCTTCTTAACTTCTTGAACACAGATATAGATCTGAAGAAGAAGAAGAGGGATACATCTCCCCTCCCACCTCCCCCATACATATAGATCCCTATCCATAGCTCTTACCCTCCGGCCGGAAGGGACGAGACTAGTGCCCTGGAACCCCGCCGATCGGCATGCCCCTGCGGATAGCTCCGACTTCCGGACGTGAAGTCGGCGGGGAAGCCGGCCCCGCTGACCGACTGACGACGACCGGCACCCACAGCTCGTCCTGGTTTCGCCGCATACACGTGGATGAGGTCGTCAACAGGTCGGCCCTTAGCACCAGGAGCCCCAGATGACCACCAGCACGAAGAACGTCCCGGTGACCGAGACCATGACCCTCCGCGAGCTCGCCGGCGCCGTCGGTGTCGCGATGGGGAGCGCCTACGCCTGGTCCTCGAAGGGCAAACTGCCCGCCGGCACCTACCGGGACGAAACCGGGAAACTGCGCATCCCCCTCACCAGCGCCGAGCCGTTCATCGAGGAACGCCGATCCGACAAGCGCCGGTTCTACGGGTACGGCATCGAACCTTTCCCGGACGACGTCGAGACCGTGGACCTCGCGTGGATCGCCGCGCAGCTGAACGTGACCCAGCGACGCGTGTGGGTGCTCAGCTCCGAGGGTGCCCTCCCCGACTCTGCCCGCCGCATCGGCAACTCGATCCAGATCCCCATCGACGATGCCCGCCAGTTCGTGGAAGAGCGTCGCACCACCCGCCGCCGACCGTTCCCCCGCCACCGCCACCCCGACCGTTCCTCCGTCGGCCTGGGCTGGATCGCGGATGAGATCGGTGTGCCGCGCCGGTCGCTGTACTACATCATCAACGTCGTGCCGCTGCCGGACTCCGCCTACTACGTGGGCAACGAGTTCCGAGTGCCTCGGCAGGACGCCTTGAGCTGGGTCCGCGCGTTCTGCGACGGACTGGGCGAGGACACCCCGACCGCGCGCCGTACCCGCCGCGTGTGGGAGCGGGCGCTCGGGACCCGCGCATCCTCAGCGCAGTGACGACGCCGCGCTGCCTGTCAGGCGATCTCGTCGACGTAGGCAGGCTGACTGTAGGACCGCCCTTGCCACCGCACCTGCACCGGCCACCACCCGCCCTGCGTGACCACGCCCTGCTCGCCGCTACGGACGAACGACCGGCTCACACCGCCGTGATCCTGAAGAGCTACCACGAGCGTACCTGCCTGCAACATGTCGTCTCCATCCTTGAACCGTTGATCGGTACAGGGGAGGTATGCGCGGAGACTGGCCGTTCGTGGGCGGTGTCGCCGGTGTCACAGGTCCGCGGAGGGCCTATCGAGCTGCTGGGGCACCACGCACACGGGGACGCGGCCGTCGTGCACGAGGTGTTCTCCTACGGACCCGAAGAGACTGCCGGCGACGGCCGACCGGTGGCGTCGTCCGATGACGATGAGTGCCGCGGCTTCTCCGCTGCGCTGCAGGACTGCTGCCGGGCGCCCCTGACGGAGTTCCGCGCGCACGCGCAGGTCAGGGAGTTCTCGGCTCACCCTGCGGATGGCAGCGTCCAGTTCGAGTTGTCCCTCGTGCTCCCAGCGTGGCGCGTCCCGCGCGAGGTACACCCGACCGATCGGCGACACGCTCGTCGGTGGTTCCCAGGCTCGGACGAGGACGAGGTCGCCGCCGCGTTGCCCAACTCTCTCCGAGGCGAACTCGAGTGCGCTCGTGGCCGTCTGGGCTTCGACACCGACCACGACGGAAGGAGCGGGAGTGGGCTGCCACCGTTCGGGTACGACCACCACCGGGCCTTTCACCCCGGCCATGACTCGTTCCGCGACACGACCGGTGACGGACGCCCAGACCCGGTCGCTGCGGCGTCCGCCGATCACCAGGATGTCCGATTCGCCGGTCTCCCCAACGAGTCGACCCAGTGTCGGGCCGTTCATGACTTCCTGCTCGATCCTGAGATCGGGATGCCGCTCGGTGAGCAGATGCCGTGCGATCGTCAGCCGACCCGTTGAACGCTCCGCTGCCTCACCGAACCGCTCGTGGATGGTCACCAGCCGTACTACGTCACCATCCGCGACGTTGTGCGCGATCCACTGGAGCGTGTTCCAGCCCGCCGCGGTCTCGTCGATCGCGACGCTCCAACGCACCTGCTTCAGCATCGTCGGTTCCTTTCTCGTTCCTCGGTCGTCCGCTTCCTTGCGCTCGGCGTGCTCGTCAATGGTCTGACCCCGTGTCCCTGAACCGCATAGCGAGCGCCGAGATCCCGACGACGAGCGCGCCGGCCGTGATCGCGACGGCAGCGGCCACGCTCGGCCCCGTGTGAAAGGGATCCACGACGTGCTCGAACGGGCTCAGTCGGCGCAGCGATTCCGGCAAGCCGGCGATGCTGCCGTACTCGCCGACGAAGGCCGCGGCAGCGTAGAGCGACCAGGCGAGCGCCACGCTCGTGCGCGGCACGATCGCGACGACGAACGCGGACACGGCGAGCATGACGAGCACCGCCGGCAGTTGGCCGAGCGGCGCTGTCGCCCAAGGCGCCGACGTGCCGCCGACCTCCCCCGCGGCGACGGCCGCGACCAGTCCGGACAGCAAAAGCACCACAGCAGCGACCGCGCCGGGGAGTGCAGCGAACGCGAAGAACCACGCCGTGCGGCTGGCACCGCTGACGATCAGGAGATCTGCTCGCGCGCTAGCCTCCTCCCGCCGCAGTCGGAGCGCTCCCTGCACGCACATGGCCGAGACCAGGACTCCGATGGTCTCTGCACCCAGTCGGACGAACGACTCCGACACGTCCTGCGCTCCGCCGCCCATGGCCGTGATCGTCCTCGTGACCGCCGGAGATACGGAAGTGAGCTGGTCGGTGACCACACCCGACAGTGAACCGACGAGCGCACTGAAGGCGAGGATCGCGATCGTCCACGTGACCAGGACCGCCCGGTCGAGGCGGACAGCCAGGCCGAACGCTCCCCGCAGCCACAGGCGGGCATCCGCTCGTCCCGGTCGGTGGCCGATGGTCGCCGACCCGACATCTCGACGGCCCGCCGTGACGACGGCACCCACGCCGGCCGCGACGAAGAGCGTGGGTCCGAGGACGAGGGGCCAGAGCGACTGCTCGCCGAACGGCCGGGTCGCCTGCGCCCAACCGATCGGACTCGCCCAGCTGACCCACGACGGTCGCAGGACCAGCGTGCGCATGTCTGCGGTGCCGGTTGCATCCCCGATGCCCCGGATGAAGTTCCACGCCACCAAGACGATGGCTCCCGTGGCGTTGGTGGCGCGTCCAGACGGGAAGAACTGTGCGAGGAGCAGGACGACTCCGGCCGTACCCACCCCGGTGCCCGCGCACGCTGCACCGAACAGCATCGATCCGCCCGGAGGCTCCGCTGTGAGGGCGGTGCCCGATGCAACCGCGACACCGGCGATGGCGTTCCAGGCCACCCTGAACAACAGCACACTCACGACTGGTCCGGTCCGGGCCGTCGCGGTGGAGCTCAGAGTGTCCCCGAGACCACTCTCCTCGGCCGCGCGACTGTGCCGGGTGACGAGGAAGACGTTCATCATCCCGACCAGGAAAGCGACGAACGACAGGCTGAGGGCGGTCAAGAACGCCCCAGCAGAGGCGCCGTCAGGTGTCCCTCTGAACACCAGGACGACGGGCGTGGCGAGGAGTACGCGGAGCGTGGCCGCACGAGCGGCTCCGGTGGGGAACGTCGCGGCGACCTGGACGGTGACCAGCGACGTCGTGACCGCGAGCCCCAGGACCCAGCCGACGAGCTGCCACAGGTCTGCCCGGAGGCGTGACCGGACCAGCAGCAGGATCATGACGCGCTCCATGCGGTTGCCGCCGAGACCGACTCGGTCTCGTACTGGTGCAGGAACAACTCCTCCAGGGACGGCGGAGCGATGACGAGACCGGTGACGTCGAGTGCCGCGAGCCGGGGGAGAGCGGCCACGACGTCCGACTCCGCGACGCTGCAGGAGAACCGGGCGCCCGTCACGGAGAGATCGCGCGCTTCGGGCAGGGCGGCGCGCACCTCGCGGATCGATCCTGCGGCGTCGAAGGAGACAGTGGTCCGCGTGCGCCGTCGCAGCTCCGCCATCGAGTCCGTCTCGACCACCCGACCGGCGCGGACGATCGAAACGGTCGTGCAGAGCGCCTGTGCTTCGCTCAGGACGTGGGATGACAGGAGCACGGTCGCTCCAACGTCGTGCGACGCTCGGACGTGTCGCGCGAACACCTCCTGCATCAGGGGGTCGAGTCCCGTCGTCGGCTCGTCGAACAGGTAGAGCTCCGCCGGGAGGAGCAGTGCGGCGACGAGGAGAACCTTCTGGCGCGGTTGCCTCGCGAGTACGCACGGACGCGTTTCGTGGGGTCGAGTGCGAAATCCTCGAGCAGCGCGGCCCGCTTCGCTCGGACGGGACGGGATCGCACCGCGCCGCCGCGCAACGAAGTCAGGAGGTCGATCGTTTCGCCCCCGGTCAGCCCGGGCCACAGAGCCGCGTCCCCGGAAACGGCCGCCATCCGGCGGTGGAGCGACACCGCGTCGCTCCACGGATCGCCACCGAGCACTCGGACGTCCCCGCGCGTCGCCTTACTGAGACCGAGGAGGATCCGCATGGTGCTGGTCTTGCCCGCGCCGTTCGGCCCGAGGAACCCGTGCACCTCCCCCGCGGCGACGTCCAGGTCGAGGCCATCGACTGCTCGGACACGCCCGTAGCGTTTCTCGAGCCCGCGGATCCGGACGGCGGCAGAGCCCGTCAGCCCGGTCGACGACCGATTCACCGGACGACCGCGACAGGCGTGCGGGACGCGCGGACGACCTGCTCGGTCACTGTTCCGGCCCTCGCGCGCCGGTGTCCCGCTCCGATGACGAGCAATGACGCGGCCTCGGCGGATTCCACGATGCGCCGCGCCGGCGGACCCGCAACGAGTCGCCGGACGACGTCCACGTCCGGCGCCTCGGCGAGAGCGTCCTCCACCTGTTCCTCCAGCATGCGCAACCGACGGGTCCGCTCGACGCCGCCCGGGTCCTCGGCACCATTGCCGTGTCGGGGTGACCATGCGCTGACGGCCACGATCGACTGTCTCGTGCGCCGCGCCTCCTGAACCGCGAAGCGCAGCGAAGGACGCGACGAAGCGCCCGGATCCACCGCGACGACGATCCCGTCCCGACGTGCCCCGGGCGCGAGCGGAACGACCACGACCGTGCAGGGGGCCGCGCCTACGAGGCGGTCCGCGAGCGAGGGCCGCGAGCCACGCGCTGCCGGCACCCCGTCCCGGCCCACGACGAGGACGGAGTCTGCGTCCACCGAAGCGAGCAGCACCGCGGTCGGGTGCCCACGGTGCACCTCGACGTCCACCCGAACGGCGTGGTCGGTGTCGATGACGGCGTTGACGGCCGCCCGCACGGAGAAGTCGGCGGTCGACAGGGACGGCGCGGCAGAGTCCGCTGGGACAGCGTGGACGACGATGAGGCGGTTCGGCCCGCCTTCAACGCGATCCAGTGCCCACGCGAGTGCGCCGCGAGCCGCGGTCGACCCATCCCACCCGACGACGAATCGTCTGGTCATCGCTGACCCCTTCCCGGAGGCGGTCGGTACCCCCTCCGCTACGAGGCTGCGGGTCCATCCGCCGCGGGAACAGTGTCGAAGGTCCCGGTGCGCCCGGACCGACCCGGCAACCGTCTCGGAATGGAGAAGCCTGCCAACACCGGTAGGACGTTCGACCCTCCACGGCTCGCTGTGGTCGACCTACCGTCGTGGCAGGCGACCACCGCGGTCGCCAGCCGGGCACAGACCGGAAGAACCTGCCGAGGAGCAACCATGACCAGCTACACCGTCGCGGTCGACGACACCGACGCCGGCTCGCGGACCATCGAATGGATCGACGAGAACCTCCGCCCAGGAGACCGCGTTCGGCTGCTCACGGTCAGCGAGCTCTACTCCGAGACGGTGCTGCGGACCGAGCAGCGGCTCGAACAGGCAGAGACGCGGTTGCGTCGGCGTCACCCTGGGCTGATGGTCGAGCAGTCCGTGCCGGAGGGGCCGACGGTGGAGCGACTGCTGCTGGACTCCGAGGACAGCGACGTCCTCGTGCTCGGTGCCCGTCAGGCGCACGTCGTGCTCGCGACGCTCGGCGGCCGGATCGCTGAACGCGTCGTGGCACGTACCACCGTGCCCGTCATCGCCGTCCCCGAGCACTGGCACCACGGTGCGGGCCCGGTCGTGGTCGGCGTCGACGGTCGGACCGCCTCGGCCGCGCTCGCGTTCGCCGCGGACCAGGCTGCTGTCCGTGGCAGCGAACTCGTCCTCGTCCGGGCCTGGGACATCCCGCTGACGATCTCCCCGTACGCGAACATCTACCTCGCGGACGACCGGGAGCTGTGGGAGCACGAGAGCACGCTCGAGCTCCAGGCCGCGAGCCGTGCCGTGGCGGACCGCCACCCAGACCTCGTCGTCCGCGCGGCTCGTCGACACGGCCAGACCGCGGCCGCACTCCTGGAGGAAGCCGGGGCCGATGCCTCGCTCATCGTCACCGGGCGACGACACCGGACCGCCATCGGGGCGTTCCTCGGAGGTTCGGTCGGTGAAGCGCTGATGCACCGCGCCCACTCGCCGGTCTGCATCGTCCCCCAGCCGGCCGCCGCAGTGCCGGCGACGGCCTCAGCCGTACCCTCGCCGGCGGAGGTGCATTGACATGCGAGACGCTGCGGCTCCCGTTCCGCAACACGTCGTGGTCGGCATCGACGAGCACGTCGCGAGTCTGCGCACGATCGACTGGGTGATCGAACGGGACCTTCCGTCCGGTAGTCGCGTAGACGTCGTCACCGTGAGGAACGGATGGTCGACTGATCCCCGCGTTGATCGAGCGCTGGTGGAAGCAGCAGCTGCGCGGCTCCGTGGCCGGAGTCACGTGGACGTCGAGACCCTGGTGCGGTTCGGCCTACCCGACCGCACGTTGCTCGAAGCCGCCGCCGACGCTGACGCTGACCTGCTCGTGATCGGCAACCGTCGTCAACACCGAGTCCGTACCGCGCTCGACGGCTGGATGCCCGAGCGCGTGCCGACAGTCGCCGACCTCCCGGTCGTGGTCGTCCCGGAGGACTGGGAACCCGTCGACGGCGATGTCCTCCTCGGGGTCGACACGGCGACCGGGGACGCGGCGTTGCGTTTCGCCGCGGAAGAGGCGCTGCGGAGCCGACGCCGTCTCAGCGCGCTCCGCGCGTGGAAGCTTCCGGTCACGACGGCGACGGGCGCGCTGAGCGTGCTCGAGGACCCGCAGCTGTACGAGGACCACAACCGCGCCATCCTCGCCGACAGTGAGCGGCTCCTGCACCTGCGCTACCCCGGGTTGCGACACCGCCCACTGCTCGAGGAAGGCGACCCCGCGGCACGGCTCCTCGCCCACGCCCCGTTCGCCTCACTCGTCGTCGTCGGCCGTCGACACCGGACAACCCTCGGCGGTGTGTTCACCGGTTCCACCGCCCACGGCCTGATCACACAGGGGCGCACACCGGTGGCAGTGGTGCCGCAGCGGCGACGCGAACTCCTGGACCGATGAGTCTGCCTGGCGTCCTGGGTGCGACGAGGTCGTGGGACCTTGGTCCTACCGCTGACTCCAGCGCTCCTCTACATTGCTCACCGCGGGGCGCCTGATCCGGACCCGAAGCGGATCGAGCGCCCCGGTCCGGTCGAGCGCCTGCACCGCGGTCAGGGACCGTGGACTCCGTTCAATCAGCCGTCCTAGGATCGGACCTTCCACACCCGAAGGGACCTCATGGTCGAACCGCTCGCATTCCCGGATGCTCCGCGTTCCGCACTCGAGCGCACCATCGATGAACTGGTCGACCGTGCGCAGGCGGTGCTCCGCACGCAGGGCAGATTGCGGAACCTCCTCGCCGCGAACCGGCGGATCGTCGAGCACCTGGCCCTCGAGGACACGTTGCACGCGGTCGTGGCCGCGGCCCTGGAACTCGTCGACGCGGAGTACGGCGCGCTCGGCGTGATCGCACCGGACGGCGAGGAACTCGAACGGTTAATCCACGTCGGGATGGACGAGGAGCACGTCCGGCGCATCGGACACCTCCCCCGAGGCAAGGGTGTGCTCGGGGCCGTCGTGCAGGACGCGCGCCCCGTCCGGTTGGAGCACCTCGGTGAGGACCCGCGCTTCGCTGGGTTCCCGGCGGGTCACCCGCCGATGGAGGGGTTCCTCGGGGTGCCGCTGCGGGTGCGCGACAAGGTCTACGGCAACCTCTACCTGACGAACCCGCGTCGCGGGCACTTCACGCAGGAGGATCAGGAGCTCGTCGAGGCGCTCGGCGCGACCGCAGGCGTGGCTATCGACAACGCGCGTCTGTTCGAAGAGAGCCGGCTGCGCGAACGGTGGGCGACCGCGACGGCCGACGTCAGTTCGGCGCTCGTCGCGGACGAGTCCATCGAGGACGTCCTCACGATCATCGCCGACCGGGTCCTCGCGTTCGTCGACGCGCATCTGGTCACCGTCGTCCTGCCCGACGCCGACGCCGAGTACCTGCAGGTGGCGATCGCGGTCGGTCCTGTCGCGGACCCGGTCCGCGACCGCCGTTACCCCGCCGCCGAATCGCTCGCCGGGCGTGCCATCGACACGGGTGCCGTCGTCGCGGACACGACCGGAACCGCGGTCGCCGGGGTCGAGTGGACGCCCCCGCTCGGGCCGACGATCGCGATCCCGCTCCGGGTGGCCGGCGACGCACTCGGCGCGCTCGTCGTCGCCCGCGGGCCGGGCGGCCCGGTGTTCGCCGACGCCGAACTGGGCATGGCGGGCGAGTTCGGCCGGCAGACCAGCGTCGCACTCGCAGTGGCGCGGGGCCGTCGAGACCGACGGCGCCTGGAACTCGCCGAGGACCGCAGCAGGATCGCCAGGGACCTGCACGACCACGTCATCCAACGGCTGTTCGGATCCGGACTGGCACTGCAGGCGACCGCCCTGCGCGTCCCGGAGGACCTCCGCGACCACCTCGAGGAGCAGGTCAGCGCCATCGACGCGGCGATCGCTGAGGTCCGCACAGCGGTCTTCACGCTCGGCAGCTCCGACCGCCCAGCCGCACGGAGCACCCGGGAACGGCTGCTGGACGTCGTCACAGAGCTCCGCCCAGCACTCTCCCGCCCGCCTCGCATCACCTTCAGCGGTCCGGTCGACATCGACGTTACGGGGGCGCTCGCCCACGACGTCGTCGCCGCGGTTCGGGAGTCCGTCGCCAACGTCGCGCGACACGCCCCGGGCGCGGAATGCCGGGTCGAGGTCGCCGTCACCGACGACGCCGTGCAGGTGGTCGTCGAGGACGACGGCCCTGGTCCCGGGTCGAGCGAGCGTCGGAGCGGTACCGCCAACCTGGCCGCCCGCGCGACGATGCGCGGCGGACGCTACGAGCTCGGCCCCGGGGCCGACGGCGGCACCACCGTCGTCTGGGCCGCACCCCTCGGACGAACCGAACGGAAGGAACCACGATGATCAAGGTGTTCCTCGTCGACGACCACGAGATCGTGCGACGCGGCGTCGCCGACCTCATCGACGCGCAACCCGACCTGCAGGTCGTCGGCGAAGCCGCCACCGTGCGGGACACACCGGGACGGGTGGCCGCGACCCGACCCGACGTCGTCGTGCTCGACGTCCGCCTCCCGGACGGCAGCGGCGTCGACGCGTGCCGCTCGGTGCGGTCCGCGCACCCGGAGATCGCGTGCCTGATGCTGACCGCGTACGACGACGAGTCGGCGATGCAAGCAGCGCTGCTCGCCGGCGCGTCCGGGTACGTCGTGAAGGACATCCGCGGGCAGACCCTGGTCGAGGACATCCGGCAGGTCGCGGCAGGTCGCAGTCTCCTCCCGGCCGTCCCGGTGGCGCAGGCGGTCGAACGCATCATCAGGCGGCCGGAGGACGACCTGCCGGACCTCACGCTCCGGGAACGGCAGGTGCTCGAACTCATCGCCGTCGGGTTGACGAACCGCCAGATCGGCGAACGGCTCGATCTCGCTGAGAAGACCGTGAAGAACTACGTGTCCGGGCTGCTCGCCAAACTGGGACTCGAGCGCCGGACACAGGCCGCGCTGTACGGCGCCGACCACGGGATACGCAAACCCGACGCACGGTGACACGACAGAGCCCGAGGACAGGATCTCTCGTCCTCGGGCTCTGTCCCTGCGTCCGTTCGGCTCAGATGAGCCACGGCGCCTTGCGAACAGCGGGGAGTCGCTTCCACCAGACACCGAGCCCCCACGTGTCCCCGGCCGAGAGCACGGCGACCACGATCAGCGCGAGCGCGTAGACGATGTGGTAGTCCACGAGCGGGTTCGTCGTTGGTCCCGGCTGGCTGCTTCGCGGGAGGGCGGACGAAGAGGGGCCCGCCGGTCATCGACCGGCGGGCCCCTCCTCTGGTCCTTGGTGGGAGTCAGGGGCGCACGAGGATCTTGACGTGGTCCTCGTTGTGGTGGATCAGCTGGTCGAAGCCCTGCTCGATGAGGTCGTCAAGCGCGATCCGACCGGTTATGAACGGTGCGAGGTCGAGTTTGCCGGACCGTACGAGTTCGATCGTCGCAGCGTGGTCGTTCGCGTACGCGATGGTGCCGCGGAGGTCGATCTCCTTGACGACGAGCTTCTCGAGGTCGACGACGGGCCGGTGGCCCCAGATCGAGACGTTCACGATCGCTGCGCCTGGACGCACTGCGTCGAGGAGGGTGTCGAGCACGACGTCGACCCCGGCGCACTCGAATCCGACGTCGGCCCCGCGACCGCCAGTCAGGGCACGGACTTCAGACGGTACGTCGACCTCGGTCGGGTCGAGCACGTGGTCGGCGACCCCGGTCCGGAGCGCCATGGCCTTGCGAGCGGAGCTGACCTCGCTGAGCACGACCGTCAGGCCCGCCGCCTTGCAGATGGCTGCGGTGAGCAGACCGATCGGGCCGCCACCGCCGACGAGCGCGACGTCCCCGGCCCCGGCCCCGCTGCGCACGAAGGCGTGATGTCCGACGGACAGCGGTTCGATGAGGGCCGCTTCGTCGAGCGGAAGGTCTCCCACCGGGTGCACCCATCGGCGCTCGACCGCGATGCGCTCTGACAGGCCTCCACCGCGGCCGGCGAGCCCGATGAAGTTCATGTCCGGCGAGAGCTGGTACTCGGTGCCCGGGTCGGACGGGACGTCATCGCGGATGATGTACGGCTCGACCACCACGTGGTCCCCGACGGCGAGGTCGGTGACGCCCTCGCCGAGGGCCACGACCGTGCCGGACATCTCGTGGCCGAGCGTGACGGGAGCGGCCTCCCCCGAGATCGGGTGCGGATGTCCGGCCGGCGGGACGAAGATCGGTCCGTCGAGGTACTCGTGCAGGTCGGTACCGCAGATGCCGCACCAGGCGACATCGATGAGCACGGTGCCCGGGGTGGCTTCCGGTGCCGGGACGTCCTCGATGCGGATGTCACCGCGGTCGTGGTATCGGGCTGCCTTCATGGTCGTTGTCTCCTCGTTGTGCTGGTGGATGGTCATTCGTTGTCCCCACCCGTAGCGGCGGACGCGGCGGCGGCCGCGCCGACGCCGACGTTGGCGGATCGCACCGACGTGGCGTCGTGCGTCGCGGTGTCACCGTCGGTCCACGTCCAGTCGGCGACGTCCGGCGCGTCTTCGCCGTGGGCCCGCGTGTAGGCCCTCGCAGCGACCCGGGCGTCCTGCATCCGTTGGCGGAGTCCGGCGTAGCGGGACCCGAGACCGGGGACGCGATCGAGCACGTCGATCACGAGGTGGAACCGGTCCATGTCGTTGAGCATCACCATGTCGAACGGCGTCGTGGTCGTGCCCTCCTCCTTGTAGCCGCGCACGTGCAGGTTCGCGTGGCCGTGACGGCGGTAGGTCAACCGGTGGATGAGCCAGGGGTACCCGTGGTAAGCGAAGACGACGGGCTTGTCGGTGGTGAAGACCGCGTCGTACTCCGCATCGGACAGCCCGTGCGGGTGCTCCCCCTCGGACACCAGGCGCATCAGGTCGACGACGTTCACGACGCGGACGCGCAGGTCCGGTACCTCGTCCTGCAGGATCGACACGGCCGCCAAGGTCTCGAGCGTCGGCACGTCCCCGGCGCAGGCGAGCACCACGTCGGGTTCCTCGCCGGGAAGCTCGTTGCCCGCCCACTCGAAGATCCCGAGCCCGCGGGTCATGTGGGCGATGGCTTCGTCCATCGACAACCAGTTGAACGTGGGCTGTTTTCCGGCGACGACGACGTTGACGTAGTCGACGGAGCGCAGGCAGTGGTCGTAGGTCGAGAGCAGCGTGTTCGCGTCGAAGGGCAGGTAGACGCGGACCACGTCGGGCTTCTTGTTGACGACGTGGTCGATGAACCCGGGGTCCTGGTGCGAGAGCCCGTTGTGGTCCTGCCGCCAGACGTGCGACGAGAGCAGGTAGTTGAGGGAGGCGATCGGGCGACGCCACGGGATCGTCTTGCTGACCTTCAGCCACTTGGCGTGTTGGTTGAGCATCGAGTCGACGATGTGGATGAACGCTTCGTAGCTGGTGAAGAGGCCGTGCCGCCCCGTCAGCAGGTACCCCTCGAGCCAGCCCTGGCACTGGTGCTCGCTGAGCATCTCCATGACGCGCCCGGCTCGGGCGAGGTGCTCGTCCGACGGGAGGTACTCGGCGTCCCACTGCTTGTCGGTGACCTCGAGCACGGCACTCAGGCGGTTCGACGCTGTCTCGTCCGGGCCGAAGATCCGGAAGCTGTCCGGGTTCAGGCGCACGACCTCGGCCAGCCACTCGCCGAGCACCCGCGTGGACTCGTTGACCGAGCCGCCGTGCGTGGGCACCTCGACCGCGTGGTCGCGGAAGTCGGGGAGCACGAGGTCCCGCTTGAGCAGGCCGCCGTTCGCGACCGGGTTCGCGCTCATCCTGCGGTCCCCCTCGGGTGCGAGTGCGGTCGCGAGCGCCACGGGCGCGCCCGCATCATCGAACAGCTCCTCGGGACGGTAGGAACGGAGCCAGCCCTCGAGCACGTGGAGGTGCTCCTCGGTGTCGCGGGCGTTCGCGAGCGGCACCTGGTGGGCGCGCCAGTTGCCCTCGGCTGGCTTGCCGTCGATCTCCGGCGGGCACGTCCAGCCCTTCGGCGTCCGGAGGATGATCATCGGCCAGGCCGGTCGACCGTCGAGCGTGCCCGCGCCGGCCTGTTCCTTGATGTCGGCGATGTGGTCGAGGACCCGGTCGAGCGTCGCGGCCATGCGGGCGTGCACGGCGCGGGGGTCCTCGCCGTCGAAGCCGCCGGAGACGACGTACGGCGTGTGGCCGTAGCCGCGCATCAGGGCGAGGAGCTCGTCCTCCGGGATGCGGGCGAGGACCGTGGGGTTGGCGATCTTGTACCCGTTGAGGTGCAGGATCGGCAGGACGACCCCGTCGTGCAGGGGGTCCATGAACTTGTTGGAGTGCCAGCTCGTGGCGAGCGGCCCGGTCTCGGCCTCGCCGTCGCCGACGACCGCGGCGACGAGCAGCCCGGGATTGTCGAAGGCGGCGCCGTACGCGTGGGACAGTGCGTAGCCGAGTTCTCCGCCCTCGTGGATCGAGCCCGGGGTCTCCGGTGCTGCGTGGGAGGGGATGCCGCCGGGGAAGGAGAACTGCCGGAAGAGCTTCCGGACGCCGTCCTCGGTCTGCGAGATCCCCGGGTAGACCTCGCTGTAGGTTCCGTCCAGGTACGCGTTGGCGACCATGCCGGGGCCGCCGTGTCCCGGACCCGTGACGTACAGCGTGTTGAGGTCACGCTCCTGGATGACCCGGTTGAGGTGGGCGTACACGAAGTTGAGACCTGGAGTGGTGCCCCAGTGTCCGAGGAGGCGCGGCTTGACGTCGTCACGAGTGAGCGGGCGGCGGAGCAGCGGGTTGTCGAGCAGGTAGATCTGGCCCACGGACAGGTAGTTCGCCGTCCGCCACCACGTGTGCAGCTGATCGAGCACCCGGTCGTCCACCGATCTGCCGGAACCGCGCCGGAATGCTGCTGCCTCCGATCCGGTGGGCGTTCTGGTGATCGTCGTGGTCATGTCGCTCATGCGTCTTCCTCGCTCCCCGTCCGTGGCCGAACGGTCGCGGACCACTCGATCCTCGGCGCCGCTGGGTGCCGCGCGCAGGGTCGAAGGTCCCGCGTGCACGACGGGACCTTGGACTCTGCGGTCTTCGGCGATCGTGAGCGAGGTTGGAGCACATGCACGCAGACGACCATCATCACCGCGTTCCCGAGGCCGAGTGGGAGCGCCTCAAGCGGGAAGCGCGCGACCGCGCCCAGCGACAGACCGAATCGGAGTCGCCGCGCTGCGCTGACGGTGAGCCGAGTGAGTGATGTGCGCGGGACGAAGGTCCCTGGCGCCCAAGCGTTGAGGGCAGCAGGGTCGACCGCATGAACGACTTGCTCAGCACCCTGGTGCTGTCCCGGTGGCAGTTCGGCCTCACGACGATCTACCACTTCCTCTTCGTCCCCATCACCATCGGCATGGTGTTCGTGGTCGCGGTGTTCCAGACCGCCTGGGTCCGCACCGGCCGCGCGCACTACCTGCAGCTGACCCGGTTCTTCGGACGCATCTTCCTGATCAACTTCGCGATGGGTGTCGTGACGGGCATCGTGCAGGAGTTCCAGTTCGGCATGAACTGGTCGACGTACTCTCGGTTCGTCGGTGACGTCTTCGGGGCGCCGCTCGCGCTCGAGGGCATCCTCGCCTTCTTCCTCGAGGCAGCGTTCATCGGCATCTGGATCTTCGGCTGGGACCGCCTGCCCAAGGGCGTGCACCTCGCCAGCATCTGGCTCACCGCACTCGGGACGCTCTTGTCGGCCTACTTCATCATCGCCGCGAACGCCTTCATGCAGCACCCGGTCGGCTTCCGGCTCGACGCGTCCCGCGGTCGAGCAGAGTTGACCGACATCTGGGCGGTCGTCACCAACAAGGTCGCACTCGCAGCGTTCCCGCACACGATCGCAGCATCGTTCATGGTCGCCGCGGCCGTCGTCATCGCGGTCGCCGGCTGGCACCTCGCCCGGAACCAGCACCTCGAGACGATGCTCCCGGCGATCAAGTTCGGCCTCTGGACGATGGTCACCGCCGGGGCCGTGACGCTGCTCACCGGCGACCAGCTCGGCCTAGTCATGGTGGACACGCAGCCGATGAAGATGGCTGCAGCCGAGGCGCTCTACAACACGGCCACCGGCCAGGACGCGTCGTTCTCGATCTTCACGCTCGGCACCCCGGACGGAGTCCACGAGCTGTTCTCGATCCGCATCCCGTACCTGCTGTCCTTCCTGTCGACTCACACCACGCACGGCACCGTCGAGGGCATCCGCGAGCTCCAGGCGCAGTACACGCAGGTGTACGGACCCGGCGACTACTCCCCCACCATCTGGGTCACCTACTGGGCCTTCCGCTGGATGATCGGCTTCGGAGCCGTCTCCGTCCTGCTCGCGATCGCTGGTCTGGTGCTGCTCCGCCGCGGACGGGTGCCGCAGCGCCGGTGGGTGTGGCGGATTGCGGTCTGGTCGGCGCCGCTCCCGATGGCCGCCATGACCGTCGGCTGGATCTTCACGGAGATGGGCCGCCAGCCGTGGCTCGTGTTCGGGCTGCTGAAGACGAGCGCTGGTGTGTCCCCGAACGTGACGGGGGTCGAGGTCCTCATCTCCCTCGTCGTCTTCACCCTGTTGTACGGCGCGCTGGCGGTCGTCGAGTTCCGCCTGCTCCGCCGCGCCGCCCAACGCGCCGACGAGCTCACCCCGCCCGAGGACCCAGCGCAGGACGCTCCTGAGACGATCGCGACGGTGTACTGAGATGGACCTGCCCGTTCTCTGGTTCGCGATCGTCGGACTCTTCTTCGTCGGGTACTTCGTCCTCGACGGGTTCGACTTCGGTGTCGGCATGTCCCTGCCGTTCCTCGGCAAGGACGACACCGACCGCCGCGTGCTCATCAACACGATCGGCCCGGTCTGGGACCTCAACGAGACCTGGGTCATCGTCGCCGGCGCCTGCCTGTTCGCAGCGTTCCCGGAGTGGTACGCCACGATGTTCTCCGGCTTCTACCTCGCGCTCCTGCTCATCCTCGCCGCGCTCATCGCCCGCGGGGTGTCGTTCGAGTACCGCCACCAGCGGAAGCACCCCGAGTGGAAGCGCCGCTTCGACCTCATGATCGTCGTCGGCAGCGCCGTCCCGGCGTTCCTGTGGGGCGTCGCGTTCGGCAACGTCGTCCGGGGCATCCCGATGGACGCCGACCACAACTTCACCGGCACGGTGTTCGACCTGCTCAACCCGTTCGCGCTGCTGACCGGTCTGGCGACCCTGCTGGTGTTCTTCACCCACGGCGTCGCGTTCGTCGCGCTGAAGACCGAGGGGGAGATCCGCGAACGGGCCAAGCGGCTCGCGACCCGCGCGGGCGTGCTCACGATCGTCGTCGGCGCTGCGTTCCTGGTGGCGATGGCGTTCGTCCGAGCGACGCCGGCGAGCCTCGTGCTCTCGGTGGTGGCCGCCCTCGCCCTCGTCCTCGCGGTGCTCTGCAACGCCTGGGGCCGTGAGGGACGCGCGTTCACCCTCATGGCGGTCACGATCGCCGCGGTCGTGCTGGCGATGTTCACGGCGATCTTCCCCGACGTCATGCCCGCCTCGAACGACCCGGCGAACAGCCTGACCGTGTGGAACGCGTCGAGCGGGCAGTACACGCTCACGGTGATGAGCTGGGTGGCGCTGGTCTTCGTCCCGCTCGTGCTCGCCTACCAGGCCTGGATGTACTGGGTGTTCCGCAAGCGCGTTACCCGCACCCACATCGAGGGTGCTACGGCGTGACCGGTGACGGTCTGACGCCACCACGGCCGGTCTGGAGGCGCGCTGCGGGCCCGCACCGCGCCTCCAGACCGTGCCTGGTCGCCGCGTGGACATGGCAGGACGTTGTGCCCTGCCGCCGGTCGCGTCAGGGCGCGATCATCTCCGCATGAGCACGACGAACCAAGTGAGCACGATGACACCCGCGGTCGTGGACCTCGGAGTCCGCGACCTGATCCTCCGCTCCTGGCGCTCGGAACGGTCCCTGGACGCCTCGACACTCGACGTGGCCGTCGACGTCGGCGGCAACCAGATCGTCCTGACCGGTGATGTGGGGTCGTACACCGATCGGCTGACAGCCCACGAGATAGCGTCCGGACACGCCACCGGGTTGCTCCCGGTGCGGAACCGTATCGTCGTGCGTCCGCTCGAGTGCGATCCGACCGAACCGGACGCGGTCCTCCAGGCCAGGGTGGAGGGTGCTGTCCGCGATGCTGCGCCGTACGCCGCTGTCAGGATCTCCGCGAGGGACCACGTCGTGCGGTTGTCGGGTCGACTCGGCGACGACGACGAACGGCGACGCGTCCACGCCGCGGCAGCACGCAGCCGCGGAGTGCACTTCGTCGACGACCGCACCACTATCGCTGCGAGTGACCCCCGTTCCGGACGGACCTTGGTCCCTGTCCCTCGTTCGCGGGCCATGGAACCGTCGTCGGCATGAAGAACCGGATCGCTTCCGCACCGCCCCGTCACCGCGCCGTCGAGGACCCGACCGAGAACCCTCCGAGCGTGACCATCGAGCTGTGTCCGACGAAACCACTGGACGTCGAGACGGTGCTCAGCATCGGTGCGACGCTCCGCGCCGCCGATCGACTGCACCCACACGAGCGCTGAGCGCGCGATCGTGGATGCTCGAGCGACAACTCAGCCACCCCCGGCCGGAGCCGCGGCCGCCTCGCGCCGCGCCTGGTGCGAGCTCGAACCAGCCGTACGCGCGGGACTCCTCAGCGAGATCAGCCACCTCGCGGTGGCGGGCACGGGTGCCGGCCGAACGCCATTCGAACGGACCGATGGGGCAGTCTTCAACTCCCCCGCCGTTCGCTGCGACCGCGTCCTGATCGCCATGGCCGACCTGCTCCGGACGGTGTCCGTTCCTCGCCGACGAGCACTGCGCTCCGCGCAGGTCGTGGTCGACACCGGGTTCCCGCTCGAGCGCGCCGTCGTGTCCGTCGCCGCGGCGCTGATCGTGGGGGAAACGGTGACTCTGGGGTTCGTGGGCGGCCTGGACCGAGCGTCCGCCGCCTACGTCCGGTCGCTGGCGGCACTGTTGCCCGGGCGCGTCCTCCGCGTCCGCTTCGGTGATCGGCTCGTGTCGGGTGGGTACGACCGGGTGAGCTGGTTGTCGCCGTCCTGCTGCGCGGAGTCCTCGCCGTTCGACCTGCGCATCCTCGATCAGATCACGTCGACGTCGCTCCCCACCTCGGTGCTCGGTGGGACTTCTGACCCTGCCGTGCGATGAGCGCCCGCGGCAGGGTGACTCCACGGGCGCCGATTGGCGCGGGACACCGGGTCCCGGCACGCCCGTGAGGAGAGGTCATCCCATGAAGGCAGCAGTCGTCCACCAGTTCGGTCAGCCCCTCGTTGTCGAGGACCGGCCGCTCCCCGCACCCGGCGCCGGACAGGTCCTCGTCCGGATCGAGGCCTCCGGCCTCTGTCACACCGACATCCACGCAGCACGCGGAGACTGGCCGGTCAAGTCGACGCCGCCGTTCGTCCCCGGCCACGAGGGCGTCGGCATCATCGAGGAGCTCGGTGACGGCGTCACGAACCGACAGATCGGTGACCGGGTCGCGCTCCCCTGGCTCGGACACGCCTGCGGCCACTGCCGCTACTGCGTGGAAGGCCGCGAGACCCTCTGCGAACAGCAGCAGAACACCGGCTACTCAATCGACGGCGCCTTCGGGCAGTTCGCCGTCGCCGACGCGGACTACGTCGTCCCGGTCCCCGCCGGCGTCGCCCCGGAGGACGCAGCCCCGCTCACCTGCGCCGGCGTCACGACCTACAAGGCGCTCAAGGTCGCCGGGATCACGCCGTCCGAGACCGTCGCGGTCTTCGGCGTCGGCGGGCTCGGACACCTCGCTCTGCAGTACGCACGGGTGTTCGGCGCGCAGGTCATCGGCGTTGACGTCGAACCGGCCAAGCTCCAGCTCGCCCGCGACCTCGGTGCGGACCGCGCCGTCGATGCGTCCTCGGGCGACGCCGCCGCCCAGATCCAGGAGCTCGGCGGCGCGGACGTCGCCGTCGTGCTCGCAGCGTCCGCCAGCGTGTTCGAGCAGGCGTTCGCCTCCCTGAAGCGGGGAGGACGCCTCGTCTGCGTCGCACTGCCGGCGGACGGCACGATGAGCATCCCGATCTTCGACACCGTCCTCAAGGGGATCTCGATCATCGGGTCGATCGTCGGGACCCGGCAGGACCTCGCTGAGGTCTTCGCCCTGCACGCCGCCGGACGCACCCGGGTCGTGTCGGTCCGCCGCCCGCTCGCCGACGTGAACGAGGCGATGGCCGACGTGCTCGCCGGTCGGGTGCCGGCCCGGATCGTGTTCGACATGCCGCCCGTCCAGCGCGAGCAGATCGTCGCCGAGGACAAGTCCACGCAGGCTGGAACGCGATGATCGGCACGGGCCTCGCGGTCCACGACGACCGGACGCTCGTCGCGTCGGAGTGCTGGTCGCTCATCGGACGCGTCCGGAGCGGCCGGCTCGTCCGAGGCACCGTGTCCCAGGCGGAGGCGGTCGTCGTGGACCCCGCAAGCGGGTGCCTCGACCTCGAGGGACCCCGCCTCGGAGACCTCGGTTCGCGTACGACGGCTGTGTTCGAGACGGGCGCCCAAAATCCGACGGGGGGCTGGAGCGTCATCGTCGTCGGACGCGCCGAACCGCTCGTCATCCGGGCCGGACGCGACGGACCGCTGCAGCGCTGGCGCTTCGACGTCCAGGAACTCAGCGGGATCGTGTTCACGCCCGACGCGCTTCGGGCAGACCGGGCTGACGCCGTCCGTACCTGACCTGCAGGCACGGCACGGAGGGACGAGCAGAACGGCCCGGTGCGAGCAGCACCGGGCCGTCTCCATGCTCCGGTCAGATCCTCCCCGCGCCTCCGGGCGTCGCGGGGATCCCCTCACCACCGCGCACGTCCGTCCTCCGTCCGGCACGGTCCCACGGACGGGCGTCGGCGATGTCGAGCAGTTGGGCACCGAGTCCGAGGACGATCGTCACCACGGTCACGAGGACTCCGAGGACGGGGATGTGCAGCGCCACGACGAGGACCGCACCGCCCAGGAGCGCCGTGACGACCGGCCCGCGTCGGCCGCGGAGGATCAGGCGTCCGATCATGAACGCTCCGTACGGGAACGCCGCGAGGGTCAGGACGAGCAGGACCAACAGTCCAGTCAGGGCCAGGGGTGCGCCGATGACCGTCACGAGCAGGAGGAGCAGGGCGAGCGGAGCGGCGACTGCTGTGACGAAGCCGACCAGTGCGGCCCTCCAGGGCGCCGCACGGAGCCGGTCGGCCACCCGGGTGAGCTGCCGAGGGACGAGGAGCCCGGCGGCCAGCGTGATCAGGCCCAGTGCGACGAGTGCGTACAGCAGGCCGACCAGCCAGGACGCGAACGCCTCGCCGGCGGTGGGGCGATAGGGCGTCCGGTTCGGATGGACGTGTTGCACCGACCCGTCGACGTGGTCGGCACGCATCTGCGCGGTGTGGTCGCTGACGTAGACGACGTCCCCGCCGATCGTCCCGGCGACGGTCAGCCGGTCCACGCTGAGTCGCGCGTCGCGGCCGAGGTCGCCCGCGACCGAGATCGTGTTCGCCGCAGCGACGAGGTCCTCCTTGACCGACCCCGACTGCGCGATGCTGATGCTGGACGCCGCGATGGTAGCGCTCCGCCGGACCGTGCCGGTGACCACGGCGGACTGAGCTGCGAGCCGGACGTCTCCGTCCACCTCTCCGGTGACGGTCACGGTCTGTGCGGCCGCGATGACGTCCCCGGTGACCCGCCCACTCACGGTCACGTTCTGGCCGGCGGCGTACACGTCCCCGTCCACGTTCCCGGCGACCTCGACGTCGGTGCCGCTGAGGAACCGCGGGCCGGTCACGCGCTCCGTCGCGCCGATCCTGGACGGGTCGTCCTGTGTCGTCGTGACGGCTGCGGCGGCGCCTCCCGTGACGGCTGTCAGAGCGACGACGATGCCGAGGACGACCGCCGAGCGCGGGACGTGACGGCGGGCGGTGGGCTGGGTTCGGTGTCTGGTCATCATGGCGGCTGTGTCGCGGGCTGGCCGTCGGCACGACAGGGTCGGAGGTCCTTGCTCGGCGCCGCGAGGGAGCGCCGGTGGGCGGGACCTTCGGCCCTGCCGGCGTCGTCCGCCCGCACCTAGCGTGCGGTGATGGGATGCGGCTGGAGCCGCAGGTGGGCGCAACCGGTGTCCACTGCGAAGGGAGTGACCATGACCGCCTACACCGTCGCCATCGACGACACGACTGCCGCCTGGAGGACCGTGGACTGGATCGCGGACGCCGTCGACCCTGCGACGGACAGCGTGCGGCTGGTCACCGTGAGCGAGTACACCGGCGAGGCCCTCGAACGGTCCGAAGAGCGACTCGAGGCGGCGGAGCAGCGCTTGCGCTCGACGCATGCCGAGCTCACCGTCCGGCACGACGTGACCGGCGGGCCGACCGTGGATCGCCTCGTGTCGGACGCCACGCGCGGCGACATGCTCGTGATCGGCGGCAACCAGGTGCACACGTTCGTCGCCGCGGCGCGGGGACGCGTGGCCGAGCGGGTGGTCGCGCACGCCGTCACCCCGGTCGTGGTGGTCCCGGAACACTGGGAGCGGTCCGACGGTCCGGTCGTCGTCGGTGTCGACGGGCGGTCCGCGTCCGCCGCGCTGTCCTGGGCCGCCGACCGAGCGGCCCGTGGCCGTCACGAGCTCGCCCTCGTGCGCGCCTGGGCGGTCCCGAGCGCGGTCGACGCCTACGCTGCGGTCGACCTCCAGGAGGACCGAGACCTCTGGTCGAAGGAGGCCGACCTCGAACTCCGGGCCGCGCTCCGGGCGGTCGGTGCCGCGCAGCCAGGGCTCCACGTCACCGGCGAAGCCGTCGAGGGGCAAGCTCGCGACGTGGTCCTCCGGTCGTCCCGGGGTGCGTCGTTGATCGTGGTCGGGCGTCGCCACCGGACGGCACTGGGCGGGTTCATCACGGGGTCGGTCGGTGAACGCCTGATGCACGAGGGGCACGCGCCGGTGTGCATCGTCCCCGAACCGACGCACACCGGTGGGGGCGCGGAGTCCGAGCGCCGTCCGGAACAGCTGCACGCCGAGGTGCGGTGATGCGCGACAGCAGCGTCGTCGGGACCGAACACGTGGTGGTCGGCATCGACGGACACGAGGCGAGTGACCGAGCGGTGGACTGGGTGGCCGTCCGGCGCCTCACGCCAGGGAGCCGGGTCGAGCTCATCACCGTCACCAACGGATGGGGAGGTGACCGACTGGCCCTCGACCGACGGCTCGCCCGCGCCGCAGAGCGCCTGACCGTGGCACACCAGCGGGTTGACGTCGCAGTGTTCCGGCTGTCAGGGGTGCCTGACCGGATGCTCGCGGACGCTGCATCGACCGCGGACCTGCTCGTCATCGGTAACCGGCGCCAGCACCGCGTCCGAACAGCGCTCGACGGGTGGATGCCCGAACGCGTGCCGACCCTCGCGAACGGTCCGACCGTCGTCGTCCCGGAGGACTGGCGACCGACGCACGGGGACGTCGTCCTCGGGGTCGACGACGCCACTGGTGACACCGCGCTCCGCTTCGCCGGGTCCCAGGCCGTCCGGGAGCACCGGCGGCTCAGTTTGGTGCGCTCGTGGAAGGTCGCCGAATCCGCCCGGGTCGGAACGCTGAGCGCCTTCGAGGGCCCCGAACTCGTCGAAACGCACGCACGGGAGGTCCTGATCGACGCCGAACGGCTCCTCCACACCCGGTTCCCCGGACTGCAACACCGACCTGTCGTCGAGGAAGGCGACACGGCCGACGTCCTTGGCAGGTACGCCGAGGACGCGTCGATTGTCGTCCTCGGACGACATCACACGTCGACGCTTGAGGGTCGGCTCTTCGGCTCCACTGCACACGAGCTCATCAGTGGTTCGCGAACTCCGGTGTGCATCGCGCCGCTGCGCTCACCGGACCCGCGCCGACGATGAACGGTCCGACCTCCACGGCGCCCACTGCCGACCTCGCCGAAGGGCTCACGTCAACAGCCGCGGCGGCGCGGCTCGCCGAGGACGGGCCGAACGCCGTTGGCACATCGGCACCGAGCCTCGTGCGCACGATCGCCGGACAGTTCCGCAACGTCGTGCTCCTCCTCCTGCTCGCCACCGCGGTCGTCTCCGCAGTGCTCGGGCAGGTGCAGGACGCCGTCGTGATCACCGTCATCCTCCTCACGAGCGTCGGGCTCGGTACGGTCAACGAGTACCGATCCGCGCTGGTGTCCTCGGCGATGGCCGACCAGTTGCGGCACACCGCTCGGGCGCTCCGCGACGGGGTCTGGACGACCGTCGACGTGCGCGACGTGGTCGTCGGTGACCTCGTGCGCCTCGGGGTCGGCAGCGTCGTGCCCGCGGACGCAGCACTCGTGTCGGCACAGGATCTCCAACTCGACGAGAGCGTCCTCACGGGAGAGTCCCGTCCCGTGGAACACCGGACCGACGAATCCGTGCTCCAGGGCGCAGTCGTCGTCGCCGGTTCCGGTGATGCGCGGGTGACGGCCACCGGGAGGGCGACGGAGTTCGGCGGCATCGCTGCTGGTCTGCGTTCCCGTGCGCCCGAGACAGCGTTCCAGGCCGGCCTGGCGCGCTTCTCGATGCTACTGGTCTGGGTCGCCGTGTCGCTGATGGTCCTGATCGTGGTGGCCGGGATCGCGTTCTCCCGCCCACTGCTGACGACGGTGCTGTTCGCGCTGGCGATCGCCGTCGGGGTGACGCCGCAGCTGCTCCCCGCCGTGGTGAGCACCGCGCTCGCCTCCGGCGCCCGACTCCTCAAGCGGTCGGATGTGCTCGTGAAGCGTCTCGTGTGCGTCGAGGATCTCGGCGGTGTCGACGTCCTCGTCACCGACAAGACCGGCACGCTCACGTCGGGGGGCCTCCGCTTCCAGGATGCGCTGGACCCCAGTGGTCGCCCCGCTTCGACGCTCCTGGGCGTGGCCCGGGTTACCGTGCCACCAGACGTGCGCGCCGACGGTGCGGCCGGCTCGGTCGCCGACGTCCTCGACCGCGAGATCCTCGACGCGTCGGCGGCGAACGCGGCACCGGACGGCTCACCGGTCGTCCTCGCCACCCGGCCGTTCGACCACGAGCGGATGACCTCGTCGGCGCTGGTCCTCGAACACGACGGAAGCCGCCGCCTGGTCGTCAAGGGCGCTCCGGACGTCGTGCTGGCGCGGTGCAGCGACGTCGCACCCGCTGGCCAGGAGACCTTGCAGCGGTTGCTCGCCGCCGGTCACCGGGTGCTCGCGGTCGCGACCGCGGCCGTGCCCCGAGCGACGACGACCGCGGACCCGATCGCGGTCAGCAGTGCGTTCGTGCTCGAGGGGTTCCTCGTGTTCGAGGACCCGCCCCGCGCCGGCGTCGCGGACGCCATCGGCGCGTTGCGTGACCTCGGTGTCCAGGTCGTCGTGGTGACCGGCGATGACCCGGTGGTCGCCGCCGGTCTCGCGCGCGACGTCGGCATCCCCGTCGGTTCCGCCCTGCTCGGGAGCGAGATCGGTGCTGCAGCCGACCAGACCCTGGCTGCCCTCGCTTCCCGGGTGCTCGACGCCGGCGTCGTCGCTCGTGTCCGCCCCGCGGACAAGGCGGTCGTCGTGCGTGCGCTCCGCGACGCGGGGAGGACCGTCGCGTTCCTCGGCGACGGCGTGAACGACGCGCTCGCGCTGCACGCGGCGGACGTCGGCATCTCGGTGCTCTCGGCGACCGACGTCGCCCGGGACGCGGCGGACGTCGTCCTGCTCGACAAACGACTCGACGCAGTCGCCACCGCCGTCCGGACCGGTCGGCGGGTGTTCGCCAACACCCTCAAGTACGTGATGATGGGCACCTCGTCGAACATCGGCAACATGCTCAGCGCTGCCGTCGCGGCGAGCTTCCTGCCGTTCCTCCCGCTGCTGCCCGCGCAGGTCCTCCTGAACAACCTGATCTACGACCTCGGGCAGCTGGCGATCCCGACGGACCGTGTGGATCACGAACGGCTCACGTCTCCCGCGCGCTGGGACGTCGGCGCGGTCCGTCGGTTCATGCTCGTCTTCGGACCGGTGAGCTCGCTGTTCGACTTCATCACGTTCGCCGTCCTCCTCGGTGTGGTGCACGCCGGCCCGACGGAGTTCCGGACGGTCTGGTTCGTCGAGTCGCTCCTCACCCAGTCGCTGGTCGTGTTCGTCGTTCGCACGAACCGCGTTCCGTCCTGGCGCAGTCGGCCAGGACGGTGGCTCACCCTCGGTGCACTCGGTTCGGCGGCCCTCGGAGTCGTGCTGCCGCTGAGCCCGATCGGAGTGCTCGTCGACTTCGCGCCGCTGCCCGGCAGCCTGCTCGCGGTCATCGCCGTGATCGCCGTCGTCTACCTGCTCCTCGTCGAGGGGCTCAAGGCGTTCGCGTTCCGGTACGTGTTCCGGAACGATCTCGGAGCGCACCACACCGCACACCACGTGCGCCGCTTCGCAGCTCGCTTCGGTCGGACCCGCTGACCGCAGGCGCGTCGCGCCCCGGGTCGGTGGGACTTCCGGCCCTGCGCACGAGCAACGGTGCGTCGCATGCTGGTCCGACCGGGCGAGAAATCGGAGCGATCACGCTCGTTCCGTCCCGCAGACCAGGAGGAAAGACCATGGAAGCAGCGGCGACCGGACCATCGAACGAGGCGAAGGATCCGCGGGCTCAGGGAGCGGGCGGACTCGATGCGACCCCGCTGGACGAACTCGTCGTCACGCTCGACGCGGACCAGTGTTGGGAACGGCTGCACCGCAGCCGGATCGCCCGCGTAGCGTTCCGCACCCAGGAATCGCTGGAGATCATCCCGGTGAACTACGTCACAGAGACACGGAAACTGGCCTTCGCGACCTCGAGCAGTGTGATCCTCGACGCCGTCCACTCCGGGCGCGAGATCCTGATGGAGGTGGACGAACACGACGGGTGGACCGCCTGGAGCGTCGTGGCGAGGGGAACCGCCCACATCCCCGACACCCGGCACGTGACGGCGCAGCGGATCCGCTCGATGCTGGCGACACCGAAGCGCGCCACCGTCGTGCTCGAGCCGACCAGCGTCACCGGCCGGCTCTTCGACCAAGCCGCTCCATGACAGCCCCTCGCGGTCGCGCCGGGCGGGAGGACGGAAGGCGCGGTGCGAACCTGCACCGCGCCTCCCGTCCGTCACGACTACGCTGGATGCTCGCGATCGCCGCACCCTTTCTGGTCGCCGCGGCGGTGGTCATCGCCGCGCCGCACGCCGAGGAGGCGTTCCTCGTCCTCCGCGAACTACCGCCGAGCGCCTCGATCGTCGCCGGCGTGGCGGTCCTCGCCGAGGCGGTGTCCCTGACGGCCGCGTCTCGTGCTACCCGCGCGTTCCTGGGCCCCGACGCGCCGAGCTTCCGGCACGTCCTCGCGGTCGACCTCGTCGCGCAGGGGGTCCGCAGCGTTCTGCCCGGTGGAGCGGCGACCTCCGCGGGGTTGCGCATCTCACTCCTGCGACGGTTCGACGTCCCGGTCCCGATTGCTGCCTCCGCGGCCACGACCGGTGTCATCGTCTCCAACGTCGTGCTCGGCGCACTCTTCATCAGTGGTGTAGCGATGACCGCCTGGCACGGCCGTCCTTCCCCTGGTGTCGCCGTCCTCGTCGGAACGGTCCTCTTGCTCGCCGTCGCCGTCGGACTGGGCGGCGCGGTCATCGCTCGCCGGCCCGATCGCGTACGGGAGGGTGCCATGTGGTTGACGACGCCGCTGCGGCGAGCCGTCGGGCACCCGTCCGAAGCCACCATCTTCGGCTACGTCGACGGACTGGCCCTTGGGATGGGTCGCCTCCGATCGGTCCGGACGCTCGCGACCCTGCTCGCCTGGGTGGGATGCAACTGGGCTGCCGATCTCTTGGCGTTCGGGCTCATGCTCGTCGCTGCGGGCGCCCGGCCCCCGTGGCCGGTCGTCGTCCTGGCGTACGGCATCGCGAACGTCCTGGCCACCGTTCCGATCACGCCCGGGGCGCTCGGGCTGGTCGAGGGAGCCGCAGTGACCACGCTTCACGTCGCAGGGGTCCCGACGTCGGTTGCGCTGCTCGGCGTCCTCGGCTGGCGTGCCGTCGAGTACTGGCTACCGATGCTCGCCGCGCTGGTCGTCGCACCGTTCTTGCTCGCCTCGACCCGCCGTCGCGGTGGAGCATCGTCTTGGTCTCGGCTGCGTTCTCGCCAACTCACACCTCGCCGCTCGTACCGAGGGCCTACCCGATGACGAACACCGCCGCCGGAGCGAGCGCGAGGAGCACGACGAAGCATCTGGACCTTGACTGCACCCGGACCGATCCGGGCGGCACGAGGATCGCCGGCGGGAGCAAGACCAGCCGGCAGAGGATGCTGCCGCCGGTGTGGTCGCTCTCGCGTCTGACGTCTCGCGACGTCGTCGGGGAGCGTGACCCGGGCGCCGTGGCGAGTGGACAGAGCTCCTGGAACGAGCCCGCGGTCGCGGTGCAACATCGGAGAAGACGAGAGCCTGCGCACAACCAACTGGCACTTCAGCGGTGCGTGATGGCTGCAGGGGAACGAGGCGAATGCATGCCGAGCGGACGGCCGAATGCGTGCGTCAGCATGTGCTGTCACCTAGGACGTTCCGGAGTTCTAGAGCGGGCCGGCGGTGAAGCGACCTGATCGATCGGGAGCATGAGGATCGTGCCCCGCCGGCGCGACTGACGGGACGGGACGACCGTCGAGTGTCGGGCTCGAGTCGGCCGGTGTGTCCCGGGACCTGAGCCAGAGACACGGGACGTGCGACACGGGACACGGGACACGGGACACGGGACGTGCGACACGGGACACGGGACACGAGACACGGGACAAGATCGCGAGCGGGACAACCGAACTCGTCCGACGCTTCCGCCCGCTTGGAACAGATCACGCGGGGACTTGAGGGTGTCAGGCGAAGGCCGGTGCTGCCGAGGATGCAAGGGACGGGGTGCGCGTTCCGGGCATGCCCAGTTGGGCGATTCTGGGCCGACGCTGAACTGGTCGAGCCACAGGTTTCGTCGCCTTTTTCTCGGCCAGTTCCTGCGCTGCTGCTTCTTCATCTCAAGTGTCAACTGCTGCCCCGTGCGTGTCTGCGGATCGGTCACGCTCTGACCGCTCTTCGGCGCCGAAGTGGAACACCCCGGCAACGGTCCGCGAGCGGCCGAACAAGGTACGGCGGTGTCGCGCCCGCACGCGCCACGGCGCACGGTCCGCGCATACTCCGAACTGTGCACGCAGAAGAAGCCGCTCGTCGACGGGTCACCCTGAAGGAGGCCTGCCGTTCTGTTGAACGACTCGTGCTGCTGCTTTCGGAGAACGGCGGCCACGAGGAGCTCGCGCTCGAAGCGATCCGCCGCTCACGTCGCGTCGAGCGCATCGCCGCAGAGGCGGATACTCGTCCGTCCATGACCGCAGCACAGCAGACGCTGGATCGAGCCCTGGCGCTCCTCCGGGTCGGCGCACACCGAGGAGTCGCTTCCATCGAGTTCTTCATCGCCGTGGTTGTGAGCCTCGACTCAGAATCGACTGCACAGTCGCCCTCGCCCTTCCTCCAGCTGCACGAAGACGCTCGGCGCCTGACGGCAGAACTCGCGCCGCTCCTGCACAGCGCGGACGAGGCCGACCCGATCGTGCAGGCGTTGCTGACCGCCCAGGGAGAACTGTGGTCCGTCGCGTCGACTGACATCGAGGGAGTCGCCGCGACGCGCAGACGTCTCAGGACGCAACGCGCGGCCCTCCGATTGGTTCCCGGCTGAGGGAGGGCACGTGCGACAACGTCCGGTCGCGCCGCTGCGCCGTCAGTCGTGACGAGTCGCGTGCGCACGGCCATGGAGAAGCGGGTCGAGTTCGCTGCTCGTGAGCACGGTGATACCAAAGAGACGCGCCATGGCGAGGACTGCGTCGTCGTTCGAGATGATTGCCCATTCGTCGCCGAACAGGCCCTCTTCCTCTTCGTGGACGGCGTCCAGAGCGCATGCCACGAGCATCGGATCCGCGTTGCCCTTGCCGCTGTACAGGTTGACCAGACGAACGTCGTCGACCGGCACACGTTTCATGACCCGCTGCAGGTGGTGCAACACCCGTCCCGTCGTCCGGTACTCCAGCTCGGTCAGGGACACGATGTCCGGGAGGAAGCGAGCTTCGTGCAGCACCTCTGAGGGGATACGACAGTGCTCCCTGATGAACGGCGTGGAGCGTTCCTCGACCGTGAGTCGCGAGAGGGCGTTGTTGTCGAGGAGGTACCGGTACCCCATCATCCGAGCGCCTCCCGGAAGTCGCGGATCTGGTGTGGCTTGATCTTGTTCGCACAGACCACTCGGCAGAAGTCGCCTGGGGAGACGCGTCCGGCGTCGAGTGCCCGGAGCATGCGCGCCGAGAACTCCCTGCCGTTGTACGTGCGGACGCCGTTGACCGGCTTGGGCTGCTGTGCTCGGCTGGGTGGCCGAGCAGCGAATTCTCGCCCTAGGGCGTTGAGATGTGACGCGGCGACGGCGGGGCTCACGAGACGGAGACGCCGCGCTCGGACGACCAGGGCGCTCGGCGTGACGTTGAATCGATCTGCGGACGCCTTGAGGTCCTCGAGTGTCGCCAGCGCGAGCCCTCGAACTGCCTGCTCCGGCATCAGGATCTCCCCGACGATGTCGTACTCGCGTCCTGGCCCGACGGCCGGACTACTGCCGTCGTACGTCACCGGGGCGAAGATGCCCCGCGCGACGAGGACGGCAAGCAACGTCAACGTGAAGAGCTGCCGTCCTTCGGGCTCCTGCGCATCGCCGTGGTCCCCGCGAGCGAGAAAAATGTAGGGGACCTTTTTGTCCTTGATGGTCAGCCCGCTGAACTTCACCTCGATGAGCTGTGGCATGAACCCACGGACGCTCAACGAGACGAAGACCTGGTGTGCCTCCAGGCGCTCGATCAGAATCTCGAGCGCGCGCTTCTTCGTCCGCGCTTGAGTGAGCGTGTCGTGCTGCAATCCGAGAGCATCGACGAGCACCTTCGCGTCCGCTGCCGCTGACCCTCGCGACCTCTTAAGCAGACCCACGATCCGGTTGTCCTCGAGATCCGGACCGTGCTTGCGAAGGAGCATCTGTTTCCGGATGAGGTCCTTCACGATGAGCTCGACGTCCTTGACGTCGACGGTCGTCCGTGAATTGAGCGCGAACGTCTCCTTGCTGACCCCTTGGAGGAGCTTGTCCGTCTTGGTCGCGATCTGCGCACGGACGTGATCGTGGGGAGCGAAGAACAGCGGGTACGGGATGTCCGCCTTCCTCGACAGTTCGACGAGCTCACCAAACGTGATCTCCGAGCGGTCCAGCGCTTGCCGGTACGGAGCGCGGCCACTGACGACCGAGTTCTCGAAGAGGTCCTCGAAGACCCGGCGGTCGATCATGGTGCGGGTGCCGTTCAGCGCCACGGCGATCGGACGGACTGAGCCGAGCTGGTGCAGTCGTGGTTGCTCCGCGCGCATCCCTCGACGGTCACTCATTCTCGCGGCGGCCGCGACCCCGTGTTCGAGGTACGAGGCCGGCCAGTGCGCGCTCTTTCCGATTGCTGACCGAAAGTGCTGGGCCGCGCACATCAGCTCGCAGACCACCCGCCGTCCGACGGAAGAACCGCTCCGGGGCTATCAAAGGGACGGGCTGGCGGTGAGAGACCGCGCCGCACTCCGGCGCGAGCCCTCGATGTCGCTCAGCTCTGTGCTTCAGGAGCGGACTCGGACAAGCCGTCCCGTGATGGTCCCGTGGTGCGGGCGACGGAAGGAGGGGAGTCGCCCATGAGCTTCTCCCATCGATCCCGGATGTTCTCTTCTTGGGCGCGACTCATCAGCAGCGGGATGCGAACGCCCTCGAATGTCTGATCTATGAACCGCTCCAAGAGCCCCGCGATCTTCTCGTAGTAGTCCGCGACTTCCTTCGCATCATCGAGTGTCCAGACGGCGTGCTCAGACGTCGTTGCACCGTTCCGGGAGGTGGCCGGTCGACTGCTCCGCTCGCCGTAGTGCTCACCGGGCGTCTTCATCCGGTACCAAACCGAGTGCACAAGGAAGTTGCGCTGCGGCCGAGCCGCGCTGATCGCTTTGTCGATCGCGATGAGCTGTTCGAGCTGCGCCTCGGTGATCTTCTTGTTGTAGCGGGCGGCCCGCAGGCACATCTATTGAAGCCGCGAGATGTCCTCGCCTGCCGTGAGCACCCGGCCGTAAGGCGACTCGATGAGAAATGCGAACAACTCGCGCAGGTTCTGCTCGACCCGCGCGGACTCCGCCGCCGTGCGGCCGATCGCCGCGTACATCGCCTGAGTGGGCCGCTCTGTGCGAGCCACCTCAAACTTCTTCTCGCTCGAAGAGCACGCCGAGCGGACCGATGACAGACGGGCGCACCATCTGCGCAACCGTCCATCCCTTTGCTGCGTAGCGGTTGATGGTCTCGTTGAAGACTGCGACGTGCTTCGCCTCGTTGCCAGACCCGTTGATGGTGACGTACTCGTAGCGCTTCATCTTGCCCTCTCAACCCGTGTCGACGTTAGCAACCAGTGCGGACGCGTCTACTTTGCCAAGACACAACACGACTACTCTGCTGGGACGGGACCATCCTTCCCCACGCACGGTTCCCGTCCCCCCCGCGCACGGCGGGGATTCCTGGGAGGTGACGACGCAGTGCCCCGACGCCCTCGGTCAGCACGAGTATCCCGATGCAAAGAGGAAGCGCCATACGGACCGGACGCCACTCCGCGCGATCCCGTCGACCGCACTGGCTTCTGTCAAAGTCACTGGCATCTCATCCTTGGTGATCACGGAGAGAATTCGTGCGCGGCAGGTCTGCCGCAGACAGTCCTGCTACCGATGACGGCGTCATCGACGGTCATCGGGGCAGCGGCTACGACGTGAGTTCCGGAACCGTAACGCATGGCCGCAACCGGCCCGTTCGGAGAACGATTCGCTCAACGAGAGCACCAGGGGCCCCGGCGTCGAGCCTCGCTGAACGCCTGAAGTGACGGAGGTCTTCCGTACAAACCGAGCCCGTCCCATCAGCGGAGGACGACTCGCCGACGTGACCTGGGCTTAGCCTCCTTCACCACGGCTGATGTGGCGTTCGCGCATAGACGGTGTGTCACCCACTCCGGGAGGCAACGAGCTGACGAAGCCCGTTACGTCCAGCACCGAAAGCGAACTGCCCATGCCCACGTCCTTGAGCCGCCTGACCGCGGAATCGGAGACCCGCGAGCTCACCCAGAAGTATGCGGCTCTCCTCAAACCGGCTGAAGCCGCATCGTTCCTCCTCACGTCCGTCGGGACGCTCGCCCAGTGGCGCTACCTCCGCCGCGGTCCCGCGTACATCAAGGTCGGCCGCTCCGTGGCCTATCGCCTCGGTGACCTGCTCGACTATGTCGAGCAGACGCGCGTATCGCACAACGGAGTGGCTGCCTGATGGCCACGATCCGTGAATACGAGACGGCGAAGGGCAAGCGGTTCGAGGTCGGGTACACGAAGCCGGACGGCGGAAGGACGCGGAAGCGTGGGTTTCGGACCAAGCGTGACGCGAAGGTCTGGTCCGCGGCGAACCTCATCGCAATGAGCAAGCCGAACTACCGCACTCAGTCCGACCTGTCGCAGAAGCTCGGCCCGTTCATCGACGAGTTCCTCGCTCGACGCGCGACGCTCGCCGCTACCACGGTCGCGAACCGTGCGGCCGTTGCGGGCAAGTGGATCACGCCGTACTGGAGCGAGACGTCCCTGGAGGCGCTCACGAAGAAGTCGGTGCGAGCCTGGGTGGAGTCCATCCACGCCGCCGGCGCCGGTGCGCAAACGATCCAGAAGGCGCACCAGATCCTAGGGGGCGTCCTCGAGGAGTGTGTCGAGCAGGGCCTACTGACCGGGAACCCGGCGCGAGGAGTCAAGCTGCCCACGGTGGTGACGCGCGAGCACGGTTACCTCAGCGCCCCGCAGGTCGCGCACCTCCTCGACGAAGCGCAGGAGCGCGACCGGATGCTCATCGCCTTCCTGGCGTTCTCAGGACTGCGGTTCGGCGAAGCCGCGGCTCTCACGTTCGCCGACCTCGACTTCGCGAACAACGTCGTGCACGTCCGCAGGTCCGCGACCGAGGTCAGGGGCGAGCTCGTGCTCGGTCCGCCCAAGAACGGCAAGGCTCGACAGGTTCCGGGAGTGCCGCAGGTCATGGAGCCGCTCCGACGACGCTCGGCAGGGCGTGAGGCACACGACCTCGTCTTCACCGGGCCGGGGGGGGGCGGCATGCTCAGGCTCTCGACCTGGCGGCGTCGAGTCTTCGCTCCAGCCGTCCGGCGTGCGATCGCAAGCTGGCCAACGAGCAACTTCGCGCGCGGAGCGGTCGTGCAGCACTTCCCGAAGCTCACCCCGCACGACCTGCGGCACACCGCCGCGAGCCTCGGGGTTTCCGCGGGCGCCACCGTGCCCCTCGTGCAGGGCATGCTCGGTCACGCCAAGCCGAGCATCACGCTCGATGTCTACACCGGACTCTTCCCGGCCGACTTCGACCCGCTAGTCACCAAGCTCGGCGACCTCGCCTCTGGAGCGGGCATCGCGGACCGGCTCTGACCGCCCTCTCCCCCTTCATCCTTCGCGCCGAGTGCCGGCCTGTTCGATTCGTCGACAGGCCGGCATTCGGCTTTCATGCTTGCTTCCAGTAGCTGACAGCACGGCTGCGCACCGCCCGCGGAGCATCGGAACCGAGCGACGCGCGCGCGGGAAGGACTCATGCGTCGGGTTCGACTTCCCGGATCATCCTTACTCGAAGGACACGTCTCGAGCGCTACCCGAAGAGCCCGTGCATCAGGTCGGGGACGCCTTGTCCTGCCGAACCGGACCGCCGCCCGGCGACGTCCTTGCGTCGAGCCAGGTAGTACCTGCCGTGCCTCGGCTGCGAGCACCAGGGCCTGATTCCATCGGGCTCTTTGCGACGTCGCTCGCATCACGGGCACGCGCCGACTGTCGCGCATCGACGACATGGTGCGATCAGGACGCGTCGATCGACCGGATCTCTTGACGCGTCGCCTACCCGACATCGGGCGAGACGTAGGGCGGTGGAAGCTTTCGCAGATCGTGCCAGAACCGTGCCACGGCACCTGATCCGAGCCTTGGGCAACGCGTGGAGAAACACGAAAACCCCCGGATTTCCGGGGGTTTTCGGCTGGTGGGCGATACTGGGATCGAACCAGTGACCTCTTCCGTGTCAGGGAAGCGCGCTACCGCTGCGCCAATCGCCCAGAGGAGTGTGGAGCTGGAGGTGGGGACGGGATTCGAACCCGCGTGGACGGCTTTGCAGGCCGCTGCCTAGCCTCTCGGCCACCCCACCATCGAGGTTCACGTCTCCGTGAGTACCCGAACGGTGGGATACCCTCTGGTGAGTCGTCGGGATCCGGAGATCCTAACACTCGAGCGGATGACGAGATTCGAACTCGCGACCCTCACCTTGGCAAGGTGATGCGCTACCACTGCGCCACATCCGCATGCTCTTCGAGAAGAGCGGATTGCCGTCGTGCTGGCCGTTCGTGCTGGCCGGCCGTCTCGGCGACGTCGTAAACTCTATACGAAGCCGAGCGCATCCACCAAAATCCTTCCGGTTCACCGGGCGTGTCCCCCGTGTTCACGCGGAACCGAGGGCTGCCGCGGGCACCCCGCCGACCGCGCCACACCCGGGCGACGCGTCGTGTTCAGCCGAACGCCGGACATCCGCTACTATCGACTGGCACGACAAGTGCAGCGGGCGATTGGCGCAGTTGGTAGCGCGCTTCGTTCACACCGAAGAGGTCATCAGTTCGAGTCTGGTATCGCCCACCCGCTGTGTCGCTTCGACGACACGACCGAGAGCCCGACGCAGCACGCGTCGGGCTCTCGTCATCTGACCAGTTCCGTCCAGTTCGTAGGGGCACATGACCGACGTCGACCTCGAGTTCGCCCGTGTGCGCGCCGTCCTCGACCGGCCGACCCTGCGGCTCCTCTCGCGTCCGACGAGCGCCGCGGTGGTCGCCGTCTTCCGTGCGGTGTTCGACCGGGACGTGCAGTACGTCCCTGCCGACCGGATGCACCTGCAGGTCGAGGAGCACGTCGCGCGGCTGCAGTCGACGGGCGCGCGCGTGCCGGCGGGCGACCAGTCCGGCGACGCCGAGGACGCCCGGCCGAACGGACGCGCGCTGTGCCGCGACTGGGTGGCCGCGCAGTGGCTGGTCCGCTCGAACTCCCCGGACGGCGACGAGCAGTACTCCCTGACGAGCCACGCGCTCGAGGCCCTGAGCCTCGTGGACGCCCTCAGCGCCGACCGTGCCCTCATCAGCGAGAGCCGCCTCGCGATGATCGTCGACGCGGTGCACCGGTGGGCGGCGCGCGCCGAACCCGACCCCGACGTGCAGATCCGACGGCTCGACGCGCAGATCGCCGAACTCCGTGCCGAGCGGGACCGGCTCGCGAGCGGTGACGCCGTCGAGACGGTCGACGACGACCGGATGCGGGACGGCTACACGAACATCTCCGACCTCATCCGGCAGCTGCCGAGCGACTTCAAGCGGGTCGAGGAAGCGGTGGCGACGATGCACCGCTCGATCGTCGAGGACTTCCGCGGCGAGGTGCGTCCGATCGGCGAGATCCTCGACGACTACCTGGCGCGCACGGACAACCTCATGCAGTCGACGCCGGAGGGCCGGGCCTTCGAGGGCGCGTTCGAGCTGCTCCGCGACGACGCCCTGCTGCTCCGGCTACGCGACGACATCGGCACGATCCTCGCGCACCCGTTCGCCGCCGCGCTCGAACCCGGGGAGCGCCGGGCCTTCCGCAACACGGTGAGCATCCTCCGCCAGGGCATCGAGGACGTCCTCGCCCGGCGCCGGCAACTGACCGCGACCCTGCGCGACCAGATCGTGGCGCACGACGTCGTCCGCGACCGCGAGCTCGACACGGTCCTCCGCTCGGTCAACCGCGGCCTCGCGGCCTGGATCGAGCAGGGTTCCGCGCGGGACCGCGTCCCGCTCGGCCTGCTCCCCGACCAGGCGGAGGTCGAGACGCTCCGCGAACGCCTCTACGACCCCGACACCGAGTCCGTGCCCCCACCGATCGAGGAACCCGACGACGACGTCTTCGAGGACCTCGACGTCGACACCCTCCGACGGCACGGCGGCCCGCTGCTGGCCGAGCTCCGCGACGCGCTCCGGTCCGCGACCGCCGCGACGAGTTCCGCCGCCTTCCACGGCCTGCCCGACGAGCAGCGGCGGCCGGTCGAGCTCTTCGGCCTGGCCCACCTGCTCACCGGGCGGCCCGACTTCGAGGACGCCCGGCACGTCGTCGCACACCACACCGTGCGTCCCGACGGCAGCGCGGTCACCTTCCACATGCCCACCGCGGACCTCGCGGACGGCGACGCCACCGTCCGCGTCGACGCGGCGGACGATCCAGCACCTTCAACACCACACGGACAGGAGGCACGGTGAGCGACACCACGCCGGCACCGGTCGACGACACGGCCGGGTTCGCGGACACGGCCGAGGTCGACGACTTCGGCACGGTCCCGCAGGACGAGGTCCGCGACGAGACGAGCTTCGCCCTCTTCGAGGGCGACGAGGGCCGACTCGACGAGCCGCAGCGACGCGCGTTCGTCGCGCTGCTCCGCCACACCTACGTGAGCGCGCGCACGCACGCCGACGAGTGGCGTGCGGTGCTCGACGCCGAGGCGCAGCTGCGGTCGCGGCTCAACGACCTCTTCCTCGAGCTCCACGTGGACCGCGACCGCGAGGTCGCCTGGAAGCGCCAGGCCCGCTCGGAGAGCCAGCGCCGGGCGTTCCCGACCCTCCTGCGCGACGTGCCGTACACGCGCGAGGAGACGATCGTGCTCGTCTGGCTCCGCATGCGCCTGCGCGCGGACACCCGACCGGGTCCGGACCAGGTGGTCGTCGACCGGTCGGAGATCCTCGGGCACGTGGCCGGGTTCCTGCCCGCCGGGTCGACCGACCGCACCCGCGACGAGGCCCGCGTGGCGAGCGCCGTCGACCGGCTCGTCCGTGCGCGCATCCTGCTGCGCACCACCGACCCGGACCGGTTCCGCGTCGCGAGCGTGGTCGAGGTGTTGCTCCCCCTCGAGCGACTCCTGGAACTCGACACCTGGTTGCGGACCGCGACCAGCGACGGCGGCGAGGTCGTCGACGGAGCCGCACCGGGCCTCCAGTCCGAGTCGACCGACACCGACGACGAAGGCGAGCCGGCAGCATGACCGACACCGCGATCGGCCGCACCGCGCCGGACGAGTACGCGATGCCCGCGCTGTTCGACACCGTGGCGCAGTGGCGCGCCGAGTCGATGCAGGTCGTCAACTGGGGCGGCTTCCACGGGCACCGCCAGGTGGAGCTGTCCGGCACGGCCACGCTGATCTCGGGGGCGTCCGGGACGGGCAAGTCGACACTGATGGACGCGTACCTCGCGGTGATGATGCCGTCCGACGTGCCGTTCAACGGGGCGTCGAACGACATCACGACCGGGCGTGCGCGCGGCGCGGACCAGCGCAACCTGCTCACATACCTGCGGGGCAAGGTCGACACGCAGCGCGACCCGGAGACCGGCGCCCTGCGGGACGTGAACCTCCGCGGCGACGACCGGACGACCTGGGGCGCGGTCGCGGTCACCTTCCGGAACGACGACGAGCGCCGCTTCACCGTCCTGCGCACGTACATCGTGCCGAAGCGCGCCCGCGGCGTCGGCGACATCCAGATGACCATGGCGACGGTCGACGACACCTTCGACCTGCGGCGGCTCGAGGAGTTCGTGCCCTCGCGGTTCCACCACCTCGAACTGACGGGCCGGGTCCCCGGACTCGTCATCCGCGACACCTACCAGGAACTCGCGTACACGCTGCAGACCCGGCTCGGCATCGGCGACTCCGGTGGCGGCAACCGGGCGATGCGACTGCTCGCGCGCATCCAGGCCGGACAGCACCTGCCGACCGTGGACGCGCTCTACAAGTCCCTCGTGCTCGAGACCCCGGCGACCTACGAGGCGGCGGACCGGGCGCTCGCGCACTTCTCCGCCCTCGACGAGGCGTACGAGGCGATGGACACCGAGGAGCGCAAGGTCCGCATCCTCTCCCCCATCGTCGACCTGCACGCCGAGATCTCCCGGTCGAAGGCCGCCGCGGCCGCGCTGGACGGCATCGCCACGGGTGCCGAGGTCTCCCCGTTCGCCCACTGGACGGCGTCGCGGAAGCGTGCCCTGCTGGACGACGAGGTCGCCCGGAACGCCCGCGAGCGCACCGCGGCACGCGCGGAGGTGTCCGCGGCCGAGGCCCGGCACGCAGCGGTCGAGATCGAGCTCCGCGATGCCGAGGCCCGACTCCGCGACCAGGGCGGCAACGCCCTCGCGCAGCTCGAGGACCGCATCGACCGTCGGACCCGCGAACGCGACACCGTCGCCCGGACGCGTGCGACGTTCGAGGAACGCACGGCGGTCCTCGAGACCACGATCGACTCCGAGCAGTCGTTCGGGGCCGCGCAGCGCACCGCCCACGAGTTCCTCGGCTCCTACGCGGAATCGCGTTCGTCGCTCGACGAACGGCGCGACGCCCTGACCCGCGAGGAGTACCCGCTCCTCGACCGCGAGCGGACCCTGCGCCAGGAGCGGCAGTCCCTCGAGCACCGCCAGGGCGCGATGCCGCTGCCGATGCACGAGGCCCGGGTCGCGATGGCACGCGCCGCCGGCATCGACCCCGCCGACCTGCCCTTCGTGGCCGAGCTGCTCGACGTCCTGCCCGGCGAGGAGCCCTGGCGGACGGCGATCGAGTCCGTCCTGGCACCGGTCGCGCGGACGCTCCTGGTCGACCAGGAGCGGCTCGACGCCTTCAGCGCGGCGATCGACGGGCTGCGCCTGCCGGTCCGGGTCCAGTTCGAGGGTGTGCCGACCGGTCCGCACATCGACCTCGACGGCGACCCCGCGATGGTGTCCGGCAAGCTCGCCATCAAGCCCTCCCCGTTCAGCACCTGGGTGCGCGAGCGGATCGAGTCCGAACGGACCGACGCCCGGTGCGTGCAGGACGCAGCGGACCTCGGTGGCGGTGGTCGCCGGGTCACGATCGCCGGACAGCTCCGCGACGGCCGCCGGGGCGCCCACGGCGACCGGCGCCAGGCGAACGTCATCGGCTTCACGAACGAGGCACGGGTCACCGCCGTCGAGGACGAACTCGCCTCGATCGCGCAGGACCTCGCGACGCTCGAGGCGCGTCGGACCGACGTCGCGCAGGACATCGCGTCCCTCGACACCCTCCGCGCGGCGCACCAGCACGTGGTCGACGCGACCTGGGACGGCATCGACGTCGCCGGCGTGGACGCCTCCCTCACCCAGCTCGACGAGGAACGCCAGGCGCTGCTCGCCGCCGACGACGGACTGCGGACCCTCCGCGCGGCGGTCAGCCGGCTCCGCGCGGCCCTCGACGAGGCGTCCGACCGCCGGTCCGCCGCACGGCTGTCCGTCACACGGCTCGAGGAGCGGCACGGCGTGCTCGTCGACGGGCAGGACGCGGCCGCCGAGATCCTCGCGCGGTTCGACGACGCCCCGGAGGCGATGCCCGACGACGAACAGGCCCGGCTGCTGACCGAGACGTTCGCGGAGGTCGGCGCACCGGACGGCATCGACGGCTTCGACGACGCGGCCCGACGGTTGCGGCGACGGCTCGAGGAACGACTCTCGCAGGCGCTCGACGGTGCGGCGGCGGCCTCCACCGCGCTGACGCTCACGTTCCAGCGCTACCAGGACGCGTGGCCCGACCCGAACCTCGGTACCGGCGTGGCCTCCTACCCCGACTACCACGCGATCCTCGACCAGATCGTCGCCACCGGCCTGCACGCCCGACGCACCGAGTGGCGTCGACGGCTGTCGCAGTGGAGCGGCGAGGACCTCGTCCCGCTCGCCGGCGCGTTCGACCGCGCGGTCGTGGAGATCGAGGAGCGTCTCGAACCCGTCAACGAGATCCTCCGGGAGCTGCCGTTCGGGGCGAACCGCGACCGGCTGAAGATCGTCATCCGCCGCGTGACCCGCGAGGAGGTCGCGTCGTTCCGCAAGGAGCTGCGCGCACTGTCCGCGTCCGTCGACACCGAGCTGACCGACGACGTGCTCGAGACCCGGTTCCGCCGACTCCGCCGGTTCATGGCGATCATCCGCCCCGACCCCGCATCACCCCGTGGTCGCACGACCGCGCGTGACGCGGTGCTCGATGTCCGACGGCACATGGAGATCACTGCGGTGCGGTACGACGTCGACGGCAACGACCTCGGCGTGTACTCCTCCCTCGGCGACAAGTCGGGCGGCGAGACACAGGAGCTCGTGGCGTTCATCGTCGGTGCGGCGCTGCGGTACCAGCTCGGCGACGAGACGCGGCCGCGGCCCCGGTTCGCCCCGGTGTTCCTCGACGAGGCGTTCATCAAGGCGGACTCGGAGTTCGCCGGTCGTGCGGTGACGGCGTGGCTCCGGCTCGGGTTCCAGCTCGTCGTGAGTGCGCCGCTCGACAAGGTCACGGCGCTCGAGCCGTCGATGGAGCGGCTGCTGTCGATGCGGAAGCACCCCGACACGGGCTACTCGTCGATCACGGAGATCGCCCGGGTGGCGCCGGGGGCGTAGGGGCGCGCACGGGCGGGCGGGCGCGCGGGCGCGGCGCGAAGGTCACGACACCCCGCTCACGTACGGCCGAAGGTCACGAACCGTCGCCCGGCGTGCGCGAGAGCGACGCCTCGCGACCGACGGACGCGGCACACACGGGACGTCGTGACCGGGTCGGGAGGGGCCGGGACGCGAATGAACGGGGTACTCGACCGGCCCCGGGCGGCCACGACACCCCGTTCACGTACGACCGAAGATCACGAGCCGTCGCCCGGCGCGCGCGTGAGCGACGCCTCGTGACCAACGGACGCGGCGCGCGCGGGGTGTCGTGACCGGCGCGTGGTCCTCCGGGACTGGAGGGCCGTGGGAGGGGACGGACCAGAGCGCCGGACACGGGGCGGTACGGTGGGCGGGTGTTCGGACGCCGCTCCCCCAGCCCTCGCCCCGACGACCGTGCCGGCCTCGGCATCGGCGCGCTCGTGCAGGTCGTCGACCCCGGCCAGGGCGGCGAGCACTGGGCCGACGAGCCGATCGGCGTCATCGTCGCGCCGGGGGCCAGCCAGCTCGGCGGCACCCAGCGCACCTGGACGGTCGCGTTCGACGAGCCCGCCTACACGACGGACGGCCGCGGCCCCTTCGAGCGCGCGACCGTCCTGAGTCGTCAGTTGGTGCCGGTCGAGCCGGCAGCTGGGCCCGAGGCCTAGTACTCCTCGGAGCCGCTCTTCATCATGGCTGCCGCGGCCATGCACAGCCCGACGCCGCCGAGCACGCCGATCCCGATGATGACGCCTGCGATGACTTCGAGCATGTCCGTGACTCCTTGGTAGCGGGGGCCGATGTGGCAGCCCTCAGGCTACCGGATGCGACCCGGCGGTGCGGTCGGGCGCGCTGATCAGCGGACGCCGCGCATGAGGCGCAGGACCGGCTTGGCGAACACGAGCAGGAGGACGCCCACCACGACGGCGGCGAGGCCGAGCACGGTGAAGTACGGCGCCTCGTCGGCAGGGTCGTAGTACTGCGACAGGACACCCGTGGCCGCGGTGCCGAGCGACACCGACAGGAAGAACAGCGCGACCATCTGGGTCTGGAACTTCGCGGGTGCGAGCTTTGTCGCGACGGACTGGCCGACGGGCGAGAGCAGCAGCTCGGCGATCGTGAAGACGAGCAGGATCGCGACCAGGACCAGCAGCGGCGTCCCGTTCCGACCGGTGCCGACGAAGGGCAGGAAGAGCAGGAACGCCACGCCCATGATGCCGGTGCCGAGGGCGAACTTCGTCGGCGTGGACGGCTGACGGTCGCCGAGCTTCGTCCAGATCGCCGCGAACACCCCGGACAACACGATGATGAAGACCGGGTTGATCGACTGTGCCCACGAGACGGGCATCTCCCACCCGAAGAGCGACCGGTCGAGGCGCTGGTCCGCGTAGATCGTCACGACGGTGAACTGCTGCTGGTACAGCGACCAGAACACCGCGCTCGCGATGAACAGCGGGATGAAGGCGAACACCCGTGAGCGCTCCTCCGCGGTGATGCCACTGCCGAGGATGACGACGAAGTAGCCGACGGTCGCGACGATCACGATGGCGACCACGACCGTCGGCAGGTTCCGGACGTTCAGCAGCCCGGTGAGGACCGCGGTCACGACGAGCGCGAGGGCAACGACGACCAGGCTCGCGACGAGCGGCAGGCGTCGACGGTCGATCGGGTTGCTGACGTGGCGGACGACCTCGGGCAGGTGGCGACGGCGGATGCCGTACTGGACGAGACCGGCGGCCATGCCGATCGCGGCGAGGCCGAACCCGAAGTGGAAGCCGAGCGCGCTCTGCAGCAGGCCGGTGAGCAGCGGCCCGAAGAACGCGCCGAGGTTCACGCCGAGGTAGTACAGCGAGAAGCCCGCGTCCCGCCGCGGGTCGTCCTTCCGGTAGAGGCCGCCGACGATCGTCGTGGCGGTCGCCTTGAGCCCACCGGAGCCGAGCGCGATGAGGACGAGACCGACACCGACACCCGCGACCCCGGGCAGGAGCGCGAGCGCGATGTGCCCGAGCATGACGACGACCGCGCTGCCGAAGAGCGTCCGGTCGGCGCCGACCAACCGGTCCGAGATCCACGCGCCGATGATCGTGAAGAGGTACACGGCACCGCCGTACGCACCCATGATGCCGCCGGCGAGCTTCTCGTCGATGCCGAGCCCGCCCTGCGACACCGTGTAGTACATGTAGATCAGGACGATGCCCTGCATGCCGTAGAACGAGAACCGCTCCCACAGCTCGACCGCGAACGGCGTGGACAGTTCGAACGGCTGTCCGAAGAAGGTGCGCTCGGTGCGGGGCTCGTGGCCCGGTGCGGTGGTACCTGACATGCCGCACAGTCTGCCCTCGAGGGCCGGTGCCCTCACAATCGTCGATGGGTGCTCACAAAATCTGCGGCCCGCGCCTTGGAGGGTTCCCACGAGCGCCGACCGGTCCCGGACCCCGGTCTTTGTCCCGCCCGCACGGCGTTCACGCCGCGAGCAGGTGTGGTGCATAGCGTGGGTTCTGCAACACCGGACACCGCAGTTCAGGAGGACTCCCGACCATGGTCGACACCGCATCCGCGCAGAGCACGAGCACGCCGAAGGCCGACGCCACCGGCGACCCCGCAGCGGGCACCCCGGTCGGCTCGACCGCGGCCGACGTGCGCATCGACGTCGACCTCGTCGCCGAACTCCTCCTCGGCCGCTGGGCGGAGGACCGTCGGATCTCGCGGCGGCTCGCGCTCGACCCGGCCATGCACAAGATCGAGGGCATGCCGTACGCCGACGCCCGGTCGCGCACCCTCGACCAGCTCCGGATCCTCGTCGAGGCCGGCGCGATCCAGCGGCCCTACCCGGCGGAGTTCGGCGGCCAGGACAACCACGGCGGCAACCTCGCCGCCTTCGAGGAGCTGACCACCGCCGACCCGTCGATGCAGATCAAGGCGGGCGTGCAGTGGGGCCTCTTCGGCTCGGCCGTCCACCACCTCGGCACCGAGCGGAACCACCGCGAGTTCCTGCCGGGCATCGTGTCCTTCGAGGTGCCCGGGTGCTTCGCGATGACCGAGACCGGCCACGGGTCCGACGTGCAGAGCATCGCCACGAGCGCGACCTACGACCCGGAGACCCGGGAGTTCGTCATCCACACGCCGTTCCGCGGCGCCTGGAAGGACTACATCGGCAACGCGGCCCTCCACGGCAAGGCGGCCGTCGTGTTCGCGAAGCTCGTGACGCAGGGCGTCGACCACGGTGTGCACGCCTTCTACGTGCCGATCCGCGACGCCGACGGCACCTTCCTGCCCGGCGTCGGTGGCGAGGACGACGGCTACAAGGGCGGTCTGAACGGCATCGACAACGGCCGGCTGCACTTCGACCACGTCCGCGTCCCGCGCACGAACCTGCTCAACCGCTACGGCGACGTCGCCGAGGACGGCACCTACTCGTCGCCGATCGCCTCGCCCGGCCGGCGGTTCTTCACGATGCTCGGCACGCTCGTGCAGGGCCGCGTCTCCCTCGACGGCGCCGCAGTCGTCGCCCAGAAGATCGGCCTGGAGATCGCGCTGACGTACGCGATGCAGCGTCGGCAGTTCCCGACGGGCGACGGCACCGAGGGCGTCCTGCTCGACTACGGGCGGCACCAGCGTCGGCTCATCCCCCGGCTCGCCACCGTGTTCGCACAGTCGTTCGCCCACGAAAAACTGCTCCGGACCTTCGACGACGTCTTCAGTGGGCGCGAGGACACCCCGCAGCGCCGGGAGGACCTCGAGACCCAGGCCGCCGCCTTCAAGGCGATGTCGACCTGGTCGGCCCTCGACACGCTCCAGGAGTGCCGCGAGGCCTGCGGCGGCGCCGGCTTCCTCGCCGAGAACCGTCTCACCGGCCTCCGCGCCGACCTCGACGTCTACGTGACGTTCGAGGGCGACAACACCGTCCTGCTGCAGCTCGTCGGGAAGCGACTGCTCACCGACTTCCGCGCCCGGGCGCCGAAGGACGCCGCCGCCACCGCACGCTTCGTCGCGGCCACCGCGGCCGCCAAGCTCGCCGACGCGTCCGGGATCCGTCGCCTCGAGCAGACCCTCGCGGACCGCGGCTCGCTCGCGGCCAGCGTCACGGACCTGCAGGACCCGAAGACGCAGCGCGAGCTCCTCGCCGGGCGGGTCGACACGATGGTCACCGAGATCGGCATGCGGCTCGCGGCGGCGGGCAAGGACCGTGCGCGCGCAGCACGGCTGCTGAACCGCTCCCAGCACGACCTGATCGAGGCGGCGAAGGCACACGCGCAGCTCATGCAGTGGGACGCCTTCACCGAGGCGCTCGAGGAGGTCCCCGAGGGCGACTCCCGTCGTGTCCTCGTGTGGCTCCGCGACATGTTCGCCCTCGGCCTGCTCGAGCAGCACCTCGACTGGTACCTCGTGCACGGGCGGCTCACCGCGCAGCGAGCGCGTGCGGTGTCCGCGTACACCGACCGCCTGGTCGCCCGGGTGCGCCCGGTGGTGCCGCAGCTGCTCGAGACCTTCGGGTACGAGCCCGGTCACGTCCGTGCCCCGATCGCCCTCGGTGCCGAGCAGGAGCGTCAGGAGGAGGCCCGTGCTTGGTTCGCCGCCGAGGCCGCGGCGGGACGACTGCCCGAACAGGAGAAGAAGCCGCGCGCGTGACAATCCCGCACGCCCGGTCAACCCTGCGGGGTTGATTCTGGGGTTGTCAACCTCGTAGGGTTGACACGAGGAGGGGCGATGTTCGTGATCACGGCCGACCAGGTCGACAGCCGAGCGGGGTCCGACCGTGTCGAGGCCGCGCTGCGCTCGGTGCGCGACGTGCTCGGGGACGCTGCGGCGCTCCCACCGGACCGCACGGCCGGAGACGAGTTCCAGGTGCTCGTCGCCGAACCCGGGGCGGCCGTCGACGTGGTCCGGACCCTGACCCGGCAGGGCGGCTGGAGCATCGGTGTCGGCATCGGTCCCGTCGAGCGACCGCTCCCGACGACGACCCGGGCGGCGACCGGCCCGGCGTTCTACGCGGCGCGCGACGCCGTCGAGCGGGCGAAGGCCGTCCCGGAGCGGTTCGCGCTGGAGGTCGCGCCCGGGCTCGCGCGCACCACCGCCGAGGTCGAACCGCTCGTCGCCCAGACGGTCCGGTCCCTCGCCCGACGCTCCCGGGAGGGATGGGAGCTCGCGGACCTGCTCGACCGTGGGTACTCGCGGACCGAGGCAGCGGCGCGGCTCGACATCACCCCGCAGGCGGTGGCGAAGCGGTACGCCTCGGCCGACCTGCGCAGCGACGCCCCGGTCCGCGGAGCGCTCGCGTCGCTCCTCGGCAGCGCCGACCGGGAACGCCACGACGACGAGGAGCCCACCCCGTGACCACCACGCTCTGGCTCGTCGCTGCCGCCGTCGTCCTCGCGACCGCCGCGTGGAGCACCGTCCGCCCGGTGCCCGCTGTCGCGCGCGCGGTCCCCGCGGTCGTCGTCCTGCTGGCCCTCCTCGCCGTCCGGATCGGCACCGGGACGATCGCCCCGGGTCCCGCCGAGCGCACCGCCCACCCGCCGCACGGTCTCGTCGCGTCCGCGCCCGACGCGGTCGTCGGCACCGTGCTCGCCGCCGCGGTGTGCCTGGTGGGCATCCTCGCGGGCAGCGCGGTGACGGGCGCCGTCCTCGGGGTCGCGATGCGGGGCGACCTCCGGCGCGGGGACGTGCGCCGGGGCACGCACGGCGGCATCCTCGTCAGCACCCGGGACGAGCCCCTCGGCAGCAGCACGGCGCCGGAGCCGTCGGAGGTCCTCCGCGGCGGGTCCGTGATCGGCTTCCTCGAGCGCTTCGCGATCGTCGGCGCCGCGCTCGTCGGTCACCTCGAGATCGTCGCCGCCGTGATCGCGGTCAAGGGACTCGGCCGGTTCTCCGAGCTCGACTCACCGGCCGCACGCGAGCGGTTCATCGTCGGCACGCTCACGAGCACGTGCTGGGCCGGCCTCGCGGCCGCGGTCGTCCTGCTCTAGGACGACGAGCCGCCCAGCTCCCCCAGCGCACGCCGCAACCGCGCCGCCGCGTCGTCGTCGGTCCCCGCGGAGGCCGCCGCAGCAGCCTCGGCGTTCGCCTCGGTCACGGCCCGGACGACCTCCTCGCGCTGGATCTTCACACCGCGCGGCGCGTCGATCCCGATGCGGACCCCGTCGCCACGCCCGTCGAGCACCGTGATGACGATGTCGTCACCGACGAGGATCCGCTCGCCGACCTTCCGCGTGAGTACCAGCACCCCGTCAGCCTAGCGACAGGACGGGCACTCCCAGCAGGTGGACCGACTCCGGCGTGGCGGTCTCGGCGGCTCCGATCGCCACGACCCCGGCGACGGTCACGCGTCCACCGACCGCGCCGAGCATCGCCTCGGCGTCCTCGGTCTTCCGTCCGACGTCCACGACGAGCCACACCTGGTCCGCGCCGAGTGCCTCGATCGTCGCGCCGTCGTCCCACGCCGCGACCGCGAGCACGGTCGCGCCATCGCGGACGCCGTCGGCGCGCGCGAGGATCGCCGCGCGCCGGTCCGCGGCGGACGTGGGACGGAGGGCGTGACGGGTGGCGAACAGCCCGGCCACGGCGTCGACGTCGCCGGCCCGGCCGACGAGCAGGACCAGGTCGCCGTCCGCGGAGCGCACCTGCGGCGGGACCGGCCGCACGCGCACCGGAGGGGTGTCGAGGAGGGGTGACGCGCCTCCAGGCAGGGTGTCGGTGACGGCCTGGAGGCGCGACCCGCCCTGGTCGGGCAGGCTGCGGACCGCCGGTGCGGACGGTGGTGCCACCGCGATCGCGGGCGCGATCCCGTCCGCGACGAAGCCGTCGAGGACCGACGCGAACGCGTCGGCGCGGGTGGCGCCCGTGCCGTCCGCGGCGGCGATGCGCGACTCGGCGGCCTCGGCGTCGGCGAGCAGCGCGGCGATGCCCGCGCGCTGCACGGGACCGTCGGCGATCGCGACGACCGCGGTGGGGAGCTCGTCGGGCGAGGGCACCTCGACGGTGGCCTCGACGTGCGCCTTGCGGAACAGTCCGGCGATGCCGGGGGTCGTCACCCGTTCGGCGGCGACGATGCGCGCCGCGGGACCGAACTCCTCGCGGACGGCGTCGCGCACCGCGTCGAGGGTCGCCCCGTCACGCTGCAACCGCGTCGGTGACACGGACCACCCCCACGGTCTCGATGGTGGAGCCCGCCGCCGTCGCCTCCTGGTACGAGAGCACCGGCAGCCCGTTCGACTGCGCGGCGACCATGCGGTGCACCGCCGGGCGGAGCTGCGGCGCGCAGACGAGCACGGCGGACAAGCCCTGGTCCTCGACGGAGCGGACGGCGTCGCGGACCGAGCCGAGCACCTGCTCGATGCGGTGCGCGTCGAGCACGATCTGGGTCCCCTGCTCCGACGGACGCAGCCCCTCGAGCATCGCCTGCTCGAGCAGCGGGTCGATCATGATGACGCGCAGGACACCGTCGTCGGTGTGCCGGGCCACGAGCGCCGGGCCGAGGGCCGCGCGGGCGGACTCGACGAGTCCCTCGGGGTCGGTGGACACCTTCGCCCGGAGCGTCAGGGCCTCGCAGATGCGGCCGAGGTCGTTGATCGGGACCCGCTCGGCGAGGAGCCCCTGCAGGACGCGCTGCAGCTCGGCCATCGAGAGCATGCCGGGGACGAGCTCGTCGACCGCGGCGGGGTTCACCTGCTTGACGCCCTCGGTGAGGACCTTGACGTCCTCGCGGGTGAGCAGCCGCGCGGCGTTGTCGCCGATGACCGCCTGCAGGTGCGTGACGAGCACGGACACCCGGTCGATCACGGTGGCACCGGTCATCTCCGCGGCGTGCCGGAGCTCGGCGGGCACCCACTTGCCCGCGAGGCCGAACACCGGCTCGACGGTCGTCGTGCCGGGGAGCCCGTCGAGCTGGTCGCCGAGGGCGAGGACGCTCCGCGACGGTGCGGTGCCGCGGCCGGCCTCGACGCCCGCGATCCGGATCGCGTACGTCGACGGGGGCAGGTCGATGCTGTCACGCGTCCGGACCGGAGGGACGACGATGCCCATGTCCACCGCGATCTTGCGCCGCAGCGCCCGCACCCGACCGAGCAGGTCGTCCGACGCGCCGGAGACCATGTCGACGAGGTCCGGGGCGAGCAGGATCTCGAGCGCATGCACCCGCATCTGCTCGATGAGGTCCTCGGGGGTGTCCGCGCTCGGTGCCGCCGACTCGAGGGCACGGGCCTGCTCCGCCGCGGCGGCCTCCCGCTTCGCGTTCTGTCCGATCCGCCACCCCGTGAACAGGAGCACGCCCCCGACGATGAGGAAGGCGAGGACCGGCATGCCGGGGATGAAGCCCATCGCGACGGCCGCGACACCCGCGATCGTCAGCGCGTTGCGGGACTGGGACAGCTGCGCCGCCGCGCTCGAGCCCATCTCGGTCTCGGCGCCGGAGCGGGTGACGATCATGCCCGTCGAGACCGCCATGAGGAGGGCCGGGATCTGCGTCACGAGCCCGTCGCCGATGGTCAGGATGCCGTACTTGCCGAGGGCGTCCGTGATCGAGAGCCCGTTCTGCAGCATGCCGATCGCGATGCCGCCGACGAGGTTGATGACGATGATGAGGATGCCCGCGATCGCGTCGCCCTTGACGAACTTCGACGCGCCGTCCATCGCGCCGTAGAAGTCCGCCTCGGCGGACACCGCGGCCCGGCGTTCCTTCGCCTCCGCGTCCGTGATGAGCCCGGCGTTGAGGTCCGCGTCGATCGCCATCTGCTTGCCCGGCATCGCGTCGAGGGTGAAGCGGGCGCCGACCTCGGCCACGCGCTCGGCGCCCTTCGTCACGACGACGAACTGGATCACCACGAGGATGAGGAAGATCACCGCGCCGATGATGATCGACCCGGACACCGCCACGTGCCCGAACGCCTGGATGACGTCGCCGGCGAACCCCTGTCCGAGCACGAGGCGCGTCGAGGCGACGTTGAGGCCGAGCCGGAACAGCGTCGCGACGAGCAGGAGCGACGGGAAGACCGAGAAGTCGAGCGGCTTCTTCACGAACAGGGTCGTGAGGAGGATCACGAGGGCCAGCAGGATGTTGCAGATGATGAGCACGTCGAGCAGGAACGACGGCACCGGCAGGATCAGCAGCAGGATGATGCCGACGATGAAGACCGGGACGACGAGCTTCGGCAGGTCCTTGCGGTTCACGCGGGAACCCCTTCCGTGGGAGCGTCTCCGCTCGGGGTCTGAGCAGGGCGCGGGGAGCGGAGCCTGCGGGGACGGACGTCGCCCGTGAGGGTGGTCGGGTCCAGCACGGTCGCGACCTCGTCCGCCGTGGTCGGTCGCGGCGCCGCGTGGGTGCCCGCGGCGGCACCGCGGGCGGTGAGCTGCATGACGAACGACAGGACGCGGGCGACCGGCGTGTAGAGGTCGACCGGGATCTCCTGTCCGAGCTCGCACGCGGCGTGGAGGGCACGGGTGAGCGGGACGTCCTGGACGATCGGGACGCGGGCGTCGAGCGCCTTCTCCCGGATCGCCTCCGCCACCGGACCGGCGCCCTTCGCCACGACCCGGGGCGCGGACTTCCCGGGCTCGTAGGCGATCGCGACGGCGTAGTGGGTCGGGTTCGTCATGACGACGTCCGCCGTGCCGATCGCGGAGATCATCCGGTTGCGGCTCATCGCCATCTGCCGGGACCGCCGCTGCGACCGGATGAGCGGATCGCCGTCGGACTGCTTGTTCTCGTCCTTGACCTCGCGCTTGGTCATCATGGTGCGCTTGCGGTTCCGGCGGACCACGACGAAGACGTCCACCGCCGCGAGCAGGAGCCCGGCCGCGATCGCCGCGCGGAGGAGGGTGCCGACGCCGTCGGACGCCGCCGAGAGGACCGACGTCAGCGGCAGCGACCCGCTCGTCATGAGCACGGGCACGAGTCCCTGCACGGCGAACCAGAGCACGAGCCCGACGACCGCGGTCTTGAGCAGCGCCTTCACGCCGTTCCACAGCGCCTGCACGCCGAACACGCGCTTGAACCCCTGCACCGGGTCGAAGTGGTCCGGCTGGGGTGCCATGCGCCGGAAGTGCACACCGCCCTGCGCCACCGCGGTCGCGAGCGCGGCGACGGCGGTGACGCCGAGCATCGGGCCGATGATGGTGCCCACCGACGCCATGGCCTCACCGAACACCCGGTTCATCGTGCCGATCGTCGGGTCCGCGATCACGGTCTGCACCGCGGCGAGCTGGGACGTGCCGGCCGCTGCCGCGTTCCCGACCGCTGCCGGCATCATGACGGCCGCGGCCGCGATCCCGACCCACGCGCCGAGGTCCTGCGACCGCCCGAGCTGCCCCTTGCGGTGCACCTCGCGCATGCGCTTGTCGGTCGCCTTCTCGGACCGCTCTCCACTGTCGGACACGGGACGTCACCCCCTGCCCGTGATCGCCTGGACGGCGTCGCCGGTGAGCGACGACACCACCGAGGGCAGGGCCATGACGAGGGCGCCCGCGAACAGCACCGTCAGGCCGATCTTGATCGGGAACCCCATCTGGAACGCGTTGAGCGCCGGCGCCACGCGGGTGAGGAGCCCGAGCCCGACGTCGGCGAGGAAGAGCACGACGACGAGGGGCCCCGCGATCTGGAGCGTCGACAGGAACATCTGCGTCAGGGCGTGCACGAGCACCCCGGAGAACCCGCCGAGCGCGAAGCCCCCCGGGGTGCCGTCCGCGCCGACGAGCGGCACCGCGTCGAAGGACCGGACGAGTCCGGCGACGATGAGCTGGTACCCGCCCGAGGCGAACAGGAGCGCGAGGGCGGTCATCTGGAACAGCCGCGTGAACTGCGCTCCCTGCACCTGCGACTGCGGGTCGAAGGCGGCAGCGAGGGTGAACCCGCCGAAGAGGTCGATGAGCGCTCCGGCGGACTGCACGGCGGCGAACACGAGGGAGACGAGGAACCCGAGCGCGAGGCCGACGACGAGCTGCGTCACCAGGGCGACGACGAACCCCCCGGTGTCGAGGCTCGCGTACCCCGCGGTGACGCGCGGTGCGACGCCGATGGCGAGCCCGATGCCGAGCACGACCTTCACCGTCGCGGGGAACGCGCGGTACGAGAACGGCGGTGCGATCACGAAGAACGCCACGAGCCGCACGCCCGCGAGCATGGTGCCCTCGAGGCGTGCTGCGTCGAACGCGAACTCCATCAGGCCGCTCCGAGCAGCTTCGGGATCATGTCGAACGCGGCGTGCGTGAACGCGATCATCTCGGAGATCATCCAGTTGCCGCAGACGACGAGGGCGATCGCGACCGCGACGGCCTTCGGCACGAAGGAGAGCGTGACCTCCTGGATCTGGGTCACCGACTGGAAGAGCGAGATCGCGAAGCCCACCACGAGGCTCGTCACGAGCACGGGCGCGGCGAGCTTGCCGGCGACGAGGAGCGCCTGCAGCACGAGGTCGAGGACGGCCTGCTGGTCCATCAGTGCACCACCTGGTACGACTCGATGAGCGACTTGATGATGAGCCCCCAGCCGTCGACGAGGACGAACAGCAGGATCTTGAAGGGCAGCGAGATCATCACCGGCGGGAGCATCATCATGCCCATCGACATGAGCGCCGCGGAGACGACGAGGTCGATGACGAGGAACGGGACGAAGATGACGAACCCGATGATGAAGGCGCTGCGGAGCTCGGAGATGATGAACGCCGGGATCACGGTGGTCATCGGCACGTCGGCCATGTCCTTCGGGTTCGCCTGACCGGCCGCCCGGGTGATGAGCGCCACGTCCTCCTCGCGCGTCTGGTGCAGCATGAACGTCCGCAGCGGCTTCGTGCCGACCTCGACCGCCTGCGCGAAGTCGAGGTGGCCGGCGAGGTACGGCTGCAGGGCGTCGTCGTTGATGTGCCCGATCACGGGCGCCATCACGAAGAGCGACAGGAAGAGCGCCAGGCCGGCGAGCACCTGGTTCGGCGGGATGGACTGGAGTGCGAGTGCGTTCCGGGTCATCGCGAGGACGACGAAGATCTTCGTGAACGACGTCATCATCAGCATGAGGGCCGGGGCGACGCTCAGCAGCGTGATGCCGATGAGCGTGACGACCGCGGACGACGGGGTGCCGTCCGGACCGTTCACGCTGACGCTGAAGTCACCGGTCGCGGGCGCCGTGGGCGTGGCGGGAGCGGTCGGCTGGACGACGCCGGCCGCGTGGGCGCCGGTGGCGGTGAGCATGAGGAAGCCGGCCACGACCGTCACCCCCAGCAGCAGGAGGGCGATCAGACGTCCGGTCCGCGCCGCGGTCACCCGGCCCGCCGGTTCCGGAGCGCCGAGGCGGCCTGCCGCCAGGTGTCGGCGGACAGGATCGACCCCTGCAGCTGCTGGGCGGTCGGCAGTGCGGCACGCTGCGCGCGACGGTTGCGGGGGCGCATCGGCAGCGGCTGCGCCGCGTCGGACGGGAGGGACGGGTCGGCTGCCGTCTGCTGCGCGAGTTCCTGACCGAACCGCTCGGCCGACGGGGTCGGACGCACGGGCAGCGTCACGGGTCCGGTCACGATGGTGAGTTCCGGCGCGGGCGCCTGCCCGCTGGTGAGCAGTGCGACGCCGTGCTCGGTGACCCCGAGCACGAGGCGCTCGCCCTCGACGTCGACCACGACGACGCTCGCCTTGCCGCCGATGCCCTGGCGCCCCACGACCTCGACCGAGGCCGAGCGACGACCGTGCGCCTTCCCGCCGACGAGCTTCTTCCGGCTGACCCGGTGCAGCACCCACATGAGGGCGAGCACCACGCCGAGCGAGAGCGCGACGCGGAGGACGATGACCGCGGTGTCCACGGTCAGACCGTCTCGGCGACGTCGAGGATCTTCGTGATGCGGACGGCGTAGTCCTGGTCGACCACGACGACCTCGCCGTGCGCGATGAGCCGGCCGTTCAGCAGCACGTCGGCGGGTGCGCCAGCGCTCCGGTCGAGCTCGACGACGGCACCGGGCTCCATGCCGAGGACGTCGCGGACGGACATCCGGGTGCGGCCGATCTCGACCGTCAGGGTCATCTCGACGTTGTTGATGCGGCCGAGGTTCCCGGTCGGGACGGTGACGGCGGGTGCGGTCGACGCGGAGACGGTGCCGTTCTCCCGGACGCGGATACCGAACCAGCCCCCGGGGACGCCGCCGGCGGTCAGCTCGAAGACCGCGGTCTCGGGGTCGGCGAGGAGGGACGCGGCCGACTCGACGCGGGCGTCGCCGAGGACGCCGATGCCGAGCACGCCGGCGGCCGCCTCGAGCGAGGGCCGCAGCACGTCCGTGACCTCCACGATGCCGTGCTCGGTGCCGCCGGCCGCCGTGACCGCACCGAGGTCGGTCAGGACGAGCGCGAGGTCGGCCGACAGGCCGCCGACGAACGACGCGACCACCCCGGTGGCCGCCGCCTCGAGCACGGCCGGTGTCGCGCCTCCAGGCAGGGCCACCGCGCTGAGCGGCGCCGCCGTCGGCAGGGCGACCACGAGGGCGTCGGCGGCGGTGGCGTGGAGGGTGGTGGTGGCGGTCATGCGGAGGGCTCCGTAGCTGCGGTGGTGGTGACGACGATGCCGGCGAGGCGCGACCCGTTCGCGCCGACGGCCGCGGTGCCGACGGGTTCGCCGTCGACCGCGATGGTGAGGGGCCGGTGCTGCGGGTGCGGCAGCGGGAGGAGGTCGCCGACGGCGAGGCCGAGGACCTGCGCCGGCAGCACCGTCGCCGGCGCGAAGCGCAGGCTGACGCCGACGGGGACGTTCGCGAGCTGCTCGTCGAGCAGGTGGCGCGCCTCGGCGGACGACACGTGCGTCGCCTGCTCCCCGAGCTGGGGCAGCACCGCCTCGGCGGGCAGCGCGAGGGTGCCGGGGGCCACGCGGTCGCCGACGCGGATCTCGAAGGACGCGACGATCATCAGGTCGCCCTTCTGCGCGGCCTGGGCGAACTGCGAGTTGAACTGGAACCCGCCGGCGGTGACGTCGTGCGCGAGCAGGCCGCCGAACGAGTAGCGGAGGTCGTCGAGGGCGTCCTCGACGATCTTGCGGACGAGCGCCTGCTCGATGGGCGTGAAGGTGCGCTCCGGCGTCGGCAGGGGCTTCGAGGCGCCGAGCGCGTGCGACACCCAGGTCAGTGCGGCGTCGAGCGGTACCTGGAGCACGCCCTTCGGGAGCACGTCGACGATCGGCAGCAGCACCATGCCGGTGAGGGCGGGCAGCGACGCGGCGTACTCGTCGTACGTCTTCATCTGCACGGACTCGCACGTCACCTGGCTGACGGCACGGACCTTCGCGGTGAGCTGCGTGCCCCACTGCCGGGCGAAGGTCTCGAAGGCGAGCTCGAGCACCCGGGCGTGCTCGCGGGCGAGCGTCGAGGGGCGCGCGAAGTCGTACACGTCGGGCCCGGACGCGTCGAGCACGCCGGACGTCGACGACGGTGCTGCGGACGCGGTCTCGATCACGGGTGCGTCTATCGGTCCGCTGGGGACCACCCGTCAGCGCTGTGCCCCCTTCTGGGGCGGTGGGGGCTCAGCCGTGCGTGCCCCCGTGGGGCGGTGGGGCTCAGCCGTGCGTGCCCGTGGGGCGGTGGGGCTCAGCCGCTCGCGACCCCCTTCGCGCTGTCCTGCGCCGCAGCGAGGGCCGGCATGAGCGCGCTGACGTCCTGGTCCTGGTTGGACAGCACCACGATGTCGACCCGTCGGTTCAGGGTGAGGGCCTGGTCCGAGTCGCCCTCCGCGAGCGGACGGCTCGACCCGAACCCGACGCTCTGCACGTGCGCGGCGGGCATCCCCCCGCGCTCGACGAGGTCGCGGAGCACGCCGGTGGCCCGCGCGGCGCTGAGCTCCCAGTTCGTCGCGTACGGCGCGGTGGAGTTGCGCTGGTCGGCGTGCCCCTCGACGCTGACGTCGTGGCCGCTCGTCCGGAGCACCGGCGCGATGGCGTCCATGATCCGCTTCGCCTGGTCCGAGAGGTCGGCGCTGTTGGTCGCGAAGTACGTCTCGCTGCCGACGAGCCGGACCGTGAGCCCGCGGGCGTCGACGGTGAACTGCACGTTCGAGGTCTGCCCTGCTCGGCGGAGGTTCTGCTTGATCGCGCGCTCGATGCCCTGGAGGTCGTCGAGCTCCCGCTCCGCCGCGGCGACGTCGGCCTTCGACGCGGCCGCGGGGACGGCCGTGCTCGTCGGGTCGGCGGTGGCCGTGCCGGGGCCGGCCTCGGCGTTGCTGCCCGCCTGGCCGCTCGACGCGCTCGAGTGGTCCGCCTGGGACTTGTCGATCGAGTAGCCGGAGCCGTCCTCCACCTGGTCCTTCGTCACGACGGTGCCGGACGCGGTGTCGATCTTCTGCGACTTCACCTCGCCGAACCCGGTCGCGAGCGAGTTCTTCAGCTGGATGTACTTCTGCTGGTCGACCGTCGACATCGCGAAGAGCACGAGGAACATGCACATCAGGACGGTGATCATGTCCATGTAGGACGCCATCCAGCGCTCGTCCGGGTGCTCCGCCTCGTCGTGTGACTTCTTGCCACGACCACGACCGCGACCGCGGGGGTTCGCGCTCATCGTCAGGCCGCCAGCTGCTGGTCGTCGTCGGCGGCGCGCTGCTTCTTCGCGGACTTCGCGTCCGCGATCCGAGCGGCGGGCGGGACCATCGCCTTGAGCCGCTCGCCGAGCAGCCGGGGCTGGCTGCCGGCCTGGACGGCGAGGAGGCCCTCCATCAGCAGCGTCTGCCGGTCGGTCTCGAGCTGCGCGAGCTTGCGGAGCTTGCCGCCGATGGGCAGCCAGAGGAAGTTCGCGGTGAGCAGCCCCCAGAGCGTGGCGACGAACGCGCTCGCGATCAGGGGCCCGAGCTCGTCCGGCTTGCCGAGGTTCGCGAGCACGTGCGTCAGCGACACGACGGTGCCGATGATGCCGACCGTCGGCGCGAAGCCGCCGAGGCCCATGAAGAACGCGCTCGCGCTCCGGACCGGGGCGGCGTTCGACTCGATCTCGTCCTCGAGGAGGATCCGCAGCTCGTCGCCGTCCGTGCCGTCGGCGATGTTCTGCAGCGCCTTCTTCATGAAGGGGTCGTCGTGCTTGTCGGCCTCCTGCTCGAGCGCCAGCAGGCCGTTCGCGCGGGCGGTCTCGGCGAGCCCGACCACGTCGTCGATGACCGACTGCGGTGGCGTGACCTTCCCCGTGAACGCCTTCGGGACGGCCGTGAAGCTGGCGATCGCGTCCTTGAGGGTCGTGCTGGCGATGCCGCAGCCGATGGTGGCGCCGAACACGAGGAGCATGGGCGCGGGCAGGAAGAGCCCGGCGAGCTCGACGTGCTCCATCTCGACCATGCCGAAGAGCGCGCCGAACGCGATGAGGATGCCGATGATCGTCGCGATGTCCACGTCAGCGGCCTCCGTCGTGCGCGTGCAGCGGGGCGACCGCGGCGAGGGTCGGCGCCGGCCCCGTGGCGTTCCGCGTCGGCTGCGCATCGGTGCCGTAGGCCATCCCGACGATGCGCGCGCGGTACGCCGCGATGAGGTCGATGACCTCGACCATGGACTCGCGCACGATGTACTTCGCGCCGTCGACCATGATGAGGGTCGTGTCCGGCGTCTCCTGGATGCGCTCCACGAGGTCCGGGTTGACAGCGAATCCGCTGCCGTTGAGTCGTGTGACGACGATCATGGCCCGTCCTGGTTCTCGATCGTCCCGCCGCCGTCCGTGGGGCGGGATGCCGCCCTTCCGTGGGCGTGCACCAGGGCCTATCGGTCCGGGCCCGCCGCTCGTAAGCGCATCGGGGCGCAGCGCCCCGGACGGGGTACGTCATCGTGAGCAGATGCCCAGGAACCGAGCGCAACCGGTGCGGGGGTCCGGCCGGTAGTACCCGGTGAGACGTCGAGGACGACGTCTCACCGACCGGCCCGCTCCGGGCCAGAGAAGGAGACGACACGATGCGCAAGAAGACCCTCGCCGCCGGCCTCGCGTCCGGTGTGCTGCTCGCCGCGACCGCTGCGGTGCTGCCTGCCGCGACCGCCACGGCCGCCAGCGGCGACGCCACCCTCTCCGTCCTGCACGCCGTCCCGTCCGTCACCGTCGACGTGTACCTCGACGGCAAGCGCGCCCTCGACGACTTCACGCCGGGCACCCTCGCCGGCCCGATGACGGTCCCCGCCGGCGCGCACTCGATCGCGATCACCGCCGGCGACGCGACGGACGACTCGAAGCCGATCATCGGCCCGGTGGACGTCTCGCTCGACGCCGGCGGCGACTACACCGCGGTCGCACACGACGACACCGACGGGAAGCCGACCGCGACCCTGTTCACGAACGACACCTCGGCCACTCCGGCGGGTCAGGGTCGTCTGATCGTCCGCCACGTCGCCGCCGCCCCCGCCGTCGACGTCCTGGCCGGCGGCAAGGCCGTGATCTCCGGGCTGACGAACCCGGACGAGCAGGCGCTGGAGCTCCCCGCGGGCACCGTCTCGGCCTCGGTCGCCGCTGCCGGCACCACCGACCCGGTGATCGGCCCGGCGGACGTCGCCGTGAAGGCCGGCACCGACACGATCGTCTACGCGTGGGGCAGCCTCGAGGACGGGAACCTCGCCCTCGCGACGCAGACGATCTCCGGCCTCGGCGGCACCCCGAACGGCGTGCCCGCGGGCAACGCCGGACTCGTCGCGACGAACCAGCCCGACGTCGCACCCTGGATCGGAGCCGCCGCAGCACTCCTCGCAGCCGCCGCGCTCGGGACCGTCGTCGTCCGGCGGCGTCGCACCGCGGACGCCGGTCGGCCGGACTCCGGTCGCTGATCGTGCTCCGCACGGCACGGTCGTCCGTGGCGGCGGTCGCCGTCGCCACGGCGGCCGTCGCCGTCCTGACCGGGTGCTCGTCGGCCGGCCCCCTCCCCGGCGGGCACCCCTCCCTCGCCCCGACGAGCACGCCGACGCCTCCCCCTGCGGCGTTCTCGACGGCGGTACCGCAGCAGGCAGCGACCGTCCCACCGGTCGCCCCGGCCGCTGCGGCACCCGCCCGGGTCGCCGTCGACTGGGCCGGCGTCACCGCGCCGGTCCGGCCGGAGGGCGTCGACGACGAGGGCGGCATGGCGCTCCCGCCGGACCCGTCGGTCGCCGGCTGGTACCGCTACGGCGCCGCACCGTCCTCGGCGGAGGGCACGGTGGTGCTCGCGGCCCACGTCGACGCCGTCGGCTACGGCGTCGGACCCTTCGCGCACCTCCGGGACGTGCCCGACGGCCGGACCGTCACGATCACCGACACCGCCGGTGCCGAGACGCGGTGGCGGATCGACTCGGTGTCCCTGCTCGAGAAGCGCGGGCTGCCCTGGGACGAGGTGTTCCGCACCGACGGCGACCGACGACTCGTGCTGGTCACCTGCGGTGGTGTGTTCGACGAGCGGACCCGCCACTACGAGAGCAACCTCGTCATCACCGCGACACCGGTGCCGTGACCCCGGAGACAGCACCGTGCACCCGCCGCACCCCGTCCCTCCGGCCCCCGTACGATCGAGCCACGGTCGAAGCCGACCGCCCCGACGACAGGACCACGTGACGACCACCCTCCCCGACGACGGCGAGCTCTCCCGCGCCTTCAGCGCCGGGAGCGAAGCCGCCCTGCGTGCCGTCTACGACCGGTGGTCGCCCCTGGTGCACACCCTGGCCCTGCGAGCCCTCCGTGACGCGATGGCCGCCGAGGACGTCACGCAGCAGGTCTTCGTGAAGGCCTGGCGGCGGTCCGGCAGCTTCGACCCCGCCCGCGGTCCGCTCGGCGCGTGGCTCGTCGGCATCACGCGCAACTGCATCGCGGACGCCCTGACCGAGCGCGCACGGCAGGCGCCGACCGTCGAGCCGACCGTCGTCGAGGAGACCGCGGCGGCACCCGAGTCGCCCTTCGACCTCGCCGAGCGGGCCCTCGTCGCCGGGGAGCTCGACCGCCTCGACGAGGAGCCGCGACGCGTCATGCGGTTGGCGTTCTACGAGGACCTCAGCCATCGTGAGATCGCGGAGCGGCTGCAGATCCCCCTCGGCACGGTGAAGAGCCACATCCATCGGAGCCTGGCTCGGCTCCGAACACGTTTGGAGGTGATCGAGTGAAGCACGTGGACGACGAGACGCTGGCGATGCTCGCGGTCACCGACGTCGTGGCGGACGACGAGGTCGCCGGTCACCTCGTGGCGTGCGCGCAGTGCCGCGCCGAGGTCGCGGACCTCCAGCGCGTCGCGGCCGTCACCCGGTCGGCGGCCGACGTCGACCTCGTCGCGCCTCCGGAGCGGGTCTGGGACCGCATCGCCGTGACCGTGCGGGCGGAGCAGGCTGGGGACGGCCTGGAGGCCCGGGTCGACCCCGCCTCGCCGGAGCAGCCCGACGCCGGTCCGGGCCCGACACCCGACGTCGGGTCGCCTGCGCAGCCCGTCGTGTCCCCGACGCGTCCGGGCGTGGCCGCGGTCCGACCCTCCGGCCGACGGGACCGGCCCGGCACCGCCACGCGCCGCCGTCGACGCCGGACGATCGCCGGGGTCGTGGCTGCCGGCGTCGGTGCGCTCGCGCTGCTCGTCGGTGTCGGCGTCGTCACCGGCGTCGTCCCGGGTCCGGGCAGCGGTGAGACCGTCGTCGCCCGGGCCACCCTCGACGCGCTGCCCGACTGGGGCGGCGCTCGCGGCACCGCCGAGCTCGAGCGGGACCGCGACGGGCGGTTGACGCTCGTCGTCGACGTCAGCGGTGACCGCGACGCCTCGGACACGGGGACACTGCGCGAGGTGTGGATGATGCGGTCGGACCTCAAGGGCCTCGTGAGCGTCGGGTTCCTCGACGGCGACCGCGGCCGGTTCACGGTGCCCGCCCACATGGACCCGGCGAAGTACCCGGTGATCGACGTCTCGGCCGAGCGCGACGACGGGGACCCGACGCATTCGGGCGACTCGATCGTCCGGGGCGACCTGCACGACCGGTAGCCTCGGGCCGTGATCACCGCCGCGGACCTGCTCGAGGGCCCGCGCGGCCGACGGTTCAGCCTGGAGCTGCTCCGTGCCGCGGGCGGGAGCTCTGCGGCAGCGGAGCACCTCGGCAACGTGCTGTTCTGGGCGGACGTGCACCTGACGCGCGAGCAGGGCCGTGAGGTCGCGCTGTGGGGGCTCACGCTCGACGACTCCGGCACGGTCACCTCGTCGAACCCGGACGCGGAACCGATGCCCACCCTCGCCGCCGTCGCCGCGGCACTCGATGCCGTCGAGCCCGCCGCGCTGACCCCGGACCAAGTGGTCGACGCCCTCGAACAGACCGCGGAGTCGGCGATCTGGTGGCAGGAGCGCGACGCGACCGACGACCTGCTCGCCCGCCCGGAGCTCGTCGCACCGCTGCGACGCCTCGCGGCCCGGGCGGCGGCGAGTCCCGTCGTGCAGCGGCTCGGTGGACAGGACCCCGTGCAGTGGGCGGTGTCGTTCGAGGGCGACGACGCCGGACGTCCGGCGCCGCCGATGCCCGAGCGGCTCGCCGAGTGGGCGGACGGGATCCGCGCCGACCAGGCGCGCGGCACGGACGGCCCGATGAGCGGCGAGTGGTGGACCTCGCCGCCCTGGCCCGCTCCGCAGACCTCCTCCGCACCCTTCACTGACCTCGGACCGCTCGCCCTGTGGGCCGTCGAGGACTCGTTCGGCTGGCAGCGCGCCGAGGTCACCGAGGCACACGGCGGACGGGTGAGCCGGACGATCGTCGTGGACCGCCCCGAGGACTGGGCCGACCTCTGCCGCCGGTTCCCGCTCGACGTCAGCGCGACGACCCGGCGGTGGGACTGGGGTGTCGCCACAGGACGAGCGGGTGCGTGGGTGATGCCGGACTGGACCGCTGCCGCAGCCGAGGTCGACGTCGTCGAGCTGACCGTCGCCGGCTGGTTCCGCTGCTCCGGGCTCGCCGTGCCGGTCGACGAGGACCGCGCGAGCGTCGTCGCCGGCTGGACGCCCGGCTCCCGGTACTGGCTCACCGAACCCGGTCCCGGACGGGGTGCGCACAGCACCTGGGGCCGCAGCCAGAACCACGGGCCCTGGGCACGCATCCCGGACTGACTTATCACAGACGGGATATTCCCGATCCGTTGCTGCGAGTTCGGCGAGTGATGTCACCCGTTTTATCTCATGAGCGTGTTAGCGTGCCCTCATGACCGACACCACCATCGTCGCTCCCCCGACCACCCCGGCCCCCCTCCGCGAGGTCGGCGCCCTCATCCGGGGCGCGCGTAAGGGCCGCAGCATGACCCAGGCGCAGCTCGCCGAGCGGGTCGGCACGAGCCAGAGCGCCATCAACCGGATCGAGCAGGGCGGGCAGAACCTCAGCCTCGAGATGCTCACCCGGATCAGCGACGCGCTCGACCAGCAGATCGTCTCGATCGGTGGAGCCCCGCAGCGCGCTCACCTCCGGGTGCAGGGCGGCCGGAAGCTCAGCGGCTCCATCGCGGTCAACTCGTCGAAGAACGCCGCCGTCGCGCTCCTGTGCGCCTCCCTGCTCAACCGGGGCGTCACGCGGCTGCACAGGGTCGCGCGCATCGTCGAGGTCGACCGCATCATCGACGTCCTCCGCAGCCTCGGCGCGAGTGTCACCTGGTCCGAGGACGGCGAGGTGCTCGAGATCGTCGCGCCGTCCGACCTCCGCCTCGACGCCATCGACGCCGACGCCGCCCGCCGTACCCGCAGCGTGCTCATGTTCCTCGGCCCGCTGAGCGGCCGGTTCGACGCCTTCCGCCTCCCCTACGCCGGCGGCTGCGACCTCGGTACCCGCACGGTCGAGCCGCACCTCATCGCGCTCCGGCCGTTCGGCGTCGACGTCGAGGCCACGAACGGCTGGTACGAGGTCGACGTGGCGAACAAGGACGTCCCGACGAAGTCGATCGTCCTGACCGAGCGCGGCGACACGGTGACCGAGAACGCGATCCTCGCCGCGGCCGCCCGCGACGGCGTGACGACGATCCGGAACGCCAGCCCGAACTACATGGTGCAGGACCTCTGCTTCTTCCTCGAGCTCCTCGGCGTGCAGGTCGAGGGCATCGGCACCACCACGCTCCGCATCACCGGCCGGAGCGTCATCGACGAGGTCGTGGACTACTGGCCGAGCGAGGACCCGGTGGAGGCGATGAGCCTCCTCACCGCGGGCATCGTCACCGGGTCGACGCTGACCGTCACGCGCGCGCCGATCGAGTTCCTCGAGATCGAGCTCGCGACCCTCGCCGAGATGGGCCTCCGCTTCGACGTCTCCGAGGAGTACGGCGCAGCGAACGGCCGCACCCGGCTCGTCGACATCACGGTGCACCCGTCCGAGCTGCACGCGCCGATCGACAAGATCCACGCGATGCCGTTCCCGGGCCTCAACATCGACAACCTGCCGTTCTTCGTCGTCATCGCCGCGTGCGCCACGGGCACCACGCTGGTGCACGACTGGGTGTACGAGGGCCGGGCGATCCACCTGCTCGACCTCACCCGCCTCGGCGCGAACGTCACGCTCCGCGACCCGCACCGCCTCGACGTCACCGGCCCGACGCACTTCTCCGGTGCCGAGGTCAGCTGCCCGCCTGCGCTGCGTCCGGCCGTCGTGATCCTGCTCGCGATGCTCGCCGCGAAGGGTGAGAGCGTCCTCCGCAACGTCGGCATCATCGCGCGCGGCTACGAGGGCCTGCAGGAACGCCTCAACTCGCTCGGCGCGTCGATCGAGACGTTCCACGACTGAGTAACGCGGCGTCGGTCCGGTCCTCACGGTGCGAGGTTCCACGCACTGTGCGACGGCGAACAGGTCGCACCGTGTGTGCAAGCTCGCACCGAGCGCAGGCACACCCCGCGCACCCGCGCACCCGCGCACCCGCTGCGCTGCCGCTCGCACGGTGCGAGGGGCGAGCCCGACGGTGCGAGGTTCCACACACGGTGCGACGGCGAACACCTCGCACCGTGTGTGCAAGCTCGCACCGAGCGCAGGCACACCCCGCGCACCCGCGCACCCGCGCACCCGCGCACCCGCACCGCGTGCGCGGCGTCGCTCAGCCGCGGCCGAGCGCCCGTCGCGCAGCGGGGCCGGCGCTCACGACACCGCGCGGAACACCACCTCGAGCGCGACCTGCCGCGGCCACAGCGCGAACCGCGGCAGCACGTCCGGTCCGCACGCCCGCGAGCCGAGTCCGTGCTGCGCGGCGTCGAGGTACAGGTGCAGGCGGTCGGACGCCGGCAGCTCGTGCGGGTGCTCCGCCCGGTCCCACTGCTGCGCCGTGTGCCTGGCGAGTTGGAACCCGGGCAGGTCCACGCCCGCGCCGCGCAGGGCGTCGATCGCGAGCCGTCCGATGCGCAGCTCCCGGAGGCCGGGACGGTGGCCGCTCTCCTGCGGCCGTGCGTACCGGACGCCGAGGGCGTCGACGACGGACGCGAACCGCCCGACCACGACGCCGTTGGCAGCGTCCGGGTAGGACTCGTGCGGGCCGGTCCCCCACCACTCGACCGCGTCCCCGAGGTCGTCAGGCAGGTCCAGGTGCAGGCCGATCCGCGGCCAGGTGCAGTCCCACGGTCCGACGGGCGCGGCGCTCCAGCGCAGCCGGAGGTCGTCGCCGTCGCCCGACCAGCGGAACTCCGAGTCGATGCCGGACCCGGTGCCGGCGGGCATCGACCGCAACCGCTGCACGAGGACACCGCCCTCGCGCGCGACCGCCGTCACACGGTGCGTCAGCCGGTCGAGTCCCCGCTCCCGCCACCGGTCGGCCGAGGGCGGCACGGATTCGTCGCCCCGTCCGGAGCTCAGTTCCGGCGACGTCGTCTCGTAGGAGCCCTGGCCGGACGCCCGGTCGTTCTCGGTCGGCGCGCGCCAGAGCTCGGGCACCAGGACGGCGACGTCGATGCCGTGCCAGGACCGCAACGCCCCGTCCTCGTCGAAGACCGCGGCGCTCGGCAGCACACCGGACGGGCGCGCCGACGGCGTCGGCGGCACGACCTCCACGACGGTCTGGACCTCGGCCACGACCTGCCCGCGCGGTGCCCACACGGTGTCCTGCCGGAGGGACGCCCGGAGCGTCAGGTGGGCCTCCCGGCCCCGACGCGGTGCGACCGCATCACTCGGCAGCGCGACGGTGACGTCGCGCCCCGGGCGGACGGGAGGCACGTCCAGCGCTCCGCCGTCGACCACGCGTCCGTCGACGCGCAGCTCCCACACCACGGCCAGGTCGGCCGTGTCGGCCTGCGCCCGCTGCGAGTGGACCGTGAGCGACGACCCCTCGCGCGTGAAGCGGACCGGAGCCCAGAGCCGCCCGAGGTCGGCGAGGGCCGGGCTCGGCGTCCCGTCGGAGAGGACGAGCCCGTCCATCACGAAGACGCCGTCGTGCACCGGTTCGCCGAAGTCGCCGCCGTACCCGAAGTACGCGACCCCGTCGTCGGTGGTGGTCCGGAGGCCGTGGTCCCGCCACTCCCACACGAACCCGCCGTGCAGCCGCGACCAGCGTTCGAAGCGGTCCTGGTAGTCGGCGAGCGAGCCCGGCCCGTTGCCCATGGCGTGGCCGTACTCGCACAGGACGAACGGCTTCGCGCGTTGCCGGGCGCCGGCAGCAGGGCCGACCTCGTGGACCGGCATGGCGAGGTCGCCGCAGACCGAGTCGATCTCCTCGATGGTGGGGTACATGCGCGAGTACAGGTCGGTGTACGCACCCTCGGTGTCGCCCTCGTAGTGGATCGGTCGCGACGGGTCGCGGCGGCGGATCCAGTCGGCCATCGCGGCGAGGTTGCGGCCCGTCCCGGACTCGTTGCCGAGGGACCAGACCACGACCGACGGGTGGTTCTTGTCGCGTTCGACGGTCCGGCGGACGCGGTCGAGGTACGCGTCCCGCCATGCGGGGTCGTCCGACGGGTTGCCCGACCAGTCGACCTCCCAGAAGCCGTGCGTCTCGAGGTCGCACTCGAGCACGACCCAGAAGCCGTACTCGTCGGCCAGTTCGAGGAAGCGCGGGTGCGGGGGTTGGTGCGCGGTCCGGATCGCTTGCACGCCGTGCTGCTTCATGAGCGACAGGTCGGTGCGGAGGGTGTCCTCGTCGAACACCCGGCCACGGTCCGGGTGGGTCTCGTGTCGGTTGACGCCGTGGAACACGAGCGGTACGCCGTTGACGAGCAGCCGGTCGCCGACGACCTCGACCCGGCGGAACCCGACGCGGAGCCGCACCGTCTCGGCGTCGGTGGCGATGACGACGTCGTGGAGCCGGGGCTCCTCGGCGGACCACGCGTCCACCGTGCCCACGTCGACCCGGGCCGGCGCGCCGGGGACGAGTCGTGCCTCCAGGCCGGTCTCGGGCAGACGGACCGTCACCTGCGTCGCGGTGGTGACCGTCTCGACGACGAGGGTGCCGCGGCCGGTCACCGGGTCGCGATCGGCGGTGACGAAGACGTCGTCGAGGCCGCCGTCCGGGCGGTGTTCGAGGGTGACCGAGCGGAACACGCCGGGCAGCCACCACTGGTCCTGGTCCTCGAGGTAGCTCCCCTGCGACCACTGGTGCACCCGGATCGCGACCGTGTTCGCGCCGGGGCGGAGGAGTCCGGTGACGTCGTACTCGGTCGTGAGACGGCTGCCCGTCGACCACCCGACGGTCCGGCCGTTCACCCAGACCCGCGCGAGCGACTCGGCACCGTCCAGGCGGAGCAGGGTCCGGCCTCCGGCGGGCCACCAGTCCGGCAGGTCAACGGTCCGGACGTGGTCACCCGTCGGGTTGCGGTCGGGGACGTGGGGCGGGTCGACCGGGAACGGGTAGCGGATGTTCGTGTAGGCGGGAGCGCCGTGACCGTGGAGGACCCAGTGCGAGGGGACGGGGAGGTCGGACCAGTCGGGCCCGGTCGCGCCGTCCGTGCCGGCGGCGAACGGCGGGACACCGTCGACCTCGTCCCGCGGTGCCCGGTCGTGCAGCCGGAAGCGCCACGTGCCGTCGAGCGACAGCGTCTTGGCGTCCGACCGGAGCCTGGCGCGCGGCGGCAGGCGCGAGCCGGACCCCGGAGCGGTCGTGCCGAGCGGTCCGACGGCCCCGGGAGCCGTCACTTGATCGCGCCCTTCGCGATGTCCCCGATGAACTGCCGTGCACCGATGAGGAACACCACGAGCAGCGGCAGGACGGACAGCAGTGCTCCGGCCATCACCATGCTGTAGTTGTTCGCGAACGTCGTGTTCAGCTGCGCCATCGCCACCTGCAGCGTGAGGTGGTTCGGGTCGTTCAGCACGATGAGGGGCCAGAGGTAGTCGTTCCACGAGCCGATGAACGTGAAGATGCCGAGGAAGCCCAAGCCCGGACGGATGAGCGGGATGCAGACCGTCCACCACTGCCGGAAGAACCCGGCTCCGTCGATCACGGCGGCGTCCATGAGCTCGTCGGGGACGCTCGACAGGATGTACTGCCGCAGCCAGAAGATGCCGAACGCGTTCGCCGCCGCCGGGACGATGAGCGCCTGCAGGTGCCCCACCCAGCCGAGGTTCGTCATGGTGATGAACTGCGGGATGATCGACAGCTGCATCGGGAGCATGAAGGTCACGAGCACGATCGTGAAGAGGGTCTTCCGCAGCGGGAAGTCGAACTTCGCGAAGGTGAACGCGGCGAGCGAGTCGAAGAAGAGCACGAGGGCCGTGACGCTCACCGAGACGATGACCGTGTTCAGCAGCGCGCCGCCGAAGTCGATCTTGTCGAAGACCTCCCCGATGTTCTGGAACAACCAGGGCCCGGGGACGAACACCGGCGGGGACTTGTAGATGTCGCTCGTCGTGTTGCTCGCCATGACGAACAGCCAGTAGAGGGGGAAGATCGAGACCACGGCGCCGACGGTGAGCAGCGTGTACAGGACGACGCGGGAGGCGCCGGGGCCCCGACGCCGACGGCGGGTCACGGTGGTGCGGCTCGACGGCGCCGCGGTGGTCGGTCGGGTCAGGACGGTCACGCGCGTGCCTCTTCCTTCCGGCCGGCGGTGAAGCGCCAGCTGATGATCGTGAACACGACGACGATGAGGAACACGCCCCACGCGATCGCGGCACCGTAGCCGAAGCGGTTGAACCCGAAGGCCTGCTGGTAGAAGTACAGGACCATCGTGAGGCCGCCCTGGCCGGCGCCGCCGCTGTTCGTCGAGCCGGCGGTGGTGGTGAGGACCTGGGCCTCCGTGAAGCTCTGGAGGCCGGTGATGGTGCTGACGACGAGCACGAAGATCACGGTCGGGCGCAGCAGCGGCAGGGTGATCGAGAAGAAGCTCCGGAAGGCCCCGGCGCCGTCGATCTTCGCGGCTTCGTAGACCTCGCCGCCGATCGACTGCATGCCCGCGAGGAAGATGATCGCGTTGTAGCCGGTCCACTGGTACGTGATGAGCAGCGACACCGTGACCTGGATGCCGAACGGGGTGCTCAGCCAGGGGACCGCGGGGAGGCCGATCGCGTGCAGCAGCGTGTTGGCGAGCCCGAAGTTCTGCCCGAAGATCGAGCCGAACAACACCGCCATCGCGACGACCGACGTGATGTTCGGGATGAAGTAGGCGATCCGGAACGCCGTGCTGTACCGGACGGCGCTGTTGAGCATCGCTGCGATGACGATCGCGATGACGAGCATCGGGAACGTCGACAGCGCGAAGATGACGAACGTGTTCCTGATGGAGAGGTAGAACGTCGGGTCGGCGAAGAGCTTCTGGAAGTTCTCGAGACCGACCCACGTGGGGTCGCCCAGCCCGTTCCAGTCCTGGAAGGAGAGGACGAGCGAGTACATCGTCGGGTAGAGCCCGAAGACGAGGAACAGGACGAAGAACGGAGCGACCGCGAGGTACATCGGCCAGGTGCGGCGGATGCCCCGCCGGCGGGGCCGGGTCGTGGGACCCGGCCCCGCCAGCGACGGTGCGACGGACGTGGTCACTGCGCCGATTCCAGTGCCGACTTCGCGGCCTTCACCGCGTCGTTCCATGCCTGGTCCGGGTCCTTGCCGCCCTGGATGTTCGTCAGCTCGACCAGGTACGGCGCCGACACCTGCGCGTCGTAGGGGCTGGTGTACTTCGTGGGCATCGACTCGATCGACTTCTGGAAGACCGAGACGGTGTCCTGTCCGCCGAAGAACGAGTCACCCTCGGTGAGCGCGGACTCGGAGAGGGCCTTCGACGAGGACGGGAAGTTGCCGACCTGGCTGTACGTGGTGGCCTGCGCGGACGGGGCGACCAGCGCCTCGATCACCTTGAGGGCGGCCTTCTTGTCCGAGGTCGCTGCGGGGATGGTGAGGAACGAGCCGCCCGCGTTGCCGGGTCCGCCCGGGGTGGCGGTCACGCGCCACTTGCCCGAGGTGTCGGGTGCGGCGCTCTTGATGTCGCCGGCGTGCCACGCTGCGCCGATGACGGTCGGGATCTTGCCCTGGTTGACGGCCGAGGCCCAGTCCGGGCTGCCGTCCTCGATGTTGGCGACGATGCCGGCCTTCTCGGCGGTCACCGCGCGGTCCCAGGCCTCCTTCACCGTCGCGCTGTCGCCGGTGAACTTCCCCGACTTGCTCACGAAGCCGCTGTCGGCCTGCGCCATCGACCAGCTGAAGACGTCGCCCATGGACACCTCGAGCGAGGCCCCGGTCTTCGCCTTGAGCTGCTTGCCGAACGCGAAGTACTCGTCCCACGTGCTCGTGGCGGCGGCGACGGCGGCGGGCTCGCTCGGCAGGCCGGCCTCGGCGAGGACGTCCTCGCGGTAGAACAGGGCCGAGGGGCCGATGTCGGTCGGGATGCCGATGAGCTTGCCGTCCGACGTCGTCGCCTCGGCGAGCTTCCACTTCGGGAACTGGGCGAGGTAGGACGCCGGGACGAGCGACTTCAGGTCGGTGAAGAGGCTCGACTGCTGCAGGAAGTAGGGCATGTCCTCGCCCTTGACGCCGGTGATCGACGGGACGTTCGTCTTGCCGGTGAAGGTCGTGACGAGCTTCTGCTTGAAGTCACCGCCGATCACGTTCACCTGCAGCTTGTCGGAGGCGAACTCCTTCTTCGCGCTCGAGACGACCGAGTCGCCGAGGGCGCCGGGCCAGAGCCACGCGGTCAGCTTGCCGTCGGACGCGGACGATCCGGCGGAGCAGCCGGTGAGGACGAGTGCCGCGGCGACCGCGGTGGCGAGGACCGCGGCGGTGCGGCGTCGCTTCGTGGGGGTGCGCATGGGGTCTCCTGTGGTCGGGTGGAAGGGGAGGAAGAGCGGGGAACTGGTGGGGCTGGGGTGGCGGAGCTGGGGGTGGTGCGGTGTTCAGCGGGCGCGGCCCGCCGGTGCGGCGGTCGCTGCCGGGAGGCCCGTGGTGACGAAGCCGTACCGGTCCCGGTCCGCGGCGGCCGGGTTGGCAGCCAGCCACGGTGCGAGTTCGTCCCGTCGGGGCGCGGTTGCGGCGCCGCCGGGTCGGGACACGGTGATCGCGGCGACGAGCGCCGCGAAGTCGATGCGTTCGCGCAGCGGTCGGTCCTCGAGGGACGCGACCGCGAGGGCTGCGCAGAAGACGTCGCCCGCACCGGTCGCGTCGACCGCGTGCACCCGCACGGGCGGCGCGACGACCTCCTCACCGGTGGACGAGTCGACGGCGACGACACCGTCGCCGCCGAGGGTGACGACGCTGAGGGGCACGCGTTCGGCGAGGGCCCGGGCCGCGGCGCGGGCGTCGTCGGTCCGGGTGTAGGCCATGGCCTCGCGGTCGTTCGGCGTGAACGCGTACGCACCGTCGACGGCGTCGAGCAGCGCGGGGTCCCACGTCCCCGTGGCGTCCCACCCGACGTCGGCGAAGACGCGGAGGCCGCGGCTCGCGCTCGTCCGGACCCAGTCGGCGGTCGTCTCGTCGACGTGCAGTGCCGCGACCCGTCCGCCCTGTGCCGGCAGCAGTTCCGGCAGCGGGACGGGAGCGGCCGTCCCGCCGGTGATGATCGCGCGGTCGCCGTCGTAGCCCATGCAGGCGCTCACCGGGATCGACCAACCCGGGGCTCGGTGCAGCAGCGCGGTCCCGATCCCCTCACGGGCGAGCGCGGCGCGGCAGAGGCCGCTGAGCTCGTCGTCGCCCACCACGGCGGCGACGTCGGTGGACGCACCGAGTCGTGCTGCGGCGATGGCGAAGTTCGCGATGCCGCCCGGCGTCCACGCGAAGTGCGGCGTCCAGTGCTCCTGTCCGAGCACGGGGCCGTGCGGGAGGTCGGCGAACACGGCGTCGAAGAAGAGCAGGCCCGCGACGAGCACGTCGGCATCGGTGCTCGAGGTTCGTCGGTCGTCCATCGCTGCTCCATCGGTCGGCTTGTGAGCACTTTCTAACACAGTTCGATCGATTGCACGCATCTTTTTGTTTGAAAACAATTGCATGTTGAGCGAAGTTGATCGGTATGCTGATCGACGTGAAGGACATCCGCGATCTCGCCATCCTCGACCACCTCCGGACGTCGCGCGCCGCCTCGGTCACCGACCTCGCCGCCGCCACCGGGTCGAGCGTCGCGACGATCCGCCGTGACCTCCAGCGCCTCGACGACGCCGGTCTGCTGCGGCGCACGCACGGCGGCGCCGTCCTCCCCGACACCCACGAGGGCGACTCCCCGTTCCTCGAGGTCGAGACCGTCAACCGCACCGCGAAGCGTCGGATCGCCGAGGCCGCGGCCCGGTTCGTCGAGGACGGTCACACGATCGTGCTCGACATCGGCACGACGGTGCTGCAGCTCGCCGACCTCCTCCGCGGCCGTCCGATCACCGTGATCACCGCGAACATGGCCGTGTTCGAGCTCCTGAAGGACGACCCGGCGGTGCACCTCGTCCTCCTGCCGGGCGACTACGACCCCGTGTACCACTCGGTCTCGGGCCACCTGACCACCGACTCGCTCCGACTCATCCGCGCCGACCACGCCTTCCTCGGCGTCAGCGGGATCTCGGCGAGCGGCGACCTGCGCGACACCACGATCGCCCAGGTCCCCATCAAGCAGGCGATCGCCGACGCGTGCGACGAGGTCACCGTCCTCGCCGACAGCAGCAAGTTCCCGGGCACCGGGGCGGCACGCATCGACCTGCCGTCATCGATCGTGCGGATCGTCACCGACGACGACCCGCCGGTCCCGGTCGCCGCCGCGTTCGCCGCGCACGGCGTGGAGGTCCTCGTCGCATGAAGCTCGTCATGATCGGCGGTGGCGGGTTCCGCACACCGCTCGTCCACTCCGCCCTCCTGCGCGACCGGGAGCCCGGCCGGGTGACCGAGGTCGCCCTCGTCGACGTCGACGCCGACCGCCTCCGCACGATGGCGCGGATCCTCGCCGACCAGGCCGAGGGCGTGCCCGACGCGCCCACCGTGAGCGTGCACACCGACGTGGAGGACGCGCTCCCGGGAGCGGACTTCGTCTTCTCGGCCATCCGGGTCGCGGGCATGGAGGGCCGAGCGACCGACGAACGCATCGGCCAGTCCCACGGCGTGATCGGGCAGGAGACCGTCGGGTTCGGCGGCATCTCCTACGCCCTCCGGACGCTGCCCACCGTCATGGAGCTCGCGCACACCGTCAAGCGGCTCGCCCCCGACGCGTGGGTGATCAACTTCACCAACCCCGCCGGCGTCGTGACCGAGGCGATGTCCACCGTGCTCGGCGAGCGGGTCATCGGCATCTGCGACTCCCCCATCGGCCTCGCCCGGCGGGCGCTCGGCACCCTCGGCGTCCAGCACGGGCCCGACGTCGAGCTCGAGTACGCGGGCCTCAACCACCTCGGTTGGCTGACCGCCGTGCGCGTCGACGGGGTCGACCGGCTGCCGGAGGTCCTCGCGGACGCCGGCCGGATCGAGTCGTTCGAGGAGGGCAAGCTCTTCGGAGCCGAGTGGATCCAGGCCCTCGGTGCGCTGCCGAACGAGTACCTGCACTACTACTCGTACCGACGGGACGTCCTGCAGGCCGACCAGTACGCACCGCACACGCGCGCCCGGTACCTCGTGGAGCAGCAGGACCGCTTCTGGGCCGTCGCCGGCGCGTGCGAGCACCCGTACCGAGCCTGGCAGGACAGCCGCAACGAGCGCGAGGCCAGCTACATGGCGACCAACCGCGACTCGGCCGGCATGGGTGAGCGCGACGTCGAGGACATGACCTCGGGGGGCTACGAGGACGTCGCGCTCGCGCTCATGCGCGGCATCGCGTACGACCAGCGCGCCCGGCTCATCCTCAACGTGCGGAACCGGGGCGCACTCGCCGGCCTCGACGACGACGCCGTGGTCGAGATCCCGTGCATCGTGGACGCCGCCGGCGCACACCCGATCCCGGGCGCGCGTGTCCCGGACTTCGGACTCGGGACGGTCACCGCCGTCAAGTACGTCGAACGGCAGACCATCCAGGCGGCGCTGCACGGCGACCGGGCAGCAGCGCTGCGCGCCCTCGCGCACCACCCGCTCGTCGACTCCGTGCGCGTCGCGCGCGCCCTGCTCGAGGACGCGCGCTCCTCGTTCCCGCACCTGTCCTACCTTTCCTGAACCGCGCCTCCAGGTCGTCCCTGATCCGCGACCTGGTGGCGCCCTCCCGTGGAGACCCCGCCCATGCACCAGAACCAGAAGCTCGTCGAGGCCCGCATCGAGCGCGTCCTCGACGAACGCATCACCCCGGCCGTCCACCAGGCCCGCAGGCCCGTCGACCTCGCCGCGTGGCAGGTGCCGGACGAACCCGTGCCCGCGGCCGAGGCCCTGGCGGCCGAGTACCGGCCGTTCGCGGTCGGTGAGCAGTGGGGCCGTGCCTGGTCCACGTGGTGGTTCGAGGTCAGCGGGACCGTCCCCGCAGAGTGGGCCGGTCGGACGGTCGAGCTGCTCGTCGACCCGGGGTTCCAGGGCGACTGGCCGGGCAACCAGGCCGAGGGGCTCCTGCACACGCCGGACGGCACCCCGGTCAAGGGCATCCACCCCCGCAACCACTACCTCCGCATCGCGGACGAGGCGCAGGGCGGCGAACAGGTGCACCTGTACCTCGAGGCCGCCGCGAACCCGGACATCCTCGTCAACGAGTTCGTGCCCACCCGGTTCGGTTCGAAGAAGACCGCCCCCGAGACGCCGATCTACACCTTCCGCACCGCCGAGCTCGCGGTCTTCGAGCCCGAGGTCTGGGCCCTGCGCTTCGACGTCGAGGTGCTCTTCCAGATGGTCAAGGAGCTGCCCGAGACCGACCCCAGGCGCCACGAGGTGCTCCGCGACCTCGAGCGCGCGATGGACGCCCTGGCCCTCGACGACATCGTGGGGACCGCCGCCGCGGCCCGGGCCGAGCTCGCCGGAGCCCTCGCGAGCCCGGCGAACCCGTCCGCCCACCGGCTCAGCGGCATCGGCCACGCGCACATCGACAGCGCCTGGCTCTGGCCGATCCGGGAGACGAAGCGCAAGACCGGCCGGACGTTCTCGAACGTGCTCGCCCTCGCCGAGCAGTACCCCGAGTTCAAGTTCGCCGCGTCCAGCGCCCAGCAGTACGCCTGGGTCAAGGAGCGGTACCCGGCGGTGTTCGAGGGCATCAAGGCCGCGATCGCCCGCGGACAGTGGATCGTCGTGGGCTCGCAGTGGATCGAGCCGGACGGCAACCTGCCCGGCGGCGAGGCGATGGTCCGCCAGATCACCCAGGGACTCCGGTTCTTCGCCGAGGAGCTCGGCGTCGAGACGCACGGCATCTGGCTGCCGGACTCGTTCGGCTACACGGCCGCGTTCCCGCAGATCGCCAAGCTCGCCGGACTCGACTGGTTCCTCACGCAGAAGCTCTCGTGGAACCAGACGAACACGTTCCCCCACCACACGTTCTGGTGGGAGGGCATCGACGGCTCCCGGATCTTCACGCACTTCCCCCCGATCGACACGTACAACTCGACCCTCGAGGGCGAGGAGCTGCACCACGCCGTCCGGCAGTTCCGCGAGAAGGGGGCCGCGACGACCTCGCTCGTGCCGTTCGGCTACGGCGACGGCGGCGGCGGTCCGATCCGCGAGATGCTCGAGCGGCAGCGTCGGGTCGAGTCCCTCGAAGGATCGCCCCGCGTCGAGATCGAGCACCCGGACGACTTCTTCGCCCGGGCCCGCGAGGAGTACCCCGACGCCCCGACGTGGGTCGGCGAGCTGTACCTGGAGCTGCACCGCGGCACGTTCACCTCGCACGCCCGCGAGAAGCGCGGCAACCGGAAGGCCGAGCACCTCCTGCGGGAAGCGGAGCTGTGGTGGACCGCCGCCGCGCTCCGCGGTGCCGAGTACCCGTACGAGGCGTTCGACCGGCTCTGGCAGTCCACGCTGCTCCAGCAGTTCCACGACATCCTGCCCGGCTCGTCGATCCAGTGGGTGCACGAGGAGAACGAGGACACCTACGCCCGCAACCACGCGGAGATCGAGGCGCTCATCACGGACGCCCTCACGCGGCTCGGTGTCGGCGGTGCGGTCGCGAACCCCGCCGATCACGACCGCCGCGCCCTCGTCGTCGGCGCGGACGGTTCGCCGATCGGCGTCGTCGAGGCGGCGGCGCACGCCCTGTCCCCCCTGCGGCCGGTCACACCGACGCACCCCGTCACGGCGACGCAGGACGCCGACGGCACCGTCCTCGACAACGGGCTCGTCCGCGTGCACGTCGACACCGACGGGCTCGTCGACTCGATCCGCGACCTCGCCCACGACCGCGAACTCGTGCCGTCGGACCGCAGCGCCAACCTGCTGCACCTGCACGAGGACCTGCCGAACGCCTGGGACGCCTGGGACATCGACGCCCACTACCGGCACTCGGTCGTCGAGCTCCGTGCCGCCCGGTCGGTGGAGCTCACCACCGACGACGACCTCCGCGCCGTGGTCCGCGTCCGCCGGGTGTTCGGGTCGTCCGAGCTCGTGCAGACCATCGCGGTCCACGCCGACGACGTCCGGGTCCACCTCGGGGTCGACGTCGAGTGGCAGGAGCGCGAGAAGCTCCTCAAGGCGTCGCTGCCCTTCGTCGTGCACGCGCAGCACCACAGCGCCGAGATCCAGTTCGGGCACCTCCGGCGACCGACGCACACGAACACCTCGTGGGACGACGCACGCTTCGAGGTGATGGCGCACCGTTGGGTGCACGTCGAGGAGCCCGGCTACGGGATCGGCGTCACGAACGCCGGCACCTACGGCCACGACGTCACCCGCCGCGTGGGCTCCTCCGGCGAGGTCGAGACCGAGGTCCGGCTCAGCCTGGTGCGCGGCGCCCAGTCGCCCGACCCCGAGCAGGACCTCGGACACCACGCGTTCGCGTACGCCGTGCACCCCGGCGCCACGATCGCGGACGTCGTGGCGAGCGGGTACGACCAGAACCTGCCGCTGCGTGCGGTGCCGGCCGCCGAGGGAGCCGCACCGGTGGAGACGCTCACGGCGCCGGTCGTGCCGACGACGCCGGGTGTGCGCGTCGAGTCGGTCAAGCTGGCCGACGACCGCTCGGGCGACGTCGTCGTGAGGCTGTACGAGGCGCTCGGCGCGCGCACCGACACCGTGCTCGACCTGCGGATCGACGCCGAGTCGGTGGAGCAGGTCGACCTGCGCGAGCGTCCGATCACCGACCCGGAGCGCACGGCCCGGACCTTCGCGTGGGACGGCGGGACGGTGTCGCTCGGGCTGCGGCCGTTCCAGGTGGTCACCCTGCGGATCCGTCCGCGGCGCTGACGGCCGCCGTCACGACGCGACGGTGGGACGGACGGGAGGCACGGTGCGGGTCCGCACCGCGCCTCCCGTCCCCGGGTCGACGCCGTCGGCTCGGACGCTCGGCTCGTGCGCTGAGCGCGGACACCGCGACGCGATCAGCGCGGACCGCGTTGACTGGGGTGTCGGCCTGACGAGGAGGAATGCGTGCTCGGACCCGAACTGGTGGTCGTGCTCGGCCTCGCCATCGCGGTGACGGCCGGCATCGCCGACCGCATCCGGGTCGCACCGCCGGTGTTGCTGCTGGTGTTCGGCGCCGGGCTCGCGCTCGTCCCGCAGTTCTCCGACGTGCAGCTGCCCGCCGACGCCGTCCTGCTCCTCTTCCTGCCGGCGCTGCTCTACTGGGAGAGCCTGACGACGTCGCTGCGGGAGATCCGGAAGAACCTCCGCGGCATCGTCCTCATGGGCACGTTGCTCGTCGTCCTGACCGCGGGCGCCGTGGCTGCGCTGCTCCACGTGCTCGGGCTCCCGTGGGGGCCGGCGTGGGTGCTCGGCGCCGCCGTCGCCCCGACGGACGCGACCGCCGTCGGGGTGCTCACGCGGATGCTCCCCCGTCGCAACGTCACCGTGCTCCGGGCGGAGAGCCTCGTGAACGACGGCACGACCCTCGTCGTGTACGGCATCGCCGTCGCGGTGACCGTCGGCACGCAGCAGCTCACGGTCTGGGGCGTCTCGGGCATGCTCCTCCTGTCGTACGTCGGCGGGGTCGCGGCCGGCCTCGCAGCGGCCTGGGTCGGCACCCTCGTCCTCCGCCGCGTCGAGTCGGTGGTGCTCCAGAACCTGGTGACCCTGCTCGTCCCGTTCGTCGCCTTCCTCGGCGCGGAGGCGGTCGACGCGTCCGGGGTGCTCGCGGTCGTCACCGCCGGGATCGTCGTGAGCCAGGTCGCGCCGAAGCTCGACCGCGCCGAGACACGGCAGCAGGTGCGCGCGTTCTGGTCCTTCCTGACGTACCTGCTCAACGGCGCCCTCTTCGTGCTCGTCGGCATCGAGGCGATGATCGCCGCGCGGGCCCTCGACCCGACCGAACTGCTCCGCGCGGGCGGACTGATCGCCGCGGTGGCCGTGCTGCTCGTCTTGGTGCGGTTCGCGTTCCTCAACGCCGCCGGGGGCACGATCTGGCTCGTCACCCGGCGCACCGGCGGCCGACCGCGGGAGGGCCACCGCGACCGACTGGTCAGCGGCTTCGCCGGCTTCCGCGGCGCGGTCTCGCTCGCGATGGCGGTCGCCGTCCCGCGCACCCTCGAGTCCGGCGCAGCGTTCCCGGACCGCGACCTCATCGTCTTCGTCACCGCGGGTGTCGTCGTGCTCACGATCGTCGGACAGGCGCTCGTGCTGCCCGCGGTGCTCCGCCGTGCGGCGCTCCCCGAGGACGAGTCGGTCGGCGAGGAGCGCCGGTACGCCGAGCGGACCGCGATCGAGGAGGCCCTCGACGCACTCCCCCGCCTCGCCCGCACGGCCGGCGCCGACCGTGCCACCGTCGACCGCGTGCGCAAGGACTACGAGGCACACCTCGACGTGATCCAGGCCCGGGAGGAAGCCGAGGACGACGACCACCCGGCCCTGCAGCGACACGACGCCGCGGTCGCCCTGGAGCTCGCCCTCGTCCAGCACAAGGCCGCGACGCTCCTCCGGCTCCGCGACGCCGAGGAGATCGACGACCTCGTCCTCCGCCAGGTGCGCGCCGGCTACGACGCCGAGGAGGCCCGGCTCGAGGGGGCGACGCCGCCGTGACCCTCGACGTCGACGTGCTGCTCAGGACGCTCCTCGGCGTCGCGGTGCTCGTCGCCCTGGCCACCGCCGTGCTCCTGCTCGCCCGGGCCCCGTCGCCGTGGGCGCCCGCGCTGGCCGTCCTCCGCGGCACCCTCCAGCTCGCGGTGCTCAGCGTCGTCCTGACCGGGGTGATCCGGGATCCGGCGTGGATCGCGGTCGCGCTCGTCGTCATGTTCGGCGTCGCGACCACCACCGCGGCACGGCGACTCGGCACGCTGCGCGACCGGCTGCTGCCCGTGGCCGTGTCGATGGCGATCGGCATCGGCGCCGCGCTCACGGTCGTCTTCGTGACCGGCGCCATCGAGTTCACCCCGCGGTACGTCCTCGCCATCGGCGGCATCGTGGTCGGCAACGCGATGACGAGCGCCACGCTCTCCGGCCGGCGCTTCGTGGAGCTCGTCGACGACCGCTGGGACGACGTCGAGGGCTGGCTCGCCCTCGGGGCCACACCCCGCCGCTCGACCGCGGCCCTCGTCCGACGGGCCGTCCACGCCGCGATGGTCCCGAGCACGGACCAGACCCGCACCACCGGGCTCGTGACCCTGCCCGGTGCCTTCGTCGGCGCGGTGTTCGGCGGGGTGTCCCCGATCGAGGCCGGACGGTTCCAGGTCGTCGTGCTGGCGGCGATCATCGCCGCGGGCGCACTCGTCGCCGCCGCGCTGACGCACCTGCTCGCGCCGGTGCGGACGCGGCCCGTCACGTCGAGCTGACACCGTCGCGCCCCCCGCCGCGCACCGTCCGTGACGGACGCGAGCCGCGCCTCCAGGCCGCTGCCGACCGCGTCAGGGACCGGTCGCGCCCGCCGGCTCGACCACGGACCGGGCCCCCGGGGTCGCCCAGACCGTGCCGTCGACCCCGAACGCGAGGACGTCGACCGAACCGTCGGCGGTGAGCGCGCGGAGGTCGTCCGCGTCCCCCGCGACCACCGCGGTGGCCAGGACGTCCGCGGTCACGATGTCGTCCGCGATCACGGTGGCCTGCACGAACGCGGGCGTCGAGCGGCGCCAGATGTGCTCACCCCGCTCGGCCGTCCCGGAGGTGGCCACGGCGCGTCGGGTGCCCTCGAGGCGGGCGACCCCGACGACCGTGTCCCGGCGTGCCGGGTCCACGACGCCGACGCTCCAGGGCTCGGGAGGTCCGTCCGGTCCGACGAGCCGCCCGCGGGCGAGGACGTCGCCGCCCGCCGCGATCAGCCAGTCGGACGACCCACGGTCGAGGACCGCCCCGGCCTCCTGGATCGCGAGCGCCTTCACGACGCCGGACAGGTCGACGACGCCGTCGGGCCGGTGCGGTGTGAACGCGCCGCCCGTCCGGTCACGCCACTCGAGCGCGAGGGCGTACACGTCCCGCACCTCCTGCGGGGCGTCGGCGAGTCGGAGCGACCCGGCCGCCACACGGCTGAGGACGGACGCCGGGTCGTACAGGCTGTAGCGGTGGTCGTGGCCGGCGAAGACCGCACGGACCGCGGAGGCGGCCTCGGGGGTCGCGCCCCGGAGGCTCACCACGGTGCCCATGGTCTCGAACGTCTGGACGCTCACGAGCCCGCCTGGTCGAGCGCGGACTGCAGCGAAGTGGTGTACCCCTCGCTGGTGAAGGTGGCGCCGCTGACGGCCTGGATCTGCGCCGACTGCGCCTGGAGTGCCTCCTGCCGGAGGATCGGCGCCGCCTGCTGGCTGATCATGACGGACCGGCCGTCGCTGTTCGTCAGCTGCAGGGCCGTGACGTCGGTGAGCTTGCCGCCGGCCACGGTGACCTGCACCTGGACGGGCCCGTACTGGGTCTGGACCGTCTGCCCCGTGTAGGTGCCGTCCTTGACGGCACCGGACGCGGACCCGGACGCGGACCCGGAAGCGGAGCTGCCGGTGCTGCTACCGGCCCCGCCGCTGCTGCTGCTTCCGCCGCTGCCGCTCGTACCGCTGCCGCCGGTGGCCGCAGCGCTGCCGCTGCCGGTGCTGCCGCCGGCCGTGCTGCCGCTGTCCGCGCTGCTGGTGCCACCCGACGTCGCCGCCTGGGACCGGGACACCGTCGCGGCAGGCTGCCCGCCGAGCTGCCAGCCGATGACCAGGACCGCCGCCGACGACACGATGCCGCCGGCGATCACCCGAGCGCGCATCACTCGAACCGTTCCTGGTGGATCTGGTGTTCGGGGACACCGGCGAGCCGCGCCTCCCGGACGACCAGGTCGGACCACACCCGCGGTCCGCACACGTACAGGTCGGACTCGAGCAGCCGCGGGAACACCGACCGGAGCGTGACCCCGCGGCGGACGTCCTCCTCGGTCATCCAGCTCTCCCGCGAGTGCGCGCGGTGCCCGACCATGGCGAAGAGCGTGCTGCCGGTCGCGTTCGCGAGGGCGACGGTCTCGTCCCAGAGGTACTGCTGGTCGGCGTCGGTCCCGCGCAGCAGGACGGTGGCCTCGCCCGGCCGCAGGTCGGTGTCCTCGAGGAGGGCGCGGACCGGCGTGATGCCGATGCCGGACGCGACGAGGGCGAGGTACGGCGCGGTGCGGGCACGGCTGGTGAAGAGCCCGTACGGTCCCTCGAGCGACACGAGGGCTCCGGGGCGGATGCGGCCGAGCCGGGCCGAGCCCGCGCCGAGGTCGCGGACGGTGATGCGTGCGTGCCCGGAGCCGGGGACCGCCGAGAACGACACCGGGTGCGCGTGCCACCAGGTGCGCGCGGTCCAGAAGCGCCACACGCCGTACTGGCCGCCTTCGACGCCGAGCCGGTCCATGGCTCGGCCGGCGAGGTGGATCGAGACCACGCCGGGCGCGATCGGCTCCACGGCCGTGACCCGGATCCGGTGCCGGAGGGTCACCACCAGCGGCAGGACGAAGCGGTACAGGACGATCAGCCCGAGCGCGAGCACGTACAGCGCGATCCAGTAGGTGCGCTGCCACGACCCGACGGACAGCACCCCGCCGACGCTGAGCATGTGCGGCAGCGCCACCAGGACGGCCGCGTAGCTCAGGAGGTGGATGACGTGCCACGCCTCGTACGGCAGCCGACGACGGACCGCGACGAGCGACGACACGACGACCGCGACGAACAGGCCGAGGGCGAGGTACGCCAGGGGCATGTCCGGCGTGGAGAACAGCGCGATCGTCTCGGCGACCGGGCTCTTCGCCGACTCGGCCGAGTAGCCCAGGGTGAGCAGGGCGCCGTGCGCGAGCAGGAGGTACAGCACCGGCTTGCCGAGGGACCGGTGCACCGCGATCGCGTTGTCCTGCCCGAACACGCGGTCGATGAGCGGCACACGAGCGGCGAGCACGAGCATCACCAGCGTGAGGTCGGTGCCGATCAGGCCCGCGACGATGCCGGCGTCGGTGAGGACGCTGCCGACCCCGGTCACCGTCCGCGACGCCGGGGTGACGAGCCAGAGCAGGACGGCGACCGCGGCGGACACCCACGCGAGCACGCCGAGCAGGTCGGCCGCGGCGGTCCGCGCCCGCTTCGACCGCCGTCGTCGACGGGCTGCGGCGGCGAGCGGCTCGGAGGGGGCGGGGCGGAGCCGTGGACGGCTCGCCGCGCCGGGTCGGGTGGCAGGGCCGGCGGTGTCGATCATCGTCGTGGTCCTCTCCAGCGGTTGATCGGGTGCCACCCAGCATCTGCATCGGAACCATGAACCAGCCCGGAGCAGGCAGAGCCGTTCGTTCGAGATCTCGAGTGATGGCGCCGGGCGCCGTTCAGCGCGCCGGGAACCGCACGGTCGCGACGGCTCCGCCCCCGTCGCGGTTCGCGAGCGTCGCCGTCCCACCGCCGCGCTCGGCGATGCCCCGGACGAGCGCGAGCCCGAGCCCGCTGCCGCCGAGCGTGGTCCGCGACTCGTCGGCACGCGTGAAGCGGTCGAACGCCTGCGGCAGGAACGCCTCCGGCACGCCGGGCCCGTCGTCGGTCACCGCGAGTTCCAGCGCGCGGGTGTCGTCCTGCCGGAGCGTCGCGCGGACGACGCCGCCGTCGCTGCCGGCGGCGATGGCGTTCGCGACGAGGTTGTCGACCACCCGGGCGAACGCGGCGGGTGCGACGTCGTAGCGGGCGTCCGGGTCGCCGACGTCGACCGAGAAGTCGACGTCCCGGGGACCGACGACGTCGATCGCCCGCGCGCGGTCCACCGACGCCATCAGCTCTGACACGAGGTCCCGCGCCGGTGTGGACGGCACGGGGGTGTCCTCGTCGAGCCGGCTCAGCTCGAGCAGCGTGTTCGCGAGCGCCACCAGCCGCGCCGCGTCCGACTCGGCGGCGGTCAGTTCGCGTTCGAGCGCGGCCGCATCCCCGGACGACCGGTGCGCCAGTTCCAGCCGTGCGGTCAGCGCCGCGAGCGGTGTCCGGAGCTCGTGGCTCGCGTCCGACACCATCCGGCGCTCGCGTTCGGCGTGCTCGCGCTGCCGGTCGAGGAACGCGTTGAGCGTCCGTGCGAGCCCGGCGAGCTCGTCGTCGGAGCGGCCGATCGGCAGGTGCCCGGCAGCGGTGCCCGTGCTGATCGCCTCGGCCGTGCGGCGCATCCGGCCGACCGGTCGGAGCGCGAGCGTCGTCAGGAGCCACGCGGTCCCGCCGAACGCCGCGAGCGCGAGGACCGTTCCGACGACGAGCGACCGGTCGACCCGCTCGAGCGTCTCGTGCCCGCCGCGGCCGTCCTGGGCCGCCCACACGACGAAGGACCCGGCGGAGGTCGTCACCGGGACACCGACGACGGTGACCACGCCGCGGTGGTCGCGGAGCCGCAGGGTGGTCTCGTCGCGCACGGTGTCCGGCAGGCGGTCCCGCAGTTCGTGCGGCAGGGCGTCGACGGTCCACGCGCCCGCTGCGTCGCGCACGCCGACGAGCACCCCCTGGGATGGGCGGTCCGGCGCCTCGCCGGGGTTGCTCCGGAGGTCCGCGACGAACGGTGCCGCGTCCCGTTCCGCGAGGGACCGGTCGGTCTCGATCGTCGCGCGCTCGATCTGCAGGTGCAGGACGAGGGCGGTGCCGACGAGCACGACGGCGCCGACGAGCAGGCTCCCGAGCGTGATGCGGGTGCGGATCGAGAGCCGGCGCAGCACCCTCACGGGACGGCCACGACGTCGAGCGCGTAGCCGACGCCGCGGACGGTGCGGATCGCGACGTCGGCGTCCGCGGCCTGCAGCTTCTTCCGGACGTAGCTGACGTACTGGTCGACGATGGTCGGGTCGAAGTGCTCGGCGCTCCCCCACACCTCGTCGAGGACCTCCGTGCGGGACCGTACGGTGCCGACCCCCTGCACGAGGAACCGCAGGAGCGAGAACTCCTTGACGCTGAGCGGGAGGTCGCGTCCGCGGACCGTCGCACGGACGGCGACGGTGTCGAGCCGCACGGCGCCGGCCTCGACGACGGTCGGGGTGCCCGCGGCCCGGCGCCGCAGGTGGGCGCGGAGCCGGGCGTTCAGCTCGGCGATCGCGAACGGCTTGGTGAGGTAGTCGTCGGCGCCGGAGTCGAGTCCGAACACCCGGTCGTCGACCGCGTCGCGGGCCGTCACGAGGACGACCGGGAGGTCCTGCCCCATCTCGCGGAGCCGACGGCAGACCTCGAAGCCGGTCATCTCGGGGAGCATCACGTCGATGGCGGCGGCGTCGAACGCCTGCGTGCGGGCGGCGACCAGCGCGGCGACCCCGTCGGTCACGAGTGTGACCGTGTGACCTTCGCCGCGGAGTCCGCGCTCCACGAGCGCGCCCATCTCGGGGTCGTCCTCGACGACCAGGATCTCCGCCATGCCGTTCCTTCCCGTCCCCATGGTGCCGTACGTCGGTCCGGTCGCGCACGTGCGTGGTGGCGGACGCGACCGCCTGGAGGCCCGGTGCGGGTCCGCGGGACCGGCACCGGGCCTCCAGGCGGTCACCGTCCGTCCGTCGCCCGTCCGCCCCGGGCTCGGCACCTCGGGTCAGGCCACGCCGCTCGTCCCGAGGAGCGAGCCGATGAGGAAGGTCGCGGCGAGCGCCAGCGCACCGCCGACCACGACGCGGATCGTGGCCCGTGGGACGGAGCCGCCGCCGATCTTCGCGCCGGTCGCACCGGTCAGCGCGAGCGCGATGAGCACGACGACGAACGTGACCGGGAGGCGTGCGCCGTCGGGCGGGAGGAGGATCGCGAGCAGCGGGAGCAGTGCGCCGATCGCGAACGACGCGGCCGAGGCGAGGGCTGCGTGCCAGGGGCTGACGACCTCGTCCTCGTCGATGCCGAGTTCGGTCGAGAGGTGCGCTGCGAGGGCGTCCCGTTCGGTGAGCTCGGCCGCGACGCGTTCGGCGGTGTCGCGTCGGAGGCCGCGCTGCTCCCAGAGTCGGGTGAGCTCCTCGAGCTCGACCTCGGGGTCGTCGGCGAGTTCCCGTCGCTCCTCGTCGATGAGTGCGCGCTGGCTGTCGCTCTGGCTGCTGACCGAGACGTACTCGCCGAGGGCCATCGAGATCGCGCCGCCGACGAGGGCGGCGACGCCGGCGGTGGCGATGGCGGGGACGGAGGTGGAGGCACCGGCGACGCCGACCACGATCGCCGCGGTCGAGACGATGCCGTCGTTCGCGCCGAGGACGCCGGCGCGCAGCCAGTTGAGCCGGGCGGAGAGGCCGCCGGCGTGGGCTTCGCCCTCGTGCTGTGGGGTGTCGGTCACCCGGCCAGACAACCACGCGGCGGAACGCGGGTTCGTGTGTGTTCTCGAACGAACGGATCAGTGCGCCGACCGGCCTGGCGCCGTGCGTCGCGCGGCCGGACCGCGTTGTGTGGACACCAGCGCGCCGGGTCGTCCGGCGCACGAAGAAGGGCTTTCGATGAACTGGCAGTTCGGGGGCATCCCGCTCCACCCACTGTTCGTCCACCTCACTTCCGTCGCCGTTCCGGTCGCCGCGCTCGTCGCGATCGCCGTGGCCGCGTGGCCCGCAGCCCGCCGGTGGTTGGCGGTCGGTGCGCCGATCATCGGGCTCGTCGCGCTCGTGTCGGTGCCGCTCGCGACCTCGTCCGGGGAGTGGCTGGAGCACCACGAGAAGGAGACGGCGCTGCTGGAGCGGCACACGCACCTCGCCGACGGACTGCTCCCGTGGTCGATCGCGGTGTTCGCCCTGCTCACGCTCTGGTGGGGGTGGCAGCGCTTCGGCGTCGCACGGGTCGACGCCCGCGGACTCGTCCGTGCGGTCGGGATCGTGGGACCGGTCCTCCTGGTCGCAGCCGGGATCGGCTCGCTCATCGAGGTCGTCGTCATCGGACACGCAGGGGCCGTGTCCGTCTGGAAGGGATAGGGAACGGGAACGATGGAGCACGACGAGACGAACACCTGCAGCTACCACATGGCCGGGTCGCTCCCGGCGGGCGGTGACCACCTGGGCGGGGCGTTCGGCCAGTCGCCGACGCTCGAGCACTGGTACCCGCAGCGGCTCCGGGTGGAGCTGCTGCACCGGAACGGGGTCGACGCGGACCCGCTCGGCGCCGACTTCGACTACGCGGCAGCGTTCGCGACGATCGACCTCGAGGAGCTCAAGCAGGACATCAAGACGCTGCTGACCACGAGTGTCGACTGGTGGCCGGCCGACTACGGCAACTACGGCCCGCAGATGATCCGCATGGCCTGGCACGCCGCCGGCACGTACCGGATCGCGGACGGTCGCGGGGGCGCCGGGACTGCGATGCAGCGGTTCGCGCCGATCGGCAGCTGGTGGGACAACGGCAACACCGACAAGTCGCGGCGGTTGCTGCAGCCGATCAAGCACAAGTACGGCAACGCGCTCAGCTGGGCCGACCTCATGGTGCTCACGGGCAACTGTTCGCTCGAGCTCATGGGCCTGCCGACCTACGGCTTCGGTGGCGGGCGGCTCGACGCGTGGGAGCCGGACGACGGCACGTGGTGGGGCCCTGAGGTGTGGAACCCGCACGACGTGCACAGCGGCGACGACATGGTCTCGCGCGACGAGCGCTGGCACGGGCAGAACGGCGACGAGGACTACGACCTGCAGAGTCCGCTCGCGGCGTCGCACCAGGCGCTCATCTACGTCAACCCGGAGGGTCCGTACGCGAACGGCGACCCGATGGGCTCCGCGCGGGACATCCGGGTCACCTTCACCCGGATGGCGATGAACGACGAGGAGACCGTCGCGCTCATCGCCGGTGGTCACGCGTTCGGCAAGAGCCACGGCCAGGTGCCGGCGACCGAGATCGGCCCGTCGCCGGAGCTCGCGCCGATCGAGCAGATGGGGCTCGGCTGGCACAACCCCCGCGGCACGGGCAACGCCGAGTTCACCTCGACGAACGGCATCGAGGGCAGCTGGACCCAGGACCCGACCCGCTGGGACAACAGCTACCTGGAGAACCTGTTCGGGCACGAGTGGGAGCAGACGAAGAGCCCCGCAGGCGCGCTGCAGTGGACGCCGAAGGACCCGGACGCGCCCAGGACCCCGGACGCGCACGTGCCGGGTCAGACGCACGCGCTCATGATGATGACGTCCGACATCGCGCTCAAGGTCGACCCGGAGTACCGGAAGGTCTGCGAGAAGTTCCTCGCCGACTTCGACACCTTCACGCTGGCGTTCTCGAAGGCCTGGTACAAGCTGACCCACCGCGACATGGGTCCGAAGCACCGGTACCTCGGCCCGGAGGTCACGATCCAGGACGAGCTGCTCTGGCAGGACCCGCTCCCCGACGCCGAGGGTGTGCCGATCGGTGACGCCGACGTCGAAGCGCTCAAGGCCGCGGTGCGTGCCGCCGGCATCAGCTCGTCCGACCTCGTCTTCACCGCCTACTCGGCCGCGTCGACCTACCGCGACAGCGACAAGCGCGGCGGTGCGAACGGCGGCCGGATCGCCCTCGCCCCGCAGAAGGACTGGGCGGTCAACCGCCGCACGGTGCCGGTCGTGGAGGCACTGCAGCGCATCCAGCAGCAGCACCCGTCCGTGTCCCTCGCGGACCTCGTCGTCCTCGCCGGCTGCGTCGGGGTCGAGGACGCCGCTCGTGCCGCCGGGGTCGAGGTGACCGTGCCGTTCACGCCGGGCCGCGTGGACACCACACAGGAGCGCACGGACATCGAGATGTTCGAGTGGCTGCGGCCGATCGCCGACGGCTTCCGGAACTTCCGGTCCGAGCGGTTCGAGCAGTTCGCGCCGGGTGTCGCGCTCGAGCAGGTGTTCCTCGACCGGGCGAACCTGCTCACGCTGACCGCGCCGGAGTGGACCGTCCTGACCGGCGGCCTGCGGGTGCTCGGCACGAACTGGGGCGGCTCCGACGTCGGCGTCCTGACGCACCGCGTCGGCACGCTCTCGACCGACTGGTTCGTCAACCTGACCGACACCGACCTCGTGTGGACGAAGACCGACGACACCGAGACGGTGTTCGCCGGCACCGTCCAGGCGACTGGCGAGCAGCGCTGGACGGCCTCCCGGCACGACCTCGTGTTCGGGTCGAACGCGCAGCTCCGGTCGGTCGTCGACGCGTACGCGGGCAGCGACGGCCAGGAGCGGTTCGTCCACGACTTCGTCGCCGCCTGGGACAAGCTCATGATGCTCGACCGGTTCGACGTGAAGGGGCACAGGCGGTACGGCCCGATGGCCGCCTGACACCGCTTCCCGACCCGGCGCCCGCTCTGTCACCATGGTGGCGGAGCGGGCGCCGTCGTCCGCGCAGTTCGAAGGAGAACGCCATGACCGTCCACCTCAACCCCTACCTCGGGTTCCGGGACTCCGCCCGCGAGGCGCTCGAGTTCTACCACTCGGTGTTCGGCGGAGACCTCCGGATCGGCACCTTCCGCGAGATGGGCGCCGACGTGGGTCCGGACGACGCCGACAAGGTGATGCACGGTCAGCTCGACGTCGGGGGCGGGCTCGTCCTGATGGCCTCGGACGCCCCCGCGGACCACCCGGTCGACTCCGGCAGCAGCATCTCGGTGTCCCTGAGCGGCGACGAGGTGGAGGCGCTGACCCGCTGGTGGCACGGTCTGTCCGAGGGAGCGACGATCATCGAACCCTTCACGCAGGCACCGTGGGGCGACACCTTCGGCATGCTGACCGACCGTTTCGGCACCACCTGGCTGGTCAACGCGACCACCACGCAGCTGTCCTGACACGGCACCGCCGACGCGGTGCCCACGTCCGGACGGGAGGCCCGTGGCGGCGCCGCAGTGCGCCTCCAGTCCGGTCGTGGTGCCGTTCCGTCCGACCCGCGAGGAGACGCGACACGCGCCGCGGCGCGTCCGTAGGCTCGGGAGCATGTCCTACACCGCGGCGGACGACCGCTACGACTCCATGCCCTACCGCCGGACCGGGCGCTCCGGCCTCGACCTGCCCCTGCTCTCGCTCGGGTACTGGCACAACTTCGGCGACGACAAGCCCTTCGAGACGCAGCGCGCGATCAGCCGTCGCGCGTTCGACCTCGGCATCACGCACCACGACCTCGCGAACAACTACGGCCCGCCGTACGGCGCCGCCGAGGTGAACTTCGGTCGCCTCATGCGCGAGGACTTCCGGCCGTACCGCGACGAGATGGTCATCTCGACGAAGGCCGGCTGGGACATGTGGCCCGGGCCGTACGGGCAGGGCGGGGGCTCGCGGAAGTACGTGCTCGCCTCGCTCGACCAGTCGCTGCAGCGCATGGGACTCGACTACGTCGACGTGTTCTACTCGCACCGCCTCGACGCGTCGACGCCGCTCGAGGAGACCATGGGCGCGCTGCACACCGCCGTCCAGCAGGGCAAGGCGCTCTACGTCGGGATCTCCTCCTACGACGCCGACCGGTCCCGGCAGGCCGCCGAGATCCTCCGCGACCTCGGGACGCCGCTGCTCATCCACCAGCCGTCGTACTCGATGCTCAACCGGTGGATCGAGGACGAGGGGCTCCTCGACGCCGCCGGCGACCTCGGCTTCGGCGTCATCGGCTTCACCGCACTCGCGCAGGGGTTGCTCACGGGGCGGTACCTCGACGGGGTGCCGGAGGACTCGCGCGCGGCGGCGGGCAAGTCGCTCGATGCCGGGTCGCTCACCCCGGAGGTCGTCGACCACCTGCGGGCGCTGAACGACATCGCGTCCGAGCGCGGCCAGAGCCTGGCGCAGCTCGCGCTCGCCTGGGCACTCCGTGACGAGCGGGTGACCTCGCTCGTGATCGGTGCGTCGCGGGTCGAGCAGCTCGAGCAGAACGTCGCCGCGCTCGGCAACCTGTCGTTCACGGACGACGAACTCCGCCGCATCGACGAACACTCGGTCGGGGTGCTCGACGTGGACCTGTGGTCGGGAGCCCGGTCGGGCGCGGTGAGCTGACGCGCGGCACCGCCGCAGCGCGGCCGCGTCGAACCACGGAACCGACGTCGAACCAGGGCCACCACCTGGTTCGATGTCGGTTCCCCGGTTCGACGCCGATCGTCGTGTCCCTCGCGGGGTCCTGGGGCATCGCGGACGTGCTCGGCTGGCCGTCACCGTGATCGGGTTCAGCCCGCGATCGGCCTGCTCGGCTGAGCCGCCCCGCGCGGTCGGCCCCGGCGACGAGTGGGATGGAGTCGCTCGGCGCAGCACCCCTGACCGCTCGTGCACCCCACGGCTGTACGAACGGACACCTCGACTGCCGCGGAGTAGCGTCAACGAGCCGTTCTGTCCGGAGCGTGCACGGGGACAGAACGGACCACGCAATGCGGCGCATCGCCCGCTCGGCAGCCATGAGCGCTGTCACACTCCTCACCGCAGGACTGATCAGCACCATCGGCACATCGGCAGCAGACGCCGCCGCGACGCCCGGCGCGGTCCTGCAGATCGCGTCCCCGTGGTACCAGACCAGGGGCGACGCCGAGTTCGCCGACGGGGACGACATCGAACTCGTCACCGCCGACACCACCCGCGGTGTCGACGCGCGCACGACCGGATCGAAGCGCGGGTCGTTCCGGCTGACCCCTCCGCAGGGGAAGCCGCTCACGACCGGCGCGTACTGGCTGGACCCCGACCGCCAACACAGCGACGCCCTCCCGGCCCTCGAGATCGACGGGACGGACATCTACGGGGACTTCACGGTCCTCGACCTCGAGTCCGACCCGACGAACGGTCGGATCACCCGGTTCGACGCGGTCGTCCCCGGGATCGGTGAGTTCCGGTTCGGTTCGGACCCGGCCGGTTCGGTCATCCTCGGCGCGCGGAACGTCGTGTTCGAGAAGCGGTTCATCGGGCTGCCGAAGAAGAGCCAGGTCGAGACGGTCCACAACACGGCAACAGCTCCGGTCTCGTTGGGGACGCCCGTCGTCACGGGTGTGGACGCGAAGTCGTTCTCCGTCAGCAACAGCACCTGCGGCGCCACGCTCGCGGCCGACGCGACGTGCACCTTCAGCATCAACTTCCGTCCGAGGGTGGCCGGACCCGCCACGGCTTCGGTGAGCCTGCCCGTCGGGGCGGCGACGCAGACGGTGGCGCTGACCGGTTCGGCGTTCCTCGGGAAGACGATGATCACCTCCTCCGGGAAGGACATGGTCAACAAGGGCAAGACGACGAAGGCCACGTCCGGCTCGACCCAGATGTCCATCTCGTACGCTGCGCTCGACTGGTGGTTCCAGGCGGACGACCTGGACGGCGGTGGCAACATCGTCAGCGTCCGCCTCGGCGGTCCGTACGGCAAGGCGTTCCCGCTCGGGACGACGAAGACGTCACCCAGCGGGAAGTACTCGATCGTCACCACGGTCGACTCCTACGGATGTGACACCACCGGCACGATGACGGTGAAGCAGTTCGCCCTCGACCCGGTGACCGGGTTGCCGGCCACGGTCGACATGGCGTTCACGCAGTACTGTGCGGACAAGATCGCGCAGCACGGCACGCTGCAGTGGCAGGCGCGTTCCGACGTCACAGCGCCCGCGGCCCCGACCGGGGTCCGCGTCGCGTCAGCGACACCGACGAAGGTCAAGTGGACGTCCTCGGTCTCGAAGGATGCGGCATCGGTCGTCGCTCGACTCGTGCAGGGAGACGGCGCCGGTGCGACCGCGCAGAGCGGTGTGCCGTTGGTGGTCTCCGGCGCCTCCGCAGCAGTGCCGAAGCTCCCGACCGGGCAGCGTTGGACCATCGTCGTGTTCGCCGTCGACGGGACGGGGAACGTCAGCAAGGCAGCCTCGACGTCCTTCGGCACCACACCGGTCACCGTGACGGCGCCGGGACGGCCCACCATCACCGGGTCGACGCCCGGTCCCGGGTCGGTCACAGTGTCGTTCGACGCGCCGGCGGGTGATGGTGGACTGCCGATCACGAGCTACATCCTCTCCGCCTCCGGGCAGCGCACCGTGACGGGGACGTCGAGCCCGCTGACGCTCACCGGGTTGCCAGCCGGGAGCACGCAGGTCACCGTCATGGCGGTGAACGCAGCAGGGAAGAGCCTCCCGGCCTACGCCAGGCTGGTGACGGTCGGGTAGGGCTCCGGTCCGTCAGCCAGACCCGCACACGAGCCGGAGCGTTCCGCGCGTGGGCGATCGCCGCCGATCCGAGACGTTCTCCTGCAGGCGCGCGAGGAACGATTCCGTTGCTGCGCCGTCCGCGCATGCTCCGACTCGGCCCCACCATCCGAACGGCAAGGCATCGTGGAGCTCGCGGACGAACCGCTCCGACCGGAACCGGCTGCCCCCGTCCGCGTGCACGATCGTGTCGACCGGGTTCCGGCGGTGCACCGCCGTCCGCAGCTGCGCCGCGCCCGGCGAGACCCGCGTCCGAGCACCGACTGAGAACGGCTGCGAACCGGATCACTGCGTCGGTTTCGAGGAAGTCCTCGCGTCCGGGTCAGTCCACGGTGATGTGCGTAGAACTTGAAGTGTGAAATGCAGCAGGGCAGTATTGCTGGGTCGGCGATGACGCCGACTGACACACTGGCCGGTCCTGCCAGGGAGAGAAGGTCCTGATGCGACGTTCACCTGTCCACGTCCGGGGTGGTGCCCTCGCGATCGCCACCGCTGTCCTCACAGCCTCGTTCATCCCGACGCCCGCGAGTGCGGCGCAGAGCGGGATCACGCTCGGCGAAGAGCGCAGCGTCCGCGCCACCATGCACGCCGCAGGTCTGTCTTCCGCGGTGGTCGAACGCCTCATCGCGAAGCTGCGGGCTGGCGAGCAGCTCGACTCTGAGCTCGAGACGGTGGCACCAGAGTCCTCCGTCACGACTCTGCAAGACGCCGGCGTCGTGACGACTGCGACGTACCCAGACGGATCGATCCGCACCACCGTCGAACTCGAACGGACCCTCACCGGCGCGTCAGCGCGAATCTACGTCGCGCACCCGACGCTCGAGTGCAACCTGATCCACTGCACGCTGATCCACTCCCGCGCAGACACGAAGTACATGGCGACGGCATCCTTCAGCACCGTGTCAGCGATCGTGGCAGCGGCGTGCGGGCCGGCGGCTTGGGCGTGCGGGCCGGCGGCTTGGGCGTGCGGCATCGCCGTCGGCGTCGTCATCGACACCACGCACAACGCGTACAGTTCAGGTCGCTGCGTCGGTCTTCAGAAAGTCCTCGCGACCGGGCCGGTCTACCCGGTGATCGTCTCCTGCCGGAAATGAGGAGCCGTCCCAGGAAGGACACGAGATGAACACGCAGCAGATCGTGCCAGCCACCCGATCAGGGTTGGTGCTCAGCATCGTCGGGTTCGCCATCGCCGCGACCCTCATGGCTTCGAGCACCGCCCGCACGGCGTTGGCCACGCCGTACGGTCTCGCCTGGGTCCTGCTGGTGGTCCTCATGGTCTACCCGCCACGCATGATCCGTCCGGGGCCAGGTTGGGCTCGCCAACGCTGCCGCACCGTCCCGGCGACCGTCCTCTACGTCGCCGCGGTCGTCGTCGCCCTGGGCGGAGCAACCTGGGCGGTCACCGCTGGCGCCGTCGTCGCCGCATGTACAGGCGCACTCACGCTCGGCATCGCGACCGTGGCGGCGACGCTACCGGCCGTCACACGGCCGGTGCAGGCGCCGCACGAGTCAGGCCGGCACGGACCGCGCGGCGGGTGAGCGACCTCGCGTGGCACGCCGCTGTCCTCGCGCACGGCGCGGAGCACCTCCTCGCGACCACAGGCAGCGGCCGGCGACCGGCCGTACCGACGCTGTGCGGGTGCCGCTCACACCGGGAGCGCGTCAGGTACCCCTGCCGACGCCGCCGACACCGCCGACACCGACGCCGACACCCCCGGCAGGGTCGGCACCCGCTGCCCGCTCATCGTCTCGAGCACCCGCACGACCTGCCTGCTGTACCCGTACTCGTTGTCGTACCAGACGTAGACCACCACCTGCCGCCCGCCGTCGGCGATCGTCGCCAGCCCGTCGACCACGCCGGCCTTCCGCGAGCCGAGGAAGTCGCTCGACACGACCTCGGGCGACTCCACGTAGTCGACCTGTCGGCGGAGGGCCGAGCGCAGCGACACCTCGCGGAGGTGGGCGTTGAGCGCCTCCCGGGTCACGCCGGTCCCGAGCGTCAGCGTGAGCACCGCGATCGACACGTCCGGCGTCGGCACCCGGATCGCACTGCCGGTGAGCTTGCCGGCGAGCGGCGGGTACGCCTTCGCGACGGCACGCGCGGCCCCGGTCTTCGTCGGCACCATGTTGAGCGCCGCCGAGCGACCCCGGCGCGGTCCCGGGTGGTGGTTGTCGGTGAGGTTCTGGTCGTTCGTGAACGAGTGGACCGTCTCGACGTGCCCGTGCTCGATGCCGTACCGCTCGTCCAGCGCGGCGAGCACCGGCGTGACGGCGTTCGTCGTGCACGAGGCCGCGGCGAGGATCGGCTCGTCCCCGATCGCGGCGTCGTTCACCCCGTGCACGATGTTCGGGACGTCGCCCGACGCCGGCGCGGTGAGCAGGACGCGGGAGACGCCGGGGGCGGCGAGGTGCGCGGACAGCGTCGACCGGTCGGAGGAGGCTCCCGTGCTGTCGACGACGATCGCGTCGTCGATCCCGTACGCCGTGTAGTCGATCTCGGACGGCGATGCCGCGCCGATGAAGCGGATGACGGTCCCGTTCGCGGTGATCGTCTGCTCGTCCTGGTCGACGGTGATCGTCCCGTCGAAGGGCCCGTGCACGGAGTCGCGCCGCAGCAGGCTCGCCCGCTTGACCAGGTCCTCCGGCCCCGTGGAGCGCAGGACGACCGCTCGGAGGCGGAGTCCGTACGCGCCTCCCGACCGGGCCAGGAGGATCCGCGCGACCAGCCGGCCGATGCGTCCGAAGCCGTACACGACCACGTCCCGCGGCGCAGCCGCGTACGGACCGCTGCCGACCGCGTCCGCGAGGACGAGCCGCAGGTGGTCGTCGAGGCCGAGGGCGTCCTGCCGACGGAAGCCCGCGTTGCAGTCGGCGACGTCGACCACCGAGGGACCGAGGTCGAGCCTGGTCAACGCGTGCAGGACCGGCAGCACCTCGTGGGGCGACAGCTCGGCACCGTCCACGTGTCGCGCGAAGCGGTGCAGCTTGAGGATCTCGTTCACCGAGCGACCGACGAGTCGCCGACCGTGGATCGTCGTCACCACGTTGTGGCGCCGGTGGAGCCCGTCGATGATCGGGACCATCGCGGCCGCGACCGACCCGCGGTCGACCCACTCGTCGAAGACCCGGTCGGTACCCGCGCGGCTCACGCTGCGACCCCGACCGATGCGCTCGTGCCACGCTCGGGCGCCGCCGCGCCGCGCTCGGTCGCCGCCGTGCCGCGCTCGGTCGCCGCCGCGCCGCGCTCGGTCGCCGCCGTGCCGCGCTCGGTCGCCGCCGCGCCGCGCTCGGCCGCCGCCGCCTCGAGGCGCGCCCGGAGGGCCTCGAGCTGCGCCCACACGGCGGCGGGGACCGTCGCGCCGAGGGACGTGAAGAACTCCTCGGTGCGGTCCGCCTCGTCGAGCCAGCTGGCCGGATCGACGTCGTGCAGGGCCTGGAGGCTCGTCCCCGACAGCCCGAGGCCGCTCACGTCGAGCGCACCCTCCGCCGGGACGGCGCCGAGCGGCGTCCCGCGGGTCGTGGCCGCTCCCGGTCGCGTGACGCGGTCGGCGATCCACGCGAGGACGCGGGCGTTCTCACCGAAGCCCGGCCAGAGGAACGTGCCGTCCTCACCCTTGCGGAACCAGTTGACCTGGAAGACCTTCGGAGCGGCGGCGCCGAGCGCCTCGCCGACGTCGAGCCAGTGCTGCCAGTGCGACCCCATGTCGTAGCCGACGAACGGCAGCATGCCGAAGGGGTCGCGGCGGAGTTCGCCGACCGTGCCCTCCTGCGCGGCGGTGCGCTCGCTCGACACGGTCGCACCCGCGAACACGCCGTGCGCCCAGCTGTCCGTCTCGACGACGAGCGGCACGTTCGTCGCCCGGCGACCGCCGAAGAGGATCGCGTCGACGGGGACGCCGTCCTGCTCGTACCAGTCGTCGGCGAGGGTCCGGCACTGCTCGATCGGGCTCGTGAAGCGGGCGTTCGGGTGCGCCGCGGGCGTGCCCGACGCCGGGGTCCAGTGCTCGCCCCGCCAGTCGATCAGGTGCGCCGGCGGTTCGTCGGTCAGGCCCTCCCACCAGACGTCGCCGTCCTCGGTCAGGGCGACGTTCGTGAAGATCGTCCGCTCCCGCATGGTGTCCATGGCGACGGGGTTCGTGGCGACGGACGTCCCGGGAGCGACGCCGAAGATGCCCGCCTCGGGGTTGATCGCGTACAGCCGCCCGTCCGCGCCCGGCCGGAGCCAGGCGATGTCGTCGCCGATCGTCTCGACGCGCCAGCCGGGCAGCGTGGGCTGCAGCATCGCGAGGTTCGTCTTGCCGCACGCGCTCGGGAACGCTGCCGCGACGTGCAGGGCGCGACCGTCCGGGTCGGTGAGCTTGAGGAGGAGCATGTGCTCGGCGAGCCACCCCTCATCGCGGGCGATGGTGGAACCGATCCGTAGCGCGAAGCACTTCTTGGACAGCAGCGCGTTGCCGCCGTAGCCGGAGCCGAACGACCAGATCGCCCGTTCCTCGGGGAAGTGCGAGATGTACTTCGTCGGGTTGCTCGGCCACGCGACGTCGGGCCGGCGGGTGCCGTCGGGGTTCCGGAGCGGGTACCCGACGCTGTGCACGCCCGCGACCCAGGCCGTGTCCGGGCCGATGTGCTCGAGGGCGTCGTCGCCCACCCGGGCCATCAGGGCGAGGGAGACCGCGGCGTATGCGGAGTCGGTGACCTGGACGCCGAGCTGCGAGATCGCGCCGCCGACCGGACCCATCGAGTAGGGCACGACGTACATCGTCCGACCGCGCATCGACTCCGCGAACAGGCCGTTGAGTTCGGCGCGCATCGAGCGCGGCTCGCGCCAGTTGTTCGTCGGACCGGCGTCGGCCGGGTCACTCGTGCAGATGAACGTCCGGTCTTCCATCCGGGCGACGTCGTCCGGGGTGCTCCGTGCGAGGAAGCTGTCCGGACGCAGACCCGGGTCGAGACGGATGAGCGAGCCTTCTTCCACCATGCGGTCCGTCAGGCGGGTCCACTCGGCATCGGAGCCGTCGCACCAGACGACCTCGTCCGGCCGGGTCAGCAGCGCCAAGCGGACGACCCAGTCCGCGAGCTCCCGGTTGGCCACCCCGTGCCGGTGCGCTCCGTCGGGGACCTCGACGCTCGAGCAGGCGGCAACAGGCGGGTGCGTGTGCCGGTGGACGTCGGCGGCGGGGATCGGGCCCGTCTCGGCATCACCGAAGCGGCGGTCACGGTTCGTGTCGGTCATCGTCATGCTGGTCTCCTCGTCGAGCCCTACGGTGGTCGTGCTCCTCAGCATGCGGGCGCGGACGGGCGCTATGCTCGCGACCAGACGGAGAAGAACGGCAGTTCTTCACACTCGAGGAAGAGTGACGACATGTCCCACGACGACGGCCCCCAGCGACTGCTCGGGCAGTGGATCCGGCACGTCCGCACGACGCGCGGGATGACCCTCGACGTCCTCGGACGCGCCACCGACCTCGCACCGAGCCGCCTGTCGATGATCGAGAACGGGCTCCGGGAACCGAAGGTCTCCGTCCTGGCTCGGATCGCGGCGGCGCTCGACGTCCCGGTGTCGACCCTCACCTCGTCGTCCCCGCCGACCGAGCGGGCGCGGTTGGAGCTCGAACTCGCCGCGTACCAGGACGCACCGCTCGCGGCCCGGCTCGACCTGCCGCGCATCGACGTCCGGAAGAGCCTGCCCGACGACGTCCTCGCGAGCGTCGTCGCGCTGCACGAGGCGTTGGAGCGGCGCGTCCAGGAGTCCGCGGTCACGCAGGCCGCCGGACGCGAGGCGATGATCGCGCTCCGGCTCCAGGGTCAGTCGTCCGACAACTACTACGAGGACATCGAGGACCAGGCAGCCGACCTGCTCGCCACGGTCGAGCGACCGCCGGGGCCGCTCATGCACCACACGGTCGCAGCACTCGCCTCGAAGCTCGGCTTCCGGCTCGTGCACGCCGATGACCTCCCCGCCTCCTCCCGGACGATCACCGACCGGGAGCACGGCGTGGTCTACCTCCCGCCGGCCGCGACTCCCGGTGGCCGTGGACTCCGCAGCCTGGCGCTGCAGGCGCTCGCGCACGTCGTGCTCGGGCACCGACCGCCCGCGGACTACGCCGAGTTCCTGCGGCAGCGCATCGAGATCACGGCGTTCGCGGCCGCGTGCCTCGTCCCGCGCGACGCCGCCGTGCCGTTCCTGCAGCAGGCGAAGTCCCGGCGCGACATCGCCCTCGAGGACTTCCGGGACGCGTTCGGTGTCACGCACGAGACGGCAGCGCACCGGTTCACCACCCTCGCGACCCGCTTCCTCGACCTCCCCGTCCACTTCGTCCGGGTCCGTCGCTCGGGCGCGATCGTCAAGGGCTACGAGAACGACGGCATCACGTTCCCCACCGACACCGACGGCGGGATCGTCGGACAGGTCGTCTGCGCGAAGTGGGCCTCCCGGACGGCCTTCGAGGACCGGAACCGCTCCCGCGAGCACTACCAGTACACGGACACCCCGAACGGTACGTACTGGTGCAGCGTGCAGACCGGGACCGACGACGACGAGTTCTCGATCACGCTCGGCACGCCGTTCGCGCACGCGCAGTGGTTCCGGGGACGCGACACCACCGTCCGGCGGCAGTCGAACTGTCCCGATCCGTCGTGCTGTCGGCGTCCTCCGGCACCGCTCGAGGCGAAGTGGAAGGAGGCCGCCTGGCCGAGCGCGAAGCTCGGCGAGCACGTCCTCGCTCCCCTGCCGACGGGCCGGTTCCCCGGGGTCGACGACGGCGAGGTGTACCGCTTCCTGGAGGCGCACGCGGAGTAGGGCCGCGCGCGACGGTCCCGCACCTGCACACGACCGAAGTCGCCTCGCACCGCGCGTCCGCGTGGTGCGAGGTGACTCCGGTGATGCGAACGCGAAGCGCGCCGCGCGCCGCGCGCCGCGCCCGCGAGCCGTGCCGCTACCGCTACCGCTACCGCTTCAGGTTCGTCAGCTCCTGCAGCACCTCGTCCGAGGTCGTGATGATGCGCGCGTTCGCCTGGAACCCGCGCTGCGCCACGATGAGGTTGGTGAACTCCTGCGACAGGTCGACGTTCGACATCTCGAGCGTCCCCGCCGCGAGCGAACCGACCCCCGCCGAACCAGGACCGCCGATCGAGGCCTGGCCGGAGTTCGCCGTCGCACGGTAGCCCGAGGCGCCGGTCTTCTCGAGGCCGGCCGGGTTGGCGAACGTCGCGAGGGCGATGCGGCCGAGGGCCAGGGAGGCGCCGTTCGAGAACGTGCCCGTGACCGTCCCGTCCTTCGAGATCGAGTAGCCCTGGAGCGACCCGGCCTCGTGGCCGTTCTGCGACGAGATGGTGGCGGTGTTCAGCGTCGCGAACCCGGTGAGGTCCGACATGTCGACGGCGATGCCGCCGACGGTGAGGGCACCGCCCGACGCGACCTTGCCGTCGGCGCCGAACGTGATCGACGAGGTGGCGGTGGCGCCCTGCCCGTTCGTGGCGGTGACGTCCCAGCCGGCGGCGGTGCGCTGGTAGGCGATCGACATGGTGTGCTTCGCGCCGGTGGCGTCGTAGACGGTGGCGTCGCGGGTGACGGTGTCGCCGACGGCCGTGTCCGACGGCAGGTTGCCGGTGAGCGCGGCGGTCGTGGTGCGGACGGCCGGTGCTGCGGCGTCGAGCGGCAGCGTGATGTCGCCGAGCTGGCCGTTGGCGTTGACGACGCCGTTCACGGCCGGGTAGCCCTGGACGATCTTGCCGTCGGAGGACACCAGGCGGCCGTCCGCGTCGAAGTCGAACGCACCGGCGCGGGTGTAGACGGTGTCGTTGCCGAGGCGCGTGACGAAGAACCCGTCGCCGGAGATCATCAGGTCGGTGGCCTTGCCGGTGGCCTGCGCGGAGCCCTGCGCGAAGTTCGTCGAGACCCCGGCGACCTGCACGCCGAGGCCGATCTGCGCCGGGTTCGTGCCGCCGATGCCGGTCTGCGGACCGCCGGCACCCTGGGTCATCTGCGACAGGGTGTCCTGGAAGACCGTCGACGACGACTTGAAGCCGACCGTGTTGACGTTGGCGATGTTGTTGCCGGTGACGTCGAGCATCTCCTGGTGGGAGCGGAGGCCGGAGATGCCGGAGTAGAGCGAGCGGAGCATGGTGCGTCCTTTCGTGACGGTACCGAAGAAGAAGAAGAAGGGTGGAGGGGAGGTCAGGAGGCGGTCTTGATGCCGGAGATCACGTCGAGGTCGACCTCCTTCCCGCCCACCGTGACCGTGGGGACGCTTCCCGCGTACGACACCGCTGTCGCGGTCCCCTCGATCGACTTCCCCGTGGTCGCGTCGGTGTAGCTGACCTGCTTCCCGACGAGGTTCGCGGCGGCGATCCGCATCTGCAGCGAGAAGTTCTCGTTCGCCGTCGTGGTCTGGTTCGTGATCTGCTCCATCATCGCGAGCTGCGTCTGCTGGGAGATCATCTGGTTGGTGTCCATCGGCGAGGACGGGTCCTGGTTCCGGAGCTGCGTGACGAGCAGCTTCATGAACACCTCGGAGTCCATCGTCTGCGACCGCGAGGACGACTGGTTCGCCGCGAGGGCCGCCGCCTGGGTGGCCGGGTCGACCGAGCCGGTGATGCCGTCGAGTGGCATGGTGTGGTCCTTTCGTGCCGTCGCTCAGGCGAGGACGTCGAGGCCCGCGGTGCGGACGGTGGTCGTGGACGGGGTGCGGAGCGTGGCGGGACCGGGTCGGGCCTCCCGGTCGTCGGTGGCCACCCGCACGCCGCCGGCCGGACGCTCGTCGCGGCGCGGGGCGGAGTCGGGGTGGTTCTGCGAGGACAGGTCGAGCGTCGTGGACAGCCCGGTGCCGGCGGCGTCGCGGCGGAGGTCCGGGAGGACCTGCCGCACCGCCTCGCGACCGGCGTCCGAGGGCGCGTAGAGCTCCACGTGCATGCTGTGCGCGGAGACGTGCGCGCGCACGGTGACGGGACCGAGCGCGTCGGGGGTCACCTGGACGGTGACGACGTGCTCACCCGGTCCGGCCTGCGCGAGCGAGAACAGCGGGCGTGCGAGCTGCTGCGCGAACGCGGTCGGTGACGCGTTCGCCGTCGCGGAACCGGAGGGTGCCGCGACGGGCGCAGCGGCCACCGTCGGGGTCGGGAACGCGACCGTCGCCGCGGTCGCGCGGGTCCCGTCGACGGCCTGGAGGCCCGGCTCGGCCCCGGCGGACGCCCGTCCGTCGGTCCCGGTGCCGGTCCCGCCACCGCCCGTGCGGGGTCCGGGTGCGCTGCCAGCGGGCACCACCACGACCGCGGGTGCGGTGGTCGGCGTCTCCGTCCGCGGGCCGCTCGGGGTCGCCGCCGCGCCGGCGGCGACCGGAGCGGGAGCCGTGCCGGAGGCGACGGGTGACACGGACGAGCCGGCGGCCTGGTGGGCGGGCATCGCGGCGCTCCCGGAGGGAGCGACCGTGCCCGCGGCGGGGGCGGTGTCCGGCGCGGACGGCGTCGCGGTCGTGGTCGTGGTCGTGCCCGGCACGGTCGGTGCCGGTACCGGTGCCGCGCCGGGCCGTGCCGGACCTCCCGTGGCCGTCCGTGCCGACGATGTGGTACCCGGCTCGCCGAGGGCGGATGCGGTGGTCGGCGCGGTGGTGGTCGGCGCGGTGGTGATCGGCGCGGCGGAGATCGGCTCGGTGGTCGCCGTGGTGTTCACGGCCCCCGGGGCGCCGGGGGTCGCGGTGGCCCCCATGGGCGCGGACGTGTCCGGCTCGGTCCGGAGCGCCTCGGTCGACGACCCGGTCGCGGCTTCGGGCGTCGTGCTGTCGGACGCGGTGCCCGTCTCGGTGACTGCTGCGGTGCCCGGCGTGGTACCCGACGCGGTGACGGCTGCGGTACCGGTCGTGGTCACGGCGACCGACGCCGCTGCGAGCCCCGTGGCGGCGGCCAGCACGGCGGCCGCTGCGGTGCCCGCGGCTGCTCCCCCGGCCGCCGGCGTCGACGACCCGGCGGTCACGGACGGGCCGGCGGTCAGGGACGAGCCGGCGGTCACGGACCGATCAGCAGTCGCCGACGGGTCGGCCGGGACGGACGCACCCGCGGGGCCGGACGCAGCCTCCGGGCCCGCCGCGCCGAACGCGCCGAACGCGCCGGCCGGCGCCGCCGAGGCCCCGTCCCGGGCGGCGGGAGCGCCGTGCTGCGACGGGCCCCGGCGCTCGGCCGCGGTCCGTGCGGCCGCGGGGTGCTCCGTGCGACGGCCGTGCAGCCGGCCCACGGGCACCACCGTCGCGTCGGCGTCGTCACGAGCACCCGCGCGGGCCGGTGTACCGGCGCGGTCGCTTCCACCGGCACCGGCACCGGCACCGGCCAGGACCCGCCCGAAGGCGGAGCCGCCGTCACCCGGGCGGGCCGGTACGGCACGGCCGGTGGTGGCCGACGACGGCGCGCCGGTCGGGATCATCGTGGTCATGCGGCACCTCCGGACTGCACCAGGGCCATGAGCGCCGCGGTCTGCAGGTCCGTGCCCGAACCCGTGGCGCCGGCGCCGGCGGTCGAGCGGGCCGCCGCGTCCTGCGCGGTCGGCACGATGCGCCTGATCGTGGCGATGTCGGCGTCCGAGTACCAGTTGTCGACGATGCGGACGTCCTTGCCGGGGTGCGGCGCGTGCAGCACCTTGCCGTCACCGACGTAGATGACGATGTGGCCCTCGCCCTTGGGGACGATGAGGTCGCCGGGCTGCGCGTCCTTGAGCGAACCGACCTCGACGCCCATCTTCGCCTGGTCCGGGACGACCCGCGGCATGGTGACCCCGAGGTCCTTGAACACCGTCTGGACGAGACCGGAGCAGTCCATCCCGGCCGTCGTCGTCCCGCCGAACACGTACGGCACGCCGAGGTACTTCTTCGCGTCGGCCACCACGTCGGCACCCGTCGCACCGCTCCCGGTCGCGACGGTCCCCTGTCCGGCGTCCACCGAGGTCGCCGGCGTCGTGCTGCCGGCGGCGGCGGTCCCCAGGGCGGTGGCGAGCGAGCCGGCCGTCGTCCCGGTCCCCCCGCCGTTCTCGGTGGCGAGCGCGTCCGCGAAGGCGGAGGACGCGGCCGAGGACGCCGCTGTCGAGTCCGTGGACGTGGTCGACGTGACCGTCCCGGTCTGCAGGGCGTCGATCTGGCTGCGGATCTCGGAGATCCGCGAGAGCACGACATCGAGGCTCATCGGGCACCACCTTCCGTGCGGCTCCTGGCCGCGATCTCGTCGAGGGCGTTCTGTTCGGTGCGGAGGTCCTCCGCGGTGGCGGCGACGACGTGCTGCTCCTCGAGCTTCTCGAGCCCGAGGGCGGCACGGCGTGCGGCGGTGTAGGCGTCCTGCGCCCGGTCGGCGCCGGCGCGGCGGCTCTGCACGACGGCGTCGAGTTCCTGGAGCATGCCGCGGGTGGCGGCGCGCGCGGCGGCGACGGCGCTCAGGGTGGCGGCGTCCTCGATCGGCTGCGCGTCGGCCTGGTCGGCGAGGGACCGGCGGGCCTTGACCCGTGCGTCGGCGGCGTCGCGGAGCCGGTCGTTCGCGGCGGCGAGTCCCGCGGCGGCGCGGTCCTGCTCGGCGTGCCGGAGCCGCAGCAGTCCGGCGAGCGGGAACTTCCTGGCCATCAGGCACCACCTCCGACGCCGAGCGTCCGGACGAGCCCGGCGAGGGCGTCCCAGGAGCCGACGGCGGTCGCGCGCTCGTCCATGCCCTGCCGGAGGAACGCGTCGATCGCGTGCTGGTGGTCGACCGCGGCGTCGACGAGCGGGTTCGTCCCGCGCTGGTACGCCCCGACGTCGAGCAGGTCCTGCGCGGCACGACGGGCCGCCATCACGGTCCGCAGTGCGGTCGCGGTGTCCCGTTGCTCGCGGCTCGTGACCTTCGAGGCCACGCGCGACACCGACCCGAGCGCGTCCACCGACGGGAAGTGCCCGGTGACGGCGAGCTTCCGGTCGAGCACGACGTGCCCGTCGAGGATGCTCCGGGCGGCGTCCGCGATCGGCTCGTTGTGGTCGTCGCCGTCCACGAGCACGGTGTACAGGCCGGTGATGCTGCCGACCCGGTCGGTCCCGGCGCGTTCGAGCAGCCCGGCGAGCACCGAGAACGTCGACGGCGGGTAGCCGCGGGTGGCCGGAGGTTCGCCGACGGACAGGCCGATCTCCCGCTGCGCCATGGCGACCCGGGTGAGCGAGTCCATCATGAGCACGACGTCGGCGCCCTCGTCACGGAACGACTCGGCGATGCGGGTGGCGACGAACGCGGCACGCAGGCGCATGAGGGCCGGCTCGTCGGAGGTCGACACGACGACGATCGACCGTGCGAGCCCCTCCGGACCGAGGTCGTCCTCGAGGAACTCGCGCACCTCGCGGCCGCGCTCCCCGACGAGTGCGATCACCGTCACGGCGGCGTCGCTCCCCCGCGCGATCATCGACAGCAGGGACGACTTCCCGACGCCGGAGCCGGCGAAGAGGCCCATGCGCTGCCCCCGGCCGACCGTGGTCAGGGTGTCGAGCACGCGGACGCCGAGCTGCAGCGGCGTGTCGATGCGGGCACGGCCCATCGCGTCCGGCGTCGCGTGGTCGAGCGGGACCCATGCGTCCGCGTCGATCGGGCCGAGGTCGTCGATCGGCCGACCGAGTCCGTCGAGGACCCGTCCGAACAGGCCGCGGCCGGTGGGGACGAGCACGGGCCGACCGGTGGGCCGTGCCGGCGTCCCGGCGGTCACCCCGACGAGCGGGCCGAGCGGCATGCAGCGGGTGCCGGTGGTGTCCGTCGCGACGACCTCGACCGCGGTCTGCGGGCCGCCGTCGGCGCCGACCAGGACGACGTCGCCGATCCGGGCTTCGAGCCCGACGACGGTCAGACCGAGGCCGACAGCGCTCGACACGACACCCTGGCGCACCGGGCGTGCCTGGTCGACCGCGGCGTCGAGGCCGCGCGGGCGCAGCAGGGTCGCGGTCATCGTGCACCGCCGAGTGCCCCGCGGGCGCGGTCGAGCGCCGCGCCGATCCGGGCGTCCAGCAGCCCGTCCGGCAGGTCCACCACGGCGTCCCCGTCGGAGAGCGACGGGTCGCCGACGACCGGCACCGCCGTGTCGAGCTCCGCGACGCGCGCAGCGTCGCCGACGCTCACCCGCACCCGGAGCGCCACCGACGCGTCGACCGACGCGAGTGCCCGCAGGACGGTGGCCTCCGCGCCGGACGCGTCCGATGCCTCCCGGCCGCCGTCCGGGGCGTCGGTCGACCTGGAGGCACGGATCGCGTACCCGACGACGGCCTCCGCCAGGTCCATCGCCGCGTCCGCGAGCGACGCCTCGGCGTCGCGGAGGACGGGCACGACCTGCGAGAGGAGGGCGTTGGTGGCGGCGTCGAGGACGGCCACGCGGCGGACCGTGTCCGCCGTGAGCGACGCGAGTCGCCGGTCGTGCTCCGCCTGGAGCCGCGCCTGGAGCGCGTCGGTCTCGGCCTGCGCCGCGCGGAGACCGGCCGCGTACCCGGCGGCGTGCCCGCGGACCTCCGCCGCAGCGGCGGTCGTGGCGGCGGTGGCGGACCCGAGGACGGGGAAGGTCATGCGCTGGACGGTCTGGTCAGTCAACGAGCTCGTCCTCCTCGGCGCGGTGGACGGTGATGACGCCCTGGGCCTCGAGTTCGCGGACGGACCGGACGACCTCGGCGCGGGCCTCCTCGACCTGCGAGACCCGGATCGGTCCCATCGCCTGCAGCTCGTCGTCGAGGAGCTCGCGGTTGCGCTCGGACACGTTCGCGCGGATGGTCTCGACGACCGGTCCGGCGGCGCCCTTCATGGCGGTCGCCAGCACCTTCGAGTCGATCCCGCGGAGCACCTGCTGGATGTCGCGCGCCTCGAGCTTGACGATGTCCTCGAAGGTGAGCATGCGGGACCGGATGTCCTCGGCGAGTTCGGGGTCGCGGGCCTCCAGGCCGTCGAGCACCGCCTTCTCGGTCGCCACGTCGGACCGGTTGATGATCTCGACGAGCGGCGCGATGCCCCCGACGACCTCGACGCTCTCCCGCGGCGACACCACGGCGCCGGCGCGCTGGCGGAGCACTCCGGCGACGATGCCGACGGCCTCGGGCGTCGCCGAACCCATCGTGGCGAACGCCTGCGCGACGTCGGTGCGGACGCGCTCGTCGACGCCGGCGAGCACGGCGCTGGCCTGCCCGGGCTGCAGGTGCGCGAGCACGAGGGCGATGGTCTGCGGCAGTTCGCCGTCGAGGAGCGTCACGACCTGCCCGGGCTCGGCGTCGTCGAGGAAGTCGAACGACTGCCCGGCGAGGTTCGAGGCGAGGCGGTCCATGACCCCGGCGGCGCGTTCGGCGCCGAACGAGGCCTCGAGCAGCCCCATCGCGGTCTCCTTGCCGCCGCGCTTCTGTGTGCGGCCGTGCATGGTCATGCGGTGGAACTCGGTCATGGTGCGGTCCACGACGGTGTCGTCGACCCGGCGCATGCGGACGATCTCGGCGGAGATCTCCTCGGCCTCCAGCTCGGTGAACTGCTTCATCACCTCGGCGGCGCGGTCGGTCTCCATCTGCATGAGGATGAGCGCGACCTTCTGGGACCCGGTCAGCGGGCGGTCGACAGCGCCGGACGGCCCGCTGCCGCCGGGTCCGCCGACGCTCGGGACGAGGCCGCTCACACCGGTGCCCGGTCGTCGAGGAGCCCGCGGAGCAGGTCGGCGGTGCGCTTCGGGTCACGCTCGGCGAGCGCCTGGATGTCCTGGCGGCGGCGCTCGGCGCTGATCTCCTCGGTGGTGAGCACCTCGGTCGGCGCGTCCTCGACGGGCAACGTCGGGAGCGCCACGGTCGGGGTGTCCCCGGCGCGGAGCGCCTCGGGCTCGTCGACGGCGAGGGGCAGCTGGAACGTCTCGCCGGAGAAGGCGTCGAGTTCGCCGAGGTCGACGGCCTCGCGCTCCTGGCGGCGGGCACGTCGAGCGATGACCCACATGATCGCGATGAGGGCGAGGAGGCTCCCGATGACGATGCCGGCGGTCCGGATGGTCGCCCAGAGCGACGCCTGCTGGTCCGCCTGCTGCTGCGCCTTGAGGGCCGCCGCGGCCTGCGCGGCGGCGGTCGTGTCGAAGTTCATCATCGCGACCGCGATCTTGTCGCCGCGGGTGGTGTCGATACCGGCGGCGCGGGACACGAGGTCGTTGATGCTCTGCAGGTTGGCGTTCTGGACACTGGCGGCCTTCGCGTTCAAGGCGACCGAGACCGACTGGTTCTCGAGTGCACCGGCCGGGATCTGCGTCGTCTCGGTCGTGTGGTCGACGGCGTTGTTCTTCGTCGCGGACTCGTTCTTGTAGTCGTTGCCCGCGCCGCTGGTCGCGGATCCGTTCGGTACCGCGATGTTGTCCGGCCCGAGCACGCCGGTCGCTCCGGCACCGCCGGCACCGGAGCCGGCGCCGTACTGCTCGGTCGTGCTCGACTCGTTCAGGGCGACCGGGCCGCCGGTCGGGGACGCGTACGACTCCGACGTCTTCGTGCCGGTGTTCTGGTTCATCGTCGCAGAGACGACCACGGTCGCGTTGCCGGCGCCGAGCGTCGTGTCGAGGAGGTCCTGGATCTTCTTGCTCGTGGCCTGGTCGTAGTCCGCGGCCTGGTCCGTGCCGCTGCCGGCGGCGCCGGTGCCGACCGCGGAGAGCGTCTGGCCCTTCGAGTCGACGACGGAGACGTCGGTGGGCTGCATGCCCTCGACCGCGGCGCTCGTCAGGTGCACGATGGCCTGGACCTGGTCGGCGGTCAGCTGCGCGCCGTTCTTCGTCGCGATGAACACCGAGGCCGTCGGGTCCTTCTCCTCGGAGACGAACACCGTCTTCTCCGGGATGGCGAGCTGCACCGAGGCGGTCTGCACGCCGTCCATCGCGGAGATCGTCTTGGCGAGCTCGCCCTCGATCGCGCGCTTGTAGGTGACGTTCTGCTGGAACTCGGAGCTCGTCACGCCCATCTGGTCGAGGAGCGAGTAGCCGCCCTCGTTCGAGGACGGCAGGCCGTTCGCGGCGGCCTTGAGCCGTTCGGAGTACACCGAACCCTGCGGCACGAGGATCGTGGCGCCGCCGTCGGTGAGCTGGTACGGCACCCCGTCGGTCGTGAGCTGGTCGGTGACGCTCGAGGCGTCGGCGGCGGCGAGCCCGGTGAACAGCGGCGCGTACGACGCCTTGCCGAGCCAGCTCGCGAGGGCGATGCCGCCGAGCACGAGCGCGGCGATCACGAGGATCGCGATGGTGCGCTGCGCGGCGGTGAACCCCTGGACGTAGGCGCTGAGGCGCGCCCACACGTTCTTGACGGCGACCGGCATCAGGCCTGCATCCTCATGATCTCGTTGAAGGCGTCGACGCCCTTGTTGCGCACGGCCGCGACGAGCTCGAGCGTGACCTGCGCGCGGGTGGCGGCGATCGTGGCGTCGTGGATGTCGTCGAGGTTGCCCGTGACGGCCTTCAGCGCGAGCGTCTTCGAGTCGCTCTGCAGCTGCTGGAGACCGTCGACCGCGTTCCCGAGGCTCGCGGCGAAGCCGTCACCGGACGCACCGGTCGCGGCGGTCGTCCCGATCCCGGCGGCTCCGGCCCCGGTCGCGGCGTCGGTCGCCCCGGCGAAGGCGCGGGTCATCGCGTTGGTGGTCACACCGTTCACGGCGTCGATGGGCATCAGTTCTTCCCGATCTGCAGTGCCGCCTCGTAGGCGGTCTTGGCACGGTCGACCACGGCGGCGTTCGCCTGGTAGCCGCGCTGGGCCATGATGAGGTCCGCCATCTGCGTCCCGAGGTCGATGTCCGGCATGCGGACGTAGCCCTCGGCGTTCGCGAGCGGGTTGTCCGGGTCGTACGTGACCCGTCCGGCGGCGCTGCCGAACGCGGCACCCTTGACGTAGGCGCCCGAGACGCCGCTGCCCTCCTGCACCTCGACGTAGCGGGCCTGGAAGGCGGAGTCGTCCATCGACCGGACGGTGTTGACGTTGGCGATGTTGTCGGAGATCGCGTCGAGCCACTTGCGGTGCACGGTCATGCCGGTGCTCGCGATGCCGATCGCGTCGAACGTGGTCACGAGTTCGTCCGCATCGCCGCACGGACGCTGGTGAGCTCGGAGTTCATCGCCTGCGTCGCGAACTGGTACCGGAGCACGGTGTCGACGTTGGAGAGCGTCTCCTCGTCGAGGTTCACGTTGTTGCCGTTGGTGTTCGTCGGCTCGAGGCTGCGCGCGACGGTCGGGGCGGTGGCACCGCTGCCGTCGACGATCGACTGCGCGAGGGCGTCCTCGAACTGGACCTTCTCGGCGTGGTAGTTCGGCGTGTTGATGTTCGCGATGTTGTTCGCGATCACCCGCTGCCGCATCGACAGGCCGTCGAGGGCGCTCTGCAGCGCGGCGCTCGTCACGGAATCGAACACAGGTGGACCGTCCCCTCGGTCGACGCCGTCCCCTGACGTCGTCGATGTGCGGTGGCCGATCCGTGGCCGGGTGGTGAGCGATCCGTGCTCGTACGGGCCTGTCGGCCGGGGCTCGGCGGGGCGTTAGGCATCGCCCCGAACGGGGGGCGAGGTGGGTCGGGCGGGTCCGGTCGGGCGGGTCCGGTCGTCGGGTCGGGCCCGGCGCGATCGGGAGGACCGCCGTCGAACGACCACGCCCCCGTCGTACGACAACGGCCCCGTCGCACGGTGTACGCGCGGGCATCGATCCGGTGCAACAAACGACCACGCCGCCGTCGTACGACAACGGTCGCGTCGCACGGTGTACGCGCGGGCATCGATCCGGTGCAACGAACGACCACGCCCCCGTCGTACGACAACGGCCCCGTCGCTCCGTTCAGGCGCCGGCATCACCTCGACGCAACGAACGACACCGCCGTCGTCGTACGACGACGGACGTGTCGTCGAACAGCGTCGGGTGGCGCACCGACCGCCCGGCCCCGCCTACGCGGACGCGTCGAGGTACACGGCGCCGCGGGGCTCCCGCGTCGCGTCGACGGCACGCAGCGCGCCGAGGTGCTCCAGGACGGCGCTGCGCTCGGCCTCGAGCGCCGTCAAGCGGTCCCGCTGCGCGGCCACCAGCCGGGAGGCACGCCCCACCAGCTCCCGCGGGATCGGTCCCAGCCCGGTCGGCTCGGTCCAGACCGCGGCCGCTCCTGCCGCCGCGGTCGCTCCGGCCGCCGCCGGGCTCGCCGACGCCACCGCCTGCCCGGCGGCGTCCTGCTCCAGGGAGGCGAGCAGTGCCTCCCAGCCGGCCCGTCGGGCCACGTCGTCAGGCGACACCGAGCGCACCGCCGGCCGTGTGGCCGGCGCCCGGCGCGGCGGGAGCCGCCGGCAGCGAGGCGGCAGCATCGTGCCAGGCCTGCCGGAGCGGCTCGAGGATGCGGATGCAGTCGCGGGTGGCCCCGACGTCACGGTGCACGTTGGCCGTGATGAGCGACGTGCTCGCGTAGTTGTAGATCGCGAGGAGGCCCTCGCCGCCGTCCCACGCGTCGATCCGCAGCGTCGACGACAGCTCGCCGACGATCGCCTGCGCGTGCAGGAGCTGCTCGCGCGCGGCCTCCCAGTCGCTGCCGGTCTGCGCGGCCTCGGCGCGGTGCAGGTCGAGCAGCAGCCGGTCGTAGAGCATCGTGACGAGCTGCGCCGGCGTCGCGGAGAGGACGGCCTCGTTCGTGTACTGCGCGCGGCGCTGGTCCGTCACCGTGCGGGGCTTCGCGGCCTGCCGGAAGGCGGCGGCCTGGAGGTCGTAGGTCATCTCGGTTCCCGTCAGGAGCTCGAGCTCGACAGCGTGGCGAGCTGGCCGGAGAGCCAGCTCGACTGGGACTGGAGCTTGCTGAGGCTGGTCTCGAGCGCCGCGTACTGCGTCTGCAGCGTGGCGCGGCGCATGGTCAGGCGGTCGGTCCAGCTGTCGATCTGGGTGTTCAGGTCCTTCACGACCGACTGCTGGCCGGAGATCGCGGAGGTGATCGACCCGTCGTACTTGTCCGACGCGCTCGTCGCGACCGCGCCGACCGAGGCCGCCACGCCCGAGAGCATCGCCTGGGTGCCCGCCGGGTCGGCGGCGAGGGCCTTCTGGAACGCGTCCTCGTCGAAGGTGAAGTCGCCGTCCTTCGTGACGACGATCCCGATCGAGGAGGGCGACTTTCCGTTCACCGGAGCCGACATCGCCGAGCTGAGCGCCTGGACGGCCGAGCGGGTCGTGGCGTCGCCGAGCAGGACCCCCGCGGTGGTCGTCGTGGTCCCGGTCGTGGGGCTGGTCGTGCTCGTGACCCCGGTGTTCGAGCCGTAGTACGCGGTCACGGCGTTCATCGCGTCGACGAGGCCCTTCGCCACGGCCTGCGCCTTCGTGATGTCCTGGGCGACGGAGACCGTGACGGGGTCCGCGCTCACCTGGCTGACGGTGACGCTGAGCCCCGGCAGCAGGTCGGCGAACGTGTTCGACGCGCTCGTGACGGTCTGAGCCGCGGCGGTGCCGGCCCAGAGGGTGACGCTGGCGTCCTTCGCCCGGGTGACGACGGCCGCGCCGGTGCCGTCCAGGACGTCGGTCGCGGTGCCGGCGGTGACGTCGGCGCCCGACCCGCGGTAGAGGCTGAACGCGCCGGCGGCCCCGGTCGTCGTCGAGGTGAGCTGCAGGCGGTAGAGCTTGGTGCCGTCGGTGTCGGTGCCGGCGGCGACCTTCGTCGCGGTGACGCCCGCGCCCGACTTGTTGATCGCGGAGACCGTGTCGTCGAGGGACCCGGACGCCGGGGTCACGGTGGTCTGCGTGCCATCGGCCCGGACGATCGTGAGCGGACCGGCGGCGTCGGACCACGTGGACATCGCGGCCGTGACGCCGACCTGGGCGGTCGCGGTCGACCCGACGGTGAAGCTGACGGACCCGGCCGATGCACCCGTGCCGGTCGTCGCGGTGACGCCCGCGGACGACGAGGTCGCCGCGAACACGTCGAGGGAGGTGGCCTTCGCGGCGTCGGACGCCTTGCTGGCCAGGGTCTGCACGAGCCCGTTGATCGTCTGCAGTGACGAGATGAACGAGTTGGTCGTGGTGACCTTGTTCTTCAGCAGGGTCTGCGGGACCTGCTCGATCGACATCAACGAGTTGATGAGGTCGGTGGTCTTGAGGCCACTGACGAGGCCGTCGATCGCGAGCGACGACGCCGAGGACACGGACGACACGCGCGCTCCTTCAGACGGGACGGGAGGGGTGCGGCGCCCACCGGGACACCCGAACGGTACCGGTGGACGCCGCCGGGTTCACTAGCGGAGGAGCGAGAGCACACCCTGCGTGCTCTGGTTCGCCTGCGCGAGCATCGAGGTGCCGGCCTGGCTGAGGATGTTGTCGCGCGTGTACTTGACCATCTCCTCTGCCATGTCGACGTCGGTGATGCGCGAGCCGGCCGCGGTGAGGTTCTCCTTGGCCACGTTCGTCACGTTGATGGCGTGGTCGAAGCGGTTCTGGATGGCACCGATGTTCGAACGAGCGGACGAGACGTCCTTGATCTGCGCGTCGATCGCGGTGATCGACGCCTGCGCGTCGGCCGCCGAGTCGAACTTGAGCGCGGCGACGGCGGTCGAGACCGTCTTCACGTTCGCACCCGACAGGTCGACGGTGATCTGGCTCGCGGCGTCGCCGTTCGCGCCGACCTGGAAGTTCAGCTTGCCGTCGCCTGCGGTGCCGGCGGTGCCGTCGAGCAGGTTGATGCCGTTGAAGTTCGTCGAGTCGGCGATCCGGCCGAGTTCGGCGCTGAGCTGCGTCACCTCGGTCGAGATCGCGGTGCGCGAGTCCGCGTTGTTCGAGTCGTTGCCCGCCTGCACGGCGAGGTCACGGACACGCTGGAGGATGGCGTGCGTCTCGGTGAGACCGCCTTCCGCCGTCTGCACGACCGAGATGCCGTCCTGGGCGTTGCGGGCGGCGACCGTGAGGCCACCGACCTGGGACTTCAGCCCCTCGGAGATCGACAGACCGGCAGCGTCGTCGGCAGCACGGTTGATGCGGAGACCCGACGAGAGCTTCTCGAGGGACTTCGACAGGTCGTTCTGCGTCGCGTTGAGGTTCCGGTACGTGTTGAGTGCCGAGAGGTTGGTGTTGATGGACATACCCATGGTGTGTTCCTCCGTGAATCCTTGGGTTCGGTGCCTGCCCGTCCATGGGCTGACACGGGTGACTCTCGGCCGCTGGCGTCGAGTCGTTAGGTGCCCGTCCGGAAAAGTTCCGGCGGGACGTCTCAGCCGGCCGCCGGCACCGTGGGGACGGTGGCGTCGTGCACGGCGCGGGCCACCCCGGCGGCGGCGTTGGCGGCCACCTTCGCGAGGTAGGCGCTCCGACGGGCCGCGGTGGTCCGGGACACCGGCTCGGGGGTCGCCCCGCCGTCGCCGTAGTGCGTGGCGAGGCCGTCGCGGAGCAGCCGCATCGCCTCGGAGCGCTGCTGCGAGACGGCGGAGTGCGTGATGCCGAGCTCGGCGGCCACGTCCGTGACCGAGCGGTCACCGAAGTAGACGGCCTCCACGATGAAACGCATGCGCTCCGGCAGGGCCTCGACGGCGGCGCGCAGGTAGCGGCGCTTCTCCGTCTCGAGCAGGTCGTCACCCGGGAGCACGACGTCCGCGGCCACGACGTCGTGCACGGTCTCGTCGATCGCGGTCACGGTGCGGCCGGCGTCGTTCATGGCGTCGGCAGCGGTCTGCCGGTCGACACCCATCGCGTCGGCGATCTCCTGCACGCCGACCGAGCGGCCGAGTCGGGCGGAGAGCGCCTCCTGGGTGGCGAGGGTCTCGCGGATCCGCTTCCGGGTCCCGCGCGAGGCCCAGTCAGCGGAGCGCATGTCATCGGCGATGGCGCCGGTGATCCGGGTGCGGGCGTACGCGCCGAACGGCACGCCGAGCGTCGGGTCGAACGCGTCGGCGGCGGCGACGAGGGCGAGGGAACCGACGGCCGCGAGGTCGTCGCGGTCGAGGTGTGTGGCGCGGGCCCGGACGTCGGCGACGATGTAGCCGACGAGCGGGAGGTGCTCGACGATCATCGTGTTGCGTTCGGTGCGGTCCATGCTGCTGATCCCCTGCTCGACCTGAAGCCCGTCCGTGGGTCGCCCGTCGGTGGGCACGACGGACACCGGCCGCGACCGGCCGGAACGTACGTCGAAGACCGCCCGGGTCCCTCCGGGCGAGCACCTGGCGTCCCTGCGACGCGTGCCGGGTCTGTCCCCCGGGGTGCGTTCTGAATGTATCGGCTGAGAAGGCACTGAACAGGCCCTCATCCGTACCCAAAGCGGGGGTGACCGGGCCGGATCGGCGTCCGCATTTGTGGGGACCCGGGCCCCGGTACGCGCTGTTCTGTCCCCCGATCGGGTCCGGACGGGAGGCCCGGGGTACGTCCGCCCCGTCGGTCGGGTCGCGCGGACCGCTTACGTCCGGAGCAGCGGGACCGATAGCACCCCGTGTCCGCCGGATGACGGACAGGACCACCACCCCGGGAGGAGCTGATGAGCGTGAACGACCTGTCCGCCGTACTATGGCGCGAGCGTGAACTGCTCGAACTGCTCACGTTCAAGCTCGAGGAGGAGCAGCTCCTGCTCGCCGCCGGACGCTCCCGCTGGGTGTCGCACGCCAGCCGCGAGGTCGAGCAGGTCCTCGAACGCCTCCGCAGCACCGGCCTCGAGCGCGCCGCGTCGAGCGCCGAGGTCGCCGAGGAGTGGGGCGTCGCCGCCGACGCTCCCCTGCGCGACGTCGTCGCGGCGGCACCGAGCGGCCCCTGGGGCGAGATCCTCGCCGCCCACCTGACCGCGATGGTCGAGCTGACGACGCACATCGGCGCGCTCCGCGACGAGAACGACCGCTTCCTCCGTGCCGCCGCCCACGCGACCGAGGAGACCCTCGCGGGCACGGTCGGGTCGCCGGCGACGTACGACGCCTCCGGCGCGAGCGGCTCCGGCTCCGACGGCGCACGGCTCTTCGAGGGGAACCTGTAGTCGTGGTCAGCACCTTCGGATCCCTCGCGACCGCGTACTCCGGCCTCGCCGCGGCCCGTGCCGGCATCGACGTCACGGGGCAGAACATCGCGAACGCCGGGACGACCGGCTACACCCGGCAGCGCGTCACGCAGTCGTCCGTCCCCGCCGTGCAGACCGGGTTCGTGCGGGGCACCGCGGCCCTCGCCGGGCAGGGCGTCTCCGTCGACGGCATCGCCCGGCTGGGGTCCCTCACGCTCGACGCAGGCGTCCGCGTCGCCGCCGGGTCCTCCGCGTACGCCGACGCCCGTGCGACCGCCCTGAGCGCGCTCGAGACCGGCCTGCAGGAACCCGGCACGAACGGCCTCGCCGCGAAGCTCGACGCCTTCTGGTCGGCCTGGGGCGGGGTCGCAGCGCACCCCGACGACCCCGGCGCCGCGAGCACGCTCCTCGGGGCCGCCGGCACGGTCGCGTCGACCCTCGCGAGCGGCTCGAATGCGCTCGACCAGCAGTGGTCGACCACGCGGGCCACCGTCGCAACGCAGGTCACGCAGCTCAACGACGCGGCGAAGCAGGTCGCCGACCTCAACGGGCAGATCCGGTCCGCCCTCGCCGCGGGCGGGAACGCCAACGAGCTCGTCGACCAGCGCGACCAGCTCACCGAGCAGATCGCGTCCCTCGCCGGCGGCACCGTCCGGACGAACGCGGACGGGACGGCGGACGTGCTCATCGGCGGCAACCCGATCGTGCAGGGCACCGACGCCCGTGCGGTCGCGATCGGCGGTGCCACGGCGCTGCACGACGGCGCCGCGGTGACGCTGACCTGGACGTCGGGACAGGCCGGCGCCGTCACGCTGTCCGGCGGGTCGATCGGCGGTGCGCTGTCGCTCCTGGCACCCGCGAACGCGCAGGGCACCGGTGGCGCACTCGCACAGGCATCGGCCTCGTACGACGCCGTCGCGACGAAGCTCGCGGCCGCGGTCAACGCCGTCCACACCACCGGCACCACCCCGGACGGCACCACGGGCGCGCCGTTCTTCGCCCTCGCGGCCGGCGTCCCGGCGGCCCAGGGGCTCTCGGTCGTGCCGACCGACGCCGGTGGCCTCGCGACCCGGAACGCGGCGGGCGAGCTCGACGACTCGTTCGCCGACGCGCTCTCGCGACTCGGCGCGTCCGCCGACGGCCCGGACGCGGCCTGGGCGACCTTCGTGACGGGGGTGGGCAGTGCCTCCCGGTCGGCCGCGTCGGAGTCGACGCTCACCGGACTCGCCCTGACCAGCGCGCGGACGCAGCAGCAGTCCGGCGCGGGCGTGGACCTCGACGAGGAGAACGTCAACCTGCTGAGCTACCAGCACGCCTACCAGGGCGCCGCGCGCGTCCTGACCGCCGTCGACGAGATGCTCGACACCCTCATCAACCGCGTCGGCCTCGTCGGCAGGAGCTGAACATGATCACCCGGGTGACCACCCAGATGTCGATGGCCGCCGCCAGCGCGCGGCTGCAGGCCGGTGCGGCGAAGGTCGCGCAGCTCACCGACCAGGCGACCACGCTCAAGAACATCTCGCGACCGTCCGACGACCCGATCGGCACCGGGACGTCGATGCAGGTGCGCAAGGAGCAGGCCGCGAACGCGCAGTACGCCCGCAACGCGGACGACGCCGTCGGCTGGCTCGCCACGACCGACAGCACGCTGACCTCGGTGTACTCGGTCCTGACGAACATCCGCGACCTCACGGTGCAGGCGGCGAACTCCGGCACCATGAGCGACACGGACCGCGACGCGTTCGTCACCGAGTTCCGGTCCCTGAAGTCCGACCTCGAGGCGCGCGCGAACGCCACCTACGGCACGCGCAGCGTCTTCGCCGGCGCCTCCACCGCGTCGGCCGCGTACGACCCCGCCACCGGGTTCGCCACCTCGGGCACCGCGGTCTCGCGGCGGCTCGGGGACGACGCCACGGTCCGGGTCGACACCCCGGGCGCGGCCGTCTTCGGCTCCGGCTCGTCGTCGGTGTTCGCCGTCATCGACTCGATCGTCTCCGACCTGCAGAACGGCGTGAACGTGAACCCCAGGCTGAACGACGTCGACGGCGCGCTCGACACCGTGCGCGCGGCGCAGGCGGACGTCGGTGTCCGGCACGCCACCGCCCTCAGCGCGCAGGACTCGTTGAAGACCGCGTCCGTGGCGCTCGAGGGGCGTCGCTCGGACGTCGAGGACAAGGACCTCGCGAAGGCCGTCCTCGACCTCCAGGTGCAGCAGACCAACTACCAGGCAGCCCTCGCCGTGACCGCGAAGGTGCTGCAGCCGACCCTGATGGACTACCTCCGATGAGCATCGACCTGACGTTCCCCGTGCCGCCGTTCGGCCTGACCGGCTCCGACTTCGTGCTGACGCCGGTCGCCGACTCCGAGGGGCTGTTCACGCTCGTCGGCGGCACCTCGCGGCTGTTCCTGCTCGACGCCGCGGTGCACCTGCCCTCGTACGCGCCGGTGCTGTCCTCGGCGCAGGTGGAGGTGCTCGGGCTCGGGTCGGCGGAGGACGCGATGCTGCTCGTCGTGGCGAACCCGGCCGCGGAGGGGACCACGGTGAACCTGCTCGCGCCCGTGGTCGTGAACGCCCGGACCTCGGTCGGCGCCCAGCTCATCCTCGAGGACCAGGACTTCCCGCTGCGCGCCGAGCTCGCCCGGCGCTAGGCGCGCGCCGCGGCGCGCCGTCGCGGCGAGCCATCGCCGCTGTCGAACGACCCCGTCGCCGTCGTACGACAACGGAGTCGTCGTCCCGTGCGCGCGCAACAGTTGCAGACGCTTCCTGGCGACACGGCCGTCGTCGTCCGACAACAACGACGTCGCCCCTTGCGGACGCACCGGTCCTCCACAGGCCGGGAGGCACGGATCACCTTCCACAGAACAGGCCGACGGTGCCGCGTGTTCCTGCTGCGCGCCAGGCCTCTTTCACCGCTGTCGAACGACCCCGTCGCCGTCGTACGACAACGGAGTCGTCGTCCCGTGCGCGCGCAACAGTTGCAGACGCTTCCTGGCGACACAGCCGTCGTCGTCCGACAACAGCGACGTCGCCTCTTGCGGACGCACCGGTCCTCCACAGGCCGGGAGGCACGGATCACCTTCCACAGAACAGGCACGCGTCGGCCACGGTTCCGGTTGGTCCCGCGAGCCTGTCCGTATGGCAACACGAGCGATCGACGTCCCGCTGATCCGAACGGCCGCGCACGACAGCGCGGAACGGCGTCGCCTGCAACGAGACGTCCACCGCGGTCTCCTCGCCGTGGTCCGTCCTGGCGTCTTCGTCGAACAAGCGGTTCTCGCGGCACTCCGCCCGGAGGAAGCGCACCTCCTCCTCGTCCGAGCGACGGCTCCACGCGTCCGGCCCCCAGCTCGGATCTCGCACCTGTCCGCAGCAGCCGTGCACGGGCTTCCGTACATCGGTGACCCGCCCAGTCGTGTGGACCTCGTCGACCCGCGTCGGGGGAAGACCGAGACCACAGCGATGACACGCGTCCGTCCTGACCGGTCGGGTGCAGACCACCTGCACGAGCGCTGGGCTGCTGTGCCGAGCGTCCAGGACGTCGACTGTGACGGTGCTGGCGTGACGTCGCTGGTCCGTACCCTGGTCGACGTCGCAGCCGTGGCGCCCCTGACCACCTCGTTGCCGATGCTGGACGCAGCACTGCATGCACGGGCCGTCTGGCCGGAGATGCTGGAGTTCGAAGTCGCACGCGGCTTGCGGGAGCAGACCGCCCGCGCGTCCTTGGCCGTGCGAGCGGGGTCGGCGCTCTCGGGGTCACCGGCCGAGTCGATGTGCCGCGTGCGCTTCCGTCAGCTCGGCACCCCCGAACCCGTCCAGCAGCACGAGTTCCGGCGCCCGGGCGAGCAGACCGCCGTCGTCGACTTCTGGTTCCCCGTGCAGGGAGTCGTGGTCGAGGTGGACGGCCGGGGCAAGTACGAGGACCCGGACCTCCTCGGCGCGAGCACGACCGCGGACGCCTACTGGCGGGAGAAGCGGCGCGAGGACTTCGTCCGGTCCTTCCCCGAGGTCCGGTTCGTCGTCCGGCTCAGCTGGTCCGACCTCATGCACCCGGAACGAGTGCGGCAGGCACTCCGACGGGCAGGCGTGCCGTGCCGATGAGCGGGCCCAGGACCGGCATCAGCGCTTCGGGGACCGCTCCCACCAGCGCAGCGTACGGTCTCCCGCATGGCCCGACAGCACAACGACCAGGCGATCATCCGGATGCCGGTCGCACCGGTCGAACCCGACCCCTCCACGACGAACGGACAGCGTGTCGAGACGACCGGCGGCTGGGTGAAGTGGTTGGACCGCGTCCTCAGCGTGCAACGACCGGTCGTGGTCGCGCACGTCAACCGACTCCGCCGTCGGCATCCGGACGCTTCCCCTGCGGACATCATCCAGATCCTGGAACGGCAGTACCTCACGGCAGTGACCTCCGGCGGAGCAGCCGTGGGTGCGAGCGCCGTGATCCCCGGCGTCGGTATGGCCGCAGCACTGGGGTTGAGCGGGGCGGAGACGGTCGGCTTCCTCGAGACGACGGCGCTGTTCGCCCAGTCGGTCACCGAGGTCCACGGCATCGCCCTGGACGACCCGGAGCGGGCGCGCACGCTGGTGATGGCGCTCATCCTCGGCACTCCCGGCACCCAGCTGATCAAGCAACTCGCAGGCCAGGCTGCCGGCGGTCAAGCACGGACGGCGTTCTGGGGCGAGATGGTGACGGCCTCCCTGCCGAAGCAGGTCGTCTCCGGGATCGGCGGCCAGGTCCGCGACCAGTTCGTCCGGCGCTTCGCCGCCCGCCAGGGCACGACGATCGTCGGGCGGGCGCTGCCGTTCGGGATCGGCGCGGCCGTCGGCGGGATCGGCAACCACGCCCTCGGGCGGAAGGTCGTGCAGGCATCACGGACGGGGTTCGGCGTGCCGCCGGCGTCCTTCCCGGTCGTCCTCGCGCCGAAGCCGGGCCGATCGACGAAGGAGCCCAAGGCAGCCAATGCGCCCGAGCAGGTCGCGCAGCCGAAGGTCGGGACGGAGCGCAAGGGCCTGCCGTGGCGACGGCGGAAGCCGGACGTCGACCTCTGGGCCGAGACGCCCGGCCCCGAGACCCCGGACGGCCGCTGAGGAATCGGGACCACCTCCCGACCTCCACGTGGCTCGGCGACGCCGGTCCCGTTCGGCAGCGCAGCGGCATCGGACCGAACCCCGCCGCAGCAGCACCGGCGCCGACCGGCCCCGCACCGCTCCTCAGCCACGCGGCACCGGCCCCGACCGGCCCCGCATCGCTCCTCAGCCGCGCCGCACCGGCGTCGTGACGACCTGCCCAGCGTGCGCGAAGCCACCCCCGAACCCGAACAGCAGCGCCGGCACACCCTCGGGCAGCTCCCCACGCGCCCAGGCCTTCGAGAGGCCCAACGGCACGCTCGCGGCCGAGGTGTTCCCCGACTCGACCACGTCCCGCACGACGTAGCTCGGCGAACCGCCGAGCGCCTCCACGAGCGGCTCGATGATGCGCAGGTTCGCCTGGTGGAACGCGAACACCTCGATGTCCTCGATCGAGAGGCCCGCTGCTTCGACGACCGCGCGCGCATGGTCCGCCGCCTCCGTGATCGCCCAGCGGTAGATCGACCGTCCCTCCTGCGAGAACCGCGCCGGCTCGCCGGACACGCGCACGGCCTGCTCGAGGTGGGGCACGCTCCCCCACGACACCGGTCCGATCTGCGGCTCCTCCGAGACGCCGACGACGGCCGCGCCCGCTCCGTCACCGACGAGGACGCAGGTCGACCGGTCCGTCCAGTCCACGATGCCCGACAGCTTCTCCGACCCGATCACGAGCGCCGTGTCCGCGGAGCCGGTGCGCACGGCCTGGTCGGCGATGCCCATCGCGTACTCGAAGCCGCTGCACGCCGTGTTGATGTCGATCGGCGCTGCCCGGCCGGACAGTCCGAGTTCCGCGGCCACCCGCCCGGCCGTGTACGGCGCTCGGTCCTCGTGCGTGGTGGACGCGACGACCACGAGACCGACCTCCGACGGGTCGACACCGGCGTCGGCGAGGGCGGCTCGACCGGCCTCCACCGCCATCGAGGTGACCGTGTCCTCGGGTCCGGCGATGTGTCGAGTCTTGATGCCGGTGCGGGTGGTGATCCACTCGTCGTTGGTGTCGACCATCGTCGAGAGCTCGTCGTTGGTCAGGATGCGCGAGGGCTGGTGGTGGCCGAACCCGATGATCCGGCTGCCTCGGAGTGCGGGGATGTTCACCTGCGGCACGCTACTCCCACCCTCGGGCGGCCCATACCCCGGGACGCATACGCCAGGCCGACCCACGACCACGACCACGACCACGACCCCCGACCACGACCAGGCCCGCGGGCCCGACCAGGCCGACCCCCGACCCCGACCCCGACCCCGACCCCGAGACCGGTACCGCCAGGGCCTGGCTCGCCCAGCGCCGCACGCGTAGACCGGCTCCATGGACTACACACATCTCGGACGGACAGGGCTGTCGGTGTCGCGAGCGGTGCTCGGGACGATGAACTTCGGACCGGAGACCAGCGAGGACGACTCGCACGCCATCATGGACCGGGCCCACGAGCTCGGCGTCAACTTCTTCGACACGGCGAACGGCTACGGCGGCTCGGTCGGCAAGGGCGCCACGGAGGAGATCATCGGCCGCTGGTTCGCCACGGGCGGCGGCCGTCGCGAGAAGACGGTCCTCGCGACGAAGGTCTACGGCGACATGATCGACTGGCCGAACGGCGGCAAGCTCAGCGCCTACAACATCCGCCAGGCCCTCGACGCGAGCCTGCAGCGGCTGCAGACGGACCACATCGACCTCTACCAGTTCCACCACGTCGACCGTGCGACGCCGTGGGACGAGATCTGGCAAGCCCTCGAGGTCGCCGTCGCGCAGGGCAAGGTCCTCTACGTCGGCTCCTCGAACTTCGCCGGGTGGCACATCGCGCAGGCGCAGGAGGCCGCGAAGCACCGTAACTTCCTCGGTCTCGTCAGCGAGCAGTCGATCTACAACCTCGTCGTGCGCGACGTCGAGCGCGACGTCCTGCCCGCCGCGGAGCACTACGGGCTCGGCGTCATCCCGTGGTCGCCGCTGCAGGGCGGTCTCCTCGGCGGCGTCATCGAGAAGACCGAGAACGGCTCCCGGCGCCTCTCCGGGCGGAGTGCCGAGTACGTCGAGGGACACCACGACCAGCTCGCCGCCTACGAGGCGCTGGCCAAGGAGCTCGGCCACACACCGGGCGAACTCGCCCTGGCGTGGCTCCTGCACCAGCCGGCCGTCACGGCGCCGATCACGGGCCCGCGCACGATGGAGCAGTGGGAGTCCGCGGTCCGCGCCGTCGACATCCGCCTCGACGACACGGCGCTCGCGCGCCTCGACGAGATCTTCCCCGGCCACAAGACCTCGCCGGAGGACTACGCCTGGTGATGACGACAGCGGGTCGCTGACGCGACCATCTGCCGGGAGGCGCGGTGCGGGTCCGACCCGCGCCGCGCCTCTCGTCCGTGGTCACGACGAGAATGCGACGACCGTTGCGATCGCAGCGTCGCGACCTTCCTGTCCCGCAGGCCGATCGCCCGCGGGGAGTCGTCGAGGCTCCCCAGCGGCGCTCGACGTCCTCCATGACCGTCGCCATGATCTCGGGCGAACGACACGGCCGCTGTCGTGCGACAACAGCTCCGTCGCCCCTTGCAGACGCCGGCGGTTGCACCCGACCACCCGCCACACCGCCGATGTCGCACCACGACGACACCGTCGTCTCGAGTCCGCAACCGCACCCCCTCGCACGCGCCGGCAGCGGCACGCGACCACCCGCGACATCGCCGCTGTCGTACGACGACGACACCGTCGTCCCGAGCCCGCACCCGCACACCCGCACCCCCTCGCACGCGCCGGCAGCGGCACCCGACCACCTGCGACATCGCCGCTGTCGTACGACAACAGCCCTGTCGTCCCGAGTCCCCACCCACGCGACGCGCCCTCCGCACACGCCGACGGGCCCCGCGCCTGCTGTGTGCGCGGGGCCCATCGGGCGGGAGGAAGAGCGGGAAGAGCGGGGAGAGCCCGAGCTACCGGACGGAGATCGGCGTCTCGTCGCGCTCCTCGTAGAGGACGTAGCCCTCTTCGCCGTGGACCGCGGTGTCGATGCCCGCGACCTCGTCCTCGGTCTTCACGCGGAAGCCGATCGTCTTCTCGATGGCGAAGCCGATCACGAATGCGAGCACGAACGAGTAGAGCCCGACGACCGCGGCGGCCGTGGCCTGCTTGCCGAGCTGCTCGAACGAGCCCGAGAAGATCAGACCGCTGCCGTTGGCGAAGAAGCCGAGGTAGAGCGTGCCGAAGATGCCGCCGACGAGGTGGACGCCCACGACGTCGAGCGAGTCGTCGAAGCCGAGTCGGTACTTCCAGTCGATCGCGAAGCAGCAGATGACGCCGGCGAGGAAGCCGAGCAGGATGCCCCAGCCCGGGGTCAGCGCCGCACAGGCCGGCGTGATCGCGACGAGACCGGCCACGGCACCGGAGGCGGCACCGATCGAGGTCGCCTTGCCGTCGCGGATCTTCTCGATGAGCAGCCAGCCGAGGACGGCGGCGGCCGGAGCGGCGAGCGTGTTCACCCAGGCGAGCGCGGCGACGCCGTCGGCGGCACCCTCGGACCCGGCGTTGAAGCCGAACCAGCCGAACCAGAGGATCGCGGCACCGAGGAGCACGAACGGCGGGTTGTGCGGCTTGTGCGCACCCTTGGCGAAGCCGACGCGCTTGCCGAGGACGATGGCGAGCGCGAGACCCGCGGCACCGGCGTTGATGTGGACCGCGGTACCACCGGCGAAGTCGATGACACCCCAGGTGGCGAACATGCCCGAGGTGAGGTTGAACACCCACGAGGCGACCGGGAAGTAGACCACGGTGACCCAGATGCCGGAGAAGATCATCCACGCGCCGAACTTGGCGCGGTCGGCGATGGCACCGGAGATCAGGGCGACGGTGATGATCGCGAACGTGGCCTGGAAGCCGACGAACGCCATCGAGGGGTAGGCGGCGTTGATCGTCGAAGCCTGCGACTCCTCGAACGCCTGACCGAGGCCGATCTGGTTCCAGTCGATGCTGAAGAAGCCGACGATGCCGGCGACGTTCGTCCCCGCACCGTGGTTCGCGAAGGCGATCGCGTAGCCGTAGAGCACCCAGAGGACGCCGACGAGCGCGATCGCACCGAACGACATCATCATCATGCTGATGACGGACTTGGCCTTCACCAGTCCGCCGTAGAAGAAGGCCAGGCCGGGTGTCATGAACAACACCAGCGCCGCCATGATCAACACGAATGCCGTGTTGCCCTGATCAAGCATCTGTTCACCTCTCGATTGCACGAACGGCTCTTGGACCGCCTCGGGTGCTGTCGAGTTTGGCGAGGTGCTGTTTCACCGATGAGCACGAACTGTTTCGCGGATGTAACGCGATGACGCGGCGTGTGAACGTTGTGTTTCGTCGTGCGGCGCATCCGCTGGACGCGCGCCACGACTCCCCTGCGACCGTCTGGACGGTCGTTTCGCAGCGTGGTGCGTGCCGGCCTGGAGGCACGGTGCGGGCCCGCCCCGCGCCTCCCGTCCGGCGCCCGGTCGCGCCGTCAGGCCGCGCGCGTCAGCGCCACCACGCGCGATGCCGCGCGGAGGTACTTCTTCCGGTAGCCCCCGTCGAGCATCGACTGCGGGTACACCGCGTCGAGCGGGGTGCCCGACGCGACGATCCGCACCTGCGCGTCGTACAGCCGGTCGACGAGCGCGACCCAGCGCAGCGCGTCGGTCTGGTCCGTGAAGGGCCGGGCATCGGTGAGCCCGACCGCGTCGAGCCCCTCCACGAGCGCGACGTACTTCGAGGGGTGCACGGTGCCGAGGTGCGCGACGACGGCGTCGAAGTCGTCGAGCGTGACGGCACCGGTTGGCAGCGCCGCGGCGACGTCGGGCACCACCGCGGCGGACTCGTCGACCGCGCGCCGGCGGTAGTCGAGACCGTCGATCCGGAGGGTGTCGAACCGGTCGGACATCGCCTGGATCTCGCGGAGGAAGTCCTGCGCCGCGAAGCGCCCCTCGCCGAGCGCCCCCGGCGGGGTGTTCGACGTGGCGGCGAACCGCGTGCCGGTCTCGGAGAGCTCCTTGATGAGCCGCGTCATCATCATCGTGTCGCCCGGGTCGTCGAGCTCGAACTCGTCGATGCACACGAGGGCGGTCCCGCGGAGGAGGTCCACCGTGCCCTGGAACCCGAGCGCACCGACGAGCGCGGTGTACTCGATGAAGGTGCCGAACGTCTTCCGACCGGACGCCGCGTGGTAGGCCGCCGCGAGCAGGTGGGTCTTGCCGACGCCGAACCCGCCGTCGAGGTAGACGCCCGACTTCGCACCGGCCTCGGGTGCGGTGCTCCGGCGTCGGCCGAAGAGTCCGCGGCGGGGAGCGGCGGCGCCGGCACCGGACGCGACGAAGGCGGCGACGGTGTCGCGGACCTCGGCCTGCGACGGGTAGTCGGGGTCCGGACGGTAGGACTCGAAGGACGCGTCGGCGAACTGCGGCGGCGGGACGAGCGCCGCGGCCATCTGCTGCGGGGTCACCTGCGGGTCGCGGTCGACGAGGTGGCTCGGCGCCGAGGCGTGTTCAGGCAAGGACGGCCCTCCGGGAAGCATGTCGTGCGGTGCAACGTTGCGGCTGGAGCACGGTACGTCCGCGTACCGTTGCCCACAGGCACCGAGGACCGATCCTAGTCCGGTGCCCGTCCACCACCTGGAGGTACCCAGCCATGACCGCACCGGTCGACCCGTCCGCGAAGTTCGCCGCCTACGCCCACCCGGAGCGCCTCGTCTCCACCGAGTGGCTCCAGGAGCAGCTCGACGCCGGGGTCGGCGCGCCGGACCTCGTCGTCGTCGAGTCCGACGAGGACGTCCTGCTCTACGAGACCGGGCACGTCCCCGGCTCCGTGAAGATCGACTGGCACACCGACCTCAACGACCCGGTGCAGCGCGACTACATCGACGGCGAGGCCTTCGCCCGCCTGCTCGGCGGCAAGGGGATCGCCCGCGACACCACGGTCGTCATCTACGGCGACAAGAACAACTGGTGGGCGGCCTACGCCCTCTGGGTCTTCACGCTCTTCGGTCACGAGGACGTCCGTCTGCTCGACGGCGGCCGGGCGAAGTGGATCGCCGAGGACCGCGCCCTCACGACCGACCGAACCGAGGTCACCCCGGTCGAGTACCCGGTCGTCGAGCGCCACGACGAGCCGGTCCGCGCGTTCAAGGAGGACGTCCTCGCCCACCTCGGCAAGCCCCTCATCGACGTGCGGAGCGCCCCGGAGTACTCCGGTGAGCGGACCACCGCGCCGGACTACCCCGAAGAGGGCGCCCTCCGCGGCGGTCACGTGCCGACCGCGGTGAACATCCCCTGGGCGACCGCGGCGGCTCCGGACGGCACCTTCAAGGACCGTGCGGAGCTCGACGCGATCTACCGCGACGGCGCCGGCATCGGTGACGCCGACGAGGTGATCGCCTACTGCCGCATCGGTGAGCGGTCGAGCCACACCTGGTTCGTGCTGCAGCACCTCCTCGGCTACGGGAACGTCCGCAACTACGACGGGTCGTGGACCGAGTGGGGCAGCGCGGTGCGCGTCCCGATCGTCCAGGGATCCGAGCCCGGGGCGGCCCCGACCCGATGAGCGACGACACCGCCGCACTGCCCGCCACCCTCGCGCAGATCCGGGACGACTTCCTCGAGCTGGGCCAGCAGGACCGCCTCCAGCTGCTCCTGGAGTTCTCCGACGAGCTCCCGGCGCTGCCCGAGCGGCTGCAGGGGCACGAGGAGGAGCTCGAGCGCGTCGAGGAGTGCCAGTCCCCCGTGTTCATCACGGTGACGGTCGGCGCGGACGGCGACGCACCGGACGTGGTCCGCATGCACGCGACCGCGCCGCGCGAGGCACCCACCACCCGCGGCTTCGCGTCCATCCTCGCGCAGGGACTGTCGGGTCTCACCGTCGACGAGGTCCTGGCCGTCCCCGCCGACTACCCGCTGACGATCGGGCTCTCCAAGGCGGTCAGCCCGCTGCGGATCCGCGGGATGGTCGGGATGCTCGGCCGGGTGCAGCGGCAGGTCCGCGCGCTGGCCGCCGAGCGGCGCGGGGGCACAGCGCCGGCGGACTGACGGACGGGAGGCCCGTGGCGGATCCGCCACGGGCCTCCCGTCCGTCCTCGGTCGCGTCTACGACGCGCGGGCCGCGCCCTGGTGCTGCACCACCTCGGTGAGCCACGCGAGGATGCGCGCGTCGAACCAGTCGGCGTCGTGGTTCCAGAGCTTCGTGTGCCGGGCCGTGTGCTGCACCTCGAGCCGGACGAGGTCCGGCCGGGCGCGCGCGAGGTCGTGCGAGGCCGAGGACGGGACGAAGCCGTCGTCGTCGCTGTGCAGCAGCAGGATCGGGACGTGCAACTCGTCCGCCCGCGCGACCATGTCGAGCTCGCGCAGGTCCACCGGCGCTCGCAACCCGGCCACCCGGTGCAGCACGGGCGCGCGGAGGACCCACTGCGCGACCTTCCGGACCGCCTTCGGCAGCCGGAGCAGCTGGCCCTGCGACTTCAGCACGGCGTGCCAGTCGACCACCGGCGACTCGAGGACGACCCCGTCGACGAGGTGCGCCGACGACGACCGGAGCAGGGTCTGCAGGACGACCGCGCCGCCCATCGACCAGCCCATCAGGACGACGCTCGAGGCACCCTCGCCGGCGACCCACCGCAGCGCGGCGTCGACGTCCTCCCACTCGGTGCTGCCGAGGCCGTACCGGCCGTCGACGCTCCGCGGGGCGACCCCGTCGTTGCGCCACGACGCCAGCAGGACGGAGTAGCCCGCGGCCCGGAACACCGGGAGGGCACGGATCGTCTCGGCCCGGGTGACTCCGCGGCCGTGCACGAGCACCGCCCACGGGGCCTCCGGGTCGTCGGCACGGACGACCCACGCGGGGGCCGGGCCGTTCGGGGTCGGGACGTCGACGTCCTCGACCGGGACGTCGAGCTCGCCCGGCGTGAGGTAGAACCACCCGCCCCAGCGACCACGACGGGCGTTCGTCGGGTCACCGGCGTCGATCGCGATGATCCGTCGTGTGACGGTGGTGTCGGTGGTCCCGAGGACCTCGCCGACGCGCATGTGGCCGGTGCCGGCGCCGAACCAGAGGCTGTAGCGCCCCTGCAGCTCGGTGTCGGCCGTCCGCTCGACCGTGACGGTGCGTGCCTGGGGGTCGACCGCGAGGATGGGGACCCGTTCGACGCGCTTGCGGTCCGGGGTCACGACCGCCCGGGCGACCGCTGCGACCACGCCCCCGACGGCGGCCGCTCCGACCGCGGCGACGGCCAGCCCGGCGCCGAGCGCCACGACCCCGGCCGACCGGGCCGATCGCTGGAGGGCGTCCTCGGCGGGTCGTGCTGATCCGGGCATGCCCGGGAGCCTAGTCTGCATCCGTGTCCGAATCCCGAGAGCCCGACGCCTTCGCCAGGCTCCGCGCGTTCGTGGCGTCCGACCGGCCGCGCACCGAGACCACCGTCACCGAGATCCCCTCCCCGTCGCGGATCGCGCCGTGGTCGCTGGCCCTCGCCGCCGACGTCTCGGGCGCCGTGCACGGCGTCGACTCCGACCTCGGCACCGGCCGGTTCATCGCCCTGTACGACCCCGAAGAACCGCAGGGCTGGGACGGCCCCTTCCGCATCGTGACCTTCGCGCAGGCCCCGCTCGAACCGGAGATCGGCGTCGACGAGTTCGTCGCCGACGTGACCTGGAGCTGGCTCGTCGACGCGCTCGCGGCGCACGGCGCGACGTACGACCACGCCTCGGGGACGGCCACCAAGATCATCTCGCGCGGGTACGGTGACCTCGCGGCGCAGGGCGACGGCGCGCAGCTCGAGCTGCGGGCGTCGTGGACGCCGCGCGACGAGGACCTCACCGCGCACGTCCGGGCCTGGGAGGACATCGTCGCGATGCTCGCGGGCCTGCCGCCCACCTCGGACGGCGTGACCCTGTTGGCCCCGAGGAGGACCGCACGTGACTGACCCCGCACCTTCCGCGACCTCGCCGTTCGAGGACGGGCACGAGGTCGTCCGGGTCATCGAGTCCCGCGCCGAGTACCAGGCTGCCGTCGCCGCGATCGCCGCGGGACACGGACCCGTCGCGGTCGACGCCGAGCGCGCGAGCGGCTACCGCTACTCCCAGCGCGCGTACCTCATCCAGGTGTTCCGCCGCGGCGCGGGCTCGTTCCTGTTCGACCCGATCGCGATCGGCGACTTCGCCGAGCTGCAGGCCGCCGTCGTCGACGAGGAGTGGCTGTTCCACGCCGCCTCGCAGGACCTGCCGTGCCTCCAGGAGGTCGGGCTCGTCCCCACCCGCATCTTCGACACCGAGCTCGGGGCCCGGATCGCCGGCTTCCCGCGGGTCGGACTCGGCGCGGTCGTCGAGCAGCTGCTCGGGATCACGCTCGCCAAGGCCCACTCCGCCGCCGACTGGTCGACCCGGCCGCTGCCGCAGTCCTGGTTGGTCTACGCCGCGCTGGACGTCGAGCTGCTCCCGGACCTCCGGGACGCCCTCGCCGCGGTGCTCGAGGAGGCCGGGAAGACCCGGATCGCCGCGGAGGAGTTCGCGGCGGTGCTGAACCGTGCGCCGAAGCCGCCGCGCACGGAGCCCTGGCGCCGCCTGTCCGGCATGCACGCGCTCCGCGGCGCCCGAGCGCTCGCGATCGCACGCGCGCTGTGGACCGCCCGTGACGAGTACGCCCGCGAGGCCGACGTCGCCCCGGGCCGGACGATCCCGGACGCCGCGATCGTCGCCGCGGCCGCCGCGAACCCCGCGTCGAAGGGCGAGCTCGCCGGCCTCAAGGCGTTCACCGGCCGGGCCAGCCGCAGCGAGATCGACCGCTGGTGGGCCGCCGTCGAGGCCGGACGCACCACCGAGGACCTCCCGAAGCTCCGCGCCGCCGGCGACCCGTCGCTGCCCCCTCCCCGCGCCTGGGCCGACCGGAACCCCGACGCGGACCGCCGGTACAAGGCAGCCCGCGCCGCCGTGCTCGCGCGCGCCGAGGCCCTGGACCTGCCCGTCGAGAACCTGCTCACCCCGGACACCCTCCGGTCCGTGTCCTGGGAGCCGCCGACGCCGATCGCGACCGAGACCGTCGGTGCCGCCCTCGCCGCGCACGACGCCCGACCGTGGCAGGTCGAGGAGACCTCCTCGATCATCGCGCACGCCTTTGTCGAGGCCGCACAGCAGCCTGCTGCCGAGAGCAACACCGACTCGTAGGAACACCCCAACCGGCATGCGTCCGCCCAGGCTGCGGGCATAGCGTCGGTACCGTCGCCGGGCGCTGCCCGGCCGGTCGGGGCGGAACGTGCCCCGACTCGATCGAAGAGGATCTGGAGGCCCGGATTGCCCAAGGCATCAGACGTCGTGTTCGTGGACGGTGTGCGCACACCGTTCGGACGAGCCGGTGAGAAGGGGGTGTTCTGGAAGACCCGTGCGGACGACCTCGCGGTCCACGCCATGCGCGGCCTGCTCGACCGGAACAGCCAGCTCGACGGTGCGGCGGTCGACGACGTCGCCGTGGCCGCGACCACCCAGCAGGGCGACCAGGGCCTGACCCTCGGCCGCACGGTGGGCATGCTCGCCGGACTCCCGAAGTCGGTGCCGGGCTACGCGATCGACCGCATGTGCGCGGGTGCCATGACGAGCGTCACGACGCTCGCCGGCGCGATCGCGTTCGGTGCGGCCGACGTCGCCATCGCCGGCGGGGTCGAGCACATGGGTCGGCACCCGATGGGCTTCGGCGCCGACGTGAACCCGCGCTTCGTCGCCGAGCGCATGGTCGCGGGTGACGCGCTCGTGATGGGCTCGACCGCCGAGCGCCTGCACGACCGCTTCCCGGCGATCACGAAGGACCGCACCGACGCCTACGCGGTGCAGTCGCAGCAGCGGTACGCAGCGGCCTGGGCCGCCGGCAAGCTCCAGCCCGACGTGGTCCCGGTGGAGGTGAACACCGGCGAGGGCTGGGACATCGTCACGACCGACGAGCCGCCGCGTCCGGGCACCACCCTGGAGGCGCTGGCCGCCCTCCGCACGCCGTTCCGGCCCCACGGACGGGTCACCGCCGGCAACGCGGCCGGCCTGAACGACGGCGCCACCATGAGCCTGCTCGCGTCCGAGGACGGCGCGAAGCAGCACGGCCTGTCGACGAAGATGCGCATGGTCTCGTTCGCGTTCGCGGGCGTCGAGCCCGAGGTGATGGGCGTCGGACCGGTGCCCGCCACGGACAAGGCGCTGCGCAAGGCCGGCCTGACGATCGACGACATCGGGCTGTTCGAGATCAACGAGGCGTTCGCGGTGCAGGTGCTCGCGTTCCTCGACAACTACGGCATCGCGCAGGACTCCCCGAACGTGAACGCCTGGGGCGGCGCCATCGCCGTCGGGCACCCGCTCGCGTCGAGCGGCGTCCGTCTGATGAACCAGCTCGCCGCGCAGTTCGCCGAGCGACCGGACGTCCGGTACGGCATCACGACGATGTGCATCGGGCTCGGCCAGGGCGGCACCGTCATCTGGGAGAACCCGAACTTCAGCAAGAGCGCGGCACGGAAGGCGGCCTGACGATGACCACCACCCCGATCGACCAGCTGACCGAGCTCAGCGCCGACGAGGTCGTCACCCACTCGTACGTCAAGCACGTGCCACTCCCCTCCGGTGGCACGCTGGCGTTGGTCACGCTCGACAACGGCAAGGACCACAAGCGCCCGTCGACCCTCGGTCCGCGCACCATGCGCGAGCTGTCCGACGTGCTCGACACCCTGCGCGCGGCGGCGTCCGCCGGCAGCATCCAGGCGGTCGCGATCACCGGCAAGGAGTACTGCTTCGCCGCGGGCGCCGACCTGTCGCAGGCGGCGGCGCTGCCCTCGCGCGAGGTCGCGCACGAGCTCGGAGCACTCGGGCACGCCACGCTCCGCAAGCTCTCCGACCTGGGTGTGCCGTCGTTCGCGTTCGTGAACGGCATCGCACTCGGCGGCGGGCTCGAGATCGCGCTGCACTGCACCTACCGCGTGTTCTCGTCGGCGGCGCAGGGCATCGGTCTCCCCGAGGTCTTCCTCGGCATCATCCCGGGCTGGGGCGGTGCGACGCTCCTCCCTCGCCTGATCGGACCCGAGAAGGCGCTCCGCGTCATCGTCGAGAACCCGCTCAAGAACAACCGGCTCATGGACGGCAAGGCCGCGGTCGAGCTCGGCATCGGCGACGCGCTGATCCCCTCGGTGACCTTCCTGCCGTCCGCGGTGGCCTGGGCCGACGGCGTCATCAGCGGGCGCGTGTCGGTCAAACGGTCCAACGAGCCGGGCATCCTCGAGAAGGCCGCCTGGGGCACCGTCGTCAAGGTGGCCCGCGGCCAGGTCGCGGCGAAGATCGGCACCGTCCCGAAGTCGCCGTTCCGAGCACTCGACCTCGTGGCCGCCGCCAAGTCGGGCTCCCTCGACGAGCGGTTCGCCGACGAGGACGACGCCCTGGCGGACCTGCTCGCAGGCGACCAGTTCGCCGCGTCGATGTACGCGTTCGACCTCGTGCAGAAGCGTGCGAAGAAGCCCGTCGGCGCCCCCGAGGGCGTCGAGGCGAAGAAGATCACGAAGGTCGGCGTCCTCGGCGCCGGGCTCATGGCATCGCAGTTCGCGCTGCTCTTCGCCCGTCGTCTCGGCGTGCCCGTGGTCATCACGGACGTGTCGCAGGAGCGCGTCGACGCCGGCGTCGCCCGCATCGGGGACTCGGTGGACGAGATGCTCGCGAAGGGCCGGGTGTCGCCCGACGACGCGAACCGCATCAAGGCGCTCGTCAGCGGGTCGGTCTCGTACGACGCCTTCGCCGACGCCGACTGGGTGATCGAAGCCGTGTTCGAGGAGATGTCCGTCAAGCAGGACGTCCTCCGCAAGATCGAGCAGGTCATCGCCCCCGACGCGATCCTCGCCACGAACACGTCCTCGCTGTCCGTCGCGGAGATGGGTTCGGTGCTCACCGAACCCGCGCGGCTCGTCGGCTTCCACTTCTTCAACCCGGTCGCGGTCATGCCGCTCGTCGAGGTCGTCCGGGCTGAGCACACGTCGGACGAGGCGGTGGCCACGGCCCTCGCCGTCGCGAAGACGCTGAAGAAGACCGCGATCGTCACGGCGGACCAGCCCGGCTTCGTCGTCAACCGGGTGCTCGCCCGGGTCCTCGGCGAGGCGATGCGCGGCGTCGAGGAGGGCACCTCGTTCGAGGTCGTCGCGCAGGGCGCAGCGCCACTCGGCCTGCCGATGTCGCCGTTCGAGCTGCTCGAGCTCGTCGGCCTGCCCGTCGGCGCGCACGTGCTCGACTCCCACCACGCAGCGTGGCCCGAGCGCTTCTACCCGGGCGACGGCCTGAAGCGGATCGCCGAGCACGGGACGATCCTGACCCGCGACAAGAAGGGCAACGCGACCGGGTACGACCCCGCTGCCGTGAAGCTCGTCGCGCCCGCGAAGAAGGACGCCGAGCCCGTCGACGCCGCGACGATGCAGCAGCGGTTCGAGGACGCCCTCGCCGACGAGGTGCACCGCATGCTCGCGGACGGTGTCGTGCAGCACGTCGAGGAGATCGACCTCGGGCTCATCCTCGGTGCGGGCTACCCGTTCCAGGCCGGTGGCATCAGCCCGTACCTCGACCGCTCCGGTGCCTCGGAGCGCGTCTTCGACGGCACGTTCCACGACCCGGCGATCGTGGGGCCCGCCTCGCGCTAGCCGGGCGCGTCTCTCTCGCACAACCGAAGTCGCCCCGCACCACGGTTCCCCGTGGTGCGGGGCGACTTCGGTTGTGCGGAGCCGAACTCCACCGCGGACGGCGCCGTGGTCGGACGCCGCACGTCGTTCGCCCTCCGCGCGGAGAGCATCGTCTTCGCGGTGCTCCGCGAGCTGACCGGCGCCGCCGGAGCCGGTCAGCAGTGACCCTCAGACCTCCGCGCGGAGGTCCTCGAACGGCACGCGGGACCCGTCGTCCTCGGCCAGAGCAGCACGGTGTGCGCGGAGATCGGCAGCGTCCTCCGTCTGCTGGAGCGGTCCAGGGGCGTCCGGTCCGACGACGCCCACGACCTCGTCGCTGCGCGTCACCGCTCGGCCCCCGCGCTCGACCGCGACCGCGCCGGCTTCGCCTGCGGCACCTTCGTCCCGACCACCTGGTCGATCACGTCCCGCGCGATCGCCTGCGCCGTGAGCCCGACGTCCGCGAGGATCTGCGACCGGGACGCGTGGTCGATGAACTCGTCCGGCAGGCCGAGCTCGTTCACACCGGTGTCGACACCCGCGGCCCGGAGGTCCTGGCGCAACCGCGTCCCGACCCCGCCGACCCGGACTCCGTCCTCGATCGTGATGACGAGCCGGTGCTCGCGCGAGAGATCGATGAGCGACGCCGGGATCGGGACGACCCACCGCGGGTCCACGACCGTCGCGCCGATGCCCTGCGCCTCCAGCAGCGCCGCCGCCTCGAGCGCGACGGGCACCATGGACCCGACGGCGACGAAGAGCACGTCGGGCTCCTGGTCGGACGACGGGGAGCGGAGGACGTCGACGCCGTCGGGCAACCGCCGGAGCGCCGGGATGTCCGGCCCGACCTGGCCCTTGGACCATCGAAGCACCGTGGGCGCGTCGTCGACGGCCACGGCCTCCCGGAACTCCTCGCGCAGGGTGGCGGCGTCGCGCGGGGCGGCGATGCGGATGCCGGGCACCACCTGCAGGAGCGCGAGGTCCCACATGCCGTGGTGCGATGGGCCGTCCGGGCCGGTGATGCCCGCGCGGTCGAGGACGAACGTGACACCGGCCTTGTGGAGCGCCACGTCCATGAGCACCTGGTCGAAGGCCCGGTTGAGGAAGGTCGCGTAGAGCGCCACCACGGGGTGCAGCCCGCCGTACGCGAGCCCGGCGGCGGTCGTGACCGCGTGCTGCTCCGCGATCCCGACGTCGATCACCCGGTCGGGGTGCTGCTCCTGGAAGAGGTGGAGCCCGGTCGGCCGGAGCATGGCGGCGGTGATCGCCACGATCTTCTCGTCCGAAGCCCCGATCGACGCCAGCTCAGAGGCGAACACCGACGTCCACGACGGCCCGGACGACACGTCGAGCGACTCCCCCGTCTCCGGGTCGATGTGTCCGACGGCGTGGAACTGGTCGGCCTGGTCGCGGAGCGCCGGCTCGAAGCCGTACCCCTTCTCGGTGATGGCGTGCACGATCGTCGGTGCGCCGTACGCCTTCGCCTGGCGGAGGGCCGCCTCCATCGCACGCTGGTCGTGCCCGTTCACGGGGCCGATGTACTTGATGTCGAGGTTCGAGTAGAGCGCCTCGTTGTTCGTGAAGCGCGAGAGGAACCCGTGCAGCCCGCCCCGCATGCCCCGGTAGAACGCACGCCCCGGCGCGCCGAAGCGGGAGGCCACCGCCTGCGACTTCTCGAACAGCGCCCGGTACTCGCGTCGGGTGCGGACCGAACTGAGGAACCGCGCCATCCCGCCGATGGTCGGGGCGTAGGAGCGCCCGTTGTCGTTCACGACGATCACGAGCCGACGGTCGTTGCTGTCCGAGATGTTGTTGAGCGCCTCCCACGTCATCCCGCCGGTCAGGGCGCCGTCGCCCACGACCGCGACGACGGTCCGGTCTGCCTGGCCCGTCCGCTGGAAGGCGCGGGAGATGCCGTCCGCCCAGGACAGCGACGACGACGCGTGCGACGACTCGACGATGTCGTGCTCGGACTCGCTCCGCTGCGGGTAACCGGCGAGCCCGCCGCGCTCGCGGAGCCGCGAGAAGTCCTGTCGGCCGGTGACGAGCTTGTGCACGTACGACTGGTGCCCCGTGTCGAACACGAACGGGTCGTGCGGCGAGTCGAACACGCGGTGCATCGCCAGCGTCAGCTCCACGACGCCGAGGTTCGGCCCGAGGTGCCCGCCCGTCTTGGCGACCTCGGCGACCAGGAACCGCCGGATCTCCGCGGCGAGGTCGGTCATCTGCGTGTCGGACAGACGCTTGAGGTCGCGCGGCGACGTGATGCTCGGAAGCAGGTCCACGGGGCGCTCCTTTCGTGGGACAGGTCCCCACACTATCCACGCAACCGGACGACGGACTGGCGCGCCCCGCTCGGTGCAACGCGAAGCGTTGCGCGGGGCGCGCCGACCGAGCCTGCGAGGGAGGACGGTGCCAGCTGGCACCGCGCCTCCAGTCCGTCAGGTGGTCGCGTCAGCGACCGGTCCGGGCGCTGCTCAGACGAGCGAGCGGAGCACGTACTGCAGGATGCCGCCGTTGCGGTAGTAGTCCGCCTCGCCAGGGGTGTCGATGCGGACGACCGCGTCGAACTCCACGGTCTCCTTGCCGGCGGGCGAGTGCTCGCTCGGCTCGGCGGTGACGTGCACGGTCTTCGGCGTCCGGCCCTCGTTGAGCTCGGTCAGGCCCGAGATCGAGACGACCTCGGAGCCGTCGAGTCCGAGCGACTCGACCGTCTCCCCCGCCGGGAACTGCAGCGGGACGACGCCCATGCCGATGAGGTTCGAGCGGTGGATGCGCTCGAAGCTCTCGGTGATGACCGCCTTGACGCCGAGCAGGTTCGTGCCCTTCGCCGCCCAGTCACGCGACGAGCCGGAGCCGTACTCCTTGCCGCCGAAGATGACGAGCGGGATGCCCTGCTCCTGGTAGTGCTGCGAGGCGTCGTAGATGAACGACTGCGCGCCGTCGGGCGTCGTGAAGTCACGGGTGTAGCCACCCTCGACGCCGTCCAGCAGCTGGTTGCGCAGGCGGATGTTCGCGAACGTGCCGCGGATCATGACCTCGTGGTTGCCGCGACGCGAACCGTAGGAGTTGAAGTCCTTGCGGTCGACGCCGTGCTCGGCGAGGTACTTGCCCGCCGGGCTGTCCGCCTTGATCGACCCGGCCGGCGAGATGTGGTCCGTGGTGACCGAGTCGCCGAGCTTCGCGAGCACGCGTGCGCCCGAGATGTCCGACACCGCGTCGGGCTGCATCGTCATGCCCTCGAAGTACGGGGGCTTCCGGACGTAGGTGGACTCGCTGTCCCACTCGAAGGTGTCGCCCGTGGGGGTCGGCAGGTTCTTCCAGCGGTCGTCGCCCTCGAACACGGAGCCGTACTCGTGGGTGAACATCTCGGTGTCGATCGAGGTGTCGATGACGTCCTGCACCTCGGCGGCGTCCGGCCAGATGTCCTTGAGGAAGACGTCGTTGCCGTCCTGGTCCTTGCCCAGGGCGTCGGTGTCGAAGTCGAAGTGCATCGAGCCGGCGAGGGCGTACGCGATGACGAGCGGCGGCGAGGCCAGGTAGTTCATCTTCACGTCGGGGTTGATGCGGCCCTCGAAGTTGCGGTTGCCCGAGAGCACCGCGGTCACGGCGAGGTCGTTGTCCTGGACGGCCTGCGAGATCTCCTCGGGCAGCGGACCAGAGTTGCCGATGCAGGTGGTGCAGCCGTAGCCGACCGTGTAGAAGCCGAGGTCCTCGAGGTAGCTGGTCAGGCCGGCCTTCTCGTAGTAGTCGGTGACGACCTTCGAGCCGGGCGCGAGGGTGGTCTTCACCCACGGCTTGGCCTTGAGGCCCTTCTTCGCGGCGTTCCGCGCCAGGATGCCCGCGGCCATCATGACCGACGGGTTCGACGTGTTCGTGCACGACGTGATCGCGGCGATCGCGACCGCACCGTGGTCGATCGTGAACGCGTCGCCGGCGCCGACGGTGACGCTCGTCGGCTTCGTGATCGTGGTCGGGGCACTCGAGACGTGCGTCTCGGCCGGGGTCTCGGACGGCTGGGCGTACTCGTCGTCCTGCACGGCGTGCTCGTCACCCGGGGCGGCGGCCACCGGGTCGGAGGCCGGGAAGGTGTCGGCGACGGCCTTGTCCTGCTGCGAGTGGTCCGCGATCGCGTAGTTCTCGAGGTCGACCTCGAACTGGTCCTTCGCGTGCGACAGCTCGATGCGGTCCTGCGGGCGCTTGGGACCCGAGATCGACGGGACGACGGTGGAGAGGTCGAGCTCCATGTACTCGGAGTACGCGGGCTCCACCGACGGGTCGTGCCAGAGCCCCTGGGCCTTCGAGTACGCCTCGACCAGGGCGATCTGCTCCTCGGAACGGCCGGTCAGACGGAGGTAGTCGAGCGTGACGGCGTCGACGGGGAAGATGGCCGCGGTCGACCCGAACTCGGGGCTCATGTTGCCGATGGTCGCGCGGTTGGCGAGCGGGACCTCGGAGACGCCCTCGCCGTAGAACTCGACGAACTTGCCGACCACGCCGTGCTTGCGGAGCTCCTGCGTGATGGTGAGCACCACGTCGGTCGCGGTGACGCCGGCCGGGATCGACCCGGACAGCTTGAATCCGACGACCTTCGGGATGAGCATCGACACCGGCTGACCGAGCATCGCCGCCTCGGCCTCGATGCCGCCGACGCCCCAGCCGAGCACGCCGAGGCCGTTCACCATGGTGGTGTGCGAGTCGGTGCCGACGAGGGTGTCCGGGTAGGCGTACAGCTCGCCGTCGAACTCGCGCGTGTAGGTGACCTTCGCCAGGTACTCGATGTTGACCTGGTGGACGATGCCGGTGCCCGGCGGGACGACCTTGAAGTCCTCGAACGCCGTCTGGCCCCAGCGGAGGAACTGGTAGCGCTCCCCGTTGCGCTCGTACTCCAGGTCGGTGTTGCGCTGCAGGGCGTCCTCGCGGCCGAAGAGGTCGGCGATGACGGAGTGGTCGATGACCATCTCGGCCGGCGACAGCGGGTTGATCTTGTTCGGGTCGCCGCCGATCTCGGCCATCGCCTCGCGCATCGTGGCGAGGTCGACGATGCACGGCACGCCCGTGAAGTCCTGCATGACCACTCGGGCCGGCGAGAACTGGATCTCGGTGTCGGGCTCGGCCTCGGGCTGCCACGAGCCGAGGGCACGGATCTGCTCCTCGGTCACGTTGGCACCGTCCTCGGTGCGGAGGAGGTTCTCGAGCAGCACCTTCAGGCTGTACGGGAGCTTCTCGTGCCCGGGCACCGTGTCGATCCGGTGGATCGCGTAGTCGACACCCCCAACCGACAGCGTGTCCTTCGAGCCGAAGCTGTTGACTGCAGCCACTGTGCCGCCTCCCTGGTTGATCGGTGTGCCCCCATCCAAGCGGGCCGCAGAACGTCCCACCAGCAAGGCAAACCTAAACCCGCCAGCCCGCGAGGGTCCGGCGGAAAGTATCTCGATGTCGAGACAACTCTACACCGTGGCGGCACCCTCGTCGTGCGTGAACACGGTCCGGACGAGCAACCACGTCACCCAGAGCAGCGCGGCGTAGAGCGGCACGCCCGTGATGAGCTTGATCCCGGCGAGCAGTTCGACCTGCGCGGTGAGGTACAGCGGGATCTCGATGAGCAGCCGGAGTGCGAAGAGCCCCACCCACAGCCAGGTCGCGACGGTCAGGACGCGACGCTTGCCCGGGTCCGCACGCCAGTCGGTCCCGGTGCCGTCCTCGTCCTGCGGCAGCAGCAGCCCGACGATCAGCCCGATGAGCGGTCGCCGGATCGCGAGCGTCACGAGGAGCACGACGAGGCTGACGGCGTTGATGACGATCCCGGGGATGAAGTTGCTCTCCGCCTTGCCGGTGAGGAGCGCGAGTCCCGCCGAGACCGCGACCCCGAGGATGCCGGCGAAGCTCATCGCGAGCGACTGGCGCTGCACGAGTCGGAGCACGACGAACACCAGACCGATGACGACCGGGATCACGACGCTCGGGACGAGCTCCTTCGTGACCGCGTAGACGACGAGGAACCCGAACCCGGGCAGCACCGACTCCGCGAGGCCGCGCACGCCGCCCACCGCGGTGAGCAGGGCGCGGCCGGACGGGGCCTCACCCGGGGCGACCTGGCCGATGCCGGCGTTCCGGACGGCGTCGCGGAGCTGCGCGTTGAGGGACAGCGGCTCACCCCGCTCGTCCGCGAAGCGGTCGACCGGCGCGACCCCGTCGGCCGTGCGGTCGTCGGGCGCGACCCCGTCGGGTCGGGTGGTGTCGTCGTGGTCCGGCACCGTGCCTCCAGGCGGGGTCAGATGGCCGACTGTGTCGACTTCGGCATGTGCAGCGGGATGAGGTCGCGCGGCGGCATCGGCGTCGCACCGCGCACCACGACCACGCTGCGGAAGAGGTCCTCGATGTCCGCGGCGTCGTCGGGCGTCTCGGCGGCCTTGCCGGCGATCACGCCACGGAGGAACCAGCGCGGGCCGTCCACCCCGATGAAGCGGGCGGGCCGGGCACCCTCGGTCACGCCGTTCTCGTTGGCGACGGGGACGAGGGCACGCAGCTCGGGGCCGAACGGGCCGTCGACCTCGGAGACCTCACCGCCCTGGCGCTCGATCTGCTCGGCGATCTGCGCCCGGATCTCGTGCCAGAGACCGGTGGAACGGGGCGCCGCGAACGGCTGGACCTGGAGCGTCGACTCGTCGTAGTCGAGCCCGACGGCGACGACGCGCTGCGAGCCCTCCTCGACCTCGAGACGGAGGTGCAGCCCCTCACGCGGGAGGACCTTCACCCCGCCGAGGTCGACGTACGGACGGACGAGGTTCGCCTCGGTCTCGTCGTGCGGCCCGTTCTCGGCGCGGTCCTCGGGGGCCGACTTGTCGGTCGGTGCGACCGCGTCCACCTCGTCGAGGTCCGCGTCGGCGTCGGTGGCGATGTCCACCTCGGGGGTCGTGTCGGCGACCTCCACCTCGTCGGCGACGGCTTCCGCCACCTCGACCTCGTCACGCTTGCGGCGGCCGAACTTCATGCGCGGGTCCCTTCCTGGACGTCCTCTGCGGCGTTGCTGACGGTACCGCTCCGGTCACCGTAGCCCGACGAGCCGAACCCACCCTGGCCGCGGACGCTCTCGGGGAGCTCGTCGACGCGGGTGAACGTGACGCGGGGTACCGGCATCACGACGACCTGCGCGATGCGGTCGCCGACGTGCACCTCGTAGGGCTCGGCGGCGTCGGTGTTCAGCAGTGCGACCTTGACCTCGCCGCGGTAGCCGGCGTCGATCGTCCCCGGCGAGTTCACGATGGTGATCCCGTGCTTGGCGGCGAGTCCGCTCCGGGGGACCACGAACGCGGCGTACCCGTCGGGCAACGCGATCCGGAGGCCGGTGCCGACGAGGCGCCGCTCCCCCGGCTGCAGGACGAACGCCTCGGCGGAGACGAGGTCGCCTCCGGCGTCCCCGGGGTGGGCGTAGCCGGGAGGGTTCTCTCCGGTCCAGAGCACGTTGACTGGTTCGGTCACGTGACGAGGGTAGTGCAGCCGTGACCTCTCCGTGATCTGCGACGTGGACGGCGCCCGACTCGTGGTGGGATGGTCTCGTGACCCTGTACCGCGAACGACTCTGGGCCCCGCCCGCGCTCTACCTGGCGACCGCCCTCGTGATCCCCGCCAGCCTGCTCGTCTTCCTCCCCATCAGCGTGCTCGCCGGGGTGCTCGTGGCGATCGGCATGGAGATCGGCGTGCTCGTGCTGCTGTGGGCCCTCGCACCCACGATCGAGGTCACGGACACCGAGTTCCGGGCGGGTCGCGCGCACCTGCCGCGCGAGGTCGTCGGCGAGGTCGAGGGCTTCGAGGGCACCGCGGCGACCTCCCAGCGCGGTCCGGAGCTCGACGCCCGTGCGTGGACGCTCTTCCGCGGCTACGTCCGGGGCGTCGTCAAGGTCGAGGTCCGTGACGATGCCGACCCGACCCCGTACTGGCTCGTCAGCGTCCGTCGCCCGGACGCGGTGGTCGCCGCGCTGCGGTCCTGACCCGCGTCGAGTCGGCCGGGCGCACCCGCTCGGCAGCGTCGCGGAGCGGCGCGCGGGTGCGGTGCGGGTGCGGGTGCGGGTGCGCCGCACGAGACCCGCGTACGCAGAAGCCCCCGGCGCCGGACGGCGACGGGGGCTCCGAGGTGGTCGTGCTTACAGTGCGGCGCACTCCGCGCACACCGGGCCGAGCTTCGACTCGTGGTCGAGCTGCGAGCGGTGCTTCACGAGGAAGCACTCGACGCAGGTGAACTCGTCGACCTGGGGCGGGAGGACGACGACGTCGAGGTCGACGTCGGAGAGGTCCTGACCGGCGAGCTCGAACGAGCCCGGGTTGTCGGAATCATCGTCGACGACGCCCGACATCTTGTCGGGGACGCGCTCCTTCAGAGCCTCGATCGACTCCGAGTCCGAGGAGTCGTCGGTCTTCCGGGGGGCGTCGTAATCGGTGGCCATGCCCATCCATTTCTCGTATCGAGAGGTCGTCGCCGGTGATCGGCGGCGACAGTTTGCACCACGGCCCGCCGGAGCGCAAACCGAGTGTTCCGGCGGGTCGTCCTGGCGCTGCAACCCGCCACCCCACCCGTCCATTCCCGGGCTGTCGGGACCGTCGCCCCGCACCTCGCGGCACGCCCGTGCGCCTCCCCGGGATCGGGGTCCACGCGCTGCATACTCACGGGGTACGACGCACGACCGTACGCACGCATCGGAAGGCGGAACCATGCAGGACCTGAGAGTCATCGGAGTGGAGTCGGGCGCACTCCTGCTCGCGACGGACGGCGGCACGGAGTACCGGCTGCCCGTCACCTCGTCCCTCCCGGGGCAGGTCCGGCAGGCGAACCCCGAGGGCGGTCCCCAGAAGCGGGTCTCCCCCAAGGACGTCCAGGCCAGGATCCGCGGTGGCGCCGACGCCGCCGACGTGGCCGCCGCGCTCGACGTCGACGTCGAGTACGTCCGACGCTTCGAGGGCCCCGTGCTGGCCGAGCGCGCCTTCATCCTCGACGCCGCGCACCGGGTGTCCGTCTCACCGGTCGACGACGAGGCGCCGGACACCTTCGGCGCCGCCATCACCGAGAAGCTCGAGACCGGCGAGGCGACCGGGGTCGAGTGGGCCTCGTGGAAGCACGCCGACACCGGGTGGCAGGTCCGCGTCCGGTACACCGTGGCAGAGGTCGAGCACGACGCCCAGTGGCGCTTCGACCCGAAGACCGCGACGCTCGTGCCGGACAACGGGGACGCCCACCGCCTGTCCCACACGGACGACGAGGGCATCGCGCCGCGCCTCCGCGCCGTCGAGTACGACCACGAGGACGCCGACGGCACCCGCTTCGACTCCGGCGCCTTCCGCGTCGACGCCCACGACGAGGAGCTCACGAACCCCGAGGTCGCCGACCGGGCTCCGCTCCGTGCGCCGCTCCCCCGCATCGGTGCGGCGACGCCCGAGGAGCGCGCCCCCGGGAACGAGACGGCCGACCTCCTCGAGGCGCTGCGCCGTCGTCGCGGCGAGCGTGAGGCGGCGTCCTTCACCGAGCACCAGGAGGAGCCGCGCGGCACCTCGATCAGCGTCGTCGACATCCCGCTGCAGGGCTTCGAGGAGTCGTCGGACACCGCCCCGCAGCCGGACGCCCGTCCGACGTCGGCACCGGAGAGCGACGGGCGCCAGGAGCGCCGGAAGCGCAACCGTCGCTCGATGCCGAGCTGGGACGAGATCGTCTTCGGCACCCGCCCGGAGGATCCCGCCTGATCCGACACACCTCCTGACCACCGGCCTGGGCCCACGCCGCCGGTTCCGGTGCGACGCGCCAGCGGCGGACCGGCCGTGCCGGTGGGGAGAGGCCCGCCCCGGCCCCGCCACGCACCGCGCGTGACGGGGCCGGTCGCGTCTGCCGTCCGGTCCGGGCCGTCGTCAGCCCGCGAAGGCGCCGGCGAGGCGGAGCGGGACGAAGGTCTCCTCGTCCGTCATCGCCCCGTGCTGCCCGAGCATCCGCTTCGGGGTCTCGCCGGGCTGCAGTGCCCGGTCGTCGTTGAACGCCCAGGAACCGCGGGCCACGAGCACGACGTCGCCGATCCGCTCGACGACCTCCGGCGCGACGCGGCCGAACCACCCGGCGTCGATCGCCTCGGCACGGGTCGCCACGTACGCCTTCTTGCCGTAGCGCGCCCGGAACCGCCCGACGAGCGACCGGACGTCGGTGCCCGGTGCGACGGTCAGCTGGCGACAGCGCGGGTCCCCGGCGACGCCGACGACGTCCTCCAGGAGCGCCGGGTCCATCGGGATGTTCGCGTGGTCGGGGACGTCGAGCACGCCGTGGTCGGCCGTGACCACGACACCGACGTCCGGCCGGAGCGTGCGGTCCAGGCGTGCGAGTTCGCCGTCGAGCAGCTCGAGCGCCGCGGTCCAGCGGTCGGACTGCCACCCGTGCTTGTGGCCGATGGAGTCGAGCTCGGGGACGTAGAGGTACACCAGCGAGCGGCCCGTCAGCGTCTCCGCGAGGGCGGCGTCGACCCGGTCGGCGATCGAGTCGGCGGACACGTAGCGGGCTCCGCCGAGGACGTTCGCCGTCATGCCGGAGGTCCGGTACCGCCCGGGGCCGACCACGACCGGGTCGACGCCGATGCCCGTCGCCTCGGTGAACAGGGTCGGGCCGAGGAACCAGCCCGCGGGGACCTCGTCGTCCCAGCCGCTGAGCAGGTTCATCACGCGCCCGGTGTCCGGGTTCCAGCCGCTGTAGCCGACGACGCCGTGGGAGCCCGGCGGGCGTCCCGTCGTGAGGGTGCTCAGCGCCGCGGCCGTCGTGGTCGGGAACCCGCTGCGGAGCTTCTTGGCGGCGCCGCTCGCGGGCGGCGCGGCGAGCCACCGCGCGTGTCCGGCACGCGCCGCGAGCGCGGCGGCGCCGAGCCCGTCGACCAGCACGACGATCGCCGAGCGGGCGGGGCGGAGGGCGATCCGTGCCTCCAGGCCGTGTGATCGCAACCACGCGTCGTCCGCAGCGCCGAGCGCGACGAGGCAACTCGGGAGGACGTCGGCGAGGTTCGCTGCGGCGTCGGGGGCCGTCGGTACGCTGGTTCCCATCCTCCCCAGTCTCGCAGAAGGGTGCCATGGCACGCACGGAAGCAGTCGGCCTGCCCGACGGTGAACGCATCGAGGACGTCGACGTCTCCGAGGAGATGCAGGGCTCCTTCCTCGAGTACGCGTACTCCGTCATCTACTCCCGGGCACTCCCCGACGCCCGCGACGGCCTCAAGCCCGTGCAGCGCCGCATCCTGTACCAGATGGCGGAGATGGGCCTCCGGCCGGACCGCGGGCACGTCAAGAGCGCCCGCGTCACGGGTGAGGTGATGGGCAAGCTGCACCCGCACGGCGACAGTGCGATCTACGACGCGCTCGTGCGGATGGCGCAGCCGTTCACGATGCGCGTGCCGCTCGTCGACGGCCACGGCAACTTCGGCTCCCTCGACGACGGCCCCGCTGCGGCCCGCTACACCGAAGCCCGGCTCGCCGAGCCGTCGATGGCGATGACGGAGGGGCTCGGCGAGGACGTCGTCGACTTCGTCCCGAACTACGACAACCAGATCATGCAGCCGGGCGTCCTGCCCGCGGCCTTCCCGAACCTGCTCGTCAACGGCGCCTCCGGCATCGCGGTCGGCATGGCGACGAACATGGCGCCGCACAACCTGGGCGAAGTCGTCGAGGCCGCGAAGCACCTGCTCATGAACCCGCAGGCCTCGCTCGAGGAACTGATGGAGTTCGTGCCCGGGCCGGACCTGCCCGGCGGCGGCACGATCGTCGGGCTCTCCGGGGTCCGAGACGCCTACGCGACCGGGCGTGGGTCCTTCCGCACGCGCGCGAAGGTCAGCGTCGAGAACACCACGCCGCGCAAGGTCGGCCTGATCGTCACGGAGCTGCCGTACCTCGTCGGCCCGGAGCGCGTGATCGAGAAGATCAAGGACGGCGTCCAGTCCAAGAAGCTCGTCGGCATCTCCGACGTGAAGGACCTCACCGACCGCAACCACGGGCTCCGGCTCGTGATCGAGATCAAGTCCGGGTTCAACCCGACGGCCGTGCTCGAGCAGCTCTACAAGCACACGCCGCTCGAGGACGGCTTCGGCATCAACAACGTCGCCCTCGTCGACGGGTCGCCGCGGACGCTCGGACTCCGTGACCTGCTCGGCGTCTACGTGCGGCACCGGCTGTCCGTGGTGACCCGACGGTCGCAGTACCGACTCGCGCGCAAGCAGGAGCGCCTGCACCTCGTCGAGGGCCTCCTCGTCGCGATCCTCGACATCGACGAGGTCATCGAGGTCATCCGCTCCTCGGACGACTCCGAGGCAGCGCGGTCCCGACTCCAGACGGTGTTCGACCTGTCCGAGGTCCAGGCGGAGTACATCCTCGAGCTGCGGTTGCGGCGCCTGACGAAGTTCTCCCGCCTCGAGCTCGAGGGCGAGCGCGACCAGCTCCTCACCGACATCGCCGCGCTCGAGGAACTCCTGGCATCCGACGAGCGTCTCCGTGCGCAGGTGTCCCTCGAGCTCACCGAGGTGTCCGACCGGTTCGCGACCCCGCGCCGGACGCTCCTCACCGAGGCCGACGCCCCGGTCAAGGGTGGGCGCAAGGCCGCGGTCGACCCGGAGTCGCTCCAGATCGCCGACTCCCCGTGTCGCGTGATCCTGTCGACCACCGGGCGGCTCGTGCGCGTCGACATCCCCTCGTCCGACCTGGGGATCGTGCGGGTGCCGAAGCGGTCGAAGCACGACGCCGTCCGGTCCTCCGTCGTGTCCACGGTCCGTGGTGAGCTCGGCGCCCTGACCTCGACGGGCCGGGTCGTCCGGTTCTCCCCCGTCGACGTGCCCGCGGTGCCTCCGGCGTCCGTCCGGCTCGACGCCGGGGTCCGCGTGTCGGAGTACCTCGGCGTGCCCCGGACCGAGGCCGTGGTCGCACTCATCTCCCTGGGTTCGGACGACTCCGTTGCGATCGGGACCGCGCAGGGCATCGTGAAGCGGGTCGTCGCCGGTGCGTGGCCGGACAAGCCCGAGGTGCTCGCGATCGGCCTGAAGCCGGGCGACTCCGTCGTCGGCGCGACCCAGGCGCCGGAGGACGACGACCTCGTCTTCATCACGTCGAACGCCCAGCTGCTGCGGTTCCCGGCGTCCGGCGTCCGCCCCCAGGGCCTCCCGGCCGGAGGGGTCGCGGGCGTCTCGCTCGGAGCCGGCGCCTCGGTGATCTGGTTCGGCTCGGTGCCGCGCTCGGACTACGCCGTGGTCGCCACCGTGTCGACGTCGTCCTCGGCGCTGCCCGGCACCGACAACGGCCGCGCGAAGGTGTCGGCGTTGTCGGAGTTCCCGGCGAAGGGGCGGGCGACGCAGGGCGTCCGGGCGCATGCGTTCCTGAAGGGCGAGGACGGGCTGACCGTGGCGTGGGCGGGCATCGCGCCGCCGCACGCAGTGGGGACCGACGGCGCTGCCCGGACCCTGCCCGACTGGTTGTCGAAGCGCGACGGGTCGGGCAGCCCGCTCGACGCCGTGATCGGCTCGATCGGCGGGAGTGCCGCGGCGCTCGACGGGACCGCGGGCGAGGCGTAGGGCGGGCCGCGCGGCGCGGCCGGCACCCCGAGACTCGGCGTCAGCGACCGACCGCGGGCCCGGCAGCACGAGAACGGTCGCCCACCGCGAGACTCGCTGCCCGCGCCCCGAGACTCGGCGTCAGCGACCGGCGCCGGGCCCGCAGCCGCCCCGCTCGGCACGCGGAACTGTCCGCCGCCCCGAGACTCGGCGTCAGCGACCGATCGCGGGCCCGACGGCACGAGAACGGTCGCCCACCGCGAGACTCGCGGCCCGCGCCCCGAGACGCGCGGCCGGCGCCCCGAGACTCGACCCCGCGGACACCCCCGCCCCGCTCGGCACGCGGAACTGTCCCGCGCCCCGAGACTCGGCGTCAGCGACCGATCGCGGGCCCGACGGCACGAGAACGGTCGCTTACCGCGAGACTCGCTGCCCGCGCCCCGAGACTCGGCGTCAGCGACCGACGCCGGGCCCGCAGCGGCGCCCCCGCGCTACGCGTCGATCCGGTCGCGGTCGAGCCCCTCGCCGGCGAGGATGAACTCCTTGCGCGGCGCGACGTCGTTCCCCATCAGCAGCTCGAACACCTTCGCCGCGTTCTCGGCGTCGGGCACGTTCACCCGTCGGAGCGTGCGGTGCGTCCGGTCCATCGTCGTCTCGGCGAGCTGGTCCGCGTCCATCTCTCCCAGGCCCTTGTACCGCTGGATGGGCTCCTGGTACTTCTTGCCCTGCTTCTCGAGCTTCTTCAGCACCGCCTGCAGCTCGGCCTCGGAGTACGTGTAGAGCGTGTCGTTGGCCTTCCCCCGGTTCACCACGACGACCCGGTGGAGCGGCGGGACCGCGGCGAACACCCGGCCCTGCTCGATCATCGGCCGCATGTACCGGAAGAACAGCGTCAGCAGCAGCGTCCGGATGTGCGCCCCGTCCACGTCGGCGTCGGACATGATGATGATCTTGCCGTAGCGGGCCTGGTCGATCTCGAACGAGCGACCCGAACCGGCCCCGATGACCTGGATGATCGACGCGCACTCCGCGTTCGAGAGCATGTCCGAGACCGAGGCCTTCTGGACGTTGAGGATCTTGCCCCGGATCGGCAGGAGCGCCTGGTACTCGCTGTTGCGCGCCAGCTTCGCGGTGCCGAGCGCCGAGTCGCCCTCGACGATGAAGAGCTCGGTGCCCTCGGCGTCCTGTTTCCGGCAGTCGGCGAGCTTCGTCGGCAGGGAGGAGTTCTCGAGCGCGTTCTTCCGCCGCTGCGTCTCCTTGTGCGCCCGCGCGGAGATGCGCGTCTTCATCTCGGCGACGACCTTCTCGAGCAGCGTCGCGGCCTGCGCCTTCTCGGTGCGCTGTGTGGAGGTCAGGATCTCGGTGAGCCGCTTCGACACCACCTGGTCGACGATCTTCCGGACCGCCGGCGTGCCGAGGACCTCCTTCGTCTGGCCCTCGAACTGCGGCTCGGGCAGCCGGACGGTCAGGACCGCGGTGAGGCCCGCGAGGACGTCGTCCTTCTCGAGCTTGTCCTGCCCGACCTTGAGCTTGCGCGCGTTCGCTTCGACCTGGGCGCGCACGGCCTTCACGACGCCTGACTCGAAGCCGGCCTGGTGGGTGCCGCCCTTCGGCGTGGCGATGATGTTCACGAAGCTGCGGAACACCGTCTCGTAACCGCTGCCCCACCGGAGTGCGAGGTCGACCTCGCACTGACGCTCGACCGCCGTCGACACCATGTGCCCCTGGTCGTCGAGCATCGGGACGGTCTCGGTGAAGGTGCCCGTGCCCTGGATCCGCCACACGTCGGTCACGCCTGCGTCGACGGCGAGGTGCTCGACGAACTCGCCGATGCCGCCCTCGTAACGGAAGCGCTCGATGACCGGACCGTCCTCGAGCGGCGCACCCGTGGCGGCCGCCCGCGACGCCGCGGCCTCGATCGACGACGGGCGCGCGTCGGTGATCGTGATGCCGAGTCCGGGAACCAGGAACGCGGTCTGGCGCGCCCGGTTCACGAGGTCCTGCGTGCTGAAGCGAGCGTCCGGCGTGAAGATCTGCCGGTCGGCCCAGTAGCGGATGCGTGAACCGGTCACACCCTTCTTGACCTTGCCGACGACCCGGAGTTCACTGCCCGAGGTGAAGGGGGTGAACGGTGCGTCCGGCCCGTCCCCGGCGAACGTGCCCGGCTCGCCGCGGTGGAACGACATCGCGTAGGTCTTGCCGCCGCGGTCGACCTCGACGTCGAGGCGCTCGGACAGGGCGTTGACGACCGACGCGCCGACCCCGTGCAGGCCGCCCGAGGCCGCGTACGACCCGGACCCGAACTTGCCGCCGGCGTGCAGCTTGGTGAAGACGACCTCGACCCCGGTCAGCCCCGTCTTCGGTTCGACGTCGACAGGGATGCCGCGCGCGGTGTCACGGACCTCGACGGAACCGTCCGGGTGCAGCACCACCCCGATCTCGTCACCGTGCCCGGCGAGGGCTTCGTCCACGGAGTTGTCGATGATCTCCCACAGGCAGTGCATGAGCCCCCGGGAGTCGGTCGACCCGATGTACATGCCCGGACGCTTGCGAACCGCCTCGAGCCCTTCGAGGACGGAGAGGTGGCGCGCGGAGTAGTCAGACACCCTCCGATCGTACTGATGCGGACCGACACCCCCGGCCCTGACACTCGGTCTGGGGCCAGCGGGTCCGCGCTGAGCGAAACGTGCCCCGATGATGCCGTACATCCAGGCGGCACGTGTTGAAATGGTCACCAACCGGCACCCGTTGGGTGGCAACACCGGCACCCGACCTGCGATCCGTGAGGAGCACAGCAATGACCCAGACCGTGCAGGACCTCTCCATCGACGAATTCGGCAGCAACCAGCTCACCGCTGCTGACCGCTGCGACAGCTGCGGAGCGCAGGCCTACATCCGCGCCACCATGGCCAGCGGCGAGCTCCTCTTCTGCGCCCATCACGGCGCCGAGTTCAAGGACAAGCTCGCGGCGACGGCCATCGAGTGGCACGACGAGAGCAGCCGACTCTACGAGTCGAAGTAGCGCCCGGCGCAACGGACGGGAGGCGCGGTGCCAGCTGGCACCGCGCCTCCCGTTCGTGGTTCGGGCGCTTCAGGCGATCCGCTTGAACGCCTTGTCGACGTAGCGGTCGATGGTCGCGCGCGCTTCGCGCGCGTACCGGTCGATCGAGGCCGTGCGGTCCGGGTCCGGCGCGTAGGCGCGCCCGAGTCGGGCCGTCGCCGCGGCGAGGACGCCGTCGGTGAGCTGCGGGTTGAGCGGCAGGATCGGGCCCTGCGTGTGCGTGCCGAACGAGGTGCCGACGACCGCCCCCTCGACCGGGCTGCCCGCCTGGTTGCCGCCGCCGGAGACCACGTCGGCGAACGGCGTCACGCCGTCTGCGAGTTCGATGCGGGTGGCGTGGTCCTCGAAGCCGGCGATGCGCGTCGGCACGCCGCCGAGGAGCGGGTAATGCGTCTCGAGCACGAAGTAGTTCACCCGACGCTCGGCGCCGCGGACGGCCCGGGCGTCGAAGACCCCGAAGCCCGTGACGTCCGGCCCGTCGGTCGCGACCACCGCGTTCGTGGCAAGGTCGAACCCGCCGCCGACCGCCACCACCGGGACACCGGCGGCCGCGAGGTCGCGGAGGGCCGCGCCGACCCTCGTGACGTCGGCGCCGAGCGACCGCATGGCGCTCAGCGGGCCGTTGCCGATCACGACGACGTCGGCCTGGGTCGGCACGGTGTCGCCCGGGGCGTACTCGACGACCTCGGTGGGGATGTCGGCGGCCTCGGCACGGCGCACGAGGGCTGCGACGTTGCCGCGGTCCCCCGAGACGCCCATCTGCCGCGGGTACACGTGCAAGATGGTCAACCGGTCGGCGGTCATGCCGTCTTCTCCATGTCCGGGTGGCCGAGGGCCTTGCGGGCGATCATCATGATCTCGTAGTTGACGATGAAGTTCTTCGTGCCACTGGTGGTGGCGCCGAGCTGCTCCATGCGGCGGATCGCGGCCTCGACGTCGGGCTCGACGGCGCCGATGCGGACGCCGGCGTGCTCGAGGGCGATGGCGATCTGCCAGGCCTTGTCACCGGAGACGACGTCGACGTGGTCGAGCTTCGAGAAGTCGATGTCGTAGATCCAGGAGATGTCCGGCGTGCCCTCGTCGATCGCCATGAGGACCTGCTCGGGGTGGTCCGGCAGGGCGTCGAGGTTGAGCTGGAGGCTCGCGGCGTTCTTGAACATCGTGAACTCGGCGGACTCGCCCGCGATGGGCAGTCGCTCCCCGCGCCCGTAGGCGGGCTTCATCGTGCCGAAGGCCTTCGTGACCGCGTCCGCGCGGAACTGGTCGCCGAGCGCCGCGCTGGCCGTTGCCGTGGCGGCAGCGGCGTCCACCGCGTAGTGCAGCCCACGCGCCGGCAGTCGGACCGGGATGTCGGCTCCGGCGAAGCGGATGGTCGCACCGTCGCCGGTGTTCACGACGACCTCGGCGTCGGCGACGTTCGGCTCGGCGTCCTGCCGGTCGAAGTCGTCCGCGTTCTGCAGGCCGTTCGGCGCCGCGGCGACGACCTCGGCACTCGCCCCGAACCGGAGCACCTGCTGGTCGGCCGTACCGACGTAGGCGTCGAGGAACTGGTCGTCGCGGTTCGTGATGACGTTCCGGGCCGAGAGCGCCGCGGTGTCGAGCATCATCGTCGCGACGCGCTCGGTCTCGAAGAACCGGTAGAGCTGGTCGACCTGCACGTTGAGCATCGTCACCGTGGACGGCGACAGGATGCCCGCGAGCTCGACCGCGAACGCCTCGTCGACCTCGAGGATGCCGATGTCGGCCTTGAGCTTGCCGGTCAGCGACACCTCGGACAGGAGTGCCGACGCGATGCCCTGCGGGAGGTTCGCCCCGGAGGGGTTGGTGAAGACCCGCAGGCCGTGCGCCCGGACGATGTCCGAGATCATGTGGGTCGTCGTCGACTTGCCGTTCGAGCCGAGCACGAAGACGACGCCGTTCGGGAACTGCTTCGTCACGTGCTGCAGGAAGTCCGGCACGAGCTTCAGGACGATGTACCCGGGGTAGGCGGACCCCCCGCCCCGCGCACGGGCGAGGGCGCGGAGGATCCGCCCGACGAGGATCGGGACCAGGAAACGCATCGGCCTACTCGAGGTAGTCGCGCAGCGACTGCGACCGCGACGGGTGGCGGAGCTTCGCCATCGTCTTGGACTCGATCTGGCGGATGCGCTCACGCGTCACACCGAACGTGTCACCGATCTGGTCGAGGGTCTTCGGCTGGCCGTCACCGAGACCGAAGCGCATGCGGATCACGCCCGCCTCGCGCTCGGACAGGGAGTCGAGGAGGCTCTCGAGCTGCTTCTGCAGCATCGTGAAGCCCACCGCGTCGGCCGGGACGACCGCCTCGGTGTCCTCGATGAGGTCACCGAACTCCGAGTCGCCGTCCTCGCCCAGCGGCGTGTGGAGGGAGATCGGCTCGCGGCCGTACTTCTGCACCTCGACGACCTTCTCCGGCGTCATGTCGAGCTCACGGGCGAGCTCTTCCGGAGTGGGCTCGCGACCGAGGTCCTGCAGCATCTGGCGCTGCACACGCGCCAGCTTGTTGATGACCTCGACCATGTGTACCGGGATGCGGATCGTGCGGGCCTGGTCGGCCATGGCACGGGTGATCGCCTGGCGGATCCACCACGTCGCGTAGGTCGAGAACTTGAAGCCCTTCGTGTAGTCGAACTTCTCGACCGCACGGATCAGGCCCAGGTTGCCTTCCTGGATGAGGTCCAGGAACTGCATGCCGCGGCCGGTGTAGCGCTTGGCGAGCGAGACCACCAGACGGAGGTTCGCGCCGAGCAGGTGCGACTTCGCGCGCTGGCCGTCGCGGGCCACCCAGCGGAGTTCGCGCTCCTCGGGCTTCGACAGACCGGTCGAGTGCTGCAGCTTGTCCTCGGCGAACAGGCCGGCCTCGATGCGCATCGCGAGCTCGACCTCCTGCTCGGCGTTGAGGAGCGCGACCTTGCCGATCTGCTTCAGGTAGTCCTTCACCGGGTCCGCGGTGGCACCCGTGATGGTCGTCGAGTAGACCGGCGCCTCGTCGTCGTCGGACTGCGAGATGACGAGCGCTCCGGCGGCGACCGCGGCGGCTTCGGCCTTGGTGTCCTTCGGGGCGTCCTCGTCGGTGTCGGCGTCGTCGGCGGTGTCGTCCGCGGACTCGTCCACGGGCTCGACGGGCTCGTCGTCGAGCTCCTCGTCGTCGGCCTTCGCCTTCTTGCCGCCCTTGGCGGTGGTCTTCTTCGGCGCGGCCTTCTTCGCCGGCGCCTTGGTGGCGCGCTTCTTCGGCGCAGCCGTCCCCTCGGCCTCGGCGGTCTCGGCCGTCGTGCCGTCGGGCTCGGTGTCCTTCGTGGGATCGATCGTCGTGCTCCGGGCAGCCATGCGATCACCTCTCTCGTCGTGCCACGTTCGTGGGGTCGTGGCCTCCCTCGCCGCCCAGGGCCGTCGCCGCAGTCCCCCGCGTCAGCCGGTCCTACCTATCCGGGCAGCACTAGGACCCATGTCAAGTCCCCCGGTTTCCGCGCGCTCCGGCAGGAACGTCTGGTCACGAGGGCCCGATGGGTCCGTAGTCATTATTGCACGCCGCGCTTCCGCACACGTGCAACCAGTGCAACCCAGAGCGGGCCGACGCGTATTCCCTCCTGTTCGTGCAGCACGCGGCGGGTCCGGTGCCGCGCGTGCAGGAGCATCACGACGCCGAACCCGACCACCACGTACTGCACGGTGAGGGCGAGTCGGAAGTTCGCCCAGGCGAAGACGGTCTGGCCCGTGGCGCGCGACGCTGCGTCGAGCAGGATCCCGACGAGGAACATCATGACGAACGCCGCGAGGAAGCCGCCGACGTTCACGAGACCGTTCGCCGAGCCCAGGGCCCCGACCGGGTTGAACGAGCGGGCGAAGTCGAACCCGATCAGCGAACCGGGGCCGCCGATGCCCATCGCGACCACCAGGAGGACGAGGAGCCAGGTCGGCGGCTGTCCGGGCCACGTCAGCACCGCGGTCCAGACCACCGCGAGGGCCGCGACGCACCCGAGCACCAGGTTCGACCGGCGGAGCGGGTACCGGGCGCAGAGCACGCCGAGCAACGGACCGGCGACGAAGCCGGTGACGACGATGACGGTCAGGAAGCCCGCGGCCTCGGTCGCGCTGTACCCGAGCCCGCGCAGCATCGGCACGCCCCAGAGGAGCGAGAACACCGTGCCCGAGGACTGCGTCACGTAGTGCGACCAGAACCCGAGCTGCGTCCCCGGGCGCCGGACGGCGTGCGTGAAGGTCCGGAGCGCGCCGCCCCAGGAGTGCGGCAGCGGGATCGCCCCCGTCCGGACCGGCACCGGGCCGTTCCGCACCACGACGAACGCGAGCGCGAACCCCACCGCCCCGGCTGCGGCGGCGACCCCGTACGCAGTGGTCCACCCGGTGGTGTGCAGCAGCAGCGCGAACGGGAAGGCCGACAGCACCTGGCCGACCTGTCCGAGGTTGCCGGTCCACTGCGAGATCTGCGGCAGGATCCGGCCGCTGAACCACATCGGGAGCAGCCGGATCACCGAGATGAACGTCATCGCGTCGCCCGCCCCCACGAGCACGCGCCCGGCGATCGCCGGTCCGATCGTGGGCGACACCGCGACGACGGCCTGGCCGACGACGAGCAGGGCGGCGCCGAGGAGCACGAGCCGGCGCGGACCGAAGCGGTCGAGCGCGATGCCGACCGGGATCTGCAGCGCGGCGTACACCGCGATCTGGACGACAGCGAGGGTCGAGAGGACCGCCGCGGACACCGCGAAGCGCTCCTGCGCGTCGACGCCGGACACCCCGAGGGAGGACCGCTGCACCACCGCGAGCACGTACGCGAGCACCGCGACGCCCCAGACGAGGAAGGCGCGGCGGGAGTTCACCCGGCCAGGCTACCGGCGCGCCAGCACCGGGCCGGATGCGCGGCGCGACCTGTGGAGAACCGCACCCGCGAGGCGGGCGCGCACCGTGCCTCCAGGCAGGAACCGGACGGGAGGCCCGTCCGACGTCCGCGACGCGACCCGCGTCCGACGCCGCCCGGGATCAGTCCGCGGTGCCGTCGCCCTGCGCGCGACGGTCCGCCAAGAAGCGCTCGAGCTCGGCCGCGATCGCGTCCGCCGAGGGGACCTCGCCGTCGACACCGGTGAGCGGCGAGCCGATCGGGTTGCCGGCCATGTACTCGTCGTGCCGTTCCTCGAGGACACCGACGAGCCGCTGCAGCTCGCCGTTGCCCGCGACCTGCTCGTCGACCCGCGACAGGAACTCGCGCCCCTCCTCGCGGAGCGCGTCCGAGGGGAAGATCAGCCCGGTCGCCGCCGAGACGCCCGCGAGGGCCGCGACCGCGGCGTCCGGGAACTCGGTGTCCGACAGGTAGTGCGGGACGAGGAGGACGAGTCCGGTGACCCCGTGTCCGGACTGCGCGAGCCGGTGCTCGACCAGGTGCAGCACGTTCGCGGGAGCCTGGGTCTCCGGCTTCCAGACGCTCATCTGCTCGACGAGGTCGGCGCGCGTGCCCGACACCGTCATCCGGATCGGCCGGGTGTGCGGGACGGGCATCGGGATCGACTGCACCCACGTCGTGTCGGCGACCTGCAGTTGCTCGACGAGGCCGGCCACAGCCGCGACGAACGCGTTCCAGCGGAAGTCCGGCTCGTACCCCGAGAGGAAGAGGAAGGGCTGACCGAGCTCGTCGCGCACGAGGGACAGCGTCAGCCGCGGCACGGCGACCGACTCGATGTGGTCGTGCTCGAAGGTGATCACCGGTCGCCGCGCCCGCCAGTCGAGCAGCACGTCCGGGTCGAACTCGACGACCGTCGTGACGTCGAGCACGCCCTCGATCGACGACGTGACCTGGGCGACCGCGGACCCCGCGTCGGCGAAGCCGGTGAGCGCCGCGACGAGGTGGAGGCCCGCCGGCACCTCGGGGGCACCGTCGACGAACGAGTAGAGGTCCTCGGGGTGGTTCACCGTCCCCATGCTAGGCGGGCACGGGCGACGCCCCGGGCGGCAGGGCCACGCCGACAGCGAACAGGCCGCGGATAGGGTTGGGGCATGGTCCGACCGATCCTCTCCACCGTCTCGTCCGCCCCGACCGACACGGAGGCCGACGTCCTCGTCGTCGGCGTCCGACCGGGGGTGGACGGCGGGCCCGCGACCCTCGTCGACACCGACCTGCTCGGCGACCTCGACCTCGCCGCGATCGGCGTGACGGGCGCCAAGGACCAGCTCGTGCGCCTCCCGGGCACGGGCGTCGCCGCCGCGTCGGTCGCGCTCATCGGCCTCGGCTCGGGCACCGACGCCGCCGCGGTGCGCAGCGCCGCCGGCAGCGCCGTGCGCCAGCTGCCCCTCGCGACGTCGATCGCGCTCGCCCTGCCGACCGCGACCGCCGAGCTGGTCGAGGCGGCCCTCGAGGGTGCGGCGCTCGGGTCCTACGTCTTCACCGCCCACAAGGGCACCGGCACGACCGGGCCCGTCCGCGGCGACCAGCGGATCGCTGTCGTCGCGCCCGCCGGCGTCGAGGTCGACCCGACCCGCGCGTCGGTGGTCGCCGAGGCGGCCGCGACCGTCCGGGACCTCGTCAACACCGCCGCCGGCGACCTCGGCCCCGCGGACGTGGCGGACGTCGCGGTCGCGCAGGCGGATGGCCTCCCCCTCACCGTCGAGGTGCTCGACGAGCACGAGCTCGAGGCGCAGGGCTTCGGCGGGATCGCCGGGGTCGGTCGCGGATCGGTCCGCCCCCCGCGGCTCGTCGTCGTCCGGTACGCGCCCGAGTCCGCGACCAAGCACCTCGCCCTCGTCGGCAAGGGCATCACGTTCGACTCGGGCGGCCTCTCGCTGAAGCCCGCCGCGTCGATGCTCGGCATGAAGACGGACATGACGGGCGCGGCCACGGTGCTCGCCGCGACCGTCGCCGCCGCGAAGCTCGGACTCGACACGAAGGTCAGCGCCTGGCTCTGCCTCGCCGAGAACATGCCGTCCGGTTCGGCCACGCGGCCCGGCGACGTCCTGACGCTCAAGAACGGCAAGACCGTCGAGGTCACCAACACCGACGCCGAGGGCCGGCTGGTCCTCGGCGACGGCATGGCGGCCGCGTCGCTCGAGCACCCGGACGCCATCGTCGACGTCGCGACGCTCACGGGCGCGCAGGTCGTCGCGCTCGGTGACCGCACCACGGGCCTGATGGGCAGCGACGACCTCGTCGCGCAGGTGCGGGCGATCGCGGACGCCGTGGCGGAGCCGATCTGGCCGATGCCGCTGCCCGAGGAACTCGACGCACGGCTCGCCAGCGACGTCGCCGACATGGTCAACGCGACCGTCGGCAACCCGGCCGGCGGCATGCTCCTCGCGGGCAAGTTCCTCGAGCGCTTCGTCGGCGAGGGCATCCCGTGGGCACACCTCGACATCGCCGGCCCCTCGGAGCACAAGGGCGGCGGCTACGGATGGCTCGGCAAGGGCGCCACGGGCGTCATGGTCCGGACACTCATCGCGCTCGCAGAAGAGCTCCAGTCCAGGTAGTAGGTTTGAGTCCGGCGGGGCGGCCGCGTGCGCGCGCACCCCGCCGGACCCACACGGGACGGGACCGGAACCACACGGTCCGACCGTGGGACGCCGCTCGCCGCGGTGTCCACGGGGCCTGACCGGTCCCGAACACGCACGAGGGAGTTGCACCAGGTGACGGAACAGACTTACGACGTCGTGGTCCTCGGTGGCGGCAGCGGTGGCTACGCCGCAGCGCTCCGGGCCGCCGAGCTCGGGATGAACGTCGCGCTCATCGAGGGAGACAAGCTCGGGGGGACGTGTCTGCACCGCGGGTGCATCCCGACGAAGGCGCTCCTGCACGCGGCCGAGATCGCCGACGGCACGCGCGACGCCGAGAAGTACGGCGTGATCGCCGAGTTCGCCGGCGTCGAGGTCCCGAAGGTCATCGAGTACCAGCAGGGCGTCATCTCCTCGAAGTACAAGGGTCTCCAGGGCCTCATCAAGGCGCGGAAGATCACCGTCGTCGAGGGCTGGGGTCGTCTGACCTCGCCGAACACCGTGCAGGTCGGCGACCAGACCGTGACCGGCAAGAACGTCGTGCTCGCGACCGGTTCCTACTCGCGGTCCCTCCCCGGGCTCGAGATCGGCGGCCGGGTCATCACCTCCGAGACCGCCCTCAAGATGGACTACGTCCCGAACAAGGTCGTCATCCTCGGTGGCGGCGTCATCGGCGTCGAGTTCGCCAGCGTCTGGAAGTCCTTCGGTGCCGAGGTGACGATCGTGGAGGCGCTGCCCCACCTCATCCCCGCCGAGGACGAGTCGATGTCGAAGCAGCTCGAGCGCGCCTTCCGCAAGCGCGGCATCGAGTTCTCCCTCGGCGTGCGCTTCCAGGGCGTCGAGCAGCACGAGAACGGCGTCGTCGTCACGCTCGAGGACGGCAAGACCTTCGAGGGCGACGTCATGCTCGTCGCCGTCGGCCGCGGCCCGCTCACCCAGAACATGGGCTTCGAGGAGGTCGGCGTCACGATGGACCGCGGGTTCGTCACGACGAACGAGCGCCTCGCCACGAACGTGCCGAACGTGTACGCCGTCGGCGACATCGTCCCCGGTCTGCAGCTCGCCCACCGCGGCTTCCAGCAGGGCATCTTCGTCGCCGAGGAGATCGCGGGCCTGAACCCGGTCGTCATCTCGGACACGAACATCCCGAAGATCACGTACTCCGACCCCGAGGTCGCGTCCGTCGGTCTCTCCCAGGCGAAGGCCGAGGAGCAGTACGGCGCCGACAAGGTGGACACCTACGAGTACAACCTCGCCGGCAACGGCAAGAGCCACATCATCGGGACCTCCGGCTCGGTCAAGGTCGTCCGCGTGGTCGACGGTCCGGTCGTCGGCGTCAGCATGATCGGAGCCCGCGTCGGCGAGCTCATCGGCGAGGCACAGCTCGTCGTCAACTGGGAGGCCTACCCGGAGGACATCGCTCCCCTGGTCCACGGACACCCCACGCAGAACGAGGCGCTGGGCGAGGCGTTCCTGCACCTCGCGGGCAAGCCCCTGCACGCCCTGTGAACATCATGACCACCACCACGAACCACCCCTGCGAAGAGGAGTCCACCCGATGAGCGAATCCGTCAACCTCCCGGCGCTCGGCGAGAGCGTCACCGAGGGCACGGTCACACGATGGCTGAAGAACGTCGGTGACCGGGTCGAGGTCGACGAGCCGCTGCTCGAGGTCTCGACCGACAAGGTCGACACCGAGATCCCGTCGCCCGTCGCGGGCGTCGTCGAGGAGATCCTCGTCCAGGAGGACGAGACCGTCGAGGTCGGCACCGCGCTGGTGAAGATCGGCGACGGCTCCGGCTCCGGTGACCAGGGCGGCTCCGACGAGGGCGCCGCCGACTCGGGCGCCGACCAGGGGGCGGACGCGGCCCAGGCCGACGCCACCGAGCCCGAGCCCGCCCCGAGCACGGAGCAGCAGGAGGAGCAGAAGGCTCCCGAGCCGCAGCAGGCCGAGCCCGCGCCGGGGGGCCAGACGCAGCCCGCCGCGCCGCAGGCCCCCTCGGCTCCGCCGGTGCCGCAGGCCGCTCCGGTGCCGCCGCCCGCCGCCGCTCCCCCGGCAGCCGTCCCGGCACCCGCCGCAGCCCCCGCGCCGGCTGCTGCTCCGGCTCCGGCCGCAGCGCCGGCTCCGGCCGCGTCCGGGCAGTCGGCCGCCGTGCCGAACCCGACGCAGGACGGCTCGGCCTCCGGCTACGTCACCCCGCTCGTGCGCAAGCTCGCGAACGAGCAGGGCGTCGACCTCGCGACCGTGACCGGCTCCGGTGTCGGTGGACGCATCCGCAAGGAGGACGTCCTCGCCGCTGCGGCTGCCGCCACGAAGCCGGCTGCCGGCGGTCAGACCGCTGCCGCCCCCGCCGGTCCGTTCGTCGCCGAGGTGTCGCCGCTCCGCGGGACCCGCGAGAAGATGACCCGTCTCCGGAAGGTCGTCGCCGAGCGCGCCGTGCAGTCGATGACCTCGACCGCGCAGCTCACCAGCGTCGTCGAGGTCGACGTGACGAAGGTCGCGCAGTTCCGTGACGCGCACAAGGCCGAGTTCCTCGAGAAGACCGGTTCGAAGCTCTCCTTCATGCCGTTCTTCGCCCTCGCGGCGTCGGAGGCGCTCAAGGCGCACCCGAAGATCAACTCGACGGTCGACGGCGAGGAGATCGTCTACCCGGAGACCGAGAACGTCTCGATCGCGGTGGACACCGAGCGCGGTCTGCTCACCCCCGTGATCAAGGACGCCGCGTCGCTGAACCTGGCGCAGTTCTCCCAGTCCATCGCCGACCTGGCCGAGCGCACGCGCAACAACCAGCTCAAGCCGGACGAGCTCGCGGGTGGCACGTTCACGCTGACCAACACCGGTTCGCGTGGCGCGCTGTTCGACACGCCCGTGGTGTTCCTGCCTCAGTCGGCGATCCTCGGGACGGGCATCGTCACGAAGCGTCCGGCGGTCGTGAAGGTCGACGGGCAGGAGGCCATCGCGATCCGCTCGTTCGTGTACCTGGCGCTGTCCTACGACCACCGGATCATCGACGGTGCGGACGCGTCGCGCTACCTCGTCGCGGTGAAGAGCCGGCTCGAGGAGGGCAACTTCGGCCCGAACCTCGGGTACTGAGCCCGGCACCTGCCGAGAACGGCCCCGCTCCCGATCCGGGAGCGGGGCCGTTCCGCGTGCAGGCGGGCGTTCCCGGGCCTCCTGCGGGCGGGTCAGCGGCGGAGTCCCAGGACCGCGGCTCCGGCAACCCCGACCGCGACGACCACCGCGACGACGACCTGGCGGAGCGGGACGCGTCGGCTCCCGAACGGCACCCCGTGCTCGACGAGGTCCCGGATGTGCTCGAGGACTGCGTCGAGGCTGCCGTCCCCCGTGGTCGTGAGCTCGGGCCCGGTCACGCCGACGAAGTCGAAGAGGTCTCTTGGTGGGTCCCACCGCACCGGGCGCGGGGCTGCTGCACCCCGGACGGTCGACCTCGCCGCGGTGACGTCGTCCGGTCGCCCGGAACGCGCCGCCCGGACAGCAGCGTCCACTGCGGGCCGGCAGGGATCTCGGGGGTCGACCCGTTCCCAGACCTGGCGCACCGCGAGCAGGACGGCTTCGAGGCCGTCGACGCCCGGCGGGGTCCGCGGTGACGGAAGCGCTCGCGCTCCGTGCGGGGTCGGCGTCGTTCCGCGCGTCGTCGCCGACAGAGCGACCGACGACACCGTCGCCCCGAACGCGACCGAGGCCGGCGGACGGTCGCAGAGCACCACTGCGCCCGAATCGTCCACCACGACGTCGTCCGGCGACGCCGTCCCGAGCACGATCGCTCCGCCCGATGCCGCGACCGCGAGGTCGAGCAGTGGCATCGTCAGCGTGACGGCGACGCCCGCGTTCGGGACCCCGATCCGGTCCAGCGCCGCCCCGATCGGCACGCCGCTCGGCCGCAGGGCCGCGGCTGCGAGCCGTCCGTCGGGCGTCCGTCCGACGGACAGGACCGGCGCCAGGTGCCGGTCCGTCGACGCCGATCGGTCCGCGACCCAGCCGAGGAACACGTCCTCGGACGTCGCTGCCCACCATCCGCTGCGTTCGCCGTCATCGTCCACGTCGACCATGCTCGTGCGCGCGGAGTCGGGGAGCACGCGGTTCCGCGGCCCTGTGGAGAGCCGTCGTTCGCCCACAGCCTCCTCCGAGCCGGTCTCGGAGGGTGTGCTCAGGCCGTATCCTGTCTGCATGGCACGCAGCAGTTCTTCCGGTACGACGGCGAAGGAGCCGGGTCGTCTCAAGCAGATGTACCAGGTCTTCCAGATGACCCGTCGGGCGGACCCGACGTCCGTCTGGTGGTTCGCTCTCGCCTTCCTCGGCCCCGTCGTCCTCGGCGTGGTCCTGGCACTGGTGCTCCCGGGTCAGAACTGGCTCGCGATCCTGCTGTGGATCGTCGCCGGTGTGCTCCTCGGTGTCCTGCTCTTCCTCATCGTGCTCGGCCGTCTCGCCGAGCGCGCCGCGTACTCGCAGATCGACGGACAGCCCGGCGCGGTCGGCGCCGTCCTCTCGAACTCGCTCCGCCGGCAGTGGCGTTCGAGCGAGATGCCGGTCGCGGTGCACGGCCGCTCGCAGGCCGCGGTGTACCGGGCGGTCGGCACCCCGGGCGTCGTGCTCATCACGGAGGGGCAGCTCGGCAACCTCACGCGGCAGGTCGAGGAAGAGCGCCGCAAGGTCCAGCGGATCGTCCCGAACGTCCCCGTCCATGTCGTCCATGTCGGCTCGGGTGACGACGCCGTCACGCTCCACAAGCTCCCGCGGACGATGAACAAGTTCAAGAAGGCGCTCAACCGCAACGAGGTCCTCGCGGTCGCGAACCGTCTCGACTCGCTCACGCACGGCCCAGCCTCGGCGATCCCGAAGGGCATGGACCCGATGCGTGCCCGTGCCGGGCGCCCGCGCTGACCTGCGGACTCGACACCACAGCGCTCCGTCGCTCACGAGGACGCCCCTGACCGATCGGTCGGGGGCGTCCTCGTGTGTCTGCCACTGCCCGGTCGCAGGCGCTCGGCGCGCTGGGGCGACCTCACATCGCACCGCATCGCTGGACGGTGCGAGGTTCTGCGCACCGTGCGAGGCTCTGCGCTCTGTGGCACCGCATCGCCGGACGGTGCGAGGTTCCGCGCACCGTGCGAGGCGGAGACCCTCGCACGGTGTGCACAACCTCGCACGCTGGTCCCCCGCAGCCCCGGGCGCACCCGGCTGCCGACCGCGACCGCCGCCGATCAGCGCCGGACGAGCACCGTCCCCGCGATCCGGTCGTGCGCCCCGCGGCTGTCGCGGTCGATGATGAGTGCCGGCACGACGAGGCAGAGGAGCACGGTCCGGACCACCGGGCGCCACACCCCGACGTAGCCTCCGCGGATCGGCACCACCCGCAGGCCCACGCAGACGTGTCCGAACGAGCCGGACAGCAGACAGATGAAGAGGATCTGCAGCGCGGCGAAGATGGCGATCTGGACCCAGGAGTGCGCGATGTCACCGGATCCGTTCACCGGGGACCACACGCCCGTCACGTACGCGACGAGGTCGGCCAGGGCGCCGTCGATGAGGAGCGCGACGACCCGGCGACCGATGCGGCCGACGCTGCGGGGCCCGTCCTCCGGGAGCCCGAGGTCCTTCCCAGGCCAGCCGTCCGGGTGTGCGGCGGACGACGACGGGGCGGTACTGCGGGCCATGCTCCCAGCGTAGGCGACGTCGGCCCGCCGCCGGTGCCGCCCCATCGACGACGGAACGACCCCCTCGCGTAACACGCACGAAACAAGGCAGTGACGTCCGGGAAACCCGGTGTCAATAGCCTCGTCGGAGGGTGCCGAAAGGTCCCTGCCGACATCACCCAACCCCACAGGAGATCGACACACATGTTCAGCGATTCCTCCGAGGTGCTCGCCTTCATCAAGGACACGGACGTCAAGTTCCTCGACATCCGCTTCACGGACCTGCCCGGTGTCCAGCAGCACTTCAACATCCCGGCGTCGACGGTCGACGAGGACTTCTTCTCGGTCGGACAGCTCTTCGACGGCTCCTCGATCCGCGGCTTCGCGTCGATCCACGAGTCGGACATGCAGCTCATCCCCGACGTGACGACGGCCTACATCGACCAGTTCCGCGCCGAGCGCACGCTGATCATGATCTTCGACATCTACAACCCGCGGAACGGCGAGATCTACGGCCGTGACCCGCGCCAGGTCGCGAAGAAGGCGGAGAAGTACCTCGCGTCGACGGGCATCGCGGACACCGCGTTCTTCGCCCCCGAGGCCGAGTTCTACATCTTCGACGACGTCCGCTACTCGGTCACGCAGAACAAGTCGTTCTACTCGGTCGACTCCGAAGAGGGCGCGTGGAACACCGGCCGCGAAGAAGAGGGCGGCAACCTCGCGAACAAGACCCCGTACAAGGGCGGCTACTTCCCGGTCTCCCCCGTCGACAAGACGGCAGACCTCCGTGACGACATCACCCTCAAGCTGATCGAGGCGGGCTTCGAGCTCGAGCGCTCGCACCACGAGGTGGGCACCGGCGGCCAGCAGGAGATCAACTACAAGTTCGACACGATGGTCCACGCCGCGGACGACATCCTGAAGTTCAAGTACATCGTCAAGAACACGGCCGACCAGTGGGGCAAGGTCGCCACGTTCATGCCGAAGCCGCTCTTCGGCGACAACGGCTCGGGCATGCACACCCACCAGTCGCTCTGGAACGACGGCAAGCCGCTGTTCTACGACGAGAACGGCTACGGCGGCCTCTCGGACGTTGCGCGCTGGTACATCGGCGGCATCCTCAAGCACGCCCCGGCGCTGCTCGCGTTCACGAACCCGTCGATCAACTCGTACCACCGTCTGGTCAAGGGCTTCGAGGCGCCGGTCAACCTGGTCTACTCGGCCGGCAACCGCTCGGCTGCGATCCGCATCCCGATCACGGGCACGAACCCGAAGGCCAAGCGCATCGAGTTCCGCGCGCCGGACGCCTCGGGCAACCCGTACCTCGCGTTCGCCGCGCAGCTCATGGCGGGCCTCGACGGCATCCAGAACCGCATCGAGCCGCACGAGCCGGTCGACAAGGACCTCTACGAGCTCCCCCCGGAGGAGGCCAAGGGCATCCCGCAGGTTCCGGGTTCCCTCGACGAGGCCCTCGAGGCGCTCGAGGCGGACCACGAGTTCCTCACGAAGGGCAACGTCTTCACCGAGGACCTCATCCAGACGTGGATCGACTACAAGCGTGAGAACGAGATCCTCCCGCTCGCGCAGCGTCCGCACCCGTTCGAGTACGAGCTGTACTTCGGCGTCTGAACACCGCTGACCACGAAGGCCCCGCACCGGTTCCGGTGCGGGGCCTTCTGCGTGCGGCCCGCGTCCCGACACGGGGTGACCGCCTGGAGGCCCGGTGCCGGCCCGACGGACCGGCACCGGGCCTCCAGGCGGTCGCCCCGACGCGTCCGCGCCCACCGTGCGCAGGACGGGACGACGGAACGGGGCCCGCGCCGCCCCCGGCACGGACCCCGCTCGTTGCGGAGGTGGGAACCTACCGTGCCGTCGCCAGCACGTCGTTCGCCCCCGCGGCGACGCTCACGGGTGCACCCGTGACCGGAGTGGGCCGTCCCAGGGAACGGACGGTCCACCCAGCCGTGACCCAGTCCTCGACCGGGAGGCAGTTGCGCGCGTCGATCACGACGCGACGCCCGACGACGTCCCCGAGTGCCACGGGCGACGCCTGGATGATGTCGTCCCACTCGGTCAGGACCAGCACCACGTCGGCGCCCTCGATCGCTGCCTCCTTCGTGGCTGCGTAGGTGAGGGTCGGGAACGAGCGGCGGGCGGTCTCGTTCGCCTCCGGGTCCCACAGCGAGACCTGGGCGCCGCGGAGGTGCAGTGCGGCGGCGACGTTGAGCGCCGGCGAGTCCCGGACGTCGTCGGTGAGCGGCTTGAAGGCGGCACCGATCACGGCGATGCGACGGTTCAGCACGGAGCCGCCGACGGCCTCGATCGCCATGTCGATGACGCGCTCGCGCTGCCCCATGTTGATCTCGTCGACCTGCTGCATGAGGCCGACGACACGTCCGGCGCCGAGCTCGTTCGCGCGGTGCATGAGCGCACGGATGTCCTTCGGCAGGCAGCCACCCCCGAAGCCGAGGCCGGCGTTGAGGAACTTCCGGCCGATCCGGGCGTCGTGCCCGAGGGCGTCCGCCAGGGTCGACACGTCGGCACCGGTGATCGCGCACATCTCCGAGATGGCGTTGATGAAGGAGATCTTCGTCGCGAGGAATGCGTTCGCGCTCACCTTGACGAGCTCCGCCGTCGCGAGGTCCGTGGTGATGACCGGGCAGCCCTCGGCGATCGGTGCGGCGTAGACCTCGCGGATGACCGCGTCGGCCTCGGGCGAGGCACCGCCCCAGACGAGGCGGTCCGGGTGCAGGGTGTCCTCGACGGCCTTGCCCTCGCGGAGGAACTCGGGGTTCCAGATGAGCTCCGCGTCGATGCCGGCGGGGGTGAACTCGCGGACGAGCTCACGGAGCCGGGCTGCGGTGCCCACCGGGACGGTCGACTTCCCGACGATGAGGCCGGGGTGCGTGAGGTGCTCGGCGACGCCGCGCGTGGCGGCCTCGACGTAGGACAGGTTCGCGGCGTGCGACCCGGCCTTCTGCGGGGTGCCGACGCAGACGAAGTGCACGTCCGCGGCGGCGACGGCCTCGGGGAGCGACGCCGTGAAGCGGAGCTTGCCGCTCGCCACGTGCTTCGTGATGAGCTCGGGCAGGCCGGGCTCGAAGAACGGGACCTCGCCGGCGGTCAGGGCGGCGAGCTTCGCGGGGTCGACGTCCACGCCGATCGTCTCGAAGCCCATCTCGGCCATGGCGGCCGCGTGCGTCGCGCCGAGGTAGCCGGTGCCGATGACGGAGATGACGGGAGCGGGACGCACGTCCGAGGAGGACGGGGAGGACGGGGCCGGGGTCTTCTTCTGAGCGGTCATTGCTTGACCTCCTGCAGGTCGTAGTCGGTGTCAGTGCGCGCGATGCCGTCCACGAATGCCTGGAGGCTGTCGGCGCGGGAGTTGAGTCGCCAGTCGTTGGTGGTGCGCGTGCCGTCGACGATCGTGGTGGCGGTCTCGCTGAAGTACGAGAAGCCGATGACGTCGTCGTTCGCCGGGTCTGCGAGGCCGTCGAAGAGCGAGGTGATCCACTTCGCCTTCTGACCGTTCGTGACCGACGTGCCGGTCTCGGTCGCGCCCACCTCGGACAGGAGGATCTTCTTGTCGGGGGCGATCTCGCGGAGCTGCGCGAGCGTCTTGCCGAAGGTGGTGTCGAACGTCGGGTCCTCGGACGCGGTCCGGTAGTACCCGCTCATGCCGACCCAGTCGACGTACTCCGACTGCGGGTAGTACTCGCGCAGGTAGTCGAGCTGCATGTACTTCGGGTTGCCGAGCTTGTCGATGCGGCTCGGCGCCCAGTTCCAGATGACGTACTGGTTCGCGCCGTTCGCCTGGAAGACGTCGTGCACGTGCTGCCACATGGCCACGTAGGAACCGGCGGCGTTCTGCTGGGCGGTGCCCTCGGACCAGTTGTACCAGGAGCCGTTCATCTCGTGATCGAGGCGGATGACCATCGGCTGCTTGTTCGCTGCGAGGGCCTTGGCGTACTTCGTGAGGTAGGCGTCGAACTTCCCGGTGACGATGTCCTCGTTGGTGTACCCAGGGACGTACTTCGCGTCGTTGCCGGTCTTCGCGGGCGCGGTCTCCCACGTCATGAGCGGCAGGCGACCGTTCGCCCACGAGCGCTGGACGGCGCTGGCGTTGAAGTCCTGGTCGAAGCCCTGGAAGAACCCCACCATGTTCGTGGCCTTGCCGACCTGCTGCGACACCTCGTCGTACTCGGCCCAGTTGAAGGGTGACTGCGCCGTGTACAGGCCGTACCACCGCGTGGGCTGGGCCATGATCTGCGCCTTGGTCGGCACGGAGACCGGCGTGGTGCCGTCGGGGTCCTTCGAGGGGCCGCCGTTCGGGTTGGTCACGCCGTGGTCGCCGGAGCCGGAACCCTTGCCCGAGCCCGACCCGGAGGCCGCGTTCCCGCCGGACGTCCCGCTACCGCCGGACGAGCCCGACGCGGACCCGGCGGAACCGGCCCCGTCGGAACCGGAGCCCGACCCGCTCGCGGTGGTCGTGCCTCCCGTCCGGCTCTTCGCGGCGCCGAGCTGCGACTGCAGCGATGCGATCTGCGCCTTGAGGTCGGCGATCTGGTCCCCGCGGGAACCGGCCTTGGCCGTCGTCGAGTCGAGCTTGCCCTCGAGCGCCCAGATCTTCTCCTGGGCGGCGGTGAGCTGCGTCTGCAACTCCGCCGCGGAGACCTTCTTCTTGGGCGGGGTGACGCCGAGCGCCTGGTGGACGGCGGTCGACACCGGGCCCGAGGGCGACACCCAGACGGTCCAGGTGATGAGTCCGAGGACCACCAGGATCGCGGTCGTCCCGAGGGCGGTGAGCTTGGCGTGCTTGCTGGACTGGGCCCACCAAGCACCGGAGGAGCGGATGAGGTCAGACAATGAGGAACGCCTCCAGGGCGAAGATCGCGATGCCGATGACGTACGGGATCGCGGCGTACGGGTTGTAGCGGCGGACCTTGACCGGTCGGGCCGCTGCGCGCGAGGTCGCGGCGGGCTCCGTGGAGCGTCGCGTCGCGAGCACCGTCGCGGTGGAGTTCGTGGTGGCGTCGGCGCCGGGCGCGAACGACGGCCGGGCCGTGCCTGCACCTGCGCCTGCGCCTGCGCCGAAGATCTCGTCGAACGCGCGGTCGGCAGCTGCCTGGTCGTCGCGGACCCGGCCGGCGTCGACCGGGCTCACCGGCGTCTGCGTGGCCACCGGGAGCGGCTGCGCGGCCGCCGACGGGTCCTCCTCCATCGGACCGCCGGCGTAGGCGCCGGCACGGGTCCCCCAACCGGACGCGTGGGCCAGGCGGAAGAAGCCGATGAGGCGGATCGGCATGAGGAAGAACGTCGACACGATGATGAACATCGGCAGGCGGAAGAAGTCGCTCGGCTTCTCGGACAGGTGCCGGATCTGGCGAATCGCCATGCTCAGCACGGACGAGACCACCATGAGCGCGGCGACGTAGACGAAGCCGGTGCTGAAGCCGTACTGCTGCAGGATGCCCTGGTACAGGTTCTCGCCCTGCCCGGTGAGCGCGCGGTAGATCCAGCCCGCGATCACGCCGAAGAGCATGAACGGAAGGATGATGTCCGTGATGAAGAAGGCCGCCAGGATCGGCGCGTGCCCGATCATCCACGGGAGCATCCGGAGCGTGTTGTACTGCGAGCCGCGGGCCCAGCGGAGCTGCTGCTTGAACAGCTTCTTCACCTGGAGCGGAGCGTCCGTGTACACGAGCGACGTGTACTGGTAGACGGTCCGGTAGCCCTCCTTGAGGGTCAGGTTCGTCAGGGTGCGGTCGTCGGAGACCTCGAGGAAGACGCCCATGAACTTCTCGTGCATGAACCTGTCCATGACCCGCACGAGGATGTTCCGCCGGAAGGCGATCGTTCGGCCGGGCAGGCAGCCGATCTGGCCGAGGACGCTCTGCGCGGGCATCGAGTAGAGCGCGCGCGAGTTCTCGAGCCAGTCGGCCCAGCGGGTGATCCAGCTGCGGGTCGGCTCGAGGATGCGCTGACGGGTGGTCACGCCGCCGACGGACTCGTCGGCGAACGGCTTGAGGAGCTCCTCGAGCGTGCCGGGGGTCCAGACGGTGTCCGAGTCGACGAGCACGGTGATGTCGCCGGTGGACATCTCGGTGCCGACCTTGACGGCGTTGCGCTTGCCGGGGATCGGGGTGTGGGTCCAGCGGACGAGCGGGGCGAACTCGTCGCAGACCTCCTCGAGGGCCTCGTTGCGGGCGCCGTTGATGACGACGATGATCTCGCCGGGGCGCTGCTCGACCATGCGGCCGATGACGTCGCGGAAGAGGTCGAGTGGCTCGTCCACCACGGGGACGACGACGCTCGTCGTCCCGGTGTACGTGCCGGTGAAGGGGCGGTAGCGGGCGGACAGGACGACCTTGAGCAGCCAGAGCAACCAGATCACCGCGGAGTACACGGCGAACAGGTAGAACTCGGGGTGCCCTTCGACCATCTGCCGGATCTGCAGAATGAAGGTGAACATCGATCCCTGCTTCAACGTTCGAGGTGGGGATTCCGCTTCATCGAGGAACCTGTGGTCGGTTCGGGTGGGGCCAATCGTGCAGAAAGCGCAGGGCCCGCGCAACACGACCCCCGAGTGGGGGCGTTACGAACGCGTTACGGGGTACACCCTGGTCCCCCACTCAGCGGCGGCTTGGTGTCCCCCCGACTGCTGACAGCAGTCCGGCGGACCGCTCCATCAGCCGAACCGGCACACTCCTCGCCTCCAGCCTGCGCGACCCTCGGGTCGAATCAGATCGAAAATCCCCGGTCAATCAGGTATTTCTTCGCTCGCGGGACGCGGTCGGGTCGCGTCGTTCGGTGTCGACCCGAAGACGGTAACGGCCGGGTAACAGGCTGGGAGCGGTCCCAAGAGCGGGGTACAGGGTTCACAGCTGCGGGGGACGGTTCCGGACACACGGAATTCACCTTCGACGGCACGTCATGTTCGGGCGAACGACGTCGGCTCGGGCGTGTCGCGGCTTCGCCGGTCGCGTCTCGAGCCGCGGTGGGAGCGCGCCGGGCGGGAGCGGACGGCGGGCTGGAGGCACGGGTCGGCCCCGCCACGGGCCTCCTGTCGGGTACGGGGAACGCGTCGGACGGGCGGTGCGGGCCGGCGCAACCACGGGCCTCCTGTCCGGCCGCTGGCGCGGATCGCGCCCCGCTGCGGACGCCGCGCGCCGGCGTGCCGGCGTGCCGGCGCGCAGTGCCGCGCCGGTCAGGCCCCGTAGAACGCGCGCTCGAACACCTGCCGGGCGCGCCGGGTCACACCGAGGTAGTCCTCCTCGAGCTGCGTGGCCGACCCCGGCGGGTACTCCATGAGCCGCGCAATGCCCTCGAGCTGGATCCGGTCGACGGGCAGCACGTCGGTCGTCTTCCCCGACCACAGCACGAGCGCGCTCCGAGCCCGGGACGCGAACCGCCACGCCGCGCCGAGCTTGTCGGCGTCGTCCGGCGCGACGAGCCCGGCGTCGGTGGCGGCGGCGAGGGCCTCGAGCGTCGAGGTCGTCCGGAGCCCGGGCACGGTCAGCGCGTGCTGCAGCTGGAGGAGTTGCACGAACCACTCGACGTCGCTGAGCGATCCGCGCCCGAGCTTGAGGTGCCGAGCCGGATCGGCGCCCCGGGGCAGCCGTTCCGACTCCACACGGGCCTTGATGCGCCGGACCTCGCGGACCTGGTGGTCGTCGATGTGCTCCGGGTAGCGCGTGCGGTCGGCGAGGTGCTCGAAGTCGCGGAGCAGCTGCTGGTCCCCCACGGCTCCGCGGGCACGGAGCAGCGCCTGCGCCTCCCAGGTCAACGACCACCGCGCGTAGTAGGCGGCGTAGGACTCGAGCGTGCGCACGAGCGGCCCGTTCTTGCCCTCGGGGCGCAGGTCGACGTCGAGCTCGAACGGGTGGATGGCGTCCTCGGTGAGCCGGCCGAGCTCGCGCACGATCGCCTGGGCGGCGCGGGAGGCGACCTCGGGCTCGGTGCCCTCGGCGGCGCGGTACACGTACAGGACGTCGGCGTCGGACCCGAAGCCGAGTTCGCGGCCCCCGTAGCGACCCATCGCGACGATGCCGAACTCGAGTCCCTCGGGCGCGCCGCGGCGGGCGAGGGTGAGGGCGCCGGCGAGGGTGGCCTCCGTGACGTCGGTGAGGGCCGGCCCGAGGGCGTCGACGTCGAGCCAGCCGAGCACGGCGGCCATGCCGAGCCGCAGGGTCTCGCGCCGTCGGGCCGAGCGGACGAGCGCGGCGGACCCGTCGAGATCGTTCCCGTGCCGGGCCGTCGTCGCGGTCATCTCGGCGAGCAGCGACTCCATCGGTCGCGGACGGAGGAGCGACTCCGGCTCGTCGAGCCAGGCCACGGCCTCCGGGAAGCGCTCGAGCAGCCCGGAGAGGAACGCGGACTCGGACAGGACGGTGGTCAGCGAGTGGGCCGCCCCGGACGAGTCGCGGAGCATCCGGAGGAACCAGCTCGACTCCCCCAGGGTGTCGCTCAGCCGACGGAACGCCAGGAGCGCCCGGTCCGGTGCCGGCCCCTCGGCCATCCACCGCAGGAGCACCGGCAGCAGGTTCCGTTGGATCGCGGCGCGGCGGCTCGTGCCCTGCGTGAGCGCACGGATGTGTCCCAGCGCGCCCGCGGGGTCCGCGAAGCCGATGGCGCCGAGACGGTCCGCGGCCTGGTCGCTGGTGAGGACGATCTCGCCGTCGGTGGCCGCCACCGCGGACAGCAGCGGGCGGTAGAAGAGCCGCTCGTGGAGCCCGCGGACCTCGAGCTTCACCGTGCGCCAGCGGTCCTCGAGCGCCGCCGCCGAGGTCGCGAGACCGCTCGACCGTGCGAGGACGCGGAGTTCGTCCTCGTCGGAGGGCATCAGGTGCGTGCGCTGCAGACGGCGGAGCTGGATGCGGTGCTCCAGGACACGGAGCAGCGCGTAGTCGGGGCCGAACCGCGCCGCCTCGGGCCGCCCGACGTAGCCGGCCGCGGTCAGCGCGTCCATCGCCTCGAGCGTCGAGCGCACCCGGACGCTCTCGTCGTCACGGCCGTGCACGAGCTGCAGCAGCTGCACGGTGAACTCGACGTCGCGCAGCCCGCCCGGGCCGAGCTTGAGCTGCCGGTCGACCTGGGCGTCGGGGATGTGCTCGGTGACCCGCTCCCGCATGCGCTGCACCGATTCGACGAAGCCAGGCCGGGTGGCGGAGGTCCACACGAACGGCGCCACGGCCTCGGCGTACCGGCGTCCGAGGTCGGCGGACCCGGCGATCGGTCGAGCCTTGAGGAGCGCCTGGAACTCCCACTCCCGCGCCCACCGCTGGTAGTACGCCACGTGAGAGTCGAGCGTGCGGACGAGCGCGCCGTCCTTGCCCTCGGGCCGGAGGTTCGCGTCGACCTCCCACAGCGCGGGCTCGGCCGCCAGGTCGGTGATCGCGTGGGTGGCGGCGACGGCGAGCCGGGTGGCGATGAGCACTGCGCGGTCCGTGCCGACCCCGGTGTCCGCGTCGTCGTCGCGGGTGGGCTCGGTCACGAAGATGACGTCGACGTCGCTGACGTAGTTGAGCTCACGGGCGCCTGCCTTGCCCATCGCGATGACGGCGAGCGGGGTGGCCTCGACGTCGGCGTCGGGGAACGGCACCTCGCGCCGGGCGACGTCGACCGCGGCCTCGAGTGCCGCGCCCGCGAGGTCCGCGAGCCCGGCGGCCACGGCGGGGAACGCCTCGGTCGGGGCGTCGTGCAGGACGTCGAAGAGCGCGATCTGCGCGAGGTGCCGGCGGTAGCGCACCCGGAGGCGGAGCCGGGCGTCCTCACCGGTCGCGCCGTCGACCGCGGCGAGCAGGGAGGCGGTGTAGTCGTCCTGCGTCCACGGCGGTGTCACCGGGTCGAACAGCAGGGCGAGTTCGGCGGGGCGGCGGTGCAGGAACTCCCCCAGCCCGACGGACGCGCCGAGGAGCCGGACGAGCCGTGCGGCCGCGGCCCCGTCGGCGAGGACGGCTCCGAGTTCGTCGGGCGCGCGCTCCGAGAGGCGTTCGAGCAGGCGGAGCGCTCCGTCCGGGTCGGCGGTCGCGCCCCAGACCGCTGCCGGGTCGAACCTCGGGAGGCCGGACCCGCCCCCGGCGGACACGGGGCGTGCGCCGGCGTCGGCTGCGGCAGACCCGTTGCCGACCGCGGCAGACCCGTTGCCCGCATGCGGCAGGACGGCGCCGAACCGCGCCTCCAGGCCGGGGACCCGTTCGAGCGCGGCGATCCGTTCGAGGCTCTCCGACAGCTCGGCGAAGCCGAGCCGGGCGAGCTCGGACCGTGACGTCTTCGTCCGACCGGTCATGCGGGCAGTGCTAGAGCGCGCCGAGGTTCGTGTCGAGCTCGAACGGCGTGACCTGGTCGCGGTAGGCCTGCCACTCCTGCCGCTTGTTGAGCAGCACGAAGTTGAAGACCTGCTCGCCGAGGGTCTCGGCCACGAGCTCGGAGTCCTCCATGAGGCCGAGCGCGTGGTCGAGGCTCGCCGGGAGCTGCTTGTAGCCGAGGGCCCGACGCTCGGAGTCGGACAGGCTCCAGACGTTGTCCTCGGCCTCGGCGGGGAGCTCGTAGCCCTCGTCGATGCCCTTGAGGCCGGCCGCGAGGAGGAGCGAGTACGCCAGGTACGGGTTCGCGGCGGAGTCGATGCCGCGGTACTCGATGCGGGCCGATTGCCCCTTGTTCGGCTTGTAGAGCGGGACGCGGACCAGGGCCGAGCGGTTGTTGTGGCCCCACGTGACGAACGACGGGGCCTCGTCGCCGCCCCAGAGGCGCTTGTACGAGTTCACGAACTGGTTCGTGACCGCGGTGATCTCGGGCGCGTGGCGGAGGACCCCGGCGATGAAGTGCTTCGCCGTCTCGGACAGCTGGTACTGGCCCCCGGCCTCGTAGAAGGCGTTCTGGTCGCCCTCGAACAGCGACACGTGCGTGTGCATGCCCGAGCCCGGCTGACCGGACAGCGGCTTCGGCATGAACGTCGCGTAGACGCCCTGCTCGATCGCCACCTCCTTCACGACCGTGCGGAAGGTCATGATGTTGTCCGCCATGGTCAGCGCGTCGGCGTAGCGGAGGTCGATCTCGTTCTGGCCGGGACCGGCTTCGTGGTGGGAGAACTCCACCGAGATGCCGAGGTCCTCGAGCATCCGGACCGAGCGGCGGCGGAAGTCGTGCGCGCTGCCGCCGGGGACGTTGTCGAAGTAGCCGGCCTGGTCGACGGGCTGGGGGCCGCCGTCCTTCCACTCGCGGCTCTTCAGGAGGTAGAACTCGATCTCCGGGTGCGTGTAGAACGTGAACCCGCGCTCGCTCGCCTTCGCGAGGGTGCGCTTCAGGACGTTGCGCGGGTCGGCGACCGCGGGCTGGCCGTCCGGCGTCGTGATGTCGCAGAACATCCGGGCCGTGGGGTCGATCTCGCCGCGCCACGGGAGGATCTGGAACGTCGAGGGGTCCGGGTGCGCGAGCACGTCGGCCTCGTAGCTGCGGGTCAGGCCCTCGATCGCGGAGCCGTCGAAGCCGATACCCTCGGCGAAGGCGCCCTCGACCTCGGCCGGCGCGATCGCGACCGACTTGAGCGTCCCGATGACGTCGGTGAACCAGAGTCGGATGAACTTGATGCCGCGCTCCTCGATGGTGCGGAGCACGAAGTCCGTCTGCTTGTCCATTGACGCCCTTTCCGTGGTGCAGCTGGTCCAGCTGGGAGTCTCAGCCTATTGGTTCTCCGGTCAGTCTTCGTCGTCCCAGCGCTCGTTGTTCGCCTTGATGCGGTCGAGGGCGTGCTGCGCCTCCTCGCGGGTCTCGAACGGGCCGATGCGGTCGCGCTGCGGGGACTGCGGGCCCTGCTCGACGGCGTGCGTCTTCTCGTTGAACCACCACTGGGACTCGATGCGTTCGTCGCTCATGCCGCCACCGTACCCACGGCGGGGGCGTGCGGGCCGGGCGTGCCGCTGGGCGGGCCGGGGCTGGGGGGCGGGGCTGGGGGGGGCGGGGGCTGGGGGCTGGGGGGCGGGGCTGGGGGGGCGGGGGCTGGGGGCTGGGGGCTGGGCCGGGGCCGGGGCCGGGGGCTGGCGCGAGTCTCGGCGTGAGCGACAGTTCTCGGGCGAAAGCGCGCGAGAGCTGTCGCTCACGACGAGTCCCGGGGCGCGCAGGGCGAGTCTCGGGGCGCGCAGGCCGAGTCCCGGGGCGCGCAGCCCGAGTCCCGGGGCGCGCAGGGCGAGTCTCGGGGCGCGCAGGCCGAGTCTCGGAGCGCGCAGGCCGAGTCTCGGAGCGCGCAGCCCGAGTCTCGGGGCGCGCAGGGCGACCGCCTGGAGGCCCGGTGCCGGTCCGACGTGCCGGCACCGGGCCTCCAGGCGGTCGCGTCGTGGTCGCGTCGTGCGGGGCGAGTCTCGCCGTGGCCGACACGTCTCGCGCGCGAGCGCGCACGATCCGTCGCCCAGGGCGAGTCTCGGCGTGCACGGGCCGAAACTCGGGTCCCGCGCGCCCGGATAGAGTGGTCGGCATGCCCCGGGACGCACACGGACACCTGACCGCCGGCCGGATCTCCCCGCAGCGGCCCGTCCCGAAGGAGATCGAGTGGCCCGAGTACGTCGGGCGCGCCGAGCCCGACGAGCACGGCCACGGCGACACGTACTCCGCCGAGGAGATCGAACGGATCCGGACCGCCGGGCGCATCGCCTCGCAGGCGATCGACGCCGTCGGCGCGGCCATCCGCCCCGGGGTCACCACCGACGAGCTCGACCGCATCGGCCACGAGTTCGTCGTGTCACACGGTGCGTACCCGTCCACGCTCGGCTACCGCGGCTACCCCAAATCGCTCTGCTCGAGCCTCAACGAGGTCATCTGCCACGGCATCCCGGACGACACCGTGCTGCAGGAGGGCGACCTCGTCAACATCGACATCACCGCCTACAAGGACGGGATGCACGGCGACACGAACCGCACCTTCATCGTGGGCGAGGGCTCGCAGGAGGTCCGCGACCTCGTCGACCGCACGCGAACCGCGCTCGAGCGGGGCATCAAGGCCGTCGCCCCCGGGCGCCAGGTCAACGTCATCGGCCGCGCGATCGAGGCGTACGCCAAGCGGTTCGGGTACGGCGTCGTCCGCGACTACACCGGCCACGGCGTCGGGCGGACCTTCCACTCCGGGCTGATCATCCCCCACTACGACGCGCCCCACTACGACACGGTCATCGAGGAGGGGATGGTGTTCACGATCGAGCCGATGCTGACCCTCGGCGGCATCGAGGCGGACATCTGGTCGGACGACTGGACCGTCTCCACCCGCGACAAGTCGTGGACCGCACAGTTCGAGCACACCCTCGTCGTCACCGAGCGCGGCGCCGAACTCCTGACCGTCTCCTGACCCCTCAACCGAAAGGCTCCTCATGACCACCCTCGCAGTCGGCGTCGACATCGGCGGTACGGGCATCAAGGGCGCGATCGTCGACGTCGCCTCGGGCGAACTCACGACCGACCGGATCAAGAAGGCCACGCCCGAGGGCGGCAAGCCCCACGACATCGTCGCGGTGGCGAAGTCGATCGTCGAGGAGCTCGCCCCGGCCGCGGACGTCCCGGTGGGCGTGTGCTTCCCCGCGATCGTCCGTGACGGCAAGACCATGTCCGCCGCGAACGTGTCGAAGAAGTGGATCGGGTTCGAGGCGGAGGCGCTCTTCGAGAAGGAACTCGGCCGCTCGATCCACTTCGTCAACGACGCCGACGCCGCCGGGTTCGCGGAGCAGCAGTTCGGGGCGGCGAAGGGCAAGGACGGCCTCGTCGTCGTCACGACCCTGGGCACCGGGATCGGCACGGCGCTCATCAACGACGGTGTGCTCATCGTCAACTCGGAGCTCGGGCACCTCGAGATCGACGGGCACGACGCGGAGACGAAGGCCTCGTTCGCGGCCAAGGAGCGCGACGACCTGTCGTGGAAGCACTGGGCGAAGCGGCTGCAGAAGTACTACTCGACGCTCGAGGCGCTGCTCTCCCCGGAGCTCTTCGTCGTGGGCGGCGGCGTGTCGAAGCACCACGAGGAGTTCCTGCCGCTGCTCGACCTCCAGGCGCCGATCATCCCGGCGACGCTGCGGAACAACGCGGGCATCATCGGGGCGGCGACGCTCGCCGCGCTGTCGAAGCCGCAGGCATAGGCGTAGGCGCAGGCGCGCGGAGTTGCTCGGACCGGGAGAGTCCGGTCGCCGTCGCGGACGCTGCACGCACGCGTCACCGCTAGACTCGTCCGTGCGAATGGGTCGGTGAGACGGTCGCGTCACTCCTCCGGGAGTGCCGAGGAACGTCCGGGCTCCACAGAGCAGGGCGGTGGGTAACACCCACCCGGAGCAATCCGCGAGACAGTGCCACAGAAAGCAGACCGCCGGCGGCGACGTCGGTAAGGGTGAAACGGTGGTGTAAGAGACCACCAGGGGTCCGGGTGACCGGATCCGCTCGGTAAACCTCGCCCGGAGCAAGGTCAGACAGAGGACGTCGAGGCTGCTCGCCGAGTCCTCGGGTAGACCGCTGGAGGCCGACGGCAACGTCGGTCCGAGAGAGATGGCCGTCACCGCGAGAGCGGGACAGAACCCGGCGTACGGCCGGCCCATTCGCCCACACGAACGCCAGTCGCTTGCTCGCACCGTGCGAGGTTCCCGTCGCAGGGTGCGAGGTTCCTCACACCGTGCGACGCGCTGGGCCTCGCACGGAGCGCGAATCCTCGCACCCTGCGGCCGCGGCTGCGCCGCCGCACCACGCCACGCAGCCCCGCGCGGCCGCGCGCGGGTCGTCCGCCCGCCAGCGGGCGCGGGCCCGGCCTCGCCCCGTGCGAGGCCCCCGTCGCAGGGTGCGAGGTTCCTCACACCGTGCGACGCGCTGAGCCTCGCACGGAGCGCGAATCCTCGCACCCTGCGGCCGCGGCCGCGCCGCCGCAGCTCCGCCGCACGCCGCTGCGGCGGCGGACGGGAGGCCCGGTGCCAGCCCGGCACCGGGCCTCCCGTCGGACGGGTGGTCGGGTCTACAGCCCCGACTCGGGCGTGCGCACGAGGATGGCGTCGCTGTCCGGGCACAGCACGACGTCGTCCGGCGCCGCGGCCCGGATCGTCTGCAGGTCCGAGGCCGTCAGCGTCACGCCGGACGCGGTCGACACCCCACCCTGCAGCAACGACGCACCGAAGCCGTACCGCGCACGCTGCCGGTCGTAGAGCGCGAGCAGGTCGTCCGGGACCTTCGCGGCGACGTCGGCACGCGACTGGACGGCCGAGACGCGATCGGCCTCGAGCCGGGCGATCTCGGCGTCGCGCTCGGCCGCGAGACCGGCGCGGGCGGCGTCTGCGTCCGCGAGCTGCGCCTCGATGTCGCCGACCCTCGCCCGCAGCCCGTCGAGCTGCTCCATGACCTCGAGTTCGCTCGTCTCGAGGTCGCCGATCCGCCGCTGCAGGGAGTCGAGCTCGCTCTGGAGCCCGGCGGCGTCCTTCGCGTTCGCGACGTTCTGCAGGAGCGTGGTGTCCCGCTCGACCCGGGCCTGCGCGATCGCGGTGTCGGACTCGAGCCGGGCGAGCTCGCGCTCCGCGTCCTCGACCAGGCCGGTCGCTGCCGCGAGTTCACCACGCAGGGCGGCGGCCTTCGTGCCGAGCTCGGTGAGCTGGTCGCCCTTGCGCAGCGAGGTGATGCGGTGCTCGATGCGGGTCACGTCGTTGTCGAGTCGCTGGACGTCGAGGAGGATGACCTGGTCCTCGGGTGCTGCCTTCACGGTCAGGCTCCTTCTGCTTCAGGGGTGGTCCCGGCTGCGGCGCCGGTGGGGTCGGCCGCTGCTGCGGCCGACGCGGACGGTCCCGACGCGGCGGTCGGTTCGGGGTGTTCGGCCGGTCCGGGGCGTCCGGTCGGTTCGGCCGCCGGCAGGACGGCGAAGTCCCACGGGTCGGTCCGGAGGTCGCTGACGGTCACGCGGAGCCCGGTGGCGGCGGCGAGCTCGGCGGCCGCGACGTCGAGCCACAGCCACTCGGTCGCCCAGTGCGAGGTGTCGATGAGCGCTGGCCCGCGTCCGAGCATCGCCTGCTCGCGGAACTCGGACGCCGGGTGGTGCCGCAGGTCGCTCGTGACGTAGACGTCGGCCCCGAGCACGGCCGGGTGCCCGAGCAGCGAGTCGCCCGCGCCAGCGCAGAGGGCGACGGTCCGCACCGGGTCGTCGTACCCGCCGGACACGCGGACGCCGGTGGCGGTGCCGGGCAGCAGGTCGACGAGGGAGCGCGCGAGGGCGCCCAGCGTCGTGGGCTCGGCGAGCGTGCCCACCCGGCCGATGCCGGTCGCCGGGTCGGCACCGGGCTGGATCGGCCGTTGGTCGACGAGGCCGAGCCGGTCAGCCAGCACGGCCGAGGTACCGGTCGTCACGACGTCGGCGTTCGTGTGCGCTGCGAGCAGTCCGGCGCCGCCGCGGACGAGGGTGGCGATGACGCTCCCCTTGTACGTCGACTCGGCGACCGTCGTGACGCCGCGGAGGAGCAGCGGGTGGTGCGTCAGGAGCAGGTCCGCCCCGAGCCGGACCGTCTCGGAGGCCGTGGCGGGCACCGCGTCGACGGCGAGGTGCACGTGGTGCACGTCGGCGTCGGGGTCGCCGGCCACGAGTCCGACCGCGTCCCACGACTCGGATCCCGCGGACGGCCAGAGCTGCTCGACGACGTCCAGGATCTCGCGGAGCTTCGGCATCCCGTCAGTCTACCGAGCCGACCCCGCGCCCGGAGCGGGCGGACCGGACCGGGCGATCCGGGCCTCCCGGCGGTCCGTCAGGCGCGGCCGAGCGCCCGCAGGATGCGCGCGACGAGTCGCTGCCACCATCCGAGCGCGGGGGCGTCCGTGGTGTCGACCGACTCGGCCGGGGCGTCCGCGGGACGCGCGGACTCGGGGAGCACGACGGGGGTGCTCGCGGTGGTCCCGGTGTGCGCGGTCAGCGCGGCCGCGAAGGCGGCCCGGTCGATGACCGTGGGTCCGGTGGCGGGCTGGACGAGCGGGGTCGGTCGCGTGTTCGCGGACACCGGCGTGACGGCCAGGAGGCCCGGTGCGGGTCGCGCGGGCTCGTCGCGGTCGGCGACGGGTTCCGGAGCACGCTCCGGGACGACGAGGTCCGCGACCGGTGCGCTCGGCGCGGGCGTCGCGTGCCGCGGCGACGGCGCCACGGGGGCGGTCGGCGCCACGGGAGCGGTCGATGCGACGGGGACGGGGCTGGTGGCGGCACGACGGGCCGCGGAACGCGCGCGACGGTCGGCCTCGGCGGCGGCGTCGGCGAGCAGGTCGGCGAACACCGAGTGGGCGAACTCCCGGGCGGCGCGGACCTCGGGGTCGTCGAGCCCGGCGACCGTGGCCTCCCACGCGGCGAGGCGTGCGAGGTCTTCGTCACGACGGCGGACCTCGTCCTCGAGCAGCACGATCCGTTCGATGGCGGGTCGGCCCGTGGCGGCGTCGACCTCGACGGCGAGGTCCTCGATCCGGAGCGCGAGGCGCGTCGGCGGCTCGGGGAACGACGGGTTGCAGGCGGCGTGGCGCGCGCGGTCACGGGGGCGGCGGAAGGCGGTGTCGTCCTGGATTGCGGGCGCGGTCTCGTGCGCGGCGTCGAGTGCAGTCTCGTGCTCGGCGTCGGGCACGGTCTCGTGCGCAGCGGCGGCTCGGTCGGTGCCGGGAGCCGGATCGGTCGTCGGGGTGGTGTCGGTCGCGGCGTCCGGTCGCTGGACGGGCCCGGTGACCGGCGGGACCACGAGGTCCGCGAGGTACGGGGCACGCGTCGCCGGGGCGTCACGGAGCCACTCCTCGAGCTCGCGGCCGAAGGGGTCCACGAGGGGGGTGCGTGCGCCGGACTGCGTCTCCATGCCCGAACAGTAAATATCGGGACGTCACACCGCGGGGAGATCCGCGGAGTGTCGCGAGATCCGCTGCCATATCGCGCCGGACGTGAGCGGCGTGTCGCAGGTCGGGTGTGCTTGCCCGGCCACGCGTCGGCGTTGCCGTGGCGCCGGGTCGTCGGGCGGCTCGCGTCCGTACGGCCGGAGTCGGTCGCAGGACGTGCCGTGGGCGCCCCGAGTCGGTCGCAGGACGTGTCGTGCGCGCCCTGAGTTGGTCGCGCAACGGGTCGGGCGCCGCAGAGCTGAGCGGCACGTCGTGCGACCGACGGCACCGCGGATGCGCCCGCCGGCGGCAGCACGCAGGGACGGCGGCGTGCGCCGGCGTCAGGCGGGCCGCACGTCCTCCGGGCCGGCCGACCGGGCCGAGCCGTCGATCGTGTCCAGCAGCGCCCGCCCCTCGTGCCACCAGCCGACGCCGGCGGCCACGTTGACGTGCTGCACGGCGCCGATCCGGTGCACCGTCGCGCCGAGCACCGTGGCGAACTCGATCGCGCGATCGGCCGAGCAGTACGGGTCGTCGTCGCTCACCACGAGGTGGACGTCCTCGACGTGGGACACGCCGGCGGGTGCCGTGAACCCCCGCGCAGCGTCCGGGAACCCGGGACCGTCGGGGTCCGGCGGCGCGACGAGCAGCGCGCCGGCCACCGGGTGCGTCGACGCCTCCGGGCTGGCCAGCCATCGCGCTGCCGCGAGGACGCCGAGACTGTGCGCGACGAGCACCGGCGGTTCGTCGGTCGCTTCGACCGCCCGTGTGATCGCCGCCTGCCAGTCGTCGGGCTCCGGTTCGCCCCACGATGCCGGGAGGATCCGGACGACCCGGCCGTCCTCAGCTTCGCGTGCGGCTTGCCAGCGGGACTGCCAGTGCTCGGGGTCGGAGTTCCAGATGCCGGGCACGATCACCCACGGTCGCGGTCGCTGCACGAGGGCAGCGTACCCGGAGCCTCGATCCCGTCCGACTGTGTGACGCGCGGGGGCAGCGGGTCAGTTCTGCAGCGTGTCGCGCGGGTACTCATCGAAGCGTCGCGCGTACGCGGCGGAGAACCGACCGAGGTGCGCGAACCCCCACCGCACGGCCACGGCGGCGACGGTGGTGTCGCCGGGACGTGCTCGTCGGAGCTCCTCGTGGATGCGGTCGAGCCGGATGCCGCGGAGCATCGCGTTCGGTGCGGTGCCGACCTGGCGCTGGAACGCCTGCTGCAACCCGCGGACGCTCAGTCCGACGTGCTCGGCGACGTCGGTCGTCGTGATCGGGGTGTGCGCGAACGCGTGCATGAACTCGATGGCGGACCGGACGCGACCGGTCGCCCCCTGCGGGAGCGGCACGTCGGGGGCGAGGACCGTGTGCGGGAAGGTCCGGAGCAGGACCTGGGCGGTCTGCCGGGTGGTCTCGGCGAGTGCCAGCGGCGTCAACGGCGCCGGCCCGAGGACGATGCGGGCGGCGCGCTGCACGTGGGCGTTCCAGGCGCGGAGGTCCTCCGTGTCAGGGGTGTGCGCGTGGTCGAACACCAGGGCCCCGGGCTGGGTCCCGTGCACCTCGGCCGCGACCCGCTCGAGGTACTCGCGGTCGATCTGCACCAGGCTCTGCCGGAGGTCGGCCAGGTCGAACACGAAGGGCCGCCCGGTGGGGAACATCATGGGCGTGCGGGGCCCGAAGGCGACCTCGTCGCGACCGACGTCGACGAGCCCGCCGCCCTCGGCGGTCCACATCACCACGTACTCGTCGCGCACCTCGACCTCGCCGGACATCCGGCCGTCGAAGCGGGTCGAACGGAACGTCATCGTGTCGTCGCCGACGACCTTGAACCGGAAGCCGAACGTCCGGTCGGTCCGTGTCGCGGAGAACCCCGCGCCGTCGTAGGCCTCTTCGTACAGCCGCACCGCTTCGTCCGGGTGCGAACCCGCGACGTCGAAAGCCGATCTCGGATCGAGATCGGGCCCTGCGTCACTGGCGGTGCTCATCAGGCGAAGCGTCGCACGGAGACACGGCGATCACGCAATCGGCCGTCGTGGCTTTGCGGGAAACGGCTCGGCGAGTGCGGCCGCCGGACCAGCCGAGCGATGCTCGCCGGGAGAGCGTCCGTCGCCGACGATGCGGCTGCGGCCACTCGAGCCAGTCGGGCACCCACGCGCTCAGTCGTGCCGCGCCCGGTGCAGCGACCAGCGGTTCCGGTCACCGACCCGGTCGTAGCGCAGGTCGTCGACCACCATCTGGACGAGCGCGAGCCCGCGGCCGCTCTCCGCCAGGTCGTCGGGCAGCGCCGCGGCACCCGGATCCACCGATGCCGGGGCCCCGTCGTCGGTCACCACGGCGGCGTACCCCTCGGCGGAGCAGGCGAGGTCGACCTGGCACGCGACGGCTCGGGCACGCCCGGCGTGCTCGATCACGTTCGAGGCCAGCTCGACGAGCGCCAGTTCGAGCGCCATCCGGTCCTCGGCGGAGACGGAGGGCTCGGCCTGCCACACCCGCGCGAGGAACTCGTGCACCGCCGTGACGTCGTCCGGCGGACAGTCCAACTCGACGCGGTGCGCGCCGGTCGCGGTGGTCACAGCCAGTCGGACACCGCGGCGTCCCCGTCCGGGTACGTCCGCAGGATCTTGTCGATGTTGCTCAGCTTGAGGACCATCTGCACCTGGTCCGAGGGCGCCGCGATGCGGAGGTCTCCCCCGGCCTGCCGTGCCGTCTTCAGTGACCCCACCAGGGCGCCGAGGCCCGAGGAGTCCATGAAGTCGACGCCCGACAGCTCGATCGCGAGGTGCGATCGTCCGCCGCCGACGACCTCGGCGACCCGCTCACGGAAGACGGGTGCGGAGACCATGTTGAGCCGACCACTGCACTCCAGGACGGCCGTGTCTGCTGATGCCTCGTGTACGACGATGTCCATCCGGTGCGCTCCCCTTCGGTTCGTGCTCGCAACCTACCGGATCGAACCTACCGGCCCGTCAGGCTCGCGCGCCCACACCGGCGCGGCGCGTGGCGACGAGTTGCACGACGACGGCCGCCGCCATGAGGGTCGCCATGACCGAACCCATCGCGAGCGCGGTCCCGCCGAGAGCACCGGCGAGGGGCGTGCCGAGCCCGCCCAGTCCGAACGTCAGCCCGCCCTGGAGCGCGGCCGCGGTACCGGGGTGCGCCGCCCCGACGTGCTGCGTCCGGGTCATGGCCGCGGGCAGGACGAAGCCCCACGCCGCGGTGACGACCGCCAGCGAGCACCACACCGGGACGGGCCCGAGTCCGAGGACCGCGGACGTGAGCACCCCGAGCGCGCCGAGCGTCCCGACGGCGAGGCCGAACGCGAGCAACGTGTCCTCGGAGAACCGGCCGACGACACGGCGGAACACCAGCGTCGTGACGATCATCATCGAGGCGTTCGTGGCGAAGACGAGCGTGTACAGCCCCTCCGAGAAGCCGTACTGCGTCTGGAACACGAACGAGCTCGTCGCGATGTAGGCGAAGAAGCCGATCGTCGACAGCACGCCGGTGAGCACGTACGCACGGAACCGGCCGATCGCCGTCAACTCCCGGATCCGCGCCCAGTTCGCCGCGAGGCCGACCCCGCCGCGGCGCTCGGCGGGCAGGGTCTCGTGGAAGCCGGTCACGACGAGCACGAAGAAGACCGCACCGAGCAGTGCGAGCACGACGAACATCACCCGCCAGCTCGCGACGGTGAGCACGGCTCCCCCGGCCAGCGGCGCGACGACCGGCCCGATCGCGTTGATCGCCGCGAGGGTGCCGAACACCTTCGCAGTCCGCGGTCCGTCGGTGACGTCGGAGACCATCGCGCGCCCGGCCACGGCCCCGGCGGCGCCGGCGAGCCCCTGGAAGACCCGGGCGACGACGAGCGTCACGACGTCCGGCGCGAGGGCACAGCCGACCGAGGCGACCGCGAACACGGCCGTCCCCAGCAGGAGCATCGGTCGCCGCCCGACCCCGTCGCTCACCGGCCCGGCCAGGAGCTGCCCGACCGCGAACGCCACGAGGAAGGCCGTGAGTGACAGCTGCACCGCGCTCGGGGTGGTCGCGAGGTCACGCGCGATCGCGGGCAGCGCCGGGATGTACATGTCCGTCGCGAACGGCGAGACGCCGACGATGAGCGCGAGCGGCACGATCGGGGGCAGGCCGGTCCGCGGGGTGGTCCTGGTCCGGTTCCGGGTGCGCTCCGTCGTCACGGCGCCCACGGTACGCCGCGTCGAATCGATTCGACAAGGGGCAGCGTCAACGGTGGCGAGCGCTGGAACGACGCGGCCGTCGTCGTGCGACAGCGGCGGTGTCGTTCCGCACCGGCGGGGACCCGCGGACGACGCACCACCGGGACGACGGAACGCGCGTCGTCCGACGGGTGTGCCGTCGCGACGCGCGCGTTCCGTGTGCCGGGCGGGGCCCGATCAGCCGGTGTTCTGCAGACCGGCGGCGATCCCGTTCACGGTCAGCAGGAGCAGACGGTGGTCGCCGTCCGTGGAGTCGGTGCTGCCGCTCGTCCGGATCGACCGGAGGGCACGGAGCTGCAGGTGCGAGAGCGCGTCGACGTACGGGCTTCGGAGCCGCACGGCGCGGGCGAGCACCGGGCGGTCCTCGAGGACGTCGGCGCCACCGGACACGCGCAGGACCCACGCCCGGGTGCGGCGCATCTCGTCGAGCACCTTCGCGGCGAGGTCGTCACGGTCGGCCAGCTCGAGGTAGCGCTCGGCGATGTACTCGTCGGTCTTCGCCAGCGACATCTCGACGTTCTTGATCATCGCGCCGAACAGCGGCCACTCCGCGTACGCGCGGCGGAGGGCGTCGACGTCGCCGACCGCCTCGAGCGCGGACCCGAGGCCGTACCAGCCGGCCAGGTTGATGCGCGCCTGCGTCCACGAGAACACCCACGGGATCGCGCGGAGGTCCTCGAGGGACTCGACGCTCAGCCCACGGCGGGCCGGACGCGACCCGAGCGGCAGCAGGCCGAGCTCCTCCATCGGGGTGACGCGGGCGAACCACGGGGCGAACCCGTCCGCCTTCACGAGCTCGTAGAACGCCTGCCGCGAGACGTCGTCGAGGCGCTGGGCGAGGTCGGCGAACTCGGTCGCCGCGGCCGCGGTGCGCCGCTCGTTCGACGGCGAGGAGGCGAAGAGCGTGGCCGAGGCCATCTGCTCGAGGTGTCGGGCGGCGATGTCCTGGTCGCCGTACTGGGCGAAGATGACCTCGCCCTGCTCCGTGAGCTTCAGCCGACCGTCGATCGAGCCCGGCGGCTGCGCGAGGACGGCCTCGTTCGCCGGGCCACCGCCGCGGCCGAGCGAACCGCCGCGGCCGTGGAACAGCGTGAGCTCGACGTCGTTCGCGGCGGCCCAGTCGGCGATCCGGGCCTGGGCGTCGTACAGCGCGAGGTTCGCCGACACCGGGCCGACGTCCTTCGACGAGTCCGAGTAGCCGAGCATGACCTCGAGCTTCCGGCCGGTCGCGGCGAGGCGTCGCTGGAACGGCTCGGTGCGCACGGCCTCGTCGAGGATGTCGACGCCGGCGTGCAGGTCCGCGAAGGTCTCGAACAGCGGGATGACGTCGAGCACCGGCGCGGCCTCGGCCGAACCGAGCGCGGCGACCGCGAGCTCGTGCACGTTCGCCAGGTCCGCCGCGGACTGCGTGAAGGACACGATGTACCGACGGGCAGCCCGGACGCCGAAGCGCCCCTGGAGCTCGGCGATGGTCCGGAAGACCGCGAGGACCTCCTCGGTCATCGGGCTCAGCTCCCCGCCGGCGCGGATCTCGGCGAGGGCGTTGCGGTGCACCTGCGAGTGCTGGCGGACCTCGAGCTCGGCGAGGTGGAACCCGAAGGTCTCGACCTGCCAGAGGAGGTTCTGCAGCTCGCCGTGCGCCGGACGGACCGCGCCGGCCGCGATGAGCGACGTCTGGATCGTCCGGAGGTCGGCGAGGAGCTCCTCGGGACCGGCGTATGCGATCCGCTCGTCGCGGCGACGGGTCGCGCGGATCCGCGCCGCCACGAAGAGGAGGGCGCGCCGGTGCGTCTCGTTCGGCGCGCGCACACCGATGCGCTCCGCCACCGCCGGGTCGAGCCGCTCCTGCTCGGCGACGAGCGCCGTCAGTCCGGCGTCGGCCGGCGTCTCGCTGGCGTCGAGCGTGAGGGCGCTGCCGATGCGGGTCGCGGCACGGGAGAGTCCGAGCAGGATGTGCTCGGACGCGGTCTCCGCGGCCTGCCGGGTGACCTCGGCGGTGACGTGCGGGTTGCCGTCGCGGTCGCCGCCGATCCAGGTGCCGAAGCGGACGAACGCGGGCGCGACGACCGGAGCGCGGCCCGCGTCGTCGCCCTGCAGCCGGTCGTCGAGCAGGCGGTACACCTGCGGCACGATCTCGAAGAGCGTCTGGTCGAACACGCTCATCGCGGTGCGGACCTCGTCGAGCGGGGTCGGGCGCGTGGTGCGGAGCGGCGACGTGCGCAGGAGCGTCGTGATCTCCTCGAGCAGCCGCCGCTCGTTCTCGGCGCGCGCGGTGGCGTTGCGGGTGCGGTCGCGCTCGTCGATGAGGTCCGTGATGCGACGGACCCCCGTCGTGACCGCACGGCGTCGGGCCTCCGTCGGGTGCGCCGTGAGGACCGGGTGGAACCGGAGCCCCTCGAGTCGGGCGGCCGCCTCGTCGGCACCGACCTGCTCCACGAGCGACGCGTACGTCGCCGGGAACGAGTCGCCGGGGAGCCCGCCGTCGTCGCCGCGCTGCCGGAGGACGCGGACGCGGTGGTGCTCCTCCGCCAGGTTCGTCAGGTGGAAGTACGTCGTGAACGCCTGGGCGACCGCCTCGGCGCGCTCGGCGGTCATGCCCGCGACGAGCTGCTCGGCGCGCGCGGCGCCCTCGGTGCCCGCGCCCTCGTAGGCGTCGATCACCGCGGCCCGCAGGGTCTCCACGTCGTGCAGCAGGTCGTCGCCGCCGACCTCGCGCAGCACCCGCCCGAGCAGGTTGCCGAGGTAGCGGACGTCGGCGCGGAGGTCGCTGTCGACCGCTCCGCTGACGTCGTCCCTGGCGCGTCCGTGACGCGTCTGGCCGTCGATCGCCGTCATGTCGTCCTTTCCGGGTCGGCCGGGGTCCCGCCCCGGTATCCCAGCAGCGTACTGGCCCGTCGGCACGGGTGACGACAACCGTCCGGACGGAGCAGCACCGGGACCACGGCACGCGACCGGAGCACCCCTGCGTCCGGTGTGTGCCGCGACCCCGGCGGGTCAGTGGTGGACGGCGGAGGCCGACGGCACCCGGAGGGCTTCGAGCTCCGCGAGCAGCCGACGGTCCAGCGCGTGTGCGAGCTCCACCTCCGCGATGACCCGCTCCTGCTCGTCGGCGTCCCACGGAGCCCGGTCGAGCTCCTCGCGGTAGGTGTCCTCGAACGCGGCCGGGTCGGCCACCTGCTCGCAGATCCAGAAGAGCACGCCGTTCGTCTCGAAGCCGAACCGGTCGCTCAGCACGGTACCGATCGCCCGGCCGCCGGACAGGTCGCCGAGGTACCGCGTGTAGTGGTGCGCCACGAAGCCGCCGGGCCAGGTCGCGGCGACCTCGTTCAGCCGTCGGACGTACGCCGTGGTCGCGGGCAGCGGGCACACGAGTTCGGACCAGTCCGGCCCGACGAGGTACTCCAGGTCGGCACGGATCGCCGGCATCCGGCTGCGGTGCTGCGTGACGAAGGGCGCGACCACCGGGTGGTCCGCCATCCGCTCGGCGGCGCGCTCGAGCGCCTCGTACACGAACGCGTACTGTCCGAGGAGGTCGGCGTGGTCCGCGACGTCGCAGGTCCCGGCCGCGAGGTCGCGGAGGAGCCCGTCACCCGTCGAGGAACCGGGCGACCGCCGGGTGCGGCGACGCAGCAGCTCCGAGAACGGCGTCACGGTCGTGTCCATGAGGTAAGGCTAACCTCACCTCCTGGACAGTCAAGCGCCACACCGAGGAACCGAGACCTCGCCCCGAACGAGAGGAGACTCGTCCCCGATGAGTCCCAAGCCGAACCGCCCGCAGCACGTCTTCGTCGTCGACCACACGGAGCGGCTGACCCCGCACATGGTCCGGGTCCACCTCGGTGGACCGGCCTTCGACGACTTCGTGGGCGGCGCCGACCCCGAGCGGCTCGCCGCCACGGACCGCTACGTCAAGCTCCTGCTCGCGAAGCCGGGGCTCGGCCTGGAACCGCCGTACGACCTCGACGCACTCCGTGCCACGCTCCCGAAGGCGGACCTCCCGGCACGTCGCACGTACACGGTCCGGAAGGTCGACACCGCGACCCGGACGATCGCGATCGACTTCGTCGTGCACGGCGACGAGGGTCTCGCGGGACCGTGGGCGGCGGGCGCCCGCCCCGGCGACCGGCTCGCGCTGTCCGGCCCCGGCGGCGGCTACGCGCCGTCCACGGACCCCGCGGTCACCCACGTGCTGCTCGGCGACGACAGCGCCCTGCCCGCCATCGGGTCCGCCCTGGAGGCGCTGCCCGACTCCGCCACGGGCGTCGCCCTGGTCGAGGTGGCCGGTCCCGCCGACGAGCAGCCCGTCGCGCACCCGACCGGTGTCGACCTGCGGTGGCTGCACCGCGACGCCACCGGCGCCGAGCCGGGCACGCTGCTGCTGGCGGCGGCGCGCGGTCTGGAGCGTGCCTCCCGGCCGGTGCAGGTCTTCGCGCACGGCGAGCGGAGCGCGGTGAAGGCGATCCGACGGCTGCTGCAGGACGACTGGGGACTCGAGAAGTCGGAGCTGTCGCTGTCGGCGTACTGGGCGCTGGGGCGTGCCGAGGACCGGTTCCAGGAGGAGAAGCGGGAGCCGGTGGGGGTGATCTTCGAGGAGTGAGCGGCGACGACGAGCGGGGAAGCGGCGGGGCGCGCCGTCCCGACGGTGCGGAGAACGGACGGCGCTGAGGGTCCGCCGACACGTCCCGGGTTGGATGGGGGCATGTCGAACGATCCGATTTCCTCGACCACGGACGGGCCGCTGCTCTCGCTCGTGTACGCCAGCCGTGCGGTCGTCGGCTTCGACCTCGACGACCTCGACGAGCTCCTCGCGCACGCCCGGACAGCGAACGAGTCGGCGGGCATCACCGGTCTGTTGCTCTTCAAGGACCACCGGTTCCTGCAGCTCCTCGAAGGGCCGGAGGCGGCAGTGCGCGACAAGATGACGTACATCACCGAGGACCCCCGCCACGACGACGTGACGGTGCTCCTCGAGGAGCAGGTGCCGGAGCGGCAGTTCCCGGGGTGGACGATGGGGTACGCCACGGAGGACACCCTGCAGCACGCCGACCTCCCGGGGTACCGGACGACCTTCGACGACATCGACTTCCTGCCGGACGACCACGAGGCCGGGCCCGTCGTGCCCGCGCTGCGCGAGCTGATCCGGTGGTTCCGCGTGACCCGGCCGGGTGGGACGGCGCGGGCGACGGCGGTGCCGTCCCGGGCGTGACGGTGGTCCGTGTGAGACTCCGCACGTGACGACCTGCTGCGCCCCCGGGTGCGCCTCCCCCGCGACGGATGCCTCCGTGCCGGTGCCCCTGTGCGGCGTGCACCACGAGTCCGTGCTCGACGAGGCAGCGCTCGACGGGAGCGGGGTCGAGGATCTCCTGCCCGGTCCCTGCCTGCTCTGCGGATCGCGGGTCGGCGTCCGGTACCCGGGCGGCTCCGTGTGCGCCGTCTGCGAGTGGCGATGGGGCGAGGTCCCGGACGGTGACCTCGCTCCCCCGCGCGTCGACGTCGTCTACTACCTGCGGATGCGGGACGCGAGCGGTGACCGCATCAAGATCGGGACGACCGCGAACCCGCGCCAGCGACTCGCGGCGATCGCGCACCAGGACCTCCTCGCGTTCGAGCGGGGCGACCGGACGGTCGAACGACGCCGGCACGCGCAGTTCGCGGCGACGCGGTACCCGGGCACCGAGTGGTTCCGGACGACCCCGGAGCTGCTCGCGCACGTCGGCGCGGTCGGAGCGGGCGTCGGGGACCCGTGGGAGCTCCTGGCACGGTGGCGGAGCGAAGCGCTGGCGTTGCGGGGCTGACGGGGTCGCCGGGTGGCGGGGTCGATCGGCCACCGGGCTGGCCGGGACGGTCGACCGCTGCGGGTCCGCGCCTGCTCAGCGGGCGTAGGCGTCGACGAAGAGCGACCCGCGGAGGTCGCGCAGGGTGTCGACGAGCTGCTCGACGGTCCGCTTCGAGATGCCCGACACCTGCAGGTCGTACGGCCCCAGCGCGGGCAGGCGCCCGGTGCGGATGCGGACGACCTCCCACCCGACGGCCCGCACGGCGCGGTCCTTCCGCCGGTCGGTCTCCTGTCGCGGTCCGACGTGCTCGAGCCCGTGCCGTCCGGTGGAGTCGTACTCGATCGCGACGCGCAGCTCGGGCAGCACGATGTCCGGCCAGGCCTCGACGTGGTCGAAGAACGGCCGGTCGAGCTTGATCGCGTTGCGGTCGAACGTGAAGTCGAAGCGCTCGATCAACGCGGCCCGGAGGTCGGCTTCGACCGCGGAGGCCGTCGCCGGCGCGCACACGCTCGTGAAGGCGTCTCCGGACGGCACCCGCGGCGTCTTCGGGCAGATGGTCCTCGGCACCGAAGGGCGCCGGTCACCCGTGCGCCGGGGCCGGTTGCGGTTGCTGGCGACGGCCCCGGCGGGCACACCCCGGGCGGGCGCCGCGGGCAGGGTCTGTCGCCCGGTGGCGCGGACCACGCGCTGCGGGGCGGGGACCGCGTCCGGCCAGTCGTCGGGCAGGACGGGCCAGCGCTGCGGCTGCGCCTGCACGGCGCACTCCGGGCACCAGACCGACCGCCGACGCTCGCGTCCGGGCCTCCCCCGCTGCTCCGCCGGCGTGGCGACGAAGACGTGGCCGACGTCGCACTCCCACGTGAGCAGGACCTCGGCCGCAGGCGGCACCTGGGTCAGGACGACGCCGTGGTTCCACTCCGGGTGGTACTGCCGGACGAGCACGGGGTAGGACTCCCACGCGGCCCGGAACTCGCCGACGGCGTACGGCACCGGGACGCCGCGGGACCACTGCCGGCGGCGCCACCACGCGTCCACGGGTTCGACCACGCCGCCACGCTAGGAGCGACCGCCGACAATCCGGGCGTTCGCGGTCATCCCTGCACGGCCCGGGTCCGGCCGTGGTCTGTCCACCGGCGGACGACGGTCCTGGCGGGCGTCGCCGGGCCGTGCCAGGGTCGAGAGCGTGTACACCGACATCACCGGACCCGAACTCCTCGCCCACCGCGGCACCGCCGTCGAACCGGACGACTTCGATGCATTCTGGCGCGAGACCCTGACGGCCGCGCGGCAGCACCCCGTCGCGGTCGAGACGACGCTCGTCGACAGCGGCCTGACGACGCTCGACGTGTACGACGTCTCGTTCGCCGGGTGGGACGGCCAACGGGTCCGTGGGTGGCTCAGCGTCCCCGCGGGGACGACGGCCGACGCACCGCTGCCCGCGGTGGTCGAGTACATCGGGTACGGCGGCGGGCGCGGTCTCGCAACGGAGCACCTGCTCTGGGCGTCCGCGGGCTACGCGCACCTGGTGATGGACACGCGAGGGCAGGGCTCCGGCTGGTCGGTCGGCGACACCCCCGACCCGGACGGCAGCGGCCCCGCCGTCCCCGGCGTGATGACCCGCGGCATCGAGTCGCGCGAGACCTACTACTACCGTCGGCTCACCGTCGACGCGGTCCGCGCCGTCGACGCCGCCCGCGCGGTCGGCCTCGTCGACCCGGAGCGCGTGGCCGTCCTGGGCGGCAGCCAGGGCGGCGGGCTGGCGATCGCCGTCGCCGGGCTCGTCGACGACCTCGCCGGAGTGTTCCCGCGCGTGCCGTTCCTCTGCGACTTCCCGCGGGCGACGGTCATCACCGACGCCGACCCGTACCACGAGATCGCGCGGTACCTCACCGTGCACCGGGACCGCCGTGACGAGGTGTTCCGCACCCTCGCCTACTTCGACGGGGTGCTGCACGCCGCACGTGCGACGGCCCCGGCGTGGTTCTCGACGGCGCTGATGGACCCGATCTGCCCGCCCTCCACCGTGTACGCCGCGTTCAACGCGTACGCGGGGCCGAAGGACATGACCGTCTGGGAGTACAACGGGCACGAGGGCGGCGGCGCACACGAGGACACGGCGACGTTCGCCCACCTCGCACAGGTCTTGCGCCCCTGACGGCGGCCGGCAGCCCGGCGGCACGACGGCCCGGCGGCACGGCTGCCCGGCGCCACAGCGGCACGGCTGCCCGGCGCCACAGCGGCACGACGACCCTGGAGAGGCGCTGCCTCAGTCCCCCAGCGCCCGCCGCACGAACGCGACGAGCGCGTTCGCGTGGCCGTGGCCCATGCCGTGCTCCTCCTTGAGCCAGCCGACCACCTCCATGTGCCCGTCTCCGTCGAGCCGGTCCGCGACGAGGTCGAGCCACTCCTGCACCGGACGGCCGTACTTCGCCTCGATGCTCGGGAAGTACGACTGCGGCCCCTTCGGCTTCGCACCGTCGGCGGGCGGCTCGGGAACGGTCACGCGGTGTCCGGTCATGCGCTCACGGTAGTGCTGCACACGGCGTCACAGAACCCCCGCCCCACGCTCCACGACGTCACACGAGGACGCACCGACCGGCCTGCGTGACAGCACGTTCCGTCGTGTGCCGGTCTGTTGCGCGGGTCGTTGGCAGCGCGTGCGGCGCCTCCTACGGTCGCCGCATGACCAACACCACCCGGGTCCCCGTACGGGACGCGACCGGCGTCCCGGACGCTGGCTCCACGTCGGACGCGCACCGCGCCTCCAGGACGGGTGCGGACGCGACCGGCCCGCACAGCGGCGCCGACGCGGTCACCGCTGCCGGCCGTGCTGCCCTCGACCGACCGGTCGTCCCGCTGCTCCACCCCGTCCGCTGGGTGGCCGCCGCACTCGCGCTCGTCGTCCTGCTGAACTTCGTCGAGACGCTGTTCACGAACGAGGCCTGGGGCTGGCCGGCTGTCGGGAAGTGGCTGTTCAGCCCGGCCATCCTCACCGGCCTGCAGCTGACGCTCGTCGCGACTGCGCTGAGCGCCGTCATCAGCTTCGTCGGCGGGGTCGTCGTCGCCGTGGCCCGGCTGTCGCAGAACCCGGTGCTGTCCGGGCTGGCGTGGGGCTACGTGTGGTTGTTCCGGTCGGTGCCGCTCATCCTCGTGCTCGTCTTCCTCTACAACCTCGGCTCGCTCTCCCCGACGATCGGCATCGGGATCCCGTTCGGCCCGCAGTGGGAGGTGCCGACCGCGAACGTCCTCGGCGACCTCGCCATCGGCGTGATCGGCCTGAGCCTCAGTGAGATCGCCTACGCATCGGAGATCGTCCGCGCCGGCGTCCTGGCGGTCGACCACGGGCAGCTCGAGGCGGCGCAGGCGCTCGGTCTCTCGCGGCGCCGGCAGTTCAGCCGCGTCGTGCTCCCCCAGGCGCTCCGCTCGATCGTCCCGGCGTTCGTCAACCAGATCGTCGGGCTGCTCAAGGCGTCCTCGCTGCTGTTCTACGTGTCGCTGCTCGACCTGTTCGGCGTGGTGCAGAACCTGTCGAGCACGTACCCGACCGACATCATCCCGCTCCTCGTCGTGGCGACCGTCTGGTACCTCGCCCTCACCAGCGCGGTGTCGGTCGCGCAGTACTACGTCGAGCGGTGGACGTCACGCGGCTCCGCGCGGGCACTCCCGCCGACGCCGTTCCAGCGGCTGCGCGCTGCGGCGCGCCGGACCCGGCCTGGAGGCACGGACCGCGCCGCACAGGTCGCCAGCGCCCGGCGCGTGGTCGCGTCCGGCGAGCACGACGGGAAGGCTGTCTCGTGAGCGCGTCCATCGCCGTCGCCGGTGCCGTGAAGTCTTTCGGCGACCAGCGCGTCATCGACGGGATCGACCTCGAACTGGCGGCCGGGAGCGTCACCGTGGTCCTCGGCCCCTCCGGGTCGGGCAAGTCCACCCTCCTCCGGGCGATCAACCACCTCGAGCCGCTCGACCGGGGCGTCGTCACGATCGGCGGCGAGACCATCGGCGTCCGGCTGCGGACCGGACGCGACGGGACGCAGCGGTACAAGGAGCTGCCCGAACGGCAGATCCTCCGGCAGCGGTCCCGCATCGGGTTCGTGTTCCAGCACTTCAACCTGTTCCCGCACCTCACCGCGCTCGAGAACGTCGCCGAGGGTCCCGTGGCCGCCGGGGTGTCGCGGCCGGTGGCCCTCCGGCGGGCGCAGGACCTGCTCGAACGCGTCGGGCTCGGCGACCGCGCCGTGGCACGACCCCGCCAGCTGTCCGGCGGGCAGCAGCAGCGCGTCGCGATCGCACGGGCGCTCGCGCTGGAGCCGTCCGTGGTGCTCCTCGACGAGCCGACCTCCGCACTCGACCCGGAGCTCGTCGGTGAGGTCCTCGGCGTCATCCGGTCCCTCGCCGACTCGGGCACCACGCTCGTCATCGTCACGCACGAGGTCGCGTTCGCCCGCGAGGTCGCCGACCACGTCGTCTTCCTCGACCACGGGCGCATCGTCGAACAGGGGCCGCCGGCCCAGGTCATCGACACCCCGCAGCACGCCCGGACCCGCGACTTCCTCGCCCGCGTGCGCTGACCTCCCCTCCCCTCACCCACACCCGACACAGGAGCACCATGTCCACGATCACCCCCATCCGCTGGCGTCACCGCGCCGGCGCCCTCGTCCTCGCCGCCGGAGTCGTCGTCGCCCTGGCCGGCTGCGCCGCGAACGCGTCCGCCGACACGTCCGGCACCGCCGACGGGACGGTCACGATCGGCGCGCACTCGAACGGCGCAGCGACCGAGACGACGGTGCAGGTCACCGAGGACACCGAGCTCCACGACGCCCTGCCGGCCGACGTCCGCGACTCCGGCAAGCTCACCATCGGCGTCGGTGCGCTGCCCTCGGGGTTCCCGCCCCTCGCGTTCACCGGCGACGACCAGAAGACCCTGACCGGTTCGGAACCCGACCTCGGCCGCCTCGTCGCGGCGAAGCTCGGGCTGGAGGCCGACGTGCAGAACGCCACGTGGGACAACCTCTTCGTCGGCATCGACAGCGGGAAGTACGACGCCGGCTTCTCGAACGTCACGGTGACCGAACAGCGCAAGGAGAAGTACGACTTCGCCTCCTACCGGCAGGACAACCTCGCGTTCCAGGTCCTGTCCACCAGCTCGTTCACGTTCGACGGCGACCCGTCGGTGCTCGCCGGCACGACCCTGTCGGTCAGCTCGGGCACGAACCAGGAGAAGATCCTCCTCGAGTGGCAGAAGGAGCTCCAGGCGAAGGGCGAGGACTTCACGATCAAGTACTACCCGGACGGCAACGCCGTCAAGCTCGCCCTCGACTCCGGGAAGATCGACGCGTACTTCGGGCCGAACCCGACGATCGCGTACCAGAACACGCAGAGCAAGGACACGGCCGAGCCGACGAAGACGGCCGGCACCTACTCCGGCGCTGGGTCGTCGCTCCAGGGCCTCATCGCGGCGACCACCAAGAAGGGCAGCGGGATCGCGAAGCCCGTGGCGGCGGCGATCAACGAGCTCATCGAGGACGGCACGTACGCGAAGTGGCTCGAGGCGTACAACCTGTCGAACGAGGCCGTGAAGACGTCCGAGGTGAACCCGGAGGGGCTCCCGCTCGACAACAGCTGACGTCCGTCACGCAGGACGACGCCCCCGCTGCCGACCGGCAGCGGGGGCGTCGTTCGTCCAGCTTCAGCGTCGATGTCGAACGACGCGGCCGTCGTCGTGCGACACCGGCGACGTCGCTCGTTGCTCACGCGGGCATCCCGCCGCCGCCAGCTTGCGACACAGCCGACGTCGCACGACGTCGACGATGACGTCTCGCGACGGCAGCGCGCTCGGTCGCGACTCAGACCGCGGCCGGCACCTCCTGCTCGGCCCGCCGCGCCCACTCGTCCGCGAGCAGCTCGTACGAGCGCACGCGGGCCTCGTGGTCGTGCGTGATCGTCGTGACGAGGAGCTCGTCCGCTCCCGTGACCCGACGGAGGGTCTCCAACCGGTCGGCGACGTGCGACGCATCCCCGACGAACCGGGTCGCCAGCCGGTCGGCGACGGCCGCGGCCGCCTCGTCGTCGAGGGGCCGCGCCCTGGCCTCGTCCGGGGTCGGGTACGCGATCGCCCCGACCCCGGAGCGGATCGACCACACCCACTGGCCGTAGCCGAGCGCGAGCTCGGACGCTTCGTCCGCGGTCCGCCCGACCACGACGTCCGCCGACACGATGACGTGCGGCGCGTCGAGGACGCCGGGGCGGAACGCCTCGCGGTAGGCCTCGACGGACGCCAGGACCGTGCCGGGCGACGTGTGGTAGTTCGCCCCGTACGGCAGGCCGAGGGCACCCGCGACGCGCGCGCTCTCGCCGCCGGTCGAGCCGTGGATCCAGAGCTCGACGGGAGCGCCGGTCGCCGGCGGCGCCTCGACGAGCGCCCCGTCACGCGTCCAGGTGCCGGCGAACAGCGCACGGACGAGCTCGAGGTCCCCCTCGAACCGGTCGACGTCGCCGGGCACCCGGTCGAGGAGTTCCCCCTGTAGGGCGAAGCGCGACCCGGCGGCGATCCGGAAGTCGAAGGGCGCGGGCACGAGCAGACCGTCGACGACCTCGTCCGCCCGCGGTGCGAGCGACGGCGGCTTGGGTGTACCGGGAGCCGGGGCACCGGACCGTCCGAGCCCGAGGTCGATGCGCGGACCGTGCAGGGCGGCGAGGGTCCCGAAGGTCTCGGCGATCTGCAGCCCGCGCACGTTGCCGACGAGGGTCGCGGCGCTGCCGACCCGGATCGAGGAGGTGGCGGCGGCCACGGCACCGATCACGACGGTCGGCGCGCTGCCGGCGACCCCGGGGTTCAGGTGGTGCTCGGCGAGCCAGTACCGGGCGTACCCGGCACGTTCGGCGCGCTGGGCGAGGTCGACGGTGGCGTGCAGTGCCGCCGCGGCAGTGGAACCACTGCTGACCGGGACGAGGTCGAGGACCGAGAGCGGGACGGCGCTCATGCCGTGGCCGCCTGACGGTCGCGGACCCGATCGGGCAGCCCGAGGGTCTGGCGGAGCGTCGCGCCCTCGTCGTGGCTGTCCCGGTACACCCCGCGTTCCTGGAGGAGCGGTACCACCCGGTCCACGAACTCGTCGAGACCGTGCGGGTTGGTGTGCGGCACGACGACGAAGCCGTCCGTTGCACCGGCCTGCACGAAGCGGTCGATCTCCGCCGCCAGGTGCTCCGGTGTCCCCACGAACCCGCCCCGGGTCGACACCTCGATCACGAGGTCCCGGGTCGAGAGGTGGTCGCTCGCGGCACGCGCGCGCCACGCAGCGACGGTGCTGCGCGGGTCCCGGAGGTGTCGCACGCGCCCTCGGGTGATCGCGTCGGCGTCCACGTCCGGTTCGACGTCGGGCAGCGGGCCGTCGACGTCGTGGCCGGAGAGGTCGCGGTTCCAGACCTGCTCGAGGAACGCGATCGCCGTGGCGGGGCTGACCTGTGCACGACGGATCGCGCGCGAGCGCTCCTGGGCCTCCTCCGCGGTGTCGCCGATGGTGAACGTGGCGCCCGGGAGGATGAGCAGCTCGTCCCGGCTCCGGCCGTGCCGCGCGAGCCGCGCCGTGACGTCGTCCGAGAACGCCCTCGCGTCGTCGAACTCGGTGTGCAGCGAGAAGATCACCTCGGCGTGCGCGGCGGCGAGGTCGCGACCCTCGTCGGAGTCGCCCGCCTGCACGATGACGGGGTGCCCCTGCGGGCTGCGCGGCACCGGGAAGGTCCCGGTGACGTCGAACTGGGGTCCGTGGTGGTCGACGTCCCGGATGCGCGAACGGTCCACGTAGGTGCCCGACGCGGGATCGGCGACGACGGCGTCCGGCTCCCATGAGTCCCAGAACTCGCGGGACAGCTCGATGAACTCGGCTGCGCGCGTGTAGCGGTCCGCGTGGTCGAGGAAGCCACCGCGGCGGAAGTTGGCGCCGTGGAAGGCGTCGGAGCTCGTCACGACGTTCCAGCCGGCGCGCCCGTCGGTCAGGTGGTCGAGCGACGCGAGCTGCTTCGCCAGTTCCAGCGGCTCGTTGAACGTCGTCTGCAGGGTCCCGACCAGACCGATGTGCTCCGTGACCCCGGCCAGGGCGGCGAGGATCGCGAGGGTGTTCGGGCGTCCGACGACGTCGAGGTCGTGGATCCGGCCCTTCTGCTCGCGGAGCCGGAGCCCCTCGGCGAGGAAGAGGAAGTCGAAGAACCCGCGCTCGGCGTTCTTCGCGAAGTGCTCGAACGACGAGAACGCGATCTGGCTCTCGGCACGGTCGTCGCTCCACACGGTGGTGTTGTTGACCCCCGGGAAGTGGGCGGCGAGGTGGACCTGACGCTTCGTGCTCATGCTGGGACCCCCTGGGCAGCGGTGGTGCGGACGTACCGGCTGACGGCCGGGGCGAGGCCGAGCCGCGTGCGCAGGTCGGCGGTGGGACGGGACGCGACGTCAGCGCGGAGTCCCGCGGTGACGAGCGCCGGCACGAGCTGCCGGGCGATCGCGGTGCTGTCGACCGGGATCCGCAGCGGCCGCAGCCGGACGCCGACGTAGCCGAGCCCGCGCAGGTCGCCGATCAGCTCGACGAGGTCCGCGATGGTCGTCGCGAGGACCGAGGTGTCCGAACCGGTGCCGACGGCGTAGGGCGTACCGGCGGCGGCGTCGAGCGCGGCGAGGTCGTCCCTCGCCTCCGCCACCGAGGAGCCGATGAGCACCGCGAGGTCGGCGAGGACCGGACGGCGGACGTCCGACCCGGCCACCTGCTCGAGGTGACGGACCTCGTCGAGCAGGTCCTGCGCCTCCTGGCCGGCGGAGCCCGGGGTGACCAGCACGACGTCCGCGACGTCCACCGCGAAGGCGGCTGCGTCGGCGCGGTGCGCCAGCGAGAACACCGGGGGACGTCCCTGCGGCGACCGCGGGACGATCGATGCGCCGTGGACCGAGACGAAGGACCCCTCGAACTCGGCGTTGTGGATGCGGTCGCGGTCGATGAAGCGGCCGGTCGTCACGTCGCGGATGATCGCGTCGTCGTCCCAGCTGTCCCAGAGACGGGAGACGACCTCGGCGACCTCCCGGGCCTCGTCGAAGAGGACGGACGCTTCGTCGCCGCCGGGACGGCGCCCGAAGAGCGCTGCTTCGCGGGGCGTCGGGCTCACCTGGACCCGCCACCCGGCCCGGCCGTGCGAGACGTGGTCGAGGGTCTGGAGGCCCGTGGCGACGTGGAACGGTTCGGTGTGGGTCACCGAGACGGTCGGCACCAGTCCGAGCGCGCGGGTCGCCGGGGCGACCGCGTTCGCGACGAGCAGGACGTCGAGCCGTCCGACGACGCTGCGGGTGTCGAGGTCGCCGCGGGCGTCGACCGGTCCGGCGGTGAACGAGTCCTCGATGGTGACTGCGTCGACGCCGAGCCGGTCCTGCTCGACGACGACGTCGCGCCAGTGGCCGAGGCTGCTGAGCCGCCGGGCGGCCGACCCGGCGACGCGCCGCGCCGCGGGGTGCCATCCGGCGCCCTGCAGCGCGGTGACGAGGATGGTGCGGTCGGACATGTGCCGGGTCCCGTCTCGTGTCGGTGCGGTCAGTGGGAGTGGGTGTGGGCGGCCTCGTGCGCGGAGGCGGCACCAGGCGCGGGAGCGGCGCCCGGCGCGGGGGCGGCGCCCGGCGCGGGGGCGGCGCCCGGCGCGGAGGCAGCCTCGGCACCGAACTTGAAGCCGAGGCGGCCGTGGGCGAAGCCGCCACCGGCGCGGATCGCGGTCGCGACCCACGCGGCTTCGGCGAGCTCGGCCTCGTTCGCGCCGGCCGCGACCGCACGCTGGCTGTGGGCGTCGATGCAGTACACGCACTGCGTCGTGATGCCGACGGCCAGGGCGATGAGCTCGCGGTACCGCAGCGGGATCTCGCGTCCCTCGGCCCGGAACACCGACTCGTCGAACTGCGCGAAGGCGGCGAGGATGTCGGGGGTCTGCTGCTTGTAGACCTTCGTGTAGGTCTTGTCCTGCTCGCGGTCGAGGTACTCGGTCATGCGCCGACCGTACGGCGATCCCGACCCACGCACGACGGGTGTTGCGGGCCGTGAACGAACGTTGCGTCGTGTGACGTCGGAGCGACGTGCAGCGGTCACGAGGGGACGCCCGGACACGGCGTGGCAGGGTGTCCCGATGACCGTCTGGTTCGTCACGCACGCGGAACCCGTCGTCGAGCCCCGTCGGCCGATCGGCTCGTGGGGCCTCTCGGCCGTCGGGCGAGCCCGGGCGGCAGCCTGGCGGGCGCCGGTCGCGCGCGTCATCGCGAGCCCCGAGCGGAAGGCCGTCGAAACCGCGGAACTCGTCGCCGGCGGCGGTTCGGTCGAGCAGGACCCGGCGCTCATCGAGGTCGACCGGAGTGCGACCGGGTACCTGCCGTTCGACGAGTTCGATGCCGTCGTGGACGCGTTCTTCGACCGGCCGACCGAGTCCGTCCGGGGCTGGGAGCGCGCCGTCGACGCCCAGGAGCGGATCGTCGAGGCGGTGCGGGCGCTCGCCGGTCCCGGTGCCGGTCCCGGGGCCGGAGGCGGCGTCGTGCTCGTGTCGCACGGCGCGGTGGGGGCGCTGCTGCTCGCCTCGCTCACCGGCGAGCCGGTCGCCAGGACCCACGAGCAGCCGGGGATGGGCAGCGTGCTGACGCTCGACCCGGTGTCGTGGCGGCTGCTGAGCGGCTGGAAGCGGCTCCCGCTCCCGGCGTGACGGCGTGACGGCGGGCTACGCGGGCAGGCGCTCCCCTGCCTCGACCGCGACGTCGAGGTGGTTCTCGGCCGGCGGCAGCGGGCAGGTCGCGTGGGGCGTGTACGCGCACGGCAGGTTGGTCGCCCGGTTGAAGTCGATGGTCGTCCGCCCGTCCGCGTCGGGCGCCGGCACGTCGAGGCTCCGGTTCGCGGCGTACGTCGTCACGCCGGAGGTGCGGTCGCGGAACAGCACGAGCAGACCGCCGCCGTACCCGTTGAACGCCAGGAGCGACCGCGGCCCGTCGAGGTCGAAGGTGAGGACGCCCGGCGCCTCGTACACGTGCTGCAGCCCGTCGACGACGGACCCGACCGTGACCGAGCGCGGCTCGTCGAACGGCTCGAAGTGCGCCTCGACCACGAAGTCGGGCGTCGGCTCGTACGCCGGGGTGCCCGTGTAGCCGGTCCGTGTCGGGTTGCCCGGGTGCCGCGGGCGGACGACGTCGCTGCCGCCGCGCCGCGCGACCTCGATCACGACGGTCTCGTCGCCGTCCTGCCACACGACGTCCGTGCCCGAGCGTTCCGGCAGCGGCCCGAACCGGTGGGTGCCGGTCACCTCGACACCGTCCACCACGATCGACTGACCGTCGTCGAGCACGGCCACCGGGCCGTCCGCCGACGTCGACCAGGTGCCCGGAGCGTCGTCGAAGCGCTCCGGCTCGGCCCCGAGCCACCGGATGCTCGTGATCGCGAGGAAGCCGTGCTCGTCGGCGCGCGCGGCCTCGTGCGCGTCGTGCCAGGCCGTCCAGGCGGCGGTGCGGTCGGCGGCGGTCGTCGAGGTCGTCATGGCTCGACCGTACGACGGGCGGCGGGCGCGTGCGACCCGGGCGTCACACAAGGTCTCCGGGATCGCCCGTGCCGGCGCGGCTGCAGCGCGATCCGACGAGCGCCATGCGTAATCCGACGAGCGCCCTGCGCGATCAGCGTCGGGCGCGGCCTCGCAGCACCACGGCTCCGACGACAGCGGCGACCCCGCCCCACACCAGCGGGCGGGTCACCCTCCGGCGCTTCGCCACCCAGCCGCCGTCCGTCGCGTTCCCGGCGTCGGCCGGGACGTGCAGGTTGCCGTCCGTGGGCTCCTGCCGCCCGCGGAGCGCGAACGTCTCCACCATCGGCTTCGTGATCCGGTGGAAGAGTCCCGGGAAGACGTACTGCAGCGGCACGAGCGACGCCTGCACCCGGCCCACGTAGCGGTAACGCTTCGGGTGCAGCGCTGCGCGGACGACCGCGCGCCCGGCCCGCCCGACCGAGACCGTGGGCGGCAGCGGGTGCGACGCCTTGCCGGTGTAGTTCGCACCGTTCTGGTAGATCGGGGTGTCGATCGTCGAGGGCAGCAGCGACGTGAACCGGATGCCCGTCCCCGCGTACTCGTCGCCGAGGACGTCGACGAGCCCGAGCGCGGCGTGCTTGCTCGTCACGTACGCCGACTGGTACGGCGCGCTGAGCAGCGACTGGATGGACCCGACCAGCACGTAGGTGCCGCTCCCCCGCTGCTTCCAGTGCGGCAGGAGGGCCGTGATCGCGTTGAGGTGCCCGTAGAGGTTCGTGTCGACCACACGCTTGAACGACTCGGTCGGGGTCTGCTCGAACAACCCGTAGACGAACAGGGCGGCGTTGCCGACGAACACGTCGATGCGGCCGAACCGCGACGTCGTCGTCCCGACGAGGTCGCGCACGGCGTGCTCGTCGGACACGTCGGTCGGGATCGCGACGGCTTCGGCCCCGAGCCGTCGGCACTCGGCCGCGGCGGCCTCGAGGCTCTCGTGCGACCGCGCGGCCAGGACGAGCGTCGCCCCCTGCCGGGCGAACTCGTGTGCGGCGGCCCTCCCGATGCCGCTCGATGCTCCTGTGACGACGACGACCTGACCGCGGAACCGATGTGCCATGCCCCCGGTGCTACCCGCCCACCGGTCCGTCGGGTCACAGGAAGGCCTCGGTGCGACGCCGGCCGGCCGGCCCGGGTCGGATGAGCGCCGCGACGCGACCGCCGACACGCCCGCCCAGCTGCCCCGGGGCTGTGCGTCGGTGGCGCCCGCTAGCGTGAGGCCGTGCACGTCGACGCGGTGGACACCCTGGGCCACGACGGAGTGTGGTTCGACCCGCTCTGGCGTGTCGAGGTCGTGCTCACCGCCACGGAGCGTTCGCTGCTCACCGCGTGGCCGGTCCGACGTCTCGCGTTCGTCGCCCACGCCGGTGCCGCGTCGATCACCACCGTCCAGGCGTACTCGCGCCTCGAGCACTCCCTCGGCGTCCTCGCGCTCGTCGCGCACTTCGCCCCGGACGACCACGACGCCCGGGTGACCGCCCTCCTGCACGACGTCGGGCACCTGCCGTTCAGCCACACGCTCGAGGGCATCGCCGGCCTCGACCACCACACCCTCGGGCGGGAAGCGGTCCACGACCTCGCCCGGTCGTACCCGGTCGACCCCGAACGCGTCATCGCGATCGACGACGGCCGCCGCCCGTCGGTGCTGACCCCGGCGCACGGCGGCCTCAAGCTCGACCACCTCGACTCCTTCCTGCGGAGCGGGCAGGCGCACGGCCGCACGACCACGCCCCCGCACGAGCTGCTCCGACGTCTCCGGCTGGTCGACGGCGCCGTGGACGCCGACCCGGACGACGCCGCCGAACTCGTCGACCTCGCCGTCCGAGAGGCCCGCGCACAGCGGTCGCCCGCGAACCTGGTGCCGGTGACGGTGCTGCGCGCCCTGGTGTCGCGCGCCGTGACCGGCGGCCTGCTCGACGACGCCGGGCTCGCCGCAGCGACGGACGACGAGCTGTGGGCGGTGCTCGCGACCGATCCGGCCACCGCGGTCGAGGCCCGGTCACTCCGTCGGCATCCCGAGCGGTGGCGGCTGCACGTCGGGCGGACCTCCGGTGCCGGCGTGTACCGGCACGTGGTGCGCCGCAGCTACCTCGACCTCCCCACCGCGGACGGCCGGACGCTGCACGACCCGCGCGTCGACGAGCTCAGCGCGTCGCTGCCGTACGAGGTGGCGGTCCGGTACGAGGCGAACCCGTCTGGCACGGAAGCCGCACCGCGCGCGGAGACCACACCGGGCACGACGACCCCGCTGAGTGCGACGATGGGCCCATGCGCAAGGACGACCTGACCGTCGAGGAAGCGACGGCCATCGCCGAGCACGCCCGGTCCGGGTCGCTCCCCCTCGACGACCCCGAGGTCCGGAAGGTCGTCGACCAGGCGAACCGCGTCCTCGTCCGCGCCCAGATGTGGGGCGAGGACCGCAGCCCGAAGCTCCGCAGGCGGCGCCGGTGGATCGCGGTCGGCGGGCTGCTCGTCGTCGCCGCGTGGGTGGCCGGTCTCATCCTCCCCCTGGTCTGGCACCTGACCCACTGATCCACGGGCCTGCAGACAGGTCGCCACACCGACCACCAGCCCACGTGCTCACCGACCGACGCAGACCGTCACCGCGCGACGCGGACCCTGCCGAACACTGCAGCCCGACGAACCTGCGGATTCCGGCGCAATGCTGGTGTCCGCGGACGTTGCACCGCACAATCTCGCACATGGATCAGGGACCAGCCTTCGACCGACGTCGCTTCGTGACGCTCGGTCTCACCGGTGCCGCCGCGACCGCGGCCGCCGCCACCTCCGCCCTCCTGCCGGGCACGGCCACCGCACGGGCCGCGACCGCCGCCGGCACGCTCCTCGCTGCCGACGAGTTCGACGGCGCCGCCGGAAGCGCTCCGAACCCCGGGATCTGGCGCTTCGACCTCGGCGCCGGCGGGTGGGGCAACGGCGAACTCGAGACGTACACGGACTCCCGCCGGAACTCGCAGCTCGACGGCACGGGCAACCTGGTCATCACCGCCCGGCGCGAGGCCGACGGCACCTACACGTCCGCCCGCCTGAAGTCCGAGGGGACCTACACGGCGCAGTACGGCCGCGTCGAGGCGCGCATCAAGATCCCCCGGGGCCAGGGCATCTGGCCGGCGTTCTGGATGCTCGGCGCCGACATCGGACAGGTCGGCTGGCCGGCGTGCGGCGAGATCGACGTCATGGAGAACGTCGGCTACGAACCCGCGCTCGTGCACGGCACCGTGCACGGACCCGGGTACTCGGGTGCGAACGGCATCTCCGCGACGTACCGCAACCCGTCCGGGGCCGCCTTCGCCGACGACTTCCACGTCTTCGGCGTCGACTGGCGTCCCGACTCGATCACCTGGACCGTCGACGGCACCGCCTACCGCACGGTGACCCGTGCGGACGTCGGGTCGAACCCCTGGGTGTTCGACGGTCCGTTCTTCGTCATCCTCAACGTGGCGGTCGGCGGCGGCTGGCCCGGGTCGCCGGACGCGACCACGCGGTTCCCACAGCAGATGCTCGTCGACTGGGTGCGCGTCTCCCAGCTCGACTGACGACGGCCTGGTGCGCCCGCTCATCGGTGACGCGCCAGCGGCACGCGGATCGCGCTGGTCGGCCGGCCTGGAGGCGCGTGGCGGGCCCGCCACGCACCTCCAGGCCGGGACACCGGGAGGTCGTCACCCCGGCTGGTCGACGAGCAGTCGCCCGAACGCGCCCCGGAGCAGCCCGGGCACGTCCACCTCGTCCGGCGCGTACAACCACTGCACCTGCGCACCGTCCTGCAGCGCCACGATGCTCTGCGCGGCAGCGTCCGGGTCCACCCCGGGCACGAGCCCGCCCGTGGCCTCCGCGTGTCGGAAGTACCGGCGGAGCCCTTCGAGCACGGTGCGGTAGCGCTCGGTGAAGTGGTCGTGCAGCGGGTGCTCGGGGGACGACGCCGCGCTGGACAGCGTCGTGAAGAGGGCGATGTAGCCCGGCGTCGCGGCGTTCTGCTCGGCGAGCCGGACCACCCGCTCGGGGACCGTGTCGAGGTCGTCGTCGCGTCCGAACCCGAGGTCCTCCGCACGCTCCCGCCAGGTGTCGACGACGGCGAGGAGCAGCTCGTCCTTCGTGCGGAAGTAGTGGAGCAGCAGCGGGTGCGTGGTGCCCGCCGCCGTCGCGATGTCGCGGAGCGTCACGCCGTCGTAGCCGCGGCGCCCGACGAGCAGTCCGGCCGCGTCGAGGATCGCGGCGCGACGAGCCCGACCGCGCGCACTCCTGGGGAGGTCCTGCTCCACGTCCGCTCTGTTCTTTACCAAGTGGTCAATTCCGATGCTGCCTGCCGCGGTCGAGTGCCGCCGTGGTCGGGAGCCCCCCGAGCGACGCCCCGTTCTCCACCGAGGACCCGGTGTTCCGGTTCGGGCACGGCCTCCGGTACTGACGGTCGGCGTCCGACCGGAGCGGGGCCGGACGGGAGGCCCGTGGCGGCGCCGCCACGGGCCTCCCGTCCGGCCCGCCGTCGCTCAGTCGAGGGCGACGACCTCGAACTCGAGGAGCTCGGCCCCGGTCGCGACGGGGTTCGGACCGCCGTGGTGCGCGCCGGCCTGGCCGGTGCGCCAGGCCTGGTAGGACTCTTCGTCGGCCCAGGTGCTCACCACGAAGTAGCGGGTCTCCCCGGCGACGGGGCGGAGGAGCTGGAAGCCCTCGAAGCCCGCCTGCGACTCGATGTCGTGGGCGCGACCGGCGAAGCGGGCCTCGAGGTCGGCACCCCGCCCCTCGGGCACGGCGATGGCGTTGATCTTGACGACGGACATGGTGTTCCTCTCATCGGGGTGCGACGCCGACGGGTGCCGGCGTCACGGTGAAGTCGTCGACGTTGCCGACGGCGGTGCGGACGTGGGCGGCCGCGTGCTCTGCGAGGTGCGAGGCCGCCGCGAGGTCGGTGGCGTCCACGAGGACCGTGGCCGCGCCGACGAGCCGGTGCCCGACCCATCGGAGCCGCAGCGTGCGGACCTCGACGACCCGGTCCGAGTCGAGGAGGACGTGCTCGACGCGGTCGACCAACCCCGGCTCGACCGCGTCCATGAGCCGCGCGCCGATCGCCCGCACCGTGCCCCACAGCAGGGCGAGGATCGACACGGCGATGAGCAGCCCGATGATCGGGTCGGCGATCGGCAGTCCCACGAGCACGCCGACCGCGCCGAGCACCACGGAGAGGGACGTGAAGCCGTCGAGGCGGGCGTGCACTCCGTCCGCGACGAGCGCCGCCGATCCGATGCGGCGGCCGACCCGGATCCGGTAGACCGCGACGGCCTCGTTGCCCGCGAAGCCGATGAGCCCGGCGGCGACGAGGAGCCACGGCTGCTCGACCGGTCGGGGATGGACGAAGCGGTCGATCGCCTCCCAGGCTGCGACGACCGCGGACAGGGCCACCACCACGACGATGAACATGCCCGCGAGGTCCTCGGCGCGGCCGTACCCGTACGTGTACCGGCGTGTGGCGACCCGCCGCCCGAGGACGAACGCGACCCAGAGCGGCACGGCGGTGAGGGCGTCCGCGAAGTTGTGGATCGTGTCCGCCAGGAGCGCCACCGAGCCGGTGAACGCCACGATGACGGCTTGCACGACCGTCGTGGCGAGGAGCACGACGAGGCTGACCTTGAGGGCGCGGACACCGGCGGTGCTGGCCTCGAGGGCGTCGTCGATGGAGTCGGCGGCGTCGTGGGTGTGCGGGACGAAGAGGTCGAAGAGGAAGCCGCGGACGCCGCCGTGGGGGTGGTCGTGGCCGTCGTGCTCGTGCCCGTCGTGCTCCGCGCTGCCGTGCGAGTGCGAGTGCGGGTGCTCGTGATCCGGTCGCTGCGTCATGCGCGCGTGCGGTGGTGCGGTGCCGCGCCGACGACGTGCTCGGCCTGCTTCACGGCGTCGATCACGAGTTCGGAGGCGTGCTCGTCGGTGAGGCGGTAGAAGACGGTCGTCCCCTCGCGCCGGGTGGACACCATGCGCGCGAGCCGCAGCTTCGCGAGGTGCTGCGAGACCGCAGCCGGGCTCTTGTCCACCACGTCGGCGAGGTGGTTGACGCTCATCTCCTCCGCGTTCCGGAGCGCGAGGACGATCTTGACGCGGGTGGCGTCGGCGAGCATCGCGAAGACCTCGACCGCGAGTTCGACGTACTCGGACTCGGGGTCGAGACCGCACACCTGCTTGTCTACGTGCATACGCAGATAGTAGGTGATGGCGATCCCGGCCACAACCCGGCCGAGCACCGCGCCCGCGATGGCAGACGGACAGTGCGACCGCGACCGGTCAGCGCCCGTCGCGCGCGGCCCGGGCCGTGAGCCAGAGGTACGTGGCGTGCCCGGCGAGCGCCAGGCCGAAGAAGATCGCCGCGACCGCGTACACCCGGTCGAGCTTGCCCTGGCCGATCACGAGCATGACGATGCAGAACAGCACGGCCGCGGAGAGCACGGCGACCTGCACGGTCGACCAGAACTTGCGGAAGCGGGGCATGCCGGTGAAGCTCACCGGACCATCCTCGCGCACGATCGACCGGGACGCGACCCGCCGAGGGGCGGGCGGTGCACAGACCGGTCGGGCCGTTCGTACCCCATGTGAACGGCAGGTGTCGCCAACCTGGCAAAGACCTGGCATCGTCGGGACCGGACCAAACCGGTCCCGACGAGTCCCCCGAATCGGGGGCATGACCTCGACCGATACCCCCGTTCTGGTGTCACCCGAGACCGAGGCCCCCACTCCGGTCCGTGCTGCCCGCGCAGCGCGCCTGCTCACCCTCGGGCGCCAACTGGCGTCCTTCGGCACCATCGGCGCCGTCTGCTTCGTCATCGACCTCGCCGTGTACAACGTCCTCCGCGCCACCGTCCTGCCCGACAGCCCGATCTGGGCGAAGGTCGTGTCGGCGGTGGTCTCGACGGCGGTCGCGTGGCTCGCGAACCGGTCCATCACCTTCCGTTCCGAGCGCGGCGTCGACCGCCGCGCCACCGTCCGCGAGGGGCTGCTCTTCGCCCTCGCGAACCTCGTCGGCCTCTTCATCGCGGCCGCCTGCCTGTTCGTCTCGCACTACGTCCTCGGGTTCCGATCCACCCTCGCCGACAACGTCGCCGGCAACGGGGTCGGCCTGGTCCTCGGCACAGCGTTCCGCTTCGCCGCGTACAAGGCCCTCGTCTTCCGTTCCACTGACGCTCGTCCCACGAAGGAGGCTTCGGCCTGATGACGACCACCCTCTCCGCCGCGCTGGTCACCGCCGCCGGTCCGCTCCTGCAGCCCGGCTCCCCCGCCACGTCCGGCACCGTGCCGAACCGCGGCACCACGAACGTCCCGACGGGAGGCTCGGGTCAGCTCCCGCACGCCGCCTGGTCGCTGGGCGAGTGGATCGGGTACTCCGCCCTGATCGTCGTCTCCGTGCTCCTCACGCTGGTCGCGCTGTCGACCCTGTGGTGGATGCTGCACGCCTGGCGCTCGCGCGACGCGCTCAAGGCCACCCGCTTCAGCGAGACGCCGCGGCCCGCGGCGCACCGCTTCACGCTGCTGGTGCCGGGTCGGCACGAGCAGGACGTGATGGGCCAGACGCTCGACATGCTCGCCACCCAGGACCACCCCGACTTCGAGATCATCGCGATCGTCGGCGAGGACGACCCGGAGACCGACGCGGTCGTCCGCGCCGCCGCCGCGCGCCACCCCGAGCTCATCCGGGTCGTCGTGGACGACACCGCGCCGAAGAACAAGCCGAAGGCGATGAACCTCGCCCTCCAGTACGCCACGGGCGACATCGTCGGCGTGTTCGACGCCGAGGACGAGGTCTACCCGCACCTGCTGACGCTCGTCGACTCCCGCTTCCAGGAGACCGGCGCGGACGTCGTGCAGGGCGGCGTGCAGCTCATGAACTTCAAGTCGAGCTGGTGGTCGCTCCGGAACGTGCTCGAGTACTACTTCTGGTTCCGCTCGCGCCTGCACTTCCACGCCGAGTCGAAGTTCATCCCGCTCGGCGGCAACACGGTCTTCGTGACCCGCGAGCGCCTCGAGTGGTCGAACGGCTGGGACGCGCACTGCCTCGCCGAGGACTGCGAGCTGGGTGTCCGCCTGAGCGCCGACAACGCCAAGGTCGTCGTCGCGTACTCGCCGGAGGCCGTCACCCGCGAGGAGACCCCGCCGACCTTCGCGTCCCTGCTCAAGCAGCGGACGCGGTGGAACCAGGGCTTCCTCCAGGTGCTCGGCAAGGGCGAGTGGAAGAAGCTCCCGACCCGCAAGCAGCGCTTCTTCGCGCGCTACCTGCTCACGATGCCCTTCATCCAGGCCGCGACCGGTCTGCTGATCCCGCTGAGCGTCCTGATGATCGCGTTCGTCAAGGTCCCGACGTCGATCGCCCTCATCTCGTTCATCCCGCTCGCCCCGACCCTCATGCTGCTGGCCGTCGAGATCGTCGGCCTCGGTGAGTTCGGGCGGCTCTACAAGGAGAAGGTCCGGGTCCGCGACTACGTGAAGCTCGTCCTCGGCCTGATCCCGTACCAGGTGTTCCTCGCCGCGGCGGCCGTCCGCGCCGTCGTCCGGCACGTCCAGGGCCAGAACGGCTGGGAGAAGACGGAGCACACCGGGCAGCACCGCACGCCCGCTCCCGAGGTCGTCGGCTTCCCCAGCGCCGTGACCGAGACGGCGACCGAGTCCGCCGACGCCCGTGAGCTGCAGACCACCGGAGGAACCCGATGACCGCCAGCATGACGAACACCACCGGCATCCCGATCCGGGGCGCCGTCGCCCGCAGCGGCGCGGCCGGCTGGGTCCGCCGTCACGCGGTCAGCCTCGCCTGGCTGCTCCCCGTCCTCGCCGTCGCCGCGGCCGTGCAGCTGTGGAACATGTCCGGGACGCCGCAGCGCATCGACGACGAGGGGACCTACACCGCTCAGGCCTGGGCCATCACGAACCTCGGCGAGCTCACGCACTACACGTACTGGTACGACCACCCGCCGCTGGGCTGGATCCAGATCGCGGCGTACACGTCCGTGACGGGCGCGTTCGCCCGCTACCCGTTCGCCGTCGAGGCGGCGCGCGAGTCGATGGTGTTCTTCACCGCCGTCTCGAGCGTGCTGCTCTTCGTGCTCGCGCGCCGACTCGGCACCGCCCGTCCCACCGCGGCGATCGCCGTGCTCGTGTTCGCCCTGTCCCCGCTCGCGCTGCAGTACCACCGCACCGTCTACATCGACAACGTCGCGACGCCGTGGCTCCTCGCCGCGTTCGTGCTCGTCCTCAGCCGCCGCCAGCAGCTCGCCGGGTTCGCCGGCGCTGCCGCATGCCTCGGCATCGCGGTGCTCTCGAAGGAGACCTACCTCCTCGCGCTGCCGTTCCTGATCTGGATCGCCGTCCGTCGGGCCGACAAGAGCACCCGCCGCTACACGCTGAGCGTCGCCGGTGCCGTGCTCACGGTCATCGGCGGTGGCTACCTGCTGCTCGCCGCGGTCAAGGGCGAGCTCCTCCCCGGGGCGGGACGGGTGAGCCTCTTCCAGGGCATCACCTACCAGCTGGGCTCCCGCACCGCGTCGGGGTCGGTGTTCGACGGCGGCAGCCTCGCGCACCAGGCCGCGGCACAGTGGTGGGCGCTCGACCCGGTGTTCATCGTGCTCGGGAGCGCAGCGGCCCTGGTCGGCCTGTTCCTGCGCCGGGTCCGGCCGATCGCCGCCATGCTCGTGTTCCTGCTCGTGTTCATGTTCCGACCGAACGGGTACCTGCCCGTCCCGTACGTGATCATGCTCGTGCCGTTCGCGGCGCTGCTCGTCGCGTACACCGCCGAGCGTGCCGTCCTCGTGATCGCCGGGTGGTCCCGCAGCCGGAGCCGCCTCCCCGGCGGCGTCCGTCGCACCTTCGGGATCGCGTGGGCCGCCGTCACGGTCGTCGCCCTCGCCGTCGCCGCGCCCCTCTGGACCGGTCAGCTCCGCGGCTTCCTCAGCAGCGACCTCGACCAGCCGATGCAGCAGGCCGAGCGGTGGGTCGGCGACAACGTCCCGAAGTCGTCCCGACTGCTCGTCGACGACGCGATGTGGGTCGACCTCGTCAAGGCCGGCTTCGCCCGCGACAACGTCGTCTGGTACTACAAGCTCGACACCGACGCCGCCGTGGAACGCCAGTCGCCGAACGGCTGGAAGGACTCCGACTACGTCGTGACCACCGACTCGATGCGCACCGGCGGGAACTCCTCGACGGACGTCGCCGAGGCCATCCGCAACTCGACCTCCGTGGCGGTGTTCGGGACCGGCGACCAGCAGGTCGACGTCCGACGCATCCACTCCGAGGGCGAGACGGCCGCCGAGCAGGCGATCACGAAGGCCGCCGACCAGCGCAAGGCGATGGGCACCGAGCTCGCCGCCAACCCCGCGCTCGAGGCGGACGCCGGCACCCGGTCGCAGTTCCGCGCCGGCCAGGTCGACAGCCGGGCGATGATCGCGCTCGGGCAGGTGCTCGCCGACCAGCGGGTCGCCGTCGACCGGTTCACCCCGCTCACCGGCGAGACCGGTCAGGTGTTCCGTCGCGTGGTCCTGCACGCCGGCAACGCCGCCCAAGCGACCCGGGTCGAGCGCATCCTCGACGCGATGTCCGACACCTACCGGCCGTCGACCGTCGAACGGCACGGCACCGAACTCGTCGTGACCTACGCACCGATCGACCCGACCACGGCGCCCACCGCCGCCTGACCCGGCGCCGGGCAGCCCGGTGCGTCGCCGACCGCGGCGCGCCGGGCTGCCGCCCCAGCACGAACCCGAACCGCACCTCCATCCGAAGGAGCACCACCATGACCGCACGTCCCCGCACCGCACGTCCCATCGTCGTCGGCACCCTCGCCGCGGCCCTCGTCGCCGCCTCCGTCGGCCTCGCCCCGCAGGCGGCCTCGGCCGCGACCCCGCAGGACGGCTGGCTCCGCGTCGGCCACCTCTCGCCGGACACGAAGGGCGTCGACGTCGAACTGTCGAGCCTGTCGGGTGGCAAGAAGGTCTTCGAGCTCGACGACGTCACCTACGGCCAGGTCAGCCCGTACCAGGAGCTGCCGGTCGGCACCTACGTCCTCTCGATGCGGGCCGCCGACGCCCCCGACTCCACCCCGGTGATCTCCACGGACGTCACCGTGAGCGCGGGCGACGCCGGCACGGTGGTCGCGTACGGCAAGAACTCGGACCTCAAGACCACCGCGTTCAAGGACGACCTCCAGCAGCCCGGCGACGGCAAGGCCAAGCTCCGGCTCGTCCAGGCCGCCGCCACGGCCAAGCGCGTCGACGTCTCCACCTCGACCGGCACCGCCGTGGCGGAGGACGCGACGTTCGGTACCGCGACGGGTTACGCGACGGTCAAGTCCGGCAAGTGGACGCTCGACGTCTCCGGCAGCGGACAGCGCGGCACGGCGAAGGTCGACCTCGCCGGCAACACCGTCTCGACGCTCTTCGTCCTCGACGACAGCAAGGGCGACCTCACCGTCGTGCCCGTGACCGACGCCGCGGCCACCGCCGCCACCCCGAAGGGCGGCGTGCAGACCGGCGGCGGCGGCACGGCCGCCGACCGCCCCGTCACCGACGCGTTCCACGCGCTCGTCGCTGCGTTCCGCAGCATCTTCGGCTGACGGCCTGGAGGCGCGCCACCGGTGAGCGGACCAGCTCACCCGCACCGCGCCTCCAGTCCGAACCCCGACCCGACACCCAACGAGAGGCAGGCCCCGTGCACCGCAGGACCTGGATCCCGGTCGCCGCGATCGCGGCCGTCGCCGTCACCGCCGGCGCGGCGCTCGTCGCCGTCCACCCCTGGTCGGACGAGCCGACGCCGCAGGCGGCGTCCACCCCGACCTCGACCACCGCGCCCGACACCACCCGCTCCGCCGCACAGCTCCGGACCGCGTTCCTCGACCGCTACGTCGAGGACGGGCGCGTCGTCCGGAAGGACCAGGGCGGCGACACCGTCAGCGAGGGTCAGGCGTACGGTCTGCTCATCGCGTACGCCGCCGGCGACCGCTCGACCTTCGACGACGTCTGGCGCTGGACCGACCGACACCTGCTGACCGCCGACGACCTCCTCGCCTGGCGGTGGACGCCGAAGGGCGGCGTCGCGGACGAGCAGTCCGCGAGCGACGCCGACCTCGATGCCGCACGGGCGCTCGTGCTCGCCGGGAAGGCCTGGGACGAGCCGCGCTACACCGCCGCGGGCAAGCGGATCGCCGCCGCGATCCTCGACCACGAGACGGTCGAGACGGACGCCGGACGGATCCTCCTCGCGGGTCCGTGGGCCGACGAGGAACCGTACCGCTACGACGCCTCCTACGCCTCGCCCGCCGCGTACCGGATCCTCGCCCGCGCGACCGGCGACGACCGGTGGCGCGAGCTCGAGGCGGGCTCGCGCACCGTCACCGCCTCGCTCCTCGACGCGACCGACCTGCCGAGCGACTGGTCGCAGGTGCACGCCGACGGGTCGGTGGACCCCATGCCGACCTCGGCCGACGACGGGCGGGTCCTCTACGGCTACGACGCCATGCGGCTGCCGCTGCGGTACGCCGAGGCGTGCAGCAGCGCCGACCGGCGCCTGGCCGGTTCGATCGCCCCGACGCTCCGGCGCTCGACCCAGCTCGCGGCGCAGCTCGACCTCGGCGGGACCGCCGTGACCGGCGACACGAACGCACTCGCCTACGCCGCGCGCGCGGCTGCCGAGCAGGCCGCCGGCAGCGACTCCGCCGCCCGCGCCGACCTCGAGCGTGCGGACCGGACCGCCGCGACGACGCCGACGTACTACGGGGACGCATGGGCTGCGCTCGGCGCGACCATGCTCACCTCGGACGTCCTCGGCGGGTGCGCGACCAGCTCCGGGAGCGACTCGTGAGCCGCCGGACGGCGTCGCACCGGACTCCGGACGAGCCGCGCACGCACGGCCGTCGACGGACACTGGCGATCGCGATCGGCGTCGCGGTGGTGCTCGCCGGCGGCGCCGTGGCCGGGGTGGCCGTCGCCGCGTCGAACGGGGACGAGAACCGTGCCGCGTCGGCCCCAGCCGCCGCGTCGGCGTCGGCGGGCCGGTCGGACTCCGCGGGCCGGTCGGACTCGGCGGGCCGCTCGGCCTCCGCTGCCGACGGGTTCCAGGACCCCGCTGCCCCGGCAGCGGTCTCCACGGCGACGCCGGTCCGCGTCGCGATCCCCGCGATCGGGGTGTCGAGCGGCCTGGAGGACCTGCACCGCGGGTCCGCGGGCGAGCTCGACCCGCCGAAGGACTGGGACAGCGCGGGCTGGTTCAGCGACGGCATCGTCCCCGGCCAGGTCGGCCCCGCCGTGATCGCGGGGCACGTCGACTCCCCCACGAGCGCCGCGGTGTTCTACCGACTCGACGAGCTCGTCGCCGGCGACCGGATCACCGTCACGATGTCCGACGGGAGCACCCGGGTGTTCGAGGTGCAGCGTTCGGAGCGCGCCGCGAAGACCGCCTTCCCCACGAGCGACGTGTACGGCACGTCCCCCACGCCCGCGCTGCGGCTGATCACGTGCGACGGCACGTTCGACACCGCGACCGGGCACTACACCGACAACCTCATCGTGTTCGCGACCCTCGTGCACGACTGACCGACAGCCCCACCGACCCGAACTGGAGCCCTGTGATGAACGAGTCCCTGGTCATCATCCCGACGTACGACGAGGCGGAGAACATCCGTCCGATCGTGGCGCGCACCCTCGCGGCCACGGACGACGGGGTGCACGTGCTGGTCGTGGACGACAACTCGCCCGACGGCACCGGTGACATCGCCGAGCAGCTCGCGTCCGAGACCGACCGGGTGCACGTGCTGCACCGCACCGTGAAGGACGGCCTGGGCGGGGCGTACCTGGCCGGGTTCGCGTGGGGGCTCGAACACGGGTACGACCGGCTCGTGGAGATGGACGCCGACGGCTCCCACCACCCCGAGTACCTGCCGTGGATGCTCGAGCTCGCCGACAGCAACGACCTCGTCCTGGGGTCCCGGTGGGTCAAGGGCGGGCAGGTCGAGAACTGGCCGTGGTACCGGGAGGCGCTCTCCCGCGGCGGGAACCTGTACACCCGTCTCGCGCTCGGGATCGCGGTGCGGGACGCCACGGGCGGGTTCCGGGTGTTCACCCGGACCGCGTTGGAGCGGATCGACCTGGACGGGATCGCGTCGAAGGGGTACTGCTTCCAGGTCGACCTGTGCTGGCGTGCGCTGGAGGCGGGGTTGCACGTGGTGGAGACGCCGATCACGTTCACGGAGCGGGAGCACGGGGTGTCGAAGATGAGCGGCAACATCGTGCGGGAGTCGTTGACGTTGGTCACGAAGTGGGGCATCGCCCGCCGCCTGCGCGAGGCCCGGTCCCTGGTCCGCGACCACCACCGCCTGCCCTCCGTCCGCCGCAACGCCCACGTGGCGTAGCGGCCGACGTCAGTGGTCGCGGAGGGCGGCGATCAGCTCGCTCTTCCGCTTCGACGAGTAGCCGGTGAGTCCGAGTTCCTTCGCGCGCTTCCGCAGGTCGGCGACGGTCCAGTCGTCGTAGGAGCCGGACTCACCGCCCTTCTTCCCGACGGCCTTCGTCCCTCGGGCAGCCGCGGCGTTGCTGATGCGCGCGGCCTTCTCCTTCGAGGCGCCCTCCTCGCGGAGTTCCTCGTACATGTCCGGTTTCTTCAGCTGGTTCGGCATGGCCCGGAGGCTACGCCGGGGTGGGCCGGGGTCTCGCAGCCGGCTCAGTCCTTCTCGGGGTCGTTGCCCCAGTTCATCAGCGACCACCGCCACTTGGTGTCGTGCACGTCGCCCTTCGGCCGCTGCTTCGAGTGCCGCGCCACGTACCCGACGACCTTCTTCATGTGGGCGTAGTCGTCGTCGGTGTAGTCGCCCTGCTTCTTCTCGAGGATCCGCACGATGTGCCGGCCGCTCTCGTGCCCGGTCGACTCCCCGCCGCCGTCGGACTTCTGCCCGACCTCCTTCGACTCGCCGGTGTCGAGCCACTGCTTCAGCTCCGAGGCGGTCATGTTCACGGCGTCCGCGAAGTCGTCGCGGATCTCCTTCTGGTCGTCGCTCATGCCCCGACCCAACCCGGTCCGCCTGACGACCGGCTCCCGGTGCGCCGAGCGGACTGACGCTCCGGGTCTTCGGAGCCGGTGCCGCGTTGAGTGGTCCGCGCAACCCACGACGGAAGAGGAACACATGCGCGCAGTCGTCTGGCACGGCATCGGGGACATCCGCCTCGACGAGGTCCCGGAACCGACCATCCAGCACCCCGAGGACGCGATCGTCCGAATCACCCGGAGCGCGATCTGCGGGACCGACCTGCACTTCGTCCGCGGCACGATGGCGCCGATGGACGAGGGCACGATCCTGGGGCACGAGGCCGTCGGCGTCGTCACCGAGGTCGGAGACGCCGTGCGCGGGTTCAGCCCCGGCGACCGGGTCGTCATCAACTCGACCATCTCGTGCGGCGCATGCCGGTACTGCCGGATGGGCAAGACCGCGCAGTGCGACGTCGCGAACCCGAACGGGCCGCAGGCGGGCACCAGCTTCTTCGGCGGCCCGCAGTCGACCGGTCCGGTGAACGGCCTCCAGGCGGAGTACGTCCGGGTGCCGTGGGCGCGGAACACGATGCACCCGCTGCCCGAGAACGTCAGCGACGAGCAGGCGATCCTGCTGTCGGACATCTTCCCGACCGGCTGGTTCGGCGCCGAGCTCGCCGGGGTCACCCGCGGTGACGTCGTGGTCGTCTTCGGTGCCGGGATCGTCGGGCAGTTCGCGGCGGCATCGGCGTACAAGCTGGGTGCCGCACGGGTCATCGTCGTCGACGGCGAGGAGACCCGTCTGGCAGCGGCGCTCGCGCAGCACTGCGAGGTCGTGGACTACAACCGTGAGGACCCGGTGCAGACGATCCTGGACCTGACGAACGGCATCGGCGCGGACTGCGTCATCGACGCCGTCGGGGTCGACGCCGAACGTCCGAAGCACGGGCCGGCCGCCGTGTCCGACGAGGACGCCGCGGCGTTCGACGCCGAGGCGCAGCAGGTCGCCCCGGACGCGTCCCCGGACGGCTTCGGCGACCAGCAGCAGTGGAAGCCCGGCGACGGCCCCTCGCAGGTCGCGCAGTGGGCGGTGGCCGCGGTCGCGAAGTACGGCCGGATCGGCATCATCGGCGTCTACGGGCCGACCGCCCAGCAGTACCCGATCGGCGAGGCCATGAACAAGAACCTCACGATCCGGATGGGCAACTGCGACCACCACTCGGTCACGCCGCCGCTCATCGACATGGTCGCCGCCGGGCAGTTCGACCCGACTGCGCTCATCACGGAGCACGAGCCGATCGGCTCCGCGATCGAGGCGTACGAGGCCTTCGACCGCCGCGAGCCAGGCTGGATCAAGGTCGAGCTGGAGCCGGCCCGATGAGCGCCCCCGAGGACCAGTACGCCTTCGGCGACCCGCGGAGCCGGTACCCCGACGTCTCCCCCGAACCGCAGACCCAGGAGGAACCGGGGCTGCAGTCGCAGATGGACCCGGTCCCCGACCTCGGCGAGTCGAGCTACCGCGGGACCGGTCGGCTGGCGGGCCGGAAGGCCCTCGTCACCGGCGCGGACTCGGGCATCGGCGCAGCCGTCGCGATCGCGTTCGCCCGGGAGGGCGCGGACGTCGCGCTCGCGTACCTGCCCGACGAGCAGTCGGACGCCGACCACGTCATCGAGCAGGTCGAGGCGGCCGGACGCACCGCCGTCGCGATCCCGGGCGACCTCCGCGACCGGGCCTACGCGAACGATCTCGTCGAGCGGGCGGTCGCGGGACTCGGCGGGCTCGACGCGCTCGTCAGCGTCGCCGGCAAGCAGCGGTGGCAGCCGGACCTGCTCGACATCACCGACGAGCAGTTCGAGGCGACGTTCGACGTCAACGTGTTCGGCCTGTTCCGGCTCGTGAAGGCGGCACTCCCCCACCTGCGCCCGGGCTCGACGATCACGACCACGGCCTCCATGGAGGCGTACAAGCCCGCACCCGACCGCCTCGACTACGCCGCGTCGAAGGGCGCGATCAACAACTTCTCGAAGGGGTTGTCGCAGCTGCTCGTCGAGCGGGGCATCCGCGTGAACGTCGTCGCCCCCGGGCCGACGTGGACGGTGCTGCAGCCGAGCGGCGGGGTGGACCCGTCGACGCTGCCGGAGTTCGGGTCGAGCGAGTCACCCATGGGCCGGGCCGCGCAGCCGGCCGAGCTGGCGCCCGCGTACGTCTTCCTCGCGTCGCAGGAGTCGAGCTACGTCGCCGGCGAGACGCTCAACGTGAACGGCGGCATGGTCACGCCCTGACGCGGAGCGCTCCTCGATTCCGCAGCTGGCAGTCCCGGTGCACGATCCTCGACGTTCGTGCACCGGGACTGCCACGTGGCCTCTCAGGAACCGCCGCGCGCCGCCGACGACCGCCCTCCGCTGAGCACGACCGCCGCCCCGTCGGTAGCGTCGGTGCGGTGACGACGGGGTCCGGCCCGTTCCACCGCCCACGACCCCGAGGACGTCATGCCCTTCCTGCACCGCTCCCCCGCTCCGATCGACGGCCGGGGGTCGGTGTGGTCCGACGGCTTCGGGCGGCTGGCCGTGCGCTGCCTGCAGGTGTCGGTCGTCCTCGTCGTGGCGGCCGTGGTGGTCCTCGCGACGGTGCGCCTGAGCCTCGTGTCGATCCCGGTGCTGCTCGCGCTCATCGTGGCGTCGGCGCTGTACCCGCTGGTGTCGTGGCTCCGCCGGCACGGGGTGCCCTCGGCCCTCGCGACGATCGCGTGCTTCCTCGCCGTGCTGGCCGTGATGGCCGGCGTCACGTGGCTGCTCATCGCGGCGGTCGCGAACCAGTGGTCGAGCCTCCAGTCCTCCGCGGTCGACGGCCTGCAGCAGCTGCAGGACGTGCTGCACGACCTCCCGGTGCACGTCACGGACGGCCAGATCGACGACGCGGTCGACGGCGTGGTGTCCTTCGTGACGAGCCCGCAGTTCGGCTCCGGTGCCATCGCCGGCATCTCCGCCGTGACGAACTTCGTGACCGGGGCCGTGCTGATGGCGGTGATCCTGTTCTTCTTCCTCAAGGACGGTCCGGCACTCTGGGAGTTCCTGCTCCGACCCTTCACCGGCGCGCAGTACGCCCGCGCTCGTCGCGTCGGGGACCGCGTCGTGCAGACACTCGGCGGCTACGTCCGCGGGACCGCCGCGATCGCCGCGTTCGACGCGCTCGCCATCGGCACCGGTCTGGCGGTCCTCGGGGTGCCGCTGACGATCCCGCTGGCGGTCGTCGCGTTCGTCACCTCGTTCATCCCGATGATCGGCGCGCCCATCGCCGGCACCCTCGCCGCGCTCGTCACCCTGGTGTCCGTCGGGCCGGTGCAGGCGGTCGTCGTCGTCGGCATCGTCGTGCTGGTGAACCAGGTCGAGGGCAACCTGCTCCAGCCGGTGCTGATGGGCAAGACCCTGAGCCTGCACGGGCTGGTCATCCTCGTCGGCCTCACCGCCGGGACCGTCCTCGGTGGCGTGTTCGGCGCGATCATCTCGGTGCCGCTCCTCGCCGCGGTGTGGGGCGTCGTGCAGGTGTGGAACGGGCCCGACCAGCCTGCGGAGCCGTGGCGGCAGAAGCGCCGCGAGGACGTGCCCGTCGGCTGAACGCAGCGGGACCACGGGGATCCGGGTCCGCGACCTCGCGCAGGGCGCCGCTCCGACGGCGGCGACCGCCCGTCATCGCGACCAGCAGCCGGGAGGCGCGGTGCACGTCGGACGCGCACCGCGCCTCCAGGCCGTGGCCGCCCTGGTCAGGACCGCGCCGGCCGCGCGACGGGCGCGACCACCAGGAGCACCAGCGCGACCCCGATGCACGCGAGTCCCGCCCATCCGGGGGCGGTGAGCCGCTCCCCCACGACGAGCACCGCGAGGACCGTCGCGACCGCCGGTTCGAGGAGCGTCACCGTCGTGGCTGTGCTCGGGCGGATCGTCGCGAGGCCGATGCCGAAGAGCAGGTAGCCGAGGAACATCGGGACGAGCGCCAGGTACAGTCCCGCCAGCACGTTCGTCCACGAGGTCAGGAACGCGCCGCCCGTCAGGACCAGGACCGGCAGCAGCAGGACGCCACCCGTGCCGAAGACCGCCCCCATCGACGCCGCACGGCCCGCGCCGACGACCATCAGCCGGTGGGCCGCCCACGAGTACACCGCGTACGTGACGCCGGCGACGAGTCCGAGGAGGATCCCGAGGACCGTGCCGCCCGACCCGATGTCGGTGCCGGCGGGCGCGTCGGTCGGGGCCTGCCCGCTGTCGACGCCGGACAGGCAGAGCACGGTGCTGCCGAGGACCCCGAGCGCCGCGGCGGCCACCCACGCACGTCCGAGTGGTCGGCGGTCGACCACGCGTTCGAGCACGCCCGACGCCAGCGGGGCGGACGCGAGCGAGACCACGGAACCGATCGCGACGCCCGCGGTGTGCATGGAGCTGTAGAACGCGAGCGGGTACACCGCGACCGCGATGCCGCCCATCAGGACCAGACCGAGGTGGCGGCGGAGCACCGGCCGCGCCCTCTGGAGCGGCCCGACGGCGACGGCGGCCTGGAGGAGTCCGCCGATCCCCAGTGCGGCCGCACCGATGGCGAGCGGGCCGACCGCGGCGGTCGCGGCGGCGGTGCCGGTGGTGCCCCAGAGGACCGCGGTGACGACGACGGCGACCAGGCCGGTCCGGGGCGACGGGGTGGTGCGCACCGGTCGCACCTCCGCTCGCTGGGGTGGGCTCTGGCTCTGTCTCTGGCTCTGGCTCTGCGGAGCGGTCCCCGCGGGGTGGGCCCTGACGGACTCGAACCGCCGACATCTTCGGTGTAAACGAAGCGCTCTACCAACTGAGCTAAGAGCCCCTGTTCGACCATCCTAGGGGGCCGCCGCGGACCCTTCGTTCGACACTCCATCTGAAGAGTCGTTCAGTGATCGGGGCGGTGCGTCTCGCTGACCAGGGCTTTCTCGACTCCCCCCTCGAACGTGTGGCACGGACCGGAGCCCCGAGGACCCCTATGCTTCGCGAACGGACAGCAACGCCTGGTGTCCGATGACCGAGGGGGAATCCCGTTGCCGAACCGCACTCCGAACCGTCGTCGCGCCTGCACGGCGGGGACACTCGTCGCCGTCATCACGCTCGGTGGCCTGCTCGGGGTGGCGGGCCCCGCTGCCGCAGTCGCCGCAGACACGACCTCCGGGACTGACGCGGACGTCGCGGTGGTCGGGCAGCAGGCGGACCCGGCTGCCGCGGACACGGGGAGCTCCGGCGGGGCAGCGGCAGACGCAGGAGCGGCGAGCGACACCGGCGCCGCTGGCTCGGGCGCCGCCGACTCGGGTGCTGCCGGCACGGGTGCCGCCGGCTCGGGTGCCGCCGGCTCGGATGCAGCGACGCCTGCGGATGCCGGGACCGCGGCCGGCACTCCCGCGACCTCGGACCCGACCACACCCGCGGCCTCGTCGTCCCCGGACCCGTCCGACACCGCGTCCCCCACCGCCGACGCGACCGCCGTGACGATCGACGGCGCGCCGACGGTCGGCGCCACGCTGACCGCGCGTGCGACGGGGTTCACCGGCCCCGTCACGTACTCCTGGCGCGCCGGGGACACCACCCTCGCGGCCGAAGGAGACTCCTACACGCCGACCCGCGCGGACGCGGGCCAGGTCATCACGGTCACCGTCGCCTCCCTCACCGACGACCCACGGTCGGCGAGCACCACCCGGGTGACGGCGCCGCCCGCGTTCGACGACCAGTCGACCCCGGACGACCCGGTCACGCTGACCACCGGCGCCGGCGAACGGTTCCGCCACGCGTTCGCCACCACCGGGTTCCCTGCTCCGACGTACTCCGTGCAGTACTGGGACGCCGACGCGTCGCCCGAGGAGTCCGACGGCGACGACTCGTCCTTCCTGCCGTACGGGATCACCCTCGACCACACGACCGGCATCCTGTCCGGCACCTCGGACTACGCCGGGACGTACGCCTTCCGGATCGTCGCGACCGACGGCAACACGAGCGTGTCGCAGTACGTCCACCTCACGACCATCCCTGGGGCACCGCTCGGCATCGAGGTCACCGCCGAGGACCGGTCCACCGTCCTCACCGCACACTCGACCAGCTGGGTCATCGAGCGCGACGGCACCGTGTGGACGTTCCAGAACGAGACGACCCGTGACGGCGACGGCTACATCACGTTCGGGTCCGGTTTCGAGGGCGGCCAGCCGACGATCGACCAGGGCGGCACCCTCCTCGTCGGCGGCGACCTCGTCGACCGGTTCGGCAACGCCGTGCACGCCGACGACTGGACGCCCACGCCGGTGACCGTGACCTCCGACCACGCCTCGGACGTCATCGCGCCGGACGAGGAGTGGACCGGCCGGGCCGACGTGACGTTCCCGCAGGCGTCGACCCACCGACTGACGGTGTCGGCGCAGGACTTCGCCACGGCGTTCACCGTCGCCGTGCGACCCACCGCGGTCACGACCGTACGGACCGTCCCGACGACGACCCGCACCGAGCTCGCCTACACCGGTTCGGACGCGCTGGGCCTCCTGCCCTGGGCAGCAGGCCTGCTCCTCGGCGGCGCCGCGATCACCGCCGTGCGCGGAGGCGTCCGCCGCCGGCGCTGACGAGACAGCCGCATCCGCGGTCCCGGCGTCACCGGTGTTCTGCGGCGCTCCGGTGTCGTGACCGGCCTTGCCGCCGGTGCTGCCCGGTGGCAGGGTCGGTTCCATGACGCTGCCCGCCGACGCGCACGTGCACAGCGAGTTCTCATGGGACGCCGGATCGGACCCGTCGTCCGTCGGCTCGATGCGGCGGACCTGCGAGCGGGCGGTGCGCATCGGACTGCCGGCCCTCGTGTTCACCGAGCACCTCGACCTCGAGGACCACTGGGTCGCCGGGCCGGAGGACCTCGGATCGCACGCCCGCAGCCTGGTGGGTGTGGACGGCCGGGTGCGGTTGCCGCCGCTCGACCTCGACGGGTACCTCGCCGCCATCGACCGCTGTCGGTACGACTTCCCGGAGCTCACGATCCTGACCGGCGTCGAGTTCGGGCAACCGCACCTGTGGGACGCCGCGGCGGCCGACGTCGTCCGCCGGGTCGACCGGGTCAACGGGTCGCTGCACATGCTGCCGTTCGAAGAGGGTGACGCGGGTGCAGGATCGGGCGCGGACGGCGCTGCTCGAGGTGCCGCACACGATGCCGGGGCCCGGACCGAACCGTCGACGCTCTACCGGTACCGGCCGCCTGCCGACGTCATGTGGGCGTACCTCGCCGAGATCCCGCGCATGGTCGCCGGCTCGGACTCCTTCGCGGTCTTCACCCACATCGACTACGCCGTCCGTTCCTGGCCGAGCGCCACCGCCGGCCCGTTCGACCCCCGCGAGTTCGAGGAGGGGTTCCGCGCGGGGATGCGCGCGATCGCCTCGTCCGGTCGGGCCCTCGAGATGAACACCCGACGGCTCTGGTCGTGGGTCCCGCAGTGGTGGGCGGAGGAAGGCGGCCGGGCGGTCACGTTCGGGAGCGATGCGCACACCGCGGACGCCCTCGCCACGGGGTTCCCCGAGGCGACGGCGATGCTCGAGTCGTTCGGGTTCCGGGCGGGGCGTAGGCCCGAGGAGTTCTGGACGCGGTGATCCGGGGCTCACGGGGAACGCGGCGTCGCGGAGCGAGCTCGAGGACCGCTCCTCCCCACGCAGCCCTCGCGCACCTGACCATGAACCGTTCGTTCGGTCTCCTGTGGATCGCCCAGGCGCTGTCGTCCATCGTCAACGCTCCCGACCCGGCATCGTCACCGCGCCCTGCCACACCCACACCCGGTACCGCGATCCGTCCCGCCGGATGACCTCCACCTGCACCGCCCGGTCCGTGTACGCGACGACGACCGCCCGCTCCTGCACGCGCACCTCGACGAACCGCAGCCAGACGTCGACGGTGTCCCCGTCCGAGACCGGGACGGGTGCATCCGGGCCGATCTCCTCGCGCGTGAGGCTCACCGGGTACGGACGGGTCAGGAACTCGTTGACCGCAGCCCGCGAGACATCTGCCGGCACTGTGCGGTATTCGCCTGTGCGGAGTTCGCTGCTCGGCCAGCGGTCGGCGCGGCGTCGACTCATGGCATCTCCAATCGAACGTGTGTTCGAATGATAGACCGAGCGGGAACTGAGTCGTCACGACCACCCGCGCTCGCACGGCCCCAGGGCTCCCCGTTGAACTCCCAGGCCTGGCTCCCCATCTCCATCCGAGTCGGGTTCGGCTCGGGCAGGCCCTCGGGAAGGAATCGCTCGTCCTTCGGATGGAGGAAGAGCCATTTGCTCGCGAATCCCACGGTGCGTTCGTTGAAGAAGCGCTCCATCTGAGTGCTCCCGAGCGGGAGTGTCATGTCGAGCTCGCCAGCTGCCACGCGATCGACCGAGATGTGCTCGGCGAAGACCATCGGGTCCCCCATCACCAGGCCGAGCTTGCGCGTCAGCGGCATGATGATGCCTGCTGCAGTGGCGTAGCCGACACCTTCCCAGGGGGACGCATCGGCTGGCGTGACGAGGGACACGGGATGATCAGAGGTCACGAGCGATCTGCGATCGAACCGGACGAGCGTCCACGGACGTCCGAGGATGCACGGGAGGATCTGGGTCGCGCTGGAGAGCATCTGGTCGGCGAACTCGATGCTGCTCACCTGCAAGGGCGGCCCTTCGGGGCGTATCGCTTCGGCCCACATCCGATCGACGGTGTCGTTCGTGACTTGCGGGTCCGCTCGTTGGAGCTGCTGCTTGAAGAGCTCGCGTCCGCCGACACCGATTTGCAGACGCGCCAGCTGTGCTTCGAGTGAATCCACGGTGCGGCGCTGCGTCTGTGTGCGAGTGCTTTGCAACGCGATGAAGAAGGCGAGCGTCTGACGGTCCGCCGATGGGAGCGGCCACACGCCTGACGCGATCTGCGCGATGATCGCAGCCGTCGGGGCCTCGACTTCCGCAAGCGCCCGCTCGAGGACGTCATCGCCATCGTCATGCCCCGGCAGGGCGTAGAAGTCGGTCTCAACGGCAGCACTGTTCACGGACTGCTTGTACCGCCGTTCCCCGGGCAGCGGGACCGTCAGGAGCGTGTCACCGTCCGCGAAGCCGCGCAGGTAGAACCTCGGCACGGTGTGATGCCGTCGAGACGTTTGCCGACCTCCGTCAGTCATGAGCTCAGCATGAACGAACCGGCCGACACGCTACGTCGCTCTACCGAACGGTCGAGACTCCCCCGATGAGCGCACCGACCGATTCGAGGGCGCCGGGGACGAGGGAGAAGTAGGCCCAGGTGCCCCGCTTCTCGCGGTGCAGGATGCCGGCATCGACGAGCACCTTGAGATGATGCGACACGGTCGGCTGGGACAGCCCGAGCGGTTCCTGCAGGTCACAGACACAGGCTTCGGCGCCGTCATGCGCGGCCACCATCGAGATCAGTCGCAGGCGAGCGGGGTCTGCGATCGCTTTCAACGACTTCGCGAGGACCTCGGCGGACTCCTGCGTCATCGCTTCGGTTGTGACGGGCGAGCAGCACGCAGTGACGTCCTGGATGGGAAGCAGCTCGATCGTCGTCATCGCATCATCATCCCACGGACTTCGACACGCGTCTATATTTGCGTTCATCTATATCGACGTGCTTCGATGTTCCTGTTCGACTTCCGATCGACCTGCAGAGGACCGACTCCGATGACTCACCTTGTTGCCGTTGGGGGCAGTGACGCCGGTATCGCCGCGGCGCTGCGCGCCCGTGAGCTGGACCCGTCGACCGACGTGACGGTGGTTCTCGCCGACGAGTTCCCGAACTTCTCCATCTGCGGCATCCCGTACTGGGTCTCGGGCGACGTTACCGCGGAGGCGTCTCTCGCGCACCGCACCCGCGCTGACCTGGAAGCCGTCGGGATGACGGTCCGCTCCTCGACATGGGCCTCCGCCGTCGACGTCGACCGCCAGCTGCTCTCTGTCACCGGCCCGGCTGGTGAGGAGCAGATCGCCTACGACGAGCTGCTGATCGGGACTGGCGCGGAGCCGGTCCGTCCGGCTGGGATCCCGTTCGGTGAGCCGGGCATTCACCTGCTGCACTCGATGACCGACGCGGAGCATCTCGTTGCCGCCCTGGACCTTCTGCCTGCCGGCAGCCGTGTCGCGGTCGTCGGCGCCGGCTACATCGGCCTCGAGATGACCGAAGGCCTTGTCGCCCGCGGCTTCGACACGACGCTGATCCAGCGCGGACAGGAAGTGCTCTCCACCCTCGACCCGGAACTCGGTTCCCTCGTCACCGCGGAGGTCCGCCGACATGGTGCAACCGTGCTGACCGGGGCGACGGTCACCGGCATCACCCCGGCCGGAGCTGGGCAGTGGCGGGTGGCGACGACGACGGCTGCCGGGGATGCGGAGGGCACGTTCGCGCTCGTGGTGGTCTGCGTCGGCGTACGGCCCGTGACGGACCTCGCGGCTGCGGCAGGCGCGCAGCTCGGGCGGGCCGGCGCGATCGTCGTCGACGAGCAGATGCGTACCGGGGTGCCGCACGTGTGGGCGGCTGGTGACTGCGTCGTGACGCATCACCGGCTCCTCGGCACGACGTGGCTCCCCCTCGGGACGACGGCGCACAAGCAGGGCCGTGTCGCCGGGGAGAACATGCTCGGTGGGTCCCGGACCTTCGCCGGTTCGGTGGGGACGCAGGTGGTGAAGGTGTTCGACCTGGTCGCCGCCCGCACCGGCCTCCGCCACCACGAAACAGCACCGCTGGACGTGTCCCCGTTGACCCGGGTGACGGTCGCGGATGACCACAAGCGGTACTACCCGGGTGCGGTGCCGTTGACGATCAGTGTCACCGCCGACCAGCCGTCCGGGCGGCTCCTCGGGGCGCAGATCGTCGGGGAGCGGTCTGCGGAGATCAGCAAGCGCATCGACACGTTCGCCACCGCCCTGCACGCCGGCCTGTCGGTCGACGACGTCATCGACCTGGACCTGTCCTACACGCCGCCGCTCGGGTCCCCGTGGGATGCCGTGCAGGTCGCCGCGCAGGGCTGGGAGCGCGCCGCCGCGGCAGCGAACCAGGCCGGGGTGGGCGTCTGATGGTGCTGGCGGTCGTCGCCGCGGCGATCTTCGTCGCGACGCTCGTGGTGGTGATCTGGCAGCCCAAGGGCTTCCCGATCGGCTACACCGCCCTCATCGGCGCGGTCGTCGCCCTCGCGACCACGGTCGTCGGGCTCGGGGACGTGCCGACGGTGGTCGGGATCGTGTGGAACGCGACGCTGACGTTCGTCGCGGTGGTGCTGATCTCGTTGATCCTCGACGAGGCCGGCTTCTTCGAGTGGGCAGCGCTCCACGTGGCCCGGTGGGGTCGCGGGAACGGTCGGCTGCTGTTCGTGCTGATCGTCGGCCTCGGCGCGGTCATCGCGGCCGTGTTCGCCAACGACGGGGCCGCGCTGATCCTCACTCCGATCGTCGTCGGGATGCTCCGCGCGTTGAACATGCCGGCGAAGGCGGCGCTGGGGTTCATCCTCGCCACCGGGTTCATCGCCGACACCGGCAGCCTGCCGCTGGTGGTGTCGAACCTGGTCAACATCGTCTCCGCCGACTACTTCGGCCTCGGGTTCGCCGAGTACGCCGCCGTCATGGTGCCCGTCGGCATCGTGTCCGTGCTGGCGTCTCTCGGGATGCTGCTGGCGTACTTCGGTAGGAGCATCCCGAAGTGGTACGACGTCCTCGCTCTCACCCGTCCGGCCGCCGCGGTGAAGGACCGGGCGACATTCCGAGCCGGCTGGGTGGTCCTCGCCGTGCTGCTGGTCGGCTACTTCGCCGCCGACCCCGTCGGGGTGCCCCTCGCCGCGGTCGCGGGTGTCGGCGCGGTCGTGATCGTTCTCGTTGCCGCCCGGCAACCCGCGTTCCTCTTCGCCCGCCAGGCTGCGTCCCCGGTCCTCGTCACGACCGGCGGCACCGCCGCCGTCACCGCTGGCAGTAGTGGCACCGGTGGCGGGTCGGGGCGGGTGATTCCGGTGTGGAAGACGATCCGGGAGGCGCCGTGGCAGATCGTGCTGTTCTCGATCGGCATGTACCTCGTCGTCTACGGGCTGCAGAACCAGGGCCTCACCGACTACCTCGCGAAGCTGTTCGATGTGTTCGGGGACCACGGGGTCCTCGTCACCGCGCTCGGGGTCGGGTTCGTGATCGCGATCCTCGCGTCGCTGATGAACAACATGCCGACCGTCCTCATCGCCGCCCTCGCGATCGGCGGAGCCGGTGCGACCGGGCTGACCCATGAGGTGATGATCTACGCCAACGTCATCGGTTCCGACCTCGGGCCGAAGATCACCCCGATCGGGTCGCTGGCGACGCTGCTGTGGTTGCACGTGCTCGATCGGAAGGGCATCCACATCGGCTGGGGGCAGTACTTCCGCACCGGCATCGTGCTGACCGTCCCCGTCCTCGCCGTCACCCTGACAGCCCTCGCCGGCTGGCTCACCCTCATCCGATGACCGCCCGAACCGAAAGCACCGCCATGACCGCGACCCCCACGATCCTGTTCGTCTGCGTCCACAACGCCGGCCGCTCCCAGATGGCCGCCGGCTACGCGAAGGCCCTCGGCGGCGACCGCGTCCAGGTCCTCTCCGCCGGCAGCGCACCGAAGGACCAGATCAACCCCGTCGCGATCCAGGCGATGGCGGAGGACGGCGTCGACATCGCCTCGAACCAGCCGAAGATCCTCACCACCGACGCTGTCCGCGAGTCCGACGCGGTGATCACGATGGGCTGCGGCGACGCGTGCCCGGTCTTCCCCGGCAAACGGTACGAGGACTGGGACCTCACCGACCCCGCCGGGAAGGGCATCGACGACGTCCGCCCCATCCGCGACGAGATCAAGACCCGCGTGCAGGCGCTCCTGGCCGAGCTGCTGCCCACCGAAGCATCCGCCTGACCACCGGAAGGACCACCCCCATGACCCTCACCCTCACCGTCCCACCCCGGGCCGACGCGGACCGCCTCACCGGGCTCCCCGTCGCAGTCATCGGCGCCGGCCCCGTCGGACTCGCCGCCGCCGCGCACCTGCTCGAGCAGGGCCTGCCCGTCGTCGTCTACGAAGCCGGCGACACGGTTGGTACGTCTGTCCGTGCGTGGGGGCACACCAGGCTGTTCTCCCCGTGGCGGTACGTCATCGACGACGCCGCCCGCCGCCTCCTCGAACCCACTGGCTGGACCGAGCCCCGCCGGTCGTCGCTGCCGACCGGGCACGACCTCGTCGAGCAGTACCTCGAACCCCTCGTCCAGACGCCGGAGCTGGCGCCGGTGATGCGGTACGGCGTCCGCGTGAAGGCGGTGTCCCGGCAGGGCATGGACCGCACGCGCTCCACCGGCCGCGCCGACACCCCGTTCCTCCTCCGCCTCCACGCGGCCGACGGTGTCGAGGACGTCACCGCCCGCGCCGTCGTCGACACGTCCGGCACGTACACGTCCCCGAACCCGCTCACCGCCGCGGGCCTCGCCCCCGCCGCGGACCTCGGGGACCGGGTGATGCACGCTCTCCCGGACGTGCTTGGTGCGGACCGGGCACGGTTCGCCGGGAAGCGGGTCCTCGTCGTCGGGGCCGGGCACTCGGCCGCGAACACGCTCATCAAGCTCGCCGCCCTCGCGAAGGACGAACCGGGCACGACGCTGCTGTGGGCGATCCGGAACGCCGGCACCGCTCGCCTCGGTGCGGACGCCCCCGACGGGCTCGCCGCCCGCGGGCAGCTCGGCTCCAACGTGCACGGCCTCGTCGAGTCCGGGCAGGTCGAGCAGCTCGCCTCGTTCGAGATCGACGACGTCCGCCCCGACGGCGACCAGGTCACCGTCATCGGCCGCCGCGCCGGGGAGCCGTTCACCGTCACGGTCGACGTTGTGGTGAACGCGACCGGGTTCCGGCCCGACCTCGACATGCTCCGCGAGATCCGCCTTGGCCTGGACGACATCGTCGAAGCGCCCCGGGCGCTCGCGCCGCTGATCGACCCGAACCTGCACTCCTGCGGCTCCGTCCCCCCACACGGTGTCGCGGAGCTGGCGCACCCGGAGCCGAACTTCTTCATCGCCGGGATGAAGTCCTACGGCCGCGCCCCCACGTTCCTGCTCCTCACCGGCTACGAGCAGGTCCGCTCCATCGCCGCGGAACTCGCTGGCGACCACCAGGCCGCCCGCGACGTGCAGCTCGTGCTCCCCGAGACGGGCGTCTGCGCCACCGATGTCGGCGGCTCATCCTCCTGCGGTGTTCCCGCTACGACCGAAGCGGCCGAGGGGTCGTCGTGCTGCGCGGCGCCCGTGTCGGCCGCTCCGCCCGCCAGCAGCTCCTGCTGCACGAACTGAACCGGACCCCGCATGACCGACAAGCCCACCGTGCTGTTCATCTGCAAGCACAATGCCGGCCGTTCCCAACTCGGCGCCGCCCTTCTCGAACTCGCCGCCGACGACCGCTACACCGCCACCTCCGCGGGAATCGCTCCCGCCGACGAGGTGAACCCGTCGATCGCCGCGACCGTCGCGGAACTCGGCCTCGACATCAGCGACCACACCCCGCGGAGGGTCACCCCGGAGCTGCTGGATCAGGCCGACGTCGTCGTGCTGATGAAGCCCGGCCTCGACCTGCCCGCGACGCCCCGCGGGACGGTGTTGCAGTGGTCGTTCCCGGACCCGGAGTCTTGGTCCCCCGACGACGTCCGCCCCATGCGCGACGCCGTCGCCGCCCGCATCCAGGACGAGCTGCTGCACCCATGACCGACGACACCCCGGTCGCCATCCGGCCGATGGTCGCCGCGGACTGGCCCAGTGTCGAGGCGACCTACCGGGAGGGCATCGCCACCGGGAACGCGACGTTCGAAACGGAGCCGCCGACCTGGGCGGCGTTCGACGCCGCAAAGCTGCCCGAGCATCGGTTCGTCGCCGTCGACGGTGATGAAGTCCTCGGCTGGGTGGCGGTCTCCCCGACCTCCGCCCGGCCGGTGTACCGGGGTGTCGTCGAGCACTCCGTCTACGTCGCCGCAGCAGCCCGCCGCCGAGGCGTCGGGCACGTCCTCCTCGACGCCCTGATCGCGTCAACCGAAGCCGCGGGGATCTGGACGATCCAGTCCGGGATCTTCCCCGAGAACACCGCATCCCGTGCACTCCACGCTCGGCACGGCTTCCGGGAAATCGGCACCCGGGAACGCGTCGGGCTGATGATGTCCGGGCCCTGGGCCGGCCAGTGGCGCGACAACGTCCTCATCGAACGGCGCAGCAACCGAACCGGCATCTGAGCGGCACGAGCACGATCGAGCGCCGCGGACATGCGCACGCCGACCTACCGCACGCCGCGAGATCCGTGAGCTCAATCGAACTCCCGAGACACCGGGCCGCCCGGTCGGGTACCCGCCAGGCGGGCCCACGTCGACGCGGTCGCGATGCTGACGCCGAGCACACGTGCGACGACAGCCGATGGGACCTGCGTGAGACCTGGCTCGCAGAAAGCGTGATCCCACGCTCGGCAAGCAGCGGGATGAGTTTCGTCGTGCTGAACATGCCGGCGGCAGCCATCTGCTCGCGCAGCCGCCATTCGTAGCTGAGCTGATGAGTCACGGGGTTCCTTTCAAGCTGTGGAGATGCGACACACGATCGAGTGCATCCCGCAGGATTCGGTTGGCGAACTCGCCCGAGACGTGCGTGTAGATCCCCGTCGTCGACTGGTACGCGTGTCCGAGCTGCCGCTGCACGAACATCGGGTCGTGACCGTCCTCGATCAGGTGCGTCGCGTAACTGTGCCGGAGGCAATGCGGTGTCAACGCCCGATCCAACCCGAGCTCATCGCGGTACTGCGCGAAGCGGTCGCCGAGCGCGCGCTTCCCTACCCGCTCGCCACGCTCGGATAGCCACAGCGCACGTGTCGAGGTAGCCCCTCGCATCATCGGCAGGACGTTGTCGAGGTAGCCCCTCGCATCATCGGCAGGACGTTGTCGAGGTAGTCGCGGACCGCGTCAACCGCCCATGGCATCACGGTCGCGACGGCACGCGGTTTCGGTGGCGAGCCACGGGACGCCTTCCCGGAACGGACGCGAAGGAACCCGAACCCATCGAAGATCGGCACCTTGGGGTTCCGGTAGAAGTCGTGCACCTCGAGCATGACGGCTTCGTTCGCTCGGCGCCCCCAGCCGTGCGCGACCTTGAGCATCGTGGCGTCATGGTACGCGGCGATGGCGCCCTTGCGGCCAGCGTCGAGGCGCCGACTGACTTCCTCGTCGGCCCGATCGAACACAGCCTGCAGCTCGTCGCGGGTGAGCGGCCGCCGTGCAGGATTTGCCTCGGATTCCTGCACGTGCGCCGGAGTGTCCCACTCGTGACAAATCTGGACCGGGTGGTTCCGAACCGGGTCTCGCATTCTGCGACCCACCCGTAGTGCGGCGAGCAGACGAAGTCGCAGAACTGCCGGATCGTGTCCTGATAGCGGCGCAGCGTCGACGCCGCGAGCCGGTGCGTCGCGATCAGGTCGGTCATCCACTCGTCGAGCATCGCCGCGGACCACGTCCACGGCCACTCCCCTGCGTGCCGCTGGAACTGTCGCACCACCTGGATTCGGTTCGTCACGGTGGGCATCCGCAAGCTCCGGCCCCCGACCATCTGCGAACACCACCCGTCGAGCATCGCGTCGAACACGGCTGCGTCCTCATTGAGCAGCAGCACTCCGGAAAGCAGATGCAGCTCCGCCGAACCGTACCGCTCTCGCACCACAGCATCTGCTCCGTGCAATGCACACATCATGCATCAAACGCGAAATCCAGGCTCGAGGTCAAGCACGACTAGCCTGCCCGACGGTGATCAGGAGAACTTCGCATATCAACGCCGACGGTCAACTCGCACCGGACGCAACTTCGCACAGAACGTTCCGTACCGTCGGTTCTGACCCATGGCCTCCTTGCTGCCATGGATTCGAACACACGTTCGAACATCCGCGCTACCCGTCAGCCGGCGAGGAAACCCTCGATCGCGGCGATGGTCTCCTCGTTGCGGACGTGCAGCACTGCGCGGATGCCGCACCGCTCCGCGCCGAGGACCGGGCGCTCGTTGTCGTCGACGAAGAGGACCTGCTCGGGCGAGGCACCCATCCGCGCGAGGGCCGTGGTGTAGGCACCCGGGTCCGGCTTCGCCACGCCCTGCTCGTGGCTGTAGCAGATCGGATCGAAGACGCTCGAGAAGCCGAAGCGGCGCTCTTCCTCCTCACGGGCACCGTCGCCGGAGTTCGACAGGATCGCCAGCTTCGCCCGGTCGCGCAACGACCGGGCGTGCTCGAGGAGCTCCACGTTCGCCACGCCGCAGTAGGCGTCCCAGAACTCCGCGTGCATCGTCACGACCTCGGTCGGGGTCGCCCCGAGCGCGGCACCGAGCTTCCGCCAGTACTCGTCTGCGACGCCCGTCCGCAGCGCCGTGTCGGGGAGATCGGCGTCGCGCAGCCGGGTCCGCACCTCGTCGACCGTCAGCCCGAAGCGGGCGCCCCAGGTCTCCCGGAGGACGTCGGGCCACCGGTCGTCGTCGACGAGTTCGAGGACGCCACCGACGTCGTAGAGGATCCACTGCTCCATCGCCGAAGGCTAGCGGGGCTCCCCGGACTGCGGGAGCGGATCGGGGCACGCGGCGGCGCTCGCCGCCGCGGACGCGCGGACACACATGCGCTGCCGCGAAGAGGCCGACGAGGGATGTGCCGGTCTGGAGGCGCGGGTCGGGCCCGCCCCGTGCCTCCAGGCCGACATCGCCGACCGTCTGTCCCCGAGAGGTCCCGACGGCAGCCGACCTCGTCTGGGTCGTTCGTCGGCGGATCGCCGTGACGAGGTGCGGTTTCTTGGCGAAGTCTTGCGGCGCGCTCCCTACCGTCGTGATCCCCCGTGCCGCACCGACCGCGACACCACCGACCGATGAGGAGAACGCCGTGTCCCACTCGCCCGCAGTGCCCGTCGCCGCTCGATCACGACGGAACAAGGTCCCGGACCCGACCGCGTCCTTCTGGATCATCAAGGTGCTCGCCACGACCGTCGGCGAGACCGCGGCGGACCTGCTCAGCGACACGGTCGGACTCGGTCTCCCCCTGACGACGCTCATCATGGCGGTCGCGCTCGTGGTGTTCCTCGTCCTGCAGTTCCGCGCTCGGACCTACCGTCCGGTGCTGTACTGGGTCACGGTGGTGCTCATCAGCATCGTCGGCACCTGCGTCACCGACAACCTGACCGACGGACTCGGGGTCCCGCTCGTGGTGAGCACGGCGGTGTTCGGAATCGCGCTGCTCGCGGTCTTCGTCGTCTGGTACCGCGTCGAGGGCACCCTGTCGATCCACAGCATCGACACGGTCCGCCGCGAATCGTTCTACTGGCTCGCCATCCTGTTCACGTTCGCGCTCGGCACCGCTGCCGGGGACCTCATCGCGGAACAGACCGGGCTCGGCTACTTCCCGGCCCTGCTGCTCTTCGCGGGTGCCATCGCGGTGACCGCTGCCGCGTGGGCGGTCGGCCGGCGGGGCCCCGTCGTCTGCTTCTGGATCGCCTACATCCTCACCCGTCCGCTCGGTGCGTCGACGGGCGACCTCCTGTCCTCCCCGGTACAGGACGGCGGCTTGGGCGTCGGGACCATCACGACGAGCATCGTGTTCCTCGTGGTGATCGTCGCCATCATCAGCTGGCTCATGGTCCGCATGCGCCGCGACGACACCGCACGCCCGCAGCCCGGCGTCTGAGCCCGTCCTGCTCGTCCCGCTCGTCCTGCTCGTCCCCGGAAGGACCCTCGTGCTCTCCTCAGTCCCGCTCGCCGTGAGCCTCTTCGACGCAGCGTCCGTGCTCCACGCCTTCGGTCCCGACGTCCTCGCCGGCATCGCCGTCCTGATCTTCATCGAGTCCGGGGTGCTCTTCCCGTTCCTGCCCGGGGACTCGCTGCTCGTCACCGCTGCGATCATCAGTGGCACCCTCGGCATCGCGCCGTGGCAGGTCGCGATCGTCGCGTCCGTCGCCGCGGTCGCGGGTGACCAGGTCGGGTACTGGCTCGGGAAACGGTACGGCCGGCGTCTCTTCCGGGACGACGCGCGGATCCTCACCACGGCGCGGCTGGAGGAGGCCGAGGCGTTCTTCACACGGTGGGGCGGCCTGAGCCTGGTGCTCGGTCGCTTCGTCCCCATCGTCCGCACCTACGTGCCGCTCGCCGCCGGGACCGCGCGGATGCACTACCGGCGCTTCCTGCTGTTCAACCTGATCGGAGCGATCTCCTGGGCGGTCGGGCTCACGGTCGTCGGCGTCCTCCTCGGCGGCATCCCGCTGGTCTCGCACAACATCGACGCGCTGATGATCGTGATCGTCGTCGTCTCGGTCCTGCCGATCGTGATCGGTGCGCTGCGTCGCCGGCACGTCGCCCGCCGCACCCGACGCGACGAGCAGGCGGGCCGGGGCGTCCCGACGGACGCGCAGGCCCGCGCGGCAGCGGGCGACGAGCGGTGACCGCCACCGGTCCGCTGCGGAACCGCGTCCCCGACCCGTCCGTCTCGTTCTGGGTGACCAAGGTCCTCACCACGGCCATGGGCGAAGCGCTCTCGGACTTCCTCGTCACCCGGTTCGACCCGGTGCCGACCGTGCTCCTCACCGCGGCCGTGTTCGGCATGGTCCTCGCTGTCCAGCTCCGCACCGACCGGTACCGCCCCTGGCTGTACTGGGGTGCCGTGTCGATGGTCGGCGTGTTCGGCACGATGGTCGCTGACGTGGTCCACGTGGCGCTCGGCGTGCCCTACACGGTCTCCACGCCGATCTTCCTGATCGCCCTGGTCGCGGTCTTCGTCGTGTGGCGCCGTGTCGAGGGCACCCTCGACGTCCACCGAGTCACGAGCACGCGGCGCCAGCTGTTCTACTGGGCCGCCGTGGTGGCGACGTTCGCGATGGGGACCGCTGCCGGCGACCTCGCCGCGGGCGGGTTCGGTCTCGGCTACCTCGGCGGCGGCCTCCTCTTCGCCGGCCTCGTCCTGCTCGTGGCGCTCGCCGCCGGCGTCCGGGTGCTCGGTCAGGTCGCGGGGTTCTGGACCGCCTACGTCCTGACCCGACCGGTCGGCGCGTCCTTCGCGGACTGGGTCGCGGTCCCCCGGGACCGCGGCGGGCTGGACGTCGGGACGGGCATGGTCAGTCTCTGCCTGCTGGTGGTGCTCACGGGCGCGGTGGCGTGGACGAGCGTGGAGCGCGGACGGCGACGACGGCCGGCACCCGACCACCCGGCGCAGCCGGTGACCGGTCCCTGAGCCGACGACGACCGGCCTGGAGGCACGGGACGGGCCCGCCCCGCGCCTCCAGGCCGGCACGGCCCGGCAGGGCGGTGAGCGCACTTCAGTTCTTCATCCCTCCGGATGATGCGCGCGCTCCGCGCGCCGGGCCATGCTGGTCTCGGTGAGGGGAATCCGGTCGTCCGCGACCGCGGTCGTGGGGGCCGCGGTCGCGGCTCCGGCTCCTCGGGGTCTCGCTGGTGGTCCGGTTCCGGCCCGGGCCAGCGCTACTTCGTGAGCACCGCCGCGACCTCCGGGATGCGGTCGACGTACCCGCGCACGAGGTCACGGGCGACGGACACGCTGTCGACGAGCGGGTGCAGCGCGAACGCCTTCACCGCCTCGTCCTTCGACCCGGTGAGCGCCGCGGCGATGGTGTGCCGCTCGACGGCCTTGACCTGCGACATGAGTCCGATCTGGTGCAGGTCGGGCTGGTCGGTCGTCATCGGGTGCACGCCGTTCGCGTCCACCATCGTCGGGACCTCGACGACGGCGTCACGGGGCAGCCCGGCGATGGTGCCGTTGTTCCGGACGTTGAGGATCATCGTCTGGCGCTCGTTCCGGCTGATCGCCGCCATCACGCCGAGTGCGACGCCGGCGTACCCCTGGTGCGACGGGTCGGTCTCGCGCTCCTTCGGGTCGAGCGGCTCGTCCTGGGTGCCGCCCTTCGCCTCCGCCATGTACGAGGCGCTCCGCCGCTCGACGGTCTCGCGCCAGAGCTCGGCGACACCGTCGCCCGCGGCGCTCGCGCGGTCGTAGAACGCCGACTGGCTCTCGGCGAGGAAGTCACCGCGCGTCTTCCCGGAGCCGATGATGGAGCGCACGGCGTCGCGGTTGAAGTAGTAGTAGAACAGGTACTCGTTCGGGATCGACCCGAGGGACCGGATCCATTCGAGGCCGAAGACGTGGCCCTCCTCCATCGCGCCGAGGCGGTCGTCGTCGGCCATCAGCTCGGGCAGCACGTCACGGCCGTCGTACATGACCCGTCGCATCCAGCCGAGGTGGTTCAGCCCGACGTAGTCCATCTGGACGCGGGTGTGGTCGAGTCCGAGCATCCCGGCGACGCGGCGACCGAGGCCGGACGGGGTGTCGCAGATGCCGAGCACGCGGTCCCCGAGGACGGACTGCATCGCCTCGGTGATGATGCCGGCCGGGTTCGTGAAGTTCATGACGTAGGCGTTCGGTGCGAGGTCCTTGATGACCTTCGCCGCCTCGACCATGACCGGGACGGTGCGGATCGCGTAGGCCAGACCGCCGGGACCGGTGGTCTCCTGCCCGAGGACGTTCAGGTCGAGTGCGACGTGCTCGTCACAGCGGCGTCCTTCGAGCCCCCCGACGCGGAGCGCCGCGAACACGTGGTCACTGCCCTCGACGGCACGGTGCAGGTCGGTGGTCGGTTCGAGGACCGGTGCGTCCGGGAAGTCGGCGGCGAGCTCCGTGAGGATCGCGACCATCGCGTGCAGTCGGACTTCGTCGACGTCGTAGAGCGCGACCCGCTCGACGCGGGGGGAACCGGTGTCGCGGAGCAGTGCCTGGTACACGTACGGCGTGCGGAACCCGCCGCCTCCGAGGATGCAGAGCTTCATGTGGTGATGACCTCTCCGCCGGCGTTCCGGCTGTGGGCGAGTGTGTCGTCGGGTGCGCCGGTCGTGGTGATCAGCACGTCGACGTCGGCGAGGGAACAGAGCCGGAGCGCGCCTGTCCCGGGGAACTTCGCTTCGGAGGCGAGGAGCACGACGCGTTCGGCCGCCGCGATCATCGACTGCTTGATCGGCGCCTCGACCGCCATGTTGTCCACGACGTGACCGTTCGCGCGGACGCCCGTGCACGACAGGAACAGCACGTCCGCGCTGACCTGGTCGAGTGCGGCCTCGGCGAGCGAGCCGACGAGCGTGCGGTAGTTGCGCCGCACGACACCGCCGAGCAGGACGAGCCGGACGGCCTCGTCGTCGCGGAGCACGTCGAAGACGGCGAGGTTCGTCGTGATCACGGTGATGTCGCGCCCGCGGAGCAGCTCAGCGACGAGCGGCGTCGTCGTGCCGATGTCGAGGATGACCACCTGCCCGTCCTGCACCATCGCGGCCGCGGCCACGGCCATGCGGTGCTTGAGGTCGTAGTCGCCGGCCGCCTCGAACGGCGCCTCCACCACCTCGTCGTCCTCGGTCGCCCGGGGTTCGTCGCGGGCCGTCTGACGCGGCGCGAGGACGGCGCCACCCCAGGTGCGCACGAGCTCGCCGTTGCGGTCGAGCATCTCGAGGTCACGCCTGATCGTCGCAGCGCTGACCGCGAGCGCGGCGGCGAGCTCCTGCACGGAGGCGGCACCGTCGTCGTGCAACGCCTTGATGATGCGGTTCTGCCGCTCGCGCAGGATCATGCCGCCACTGTAGCGCGACTCGCGCACGATCGCGCAAGAGTGCACAGTCCTCCGGGCCGAAACGAGCACACTTAACAAATCTGGTGCAATCGAGTAACGTCGCCGCAACACCGATCGCGCAGGCTTGAGCAACCGCGGTCGTCCCCTGATCCGCGACGACGAGGAGCAGCCGTGACCCGTACCGACCCGATGCCGGCCCGAGGAGCGCTGCTCTTCGCGGGCGACGTCTACTGCGACCTCGTGTTCGCGGGGGTGACCGCGCCGGAGCAGGGCGCCGAGGTCTACGCCGACGCCTTCACGGTGACGCCGGGTGGGGTCGCGAACCGCGCGGTCGCGGCCGCACGCGCCGGCGCACCGACCCGGTTGCTCAGCCGACTCGGCGACGACGTCCTCGGACGCCACGTGCACCGGGTCCTCACCGAGGAACCGTTCCTCGACACGAGCCTGCTCGAGCTCGTCGCCGGGCACCAGAGCCCGGTGTCCGTGGCACTGACCGGTCCCGAGGACCGGAGCTTCATCACGTACGAGGAGCACCTCGGTCCGCTCGTGGTGCCCGACGACCTCGGCCCGGTGTCCGCGACGCACGTCGGCATCGCGCGACCGCTCCCGGCCTGGGTCGCCGCACTCCGCGCCACCGGCACCACCGTGGTCGGCGGCGTCGGGTGGGACCACACGGGCGAGTGGTCCGGCGACGTGCTCGACCGGCTCGCCGAGATCGACGTCTTCGTCCCGAACGACGTCGAGGCCATGCGCTACACCCGCACCGACACCGCCCTCGACGCGGCGAAGGCCCTCGCCGAGCGCGTCCCGCTCGCCGTCGTCACCCGCGGTGCGGACGGCGTTGTCGCGGTGGACTCGGAGCGCGGCGTCGTCACCGCGAGCACGATCCCCGTCGACGTGGTGGACCCCACGGGCGCCGGTGACGTGTTCGTCGCGGCGTTCATGGCCGGAGCGCACCACGGCTGGGACCTCGCCACGCGGCTCCGGTTCGGTGCCGCCTCCGCCGCGTTCGCCGTCACCGGGCTCGGCGGTGCGGCGAGCGCCCCGCACCCCGCGCAGCTCCGCGCGTTCCTGCAGCGGGCCGCTCCCGACGACGACTGGTCGTTCCTCGACCCGGTCGCGCTCGCTGGAGCCTGACCCGTCCCGTCCCCTCCCTCGCATCCCTCCCCTCGCATCCCTTCCCTCGCAGAACGGACCACCATGAAGCACTCCAGCAAGGCGACGCTCCTCCTCGGCGTCGCGGCGGCCGTGGCCATCGGCCTGACCGGCTGCACCCCGGGCGGATCGGCTGCCCCGGCCGCGTCCCAGAGCCTCGGACCGGTGTCGAAGGACGTCGGATCGGGGAAGACCACGCTGACCGTGTGGGACCAGAACACCGACACAGGCATCAACGACGCGCAGCAGGAGCTCAACGACGAGTTCGAGAAGGCGCACCCGAACATCACCATCAAGCGGGTGTCGCGGTCCTTCGCCGACCTCAAGACGACGCTCAAGCTCGCGCTCTCCGGCAACAACCCGCCGGACGTCGTCCAGGCGAACCAGGGGTACCCGGACATGGGTGCCTTCGTGAAGGCGGGGTTCCTCCGCCCGGTCGACGACTACGCGAAGCTGTACGGCTGGGACTCGTACTACCCGTCGAGCCTCCTCAAGCTGAACTCGTTCTCGTCGGACGGGAAGACGTGGCAGGGTGACGACCTCTACGGCGTCTCGCAGACCGGCGAACTCGTGGGCCTCTACTACAACAAGGCGGTCCTGCGGAAGGCGGGCATCGACTCGCCCCCGAAGACGGTCGCTGAGCTCACCGAGGACATGCAGCAGGTCAAGGCGTCGGGCACGCTGCCGCTCAGCTACGGCGACGTCGAGAAGAGCCCGGGCATCCACCTCTACGGGCTCGTGCTCTCCGCCCTCGCCGGGCACGACGCGGTGAACGACCTCGTCGCGGGCAAGTCCGGCAGCTGGACCGGTTCCGACGAGGTGCAGGCCGCGAAGACGATCACGGGCTGGGTCGACAAGGGCTACGTCACCGAGGGCGCCAACGGTGTCTCGCGTGACGACGCCGTCGCCGCGTTCGGGAAGGGCCAGTCCGCCTTCCTCATCACCGGCACCTGGTACCAGGCCACACTCGAGGCGGCCGCCTCGGCGAAGGACATCGGGTTCACCGCCCTCACCCCGGACGGCGCCAGCGGCCCGGTCACGATGGGTGGTGAGGGCCTCGCGTGGGCGATCACGTCGAAGACGGGGAACGCGAACGCCGCCGCCGCGTACATCGACTTCGTCACGAACAAGGACGCCGCGAAGGTGCTCGTCGACAAGGGCAACCTGCCGACCGTCGTGCCGGACGGCGACTCCCCCGCGTCGGGCACGATCGCCGGTGACATCACGAGCGAGTACGAGTCGATCTCGTCGTCGAACAGCATCACGCCGTACCTCGACTACGCGACCCCGACGTTCTACGACACCATCACGGCGGCGATGCAGGACCTCGTCGCGGGCAAGGCCACCCCGGAGCAGTACACGAAGACGCTCCAGGACGACTACGCCGGCTTCGTGAAGCAGTAGGCAGGAGCACCCGTGACCCAGTTCACCGGCACCACGGCGAGCGCTGCCGACCGCAGCGCCCGCCGTGGCCGGACGCGTCGGGCGACCGGCAGCGTCCGCAAGCGGCGGCGGAGCCTCGTCGCGTACCTCTACGTCCTCCCGGCGTTCATCGTCTTCGCGGTGTTCCTCGGGGTGCCGTTCCTGCAGAGCATCCAGTACTCGTTCTACGACTGGGACGGCCTGTCGGTCGCGACGTGGGCGGGCTTCGCGAACTACCTCGACGTGTTCACCGACGCGCAGCTCCGCGCATCGTTCGGGCACGCGCTGGTGTTGATGGTGTTCTACGCCGCGGTGCCGGTGGCCCTGGCGCTGTTCCTCACGGCGTTGATCTCGCGGGCGAACGGGCTGCGGGGCATGTCGTTCTTCCGCACCGTGCTGTTCCTGCCGCAGGTGATCGCGTCGGTGGTCGTGGCGACGATCTGGGTGTCGATCTACTCGGCGGACGGGTTGGTCAACGACGCGCTGCGCCTGGTCGGGCTCGGGCAGTTCGCGCAGGTGTGGCTCGGTGGCTACGACACGGCGCTGCCCGCGATCGGGTTCGTCGGCACGTGGCTCAACGTCGGCCTGTGCCTGGTGCTGTTCCTGTCGGGTGTCGGGAACATCCACCCGAGCCTGTTCGAGGCGGCGCGCATCGACGGCGCCGGGGCGGTCCGGGAGTTCTTCTCGATCACGCTCCCCTCGCTCCGCGGGCAGATCGCCGCCGCGCTCACGCTGACCGTGGTCTCGGCGTTGAAGACGTTCGACCTCGTCTACGTGACGACGAGCGGCGGTCCGGGCAACTCGACGTCGGTGCCGGCGTTCGAGGCGTACAACCGGGCGTTCCAGACGGGGCAGGTCGGGTCGGCAGCCGCCGTCGCGGTGTCGCTCACCGTGGTGATCATGATCGTGACGGCGCTCATCAGCCGTCTCCAGCCGAAGGACGTCGCATGAGGCTCTCGGTCCGGGAGAAGACCGTCGACTACGTCATCCTGTCGCTCTTCGCGCTGTTCGCGATCATCCCGCTCGTCGGGGTCCTGCTGTCGTCCGTGACCCCGTCGGCGGAGAACTCCGGCGGGTTCACGGTGCCGACCACGATCGACCTCGGCAACTTCGGCGCCGCGTGGAACCAGGGCCACTTCGCGTCGTACATGTTCTCGAGCGTCCTCGTGACGGTCTCCGTGGTGGTGCTGACCGCCGTGCTCGCGGTGTTCGCCGGCTTCGCGTTCGCCCGGCTCGACTTCTTCGGCTCGAACGTGATCTTCTTCGTGATGCTCGCGGGGCTGATGCTGCCGGCGGAGGCGTTCATCATCCCGCTGTACTTCAACCTGCGCTCGGTCGGCCTGACCGACACCTACACGAGCCTGATCCTGCCGCAGACCGCGCAGTCGCTGGCGTTCGGGATCTTCTGGATGCGGAACCAGTTCCGGAGCTTCCCGGGCGAGGTCATCGAGGCCGCCCGGCTCGACGGCGCCCGGGACGTGCGGCTGCTCTGGCAGGTGATCGTGCCGTCCTCGGTCGCACCGATCATGACGATGGCGCTGCTCATCACGATGTGGACGTGGAACGAGTTCCTGCTCCCCCTCGTGCTCATCACGAGCGAGGACCACCGCACCGCGCCGCTCGGGCTCGCGTTCTTCAAGGGCGCGCACCTGACGGACTTCTCGCTGCTGTCCGCAGCGGGGGTGATCGTGGCACTCCCGATCGTGCTCCTCTACTTCTTCCTGCAGAAGCGGTTCATCTCGGGGATGCTCGGCGGCATCGCCGATCGCTGAGCGGGCCGCGGCGTGGGTGCCACCGCGTCCGTCAGTCCCTCATCATCCGGTGCAGGTGCTCGAGCACCTCGGCCATCCCCGGATTGACGAGCCGCGCATCGTCCGGGGCACGGCCGGCGGCGACGTCGTCGAGGAACCGACGGTCCGCGTCGAGCCGCTCGAGGGCGTCGGCGCCCGGTGCGCCGTGGCCGGGGACCACGACGGCTGCCTGCTCGGCGTACCGGGTGAGCCGATCCAGGGCGGAACGGTACGCCGGAAGGTCGTCGGGCCAGAACGGCAATGGGAGCTCGACGTCGCTCAGCATGTCCCCCGCGAGCAGGACCCGCTGGTCCGGCAGCCAGAGCGCCGTGTGCCCGGGCGCGTGACCGTCATGGACCACCAGCTCGACCACCGTGCCGTGCGGGAGCACCGCTCCGGGGACCTGCTCGACGCCGATGACCCGACCCATGAGGTCGACGAGGTCCCCGGGGAAGTCGGCTCCGAGCGCTGCCACCAACGCCGGCCGCTCGATCACCGCGAGCGCAGCGGTCGCCGGAGAGGCGAACCGCGGCACGTCCCCGAACCCCGGGTGCCAGAGGAGGTGGTCGTGGTGCGCGTGCGTCGCGAAGCCGCCCGTCACCGACAACCCACGACCGCCGAGGGTGGCCGCGAGCGCGGCGAGTTCGTCGGGCAGCCACGCGGGGTCGACGAGGAACGCACGACCTCCGTCGTGGAACACCGTGGACGTCGTCGACATCGTCCGGCTCGTCGCGACCAAGACCCCGGGAGCGACTTCCGTCAGTTCGCGCACGTGAGCAGCCTGACAGATCCTGCGCAGCGCAGGATCGCACCCCGCGGAGGACGTCGCGCCCCGTCATGTCGGGGCGCGACGTCCGTGGCGGGGCGCGTTGTGTCGCCGGGACGCGCGCACGCGCCGGACGGGAGGTACGGTGCGGGCTTGCACCGTGCCTCCCGTCCGACCTGTGCGGACCTGCGACCCGTGGTCGCGTCCGAGCATCACTCGCGTCAGAGCGCGCGGGCGTAGTCGACCGTCGGGTAGCCGACGAAGCCGAGCGACTCGTAGAGCGCGCGGGCGGACGCGTGGAATGCGTCGCCGCCCGTGCCGATGTGGACGACGCGGACGCCGCGGGCGCGGAGCCGGTCGACGACGGAGGTGCAGAGCGCTCGTCCGACCCCGCGACGTCGTGCGCCGGGGTGGACGGCGACCATCTCGAGTCGGCCCGAGGTGCCGCCCGTCACGGTCCAGCCGACGTAGCCGAGCAGGAGTCCGTCCCCCTCGGCGAGGGTGATGAAGCGGTCCTCCGCCGGGGCGAGCAGGGCGGGCACCTCGGCACGGTAGTCGTCCTCCCACCGGCCGTGGTCGTGCGCGGTGACGGCGGGGCGGGCAGTCGGCAGCGACTCCGTGAAGAGCGGGCGGAACACCTCGATGGTGAGGTCGGTCAGGGCAGGCAGGTCTGCCGGGGTGCAGTCGCGGATGAGCATGGGGTTCCTTCGGGTCCGTACGCGTGCTGAGGGTTCCCGACGGCGACGTCCGCGGTCGGGAGTGGTGCGACGGCCATGCACGGTCGGCCTGATGCAGTCGACCGGGGCCGTCGTCTCAGCGGCGGGTACGCCAGCTCGCGAAGCACTCCATGCCGGCACGGTACGCCCCACGCGCGTCGGTCGCAGCATCTGGGCCCTGCGCGCGTCCTGGTGGGGCTCGGCGACGACGGGTACGGTCGACTCCGTGCAGGGCATCGGGATGATCGACGAGGCGGGTCGCCTCCGGCTCATCGGTGCCGGGGTCGCCGGAGCGGCGTTCGGCGTCGTCCTGGTGGTGCTCGTGCTCTCCTCGTGGACGCCCGCGACCACGACCGTGCTGGTCGTCGCCGGGGTCCCCGCCGGTGCTGCCGGTGCCGCGGTCGGCGTGTTGACGACGATGCGGTCGTGGCGGCTCGACGGCGGCTACGAGCACTCCGTCGAGGCGCAGCGGTGGGTCGCGGACGGCCGCGTGCCCGCCGACGTCCCCGCGGACGTCTGGATCCCGATGCTGCAGGCACAGGCCGACCGCGAGGGCGCCGGGTGGGGCAAGGTCCTGCTCGGAGTGCTCTGGATCGCGATGTCGTGGTCGATGCGCGACCAGCACGGCCCGCTCGTCACGACGATGCTCATCGCCCTCTGGGTCGGGCTCGCACTGTGGGGAGGCGTGGTCGTCATCCCCCGGGCGCGGGCGGCGCGGGCGCTGCTGCGCGATCGGGTCGCCGCGCTGTCCTGACGCGGCGGGGCGGCGGCGCGCGGGGCCGGCGGGGCGGCACGGGGCACGGCGGGGCGGGCGGCGCGGCGGCGGGCGGCGCCGCACGGTGCGAGGTTCCGCGCACGGTGCGAGGTTCTTCTCCTCGCACGCTGCGCGGAACCTCGCACCACAGGGCCGCGCCGACCGCCGACCTCGCACCGTGCGACCGGCCCCTCGCGGCCGTCCGCCCTGCGCGCTCACCGCGAGTGCGGCACCAGCGCGTGACTACGCTCGGGAGCATGCAGAGTCGCACCCTCGGCCGCACCGGCCGCGCAGTCTCCCCCGTCGGCCTCGGCACCTGGCAGTTCGGCGGTGACTGGGGTCCCGTCAGTGAGCAGGACGCGAACGCCGTGATGGACGCCTCCGTCGAGGCCGGCGTGACCCTCTTCGACACCGCAGACGTCTACGGCGACGGCCGGAGCGAGCAGCTCATCGGCTCCTGGCGGGCTTCGAACCCCGACGTGCCGCTCACGATCGCCACGAAGATGGGCCGTCGCGCCGAGCAGAAGCCGTCCAACTACGTCGCCGCGAACTTCCGCGAGTGGGTCGACCGCTCGCGCCGCAACCTCCGCCAGGACACCCTCGACCTCGTGCAGCTGCACTGCCCGCCGACCGCCGTGTTCGACGACGACGCGGTCTACGACGCCCTCGACGCGCTCGTCGCCGACGGCTCGATCGCCGCCTACGGCGTCTCCGTCGAGACCGCCGACCAAGCGCTCACCGCGATCGCGCGGCCGGGCGTCGCGAGCATCCAGATCATCCTCAACGCGTTCCGGCTCAAGCCGCTGGACCGCGTCCTCCCCGCCGCACGGGAGGCAGGGGTCGGCATCCTCGCGCGCGTCCCGCTGGCCTCGGGGTTGCTCTCCGGCAAGTACAAGCCCGAGACGACGTTCCCCGAGCAGGACCACCGCAACTACAACCGGCACGGCGAGGCGTTCGACCAGGGCGAAACCTTCAGCGGCGTCGACTTCGAGGACGGCGTCCGCGCTGCCCAGGCCTTCGCGGCCTCCCTGCCCGAGGGCGTCTCGGTCCCGCAGGCGGCCATCGCGTGGGTGATCGCCCAGGACGGTGTCACGGCGGCCATCCCCGGCGCACGGAACCCCGAGCAGGCCCGGTCGAACGCCGAGGCCGGATCGCTCCCGGACGTGCCCGGCCTCGACCGGACGGTGCACGACCTCTACGACCAGTGGTTCCGCGCCGCGGTCCACGACCGCTGGTGATGCACGCCGCACGGGGTGGCCGCCCGGCGGTCGCCGACTCCACACCGTGGAGGGGCGGGCGCGCGAGCCGCGCGATCGTCGCCGCGGCCGCCGCCGTGCTCCTGCTCGCAGGCTGCAGCTCCGGTGCGGTCGTCGGATCGGCGGCCGGCACGACGACCGACGCGCCGCCGTGGCCCGCCCCGACCGACCTCACCGCCCGCGCCGACGCTGCCGGCCTCTCGAACGTGTGGGGCGAGCGACTCGCGGAGCACGTGCACACGCACCTCACCATCCTCGACGGAGGCGAGCCCGTCACGGTGCCCGGGAACATCGGACACAGTGACCGGGCCAAGTTCGCGGCGCAGATCCACACGCACGACACGTCCGGGATCATCCACGTGGAGTCGCCGACGAAGGACACGTTCACCCTCGGCCAGTTCTTCGACGAGTGGGGCGTCTCGATCGGCCCGGCGCACGTCGGCGGCCTGCACGGGGACCTCACCGTGTGGGTCGACGGCCGACGGTTCTTCGGCAACCCGAGGTCGATCGAGCTGACGAACCTCCGTCAGGTGGTGCTCGAGGTCACGACGATCGGAGAGGCTCCGCACCGCCCGGCCCCCTTCGACTGGCCGCCGCAGTACCACTAGCGCGCCGCGCGCCTCGGGTCTCCCGCACGAATGCCCACCGTGCGGCCGCCCGCCCGCCCGCCCGTCTGCCCGTCTGCCCGCACAACCAAAGTCACTCCGAACCGCGGGCTTCCGCAGTTCGGAGTGACTTTGGTTGTGCGAACGGCACCGAGAGGTTGTGCGAACGGTACCGAGACCGGTCCCCGGCGTCGGCAACGCGCGCGCTCAGGCCTCCTTCGGAGCGGTCCAGGAGAGGTCGAGGTCCCACTCCGCCACAGCACCGGCGCCGAGCTGCCACACGTACTCGTTCTTGAGCTTCCGCCCGTCGTCGCGGAACGGCCCCGTCCGGTACGGGTAGAACGCCACGGTCGGCAGCGTTCCCGGAGGCGCCGTCCGGATGGCGTTCGAGAAGTCCTTGTTCAGCCGGCGCAGTTCCGAGACCACGGCGGGACGAGCGGCGTCGGCGTCGAACCCTGCCGCGCCGGCCGCCAGCTGGAACGCGATGTGCAGCTGCCGGTCGCCCCGGTCGTCCTCGTAGCTGATGAGCCGGTGGTTCTCCACCGCTTCGAGCAGCGCCGGGTCGCCGTACACGACGTCCCGCACCACGTCGGGCGCGACCACGGCACCGTTGTAGTCGACGGAGAGGTCCGACCGCCCGTAGTGGAACAGCAGCGGCAGGTCGAGCTCGGCGGAGTCCGCGAGTTCGTCGAACCCGTGCTCACGCAGCGTCTGCCGCAGCGGACCCATCCGGACCACGTGTCCCCGGTCGTGGATGTTGTACCGGATGCGGGGGCTGATGTTCTCCGACCGGGCGATGGTCACGACGAGTTCGCCGTGCTCGTTCGTCTCGATGAGGTACCCGAACGGGTTGAACTGGAACACCATCGGGAGCACGCCGTACTCGGCCTGCCTCGTCAGGGCACCGGACAACGACGGTGACGCCGCGATCGCCCGCCGCAGCGCGACCGAGAAGGGCGTCTCGATGCCCAGGTTGATCTCGAGGTCGCTCGCACCGTACGAGCCGAGCACCGCTTGCGCGTACTGCTCGATGTGGGCGCGCATGTTCTCGCTGATGCCCTCGCCGCCGAACGCCGCGACGATCGTGTACTGGCTCCAGTCGAGCCGATCGTCCTCGAACAGCGCCTTGAGGAACGGCGGGTAGCTGCAGATGACGTAGGTGAAGTCGGGTCCGAACTCCCGCATCGTCTGGACGATCTTGTCGCGGTCCGGCCCGATCGACTTGATCATGGACGACTCGGTGAGCGACGCGGTCACGTTCATGCCCGTCGCCCACGCGCCGAGCGAGAACGCGTTGAGCACGAACGGCTGCTTCGGCAGGTCCTTCGCCGTCCGTGAGAACCCGAGCTGCAGCAGCTGCCGGGTGGCTTGCCGTTCGTCCGGGCCGCGCACCCAGCTGGTCGGCGTGCCGCTCGACCCGCTGGACTCGTCGACGACCACCCCGCGGCGCGGCAGCCGCCCGTCGAGGCAGCGTTCCGGGATGCTCCACCGCTTGACGTAGGACTCCTTGTCCATCTCGGGCAGGCCCGAGAGCGCGGCGGCGATCCCGCCGCGGGTGTCCAGCCGGGAGGCACGACCCTGCTCCGCCAGGAACGCCCGGTACGCGGGCACCCGCTTCGCCGCGCGCTCCGCGGTCCGCCACGCCCGCCACCGCCCGAGGGTCCAGCGGAGCGGCTCGATCCCCGGGGTCAGCAGGAGCTTGTGGGTCTGCACCCGCGGCATGAACAGCGCGACGAACGTCTCGACGACCCAGACCACGGAGAACACCGCCGCGCGCTTCACCGGTCCGTCCCGATCGTCATCGCCGACGCCGGACGCCGGTGCGCCGACGGCGGCGGCGCGCTGTGGCCGAACCGGAACAGCATCCACGCCATCCGCCCGTCGGACTCGTCCACCCCGGCCCGCTCGACGAACGCGGCGTGCGAGCGCGGGTTCGTGATCACGGTGCCGAACGGGTGCAGGGCGATCCCCCGCGCGGTGAAGTCCAACCAGATGCGCATGAACACCCGGCCGGCCTCGACGTACTCGGCCGGGGTGCTGAACGGCCCCTCGAGCCATCCGAGCTGCCGCACGCCGCGCATCGTCGACAGGTACACGCGCTTGAACAGCCCGCCGACGCCGGGCGCCTCCCACAGCCCGCGGTGCTCCATCGCGAACCGCAGTACCGGACCCGGCATCAGCATCGTCTCCGCGGAGAGCCCGTCGCCGGTCTCCGCCGCCTGCCGCTTCGAGAACCGCAGCCAGTGCAGGATCTCCTCGTGCACCGCGTCGTTCCGGAGGTCGTCGAACAGCGTCTCCTGGTTCACCCGGACGATCTCGTCGACGGTCACCCGATCGGCGGTCGTGCGGAACCGGTGCCCGGAGGCAGCCGCGATGTCCACCGCAGCCGACACGGCGGACTCGTCGACCAGGGTGGCGTCGTAGGGCCTGCGCGAGGTGCGGCGCGCCGTGAACCCGGCCAAGGCCTCCCGGTCGTCCGCGGTGACCGCGTGCGGACGCAACGCGACCCGTCCCAGCCGGTGCAGGTGGTCCGCCGGGTCGCGGTCGAGCCGCGTGAAGTCCATCTCGGCGTGGTCGAGGGTCTCGGTCACGGCGAACCCGTGCGCCCTCGCGACCACGTCGAGCCCGGCGAGGAACACCCCGGCGCAGACGTGGCCGAACGGGATGCCGAACGACTCGGCCGGCAGCCCCCGCCGCAGGTCGTAGTACACGGTCGCCGTCCGGTCGTCCTCGACGCCGAGCACGATCGGCTGTGAGTTGTGCGGTGACGGGTAGTGCCGGGCGTCCTCGACGATGCCGGTCCACGGTGATGCCATCGTTCCCCCTCGGTGGTCGTGCGCCGATGCTACCCATGCCCGCTGACGCGCATGCCCGCGGCGACATGCACCCTGCCGCCGGAGCGCAGCGACCACGGCGGAGCGCCCGCCCGACCGGCGCGTACCCTGTCGGCATGACCGTGATCCGGACGGGGACGGACCTCACCGCCGTCGACGACGTCGTCCGCGGCATCGCGACGCACGGCGAGCGCTACCTCGCACGCATCTTCACCGACCGCGAGCGCGCCGACAGCGGGGACGACCCCGAGCGACTCGCAGCACGGTTCGCGGGCAAGGAGGCCGTCGTCAAGCTCCTGCGCCCGTCCCGCGCCGACCCCCTGCCCCTCCGGGACGTCGCCGTCGTGCTCGACCAGGACGGCGCACCCACCGTGGAACTGACCGGCGCAGCGGCGGCGCTCGCCGAGGCGATCGGGTGCGGCCCGGTCTCCGTGTCCCTGTCCCACGAACGCGGCCTGGCGCTCGCCACCGCGGTCGCGCTCACCGAACGCTGACGTCGGCGGGCCGCACGGTCACGGAGCGGCCACGGTCCCGCAGGACGGTCGTGCGGTTCCCCGCAACCGGGAGGCGGCTTTCCGGGGAGCCGTCCTCATTACGGTTGCCGTCATGGACCAGGACCAGCAGACCCGCGCGACCGCCGTCGCGCTCGCCGACCCGACGACCGAACACGCCGTCCGCCGTGCGCTCGCCGACCACGGGCACCTCTCCGTCGACGCCTGGGACGTCGCCTCGATCGCGGACCTCTACGCACTCGGGCTGACGTCGCACGCCACCGTCAACGTGATGCTCGCGGTGGAGGACGAACTCGACGTCGAGTTCCCGGACGCCGTGCTGAACCGGTCGACCTTCGCGACGGTCGAGTCGATCGTGCACGCCGCCGGTACGGCGTCGTGACCATCCTCGACGCAGCGCCGCCGACCGCGCCCGTCCCCGTCGTCGCGCCGGCCGGCCCGACCCGGCGCGGGCGACGCGCGGCAGCGGGAGCGGCCACAGCGGCGACCGGCTCGGCGACGACCGGCACCGCCGCCGGCAGCGGCACCCCGACCGCAGCGACCGGCACCGACGCCAGCGGCAGCAGCACCGCGCCCACCGGCGCCGTCGCCACCGCCGCCGCCGGCACGGACCCCCGCGGCCGCTTCGCCGCGCGGACCGCCCTCGTCGCCGACGTCGCCCGCCACGTCGCCGACGAGGTCGACCGCGACGCCAGGCCCCCGCGCGAGGCGATCGCCGCCATGCGCGAGCACGGACTCCTGGCCGCCGCGGTCCCGACGGAGCTCGGCGGCGAGGGTGCGACCCTCGCCGAGCTGTCCGTCATCGCGACCGAGCTCGGCCGCGCGTGCGCCGCCACCGCGATGGTCTTCGCGATGCACCAGGGCCAGGCGATGGCGCTCTGGCGGCACGGTGGTGACGGTGCCGGCGTGACGGAGCTCGTCGCCGGGGTCCGTGACGGCGCGCTGCTCGCGTCCTCCACGACCGAGCGCGGCATCGGCGGCGACGCCCGTCGCAGCACCTGCGCGCTCGAGCCGGACGCCGCGGGCCGGATCCGTCTCCGCAAGGACGCGCCGGTCATCTCCTACGCGACCGAGGCCGACGCGATCCTCGTCACCGCACGCCGCTCGGTCGACGCGGCCGCCTCGGACCAGCGCGTCGTCGTCTGCCTGCCCGAGCACACGACGCTCACGCAGACCTCGACGTGGGACACCCTGGGCCTCCGGGGCACTTGCAGCAACGGCTGGCTGCTGGATGCGGAGACCACGGCCGACCACGTCCTCCGCGACGACTACGCCACGGTCAGCGCCCGGACCGTCCTGCCGGTCTCGCACGTCCTCTGGGCGTCGGTGTGGCTCGGGATCGCGGCCGACGCCGCGGACCGCGCCCGTGCCGCCGTCCGCAAGCAGGCCCGCGCCGCCGTGGGGACCACCCCGCCCGGTGCACTCCGGCTGGCCGAGCTGCTCGTCGAGCTGCAGGCGCTGGCCGACTCCGTCCGGCACGCCGCGGAACGGTTCGACGTCGTGGCCGAGGACGCCGACGTCCTCGACTCCACGGCGTTCGCCCTGTCCGCGAACGCCCTCAAGATCGGTGCGTCCGAACGCGTCACCGACCTCGTCACCCGGTCCCTGCGCATCGTGGGCATCGCCGGGTACGCCACGAGCGGTCCCTCGAGCATCGCCCGACACCTCCGAGACGCCCACGGTGCCGCCGTCATGGTGAGCAACGACCGTCTCCTGCACAACGACGCCGGCATGGCGCTCATGACGGGAGCACTCCTGTGACCATCCACCTCGACACCGAACGCACGACGCTCGACGCCGCACGAGCTGCCCTCCGCGGACGCCTGCTCGCGGACGGGGTCCTCATCGACCTCGGCTCCCCCGGGCTCTACGGCCGGACCGGCGTGTTCGAGCGCGTGTACGGCGCGGTCGACGCCGCCGCCGTCCGCAGCCAGTCCGACCTCGACGCCGAGGTCCTGCGGTTCCCCCCGGTCGAGCCCCTCACGGCGTTCGAACGGACCGACTACATCGCCTCCTTCCCGGACCTCGCCGCGTCGATCTCCGGGTTCACGGGGGACGACCGGACGCACCGGGCGCTCCTCGCCGCCCGCGAGCGCGGGGAGCGCTGGGAGGGCTTCCTCGAACCCGCGGACCTCATGCTGACGCCGGCCGTCTGCCACCCGGTCTACGGCCTCGTCGGTGACGTCGTCCGCGCGGGCGGCCGCTTCTTCGACATCGTCGGCGACTCGTTCCGCCGTGAACCGTCCCTCGACCCGATGCGGCTCCAGGCGTTCCACATGCACGAGTTCGTGCACATCGGCACGCCGGAGTCCGCGAAGGCGCACCGCGACGGACGCATCCCGGTGATGCGCGCGCTGCTCGAGTCGTTCGGGCTCGAGATCGACGTCGTGCCCGCCAACGACCCGTTCTTCGGGCGCGTCGGGCAGATGCTCGCTCGCAACCAGGTCGAGCAGGCGCTCAAGTTCGAGTTCGTCACCCCGGTGTACGGGCCCGACCACGAGGCCACGGCCATCAGCTCCGCCAACCTGCACGAGGACCACTTCGGCACGGCGTTCGGCATCCGCAGCGCCGACGGCGGCGTCGCGCACAGCGCGTGCATCGCCTTCGGCCTGGAGCGCATCACGATCGCGCTCTTCGCCGCGCACGGCACCGACCCCGACGCGTGGCCGACCGCGGTCCGCTCGGCACTGGCGCTGTGACCACCCTGCACGGCTGGTCGGGATCGCCCGCCCTCCGGGTGGCCGTGCACCTGCCGCCCGCCGCGCGGGCCGGGGTGGTCATCGTGCCGCCCCTCGGCCAGGAGGGCGTCATCGCGTACCGCACGCTGCGCCTGCTGGCGGACCGCCTGGAGGCCCGTGGCGTGGCCTCGGTGCGCTACGACCCGTCCGGACGTGGGGACGCAGCCCCCGACACCGACCCGCACGCACAGGTCCGGTCGGCGGGACACGCGGCCGCGCTGCTGCGCAGCACGGGCGTCCGACGGATCGGTTTCGTCGGGCTCGCGTCGGCTGCGATCGTCGCCGCCGAGGCCGCCGCGGACGACGATGCCCTCGTCGTGTGGGACCCGCCGGCCTCCGGGCGCGCGTGGCTCCGCGGGCAGCGGGCACTCGCCACGATGACGATCGGGTCCGACCGTGTGCTCGACGGCGTCGAGTCCCTGGTCGGGATCGACGTGGACGAGGCCGAGGCCGCCGTCCTCGGCGCCCTCACGTTCACCCCGTGCGCGGCCCCGACCGTCGCCTTCGTCCGCCCCGGCGCCCCGGCTCCGCGGAAGCTCGGGGCCGTCGATCGGATCGAGGTGCACGGCACCGACGAACTGATGGACCGGACGAGCATGCACGCCCGCATCCCGGGTCCGGCGGTCGACGAGGTCGTCGCGTGGATCGACACCTGGGCCCCCGCGGTCGCCGAGACGCCGCGGACGCCGGTGCTCGACGAGGTCCTCGACGTCGACGGCCGGGTGTCCGAGCGCATGGTGCGCCTCGGCCCGGAGGCCCTGTTCGGCATCGAGACGGTGTCGTCGGCCCAGGGACACGACGCGCCCACGGTCGTGCTCCACAACGGGTCCGCCGAGCACCGAGTCGGGGCGTCCGACTACCAGGTCGCCCTCGCGCGGGACCTCGCCCGCGACGGCGCCCGGGTGCTCCGGATCGACCGGCGCGGCACGGGCGAGAGCTCCGTCGTCCGCGCCGACGAGCGCGACTTCATGTTCGCCCAGGAGTGGATCGACGACCAGGCCACCGTGCTCGACGCGCTGGAGGTGCCGCCGGACCGACTCGCCCTCGTCGGCATGTGCGCGGGCGCGTGGCTCGCCGGTCGGGCGGTGGACCAGACCCCGCGGCTCGTCGTCGAGATCAGCCCGAACGACTACCGCCGGACGCCGGCCGCGCCGGGCAGCTACGCCGACCACGTCCGCGCGGTGGACACCCCGTCCCCGCGGCGGCAACGGTTCCGGACGCTCTACAACCGGTGGGTGCCGGAACGACTGCGGACGCGGATCGCCCGGCGCGACCGGGTCGGCGGCGTCGTCGGGCACGTGCGTCCCCTCGTGCAGCACGGCACCGAGGTCGTGCTCGTCGTCGCGCCCGAGGACGCCGAGCTGTTCGACCGGCTCGGCGGCCGACGTGCCGTCCGACGGTGGTCGGGGCAGGTCGAGGTCGTGCGGGTGCCGGACGGCGACCACGCGCTGTTCTCCCCGACGATGCGGGCAGCCGTCCGCGCCGAGGTGCGGGCGCGCGTGGCGGCCACCTTCCCCGCGCACGTCTGACGCCGCCGCGGCTCCGGCCGGTCCGGGTGTCCTCGCGGGTCGACCGTCAGGGGGCGAGGAGCGCGGCGACCTCGGCGGGGTGCTCGACGTGGGCGAAGTGGCCGCAGTCGTCGAGGAGCACCGTCCGTGCCTGCGGCATCGCGGCTCGGAGCTCGTCGAGGTCCGCCGGCCGGGCGAACACGTCGTCCCGGCCGAGCACCGCCACGAGGGGGCACCGGACGCCGCGCCAGCGCTCGGTGTCGTAGCGGGCAGCGGAACGGGCGGCTGCCGTGAACTCGCGCGGCCGCAGCTCCCGGACGAACGCGTCGAGCACGCTGCGGTCGAGCCGGCGCACGTGCGTGAACACCGGGGCGGCGAGCAGTCGGAGGAGCCCCACCGCCGCCAGCCCGCGGAGCAGCGGCAGCGCAGCCCGGCCGGTCACGAGCAGACCGCCCCGGAGCAGCGTGTACGCCGGCAGGTGTCCGAGCGCACGCCACGGGTGCCGAGCGGCACGGACCGTCGCGGTCGTCGTCGGGGACACCAGCGACAGCGAACGGACCCGTCCGGGCAGCACGACCGCGAGGTGCAGGGCGACGAACGCGCCCATCGAGTGCCCGACCACGTCGACCCGTCCGACACCGAGGGCGTCGAGGACCACCGTCACGACCTCCGCCGCGCCGTCGACCGTGAGCGGCTCCGCCGGCGTCGAGGAGGCGCCCCAGCCGGGCAGGTCGAGGAGCACCACACCGCGTCCCGCGAAGCCGTGCGCCGCGTCGAGCAGCGGCGTCCAGGTCGTCCAGGAGCCCGCGACGCCGTGCAGGAGCAGGACGGGGTCCGGGCCGGGGCGGTGGTGGACGACGACGGTGCCCGCCGTGGTCTCGACGGTTCGGCGGACGAGCGACCACCGCTCGGGCTGGTCACGGAGCGGGAACGGCGCGTAGGCGCCGCTGTCCGTCGCGACCGCGTCGCCGACCGAGCGTCCGTCGATGACCCGCACCGTTCCTCCCGTCCGGACCGCGCGTGCGCGCGCCCGAGGAGGATTCGGAACGCTAGCCGACCGGGACGGGTGCCGAGCAGGCGGCGAGGCGGTCGAGCGCGGCCTGGTACTCGGCGACGTCGCGCTGCAGACCGGGCTCGGTGATGATGGAGGCCTTGATCCGACCCTGCACGTCGATCACGAAGGTCGCGCGGGTCGCGAAGCCCTTCTTGTCGAGGAACACGCCGTACTCCTTGGAGACCGCGCCGTGCGGCCAGAAGTCGGCGAGGAGCTCGAAGTCGTAGCCGTTCGCCTCGGCGAAGGACCGCAGCGTCGCCTTCGAGTCGACCGAGATGCCGATGAGCTCGACACGCTGGTCCTCGAACATCGCGATGTTGTCCTGGAGGGCGCAGAGCTCGTTGGTGCAGCCGGACGAGAAGGCGAGCGGGAAGAAGACGAGGGCGACGGGGCGGATGCCGCGGAAGTCGCTGAGGCGGACGTGCTCTCCGAACTGGTTCGGGAGTTCGAAGTCCGGCGCGAGTGAGCCGATCTCCAGTGCCATCGGTGCGTGTGCTTCTTCCTCGGGCGTGGTGTGTGCCCGTGTCCCGTGCAGGCGCGGGTCACGCGTGCACGATCGGCAATCGTACGCCGACGTCACCCGAATGCAAGCGCCTGTCCACGTGCACGTCACCATCAGCATGGCGGTCGGTGGTGGGGCCTAGAGTGGTGGGGGTTTCCCTCAGGTCCGACCGACCGCCGGAACCCACCATGTCCACCACCACGAGAACGAACGAGGTCAAGGGTGACGGTGAACGACCAGGACCCGTACAGCGCCGGCAGCAACGACCAGGACCCGGAGGAGACCGCCGAGTGGCGTGAGTCCCTCGACGGCCTGGTGCAGACCCACGGCCACCAGCGTGGCCGCGAGATCATGCTCAGCCTGCTCAAGCGGTCCAAGGAGCTGCACCTCGGTGTGCCGATGGTCCCCACGACGGACTACGTCAACACCATCGCGCCGGAGAACGAGCCCGAGTTCCCGGGCGACGAGGAGCTCGAGCGCCGCTACCGCCGCTGGATCCGCTGGAACGCCGCCATCACGGTGCACCGCGCACAGCGCCCGGGCATCGCCGTCGGTGGCCACATCTCGACGTACGCGTCGAGCGCCGCGATGTACGAGGTCGGCTACAACCACTTCTTCCGCGCGCAGGACCACCCGTCCGGCGGCGACCAGGTCTTCTTCCAGGGCCACGCCTCCCCCGGCATGTACGCCCGCGCCTACATGGAGGGCCGCCTCAGCGAGGACCAGCTCGACGGCTTCCGGCAGGAGAAGTCCCACGCCGGCGGCGGACTGTCGTCCTACCCGCACCCGCGCCTCATGCCGCACTTCTGGCAGTTCCCGACCGTGTCGATGGGCATCGGCCCGATCAACGCGATCTACCAGGCGCAGCAGGCCAAGTACCTCTCCAACCGTGGCATCAAGGACGCCTCCGACCAGCAGGTCTGGGCGTTCCTCGGCGACGGCGAGATGGACGAGGTCGAGTCGCGCGGGCAGCTCCAGGTCGCCGCGAACGACGGCCTCGACAACCTGAACTTCGTGATCAACTGCAACCTGCAGCGGCTCGACGGTCCGGTGCGCGGCAACGGCAAGATCATCCAGGAGCTCGAGGCGTTCTTCCGCGGTGCGGGCTGGAACGTCATCAAGGTCATCTGGGGCCGCGAGTGGGACGACCTGCTCTCCCGCGACACCGAGGGCGCGCTGCTCAACCTCATGAACGCGACGCCGGACGGCGACTACCAGACGTACAAGGCCGAGAACGGCGCGTACGTCCGCGAGAACTTCTTCGGCCGCGACCCGCGGGCGCTCGAGCTCGTCAAGGACTACTCCGACGACCAGATCTGGAACCTCAAGCGCGGCGGGCACGACTACCGCAAGGTGTACGCGGCGTTCAAGGCCGCGACCGAGCACAAGGGCCAGCCGACGGTCATCCTCGCGAAGACGGTCAAGGGCTACGGCCTCGGCCCGAGCTTCGAGGGCCGCAACGCGACCCACCAGATGAAGAAGCTCACGCTCGACAACCTCAAGCAGTTCCGTGACGAGATGCGCATCCCCATCTCGGACGCGCAGCTCGAGGAGAACCCCTACACGCCGCCGTACTACCACCCGGGGAACGACGACGAGGCGATCCAGTACATGCACGAGCGTCGTCGCGAGCTCGGTGGCTACGTGCCGGAGCGCCGGACGAAGTACACGCAGGTCACCCTGCCGGACGACTCGAAGTACCAGGTCGTCAAGAAGGGCTCCGGCAAGCAGGAGGTCGCCACGACGATGGCGTTCGCCCGTCTGCTGAAGGACCTGCTGCGATCGCCCGACTTCGGCGACCGCGTGGTGCCGATCATCCCGGACGAGGCGCGCACGTTCGGCATGGACGCGTACTTCCCGACCGCGAAGATCTACAACCCGAACGGGCAGCACTACACGTCGGTCGACCGTGAGCTCCTCCTGGCCTACAAGGAGAGCCCGCAGGGCCAGATCATCCACGTCGGCATCAACGAAGCGGGCGCCCTGGCGGCGTTCACCGCGGTCGGCACCTCGTACTCGACGCAGGGCGAGCCGCTCATCCCGGTCTACGTCTTCTACTCGCAGTTCGGGTTCCAGCGCACCGGCGACGCCATCTGGGCAGCGGGTGACCAGATGACCCGTGGCTTCATGATCGGTGCGACCGCGGGCCGCACGACCCTGACGGGCGAGGGCCTGCAGCACGCCGACGGCCACTCGCTGCTCCTCGCGGCGACGAACCCGGCGGTCGTGTCGTACGACCCCGCGTACGGCTACGAGATCGGGCACATCGTCAAGGCCGGTCTCGAGCGCATGTACGGGACGAACGAGGACGGCTCGCCGAAGCACGCCGACCCCAACGTCATGTACTACCTCACGGTCTACAACGAGCCGCTCGTGCAGCCGGCCGAGCCGGAGGGCGTCGACGCCGAGGGCATCGTCAAGGGCATGTACCTCCTCAAGCCGAGCGAGCAGGACGGCCCGAAGGCCCAGCTGCTCGCGTCGGGTGTCGCCGTGCCGTGGATCCTCGAGGCGCAGCAGCTCCTCGCAGAGGACTGGGGCGTGTCGGCCGACGTGTGGAGCGTCACGAGCTGGGGTGAGCTGTACCGCGACGGACTCGACGCGGAACAGCACGCGTTCCTCAACCCGAACGAGGCCCCGCGGACGCCGTACGTCACCGAGCGCCTGCTCGGGACCGAGGGTCCGGTCGTGGCGGTGAGCGACTTCATGCACGCCGTGCAGGAGCAGATCCGTCCGTTCGTTCCGACCGACTACGCCACGCTCGGCGCCGACGGCTTCGGCTTCTCGGACACCCGTCCGGCGGCCCGCCGCTTCTTCCACATCGACGGCCCCTCGGTCGTCGTGCGGACGCTGCAGCAGCTCGCGAAGCAGGGCAAGGTCGACCACGCCCTCGTCCAGCAGGCGATCGACAAGTACCGTCTGCACGACGTCACCGCCGGCACCACCGGCAGCGCGGGCGGCGAGAGCTGATCCCCGCGTGACGACACCCCGCACCGACCCTGCCGTGAGCCGGGAGAACGACCGCGAACGCGCGCTCTCCTGGCTCCGGCAGGTGTCGGGCGAACTCTCCACCGCGACCATCAAGCGGCTGGAGGACACGCTCCCCTGGTACAGCGAGATGCCCCCCGGCCGGCGCAGTGCAGTGGGGCTGGTGGCCCAGGCCGGCATCACGTCGTTCATCGGATGGCTCGAGGGCAGTTCCTCGACGCCGTGGATCGCCGCGGCCGACGTCTTCGGCTCCGCACCGCGGGAGCTCCTCCGCTCGGTGAGCCTGCAGCAGACCCTGCAGCTCATCCGGGTCGTCGTGACCGTGGTCGAGGAGCGGGCGAAGGACGACGAGATGCTGCAGGAGGCGATCCTGCAGTACTCGCGCGACATCGCGTTCGCGGCGGCCGACGTCTACGCGCGTGCGGCCGAGGCCCGCGGGCTCTGGGATGCCCGGCTCGAAGCGCTCGTCGTGGACTCGATCCTCTCCGGCGAGTACGACGACGAACTCCCCTCCCGCATCGCGGCGCTCGGGTGGCACGGCCACGGCGAGGTCGCTGTGCTGGTCGGCACGGCGCCGAAGCAGCTCGAGGTCGACCAGATCCGCCGCACCGCGCGGCACATGGACGCCGACGTGCTGATCGGGGTGCAGGGCTCGCGGCTGGTCGTCGTCATCGGTCGGGCGACCCCGCGCGACGACGTTCCCGAGGGTGAGGACCCCGTGTCCTTCACCGCGATCGCCCAGGCGCTCGAACCGTCGTTCGGCGAGGGCCACCTGGTGCTCGGCAACGAAGTGCCCGGTGTCGTCGACGCCTCCACGAGCGCGAAGGCCGCCCTGGCCGGCTTCGCGGTCGCTCGCGCCTGGCGCGGCGCCCCGCGTCCCGCGCTCGCGGACGACCTCCTGCCGGAGCGGGCCCTCGCCGGCGACCCGCTCGCCCGGTCGGCCCTCGTCCAGCGCATCTACGTGCCGCTGAAGGACCAGTCGACCGAGCTCCTGCAGACGCTGTGGTGCTACCTCGACACCGGGCGGTCGCTCGAGGCGACGGCACGCGAGCTCTTCGTGCACCCGAACACCGTCCGCTACCGGCTGCGGCGCGTGGCCGACATCATCGGGTGGGACGCCACGCACGCCCGGGACGCCCTCATCGTGCAGTCGGCGCTCATCCTCGGCGCGATGTCGGAGTCCGCATCCGGGCGACGGCGCCTGCCGCACCGTCGGTGACCCGAGCAACGCCCGGTCGCGCGTCGTTCGCATCGCAGGGTGTATGAGTTCGCACAATGTCGCGCGCGGTTTCGTGTGGGAAGCCCACACGGACCGCGCGCGCCCGGCCCGGCAGGATTGTCCGGTGATCGTCGTCGTCGCGCCCGGACAGGGCTCCCAGACCCCCGGCTTCCTCGCCCCCTGGCTCGAGGACTCCGCCGTCCGTGACCGTGTCGGAGCCTGGTCGGACGCCATCGGCGTCGACCTGGTCGCGCACGGCACCGTGTCGGACGCCGAGACGATCAAGGACACCGCGCTCGCGCAGCCGCTCATCGTCGCCGCGGGCCTGATCACCGCGGACGCCCTGCTCGCCGACGGCCGTCGTGGCCTGGTCGGGGGCGTGGCCGGCCACTCGGTGGGCGAGTTCACGGCGGCGGCCGTCGCCGGCGTCCTCGAGCCGACCGATGCCCTCACGCTGGTCGCAGAGCGCGGCCGGGCGATGGCCGACGCGGCAGCGCTCGAACCGACCTCGATGGCGGCCGTCCTCGGCGGCGACGCCGACGAGGTCGCTGCGGCACTCGAGTCGCGCGGGCTCGTCCCGGCGAACCACAACGGCGGCGGTCAGACCGTCGTCGCGGGCGCCGCGGACGCGATCACCGACCTCGCCGCGAACCCGCCGGCGAAGGCGCGCGTCGTGCCGCTCGCGGTGGCCGGCGCCTTCCACACCCGGTACATGGCCCCGGCGGTCGAGCGCGTCGCTCCCGTCGCGGCGGCCGCCACGGTGCAGGACCCCACGCTCCCGATCTGGACGAACGCCGACGGCTCCCGTGTCGACGACGGCCGACGCTTCGTCGACCTCATGGTCCAGCAGATCGCGAACCCCGTGCACTGGGACGCCGTGATGGAGTCGTTCTCCACCACGGGCGTCACGGGCATCATCGAACTGGCTCCGGCCGGTGCCCTCGTCGGCCTCGCCAAGCGCGGCCTCCGCGGCACGCCGACCGTGGCCATCAAGACCCCCGACGACCTGCCGGCAGCCATCGAGCTCCTGCAGGCCGCGACGACGGAAGCAGAGGCGACCGCGTGACGGACGCGACCAGCACCAACCCGACCGACAGCACCACCGACACCAGCGTGACGGACGCGACCCGCGCCTCCCGGCCGCTGCTCCAGCAGCGTCGCGGCCACGAGTTCACGCGCATCCTCGCGTTCGGCGCGGCCCGCGGCGAGAACGTCGTCCCGAACGACGATCTGGTCGGCCCGATCGACTCGTCCGACGAGTGGATCCGGCAGCGCACCGGCATCATCACGCGGAAGCGTGCCGGAGCCGGCACCGAGGCGGTCGACCTCGCCGAGACGGCCGCGCGGGAGGCGATCGAGAAGGCCGGCATCGAGCCGTCGCAGATCGGCGTCGTGCTCGTCAGCACCGTGACGCACACGGTCGCGACCCCGTCGATGGCGTCGCTCCTGGCCGAGCGGATCGGTGCGACCCCGGCCGCGGCGTACGACGTCAGCGCCGCGTGCGCCGGCTACGCGTACGGCATCGCCCAGGCCGACTCGTTCATCAAGTCCGGCCTCGCCGACCACGTGCTCGTGATCGGTGCGGAGAAGCTCAGCGACGTCGTCGACCCGACCGACCGCTCGATCTCGTTCCTCCTCGGCGACGGTGCGGGCGCCGCGGTGATCGGCCCGAGCGACTTCCCCGGCATCGCGCCGACGATCTGGGGCTCCGACGGCTCGAAGTGGGACGCGATCGGCATGACCGCGACCTACAACGAATGGGCTGCCGGCGCACCTCGTCCGACCATGCGACAGGCCGGTCAGACGGTCTTCCGCTGGGCGGTGTGGGAGATGGTCAAGGTCGCCCGCGAGGCGATCGAGGCCGCCGGCATCCGCCCCGAGGACCTCGCCGCGTTCGTGCCGCACCAGGCGAACATCCGGATCATCGACGAGTTCGCGAAGCAGCTCGGCCTGCCGGACACGGTGGCCATCGCGCGGGACATCACCACCACCGGCAACACGTCGGCAGCGAGCATCCCGCTCGCGACCCACCGACTGCTCGAGGAGCACCCCGAGCTGTCGGGCGGCCTCGCGCTGCAGATCGGCTTCGGTGCCGGTCTCGTCTTCGGCGCGCAGGTCGTCGTCCTCCCCTAGTCCCACACGGTCGTGCTCCGGCACGACCCCCACGGGGGTCGCTCCGCGATCCCCGGCCCGCCTCCGGGCACCCGCAGCGCGAGTGCCCTAGGCTGGTCCACGGTCAAACGACACCCCCTCAAGGAGAATCCCCATGGCCCTGTCCAACGAAGAAGTCCTCGCCGGCCTGGCCGAGCTGATCAACGACGAGACCGGCATCGCGACCGACACCGTCGCCGCTGACAAGTCGTTCACCGACGACCTCGACATCGACTCGATCTCGATGATGACCATCGTCGTGAACGCCGAAGAGAAGTTCGACGTGAAGATCCCGGACGAAGAGGTCAAGAACCTCAAGACCGTGGGCGACGCCGTCGACTACATCGTCAAGGCGCAGGCCTGACGCGAGCTTCCTGAGCGCCGCGGCCCCGGTTGACCAGCCGCGGGCCGCGGCGCTCATCTCGTCCACCTCCGGACCGACACAGCTCGGTCCACTCCGGCTCGACGTTCGTCGGGCCGAACCGGCTCCGTCCGGCTCCGCCACGAGCGGCCGGGCGTCCTCACGAAAGAACACGTCGTTCCATGACCAACAAGACCGTCGTCGTCACCGGGATCGGTGCCATCTCACCCCTCGCCGCGACCGCCCCGGAGACGTGGGAGGCGCTGCTGGCCGGGAAGTCCGGCATCACCCGCATCGAAGACCCCCGCTACGCGGAGCTCGAGCTCCCCGTCGAGTTCGCCGGCCAGGCGCGCCGCTTCGTCACCGACCAGCTCACCCGTCCGGAGACCAAGCGCCTCGACCCGTCGTCGCAGCTCTCCCTCATCGCCGCCCGTGAGGCGTGGGCCGACGCCGGCATCGACGCCGAGTCGGTCGTGCCCGAGCGCCTCATCGTCGACTGGGCGACCGGCATCGGCGGCGTCAACACGCTGCTCGACGCCTGGGACACCCTCCGGGAGAAGGGCCCGCGTCGCGTCATGCCGATGACGGTCCCGATGCTCATGGCCAACGGCCCCGCGGCCGCCATCGAGATGGAGTTCGGCGCGCGCGGCGGTGCCCGTACGTACCTCTCCGCCTGCGCCTCCTCGACCGAGTCCCTCGCCGAGGCCTACCGCCACGTCGCGACCGGCGAAGCGGACATCGTCATCGCCGGTGGCGCCGAGGCTGCCCTGCACCCGCTGCCGCTCGCCGCGTTCGCCGCCATGCAGGCCCTGTCGCGGCGCAACGACTCCCCCGAGACCGCTTCCCGGCCGTACGACGTCACGCGTGACGGCTTCGTGCTCGGTGACGGCGCCGCGGCGCTCATCCTCGAGACGAAGGAGCACGCCGAGGCCCGCGGAGCGACGATCTACGCCGAGGTCGCCGGCGCCGGCATCACCTCGGACGCGTTCCACATCACCGCCCCGGACCCCGAGGGCAGCGCGGCAGCCCGTGCGGTGCTCCAGGCGCTCGAGCACGCCGGCGCGTCCCGCGAGGACGTCGTCCACGTCAACGCGCACGCCACCTCGACCCCGGTGGGCGACGTCGCCGAGTACCACGCCATGCGCCGCGTGTTCGGCGACCACCTCGACGACGTCGTGGTCTCGGCCACGAAGGCGTCGACGGGCCACCTGCTCGGCGGTGCCGGCGCGATCGAGGCCGTGTTCACGGTCCTCGCGCTGCACAACCGGGTCGCGCCGCCGACGATCAACCTCACCGACCAGGACCCGGAGATCGTCATGGACGTGGCACGCGAGCCGCGCCAGCTACCGGACGGCGACCTGCTCGCGGTGAGCAACTCGTTCGGCTTCGGTGGCCACAACGCCGTGGTGGCGTTCCGCAACGTGTAGTCGCGTCGGGTGGGCGCGCCGCGTCCGATCCGGTCTGGAGGCCCGCCCCGCGTCGTCGGGGCGGGCCTCCGTCGGTTGCGTGGCCGGCCTGGTCGCGGGTGCCCGGGTGCCCGGGTGCCCGGGTGCCCGGGCGTCCGGGCGCCGAGACTCGCGCTGCGCGACACTGCTCGGGCTGTCCGGCGCGAGAACGGTCGCCCTGCGCGAGATTCGGGGCGGGTCCGCCGAGACTCGGGGCCGGCGGGACGACGAACGCCGCCGGGCACGGGGCCGGGCGGCGTTCGGCGGAGCGGAGGAAGGGCGTGCGGGCGACGGTCAGCCGACGCGGTGGAGCCAGACGACGGGGTTGCCCTCGGCGGCGTGGCGGAACGGCTCGAGCTCGTCGTCCCAGGCCTGGCCCAGGGCGAGCCGCAGCTCACGGTGGAGTTCGAGCGCGTTGCTGCCCGCGACCTCCATCGCGTAGCGGACGCGGTCCTCGGGGACGACCATGTTGCCGGTGACGTCGGTCTGCGCGTAGAAGACCCCGAGGTCGGGGGTGTGCATCCACCGGCCGCCGTCGGAGGCGCTCGTCGGCTCCTCGGTGACCTCGTACCGGAGGTGCTCCCACCCGCGCAGCGCCGAGGCGATCGCAGCGCCTGTCCCGACCGGACCGGTCCAGGTGAACTCGGTCCGCCGCGCGCCGTCCTGTGCGGGCTGGTCGAGCCACGAGAAGTTCACGGCACGATTCATGGCGCGACCAGCCGCCCATTCGACGTGCGGGCAGAGCGCGCGTGGAGCGGAGTGCACGTAGAGCACTCCGGCCGTCGTTCCGTTCACGATTCCTCCGATTCGTCAGGTGCGACTTCCCCATCGACCTGGACGAACGGCATCGCGTTCGGGAACCATCGGTATGCGATTGTGATGTCCTGCGGACACGCCCATTATGCAGCGTCACCGCTGGGAGCGCCAGGTCGGCGCCCGCTTCAGAGCAGAACCGCTCCGGATGCGTCCACGGGGTGCCGCTCCCCGGCGGTGATCGCGACCGGGACGCGGTTCTCCTCCGGCGGGATGGGGCATGCGAACTGGTAGGAGAACGCGCAGGGCGGGAGGACCGCTCGGTTCCAGTCGAGGACGACCTCGCCCGCTGCTCCAGGATCATCCAGGTACAGGAAACGGCCCATCGAGTAGGTGCTCGAGGGGTCGTCCTCCGGGAGCGCACTCGTGGCGTCCTGCACGATGAGCTGCAGCCGGGATGCGCCGCGGAACGCGGCCGAGCGCACGGCGACCAGCCGCACGGCGACGTCGGCGACGGTCGTGGCGACGATCCCGGCGACCAGGAGCGGGACGCCGGCCGCGTCGACGACGTCAGCCCGTGCCTCCAGGCCGTCGCCCACCGGTTCGAACCTGCCGGACGTGACCCAGTGGTCCTGCTCAGCGAAGCGGGCGATGTGGTCGAACCGGGTGACCGCCTCGGAGGCCGGGTCCCAGACCCGGAGCGTCCCGTCGGCGACGGTGCCGGCGAGGCCGTCCGGGAACGCGACGGTCGACGGCACCACCGCCTGGTCGCTCGCGACCAGGACTGTCCCGTCCACCGGGACGCCGTCGACGACGACCCCGTCGGCGACCGCCGCGGTGACCGTCAGGCCGCCCGGAGCGGGAGCCCAACGACCGGGCACGGGCCACACCGGCTGCTCGAGGTCGACGCGCTGTGCGTTCATGAGCGCGAGCGGTCCGCGGGCACTCCTGGCCCAGCGGTCCCGCTCGGCGACGTGGTCGGGGAAGGTCGTCATGCCTGGTCTTGGCGTGGGTAGATGACCTTCTGCACGATGATGATGAGCGACGCGGCGATGGGCACCGCGACGAGCGCACCGAGGACGCCGCCGATCGTCCCGCCGGCGACCGCGGCGATGACGACCAGCGCCCCCGGGACCTGGACCGCCCGCGACATGATGCGGGGCGAGATGACGTACGCCTCGACCTGCATGTAGACGAGGTAGTAGATCGCTGCCGCGAGGGCCGTGGCCGGCGAGGCGAAGAAGCAGAGCAGCGAGATGACGATCGCGGCGCTCAGCGTCCCGACGAGCGGGATGAGCGAGCCGAGGAACGCGAACGACGCCAGCAGCGCGGGCAACGGTGCGCCGATGATGAGCAGGAAGAAGAAGCTCAGGATGCCGTTGATGAGCGCCTGTGAGATCTGCCCGACGACGTACCGGCCGACCGCCTGCGTGATCTGCTCGCTGACGTCCACGAAGTTCTCCCGCCGAGAGGCCGGGACGAAGCGGTACGTCATCGACTTCAGCCCGCGCATCGACGCGAGGAAGTAGAGCATGAGGATCAGGACGATGAGGGCGCCGGTCAGCCCGGAGAGGATGCCGCCGCCGACCGCGAGGATGCCACCGCCGAGGTTGAGCAGGTTGCCCGGGTCCTCGGCGAAGGACTGGACCGACTGCAGGGCGTGCTGCACGTCGAACGCCCCGCCCAGCTGCTTCGACAGGTCCTGGAACCAGTCCTGCCGGGAGATGTCCTGGATGATCCCCGGGAAGTTCTGGATGAGGTTCGTGGCCTGTTCGACGAGGATCGGCACGACCGCGAAGATCACGCCGACGAAGGCCGCGAGCACCGCGACCACCACCGCGAGGATCGCCGACCACCGCGGGATCAGGCGTTCGAGGAACGAGACGAGCGGGTCGATGCCGAGCGCCAGGAACAGCGCGACGCCGATGTAGACGAGGACCGTGCTCAGTTCGCGGAGGACGGTGCCGGCCACGATGGCCACGAGGACGCCGATGGCACCCATGAACCCGATGCGGAACGCGTTGACGCGCACGCCGGTGCCACCACGGGTCACCTCGAACGTGACGTTCGGCGTCGGGCCGAGCGGGTCGTGGTCGTGGGGCTTGCGCTTGGGGAGCTGCACGGTGGCGGGCCTCGTCTCGCGGACTCGCCCGAACCGGGTTCGGATCGGGCATGGCGGGCCGTGCCTGAAGCGTCCTGCTCGGACCCGCGTCACATCGTAGGGCGGGCGGGACTCGAACCCGCGGATCGTTCGGTTATGAGCCGACTGCCTTGACCAGCTTGGCTACCGCCCCTCGCCGGGGCCGTCAGGCCACCGGCTCCCCACGATACAGCGCCTCGAACGTCGAGAGGGTGCGGTTGATGTCGTGTGGCTGGATCATCTCGAGACTCCGCTGCCGCATGGCCACGTAGTCCTCGTCCGACGCCGTGAGCACCTCGGTGAGCTTGGCGGCGAGGTCGTGCTCGTCGCCGGGGCGGAACAGGAACCCGTTGCCGTCGACCAGGTGCGGGAGGGCCATCGAGTCGGCCGCCACCACGGGCAAGCCGGACGCCATGCCTTCGAGCGACGAGATGCTCTGCAGCTCGGCAGTGGACGGCATCGCGAAGACGGTGGCGTTCGTGAGCGCGGTCCGCTTGTCCTCGTCGGACACGAATCCGGCGAAGCGCACGCGGTCCTCGAGTCCGAGCTCCCGGGCGAGCGCGGTGAGCTTCGGGATCATCTCGCCGCCGCCGACGACGGTGAGGTGCGCGTGGAGTTCCGGCGGCAGGAGCGGGAGCGCACGGACGAGGACGTCGAGGTTCTTCTCCGGCGCGACACGGCCGACGAAGACGATCTCGTTGTTCACCGGGCGCCCCTCGCGGGCGACGTACCGGGACACGTCGAGGCCGCACGAGATGGCGAGCACCCGCTGGCCGGCGATGGCCTCGCGCAGGTAGTCGGCCGCGAGGTTCGTCGGCGTCGTGATCGCGTCCGCGATGCGGTAGGTCTTCGCGGCGTCGCGCCACGCGATCTTGATCGCGGTCGGGATGATCCACTTGCTCAGCGGCACGTAGTCGAGCAGGTTCTCCGGCATGAAGTGGTTCGTCGCCACGACCCGGATGCCGCGGTCGTGCGCCTCGCGGGCGACACCGCGTCCGACCACGATGTGGGACTGGATGTGGACCACGTCGGGCCGGACGGCGTCGAAGATCGGCGCGGTGAGCTTCCGGACGCTCCACGGCCACACGAACCGGAGCCACGCGTGGGTCGGCCACTTGTAGGACTTCAGGCGGTGCACGACGAGTTGCACGCCGCGGTGCTCCTCCTCGAAGCTGCCGTGGTGCCTGGAGAAGGCCGGGGCGACGACGTGGACCTCGTGGCCGCGCTCGGCGAGGCCGACCGCGAGCTGTTCGGCGAAGGTCGCGGCGCCGTTGACGTCCGGCGGGAAGGTGTCCGCGGCGATGAGGACCCGCAGCGGTCGGCGTTCGCCCGTCGCACCCGTCGACGAGGCGGTGGCGGTGGTGGCATCTGCTGACACGTGGGGTGATGTCCTCTCGTGGGCGGTGTCCGGTCGGACTGGAACGCTACCGCACACGCTCCGCGTCGGGCGTCCGCCTCGCGGCTGAGGAACCGGCGGCTCAGGAGCGCGACTGCGGGTGGTGCTTGGCGAGGAGGAACACCCCGGTGATCGCGATCGCCGCCGCCACGACGAAGCCGAGCACCGCCCCGACCGGCGCGCCCGTGGCCTCGTCGAGGACGATCACGCCGATGCCGACCGCGACGATCGGGTCGATCACGGTGAGCCCGGCGATGACGAGGTCGGCCGAGCCGCTCGAGTAGGCGTTCTGCACGAAGTACCCGCCGAGCGACGCCGCGACGACCACGCCGACGATCGCCACGACGGTCAGCCAGTCGAACGTCCCGTTGAGCAGGCGGTTCAGCACGACCTTCGCGAGCGTCGCGACGAAGCCGTAGAGCACCCCGGCCCCGACGATGTAGTACAGCGCGTTGCGGTGCGTCGCGACGAAGCGGAACGACACCAGCACGAGCGCGAGCACGACCGCGAGGATCACGAGCACCGTGATGAGCTGCTCGCGCGTGATGGCGCTCTCTCGACCGACGAAGGCCGCGATGCCGACGAAGATGCCGACGCCGATGATGCAGGTCCACACGGCGCGCTTGGCCCGGCGACCGAGCGGCACCCCGCTCGCGCGGGAGGAGAACCACGTGGTGATGACGAGCGCCACCGCCCCGAGCGGCTGCACGACGATCAGGGGTGCGTTCGCGATGCTGAACAGCTGCAGCACCACCGCCGCGCCGAGCATGATCGTCCCGAGCACCCAGTAGCCGCTCGACAGCAGCCCGAGCACGTGCCTGACGCTGAGGCCCTTCGACTGGCGGCCGAGCCTCGCCTCGACCCGTTGGACGCCCCAGCTCTGGAACTGTGCGCCGAGGGAGAGGAACACCGCCCCGAGCAGTGCGACGGGGATCATGAGCGCCTGGAACGGGGTCAGGTTGCTGACCGCGTCGGGGAGCGGGAGGTCCGTCGTCACGCGTCGAGGCTACCGGTCGTCGCCGGATAACCTGGGTGAATGGCCGTCCTCCCGATCCGCATCACCGGTGAACCCGTCCTCCACGAGCGCGCGGCGGAGGTGACCGAGTTCGACGACGGACTGCGTGAGCTGGTGGCGGACATGTTCGAGACGATGGACCTGGCCCCGGGTGTCGGGCTGGCGGGTCCGCAGGTCGGCGTCGGCAAGCGGGTCTTCGTCTACTCATGGACCGATGATGCCGACGTCCTGCACCGCGGCGCGGCGGTGAACCCCGTCCTGTGGACGACTCCCCCGGTGCCCGAGTCCGTGGAGGAACTGGACGAGGACGACGAGTCCGAGGGCTGCCTCTCCGTGCCCGGCGAGCGGTTCCCGCTGCGGCGGTCGGAGGGTGCGCTGCTCCGCGCCCAGGACGAGCACGGGCAGCCGTTCGAGGTCGAAGCGCACGGCTGGCTCGCGCGGATCTTCCAGCACGAGTACGACCACCTCGACGGCTACCTCTACGCGGACCGGCTCGTCCACCCCTACGGCAAGCAGGTCGCGAAGGCGATCCGGAAGAACAGCTGGGGTGGCCCGGGTCACTCCTGGCTGCCCGGGCGGGACCACCCAGAGGGCTGACGCCCGCTCCGTCCGCGGTCCGGCGCGGGAAGCGACCGGCGAGGGCTGCGTCCAGCGGACGAACCGCCCGGCGAGCACCGCGTCCAGCGTCGGCGGTCGCGCTCCTGTCAAGATGGCGGAGTTCGCGACCAGGAGGGCGTCATGCATCACCACCGGATCCACGTCGTGCGGATCGCCGCGCTGGTAGCCGTGGGCGCTGCAGCGGTCTTCGTCGCGTTCTGGCGGCTGGGCCGGGCGACGGTGGTCAACGATGAGTTCGTCTACGTCCGAGCCGGCTGGGCGTACGTGCACGGTGACGTGAGCTTGAACCTCGAGCACCCGCCGTTCGCGAAGTACCTCTACGGGGTCGCACAGCTCGTCGCAGGGCAGGGCGTGCTCGGTCCCAGGGTCGTGGCAGCGGTCGCGGTGCTCGGGACCGGCGCCGTCCTGTTCGTCTGGCTCCGCAGGGAGACCGGGTTCTGGACCGCACTGGTGGCCGCTGGCGGATGGTGGCTCACGCCGCGAGGATCCGGCTCCGCTTGGGCCACGACAGGGTCGAACATCGGCGCGCGCATCGATCGCTTCGCCATGCTCGAACCGATCATGGTCTTCTTCGCGGTCGCCGCCTTGGCCGCTGGGTGGACCTGGATGCGCACCGGCCACCGCCGCTGGATCGCCCTCGCAGGAGCCATGCTGGCGCTCTCCGTGACGTCGAAGGTCTCGACCTCGGTGCTGGTGCTGGCGATCGCAGCCCTTCCGCTGCTCTTCCGCCGCCCCCGGGACCTGATCGTGGGCGCCGTGTTCGGCGGGATCGCCTTCGTCGTCGTGTTCGTCGTCGTGTACCTCCCGGTGGGACTCTTCACGGCGATCGGCTACATGCTGCGCTTCCAGGGCCGTCAGAACCAGCACGGGCATCCCATCACCATCGGCGGAACGATCTGGCCGGAAGCCCCGTGGTGGGCGAACTTCGCGTTCCTCGCGCAGGGCACCGGGTGGTTCCTGCTCACGGTGCTGCTCATCGGGGTCCTCGCCGCACTCGTCCTCCGCCCGAGCCGTCTGGTGGCGTTCCTGGCGATCGCCCTCGGCGTCTTCCTCGTCTTCTACATCCTGGTCGCGAACGTCTCGCTGCCGTACTACTACGACGCGTGGATGCCGTTCGTCATCGCGCTGGCGGCGATCGGGTACGGCCGACTCGCTGCGTCGCGTTCGCCCGTCGTCCGTGTCGTCGGAGTCACACTCGTCGCTGCCCTGCTCGTCCCCGTCGCTGTGCTCGGCAAGGCGGTGGCGACAACCCGGCCGAGCGGGATCGCCCTGCTCGACGAAGCGCTCACGGTCCGCGGCGAGGACACGGACAACGTGCTCTTCGCGAGGTTCAGCGCGAACACCTGGCGGATCTACTTCCCCGAGCGAGGCACGATGAAGCCGCAGAACGGCCCGTTCAGTGCCATCGTCGTCGGTGAGGACGACCGCAGGACGATGCCTCGGCAGGTGCGGACGTTCCTCTCGGAGTCGAGCGGACAGCTCGAGCACTTCCGGGTCGACTACCTCGACGTCTACATCGCGAAGCAGGGGACGATCGAGGACAACAACCGGGACGGCACGCTCCTCATCGAGCGCGGATGACGGAAGCGACGCGGGGCGTCGCACCCGTTCGAGGGAGCGGGACTCGGAGGTGCGGCTCAGCTGCGGTACGTCGCCAACGCCTCGCGCAGTCGCTCGTGCTCCGGGTGTCCGGGGCAGTAGGCGAGGAGGCCGGCGGCGATGTCAGCTGCCCTCGCTTCGGTCACCGGGCGCACCCAGGCACCGGCTCCGCGGACGGCGCACCCCGCGGCGAGCTCGTCGAGCGCCGCGGCGCCCCGGGCGGCTCGTACCGCGGCGGCCTGTTGCGTGGAGAGAACGCTGCCCGTCGTCCGGAACGCGGTGCACTCCGCGCGGCGGTCTTCCCACACGGCGGAGTACGTCGTGTACGTCTCCGTCCCGGCACCGGAGCCGGTACGACAGGTGAACGCGAACATGATCGGTGCACTCCCGGTCACCGTGCCCACTCCGGCCGAACCCGCTGAGGAGTCCTCTGGCGTCGGATCCGACGACGTGCAGCCCTGCAGCAGTGCGCCCGTCGCGACGACGACCGTCACGGCGAGGATGAGGCTGGGCATGCGCACCTGAGAACGCTAACAGGCTCGTGCTCCACGCGCGCTTGAAGAAGGCGGGGAAGACTCCGAGCCATGGACCACCGAAGACGCGGAGAACCCGGGGATGCGGAGAGCCCGGGGACGCGAAGAATCCGGGGACGCAAAAGACCCCCACCGCGAACGGTGGGGGTCTGACGCTCCCCGAGTTGGACTCGAACCAACAACCTGCCGGTTAACAGCCGGCTGCTCTGCCAATTGAGCTATCGAGGATCAGTTGCTCTGCTGAACAACGGGTAACAGCATAGCAGCACCCGGAGCCCGCTCACCGCATCGTCGCCGCACCCCGGGCGTGGCGGTTCAGTAGCCCGCCACCGGGTCCACGACCCCGACGAACCCCTCCCCGTCGCCACGGAGGAACGCCGTGGTGTTCGCACGCACCCGCTCGGCGAGCAGCGGGGCGACCATCTCGGGGGTGTCGGCCTGGTGCGGGGTGATGACCGCCCCGGGCTCGTCCCAGAGCGGGTGCCCGTCCGGGAGCGGCTCGGGATCGGTGACGTCGAGGCCCGCTGCGGCGATCGTGCCCTCGCGGAGGGCGGTGACGAGCGCGTCGGTGTCGACCAGGCCGCCGCGGGCGATGTTCACGAGCCGGGCCGAGGGCTTCATGAGGCCGAACTGCCGGGCGCCGAGGAGCTTCGCCGTGCCCGAGGTCATGGCGGCGGCGATCATCACGACGTCGGCGTCCGGCAGGACCTCGTCGAGCCGGTCGGTCGTGACGGTACGGTCGGCGCCCTCGACGGGCGAGGACGAGCGCCGGACGACCGTCACGGTGACGTCGAACGGGGCGAGCAGCCGGATGTACTCGAGCGCGATGCCGCCGGCGCCGATGACCAGGACGTTCCGCCCGTAGAGCGACACGCCCTCGGGCTCGGTCGCCCACGACGTCGCTCGCGCGCGCTTCTGGAGCACTCGGAGCGTGCCGAGGGTGAGTGCGAGGGCGTGCTCGGCCACCGGCTCCGCGTACGCGCCCTTCGCGGAGGTGAACAGCACCCGGTCGCCGTGCGCCGCGATGAGCCCGGCGAAGGCGTCGACGCCGGCGAACGGGAGCTGGACCCAGCCGACCGAGGGTGCCGTGTCGAGGGCCCGCGCGAGTCCGTCCGGGTCGCGCGGGTCGAGCCAGACGATGCCGCGGGTGTCCTCGCCCACGGCGGACACGGTGCCGCCGGCGTCCCGCACGGCCGCGACGTGGAGGTCGGCGGGCGACGGCAGGATCGCGACCGGACCGGCGGTCGGCGGGGCCACCGGCAGCGGTGCGCCGTGGTCGGTCACGACGGCTCGGTGTCCTCGCGTGCCGGCCGGGGTCGGGGCTGCGGTCTCGGCGCTCATGCCTGCTCCTGTCGGTCGGTGCGGGGTCCGGTCCCGGCAGCGGCCACCGGACGACGGGGCGCGGAGGACCGGCGGGGAGCGGCCGGTGCGGCAGCGGCAGCGGCACCGCCGGCCGGACGACGCTTGACCGGGCGCGCCGCGGTGGCGGCGAGGGTCTTCACGTAGGGGTCGACCGGGTTGTCGAGCACGTCGTCGAAAGTACCGAGGCCGACCAGGCGGCCGTCGGCCATCACGGCGACGCGGTCGGCGAGTGCCCTGGCCTCGCGGAGGTCGCTCGACACCACGATCGCCGAGAACTGGCGGTTCCGCTGGAGGTTCGCGAGCGCTTCGAGCACCGACTGCCGCACCAGGACGTCGACGCCACGAGCCGGTTCGTCGGCGACGAGCAGCTGTGGCTCGAGGATGAGCGCCCGAGCCAGCGCGACGCGCTGCCGCTGCCCGCTCGAGAGCTCCCACGTGTTGAGACGCATCGACCCGAGCGGCAGGTGCACGGCGTCGAGCAGCCGGGCGACCATGAGCCCGGCCTCCTTCCGGCCGAAGCGACGGTCGCGGACGTAGATGGGCTCCGCGACGGCCTCGCCGACGGTGAGGTCGGGGCTGAGGCGGTCGGCGGCGTCCTGCGGCAGGTAGCCGATCCGGCCGCTGAGTCGTTCGAGCTTGCGGGACGATGCCCGGAGCCCGCGGGTCCTCTGGCCGAGGACGGTCAGCTCCCCGCCGACGATCTGGCGACGGTACGCGCCCTCGCCCTCCCCGTGCGCGCCGAGCTGACCGGCGATCGCCGCCGCGAGGGTGGACTTGCCGGAGCCGGACTCACCGAGGACCGCGAGGATCTCGCCCTGCCGGAGCGACAGGCTCACGCCGTCGACGGCGCGGATCGGCTCCCCCGCTCGTCCGCTCCGGTACTCGATCGAGACGTCGTCTGCGACGACCGCCGGTCCGTTCACCGCGATCATGGGTCCCCTTCCACGCCGCCCCCTGGCGGCGGTCCGCGCGGCGACGTGGGAGGTCGTCGCCGCGTGTGCACGGCACCGGAGGCGACCGCCTGGAGGCGCGAGGTGCGTCGACGACGCGGGTCGCGCCTCCAGGCCGGTCCGGTCGGGTCAGGACCCGACGCGCTCCAGTTCCTCCAGCGTACGCCGTCGCTCGGCCTGTTCCGCCGGGTCCGGCACGGGGAGCGACGCGAGCAGCCGCTGCGTGTAGGGGTGCTGCGGCGCGCCGAGGACCTGCGCCGTCGTGCCCGTCTCGACCAGGTCGCCCCGGTAGAGCACGGCGATCCGGTCGGAGAGCGCCCCGACGACCGCGAGGTCGTGGCTGATGAACAGCGACGCGAACCCGAGGTCCTGCTGGAGCTCGAGGAAGAGCTCCAGCACGCGGGCCTGCACCGACACGTCGAGCGCACTCGTCGGCTCGTCCGCGATGAGCAGCTTCGGCCGGAGCGCGAGCGACCGGGCGAGCGACGCACGCTGACGCTGCCCACCGGAGAGCTCGTGCGGGTAGCGGTCGCCGTACGCGGCGGGCAGCTGGACGGCCTCGAGCAACTCGTCGACCCGCTTGCGCGCGGCCCGGGGGCTCCGGACCTCGCCGTGCACGACGAGCGGTTCGGCCACGCACTCCGCGATCGTGAGCAGCGGGTTGAACGACGTCGCCGGATCCTGGAAGACGAACCCGATGTCCTTCCGATGCCGCTTGAAGTCGCGCTCACGGTACCCGAGCATCTCGGTGCCGAGGACGTTCAGCGAGCCGCCGGTCACACGGGTGAGGCCGGCGATCGCCCGGCCGATGGTGGTCTTGCCCGAGCCGGACTCCCCCACGAGGCCGAGGACCTCGCCGGGGCGGATCGCGAGGTCGACGCCCTTCACGGCCCTGAAGGCGTGGGACCCGAGGCGTCCGGGGTACTCGATCTCGAGGCCCCGCGCCGACACCAGCGGCTCGACGTCCTCGGAGATCGCCGCCCGGCGCGCCGAGCCGGTCGACGCCTCGAGCCGGGGCACGGCGGCGAGCAGGCGCTTCGTGTAGTCGGCCTGCGGCGCCGCGAAGAGCTCGCGGACCGGGGCCTCCTCGACGATCTCGCCCTGGTACATCACGGCGACGCGGTCGGCCAGGTCGGCCACCACGCCCATGTTGTGCGTGATGATCACGATCGCGGCGCCGAACTCGTCGCGGCAGCGCCGGAGGAGGTCGAGGATCTCCGCCTGCACCGTCACGTCGAGCGCGGTCGTCGGCTCGTCGGCGATGATGACGCTCGGCTCGAGGGCCAGCGCGCTCGCGATCACGACGCGCTGCTTCTGCCCGCCGGAGAACTGGTGCGGGTAGTGGTCGACCCGCGTCTCGGGGTCGGGGATCCCGACACGGCGGAGGTAGTCGATCGCCTTGGCCCGGGCCTCCTTCTTGGAGACGCCGCCGTGGGCGCGGAGCCCCTCGGCGATCTGCCATCCGACCGTGAAGACCGGGTTCAGCGCGGTCGACGGCTCCTGGAAGACCATCGCACCGGCGGTGCCGCGGAGCTCGCGGAGCTTGCCCGCGCCGACGCTGATCACGTCGGTGCCGTCGAGGTACACCGCGCCGCCGAGGGTGGCGGTCTCCGGCATGAGCCGGAGCATGCTCCTGGCGGTGACGGACTTGCCGGAGCCGGACTCGCCGACGAGGGCGAGGACCTCGCCGGGTCGCACGTCGATGCTGACGCCCTTGACGGCGTCGACGGCACCGTTGTCGGTGGCGAACGTCACGGTCAGGTCGTCGACGACGGCCACCGCCTCGGTCGTCGTGTCGCCGGCCTGGAGGCGCTTGGTCGCGCCCGGCTGGCCGGTCACGTCGGACTGGCCGGTCACGTCGGACTGGCCGCTTGCGCTGGGTCGGTTCGTCGCGTCCGTCATGCTGCTGCTCCTTCCGTGCCGGCCGCCTGCTTGCGCGACACCAGCTGCTTCAAGCGACGGCGAGCACGCAGACGGGGGTCGGAGATGTCGTTGAGGCTCTCTCCGATGAAGGTCACACCGAGCACGAGCACGACGATCGCCACACCGGGGAAGACGCCCGTCCACCAGATGCCCGACGCCACGTCGGACAGCGCGCGGCTGAGGTCGTAGCCCCACTCGGCGCCGGAGGTCGGGCCGATGCCGAAGCCGAGGAAGCCGAGGCCCGCCAGCGTCAGGATCGCGTCGCTCGCGTTCAGCGTCAGGATGAGCGGCAGGCTCCGCGTGGAGTTCCGGAGCACGTGCCGGGTCATGATCCGCCACGGGTTCGTGCCGACGACGCGTGCCGACTCGACGAACGCCTCGTTCTTGAGGCGCACCGCCTCCGCGCGGACCACGCGGAAGTACTGCGGCACGTACACGACGGTGATCGAGATGGCCGCCGCGATGATGCCGCCCGAGTAGCTCGAGTTGCCGCCGGAGACGACGATCGAGAGCACGATCGCGAGCAGCAGCGACGGGAAGGCGTAGATCGCGTCGGCGACCACCACGAGGACCCGGTCGAGCCAGCCGCCGAGGTAGCCGGAGACCATGCCGAGGATGACGCCGATCGTGATCGACACGACGACCGCGACGATGACCACGAGCACCGCGGTCCGGGCGCCGTAGACGGTGCGGCTGAACACGTCGAACCCGCCGACCGTGGTGCCCCAGATGTGCTCCGAGCTCGGGGCCGCGGTGCGCGGGAAGCCCTGGCCGTCGGCGGACTGCAGCTGGCCGAAGCCGTACGGAGCGATGAGCGGTGCGGCGATCGCGACGACGAGGTACAGGGCGCAGATGACCACGCCGGTGACGAGCATGGCGCGCTGCCAGCCGGTGCTCCTGCGGAGCTGGACGACCACGGGCAGGCGCTTCCACAGCGGCTCGTGGCGGTCGACGAGGGCGGTGTCGGCCATCGCTAGAACCTCACTCTCGGGTCGATGAGCGCGGCGACGACGTCGACGACGAAGTTCGTCACCGCGACGATCACCGCGAGCATCGCGACGATGCCCTGGACCGCGACGAAGTCGCGGGCCGACAGGTACTGGTTGAGCTCGAAGCCGAGCCCGCGCCACCCGAAGGTGGTCTCGGTCAGGACGGAACCACCGAGGAGCATGGCGATCTGGAGTCCCATGACCGTGATGATCGGCACGAGGGCGGGACGGAACGCGTGCGTCCGGACGAGCCGCGCCTCCCGGACGCCGCGCGAGCGGGCCGCGTCGACGTACTCGGAGCCGAGCGAACCGATCATGTTGGCGCGCACCAGGCGGAGGAAGATGCCGGCGGTGAGCAGCCCGAGCGTCAGCGCGGGCAGGACGGCGTGCGCGAGCACGTCCCCGATGATCTGCGCGTTGCCGGTGCGGAGCGCGTCGACGATGTAGATGCCGGTGGCGCCGGGGATGTTGTCGAGGACGAGGCTGACCCGCGTCGACGCACGGTCGCCGAGCGGCAGCCAGCCGAGCCAGACCGAGAACACGAGCTTGAGCAGCAGGCCGCCGAAGAACACGGGGGTCGCGTACGTCAGGATCGCGAGAGCCCGGAAGAGCACGTCCGGCCACTTGTCGCGGACGTAGGCGGCGAGCATGCCGAGCGGGATGCCGAGGACGAGCGCCACGATGAGCGCGTAGAAGACCAGCTCGGCCGTCGCGCCGCCGTACTGCAGGATGATCTCGGTGATCGGCCGGTGGTCGGTCGACGTCTCGCCGAAGTTCAACCGGACGATGTTGCCGAGGTACTCGAAGTACTGCACGAGCACGGGGCGGTCGTACCCGGCGGCGTGCAGGCGCTCCTGCAGCTGGTCGGGCGTCAGACGGCCGCCGACGGACGCGGTGATCGGGTTCCCGATGACGCGCATCAGGAAGAACACGAGCGTCACGAGGATGAACACGGTCGGGAAGATCAGGAGGAATCTGACGAGGACGTACCGGCCGAGACCGCCACCGCCGCCCCGGGCACGACGTTGTGCCTGCGGCTTGGTGGGTTCGGTCTCGATCGCCTCGGGGTTCGTGAGGGTCACGGGTGGGGTGCCTTTCGGGACGTGGTCAGGGGGCGCTCCGGTCGGGAGCGCCCCCTGGGGTCACATCGGTGTTACTCGGAGAGGGTCGCTGTCACTTGGAGAGGGTCGCGTAGCGGAACTTGAAGGACGCGTCGAGGGTCAGGCCCTTGACGTCCTTGCCGGCCACGGCGATCGACTTGCCCTGGAGGAGCGGCAGGGTCGAGATCTGCTCGGCCTCCTGCTGCTGCGCCTGCTCGATGAGGTCCGCGCGCTTGGACGCGTCCGACTCGGCCTGCTCCTCGGCGATGAGCTTCTGGATCGTCGGGTCGTCGTAGTGGTTCTGCACGAAGTTGTCCTTCGTGAAGAACGGCGACAGGTAGTTGTCCGCGTCCGAGAAGTCCGGGAACCAGCCGAGCTGGTACACGGGGTAGGCGTCCTTCGTGCGGTCGACCGCGTACGTCGTGTAGACCGTCGACTGGATGTTCACGGTGAACAGGCCCGAGTTCTCGAGCTGCGTCTTGAGCTCGGCGTACTCGTCGTCCGAGGTCGAGCCGTAGTGGTCCGGCGCGTACTGGATGTCGAGCTGCACCTTGCCGGAGACACCGGCGTCGGACAGGGTCTTCTTCGCCTTGTCCACGTCGGCGCCGCCGTTGCCGTCACCGTAGAGCGTCTTGAACGGGGTCGCCGCACCGGTGAGGCCGTCCGGGACCATCGAGTAGACCGGCGAGTACGTGTTGTTGTACACGTCCTTCGCGAGCTTCTCGCGGTCGACGACGTCCGCGACCGCCTGGCGGACCGCGAGGGCCTTCGCCTCGTCGGCGTCGGACTGGCCGGTGCCGAACGGCTGCGTCTTGAAGTTGAAGACGAGGTAGCGGATCTCGCCACCGGGGCCGTCGGTGACCTTGACGTTGTCGTCCTTGCGCAGGTCGGCGATGTCGGTCGGCGTCAGCGAGCGGTACGCCACGTCGACGTCGCCCTGCTGCACGGCGAGCTTGAGGTCGGTCTCCTTGGTGTAGTAGCTGGCGGTGACCTCGTCGGTCTTCGCCTTGCCCAGGAGGCCGTCGTACTCCTTGTTCGCCTTGTACTGGATCGTGTCGTTCTCCTTGTACGAGGTGATCTCGTACTGCCCGGCGAACGCCTTGCCCTTGACGATGTCCGCCGCGGGGGTGAGCTTGTCGGCGGAGAAGACCTGCTCGTCGACGATCGGACCGGCCGGGCTCGAGAGCACCTGCGGCCAGGTCTGGTCGGCGTGGTCGAGGTGGAACACGACCGTGGTGTCGTCCGGGGTGTCGATGCTCTTGAGGTTGGCGAGCAGGGACTGCGGGCCGTTCTCGTTGTTGATCTTGAGCTCGCGGTCGAACGAGAACTTCACGTCGCTCGACGTGAGGTCGTGGCCGTTCGCGAACTTCAGCCCCTTCTTGAGCGTCACCTCGTACGTGGTGTCGTTCGTGAACTCGCCCTTGGTCGCGATGTCCGGCTTGACGTCCGGGCTGCCGACGGGGGTGTTCATCAGGAACGGGAACACCTGGTTCTGCACGGCGAAGGAGCCGTTGTCGTACGAGCCGGCCGGGTCGAGCGACGTGATCTTGTCGGTCGTGCCGATCGTCAGGCCGTTCAGGTCGGTGGACGACACGCTGCTGCTCGCGCAGCCGGTCAGCACCAGCGCCGTCGCTGCTGCCCCGGCGCCGAGCGCGATGCCGCGCTTGCCCCACTTGGTGACGGATGCCATGTCCGTGTACCTCTCTGGTGATGATTGCAGGAGTCCTGACCGGCGGGTGGAACGACTGTGTGCCCGGTCAGGAACGCTCATTGGTACCACCCTGTCACGGAAGTCAGCGAACTGAGGGCGATTTGTTTACACCGCTGTAATGCGGCGCCGCGCCGCGTGGCGCATGATGTCGCCGGTCGGTCTCGGCGTGTCGTGCACGATCGTTGCGTCGGGCAACATCGGGCGTCGGAGGGGGCGGGGCGGGGGCGACTCGGCTGATGGTTGGGTGGGCGGTCGCGACTCCCCGCTCAGTTCCGCCCGCCGGTCACGAACTGTCGCCTGGCGCGCGCGGGGTCACGACTCCCCGCTCAGCTCCGCCCACCGGTCACGAACTGTCACCTGGCGCGCGCGGGACCGACCGTTCGTGACCGCCCGGCGTCGCGGCGGCGGGGAGTCGCGACCCCCGGGCGGGCAGGACCGGGGGCGCGGCGCCGGGCGCGGCGCCGGTCCCGTCGTTGGTCGCACGACATGCCGTGCTCGTCCCGCGCTGGTCGCACGACGTGCCGCCCGCCACACGCACGCCCGACACCTCCTGCGACCAGGAGCGACTCGACGGCGGCGTGCCGGGCGTGGCGGGCGGTCACGACTCCCCGCTCATCTCCGGCTGTCGGTCACGAACTGTCGCCTGGCGCGCGCGGGACCGACCGTTCGTGACCGCCCGGCGTCGCGGCGGCGGGGAGTCGTGACCGGCCGGCGGGCGGGAAGGACCGGGGGCGCGGCGCCGGTCCCGTCGTTGGTCGCACGACATGCCGTGCTCGTTCCGCGCTGGTCGCACGACGTTCCGCCCGCCACACGCACGCCCGACATCTCCTGCGACCGACCGTGACCGCGAGCCGAGCCCCGCCCGCGAACAGCCGTCCGCCCAGGTCCGCCCGGGTCCGCCCGCTCAGCGCTGGCCGGCCGCCCGGGGCCGCCCGCTCAGCGCTGGCTGGCAGCGGCCGCAGCAGCCTCGGAGTCCGCCCGCAACCGCATCCGCTGCGCGTCGATGTCCACGAGCTGCCGCTGGATCTCCGCACGACGGTCGGCCTGCTCGTGCGGGTCGGCCCGCTGCAGCTGCCCGAGCAACGACGCCTTGCGTGCGAGCAGGTCGCGCTCGACGAGGGCGACGACGATGCTCCGGCAGTAGAGCGCGAGGTCTTCGTCGGTGCGGGCGGGGATCGGCGACAGCGCAAGCTCCTGCACCAGACCGCGGAGCGGCATCGGCACGTCGGTGAGCAGCCGGTCGAGCCAGTCCCCCGCGCCGACCGCGTCGACGTTCGCGACGACGGCGTCACGGACGACGGCGAGCATCGGCGCCGAGAACGTGGCCGCCGCTGCGAGGCCGAGCAGTGGCGCACCGACGTGCCCGGGCTGCTGCACCATCGCCATCACGGCGTCGCGCTCCATGCGGGTGATCGGGTCGTTCGGCAGTGACCGGAGTCCGGCCACCGGCTCGTCCGCGGGGGCGACCAGCTCGCCACCGGGACCGGCCTGCGCGACCGGCACCGTGCCTCCAGACCGATCGTCCTGCGCCCCGCGCGCTCGCTGGCGAGCGTTCTCGACCGCGCGACGGACCTCGGGGATGTCGAGACCGAGCCAGCCGGCGAGCTCGCGCACGTAGCCCTGCGTGAGCGAACGGTCGCGGATGGTCGCGAGCACGGGCGCCGCGGCGCGGAGGGCACCGACACGGCCCTCGACCGTCTCGAGGTCGTGCCCGTCGAGGGTCCGGCGGATCATGAACTCGAACATCGGGCGCTTGTTCGTGACCAGGCGACGGATGGCGTCGTCGCCGCGCGCGAGCCGGAGGTCGCACGGGTCGAGGCCGTCGGGCGCCACCGCGACGAAGGTCTGGGCGGCGAACCGCTGCTCCTCGGCGAACGCCCGCGAGGCGGCACGCTGCCCCGCCTCGTCCGGGTCGAAGGTGAAGACGACCTCGCCGTTGGCGTTCGGGTCGGCGCCGCTGACGTCGCCGAGCATCGGCCGGAGCACCTTGATGTGGTCGACGCCGAACGAGGTGCCGCACGTGGCGACCGCGGTGGTCACGCCGGCGAGGTGGCACGCCATGACGTCCGTGTAGCCCTCGACGATGACGACCTGCTTCTGCTTCGAGATGTCGCGCCGGGCGAGGTCGATCCCGTAGAGCACCTGGCTCTTGTGGTAGATCGGCGTCTCGGGGGTGTTGAGGTACTTCGGGCCCTTGTCGTCGTCGAGGAGCCGCCGCGCACCGAAGCCGATCGTCGCCCCGGTGACGTCGCGGATCGGCCACATCAGGCGTCCGCGGAAGCGGTCGTACGGCGAGCGGTCGCCCTGGCTCACGAGCCCGGCGCTCGTGAGCTCCTCGAGCGTGAAGCCGCGACCGCGCAGGTGGTCCTTGAGCGCGTCGTAGGACTTCGGGGCGAACCCGACGCCGAAGTGCTGAGCCGCCCCCGGGTCGAACCCGCGCTCCCCCAGGAACCGCCGCGCGGGGTCGGCCGCGGCGGTCGTCAGCTGCGCGGTGAAGAACTCGAGCGCGGCCTCGTTCGCCGCGATGAGCCGGGCACGCGTGTTGTAGTCGGTGCGGGGGCCGTCGCCCTCCTCGTAGTGGAGGGTGTACCCGATCTTCGCCGCCATGCGCTCGACGGCCTCGGCGAAGGTGGTGTGGTCCTGCGCCATGATGAAGCTGAAGACGTCGCCGTCCTCGCCGCACCCGAAGCAGTGGTAGCGGCCGACCTGAGGCCGGACGTGGAACGACGGAGAGCGCTCGTCGTGGAACGGGCAGAGACCCTTCATCGAGCCGACGCCCGCGTGCTTCAGCGTGACGTAGTCGCCGACGACGTCCGCGATGTTGACACGCGAGCGGACCTCGTCGATGTCGTTCCGCGCGATCCTGCCAGCCACCCCTCGATCCTAGTTCGTGCGACCGACCCCCGTTGGCCGTCGGTCCGTCTGTGGACGGGCCACCTGCCTGGAGGCGCGGTGCAGGACCGGCGCGCTCCGCACCCCCGGTGCGTGGTCGCGTCGTGGTTGCGTCGTGGCGGTCGCGGCGACTGCCGTGGGCCTTCGGTGCGAGGTTCCACACATGGTGACCGCCCTTGCGCGTCGCACCGTGCGGGAATCCTCGCACCAAGCGCTGGCGCGCGCCAGCGCCGCGCTCCAGCGCCGTTCGCCGGCACCGCGCGCCAGCGCACGACGTCACACCGGGATGTGCGTCCGCTCCTGCTCCCCCACGACGAGCCGCCGGTGCCACGCGAGCGCCCCCTGGTCGGTCAGGCTCGCCACCTGGTCGACGACCGCCCGCAGCCGCCCAGCATCGTCGGACGCCGCACGCCAGTCCGCCGCGAACCCCGGCTCGAGGTCGCCGCTGCCGGTGGCCGCGAGCGCGTCGAGCAGCTCGGTCAGCACCCGTCGCTGCTCCTCGTACACCGGCTGCCGGTCGCCGTGGGTCATCACGAACGCCGCCACGATCCCCTTGAGCACGGCGATCTCGCCGATGATCTCCGGGGGCGTCACCACCGACGCTGCGAACCGGACGAGGGAGCCGGACGCGTAGGACTCGCGCGTCGCGGCGGTCGCCGTCCGCGCGAACCGGCCGATGAGCTGCGAGGTCAGGTTCTTCAGGCGCGCGAGGTCACGCCGGGAGCCGTCGTAGGAGGTCATCCAGAGCGGCAGCGCGCGGAGCCGGTCGAACGCCTCGAGCAGTTCCTCGCGGCTGAGGTCGTCGCCCACCCAGGCGTGCATGGCCGTCACGATGTCGTTCTCGCCGACCCGGTCCCCGAGCGCCGCGACGTCGATGAAGCCCGCGACGACGGCGTCCTCGAAGTCGTGCACCGAGTACGCGATGTCGTCGGAGAGGTCCATGACCTGGGCCTCGATGCAGCGCTGACGACGGGGAGCGCCGGCCCGGAGCCACTCGAACGCTGCATGGTCGTCGTCGTAGAACCCGAACTTCGTCCGGCCCGACGACGTTTCCGACACGCCCTGGGAGGCGGGCCACGGGTACTTGCAGCTCGCGTCCAACGACGCCCGGGTCAGGTTCAACCCGTACGCGCGGTCGGCGTCCGGCCCCGACCCGTACACCTTCGGCTCGAGCCGGGTCAGGAGTCGCAGCGTCTGTGCGTTCCCCTCGAACCCGCCGATGCCCGCGGCCCAGGCGTTGACCGCCGTCTCGCCGTTGTGTCCGAAGGGCGGGTGACCGATGTCGTGCGCGAGGCAGGCGGTGTCGACCACGTCGGGGTCGAGCCCGAGCGAGTCCGCGAGTTCCCGGCCGACCTGCGCGACCTCGAGCGAGTGGGTCAGCCGGTTGCGGGCGAAGTCGAGCCCCGTCGTGGGGCTGAGCACCTGGGTCTTGGCGGCCAGACGCCGGAGCGCGCTGGAGTGCAGGAGCCGGGCGCGGTCACGGGCGAAGTCGGAGCGACGGTTCGAGTGCTGCTCGGGGAGCCAGCGCTCGGCGTCGGCCGGACCGTACGAGGCGGTGGCGCTCATCCGCCGCTGTGGTGGAGCTCGGCGGCCGCGAGGACCTTCCGGAACTCGGCGTCGACGTCGCGCGACTCGAGCCACCGGTCCGGCAGTGCGGTGCGCTTCGGGTGCCCGGCTCGTCCGCGGGGGCCCTCGACGTCGGCGCCCGGGTACGGCGCCGTCCAGTCGAGCCTGCCGAGCAGGTCGTCGATCTCCTGCAGGCTCGAGGCCATCGCGAGGCCGGACCGGACGTCACCGCCGATCGGGTACCCCTTGAAGTACCACGCCACGTGCTTGCGGACGTCGCGGCAGCCGTGGTCTTCCGAGCCGAAGAAATCGACGAGGAGTTCGGCGTGCCGACGGAACGCGACCGCGACCTCGCCGAGCGTCGGCATCGCACGGACGTCCTCACCGCGGAACGCCGCCGCGAGGTCGCCGAACAGCCACGGGCGACCGAGGCAGCCACGTCCGACGACGACGCCGTCGCAGCCGGTCTCGTCGACCATGCGCAGGGCGTCGGCGGCGGACCAGATGTCGCCGTTGCCGAGCACCGGGATGTCGGTGATCGTCTCCTTGAGGGTGGCGATCGCGGACCAGTCGGCGTGCCCGGAGTAGTGCTCGTTCGCCGTGCGGGCGTGCAGCGAGATCGCGGCGACGCCGGCGTCCCGCGCGATGCGGGCGGCGTCGAGGTAGGTGAGGTGGTCGGCGTCGATGCCCTTGCGCATCTTCACCGTGACGGGGACGTCCCCGGCCGCCGTGACGGTCTTCTCGACGAGGTCCTTGAAGAGGTCGAGCTTCCACGGCAGCGCGGCCCCGCCGCCCTTGCGGGTGACCTTCGGGACCGGGCAGCCGAAGTTCAGGTCGATGTGGTCGGCCCGGTCTTCACCCACGAGGATCGTCGCGGCCTCGGCCACGGTGTTCGGCTCGACGCCGTACAGCTGGATCGAGCGCGGCGTCTCGGACTCGTGGTGCTGGATGAGCTGCATCGACACCGGGGTCCGCTCGACCAGCGCCCGGGACGTGATCATCTCGCACACGTACAGGCCGGCGCCGTACTCGCGGCAGAGCCGGCGGTACGCCATGTTCGTGATGCCCGCCATCGGCGCGAGCACGACCGGCGCCTCGACCTCGATCGGGCCGATGCGCAAACCCTTCGGAGGCGCTTGTGTGATCGTCATACGGCTCCCATCCTCCCACGTCGTCGCGCGCCGGTAGCGTTCTCCACATGACCGACACCGGGATCGCCCGCTTCGACGCCGACGCCACCGCCCGAGACCTGCGGGTGGAGGTGGTCGAACGGCCGGCCGCGGACTCGCTCGCGGATGCCGCCGCGCTCCTGGGCATCCAGCCCGGTGACATCGTCAAGACCCTGGTCGTGAAGCGCCACGACGGCGGGTTCGTGCTCGCGCTCGTCCCGGGCGGCCGGAGCATCGCGTGGAAGAAGCTCCGCGCGGTCGTCGGCGTCAACAAGCTCTCGTTGCCGGACGCGGCCACGGCGCTCGAGGCGTCCGGCTACGAGCGCGGCACGATCACCCCCATCGGCGCGACCGGTGACCTGCCCGTGTACGCCGACGAGCGGATCCTCGGCCGCCGCATCGCACTGGGCGCCGGGCGCCACGGCGCGAGCGCGTTCGTCGAGGCGGACGACCTCGTCGCGGCCTACGGTGCGACGGTCGCCGACATCACCGACGAGGAGCCGACCCGCGACTGATCGTCAGCAGCTGACGATCGATCGCCGCCGGTCGGTCACGGTCGGTCGGTCGCCGTCGATCAGTCCGGGACTTCCGTCCAGACGCCCTCGGCGCCGGGCACGGTCGCGCCGGGGACGAAGCAGGTGTCGCCTTCGCAGACGGGCGCACCTCCCGGGGTGACGAGGCTGAGCAGCGCCGGGCGCGGCTCCCCCGTCAGCGCGTCGGGCACCGACACCGGCGGTGCGGCCTGGAGGCGCGGCTCGACCGCACCCGTCGGCTGCAGCGCCGTCATCGGGTCGCCTCGGCATCCGCGTGCGCGTCGTCCGCTGCACGCTGAGCCGCCTCGGCGAGCTCCTCGGGCGTGGTCGCACGGAGCTGCACGACCTGCTGCAACACCTGTGCGAACGTCGCCGGGTCCTGTGCCCCGGAGACGCCGTACTTGCCGTCGATGACGAAGAACGGCACACCGTTGATGCCGAACGCCTGCGCCTGGGCCTGGTCGGCGCGGACGGCGGCGAGCTGGGCGTCGTCCCGGAGGGTGGCGAGCACCTCGTCGCGATCCAGTCCGACCGACGCCCCGAGGTCGGCCAGCGACTCGTCCTGCCCGACGTGCTCCCCGCGCTCGAAGTACGCGGCGAACAGGCGCTCGACCATCTCGAGCTGCTTGCCGTGCTGCTTGGCGAGGTGGATGACCTGGTGCGCCTTCACGGTGTTCGTGTGGCGGAGGGCGTCGTAGTCGTAGCGCAGCCCGACGGTGGCGGCGATGCCGGCGACCTGGTCGATCATCTGCTGGGCCTGTTCGACCGGGAGCCCCTTGTGCCCGGAGAGGAACTCGGCCTCGGTGCCCTCGAAGTCGACGGGCGTGTCCGGGCTCAGCTCGAAGGAGTGGTACTCGACCTCGACCGGGCGGGCGTCGGGGCCGGCGCCGAACACGGCCACTCCCGCCTCGAACTTGCGCTTGCCGATGTAGCACCAGGGGCATGCGATGTCCGACCAGACATCGACCTTCACGGAGTCGTTCACGCAGACGACAACGCGCGGCATGCGTGCTCATTCCCGCCGCACAACCAAAATCACCTCGCGCCGCGGGATCGCGTGGTTCGAGGTGACTTTGGTTGTGCGAAGCGCATCCGCGCCACGCCGGCCTGCGCCGCGCCGCGCCGCGCCGCGTCGCGCCTAGGCGCCGAGGAGCCGCTGCGCGAGGTACCCCTGCAGCTGGTCGAGCGAGACGCGCTCCTGGCCCATGGTGTCGCGCTCGCGGACCGTGACGGCCTTGTCGTCGAGCGTGTCGAAGTCGACGGTGATGCAGAACGGCGTGCCGATCTCGTCGTGGCGACGGTAGCGACGGCCGATCGCGCCGGCGTCGTCGAAGTCGACGTTCCAGTGCTTCCGGAGGTCGTCGGCGAGCCCCCGTGCGACCGGCGAGAGCTGCTCGTTGCGCGACAGCGGCAGGACCGCGGCCTTGACCGGAGCGAGGCGCGGGTCGAGGCGGAGGACGGTGCGCTTGTCGACGCCGCCCTTCGCGTTCGGGGCCTCGTCCTCGTGGTAGGCGTCGATGAGGAACGCCATGAGGGCACGGGTGAGGCCGAACGAGGGCTCGATGACGTACGGGACGTACTTCTCGTTCGCCGCCTGGTCGAAGTACCGGAGGTCCTTGCCGGACGCCTCGATGTGGTTCTTGAGGTCGAAGTCGGTGCGGTTCGCGACGCCCATGAGCTCGCCCCACTCGGAGCCCTGGAACCCGAACCGGTACTCGATGTCGGCGGTCGCGTCGGAGTAGTGCGCCCGCTCGCCGTCCGGCACGTCGAAGCGCCGGAGGTTCTCGGGGTCGATGCCGAGGTCGGTGTAGAACGCGACCGAGTCGGCGATCCACTGCTCGTAGTGGGTCTCGGCGTCGGCCGGCGGCACGAAGTACTCGATCTCCATCTGCTCGAACTCGCGCGTGCGGAAGATGAAGTTGCCGGGCGTGATCTCGTTGCGGAACGCCTTGCCGACCTGTCCGATGCCGAACGGGGGCTTCTGCCGGCTCGTCGTGACGACCTGCGCGAAGTCGACGAAGATGCCCTGCGCGGTCTCGGGTCGGAGGAAGTTCAGACCCTCCTCGGACTCGACCGGGCCGAGGTACGTCTTGAGCATGCCGGAGAACTCGCGCGGCTCGGTCCACTCACCGCGGGTGCCGCAGTTCGGGCAGGCGATCTCGGCCATGCCGCCCTCGGGCTTCCGGCCCTTCTTCGACTCGAACGCCTCGAGCAGGTGGTCCTCACGGAAGCGGTGGTGGCAGTGCAGGCACTCGACGAGCGGGTCCGTGAAGGTCGCGACGTGGCCCGAGGCCTCCCACACCTTGCGGGGCAGGATGACGGCGGAGTCGAGGCCGACCATGTCGCCGCGGCCGCGGACGAACCGCTGCCACCACTGGCGCTTGATGTTCTCCTTGAGCTCGACGCCGAGGGGCCCGTAGTCCCACGCGGAGCGGGATCCGCCGTAGATCTCCCCCGACTGGAAGACGAAGCCACGGCCCTTGGCCAGGGCGATGACGCTGTCGAGACGGGAGGACTGTGCCAAGAGGGACTCCAGGGATCGCCGGACTGGGTGCCCGGTGCGGGAAGGTACCGGGCAAGCGTACCGGCCTCGCGGCCGTCGGCGGACGGGAGGCGCGGCACCTGTGGACGGGTCGTCTCACCCCACAGGTCTGAAGCCGGACAGTCCCCCGAGGACGTCGACCACGCGCGTCACGTCCGCGTCGTCGTTCCAGAGGTGGAACGCCAGGCGGAGCCGCCCGGCCCGGCCGCTCGCCGTGAGGCCGGCGTCGGTGAGTGCGCGGAGCGCCGAGCCGTCGGCGTCCGGGAAGGTCGTGATCGCCTGACCGTTCCGGGGCGACCCGAGCGCGTCCGCGAGCCGGTCCGTGAGGCCGGTGGCGTGCCTCCAGGCCGATGCCGCATCGACGGCGGCGAGGTGCCGCAGGGCGGCGACCGCCCCGGGCCAGGCCTGCCACGCCGGTGAGACGTCGAACCGGCGCGCGTCGGCGGCGAGGCGCATGTCCGGGCCGTAGCAGGACGACCACAGGTCCTCGCCCGCGTACCAGCCGGCCTGCACGGGTCGGAGCCGGGCGAGCGCCTCGTCCGAGAAGGTCGCGAACGCGACGCCACGCGGTGCGCACAGCCACTTGTAGGCGTGCGTGACGGTCACGTCGACGGGCGCGGCGGACACCGGGAGCACCCCGGCCGCCTGCGTGAGGTCGCACAGGGTGAGGGCCCCGGCAGCGCGCGCCGCCGCGACGACCGGCTCCGGTTCGGTCACCGCGCCGCTCGATGACTGGACCGCGGACCACGCGACCATCGCGGTGCCCGGGCGCACTTCCTCGGCCAGCCGGTCGAGCGGGACACTCCGGACGTGCACCCCGCGATGCGCCTGCGCGAGGAACGGGAAGACCACGGAGCTGAAGTCGCCGTCGGGGACCACGACCTCGGCACCGTCGGGCAGGGCGGCCGCCGCGACCGCGACCATCGCGGAGGTCTGGGAGCCGGTGGCCACGCGTGCCGGGTCGACGCCGACGATTCGGGCGAAGAGCGAACGGCCCTCCTCCACGAGCGCGCCGTACGCGAGCGGCGAGGACGCGCCGTGCTCCCACTCGGCCAGGTCGGCGCGCATCGCAGCGAGGGTCCCGTGGGTCGGGAGTCCGGCCGTGCACGCCGCCAGGTAGCCCGAGCCGTCGACGAAGGAGTCCATGCCTCCACCGTGGCCGTGGTGGAGGCATCACACCAGAGCAGGCTTCTTCGATCCCCCATAACATGACGTTGTGGACGAGATCGACCCCCAGCTGCTCCGCGTCCTGCGTGCCGTCCGCGACGCGGGCTCCATCAGCCGCGCCGCCGTCGCCCTCGGGTACAGCCAGCCCGCGGTCAGCCAACTGCTCGCCCGTGCGGAACGACGACTCGGACACGACCTGGTCCTCCGCGGCGCGCGCGGCGTCACGCTGACCGAGCCGGGGCGCGTCCTCGCCGAGCACGCCCCCGCCGTCGAGGCCGCGCTGGCCGCTGCCCGCGAGGACCTCGACGCCGTCGGCGGACTCGCACGCGGACGGGTGCGGATCGCCGGCTTCCCGAGCGCGTCCTCCACCCTGGTACCGGCCGTCCTCGCGACCATGGCGCACGAGGCGCCCGGCGTCGTCACCTCGTACGTCGAGGCCGAGCCGCCCGAGGCCGTCGAGCTCCTCCGCCGCGGCGAGGTCGACGTGGCGCTCACGTTCTCGCACGCGCTGCAGGACGCCGACCCCGGCGTCGACCCGACCCTGCTCGTCCGCGTCCTCGGGCAGGACCCGCTCGCCCTCGTCACCCCCGCCACGACGGACACCGTCACCGCCGTCGGTCCCGCCGACCTCGCCGAGCACCGGGAGGCGCGCTGGATCGGCGGCTGTCCGCGCTGCCGCGGGCACCTCCTCGCCTCGTGTGCGGCCTCGGGGTTCACGCCGGACATCGTGCTCGAGACGGACAACGCGGCGGCGGTCGTCGGGCTCGTCGCAGCCGGGCTCGGCGTGGCGCTGCTCCCGCGGCTCGCGCTCCGAACGACGGTCGTGCCGGCCGGGGTGACGGTCACGCCGGCGGGCGAGGAGCTCGCGCGGCGCGTCGAGGTCGTGGTCGCGCGGGGCGCGGACCGGGTGCCGAGCGTGCGGGCGGCGCTCGGCGCGGTGCGGTCGGCAGCGCACCTGCTCGGCTGAGCACGTGATCGGCTGAGCGCATGATCGGCTGAGCGGGCCGCGCCGGGTTGGTCGCACGACGTGCCGCCCGGGTGCCGTCCTGGTCGCACGACGTGCCGTCGGCGGCGGCCTCGGCCGCCACGTTCCGCGACCGACGCGGGTCGCACCCGCGCGTGGTGACGCCGTGTCCGACGGGAGGCACGGTGCCGGCCCGCTACGGGCCTCCTGTCAGGCGGTCGGTGCGTCCACGGCGCCGCCGTACCGACGGTCGCGGCGCGCGTACTCCTCGATCGCTCCCCAGAGGTCGGTGCGTCGGAAGTCCGGCCAGAGCCGGTCGAGGAAGACCATCTCGGCGTACGCCGACTGCCAGAGCATGAAGTTCGACGTGCGCTGCTCCCCCGAGCTCCGGAGGAACAGGTCGACGTCGGGCAGCTCGGGCACGTAGAGCCGCTTCGCCAGGGCCTTCTCCGTCACCTGGCTCGGCTTCATGCGCCCGGCGGCGACGTCCTCCGCCATGCCCCGCACGGCGTCGACGATCTCGTTCCGGCCGCCGTAGTTGACGCACATCGTCAGCGTGCACACGTCGTTGTCGGCGGTCATCCGCTCGGCCGCCTGCAGCTCGTCGACGACGCTGCGCCACAGCCGAGGGCGGCGACCGGCCCAGCGGATCTTCACGCCCCAGGCGTGCAGTTGGTCGCGGCGGCGGTGGATGACCTCGCGGTTGAAGCCCATGAGGAACCGGACCTCGTCGGGCGAGCGCTTCCAGTTCTCCGTCGAGAAGGCGTACGCCGACACGTGCCGGACACCGATCTGGATCGCGCCGGCGACGACGTCGAGGAGCGAGGCCTCGCCGGCCTTGTGCCCCTCGACCCGGGTGAGGCCGCGCTGGTTCGCCCACCGGCCGTTGCCGTCCATGACGATCGCGACGTGCTCCGGGACGAACTGCGCCGGGATCGCGGGCGGCTGCTCGCCGGTCCAGTCGAGGGGACGCAGGGGCTCGGACTCGGCGTACCGGCGTGGGCTCATGCAGGGGTTCCTTCGGCGTCGGCGGCGGTCGGGGTCGGTACCGCGGGGGTCGGGGTCGCGGCCACGGCGGCCGGCACACCGCCCGGGGTCGGGGCGACCGGGGCCGGGTGCTCGGTGCGGTCGACGTGGGGCAGCGACCGGAGCGATCGTTCCAGGTGCCACTGGGCGTACGCGGCGACCACGCCGGACGCACGGGAACGGGTGCGCTCGTCGGCGGCGTCGACCGTGCTCCAGTCCCCCGCGAGCAGGGAGCCGAGCAGGCCGAGCGTCACCGGGTCGAGCCGGGGCGTCCCCGGCGGGGCGGCGTGGTCTGCGACGACCCCGCCGAGCTGCACGACGAAGGCCGAGTGCGGCCCCGGCTCCCCCGTGACCGCGCAGTCGCCGAACGAGGGCGCCCACCCGGCGATGCTCATGGCCCGGAGCAGGTACGAGTCGAGCGTCGCCGTCGCGGCGTGCTCCCCGCGGGCGAGGGACCGGAGCGCACCGACGAGCAGGAGGTACTGCTGGAGCCCGGCGTCCGCCTCGCTCAGCCGGTCGGCGGTCTCGACCATCGCGCTCGCGGCCGTGTACGCGCCGTAGTCGGCGACGATCTGCGCGCCGTATGAGCCGAGGGACTCCGCCTGGGTGACGATGTCGAGCGAGCGACCCTCGTAGAACTGGGCGTCCACGACCATGAACGGTTCGAGTCGGCTGCCGAACTTCGAGGCCGTGCGCCGGACACCCTTCGCCACGGCGCGGATCTTGCCGTGCTGCCGGCTGAGCATCGTGACGATGCGGTCGGCTTCCCCGAGCTTGTGGGTGCGCAACACGACGCACTCGTCCCGGTACAGCGGCATTGCTCCAGTATCCCCCGGTCCACCGACGCCGGCGCGCTACGGGCGTGCCTGGCAGAACCGGGCGTCCCCGGCGAGACCGGGCACCGACGCGACCCCTCGCAGCAGGCGCGGTGCGGGACGGACCCGCACCGCGCCTCCAGGCAGTGACCGTGACTAGGCCGAGACCAGCTCCGGCGACGCCGTGCCGGACGCGGCACCCGCGCGCACCGCGCGGTTGACGGCGCTGACGATCGCCTTGAGCGACGCCGTCGCGATGTCGGCGTCGATGCCGACGCCCCACAGCCGGGTCCCGTCCACGTCGAGCTCGACGTACGACGCGGCCTGGGCGTCCCCGGAGGCGCTCATCGTGTGCTCCGAGTAGTCGTAGAGCGTGACCGTGATGCCCTGCCCCGCGAGGATCTGCAGGAAGGCGTCGATCGGACCCGTGCCCACCGCGTCCGCGGTGACGGCGCCGTCGTCGACGCGCATCGCCACCGACAGCGAGGTCGTTCCGTCGAAGTCGCTCGAGGTCGCGGTCTTCGTGATCTCGTAGCGGCCCCACTTGTCCTCGTCGACGGGAGCGGGCAGGTACTCGTCGCGGAAGAGGTCCCAGATCCGCTCGGAGGAGAACTCGCCGCCCTCGGCGTCCGTGTGCTGCTGCACGACGCCGGAGAACTCGATCTGCAGCTTGCGGGGCAGGTCGAGCGCGTGGTCGGTCTTGAGCAAGTAGGCGACCCCGCCCTTGCCGGACTGCGAGTTCACGCGGATGACGGCCTCGTACGAGCGGCCGATGTCCTTCGGGTCGACGGGCAGGTACGGCACGGCCCATGCGATCTCGTCGACCGATGTCCCCGCGGCCTCGGCCTTCGCCCGCATGGCGTCGAAGCCCTTGTTGATCGCGTCCTGGTGGGAGCCGCTGAACGCGGTGTAGACGAGGTCGCCCGCCCAGGGCTGACGCTCGGGCACCGGCAGCTGGTTGCAGTACTCGACGGTCCGCTTCACCTGGTCGATGTCGCTGAAGTCGATCTCGGGGTCGATGCCCTGCGTGAACAGGTTCATGCCGAGGGCGACCAGGTCGACGTTGCCCGTGCGCTCACCGTTGCCGAACAGGCAGCCCTCGATCCGGTCCGCGCCGGCCATGTAGCCGAGCTCGGCGGCCGCGACGGCGGTGCCGCGGTCGTTGTGCGGGTGCAGCGAGAGGATGACGTCCTCGCGGTGCGCCAGGTGTCGCGACATCCACTCGATCGAGTCGGCGTAGACGTTCGGGGTCGCCATCTCGACCGTCGCCGGCAGGTTGATGATGACCTTGCGCTCGGGCGTCGGCTGGAAGACCTCGAGGACGGCGTTGCAGATCTCGACCGCGACCTCGAGCTCGGTGCCCGTGTAGGACTCGGGCGAGTACTCGTAGAACACCTGCGTCTCGTGCTGCAGGTTCGCCTCGGCCGCCTTGCAGAGCTCGGCACCGTGCACCGCGATGTCCACGACACCCTGCACGTCGGTGCGGAACACGACCTCGCGCTGGACGATCGACGTCGAGTTGTACAGGTGCACGATGGCCTGCTTCGCACCGTCGATCGCCTCGTACGTCCGGTTGATGAGGTGCTCCCGCGCCTGCGTCAGGACCTGGATCGTGACGTCGTCCGGGATCGCACCCTCGTCGATGAGGGAGCGGACGAAGTCGAAGTCGGTCTGCGAGGCGCTCGGGAACCCGACCTCGATCTCCTTGTAGCCCATGCGGACCAACAGGTCGAACATGGCCCGCTTGCGCTCGGAGTCCATCGGGTCGATGAGGGCCTGGTTGCCGTCGCGGAGGTCGACCGCGCACCACCGGGGAGCGCGATCGATGCGCTTGGTCGGCCAGGTGCGGTCCGGCAGCTCGACGCGGATCTGCTCGTGGAAGGGGACGTACTTGTGGATCGGCATCCCGGAGGGGCGCTGCGTGTTCTGCATCGATTCGTCGCTTTCGTCGTCAGGTGTGTGTCAGGCCACGACGGACTCCGCGACGAGGTGGGCCGTTGTGTCAGGCCTCGTCGCGGCAGCGAAGGAGGAGGAGTGCCGGGTACATCGGCTCCACCGTAGCACTGGTGTACCAACCGTGTGCAAGCGGCCGGGAGGCACGGGGCGGGTCCGCCACGCGCCTCCCGACCGGTGGTCGCCTCTGCCAGGCGACGTGCGCGGTCGGTCGACCGCGAGCGCCTCCGCAGGGGTCGTGCGCGATCAATCGACCGCGAGCGCCTCCGTCGGCGGCACGCGCATCGCTCGGCGGACCGGAGCGATCGTCGCGACCACCGCGAGCACGAGCGCGCCGAGCACCACGACCCCGATCGTCGCCGGCGGCAGGACGGGCGTGACGACGGTGCCCAGTGTGCCGAGGAGCGTCTGCCCGCCGACCCACCCGTAGAACACCCCGAGGACGAGCCCCGTCAGCACGGCCGCGACGACCATCTGGACGGCCTCGGTGACGATCATCCGGCGGACCTGCGCCCCGGTGAGCCCGAGGACGCGGAGGAGCCCGAGTTCACGTCGACGCTGCAGGACCCCGAGCGCCAGCGCGTTCACCACACCGACCGCGGCGATCACCGCGGAGAACCCGACGATGACGCTCACGACGACGTTGAGCTGCACGAAGAAGTCGCGCTGCGCCTCGACCGCCGCCGGCGTCGAGCCCGGCTGCCCCGAGACGACGGTCTCGAGCACGTGCTGCATGATCCCGAGCGCGACCGCGAACGTGACGAGCAGGGTCACGCCGATCACGAGGCCGATCGTCGCTCGCGAGGACCGCCCCGGCGCACGCATGGCGTTGCGTCCGGCGAGCAGGACCACAGGGTCCTTCGCGCCGATCCGTCCGATCAGCTGCAGGACCGGGGGCATCACGATCGTGGCCCCGAGGGCGACGCCCGCGAAGGACACGAAGCCGCCGAGTGCGGCCGGCAGCACGGCGGCCGGCGACAGCGCACTGCCGCCGAGGCCGATGACGATCAGGCCGCCGCCGACCACCATGAGCACGACGGCCCAGACGATGCGGGCGCGACCCGAACGGACGTCGTCGTGGCTCGGCTCGACGCTCGAGGACAGCGCCTCGAGCGGGGTGACCGTGAGCACTCGGCGGGAACCCACGGCGAACGCACCCCAGGTCGCGAGGACGACGGCGACGACCGGCAGCACGAGCTCCCACGGCACGAGTGTGTACGCCGTGTCCGGCAGGAACCCGGTGCCCCGGAGGACCACCACGAACACCGCACTCGCGCCCGTGCCGACCACGGCGCCGAGGAGACCGCCGACGACGCCCACGAGGAGTCCGGCGCGCGTGATCCGCGCCCGCAGCGCAGCGCCGGTCGCACCGACGAGCCGCTGCAACGCGATCACGCGGGTCTGCCCGGCGATGATGGTCGCGCACGTGTTCGCCGTGACGATCGACCCGACGTAGAGCGCGATGCCGAGGAACAGCCAGCCGACGACGGACAGGATCGCCTGCACGCTGGCGATGCCGTCGAGGCCGGTGGTGGCGAGCGCCTCGGACACGATCCCCGGTGCGATGACGAGGGCGGACCCGAAGGTGGTGCCGAGCGCCGCGACGAGGATCGTCGGCCGGAACGCACGGAGCGAGGTCAGGGTGTTCACGCGGCGGCCTCCATCCCGAGCATCGTGGCGGAGATCTCCGCCGCGTCCATCCCGGGGCGGTCCCCCACGATCCGGCCGTCCGCGAGGAACAGGATGCGGTCGGCGTTCGCCGCGGCGACGGGGTCGTGCGTGACCATGACGACGCTCTGGCCCCAGTCGTCGACGGCACCGCGGAGGATCGCGAGCACGTCACGACCCGTCCGCGAGTCGAGTGCGCCGGTGGGCTCGTCGGCGACGACCACGGCCGGCCGCGAGGCGAGCGCCCGGGCGATCGCGACGCGCTGCTGCTGACCGCCCGACAGCTGGTGCGGGCGGTGGGTCAGGCGGTCGCCGAGGCCGAGCATCGCGACGAGCCGGTCGATCCAGGCGTCCTCCTCGCGCGAGGTCCGGTGTCCGCCGAGCAGGAACGGCAGCCGGATGTTCTCGCTGACGTCGAGCGTCGGCACGAGGTTGAACGACTGGAAGACGAAGCCGAGCCGGCGGCGACGGAGCTCGGTGAGGTCGCGGTCACCGAGGCCGGTGACGTCGACCCCGTCGATCTGGATGCGTCCGGCCGAGACGGCGTCGAGGCCGGCCGCGACGTGCATGAGCGTCGACTTGCCGGATCCGGACGGTCCCATCACCGCGGTGAACTCACCCGCGCCGATGTCGACGCTGACGTCGTCGAGGGCCGTCACGCGGCGAGCGGCGTCCCCGTGGTGCTTGGACACGTGGTCGAGGCGGATGATCGGGAGGTGGCTGCTGGTCATGGCTCAACGATGACGCCCGGGAGGCACGTGGCGCGTCGGTCGGTCGGCTCCTGTGGATGGTCCGCTCGGCTGGCTTCCCTGTGCAGGGGTCATCCGCGCGGATGACGGTGCGCCGCCGGGCGTCAGTCCTTCGTGACGAGCCCGTGCTCGTGCGCGAACACCACGAGACGGACACGGTCACGGAGCTCGAGCTTCGTCAGCACCCGCGAGATGTGGGTCTTGACCGTCGCCTCGCTGACGAACTCGTGCGACGCGATCTCGCTGTTGCTCAGGCCCTTCGCCGCGAGGTCGAAGATCTCCCGCTCGCGGGGGGTGAGCTCGGCGAACGCCGACGGGACGGTCACCGAAGGCGCGGAGGTGTCCTCGTAGCGCCGGAGCAGCTCGCGGGTCGCCGACGCGGCGAACACGGCGGTCCCGGCGTGCACGGTCCGGATCGCCGCGAGCAGGAACTCGGGGTCGGCGTCCTTCAGCACGAAGCCGCTCGCGCCGGCGCGGATCGCCTTCGCGGCGGCCTCGTCGAAGTCGAAGGTGGTCAGCACGAGCACCTTCGCGCCGTCGGTGCCGGACTGCTCGACGATCGTCGCGGTCGCCGTGATGCCGTCCATCACGGGCATGCGCACGTCCATGAGCACCACGTCCGGCCGGGCACGACGGACGAGCTCGACCCCTTCGGCGCCGTCTCCGGCCTCGCCGACGAACTGCAGGTCGGACTGGGAGTCGATGAGCATCCGGATCCCGGTGCGGAACAGGGCCTGGTCGTCGACGAGCGCCACCCGGATGCGGGCCTCGGGGTTCGGGGTCGTGGTCATCGTGCGGTGTGCTCCTGGTGGGTCGAGGTGATGCGGTCACGGGGCATCTGCCCGCTCGCGGGGACGGCGGGCATGCGCACCGCGACGACGAAGGCGTCCCCGCGCGGCCCCGCGGTCATCGTCCCGCCGGTCATGGTCGCGCGCTCGCGCATGCCGACCAGGCCGTGTCCGGTGCCCGGCCCCGCACGGCCGTCGTCGGCCCGTTCGTTCACCACCTGGATCTCGACGGTGTCGGGCCGGTAGGTCAGGCGCGCGTGCACGGGGGTGCCGCGCTGGCCGTGCTTGTAGGCGTTCGTGAGGCTCTCCTGCACGATGCGGTACACGGCGAGCTGCGTCGTCGTCGGCAGGGCCGAGGGGTCGCCGTCGCGCTCGACGTCGACGTCGAGCCCGATGTCCCGCATCTCGGTGACGAGCTGCTCGATGTCGTCGATCTCCGGTGTCGGGGCCGTACCCTGCTCGTGGCGGAGCGCGCCGAGGAGCTCGCGGACGTCCCCGAGCGCCCGGCGGGCCGTGCCCGAGATCGTCGTGAGGGCCTGGTCGGCGATGTCGGGATCGGCCTTGAGCGCGTAGCGGGCACCGTCGGCCTGCGCGATGACGACGGCGAGGGAGTGCGCCACGATGTCGTGCATGTCCCGGGCGATGCGGACGCGCTCCTGCTCGACGGCGACGGCGCGGTCGGCCCGGGCCGCGTCACGTTCGGCGAGGAGCTGCGCCTCACGGCTCATGCGTGCGGCCGACCGGACGCGGCGCACGAGTCCGGCGAGCCACGGCAGGAGCAGGATCGCGAGGACCACGACGAAGTACGCCGCCGTCTGCACGGCTTCGCGCATCAACTGCGACGGGTACGTGGCGAAGGGCCCGTCGAGCGAGTACCGGCCGAAGTACTCCTGCAGCCCGAGGTACCCGGCCGCGACGACCGCGCCGAGGAACGCCGAGGCCAAGCCCCACCACCGCGTCCGGTTCGAGCCGTACGCGCTCGTCGTGTACATCACGCCGGCGATGAGGAAGTCGGCGGCCTCGAGTCCGAGGCCCATCACCATCTGCGCGATGGCGCCCGCCCAGGCGATCACCAGGGCGAGCCCCGGAGCCGTCCGCCGCAACGCCAACGCGCCGCCGAGCAGCACGACCACGACGAGCGACTGCAGGGCGTCGGACCGTGGTGCCTGCGCCAGCCCGATGAGCGCGGTCAGGAGCACAGCGACGATGACGTCGAAGAGGACCTGCGAGCGCAGCACGGGACGGAACACCACCCCACGGTACGGCCCTGCGACGCGGCGCGCGTCAGCCGATGGGCTGACGTTCCCGGCGTCCACGGCGGGTCGGTTCAGAAGCCGAGGCGACCGAGCTGCTTCGGGTCCCGCTGCCACTCCTTCGCGACCTTCACGCGGAGGTTGAGGTACACGTGTCGACCGCCCAGCAGCGACTCGATCTCCGTCCGCGCGCGCGAGCCGACGTCCTTCAGCCGCTCGCCGCCGCGGCCGATGACGATCGCCTTCTGGCTGTCCCGTTCGACGAAGAGGTTCGCGAAGATCCGCAGGGGGCCGTCGGGGTCGTCCTCCTCGTCCGGCTCGACGACGTCCTCGACGACGACGGCCAGCGAGTGCGGCAGTTCGTCGCGGACGCCTTCGAGCGCGGCCTCGCGGATCAGCTCGGCGATGCGGTCCTCGTCGGTCTCCTCGGTCACGGTAGCGTCGTCGTAGAGCTGCGGCGACTCGGGCAGCAGGGCGGTGATCTCGTCGAGCAGCGGTTCGAGCTGCAGCCCCTTCGTGCCGGAGGTCGGGATGATGACGTCCCACTCGCGGAGCTTCGAGACCGCGAGCAACTGCTCGCCGACCTTGTCCTTCGAGACGCGGTCGATCTTCGTGACGATCGCGACCTTCTTCGCACGCGGGTACTGGTCGAGCGAGTCGTTGATGAAGCGGTCGCCCGGTCCGATCGGCTCGTTCGCGGGGACGCAGAAGCCGATCACGTCGACGTCGCCCAGCGTGGACTGCACGAGGTCGTTCAGGCGTTCTCCGAGCAGGGTGCGCGGCCGGTGGACCCCCGGTGTGTCGACGATGATGACCTGCCCATTCGGTCGGTGCACGACCCCGCGGATGGCGCGACGGGTCGTCTGCGGCTTCGACGAGGTGATGGCGACCTTCTCGCCGACCAGGGCGTTCGTCAGCGTCGACTTGCCGACGTTCGGTCGGCCGACGAAGGAGACGAAGCCCGCGCGGTAGGGCTGACCGTCGGGCGTGGTGGTGTCGGTCATGCGGTGGGCTTCCCTGTGGTCGTGGGCGAGGAGTCGTCGAACGCGTGCTCGACGTCGTCGAGGGCCGTGGTGCGCTCGGCGAGGACCGAGACGAGGTGACGGCGCTTGCCCTCCACCCGGTCGGCGACGAGGACGATGCCGTCGACGGTGACGCGGTCGCCGCGCGTGGCGAGGTGGCCGAGCTCCTTCACGAGCAAGCCGCCGGCGGTGTCGACGTCGTCGTCCTCGAGCTCGATGCCGAACAGGTCGCCGAGTTCGTCGATCGGCATCCGGGCCGCGATGCGCCAGACGCCCGGTTCGACCTCGACCCGGTCGACCACCGCGCGGTCGTACTCGTCCGAGATGTCGCCGACGAGCTCCTCGATGAGGTCCTCCATCGTGACGAGTCCGGCCACGCCGCCGTACTCGTCGACGACGAGCAGCAGGTGGTTCTTGCCCGCCTGCATCGCGCGGAGCGTGTCGTCGGCGGCCTTCGACTCCGGCACGAACCCGGCGGGCCGCAGCAGACCGCTGACCGGTTCGGCGCCGGCGCCCGGGCGTTCGTAGAGGGCACGGGACACGTCGCGGAGGTACAGCACGCCGAGGACGTCGTCGCTGTCCTTGCCCGTGACCGGCATGCGGGACACCCCGGACGCGAGGAACTGCTCCATCGCGGCGCCGAGCGTGTCCGAGCCGTCGACGGTCGTCATGTCGGTGCGCGGCACCATGACCTCGCGCACCAGGGTGTCGCTGAACTCGAACACCGAGTGGATGAGTTCACGGTCGTCGGCTTCGAGCACGTTGCTCTCGGCGGCCTCGTCGACCAGGGACAGCAGCTGCTCCTCGCTGGACACGGTGGAGGCGCTCCGGCCACGCCCCGGTGTGACGCGGTCGCCGATCGCGACGAGCAGCCCGGCGAGCGGCCCGAGGACGATGCGGACCGCGCGGACGAGTCCGCCGGTCACGGCGATGAGCCGCTCGGCGTGCGCGCGACCGACGCTGCGCGGACTCGACCCGACCAGGACGAAGGAGACCGCCGTCATCACGGCCGCGGACACGACGAGCGCGACCCACCACGTGTCGAAGACCGTCACGAGCGCGATCGTCACGAGGACCGCTGCGGCGGTCTCGGCGAGGACCCGGACGAAGTTCAGCGCGTTGACGTGGGCGCCGACGTCGTCCGCGATCGCCTCGATCGCGCGGCGACGCTTGGCGCCCCGGGCGATCTCGTCGAGGTCGGCGCGGGACAACACGGACAGGGCGGCGTCCGAGGCGGCGAGCACACCGCCGGCGACGACGAGCACCAACGCCACCGCGAGCAGGACGGCGACGAGCAGCATCAGGTCACCGCCCTCGGTGCTGCACGGCGAACGCGGCGAGGATCTCGCCCTGGAGGCCGAACATCTCGGCCTTCTCCTCCGGCTCCGCGTGGTCGAACCCGAGGAGGTGCAGGATGCCGTGGCAGGTCAGCAGGAGCATCTCGTCGGTCGTCGAGTGCCCCGCGGTCTTCGCCTGTTCCTCGGCGACCTGCGGGCACAGCACGATGTCCCCGAGCAGCCCGGCCGGGGTCGGGTCGTCCTCCGTGCCGGGACGGAGCTCGTCCATCGGGAAGCTGAGGACGTCGGTCGGCCCCGGTTCGTCCATCCACCGGACGTGCAGCTGCTCCATCGCGCCCTCGTCGACGAGCACGATGGCGAGCTCCGCGTCGGCGTGGACGTGCAGCGCGTCGAGCGCGAAGGAGGCGAGGCGCTGGATCGCGGCCTCGTCGACCTCCACCCCGGACTCGTTGTTGAGCTCGATGCTCACCGGTTCCCTCCTCGGGGATCGTTCTGCGGGTACGGGGAGCGCTGGCGGTCCTGCGGCGGCCGGCCCCGGCGCTCGGCACGGTTCACGCCGGCCGGGTTGCCCTCGGGCGCGGTGCCCCGGCCACCGGGGCGGTGCCCGGCTTGCTCGGCCAGGCGTTCCTCGTCGTAGGCGGTGTACGCGTCGACGATGCGGCCGACGAGCGTGTGGCGGACCACGTCCTCGCTCCCGAGACGGGCGAAGTGGATGTCGTCGACGTGGTCGAGGATACGGGTCACCAGGCGCAGGCCGGACAGGTTGCCGGGCAGGTCGACCTGGGTGATGTCGCCCGTGACCACCATCTTCGACCCGAACCCGAGGCGGGTGAGGAACATCTTCATCTGCTCGGGCGTGGTGTTCTGCGCCTCGTCGAGGATGACGAACGAGTCGTTGAGCGTCCGACCGCGCATGTACGCCAGCGGGGCGACCTCGACCGTGCCGGCCGCCAACAGCTTCGGCACGAGCTCGGGGTCCATCATCTCGTTGAGGGCGTCGTACAGCGGCCGGAGGTAGGGGTCGATCTTGTCGGTCAGCGTGCCGGGGAGGAACCCGAGCCGCTCGCCGGCCTCGACCGCGGGACGCGTGAGGATGATCCGCGTGACCTCGCGCCGCTGCAGCGCCTGCACCGCCTTGGCCATCGCCAGGTAGGTCTTGCCGGTGCCCGCGGGGCCGATGCCGAACGTGATGGTGTGCTGGTCGATCGCGTCGACGTAGGTGCGCTGGCCGTCGGTCTTCGGTCGCACCGACTTGCCCCGGCTCTGCACGATGGGCGTGCCGAACGTGTCTGACGGCTTGCGGTCGTCGTCGAGGATCCGTGCGGAGGTCGGGATGTCGGCCGGGCCGATGTCCTGGCCGCGCTTGACCATGCCGACGAGTTCGTCGACGAGGGCGCGGGCCCTCGCGACGTCGCGCTCCGGCCCGCTGAGGCTGACCTCGTTGCCGCGGACGACGACGCGGACCCCGGGGTACTGGCGTTCGACGGTCTTCAGGAGTCGGTCCTGGGGGCCGAGCAGCTGCACCATGGCGATGCCGTCGACGGTGAGCTCGGACGTGGTGTCCTGCTCGAGTGGTTCGTTATCCGGCAAGGGTGCCTTCCTGCAGTTCGCCTGCGAGTACGTGCGCGTGCACGTGGAACACGGTCTGACCGGCTGCTTCGCCGGTGTTGAACACGAGACGGTACTGGCCGCCCGCACGCTCGTCGGCGATGCGCTGCGCGGTGGCGACCACGTGGGAGAGGAGGTCGGGGTCCCCGGCGGCGAGCTCGGTGACGTTCCGGTACTGCTCGGTCTTGGGGACGACGAGCACGTGGACGGGTGCCTTCGGCGCGATGTCCTCGAACGCGATGACGCGGTCGTCCTCGGCGACGACGGTCGCCGGGATCTCGCGCGCGATGATCTTCGAGAAGACGCTGGGCGTGCTGGTGCTCATGACCCCATCGTAGAACGCGCCGCCGACGGCGGGCCTACCAGCGTCCGAGCCGCGTCTGGAGGATCGCCAGCGCCGCCGGACCCGCGGTCGAGGTGCGGAGGACGGTGTCGCCGAGCCGGACGCGGACCGCTCCGGCGGCGACGAGCCGGTCGAACTCGCTGCCGTCGATGCCGCCCTCGGGTCCGACCACGAGGGTGATGTCGTCGACGTCGGCCGGGGCGTCCCAGGCGGAGAGGCGGACGTCCGCGACCGGGTCGAGCACGAGCACCACCCGCCCGGTGCCCACGGACGCCGCCAGCTGTGCCGTGGTGACCGGCTGCGCGACGACGGGGACCCGCGGGCGGACGGCCTGCTTGGAGGCCTCGTGCGCGATGGACGCCCAGCGCGCCCGGCCCTTCTCGACCTTCGCACCCTCCCACCGCGAGACACTGCGGGCAGCCGCCCACGGCACGATCCGGTCGACGCCGATCTCGGTCGACGCCTGCACGGCCATCTCGTCACGGCCGCCCTTCGCGAGCGCCTGCACGAGGGTCAGGGTCGGTGACGGCGCCGGGACCACCTCGAGCGTGGCCACCTCCAGCACGAGCGCATCCCGCTCGGTGGACACGACGGGTCCGGACACCACGGTGCCGTCGCCGTCCCCGATCCACAGCGTCTCCCCGAGGCGCACCCGCGCGACGGACACCGCGTGCCGGCCCTCCGCACCGTCGAGGGTCACGTGCCCGCCCACGGTGACGCCGTCGAGCGACCCGACGAGGTAGAGCGACGCCATCAGAAGTTGAAGAAGCGGTCGCGGAGCTTGCCGAACATGCCCTGTTGGAACCGGGCGAGCTGGGGCTTCGTGGCCTTGTGCGACTTCGCGAGCTGCTCGACCAGCTGGCGCTCCTTGTGCGACAGCTTCGTCGGCGTCACGACCTGCACACCGACGCGCAGGTCGCCACGTCCGTTGCCGCGCAGCTTCGTGACTCCACGGTCCTTCAGGACGAGCACGTCGGCACTCTGCACACCGGGACGGATCTCGAGCTCGACCGGACCGTCGAGGCCGTCGATCGTCGTGGTCGTGCCGAGGATCGCGTCCGTCATGCCGACCTCGAGCGTTGCGAGCAGGTCGTCGCCGTCGCGGCTGAACACGTCGTGGTGACGCACCCGGATCTCGAGGTAGAGGTCACCGGAGGGGCCGCCGGCCGGACCGACCTCACCCTGGCCGGGCATCTGGAGGCGGAGCCCGGAATCGACACCGGCGGGGACGTCCACCGGGATCGAGCGACGGGCGCGCACGCGACCCTGCCCCTGGCACGTCGGGCACGGGTTCGGGATGACCGTGCCGTAGCCGCGGCAGGTGCCGCACGGCGCGCTCGTCACGACGTTGCCGAGGAGCGAGCGGACCTGACGCTGGATGTGACCGGAACCGCCGCAGATGTCACACGTGCGCGGGCTCGTGCCCGGAGCGCAGCACGAGCCGTGGCAGGTCTCGCACAGCACGGCGGTGTCGACCTCGACCTCCTTGTGGGTGCCGAAGACGACCTCGTCGAGGTCGACGTCGATGCGGAGCAGGGCGTCCTGTCCCCGCTCGGCACGGCTGCGGGGACCGGATCCCCGGCCTCCGCCGCCTCCGCCGAAGAACGCGTCGAAGATGTCGCTGAAGCCCGCGGCCCCACCACCGCCGAACGGGCTGTCGGCCTGCGGTCCGGCGTCGTACCGACGGCGCTGTTCGGGGTCGCTCAGCACGTCGTACGCGTGCGTCACGTCCTTGAAGCGCTCGGCGGCGTCCGGGCTCGGGTTCACGTCCGGGTGCAGCTCGCGCGCCAGGCGCCGGTAGGCCTTCTTGATGTCGGCATCGGAGGCGTCCGGCTGGACGCCGAGGACGTCGTAGTGGTCTGCCACGTATCCCTCAGAGTGTTTCGGTTCGGTCGGTCTGGAGGCCCGGTGCGGGTCGTGCGCGGGGGTCGCGCCGATCGCGGTGCGGGCCGGTCAATGTTCGCCCAGGAGCTTGGACAGGTACCGTGCGACGGCGCGGACCGCGGCCATGTTCGTGCCGTAGTCCATCCGGGTCGGCCCGAGCACGCCGAGCCGTGCCACCTCGCCGCCGGCGAGGTAGCCACCCGCGACGATGCTCGTGGCGTCGAGCCCGTACTCGGCGTTCTCGGCGCCGATGCTCGCCGCCACCGCGATGTCGTCCACCTGCATCTCGCCGAACAACCGGAGCAGGGTGACTTGTTCCTCGATGGCTTCGAGCACGGGGAAGAGCCCGCCGGAGAAGTCCTGCTCGCTCTTCGCGAGGTTCGCCGCGCCCGCCATCAGCAGGCGGTCCTGCCGGTTCGCGGCCACCTGCTCGATGAGGGTCGCCACGACGATCCCGGCAAGGGGCTGGACGTCGGGCCGGAGCTGCTGCGGGACCGCGCGGAGCGCACCGGGGACGTCCTGCAGGAGGAGTCCGACGGTCGCGCCGTTGACGACGCTGCGGAGCTCGGTCAGGGCGGACTCGTCGAGGGTGACGTCGCTCTCGACCACCCGCTGCTCGACCCGGGCGGTGTCGGTGATGAGCACGACCATCAACCGCGTGTCGCCGAGCCGGACGAGTTCGACGTGCTGGACGCGGGCGCGCACCAGCGAGGGGTACTGCACGAGCGCCACCTGGTTCGTGAGCTGGCTGAGCAGCCGCACGGTGCGTCCGAGGACGTCGTCGAGGTCGCCCGAGGCGCCCAGGAAGGTCTCGATCGCGTGCCGCTGCGCGCTCGACAGCGGGCGGGCCGCGGCCAGGTGGTCGACGAAGACGCGGTAGCCCTTGTCGGTCGGGACGCGACCCGAGGACGTGTGCGGCGCGACGATGAGCTGCTCGTCCTCGAGCTGGGCCATGTCGTTGCGGATCGTGGCGGCGCTGACCCCGAACGCGTGGCGGTCGACGATCGACTTCGACCCGACCGGCTCCCGCGAGGCGACGTAGTCCCGCACGATGGCCTTGAGGACTTCGAGGCTGCGTTCGCTGACCACTCGATCCCCTTCCGTTCGCGTTGGCACTCTCGTGTGTCGACTGCTGATCCTACGCCCGACGGCCGACAGGGCGGGACGGACGTCCGGCTGGTCGGTACGCTTCCCGCATGAGCTACGGACAGCAGCCCGGGGGCCCTGACGGCCAGCAGCCCGGGAACCCCTACGGACAGCAGCCCGGCGGGCCGGACGGCCCCCAGTACCCGCCGAACTACCAGGTCCCCCAGCCGATGAGCCCCGAGGACCAGCGGCTCTGGGCGACCCTGACGCACGTCGGCGCCATCTTCTTCAGCCTGCTCGTGCCGATCATCGCGTACCTCGTGCTGCGTGACCGCGGGCAGTTCGTGCGCGAGCACACGCGCCAGGCGCTCAACTTCCACATCACCGCGGCGATCGCGGGGTTCGTCGCGGGGCTGCTCACGGTCATCCTGATCGGGCTCGTCCTGCTGCCGATCATCTACGTGCTCGTGGTCGTCTTCTCGGTCATGGCCGCCGTCGCCGCGAACCAGGGACGCTTCTACAAGTACCCGCTCACGATCGAGTTCGTGAAGCAGTAGCCGCGTCCGTGGAGCAGTAGGTCAGTCGAGCAGCTCGCGGACCACCGCGTCCGCGAGCAGCCGACCCTGCCTCGTCAACTCGACCCGACCCCGCACCGCGGCCGAGCCGTCCACGAGACCGCGTGCGATGAGCCCCGCGACCCGGCCACGGGCCTCCCGGCGGAGTTCCGACGTGGCGAGCTCGCCGCGGACCCGCGCGGCGAGGAGCACGCGCTCGACGTAGCGCGTCTCCTCGTCGAGGGTCTCCCGGCCGGCCGCGGGCGACGCCCCCGACAGCAACCGGTTCGCGTACGCGGCCGGGTGCTTCACGTTCCACCAGCGGGTCCCGGCGACGGCGGAGTGCGCGCCCGGGCCGACGCCCCACCAGTCGTGACCCTTCCAGTAGGACAGGTTGTGCCGGCTCGCGTGTGCCTCGCCGCGCGCCCAGTTCGACACCTCGTACCAGGAGTACCCGGCCGCACCGAGGACGTCGTCGGCCAGCTCGTACATGTCCGCCGCGAGGTCGTCGTCGGGTGCCGGCAGCTCCCCGCGCGCCACCATGCGACCCATCGCCGTGCCCTCCTCGACGATGAGCGAGTACGCCGAGACGTGGTCGGGCGCGCAGGCGATCGCCTGGTCGAGCGAGGTGCGCCAGTCCGCGAGTGACTCCCCCGGGGTCGAGTAGATGAGGTCGAGCGAGACGTCGAGGCCCTGCTGCTTCGCGAGGTCCACGACCAACGGCACCCGCTCGGGGTCGTGCGTCCGGTCGAGGGTCGCGAGCACGTGCGGGACCGCGGACTGCATGCCGTAGCTGACCCGGGTGAAGCCGCCGGCGCGGAGCGTCTCGAGCGAGACGGCGTCGACGGAGTCCGGGTTGGCCTCGGTCGTGGCCTCGGCGCCGGGCACGATCCCCCACGTCTCGTCGATCGCCCGGAGGATCATCACGAGGTCCTCGGCCGGGAGCATCGTCGGGGTCCCACCGCCGAAGAACACCGTCGACACCGGGCGCCGCGGCACGCCCGAGCGCTCGAGGACCTCCGCGGCGAACCGGATCTCCTGCACGGCGTGGCCGGCGTAGTCGTCACGCCGGACCCCGCGCAGCTCCGACGCCGTGTACGTGTTGAAGTCGCAGTAGCCGCAGCGGACGCGGCAGAAGGGCACGTGCACGTAGACGCCGAAGGGGACCTCGCCCGCGTCCGGACCGGGGATGAGCAGCCCGTCCGACGGTGCGGGGTCGGCGATCGGCAGGGCACTCGGCATGGACTCCATTCTCGGTCATGATGGAGGCATGGAGCACCACACCGTCCCCACCACGGTGCTGTGGGACATCGACGGCACCCTCGTGCTGAACGCCGTGTCGCCGGGCAACCTGTACCACCTGGCACTCGAACGGGCGGTCGGCCGTGACCTCGCGCTGCGCGTCGGCCACCAGCACGGCCGGACCGACGCCGGCCTCATCGCCGAACACGTCCGCGCGCACGACTTCGACGACGCGCTCATCCCCACCGTCTCCGGGCACCTGCGCGACCTCACCGACGAGCGGTTCCGCGCCGGCGACCACCGGAAGCCGGCCCCTGGCGCCCGGGACCTCGTCCGGCGTTTCGCGGTCCTCGGCTGGCGCAACGGCCTGCTCACCGGCAACTCCGAGCACCGTGCGCGGGTGAAGCTCCGTGGTGCCGGGTTCGACCTCGATGCGTTCGACTGGGCGCACTCGTTCTTCGGCGACGAGGAGGTCGACCGGGCCGGGGTCACCGGTCGTGCGGCGGCGGCGCTGCGGGGCGAGCGGGCCGTCATCGTCGGCGACACCCCGCGGGACGGCGAGGCTGCGGACGCCGCGGGGATCCCGTTCCTCGCGGTCGCGACCGGGGTCTACGACGTGGAGGCGCTCCGGGCGACGAGCGCGGTCGCCGTGGCTCGGGACTGCGTGGAGGACGTGCGGGTCATCGAGGACGCGATCGCGGGTCTCGCGCCCCTGGGCTGAGCCGGGTCGGACCCGTCGGTCACCGCGAGCGCCGCCGGCGGGCGCGCTCCACGCGTCAGTCGCCGCGGAGCGCCGCCAGGTACTTCTCCGCCATCACGCGCTGCTGCCGCCGGAGCAACGGCGCCACGAGGCGCCACTTCCGGCTCGCCGGCTGCGAGAACTGCCGCAGCTGGAGCCACACCGACCCGTCCGACGTGCGCTCGACGACGAACGACTCCTCGCCCGAGAGCGGGTGCCCCTCGAGCGTGCCGTACGCGAAACCCTTGCGGTCCGGCTCGTCGATGATCGACACGACCCGGACCGGCGCGTGCACGGTCTGCCCGAACGCGTGCATCGTCAGCGTCGCGGTCGTCCCCGCCGTGAGGAGCGGCGTGCCGTCCGGCGCGAACCGCTCCACCTTCGGGGTCCCGATGGACGCGGGCGCGACCGGCACACCGTGCTCGTCGAACGTCACCGGGTTGTAGCGGACCTCGTCGTCGTCCGGCTGGTCGTCGACGTGCACGCGGATCCCGCTGCGCTCCTGGATCTGCCAGGACAGCGCCTGGGTCACCGCCGTCTCGAAGCGTGCGTCGCCGTGCCCGATCCGGGCGCGGGACTCGGTGGGCGCGAAGCCCTCCGGCGGGTAGGTCATGAGGTCCGACGCCTGGGTCGCGCCGACCGCGCCGTACGTCAGAGCGGTCCGGTAGCTGCCGCGGGAACTCATGCCGACCAGCCTACTTGGCGGTGCGCACCGTCACGACCCAGCTGCCACCGGAACGCATGCCGACGAGCCTCCTTGGCGGTGCGCACCGTCACGACCCAGCTGCCACCGGAACGCATGCCGACGAGCCTCCTTGGCGGTGCGCACCGTCACGACCCAGCTGCCACCGGAACGCATGCCGACGAGCCCCCTTGCGCGAGCGCAGACCGGCTGCACGCGCGCAGAGCGGCTGGGCTGGTGTGCCGCGTCGCCCAGCCCCGGACTGGAGGCTCGGATCGCCTCCGCCACACCGCTATCGTCGGTCCGTGCCCGCCTCGACGATCGTCCCTCGCCCACTGACGGGACGCACCCCTCGGGTGCTCGCCGCACTCACGGCGACCGCCTTCGCACTCGCCGTGGGCGCACGCATCGCCGTCGACCTGGTCGAAGCCCGCGCGTCAGGACCCGTGCAGTACACCAGCGTGCCGCCGGTCGACTGGTACCCCGTCGTCAGCACCACGCTCGCGCAGGTCGCCGTCGCGAGCATCGGTGCCGGTGTCCTGCTCTTCGGGGCGCTCCTCGTCGCTCTCGTCCGGCGGTCCCGGCGTCCCCGGCTCCCCTGGGTCATCGGCGCCTCGGCGCTCACCCTCGCGATCACCGCCACGGCCTGCTCGATCGAGGCGAGCACGCAGACGTCCTTCATCGGGATGACGGAGTGGACCACCTGGCGGACGGCGCTGGCGGGACTGGCTGCAGCGTGCCTCCCGGCCCTGTGCCTGGCGGCGGTGCGGACGCGCGCCACGCGCGCCCGCTGAACCGCTACTTCTTCTTCTCTTCCACGTCGCCCGAGAGCGCGGCGATGAAGGCTTCCTGCGGGACCTCGACCCGGCCGACCATCTTCATGCGCTTCTTGCCCTCCTTCTGCTTCTCGAGGAGCTTGCGCTTGCGGGTGATGTCACCGCCGTAGCACTTCGCGAGGACGTCCTTGCGCATGGCACGGATGCTCTCGCGGGCGATGATGCGAGCACCGATGGCGGCCTGGATCGGGACCTCGAACTGCTGGCGCGGGATGAGCTTCCGGAGCCGTTCGGTCATGAGGGTGCCGTACGCGTACGCCTTGTCGCGGTGCACGATCGCGCTGAACGCGTCGACCTGCTCGCCCTGGAGGAGGATGTCGACCTTGACGAGGTCGGCCGCCTGGTCGCCCGTCGGCTCGTAGTCGAGGGATGCGTAGCCCTGCGTCTTGCTCTTCAGCTGGTCGAAGAAGTCGAAGACGATCTCGCCGAGGGGCATCTCGTACCGGATCTCGACGCGGTCCTCACCGAGGTACTCCATGCCGAGCAGCGAGCCTCGGCGCGACTGGCAGAGCTCCATGATCGCGCCGACGTAGTCCTTCGGCGCGAGGATGGCTGCGCGGACCATCGGCTCGCGGACCTCGACGATGCGACCGCCGGGGAACTCGGACGGGTTCGTGACCTCGGTCACCGAGTTGTCCTCGTCCGTGACCTCGTAGATCACGCTCGGGGCGGTGGTGATGAGGTCGAGCCCGAACTCGCGGCTCAGACGCTCGGTGATGATCTCGAGGTGGAGCAGCCCGAGGAACCCGCAGCGGAAGCCGAACCCGAGCGCCACGGAGGTCTCGGGCTCGTACACGAGCGCGGCGTCGGACAGCTTGAGCTTGTCGAGCGCTTCGCGGAGGTCCGGGTAGTCGGAACCGTCGATCGGGTACAGACCCGAGAAGACCATCGGCTTCGGGTCGGTGTAGCCGGCCAGCGGGTCGGTCGCCGGCTTCTGCGCGCTCGTGACCGTGTCGCCGACCTTGGACTGGCGGACGTCCTTCACACCGGTGATGAGGTAGCCGACCTCGCCGACGCTCAGGCCCTTCGTCGGCTTCGGCTCCGGCGACGACACCCCGATCTCGAGGATCTCGTGCGTCGTCTTCGTCGACATCATCTGGACCTTCTCGCGTGGCGAGATGGTGCCGTCCACCATGCGGACGTAGGTGACGACCCCGCGGTAGCTGTCGTAGACCGAGTCGAAGATCATCGCGCGGGGCGGGGCGTCCACCGTGCCGACGGGCGGCGGCACGGTGCCGACGACGCGGTCGAGGAGCTCCGGCACGCCCACGCCGGTCTTGCCGGAGACGCGGAGGACGTCGTCCGGCGACCCGCCGATGAGCTGCGCGAGCTCGGCTGCGTACTTGTCCGGCTCGGCCGCGGGCAGGTCGATCTTGTTGAGGACCGGGATGATCTCGAGGTCGTTCTCGAGCGCGAGGTAGAGGTTCGCGAGCGTCTGCGCCTCGATGCCCTGGGCGGCGTCGACCAGGAGGATCGCGCCCTCGCACGCGGCGAGCGAACGGGAGACCTCGTACGAGAAGTCGACGTGCCCCGGCGTGTCGATCATGTTCAGGGCGAAGGTCTTGCCGTCGAGCTCCCACGGCATGCGGACGGCCTGCGACTTGATCGTGATGCCGCGCTCGCGCTCGATGTCCATGCGGTCGAGGTACTGCGCGCGCATCGCCCGCTCCTCGACGATGCCGGTGATCTGCAGCATGCGGTCGGCCAGGGTCGACTTGCCGTGGTCGATGTGCGCGATGATGCAGAAGTTGCGGATCGCCTCGGCCGGGGTCGCGGCGGGCTCGAGCGGCGCGGATGCTTGTGGGCTCACGGTTCCTCAGGGGTCGGGACGGTCGAACGATTGTCCCACGTCCGCGCGCCGACGGCGCGCAGCCGCGGGCCGTCCTGTGGAGGCCGGTCGCCGCCCTGGACGCTGTGCAGGACTGACTGGAGGCGCGGGGCGGGCCCGCACCGCGCCTCGCCCCACCGGCACGGCCGACCCGCCGGTGGCGCGCCGGGTCGGAACCGGCGGCGTGGGCCCTGCCCGTCAGACGGTCGCCGTGGCGGGCGCGGGCAGCGCTCCCAGGCCGCGGCGGAGGTCCTCCGCGGTCGCGGCGAGCGAGACGCGGATCCAGCCCTCGCCGGTGCGGCCGAACGCGCTGCCGGGTGCGACCGCGACGTGCTCCTGCTGCAGGAGGGCGAGCGCCCACTCGGCGACGTCGCCGCCCGACGCGTGCGAGACGTCGACCCAGAGGTAGAACGCGCCGCGCGGGTCGAGGTAGCGGATGCCCGCGGCGTCGAGCACCGCCTTCGCGACCTCGAGGTTCGCGCGGTAGTGCTCGCGCGCGTCCCGGACGGCCGAGTGGTCCCCGACGATCGCCGCGAGGGCTGCGTACTGGTCGGGCTCGGCGACGCAGCTGATCATCGCCTCCTGCGTGGTCCGCATCGTCGGCCCGAGGCCCTTCGGTGTCACGAGGTAGCCCACCCGCACCCCGGTCATCGCGTAGGTCTTGCTGAGCGAGAAGGCCGAGAACACGCGGTCGTCCTCGTCGAGGGCGGCGATGCTGACGTGCCGGGTCCCGTGGGTGAAGTACTCGTAGACCTCGTCGCTGACGACCCACAGGTCGTGCCGCTTCGCCAGTGCGAGGAGGTCGCGGAGGGTCTCCTCGCCGAACACGCAACCGAGCGGGTTCGACGGGGAGTTCACGATGATCGCCCGCGTCCGCTCGGTGATGCTCGCCTCGAGCGCGGCCAGGTCGGGCTCGAACCCGTGCTGCGGCGTCAGCTGGTACGGCACCGGCGTCGCGCCGAGGATGTGCGCGTTCATCGTGAAGGTCGTGTAGCCGGGGTCGGGCACGAGCACCTCGTCGCCCGGGCTCAGCACGAGCGTCATCGCCTGGAACAGCGCCTGTGTCGCGCCGATCGTCATCCAGACCTGCTCGAGGTCGACCTCGACCCGGTTCTCGCGCCGGAGCTTGTCGACGATGGCCTGCCGGAGCGGGGTGATCCCACCGTTCGGCGTGTAGTCCGTCCGGTCCTCCGACCAGGCGCGGCGCGCGGCCTCGCCGATGTGCGGCGCTACCGGCACGTCGGGCTCGCCGATCACGAGCATCGTGACGTCCGTGCCGGTCGCTCGGAGCAGGGCGGCCTGCTCGAAGACCCTCCGGATGCCGGAAGCGGGGACGGTGTCGATGCGTGGTGCGAGGGACGGCATGACCGCCACGGTAGCGACCGTGTGTTGCCGGGCGGTTTCGGCCGGATGCGGTGCGGTGTGGCTCCGGCTGCTCCGGCGTTCTCGATGCCGTGTTGCTCCGGTCTGGGGCTCCGGTCCGCGGCCTGTCGGGCTTTGGTCGGCGGCCCTGCGCCTGGTAGTGTTGGTGGCTGGCTTCCGCGTTCCCCGCCCACGGGTGGAACGCGATGCGACCAAGGGCCCCTCTACCCAGCGGTCGCGACCACCCGTAGAGACGAACAGGAGCAACACGCATGGCGAACATCAAGTCGCAGATCAAGCGCATCAAGACCAACCTCAAGGCCACCGAGCGGAACAAGGCGTACCGCTCGGAGCTCAAGACCCACATCCGCCACACGAACGAGGCGATCGCTTCGGGCGACAAGGACAAGGCCGTGGCGGCCCTGGCCCTCGCGTCGAAGAAGCTCGACAAGGCCGTGAGCAAGGGTGTCATCCACAAGAACCAGGCCGCGAACCGCAAGTCGGCGATCGCGAAGAAGGTCTCGGCTCTCTGAGTCCGGCTCCTCGAAGGCCCCGTACCGTTCCGGTGCGGGGCCTTCGTCGTGTGCGGGGTGGTGCGGGCGGGGTGCGGTCGTGCGGCGGTGCGGACGTGCGGCGGTGCGGACGTGCGGCGGTGCGGTCGTGGGGCGAGTGCGGACGTGGGGCGAGTGCGGTCGTGGGGCGAGGGCGGTCGTCGTCGTCGAACGACCCGGCCGCTGTCGTGCGACATCGGCCACGTCGCCGCTTGTGCACGCGCAAGTGCGGCGACCGCGGAGAACGACGTGATCGACGTCGTACGACAGCGGCACCGTCGCGCGGCAGCGGCAGCGGCAGCGGCAGCGGCCGCGGCAGCGGTAGCCAGCTCCCGAAGTCAGCTCCCGACTCCGGGCTTCCGGAACGCCTCAGCGGTCCTCGCCGCGCCGGGCGATGGTCCGCACCATCACCTCGAGCGCGTAGTGCGCGTCGCGTGACCCGCCCTTCACCGCGGTGTCCGCCGCCGCGATGCTGAGGATCGCGTTCGCCAGCCCCGCCTCGCTCCAGCCGGCGACGTCCCGCTGTGCTCGCTGCACCTGCCACGGCGCCATCCCGAGCGCCGAGGCCGCCTGCCCGCTCGATCCGCGGAAGCCGCTGACCTTCGCCATCGTGCGGATCTTGCTCGCGAACGCCGCCACGATGGGCACCGGGGCCTCCCCCGTCGCGAGCGCGTGCCGCAACTCGACGATCGCCGGGGCAGACCGCCCGGCGAGTGCGATGTCGGCCACCTTGAAGGCGTTCGTCTCGACCCGGCCGCCGTAGTACTTGTCGACGACCTTGTCGGTGATCTCGTCGGCCGAGTCGGCGAGCAGCTGCCGACACGCAGCCGCGAGCTCGGCGAGGTCGTCCGCGAACGCCGCCACGAGCGTCCGCACCGCCGACGGCGCGATCTTCCGCCGGGCAGCCCGGAACTCCGCGTTCACGAAGTCGATGCGGTCCGTGTCGCGCTTGAGCTCGTCGCACTGCACCTCGACCCCGCCACCGACGCCGCTGCGGATCGTGTCGAGCAGCTTCTTGCCGCGCATCCCGCCCCCGTGACGCAGGACGAGGGTGACGTCGTCCGCCGGTCCCTCGAGGTAGGCGATCGTCTCCGTGATGAAGGCGTCCGTGCACTTCTCGACGTTCGTGACCCGGACCAGACGGGGCTCACCGAAGAGCGACGGACTGGCCAGCGTGGCGAGCAGGCCCGGTGCGTACTGGTCGGCTTCGAGGTCGTGGATCTCGAGCGCCGGGTCCTCGCCGACGAGCAGGTCGCGGAGCGCGCCGACGGCCCGGTCGGCGAGGAAGGCCTCGGGGCCGGTGACGAGCACGACCGGGGCGGGGCGGATCCCCGACCACGGCACCTGGTCGATCTTCGCGGCGGCGCGCGCTGGCTTCTTGGCGGGCATGCGGTCCTTCCGGTGCGGCGACCGGTCGTGCTCCGGTCGCCACGTCGATCCTACGGCCGACCCCCGACCCGGCGGAGCCGACGGAACCGGCCGAGGGCTCCGGGTCCGAGCGCTCCGTCCACACCCGAGGGCCGTCGTTCCCCGGTGCGACGACGACGGTCCCGCTGCGGTCGGTCCGGTACACGACGCTGCCGGCAGCGGCCAGCATGTCGAGCGCCTGCCGGGTGGGGTGCCCGTAGGTGTTGTCCGCTCCGACGCCGATGAGCGCGATCCGGGCACCGAGCGATCGGTACAGCCCGGGGTCCTGGTCCGCCGAGCCGTGGTGCGACACCTTGACCACGTCGACCTGTCGCTCGGCGCCGCCCGCACCGACGAGCCGCCGCTGAGCCGCTTCGCCGAGGTCCCCGAGGAGCATCGCCGACGGACAGCCGGCGCAGTCGGGATCGGGTTCGACCCGGATGGCGATGCTCGCGGCGTTCCCGGACGCGGTCGACGACCGGGGTGGCCACAGCGCCACCAGGCGGAGGCTCCCGAGCTGCACCGCTGTCCCGGCGGCGGCCCGGCGGACCTCGACCCCGGCGCCCCGCAGGTCGCGGAGCACCCGCTCGTCCGCGGGTCGGCCGGTGGGGCCGACGAGCGCATTCGAGACCGAGGCGGCGACCGCCGACGTCGCGCCGACGTGGTCCCGGTCGTAGTGCGTCAGCACGAGCACCGCGATGTGTCCCACGCCGAGCAGGTCGAGGCACGCGGCGAGGCGCTCGGGGTCGTCCCCTGTGTCGACGAGCGCTGTCGCGCCACCCGACCGCAGCAGGACCGCATCCCCCTGCCCCACGTCGCAGGCCGCGATCGTCCAGTCCCGTGGCACGCTGCCACGGACGACGGTCTGCGGCACGGCGACGAGGCCGATGCCGAGCACGACCACCGCGCCCGCGGCGAGCAGGAGCCGGAGTCGGACGTGCGCCGCGACGAAGCACGAGACGACCACACACCCGGAGACCACGACGGCGAGTCCGACGCCCGGCACTCCGGGCGGCCACGGCGCGGATGCACCCGGCAACGCGGCGGCCGTGCGGGCGACCCACCCGACGGCGCTCGCGGGGACCCAGGCGACGGCGGCCAGCACGGAGGCCGCACCGGGCCACACGGGCGCGAAGAGGCAGGCACCGAGTCCGACGACGGTGACGATCGGCGCGAGTGGTTCGGTGAGCAGGTTCGCGGGCACGGCGTACGTCGGCAGCGCAGGCGCGAGGAGGATCGTCACCGGCCAGCACGCCACCTGCGCGACCACCGGGACGGCCACTGCGGCGGCGACCGGTGTCCACAGTCGCCTCGCGAGCAGGTCGGTCAGCGGCGGCCCGAGCACCACGATCCCGCTCGTCGCGAGTACGGACAGCGCGAACGCGAAGGACCGTGCGTACCACGGGTCCACCACGAGCATCCCGATGACGGCGAGCGAGATGAGCGGGGCGCCACGGACGGGCCGCCCGGACAGGTGCACCACCAGCGCCACGACCGCCATCAGGGTCGCCCGGACGATGGACGGGTCCGGACGCACGAGCACCACGAACGCGAGCAGGAACGCGACGGCCGCCCCGGCGCGGAGGACCCGCGGGAGACCGCAGGCCCGGCCGAGGAGCACCACCAACCCGACGATGACGGCGCAGTTGGCCCCGGACACCGCGGTCAGGTGCGTGAGCGCTGCCGTCTCCATCGCGCCCTCGGTGTCGGGGTCGAGTCCGTTCCGGTCGCCGATCGCCAGTCCGCGGAGGAGGGCAGCGCCGGGCTCCGGGAGCTGGGTGGTGACCCGGACGAACGCTCGGCGAGCACCATCGGTCAGGGCGAGGAGCCCCGTCGGCGCGCGGGACTCGACCGGGCCGTGCAGGAACACCACCCACGCGGTGGGCGACCCCACAGCGTCGGGCTCCACCGCCCCGGTGCCCACGAGGATGGACCCGGCGGCGAACCGTTCGGCACCCCGTCCCTGGACGTCGGGCACCAGCCGCACCGGCACACGCAGCCCGGCCGAGTCCTCCGTCGCGATCAGGGTCGCCGCGACGGAACGCGCACCGCGCTCGAGGTCCCGGTCCAGCACGAGCCGGACCGTCCGCTGGCCGGGGTCTCCGGACAGCTCCGGCGGGTTCCGCCGCTGCTCGCCGACGGCCACGGCGACGGCGACGAGCACGACGAGCAGCGCACTCGTCACCACGAGGCCGACAGCGAGTGCGATCGCGCCGCCGTGCAGCCGTGGCAGGAGCGCGAGAAGGACGATCCCGCCCACCACGAGCAGGCCGCCGCCGATCACCACCGCGATCGCGCTGTCCGGGACGCCGACGAGGACGGCACAGGACACCCAGGCGACGGCCGCCGGGCCCGCGATGCGCAGGTCGGCGAGGCGAGCGTGCACGGCACTGCGCACGGAGCCCATGCGGTCAGACCCGGACGCGCGGCTGCAGGTCGGCGAACTTGGCGTCCCCGATCCCGCTGACGTCGAGCAGGTCCTCGACGGCGGCGAAGCGCCCGTGCTCCTCGCGCCAGGCGAGGATCCGTTCCGCCAGCGCGGGCCCGATCCCCGGCAACGTCTCGAGCGTCGCGGCGTCGGCGGCGTTCAGGTCGACGACCGTGTCCGACCCGGTCGATCCCGATGCGCTCGGGGCACCCGCACCGCCCGCATCGCCGTCCGGCAGGGCGATCGGGACGTCCGTCTCCCCGACGCGCGGCACGTAGACCTGTTCCCCGTCCACCAGAGGGCGAGCCAGGTTCACCCGTGCGAGATCGGCGTCGCGGGCGGCACCCCCTGCGCGCTCCAGCGCCGTCGTGACCCGGCTGCCGGCCGGCAGCGTGACCACGCCGGGCTTCCCGACCGCGCCCGCGACGTGCACGACGACGACCGACGGCGTGGCCGTGCTCGTGTCAGGACCGGTACCGGCCGGGGGGCCATCGGCCGTCGGCCCGCCCGCCGTGGAGGCCGGCTCGGCTGACGGCGCGTCGCTGACGACGACCTCGGCAGCGGATCCACCGCCAGCCGACCGGGTCCCGAGCACGATCACGAGCACGGCGACCACCGCGACGACCGCGGCCAAGACGACGGCGGCACGGGGTGTGAGCGAGAAGCGTGAGGACATACCGGAACGCTAGGGAGCCGAGCCTCGCGACCGGACTCCGCGCGGGTCAGCCGTGGACGACCCCACCAGCACCGGCACCTGTGCAGGACTCGCCACACGCCGAGCGAGCGCACCCGCGCGCCCCACCCCGATCGAGCGCGCCCGCGCCCCGATCGAGCGCGCCCGCGCCCGCGCCCGCGCAGCTACCCCTTGATCGCGATGTTCACGAGCTTCGGCGCCCGCACGATCACCTTCACGATCTCGCGCTCACCGATGTACCGCTGCACGTTCGCCGACTCCCGCGCGAGCGCCTCGAGCTCCGAGGGCTCGATCGACTTCGACACCTCGAACGAGTCGCGGACCTTGCCGTTGACCTGCACGACCGCCGTCAGCGTGTCCTGCACGAGCAGCGTCGGGTCGGCCTTCCGCCACCCGTACGTGGCCACCGTCGGCTCGTAGCCCAGCTTCTCCCACATCTCCTCGCCCACGTACGGAGCGAACACGGCGAGGCCGAGCGTGATGGTCTCGACGGCCTCGCGCACGGCGGGGTCGCCCGCGCCGGGGCCGCTGTCGATCGCCTTGCGCGTCACGTTCACGAGGTCCATGAGCCGCGCGATCACGACGTTGAACTTGAAGGACTCCATGAGGCCCGGTGCGTCGGCGAGGAACCGGTGCGTGACCTGGCGGAGTGCCCGGTCGCCGTCGGCCCAGACGACGTCCTTCGGGGACGTGACGTCGAGCGCGAGCCGGTAGGCGCGGGCCAGGAAGCGCGCGGACGCCGACGGGGAGACGTCCTCCCAGTTGATGTCGTCCTCGGGCGGGCCGGCGAAGCCCATCACCAGGCGGATCGCGTCGACACCGTTGGCGTCGAGCTCGTCGCCGAGGGACACGCCGCCCTTCGACTTCGACATCTTCGAGCCACCCGACAGCACCATGCCCTGGTTGAGCAGCGCCGTGAACGGCTCGGTGAAGTCGAGGTAGCCGAGGTCGAACAGGACCTTCGTCACGAAGCGTGCGTACAGCAGGTGCAGGATCGCGTGCTCGATGCCGCCGATGTACTGGTCGACCGGCGCCCACTTGCGCGCGATCGCGGGGTCGAACGCCTGCGTGTCGTCGTTCGCGGCCAGGAAGCGCAGGAAGTACCACGACGAGTCGACGAACGTGTCCATCGTGTCGGTGTCACGCGTCGCCGGGGTCCCGTCGACGGGGTTCGGGACGTTCACCCAGTCGGTCGCGCCACCGAGCGGCGAGGTGCCCTTCGGCTTGAGGTCGAGCCCCTCGGTCGACGGCAGCCGGACGGGCAGCTGGTCCATGGGCACCGGGTGCTCGGTGCCGTCCGCGCCGTGGATGATCGGGATCGGGGTGCCCCAGAACCGCTGGCGGGAGATGAGCCAGTCGCGCAGGCGGTACGTCTTGGCCGCACGGCCGGTCCCGCGCTCCTCGAGCAGGCGGATCGCCGCGGTGATGGCGTGCTGCTTCGACATGCCGTCGAGCGGCCCGGAGTTGATCATGCGACCGGTGCCGGTCAGGGCCTCGCCCGTCGACACCGGGTCGAGCGCCGGGAGGTCCTCCAGCGTCGCGCCGTCCGGGATCACCGGGACCGCCCCGGTCACCGGAGCGTTCGTGTCCACGACGACCTTCACGGGCAGGTCGAACGCCCGCGCGAAGTCGAGGTCGCGCTGGTCGTGCGCGGGCACGGCCATGACGGCACCGTGGCCGTAGTCCGCGAGGACGTAGTCGGCGGCCCAGATGGGCAGGCGCTCTCCCGTCAGCGGGTGGATCGCGGAACGTCCGAGCGGCACGCCGGTCTTCGGGCGGTCGGCGTTCTGCCGGTCGATCTCCGAGGTCTTCTGCGTCGCGACGAGGTACGCATCGAAGTCCGCACGGACGGAGGAGGGCGCGGAAGCCACCAGCGACGCGGCCAGGTCCGAGTCGGGCGCCACGACCAGGAACGTCACCCCGTGGATCGTGTCCGGGCGCGTGGTGAACACCGTGACGGGCTCGTCCCGCCCCTCGATGACGAAGTCGACGTCGGCGCCGACCGACCGACCGATCCAGTTGCGCTGCTGCGCGATGACCTTCGCCGGCCACCGCCCCTCGAGCTGGTTGAGGTCGTCGAGCAGCCGGTCCGCGTACTCCGTGATCTTGAAGTACCACTGCGTCAGCTTCTTCTTGACGACGACGGCGCCCGAGCGGTCGGAGGTGCCGTCGGGCAGCACCTGCTCGTTCGCGAGCACGGTCTGGTCCACCGGGTCCCAGTTGACCCAGCTGTCCTTCCGGTACGCCAGGCCCTTCTCGTACATCTTGAGGAACAGCCACTGGTTCCACTTGTAGTACTCGGGGTCCGAGGTGTGGATCTCGGTCGTCCAGTCGAACGACGGCGCGTAGCGCTTGAAGGACGCCTTCTGCTGCTCGATGTTCGCGTAGGTCCACTCCTTGGGGTCGACCCCGCGCTTGATCGCCGCGTTCTCCGCCGGCAGGCCGAAGGAGTCCCAGCCGATCGGGTGCAGCACGTTGAAGCCCTGCTGCCGCCAGTAGCGCGCGACGAAGTCACCGAGCGCCCAGTTCTCCGCGTGCCCCATGTGCAGGTCGCCGGACGGGTACGGGAACATCTCGAGGATGTACTTCCGCGGCCGGGTGTCGTCGAGGTCCGTGGTGAAGAGCCCGAGCTCTTCCCAGCGGGGCTGCCACTTCTCCTGGAGTCGACGGAAGTCGTAGGCGTTCGGGTCCTCGGCGTACTGCTCGGTGGTCACGGTCACCAAGATTACAAGGCCTGGAGGCCCGGCTCGGCCCCGTGACGTCGGCTGCGGCCCGTCATGCGCTGACGAGTCGTCCGTCCCGCATCCGCAGGGTGCGGTCGACGAGGTCGACCGGCACGGGCACGTGCGAGACGATCACCACGGTCCGCCCGGCCCGCCGAGCGGCACCGACGAGGTCACGCAGCAGCGCCTCGGCGAGGTCGGGGTCGATGTCCGCGGTCGGCTCGTCGAGGACGAGCACCGGGAACGCGTGCAGCAGCGCACGCGCCAGGGCGAGCCGGTGCGCCTGCCCGCCGGACACGAGGACGCCGCGCTCCCCCACGCCGGCGTCGAGCCCGCCCCGCCCGACGACCCACGGACCGAGCCCGACCCGGTCGAGGACGTCGAGCAGCTCCTCGTCGGTCGCGGTGTCGCGTGCGAACAGCAGGTTCTGCCGGACCGACTGGTCGAACACGAACGGGTCCTGCTCGATCAGGCCGATGCGTGCGCGGACCGCGTCGGGGTGCATGTCGCGCGCTTCGACGCCGTCGATCGTGTACGAGCCGCGGTGGTCGACGAACCGCACGAGGGCGTCCACGAGCGTCGACTTGCCGGCGCCGCTCGGCCCCTCGAGCACGACGACCTCGCCGGGGAGCAGGTCGAGCGACACCCCGGACACGGCGTCGACGCTCGCGCCGGGCCAACGCACCGACAGGTCACGGACGGAGACCGACACGGCGCCGTCCACGACGAGCGAGGCAGGGTCTGCGGGTACGGAGGGCTCCGGCACGATCCCGGTCGGCAGCGCAGTGGGCACCACGGCCTCGACCCGGTCGGCAGCGGCGCGCACCCGACGCAGTGTCAGGACCGCGAGCGGCACCCCGCCGATGACCTCGAAGAGCGCCAGCGGGACGAAGACCGCGAGCGCCCAGAGGGGTCCGTCGAGGGCCCCGGAGACCACCGCGGGTGCGCCGACCGCGAGGATCCCGACGACCGCCGCGCCGCCCAGCAGCCCGCCGAGGGCACCGACGAGGGACTCGACGGCGCCCCGACGACGCACGGCGGCGGTCACGGACCGGTCGAGCCGCGCGATGTGCGCGAGTCGCTCGTCGAGGGCGCCGTGCGCGGCGAAGACGTCGAGCGCGCGGACGGTGTCGAGCACGAGGTCCGCGACCCGGCCCCGGTCCGCTGCGGTCCGCTCGTCCGAGCGCCGCGCGACGGCGACCGTCACCACCGACCCGAGGAGCGCCGCGGCCGCGAGGGCGAGGAGGAGCACGACCGCGGCGGGCACCGAGACGAGCGCGACCGCGACGACGGACACGAGCGCCACGACCCCGGCGGACACGAGCGGCCCGACGACCCGGATCGGCAGGTCCTGCAGCCGGTCGGTGTCCGTGACGAGCCGGGTGAGGAGGTCGCCGCGTCCGGTCGCGCCGAGACCGGCGGGCGCGACCGACGAGAGTCGGCGGTACATCTCCGTCCGGACCACGGCGAGCTGGCGGAACGACGCGTCGTGACCGGCGAGGCGGTCCACGTACCGGAGGGCCGCCCGCCCGAGCGCGAACGCCCGCACCCCGACCATGACGAGCGTGAGGTAGAGGATCGGCGGGTGCTCCGCGGCACGCGTGATGAGGTAGCCGCTCGCGGCGAGCAGGGCGACCGCGCACAGCGCACTGCCGATGCCGGCCGCCACGGCCTTGCCCCACCCCGCCCCGCGGGGCAGGGCGAGCCGCAGGACGGAGTCGTGTCGTGCCTCCCGGCTCATGCCCGCGCTCCGCTCGCGGCGGTGACCGTGACAGCGCCACCGGTGCGCACGTCGATCCGGACGTCCGCCGCTGCGAGCACTGCAGGGCGGTGGCTGGCGACCACGACGACGCGGCCGTCGGCGGCGAGCCGGCGGATCGCCGCGACGACGTGCGACTCCGAGTCGGCGTCGAGTGCGGAGGTGGGCTCGTCGAGGAGGACGAGGGGGGTGTCCGCCCGACTCGCGCGGTACAGGGCGCGGGCGACGGACACGCGCTGCGCCTGTCCACCGGACAGACCGGCTCCGCCGGACCCGACCGCGAGGCCCGGGTCGACACCCAGCCCCGCCTCACGCAGCGCCGTGGTCACGGCGACGACGTCGGGGGTCGCGCTGAGCGCGACGTTCTCGGCGACGGTGCCGCCCACGAGGCGCGTCCGCTGGTCGGCCCAGGTCGTCCGCTCCGCCGCGGTCGTCCCGGCTGGACCGGGCACGGTCACGGTGCCGTCGTGCGCCACAGCGCCGCGGAGCGCAGCGATGATGCTCGACTTGCCCGATCCGCTCGGGCCCGCGAGTGCGACCACCGTGCCCGGCTCGGCACGGAGGTCGATCGGACCGATCACGACGTCCGGGCGGCGGACCGTGACGGCGTCGAGGACGAGCGCACCAGCAGCCGGGAGCGACGTCGGGCTCGTCGGGACGGCCGCGTCACCGTCGTCGTCGAGGACGTCCAGCACGGCCGCGGCGGCCTCGACACCGTCCTGCGCGGCGTGGAAGTCGGCACCCACCTGTCGGATCGGCGCGAAGGCCTCGGGTGCCAGGACGAGGACGAACATCGCGGCCCCGAGGCCGAGCGAGCCGTCGACGAGCCGGACCCCGATGGACACCGCGACGAGCGCGACCGCGAGGCTCGCGGCGAGCTCGAGCGCGAAACCGCTGACGAAGGAGAGCCGCAGGACGCCCATCGTGGCGCGACGGTAGCCGTCCGTGAGGGCGCCGATCCGCCCGACCTGTCGCCGTGCCCGACCGAAGACCTTCAGCGTCGCGAGGCCCTCGACCGCCTCCGTGAACGCGCCGCCGAGGGTGGCGAGGGCGTCGGACTGCCTCCGCTGCAGCGCCTGGGTCGCGAGGCCGATGAGGACCATGAACACCGGGATCACCGGCAGCGCGCACAGGACCACGATGCCGCTCGTCGGGTCGCCGAGGCCGATCGCGACGAGCAGCACCGGCGTGGCGATGGCGGTGAGGGCGAGCTGCGGCAGGAACCGGCCGAAGTACGCGTCGAGGGCGTCGAGACCCGGTCCGAGCGTCGTGGCGAACCCGGCGCTCGACCGCGCGGCCAGCCACGCCGGTCCGCGCTCGGCGGCCCGGGCGAGGACCCGCGTGCGGAGCTCGCTCTTCACGCGTGCTGCCGCCCGGGCCGCGAGGTCGTCGGTCGCCCACGCGGCGACCGCCCGGACGACGAACGCACCGCCGAGGAGCGCGAGCGCCTGCGCGAACGCGACGGGCAGGCGGCCCTCGCCGACCGCGTCGACCCCGAGCGTCACGGCAGCGGCGATCCCCCACGCGACGGCGACGGTCGCGAGCGTCCGCAGTGCCCCGGTGCCCGCGGCTGCCACGACGAAGCCGCGCGCCGTCCGCGACAGGCGCAGCAGTCGCGGGTCGAGCGGCTTCATCGTGGGTTCCTCGTGGTCGTGGGCGGCTAGTGGGCGGCCTGGGCGATGTGGGCCCGCGAGACGCGCTTGCGGAAGACCCAGTAGGTCCAGGCCTGGTAGGCGAGCACGAGCGGGACGAAGATCAGCGCGACCCAGCTCATCACGGTCAGCGTGTACGAACCGCTGCTCGCGTTGTAGACGTTCAGGCTGTTCGCCGGGTCGTTCGACGCGGGCATCACGTTCGGGAAGATCGCCGTGAACATCGCCAGCACGACCGCGGCGATCGTGATCGCCATGAGCGTGAACGCCCGCCCTTCCTTGCCCCACGCGGTGCAGAGGACCGCGAGGACGAGGGCCAGTGCCGCCACCACGGAGAGCACGAGGCTCGCCGGCGTCGCGCGGACGAACGCCATCGCGACGAGGAACGCCGCACCGACGACGATCGTGACGATGCCCGCACGGGTCGCGAGCCGCTTGGCCCGCTCGCGAATCTCTCCCTCCGTCTTCAGCGCGACGAACACGACGCCGTGGGTGAAGAACACCAGGAGCGTGGTCAGCCCGGTGAGCAGCGCGAACGGGTTGAGCAGGTCGAAGATGGTCCCGGTGTAGTTGTGGCCGGCGTCCATCGGGATGCCGCGCACGACGTTGCCGAACGCGACGCCCCAGAGGAACGACGGGAGGGCGCTGCCGACGATGATCATCAGGTCGAAGCGGCGCTTCCACTCGGCGTGCTTGTTCTGGTGCCGGTACTCGAACGAGACGCCGCGGGCGATGAGCGCCGCGAGGATGAGCAACAGCGCCAGGTAGAAGCCGGAGAACATCGTCGCGTACCACTCCGGGAACGCCGCGAACAGGCAGGCGCCGGCGACGATGACCCAGGTCTCGTTGAGGTCCCACACGGGCCCGATCGTGTTGATCAGCACGCGGCGGTCGGTGTCGTCCTTGCCGAGGAACGGCAGCGACATCCCGACGCCGAAGTCGAAGCCGTCGAGCACGAAGTAGCCCACGAAGAACAGTCCGACGATCGCGAACCAGAGCACGGGCAGGTCCATCTCAGTACACCGTCACTTCGTGCTTGACCTCGCCGGTCTCCTCGTCGACCTCCGCCGGGGCGGCGGGGCCCTCCTGCGCGACCTTCTTGATGAGCCGGAACTCGACCACCGCGAGGGCGCCGTAGATGAGCGTGAACACGACGAGCGAGATGAGGACCTCGAGGCCGGTCACGTTCGGCGAGACGCCGTCGGCCGTCTTGAGCAGCCCGAAGACGAGCCACGGCTGGCGGCCCATCTCCGTGAAGATCCAGCCCATGATCATCGCGGCCATCGGGAGCGGCATGGCCCAGGTCGCGACCCGCCACACCCACCGCTGCTGGGGGAAGCGGCCCTTGCGGGTCAGCCAGAGCCCGACGAGCGAGACGAGGACCGCGCCCACGCCGAGGGCGATCATCCACCGGAAGGCCCAGTACGTGACCCAGATGATCGGCTTGTAGTCGCCGGCACCGTACACCTGCGAGTACTGCGCCTGCAGGTCGTTGATGCCTTCGACGGTGCCGTTGAAGGTGTGCGTCGAGAGGAACGACAGCAGGTACGGGATGCGGATCGAGAACAGCTCGTGGACCCCGTCAGGAGTACCGAGCGTGAAGATCGAGAACGAGGCGTCCTTGCCGGTCGAGGTGTTGTAGAGCGCCTCGGCCGCGGCCATCTTCATCGGCTGGGTGTCGACCATCGTGAGCCCGAGCTGGTCGCCGGTGAGGACCGTGAGGGCTCCGGAGGCGAGCATCGTCCACATGCCGAACTTCAGCGCCGGCAGCATCGTCTCGAGGTTCTGGTTGCGGGCCAGGTGCCACGCGGCGACCGCGATGATGACCGACGCGGCGACCATGAACGCGCCGAACAGGGTGTGCGGGAACGCCGCCAGCGCGACCTTGTTCGTGAGCACGGCCCAGATGTCGGTGAGCTCGGCGCGGCCCTTGGCCTCGTTGATGGCGTAGCCGACCGGGTGCTGCATGAACGCGTTCGCCGCGAGGATGAAGTACGCCGACAGCATCGTGCCGACGCTCACGCACCAGATCGTCGCGAGGTGCACCTTCTTCGGCAGGCGGTCCCAGCCGAAGATCCAGAGCCCGATGAACGCTGCCTCGAAGAAGAACGCCAGGATGCCCTCGAGCGCGAGCGGTGCGCCGAACACGTCACCGACGAAGCGCGAGTAGTTCGACCAGTTCATGCCGAACTGGAACTCCTGCACGATGCCGGTGACCACGCCCATCGCGAAGTTGATGAGGAAGATCCGGCCGAAGAACCGGGTGAGCTGCAGGTAGTGCGCCCGTCCGGTGCGCACCCAGGCGGTCTGGAACACCGCGACGACCACGGCCATGCCGATGGTCAGGGGCACGAAGAGGAAGTGGTAGATCGTCGTCAGACCGAACTGCCACCGCGACAGGATGAGCGGATCGAGGATGTCGTTCATGCGGCGTTTCCGAGCCGGGTCGCCGCGCGCTGTTGGTGCACGTCAGTTGCTTCCTGTGGAAGGGGGAACTTCTGGTGTCACAGGCCTTTGGGACACCTCCACGCTACCGCCCGGACACCTCGTTCGACAAGTTGTAGAACACTCCTCTGCACGAATGTGCAGGAGAACTGCACGGCACGGTTGTACGGAACAAGCGTGCTGCGAGGCCGGCTCGGCAAACAGCGACAGGCGCCGGGCCGAAGCCCGACGCCTGTCGTCTTTCCGGTGTGGAACGCGCTGTTACAGCAGGCCCTTCTCGGTGAGGAAGTCCTTCGCGATGGTGGACGCCTTCTCCTTGTCGGTGACGCTCTTCGCGTTGAGTTCGATGAGCGCATCGGTGGTGAGCACCTTGCTCACCTCGTCGATGTCCGCGGCCGCCTTGTCGTCGACCTTCTTCGACACCACCGGGATGACGTTCTGCGGCAGGATCAGGTTCTCGGGGTCCTTCAGCGAGACGAAGTCGTTCGCCTTGATGCTCGGGTCCGCGCTGTAGATGTCGGCGAGCTGGACGGTGCCGTCCTTGAGCGCCTTCACCGTCAGGGCGCCGCCCGAGTCCTCGATCGCCTTGAAGTCGACGTCCACGCCGTAGACCGACTTCAGCCCCTTCGGACCGTACGGTCGGGTCTGGAACTCGGAGTTCGCGCCGACGGTGAGCGTCTTCTCGACGTTCTTGAGGTCGGCGAGGCTCGTGACGTCGTTCTCCTCGGAGAACTGCTTCGTGACCGTGTAGCTGTCCTGGTCGGTCGCCTCGGCCTCGTCGAGGACTCGGAGGCCGGACGGCAGCGCCTTCTGAAGCGCCGCGTCGATCTCCGACGGGGTCTTCGCGGTGGCCTTCTTGTCGTAGTACTGCAGCAGGTTGCCGCTGTATTCGGGCATGACGTCGATCGCGCCCTTCTGGAGCTGCGGCAGGTAGATCTCACGCTGCCCGATGTTGAAGTTCCGCTTCACCTGGAAGCCGTCCTTCTCGAGGACCTGCGCGTACATCTCGGCGATGATCTCGTTCGAGTAGTACTGCTGCGACCCGATGACGATCGTCTTCGAGTCGCTGGAGCTGCTGGAGCCGCTGTCGAGCGGGTTGCTCGACGCGCAGCCGCTGAGGGCTGCCGCGACGCCCAGTGCCAGCGCTGCTGCGACGCCGGCACGGATCTTTGCTGTGATCACGATGGAGTTCCTTCCGGGATGGGATTGCGGGACCGCTCGCGCGACCCCTGGCGCCGCCGGGCCGACGGGTCGGCAGTGCCCTTCGGCACCGCCGCCCGCTGGAGTGCGGCGAACACGATCTCGAACGCGATCGCGAGTGCGATCACGAGGATGGAGGCGCCGAGCATCTCGGCGTAGTCCTGGGTCTTGAGCCCGAGGAAGAAGTAGCCGCCCAGACCACCGGCGCCCACGTAGGCGGCCAGGGTGGCGGTGGCGACGACCTGCAGCACGGCTGCTCGGATCCCGCCGATGAGGAGCGGCAGCCCGAGCGGGATCTCGACCTTCCACAGCACCTGCCAGCCGGTCATGCCCTGCGCCTTGGCGGCGTCGACGGTGACGGGTTCGACGGACTCGATGCCCGAGTACGCCCCGGCGAGCACCGACGGGATGGCCAGGATGACCAGCGCGAGGAGCGGCGCCTGCAGGCCGATCCCGAGCAGGAGGCCGAAGAGCGACAGGACGCCGAGCGTCGGCAGGGCGCGGACGCCGCCGGACACCCCGATCGAGAAGCCCCGCAGACGCCCGGTGTGGCCGATCGCGTAGCCGATGGGGATCGCGATGACCGAGGCGATGAGGACCGCGAACAGCGTGATCCAGACGTGCTCCCAGAGCCGACCGGGGATGGCGTTGAGACCGGAGTAGTTCTGCGGGTCGAAGACCCACCCGAACGCGTCGCCGATGATCACGAGGCCACCTCCGTCCGCTGGAGCACCCGGCGCGCGGAGCGCTGGCTCGTCCGCGTGCGACGGGTCCACGGCATCACGAGCCGACCGACCAGGACGAGCACGGCATCGATCGCGAATGCGAGCACGAGCACCATCACGATGCCGGAGATGATCTCCTCGTAGATGCCGCGCGCGAGGCCGTCGGTGAAGAGCGAGCCGAGGCTCTGGATCCCGAGGACCGCGCCCACGGTCGTCAGGGAGATCGTGGAGACCGCGACGACGCGGAGTCCGGCCAGCAGGACCGGCCCGGCCAGCGGGAGCTCGACGCGGAAGAACCGCTGCGCGGACGAGTACCCCATCGCGGTCGCGGCCGCGGCCGTCGCGCCGTCGACCGAGGTCAGCCCGTCCACCGTCGACCGGACCATGAGCGCCAGCCCGTAGATCGTCAGGCTGATGATCACGTTCACCGGGCTCGTGAGGCTCGTCCCGATGATGCCGGGCAGCGCCACGAAGAGCGCCAGCGACGGGATCGCGTAGAGCAGGCCGGCGAAGGTCACGATGCCGCTGCCGAGCCCTGCGGAGAAGCGCGAGCTGCCCGGACGCTGCAGACGGACGACGAGCCATCCGATCGGGATCGACAGCACGAACGCGATGATGATCGGCGGGATCGCGATCGCCAGGTGCGCGGTCGTCGCGTCCCCGATCGTGTCGAGGTTCGACAGGACCCAGTTCACCGGGGTCCCCCACCCTGCGCCGGAGCACCCGGGGCGGTGTCACGCGCTCCGGCCTCTGCACCCTGCGGGACGGCGGCCGCGGCGTCGACCACCTGGACCGGGCCGGTGAGGACCCCGGCGGCACGTCCGTCGCCGTCCACGACGATCGGCCCCGTCGGGGTCTGCTCGACCCGGAGCGCACGCCGGCCACGGCCCGCACCGATGAAGTTCGCGACGAAGTCGTCCGCCGGTTCGGCGAGGATCTCGGCCGGCGTGCCCTGCTGGGCGATCTCGCCGCCCTTCTTGAGGATGACGACCTGGTCGCCGAGCTTGAACGCCTCGTCGATGTCGTGGGTCACGAAGACCACCGTCTTGCCGAGTTCGCGCTGCAGGCGGATCAGTTCGTCCTGCAGGTCGTTGCGGACGAGGGGGTCGACGGCGCCGAACGGCTCGTCCATGAGCAGGATGTTCGGGTCGACCGCGAGCCCGCGCGCCACGCCGACGCGCTGCTGCTGGCCACCGGAGAGCTGCGAGGGGTAGCGGTTCGCGAACGCCCGGTCGAGGCCGACCGTGTCCATGAGCTCGAGCGCGCGCTCGCGCGCCTGCGCCTTGCCGACACCCGTCAGCAGCGGCACGGTCGCGATGTTGTCGACCACGCGGCGGTGCGGCAGGAGCCCGGCGTTCTGCATGACGTAGCCGATCCGCCGGCGGAGCTGGACCGGGTCGACCGACGCGACGTCCTCGCCGTCGATGGACACCGACCCCGACGTCGGGTCCACCATGCGGTTGATCATCCGGAGGAGGGTCGTCTTGCCGCAACCGCTCGACCCGACGAAGACCGTCGTGGTTCGGGAGGGTATGACGAGGTGGAAGTCCTCGACCGCGGTGGTGCCGTCCGGGTACGTCTTCCGTACCGACCGGAACTCGATCATGGTGGGTGCCCTTCTGTTCGGAGGTAGCCCGACTCCGCACGACAGTACCCGTGGGGACCGACAGCGGTTGCGCGGTGACGCCCCGTGTCGCCTCATGGACAGCGACGCCCGCTCGGTGGGCGCGCGCGACGACGCCCGCGTCCCTGTTCGGAGCGCGGGCGTCGGCGGACGGGTGGGGGCGGCTCAGGCGTCGCGGAGGACCGCCTCGAGGTAGGTGTGGGTCATCGTGCGGTACGCCTCGACGAGTGCCTGGTCCGGAGCGTCACGGTCGGCGTGCGCCCGCGCGAGCACGGCGTGGCCGGACTCGGCGAGCACGGTCCACGCGCGGTCGACGGCTTCGCTCTCCGGCAGACCGAAGCGCTCCCGCATCACCTGGCTGACGGCACCCCCGAGCGCGGCCATGCGGTCGTCGTCGTCCCCGGTACCGGTGTCGGCCGTGTCGCCGAACCGGATCGCCCGGAACCCGGGCTCCGTCCGGTACATGTCGGCCGTCATGTCGATGAGCGCGTCGCAACCGGCGCGCCAGTCGGCGGCACCGCTCGCGTCGAGCGCCTCGACGAACCGGGCGGCCAGGCGCTGCGTGCAGCGGATCGCCAGGGCCTCGACCACGGCGATGCGGTCCGGGAAGTAGCGGTAGACGGTCCCGATGGACGCGCCTGCCCGCTCGGCGACCATCGCCGTCGTCAGCCGCTCGAACCCGATCTCGTCGATGACCGCGGCCGCGGCGTCGAGGAGGCCGGCGAGGCGCGCCGAACTGCGGGCTTGGACCGGCTCGTTCCTGAGCAGTGATGATCCCCCCGGCAGTGCGTTCGATACCTCGGTGACGAGCACGTGTACTCCTTCTCGCGTCCTCGACGCGTCCCGCCCGCGGCAGGCGCGTGGCGCGTTGTGTTTCACCGTCCACACGACACGTGGGCGGTGGTGTCCCCGCAACTCTCGCAGACTCCGTCTGGAACTCGGCTGCGACTCTCCCAATCCTGCATGAGCATCCTCGGGTCGCCCGGGGCGGCACGCCCGGGTCGTCCGTGCCGAGCACCCGCGGGTCCGAGGTCGCCCCGGCGTGGGATGATGGGGCGATGCCCGACCCGACGCCCCACGAGCCGTCGCTGGCCGAGCCGATCCTCCACCGGGCGGCACGGATCGAGGACGCCGTGCAGGAGTTCCGCGAGCAGCGCGCGCGCCGCCGCGGACTCGTGCCGACCGTGATCCCCTACACCGGCTACGGTGCACCCGGCTGGGTGCGGGTCCTCGCCCGCGTGCTCCTCACCCGCCGCGGGCTCGCCTCCGACGCCTCCTACGTCGGGGTCCGCGGGTGGAAGAGCTTCACGAGCGTCGCGGTCGACTCCGCCGAGGTCACCGTCACCGCGGGGGGCCGGAGCCACGTCGTGCAGTCCGACCGCGGCGGGGTCGTCGACGCCATCGTGCCGATCGACCTCGAGCCCGGGTGGCGCACGATCAAGCTCTCCGCGGGCGGTTCCCGCGACGTCGAGGCGGACGTGTTCGTCGTGCACCCCGACACGCGGTTCGGGCTGCTGTCCGACATCGACGACACGGTGATGGTCACGAGCCTCCCCCGTCCGATGCTCGCCGCGTGGAACTCGTTCGTCCTCACCGAGCACGCCCGCCGGCCCGTCCCGGGCATGTCCGTGCTCTACGAACGCGTCCTGGCGCAGCACCCCGGCGCACCGACGGTGTACCTGTCGACCGGTGCGTGGAACGTCGCCCCGACGCTGCAGCGGTTCCTCACGCGCAACATGTACCCGACCGGCACGCTGCTGCTCACCGACTGGGGTCCGACGCACGACCGCTTCTTCCGGAGCGGGCAGCTGCACAAGCAGGAGAACCTGCGCCGCCTCGCCCGGGACTTCCCCGACGTCCAGTGGCTGCTCGTCGGCGACGACGGCCAGCACGACGAGTCGCTGTACGGCGACTTCGCACGGGAGCACCCGGAGAACGTCGCCGGCGTCGCGATCCGGCAGCTCTCCACGAGCGAGGCCGTCCTCGCCGGTGGCCGTTCCCGGGCACAGGAGCGGTCCCGGGACTCGGCGGCGCCGTGGGTGTTCGCCCCCGACGGCGCCGGCCTCTGGACCGAACTCCAGCGGGTCGGGCTGCTCGACGACCACTGACGACCCGGTGCCCGGCTGAGGGCCTCCTCAGCGCAGCCTCCCCGGGGCGGCCGCGTGGTTCGATCGGGATCATGCACTCTGCGCGCATCGAGGACCACGCCCTCATCGGCGACACCTACACCGCGGCGCTCGTCACGCGGGACGGCACGGTCGACTGGGCCTGCCTCCCCCGCTTCGACAGCCCGTCGACCTTCGCGGCCCTGCTCGGCTCGGCCGAGCACGGCGGCTGGTCCACCCGTCCGACCGACCCGGACGCGACGTCGCACCGTCGGTACGTCGGCGACTCACTGGTCCTCTCGACGGTCTGGACGACGAGCTCGGGCGTGGTCGAGGTCACCGACTTCATGCCGATCGGTGCCCACCGCGCCGCGATCGTCCGGCGCGTCCGGGGCCTCCGCGGATCCGTCGACGTGGAGCAGGTCCTCACCATCCGGTTCGACTACGCCCGGGCGCTCCCCTGGGTCCGCCAGATCGGCGGCGACGACGACCCCGCGCTCCTCGCGACCGCCGGACCCGGCTCGGTGATCGTCCGCGGACCCCGGTTCCACGCGCGGGACCACAGCCACACCGCGACGACGACCGTGCGCGACGGCGAAGTCATCGACACCGTGCTGACCTGGTACCCGTCGCACCGGGAACCGCCGGCACCGATGGACGTGACGGAGGCGCTGCACCGCACGACCCGGTGGTGGGAGGACTGGATGGCCCCGGTGCGCACCCACGGCCGCTACGTCGACGCCACGCGTCGCTCGCTGCTGCTGCTGCGGGCCATGACCCACGCGGAGACCGGCGGGGTCGTCGCCGCCGCGACCACGAGCCTCCCGGAGGACCCGGGCGGCGAACGGAACTGGGACTACCGGTACGTCTGGCTCCGCGACGCCTCGCTCGCGCTGGCGTCCCTCATCGCCCACGGCTACCGGGACGAGGCGACCCACTGGCGCGGGTGGCTCCTCCGGGCGATCGCGGGCGACCCCGCGGACGTGCAGATCATGTACGGCGTCGCCGGCGAGCGCGAACTCCCGGAGCGGACGCTCGAGAACCTGCCCGGGTACGCGCACTCGACGCCGGTGCGCGTCGGCAACGGCGCGTACACGCAGTACCAGGGCGACGTGTTCGGCGAGGTCCTCGCCGCGCTGCACGACGCCCGAGAGCTCGGCGTCGAGGAGAACGCGGACTCCTGGGCGCTGCAACGAGCCCTGCTCGGCTACGTCGAGGAGCACTGGCAGGAGCCCGACAACGGGATCTGGGAGATGCGCGGCCCACGTCGCCACTTCACGCACTCCCGGGCGATGATCTGGGCGGCGTTCGACCGCGGCGTCGCGGCCGTCGAGGAGTTCGGCCTCGAGGGCCCCGTCGACCGGTGGCGCACGCTGCGCGACCAGGTGCGGGCCGAGATCGAGGAGCACGGTTGGAACGCCGAACGCGGCTCCTACCGGCAGCACTACGACACCGACGAGGTCGACGCGAGCCTCCTGGTGCTGCCGCAGATCGGCTACATCAAGGCCGACGACCCGCAGATGACCGGCACCGTGGCCGCGATCGAGCAGGACCTCCGCACCGGCGACGACGGCCTGGTGCTCCGCTACCGGACGTCCGCCGGCTTCGACGGGCTGTCGGGCAGCGAGCACCCGTTCCTGGCGTGCTCGTTCTGGCTCGTCGAGCAGTACGCCGCGTCCGGCCGCATCGAGGACGCCGAACGGCTCATGGACGTGCTCGTGGGATTCGCGAACGACGTCGGGATGCTGTCCGAGGAGATCGACGTCGAGACCGGTCACCACATCGGCAACACGCCGCAGGCGCTGTCGCACCTGACCCTCGTGTCCGCGGCGGACGCCATCGCTCGCGCCCGTGGCGCGTCCGCCGGGCACCGGACGCGTCTGGCGGTCCACGACGGCGGCACGCGGTCGTGGACCGGTGCGGGCGAGCGAGCGGGCGACACCGCCTGAGACGCCATCCGCTGGGACGCGACCCGGCAACGGACGGGAGGCACGGTGCCAGCTGGCACCGTGCCTCCCGTCCGTGCAGTGCGCCCGTTCAGGGCGCGGCGGTCACGTCCGTCAGGACGAGCTCACCCAGTCGGCCGGCCCGCGCGAACCGGCGCGGTACTCCTCGAGCGGGACCTCGTTCGCCTTCCAGGCGTCGACGACCGGCTCGACGATCTCCCAGCAGCGCTCCGCGACGTCGCCGCGGATCGAGAGCAGCGGGTCGTCGTGGAAGATCCCGTTGAGGACCTCGCCGTAGGGCGTCAGCTCCCCGTCCGCGAAGGACGACGACAGCGTGACCTGGCCCATCTCGAACGGGTTGCCGCCGCCGTTCGCCGACACCGTCAGCTCGATCTCGTCCGGGTTCAGCACGATGCGGAGCGTGTCCGTCTTCGGGCGGCCCGAGAGGCCGGAGGGCAGGCGCGTCACCGGCTTGAAGGTGATCAGCACCTCCTTCCGGCTGGCGCCGAGGGCCTTGCCGGACCGCAGCGTGAACGGCACGCCCTTCCAGCGCGCGGTGTCGACCTCGACCGAGATCTCGGCGAGCGTCTCCGTCTGGCGCGACTTGTCGACGCCGTCCTCGTCCTGGTACGACGGCAGCTCCTTGCCGTCGATCGTGCCGGCCGTGTACACCGCTCGGCGCGACGCGACCTTCGGGTCGCCGCCCTTGAGCTCGGTCGAGCGGAGCACCCGGGCCAGGGACGAGCGGAACTCGACCGCGTCGATGTCGGCCGGGGCGTCCATCGTCACGATGCCGAGGATCTGCAGCAGGTGCGACTGGATCATGTCGACCATCGCGCCGGCCTCGTCGTAGTACTGCGCGCGGTTCTCGAGCCCGAGGGTCTCGTCGTAGAAGATGTCGACCTTCTCGATGTTCTCGGCGTTCCAGATCGGCTCGAACAGACGGTTCGCGAAGCGCAGGCCGATGATGTTGAGCACCGTCGTGCGACCGAGGAAGTGGTCGGTGCGGTGGACGCGCTCCTCGGGGACGAGCTTGAGGACGGTCTCGTTGAGGGCCTTCGCGCTGTCGACGTCGGTGCCGAACGGCTTCTCGAAGGCGAGGGTCGTGCCCGCGGGCAGCTCGACCTCCTGGAGGGCCTCGCAGATGTCGGAGGCGATCTGCGGCGGGAGGGCGAAGTAGAGGATCGGCTCGGAGTCCGCCGCGGCGAGGAGCGCCTCGAGGTGCTTCGGGTCGGTCGGGTCGCCCTGGATGAACTGCGTCGACTCGAGGGTCGCGTCGACCTCCGGGCCCTTCACGTCCTGCGACGCGAACGACTTCGTGACGACGTCCTTCCACTGCTCCTCGCTCCGGGCGCTGCGGCCCGTCCCGATCAGCTGGACGGGGACCGCTCGACCGCTCTGCAGGAACGTGCCGAGGCCCGGCAGCAGCAGGCGGGAGGCGAGGTCGCCCGTCGCGCCGAAGATGATGAGGGTGCGCTTGTCGGTCACCTGAGGTGACTCCTTTCGCTGTGGTGGGGGTGGTCCGTTCCGAGTCAAGCCGGGAGCGGGCCGTGTTGTTCCCAGTCCGAGGGCCGGGGAGTCTGGTGGAGTGCGCTGCGCGGCGAGCCGAGTCCGCCGCGCGGAGTCCGGACGCACTTCGGGCGGCACCGGATGTGGTGCCGCCCGAAGGTCGTCAGGGGTGCGGGGTCAGTGCCCGAAGTTCCCGCGGTAGTACTCGTAGACCCAGCCCACGAGCGTCACGGCGACGAACGCCATGCCGATCGGGACGAGCCAGAGGCCGGCCGCGACGCCGAGGAAGATCACACCGACGGCCGCCGCGAGGAGGATCGGCCACCACGACCACGGGCTGAAGTGCCCGAGCTCGGCGTCGCCGTCCTCGATGTTGGCGTCCGGACGGTCCTCGGGCAGCACGCCGCCCTGGGAGGACATGACCTTGCCGAGGTAGAACGCGATGAACGCGGACATGATCCCGGTGAGTCCGATGGAGACCGTGCCGACCCATTCCGGGTGGGAGTAGGTGATGACAGCCCAGATGGTGTACGCCGCATCCGCGAGGATGAAGAAGACGAACAGGATCCAGAACAGGTTGGTGTTGGCGCGCATGGCGTTACTTCACCTCGCCCTTCGCAGCGTCGTAGGTCGGAGCGTCCGGGGCGTCCTTCGCCGGACCCACACCGATCGGCACGCCGGCCTCGGGGTGGTTCAGGTCGAACGCCGGGGACTCGGAACGGATCCGCGGGATCGACGTGAAGTTGTGCCGCGGCGGCGGGCAGCTGGTCGCCCACTCGAGCGAACGGCCGTAGCCCCAGGGGTCGTTCACGGCGACCTTCGGTGCGTTCCGGGCGGTGACGTAGATGTTGAAGATGAACGGCAGGAACGAGATCGCGAGGATCATCGAACCGATCGTCGACAGCTGGTTCATCCAGGTGAAGCCGTCGTTCGGCAGGTAGGTCGCGTACCGACGCGGCATGCCGATGACGCCCAGCCAGTGCTGGATGAGGAACGTCGTGTGGAACCCGATGAACAGCAGCCAGAAGTGGATCTTGCCGAGGCGCTCGTTGAGCATCTTGCCGGTCCACTTCGGCCACCAGAAGTAGAACCCGGCGAACATCGCGAACACGACGGTGCCGAAGACCACGTAGTGGAAGTGCGCGACGACGAAGTACGAGTCGGACACGTGGAAGTCGAGCGGCGGCGACGCCAGGATCACGCCGGTGAGACCACCGAAGGTGAAGGTGATGAGGAAGCCGACCGACCAGAGCAGCGGGGTCTCGAAGGTCACCGAGCCGCGCCACATGGTGCCGACCCAGTTGAAGATCTTCACGCCCGTGGGGACCGCGATGAGCATCGTCATGAGCGAGAACCACGGGAGCAGGACGCCACCGGTGACGTACATGTGGTGCGCCCACACCGTGACCGAGAGGGCCGCGATGGAGATGGTCGCGTAGATGAGGGTCTTGTACCCGAAGATCGGCTTGCGGCTGAAGACCGGGAAGATCTCCGACACGATGCCGAAGAACGGCAGCGCGATGATGTAGACCTCCGGGTGGCCGAAGAACCAGAAGAGGTGCTGCCAGAGGAGCGCACCGCCGTTCGCCGGGTTGAAGACCTGGGCGTTGAACACGCGGTCGAGGCCGAGGCCGAAGAGCGCCGCCGCGAGGACGGGGAAGGCCATCAGGACGAGGAGCGCGGTCACGAGGGTGTTCCACGTGAAGATCGACATGCGGAACATGGTCATGCCCGGCGCACGCATGGTGATGATCGTCGTGATGAAGTTCACCGCGCCGAGGATCGTCGAGAAGCCGGTCATGCCCAGGCCGAAGACCCAGAGCGTCCCACCGAGGCCGGGTGTGAACGTCGTGTCACTCAGTGGCGCGTACGCGAACCAGCCGAACGACGCGGCGCCCTGCGGGGTGAGGAAGCCGCCGACCGCGATGAGCGCGCCGAAGACGTAGAGCCAGAACGCGAAGCCGTTGAGTCGCGGGAAGGCGACGTCCGGCGCACCGATCTGCAGCGGCATGACCGCGTTCGCGAAACCCGAGAAGAGCGGCGTCGCGAAGAGCAGCAGCATGATCGTGCCGTGCATCGTGAAGAGCTGGTTGTACTGCTCCTTCGTCGCCACCACGTGCAGGCCGGGCTCGAAGAGCTGGGCACGGATGACGAGCGCCATCACACCCGCGAGCAGGAAGAAGATGAAGGACGCGATCAGGTACATGTACCCGATGGTCTTGTGGTCGGTGGAGGTGATCCACCGGACGATGATGTTGCCCTTGCGGCCCACCTTCGACGCCTGGAAGTCCAGGGTCGTGGTGCCTGCCGCCGGCTGGCCGACGAGCGACGTGGTCATCTGACGGAGCCCCTACTCGTTCTCGGACGCCGTCACGGGCGCCTTGTTGTTCGGTTCGTTCGTGTTGGTGTTGTACTCGTCACCGAGGAGGCCGACCTTGCCCTGCTCGGTCAGCTTGTCGAGGTACGCCTGGTACTCGTCCGGCGTGACGACCTTCACCTGGAAGAGCATGAGCGAGTGGTACTCGCCGCAGAGCTCGGCGCACTTGCCCTGGTAGGTGCCGAGCTTCTCCGGGATGAAGTACTCGTCGTTCTGCTTGCCGGGGATCATGTCCTTCTTGTAGAGGAAGTCGATCACCCAGAAGGAGTGGTTCACGTCGCGCGACGAGAGCTCGATGTGCACCTTCTTGCCCTGGGGCAGGTACAGCGTCGGCAGCTGCGACTCGTCGATGGCGCCCTTGCCGTTGTCTTCTTCCTGGGCCTGGATGCCCTGGTAGTAGACGCTCTTCGACTGGTCGGACTCGTTGATGTAGTTGAAGTCCCACGCCCAGCGCTTGCCGTACACGTGGATCGTCGCGTCGGCCTTGGCGAACGGACGCTCGATGTCGGCCTGGTCCTTCGCGGTGAAGGCGAAGAAGCCGAGCACGAGGATGAGCGGGACGATCGTGTAGAAGATCTCGAGCGGCATGTTGTACCGCATCTGCACCGGGAGGCCGGTCTGGCCCTTGCGGCGGCGGTAGACGATCGCGGCCCAGATGATGAGGCCCCAGACGATCAGGCCCACCGCGAGCAGCACGACCCAGCTCGTGGTCCACAGGCCGACGATGCGGCTCGTGTGGTTCGTGACGTTCTTCGTCTCCTCCGTGCCGGGGAGCCATCCGTTGAGCTGCTGCTGCGTGCAGCCAGCCAGTGCGATGACCAGACCGACGGCCACCGGGATGGCCGCCCAACGTATACGGCGATTCGAACGCACTGTTACCTCTCGGAGTGACGTGAAGCCGGATGAGCCGCGACACGAAGGTCGCTCATGGCTCACTCCCAGCTCGGTTGGAACACTCCTAGCTTACTCGCAGCCGGGGACAGCTCGCGCACACGTGTGGCCCGCGTGGCCCCGATCCGCGCGCTCGACGACCGCCCTGACCACGAGAAACGCGAGCGGGGAGCGACCAGTCCGGTCACTCCCCGCTCGCGTGTCGCCCGTGGTGCGGGCCGTCGGCGTCAGTGGAAGCTGTCGCCGCACGCGCAGCTGCCCTGCGCGTTCGGGTTGTCGATGGTGAAGCCCTGCTTCTGGATGGTGTCCTCGAAGTCGATCGTGGCGCCGTCGAGGTACGGGACGCTCATCTTGTCGACGACGACCTCGACGCCGGGCTCGAACCCGGCCGTGGTGTCGCCGTCGAGCAGGCGCTCGTCGAAGTAGAGCTGGTAGATGAGACCGGAGCAGCCGCCGGGCTGGACCGCGAGGCGCAGGCGGAGGTCGTCGCGCCCTTCCTGCTCGAGGAGGCTCGCCACCTTGGCCGCAGCCGCGTCGCTCAGCTGCACACCGTGCGTCGCCGTCTCGGTCGCAGCGGTCTGCGCTTCGGTGATGGTGTCGCTCATCGCGCGTCTCCCTCCGGGCCGGTGCGGATCACCGTGCCCCGGGTCGATTGTAAGCACGCCCCGCCGACGGGCGCAGCAGGTCACGGCGGCGCTGTGGACGGAGCAGGCCTGTGGACAGTGGTGAGGACGGACGGACGGGAGGCTCGTGGCGGGGTCGCCACGGGCCTCCCGTCCGTCGTCACGCGCGTCAGCGCGCCCGGAGCGAGCGCGTCAGCGTGCCTGAGCGAGCGCGTCAGCGCGTCGCGAGCCGCGCCAGGAGGATCGTCTCCGACGCGATCGCGCGGTGCAGCACGCCGAGGTGCTGCGACTCGTTCGGGCTGTGCGCACGGGTGTCGGGGTCCTCGACGCCGGTCACCAGGATCTGTGCCTCCGGGAACTCCGCGGCCAGGTGGGAGACGAACGGGATCGACCCGCCGATGCCCTGCTCGACCGCCTCGGCGCCCCAGCCCTCACGCATCGCGACACGGGCGTCCTGCACGGCCCACCCGGCGGTGTCGACGAGGAACCCGTCGCCGGCGTCCGGCTCGCTGAGCTCGAGGTGCGCGCCGAACGGCACGTGCGCGCGGAGGTGGCGCTCGACGGCGTCGCGCGCCTCGACCGCCGACTGGCCGGGTGCGACGCGGACGGAGATCCGGGCGCTCACGGTCGGCAGGAGCGTGTTCGACGCGTTGGCGACGCTCGGGACGTCCATGCCGGTGACGGTGATCGACGGCTGGAACCACATGCGGCTGAGCACCGGGCCGGTGCCGACCGGGCGGACACCGGGCAGGAGCGCGGCGTCCGCGGCCAGCTCGTCGTCGGAGCGTTCGGGGACGTCGGCGTCGTACGAGGTGAGGCCCTCGACCGCGACCGAGCCGTCGTCGTCGTGGAGCGAGGCGAGCAGGCGCACCATCGGGATCATCGCGTCCGGGGCCGCGCCGCCGAACATGCCGCTGTGGCTCGCGTGCTCGAGGGTCGTCAGGGTGAGCTTGAAGGTGACGTTGCCGCGGAGCGACACCGTGATCGAGGGGACCTCGGCGGACCAGTTGTCGCTGTCGGCCACGACGATCACGTCGGCGGCGAGGTGCTCCTTCTGCTCGCGGAGGAACGTGCGGAACGACCGTGAGCCGAACTCCTCCTCGCCCTCCACGAACAGCACGACACCGAGGTCGAGGTCGTCGCCGAACTGCGCGTGCATGGCCCGGAGGGACGCGATGTGGGTCATCACGCCGGCCTTGTCGTCCGAGGCACCGCGGCCGTAGAGGCGGTCGCCGCGGAGGGTCGGCTCGAACGGCGGCGTCTCCCAGAGGGCCTCGTCACCCTGGGGCTGCACGTCGTGGTGCGCGTAGAGCATGACGGTGGGCTTGCCGTTCCGCGCCGGGCGGACCGCGAGCACCGCGGGCTGGCCGAGCTCCACGTCGGCGCCGTCGGTGTCCTGCGGGGCGGTGGTGTCCTGCTGGGCGCTGTTGTCCTGCGGGGCGCTGGTGTCCTGCGGGGTGTCGCCCTCGATGGCCGAGCGGACGATGCGCACGGCGTCGTCGGCGAACACACCGGTGCTCCGGGCCAGGTCCGCGACCGCCTCCGCACTCGCGCGGACGTTCGCCGGGTCGAACGCCGACCACGACACCGAGGGCAGGCGGACGAGGGCGGACAGGTCGGCGATGGTCGCCGGCAGCGCCCCCTGCACGTGTTCGCGCAGGGCGTCGAGGAGCGCGGGGTCGGTGGCTGCTGCGTGCTGGTCGGTGTCGGTCATGTCCCGTAATCTAGAGGACGATCCAGCACGCAACCGCAGTCAGGAACCCACCGTGGCGAAGGCAGCCCCCAAGACCAACACGACCGTCAACCCGTCCGAGGCCGAGCTCCTCGAGCAGGGCAAGGGTCGGCCGACGCCGAGCCGCCGTGAGCGTGAGGCCGCGAACCGTCGCCCCCTCGTCGGCAACTCCCCCGCGGACAAGAAGGCGGCGCGCGCCCGGCTGAACACGGAGCGCGAGAAGGCCCGCGTCGGCATGGCGAACGGCGAGGAGCGCTACCTCCCCGCGAAGGACCGCGGCGAGCAGCGTCGGTTCGTGCGCGACTGGATCGACGCGCGGTGGAACATCGGCGAGGTCATGATGCCGGTGCTCGTGCTCTTCCTCATCGTCGGGTTCGCGGCCTCGCAGACCGTGCTGGCGTCCTACGCGCTGCTGCTCGTGTGGGCGTTCGTCGCGCTGTTCGTGCTCGACTGCGTCGTCCTCTGGCTGTCGCTTCGCAAGAAGCTGACGAACAAGTTCGGGTCGATGCAGCGCGGCACGTTCCTCTACATCCTCACGCGGACGTGGCAGCTGCGGTTCCTCCGCCTGCCGAAGCCGCAGGTGGGTCGCCGGCAGTACCCCACCGTCTGACCGGCGTCCGTCCGGACGTCCTGCTCGGAGCGCCGCTCGACCTCGGTCGGGCGGCGCTCCTGCGTTCCTGGGTGCGGAATGCGTCGAGTTGGTCGCGCGACATGCCGCTCACCTCCGCCGCCGCGCCCGTGCCCGTGCTCGTGCCCGTGCCCGTGCCCGTGCCCGGGCCCGCCTTGCAACCGGTCACGACTCCCCGCCGCGCTCACGCCGAAGGGTCACGAGCCGTCGGTCACGAGCGCCGAGAGCGACCCTTCGTGACCGGCCGCTGAAGCTGAGCGGGGTGTCGTGACCTCGCGCGCGACCGCGTCTTGCGCGCCTGCCACCCCGATTCCGAGCCCGAGCGCGCCCGGGCCCGCCTTGCAACCGGTCACGACTCCCCGCCGCGCTCACGCCGAAGGGTCACGAGCCGTCGGTCACGAGCGCCGAGAGCGACCCTTCGTGACCGGCCGCTGAAGCTGAGCGGGGTGTCGTGACCTCGCGCGCGACCGCGTCTTGCGCGCCTGCCACTCCGATGCCGAGCCCGAGCGCGCCCGGGCTGCCCGCCCGCCCGGGCTGCCCGCCCGCCCGGGCTGCCCGCTCGCCCGGGCTGCCCGCCCGCCCGCCGTCAGCGAGCGGCGCGCCGCAGCCGACGACGACGGAGGTGGTTGATGCGCGCAGCCCAGGTCGGCCCCTCGTAGAGGAAGGCCGTGTAGCCCTGCACGAGCGTCGCCCCGGCTTCGACGCGGTCCTGCACGTCCTGTTCGCTCGTCACTCCCCCGACCGCGATGACGCAGAAGTCTTCGGGGACGGCAGCCCGGACACGCCGCAGGACGTCGAGCGACCGGGCAGCGAGCGGCGCACCGGAGAGGCCGCCCGCTCCCATCGCCTCGACCTCGGCCGCCGGGGTCTGCAGCCCGGAACGGTCGATCGTGGTGTTGTTCGCGATGATCCCGGAGAGCCCGAGCTCGACAGCGAGTCCGGCGATGGCGTCGATCTGCTCGTCGGTCAGGTCAGGCGCGATCTTCACGAGCACCGGGGTCCGCCCTGCGGCGTCGCGCACGGCGGTGAGGAGCGGCCGGAGCTGGTCGAGCTCCTGGAGACCACGGAGCCCCGGTGTGTTCGGCGAGCTGACGTTCACGGCGAGGTAGTCGGCGAACGGCGCGAGGAGCCGCGTCGACTCGAGGTAGTCGTCGATCGCGTCCGCGACGTCGACCACGCGGCTCTTGCCGATGTTGACGCCGATGACCGGCCTGCCGGAGTTGCGTCGTGCCCGTTCGAGGCGACGCGACGCAGCAGGTGCGCCGTGGTTGTTGAACCCCATCCGGTTGATGAGTGCCCGGTCCGGGATGAGTCGGAACAGCCGTGGTCGCTCGTTGCCGGGCTGCGGCTTGGCGGTGATCGTGCCGACCTCGACGTGGCCGAACCCCAGCACGCCGAGACCCCGGATGCCCTTCGCGTCCTTGTCGAACCCGGCCGCGAGACCGAACCGCGACGGGAAGTGGATCCCCATCGTCGTGATGCCGTCGGCGGCCGACGGGCGGGAGGACCGTTCGACGAGTCGCCCGATGAACGGCACGTGCGGGATCACCCGGATGACGGCGAACGCGAGGTGATGGGCTCGCTCCGGGTCCATGTTCGCGAACACGGAGCGGAAGACGACCTCGTACCCGCCGCGGATGGCTCGCTCGACGCCGACGCTCACGCGTCCGCGCCCTCGGGACGGGCAGCGGCGTGGTGGTCGAGGCGGAGCTGGCCGATGGCGTCCTCGAAGTCCTCGAGGGAGTCGAAGGCCTGGTACACGCTCGCGAAGCGGAGGTACGCGACCTCGTCGAGCTCACGGAGCGGCGCGAGGATCGCGAGCCCGATGTCGTTCGCGTCGATCTGGCTGGAGCCGGACGACCGCACGGTCTCCTCGACACGCTGCGCGAGGATCGCGAGGTCGCCGTCGGTCACCGGACGGCCCTGGCACGCCTTCCGGACACCCGAGACGATCTTGTCGCGGCTGAACGGCTCGGTGACGCCGTTGCGCTTCACGACGTTGAGCGACGCCGTCTCGGTCGTCGAGAACCGGCGCCCGCAGTTCGGGCACTGGCGACGGCGACGGATGGAGGTGCCGTCGTCGCTCGTGCGGGAGTCGACGACGCGGGAGTCCGGATGGCGGCAGAAGGGGCAGAACATGGCGTGCCCAGGCTATCGGTTCGTGCGCTCCGTCACGGCGGCCCCGTGCGCGGGCAGCTGCTCCTCGGTCGCGAGCGCCACGATGTGCGGCGCGACCTCGGCCAGCGCCTCGGCCGAGTACCGGATCACCTGCTGCGGCCGCAGGAAGGTGGACGCCGAGAGCCCGGACCCGAACCGCGCCTGCCCACCGGTCGGCAGGACGTGGTTCGACCCGGCGAGGTAGTCGCCGAGGCTCACCGGTGTGCTCGGTCCCACGAACACCGCACCCGCGGCGTCGATGTCGGCGAGGACCGCGTCGTCGTCGGCGGTCTGGATCTCGAGGTGCTCCGGCCCGTAGGCGTTGCTCACGGCCGCGGCATCGGCCAGCGAGTCCACGAGCACGATCGCGGACTGCGGACCGTCCAGGGCGGTCTGGAGGCGCGCGGCGGTCCCCACGCGTTCGGTGCGTTCCGGGATCGCGGCCTCGACCGCATCGGCGAACGCCGGCGACGTGGTCACCAGCACGCTGCCCGCCTGCTCGTCGTGCTCGGCCTGGCTGATGAGGTCGGCGGCCACGTACCCCGCGTCGGCCGAGTCGTCGGCGATCACGAGGATCTCGGTGGCGCCGGCCTCGGAGTCGATGCCGACCGTGCCGCGGACGATCCGCTTCGCCGCCGCGACGTAGTTGTTGCCGGGGCCCGTCACGAGGTCGACCGGCTCGAGGCCGATCTCCGGCACGCCGTACGCGAGGGCACCGACCGCGCCGGCACCGCCCATCGCGTAGACCTCGTCCACGCCGAGGAGCCCCGCTGCCGCGAGGATCGTCGGGTGGACGTGTCCGCCGTGGGCACGCTGCGGCGGGGACACCAACGCGATCGAGCCGACACCGGCGATCTGCGCGGGCACGACGTTCATGACGACGCTCGACGGGTAGACGGCCTTGCCACCGGGCACGTAGAGCCCGACACGACGCATCGGCTGCCAGCGCTGGTGCACCTCGGCCCCGTCCGCGAGGGTGGTGACGGACCCGGCGGGCACCTGGGCGGCACTCGCGGCACGGACACGGCGGATCGCTTCGTCGAGGGCCGTGCGGAGTTCGGGGGTGAGTCCCGCGACCGCTGCCGCGATCTCGGCCGCCGGCACCCGCACGTGCTCCGGGGCACCGCCGTCGAAACGGTCGGCCTGCTCGCGGAGCGCCGCCGCCCCGTGCTCCCGCACCGCGTCGACGAGCTCGCGAGCGGCGTCGACGGCGTGCGAGACGTCACCGACGGCACGCGGCATGAGGCGGAGGAGTTCGGCGCGGGCGGGGAGGCCACCACGGAGGTCGATTCGCTGCATCATCAGGGCACCAAGCCTAGCGACGACGGCCGACAGCCTCCTGGCGGGGCCGGGCCGTGCCTCCAGGCCGTCAGACGGGGGCGACCGCCTCGACGACCGCAGCGTGCCGTGCCACCGCGAGGTCGTCCCACGCACCGAGGACGTGCAGCGTCGCGATGCGGAACGCGAGCGCGCGGACGAGGAGCTGCGGCCAGTCCGGGGTGCCGTGCCCGAGCGGCACCAGCGCGGAGGTCGGGACGCCCTGCCAGCAGACCGCGTCGACCACGGCGACCGCCTCACCGGTGCCGGCGGGACGCCAGTACGGCGGCCAGTCGATGATCGTCGGCGGGGCGCCGTCGGCGAAGAGGACGTTGCCGAGCAGGTCCCCGTGCACGAGCTGCGACGGGGTCGCCACCGGCCGGAACGCCTGCGCGAGCCGGTCGAGCGTCGGGTCGGCCGGCAGCGGCTCGTCGCCCCAGGCCATCCGGTCCGCGCGCGACCAGGCGTCGTCGAGGAGCTCTGACGGGTCCTCCAGGAACGCGGGACGACGCAGCCCGGCGATCGCGTCGTGGAAGGCGCGCCCCGCGTCGACGACGGCCTCGACCCGCGAGGGGTCGGGTCGACCCGGTACCCACGCCTATGCCTCCCACTCCCCCGCACGCCACGCTCCGGTGGTGGTGCGGACCGGCCGGGGCGTCCGGAACGCGGGCGTGTCGTCGAGGCCGTCGAGCACGGCGGCGCGCCAGTCGGTGACTGCGGCCTCGTCGTGCGGGCGGAGCACGACCGGGCCGGCGCGCCAGGTCATGCCGCGTCCGCCGACGAGGCGAACCGGCGCGATGTCGGCGACGCCGAACGCCGCCAGCACCGCAGCGTCGGGCGGTGCCGCGGCGTCACCGGGCGCGCCGTACACGTCAGACCAGGCAGCGCGGGCCGAGCAGGCTCTTCAGCTCGCCGAACAGGTCGGGCGTCAGGTTCACCGGGAACGGCAGCTCGAACGTCCGGGCGACGTCGTCCTTGAGCAGCTTCAGCCGGACCTCGGTCTCCCCGCTGTGCCGGCCGAGCACCGCGGCGAGCTCGGTGACCGTCTCGGTGGTCGCCTGCCGCTCGGGCAACGACAGCGTCAACGGACCGGAACCCATGACGTCGCCGACGTTCGGCTGGAACATGCTGACCGCGTGCAGCGCCTTGCCGTCGTCACGGACGTTCACGCGGCCGCGGAGGACGACGATCGAGTCCGCCACGAGCGACGGCCCGAACTCCTGGTACGTCTTGCCGAGGAACATGACGCCGATCTCGCCGCCGAAGTCCTCGATCTGGACGATGCCGTAGGGGTTGCCCGACGACTTCGCCACGCGGTGCTGCACGCTCGTGAGGAGTCCCGCCACCGTGACCGTCTCGCCCTCGACGGAGTCGTCCGCCGCGATGAGGTCCGCGATGGTGATCGACTGGTGCTTCGCGAGCTCGATCTCGAGGCCGGCGAGCGGGTGGTCGGACACGTAGAGCCCGAGCATGTCCCGCTCGAACGCGAGCTTGTCGCGCTTCGACCACTCGGGGCGGTCCGGCACCTGGGAGACCGGTGCGGCCGTCGGCTGCTCCTCGGCGACCTCGGCGAAGAGGGAGTCGAAGTCGAACCCGACGTTGCCGTTGGCCTCGTCGCGCTTGACCTTCACCGCGGACTCGACGGCTCCCTCGTGGATCTCGACGAGCGAGCGTCGGCTGTTGCCGAACTCGTCGAAGGCGCCGGCCTTGATGAGCGACTCGACCGTCCGCTTGTTCGCGGAGGAGATCGGGATCTTGCGGAGGAAGTCGTGGAACGACTCGAACGCGCCCTTCTCGGTCCGCGCCTTCACGATGTCGTCGACGACGTTGAAGCCGACGTTGCGGATCGCGCCCATGCCGAACCGGATGTCGTCGCCGACGGCCGCGAAGAACCCGATCGATTCGTTGACGTCCGGCGGCATGACCTTGATTCCCATGCGGCGGCACTCGTTGAGGTAGAGCGCGAGCTTGTCGCGAGCGTCGCCGACGCTCGTGAGCAGCGCGGCCATGTACTCGGCCGGGTAGTGCGCCTTGAGGTAGGCCGTCCAGAAGGACACCACGCCGTACGCGGCCGAGTGCGCTTTGTTGAACGCGTAGTCGGAGAACGGCAGCAGGATGTCCCACAGCGTCTTGATCGCCGCGTCGGAGTAGCCGTTGTCCTTCATGCCCTGCTCGAAGCCCGCGAACTGCTTGTCGAGCTCGGACTTCTTCTTCTTGCCCATCGCGCGGCGGAGGATGTCCGCCTGGCCGAGTGAGAAGCCGGCGACCTTCTGTGCGATGGCCATGACCTGCTCCTGGTAGATGATCAGACCGTAGGTCTGGTCCAGGATGTCGGCCAGCGGCTCGGCGAGCTCCGGGTGGATCGGGGTGATCGCCTGCTCGCCGTTCTTGCGCAGCGCGTAGTTCGTGTGCGAGTTCGCACCCATCGGCCCAGGACGGTACAGGGCGATGAGCGCGGAGATGTCCTCGAAGTTGTCCGGCTTCATGAGCCGCAGCAGACCGCGCATCGGGCCACCGTCGAGCTGGAACACCCCGAGCGTGTCGCCGCGCTGGAGGAGCTTGTAGGCTTCGTCGTCCTCGAGGCCCATCGTCTCGAGGTCGAGCTCGGTCCCCCGGTTCGTCCGGATGTTGTCGAGGGCGTCGCTGATGATCGTGAGGTTGCGGAGCCCCAGGAAGTCCATCTTGATCAGGCCGAGCGACTCCGCTGCCGGGTAGTCGAACTGCGTGACGATCTGGCCGTCCTGCTCCCGCTTCATGATCGGGATGATGTCGATGAGCGGGTCGCTCGACATGATGACGCCGGCGGCGTGCACGCCCCACTGGCGCTTCAGCCCCTCGAGCCCGAGCGCGGTGTCGAAGACCGTCTTCGCTTCGGGGTCGGTCTCGACGACCGTCCGGACGTCGACGGCCTCCTTGTAGCGCGGGTGGTCCTTGTCGAAGATCCCGGTGAGCGGGATGTCCTTGCCCATCACGGGCGGCGGCATCGCCTTGGTGAGCTTCTCGCCCATGCCGAACGGGAAGCCGAGGACGCGCGAGGAGTCCTTGAGCGCCTGCTTCGCCTTGATGGTGCCGTAGGTGACGATCTGCGCGACACGCTCGGAGCCGTACTTCTCCGTGACGTACTTGATCGCCTCACCGCGGCGCCGGTCGTCGAAGTCGACGTCGAAGTCGGGCATCGAGACGCGGTCCGGGTTGAGGAACCGCTCGAAGATGAGGCCGTGCCGGATCGGGTCGAGGTCGGTGATGCGCATCGCGTACGCCACCATCGACCCGGCGCCGGAACCACGGCCCGGTCCGACGCGGATGCCGTTGTTCTTCGACCAGTTGATGAAGTCGGCGACGACGAGGAAGTACCCCGGGAAGCCCATCTGGTTGATGATCCCGACCTCGTAGTCGGCGCGCTCCTGCACCTCGGGCGAGATGCCGTCCGGGTAGCGGTACTCGAGGCCCTTGCGGACCTCCTTCTCGAACCAGGAGTGCTCGGTCTCACCCTCGGGCACCGGGAACTTCGGCATGTAGTTCGCCGCGGTGTCGAACTCGACGTTGCACCGCTCGGCGATGAGCAGCGTGTTGTCGCAGGCTTCCGGGCTGTCACGGAACAGGTGCCGCATCTGCTGCGGGGTCTTGAGGTAGAACTCGTCGGCGTCGAACTTGAACCGGTTCGGGTCGTTCAGCGTCGCGCCGGACTGGACGCAGAGCAGGGCCGCGTGCGACTTGGCGTCGTGGGCGTGCGTGTAGTGGAGATCGTTCGTGCCGACCAGCGGGATCCCGAGGTCCTTCGCGAGGCGGATGAGGTCGCTCATGATCCGCCGCTCGATCTCGAGCCCGTGGTCCATGATCTCGGCGAAGTAGTTCTCCTTGCCGAAGATGTCGCGGTAGTCCGCCGCGGCCTGCACCGCCTCGTCGTACTGCCCGAGGCGCAGGCGCGTCTGGATCTCACCCGAGGGGCAGCCCGTCGTCGCGATGATGCCCTCGTGGTACTCCTGCAGCAGCTCGATGTCCATGCGGGGCTTGAAGTAGTAGCCCTCGAGCGAGGCCTTCGACGACAGCCGGAACAGGTTGTGCATGCCCGTGGTGTTCTCGGCGAACATCGTCATGTGGGTGTACGAACCCGCACCGGAGACGTCGTCCCCGCCGCCGTCACCCCAGCGCACGCGGGTCTTGTCGGAGCGGTGCGTGCGCGGCGTGATGTACGCCTCGGTCCCGATGATCGGCTTGACGCCGCCGGCCTTCGCCGCCTTCCAGAACTCGAACGCACCGAACATGTTGCCGTGGTCGGTGACGGCGACGGCGGGCATGCCCTGCGCGGCCGTCTCGGCCACGAGGTCGCCGAGACGCGCGGCACCGTCGAGCATCGAGTACTCGCTGTGCACGTGCAGGTGGACGAAGGAGTCGGAATCCGACACGGAACCTCCGGTTCGCGGGAGCTGCTGCGGTGTGGGAACAGCCTAACCGCGGCCACCCACATTCCCGGGCGTGGCGGCGTGGCGCTCGGTGACTCACGTGGGCGGGCGCCGTCGATCGGTCGGGACACGCCGCATCCGCGGTGCCGCGTGGTCGCGAAGTGTCGCCGTCCGCCGGCGAGAGCGACGGTTCGCGCCCTCTCGGCGCGCGTGCCGTGGCGCGCGGCCGCGCCGCGCCGCACCGCGCCGGACGGGAGGCCCGGGGCGGCCCCGCCACGCGCCTCCAGGCCGGGACCGGGGCGCGCCACGCGCGGGGCGCGACGTCCCGGTCGCGCAACACGCCGTCGGCGTACCAGGGTGGTCGCACGAACCGTCGCCCGCCGCCCCCGCGAGCGACGGTTTCCGCGACCACGGCGCCCGCGCCCGGGCGAGCCGCCGCGCCGAGCACCGGCGCCGCACCCCGCCTACGCGGCGCGGATGCGGTCGAGCGCCTCCTGCAGGTCCTCCGGGTACGACGCCTGGAACTCCACCCACTCCCCCGTGCGCGGGTGCTCGAAGCCGAGCCGCACCGCATCGAGCCACTGCCGGGTCAGCCCGAGCTCGTTCGCGAGCACCGGATCGGCCCCGTACATCGTGTCCCCGACGAGCGGGTGCCGGGTCGCCGCCATGTGCACGCGGATCTGGTGCGTCCGCCCCGTCTCGAGGTGCACCTCGAGCAGCGTCGCCGACCGGAAGGCCTCGAGCGTCTCGTAGTGCGTCACGCTCGGCTTGCCGTCCGCAGTGACCGCGAACTTCCAGTCGCTCGACGGGTGCCGGCCGATCGGGGCGTCGATGGTGCCGGAGGTCGGGTCCGGGTGGCCCTGGGCGAGCGCGTGGTAGACCTTGTCGACCGTCCGCTCCTTGAACGCGCGCTTCAGGTGGGTGTACGCGAGCTCGGTCTTGGCGACGACCATCAGCCCGGAGGTCCCGACGTCGAGCCGGTGCACGATGCCCGCGCGCTCGGCCGCGCCGGAGGTCGCGATCGTGAAGCCGGCGGCTGCGAGGCCTCCCGGCACCGTCGGGCCGTCCCACCCGGGCGAGGGGTGTGCCGCGACGCCGATCGGCTTGTCCACGACGACGATGTCCTCGTCGTCGTGCACGATCGTCATGCCGGGCACCTCGACGGGGACGATGCGCGGAGCTTCCTTCGGCGTCCACTCGACCTGGAGCCAGGAGTCCGCGTGCAGCCGGTCGGACTTGTCCGCCGTGACGCCGTCGACGGTCACGCCTCCGGCCGCGACGACGTCGGCCGCGAACGACCGGCTGAACCCGAGCAGCTTCGCGATGGCGGCGTCGACGCGCTCGCCCGCGAGGCCGTCCGGGACGGGGAGGGATCGGGTCTCACTCAACGGTCGTGCCTCACGTGGCGTCGTGGCCGAGCTGGTCACGGCCGTGCGCGTCGCGTCCGTCACGCGGCGCGCGCGGGTCGTCGACGAGCGGCCGGGAGGCACTGCTCGCCTCCGCCTCGGCGCTCGCGTCTGCTGCGTCCCGCTCGCGTCGCTGCTTCTCGCTCACGGCACGGGTGCCGTCGAGGTTCACGCCGAGGATCACGAGCAGGACGAAGATCACCATGCTGACGCAGATGAACGAGTCGGCGATGTTGTAGATCGCGGGCATCATCCACGGCGTCGAGATGAAGTCCACGACGTGGCCTCGACCGAACCCGGGCTCACGGAAGAGCCGGTCGAGCAGGTTGCCGAGCGCACCGCCGAGCAGCATGCCGAGGACGATCGCCCACCACATGGACCGGATCCGCCGCGCGAACACGACGATGGCGACGACGACGGCCGCGGAGACGATCGAGAACACCCAGGTCATGTTCACCGCGAAGGAGAACGCGGCCCCGGGGTTCCGGACGTAGAGGAACTGCAGCGCGCCCCCGAGCACCGGGACCACCTGGCCGTACGGCAGGTGCGCGACGACGAGCGCCTTCACCGTCTGGTCGAACGCCACCACGACGACAGCGGCGAAGGCCAGTGCCGCGATCGCGCGGACACTGACCTTCGCTCGTGGTGCGGGTCGTGACAACGTCAGTTGCCGACGCCCGAGGCAGAGGCCGGCGCGAAGCCGGACTGCTCGGTGCCGCCAGAGGTCTCGAGCTCGTTGAGCTGCCCCTGGATGTAGCTCTTGAGCTGCGCACGGTAGTCGCGCTCGAACGTGCGGAGCTCGTCGATCTTGCCCTCGAGCTGGCGCTGCTCCTGCTCGAGCACCGCGACACGCTGGCGGTTCGTGTTCTCGGTGTCGGCGATGATCTGGCGCTGCTTGGCCTCGGCGTCGGAGACCAGGCGAGCGGCCTGCGCGGTGCCCTCGGCGATGAGCGCGTCGCGCTTCTCGATGCCCTCGCGGACGTGCTCCTCGTGGAGACGACGGGCGAGCGTGAGGAGGTTCGTCGTGCCCTCGGTGTCCTCGTCCGGGGAGACCGTGGCCGCAGCGGGTGCAGCGGCGGCGGCGACCGGCGTGGGCTCCGGAGCGGCGGCGACGGGGGCCGGCTCGGGCTCGGGGGTCGACTCGGGCTGCTCGGCGACCTGCTCGGTCGCGGCCGGCTTCGGCGCCGACTCGGCGGCCTGCAGGCGCTGGCGCAGCTCGTCGTTCTCCGCGGTCAGGCGACGGAGCTCGACCACGACCTCGTCGAGGAAGTCGTCGACCTCGTCCTGGTCGTAGCCCTCACGGAACTTCGTCGGCTGGAACCGCTTGTTGACTACGTCTTCCGGCGTCAAAGCCATTGCCGTCACCTCAATAGAACTGCTGAACGTGTGGAACCACTCCCGGTGCGACCGAACCTACCAGTCGCACCGCGTGGTGCGGATGCCGCGCCGGAGCGGGCATCGATCCCGACCACCGTACACCGACGGGGTCGGGGAGTCGTCACCGCGCCTGGCGTGGCGCGTGTCGCGGCTGGATCAGGCCGTGGCCGAGGCCGCGATGAGCAGGTTGACGATGAACCGGACGATGATCGCCACGAGCAGCACGATCGTCCAGCCGAAGTCCAGGGCGACCGGTCCCATCCGCATGGGCGGGAGGAGTCGGCGCACGAACCGGATGGGCGGGTCCGTGACCGTGTAGACCACGTCGGCCACCACGAGCAGTCCGCCACGGGGGCGCCACTGCCGGTTGAAGGTCTGCACGAGGTCCAGGGCGAACCGGCCCCAGAGCACGATGATGTACAGCAGGAGTGCGTAGGACAGGATCGTGAGGATCGCGGTCACGGTGGGGCTCGCTCGTCTCGGGTGGCTGCTCCCCGGACCGGTCGGTCAGGGACGGACGGCCACGGGCGGGTGGGCCGGCCGGTCAGCGCGGGCGGTGAGCGCGCGCTGGGTCCGGCTCAGGACTGGGCGAAGAAGTTCGCCTCGATGTCGGACTCTACCTCAGGCGCCTCACCGCTCACTGCGACGTGGGCCGGGGAGAGGAGGAACACCTTGTTCGTGACGCGCTCGATCTTGCCGTAGAGGCCGAGCGACAGCCCCGAGGCGAAGTCGATCATGCGACGCGCGTCCGCCTCGGTCATCTGCGTGAGGTTGATGATCACGGGGATGCCGTCACGGAAGCTCTCGGCGATGGACTGCGCGTCCTTGTACTCGCGGGGGTGGACGGTGAGGATCTCGTTCATTTCCTGGACCGGGGTCGCCTTCTGTGCGGTCGTGTGCGAGCGGCGGAGCGGGGTGACCTGGGCACCGCGCTGCGAGGTGTGCGCCTTGGGCTCGGGGGCCGGGGTCGGTGCGGGTGCAGCCGCCACCGGGTTCTCCGGGGCAGCCGGAGCAGCGGCGGCGGGTGCTGCCTGCGCGCGCGCCGGGGCGGCCTGCGGCTCGTCCTCGTACTCGAGTTCCTCGTCGGCGAGGCCGAGGTAGACCATCGTCTTCTTCAGCGGACCAGCCATGGTTCCTCCCGGGTTCGTGCTCGTGGTTGCCCTGCTGTCGAGGCTACGGTGCGTCCGGCCGTTTCCCGGTGATTGCGGTCCCGATCCGGAGGTGTGTCGCGCCCTCGGCGATCGCCTCCGCGTAGTCGCCGCTCATGCCGGCGCTGATGTCCGTCGCGGCGGGCGCGAGGGAGACCACCCGCTCCGAGATCCCACGGAGCCGGGCGAACGCCGCTCGGGGTTCCTCGTCGAGCGGTGCGACCGCCATGACGCCCCGCAACCGGATCGTCCCGGTGCCCAACACCCGCTCGACCATCGCCTCGACGGCGTCGGGCCGCACGCCACCGCGGTCCGGGTCATCCGTGAGGTTGACCTGCACGAAGCCGTCGATGACCGGTGGCTCCGGCTCGGCGGCGGTCGGCGCGAACGCGTCCACCACCGAGTCCCGGTCGAGTGACTGCACGACGTGTGCGTACCGCCGTGCCTGCCGGGCCTTCTTCGACTGGAGCTGCCCGACGAAGTGCCAGGTGAGCGGCAGGTCGGCGAGCTCCGCGGCCTTCGCCTGGGCCTCCTGGTGGCGGTTCTCCCCCACGTCGGTGACACCGAGCGCAGCGAGTTCGCGCACGAGTGACGCCGGGTGGTACTTGGTGACGACGACGAGCGTCAGCTCGTCGGGGCTGCGCCCCGCCACCCGCGCCGCGTCCGTGATGCCCGCCCTGACGGACGCGAGCCGCGCCTCCAGTCCGTCGTCGTGGGACGGGGCAGACGGAGGGCCCACGACGCCGGTTCCGACACGACGCGCCAGCGGCGTGGCGGCCGTGCCGGTGGGGCGGCGCGACTCACCTGCCATGGTCGGCTTACTTCAGGAAGTCGGGGACGTCGAGCTCGTCGTCGTCGTCGTCGAACGCCGGGTCGGCGGCGCGCTGCGCCGGCGCCTGGTGCTCCTGCGACGCCCACGAGGGGGTCGAGGGTGCGGCGTCGTCGACCGCACCGGTCGCGCCGGCCGCCACCGGCGACGTCGCCCCGGCCTCGGGGTCGACCCAGCTCGAGCGACGCTCCTTCTGCTGCCCGGTCGGCTCGCCGCCGTCGAAGCCCGCGGCGATGACGGTCACGCGGACCTCGTCGCCGAGGGTGTCGTCGATGACCGCACCGAAGATGATGTTCGCCTCGGGGTGGACGGCCTCCTGCACCAGGCGGGCGGCGTCGTTGATCTCGAAGATGCCGAGGTTCGAACCGCCCTGGATCGAGAGCAGCACGCCGTGCGCGCCGTCGATCGAGGCCTCGAGCAGCGGGCTGGCGACGGCGAGCTCGGCCGCCTTGATCGCCCGGTCCGCCCCGCGGGACGAGCCGATGCCCATGAGCGCCGAACCCGCACCCTGCATCACCGACTTGACGTCGGCGAAGTCGAGGTTGATGAGACCCGGGGTCGTGATGAGGTCGGTGATGCCCTGGACACCGGCGAGGAGCACCTGGTCGGCGGTGGCGAACGCCTCGACCATGGAGATGCCGCGGTCGGAGATCTCGAGCAGGCGGTCGTTCGGCACGACGATGAGCGTGTCGACCTCGTCCTTGAGCGACGCGACGCCGTTCTCGGCCTGGGACTGCCGGCGCTTGCCCTCGAAGCTGAACGGCTTGGTGACGACACCGATGGTCAGCGCACCGATCGACTTCGCGATGCGGGCGACCACGGGAGCACCACCCGTGCCGGTCCCGCCGCCCTCACCGGCGGTGACGAAGACCATGTCGGCGCCGGCGAGGGCCTCCTCGATCTCCTCGGCGTGGTCCTCGGCGGCACGCCGGCCGACCTCGGGGTCCGCGCCGGCACCGAGGCCGCGGGTGATCTCGCGACCGACGTCGAGCTTGACGTCGGCGTCGCTGAGCAGCAGGGCCTGTGCGTCGGTGTTGATCGCGATGAACTCCACGCCGCGGAGGCCGAGTTCTATCATGCGGTTGACGGCGTTGACGCCGCCGCCGCCGACTCCGACGACCTTGATGACGGCGAGGTAGTTGTGGTTCGTGGTCACGTCAGTCCGGCCTCCGGTTGAACCCTCAACCTCTACTTGAAAGTCAGGGTTTTTGCTGCTAGGTGTGGTGCTTGCGTCGACGCTACGGGTGCCCTCCGCACGCTGCCCAGCCGCCACGCCGCGTGTCGCGCGATTCCGCCCGGACACACGCGGTCCCGGCCGTCCGACGACGTCGGCGGGACCGGCTAGCCCGCAGCGCGGATCACGCCGTTGTCCGGCGCGCTGACGTCGTACTCCACGACGGTCCCGGGGTTCCTGGCCTCGTGGTCCTTGACGAGGGCGGCCAGCAGGCGCGCCTTGGCGTCGGACGAGTCGGGGCTCCCCCAGACCACCTTCGAGCCGTCCTGCAGGGTCAGGGTGACGTCGTCCGCGGTCGAGGCCGCGACGGCCTTCGTCTGCGAGCGGACGGTCGACGGGAGCGCGAGGACCACCTCGGTCATGGTGCGGAACACCCGCGAGCCGAGCTTCGCGCTGCCGATGTCCGCGAGCGGCATCGTCGCCGGGCGGGCCTTCGCCGACTGCACGACGATCCCGGCGGGGTCGACGAGGTCGAAGGAGCGCCCGGACCGCACGGCGACCACCGGGGTGCGCTCGGTCACGGTCACCACGAGCGTGTGCGGGGGTGCCTCCTCCGTCACGTAGCTCTCCACCAGGGGGAACTCCGCGATGTCGCGCTTCACCTCGTCGAAGTCGAGGCGGGCGAGCGGCGTGCCGATCTGCCCGGAGAGCGCCCGCCGGAGCGCGGCGTCGTCGACGCGGTTCGTGCCCTTGACCTCGATGGTCTGCAACGCCATGAGCGGGGAGTACACCGCGACGAGGATCGACGCGCCGAGGACGACGACGATGCCGGCCGCCGTGATCCAGGCCGCACGACGGTGCCGACTCCGTCGGGTGAATCGCCGGACCTCGGCGCGCTCGAGCAGGCGTCGGCGGCGCTTCGCGATGCGGGCCTCGCGGGCGGTCTCAGCGGCACGCACGCGCGCGCCGATCGGCGTCTCGAGGACGTCGGTGACCCGGGCGTCGGTCGCGGAGCCGGCGTCGCGGTCGTCGTGCTCGGCGCGTTCGTCGTGCTCGGCGAGCTCGTGGTGCTCGTTCGCGCCCCCGTGCGGACGTCGCGCCCCGTCGTGGCGGGGCGCGGTGTCCGCGACGGGGCGCGACTCGTCGTGCGCCGTGGCGTGGTCCTCGTCCGGCGCGTACGCGCGGAGGCGGCCGGCGACGGACGACAGTCCGGCGCCGAGCCGACGACCGGCGGTGCCGGCGAAGGCCTCGGCGCGCTCACGCGGGGACGTCCCCGGCGTGCTGTCCGTCTCGGCGTCCGCGGCCGGCGGGGCGGGGTCGAGCCGTGCCTCCAGGCCGTCGTCCGGCGTCGGCGGGACCGCGCGACGCGGTGGGCGGGGGGCACGACGCTGCCGTGGCGCCGGGGCGCCCGTCTCCGGAGCGGCCGACTCCGGACGCTCGTCGAACCCCTCGGGACGCTTCACCGGGCCGGCGTCCCCTCGGAGTCGTCGTGGAGCGCACCGAGCACCTGCGGGATGATCCGGTACACGTCGCCGCAGCTCAGGGTCATGATGAGGTCGCCCTCGTGCGCGACCGCGGCGGCCCGGGCTGACGCCTCGTCCCAGTCGGGCAGGAAGTCCACGCGGGACTGGTCGTGGAAGCGCTCCTGCACCAGGGCACCGGTCACGCCGGGCTCGGGGTCCTCCCGGGCGCCGTAGACGTCGAGCACGACCGTGTGGTCGGCGAGCTCCTCGTAGACCTTGGCGAAGTCGCCGGCCATGAGTCGCGTGCGCGAGTAGAGGTGCGGCTGGTGGATGGCGATGATGCGACCGTCGCCGACGACGTTCCGTGCGGCCCTGAGCGCCGCCGCGACCTCGGTCGGGTGGTGCGCGTAGTCGTCGTACACCGCCACGCCGCGCTCGACGCCGTGCAGCTCGAAGCGCCGCTGCGTCCCGCCGAAGGCCTCGATCCCGCGGACCGCGTCGGCCGGCGCCACGCCGAGACCGGTGAGGACCGCGAACGCGCCGACCGCGTTGACGGCGTTGTGCCGCCCGGGGACGCGCAGGGTCAGGTGGTGCGACTCGCCGGCCGCGCGGAAGTCGACCTCGACGCCGGCTGCCTCGGTGATCCGCTCGATGCGGACGTCGGCGTCGGCGGCCTCGCCGAAGGTCACGATCTCGGGGGCGTCCGGACGCTCGCGGATCCCGGCGGTGACGCGCTTCGCCCCGTCGTCGTCGCTCGAGATGACCACGCGCTCGGAGGCCTTCGCGGTGAACTCGACGAAGGCCTCGATGAAGGCCTCCTCGCTGCCGTAGTGGTCGAGGTGGTCGGCGTCGACGTTCGTCACGAGGGCCACGGCGACGTCGTAGAGCAGGAACGAGCCGTCGGACTCGTCGGCCTCGACCACGAAGAGGTCGCTCGACCCGGGGGCCGAACTCGTGCCGAGGGACTGGATGACACCGCCGTTGACGAAGCTCGGGTCGAGGCCGAGCTCGACGAGGGCGGTGACGATCATGCCGGTCGAGGTGGTCTTGCCGTGCGCGCCGGCGACGGCGACGAGCCGCTGCCCGGCGATGAGCGCGGCGAGGGCCTGGGAGCGGTGCAGCACGGGCAGGCCGCGACGCTGCGCCTCGAGCAGCTCGGGGTTGTCCGGCCAGAGCGCGCTCGTGACCACGATGGTGTCCGCGGCACCCACGTTCGCGGCGTCGTGCCCGATGTGGACCGTCGCACCGAGGTCGCGCATGGTCTGCGTCGTGGCGGTCTCGCGGGAGTCGCTGCCGCTGACGGTGTGCCCGGCGGCGAGGAACATCCGGGCGATGCCGCTCATGCCGGAGCCGCCGATGCCGACGAAGTGCACGGCGCCGAGGTCGTCCGGGATCGGCTGGGTCAGGTCCGGCTTGATGGTCATGGTTCCTCCGTGGTGCTGCCGGTGGTCGCCCGGCCGTCGGCGTCGCGTGCGGCGTCGGCGCGTGGTGTGGCGCCGGCCCGCGGTGCGGCGTCGGTCGTGTCGCGCGGTGCGGCGTCGGTCGTGTCGCGCGGTGCGGCGTCGGTCGTGTCGCGCGGTGCGGCGTCGGTCGTGTCGCGCGGTGCGGCGTCGGTCGTGTCGCGCGGTGCGCCGCCGGTCGTGTCGCGCGGTGCGCCGCCGGTCGTGTCGCGCGGTGCGCCGCCGGTTGTTGCGTTCCGCGCGGCGTCGAGCACGAGGTCCGTCATCCGGTCGGCGCCGTCGCGGTGTCCGACGCTGCCCGCACGGACCGCCATGCTCGCGATGCGGGCACGGTCCTGCAGGAGCGTCAGGAGCTGGAACGTCACCCAGTCCTGGTCGAATTCCTCGTCGGCGACGAGGACCGCTCCTCCGGCGTCGACGACGTCCTTCGCGTTGTGGCGCTGCTCGCCGTTGCCGACCGGGTACGGCACGAGGACGCTCGGGAGGCCGACGGCGGTCAGCTCGCAGACCATGCCGGCGCCGGACCGGGAGACCACGAAGTCGCTCGCGGCGTACGCGAGGTCCATGCGGTCGCAGTACGGCAGCACGTGGTACCCGTCGAGGTCGCTCGGCCCGATGTCCGACTTCGCGCCGACGACGTGCAGCACCTGCCACCCCGCACCGACGATCGCCGCCGCGCTGCGGTTCACCGTGCGGTTGATGCTCCGCGCGCCCGACGAGCCACCGGTCACGAGCAGCACCGGGCGGTCCGGGTCCAGACCGAACTCGGCGAGCCCCTCGGCCCGGGCCGCCCGGCGGTCGAGGGACTCGACCTCGCGCCGCAGCGGCATGCCGACGACGCGGCCGTGCCGGAGCCGGGTGTTCGAGAACGTGACGCCGACGTGCTCGGTGAGGAACGCGGCGAGACGGTTCGCGAGGCCCGGCTTCGCGTTCTGCTCGTGCACGACGATCGGGGTCCCGGTGCGACGGGCCGCGATGTACGCCGGCGCGGCCGCGTAGCCGCCGACGCCGAGCACGACGTCGACGTCCCGGTCACGGATGATCTGCTCCGTGCGGCGCACCGCGCGCGCGAACGCGCCCGGGAAGCGCAGGGCTGCGGCGTTCGGCTTGCGCGGGAACGGCAGGCGCGGGATCGTCAGCAACTCGTAGCCGCGCATCGGGACCAGGCGCGACTCGAGGCCCTCGGCCGTGCCGAGCACGAGCACCTCGGCGTCCGGGTCGCGCTCGGTCAGCCGGTCGGCGACCGCGAGCAACGGGTTGACGTGACCGGCGGTGCCGCCGCCGGCGAAGAGGTAGCGGCTCACCGCTGGGCTCCGTTCGTGCGTGTGCCGCGCGGGGACGAGGTGGTCCCGGCGCGCAGGGTGGTGCCGGGGTCGAGGCCGGCGTCGTCGCTCCGCTTGCCCGGCAGGTCACGGGCGAAGGAGAGCACCACGCCGATCGCGACGAGCGTCATGATGAGTGCCGAACCACCGGCGGAGATGAGCGGCAACGGGACGCCGAGGACCGGCAGCAGCCCCAGGACGACCGCGATGTTGACGAGGGCCTGGCCGATGATCCAGGCGAGGATGCCGCCGGTGACGGTCTTCACGAACGGGTCGCGGCTCTGCCGGATCACCTTGATCATGCTGATCGCCAGCACGACGAAGAGGGCGAGCACGACGACCGCGCCGATGAGTCCGAGTTCCTCGCCGATGATCGCGAAGATGTAGTCGTTGTCGGCCTCGGGCAGCCAGGACCACTTGGCCTTCGAGTTGCCGAGCCCGACGCCGAAGACCCCGCCGGACGCCAGCGCCCACATGCCGTGCACGGGCTGCCAGCAGAGGTCTTGGTACTGGTTCGAGTCGGTGCAGCCGGAGAGCCAGGCACTGATGCGGTACGACCGCGACGAGGACGACATCGTGACGAACGGCAGCGCGACCGCGATCGCGCCGACGACGGCGAGCAGGTGCTTCGCCCGGGCGCCGCCGATGTAGAGCGCGCCCAGCACGAGGATGAGCATGATCATCGCCGTGCCCTGGTCGCCCCCGAGGAGCACGAGGCCGAGCGGGAGGAGGATCGCGATCCCGATCGGGACGAACAGCTCCTTCCAGTTGTCGAGCTTGTCGCGCTTGACGTACATGATCGCGCCGACGCCCAGCGCGAGGCCGAGCTTCACGGCCTCGGACGGCTGCGCGGTGAACGAGCCGATGCCGATCCAGTTCCGGTTGCCCTGCACCTCGATGCCGAGCGGCGTGTAGACGAGCAGCTGCAGCGCGAGGGCGGCACCGAAGATCCGCATGGCCCACTTCCGCCAGACGCGGGAGGGGACGCGACTCGCGATGAGCATGAGCGGCACACCGAGCACGGCGTAGAGGCCCTGGCGCGAGGCGGCGCCGAAGAAGTCGTGCGTGGCGGCGTACTGCTCGACGCTCGACGAGGACAGCACCATCACGACGCCGAAGACGACGAGGAAGAGCGTGACGCCGAGGATCGTGTAGAACGTCGCGGACTCGGCCACGAACACGTTCTTCACCGCGACCACGGCACCCTGCGGACGACGCCGCCCGGAGGTGCCGGTGTCGGTCACACGCCCGGTGCGTGCGGCACCCGTCGTCGCGCCGCGTGCGGCACCCGTCGTCGCGCCGCGTGCGGCACCCGTCGTCGCGCCGCGTGCGGCACCCGTCGTCGCGCCGCTAGTGCCGTTCGCCGGAAGGTCCGCCATCGCCGTTTCCTCCCAGGTGCTCGTGGACCGCCGCCGCGAACCGACGCCCCCGGTCGGAGTACGAGTCGAACTGGTCGAACGACGCCGCAGCCGGGGCGAGGAGGACCGTGTCGCCCGGCCTCGCGACCGATGCGGCATGCCGGACCGCCTCGGGCATGACCTGATCAGTGTCCGATGCCTCGACCTGCAGGACCGGGACCGACGGCGCGTGTCGCGCGAATGCCTCCAGGACCGGCTGCCGGTCGGTGCCGATGACGACGACGCCGCGGACACCGGGGCCGAACCGCGCCACGAGCCCGTCGATGTCCACGCCCTTGAACAGCCCGCCGACGATCCACACGACGGTGTCGAACGACGCCAGGGACGCGGTGGCGGCGTGCGGGTTCGTCGCCTTCGAGTCGTCCACCCAGGTGACGCCGTCGGCGCTCGCGACCAGTTCGGTGCGGTGGTGGTCGGCGCGGAACCCGCGGACCGCCTGCTGGATCGCTGCGGGCTGCACCGTCGCCGCACGGGCGAGGGCGGCCGCGGCGAGCACGTTCATGGTCATGTGCGGGCTCGCGAGACCGGCGACCTCGAGGTCGGCGAGGGTCGCGAGCTCGAGCGCGCTCGACCGGCGGTCCTCGGTGAAGGCGCGGTCGCAGAGGACGTCCTCGACGACGCCGACGTCACCGGGTGCTGGAACCCCGGGGGTGAACCCGACGGCCCGGCACCCGTCGACGACGTCCGCCTGCTCGACCATCCCGCGGGTGACCTCGTCGGTGGTGTTGTAGACGCACGCCATCACCGTGCGCTCGTAGACCTTCGCCTTCGCCGCGCGGTACGCCTCGGCGGACCCGTGCCACTCGAGGTGGTCGTCCGCGATGTTGAGGCAGGCACTCGCGAGGGGCACGACCGCACCGTCGCCGGCGTCGGCCATGTAGTGCAGCTGGTGGCTCGAGAGCTCGACGACCAGCACGTCGAACCCGTCCGGGTCGCGCACGACGTCGAGCACCGGCACGCCGATGTTGCCGCACGACACCGCCCGCAGCCCGGCGGCCTCGAACATCGCGGTCGTCAGCTGGGTGGTGGTGGTCTTGCCGTTCGTGCCCGTGATGGTGACCCACGGCGCGGCGACCGGGCCGCGGACGACCTTGTCGCGAACACGCCACGCGAGCTCGATGTCACCCCACACCGTGCAGTTCGTGGTCGCCCACTGCACGGTGGGGTTGTGCGGCGGCAGGCCGGGCGAGACCACGACGACGTCGGGCGCCTGGGCCACCAGTGCCTCGGGGACGGCGTCGAGCGGCGTGCGCTCGAAGCGGGCCCCGATCACGTCGAGCAGCTCGACCGTGTCCGCGGGACCGTCCGGGGCGTACACCGCGACCTCGCTGCCGAGCTCGACGAGGGTGTCCGCGACCGAGAAGCCCGTCGACCCGAGGCCGAGCACGGCGACGCGGAGGCCCTTCCAGCCCTCGGCGTACCAGCTGTCGAGACCGGCGAGGCGAGCGGGGGTGGGCACCGACGCGTCAGCCGACACGGGTGATCCACTCCAGGTAGAACAGTCCGACACCGCCGACGACGCAGAGACCGGCGATGATCCAGAACCGGACGACAACCGTCACCTCCGCCCACCCCTTCAGCTCGAAGTGGTGGTGCAGGGGACTCATCCGGAAGATGCGCTTGCCGTGCGTGATCTTGAAGTACGCCCGCTGCAGGATCACGGACCCGGTGACGATGAAGAACAGGCCACCGATGAGGACGAGCAGGAGCTCGGTGCGGCTGAGCACCGCGAGGCCGGCGAGGGCACCGCCGAGGCCGAGGGACCCGGTGTCGCCGAGGAAGATCTGCGCCGGGGACGTGTTGTACCAGAGGAAGCCGATCAGGCCACCGACGACGGCTGCGGCGACGACCGCGAGGTCGAGCGGGTTCGACACGGTGTAGCAAGCGTGCGCGGAGCTCTCGTCGAGCCGCGGGCTGCCGCACTGCTGGTTCGACTGCCAGAACCCGATGATCACGTATGACCCGATCGCGAGGATGCTCGAGCCGGTCGCGAGGCCGTCGAGGCCGTCCGCCACGTTCACGCCGTTCGACGTGGAGACCGTGAGCAGCACGATCCAGGCGAGGAACAGGATCGTGCCGATGACCGTGCCGAGCGCCATGAAGTCGAGCCACGGGACGTCACGGATCGCGGAGATCATCGTCGACGCGGGCGGCTTGCCGTTGCCGGAGGGCACCACGAGGGCGACGGTGGCGAAGATCACGCCCACGATCACCTGACCGAGGACCTTGGCCCACCCGCCGAGCCCCAGGCTCCGCTGCCGGCGCACCTTGAGGAAGTCGTCCACGAAGCCGACGAACCCGAGCCCGACCATCAGGAAGAGCACGAGCAGGCCGGACAGCGTCACCGAGTCACGCCCGACGAGGTGCCCGACGAAGTACCCGAGCACCGCGCCGATGATGAGGACGATGCCGCCCATCGTCGCGGTCCCCCGCTTGGTGTGGTGGGACTGCGGGCCGTCGTCGCGGATGAACTGTCCCCACCCGAGCCGGTGGAACAGCTTGATGAAGAGCGGCGTGAGCAGCAGCGTGAACACCAGCGACACGGCGCCGGCGACCAGGAGCGCGATCATTCGGTGACTCCTCCGAGTCGGTCTCCGAGGAAGCGCAGTCCGGCGGAGTTCGAGGACTTGACGAGGACCACGTCGCCGGGGCGGAGCATGGCCTGCAGGGTGCGGACGGCCTCGTCGACGTCCTCGGTGAACACGGACTCGCCGTCCCACGATCCCTCGAGGGTGGCGGCCTGGTGGATCGGCATCGCGCCGCGGCCGACGACCACGAGCTGGCCGATGCCGAGCCGGACCACGAGCCGGCCGAGCCGGTCGTGCTCCTCCGTCGCGAACTCGCCGAGCTCGCTCATCTCGCCGAGCACGGCCACGGCGCGCTCCCCCGGACGCACGATCTGCGCCAGGGTTCTCAGCGCCGCTGCGGTCGAGTCCGGGGACGCGTTGTACGCGTCGTTGATGACGGTCACGCCCTCCGGGCCACCCGGGAGGATCTCCATGCGCCAGCGCTCGGCCCGCGTCATCGACGCGAGCGCCTCGGCGCCGGTGGCGAGCGGGACGCCCCACAGGTTCGCCACGGTCAGCGCCGCGCTGGCGTTCATCGCGTGGTGTTCCCCGATGATCGCGAGGCGGACGTCGGCGGTCTCGCCGAGGTGATCCGCGCCTCTCCCCACCGGCGCGGCCGGCTCGCCGCTGGCGCGTCGATCCGGGACCGGCGGCGTGGGCCCAGGCTGGTCGGCGGCGGGCCCGGTCAGCGTGAAGCGGGTGCCGCTGCGGTCCGTCTCGATGCCGGTGATGCGGTAGTCGGCGTCCGCCGACGTGCCGAAGCCGACGACGCGGGCACGGGTGAGCCCGCGCATCGCGGCGACGCGGTCGTCGTCGACGTTGAGGAGGGCGGTCGCGGTCTCCGGGAGGTCGGTGACCATCTCGGACTTGGCCTTCTGGGTGGCCTCGATCCCGCCGAACTCGCCGGCGTGCGCGAGGCCCACCTTGAGGACGACGCCGACGTCGGGCTCGGCGATCGAGACGAGCTTCGCGATGTGGCCCTTGCCGCTCGCGCCCATCTCGACGACGAGGAAGCGGGTGTCGTGGGTGATCCGCAGCATCGAGATCGGTGCGCCGACGTGGTTGTTGAACGAGCCCTTCGGCGCGATCGTCTCGCCCTGCGTGGACAGGATCGTCGCGAGCATGTTCTTCGTGCTCGTCTTGCCGTTCGAGCCCGTGATGCCGACGACCCGGAGTGGGGCCGGGCGGCCCTCGGCGTCGACACGGTCCGCGCTCGATGCGCGGACCCGGGCGACGACGTCGTGCGCGAGCGCGGCGAGGGCGGCGTACCCGTCGGTGACGACGATCTGCGGCGCGGTGGTGTCCACGCGCTCCGGCGTGACGATCAGCGCTGCGCCGGCCTCGGTCGCGGCGGGGACGAAGCGGCGTCCGTCGGTGACCTCGCCGGGGAGGGCGAAGAAGACGCTCCCCGGACCGACGAGTCGCGAGTCGGTCTCGACGGACCCGTCGACGACGAGGTCCGCCTGGTCGGCGACGTCCGTCTCCTGGGCACCACTGATGAGCTCGCCGCCGACCGCGGCGGCGATCTCGGCGAGGGTCATGGCGATCATCGCGTCTCCTCCTGCGGGCCGCTGTTCGGTTCCCAACCGGCTTCGCGGAGGGCCTGTCGCGCCTCGTCGCGGGCCGAGTAGGGCGTGCGCACCCCCTGGATGTCGCGGTAGTCCTGGTGTCCCGGGCCGGCCCAGAGGATCGAGTCCCCCTCGCCGAGCAGGCTCACGGCCTTCCGGATGGCGGCCTCGGGCGGGCTCACCTCGTAGAGCTCGTGGTCCGGGTACGCCTCGCGCGCGGCGTCGACCAGGGTCTTCCGGATCGACGCGGCGTCCTCGAAGCGCGGGTGGTGGTCGGTGACGATCAGGATGTCGCTGCCGGCGGCGGCGACGCGGGCCATGTCCGGGCGCTTGGTCGTGTCGCGGTCGCCGTCGGCACCGAACAGCATGAGGACCTTGCCGGGGGTGAACTGGCGGACCGCCGCGAGGGTGTTCTCGAACGCGTCGGGGCTGTGGCCGAAGTCGACGTACACGCTGGGGCCGTGCTCGCCGGAGACCCGCTCGGTGCGACCGGGGAGGTAGCACTCGATCGCGCTCGTCGGCTCGTCGCGCTGCTCGCGCTCGTCCTCGTCCGGGTAGCGGCGGTGGTTCGACTCGAGCGCGTGCGCGATGGCACCGAGCTCGAACCCGCCCTCGACGAGCATGACGATCGCGAGCGCGGCGTTCGCGGCCATGTGCCAACCGATGAGCGGCACACGGGTCGAGAGCTCGCGTCCCTCCGGCCCGGTCAGGCGGAACTCGGTGTACGCGGCGTGCGCCTCGACGATGTCGACGTGCCACTCGGCCTCGACGTCCGGGTGCACCGTGATGGTCGTCACCGGGATGCGGGAGTCCTGCACCACTCGCTGGCCCCAGTCGGTGTCGAGCGAGACGACCCCGCGACGGGCGTGCTCGGGCTGGAAGAGCGGCAGCTTGGCCTGGTAGTACTCCTCCATGTCGGCGTAGTCGTCGAGGTGGTCGTGCGACAGGTTCGTGAACCCGGCGACGTCGAACACGATGCCGTCGACACGGTGCCGGCTGAGCGCCTGCGCGCTGACCTCGACGGCAACCGCGCGCACCTCGGCCTCGCGCATGCGGGCGAGGAGGGCGTGCATCTCGCTCGCCTCCGGGGTCGTGAGCCGGCTGGTCACGCTGAGCGTGCCGATGTGCCGCTCGGCCGTGGAGCTGAGGCCGGTGACGAGCCCGAGCTGCTTGAGGACGCCCTCGAGGATGTAGGAGGTGCTCGTCTTGCCGTTCGTGCCGGTCGTCGCGAAGAGCTGCGGGAGGTCGCTGGCCTCGTCCGGGTGGGTGCGGTAGACCCACGCGGCGACGTCGCCGAGCGCGGCCCGCGGGTCGTCGACCACGAGCACGGGGAGCCCGGACGGCTCGACCAGGGCGACGCCGTCCGCGTCGGTCAGCACCGCGACGGCACCGCGCTCGGCGGCCTCGGTCGCGAACTGGGCTCCGTGGCGGTTCGCGCCGTGCACACCGACGAACAGGTCACCGGGCTGCACCTCGGCAGCGCTCAGGGTGACACCCGTGGTCTCGACGCCGTCGACCGAGCCGACGACGCGCAGCCCGAAGCCGTTCGCCAGTTCGGCGACCGATCGGGGGGTGGGGTGTTCGGGTCGGAGGACCGGGGGGATCCGTGCGGACAAGTGCTCCTTCTTCCTCACCACGTGGACGGGTACAGCTTCGCCTCGGACGCGGAGGGGGTTACTCGGTACTTCTCGAGCACCTGGGACATGAGGGTTCGGAACGCCGGAGCCGCTCCGGACGAGAACTTGCTCGTCTGCGGCTTCGTGAACGTCACCGTGACAACATACTGGGGGTCTTCGGCGGGTGCCATTCCGGCCACCGAGATGATGCGCTGACCGCCGTAGCCACCGGACCCCTCGGCCACCTCGGCGGTGCCGGTCTTCGCCGCGACATTGTAGCCCGAGATCGGCTCCATGCCGTTGAGCGTGCCGCCGCGGACGACGCTCTGGAGCATCCCGACCGTCTGCTGCGCGGCGCTGGCGGACACCACGCGCTCGGGCTGCACGTCGGGCGCGTCGATCGTCTTGCCGTCGGCCGTCACGCAGCCCTTGACGAAGTGCAGCGGGATCCGGACACCCTGGTTCGCGAGCGTCTGGTAGATGCTGGCGACCTGCAGCGCGGTCGTGGAGATGCCCTGGCCGAACATCGAGTTGATGCCGGTCTGCTCGTCCCACTGCGGGCTGGAGCCGTACTGCATGCCCGGCTGGCCCGGGTAGTCGATCGCGGACTCGGGTTCGAACAGGCCGAACTTCTTCATGTAGTCGTAGCGCTGCTGGGCCGTCAGACGTTCGCCGAGCTCGGTGATGCCGACGTTCGAGGAGTCCTGCAGGATCCCGGTGAGCGTGAGCTTCTCGGTCTCGTGGTACTCGGCGTCGTGGATCGAGCCGCCCCACGGGAAGGTGCGCGAGTACGGGACGGTGGTGCCGTCCGTCGGGCTCGACTTCCCCTGGTCGATGAGCGCGGCGGCGATCGCGGCCTTGATCGTCGAACCGGGCTCGTACGTGTCGGTGATCGCGCGGGACCCGAAGGCACCCTTGTCCGTGGTGCCGTCGACGTTGTTCGGGTCGACCGTCGGCCAGTCCGCGACCGCGAGCAGCTCGCCGGTCTTCGCGTTCGTGACCGTCGCCGTCGCCGACTGCGCCTGCAGCTGCTTCGCCGCCGACGCGATCGTCTGGTCCGCCATGTACTGCAGGTCGCTGTCGATGGTCGTCTCGAGCGTGCCGCCGTCCTTCGCCTGCTTCGTCGTCACGGTCGAACCGGGGAGCTGGACGCCGTCCGCGCCGCGCTCGTACGTCTGCGACCCGTTCGTGCCGGCGAGGCACTTGTCGTACGCGTACTCGAGGCCGGCCTGGGCACCGTCGGTCCCCATGAAGCCGGTGACGTTGCCCGTGGTCGCGCCCGTCGGGTACACACGGGCGGACTGCGGCACGGCGTAGACCCACGGGATCTGCAGCGCGACGACCGCCTCGTAGTGCTTCACGTCGAGGCCCTTGACGAGGTACGCGAAGTCCGACTCCGGATCCGCGGCGATGTTCTGCCGCATGGTCTTCAGGTCACCCCCGGAGGCCTCGACGAGGGCGCCCAACGCGGTGTCGACGCTGACGTGCTTGACCCGTGTGCCGCCGAGCTTGCCCTGGAACTTCGAGACCAGCCGCGGCGCCGTCGTGATGTTGTACCGCGTGACGCTGTCGGCGAGTTCGACGCCGTTCCGGTCGACGATCGCGCCGCGGTCGCCGTAGACGGTGACCGGGATGCTCCGCTTCGCCTCGGACGCCTTGTCGAGGTCGGCGGCCTGCACCACCTGGATGTCGACGAGCCGGACGACGAACACCGCCACGAGCGCGATCACGGCGATCATGACGACGCTGTAGCGCAGTCGGCGGTTGCGGATCGTCTTCGTCACGCGGCGCGGTCCTTCCGGGTGGTCGGCACCAGCCGTGGTCACCGAGCGGTGGCCGAGCCGGCCCGTCGGTCACCGGGCGGTGGTCGGCCCCAGCCCGCTGATCACCGGGTGGTGGGTGCCTGCAGTTGGTTCGGGTCGGACTCTACGGAGGACTTCGGGGATGCCCCGTCCGACGCGCTGGCGCCGCTGGTCTTCTCAGCGTCCGTCGCGGCGGCGTCGTTCTTCGCCGCGCTGTCCTTCGCCGCGGCGTCGTCCGCCGCGCCGCCCTGCGCGGTGCCGTCCTTCGCGGTGCTGCCCTTGCCCGCGTCCTTCGTGACCAGCGGCACGTCCTGCAGCAGGGAGTTCGGCACGAGGTTCTGCGTGCTCGCGGTCCCCTCGTCGGCCTTCGCCGGGGTGGGGGTGCCGTACACACGACCGGTCTTCGGGTCGAGGTAGACCGGCGTGGAGTTCGCGATCATGCCGAGGCCTTGGGCGTTCCGCGCCAGGTTCTGCGGCGAGTCGAGCACCCGGAGCTCCTCGGAGAGCGACTGCTGGGTCCGTGCGAGCTTGGTCTGCTGCGCGTCGAGGGAGTTCAGCGTGTAGGCGCCCTGGCTCAGCACCATGCTGATGCCGAGCTGCGCGAGGAGCAGCACGCCGAGCGCCGACACCGCGACGACGGCGTACGCGATCCGGGGACGGGCCCGGCGCTGCGCCGTGCTCGGGGCGACCTCGACGAGCTCGGGGCGGTCCTGCCGTGCAGGGCGGGGCGCGCTGGACGGGACGACGGGGTCGACGAGTGCGAGGTTCGTGCTCATGTCACTTCCGGATCCGTTCGGCCGCGCGCAGGCGCACGGGGATGGCTCGGGGGTTGGCGGCCCGTTCGGCCTCGTCGGCGAGCTCCGCGCCCTTCACGACGAGACGGAACGTGGGGCGGTGCTCGGGCAGCTCGACGGGCAGGCCGGCCGGGGCGCTCGAGGTGGTGCGGGCCGCCAGCTCGCGCTTGACCATGCGGTCCTCGAGCGACTGGTACGACTCGACGACGATGCGACCGCCGACCGCGATGGCGTCGAGCGCCGCCGGGATCGCCCGCTCGAGGACGCTGAGTTCTGCGTTCACCTCGATGCGGAGGGCCTGGAAGACGCGCTTGGCCGGGTGCCCCTGGCGCTGGATCGCCACCGGCGTCGCATCGTGCAGCACCTGGACCAGGTCGCCCGACATCTCGAACGGCTTCGTCGCACGCCGCTCGACGATCGCCCGGGCGTAGCGGCCGGCCAGCTTCTCCTCCCCGTAGCGCTGGAAGATGCGGCGCAGCTCGCCCTCGTCGTAGGTCGCGAGGACGTCGGCCGCGGTCTGTCCCTCGGTACGGTCCATGCGCATGTCGAGCGGGGCGTCCTGGCTGTACGCGAAGCCCCGCTCCGCCCGGTCGAGCTGCAGCGAGCTGACGCCGAGGTCGAACAGGACGCCGTCGACCTCGGTGAAGCCCTCGCCCTCGATCGCCTCGCCGATGCCGTCGTACACGGTGTGCACGAGACGGACGCGGTCGCCGAAGCGGGCCAGCCGGTCGCCCGCGATGCCGAGCGCGTCGGTGTCGCGGTCGAGGCCGATCACGGTGAGCTCCGGGAATCGTTCGAGCAGCCCCTCGGAGTGGCCGCCCATGCCGAGGGTCGCGTCGACGACGACCTTGCCCGGTCCCTCGAGCGTCGGCGTGAACAGGTCGACGATGCGCTGGAGCATCACCGGCGTGTGCGGGAAGCGTTCCCGCTGGTCGTTCGGTTCGGTCGCATCGGCCATGTCAGCCCCTGTGCCTTCCGGGCCACGGGTCCGGATCCCCATCCATGCGACCTGACGTCGGGGAAGTGACGTCAGGGCACCACGGCTGGGAGTCCCGATCCGCGGATCAGAAGATCCCCGGGATCACCTCCTCGTCGTTGTCGGCGAAGCCCTCTTCGACCTCGGCGTAGTAGGCCTCCCACGCGGGGGTCGACCAGATCTCGGCGCGGTCACCGGAGCCGATGACCGTCAGGTCCCGCTCGAGCCCCGCGTAGTCGCGGAGGTTCTGCGGGATCGTGACGCGGTTCTGCTTGTCGGGCTGCTCCGCGCTCGCTCCGGAGAGGAACAGGCGCATGTAGTCCCGGGTGCGCTTCGACGTCATCGGAGCGGTGCGGATGCGCTCGTGGAGTTCCTCGAACGTGTCCGCGCTGAAGACGACGACGCAGCGCTCCTGCCCGCGGGTCATCACGAGCCCCCCGGACAGCTCGTCCCGGAACTTGGCGGGGAGGATCACGCGACCCTTCTCGTCGAGCTTCGGGGCGTAGGTACCGAGCAGCACGTCGGGCCTCCCCTCCGCTCCACCGGACCGTTGCAAGCCCCACTTTACTCCACTCCCCTCCCCGCGGCCATGATTCCGCTCCCGAAATCGCCCTCGTGCCCCGTTCTGGGGCGGTCGGGGCGGGGTGGATCGCGGTGTTCTGCGGCTGCGATGCCCGGATTCCCGGGGATGTGGAACGGCGAGGAGGGCGTGGAGGGAAGTGGAGGAGATTCGCAGCCCGGTGGCGGCCAGGAGGCGCGGTTCGGCCCCGCCACGCCGCTCACGTCCGGCAAGGGGTCGCGTCCGGCCGCGGCGTCCGGCAGCTCGTCCCGCCCGCGGCCGGTCACGACACCCCGCCGGAACCCCGACGGCCGGTCACGACACCCCGCCGGAACCCCGCCGGCCGGTCACGAGCCGTCGCTCGACCGCGCCCAGAGCGACACTCCGCGACCGCCCGAGAGCACGCGCGCGGGGTGTCGCGACCCATCGGCCGGGCACCTCCGATCGCCCGCGGCCGGTCACGACACCCCGCCGGAACCCCGCCGGCCGGTCACGAGCCGTCGCCCGACCGCGCCCAGAGCGACACGTCGTGACCGCTCGAGAGCACGCGCGCGGGGTGTCGCGACCCATCGGCCGGGCACCTCCGATCGCCCACGGCCGGTCACGACACCCCGCCCGCACCCCGCCGGCCGGTCACGAGCCGTCGCCCGACCGCGCCCAGAGCGACACGTCGCGACCGCCCGAGAGCACGCGCGCGGGGTGTCGCGACCCCTCCGCCGGACGCCCCGCACGCCCCCGCCCCGCACGCCCCGCACGCCCCGCACGCCCCGGACGCGCCACACTCGACCCACGCCGCCGCTGGTCGCGGAACCTGCCGCTCAGGTTCGGAGCAGCCCGACGATCGGTGCGACCAGTGCGCCCCGCACGCGGCACGTCCTGCGACCACCCCACTCCGGCGCGTCGCAGCGAACCCCGACCAGCCCGACGAACCCCGACCACCCCGACCCGGGGCCCCCAGACCGAAGCCGAGGACGGGCGGACCCCGGGAACGCAGAACGGGGCCGGTCCCGAAGGACCGACCCCGTGGAGGCGTGTGGAGGAGCTACTGCCCCTGCTCGTTGCGCTTGTCCCAGCGCTCGTTCATGCGGTCCATGAAGGACCCGCCCGACGACGACGGCCGTGACCCCCGCGAACCAGGGGACTTCGGCGTCCGACCCGGCTTCGCCTTCGGCGCGCGCATGCCCGGCCGCAGCGCGAACAACACGCCGGCGAGCATGATCACGAACCCGAGGATCCCGATGAGCGGCTGGCGGATGACCAGCCCGACGATGACGACGGCGACGCCGGCGAGAGCCGCCAGCACCCCGAGCGCGATCGACGTGTAGGTCGGACGGCCCTGGCGCCGCGTCACGCGCGCGACGAAGTCGGAGTCGTTCTGGTAGAGGCTGCGCTCCATCTCCTCGAGGAGGCGCTGCTCTTGCTCCGAGAGTGGCATCTGTGTTCCCTCTTGTTCTTGGGATCGACGCAAGGTTTTGGTTGGCCGATTCTACGTCCCGACCGCTCCACTAGGGTAGGGAGTGTGGCTGAGAGTACGCGATTAGTGGACCTCGTTTCCGCACGGATCGAACGGGCCCTCGACGAGCAGCGTGAACGGCTCCTCGCGATCAGCCCCGACCTCGCCCCGTTCGACGAGTACGCGCGGGACCTGCTGTCCGGCGGCAAGCGCTTCCGAGCCCTGTTCTGCTACTGGGGCTGGCAGTCCGTCGCCGGTCGGTCCGGCTCGTTCGACCCGCTGGCCGAGGGCTCCCGCCAGACCACCGCCGAAGCGATCGTCACCGTGGCCGCTGCGCTCGAGGTCTTCCACGCCGCGGCCCTCGTGCACGACGACATCATGGACCGGTCGGACACCCGTCGTGGCCGCCCGGCCGTGCACCGTCGGTTCGAGGCGCTCCACCGCGACTCGGGCTTCACGGGCGACCGCGCGCAGTACGGCACGAACTCGGCGCTCCTGCTCGGCGACCTGCTGCTCTCCCTGAGCGACGCGGTGTTCGACGAGGGTCTCGCGCTCCTCGACCCGGCACGGGCGCGCATCGTCCGCCAGGAGTTCCACGCCATGCGTCTCGACGTCACCGCGGGGCAGTACCTCGACGTGCACGAGGAGACCGCCTGGCCCGCGATCGACGAGAGCGAACACCTGCTCCGGGCCCAGCGGGTCATCGTCTTCAAGTCGGCGAAGTACTCGGTCGAGGCCCCGCTCGTCATCGGCGCGCTCGTCGCCGGGGCGAGCGAGTCGCAGCTCGAGGGCCTGCGCTCGTTCGGACTCCCCCTCGGCGTGGCCTACCAGCTCCGCGACGACATGCTCGGCGTCTTCGGCGATCCCGAGGTCACCGGCAAGCCGGCCGGCGACGACCTCCGCGAGGGCAAGCGCACCGTCCTCATCGCGAGCGCCCGCAAGACCCTCCCGCCCGGTCCGCGCCAGCTGCTCGACGAGCTCCTCGGCGACCCGGACCTCGACGAGGGTCAGGTGCAGATGCTCCGCGCCACCCTCACCGACTCGGGTGCCGTCGCCGCGGTCGAGCGGTCCATCGACCGCCACGTGCAGCGTGCGAAGGCAGCGCTCGACGCCGCACCGCTCACCCCGTCCGCGCGGGAGCAGCTCGCGTCGCTGGCCGACACGGTCATCCGCCGCGTCGCGTAGTCGACGCGGTCGGTCGACGGCCGGGAGGCACGGGGCGGGCCCGCACCGCGCCTCCAGTCCGTCAGTGGGTCGCCACTAGAGCAGCGACTGGGCGATCCTGCGGACCTCGGCCTTGCGGCCCGCGCGGAGCGCGTTGATCGGCGAGTCGCCGATGGCGTCGTCGACGGCGAGCATCCAGCGGACCGCCTCGTCGTCGGAGAAGCCGTTGTCGCCGAGCACGATGAGCGTGCCCCGGAGTTCCGGGAGCGGCTCGGTGCCGTCGAGGAACTCGCTCGGCACCTTGAGCACGCCGTCCACCCGCGCAGGCAGGAGGGTCTTCTGCTCGAAGAGCCGGTGGATCCGGCCGGGGGTCACGCCGAGCAGGTCGACGAGGTCGGGGACCGTCAGCCAGCGTTCGGACAGGGTCGCGTCGTCAGTGGGTGCAGGACTCACCCGCCCCATGTTGCCAGAGTGACGGGGTCGTGCCACGCACCTCGCTCGTCACACGAGTCACACGCGCAACATCCGACTCTCTGGTTGACTTGGGACTCAGCCCGTGTCAGCGTGGAGCCACCTGTGAGTGCGCACACGCGCGCGCGGCTCACCGAGGACAGGAGACCACCGTGGACAACGCTGCAGACGAGGCCGCCCGCCGCGCTCGATCGGCCCGCTTCGCGACCGTGCCCATCGTCCTCGCGGGGACGATCGCGGTGACGGCCGGCCTCACCGGCCCCGTCGCCCACGCCGAGCCCCGGCACGACGACGAGGGCGCGGGGAACAAGCGCCACGTCGACCAGGACCGCAACGAGGGCGACCGGCCGGTGTTCAGCACCGCTGTCGCGCGGCCGGCCACGACGCGGGTCACGACGGTGGCCGCGGTCGCCCAGGCGCCGACGACCTACACCGTCCGTCAGGGCGACACGGTCTCGGGCATCGCGGCCCGGTACGGCCTGTCGGCGCAGGAGGTCCTGGTGCGGAACGGCCTCGGCTGGAACACGATCATCCACCCGGGCCAGACGCTCCACCTGACGAGCGCGCCCGCGGTGCACCGGGCGCCCGCGCGGACCGCCACGACGACGTCGACGAGCACCACGAGCAGCTACCACGTCCGTTCCGGGGACACCGTCTCGGGCATCGCGGCGCGCATCGGCGTGTCGACGTCGGCGCTGCTCGGCGCGAACAACCTCTCGCAGCGCAGCGTGATCTACCCCGGGCAGACCCTCCGGGTGCCGTCCGCGCACCAGGCGGCTCCGTCCTCCCCGCGACCGGTGGTGTCCACGAGCACGGCGACCGCGTCGAGCGGCAGCGTGAAGATCAGCACCGGCGACACCATCGCGTCGATCGCCGCCGAGCACCACGTCTCCGTGAAGGCGCTGCTCGCCGCCAACGGCCTGAGCTACACGAGCACCATCTACGCGGGCAAGACCCTCGTGCTGCCGGGAGCGTCCACGGGCGCTGCGGTGTCCACCTCGGTCAAGGGATCCTCCACGACACTGAGCGCCGAGCAGTGGCGGAACGCGGCGACGATCGTCAGCGTCGGCCGGTCGCTCGGCGTGCCGCAGCGCGGGCTCGTCGTCGCCCTGGCCGCCGCGATGCAGGAGTCGAGCCTCCGGAACCTCGCGGACGGCGACCGCGACTCGGTCGGCCTGTTCCAGCAGCGCCCGAGCCAGGGCTGGGGCAGCAAGGCGTCCCTGCAGGACCCGGCGACGGCCGCGAAGCGGTTCTTCCTCGGCAACCCCGGGCACACGCGCGGCCTGCTCGACGTGCGCGGCTGGTCCTCGATGAGCGTCACCGACGCCGCCCAGGCCGTCCAGGTCTCGGCCTACCCCACGGCGTACGCGAAGTGGGGCGGCCCCGCCGAGACCTGGCTCGCCTCCCTCTGACGCCCACGATCGGCCACGCCGGCCTGCCCCCACCACGGCCCCGTCGACCCGGCAGTCTCATCCCTGAGATCGAGATCGGGTAACGGTCGGAGCGTCACGGCGGGCCTGTGCGGTCCGGATTCGTAGAATGCCGCAGATGACCACGAACGCCACGGACCCGATGATCGGTCGCATGATCGACCGCCGGTACCGTGTGCGCTCGCGGATCGCCCGCGGCGGCATGGCGACGGTCTACCTCGCGACCGACGTCCGACTCGAGCGCCGCGTGGCGATCAAGATCATGCACGGGCACCTGGCCGACGACCAGGCGTTCCGCGAACGCTTCATCCAGGAAGCCCGTTCGGCCGCACGGCTGTCGCACCCGAACCTCGTCGGCGTGTACGACCAGGGTGCCGAGGACGACACCGCCTACATCGTCATGGAGTACATCCCGGGCATCACCCTGCGGGACCTCCTCCAGGAACACCACGCCCTGACGCCCGAGCAGGCGACCGACATCCTCCGCGCCGTCCTCGCCGGGCTGGCATCCGCCCACCGCGCCGGGATCGTGCACCGCGACCTCAAGCCCGAGAACGTCCTGCTCGCCGACGACGGCCGCATCAAGCTCGGCGACTTCGGTCTCGCCCGCGCCACGACGGCGAACACGGCCACGGGCGCCGCGCTCCTCGGCACCATCGCCTACCTCTCCCCCGAGCTCGTCACGCGGGGTGCGGCGGACTCCCGCAGCGACATCTACGCGCTCGGCATCATGCTCTACGAGATGCTCACCGGCGAGCAGCCGTACAAGGGCGACCAGCCGATGCAGATCGCGTACCAGCACGCGAACGACACCGTGCCGCCGCCGAGCGCGTCGATCCCCGGCGTCCCGCTCGAGCTCGACGAGCTCGTGGCCTGGGCGACCGCTCGGAACCCCGGTGACCGGCCGGCGGACGCCCGCGAGATGCTCGACCACATGTCCGGCGGGCTGCAGCGCGCGACCGGGCAGTACCGCACCGCCGTGCTCCGGCCGGAGAACGCCACCGCGATCCTGCCCTCCGAGGGCCCGGCCGCCCGCACGCCGTCGTCGGTCGGCTCGGCACCGGAGGACGACACCGCGGACGCCACCACCGTGATCGACCGGTCCGCGGGCGCCGCACCCGTCGGTCGAGGTCGCAACCAGCCCGGCCCCCGGCGGACGGGCTCGCAGCCGGGCGCCCTCTCCCCCGCCGCGCAGCGCCTCGCCGACAAGTCGGCCAAGCGCCGGAAGCGCGGGTGGATCGTCTTCGCGGTCATCGTCCTGCTCGCCCTCGTCGCGGGCACGATCGGGTGGGTGTACGGCCCCGGTCCGCTCGGCAACGTCCGCATCCCCGAGGTCGCGGGCAAGAGCGTCACCCAGGCACGCCAGCTCCTCGAGGCCCAGGGACTCCGCACGGCCGCCACCACCGCGCGCCGCTTCGACGCGGTCATCGCGAAGGGCGAGGTCTCGGCGACGAAGCCCGCGGCGGAGCGCGAGGTCCAGAAGGGCACCGCAGTGCAGCTCGTCGTGTCGAACGGGCCGCGGATGATCACGCTGCCCGCCATCATCGGGCAGCCCGAGTCGACCGTCACGGCCGCGCTCGACGACGACTTCGAACTGCAGGACAACCGCTACCAGTTCTCGGCCGACGCCGCGAAGGACACCGTGATCGCCGCCACCGGGCGCGACGCCTCCGGGCCCGTCGACCTCGGCACGGCCACCACCTACGCGGAGCGCGGGACCGTGACGCTCACGGTGTCACTCGGACCGGTGCCCGACGTCGTCGGCAAGACGGTGGACGAGGCCGGTGCGACGCTCGAGGGCGTCGGGTTGCGACTCGGCTCCCAGGACCAGAAGTACGACGACCAGGTGCCCGAGGGCCAGATCATCTCCGCGAGCGTCGCCGACGACCCCGCAGTGCAGGGTTCGGCGGTCGACGTCGTCGTGTCGCGGGGGCCGGCGCCGATCCAGCTGCCGGACGTCCACGACAAGACGATCAACGACGCGACGAGCACCCTCGAGGGCCTCGGGCTGAAGGTCTCCGTCCCGGACTGCACGAACATCCTGTGCGGCTTCTACGACTGGAAGGCCACACTCCCGGTGACGGGGACGGACCCGCCCGCGGGCACCACCGTGCACCGCGGCGACACCATCACCCTCGCCTACGAGCAGTAGGGGCGCGGCGCCGCCGAGTCTCGCGTGCGCTGCGCCGAGTCTCGCGTGCGCTGCGCCGAGTCTCGCAGACAGCGACATTGCTCGTGGCCGCGAGCGCGAGACGTGTCGCTCACCGCGAGACTCGTGCCCGCGGCCGCGTGCGCGACCGGACCACCCACCGGCCGGGAGGCGCGGCGCGGGCCCGCACCGCGCCTCCCGGCCGGTACGCACGCGCGCACGCGCGGCGAGGCGAGTCTCGTGCCTGCTGGGGCGAGACTCGCTCACAGCGACGGGTCTCGTGCCCACGAGCGCAAAAACGGTCGCTCACCGCGAGACTCGGCGGCGCCGCGCGGCACGCGCGCCGCGCGGCACGCGCGCCGCGCTCAGCGCGCGGTGTGCGGGTGCGCCCCGAGCTCCTCGGCGACGAGGAACGCCAGCTCGAGCGACTGCATGTGGTTCAGCCGCGGGTCGCACAGGGACTCGTACCGGGTCGCGAGCGTGGCCTCGTCGATGTGCTCGGAGCCGCCGAGGCACTCCGTCACGTCGTCGCCGGTGAGCTCGACGTGCATGCCGCCCGGGTACGTGCCGACCTCCCGGTGCGCCTCGAAGAAGCCGAGGACCTCGTCCACGACGTCGTCGAAGCGGCGGGTCTTGTAGCCCGTCGGGGTCGTGAGGCCGTTGCCGTGCATCGGGTCGGTCACCCAGAGCGGGTTCGCGTCCATGCCCTTGATGGCCTCGAGGAGCTTCGGCAGCTCGTCGCGGATCTTGCCGGCGCCCATGCGGGTGATGAACGTCAGGCGGCCGGGCTCGCGGTTCGGGTCGAGCTTCTCGACCAGGGCCTTCATGTCGTCGACCGAGGTGGTCGGGCCGAGCTTGACGCCGATCGGGTTCCGGACGCGCGACAGGAAGTCGACGTGCGCACCGTCGATGTCACGCGTGCGCTCACCGATCCAGATGAAGTGCCCGGACGTGTCGTAGGCCTGGCCGGACCGGGAGTCGATCCGCGTCATCGGGCGCTCGTAGTCCATGAGCAGCCCCTCGTGCGAGGCGTAGAACTCGACGTGCTTGAGCTCGTCGAAGTCCGCTCCGCAGGCGTCCATGAAGCGGATGGCGCGGTCGATCTCCTTCGCGAGGTGCTCGTACCGGGCGTTCGCGGGGTTCGACGCGAAGCCCTTGTTCCACGAGTGCACCTGACGCAGGTCGGCGAAGCCACCCTGCGTGAAGGCGCGCACGAGGTTCAGCGTCGACGCAGCGGTGTGGTAGCCCTGCACGAGACGACGAGGGTCGGCCTGCCGGCTCTCCGGCGTGAAGTCGTACCCGTTGACGATGTCCCCGCGGTAGGCCGGCAGCGTGACGTCGCCGCGGGTTTCGAAGTCGCTCGAGCGGGGCTTGGCGAACTGGCCCGCCATGCGCCCCATCTTGATGACCGGCATCGAGGCGCCGTAGGTGAGCACGACCGCCATCTGCAGGATGGTCTTGACGCGGTCGCGGATGGAGTCCGCGGTGGCACCGGCGAAGGTCTCCGCACAGTCACCGCCCTGCAGCAGGAACGCCTTGCCCTGGGCCGCGGCGGCGAGACGGTCGCGCAGCTTGTCGACCTCGCCCGCGAACACGAGCGGCGGGAGCGTCGCGATCTCGGCCGAGGCGGCCTCGGCGGCGGCGGGGTCCGGCCACGTCGGCTGCTGCTTGATCGGGAGCGTGCGCCAATAGTCGAGCCCCTCGATGACGTCCGGATCCTGCAGGGCGACGAAGTCGGTCGACTCGAACAAGGCGTTACCTCGGTGTTCTGGGCTCGCGGCCGGTCGGACGACCGCTTCTCCGGTCATGGACCCGCCGTCCGGCCGGGTTGCCGGACCGTACGAGCCTACCGTCCGGAGGTGCCGCCCCGCTCCTTCATGACCTGCTCGCGTGCGGAGCTCGCGCGTTCCTTGACACTCGTCGCGTAGACGTCGACGTACTCCTGGCGGCTCAGCCCGGCGAGCTCGTGCATGACCTCGTCCGTCACGCTGCGGAGGATGAAGCGGTCGGTCTCGAACCCCTGGAAGCGCGAGAAGTCGAGCGGCTTGCCGAAGACCACGCCCACGCGCTTGAACTTCGGGAACCGCTGCCCGATCTGCTGGACCTCACGCGTGCCGACCATGGCGACCGGCACGACGACGACGCGGCCCTCGAGGATCATCCGGGCGATGCCGGTGCGACCGCGGTACAGCTTGCCGTCGGGGCTGCGGGTGCCCTCGGGGTAGATGCCGAGCTGCTCACCGCGGGCGAGGACCTGGAGGCCGGTGCGGAGCGACGCCTCGGACGCCTTGCCGCCGGAGCGGTCGATGGGCAGCTGACCGATCGCGTTGAAGAACGTCTTCGTCGCCCAGCCCTTGAGCCCTCGCCCGGTGAAGTAGTCGCTCTTGGCGAGGAACGAGATGCGGCGGTCGAGCACCGCGGGCAGGATCACCGAGTCGATGAAGGAGATGTGGTTCGAGGCGAAGATGACGGGGCCCTTGGCGGGCACGTGCTCGCGCCCGATGACCCACGGCCGGAAGAGCGTGAGGATGAGCGGGCCGAGCACGAAGTTCTTCAGCAGCCAGTAGGTCATCGATGACTCCGAGGGGGTGGGGTGCGCCCGACCCTACGCCGTCCGGGCGTGGATCCGGGCGAGGTCGGCGGCCCCGACGACCCCGGCGTCGTTGACGAGCTCGGCGATGACGAAGTCGGGCTCCGGGTGGTAGCCGCGCGCCGGCAGGTTGCCGAGGTACGCCTGCTTGATCGGCTCGAGCAGCCGGTCCCCCGCGCTCGCGACACCGCCGCCGAAGACGAACAGCTGCGGGTCGAGCACGGCGGACAGCGAGGCGCATGCCTCACCGAGGTGTCGGCCGAGCCGCCGCAGGGCCGCGAGGGCACCCGGGTCGTCGGCCAGGATCAGGTCGCCGACGATCTTCCCGTCGAGGTGACCGCCGTTCTGCTCGCGTGCGTCGGCGAGGGCGGACCCGATGCCGCCGGCGTCCGCAACGTCGTTCGCCATGCGCTGCAGGGCGCGGCCGGAGCCGTACTGCTCGATGCACCCACGGGCGCCGCAGCCGCAGGGCAGGCCGTTCGGCACGATGCGGAGGTGGCCGATCTCGCCGCCGGTGCCGAAGCCCCCGCGGAAGAGCCGGTCCTCGGTGACGATCGCGCCGCCGACGCCGGTACCGATCGTGAGCATGGTCATGTCGGACACGAGCCGACCTGCACCGAAGCGGAACTCCGCCCAGCCCGCGGCGTTCGCGTCGTTGTCGACCGTGATGTGCAGGTCGCCGATGCGCTGCTGGAGCTTCTGCCGCAGGGGTTCGTTCCGCCAGCGGATGTTCGGCGTGTAGTAGACGATCGACTGCGAGGCGTCGATGAACCCGGGGGCCGCGACGCCCACCGCGCCGACCTCGTGCGAGGCGCGGAGGCGCGTGACCATCGCCACGACGTCGTCCAGCATGGCGTCCGGGTCCGCAGCGTTCGTGGCGACGCGGTCCTCGGCGAGGATCTCGCCGAGCTCCGTGACGACCGCTCCCGCGATCTTGGTGCCCCCGATGTCGATTCCGATGGCGTGCACGGTCCACGAGCCTACCGGTTCGCCGTGTCCACACCGAACGCACGGCTCCGTCCACACGGAACGCCCGGCGTGCGCCCCTATGCTGGCAGTGTCACCTCGACGATGAGGTGCACTCGAATCGAACCGGCCGACGAGGGAGTCACCGTGAACGATCAGCGACCCGAGCGCCTCACCAGCGCCGCCGCCGAACAGGGCACCGCCGCGACCAGCACCGAACCCACCACGCAGTCTGCCGCGGCTCCGGCGGGCGCGTCGCCGTCCGCGACACCGGCCGGGAGGCACGCTGCACGTCCCGGCGCCGGTCCCGTCGCGCCGGACCACGGCTCGGCAGCCCGGCTCCTCACGGAGCGTGCGCGGCTCACGCCGGACCGGCCGATCCTGGCCGAACGGCACGGCGACACCTGGACGCCGATCACCGCCGCCGAGACCCTCGCCCGCGTCCGCGCGATCGCGAAGGGGTTCGTGGCCGCCGGCCTCGAGCCGGGCGCGCACGTCGCGATCCTGTCCCGCACCCGCCTCGAGTGGACGCTCGTCGACTTCGCCGTGTGGACCGCCGGCCTGGTCTCCGTGCCGGTGTACGAGACGAGCTCGCCCGACCAGATCCGCTGGATCCTCTCCGACTCCGAGGCCGTGGCGATCGTGGTCGAGCAGGAGCAGCACGCCCGCCGGGTCGCCGGCATCGCGCCGGACCTCCCGCACCTCGGCCAGCACTGGACGATGGACGGCGGCGGGCTCGACGACCTGGCCCGGCTCGGCGAGGACGTCAGCGACGAGGACCTCGACGCCAGGACGGCGACCGTGCACGGGCACGACGACGCGACGATCATCTACACGTCCGGTACGACCGGGCGTCCGAAGGGCTGCGTGCTCCGCCACGACAACTTCACGGGCACCGTCGAGGGCGCGTCCGAGGCCATGCCCGAGGTCATCGCCGAGGGATCGTCCACCCTGCTGTTCATCCCGATGGCCCACGTCTTCGCGCGGTTCATCGCGGCGATGTCGCTCTCCGCCGGCGTGCTGGTCGGCCACGAACCGGACACGAAGGACCTCATGAAGGCCGTGTCGACCTTCCGTCCGACGTTCCTGCTCGCGGTCCCCCGGGTCTTCGAGAAGATCTACAACTCGGCCGAGCAGAAGGCCGACCTCGGTGGCAAGGGCCGGATCTTCCGCGCGGCCGCCGCCACCGCGGTCGCGCACTCCGAGGCGCTGACGTCGGGGAAGGTCCCGCTCGGACTCCGGCTGCGATTCGCCCTGTTCGACAAGCTCGTCTACGCCAAGCTGCGCGACGCGATCGGCGGGCGCGTGCGCTACGCCGTCAGCGGCTCCGCACCGCTCTCGCCGCGGCTGTCGCACTTCTTCCGGTCCATCGGCGTCCTCATCCTCGAGGGCTACGGGCTGACCGAGACCACCGCCCCGGCGACGGTGAACCGCGCCGGCGAGCTGCGCATCGGGACGGTCGGGCGGGCGCTCCCGGGCGTCGAGGTCCGGATCGCCGACGACGGCGAGATCCTGATCCGCGGCGTCGACGTGTTCGACCGGTACTGGCGGAACGACGAGGCGACCGAGAAGGCCTTCGCGGACGGCTGGTTCCGCACCGGCGACCTCGGGCGGCTCGACGACGACGGCGTCCTGACCGTGACCGGTCGCGCGAAGGAGCTCATCGTCACGGCGAGCGGCAAGAACGTCGCACCGGCCCCGCTCGAGGACGCGATCCGCGAGCACCCGCTCGTCGGGCAGGCGGTCGTCGTCGGCGAGGGCAAGCCGTTCGTGGCGGCGCTCGTGACGCTCGACCGTGACATGCTCCCGGGCTGGTGCGAGGCGCGGGGCATCTCCCCCGTGCTCAGCCCGCACGAGGCCGCGTACGACGAGCGGGTGCACCAGGCCGTGCAGGAGGCCGTGGACACCGCGAACCAGCGGGTCTCGCGGGCGGAGTCGGTGCGGTCGTTCACGATCCTCGACACCGACCTGACCGAGGCCTCCGGGCACCTCACCCCGAAGCTGACGATCAAGCGACCGGTCATCATGCGGGACTTCGCCGCGGACATCGAGCACATCTACTCCGGCTCGAAGGTGCAGACCACCGCGACGCCGGTGGTGACCAGCCGTCGTCGACGCGGCTGAGGCACGCGACGCGACCGCCGGGAGGCCCGGTGCCGGTCCCTGGGACCGGCACCGGGCCTCCCGGCGGTTCGCGGTGTGCGCGGGGCGCGACGCGCCCCGCGCGAGCTCAGCCCTGCGGGGCCAGCTCCGCGGTCGGTGCGTCGAGCACGGCCGTCGACGACGTCGTCGAGGCGACCGGTTCGGGTCGGAGGTTGGTGCGGGTGCGGTGCGAGCTGAGCTCGTTGTCCTGAGCGGCCATGATGCTGTCCTGGGGGTGTGGGGGTACGACGTCGGTGGGGAGCCGACGACGGTACGGTACCTCCTCGTCAGGACGAGACGACAATCCCCCGTGGGGGTGTCACTCCGAGCAACGCGCGGACGTCAGTGGAACCAGTCCTGCGCCCGGATGTCGCGGAGTGCCTGACGGCGGACCTCGGGGTCGAGCGTCATCACGTAGACGGTGCCGTCGAGGTGGTCCACCTCGTGCTGCAGCGCCTCCGCCATGAGGCCGTCGCCCTCGAGGACGACCTCGTTCCCGTCGACGTCCACACCGCGGACCTTCGCGTGCGGCCACCGCCTCGTCGGGTAGCCGAGACCGGGCACGGAGAGGCAGCCCTCCTCCATGAGCTCGGGCTCGCCGGAGACCTCGACGACCTCGGGGTTGAGGACGTAGCCGACCTCGCCGTCGACGTTGTACGAGAACGCGCGGAGGCCGACGCCGATCTGCGGGGCCGCGACGCCGGCGCGACCCGGCTCCTTCACGGTGTCGATGAGGTCCTGCACGAGGTCCCGGACGCCCTGGGAGCCGAGCGCCTCGGGGCGGATCGGGTCGGACGGGGAACGGAGGACGGGATCGCCGAAGAGGCGGATGGGACGGACGGTCACGTTACTGCAGCACCACCAGGAGGTCGCCGGCGTCCACCTGCTGGGTCGCCGGGATCGCGAGACGGCCGACGGTGCCCGCCACGGGCGCCGTGATGGCCGCTTCCATCTTCATCGCCTCGATGCTCGCCACGGCCTGGCCGGCCACGACGACGTCACCGACGGCGACCTTGAGCGTCACGACGCCGGAGAACGGCGCCGCCACGTGCTTCTGGTCGGACGGGTCGGCCTTCTCGGCGGCCTTCGTCTCGACCTCGATCGACCGGTCGCGGACCGCCACCGGGCGCAACTGCCCGTTGAGGGTCGCCATGACCGTCCGGATGCCCCGCGCGTCCGCCTCGCCGATCGCCTCGAGACCGACGAAGAGGTCGACGCCCTTGCCGAGGCGCACGACGTGCTCCTGCCCCGGCCGGAGTCCGTAGAGGTAGTCGACGGTCGGGACGACCGAGAGGTCGCCGAAGCGCTGGCGGACCTCCTCGAACTGGCGGGTGGGCTGCGGGAAGAGCAGCCGGTTCAGCGCCTGCTGCCGGTCGCGCCCCGGCGTCGCGAGGTGCTCGCGCTCGGCCTCGGGCACCGGTGTCACCTCGGTGCGGACGTCGCGGCCGGCGAGGACCTTCGACCGGAAGGGCTCGGGCCAGCCGCCGGGCAGGTCGCCGAGCTCGCCCGCCATGAAGCCGATCACGGAGTCCGGCACGTCGTACCGCTCCGGGTGCTCCTCGAAGTCCGCCGGGTCGGCCCCGACCGCGGCGAGCTGGAGCGCCAGGTCGCCGACGACCTTCGACGACGGGGTCACCTTCGTCGGGCGTCCGAGGATCCGGTTCGCCTCGGCGTACCAGTCCTCCACCTGCTCGAAGCGGTCGCCGAGGCCGAGCGCGATGGCCTGCTGCCGGAGGTTCGAGAGCTGGCCGCCGGGGATCTCGTGCTTGTACACGCGGCCGGTCGGGCCGGGCAGTCCCGACTCGAACGGGGCGTACGCACGGCGGACGGCCTCCCAGTAGGGCTCGAGGTCGCCGACGGCGTCGAGGGACAGCCCCGTGTCGCGCTCGGTGTGCGCCAGGGCGGCGACGAGCGCGGACATGCTCGGCTGGCTCGTCGTGCCCGCCATCGGGGCCGCGGCGACGTCCACCGCGTCCGCTCCGGCGCGGGCAGCGGCGAGGAGCGTCGCGAGCTGGCCGCCGGCGGTGTCGTGCGTGTGCACGTGGACGGGCTGGTCGAAGCGCTCCCGGAGGGCTGCGACGAGCCGCTCCGCGGCGCCGGCGCGGAGCAGCCCGGCCATGTCCTTGATGCCGATGACGTGCGCGCCGGCCTCGACCATCTGCTCCGCGAGGCGGAGGTAGTAGTCGAGCGTGTAGAGGTCCTCCGCCGGGTCGAGCAGGTCGCCCGAGTAGCAGAGCGCCGCTTCGGCCACCGACGTGCCGGTGGCGAGCACTGCCTCCAGGGCGGGTCGCAGCTGGCTGACGTCGTTGAGGGCGTCGAAGATCCGGAACACGTCGACGCCGCTGGCGGCGGCCTCGGCCACGAACGCGTCGGTGACCTCGGTCGGGTACGGCGTGTAGCCGACCGTGTTGCGGCCACGCAACAGCATCTGCACGGGGATGTTCGGCATCGCCGCCCGGAGTGCCGCCAGGCGCTCCCACGGGTCCTCGCCGAGGAAACGGAGCGCGACGTCGTAGGTCGCGCCGCCCCAGGCCTCCACGGAGAGCAGCTGCGGCGTCAGGCGAGCGACGTGCGGAGCGACCGCGACGAGGTCCTTCGTGCGGACCCTGGTCGCCAGGAGCGACTGGTGGGCGTCGCGCATCGTGGTCTCGGTCACCGCGAGCGCCGTCTGAGCCCGGAGCGACCGCGCCCACCCCGCCGGACCGAGCTCCAGGAGCCGGTCGCGCTGCCCGGGCGGCGGCGCGGCGGACAGGTCGACCGCGGGGAGCTTCTCGCTCGGCTCGACGGTCTGCGGACGCCGATCGCCGTTCGGCTTGTTCACCGTGACGTCGGCGAGCCAGTTCACGATCTTGGTGCCGCGGTCCTTCGACACGTGGCCGCCGAAGAGCTGGGGGCGCTCCTCGATGAACTTCGTCGACACGTCGCCGCGGTCGAAGTCCGGGTCCTCGAGGACGGCCTGCAGGAACGGGATGTTCGTGCTCACGCCGCGGATCCGGAACTCGGCGAGGGCGCGCTTGGCCCGGGACACGGCCGCCGGGAAGTCCCGACCGCGGCAGGTCATCTTCGCGAGCATCGAGTCGAAGTGCGGGCTGATCTGCGCACCGGTGGCGATCGTGCCGCCGTCGAGTCGGACGCCGGCGCCGCCCGGGCTGCGGTAGGTGGTGATCTTGCCCGTGTCCGGTCGGAAGCCCTGGGTGGGGTCCTCGGTGGTGATGCGGGTCTGGAGCGCGGCGCCGTGGACCGCGACGGTGTCCTGCGACAGCCCGAGGTCGGCCAGGGTCTCCCCCGCCGCGATCCGCATCTGCGACTGCACGAGGTCGACGTCGGTGACCTCCTCCGTGACGGTGTGCTCGACCTGGATGCGGGGGTTCATCTCGATGAAGACGTGCTGGCCGGCCCGTTCGCCGTCGGTGTCGAGCAGGAACTCGACCGTGCCCGCGTTCACGTAGCCGATCGAGCGGGCGAAGGCGACGGCGTCCCGGTGCAGGGCGGCCGCGATCGACGGGTCGAGGTTCGGCGCCGGGGCGATCTCGACGACCTTCTGGTTCCGGCGCTGCACCGAGCAGTCGCGCTCGAAGAGGTGGATCGTGCCGGCGTCGGTGCCGGTGGCGTCGGCGAGGATCTGGACCTCGATGTGCCGCGGACGGATCACGGCCTGCTCGAGGAACATGGTCGGGTCGCCGAAGGCGCTGTCGGCCTCGCGCATCGCCTCCTCGAGCGCGGGCCGGAGTTCGTCCCGGGTCTCCACCCGACGCATGCCCCGCCCGCCGCCGCCCGCGACCGCCTTCGCGAACACCGGGAAACCGATGGCGTCGGCGCCCGCGAGGAGTTCCTCGACGTCGCGGCTCGCCGGTGTGCTCGCGAGGACGGGAACGCCGGCGGCGATCGCGTGCTCCTTCGCGGTGACCTTGTTGCCGGCCATCTCCAGCACGTGCTCGCCCGGGCCGATGAACGTGATGCCGGCAGCGGCAGCGGCAGCGGCGAGCTCGGGGTTCTCGGACAGGAAGCCGTAGCCCGGGTAGATCGCGTCGGCGCCGGACTCCCGCGCCACGCGGATGATCTCGGAGACGTCGAGGTAGGCCCGCACCGGGTGCCCCGGCTCGCCGATCAGGTAGGCCTCGTCCGCCTTCAACCGGTGCAGCGAGTTGCGGTCCTCGTACGGGTAGACGGCGACGGTCCGGGCGCCCAACTCGTACGCGGCACGGAATGCACGGATGGCGATCTCGCCACGGTTCGCCACGAGGATCTTGCTGAACACGAGGTCCCTTTCAGCCCGGGTTGAGGTGAGACAACCCTAGTCGCGGTAACGTTGCTCACCGTGCATGTACTCAGCGTGAGCTCCCTCAAGGGTGGTGTCGGCAAGACGACGGTGACGCTCGGCCTGACCTCGGCCGCGTTCGCCAAGGGACTGCGCACGCTGGTGGTGGACCTCGACCCGCAGTCCGACGTCTCGACGGGCCTCGACATCAACCTCGCCGGACACCTCAACGTGGCCGACGTGCTCGAGAACCCGAAGGAGAAGATCGTCCGCCAGGCGATCGCCCCGTCCGGGTGGACCAAGGGCTCCCAGGGCAAGATCGACGTCATGGTCGGCTCGCCCTCGGCCATCAACTTCGACGGGCCGCACCCGTCGATCCGCGACATCTGGAAACTCGAAGAGGCCCTCGCGAACGTCGAGCAGGACTACGAGCTCGTCCTCATCGACTGCGCGCCGTCGCTGAACGCCCTCACCCGCACCGCGTGGGCGGCGTCCGACCGGGTCACCGTCGTCACCGAGCCGGGGCTGTTCTCCGTCGCCGCTGCCGACCGGGCCCTCCGTGCGATCGAGGAGATCCGACGCGGGCTCTCCCCCCGCCTGCAGCCGCTCGGCATCATCGTGAACCGGGCGCGCGTGCAGTCGCTCGAGCACCAGTTCCGCATCAAGGAGCTCCGCGACATGTTCGGGCCGCTCGTGCTGTCGCCGCAGCTGCCCGAGCGCACGTCGCTGCAGCAGGCGCAGGGTGCGGCGAAGCCGCTGCACGTCTGGCCGGGTGAGTCGGCGCAGGAGATGGCGAAGAACTTCGACCAGCTGCTCGAGCGCATCATGCGCACGGGCAAGATCGGCCCGTACGCCGAGGGCGGCGCGGCCTAGGTCTTGCCTGCCCGGCGCCCGTGACGCCTCGGCCCTGCCGGCGGGGCGCCCGTGACGCCTCGGCCCTGCCGGCGGGGCGCCCGGCGCCCGTGACGCCGCGGCCCCGGCCTCGGTCCTGCCGGACGTTGGTCGTGACGTCGCTCGAGGGTCACGACTCCCCGCTCACAACCGGCCATCGGTCACGAAGCGTCGCTCGAAGCCCGCGACACCGACCGCTCGTGACCGCTCGACGGACACTCAGCGGGGTGTCGCGACCCGGCAACGCCAGGGCCAGGGCCAGGCAGCGGCGACCACGCCCGACAGCGCCGAGCAACGGCCCGGCAGCAGCGTCAGGACGCGCGCGACGCCCGGCGAGCGGCGAGCTCGTCGTCCGGATCGGCAGCGGGAGCCGCGTCGAGCTCCACGAGGGAGGACTCGACCTCGCGCAGGACCTTGCCCACCGCGATGCCGAACACGCCCTGCCCACGGGAGACCAGGTCGATGACCTCGTCGTCGGAGGTGCACAGGTAGACCGAGGCACCGTCGGACATCAGGGTGGTCTGTGCGAGATCGGACACGCCCGACTCGCGGAGCTGGTTCACCGCGGTGCGGATCTGCTGCAGCGAGATGCCGGTGTCGAGCAGCCGCTTCACGAGCTTGAGCACGAGGATGTCGCGGAACCCGTAGAGCCGCTGCGAGCCGGAACCCGCGGCACCGCGGATCGTCGGCTGCACGAGTTCGGTCCGGGCCCAGTAGTCGAGCTGACGGTAGGAGATGCCGGCTGCACGGGCGGCGACGGTGCCGCGGTAGCCGTTCTGCTCGTCGTGCTCGGGCATGCCGTCGGTGAAGAGCAGACCGAGGTCGTACCGCGTCATGTCCGACCCGGTACCGGGGGTGTCAGTCCCACTCATGCGCTTGCCTTCCACGACGATCGAGCCCCCACCCGAAGCTTCAATGCCGGGTTGAGAGTTGTTCCGAGGTCCACGGTAGCGACTCCGAGCCGTCGCGCGCGGGACATCCGCTCCGGCGCGTCCGGCGTGTCGAGGATACGCCCCGCCCTCCGACACCCGCCAGCAACGGGAGCCTCCCCCAGCGAGCGCTTCATGCGTCGAGACGCCCGATCGCCGACCGGATCAGCTGCGACCGGATGGTCTCGAGGTGCCCCGCGATCTCCCGAGCGAGTTCGGTGGCCTTGGCCTTCGACGTGGCGTCTCCGCGACGCGAGACCGGCATCAGCGCGGACTCGATCAGCCCGACCTCACGCTCCGCCGTCGCCCGGAAGGTCCGCAGGTGCCGCGGTTCGATGCCGGAGCGCTGCAGTTCGACGAGCGCCTTCAGGACCGCGACGGCGTCGTCGCCGTAGGTGTCGGTCGCGGGCAGCAGGGACGCGGTGACCGCATCGGCGAGCAGCATCGGCGTGGCCCCGGCGGCGCGGACGGTCTCCTCGCGCGTGTAGCGGCGCTCGCGCCCGAGGATCGACGGCTTCGGTGCTTCTCCCCCACCCGGCAGCGTCGGTTCGCGACCCGCGTCGAGGTCGGCGAGGTACTCCTTGATGACCTTGAGCGGCAGGTAGTGGTCGCGCTGCAGTCCGAGGATGATGCGCAGGCGCTCGACGTCGGCCGGCGAGAACTTGCGGTAGCCGCTGGCGGTGCGGACCGGCGTGACGAGTTCGCGTTCCTCGAGGAAGCGCAGCTTCGAACCGGCGAGGTCCGGGAACTCCGGCTTGAGGCGAGCGAGGACCTGCCCGATCGTGAGCAGGTCCGGCGCCGCGGACCCCGCCCGGGCCGCGGCGGACCGCGCGGGCACTACGCGGTCGCCAGGCGCGCCAGGTCGACCCGGGAGGCGTAGAAGGTCAGGCGGAACTTGCCGACCTGGACCTCGGACCCGTCGGTGAGCAGTGCCTCGTCGATGCGGGCACCGTCGAAGTAGGTGCCGTTGAGCGACCCGAGGTCCTTCACGGTGAAGCTCGTGCCGTGGCGGAGGAACTGCGCGTGCTTGCGCGACACGGTGACGTCGTCGAGGAAGATGTCGGCGTCGGGGTGCCGACCGGCCGTCGTGACGTCGGAGTCGAGGAGGAACCGCGCGCCGACGTTCGGGCCGCGACGGACCACGAGGAGCGCCGAGCCGGAGGGCAGCGCCGTGATCGCGTCGCGCTCTTCCGTCGAGATGCCGGACTCGGGCGTGAGGGCGGCAGCCTGCTCCAGGCTGAAGGTCATCGTCGTGTCGACGAGTCGCTGCTGCTGGGTGCGAGCGTCGTTGCCGGCCGGACCCTGCTGCGGGACCACTGGATCGGACATCGTGGACCTCCCTCTCTTGGCCCATCAGCGTATCGGAAACGGGTGACCCCGCGGGAGCCCGGAAACGGGCTGTTCACAACTCGGCAGTCCGCGATCAGCGAACGTGCACGGAACGCACACCGAGACGAACGGGAGGGACGGCGCATGCCCGCACCGCGCCTCCCGTCCGTCACGTGGTCGCCACCGGCGGACCGACACCGCCGGGGCGGAGGCGTCACTGCTGCAGATCCGACAGGATCTGCTTGATCTCGGAGTCCTTGAGCTTCACCCACGGCGAGCCGTCGGGGTCGCTGGTCGAGGCCTCCGGGCTGTCGCCGGTGTTCCACCACTTCGCCTGGTACGGCACGCCGTCGAACAGGACCCGCGCCCCGGTGTCGTACTGCTTCGTGCCGGACCACGACGGGTAGGTGCCCTTCGGCAGCGTGACCTGCTGCACCGGCTTCTCGCCCTGCAGCACCGGGCCGATGAGCTGCCACGGCGTCTCGTAGGCGCTGAGCACCGGGTCGTCCGGCAGGTCGCCCGAGGTCCACCACTTCGCCTCGTAGACGTTGTGGTGCCAGACGATCTTCGTGCCCTCGAGGTAGGACGCGTCCGCGCTCCACACCGGGTACGGGCTCGTCTTCGGGTCGTCGGTCGGTTGCACGGTCGCGCTCGGCTCGGCCTTCGTGACGTCCGATGCCGCCGCGACGATCCCGCCGGTGAAGCCCTTGCCGAGGACGTCGGCGAACAGGACACCGCCCTGGTCGACCCCCGAGCAGGAGTTCGACACCGTCGACAGGTTGACGTAGTTCGACCCGCAGGTGGTGTCACGGTTCAGGGACCACATCGACATGCGCCCGAGTCCGCGCTCCCGCGCCCACGCGTTGAGCTTCGTCGCGTCGGCGAGCGAGAACACCTCGTCCTGCTCGTCGTTCTGGCCAATCATCGGCGTCGCGCCGATCTTGTGCCAGAGCGTCCGGTCGCCGAGCGGCGTGCCCGACCGCGTGTACAGGATGCCGAGCTGGCGCTGGACCTCCTGCAGGGTCTGGACCGAGGCCGAGTACATGCTCTGGCTCGAGCCCTTGCTCTGGCCGTAGTCCATCGTCATCGCGTTGACGCCGGCGAGGTCGACCCCGGCCTTGAGGAACTGCGCGACCGCGGTGGTCCCGTCGCTCGTCAGGCCACCGGGTGCCGCGGGCAGCGTGAGCCAGACGGCGAGCGGGTGGCCCGCCGCGCGACGCTCGTCCTGCAGCTGCTTCACGGCGGCGGCTCGACGCTTCCCCGCGGCGTGGTTCGTGAGGTCGTCGCCCTCGACGTCGAAGTCGACCGTGCTGACGTCGTAGCGATGCACGACCGTCCGGTACGCCCCGACGAGGTCCGACGCGCTCGTGCAGGTGGTGGCGAGCTCGTCGTTCGCGAGTCCGCCGAAGGACACACCGACCTCGCCCTTCTGCTGCTCGAGCCGGGCGATCCGCCGGTCGAGGTCGAGCGAGTCGGACGCGCCCTGCAGCGAGTACGCCGAGCCCCACGTCGGGGTGCAGGCGGCGTCGTGGTCGGCGACCACGAACGAGAGCATGACGTCGCGGCCCTTCGCGGACTTGACGTCCTCGAAGGCGAAGGTCGGGGTGGCGGTCACGTCCGTGTAGGCGGCGAACCAGCTCTGCTGGGCGTCGGCTGCGTGCGCGGACTGCCACCGGTCGAAGCCGGCGTAGCCGCCGACCGCGACCGCGGCGGTCACCACGACCGCGAGGCCGACCCGGAACGGGGAGAGTCGTCTGGTGGAGGACATCAGGCAGCGGTCCGTTCGTCGGAGGTGGTGGTCGTGACGGTCGGGGTGCTCCGGGTCGCCGGGGCGCCGACGGTGCCGACGCCGTGGCGGGTCGGCATCTCCGCCCCGCCGTGGCCGAAGTAGAGCACCGCGCGCCAGTCCTCGACGACCGGCTCCGGCTCCGGCAGCAGGCCCCTGCGCGCGGCCTTCCGGTCCTGTCGTGCCTGCCGGCGACGGGCGCGACGGGCGGCCCGGGCGGTCGGGTCGTAGTACATCCACTTCGTGGCCCAGAGCCAGACGTCGACGACCGAGTTCCAGATGCCGATGTAGGCGACGATCGCGTACAGCGCGAGCAGGGCGTTGAACGCCGCGAACACGGCGTTGCCCCAGTTCTGCGCCTGGGAGTCGCGGACGAACGTGAAGACCGAGAACGCGACCATCGCGTACGGCGCGAGGACGTACAGCGCGGGCGAGGCCGTCCGGTCGCGGACCTTCGGGGTGCGGGCGAACGGGATCTTCTTCGCGGTCAGGGCCTGCTGGATGCTCTTGAGCACGCCGGCCACGTTCACCGGCATCAGGATGAGGTTGAAGCCGTAGATCCGGAGGATGTCGGTGCGCTTGTAGCCGCAGTACTTCAGGTCCGAAGCGAACAGCCAGAAGTACGGCAGCGCGGCGAGCAGCACCATCGGGCTGAGCAGCCGGGAGTCGTACGGGTAGGCGAGCAGGAAGATGAGCCCGAGCGACCCCCACGCGATCGACGCCATGTAGTTGACGCGGAGCGACATCTCCACGATCCCGACGCGCTCCCCGCGCTGCCGGCGCTCGCGCACCTGGCGGAGGTACTTCGGGAGGATGAGCAGCCCGCCGTTGGCCCAGCGGCGACGCTGGACGATGAGCGAGCCGAAGTCCGGCGGGGTCGCGCTGTAGGACAGCCGCTCGGGGTAGTTCACGAGGGTCCAGCCGTGCATGCCGAGGTCGACGCTCGACTCGGTGTCCTCGATGACCGTGCGGTCCTGCACGTAGCGCTTCACCTCGAAGCCGCCGACGGTCTCGACCTCCTCGATGTCGCGCAACGCCCGGGTCCGGATGACCGCGTTCGCGCCGACCCAGAAGGTGGCGTTGTGGCGGGACATGCCCTGGTGGAGGATGTGCTGGATGTCGGTGGTCGCACCGGCGAGCCGCTCGATGCGGGTCGCCGCGCCCCGGAAGGACGAGTACGGCGTCTGGGTCACGGCGACGCGGGCGTTCTCCGGCTGCTCGAGGAAGTACACGAGCCGCAGGCAGTAGTCGCGGAGCAGCACCGAGTCGGCGTCGAGGGTCAGGACGTAGTCGGACGCCGGGACGACGAGGTCCGCGGTCGTCGGGTCCGACACGGTCCGGAGCACCGTGCCGCTCGCGGTCTCCTCGAACGCGTACGCGCCACCGAGCAGGCCGATGTACGAGTTGAGGTTCATCGCCTTGTTCGCCTCGTCGGAGAGGTTCACGAACCGCTTCCGCTCGAAGGTCGTGATCTCGGCCGTGAAGGTCCAGGCGAGGCGACGGGTCAGCTCGAGGGCGCGGGCGCTGGTGACCTCGGTGAAGGCGTGGTCGGCACCGACGGCGTCGACGATCGCGGCCTCGAGGGCCTCCGAGGTCAGTCGGAGCTCGTCGGCCAACGCGACGAGGACCTGGTCGTGGAAGAAGTGGTCGACGTGGTCGACGACCTCGTGCTCACGGGCGTGCCGTCGGAGCCACGCGTCGGCCCAGCGGTGGTGCTCGACGAGGGTGCGGAGCGCGTCGACCGAGGCCTGCGGCGCGGTGTCGGCGTCGATCTCGGCGACGAGCAGCGCCTCCTGGAACCGGCGGGACGGCGCCGCGAGCTGCGACTGGATCCGGCCGGCGACGGCCCGGGTGCGCTCGAGCTTGTCGGCCACCTCGGGGTCGGTCGGGAACGGGGCGTCGTCGACGAGCAGGACGACGCGGAGGTTCGGGTACTCCTGCAGCGCGGCCGACCACAGCGTCGTGGCGACCACGTCGGGCTCCTCGGCGTAGCTCGGCACCAGGACCGTCATCGGTGCCTCGTGGCCCTCGGCGAAGTGGCGGTCGAGCTCGGCGCGCGGGACGCGGACGTGGGTGGCGAAGCGCTCCATCGCACCCTGGCGGGCGATGAGGTGCATGAGGGCGGAGAACGTCAGGAAGGTGACGACGACCAGGTACGAGAGCGCCTCCGTGGTGAAGCGGAAGCTCTCGGTGCCGTAGTCGAGGAACTGGCGGATCACGGTGTACACGACGTACGCGAGCCAGAACGCGATGGTGAGGATGATCGCGATGCGACCGGAGACGAGCTTCCGGTCGGAGGGTCGGGCGTGGAGGGTGTCGAGCGGGCGGGTACGACGCTCGGAACCCCACTGCCTGCGGCGCACGGGGGCGCCGTCGAGCTGTTCGGGCATGACGGTCCTTCTTGCGCGGGGGTCAGCGCGCCATCGGGTCGGCACGCCGTCGGGTTGCCCCCGCCGGTCGGGTGCGAACCTACGGGGACAGAACGAACGGTGCAGACACCCGGAAGGGGGGTCCGGGGCACCTCCTGCGGGAAACCGCACGATGTTGCGTGGAGGGGGTCCGGGCGTGTCGATCGCGGTCCGCTGCGGGCGGGGTCGGGCGGGCGCGCGAGTCGGCCGTGCGCGGGGTCGGGCGCGGCGGGTGGTCGCGACACCCCGCTCACCTCGGGCGGAAGGTCACGAGGTGTCGCTCCGACCGGGCGGAAGCGACCGTTCGTGACCACTGGGCGGAACGAGCGCGGGGTGTCGCGACCCGGGCGGGAGCGACACGTCGTGACCCCTCGGCGGAACGGCCGCGGGTCGTCCCGACCGCAGCAGGGGTCGGTCAGCGCCCGCGGGCGAGGAGCCAGAGCAGGTAGGGCGCGCCGACCACGCCCGTGACGACGCCCACGGGCAGCGCCGTGCCCGGGATCGCGAACTGCGCGACGAGGTCGCTCGCGAGGGTGATCGCCGCGCCGACGGCAGCCGCGGGACCGAGGGCCACCCGGCCGCCGCCGACGATCCGCCGGGCGATCGGTGCTGCCATGAGCGCGACGAACGACACCGGCCCGGCGGTCGCCACCGCCCCCGCGGTGAGGCAGACCGCGGTCAGGAGCAGCAGCACCTTCGCCCGGTCCGGACGGAGCCCCAGCGCCGACGCGACCTCGTCGCCGAGCGCGAGCACCGTCAGCCGGGGCGACTGCAGCAGCGCGAGCACCATGAGCACCACGAACGCGACGGCGAGGACGACGACCAGGTTCCGGTCGACCGCGTTGAGCGACCCGGACAACCAGAGGAGCGCCGTGCCCGCCTGGGTCACGGTGCCGCTCGTGAGCATCCAGCCGGTGACCGCGAGGCAGATCGCGGCGACCCCGATCCCGACGAGCACCACCCGGTTGCCGGTGATGCCCCGCTGCCAGGACAGCGCCGCGATCGCGAGCGACACCACGACGGCGCCGACGAGCACCGTGCCGAACAGCACCCCACCGGACGCCCCGAACAGCACGATGGCGGTGATCCCGGCAGCGCTCGCGCCCGAGGTGACGCCGATGACGTCGGGGCTCGCGATCGGGTTCCGGACGACGCTCTGCACGATGGCGCCCGCCACCCCGAGCGCGGCGCCGACGAACACCGCGCCGAACACCCGGGGACCCCGGAGCTGTCCGATCACGAAGTCGGCGATCGCGTCGCCGTGGCCGAAGGCCGCCGCGACGACCTGTGCCGGGGAGAGCGGGATCTCGCCGACCCCGAGACCGGTGAGCACGAGGGCGACCACGACGGCCAGGAGCACGACGGTGACGACCAGTTCCCGGCGCGCGCCGACGAGCCGACGGCGCCGTGGCTGCACCGCCGTCACAGGCCCCTCACCGCCCGGGAGCGCACCAGGAGGATGAAGACGGGCGCCCCGATGAGCGCGGTGACGATCCCGACCTGCAGCTCCCCCGGGTACGCGACGACCCGACCGATGACGTCGGCCACGAGCAGGAGCGCCGGGGCGACGATCGCGGACAGCAGGATCGTCCAGCGGTTGTCCGGTCCGGTCAGCCGGCGGACGGCGTGCGGGACCGCGAGCCCGACGAAGGCGATCGGTCCCGCCGCGGCCACCGCCGACCCGGCCAGCAGCACGGTCACGACCCCGCCGACCACCCGGACGAGCACGACCCGCTGCCCGAGTGACGCCGCGAGCTCGTCGCCGAGCGCGAGGGTGTTGAGCGACCGCCCGAGCGCGACGGCCACCACGAGCCCGACGAGGACCGGCACCGTGATCACCCCGGCGGTCCCGAGGTCCTTCCCGGCGAGCGCCCCGACCTGCCAGAAGCGCAGCTGGTCGAGCAGCGCCTGGTCCGTCACGAGCACCGCGGTGGTGACCGACGAGAGGGCTGCGGCGACGACGGCGCCCGAGAGCGCGAGGCCGACCGGGGACAGCCCGCGGCGGGCCACGGCTGCGATGCCGTAGACGAGGAGGGCGGCGAGGCCGGCGCCGACGAAGGCGAACGGCAGGTAGGCGGCGGTGCCGCTCAGGCCGAACAGGGCGATGCCTGCGACCACGGCGAGCGAGGCCCCGGCGTTGATGCCGAGGATGCTCGGGTCGGCGAGGGGGTTGCGGGTGACCCCCTGCATGACGGCGCCCGCGACGCCGAGGGCCGCGCCGGCGAGGAGCCCGACGACCGTGCGCGGGACCCGGTTGCCGAGCACGATGAGGCCGATCTCGTCCTGCCGGCCCGGGTGGAGCACGGTGTCGAGGACGGTCCCGAGCGGGATCGGCCGGGAGCCGAACGCCACGGACAGCGCGACGGCCACCAGGAGGACCACGACCGCCAGCACGGTGGCGCGGACGAGCCGGCCGACGGAGCCGGGGGCGGGTGCGGGGACGGGAGCTGCCATGGGGGTGAGGCAACCCTAACGCGGGCGCCCTCCGTGGCCGGCGCACGCGTTCGGCCGTCCCCGAGCAAGCCGGGAGCGTGCGCAGTGCTCGTTCATAGGCTCTCCTTGGGGAACGGTCCTGTACTGGGATCCATCGACGCCCGACCGGGTCGTCGAGGGACGACCGGAGAGCACCGATGAACGAGACCCCGAACCCCGACGCCACCGCAGGCGGCACGAACGGCGCGACGACCAGCGGATCCGACGGACGGACGCCGGGCGCCTGGGAGGCACCCCACGCCGACCGGTCGACCCTCCGCCCGGCGTACGCCTTCGACGGGAGCGGCCCGTACCTGTACGCACCCGACGGCTCGGGGCCGTACGCGTACACGTCCGACGGTCGTGGGCCGTACCTCGTCGGCAGCCCGGCGCTCGGACAGTCCTGGGCGAACGGCGCCGCGGCCGCGAACCACGCGGGGTACGCGGGCCACGCTCCCGCGGGGACGAAGCGGCACCGTCGTCTCGGGCTCGTCATCGGCTCCGGGATCGCCGCGCTCGCCATCGTCGGCGCTGCGGGCGGGACGGCGCTCGGGCTGTCGTCGCAGCACCCGACCACGACGTCGAGCCAGTCGCAGGGCACGACCACCCTGCCGGGCACGGGGAGCGGCAGCAGCAGCGACGGCAGCGGCACGAACGGCTTCACCGTCCCCGGCGGCGGGACCGGCAGCGACGGGACCGGCAGTGACGGCACGGGCCAGGGCGGCACGAGCTACGGCGGGACGAGCAGCGGCACGAGCACGGAGTCGTCCGCGACCGCCGCGACGAGCGCACAGAAGAAGGGCGTCGTCACGATCAACACCGTCCTCAACTACGACGAGTCGTCGCAGGCCGCCGGGACCGGGATGATCCTGTCCTCCGACGGCACGGTGCTCACGAACAACCACGTGGTGCAGGGCGCCACGAGCATCACCGTCACCGACGAGACGACGGGCAAGGAGTACAAGGCCGACGTCGTCGGGACGGACGCGACGCACGACGTCGCGGTCCTGAAGCTCGAGGGCGCGTCGGGCCTCTCCACGGTCACGCTCGACGACGACGGTGGCGCGTCGACGGGTGACACCGTCACGGACGTCGGGAACGCGGAGGGCACGGGGAACCTCGTGGCCGCCGAGGGCACGGTGACCGCCACGGACCAGGACATCCAGGTGCAGAGCGAGTCCGGCACGGGTACCGAGTCCCTCACCGGCATGATCCAGATCGCGGCGGACATCGTGTCCGGCGACTCCGGCGGGCCCGTGCTCGACAGCGAGGGCGAGGTCATCGGCATGGCGACCGCGGCGTCCTCGGGTTCGACGGAGGTCACGGGCTTCGCGATCCCGATCTCGACCGCGAAGTCGATCGCGGAGAAGATCCTCGCGGGTGAGTCCTCCTCGACGATCACGATCGGCCTGCCGGCGTTCCTCGGGGTCGAGGTCAGCGGCACCGCCACGACCGGCGGCGTCGCGGTCGCGGGCACGGTCGAGGGGTCGGGCGCGGCGAAGGCGGGCCTCGAGTCCGGCGACGTCATCACGGCCCTCGACGGGACGGCTGTCTCGACCTCGGACGCGCTGACGAAGGCGATCCAGTCGCACAGCGTCGGCGACACGGTGACCGTCACCTACACGGACGCCGCCGGCACGTCGCACACCGTGACGGTCACGCTGACCGCGGGGCCCGCCGCTTAGGAGCCCAGCACCGCCCGCACCACCGACCGGTACACGTCGGCAGAGGGAGCGCTGCAGTCCGCTACGCGCCCAGCACCGCCCGCACCACCGACCGGTACACGTTGGCCGGGGAGTCCGCCGAGAACGCGGTCGCCCCGGCCTCGGTGCGTCCGACGCGCGCGAAGCCGTGCCCCTCGGCCCGTACGATCGTGACCGGCTCCGGTCGTCCCGGACGCCGCAGGTGCGACACTGTCCAGGGGGCGGTCCAGAAGCGCGCCAGCCGCGGGTCGCCCTCGGCGACGTCGGCGGGGAGGCTCGGCGCGCTGTCCCCGCCGCCGAGGCGGCGTGCCACGAGGTCCGCCCGGAGCGACCCCGTCCGGAACGGGAAGGTCCACGCCGGGCCGATGCCGAGCCTCCCGGCCATCAGCGCGACCACGCGCTCCGGCGTGGCGGCGGCGACCACCTGGTCCTCGGTGCCGTCGACGACGGTGCCGTCCCAGGCCTGGAGGCGCGACTCGCCCCCGCCGGGGAGGCGCTGTTCCAGCGTGGTCGGCTGGGTGTCCTCGCCCCAGGGGGCGAGCAGTGCCTGCGTGGTGTCCGGCAGGGTGCCGAGGCGTCCGACGAGCCCCGCGTCGATGAGTTCACGACCGGCGGAGCTGCGGAGGAGGCCCGGGTTCCACCGGCGCCCGGCGAGGCTGCGGAGGGTCGTCACGGCCTCGGCGGTGAGGCGCGGCCCGTCGACGACGGTCGGCGTCGGCGCCCCGGGCAGCGGTTCGAGGTCGCGGTGCGGTCGTACCGGCGTGCGTTCGGTGGCCCGGACGGTGTCGAGCACGGCGAACACGACGTCGTCGGTCGCGAGCATGCGGGACAGCGGCCGCTCGATCGTGAGGTCGACCCGGTGCCGCCCGGTCACGAAGAGCAGGTGGGCGCCGACGACGGCGCCGTCCTCGTCGGGCCGGACGTACTCGACGAGGCGGGCGGGTGCGTCCGCGGTGGTCCAGACGTCGACACCGACGAGCAGGAGCCCGTCGACGGATCCCGGCAGCCGGTCCAGGAGGCTCGTGTGCTCCTCGGCGATCGTCCGGTCGCTCGGGCGTGAGCGCACGGTGAGCACGACGTCGTCACCGCCGATGCGGAGGTCCGCCTGGGGCGTGTCCTCGCGGCGCCAGGACTCCGGGCGGCGGAGGGTGAGGCGTGCGATGCGGTCCTCGGTGCCGAGCGGGACGGGGACTGCCATGCCTCCGAGGCTACGTGTGTCGCCTGGTCGAGCCGGGTGCGGCACGCCGGGCGCGGGTGTGCTCGGAACGGGGACGCGGCGGGCGCGGGGGGCGCGGACGGACGGTGCGAGGTTTCCGGCACGGTGCGAGGTCCTCGGGGTCCCACGGTGTGCAGAACCTCGCACCGCGCGGGCGCACCTCGCACCGTGCGAGGGTCAGCGGCGCCGCGGCGGCGGCGGGACGGGCTTCGCGGCGACGACGTCCGCGAGCGCGACCTCGACCGGACCGCGCCGGGTGTCGACCGTCACCGTGGTGGCAGTGCGGGCGACCAGCTCGCCGAGCGCGTCCCGGGCACCCTCGCCGTGGTGCGCACGGACGACGATCCGGTCGCCGAGGGCCGCGTCGTGCAGCACCCCGAGCGCCAGTGCCCGGGCGACTGCGGCGGGATCGGTGGTCACGCGTCCCATGGTAGGGCGGTGCCGGCGTCCTAGAGTGTCGGGATGGAGAAGGCACGGGTCGACAGCTGGATCTGGGCGGTCCGCATCACGAAGACCCGCTCCGCCGCGACGGCCGCGTGCAAGGCCGGGCACGTCCGGGTGAACGGCGAGCGCGCGAAGGCAGCGCAGCCGATCGGCCCCGGCGACGAGGTCCGGGTGCGCCAGAACGGCTTCGACCGGATCGTGGTGGTGCGGGGCATCATCCTCAAGCGGACGAGTGCCCCGGAGGCGGCGAAGCACTTCGAGGACAAGACCCCGCCGCGACCGCCCCGCGAGGAGGCCGGGTTCGTGCCGCAGCGCGACCGGGGCGCCGGGCGTCCGAGCAAGCGGGAGCGCCGGGACCTCGAGAAGCTGCGGGGCTACTGACGCCCGACCGGCTCGGACGTCAGACGAACCGGACGGTCTGCTGGAGACGGTCGCGGACGTCGAACACGTCGACCGAACCGACCGGGGACAGCGCGCCGGAGAGCACGTACGCCAGGGCGCTGCGTCGCACGACGAAGGCCGTCGGCTTGCGGTGGGAGCCGACGAGTTGGACGTCCTCGTCGACGGCGGAGTCCGGCACGACGAGGATCCGGCCGGTGAAGCGCACGCGGGTCTGCTTCTCGACGGCGCGGGCGGCGCGCACGAGTTCCTTGACGGGCCGCTCCCCCGGCGCCAGGGTCTCGCCGGTGATCTCGCCGCCGTCGACCTGCACGGGGCCGCCCCAGTCGATGGACTCGAGCGCCCAGAGGCCGGAGTTCGTCAGGACGGCGTGGTCGAGCTTGCCCTCGGGTCCGGCGTCGAGGTCGTGCCAGACGGTCACGCCGATGCCCATGTCGGCGACGATGGAGGCCGTCGCCTCCTCGGCGAGCGCCTCACCGAGCAGGCGGCGGACGTGCCGGGGTGCGGAGCGGACGAGGGCGGGGTCGTAGGGGTCCTCGATGGGGTCGCCGAGTCCGACCCACTCGCGTTCGGCCTGCAGGAAGACCTCGCGAGAGCGTCCGCCGGGGTGCCCGTGGGACCGGGCGCGCGGGCGGGAGTCGCGACGTGCCGCCGGGGGTGCGTAGGCGTCGCGGGGTGATCCGTGCCTCCAGGCGGAGGATCCGGACGGACCGGACTCGTGCGTCGGGGCCGAGCCGGGACGGGCGCCGGCGTCGTAGGCGCGGCGCGCGGCGGGCGTGCCGATGCGCTCCCAGGCGAGCTGGACGCGGCGGAAGGACTGGGGGTCGCCACCGAGGTCGGGGTGCGACTCGCGGGCGGCCTTGCGGTAGGCGCGTCGGAGGGCGTCGTCGTCGGCGGTCGCGGGGACGCCGAGGACCTCGTAGGGGGTGGCGTCGGCCGGGCTGTCGGTCATGGCCCTGCGACATTACCCGAGGCAGTGTCGGGGTCCGCCGCACGTGCGCTGGGTGCTGGCTGGAGGCGCGGGGCGCGACCGGCGGGCGACGGCCGACACCGTCGGCGTGAGCGCGCGTGAGCTCGTGTGGGCTCGCGATCACGCGGGCGGGGCGACGTCGAACGTCACGGGGGCGGCGAGCCAGTGCGCGTACCGCTCGGCAGCGGCCTCGAGCGCGCGGACGGCTGCGGGGTCCAGGGGCTCGAACGGCGTGACGACGAGCCGGATGCCGGTCGAGCGCTCCGCCCGGGTCCACGTGCCCGCGACGACCCCGCGGACGACGGCCATCGGCAGGAAGACCCCGTTGCCACCCGGTACCACGCGGTCCTGGTGCGCGACGGGCAGCTGCGCGCTCCGGTCCGCGTAGCCGAGGAGGTACTCGTCGAACCCGGGCAGCAGGTGTCCGGTGGGGACTCCTCCCGGAGCCGGACGGTCCGCGAGCGCGAGGAGCCCGTCGCCGAGCCGTTCGATCGCGTCCCCGGCGGCCGCGGCGCCCCGTCGGACGTCGCCGAGCGGGAGCTTCGTCCACGCGGCGGTGTCGGCCTCGGTCACGGGACCCCGCCCCCGCAGGTGTCCGGTGACGACGCGCCGCAGGGCCTCGTCGCGGTCGGGCAGGTCCTCGGTGGCCGGCGCCCACTCGTCCAGGAGCACGATGCCCTGCCCCACCCGCGCGGTCGGCCCCCACACCACCAGGCCGTCGAGGGCGAGCCGGAGCAGCAGGTGGTAGCCGCGCCCGCCCGCCGGGTCGATCCCGACCGCGCGCCAGTGGTCGAAGAGGTCGTCGCGCACGAGGGACCGGCCCCCGTGGAGGGCGTCCACGGTGGCGTCCCTCGCGCGGGTCACGAGCGCGTCGTCGATCCCGAGCTCGGTGGCGCGCCGGGCGATGGAGCGGATGGTCCGCTCGGCGGTGAGCGATGCGATGAGCCGGAGGTCGTCCGGCCGGAGCGCGTGCAGCGTGCCGCGCATCGGACACGCCCGGACGACCTCGCCGCGGTCGAACGCAGCACGGACGTCCGCGCGGGTCGAGCCGGGGGCGCGTACACCGATCGCCCACAGCACCTGCCCGAGGTCCTGCCCCTGCACCGCCGTCATCCGGGCGACCACGGCGGCCGGGGTCGCGCCGGGAGCACCGACGCCCTGCGCGGCGAGCCGTTCGGCGCGGAGCCGGGCGGGTGTCAGCGTCGCGGGCACCGTCGGGCGGACGGGTCAGGCGACCGCGGCGGCGATCGCGTCCGCGTGCTCCTCGATGAACGCCACGTCGGCACGGTAGAGCTCGACGTGCCCGTGACGGAGGTCGCTCACGAACTTCGGGTCCCCCGCGGCGGCCTCGGTCTCGATGGTCGTGACCAGCGCCACGAGCGAGGACACCATGGTCTCGACGAGGACCGACCGCGAGCGGGCGTCGAGGCCGTAGGCGCGGCAGAACTCCGCGGTGCGCCCGAGCCGGTGTTCGAGGCTCGCGGAACCGCCCTCGACGAGGCCGGTGGTGAAGGGCGCGAAGCGGTACACGGCACTCGCGACGTCCCACACCCGCGGACCGGGGTGGGCGGTGTCGAAGTCGATGATGCCCACGGCGGCGATGCCGTCGTAGACGCAGTTGTAGGGCGCGAAGTCACCGTGGACGATCGTCTCGACGGGGGCGCGCTCGGCCTGGGACCACACGTCGGCGTCGCTGCGGGGGTAGTCCTGCGCGGCGTCGTGGTAGTGCCGGAGCATCCGGGCGGTGGTGACGAGCGCGGCCTCGCTGGCGATGTCCTGGTTCCACGGGTAGTCCCCCGCGGTGCCCGGGACGAACGACACCGTCTCGAGCGTGTCCCCGAGGGAGATCGGTTCCGGGACCCCGACGAACCCCTGTCCGTGCACGTGCTCGAGCAGCCGGTGGACGGTGGGCGTCCACGGACCCGCCGGGCGGTGCACCCGGTCGTCGGCCCTGGTGATGCGTTCCATCAGGGGAACCTCCTGTGTCGAACGTCCTCGTTGACGTTGGCCGCCAGCGTATCCGTGCGGCTCGCACCGCGCCGAGGACGATGTCGGGACGTCACGCGACCGTCACGGGACGGAAATGCGTGCAGCGTTGCATGCAAGGCGTAGACTCGGTGCTCGTGACCGCCCCGATCAGCACCACCGCAGCGTCCGACCGGGCGTACGACCACGTCAAGCGAGCCATCATCCGGGGTGACCTCCCCGGTGGCACCGCCATCAGCGAGAACGCGCTCTGCCAGGAGATCGGCGTGTCGCGGACACCGGTGCACGAGGCCTTCCTGCGACTCGCGGCGGAGGACCTCATCACGCTGGAGTCGCGGAAGGGTGCCGTCGTCCGGCCGATGTCCCCGAACGAGGCCGCCGACGTCCTGGAGATGCGGGAGGCCATCGAGTCCACCGCCGCGGCCCGGGTCGTGCGCGACGGCCGGGCCGCCGACGTCGGCCCCGCGCTCCTGGCCGTGCTCGGCGAGCAGCAGCACGCGGTCGCGGACGGTGACGTCGACCGCTTCGTCGAGCTCGACGCCGAGTTCCACGGCGCGGTCATCGGGGCGTCGCGGAACGGCATCGCGGTCATGTTCGCCCGGACGCTCCGGGACCGGCAGCAGCGGCTCCGACACCAGCTCATGCGGCTCCGGCCCGAGCAGCTGCAGGCGTCGCTCGACGACCACCGTGCGCTGGCCGCGGCGCTCGAGGCCGGGGACGCGGCCCGCTACGCGGCGGTCCTCCACGAGCACGTCGCCTCGCACCGGGGCGCCCTGTGAGCGCGGCCGACGCCAGCACGGGCAGCGTGCCGACGACGGGGTCCGTCGCCGTTCCGCAGGCCCGCGCCCTGCCGTGGGTCGCCGTGTGGGGCGCGGTGTTCGTGTGCTCCTGGGGCGGCAACCAGTTCTCCCCGCTCCTGCTCATGTACGAACAGCGGCAGCACTACTCGTCCGTCCTCGTCACCGTCCTCCTCGGGGTCTACGTCCTCGGGCTCGCGCCGGCCCTGCTCGTCGCCGGGTCGCTGTCCGACCGGCACGGTCGTCGCCCGCTCATGCTCGTCGGCATCGGCACCGCCGTCGTCGGCAGCGGGCTCCTGGCCCTCGGACCGCTCGGGCCGGGGTTCCTGGCGGTCGGTCGGCTGTTCTCGGGCGTGACGGTGGGCATCGCGATGGCGGTCGGCAACAGCTGGGTGAAGGAGCTGTCGCAGGGACGCTTCGACCCGCGCGCGGACGCCGGGGCCGGAGCACGACGGGCGTCCCTGGCGTTCACGCTCGGGTCCGCGTCCGGGGCGCTCGTCGCCGGGCTCATCGCCCAGTGGGGCCCCGTCCCGGAGGTCCTGCCCTTCCTCCTGCACATCGTCGTCGCCCTGCCCTTCGCAATCGTGGTGTGGCGGACGCCCGAGACGAACACCACCGGCGGCCTGCCCGGACCGTGGTGGCGCCAGCTCCGGGTGCCGAGCGCCGGCCACCGACGCTTCACCCGGGTCGTGCTCGTAGCAGCCCCGTGGATCTTCGGGTCCGCGGCGATCGGCTACGGCTACCTGCCGACACAGCTCACCGCGGCGACCGGGTCGTGGGGGCTCGTCTTCGCCACGGCGACGACCGTCGTCGCCCTGGGCGTGTCGAGCGCGATGCAGCCGATCGCGAAGCGCGTGCACTCGGTGACCTCGGCCCGCGGACTCGCGGTCGCGGTGGCGCTGATGACGCTCGGCATCGGGGTCGTCGGCCTCGCGGTCGTCGCGCAGTCGGTGTGGATCGGTCTCGCCGCCAACGTGGTCATCGGCGCGGGGATCGGCACGGCGCTCGTGTCGTCTCTGCTCGAGGTGCAGCGGATCGCGGGTCCCCGTGACCTCGCGGGGCTGACGGGCGTGTTCTACGCGGCTGCGTACGCCGGGTTCCTCGCGCCGGCGGTCATCGCGGCGATCGCGGGCACCGTGCCCGTCCCGGTGATCCTCGGGGTGGTCGTCGCGCTCGGCGTCATCGCGTGGGTCGCGATCACGGTGTCGTCCAGGAGGCACATCCCGGCCTGAGCGCGCCGGCGCCGGCCCGACGGTCGGTCCAGGCCCCGGTCCGGTCGGGTCGAGTCCGGTCCGGTCGGGTCGAGTCCGGTCCGGTCGGGTCGAGTCCGGTCAGGTCGGGTCCGGTCAGGTCAGGTCCGGTTCGGTCAGGTCCGGTTCGGTCAGGTTCGGTTCGGTTCGGTCGGGTTCGGTCCGGCTCGGCCGCGGCGCGCGGCCCGACGCACCGTTCCCTCCGGTCGGTGGCAGTTCCGGTTCCGGAACCCCGACGGTCGTGCACCGGAACTGCCACGAGACAGAGCGAGATCGTGCGCACCTCGGGGACGGTCGCCAGCGCGTGCGCTCACTGTCCGTCACGCCGGCAACGCGTCGCGCAACCACGCCGGGCCGCGCGCACCGGCGCCGAGCGCCTCGACCCGCGAGCGCAGCTCACGGTCCGCCGTGACGACGACCACGGGGGCATCGCCCTCGGCGAGCGCCCGCTCGGCCGCTGCGACGATCGCGTCGTCACCCGAAGCGGGTGCCCGGACCACCTCGACGCCGTGGGCGGCCGTGTCGGGGGCGAGCCGGGCCTCCCCTTCGAGCACCACGGTCCACCGTGGCCACCAGCGCGCGAACGGCAGGTCGAGTCCGGACGCGGCGATCCCGTCCGTAGCGAGCGCGTCGACGCCCGCGACGAGCGTCGCGGCCGCGCCGGCGCGGTCCCGCCACCAGCCGTCCGGTCGGCTGCCGACGACGTTGGCCGCGTCGACGACGACGTGCGGCGTCGTGTCGAGGGCGGCGCGCAGCGTCGGCCAGGAGGCACCGAAGCCGGGGTGCAGCGGGAGGTCGGCGACCTCGTCGACCGGGATCCAGGAGAGCGCGAGGCTCTCCCGGTCCGCGATGACCGGTTCGAACGGCCGGGAGGCGCGCCCGACGACGGTCGTGTAGGTCCAGAACCCGAGGTCGAGGACCGCGGTGTGGCGCAGGTCGACGCCGTCGTGCGGGACGCCTGCCTCCTCGGCGGACTCGCGGAGTGCGCCGGTGACGGCGTCCTCGCCCTGGTGCCGGGCGCCGCCGGGGATGCCCCAGGTGCCGCCGTGGTGGCTCCACTCGACGCGGTGCTGCAGGAGCACGCGGCCGGAGCCGTCGTCGACGAGGAGGCCGGCGGCGCCGAAGCGTCCCCACGCCTTCGTGCCGTCGGGGCCGACCGCCCAGGCGTCGCCGGGGTCACGGGGGCCGGGAGGCGGCCCGGGCGGCGTCGCACGGTCCGCGCCGGGGCCACGGTCCGCACCGGAGAGACGGTTCACACCAGGGACGTCGGGCACCGCTCCACCTTCCCACATGCGCCTGGCCGTGTGTCCGTCGGTGTCGCGCGGCGTCGTGTACGGTGACGCTCGAGACACGGGGTGCCGCGACCGCGGCTGAGATCACACCCGTCGAACCTGCTCGAGCTCGTACTCGCGAAGGGATCGTCCATGCACACTGCTGCGCCCGTACCCACGACCGCCGCGCCGGACCTCGTCCGCCGGACGGCAGACCTCCTCGAGGCCCTCCGTGCCCGTGCCCCGCTGGTCCAGTGCGTCACGAACACCGTGGTGCAGAACGTCACGGCGAACGTGCTCCTCGCGCTCGGGGCGTCGCCGGCGATGGTCGACGTCCGCACCGAGGCCGGACCCTTCGCCCGGGTGGCGGACGGGCTGCTCGTGAACACCGGCACCCCGCACGAGGAGGCTCGGGACGCCGCCGTCGAGGCAGCGACCGCCGCGACGGACGCGGGGACGCCGTGGGTCCTCGACCCGGTGGCGGTCGGGGCGCTGCCGGTGCGGACGGCCCTCGCCCGGGAGCTGCTGGCGCTCCGTCCGACCGTGCTGCGCGGGAACGCCTCCGAGGTCCTGGCGCTGCTCGACGGTGCGGCCGGTGGCCGTGGCACCGATGCCACGGCCGATGCGGACGACGCCCGGTCCGTCGCTCGGGCATCGGTCGGGAGGCACGTGGGCGCGATCGCCGTGTCGGGTCCGGTCGACCTGCTGGTCACCCCCGACGGCACCGTCGTGCGGGTGGCCAACGGCACGGAGCTGCTCACGCGGATCACGGGCGGTGGGTGCGCGCTCGGCGCCGCCGTCGCCGCCTTCGCCTCGGTCGCGGCGGACGCCGGGGAGGCCGCGGTGGCCGCGACCGTCGTGCACACCCTCGCGGCCGAGCTCGCGGCGCGGGACGCCGGCGGTCCCGGCACGTTCCAGCCCGTGTTCCTCGACCGCCTGGCGACCCTCACCCCCGATGACGTCGTGCGTGGGGCCCGGGTCGCCACCGAGGCGTCGGACGGCGACCGGTGACCGGGGTCGGGTTCCCGGGCGGTCGGTCGGACGTCGGCGTGTACCTCGTGACGGACACCTCGCTCGCGGGTCGCCACGGTCACGGTGTCGTCGAGGTCGTGCGGGCAGCCGTCGCCGCGGGCGTCCGGACCGTCCAGGTGCGGGACAAGCACGCGTCGGCGCGGGACCTCCTGGCCCTGAGCGTCGCCGTGGCAGACGCCGTCGGGGCCCGGGCGACGGTGGTGGTCGACGACCGGCTGGACGTCGTCCTCGCCGCGCGGCACGCCGGGCACCGGGTCGCCGGGGTGCACCTCGGCCAGTCCGACGTGCCCGTCACCGTGGCCCGGGCGCTGCTCGGACCGGACGCGCACGTCGGCCTGACCGCCAACACGTCGGAGCACCTCGACGCCGTCGCTGCCCTGCCGTCCGGGACGGTGGACCTGCTCGGCGTCGGGGTCGTCCACCCCACGACGACGAAGGCCGACCACCCGGAGCCGCTCGGCGTCGCCGGGTTCGGTCGGATCGCCCGGTCGACCGGTGCACCGTGCGTCGCGATCGGCGGCGTGACCCTGGAGGACGTCGCGGCCCTGCGCGCGGCGGGTGCTGCCGGCGTCGCGGTGGTGTCCGGCATCTGCGCGGCGCCCGACCCCGGGGCGGCGGCGGCCGCGTACGTGACCGCCTGGCGGACGGGCGGTGCGCGCGATGGTGCACCGCGCCTCCAGGCCGGTGCCTCGTGACCGGCGTCGTTCGCGTCCTGAGCATCGCCGGGACCGACCCGACCGGCGGGGCCGGACTGCAGGCAGACCTCAAGAGCATCGCCGCGCACGACGGCTACGGCATGGGCGTCGTCACGGCGCTCGTCGCGCAGAACACCAGGGGCGTGCGCTCCGTGCACGTCCCGGACACGGGGTTCCTGCGCGAGCAGCTCGATGCCGTGTCGGACGACGTCGTCATCGACGCGGTCAAGGTCGGGATGCTCGGCACCGCGGACGTCGTGGCGACGGTCACGGGCTGGCTGGCGGAGCACCGTCCGCCCGTCGTCGTGGTGGACCCGGTGATGGTGGCGACGAGCGGCGACCGGCTGCTCTCGGCCGATGCCGAAGCCGCCCTGGTCGACCTGTTCGTGCACGCGGACCTGCTGACGCCGAACCGGGCGGAGCTGCGGGTGCTCGGCGACCTGGCGCGTCGCACGACCAGCGGCGCGGACCGGGCCGGAGGCGCGACCGCCGTCGACGGCGTGGGCACGGGCGGTCCGCTCGACGACGCGGCGCTCGTGGCGGCGACCTGGGACGTGCTCGTCCTCGCGAAGGGCGGTCACGACGACGGCCCGACCTCGGACGACGTGCTCGTGGCACCGGACGGACGCGTGCGCCTGTTCTCCGGCCCCAGGGTGCTCACCGAGAACACGCACGGCACCGGTTGCTCGCTGTCCAGCGCGATCGCCACGCTCGCCGCTCGCCACGGAGACTGGGAGGTGGCCGTCCGCGCTGCCAAGCGGTGGCTCACGACCGCGCTCGAGCACGCCGACGCGCTCGACGTCGGCGCCGGGAACGGCCCCGTCGACCACGGCGCGGCGACCCGCGCAGCACTGCCACCGGTCTCCTGGACCGATGCGTGGTGGGACGACGTCGCCGAGGTCCGCGAGGACCTGCTGCACGACGAGTTCCTCCGCGGCCTCGCCGACGGCACGCTGCCGACCGCGGCGTTCGAGGGGTACCTCGCGCAGGACGTGCACTACCTCCGCGCGTACGAACGCCTCCTCGCCCGCCTCGCCGCGGAGTCGGACGGCCCGGCCGCGGCGTTCTGGAGGACGGCGGCGGAGGGGTGCGCCGCCGAGGCACGCGACCTGCACCACCGGCGTCTCGCGGGCTCCCACGAGGACGACCCCGTGCACCCGGTGTGCGCCGGCTACCTCGCGCACCTGCAGGCGGCCGCCGACACCGGGTCCACCGCGGTCCTCGCCGCCGCCGTGCTGCCCTGCTTCCGGGTGTACGCCTGGGTGGGCGCGCGGCTCGGCACCGCTCCCGAGGGGCACCCCTTCGCGGACTGGATCGGATCCTACGGTGACCCGGCCTTCGCGGCGGCGAGCGCCGAGGCCACGTCGTGGGTCGAGCGTCTGGCAGCGACGGCGACCGGCGCGGAACGGGGGCGGATGGCCCGGGCACACCGGCGGTCGACACAGTGGGAGGCTGCGTTCTTCCGGATGCCGTCCGGGTTCGTGACGGTCTGAGCGCCGCCGACCGTGACCGGCCGTGCTGCGCGGGGGCAGGTCGGCGACGTCAGCGCGGGGGCAGCCGCACGAGCTCGACGTGCAGGTCGCGGCCGTCCACGGTGCCCCGCATCCAGGTGTGGTCGGGTTGCCGGCGGCGGTCGGTCGGCGAGCCCGGGTTGAGCAGGCGCAGCCCGGAGTCGGCGACGGTGTCCCACGGGATGTGCGAGTGCCCGAACACGAGCACGTCGACGTCCGGGTACGCCGCTGCCGTCCGGCGCTCACGACCGGTCGCCGCGCCGGTCTCGTGCACGACCGCGAACCGGAGGTCCTCGACTGCGCACCGGGCCACGAGCGGGAGGCGGTCGTCGAACTCCGGCCCGTCGTTGTTGCCGCGGACGCCGACGAACCGGCGTGCACGGCCGGACACGGCGTCGAGGGTCGCGAGGTCCACCCAGTCCCCCGCGTGCACGACCAGGTCCGCGGCGTCGATGTCGGCCCAGAGCCCGGGCGGCAGGTCCTTCGCACGCTTGGGCAGGTGCGTGTCGGAGAGCAGGACGAACGAGGTCGTCACGAGGCGTCGCCGCGCGCCGGCATGGGCAGTCCGGACTCGTCGGCGGTGCCGAGCCGTTCGAGCAGCCCGGCGAGCAGCGCGACGTCGTCGTCGGACCAGTCGGCGAGGCGTTCCTCGAGGGCGTCGCGGTGCAGCCGGACGGACCGCTCGAGTGCGGCGCGCCCGTCGTCGGTCGCGACGAGGGGCTTGGCGTTGCCGGTCCCGCCGTCGGTGGTGCGCACGAGCCCGGCGGCGAGGAGGCCGGACAGCTGCCGCGAGATCGTCGACCGGTTCAGCCGCAGGTACCGCGCGATGTCGATGGCCATGCAGCCGGGGTGCTCGACGACGAAGTCCACGAGGGACTGGTCGACCACGCTGAGCACCTCGTCCGCCCCCCGCGCCCGGATGCTCGCTCGTCTCGTGATCCGCGAGAGCTCGGCGTACGCCCGTCCGATGTCGGCGTTCCGGACATCGGACCTCGGGTGGTCCATGGTGGCTCCTGCCTGTTCCCGGTGCTGTGGCCTCCGAGGGTACCGACGGAGCGGATGGCCCCGTCAGCGACCCGCCGAGGCCGGCCGCGCTGTCAGCGACCCGCCGCCGCGGCCCGCAGCGCGGCGATGTCGAGCTTCTGCATGTCCATCATCGCCTCGTACACGCGGGCGTTCGCTGCGCGGTCGCCCGACCCCGTCATGAGCTCCCCCATCATCGACGGGGTCACCTGCCACGCCAGACCCCAGGGGTCGAACAGCCAGCCGCACATGGACGGTCGGCCGCCGTCGGCCAGGAGCGCGTCCCAGACCCGGTCGAGCTCGTCCTGGGTGTCGACGTCGACCTGGAACGACACCGCGTCGGAGTGCGGGTGACCCGGTCCGCCGTTCATCGCACGGTACGGCCGGCCGAGCAGCGTGAACTCGACCACGAGGACGTGCCCGTCCGGCGTCTCCGCCACGCTGTCGATCCGCGAGTCCGCGAACAGCGACACGTAGTGCTCGGCGGCCTGCCGTGCCTCGTCGTCGTACCAGAGGAAGGGGGTGATGGTCGTCACGGTCGGGTCCTGTCCTGTCAGTCGGCCACGCCGCGGCTGAGCAGCCCGGCCCGCTCCGGGTGCTCGTCGAACCACTGCCCGACGAACCAGCACATCGGGACGACGCGCTTGTCGGACGTCCGCTCGACCTCGTCGACCGTGTGCTCGACGAGCGCGGCGGCGTAGCCGTGGCCGCGGTGCTTCGGCACCGTGTACGTGTGCGGGAACGCGATCGCGTCCCCGTTCTCGCGGTAGTCGAGGACGGTCACCAGTTCGCCGTCCACGTACATGGCGTAGCGGTGCTCGTCGGGCTCGTGGCGGAACTCCTCGGTCATGCCGCCATCATGCTCTCGGAACGGCGTTCTGCTCGCCTGACGTCTGCCCGGCCCGGGAATGCACCCCGTTCCCGCGCGTTGCGTCCTGCATGACCACGATCGGCATCATCGGAGCAGGCAACATCGGATCCCAGCTGGCACGCCTCGCCGTGCAGCACGGCCACGAGGTGGTGATCGCCAACTCCCGTGGCCCGGAGACGCTCACCGACCTGGTGGACGAGCTCGGCCCGTCGGCACGTGCCGCGACCCGCGACGAGGCGGCGGCAGCCGGGGAGGTCGTCATCGTCACGACCCCGCTCGCCGCGATCGAGATCATCCCCGTCGAGCCGCTCTCCGGCAAGGTCGTCATCGACACGAACAACTACTACCCGCAGCGCGACGGGCACATCGCGGCGCTCGACGACGAGACGACGACCACCGCGGAGCTCCTCCAGGCCCACCTGCCCGCCTCGCACGTCGTCAAGGCGTTCAACCACATCGGCGCCGCGGACCTCACCGGTCACGCGACCCCGGCGGGCACGGCCGACCGCCGTGCACTCGTCATCGCCGGTGACGACGAGGGCGCCAAGCAGACCGTCACCGCGCTCATCGACGCGTTCGGGTTCGACGTCGTCGACGCCGGGCCGCTCGCCGAGGGGTGGCGCATCCAGCGCGACACCCCCGGGTACGGTCCGCGCCTGACCGCGGACGAGCTCCGTGAGGCGCTCGCCGCCGCGAAGCGGTACCGCGACCAGTAGGTCGGCACGGGCCGCGTCGGCGGGCGGCGAGACTCGCGCTGAGCGACAGATCGCGCGCGTGCGAGCGCGAGAACGGTCGCCCACGGCGAGACTCGCCGCCGCCGCGAGACTCGCCGCAGCCGCCGCGAGACTCCTCGCCGCCGCCGCGAGCCTCGCCGCCGCGCCTCAGCGTCGCGCGGTCGCGCCGTCGAAGATGACGGTCATCTCGGTGACGTCCTCCTCGGACGGTGCCCACGCGGCGCCGGCCTCGGCGTTCTGCGTGATCTGCTCCGGCTTCGTCGCCCCCGCGATGACGCTCGACAGTCCGGGTTGGGCCAGCAGCCAGGCGAACGTCGCCTGCAGCATCGTCACACCCCGCTGGTCGCAGAACCGCTGGAACTCGTCGAGTACGTCCCACGGGGCGTCGGCCAGCAGCTGCGGCTTCGACGTGCTGAGGCGTCCGTCCGCCGGTCCGCCCGCCTTCGTGTACTTGCCCGTGAGGAGCCCGTTGTACAGCGGGAAGTACGGCAGGAACCCGAGGGCGTACGCCCGGACGGCGGGGAGCACCTCGTCCTCGACGCCGCGCGCCAGGGGGCTGTACTCGTTCTGCGCCGACACGAACTGCGTGGTGCCGGCGATCGATGCGGTGAGCTCGGCCTCGGCGATCTGCCACCCGGCGAAGTTCGAGTGGCCGACGTAGCGGATCTTGCCCTCGCGGACGAGGTCGTCGAGCACGGAGAGCGTCTCCTCGATCGGCGTGACGCTGTCCGGCGCGTGCATCTGGTACAGGTCGATCCAGTCCGTCCCGAGGCGTCGGAGCGACGACTCGACCGCGAGCCGGACGTAGCGCCGGGAGCCGCGCACTCCCCAGTCCGGCCCGTTCGCACCCTGCATGTCGAGGCCGAACTTGGTCGCGAGCACGATCTCGTCCCGGCGACCGGCGACGGCCTTCCCGAGCATCTCCTCGCTGAGGCCGGGACGACCGCCGTAGATGTCCGCGCAGTCGAACAGGGTGATCCCGGCGTCGAGTGCGGCATGCACCACCGCGTCGGTGCCCTCCTGCGTCTCGGAGGCGGTGCCCGGCCGTCCGAAGTTGTTGCAGCCGAGGCCGACGGTGGACACGACGAGCCCCGAGGGCCCGAGCGGACGGTGTTCGATTCCGGTCATGCCCCGACCGTACCGGCGACCGGCCGCGGACGGCCCCGAACTGGGGATGCGCCCGCCCGGGGGCTCCCCGATACAACTGAGTCTGGATCAGACCAGCGGAGGGAGCTGCAGTGGCGTCGCATCGCATGCCGGAGTCCGAACGACCTCGTCGGCCGGTCCCCGCCTGGGTCACCGCTCCCCCGGAGGACGGCCTGGAGGCACGCCCCGCGCCCGCCACGACGGCCGCCGCCCCGCCCGTGGCCGGTCCGCCCGTGGCCGGCCCCACGGCGGTCGTGGCCCCGGCCCCCGCGGGTGTCGCCGCCGCGGCTCCTGCTGCTGCCGCTGCCGATGCCGCTGCTGAGGTCGGTGCCGCGGACCCCGTCGCCGGTGCGTCCGCCCCGCTCGCCGACGTCGCCGGTGCGTCCGCCCCGCTCGCCGACGTCGTCGTCCCCGACTTCCCGCCGGACCAGGACCTCCTGCCGCCGGCGCCGACCTCCCCCGCGGTCCACACCCTGCCGTTCGACCAGCTCCTGACCGCGTCCCCGGCACCGGTCTCCCCGGTCGACGCCGGTCCGCTCGCCACCCCCGCGGCGGCGGCTCCGGCCCCCGTCGCTCCCCCGGCACCGGCCGTCCCGACGGTCGGGCAACCGCGCTTCTCGGTCCCGGGCCTCGAGCACGTGGTCGTGCAGGGCACCGAACCCGAGCCGACCGGACCCGTCGGGTACCGCACGCCCGCGCGGTTCGCCGCCCGCCAGGGTGTCGTCGCACCGCCGCTGACCACGGACGCATCCGCCGGCGCCGCGGCACTCGCTGGCGCACCCGCGTCCGCTGTCGGACCGGGCCTCCCGGTCGCGCCGCAGGCCGACGCGGCGCCGACCCTCGCCGCGCCCGTGGTGCGCGAACCCGCCCCGACCGAGCCGATCCTCCAGTCCGGCGCAGCCCCGACGGAGGCGACCGCCGCGGACCCGGCGACCACCCGGCGACTCGGCGCGACGCCCGGAGCCGTCCTCGGAGCGCTGGCCGGACTCGCCACGCTCGGACTGGCCGCATGGTGGTTCACCGCGCCGGCGACCGTGCACGGGGTCGGGGTGCTCCTCGGCGTGCTCGCTCTCGTGGTGTCGATCGTCGTGCTCCGCGACCGGACCGCCACCTGGCAGCGGCCCGTCGCGCTGCTCGGTGCCGTGCTCGGCGCTGTCGGCACCCTGGTGCTGCTGTGGGCGGTGGCCTCGGCGCTGCTGCCGGCGGCCGGCATCACGTTGCCCGACCTCACCGGGACCGGGACCGTCCCGACCGTCGCGCCGTAGGCCGTCAGACCGCGCGGATGACGCCGCGGGACAGGATCGCGTTCGTGAGGGCGTCCACGGGCTCCCGCTGCGTCGTCGGGTTCGCGATGAGGACGTAGTCGACGGCGGGCAGGTCCGGCAGCGCCAGCCGCTGCGACACCTTCACGAGGTCCGCCGGGATGAGCGAGTGCGGGAACACCGCGACGCCGATGCCCGCCCGCACCGCCGCGAGCACGCCGTTCACGTCGCGGGTGTTGCACGTGATCCGCCAGGTACGCCCCGCGGCCTCGAGCGCGTCGATCGCCATCTGCCGGCTGATGCTCGGCGCCTGGTAGACGATGAGCGGCACCGGCTCGCCCGCTTCGAGCGCGATGCCGTCCTGCGCCATCCACACCATCTGGTCGGTCGCGACGCGGGTGCCCTCGGCGGACTCCCCCGCGGTCTGCTTGATGAAGACGAGGTCGAGCTGGCCCGCGTGCACCCGGCGCAGCAGCGGCGCGGACTGGTTCACCGTGAGCTCGAGGTTCACCTGCGGGTGCAGGCGCCGGAAGTCCCGGAGGATGCGCGGCAGCTGGGTGATCGCGAGGTCGTCGGCGGCGCCGAAGCGGAGCCGCCCGCGGGTCGCCGCCCCGGAGAAGTACGCGTCCGCCGTCGCGTGTGCCGCGAGGATCGTCCGCGCGAACCCGGCCATCGCGTCCCCGTTGTCCGTGAGCGTGACCCCGCGGGTGTCCCGGGCCACCAGGGTCCGTGCCACCGCTGCCTCGAGGCGACGCACGTGCTGCGACACCGTCGGCTGGCTGATCCCGAGTCGGACCCCGGCGGCCGTGAAGCTCTGCGTCTCCGCGACCGCGAGGAAGGTCCGCAGCAGCACCGGGTCGAGCACGGCGGTACCCCCTCATTCGACATCGCAATGGACTGATAGCAACCATACGGGGATCGAATGGGCTGCGGACAAGTAGTTTCGAACGGGTACCGTTCCGCCCCCGATGTTCGGAGACCCCAGCCGTGAGTGCGTCATCGACGACCCTCCCCCCGCCCACCGAACCACTGCCCGTCATCGCCGAACGTCCGCCGTGGCGGCACACCCTCATCGCGCTGTCGGTGCCGAACTTCCGGATCTTCACGGCGACGAACCTCGTGGCGATGACCGCCGGGTGGATGCAGCGGATCGCGCAGGACTGGCTCGTGCTCCAGCTGACCGGGTCGGTGGCACAGGTCGGCATCACCGTGGCGTGCCAGTTCGCGCCGATGCTCTTCTTCGGCCTCTTCGGCGGGGTCATCGTCGACCGGTTCTCGAAGCGGGCGCTGATGATGCTGACGCAGGGCGCGTTCGCGGTCCTGTCGCTGCTGCTCGCCGTGCTCACCCTGACCGGCGTCGTGGAGGCGTGGCACATCTGGGTGATCGCGTTCCTCGTCGGCATGGTCACCGTCGTCGACAACCCGGCACGTCAGGTGTTCGTGACGGAGATCGTCGGCCACCAGCACCTCCGGAACGCGATCAGCGTCAACTCGAGCGTGTTCCAGCTCGGCGGCATGATCGGGCCTGCCCTGTCGGGGGCGCTCCTCGTGGCCGTCGGGGCAGGCTGGTCGTTCGGGGTCAACGCCGTCGCGTGCGCCGCGGTGGTCGTGACGCTCGGGTTCCTCCGCGTGTCCGAACTGCACCGGACCCCGCCGGCACCCCGGACCAAGGGGCAGCTCGTCGAGGGGCTCCGGTACGCGATGCGCAAGCCGACCATCCTCGTGCCGGTGGTGCTCATGGCGTTCTTCTCGGTGTTCGCGCTGACGATGCCCGTGCTGCTGTCGGCCTTCGCGTCCGAGGTGTACGACGTCGGGGCCGGTGGCTACGGGGTGTTCAACTCCGCGGTCGCGATCGGGGCCCTGGCCGGGGCGCTGCTGTCCACGCGGCGGGCGGTGGTGCGGCTCCGCACGATCGTCGGCGGGGTGTTCTGGACGGGCGTGCTGCTCGTGGCCACCGGGCTCGTGCCGGTCATCGCGCCGTTCACGGTGGCACTCGTGGCCGTCGGGATGTCGCAGCTGCTGTTCATGACCGCGTCGAACTCGCTCGTGCAGCTGTCCTCGAACGTGGCGATCCGCGGCCGGGTGATGTCGCTGTACGTCCTCGTGCTGCTCGGCGGACAGGCGATCGGCGGGCCGGTGATGGGCCAGGTGGTGGACCACTTCGGGGCGCACGTGGGGATGGTCGTCGCGGGAGGCGTGCCCGCGGCCGCGGCCGCGGTCGTCGCGCTCGTGCTCGCGCGGCGGGGCGGCCTGCACCTCGCGGTGCGGATGCGGCACCACGTGCCGGTGCCCGCGATCGTCGGGCACCGCTGAGGCGCGCGGCCCGCGGCCCGCGGCCCGCGGCGCGGGCCGCCGCACAACCAAAGTCGCTTCGCACCGCGTGATCGCGCGGTGCGAAGCGACTTTGATTGTGCGAACGCGACCTGACGTGCGCTCGACAGGGCGGGATGGACGGGAGGCCCGTGGCGGGGTCGCCACGGGCCTCCAGGCCGTCGAACGGTCGCGTCAGTACGCGACGCCGAAGCGCGCCTGGTGGTGTGCCGGCGTGACGATCTCGTCGACGAACGCGATCGCGAAGTCCTCGCCCGAGATGTCCGAGTTGCCCTCGGCGTCGGTGAGGAGGACGTCGTCCGTCGTGCGGTAGCTGCCCGTGCGCTCGCCCGGGTTGTAGCCGCCGAACGCCGCCGCGGGGCTGACGTAGAACCAGTCGACGTCCGTGTCCGAGGCCTGCAGCGCCTCGAGGATCGCGCCGTGGCTCTTCGCCTCGCCCGCGAAGGCGTCCGGGAAGTCGGGGGTGTCGTAGAGGCGGGGGCCTCCCTCCGCGACGAAGAGGGACCCGGCGCCGCCGACGATGCCGAGTCGTGCGCCGGCCGCCGAGGCTGCATCGACGAAGTGCTGGAAGCGGTCCTTCAGCTCGGACCCGTCGGCCTGGACGGCGTGCAGCGAGACGACGATGACGTCCACGCCCGCGGTGACCTCCGAGACGAAGCCCTCGTCGAACGCGTCGCCCTGCGCGAGCGTCAGCCCCTCGGCCGGCTCGAGCTTCGACGTGTCGCGCGCGACGGCGGTGACGGCGATGCCGCGGGAGAGGGCCTCGCGGGTGATGGCGGAGCCGGCGTACCCGGTGCCTCCGAAGACGACGATGCTGGTCATGGCAGTCCTTTCGTGGGGGTCGTGCTGCTGGTGCGTGCGGCGTGCTGACGACGCGGCGCAACTCACTGTACGGGTGTTACTCTCTTTCGGTAAGTAGGCACCTGACAGTGCGTAACGGAGGTCGTCGTGTCCGCTCTGGAGTACACCCCCTACGTGGCCGACTGCCCGTCGCGCCAGCTCCTCGACCGCATCGGCGACCGGTGGAGCGTCCTGACCATCGGGTCGCTCGTCGACGGCCCGCAGCGGTACTCCACGATCGCGAACCGCGTCGAAGGGGTCTCGCAGAAGATGCTGACGCAGACCCTGCGGGCGCTCGAGCGGGACGGCCTCGTCACCCGAACGGTGTTCCCCGAGATCCCGCCGCACGTCGAGTACGAACTCACGGACCGGGGTCGCTCCCTCCGGAACGTGCTCGAACCACTCGAGCGCTGGGCGACCGAGCACATGGACGACGTCGCGGAGTCGCGCGCGGAGTACGACGCGCGGTGAGGCCGGCGGGCGCGGGCGCGTCCGCGTCCGCGTCCGCGTCCAGCGTGTCTGACGTTCGCCTGGAATCCCGTCCCCGACCCGGTGGTTGCCTGGGGACATGCGATCAGTCGTCTACTCGAAGCCCGGTGACTCGTCCGTCCTGACCGTCGTGGAGCGCCCGCTCCCCGAGCCCGGACCCGGCGAGGTCCGCGTCCGCATCGTGACCTCCGGCGTCAACCCCACCGACTGGAAGGCCCGCGCCGGCGGTACCTACGGCGACGGTCTGCCGTTCCCCGAGGTCACGCCGAACCAGGACGGCTCGGGCGTCGTCGACGCTGTCGGTCCGGAGGTCGACGACCTCCGGGTCGGTGACCGCGTCTGGCTGTTCATGGCCGCGTCCGGCCGACCGACCGGCACGGCGCAGGAGTACACCGTCGTCCCCGCCGAGCGCGCGGTCCCCCTGCCCGACGGGGTCGGCCACGACGTCGGAGCGTCGCTCGGCGTGCCCGCGATGACCGCCCACCGCGCACTCACCACGCACGAGCACGGCCCGGACCGCCTGGCGCCGGGCGCACTCTCGGGCAAGACGATCCTCGTCGCGGGTGGCGCCGGGGCCGTCGGGCACGCGGCGATCCAGCTCGCCCGCTGGGCCGGAGCGACCGTGGTCTCGACGATCAGCTCCGACGCGAAGGCTGCCCTCGCGACGGCAGCCGGAGCACACCACGTCGTGAACTACCGGGACGACGACGCCGCCGACCAGATCCGGCAGATCGCTCCGGACGGCGTGGACATCGTCGTCGAGGTGTCGATCCCGCAGAACGCCCAGCTCGTGGCGGAGGTGCTGGCCAACCACGGCGTCGTCTCGATCTACGCGAACAACGGTGGGGACGAGGCGACGCTGCCGATCCGGCCGAACATGAGCGTCAACGCCCGCTACCAGTTCCTGCTGCTGTACACGATCGGGGACGAGGCGCTGGCCGCCGCCGCTTCGGACGTGACGGCGGCCCTCCGCGACGGGGTCCTGCCGGTCGGCGAGGACGCCGGGCTGCCGCTGACCCGGTTCCCGCTCGAGGAGACTGCTGCGGCTCACGACGCGGTCGAGGGTGACGCCGTCGGCAAGGTCCTCATCGAGGTCGGCGAGGAGTGAGCTCACTCCGCGGGGCATGACCTCGGGGCGTGACCGCGGGGCGTGACCTCGGGCCGTGACCGCGGAGCCGCGGCATCCGTTCGGTCGCGGCGTCCGCGCGGTCGCGGCGTCCGCTCGGCCCGCAACGAGCACGCGCCGCGACCGCCGGTGATCCGGTCGGGCGCGGCGCGTGGGGCGTCGGCATGGCAGCTCCGTCACGACGTGACCGCTCCGGGCCGCCGGTCAGGGCGTCGGCTCAGCGTGCGAGCGCGGCGGCGAGGCGTGCCTCGAAGCGACGGCGGGCAGCGACCCGCTCGCGCTCGATGTTCGCGGCGATGACCTCGAGGTCTTCGTAGTCGGCGTCGGTGGTGTCGTCGGTCCAGTTGGGGGTGTACACCCGGGACCGACCGAAGGGCTTCGGTTCGGGGGTCACGATGGTCATGTGGGGATGGTACGTCGAGCGTCCGACAAATCGTGTGCGCATCACGGGCCTTTCCTGGGGTTGCGGTCCCGTTCCGGGAACGAGGACGCGAGCGAGAACGCGATGGCCATGAACGAGGCCATCATCGCGACGTACTTGGCGTCGAGGTCGGTGAACGCGTCCGGTGCGGGCGAGTCCACGGTGAGCATGCCGAAGGAGTACTCCTCGGACCGGATGACGACCGAGACGTACGACCGGTAGCGCGGTTCGAACCCCGGGAGGTCCTCGTCCACGTCGACCTCCGCCAGGCGGTCCCCGACGACGCGCGGGCCACCGCCGACGAGGACCCAGTCGAGGTTGCGGTCGCCGTACGGGGTCCCGGCGCGGAAGACGCCGGCGGTGTCCTCGGCTCCGCCGTGCCCGATCGGTTCGAGCGCGCGGAGGTCCGCCGACAACTGGTAGACGTTCGCCCGGACGTCGGGCACCCCGGGCAGCAGGTAGAACGCGAGCGCCACCGCGATGCGGTCCGCGAACGCCGGGAGTTCCTGTCGCCGCGCCGCCCGCCGGAGCTCCGCGAACCGCACGAGCCGGGTCGCGAGCTGCCCGAAGGCGTAGCGGACGGCGGTGCCCTGCTCCAGCTCCGTCGAGCGGGCGACCGCTGCGGCCGCAGCCACCGAGGCCTCGGTCCGACGGGCGCGGACGACCTGGACGACGACCGCGGCGGAGAGCACCACGAGGCCGAACACGACGAGCGAGACCTTCACGCTCGGCGCCGTGACGAGGTTCGGCAGCTGGAACGCGGCGGTGGGCGCGGTCGCGACGACGATCGGCCACACGACCGCTCCGGCGCGGCGCCGTCGGCGGTCCACGGTGCTTCGTTCCCCTGTCATGCCGACGACGGTAGGGCACCCCACCGACGCCCGTTGAGTTGTCCACAGGCCCGGACGGAGGGTACGCATGTTGTCCCCTGCAACGCCGACTTGCCCCCCGAACGGGGCGGGAAGAACATCGTGCACATGCAGCAGCGACTCAAGACCAGAGCAACGGCGCTCCTCGCGACCGCCGCCATCGTCCTCCTCGGCGGGACCTTCGGAGCCAGCGCGGCGAACGCCGCGACGGTCTCCCCGCAGGTCATCGGCGGCGAGCAGGCCCCCAGCACCCCGTGGGAGGTGCAGCTCATCTTCCAGCAAGGCGGCTCCGCCACCTACGGGTGCACCGGTGAGCAGATCAACGCCTCGTGGGTGCTCACCGCCAACCACTGCGTCGACGGCACCACCGCGATGAACGTCTACCAGTCGAACAGCACCTCGAACCGCGGCACGGCGATCGCGGCCGACCGGCTGTACTCGGCTCCGTCGGGCGACATCGCGCTCGTGCACCTGCGGACCGCGAAGGCACTGTCCTCGTACGCGCCGCTCGACCTCGCCTACACGACGAAGTCCTCCGGCACGGGCACCATCATGGGCTACGGCAACCGGGCGAACAGCGCCCCGAGCACCGGGCTCTACCAGGCGACGGTCAACCTCACCGGTCGCTCGATCGACGCGTACAACGGCACCGCGCAGCACGTCACGGGCGTCTCCGGCGCATCGAACCACGGCGACTCCGGCGGGCCCCTGCTCGTGAACGGCAAGGTCGTCGGCGTCTGCTCGACGGGCGACGTCGCCGACCCGGGTGCGAACACCCACGCGGGCTCGAACTACGCGGTGCTGACGCAGAGCGCCAGCTGGATCCGCAGCACCGCAGGCGTCTGACCGACGTTCCCATCTGACGGACTGGAGGCCCGTGGCGACGCCGCCACGGGCCTCCAGTCCGTTGCTGCCCACCACTCCTGCACATGCCGGTCTGTGCAGGTTCCCGCCCACAGGCAGCGCGCCGCGCGCCGCGCGACGACCCGGGGTTGGTAAGCATGACCCATGACCGACGTCTCGACGCCCACGCCCGGCACCCGCGCACTCGTCCTCGGAGGCGGCGGCGTCGCTGGAATCGCCTGGGAACTCGGGGTGCTCGCCGCCCTGCAGGAAGCCGGGGTCGACCTCGACGCCGCCGACCTCGTGGTCGGCTCGAGCGCGGGGAGCGTCGTGGGCACGTTCGTGCGCGCAAGTGCAGTCCCCGACGCGTACGCACAGCAGCACACACCCCTGCCCTCGACGTACGAGGAACCGCCGGTCATCGCGTCCGAGGACTTCCAGGCGCGACTCGAGCAGGTGCTCGCCGGCGCGCGGGACGACCAGGACGCCCGGGCTCGGCTGGGCGCCGTCGCGCAGCGGTCGACCGGCGGCCAGACCGACGAGGAGCGCATCGCTACCTTCGAGCAGACACTGCCGGGCACAGCCTGGCCTGCGAAGCCGCTCGGCGTCACCGCGATCGATGCCACCGACGGCACGTTCCGCGTCCTGACCGCCGAGTCCGGCGTGCCGCTCCCCCGTGCCGTGGCCGCGAGTTGCTCGGTGCCGCTGGTGTGGACGCCCGTGGCGATCGACGGCGTGCCGTACATCGACGGCGGCCTCCGCTCGGCCACGAACGCCGACGTCGCGGCCGGGTACGAGCGGGTGCTCGTCATCGCCTGCGGCCCCGAGGGCCCGTCGCCGCTCGGGCCGTGGCTGGACGTCGCGGTCGAGAGCCTGCGGGCCGGTGGGAGCTCGGTCGAGACCGTCGTGGCGGACAGCGCCTCGCAGCACGCCTTCGGCTCCAACTCGCTCGCGCTGTCCACCCAGGCGCCGTCGGCGGAGCAGGGGCACCGGCAGGGGTCGACGGTCGCGGAGCAGGTCGCCGCGTTCTGGGCGTAGCCCGCGACCGTGTCACCGGACCTCGCTAGCGTGGAGTCATGACGACGCCGTTCTCCGACCTCGACCAGTTCACCGCCCTCCCCCGAGTCGACGGCATCGCGGTCGCCCCGGACGGATCGCGGGTGTTCCTCACCGTCAGCGCCCTCGATGACGAGCGCACCGGGTACCGCCGGTCGGTCTGGTGCGTCCCCGCTGACGGTTCGGGCACGCCGGTCCGACTGACCCGCTCGGCGAAGGGCGAGGGCGGGATCGCCGTCACCCGCGGCGGCGACGTGCTGTTCGTGTCCGGCCGGCCCGACGAGTCCGGCGCCGAAGACGCGGCCCAGCTCTGGGTGCTCCCCGCCGCGGGCGGCGAAGCGCGCCCGGTCACGGCCCTGTCGGGAGGCGCGGGCGGCGTCCTCGCCACGGCCTCCGGTAGCGACGTGGTCGCCTTCACGGCGCCGCTGCTCCCCGGGGCGGACGCGGACGACGAGACGTCGTTCCTCGCGTCGGACGCCGCGCTGCGCAAGCGCCGCAAGGAGCGGAAGGTCGCGGCGATCCTCCACGAGACCTACCCCGTGCGGTACTGGGACCACGACCTCGGCCCCGACGAGACCCACGTGCTGACCCTCGACCTCGCCGAACTGCGTGAACGTGACGCGGCCGTGCGTCCCTCCGACGGCGCCGACGCTCCGGACTACCCGACGCACCTCCCGCGCCCGGCCGACCTCACCCCCGCTCCGGCCCGGACGCTCGACCACGTCGAAGGCGCCCTGACCCCGGACGGCTCGGTGCTGCTCGCGTCCGTGGCCGTGCAGGAACCCCGCGGCTTCCGCTCGGCGCTGGTGACGGTCGACGTCCGGACGGGCACCCGGACCGTGGTGTTCGACGAACCGGACGTCGACCACGAGATCCCGCGCGTCAGCCACGACGGCCGGACGATCGCGTGGGTGCGGACGCCCCGCTCGACGCCGGCCGGTGCTCACGAGCAGGAGATCTGGACCGCTCCGCTCACCACGGACGGCACCGTGGACGTCGCGGGCGCCCGGCGGATCGCGACCGACTGGGACCGATGGCCGGCCGAGCTCGTCTTCGAGCACGGCGACGCCGCACTCCTCGCCGTCGCCGACCAGGACGGCCGCGCGCCGATCTTCCGGATCCCCCTCGACGGAGCCCCCGTCGAGCAGCTGACCCACGACGACTGGGCCTACTCCGGTCTGCGCGTGGCGGACAGGACCGGCGAGGTCGTGGCGCTCCGGGCCTCCTGGCAGGCGCCGCTGCACCCGGTCCGGATCGCCGACGACGGTTCGGTGACGGTCCTCGCGAACCCCGCGCCGCTCCCCGACGTCCCCAGCACGATCGAGGACGTCGAGACCACCACGACGGATGGCACGCGCGTCCGCGGCTGGCTGGTGCTGCCCGAGGGCAACGGGCCGCACCCGCTGCTGCTCTGGATCCACGGTGGCCCGCTGAACTCGTGGAACCAGTGGTCGTGGCGGTGGAGCCCGCAGCTCGCCGCAGCACGCGGGTACGCCGTGCTGCTGCCGGACCCGGCACTGTCGACCGGGTACGGGCTCGACTTCATCAACCGGGGCTGGAACGCCTGGGGGCAGGCGCCGTACACCGACCTCATGGCGATCACCGACCACGTCGTCGGCCGATCGGACATCGACGAGACCCGGACGGCAGCGATGGGCGGCTCGTTCGGTGGGTACATGGCGAACTGGGTCGCGGGCCACACCGATCGGTTCCGGGCGATCGTCACGCACGCCAGCCTGTGGGCGCTCGAGCAGTTCAACGGCACGACGGACATGTCGCAGTACTGGCAGTCGATCTTCGACGCCGAGGGCATGCACGAGAACGACCCGCACCGGTTCGTGGCCGACATCACGACACCGATGCTCGTGATCCACGGCGACAAGGACTACCGGGTGCCGATCGGCGAAGGACTGCGGCTCTGGTCGGAGCTCGCGGAGCACCACGCCGCGGAGGACGGGACGATGCCGCACCGGTTCCTGTACTTCCCGGACGAGAACCACTGGGTGCTCAAGCCGCAGCACGCGGTGGTCTGGTACGAGACCGTGTTCGCCTTCCTGGCCCAGCACGTGCTCGGCGAGGAGTGGGAGCGGCCGGAGCTGCTCGGGTAGCAACGGCTCGGGCGCGGGGCTCGCGGGCGGGGCTCGTCGAACGCGCGCGTTTCGACGAACCACGTGTCGTTCGACGCGTGGTTCGTCGGAACATGCACCCGTTTCGACCGATGGTCCGCGGGTGCGACGAACCACGTGTCGTTCGACGCGTGCAACGTCGCGCCCGCCGGCTCCCGCACATCGCCCGCCGCCTCCCGCGCCCGGCCACTCGCGCCCGGCACACGGCCACCCGCGCTCCGCCACCCGGCCACCCGCGCCCGGCGCTGCCCGCACAAATGACGACGCGACCGATGTCCTCCGACATCGGTCGCGTCGTTCCGCAGCGGCACCCGAAGCCGCACGCGGATTCCGGGCGGGCATCATCACCCCGCCCGAGCTCAGCCCCCTCGCGCCCACGGGCCCTCAGGCCCTCAGGCCCGTCCAGCCCTCACACGAACGCGGCCTGGCCCGTGATCGCCCGCCCCACGATGAGCGTGTTGACCTCGCGGGTGCCCTCGTACGAGTAGATGGCCTCGGCATCGGAGAAGAACCGCGCCACGCCCTTCTCGAGCACGATGCCGTTCCCGCCCTGCACCTCGCGGCACCAGCCGACCGTCTCGCGCATCTTCGCCGTGGCGAACGCCTTCGCCATCGCGGAGTGCTCGTCGCCGCCGACCCCGGCGTCCTGCATGGCCGAGGCCTGGGTGCACAGGGCGATCGACGCGGTGATGTTCGCGAGCGACTTCACGAGGAGGTCCTGCACCATCTGGTGCGCCGCGATCGGCTTCCCGAACTGGATGCGCGTCCGGGCGTAGTCGAGCGCCGCCTCGTACGCACCGACCGCGATGCCGATCGCCTGCCACGCCACCTCGGTCCGGGTGAGCCGCAGGACCTCGGCCGTCGCCCGGAACGAGTCCGCACGCTGCAGCCGACGCGACTCCGGCACCCGGACCCCGCGCATCGTGATGTCGGCGTTCTGCACGCCGCGGAGGGCGATCTTGTCCTCGATCTTCGTGGCGGTGAAGCCCGGGGTGTCGGTCGTGACGAGGAAGCCCTTGACCTGCTCGTCCGCGACGTCCTTCGCCCAGATCACGACGACGTCGGCGAAGGTGGCGTTGCCGATCCATCGCTTCTCGCCGTCGAGGACCCACTCGTCACCCTCACGCCGGGCGGTCGTCCGCAGCCCGCGCGCGGAGTCGCTGCCCGACAGCGGTTCGGTGAGGCCGAACGCGCCGATCAGCTCGCCGCGAGCCATGCGCGGCAGCCATTCCTGCTGCTGCTCCTCGCTGCCGGCGACCGCGATCGAGTTCATCGCGAGGCCGGACTGCACGCCGATGAACGTCGCCACGCTCGCGTCGACCCGACCGAGCTCGAGTGCCGCCCAGCCGCGGTACACCGCCGAGTTCTCGAACTGCCGCACGAGCGGGACGCCCGGCCCGTACATGCCGAGCTCGGCGAGCGGCGCGATGACCTGCTTCGGGAACTCGGCACGCGCCCAGTACTCGTCGGCGATCGGGCGGACCTCGGCCTCGAGGTACGCACGCAGGCGTCCGAGCGAGTCACGCTCCCGCTCGGTCAACCCCGTCTGGAAACCGTAGAAGTCCGATTCGAGGAGGGGCGTGGAGGCTGCCGTCGTTGACATACCCCCGATCGTGCATCATTCTCGAAAACGTTGCAAGGGAGGGATGCATGTACACATCGGATTCTGCGCTGCGCGCCTTCCGGGAGGCCCGCCACACCTTCATCGCCGGCTCACGGATCGACATGGGCACCTTGGCGTCCTCGCTCGGCGTGGACCGGACGTCGCTCTTCCGGTGGGTGGGCAACCGCGACCGACTGCTCTCCGAGGTGCTGTGGTCACTCGCCGTCCCGACGCTCGACAGCGCTGCCGCGTCCGCCGCGCCCACCGGGGCCGCGCGGATCGTCGACGTCCTCGACCGGTTCACGGCGGACCTCATCCGCGCTCCGTACTTCCGCGCGTTCCTCACGCGAGAGCCCGCTCGTGCACTCCGACTGCTCACCACGACCGAGAGCGACGTCCAGAGTCGCTTCGTGGCACGGGTGACCGCCCTGGTCGACGACGAACGGCAGGCCGGCATGTTCGACCCCGCACCCCTGACGAGCGAGGAGTTGGCACGCCTGCTCGTCCGGATCTCGGAGTCGTTCACGTACGCCGACCTCATCTCCGGGGAGACACCCGATCCGGCTCGCGCCCGTGCGACGTTCGAGTACGTGCTCCGTCCCACCGCCGTGCCGGCTCCGGTCGGGTGAAGCCCGACGGTGACGGTGTCAGCCCTTCGCTGCGATGTCAGCCCTTCGCTGCGGTGAACTCCAGGTTGATGTCGTCCGGGTCCTGCACGGAGAGGATCACGATGCCCGCCTCCCCGAGGTCCGTCACGTCGCCGTGCTCGACCCCCGCGGCGTCCAAGCGGGCAGCGGTTTCGTGGAGCGCCTCCACCGACCGCACCGTGAAGCTGACGTGGTCGAGACCGACCGTGTCGGAGTCGAACCGCTGACCGCGCGGTGCGACGGGCCGGAGCCCGAACAGCTGCTCCCCGAGCGGGAAGATGCACCCGCCGTAGAGCCGCTCCCGATCCTGCTCGATCCCCGGCTCGTCGATGTGCGCACTGAAGTCCATCGCTGGTGCGACGCCGAGGAGCTGCTCGTAGAACGCCTTGCTCCGGTGGATGTCGGTGACGGTGATGCGGACGTGTGCGAGTGCGGTGGGGTGTGCGAAGGCTTCGGTCACGATGGTGGTGCTCCTCGTGGTGTGGTCGGGTCGCCGACGATCGTCGGCACCTGTCGAGGCAACGCCGTCAGCCTGACCGTCTCCCCGGACGCCGCGGCGACCGGACAGCGGCGCACGCCGACGGCTCGCGCGTGCGACGATCGACGACGCACAGCGCGCCACGCTCAGCGGTCAGCGGTCAGCGGTCAGCGGTCAGCGGAAGCCGCGGGTCTCGAGCATGTGATGCGGGATGCCGTGCCCCTGGCAGCGATCTCGGCGGCGGATGCCCCGCATCACGTCGCGGACGTGGTCGCCGCAGCCCGTCCACGAGGACTTGCCGCACACAGGGCACTGGACCGACTCGCACATGGGGGCCACGGTACGGACGGAGCCCTGGACGGACAGCCGAAACGCTGTACCCGATCCGCTGGACGACGGATTTCGGACTCCCGAGCGTCAGACGGCCCGGAGGCGGGGTCGAGTACGGTCGGTCCGGCCCCGGGATCAGGCGAGTCGCACCGCCGTGCTCGGACCCTGATCCGCGGCCGTTGCACCCGCACCACCGATCGGAGACCGATGACCATCGACGAGTACCCGTTCTGCCGGACCTACCCCACGCGGTGGAACGACAACGACATGTTCGGGCACGTCAACAACACGATCTACTACTCGGCCATGGACAACGCCGCGACGTACTGGTTCCGGGAGGTCGCGGGCCTCGATCCGTTCTCGTCCGAGTGGATCGCCGTCCTCGTGTCGTCGAGCTGCCACTTCGTCGAGTCAGCGGTCTGGCCGGACGTCATCGAGGTCGGGATGCGGTCGAAGCGGATCGGCACGACGAGCCTCGCGTGGGAGTTCGGCCTCTTCCGCCAGTCCGACGGCGCGCTGCTCGCGACGGGCGAGTTCGTCCACGTCATCATCGACCGCGAAGGCGAACGACGGCCGACCCCCATCCCGGCGGAACTCCGCGAACTCGTCACGAGCAGGATGACGGTCACCGACTGACCTCCGCACAACCAAAAGCGGCTCGAACCACGGAATCACGTGGTTCGAGCCGCTTCCAGTTGTGCGAACGCCCCGCCGAGCGCTGCCCCGCGCCGTCCGGCTGCCCGCCGAACGCCGCACGCAGCGCCGCACGCAGCGCCCCCGCCGTTAGATCAGCGCGTCCGTCAGGTGGTTCGGCGTCCCGAACCGGTGCGCCGTGATCGACACCGCCTGCTCCCGGAGGAACGGCAGCACCTCGATCCGCCCGGCCTCGGTCACCGGCTCGGCGTAGACCGCGACGTCCGGACGTCCACCGACCGCCGTGTACAGCGCCGAAGCGTCCCCGCCGATGAGCCGGACCCGCGTCGACGGGCCGTCGGCCACCCGCGCTGCGAACGCCGCGTCCGACTCCCCGTCGCGGAGCGACCGCACGATCGCCAGCGACTGCACGGCCGACCGCACGGAGACCGGCAGCGAACCGGAGACCGACACGTCGATCGTCGTCCCCGCGCGGAGCGCCGCCGCGACGACCCGGACGAGTGCGTCGACGTCGAGCGACGAGTCGTCGTCCGCGGTCAGGCGCACGTGCACCCCCGGGAAGGGCAGGTAGCGCGCGATGTTCCGCTCGGCGGTCAGCGCGGACACGTCGGTCGCGGTGCCGAACAGCATGGTCCACGCTCGCTCGTCGGATGCGAGCGCGCGGTCGAGCGACTCCGAGCCAACCCCGGACGCCCGGACGAACGCGGACACCGGCGAGGACGCAGCGACACGAGCAGCACCAGCGCCAGCAGCACCAGCAGGCACCGATGACCACGATCCGAGCCCGATCAGGTAGTTCAGCCCGCCGGCCTTCGTCCCGGCACCGACGGCCGACTTCTTCCACCCGCCGAACGGCTGGCGTCGGACGATCGCGCCCGTGATGCCGCGGTTCACGTACAGGTTGCCGGCCTCGATCCGGTCGAGCCACGTGCCGATCTCCCCGGCGTCGAGCGAGTGCAGCCCCGAGGTGAGGCCGTAGTCGACCTCGTTGACGATGTCGATCGCCTCGTCGAGGGTCCGCGCGGTCATGATGCCGAGGATCGGACCGAAGTACTCCGTCCGGTGGAACGCCGACCCGCGAGCGACACCGTCGCGGACGCCGGGGCTCCAGAGCTTCCCGGAGTCGTCCAGTCGGGCGGGCTGCACGGCCCAGGTCTCCCCCGCACCGAGCTTCGTCAGGCCGTCGAGCAGCTTGCCGGCGGCCGGCTCGATGACCGGCCCCATCTGCGTCGTCGCGTCGGTCGGGTACCCCACGGTCAGCGAGGACACGGCATCGATCAGCTGGGACCGGAACCGCCGCGAGGTGGCAACGGAGCCGACGAGCACGACGAGCGACGCCGCCGAACACTTCTGACCCGCGTGCCCGAACGCCGAGGCGACGACGTCCTTGACCGCGAGGTCCAGGTCGGCCGACGGCGTCACGATGATCGCGTTCTTGCCCGAGGTCTCGGCGAGCAGGGGCAGGTCCGGCCGGAACGAGCGGAAGAGCTCGGCGGTCTCGTACGCCCCGGTCAGGATCACGCGGTCGACCAGCGGCGACGCGACGAGCTGCCTGCCGAGGTCGTTCTCGGACACCTGCAGGAACGCGAGGACGTCGGCCGGCGCACCGTGCAGGTCGAGCGCCGTCTCGATGATCGAGGCGAGCACCGCGCCGGACCGCTCGGCGGGCGGCGCGGGCTTCAGCACCACGGCGGACCCGGCGGCGAGCGCGGCGAGGGTCGACCCTGCCGGGATCGCCACGGGGAAGTTCCACGGCGGCGCGACGAGCGTCAGGGCGGCCGGCGTGAAGGAGGCGCCGTCCACCGCGTCGAGCTCCGACGCGAGCTCCGCGTAGAAGTGCGCGAAGTCGATCGCCTCGGACACCTCCGGGTCGGCCTGGTCGATGGTCTTGCCGGTCTCGGAGGCCATGACCTCGACCAACGCCGCGCGGTTGGCCTCGAGGGCGTCTCCGATCGCGTGCAGGACGGCGCCGCGCGACGCTCCCGACCACGTCGCCCACGTCGTGCCCGCGGCGCGGACGCGACCGAGGACGGACTCGAGCGACTCGGCGGAGGTGATCCGGGCCTCCTGGACGGCCTTGACCCCGAGCGTCGACGACGCGACGCGCGCGGTGATGTCGGCGCCCCACTGCCGGAACTCCGCGACCGACGGGTCGGTGTCCGGCGTGTTCTCGAAGTGCCCGGCCGACGGGCGCCCGACGGCCGCGTAGCGGTCGGCGACACGGTGCGAGGCCGGCGCGAGGAGACCCTCCGGCGTGGCGAGCGGTTCGAGGGACGACCGGAACCGGGACTCCTCGCGGGCGAACAGCTCGGGCGAGGACGCCAGCGAGAACACCGCCGACATGAAGTTCTCCTGCGACGCGCCCTCCTCCAGCCGTCGGATCAGGTAGGCGATCGCCACGTCGAACTCGCCCGGGTGGACCACCGGCGTGTAGAGCAGCAGCGAGCCGACGGTCCGACGGACGGCCTCGGCCTGCCCCTGCGCCATCCCGAGCAGCATCTCGAACTCGATGCCGTCACGCACACCGCGCTCCCCCGCGAGCAGCCAGGCGTGCGCGACGTCGAACAGGTTGTGCCCGGCGACGCCGACGCGGACGTTCTCGATGCGCTCGGGGGTGAGTGCCCAGTCGAGCACGCGCTTGTAGTTCGTGTCGGAGTCCTGCTTGGTGTGCCACGTGGCGAGCGGCCAGCCGTGCACGGAGGCCTCGACCTGCTCCATCGGCAGGTTCGCACCCTTCACGAGACGGACCTTGATGCCGGCGCCACCGCGGGCACGACGGGCAGCGGACCACTCCTGCAGGTGCTCCATCGCGGCGAGCGCGTCGGGCAGGTATGCCTGCAGCACGATCCCGGCCTCGAGCGACGTGAACTCGGGCTCGTCGAGGAGCTGCGTGAAGACCGCGATCGTGAGGTCGAGGTCCTTGTACTCCTCCATGTCGAGGTTGATGAACTTGTGCGGGGACGCCTCGACGGCCCGGCGGAACAGCGGCCGGAGCTTCTCGATGATGTCCGCGACGGCGTGGTCGAACGCCCACGGGGAGTGCGGGTGCACGGTCGACGACACCTTGATCGAGACGTAGTCGACGTCGTCGCGGGCGAGGAGGCGGTGCGTGCCCTCGAGGCGACGGGCGGCTTCCTTCTCGCCGAGCACGGCCTCACCGAGGAGGTTCACGTTGAGGCGGACGCCCTCGCGCTTGATCTTCGCGATCGCCGGCCCGAGCTTGGCGTCGGTGGCGTCCACGATGAGGTGTCCGACCATGTCCCGGAGCACCCGTCGTGCGATCGGGACGACGACGCCGGGGAGCACCGGGGCCATGCCGCCGCCGAGCCGGACCAGGCCGCGCAGTGCTGCGGGCAGGAAGCCGGGGGCGTTCGGCGCGATCGCGCGGAGCTTCCGGGCGGCGACACCGAGGTCCTCCGGGCGGACGACGCCGTCGACGAACCCGACCGCGAAGTCGAGCCCGGACGGGTCGGCGAGCACCCCCGCGAGCTGCTTCGCCGAGCCGTCGACCGGGTAGGTCTCGGCCTCGGCGAGCCACTGCCGCACGAGCGCGACGGACTGGTCGGCCAGGTCGCCGGGTCCGGTGGGCTGGGAGGCGGCAGCAGGTTGCTCGTGCACGGTCGTCATGGCGCCAGTGTGGAGCACCGCAAGCATCAGCGGAAGCAATGTTCCGTGACGATTACCGTGCAGTTCTCCTAAAGTGTCGACATGCTCGATGTGCGCCGTCTCGTCCTCCTCCGGGAGCTCTCCATCCGCGGGACCATCGCGGCCGTCGCGGAGGCCGTGAACTTCACCCCGTCGGCGGTCTCGCAGCAGCTCTCCGCCCTCGAACGCGAGGCCGGCGTCCCGCTGCTGCGCCGGGCAGGTCGCCGCCTCCAGCTCACCCCGCAGGCGGAGGTCCTGGTGCAGGCCGCCGGGCACGTGCTCGACGTCCTCGAGCAGGCCCAGTCCGAGGTCGAGGGATCCATGCCGACCGTCCAGGGCCGCGTCCGGGTCGCGGTGTTCCAGTCCGCTGCCCTCGCGCTCATGCCGAACGCCCTGCACGCGATGGCGACCGCGCACCCGGACGTCCGGATCGAGATGGTGCAGCGCGAGCCGGAGACCGCCCTGCACGAGACGTGGATCCGCGACTTCGACATGGTCATCGCCGAGCAGTACCCCGCGCACGCCGCACCGCGTCTGCCGGGTCTGCAGCGCGAGGACCTCACGACCGACGCCGTCCGGCTGGCCCTCCCACCGGTCGACACCGCGCTCGCCCCCGTCACCTCGATCTCCGACGCCGAGGCGCTGCCGTGGGTGATGGAGCCCCGCGGGACCGCCTCGCGGCACTTCGCCGAGCAGGTCTGCCGTCGCCACGGCTTCGAGCCGGACGTCCGCTACGAGACCGCCGACCTCCAGACCCAGATCCGTCTCGTCGAGTCCGGGAACGCCGTGAGCCTCATGCCCGACCTCATGTGGACGGGGCGCACGACGACCTGCCGCCTCGTCGAGCTGCCGGAGCGTCCGCGCCGCACGATCTTCACCGTGGTGCGCGCCGCGGGGTCGTCCTCCCCCGCCGTGACCGCGCTGCGGGCCGAGCTCGAGCGTGCGGCGGCGGTCGTCGGCGACTGACCCGGTCCCGAGCCGTTACCGGACCGAGATGCGCGGGCCGTCAGGTCGCCCGTCGGCGGGACACCCCTGGGTGAGGGCACCTCCCGTGCCCACCGACATCCAGGGGGATCCCATGCAGCAGTCCTGCCCACGCCGACTCCGTCACGGTGCCGCGATCGGAGCGGCCGTCGCCGTCGTCGCCGCCTCGTCCGCGTTCGGCATCGGTGCCACGGCAGCGGTCGCCGACGACGCGCCGACATCCGCGTCCACGACGACCGCGTCCACGACGACCGCGACCGCGCCCGCTTCCGTCTCCGCGACGGACGGCACGACCGACGACCAGCCAGGAGGCACGGCTCCCGACCCGACGTCGGCCCACCCCGACGAGGCGGTCGCCCCCGACGAGGGCGCAGGCGGTGAGGGCTCCGCCGACGGGGGCGTCGCCGGCGAACCGACGGCCGAGCAGCGCGCCGACCTCGCCTTCCCCGACGGCACGACCGCCGACGCACCCCTCCTCCTCGAGGCGACCGCCGGTGACGCCGTCGACCGCACGTTCACCGCGACCGGCGGCACCGGCGGCGTCACGTACGAACTCCGGGGTGCCGGTGGGAAGCCGATCGTGGGGGACGGCTCGTTCGAGAACGACTTCACGCTCGACCCCTCGACCGGTCGGCTGTCCGGCACGGCCCGGCTCGCCACCGTGCACGACTTCCAGGTCGTCGCGTCCAGCGGGTCGGAGCGTGCGGTCGAGCACGTGCGCCTCACCGTCCGCCCGGGAGCACCGGTCGGCGTCACCTTCGCGGTCTCGGCGTCGGACGGGGTCGGGCTCTGGCAGGTCGAGACCGACGGCACCATCTGGGAGCAGGCTGCGGGCCAGGGCCGCGTGCGCATCGTGCCCGAGGTCCCGGTCGTCGAGGGGTCGTCGCTCGTGCTCGCCGGCCTCGCCGTCGACGCGTACGGCAACCGGACGACCCCCGGCGGCGAGGACGACCCGTACCCGCGGTCGACCGTCACGAGCACCGTCCCGGACGACCGGGCCGTGTGGTCCGACAGCGGCTCGAACACGGTCTCCTTCAGCGGCACCGGAGTGCGCACCCTCACGGTCTCGGAGGGCGGGGTCTCCACGTCCTTCCGGGTCGACGTCGGCACGGCGACGGAGTCGTTCGCCTTCGCCGCGGGGACGCAGACCCGGGTCACGGGGACCGCGGGCGAGCCGTTCTCGGCCGACTTCCCCGTGACCGGCGCCGGGGACGACCTCCGGTACACACTCCGGTCCCCGGAGGGTACCCCGTACGCCGCGCCGGACGGCCTCGAGGTCCGCATCGACCCCAGGAGCGGCACGCTCACGGGCAGTGCCACCCTGGCGCGGACCTTCCACCTCAGCGTGGTCGCGACGGGCGGCGGCGTGGAGGCCGTCCTCCCCGTGGAGCTCGCCGTGGCCCCGGCCGCGTTCGACCACTTCACCGCCTCCGTACGGATGGCCGACGCCGGCGAACGTACTGACACGTGGACGGTCGAGGGCGACACCGTGACGCACTTCCGATCCGACCCGGCAGGCGACCGCGTCGACGTCGTCCCGGCGCGACAGGGTGACCGGATGGTCGTGTTCGCGATCCCGGAGGACCGCTTCGGCAACACCCCGACGCGGCCCGTGGACCACACCATCACGAGCGATGTCGCGAGCGACCGCTTCGGCGTCGAGCAGTCCAGCGGTGGGACGACGGTCACGTTCACGCATGCTTCCCGGCACGTCGTGACCATCCGGTACGAGGGCGGTTCGCTCGCCGTCCCGTTCGAGGTCTCGCCCGTCGCCGGACCGGCGACGGGGCACGCGGCGACGGGCACGCTCGCCTACACCGGGTCCGACTCGTCGGGGCCGCTCGCGTGGGCGCTCGGGCTGCTCGCGGCCGGCGGCGGCCTGCTTGTCCACCGGCTGCGTCGCCGACGCATCTGACGCGACCGCGCGACGGACGGGAGGCGCGGTGCACGCCCGCACCGCGCCTCCCGTCCGACGTCGATTGCTGAACAAAACCCCAGGTCACATGCTGTGCGGACCCGAATCGTTCCGTGATGGAACCGCAACGTGCAGGCCACCCGCGGGCCGCCTCGAAGCCGTAGCGTCAGCGTCGACAGGAGCGGATGGCCGCCCTGCGAACCCGGACATCCCAGGGGGGAATCCATGCGCTCCACCACCTCGTCGTCGCGCCGTCGGGCCGCACTCGTCGCGGCGACCGCGATCGCGGTCGTCACCGTCGGTTCGGGGGCCGCCTTCGGCGTCTCCGCGGCGAACGCTGCCACCGACACGGCACCAGCGTCGACGTCGGCACCGGCGACCACGGCTCCTGCTGCCACGGCGCAGGCCGCCACGACCCCGGCAGCTGCGACGCCGGCAGCGAGCACGGCGCTCGCCTTCACCGAGCCGTCCACGAAGGCCGACCCGCTCGCCCTCAGCGCCACCGTCGGCACGCCGTTCAGCCACACCTTCCACACGACGGGCGGCAACGGCACCGTCGGGTACGCGATCCAGGACGCGCCGTCGAGCGCCTGGACGGTGAACGTCGAGACGGGCGTGCTCAGCACCACGCCGACGACGGCCGGGACGTTCGACTTCGAGGTCGTCGCGCTGAGCGGTGGCGAACAGGTCACCGAGTACGTCCGGGTCACCGTCGCGCCCTCGCCGCTGTCCTTCACCGAGCCGTCGACCAAGGCGCAGCCGCTCGCGCTCACCGCCACCGCCGGGACGACCTTCACGCACACCTTCCGGGCGGTGGGCGGCAGCGGATCGCTCGCCTACGCGATCCAGGACGCCCCCTCGTCGGCGTTCACGGTCAACGTGTCGACCGGTGTGCTGACGAGCACCGAGACCACGGCCGGCACGTACGACTTCGAGGTCGTCGCGCTCCGCGGGAAGACCACCGCGACCGAGTACGTCCGGCTCACGGTCCGCCCCGCGGCGCCGATCGGCCTGATTACGTTCGTCGGTCACGGGACCCCGGGCAGCACCGCGTACGAGGTCGGCCCGAGCGGCACGATCACGGCCTTCACCGGCACCGGCAAGGACCTGGGCACGGTGTCGTCGATCCCGGCGAAGCAGAACGGTACGCTCGTCGTGTCGGGCATCGCGGTCGACCGCTTCGGCAACTCGACCGAGCCCCAGACGACGGGCCAGCCGCTCGCGACGCTGACGAGCTCGGTCGCCTCCGACCGGATCGTGCCGGACACGGCGAAGCACGTCGTGCGGATCACCTTCCCGCATGCCTCGCAGCACCGGCTCACCGTCTCACAGGACGGCGTCTCGACGTCGTTCACCGTCGCCGTGCAGCCGCTGGCGACCACCGCGGTCGCGACGTCGGCGACGGGAACGGGTGCGACGCTCGCCTACACCGGCGCCGACGAGCGCACCCCGATCGCATGGGGTGCGGGCCTGCTGGCAGCCGGGGCGACGCTGCTCGGCTTCCGACTGCGACGCCGTCGGATCTGACACGGTCCGATCCGGGACCGCCAGGGGCGTGGTGTCGATCGACACCGCGCCCCTGGCGGTTCCCGCACGATCCCCCCAACCCAGGTCACATTTCGGCTTCGAGGCCCCTCAGGCGCCCCTCCGACCCCTACGATCCGAGAGCCGAGCCTTCTCGGCGGATTCACATGATCCGGAACCCGTCCGGACCTGAACACCTGGGGGAGAACGTGCGCCGCAGCACTTCCACCGTCCGACGCGCCTGTGCGCTGGGGACCACCGCCGCACTGGTCGTCCTGACGACCGGCCTCGGCGTCATGACCGCGACCGCCGCGAACGCCGAGACCGTCAGCGAGCCGACGCCGACCGCGACTGTCGACCCGACGCCGTCGGACGCGAGCACCGACCCGACGACCGACCCGACCGCGACCCCGACCCCGACCCCGACCGGCGAGCCGGACTCCTCGGCCACGGCCGACCCCGCACCGACCACGGGCGAGCCGGCCCCCGCGAAGACCACCGCCCCGGCCAAGCCGCTCGTCCCGGGCTCGGGCAGCAGCACGCAGGACGTCACCCCCGCCGCGGTGGCCGCTCCCACGGTCACGATCACGGGCACCGCGAAGGTCGGTTCGACCCTCAAGGCGACGACGACCGGCTTCGACAAGGAGCTCGCCACGCCGGAGTTCGTCTGGACGAACCAGGCGACCAAGGAACAGCTGTCGACCGACCAGTTCTACGACGTCCAGACCACGGACGCCGGCGCGGTCATCGTCGTGACCGTCACGGGCAAGGACTCCGAGGGCACCGACGTCGAGGCCTCCGCGAAGACCGCCGAGGTCACGCAGGACCCGGTGTTCGTCGACGCCTCCGGCACCCCGATCGTGGGCGGCACGGCAGCGGACGAGGACACGCTGTACCTCGACGACGCGACCGCGGGCGAGGCGTACTCGTACACGTTCCGCGCCGAGGGCTACCCGGCGCCGACCTACCAGCTCTCCTGGTACTACGGCGACGAGGAGGACTCGATCGGCAACGTCGTCGAGACCCAGTCGCAGGCCGCGGCCGAGAACACGATCGAGGCCGGCTTCGAATCCGACGCGGACGTCAACGGCGACGGCAAGATCACGCCCGACGACCAGCTGCCGAAGGGCATCACGTTCGACCCGGCGACCGGCGAGCTGAGCGGCACCGCGACCCAGGCGATGTGGTACGACTTCGCCGTCACCGCCACGAGCGGCGACGTCTCCACCACGCAGTACGTCGAGCTGTCGGTCGACCCGGGCGCTGCGTACGGCCTGGCCGCCGTCGCCCTCGACAAGGGACTCATCGACAACGGCAAGGGCGCGGAGTACATCATCCGCCCGGACGGCACCGTGCTCGGGTTCGACCTCGCGGTCGACGAGGACGGGTTCCCGGAGATCGGTGACCTCCGCGACCACGTCTCGGTCAAGCAGGGCGGCACGCTCCTGATCTACGGCTCGCCCGTGGACCGCTTCGGCAACGACGTCTACCCCGAGGACGAGAACGACGTCGTGCAGGCGACCGTCACGTCGGACGTCGCGAGCGACGTCATCAAGCCGTACACGGAGAACGGCGCGGAGGGCTACGGCGTCTCGAGCGTCACCTTCCCGCACGCGTCGACCCACCGCCTGACCGTCTCGGCCCAGGCCCTCGAGCCCGTGTCGTTCGACGTTGAGGTCACCCCGACCGTCGCCCCGGCCGTCGTCGTGACCCCGACCGCCACCGGCACCGGCACCGGTGTCCAGCTCGCCTACACGGGCTCCGACGCGACAGGCGCCCTGCCCTGGGCACTCGGCCTCGTGCTCGCCGGCGCCGGCCTGATCGGTGCGCGCACGCTGCGCCGCCGTCGCGCCCAGCGCTGATCCCGGCGCCTCCAGTCGGTCGCGTGTCCGCGTGACCGACGGGAGGCCCGACCCGGCCCCGTCCCGCCCCGCACGGCGCGACGGGGCCGTCGTCGTCACAGCGGGGGCGCCCGTCGGTAGCGTGGGCACATGCCCACGCTCCTGCACATCGACTCCTCCGCCGACCTCGCCCACTCGCGCTCCCGCGCCCTGACCGCGGCGTTCGCCGAAGCCTGGCGTGCCCGCGGCCCGGAGTACACGGTGGTCCGCCGCGACCTGCACGTGGACCAGCTCCCCCACCTCGAGACCTCCGCGCTGCACTGGGCAGCCGCGGACCGCACCGCCGACGAGGTCGTCGCGCCCGAGGCCGAGGCACTGCGCCAGGAGGTCATCGACGAGCTCCTGGCCGCCGACGTCGTGCTCGTCGGGTCGCCGCTCTACAACTACACCGTGCCGTCGACGCTCAAGGCGTGGCTGGACCGGGTGCACATCCCGGGCGTGCTGGTCGGCGACGTCCAGCCGCTCGAGGGCCGGCCGGTCGTCACCGTGGTCAGCCGAGGCGGCACCTACGACGCGGACACCCCGACGGAGGGCTGGGACCACGGCTCGCCCGTGCTCCAGATCATCCTCGGGACCGCGCTCGGCATGAAGCACTACCCCGTCACGGTGAGCGCCACCCTCGCCGGCCGTCTGCCCGACCTCGCACCGCTCGCCGACCACGCCGCGGCCGAGTTCGCCGACGCGAAGACGACCCTCGAGCGCCTGGCAGCCACGCTCGCCTGATCCCTCAGGCGGGACGGACCTCGTCCGACCGGCCGAGGAGGGCGATGTGGTACGCCGTCTGCGTCAGGGCGCTCGCCAGCAGGAAGCCGGTCATGGACTCGATCCCACCGCTGAACGGCACCCGCGAAACGACCTCGTACAGGGTGGGGCCGTGCAGGGCGTCGAGGGCCTCGGCGACGTGCCGTGAGCGTTCCTCCCGGTGCCGGACGAGGACCCGCGCCCGTGCGACGACGTCGCGGAACCGGTACTCGTGGCCCGGGCACACCTCGAGGTCCTCGTACCCGTCGAGACGACCGAGTGACGCCAGGTAGTCCCCGAGCGGGTTCGTCCCGGTCCGGCCGCCCAGACCGATCCCCGAGTTGATGCGCGGCAGGACGTGGTCCCCGGTGAAGAGCAGTCCGTCCTGCTCGTCCACGAAGCAGCAGTGCCCGGTCGTGTGCCCGGGCGTCCACAGCGCGCGGATCGTCCGACCGGCGATCGGCACGACGTCGCCGTCCTCGAGCAGCAGGTCCGCGAAGGGCTCGACCACGCGGCCCAGGCCGATGCGACGGCCGCTCCCCCAGGTCTCGACCACGCCGGCACGCAGATCCTCCGGGAGCCCCCACGTCGCGATGTCGGCGTCGTTCGCACGTGCGTGGCGCCGTTCGTGCCGGAGCGCCTCCACCTCGAGGCGGTGCATGGCCACGCGCGCCCCGCTCGCGCGCCGGACCGCGTCGGCAGCGCCGAGGTGGTCGGCGTGGAGGTGCGTCACGACGACGAGCCCCACGTCCTCCAGCGAGCGACCGATGGCCGCCAGACCCTCGCGGAGGACGGCGAGGTCGTCGTCGGCGAACCATCCGGGATCGATGAGGGTGAGGATCCCGTCCGTGCCCTCGACCACGTAGACGAGCGTGGCGTCGGGGACACCGAAGCGGAACGGGACGGCGAGGGTCCAGACGCCGGGGCGGATCTCCTCGACCGGCGGCAGGACGCCGTCACGGAGCGCCGCGGCCTGCACGGGACTGATCGGTTCCGGTGCCGGCGCTGCCGGCGGGGGCACGGTCGTCACGCGCCCACCCTAGCGACGCGCGCCGGAGCGCCGGGGCCGCACCGGGCCTCCAGGCCGACCGGGCCGACCGCGTCGCGTCCGCGACCGGACCGCCACCCGGATCCGTGCGCTGGCAGTTCCGGTGCACGGAACTCGCGGATCGTGAACCGGAACTGCCACCGACCGAACGGAGGACCACGTCGCGGAACGCGACCCGGTGCCGTGATCCGACCCCGCACGAGTAGACAGGCCGCATGGACACCGCACCCATGCTCGCGAAGGCCGTGCCGACCATCCCGGAGCCGGACAGCGTCCGCGGCGGGCTCCGGTACGAGCCGAAGTGGGACGGGTTCCGCGGGATCGTGACCGTCGACGGCGACCACGTCGAGATCGGCAGCCGCGGTGCGAAGCCGCTGACGCGGTACTTCCCGGAGCTCGTCGAGACCTTCCGCGCGCAGCTCGGCGGGCGGGAGCACCCGGTCGTCCTGGACGGCGAGGTGGTCCTCCGCACCGGCGAGCCGGGCTCCGAGCGGCTCGACTGGGACGCACTCTCGCAGCGCATCCACCCGGCGGAGTCGCGGATCACGAAGCTCAGCCGCGAGACCCCGGCCCAGTTCATCGCGTTCGATCTGCTCGCGGTCGACGGCGAGGAGTTGCTCGACCGCACGTTCGACGAGCGCCGGGAGCGACTCGAGGCCCTCGCGACCGACCTCGCCGGCCCGCTGTTCGTCACGCGCACGACACTCGACGTCGACACCGCCCGCGAGTGGTTCACCACCTTCGAGGGCGCCGGCCTCGACGGCGTCGTGGCGAAGCCCCGCGCGCGTCCGTACGAGCCCGGCAAGCGGACCATGCTCAAGGTCAAGCACCACCGGACCGCGGACGTCGTCGCGATCGGCTACCGGGTGCACAAGAGCGGGCGCGGGGTCGGCTCGCTGCTCGTGGGGTTGTACGACGCCGACGGCGAGCTGCGGCAGGTCGGTGGTGTGTCCGCCTTCTCCGACGAGCGGCGGGTCGAGTTGGTCGATGAGCTGGACCCGGTGGTCCTCCGGGACGCGGACGGGAGGCCCGTCACCGGTGACGGGGAACGGTCGCGCTTCTCGTCGGGTCGCGACACGTCGTTCGTCCGGCTGACGCCGGCTCGGGTGCTCGAGGTCCGCTACGACCAGATGGAGGGCGACCGGTTCCGGCACACCGTGCAGTTCGAGCGGTGGCGTCCGGACCGCGACCCGGAGTCCTGTCGCTACGACCAGCTCGACGTCCCCGTCGCCTGGGATCTGCGAGCAGTGCTCGAGTAGTGCTTGCCCTGTCCGATTCTCGCTCGTATGCTCGACTTAGTTAGGCTACCTAGTAACCTCGGGGGCAAGGAGGACACCATGGTCATCGACGGCATCAGCGAGACGCACCGCGGCACTTGGTCGCGCTTGACGCGGCTCAACACGGCGAGCGTCAGCCTGCCGATGCGGACGACGCGGGTGGACGACAGCGCGCCGATCGTCGACGAGCGCAGCTAGCGGTCCTCGGCCTTCTTCGCGCGCGACGGCTGCACCCGCGGCGGCTCGCCCGGCATCTTCGGGAAGTCCGGCGGGAACGGCAGCTCCCCCAGGCCGTTGCCGAGGTCCCGGTCCCACCACTCGAGCAGCGGACCGACGTCGCCCGGCTCGGCGTGCATCGCCTCCCACGCGTCGCCCCGCGCACGGAGTCGCTCGGGCACCGACCGCACCGTGAACGTCCGCGGGTCGACGGAGCCGAGCTCCTCCCAGGTGATCGGCGTCGAGACGCTGGCGTGCGGGAGCGCCCGGGGGCTGTACGCGCCCGCCATCGTCCGGTCGCGGTTGGCCTGGTTGAAGTCCACGAAGACGCGCTGCCCGCGCTCCTCCTTCCACCACGCGGTCGTCACCTCGTCGGGCATCCGCCGCTCGAGCTCCCGTGCCGCGGCGATCACCGCGTGCCGCACGTCGAGGAACTCGTGCTCGGGACGCACCGGCGCGAAGACGTGCAGGCCGCGGTTGCCGCTCGTCTTGATCCACGCCGTCAGGCCGACCTCGGCGAGGACCTTGCGGAGCTCGTGGGCGACCGGCACGGTGTCGCGGAACTCCGTCCCGGGCTGCGGGTCGAGGTCGATGCGGAGTTGGTCGGGGTGGTCCGGGTCCTCGGCGCGCGAGGCCCACGGGTGGAACACCACCGTGTTCATCTGCGCCGCCCACACCGCGACGGCCGGCTCGTCGACCACGAGCTGCGGGTGCTTCCGGCCGCTCGGGTACGTGACCGTGACGTCACGGACGTAGTCGGGCGCGCCCTTCGGCGGGTTCTTCGAGAAGAAGTCCTCGCCGTCGACCCCGCCGGGGAACCGCTGCAGCGAGATCGGGCGGTCGCCGTTCGCCCGGACGAAGGCGTCCCCGACCGCGACGAGGTACTCCGCGAGGTCGAGCTTCGTGATGCCCGGCTCGGTCCAGAGCACGCGGGACGGGCTGCTGATCCGGACCTCCCGGTCGCCGTCCGGGCCGGGGACCGTCAGCGTCGTCGCCTCGCTCGCCATGCAGCGGACCGTACACGGAGCAGGATGGGACCGTGACGGCGTACCTCGGGGTGGACCTGGCGTGGGGACTCGGCTCGGAGCGGAAGCCCGCGAACGAGACCGGTCTCGTCGCGATGGCGCAGGACGGCACGATCACCGACGCCGACTGGGCCCGCGGGGTCGACGCCGTGACCGAGTGGATCACGGACCACCTCGGACCACGCACCCTCGTCGCCGTCGACGCCTCGCTCGTCGTGACGAACCCCACCGGCATCCGCGAGGCCGAACGGCAGGTCGGACAGCGCTACGGCCGGTGGAAGGTCGCCGCGAACCCGACGAACCTCGCCTCCGCGGCGAGCGCCGGCGCCCGGCTGCTCGACCGGCTGACGGCGCTCGGCGTCGGGTACGTCGACAGCACGGCGACGATGCGGGAGCGGACCGGCCCCGCTGCGTTCGAGTGCTACCCGTACACGACCCTCGTCGGTGTCGAGGAGCTCGGGTACGACGACGAGCGCCCCCGGTACAAGCGGCTCGACACGACGATCCCCGCAGCCGAGGCCCGTGCGCGCCGAGCGGTGGCGTTCGACGCGCTCGTCGAGCGACTCCGCACCACGCCCCTGGACCCGCCGCTCCTGCTCGACTCGCACCCGCTGACGGCCGGGCTCGCCGAGCCCTCCGTACTGCACGGGCCGACGCACAAGCACCGGGAGGACCTGCTCGACGGCGCGCTGTGCGCCTGGACGGCTGCGTTCTGGGAACGGCACGGCGACGGACGCGTGCAGGTGCTGGGACGTGATCCGGGCCTCCCGGTCGACCCGGCGGAGCCGCCGGACGAAGCGGGCCGACGGCCCGTCGTGGTGGCGCCCGCACGCGCGTCCCAGCGGCGCCCCGTCGGTAGGCTGGACGCGTGACGACCACCACCGATCCCCTGCGCATCGGGCTGGTGTCGCTGCACACCTCCCCCGGCGACGAACCCGGTTCCGGCGAAGTCGGCGGGATGAACGTCGTCGTCCGTCACCAGGCCGAGGCGCTGGCCGACCGTGGCCACCACGTCGAGATCGTCACGCGGCGCTCGTCCCCGACGCAGCCCGACTCGGTGTCGCTGGTGCCGGGGGTGTGCCTGCGCTTCCTGTCCGCCGGACCCGCCGAGCCGGTGCCGAAGGGCGAGCACGACGCGTTCATCGAGCCGTTCCGCGAGGGGCTCACCCGTCTCGGTCCCTACGACGTCCTGCACTCGCACCACTGGTTCTCGGGTGTCGCGGCGCTCCCGGTGGCGCGTGACCGGGGCATCCCGCACGTGCAGTCGTTCCATTCGATCGCGGCTGCGTCCGACACACCGCTGTCCGAGGGCGAGCGTCCGGAGTCCGCCGGGCGCCCGGCCGGCGAGCAGCTGCTCGCACGGGAGTCCGACGCGGTCGTCGTGGTGTCCTCGGCCGAGGCGGAGACCGTGCGCGACCGCCTCGGCGGCGACGGCGCGCGGGTCTGGATCGTCCCGCCGGGCGTCGACGGCTCGGTGTTCCGCCCGGCCGCGGCCGGCGCGCGACGCGCCGACGTCCCCTACGTGGTCGCGGCAGCGCGGGTCCAGCCGTTGAAGGGGCTCGACCTGGCGATCGAGGCGATCGCGGGCATCGACCTGGAGGCCCGCCCCACCCTCGTCATCGCGGGCGATGCCTCGAGCGAGGCGGGCGACTACGTGGCGGAGCTGCGTCGGCTCGCGGCCGCGCACGGCATCGCCGACCGCGTGACCTTCGTCGGTCCGCAGTCGCGAGCCGACCTGGCGTTCCTGTTCCGTGGCGCGGCAGCCGTGCTGGTGCCGTCGCACTCGGAGACGTACGGCCTCGTCGCGCTGGAGGGCTCGGCTTCCGGGGTGCCCGTCGTGGCCGCGGCTGCCGGGGGTCTCCGCGAGGCCGTGGTCGACGGCGAGACCGGGGTCGTGCTCGAGTCGCGTGACCCCGGGGTGTGGGCAGCGGAGATCGCGCACATCCTGACGGACGCCGAGTACGCGGCCGGGCTGGCTGCGGCGGGCCGGGAGCACGCGGAGCGGTTGAGCTGGGAGCGTTCGGCGGCGGGGCTCGAGCAGGTGTACCGCCGGGTCCTCGGGCGGGAGTAGGCGGTGGGGGCCGAGGTGCGCGTGCCGCGGGCCGGCGGCGTGGCGGGCGCGGGCGCGCCGGGTGTGCCGGGCGCGGCGGGCGTGACGGGCGTGCCGGGCGTGCCGGGCGTGGGCGCGCCGGGCGGCGTGGCGGCCGTGCCGGGCGCGGGCGCGCCGGGCGCTCGGTGCGAGGTTGTGCACTGCGTGCGAGGCCTCAGGCATCGCACCGTGCGCAGAACCTCGCACCGTGCCGCCCACCTCGTGCATCCCTCGCACCGTGCGAGGCACCCGTGAGCGGCGGCGACCCGTTCGACCGGTTCTGGGCGGCGCTCGACGCGGTGCCGGTGGCGTCCGACGCCGAGGCCCTCTACGACGAGAGGACCGTGGCGGGGCGGCTCCGTCGCGCGAACCTCGCCACGTACCTCGACTCGGTGGGACGATCGGCGTCGATGCTCCTCGTCGCCGAGGCCCCGGGCTGGCGCGGCATGACGAACACGGGCGTCCCGTTCACGAGCGTGCGGGAGCTCGGGCCCGAGTACCTCGTGCCGCCGGAGCCGACCGCGCCGTGGGAGGCGTCGTCGCGGGTCGTCCGGGCGGTGCTCGCGGAGTGGAGTGGGCCGCTGCCACTGGCATGGGCGGTGTTCCCGCACCACCCGTTCGCCGCGCCGGACCGGCTGACGAACCGGACGCCGCGACCCGCCGAGGTCCGGGCGGGGGCTCCGGTCGCGCTCGCGTTGCTCGAAGACCTGCGCACGCTGCGAGCGGGCGCAGACACAGGTGCGGTCGCGGCGGTGGCGGGACCGGACGCGGACGGGGGCCCTGGTGCGGGCGCGTCGGCCGGCCCGGGTGACGAGGGTGGCGTGCGTGTCGTCGCCGTCGGGCGGAAGGCGCAGGGCGCGTTGGCACTGGCGGGGATCGATGCCGTGGCCGTCCGGCACCCGGCGCAGGGCGGCGCGGCGCAGTTCACGGCCGAGATGCGGGCGCTCCGGGACGCCTCGGGCTGACGCGCGGCCACTGGTCGAGCCGCGCCGCGTCCCCGCACGCCAGCGGTCGAGCCGCGGCCGCACGTGCGTGTGAGCCATCCGCGTCGCACGTGCAGTGGTGCGAGATGTCAGCGCACAACCAAAGCGCGCCCGCACCGCGCGATCGCACGGCGCACATCGACTTTGGTTGTGCGAACGCCGGACCGGGCAGGAAGTTGCCGGCCGAGCGACCGGCGCCGTTGCCGGCCGAGCGACCGGCGGCGTCAGGCAGAGCGGACGTCGACGCCCTTCTCGGCGAGCCGCTCGGCCACGTGCGCGGGCAGCGGTGCCGCGGCGTACACGACCTCGAGGGCCGGCAGGTCGAGCAGGTCGTCCCAGTTCTGGACGTCGTAGCGGTCGTCGGACCCGTCCCAGCCCGGGTGCACGTCCTGCAGCACCTCGAGGTCGGAGTCCACGGTCAGCTCGGTCACGAGCGCCAGGTGCGACGGCAGCAGGTCGAGGTCGTCGTAGTACTCGCGCGCCCGGTCGTCCTGGCCGTCGACGTCGAGGTCCTCCTCGGTCTCCCCCGCGTCGTCGCCGTCGTACGGTTCGAGCACGTCGAGGTCGTAGCAGAGCACGTCGAGCACGAGCAGCTTCGCGTTGAAGTCGGCGAACTCGACGGGCTCTTCGGTGGTGTTCGTGTCGTCGTCCATGGCTCGGAGCGTAGTGACGGGAGGCCGAGCGTTCCCGCGGCCGGGACCCTCAGGCGGGGCACGGGCCTGTCGCGGGCAGCGCGGAGAATCCTGTGCGACTGGACAGAATCTCGTCAGCGGGAGAGGGTGAGGCATGGCAACCACCACGAAGGACCGCCCCGCCGCGGAGCAGACGGAGCTCCGCCGCGTCATCGGTCCGAAACTGCTGCTGCTGTTCATCGTCGGCGACATCCTCGGTACCGGGGTCTACGCGCTCACCGGTCAGGTCGCCGCAGAGGTCGGCGGAGCAGCGTGGCTCCCGTTCCTCATCGCGTTCGCGGTGGCGCTCCTGACCGCGTTCTCGTACCTCGAACTCGTGACGAAGTACCCGCAGACCGCCGGGGCTGCCCTCTACGTCCACAAGGCGTTCGGCGTCCACTTCCTCACGTTCATCGTCACCTTCATCGTGATGTGCTCCGGGATCACGTCCGCGTCGACGGCCTCGCGTGCGTTCGCGGCGAACCTCGGCGCGGGATTCGGTCTCGAACTACCGAACGCCGTCGTGATGCTCATCGGCATGGGCTTCATGCTCCTGGTGATGGCGGTGAACTTCCGCGGCGTCAGCGAGAGCGTGAAGACGAACGTGGTGCTGACCCTCGTGGAGCTCTCCGGCCTCGTGATGGTCATCCTCATCGGCTTCTGGGCGATCGCCGGCGGCAACGCGGACTTCTCGCGCGTGGTGATGTTCGACACCCCGGAGGACAAGACCCTGCTGCTGTCGATCTCGACCGCGACGTCGCTGGCGTTCTTCGCGATGGTCGGCTTCGAGGACTCGGTGAACATGGCCGAGGAGACCAAGGACCCCTCGCGGATCTTCCCGAAGGTGATGCTGACCGGCCTCGGCATCACCGCGGTGATCTACGTGCTCGTGTCGATCTGCGCCGTGGCCGTCGTGCCGATCGGTGAGCTCGCCGGCAACGAGACCCCGCTCGTGACCGTCGTGCAGACCGCGGCACCGGGCTTCCCGATCGCCGCGCTCCTGCCGTTCATCTCCATGTTCGCCGTCGCCAACACCGCCCTGATCAACATGATGATGGCGTCGCGTCTGCTCTACGGCATGAGCAAGCAGGGCGTGCTGCCCGGGTTCTTGTCCCATGTCTCGCCTGCCCGCCGCACCCCGTCGACCGCGATCCTGTTCACGACGCTCATCTCCCTCGCGCTCATCGGGTGGGTGTCCCTCAACCCGGACTCCCCGATCGTCGTGGTCCTGGGCGGGACGACCTCGCTGCTGCTCCTCTCGGTGTTCGCGGTCGTGAACCTGTCGGTGCTCGTGCTCCGCCGGGACAAGGTCGACCACCGGCACTTCCGCGCCGGGGTCGTCATCCCCGTGATCGGCATCGTCATCTGCGTCTGGCTGGTGCTCCCGTGGTCGTCCGGCCGCGACCCGCAGCAGTACGAGATCGCCGGTGGACTCCTCGCGCTCGGCATCGTGCTGTGGCTCGTGACCTGGTTCACGCACGGCCGGAAGCAGACCGAGAAGGCGCCGACGGGGCTGGTGACCGAGCCCACCGCCGTGCAGCCCTCCACCGCCGATCGCGAGCACGACCGCCAGGACGGCTGACCGGCCGACCCACGACACCCCCGATCGGGCGGGGGCGGTTCTCCAGGAGGTGCACGTACCCTCGTCATGCTCCGAACCGCCCCGCCCGAGAGGACCCCGTCATGCGCCGCGTCGGCATCACCCTCGCGTCCGTGTTCGGCGTGGGCGTCGTGGCGGCGGTGATCGGCGTCGTCGTGCTCGTCGTGGTCGCGGTCAACTCGCTGTCCGGTGCCGCTCGACCGCTGGCGGCCGCCACCCCGACCTGTCCCGCCGCCGCCACGAAGACCATCGGCGGCATGGCGGTGCCGGCGGGCCCGGTCGCCGGGTTCTGCCAGGACCGCCTGGTGAACGCCGCGTACGTCATCCAGGCGGCCGAGGCGCTCGGCATCGGCCCGCACACCCAGGCGGTCGGGGTGATGACCGCGATCGGCGAGTCGAGCCTGGTGAACCTCGACCACGGTGACGCCGCCGGCCCGGACAGCCGCGGGCTCTTCCAGCAGCGGGACAACGGCGCGTGGGGCACCTACGCACAGCGGATGGACCCGTACACGGCCGCGTCGATGTTCTACGCGAAGCTCGTGAAGGTCCCCGGCTGGAAGACGATGACCCCGACGCAGATGGCCCACGCGGTGCAGATCAACTCGGATCCCGACCACTACGCGAAGTTCTGGCCCGAGGCGAAGGCGGTCGTCGAGGGCCTGACCGGCGAGACCGTGCCGGACACCGCACCGCAGAGCTGACCCCACGGCGACCCCGGTCACGCGACGAGTGAGCCGGGCTCGTCCAGCTCGAGCATCTCCACCCCACGGTCGTGCACGATGACCTGGCCGCGCAGCCGGACGTGCCGCTCCCCGAACGAGCACGCGACCGCGTCGACCCACTCCCAGTCGACGGCGTGCGCCTGGTCGTTCCCCGGCCGTTCCCAGACCACCAGGACGTCGTCGGCCTCGACCTGCTCGGTGACGTCGGCGATGAGCGCGGCGAAGTCCTCCACGTGCTCGTCGGGTTGGTAGGGCAGTTCGGACACGGGGAGCAGGAGCGGGATGGGGACGCCCCGCTCGGCGAGGAAGACGACCCAGCACTGTCGGGTCAACGGTCGGCCGATGAGCTCGCGGACGAGGGCGAGGACGTCGGCGTCGGTCCGGACGGGTGCATCGGTGAGGCGGGCGATCATGTCGGTGTCTGGCATGACCCCAGCGTCGCCGCCGGCACCGGCTCGCCACAGGGCCCCGACGCGATCTGTGGACGACGCCGCCCGCGACCGCCCCGGTGCAGGAACGGGTCAGATGCCCCGGGTCACCGCCGCGTCGACGAGCAAGCGGCACGCGAAGAACACCACGACGACCGCGGTGATGCCCACGACCGGGATCGCCCATGCCATCCGTCGTCGGACGAGCCGAACCAGCGACCACACGATCGCCCCGACCACCACGAGCGCGACGAGCACCGGCCCGACGTAGACCACCGCTCCACCGAGGACCGCGTTGCAGCTGTTGCCCGGCGCACTGCACGAGCTGAAGTTGAGCGACAGGAACACGATTGCCCACGCGGCCACGATCGCCACGAGGGTCAGGGCGACCAGGAGCACGACCGTGGCGACCACGTCCGCGACGCGACGGCCGCCTGTCAGGGGGTGGCGTGCCTCCCGGCCGGTCCGCGCGCCGACGACGACAGCGACGTCCGGACCGGGGTCCGGTGTCCGCGCTGCCGTGCCCACGCCGCTCACGCTCCGGACCGGGGCCCGCGGGTCGACCAGAGGGCGGCGGCGATCAGGAGGGGCTGACCGAAGAGCCGGCCGATGCGCTTCGCGTCGGTGTCGAGGCCGAACGCCGACCGGCGGTTCAGCCACTGCGCGACGTTGCCGGGGAACACCGCGACGAAGAACCACGCCGCGATCGTGCCGACGCGGCGACGGCCGGAGCCCCGCGCGAAGAGCAGCGCCGACCCGAGGCCGACCTCGGCCACGCCCGACCCGAGCACGACCGCGTCCGTGTCGAGCGGCAGCGACTCCGGCACCTGCGCACGGAAGTCCTGACGGGCGAACGTCAGGTGCGAGACGCCGGCGAGCACGAGGAACAGTCCCAGCAGGACCCTGAGGAAGGAGCGCATGACTCCATCGTGCTCGTCCCGCGCGCGGCACGCCCGACGACCGGCGGGAGTCGGACACATCCGCAGAGCGCGGCGTCGGTCCGGGTCGACGTGCAACGGCCCGGGCGGGTCGGGCGGTCGATCGGTACGGTCAGGACATGGCAGCCGTCGCCCGGGACCACGAGCCGCCGGCCGCCCCTGCCACGATGGCGGTGCTGCTCGCGCCGGTGTCGTTCTACCTCGGCCTGTTCCTGCCCGCCGAAGCGACCGGGCGGCACCTCCTCCTCGGGACGGTGTTCGGCGCCGTCGGGGTCCTCTGCGGCTGGCGGGCGATCCGGATCGCCGGACGCCGTCGCGCCGTGCGCGTGTGGTCGTGGATCGGGGGCGTGATCTGCGGGCTCGGGCTCGTGATGCTCTACTGGCAGGTGCTCGTGCTCGTCACCGGCGGGGCGTTCCCGCCGCCGTTCTGGTCGCCGTACGCGAACCGCTGACGCGCGCGCCGCGGGCGCCGCGGCGGGCGGCGGGGTGCGGCGCGAGTCTCGCGGTGGCGGACACGTCTCGCGCTCCGGGAGGCGAGAACTGTCCGCCTGGCCGAGTCTTGGGCTGCGGCCGGTGGAGCGGCCGTCGGCGCCCAGCGCACCCGCCCGCCGGCCGGGAGGCACGGGGCGGGCTGGCACCGCGCCTCCCGGCCGGTGGTGGGTCACCACCCGAACGTGCCGGCCCCGCCCTTGAACGGACCGACGACGTCCGCGGTGATCCACCCGCCGTAGAAGTCGCCCTCCTGGGCCTGCACGACCTCGCCGCCGACCTCGCACGAGTCCATCATCGACGGGTAGATCGCGACGCGGTCCCGCAACGACTCGTAGCCCGGCTCCGGCGTCGGGTAGTTCCACGCGGCACGCGGTGCCACGCTGTCGCCGCCCCGCACGTCGAAGTAGCGCGCCCGGCCCTTGAACTCGCACATGCTCGACCCGTCGGCCGGCACGAGGGCACCGTCGGCGAGGTCGGCGACCGGCAGGTAGTAGACCGGCGGGTGGGACGTCTCGAGCACCCGCACCGCGTCCGTCGTGTCGGCGACGACGACTCCGCCGAGCCGGACGACGACCCGGTCGCGGACGGGTTCCACCGCCGGCGGCCGTGGGTAGTCCCACACCGATTCCTGGCCGGGTCCGGGTTCGATCCGCTGAGGTCTGCGCATGCACCCGTTCTACCGCCGGCGGTCCGGAGCCCGCCGTGAGGTGGTGCCGAGCCCACCGTGAGGTGGTGCCGAGCCCACCGTGAGGTGGTCCGGAGCCGGCCGTGAGGTGCAGAGTGGGCGGATGACATCGACGTCACCACGCGCCACCCTGTTCCGCCGGAAGCCCATCGAGACGATCGAGGACGAGGCCGGCGGCGAGGGCGGCCTCAAGCGGCACCTCGGTCTCTGGCAGCTCACCGCGATCGGCATCGGCGGGATCATCGGCGCGGGCATCTTCACCCTCGCCGGCACCGTCGCGCACGGGGTCGCGGGGCCGGCCGTCCTCCTCTCGTTCCTCGTCGCCGGGGTCGCCAGCGCCGCAGCCGCGCTGTCCTACGCCGAGTTCGCGGGGATGATCCCGAAGGCCGGGAGCGCGTACACCTACGGGTACGCGGTGCTCGGCGAGATCGTCGGGTGGTTCATCGGGTGGGACCTGCTGCTCGAGTACACCGCGATCGTGGCCGTCGTCGCGATCGGCATCTCCGGCTACGTCGGGTTCCTCGTCGGGCAGTTCGGCGTCGACCTGCCGGCCTGGATGCTCGGCGCACCCGGCACGGGCGACGGGCACGTCATCGACGTGTTCGCGATCATCCTCTGCCTGCTGACCGCGTTCGTCCTCACCCGTGGCATCCGGAGCGCCGCCCGGTTCGAGCTCGTCGCGGTCGGCATCAAGGTCGGCCTCGTCGTGCTCATCGTCGTGCTCGGGGTGTTCCACATCAACAGCGCCAACTACCAGCCGTACTTCCCGTTCGGGTTCAGCGGCGTGATGACCGGTGCGGCGACGGTGTTCTTCGCCGTGTTCGGCTACGACGCCATGTCCACCGCGGCCGAGGAGTCGGTCGACGCCCGGAAGCACATGCCGAAGGCGATCCTGCTGTCCCTCGGCATCGCCATGGTGCTCTACGTCCTGGCGACCCTCGTGCTCACCGGCATGCAGAAGTACACCGACATCGACCCCGAGTCGGGCTTCTCGTCGGCGTTCGCGGCCGTCGGGCTCGGCGGGGTCGCGAACGTCATCGCGATCGGGGCGATCGTCGGCATCATCACCGTGCTGCTCACCTTCATGCTCGGCGCCTCGCGCGTGTGGTTCTCCATGAGCCGCGACGGCCTCATGCCGAAGTGGTTCGCGCACACCGATCCGAAGCGGCACGTCCCGACCCGGGTCACGTGGATCATCGGCGTCGCGGCGGCGGTCCTGGCGGGCCTGCTGCCGATCGACATCGTCGCGGAGCTCACGAACATCGGCATCCTGCTCGCGTTCGTCGTGGTCTGCTCGGCGGTGATCGTGCTCCGCTACCGGCAGCCGGACCTGCCCCGGACGTTCCGGCTCCCGTTCATGCCGGTGATCCCGGCGATCGGGGTGATCGCGTCGCTGTGGCTCGTGACGTTCCTGCAGTGGGAGACGTGGGTGCGGTTCGCGGTGTGGTTCGCGATCGGGCTCGGGGTGTACCTGGGGTACTCGCGGAAGCACAGCAAGCTCGCCGCGGATGCGGGGGCGGACCGGAGCTGAGCCGGTGCCGAGCGCTGCGTCGGGCGGGGCGTGGTGCTCGGCGCCAGCCGCGTCGGGCGGGGCGTGGTGCTCGGCGCCCGCCGCGTCGGGCGGGGCGTGGTGCTCGGCGCCCGCCGCGTCGGGCAGGGCCTGGTGCTCGGCGCCCGGCGCGTCAGCCTGCCCGCCGGTGCTTGCCCTTCGCCGCCTCCGGGTCGGCCATCGGGTGCGACCGGAACCACCGCAGGAGTTCCCGCGACCGGCTGGTGTCGGCGCTCCGGTCGCCCGCCGGCAGGAAGTCGCTGAACCCCTCCGGCGGCTCGGTGCCCTGATCGCCCCGGTCGTACGCCATCGACCACTCGGGGAACCGTCGCGTGTGGATCGATTCCTCGGCGAGCAGCACCACGCTGTCGTGCCGGTCGTCCGCGAGGATCCGCTGGTACGTCGCCATGACCTGGTCGTACGGCCCCTCGAGCAGCTGCATGAAACGCCCACCCCGTGCCACGAGGAGGCCGGTCAGCCCGTCCTCGGTGTTCCGCTCCCGCGCATGGGCGAGGACGGCGTCGAGTTCGGCGTCGTCGAACGGGGTCGTGGCCGAGCTCATGTACACGAGGGACTGCAGCATGCCCTCGATCCTGCTCGCATCCACGGCAGGCCGCTCGCCCCAGAACGGGCCGGGGTCCCCCGCACCGCGGCGTGGCGCGCGGGTCGCCCGGCCGCACGGCCGCACGGCCGCACGGTGCGAGGCCGCGACCACACCGTGCGAGGTTTCGCACTCGGTGCGACCGTCCAGACCTCGCACCGTGCGCACAACCTCGCACCGTGCACGGCAGAGCGCGCGACGCCCACTCTGGGGCTGCCGGGCGACACCGCGCCGACACGAGGATGAACGTGTGCGTCCCCGTCTCCTCACCGCAGTGCTCGCGCTGACCCTCGCGACCTCGTCCGCCACGGTGCTCGGACCTGCTCCGGCCCGCGCCGCCGACCCGGCCCAGGCGACCGTCACCGCACAGGCGTCCAGCACCGCCCCGGCAACCACGACCGCGACCACGACCACGACCACGACGATGCCGGCCTCGGTCCGGAAGCAGTACGACGACCACTACGGCACGTTCCCCACCTTCTTCCGGTCGGGCACCGGATCGACGAGCATCCCGCTGCCCCCGAGCAAGCGCAGCGGGATCCTCACCGTCACCGCGGACCGCGCGGGCAAGGACTTCGAGATCCAGGAGATCTCCTCCACCGGCGTGCACCTCGACAGCCCCGTGTGGGCCACCGGCCCGTACTCGGGCCACGTCGCGTACGGGACCGACTCCTGGCGCGCCCCGTCGGTCCTGAAGGTGATCGCGACCGGTCACTGGAGCCTCACGTTCCGGCCCGTCGCCGAGGCGCTCCCGCTCACGTCGTCGGGACACGGCGACGAGGTGATGCTCTACTGGGGCGCCGCGACCAGCCGGAGGTTCGTGTCGAAGGGCGGCGACATGGCGTGCCTCGTGCGCGAGACGCCGATCGCGCTCGACTACGAGACGATCGTCGCGTCGTCGGGCGGTCACGCCGAGTGCAACGCGACCGCGCACCTCCAGAAGGGCCCGTCGGTCATCCAGGTCAACAGCGGCGGGGACTGGACGCTCCGGTGAGTCGGGCGTCGGTGGGTGCTGGCACGATTGGTGCGTGCCAGCCGCCCCGATGATCGACGCCGTCGACGTCATCCGCTTCGTCGGACCGCAGGCCTTCGGGCGCGCGCGCGACGTCGTGCGCGCCGGCCTCGTCGACGACGCCGTCTGGCACGACGCCGACGGCACGGTCACCGCGAGCGTCTCCGGCTCCGCGGACGAGCCCTACGTCGTTCGCGTCGAGACCACCCCTGCACGGGGCGAGTTCGTCCGCCCCGTCCGGAGCACCTGCTCCTGCCCGCTCGGCGGCGACTGCAAGCACGTCGCCGCCGCGCTCCTGACCGTCAACGCCCGCGCCCTCGCAGCGGCCGCCGGTCCGAAGGCCGAAGCTCCGGCTCCGCCGGCCCCGGACTGGAGGCACGAGGTCGCCCGCCTCGCCGGTGACACCGACCAGGCGCCAGCGCCGCAGGGCACCCCGATGGGCCTGCAGTTCGAGTTGCGTGACGCGGTGACGGCGCGCTTCGCCGCGCGTGCCCGCGCGAGCGGTCGAGCGCTGCCCGCCGCGTCGCGCACCGTGCGGCTCGGGGTGCGCCCGGTCACCCGGAGCGACGCGGGCAACTGGGTGCGCGGCCAGCTGACCTGGAGCGCTCTCCCCTACTCGCAGAACCGCCTCGGTCTCACTCCCGAGCAGCACGCGTGGTTCCTGCAGCTCGCCGCACTCCACCGCGCCGGTGCTCTCGCCGGCCTCCCCGGTGAGAGCGACTGGATACACCTCGACGACTTCCAGAGCCCGCTGCTCTGGCCCCTGCTCCGCCAGGCCGCGGGACTCGGGATCGCGTTCGTCACCGGCAAGCAGGCCAGCGGCGTGACCCTCGGCTCGGATGCCCGCGTCCTGCTCGACACCGCACGCTCCGAGGGTGGCCTGGTGATCGGCGCGAGCGCGGTCATCGACGGCCGGCCGGTCGCCACCGGAGCCGCGCGGACGATCGGCGACCACGGCGTCTACGCCTTCCGCGAGAGCCCGTCGTTCGCGGTCACGCTCGCCCCGACCCCGGAGCCGGTGCCCGAGGACCAGCGCCGCATGCTCGTCGACGGTGCGCGCATCACGGTGCCGGAGTCCGAGGTCGACGAGTTCCTCGCCGACTGGTCGCCCCGGCTCCGGGGTGCGCGTGGGCTCGTCAGCTCGGACGGCTCGGTCGAGCTCCCCGAGCGCGGCACCCCCGAGCTCGTGCTCACGGCCACCTTCGAACCGGCACGGGCACCCCGGACCGACGACCGCGTGCACCTCCAGTGGCGCTGGCACGTCGACGGCCGGAAGGACCCGGTCGCGCTGCACGGGCCCCTCCCCGACCTCACCGAGGTCCGCGCGGCCGACGACGCCCCCGTCGGTCCCGGCGGTGGCCTCGACTGGTTCGTCGACGGGGTGATCGACGACGCCGACGTCGCGGTGTTCGCGAACGAACTGCTGCCGCAGCTGACCGCGCGCGGCATCCGTACCGTCGTGCAGGGCGAACGGCTCGACTACGAACGGCTCAGCGGTCGGCCGAACATCCGCGTCACGACGATGCCGTCGGAGAAGCACGACTGGTTCGACCTCGGGATCATCGTGAGCGTGAACGGCAAGGAGATCCCGTTCACCCCGCTCCTCCGAGCGCTGGCGGGACGGGCGCGACGGCTCAAGCTCATCGACAACTCGTACCTCTCGCTCGCCGACCCCGCGTTCGACCGCCTCAAGGAGCTCATCGACGAGGCCCGTGACCTCGGCGAGTGGGAGCCCGACCAGCCGATGACGGTCACGCCGCTGCAAGCGGGACTCTGGTCGGAGTTCGACCAGCTCGCCGACGAGACCGCGCACGACGAGCGCTGGCAGGCGATCGCCGGGGGCCTCCTCGGCGCGACCCCGCCCGGGGACACCCCCGTGCCGGACACGGTCCGAGCCGAGCTTCGGCCGTACCAGCACGCCGGGTACGCCTGGCTGACGTTCCTCCGCCAGCACGGGATCGGCGGCGTCCTGGCCGACGACATGGGCCTCGGCAAGACCCTGCAGGTGCTCGCGATGATCGCGGCTGCCCGAGCGGACGCGCCGTCCGGCGCACCGTTCCTCGTCGTCGCGCCGACCTCCGTCGTCGGCAACTGGGCGGACGAGGCAGCGCGGTTCGTCCCGTCGCTGCGGGTCACCACCGTCACCGCGACCTCGCTCAAGGACCCGACACTGGTAGCCCGTGCTGCCGGCGGGTCGGACGTCGTCGTGACCTCGTACGCCCTGCTCCGGCTCGACGCGACCGCATGGGCACAGCAGGAGTGGGCGGCGCTCGTCCTCGACGAAGCGCAGTTCGTGAAGAACCCGCAGTCGCAGATCCACCGGGTCGTGACCGACCTGCGTGTCCCGGTGAAGTTCGCGCTCACCGGCACCCCGCTCGAGAACGGCCTCACCGACCTCTGGGCGCTCTTCCACGTCGTGGCGCCGGGGCTGCTGTCCTCATGGACGCGGTTCGGCGACGACTACGTGAAGCCCCTCGCCTCGCCCGACCTCCGGGGCGACGCCCGACGGCAGCTCACCGAACGGCTCCGGCGACGCATCCGCCCGCTCATGCTCCGGCGGACGAAGGAGAGCGTCGCGGCCGACCTGCCGCCCAAGCAGGAGCAAGTCGTCCGTGTGACGCTCGACCCGGCACACCGCGAGCTCTACGAGCGGACGCTCAACCGCGAGCGGCTCAAGGTCCTCGACCTCATCGACGACCTCCCCCGCAACCGCATGATCGTGTTCCGCTCCCTGACGCTCCTCCGGATGCTCGCGCTCTCCCCCGCCCTCGTGCCCACCGCGGCGCCGTCGGGCGATGTCGACGACCCGGCCGAGGTTTCCGACATCCCGTCCGCGAAGCTCGACCTGCTGCTCGACGAGCTCGACCAGCTCGCTGCCGAGGGCAGACGAGCGCTCGTCTTCAGCCAGTTCACCTCCTTCCTGCGCATCGTGTCGGACGCGCTCGACGCCCGCGGCATCGGGTACGAGTACCTCGACGGCGCGACACGACGACGCCCCGAGGTCATCGACCGCTTCCGGAAGGGCACCGCGCCCGCGTTCCTCATCTCGCTCAAGGCCGGCGGGTTCGGGCTCACGCTCACCGAGGCGGACACCGTGTTCGTGCTGGACCCGTGGTGGAACCCGGCGGCCGAGAACCAGGCGGTCGACCGGACGCACCGGATCGGGCAGACGCGGTCGGTGAACGTGAACCGACTCATCGCCGAGGACACGATCGAGGAGAAGGTCCTCGCACTCGCCGCGAAGAAGGCCGAGCTCTTCGCCACGATGATCGACGACGACGCGCTCTTCGCCGACGACCTGACCGCCGACGACATCCGTTCCCTGCTCGCCTGACACCGACCAGCACGCCGTCCCTCGCACGACAGCACCACCCGCACCACGCCAGGAGTCCCTTCCCCCATGACGTCCCGCCGACGCCGCCGCCGCCGCACCAGCACCGTCTCCGTCCTCCTCGTCCTCGCCCTGGCACTCGGCGGGTACGCCCTGCACGCTGCTCTGGCCCCGTCGGACGGGTCGAGCGCCGCGACCGAGTCGATCACCGGCGCGCACCCCACCGGCGGGGCGGACTCGACCGGCGGGGCGGACGCGACCGGCGGGGCGGACGCGACCGGTGAGGCGGACGCGACGGGCAGGGCGGAGCCGAGCCGTGCCTCCAGGCCGGATCCGGACACGACCGCGACGCTCCGCGCCCTCGCGAGCCTGCCCGTGAAGGGGAAGGCGCCGGCGACCGGCTACGACCGCACGGGCGACTTCGGGTCAGCGTGGCTCGACGTCGACCACAACGGGTGCGACACACGGAACGACGTCCTCGCGCGCGACCTCACCGGCATCGTGCGGCAGGGGCGGTGCACGGTCCTCACCGGGACGCTCGTGTCGCCGTACACCGGCGGCACGATCGCGTTCACCCGGGGGCAGACGACCTCGACCGAGGTGCAGATCGACCACGTCGTCGCGCTCGAGAACGCGTGGCGGACCGGAGCGCAGCAGCTGCCGCATGCGACTCGGGAGGCCCTGGCGAACGACCCCGAGAACCTCTTCGCCGTCGACCGGCACTCGAACGCGCAGAAGCGCTCCGGTGACGCCGCGACGTGGCTGCCCGCGGCGAAGGGGTTCCGCTGCACCTACATCGAGCACCAGGTCACGGTGAAGGCGCGGTACCACCTGTGGGTGACACCGGCCGAGCGGGACGCGATGGAACGGGTGCTCGACCGCTGCTGAGGGGGTGACGGGGCGATCCCTGTGGCATTTCCTGTTCGCGACGTGGCAGTTCCGGTGCGCTGACTCCGGGATTGCCGTACCGGAACTGCCACTGCGTGCTCATGACCCTCGGGCACTGCCACACGCGCGGGTCACGGCGTCGGCCCGGCTGCCTAAAACGACAGGTGTAGCCTTACTCCCGATGCAGACGCATCGAATGGACTCGCTGCCCGCGCCGGGCGCGGACCCCGAGCCCTTCACCGCCGAAGACCTCAGGAGGTCCCTCCATGCCCGACACCAGCGCTGTCACCGCCCGCTTCACCGACCGGGTCGTCCTCATCACCGGCGGTGGTTCCGGCCTCGGCCGCGCCACCGCGGTCCGACTCGCGTCCGAGGGTGCGAAGCTCTCGCTCGTCGACGTCTCCGCCGAGGGGCTCGAGGCCACCAAGGCTGCCGTGCTCGAGGCGTCTCCCGACACCGAGGTCCTGACCACCGTCGCCGACGTCTCGGACGAGGCCCAGGTCGACGCCTACGTGATCGACACGACCGAGCACTTCGGACGCATCGACGGGTTCTTCAACAACGCCGGCATCGAGGGCAAGCAGAACCCGACCGAGTCGTTCACGGCCGCCGAGTTCGACCGGGTGGTGTCCATCAACCTGCGGGGCGTCTTCCTCGGCCTCGAGAAGGTCCTCGCCGTCATGCGCGAGCAGGGCTCCGGCATGGTGGTGAACACCGCGAGCGTCGGCGGCATCCGGGGGATCGGCAACCAGTCCGGGTACGCGGCCGCGAAGCACGGCGTCGTCGGGCTCACCCGCAACTCGGCGGTCGAGTACGGGCAGTACGGCATCCGCATCAACGCGATCGCCCCCGGCGCGATCTGGACGCCGATGGTCGAGAACTCGATGAAGCAGCTCGACCCGGAGAACCCGCGGAAGGCCGCCGAGGAGTTCATCCAGGTGAACCCGACGAAGCGCTACGGCGAGGCACCGGAGATCGCCGCAGTGGTCGCCTTCCTGCTGTCGGACGACGCTTCCTACGTCAACGCCACGGTGGTGCCGATCGACGGTGGGCAATCGGCGAAGTACTGAGCTGCCCGCACGCACGGACCGACATCGGTGGGGGTCCGTGCCTGCGCCGCAAGCGTCACGACAGTGCTCACGGCGCCGGACCGCGAGCCGTCGCGAGCCGGGCGGCGAGCGCAGCCGACCTGATCCGCTGACCCTGCGACGCCCGCCCGGTCCGCGGGTCGAAGAGCACGCCCTCGTCCGTCAGCACACCGCGGACATCCCGCCCGTCGGCCGTCGACCACCGCGACGCGGGCGGGATCGTCCCCGGCGCGTGCAGCACGCGGTGCGCCCCCGGCACGAGCTCGGACGCGAGGTGCTGGCCGACCGGCACCGGATGGGTCCCGACCAGCGAGGCGAGGTCCCCGAACGACGTCCACCGGCCGGGCGGGACCGCGGCGATCGCCTCGTGCACCACCTCCCAGCGCGTGCCGCTCGTCGACGCACCGGTGTCCGGACCGATCCACTCGGCGCAGATGCGGTCGGCGAGCCACCGCCCTCGCGCACGGATCTCCTCCGCTCCCCAGACCTCGTGTTCGGCGATCCGTCGGTTCATCTCGAAGCCGCTCACGGCGAACTCGGCCCGCTTCCACTCGAACGGCTGGTTGCCCAACTCCCCGTTCGAGCCGGTCAGCGTGAGGTTGCCGAGCGTGTGGACGAGCCGGTCGTGCACCTCGTCGACGGACTCCCCCGGCCGCAGACCCCGCTGCAGCGCGCTCCGCCAATCCGCGGACATCCGCTGCGGCAGGACGTGCTCGACCGTCGCCCGGCCGACGTCCACCGGCTCCCGCGGGCGGAGGGTCCGTTCGATCCACGCGAGGATGAGCTTCTGATGCGGCCGCCGTCCCCGTAGGTAGTACGGCTCGTCGAGGACTGCCGCCCGCACCCGATCGTCGTCGATGAACTGCCGCCGTCCGGTCGACAGGGCGGCGCGCACGGCCGCCGCGTCCCCGATGCCCAGCACGCCGTCCGCCGCTGGCTGGTCGGGGTCCTCAAGGATCGAGCACGCGCGCAGTAGCGCACGGCTGGCTCCGTCGCCGGGCCGCCCGGCCACCGCCCGTCGCACGAGGAAGGACTCGACGACGCCCAGCGCCGCTGCGACCTCGGCTGAGTCGGAGTGGCCCGACGCTCGACGAGCGAGCAGTCGCAACGTGATCGGCACGGTGGTCGGCGAACCCCACTCCTGCAACCGCGTCAAGCGCTCGCGAACCGCTTCGTCGGGCTCGCGCTGCGGGTGCCGGACCACGGCGAGCAGTTCGGACAGGCGGGAGAAGCGCACGACCTCTGCCGTCACGGCCTGGTCATCGAGATCGGCGAGCCGGGCTTGCTGGAACGCGTGGATCTCCGACTGTTTCACCGCCGGGTTGGTGGCCACCGCATCGAGCCAGAACAGCAGCTCGAGGTCCTCGCTGCTCAGCCGCTCTTGCATCGGCAGCCACCACGACGCGTAGACGGCGGCGCCGTCCGGCCCGAGGCGCATGAACAGGTGGTTCCGGATCAGGTCGCCCTGCGTGAGCTGCACACCCGTGTTGTTGATCGACTCGAAGATCCGGTAGACGTCATCGTCACCCTTCGCCGTGATGGACACGAAGGCCAGGCCGCCCAGGACGGCGTCCCGGATGCGCTCGACGAAGTGCGGCTCGCCGACTTCGTCCGCTCCGTCCGCCGCGTCGAGCGCCTGTCGGAAGTCGTCGTACGCGGCTCGGACCGCGCTCTGCTCATCGGCTGCGACGCCGTCCACGACCGCGCAGTACGGTCCGCGGTCCGACTGCGACGGAAGGAGCTTCAGTCGTTCGTCGCCCGCCTTGTACCGGTCGGCGACGAACTGCTCGTGGATGCTCGCGGCGAGCATCGGCTCGTCCGGGCGGTGCGCGCGGAGGTGATCGCGCAGTGCGCACAGCAGGATCGACAGGGTCGTCAGTCGTTGCTGGCCGTCGACGACGAGGAACTCGACCCCGCTCGGCCCGATCCGTCCGGACGACAGGACGAGGGACCCCATGAAGTGTGTCGCGGCCGGGCTGGTCCGGCGGGTCCGTTCGAGCGCGAGGACGTCACGCCACAGCCGGGTCCGCTGTCGTCGACCCCAGGCGTACGGGCGTTGGTAGAGCGGCACGGCGTACTGCTTCGATCCCTCCAGCAGCTGCCGGATCGTCGTCTCCTGCACGTCCATTCCGGAACGGTAGGACGCGGAGTGAACCGCCGTGCGAGCGGCACCGGGACCTGTGGAGCGCGACCCGTGACGTCGTCCCCGTGGAGGACAGGGCTACCGGGAGCGATGGTGCCAGCGGTGACGATGGCAGTTCCGGCGCTCCGGCCCCGACGATCGCGCACCGGAACTGTCACCGGTCGGTGAGAACTTGCCCGCGCGTCCCGGGCTCCACCAGCTCGATGAACCGCGACAACAACGACAGCCCCGCGATCGACGGCGGCAGTCCGGTCGCCAACGCCGGCGAGTACACGAGGAACGCCGCCCACTTCGCCCGTGACAGCGCGACGTTCAGCCGGTTCGGCATGAGCAGGAAGTCGAGGCCGCGCGGGATGTCGGCCGCGCTCGACGCCGCGAGCGACACGATCGACACCACGGCCTCGCGCCCCTGGAACATGTCGACCGTCCCGACCTGGGTGCCGGTGAGTCCGGCGCGATCGAGTTCCTGCCGGATCAGCGCACCCTGCGCGTTGTACGGCGCGACGACGATGACGTCCTCGTCCGTGAGCTGCCGCGTCCCCGAGTCGTCCGTCCACGAACGACCGATGACGTCACGGGCGAGTGCGACGACCCGCGCGGCTTCCTCGGCGGACGACGTCGTGTTCCCCGCGTGCACGACCGGCTCCGGGTGCACGCCCGCGTCGATCCCGTCGAGGTGCCGCCCGGACGCCATCGACGACAACTGCCCGTCGTAGGAGAGCGACGACACCGATGCCGTCAGCGCAGGCTCCATCCGACGCGTGCGCGCAAGGAAGTACCCGAACTCGGGCGGCAGTACGTGCTCGCCGTCCGTCAGCCATCCAAGGGCCGACACGTCCACCGGCTCCGGGTGCGAACCCTGCGACACCTGGGGCAACTGCTGCGGATCGCCGAGCAGGAGCAGGCGGGTCGCAGCGATCGAGGACGCGATCGTCGGCGCGAGCGAGAACTGCCCGGCCTCGTCGACGACGAGCAGGTCGAGGGAGCGCCGCGCGATCGTGGTCTCGTTCGCGAAGGTCCACGCGGTCCCGCCGACGACGCCCCCGGCGCCGGTCTCAGCGCAGGACGACAGGAACGCGGCGATCGCGGAGTTGTTCTTCACCGGGGTCCACGGCGCTGCCTCGACCTCATCGGCGTCCGCGCCCGACCGCGGCACCTTGACCACGCGGTCGGCGGGTACCCCGGCTGCGACGACCGCGGCAAGGAAGTTCTCCGAGGTCGCGTGCGACTGTCCGACGACGCCGACCCGCCACCCGTACTCGCGGACGAGCCTCGCGACGACGTTCGAACCGACGTACGTCTTGCCCGTCCCCGGAGGACCCTGGATCGCCAGGTACGACCGATCGAGCCCGAGCAGCGTCGTCACGACCGCGGGCACCGTGTCGTCGCCCTGCACGGGAGCGATCGCACCGCGCGGCGGCACCCGACGGAGCAGGTCGAACGCGGGGTCCGGCAGCATCGACGGCAGCGCGTCGAGGACCTCCTGGCCCCACTCGGCGATCGCCTCGGGCTGCGGCTTCGCACGGGGCGGCGCGGCGGGAGCCAGGGCGACCGGGAACCCGTCATGCGGCTCGCCGCCGCCCACGGGCAGGCTCTCCTTCACGAGCACCTCGAACGCGTCCCCGTTGCCGGCGGACGACGGCGCAGCGTCCAGCACGACGGCGCGAGCCGACGCACCCTTCGAACCCGGCGCCGGAGCGGTGATCGACGGCGGGAGCGGGTCGTCGTAGACGAGGTGGGGCGTGCCTCCAGGCCGGATCCGCGAGCCGGGCGCGAGCGTCCCCGACAACCGGATCTCTCGCGACTGCGACCGGGCGCGCGGCAGCGTGCCCCAGTCGCGCTCGACCGACGCGCGCTCGACGACGAGGACGTCGCGGGTGTCCGCCCAGTCGTCCACCGGGTTGCGGAGGCGGTCGAAGTGGTCCTGCCAGAAGGTCTTGGCCTCGCGTCGGTGGTAGTCGATCGCTGCCGCGGCGAGCGCCAGCGCGGTCTCGTCGGGGGTGCGCTCGAGCGCATCGACGTCCTCGATCGCCGCGGCGAGCGCCGTGTACACGGGGTCGGGCTCGCGCTCGACCGGGATGGGCGGCAGGAGCTCGACCTCGTCGACGACGGCTGCCGGTGCTACCGTGCGCAACGACAGCAGCCAATCGCGGAGGCGCAGGGTCGAGCGGCAGTCGTAGGCGTTGTAGTCGGCGACCTCGTCGAGCATGTGCTGCCCAGCGGCAGGGTCGCCGTTTCGGAGTTCTTCGATCGCGTCGACGTAGGCCGTGATGCTGTCGGCGGCGTTCGTGACGTCGCTCTGCCGGAGGTCCGAGCCCATGTAGAGCGGCTCGAGCTTCTTGATCGAGTAGCTGTGGCTGCCGACGACGAGGGCCTTGCGGACGATCGGGTACAGGTCGACGAGGACGCCTGCCCGCAGCAGGTCGTCGACCGCGTCCTCTCCCACCCCGTGCCGGGCGGCGAGGGACAGCAGGTGCGTCCGCTCGTACGCGGCGTAGTGGTAGACGTGCATGTCCGGGTACTGGGCACGCCGTTGCTCGACGAAGGCGAGGAAGTCCACCAGCGCCTGCCGCTCGTCGCGGAGCGTGTGCGCCCAGAACGCGGTGAACCGGGCCTCGGGGTCGACCAACCCGAAGAGGTAGTCGATCCCCCAGTGCTGGCCGTCCTCGGTGTAGAGCGGGTCACCCTCGAAGTCGAAGAACACGTCGCCCGCATCGGGCGCCGGGATCGCGTCGAGCGCGCGCGGGTTCGCCACCTCGAAGACCGGTGCGCGGCTCCCGCTGGTCTCCGATTCGACCTGGAGGCGCGCCTGACGCGCCAGGCGGTCTTGCGTCGATCTCGACATCGCGGGCACGGCCGTGGTTCGGTCCGCCAGGTCGTCGATCGTCCGCACCCCGGCGCGGATCAGCTTCGTCCGCTGATCGAGGCGCATGCCGGCAACGAGCACGAGGTCGCGGTGCTCGGTGACCTGCGTCGTGCAGATCGGGCAGCGGCCGCAGCTGCTGTAGCGCGGGTCGCCCCAGGCCAGCTCGTCGTCCGCCGCCATCCGCTCGGCGATCACACGCTGCAGCTCGGCCCGCTGGGTGCGGTACACCGGCGCGATGTCGGCGAGGTCGTGCGTGGTGGTCGTCCGGTCGCCGAGCACGAGGTGGACCTGCTCGCCGGTGGGGATGCCGTGCGCCTGCATCTGCTCGGCGTAGGCGGCGAGCTGCAGGAGCGCGCTGATCTTGGCGTGGCGGGCGAGCTTGGTGTCGTAGACCTCGTACTCGCCGGCGGCGTTGCGGATGATGAAGTCCGCGAAGCCGATGAAGCCCGGCTCGTCAGGGGCAGGAGTGCGGTGGAAGGTCGGCTGGTAGAGCACCTCGGCGCCGGTGCGCAGGGTGTCGAGCGCTGCCTGCGCGGCTGCTACGTACCCGGCGGGCTCGGGCCGGTCGAACTCGACGACCTCGTGCGAGGCCTTGAGGATCTCGAGGTAGTCGAGCTCGTGCTGATCGCCGAGCCGAGCAGTCCGTTCGAGCATGTCGTCGTGGACCTCGGGCAGGGGTTCGCCACGACCGAGCTTGGCGTCGAGGCGTCGGAGGAACGCCCACTCGCACGCGGCCCACGTCGACAGGTCGCTCGGGCTGAGCAGGACGCCGCCGTCGGTGGTGATCTGCATGCGGGTCCCCCGTCTCGTTGGTGCGCTGCGAGCCTAGGGGCGGCCGCCGACAACCCCGTCGTCGCCGTCCACCCGCACGAACCGCGGCCCCTCGTGGCCGTCGCGCGACACGTAGGCGGTGAAGTCGGCGAGCGACCGCACCCAGTGCCCGCGTTCCCCGTACAGCGCCTGGTAGACGACGACCGGCTCCTCGGTCTCGACGTCCTTCGCGACGAGGATCACCTCGTACTCGCCGCCCTTGAAGTGCCGGTAGCGCCCGGGCGTCACTGCCGACGCCGGTAGCAGCGACCCGAGCAACTCCGACACCCGCCGCTTGATGTCGTCCCGGATCGCTCGCACCTCGTCGAGGCCCTTGCCCGCGGGATCGGTCAGTTCCCAGTCCTCGTACCGCTTGCCCGGGAAGATCGGGCAGGCGTCGCCGCAGCCCATGGTGATCACCGCGTCCGAGTCCTTGACGTCAGCGGTCTGCAGCAGCTGCGGCACCGCACCGGTGATGTCGATGCCCTCCTCCGCCATCGCTGCGACCGCGACCGGGTTGATCTGCGACCCGGGCTCGCTCCCGCCCGACAGCACCCGCACCCGGTCGCCGCCGAGCGCCCGCGCGTACCCGGCGGCCATCTGGGAGCGCCCGGCGTTGTGGACGCAGACGAACAGGATCGTGGGGACGTCGTTCATGAGGACCAGCCTGCACCACGTCACACGGTGTCACCCACCGTCCGTGTGTCACCGGGTGGACGTACTGTCCTCCCATGACCGTCGTCACGGCCGTCGCCGTCCTCGTGGGAGTGCTCGCCGTCGCCACCGTGCTCGGCCTCGTCCTCCGGAGCCGGACCGGCCGCGCCCGCACGGTCAGCAGCGCGGGAGCGACGCCCGCCACGAGCCCCGTTTCCGACGAGACGAGCGCGACGAGCGCGAGCAGCACCACCGCGCACGGCATCGCTCCCGCCGAAGCATTCGGCACCCGCGCCACCCTCGTCCAGTTCTCCACGCCGACCTGCGCGCGCTGCCCCGGCACCCGCCGCCAGCTCGACGCCCTCGCCGCCCAGCACGACGGCGTCGAACGTGTCGAGATCGACGTGGCCGAGCGCGCCGAGATCGCGACCCGCTACAACGTCCTGCAGACCCCGACGGTCCTGCTCGTCGACGCCGACCACACCGTCCGCACCCGCTTCGGCGGACCGCCACGCCCCGCCGAACTCTCCGCAGCACTCGCGACCGTCCTCCAGGAGGCACCCGCATGAGCGACACCACCACCGGCATCGACCCCCGTTCGCCGCGCTTCGGCGCGGCGATCACGACCGTTCTCCTCGCAGTGACGATCGTCCTCACGCTGATGCCCGCGACGTACGTCGCCGGCATCGTCCTGCTCGCCGTCATCGTCGTGCTCTTCGCCATCGGCGGGATCGGCGGCATCCGACGCCACCCCTACGGCGCGCTCTTCCGCCGCTTCATCCGCCCGCGCCTGTCGCCGCCCGCCGAGCTCGAGGCCCCGGAACCCCCGACCTTCGCCCAGCAGGTCGGCCTGTTCGTCACCGCCGTCGCCCTGCTCCTCGCCCTCGTCGGCGTCCCGTACGCCGCTCCGGTCGGCGCCGCCGTCGCCCTCGTCGCCGCGTTCCTCAACGCCGTCTTCGACGTCTGCATCGGCTGCATCCTCTACGTGTGGCTGGTCCGCGCGGGCGTCCTCCGTCCGCGTCGCACCACCGCCTGACCGCCGGGAGGCACGACCCGCCCCCGCAACGCACGCCGCGTGGGCGAGGCGGTCGGGCCTGGAGGCGCGACCCACCTGCGCGACGCATTGTGCGTCGGTGACGTGGTCCGTGCCTCCCGGCCGACAGCGCGACCGGAGGACACTCCTCGTAGGGTGGGGCACATGGGGGGCTTCGGACGCATCGCCCGCCGCGCGTGGCGGCGGACCGTTCCGATCGCGATCGGCGGGCTCGTCCTCGGAGCGGTGATCGGGGTGATCATCCGCAACGGAGACGACGTGCTGACGCGGACCCTGACGATCATCGGATTCGGTCTCAGCATCGGCGGACTGAGCGGGGCCGCGTCGCTCCTCCCGACGACCTTCAAGCTCGGGCCGTCGATCCAGTTGCCCGCGCAGGGGCTCGATCGTGCTCAGCGGAGGGCCCTCCGGCGCGCAGTGTTCTCCGCACGGCCCCTCGGCAAGCCGGGCTCAGAGATGGCGCACCGGGCATCCGACTGGGCACGGGGCGCGGCGCTCTCGCTGCCCGTCGTGCTCGGCCAGTTCCTGCTGCTCTACGCGGGCATCGCCGGGCCGCAGCTGCCGAGCCTCGTGCGCGATGACCCCTGGAGCGCCGGCATCGCCCGCGGCCTCGTGTTCCTGCTCGCCGCGATGTCCATCGGCATCACGATCGTGTTCCGCCGGCAGATCCGCGGCGCGCGTCGCTACCTCGAAGCCGTCGGGAACCGATAGCCCGTGCCGTACGCCGATGCCTCCACCGTCCTCGTCCGGAAGTTCGCGACCTACCAGCCCGACTTCCCGCGATCGGGGGCGTCCGACGTGATCCCGGGCTGGCTGTCGAGCGCCAGCCGACGGTCACCGCGCCGCCTCGAAGTGGGCGGGCGACTCACACTCACGCCCGAGGTGCTGTGGTTCAGAGCGCTCCCCGTCACGCTCGTGCGTGCGGACTTCGGGCTCCCCGTCGAGGAGATCGTGCGGCTCGAGGACGTGTCGCACGGTCTGCGCAAGCTGGTCCGCGTGACCCTCCGGAGCGGGATCGAGCCGACCTTCCTCGTGTGGGGCGTTCCGCGCTTCATCGAGGCGGTCGAGCGGGCGCGGGCTGCGCTCTGAGACGGCGGCGTAGCGGGCAGTTTCGCGTCCTCGTCACCGTGTACCGTCGCTGCCTCCGTGGCCGCCCGAGGGAGTAATTTCCCTGCCCGCATCTCCGGCGCCGAAGAGTCCCCCCATCGAACCCTCCGACACCGGCGGCCGATCTGACCGCCCGGCCATGCCCGACCGCCAGCGCCTGATCAGTCGCACGCTCCTCGCGCCGCTCCGATGGCAGCGCGCCCACCTTCGGGGACGGCTTGGCAATCGGGGCACCAGAACTCGACGACGACTACGACGAACCCGCCGGCTTATTTCCGTCATCGATATCTGTCTCAACAGCGCGTCGAAAGGTACTACGGAAGGTCAGTCGGTCGCGGGTTCAAGGGGGTTCCGAGGTCCGGCACCTCCCCTGGCACGCAGTGTCCCCAGATGAGGAGGCTGGCAAAGTCCACGCCCGACTGGAACTCCAGGCCGAACCCGTCGGCCGCGGTCCCACCGTTGTAGCCGTTGGGGTACGAGACAACGGTTCGCGGCGGTCGCAGTGTGTCGTCGTGCTGCACCGGTACACCGCTCAGCCCCACCTCGGACCTCAGCGCCTCCGCAACATCCCGTGTCACATTGTCGGGCGCTGCAGGAAGTGAATGCTTGCGAATCGCAGTGAGGGAGAACTGGGCAGCGTTGCCGCGCCCGGATGAACAGTCGTTCCACCCAGATACGGTACCCTCCTCCCAGCCCGCCTCTCCGACGACGGACTTCACGGCTCGGAAGATACTCATGACGTTCTCGTGCGATTGTTCCGGAGTCATCGAAGTTTCCTTACTCGCAGGGGCGTGAGGGCCGGTGTCGGCGCAAGCGGTCAGAAGGAGCGCCGCGCTGGCGAATAACGCTCCCCCGACAAGGCGGTCAGAGCGTCGGGTCACCGGTGAGTCCTGTCTGCCATTCGTACATGAACCAATCCTCTTTCGTTTGCTGCCGCATCCGATCGAAGGGCTTACCGGCCTCGGGGACCTGATCGCCCAATCCCATCGTTGCTTTCGCGGCGTAGTACTGCGCGGTCGTGTTGTTGTCGAAGTACGAGTACCGTCCGTGCTCGTTGCCTTCTCGGCCGTCGTACGGGCCGTGATGGGTGATGCCGTGAAGTACATCTCCACCGGCCCTTCGTGTCTCCGAGCTGAAGTCATGGGCACCCCAGGTCGGGTCCGTCGGATCCTGCCGACCCGACAGGTGCTGCCCGGTGATCGCCCACCCGTCCCTCGCGCCCTGGCTCGCGAAGACCTCGCCTTTCGGAACCTCCAAAGCGTCCGCGTTCGGCGCCACGTCCGTAATCCCGGCGGATCCGAAAAGCACGGCATGATCAGCATGGGTCTTCGTCAGGGCGATCGTTGTCACATTCGTGCCGTAGGAATGCGCGACAACAGACAAGTCCGCATCCTTCCCGGACGCCGCACGGGCGGCATCGAAGCCGCTCAAGTCGGCCACGAGTGTTTCGGCTCCGACATGTGCGCGCTCGTTCGCCACAACTGAAGCGAACGACAGGTCATCGGCCATCGGTCCGTGGTACCCGATCCAGGACACGACCGCGACGTCATCAGGAAGAACACCGCCCGCCGCAGCCTGCCGACTGCGCATGCCGTCGGCGATCAGCGCATAATTGCTTACAGTCCCGTCTTGATAGGTCGCAGTGTTCATCCCGGGCACGATGTACGTCACGTGGCTCGCGAAGTCCATGTCGCCCGAGACGATCTGGGCCAGCGGCGGCCTGTCGTCAACGAGCGATATGAGAGAGACCGACTTTGTATCCAGCGTCGTCTGGATGTTGGCATACCCGTCGCGCTGCCGCTCCCACACCTGGAGCTGCGCCCGCGCCGACGCAGCGGCGGCGGGACTGCCCGCACTGTCCAACTGCTTCGCCCAGTACGACGTCTTCCTCTTCGCCTCAGCGAGCTTGTCCGCGAGCACCGCGGTGTTCGCCCGTGCCCGAGCCCAGTACGAGACGCCGTTCAGATTCCCGAGCACCGCCGGGACCGCCGCCACGAATGCGTCCTGCTCGGCGGAGTGCGCACCACGAGGGCCGGACATCGCCGACCACCACGTGGCCACGTCCTTCGCGTCCATCCGCGCCAGGCGAGCGGTCGTTGTCGGATCGTCCCGCAGCGCCGCGATCGACTTCTTGTCGAGCGTGCCGAGCCACGTCAGGAACTGCCCGTCACTCATCCTCGCCACGGCGGCCGCAGACTGCAGCTTGCCGACGACCTCCGGTGCTTCCAGAGCAGCGGCAACACGTCGGTCGGCAGCCTCTCGCCGCGTCACCAGCTCGTCCCACTGCGTCGACAATCGCCCCTGCAGCCCAGCGAGGCCCGCCGCTCCGGCCTGCAGCTGACGCAGTCTCGTCGTGTCCGACTCCACGGCATCCGCGCTCTGCACGGTCGCGGTGGCGGCACGGATCGCGCGGGCATTCACGGCGACGTCATCGGCCGCGTTCTGCTGCGCAGTCCGTACCCGTTGCGCTTCGTCCTGGATCTGCTGCACCTCGCGTGCGTACGTGTCCAGTGCCGAGGCGGCCTGATCGAGCCGAGCCGCGACACATTGCGCACTCTCGGGCACCGTCGCCGCGACCGCGACGAACCGCTCCTGCGCCTTTCCGCGCCACCCGGACTGCGCCGCCTCCGCAGCATCCACCACGTGCCGGGTACCCGCCCGGACACCGTCGGCGTGCGCCGTGTGCAGGCGTGCGAGACGACGGATGGCATCCGGGTCGCCCACGGTCGGATCGAGTGTCACTGGAGCTTCACCGCCAGACCCGCGTCCGTCTGCTCCAGCACCGCGAGCGCGCCCTGCACGAAGCGGCTCAGCGTGTCCGCATCCTCGCGGAGCGAGCGGACCATCGCGTCCAGCGCCCGCGCCGAGGACGCGAACGCCGACGCCACGAGATCGGAGCCGAAGCATCCGCCAGCAGCCCGCGAAAGCGCCTGCTCCGAGCCGAACTCCGCCCCTGCGGACTTCGCCATCGATGCAACCGACTGCATCACTGGCGCTTCGATCGTCAGATCCCCCACGAAAGCTCCCTCCACAGATTCTGGCGAGCAGCTTATCTGATACTTCGCGTGTGGAAGTCGGATATCGCGGATCTGTGGGGAACACGACCGGAGGTCCATCAGCCATCCAAGACCGGCCTGGAGGCGCGGCTCATCCCCGCCACGCATCACCGGTGCCGGAGGATCCCCCCATCGAACCCTCCAACACCGGCAGCCCGTCGCGGCCGCCGGCCACGCACGGTCGCCAGCACGCGGTCAGACGGCCGCCGCTCGCGCGTCGAGCGCCTGCTCGCTCAGCGCAACGAGGTCGTCCGCGCGGAGTCGCGGCCAGCCGTGCAGCAGCTCACGCCACTCCGTCGGCAGCGCACTCGCCCCGTACAACGCACCCGCGAGACCGCCCGCGATTGCTGCCACCGTGTCCGTGTCGTTCCCGGTGCGGACCGCGCGGGCGAGGGCGTCCTCGAGACTCGCGCTCCGTCTGACCGCCGCGTACGCAGCCTGGAACGCCGACACCACCCAGCCGTTCGAGTCCGTGAAGTCGACCGGCTCCGAGTGCTCCGCCGTCACGATCCGGTCGACCCAGATCCGCCGCTTGTCGAGGTCGAGCAGGTCGAGGCCGGCCATGACATCGAGCTCGCCCGTGAGGACCGCCTTCCGGATCGCCACACACCAGAGCACGCACGCATCCCCCGCGTCAGACTCGTAGTGCGTGAGGTCGCTGATCGCCCGCGCGGCCTCGGCCAGCCGGAGCTCCTCGTCGACCGCGCCCGTCAGGTAGCCGAACACCAGCGGCGCCGTCCGCATGAGCGAGCCGTTCCCCGCCGAACGCCCTCGGAACTCGTGTTCCTGCCGGGCCGCGGCCCGCGCGCTCACGGCGGTGCGTGCCTCCAGGCCGGTGAGCACGTTGCGCGTCTGGATGCCGACGTCGGGCGCGGTCCGTGCCCAGTCGGCCCAGGCAGCCACCAGGCCGTCGAGGGCTGCCTCGCTGGCGGGGTCGCCGCCGCGGGCGAGGGTGCGGAGGATCGGGACGCCCATGCTCGTGTCGTCGGTCCACTCCCCCGGCGCCCAGCCGAAGGAGCCGCCGCCGGCCATCCGGATCGGGGTGGGCTCGGGCACGGCGGGACGGAACTCGTAGCCGGCGCCGAGGGCATCGCCGGCGGCGGAGCCGAGGACGGCACCGATCGCACGGTCGCGGGTGGTGGTGTTCATGGCCGCCTGCCTTCCATCGGGTTTGCGCGGTTCCGCGCTAACTGGTTCCGAGCCTGTCACGGCCGGCACTTTTGCGCAAGTGTGCGTAAACTCGGCGCCGTGACTTCGTCTGCGTACCGCGATCCTTCCGGTAAGCGCCTGGTCGACTACCCGCAGCCGTCCGTGGCGGTGGACACAGCGGTCCTGACCGTGCCTGTGCGGGAACCGCTGTCGGTGCTGCAGGTGCGCGATGCCGTCGACGGGGACTGGCGGCTGCCGGGGACGTTCGTGCACGAGGGCGAGCGGTTGTCCGCGGCCGTGCTGCGGTCACTGTCCGACAAGGCGGGCGTGACCGGGCTGGCGCCGTCGCAGTTGCACGTGTTCGACGATCCTGCACGGGACAGTCGGGGGTGGGTGTTGTCGGTGGCACACCTCGATGTGGTGCCCGCTTCGTCGCTGTCGTCGCCCGGGCTGGACGCGTCGCGGGCGCGCCTCCTCCCGGTCGACGACGCAACGGGGATGGTGCACGGGCACGACGAGATCGTGGCGTTCGCGGTGGCCTCGTTGCGAGCGCTCTACGCTGCGGCGCCGGACCCGCGCGGGCTCGTGGCGGAGCCGTTCACCATGACCGAGCTGCGGCGGGTTCACGAGGCTGTGGCGGGGCGGGCGTTGCAGCCGGACTCGTTCCGGAGGGCGATGCTGCCGGGGCTCGTGGCGACGGAGGAGAAGCGGGCGGAGGGGCCGGGGAAGCCGGCGGGGACGTACCGGAGGACGTAGCTCGCGGCGCCACGAGCGGACCTTGGCCGCGGCGCCGGCACGCCGGGCTGGCTCGGCGTCCTCGACGCCGGCGAGTGCCCGCCCACCTTCGGCACCGACCCCTCGCAGGTCGTCGGCGTCACCGCCGGCGGTCCCGTCGCCCTCACCACCGCCGTCGAAGGCGCCGAGAACGACGAAACAGCGGCCGTTCGCCACCTCGACGCGCTCGGCCTGGCGTCCGACGACGTGGTCGTCGGGATCAGTGCGTCCGGCAGGACGCCCTACTTCATCGCGGCCATCCTGGAGGCGCGGCGCAGGTCCGCCCTGTCCGTCTCCGTCGCGTGCAATCCCGACTCGGCCGCGGGGCGGGAGGCCGACATCGCCATCGACGTCGTCGTCGGCCCCGAGTTCATTGCCGGATCGACCCGCCTGAAGGCGGGGACCGCGCAGAAGCTCGTCCTCAACATGCTCACCACGCTGGCGATGGTGCGCAGCAACAAGACGTACGGCAACCGCATGGTCGACGTGCGGGCGACGAACGAGAAGCTCGTCGCACGGTCGTTCTCGCTCGTGCAGGACGTGACCGGGGCTACGTCCTCCGAGGTCGCTGCCGCCCTCGATGCCGCGGACGGCGAGGTGAAGACGGCGATCGCGATGATCCTCACCGGGTCGTCGGCCGCGTTCGTCCGGGCACAGCTCGCGGCTGCCGACGGCTCGCTCCGCGCCGTCATCTCCTGACTCCTTCCCTTCTCAGTCCGATTCCTTTCCCCCGAGGAGCACCATCAATGGCCGATGCACAGCAACTCGCACAACAGATCCTCGACACCGTCGGCGGGTCCTCGAACATCGCCGACGTCGAGAACTGCATGACCCGACTCCGGGTCGAGGTGGCGTCCCCCGGTTCGGTCGATCTGCCGGCGCTGCAGGCCACCGACGGGGTCATGGCCGCGATCGCCGCCGGGTCGAACCTGCAGATCGTGCTCGGGCCGGGGCTCGTTGACCGGGTGGCTGATTCGCTCGAGTCGTTGCGTGCCGCTCCTGTTCCGGGTGTGTCCTCGGCTTCGGTGGCGCCCGACGAGCTGGCGGCGCGTGGCGCGTCGATCAAGGCATCCGCCCGGGCCCGGTCCGACGGCCGCACCATGCGTGCCATCCGTCGCATCTCGGCGATCTTCATCCCGCTCATCCCCGCGCTGATCGCCTGCGGGCTCATCGCCGGGATCAACGGCATCCTGACGAACCTCGGGTGGTTGCCCGGGGTGACGCCGTTCCTCGGCGTGCTGTCCAGCGGGTTCCTGTCCCTGCTCGCCGTGTTCGTCGGGATGAACGCTGCGAAGGAGTTCGGTGGGACGCCCATCCTCGGCGGCGCGGTCGGCGGCATCATCGTCGCCGCCGGGGTCGCGAACGTGACCGTGTTCGGCGAGACCCTCGCTCCCGGGCAGGGCGGCGTGCTCGGCGCGCTGGCCGGCGGCATCCTCGCCGCTTACGTTGAGCGGTTCATGCGGAAGGTCACGCCGGACGTCATCGCGCTCATCGTCGTGCCGACCGTCACCGTCCTCGTCGCCGGGTCGGTGACGCTCGGGATCCTGATGTCGGTCGCCGGCGTCGTCTCGGTCGCGATCGGCACCGCGGCCACCTGGCTCCTCGCGAACGGCGGGGCCTTCGCCGGGTTCATCCTCGGCGGGCTCTTCCTGCCGCTCGTCATGACCGGGATGCACCAGGGGCTCATCCCGATCCACGCCACCCTGATCGAGCAGACCGGGTGGACCGTGCTGCTGCCCGTGCTGGCGATGGGCGGTGCCGGTCAGATCGGTGCGTGCATCGCGCTATGGGTGCGGCTCCGATCGAACGCCTCGCTCGTGCGGACCATCCGCGGCGCGCTGCCGGCTGGGTTCCTCGGGGTCGGCGAGCCGCTGATCTACGGTGTGACGCTCCCCCTCGGGCGGCCGTTCATCACCGCGTGCATCGGTGGGGCATTCGGTGGTGGTGCCGTTGGGTTGTTCGATCAGCTCGGGCACTCGGTCGGGGCGATCGCCATCGGGGCGTCGGACTTGTCGCTCATCCCGCTGTTGAACGGCTCGTCCGGGTACGGCTGGGCGTTGCTCGGGTACGGGTCGGGGCTCGTGGTGGCGTACAAATCGGCGCCACCGAAGCCATATCCACCATCAGAATCAAGTCCGCACTCAACACGCGCCCGTTGTGAACCCCACCCGATAGTGAGCTTCGCACTGATGCGTTTGGGCATGAGTTTCCCCGGCAGACGGTTCCCTCACGCCTCCAGCCCCTACGACCAAGCCGACATTTCGTGGTAGACGCCCGGAGAGTCTCGGTTGTGGAACGCACGCGGACCTTGGCTCCCTGATCATGGGAACCACCCGTTGCAAGCTCGCCAGCCTTCATTCTCGATGGTTGGTCTATCGTCTGAGCTTGAGGCCAATACCCCACCCGACTCCGAGGCCAAATGTGCGCACTTGATTTCTGACGCCGAGCTCCCGCTAGTTGACTACTGCTGTGCCCGTACCCGCTCAGCGAGCTCCGGACGCAGATTGATAGGAGTTCTTAGGTATGCCGCCCAAGCGCGGTCGAACTCAGACATGCCGCGGCGGCCTCGGTCCATCCAGCGGAGAAGCCGACGGCGGTCGTCCTGGCTAAGTCCGGCAGCGGCCGCGACAGCATCACCCATGTCGATGGGCACGTTCTCCTGTCCGGACCTACATCTGTTGCACTCCGTAACAAGCATCTCGGTCTCAAAGCCTTCGATCGTGCGGACCTTACGCCGCGAGACCGACAAGACGGCCGTCATGACTGGGTCGTCGCGGTAGGGCTCCGCACCCGCGATCCCGCACAGCGTGCACATGTAGCCGTCGCGGGCGAACACTGCCCTCCTCTCCTTGCTCGACATCGCCCTTCGCGGTGAAGCCTTCCGGCGCTCTTGCGGGTCCCACACGGCCACTCCGGCCTTCACGAATCGCTGATCCTCAGCGAGCAGGGACGCTTCTTCAGCGCTGGAGTGCACGACCCATCCCCAGTCCCGCAGGTCGCGGATGCGCCTGTCCGCTTGCGAGACGCCGGGGAAGGCTTCTCGCAGCTGGTTTTTTGTGAAGGTGCCTCCCTCGCCTACGACCTGCAGGAGCCACAGCGCGCCGCGCACCATCGTCCCCGCCGACGACTCGGGGTCGTTCCACACCGGTTGGTCCACTGCTTCTTTCCCTTCTCGTGCTCCGATTGAGTGCTTCAACTCCGACAGCTCATGCCATTGGACCCGTGCTCCATGGAGGAAGTGAGCCTGCCGCATCCACCCCTAGCTGCAGGACGCGATTCTCAATCACCGCCGAAGGGACCTCAACCTTGCAAGATGCCCAGCTAACGGAGGACGTCGAGTCGCGCGGCACGTTGGCGGCGAGCCAATCCTTCGGGACGGACCCGACGGCGACTACCTCAAGATTGGAATTCAGACGGACCGCAACCAGAACCCATTGGCTGTCCCGTAGCATCACTTCGTACTCGTGGCGCGACAGGTACGCTGTGAAGCGGCCGGCCCTCGTCGTACTTTTCACTTCGATGTGAGCCGTGACGAGGTCCTTGCTATACGCGATGTCATAACCGAAACCGTCGGACCACGTCGACACGTGGTCGATACGACCGTTGGTTCCGTTCCGCAGCATCCTGACGAGCGCCGCTTCGCCCGCGGCGCCGATCCGTTCGCGCACGGCGGTGTCGACCTTGCCCCAACTGCTGACGAGCTGCTCGTACACTTCGCCCGCGCCAACACCTAAAGCCTCCCCAGCGAGGACGATGTCCGACGGAAGATCATCGGGCGACCTGACAAGCTCGTCGGCGTCCTGGAACCAAGTCGGGGCTGCATTCTCGAAGATCGCACCAAGGATGCGGCTGGCCACAGGAGCCCCGGACCCCGAGACGGCCAGTAAATCCATGTCGCGGAGCCACGCGAGCGCAGTGGAATATTGGGTAGGCGAGAGGTCGCTGTACTTCCTATGGGTGGTAAGTAGGGCTTGGGCCCTCGGGATGCCCCCGCTTGCTGGAACGATCTCTAACCAGCGCCTGGCAGCGAGCAGCACTGGCTCAGGTGGAAGGCGCACGCAAATGCCCCATCAACGCTTGAAGGTCCCCGAGGTCAAGGCCCCCACCAATAGGAGGTTCCTCGTCGAGGTCGGCAAGCCGCTGGACGGCAGGATCGTCAAGGATGCCCCCCATGAATGCAAGCTTATCGGAAAGCCGCGCCGCGACAACCTCGTCAATGGTGCGCTCCGACGCGAGAACGGTGATGCGGGTCGTAGTACCGGGACGAAGCCCAAGGCGGTGGATCCTGTCCAAACTCTGGAGGAAGCGCCCGGCAGCGAAGTCGCGATCTATGTATACAGCGTCGTGGCACTCATGGTGCAAACTAATTCCTTCCCCGAGCGTCGCGGGGTTGGAAAGCAGGACCATACAGTCGTCGTCGCGCTTGAACCGTCGGATCTGCTCGTCCCGGTCAAGCGTGCCCCCGTGCACAACCGCGGGGCCAAATCGCTCGAGTACCCGTTCGAGGGTCTTGATACTCCGGATGAAGGTCGACCAGACGAGCGTCTTACGCCCACGTGCCGCGTTCTCACGGACGATCGCGAGCACTTCCTGGTACTTGGGCGACATCTCGTAAGCGGGTAGGTCCTGCATCAACTGGTACAGCGATGAACGCTCCGGGATCGGCAGCGGCGGCACCTGATAAGCCAGCGGCTCGTAGCGGCTCGTACCGACCGCGAGCAGCGCGGGGCTAGTTGCGGCCATGAGCATATAGACGAGATATTGGCCGAGTGCCTGGAAGTCGCCTTCGTGCCCCTCGGCGCGGGCGGAGAATTGACCGACGAGCGCCTCGTATATCTCCGCGTGTAGCGGCGGCAGCGGGACTGTGCGGATCGTCGTCTCAACAGGGGGCAGGCCCAGCTCGCCCTTAGTTGTGCGAGTGAAGAGCGGCCGAAGCACGCGGCTCGCGTCCGCCAGGCTCCCGCCGTTAACGGCTCGGATGACGCTCTGGCGACCCGTCCCCGGCCAGACAAAGCCGAAGAGGTTCTCCAGGTCCCTCGCACCATTTGGCGCCGGCGTCCCAGTCAGAATCAACCGCCGTCTGCTGCGTGGACCTAACGCGAGGCAGGCTGCACCGTACGCGCCGTCAGCGCCGAGCTTCATCCGATGGGCTTCGTCGAGGATGATCATTGACGGGCGCTCCGTCAGCCAGCGACTGAGTGTCGTGACCATGTTGGGAAGTCGCTCGTAGTTGACGATTAGCGCTTCCGTGGTGCTAGCGCCCGCCCCGTCCGCGATCTCCATCGCGAGCGGCCGCTGGAAGCACTCCGCATTCTCCTCCAGCCACGCGGAGTAACTCGACTTCGGCCCAACGATCAGCAGCCGCGCAAGGCCTTCGGTTTGGCGCAGCGCCTGAAAGACGGCAAGCCCGACTCTCGTCTTGCCTGCACCGGGGACGGAAAAGTTAGCCCCGTGCCGAAGCGATAGGAGCTTTGCGATGTCGCGGCGCTGAAATGCCGTCAGGTCGCCGGTCCACTCCGGCCCGAGGATGTCAGGAATCGACTCGACATCGACCGGGGAGCGCGCGCCTGGGCTGTCAAGCTGGCGCGAAACGGTCTGAGCATCCTGGAGCGAGTCCACGACCAACTCCTGGAGCGGTTCATCCCAGACCACCTCGCCGTCCGCCTGATGTGGCCAGGCGCTAAGAGCGCCGAGATTCGTTAGGAGTTCATCAAGCTCGATTTCAACACTGCTAGGCGATCGCTGCGTGCTCGTCTGGAACCCGACAGCCAGCCTGCGGAGATCGTCTTCCAGACCCGGGCGGACGATGAGGCGAACGCGCGTCACCTGCGCCGCGAGGCTGATCGCGAGGCTTGGGCCATCTGCGTTCATGACTTCGACCGGACCGCATCGAGGAGCCACGCGACACCTTCCCCGGGAGCAGAGAAAGTACGGCCCGCCTGCCGGGCAAGACCCTCGAGGCTCTCTCGGAGCGCGATCAGCGCGTCGTCGAACGCGTCGTCGTCGAGCGCTCGCTTCGCCTTCGCCTCCGCGAACTCGTTCGCGCATTGCGTGACGTAGTCCGCCGCATCAGTCAGCCGCTCGGGAACGGCGGACTGACGCTTGACGAGCTCCGCGTTCTGGCCCGCGAGCTTCACGGCGACGTCGAAGGTTTCGCGCGCTTTCTGCATCAGCCCAGCAGCCTGCGCTACTTCTTCTGGTGTCGCGCTCTTTTCATCGCTGGCCATGGCCTTGGCGCGAAGGAGCTGATTTGTGAGGGCCTCGGCGGCTGCGGAATCAGTGCTTTGGCTCGGCACGCTCGCTCCCGGGATGCCCGGGACAGGGATACCTGTCGCCACTTCTGCAGACACCGGCTTGAGGTCGTCCGGCAAACGGCTTTCGAGGTACCTGGTGTGGAAGTCAGCCTCCGCGAGCCGCAGCGAGGTCTTTGGATAGTCGAGCAGCACCATCGCAAGGCGCGACTGCTTCAATCGATTGGCGGAGTCGGGGTCGGTCGTGGCGAGCTTCGTGTAGTCCCTGTGGAGCTCCCTCAACTTCTCCTGGTGCTCCTCGAAATCGATCAGGCGGAGCGTTGTGCCATCTTCCGTCTTGCTGCGGTCAATCGCGTCAAGTATCAGTGCGTACACCCAGCGGTCACGCTGAAGCGTTCCAAGCTTGATGTTGAAGTCCTTGGCCACGTCAGCCTCGGAACGACCGCGCGCAAGCTCCTCGTCAATTGCGATCAATCGGTTGATGTACGAGTAGTCGCGGCGCCGGTCCTTCCGCAACTGGAGAGTCAGCTCGACGGTATTGATGTCTTGGCGCGAGGTGTCGTCGGGAAGAACGCCGACCCTGATGTTCTGCTCGCCGAGGTCGATCAGGGCGGCGGCGCGCGTGTTGCCGTCGACCAGGATCCCGTGCGGGCTCACGATGCCTGGCTCGCGCTGACCGACGTCGTCGAGCTCGTCCATCAACGCCGTGTACTCGGGGTCTGTCTGATCTGGATTCGCCGGCCTCTGCCGAAGAAGGTCGTGAAGGTAGCCCTGGGCCTCCTGACCCCACGGATCCTTTTCGATTGCCGCGTCACGCTTCGCGTCCAACGTCCGCTGCGCGCGAATCCGATGGGTATCTGGATTGAAGTAGAGCATTTCGACCGGCATCGAGATCACGCGAAGGTGGCGAGGTTCCCCGCGCCAGTCGATCGTGATCTTCGCGCCGTCTTCGTTCATCGCCTGCCGAACGCGCTGCTCAATGACGGCCTTGATTTCGTCCCCCTTGGGAGGGATGCCAAAGTCTGTCACTAGTGAATCTCCTCGGACTGGTTGAATGATCCGCGAGCATCGGGCGCTGATCTGCGGACACGGTCAGACTATCTACAACCTACGACGATCGGCGGAACACACAGCAGTCAGCGCGCCCGGCGGACCGTGCATTCCTTGGGAACGATCGTTCAGCTGATCCTCGACCGAAGTCTTTCGGTGGCGAAGGCAAGGTGACGGGAGTGGTCTTCCTGACCACGGAACGCCTTCCACTCGCCCAGACGGTAGGTGAGGTGACTGCCGCGTTGAAGAACTTCGATGTCGAAATCGCGCCGTAGGAACTCGATCCGCCGCACGATCTCCTGGTCGCCGAGGCCACCGCCGACCGCGTTCCGCAGGGCGGCAAGGGAAATGAAGCCTTCGCGTTCCCGGAGCACTCGATAGACCTCGTCGCGGTACTGACTTGGTGCAGCGTGATCGTCGCTCGATCGAGTCTCCTTCCGGAGAGCGGATGCGATCGCCAGCCCAACTGCGCGCGCGACCGGCGGCGGGAACGCGTTGCCAATCTGCCGATACGTCGTCGTCTTCCGGCCCCGGCCATCCCCGAAGTCCCACTCATAGCCGGGCCCGGCCCATCCTTGGATGCGCGCGACCATCTCGTTCGTGAGCCTGGGCACCAGGTCAGCCGGAGCGTCGGGCCCGGGCGCTGCGTCGGCTATTCCGAGGCCATCAACGCCAATCGACCGCCACTCGCGCTTTGCGCGCGTCGGACCGAGATCGGGCCCGCCGTGTTTCTTCGAGCCACCCACGACCGTAGGAGCCACGCGGTCCGCTCGTTTTGCCCACTCTTCTGCGCCGACCCAGCCATTCGCTGCCATGAGGTCGTAGAGGGCGGATCCTACGGTCTGCGCCGCGGGTGTCGGTTCGGGCCACGTGAAGTATGGAGCGAACTCCTCACGGAGGGCAACCAGAATGAACCGCGGCCGAAGCTGAGGCACGCCAAAGTCCTTGGCTTCCAGCAGTCGCCAATCGGCTCGGTAGCCGAGTTCCGCAAACCGATCGAGCACCGCTTGCCGATAGCCGGCGAAGCGGGGCATCGACAGTCCCCGAACGTTCTCCAGCAGCACAGCGTCAGGCCGCATTCGTCCCGCCGCCTCAACAGCCCACGCGAACAGATCGCGCTCGTCGGACGTGCCCAGCTGCTTTCCGGCGATTGAGAACGGCGGGCACGGAACGCCGCCCGCGAGGAGCGAGACGCCCTGAAATTGCTCCGGCAGCCACACCGATTCGTCGGCGACATCGCCCACAGCGACCACGGGCCGCGGGTCACCTTCTTCAGACGCTAGGCGGGACAGGTTCCGGTCCAGGGTTCCGGCGGCGTCCCGGTCCAGTTCGACCGCGAGCACGTGCCTGAACCCCGCAAGATGGAGACCCAGGCTCTGGCCGCCCGCACCGGCGCAGATCTCGACGGCCGTCAACTTAGTGCTGCGTGGTTTCCCATCCATGATGAGGATATTCTGGCAGGGGCCGCCGACTTCGCGGGGACGCACGCCGGGGCAAGCGCGCAGCCCTGGGTCAGCACCAGTGGTCTTCACGGCGTTCGTCGTATGAGCGTGAATGGTTCGGCCCGCAGCTCCCCAGGGGCAGAAGTCGCAGCTCGACCCCGGACGGCCGACCGTCTCCGGCCCGTCCTATCGCAACAAAAGTTGCGCCAAGTACCCGCCCGGTATCCCCGTTCACTACTGTGTCGGAGGCGTATCGTTCCGCTACCAGTTCCAGGCCCTTCGGACGACGGCATCCCATGCCAGCGGGTCATGCGTGCCGCTCGGCCTGTCTGTCCCGTCCAGACGGGCCACGATCTTGGACACTGCGGCGCGATCGACCACCTGCCTAGGGGCTGGCACTCAAGCTTCGATGCCCGTGCGATCCCGGAACCAGCTCTCAGGACCGCCCTCCAGGTTAGCCTCCCTCGACCCGGCCCAGGCGAAGCTCCTCCGCCGCAGCTTCAACGGCCCGGCGCGCATCCGCGGTGCCGCCGGCACCGGCAAGACCGTCGTCGGCCTCCACCGTGCCGCCTACCTCGCACGCTCGACCGGCGGCCGCGTCCTCTTCACCACCTACATCGGGACTCTGCCGAAGGTCCTCGAGTCGCTCCTCGAGCGCCTCGCGCCCGACATGGTCGGTCGCGTCGACTTCATGGGCGTCCACGCGTTCGCCACGCGCCTGCTCAAGGAACGCGGGATCGCGTTCCGCGTGCCCGGACGGGAGGCGCGACTCGCGTTCGACGACGCCTGGAACGCGATCCGCGCCTCCAGTCCACTGCGGTCCTCGCGTTTCTCGCGCTCCTACTGGGAGGACGAGATCAAGCACGTCATCAAGGGCCGCGGCCTGACGCGCTTCGAGCAGTACGCCGACCTGGCGCGCGTCGGGCGCAAGCACGCGCTGCCCATGGAGACGCGGCAGGCGGTGTGGGACCTCTACGAGGCATACTCCCGCGGGCTGCGTGAGCGGCGCGCGCACGACTGGGAGGACATCGTCCTCCTCGCGCGCGACGCGGTCGCGGCGGTGCCGCTCGAGCGGTACGACGCGGTGATCGTCGACGAGGCGCAGGACCTGTCGTGCGCGATGGTCTCGCTGATGCACCACCTCGTCGGGGATCGTGCCGACGGGCTGACGCTCATCGGGGACGGCCAGCAGACGATCTACCCGGGCGGGTACACGCTCGGCGAGGTCGGGATCAGCCTGTCCGGGCGCGGTGTCGTGCTCGACGTGAACCACCGCAACACGGCGGAGATCCTCGACTTCGCGAAGGAGATGGTGGCGGACGACCAGTTCGTCGACATCGAGGGTGTGGACGGCGTCGGCGACGCGGTTTCGTCGATCTCGCGGTCGGGGCCGGCGCCGGCGTTCCACCGGTTCTCGGGCCGGGCCGAGCACGACCGCTCGATGGTCGAGCGGCTGAGCGAGGTCCTGCGGCTGATCGGGACGGGGCACGGCGACGTGGGGATCCTCACGGCGACGACCTGGCAGGCGGACGACGTCCGGAGCGTCCTGCGCGCGGCGGGCATCCCGGTCATCATGCTCGACGAGTACTCGGGCAGGACCTCTGACGCCGTGCGGGTCGGCACCGTGAAGCGGGCGAAGGGGCTCGAGTTCAAGCAGGTGTTGTTGGCGCACGTCGACCGTCGGCTGCTCGATCCGGTGACCGGCGAGCCGTCCGAGACGGATCGGGAGCGGCGGGAGCGGGGTCGGCGGGAGTTGTACGTGGGGATGATCCGGTCGCGGGACGGGCTGTGGGTCGGGGTCCGCAATGCATCATCGCGAGGCTGCTGAACGGGCCGTCATCTGACGGTCGCCTGGGCGCTGCCGACAGGAAGAGCGGGCCGGACATTCCGTCGGCCGATCGGAGAATGGGGCGACGTGACGAAGTGTTGGAAGCGCGAGCGGTCTCGTTTCGACGAGTCGGCGTTCCGTCGTCTGGTGCGGAAGCACGCGGATCCCGACGTCGATACGGTTACAAGCTTTGCGAGAGCAGCAAGTGCCGACCCAGCGCTTCGGCTCCGTGTGCTCAGCAGACTTCGGGGCGACGCCGTCGCAACTCCTGCGGCCGTTCTGACGATCTACGCGCTGGGACTCACTGCGCTGACCTTCATCATCAACCTTCTCCTGTCGCTGACGAAGCCGCTCACGTTCGACGATGAGGCCGAACACTTCTGGCGCGGAGAGAGCCTCGTCGTCGGCGTACTCGTCGCGGCAGGCGTTGTCATCTACCGGGTGGCAGCTCGACGGCAGCGGTGCGCAACGATGTGGAAGTCGGCGTTCGAGGACGCGCTCAAATGATCACTCCCGTCGATTTGGCCCCGACTCACGAGTAGCAGCCCCGTCGAGGCTTCACGTACCGTCCGGGTGTCTCACCACACCAACACGAACCGCCCCCGCGTCCCTCCAGCCTCCAACCGCTCATGCGCCTCCGCAGCCCGCTCCGCAGGCAGCACCTCCGCCACCCTCGGCGTCAACGTCCCGCTCTCCACCGCGTGCCGCAACTGCTCGAGCTTGTCGAACGACCGGTACTCCGAGAACACCATCACCCGCACGAACTCGATCCCCCGCGACCCGTCGCCCTCCCAGCCCCGCACGTCGAAAAACGTCCCGCCGTCCCGCACGGCATCCACCACCGCCGACCGCTGCAATGCGGCGTCGGCGAGCGCATCAACCCCGTCCGGAACGAGCTCACGAACCGCAGCGGCGAACCCGTCCCCGCGCGCCACGACGTGCGAGGGCCCGAGCGACCGCACGAGTGCTTCGTCGGCCGGAGCAGCATCGGCGATGACGGTCAGCCCAGCGGCCTTCCCGAGCTGCACGAGGTAGTTCCCGAGCAACCCTGCGGCGCCGGTCACGGCGAGCGTCTTCCCCGGGGCCAACGACGGATGTCCGAGGATCTGCAGCGCGGTCAGACCGTTCATCGGGACCGTGGCAGCCAGCTCGAGCGACGTCCCGCGAGGCACCCGCGTGAACGACCCGACCGGCGCGACGAGCTCCTCCACGTACGCGCCCCCGTGCTCGCTGAGCGGCAACGCCATGGCCATGACCTCGTCGCCGACGGCCCACCCGGACACGTCCGGCCCGACCTCGTCGATCACCCCGGCCGCGTCCATCCCCGGCACGTACGGCGGCTGTGCTCCTGACGAGTCGCGCTGCCCGGCACGGACACCCGTGTCAGTCGGGTTCACGGCGAATGCCGCGACCCGGATCCGCACGGACCCGGCGCCGGCGCGCGGCTCCGGCACCTCGTGGGCGGCGAGGGCTTCCGGCCCTCCGAACTGTTCGACTCCGATGACCTTCACCCGTCTGGTCTACGCGCGGATGCGCAACGCAACCTCAGCCGGTCGGGAGGCGCGGATCACCGCCGCCACGCGCCTCCAGTCCGGCGGCGAGCCGGCCACGATACGGACGAGAGGCACGGACCACAGCCCGCCATGCGCCTCCCGACCGACGGCAGGACTGGTCTTGTCGGCTCGTTCGGGTCCTCTCAGGAACGGCGCCGAGATCGCATTCCGTCTTGTGCCGCCCGAGCAGCCGCGTAGCGTTGCTCCTGCTTGCAAGCGCATCAGGGGGCATCTCGCTGCAGGAGTCCGCCGCATCCTCGAATCGAAAGACGGATGTGATCATGCGATCAACGAAACGAACCAGCGTGCGGGCTGCTGTCGCAGTCTGCGCAGTGATCGGCGCCATCTCCGGTTTCGGCACCACCGGTGCCGTCGCTGCAACACCTGCACCGACCGCCACCAGTGTGCCGACTTCGACACCGACTGCTTCTGCGACAGGTGCCGCACCGGCTCCATCAGCCGACCCGACCACGGACCGAGCCGGCGACGCCTCGGCTGCACCTCCGGACGGGCACTGGGTAGCGCTCGACCCGGTCACGGCAGCCACTCCTGCAGTGCCGACGCACGTCTTGACGAAGGGCTCGTGCCCTTCAGGCACGACGAACTACTCCGGCTCGAAGCACCCCTACAGCTGCCTGGCGGTGTTCCTGGACGGTAGCCTCCACCAGGTCGGCCTCCGCATCGGACGATCAGGGAGCGAGACCTCCGCGTTCGGCTACCTCCACGCTCTGCAGGACCACAACGTCGAGGAGCAGACCATCGAGCACGCGGTGCAGATCAACGCCGCCGGGGTCCTCCAGCCGAACAACCGTCGGCTGTACGGAGCTGAGTTCGTCGCCAAGGGCAAGGCGACGGAGGAGTTCGTCGCGTTCGAAGAGCGTGCGCCGTCCTCGGCTTCACCGGACAAGTACGACCTGGGGATCGTGACTGCGTACTGCACCGCCGCGCCGAGCGGCCCCATCTCGCGATGCCCGGACTGGGTGAACGACTCCCTGTGAACGCCGAACAGGTGCGGCAGCTCGCGACGTTCCTCCCGACGGACTGGGGACACGTCGGACCGTCGATCGTCCGACCGGGCGCGCCCCCACCCGAAGGGTTCGGAGGCACCCGCGCGTTCAACCCGAGCGGCGGCTCCGCACCTTCGGTGGAGACACCGCTCCGGATCCTCGGAGCCACGTCGATCGCCACTGACCTGGTGCTTCGGCTGCACCTTGAGCAGTCGGACACTGCCTTCGTGATCGTGTGGGTCGTGGCCTTGGCGGGAACGTCGGGGGATGTGCCGCTTCGTGAAGTCTCGAGCAGTATCTGGGCCATGCTGCTGCGGCGAGTCTCGAGCGACCTGCTTTCCCAGACGGTCGTGACCAGCACCGGCGTCCGCCTGCTGATCGACTAGCTCCGCTTGTCAATCCCCGGGAGGAGCCGATCTGGCTCCTACCGGGGGCTCGATCGGAACCCGGTCCCGACCGCTGCTGCGAGGTGCGGAATGCGGCAAACGCCTGTCCCGGTGGATGACGGACCGGCACCGTGCCTCCAGTCCGCTCACCGGCGACCGCCGCCGACGAAGCAGGCGCCGCGCACCACCCAGCCGCCCCGCCTACGCTCGAACGAATGCCCACCCCGCATGACCAGCCCGCCCCCAGCACCCCCGCGCCCACCGACACCGCCACCCCCGACGGCTTCATCCGCGTCCGCGGCGCCCGCGAGCACAACCTCCGGGACGTCGACGTGGACATCCCCCGCGACCGCATCGTCGCCTTCACGGGCATCTCCGGCTCGGGCAAGTCGAGCCTCGCCTTCGGCACGGTCTTCGCGGAGGCGCAGCGCCGCTTCCTCGAGTCCGTCGCCCCGTACGCCCGCCGGCTCATCGCGCAGGGCAGCACACCGCACGTCGACGAGATCACGGGCCTGCCCCCGGCCGTCGCCCTGCAGCAGCGCCGCGGTGCCCCGAGCACCCGCTCGACCGTGGGCACGCTGACGACGCTGAGCAACTCGGTCCGCATGCTGTACTCGCGCGCCGGCACCTACCCCGAGGGTGCGACGCAGCTCTACTCCGACTCCTTCTCGCCGAACACGGTCGCGGGAGCGTGCCCGCGATGCCACGGCCTCGGCACGGCGCACGAGGTGACGGAGGCCTCGGCGGTCCACGACCCGTCGCTGTCCATCCGGGAGGGTGCGATCACCGCGTGGCCGGGCGCGTGGCAGGGCAAGAACCTCCGCGACGTGACGGCGGTCCTCGGGTACGACATCGACCGGCCGTGGCAGGACCTGCCCAAGGAGGACCGCGACTGGCTCCTCTTCACCGAGGAGCAGCCGGTGGTCGAGGTGCACCCGAAGCGCGACCGGGTGGCGAAGCCGTACAAGGGACGCTTCTGGAGCGCCCGGCAGTACACGCTGCACACCCTCGCGGACTCGCAGAGCGAGACGCAGCGGAACAAGGCCCTGCGCTTCGTGGAGTCGGGCCCGTGCCAGCTGTGTGGCGGCTCGGGGCTGACGCGGGCGGCCCTCGCGGTGACGTTCGGCGGACTGAGCATCGCCGAGTTCAACGCGCTGCCGCTGAGCGAGGTCGTCGAGGTCCTCCGACCCGCCGTCGTGCTGACGGACCCGACGCCGGCGCAGAGCTCGGTCACGTCCGGCGAACGCTCGGAGGTGGCGCAGTCGATCGCGACGGACCTGCACGGCCGGATTGACGTCCTCATCGGGCTCGGCCTCGGGTACCTCGGGCTCGACCGGGCGACGCCGACGCTCTCCCCCGGCGAGACGCAGCGGCTCCGGATCGCGACGCAGCTCCGGTCGGGGCTGTTCGGCGTGGTCTACGTCCTCGACGAGCCGAGTGCCGGCCTCCACCCGGCGGACACGGAGTCGCTCGTGCAGGTGCTCGACGACCTCCGCGCGAGCGGCAACAGCGTGTTCGTGGTCGAACACGACATGTACATCGTCCGGCGGGCGGACTGGATCGTGGACGTCGGACCGGGCGCGGGCTCGGGAGGTGGTCGCGTCCTCTACAGCGGTCCCCCGGCCGGGCTCGCCGAGGTCGAGGAGAGCGTCACCCGCCGCTACCTCCAGCCCGGCGGCGAGCGCGCGGCGCACGAGCGACGGGAGCCGGTCGGTACCCTCGAGATCCGTGGTGCCGCGCTCCACAACCTGGACGATCTCGACCTCGACCTCCCGCTCGGCGTGCTGACGGCGGTGACCGGCGTCTCCGGCTCCGGCAAGTCCTCCCTCGTCGGCGGCGTCCTCCCCGCGATCGCCACCGAGCACCCGCTCATCAGCCGGGTCGTCGAGGTGGACCAGAAGCCCATCGGCCGCACGCCCCGCTCGAACCTCGCGACCTACACCGGCATGTTCGACGCGGTGCGCCAGGCCTTCGCCGCCACCGAGGACGCCCGGGAGCGGGGCTGGACCGCCGGAAGGTTCTCCTTCAACGTCGAGGGCGGCCGCTGCGAGGTCTGCCAGGGCGAGGGCTCGGTCTCCGTCGAGCTCCTGTTCCTCCCCGGCAGTTGGGCGCCGTGCCCGGAGTGCCACGGCGCGCGCTACAACGCCGAGACCCTCGAGGTCCGCCGCGACGGCGCGACCATCGCCGACGTCCTCGGCATGACCGTCGACGAAGCAGCCGATGCCCTCGCCGACCTCCCGGCTGCGGCCCGCGCACTCACTGCCCTGCGGAGCGTCGGCCTCGGCTACCTGCGCCTGGGCCAGCCCGCACCGGAGCTCTCCGGCGGAGAGGCCCAGCGCATCAAGCTCGCCACCGAACTCCAGCGGGCGCGCTCGGGCCACACGCTGTACCTGCTCGACGAGCCGTCGACTGGTCTGCACCCGGCGGACGTGGAGCTCCTCACGGCCCAGCTCGCGCGGCTCACCGACGCGGGCAACACCGTGGTCGTCGTGGAGCACGTCATGTCCGTCGTCGCGCAGGCGGACCACGTGGTCGACATGGGTCCGGCCGGCGGCGACGAGGGTGGCCGCGTGGTCGCCTCCGGCACGCCTGCGGAAGTCGCTGCCGCCACCGGCAGCCGCACCGCGCCCTTCCTGCGCGCGGCGCTCGGCGCCTGACCCACCGGCCTGGAGGCGCGGCGCACCCCCGCCCCGCGCCTCCCGCCCGTCGCCGGGTCGCGCTGGCCGACCAGACGCAACCCGCCCGTCCCAGAACGCAACCCGCCATCCCGGACGCAACCCGCCCACCACCGGGTCCCGCCCACCAGCCGGACGCAACCCGCCCACCACCGAGTCCCGCCCACCAGCCGGACGCAACCCGCCCACCACCGAGTCCCGACCACCAGCCGGGCGCAACCCGCCCACCAGCCGGGCGCAACCCGCCCACCGGCCCGGCACCGTGCCTCCAGGCCGCGCCGTGGTCCCGCATCAGCCCCCGCACCAGACCCGGCCGCCCCGCCGAACGATCGGTGGCAGTTCCGGTGCGCGATCCCCGAGTTCCGCGCACCAGAACTGCCACCGACCAGACGAAAGACCATCCTCCGATCGGAGGATGCCCCTCCACCGGACCGGCCGAACCGCCGCCGACCCCCACCCGTCAAGCTGGACCCATGCCGGACACCCCAGCCATCGAGGTCCACCACCTCGAGAAGCAGTACGCCACCGGCAAGCGCGCAGTCGACGACGTGTCCTTCACGATCGCCGCCGGCGAGACCTTCGCCCTCCTCGGCCCGAACGGCGCCGGCAAGACCACCACGGTCGAGGTCCTCGAGGGCTACCGGACCCGCACCGGCGGCGAGGTCCGCGTCCTCGGCCACGACCCGGCACGATCGAGCCGCAGCCACAACGCACGCATCGGCATCGTGCTGCAGACGAGCGCGGAGTCGCCGAACGTCACGGTGTCCGAGCAACTGCGGCACTTCGCGACGCTCTACCCGCGGCACCGCAGCGTCGAGGAACTCCTCGCCGCGACCGGCCTCGAGGCGCAGCGCAACACCCGCGTCAGCCGATTGAGCGGCGGGCAGCGCCGGCGCGTCGACGTGGCGCTGGGGATCATCGGCCGGCCGGAGGTCCTGTTCCTCGACGAGCCGACGACGGGCTTCGACCCCGAGGCCCGCCGGCAGTTCTGGGAGCTCCTCCGCCGGGTGCAGTCGGAGGGCACGACGATCCTGCTCACCACGCACTACCTCGACGAGGCAGCGCACCTCGCGGACCGGGCTGCGGTGATCGCGGACGGGAGGCTCCTCGACGTCGCGCCGATCGCCGAACTCGGCGGCGAGGCAGCACGGACGCCGCTGATCCGCTGGCGTGACGATGCGGGCACGCTGCACGAGGAACGCACGCACCACACGACGCAGTGGATCCGGAGCACCTCGGAGCCGATGCACGACCTCGAGGTCATCCGCCCGTCCCTCGAGGACGTCTACCTCGACATGGTCGGGACCCGCTGATGGGCACCGCGATCATCGGGCTGCACCGCGTCGGATACGAACTGCGCTCGTACTTCCGCGCGACGGACGCAGTCTTCTTCACCTTCCTCTTCCCGATCGTGATGCTCGCGCTCTTCTCGGTCGCGTTCAGCAGCGCGCCGGACATCCAGGCGGGCCCGGGCGTCAGCGTCGACTACGCCACGTACTACCTCCCCGGCCTCGTCGCCACCGGCCTCCTCCTCTCCGGCACCCAGGCGCTCGGGGTCGACATCGCGGGCGAGCGCAGTGACGGCACGCTGAAGCGGCTCGGTGGAACGCCGCTCCCGGTGCTGTCGTACTTCGTCGGCAAGATCGGCATGGTCCTCGTGACCTCGGTGCTGCAGACGGCGATCCTCCTCGCGGTCGCCCGACTCGTGTTCGGTGTGGACCTGCCGACGGCGGGCAGCCGCTGGTGGACCTTCGCGTGGATCATGCTCCTCGGTATCGCCACGAGCAGTGTCCTCGGGATCGCGATCTCGGCGCTCCCCCGCGAGGGCCGACGCGCCACGGCGACGATCGTCCCCGTGGTCCTCGTCCTCCAGTTCATCTCCGGCGTGTACCTCCCCTTCACGCAGCTGCCGGACTGGCTCCAGGACGTCGCAAGTGCGTTCCCGCTGCGCTGGATGGCGTCGGGCATGCGGTCCGTGTTCCTGCCGTCGCAGTTCGCATCGGCCGAGCCGGGAGGCGCGTGGCACCTCGGTTGGGGAGCACTCATCCTGGCAGCATGGCTGGTCGCGGGCGTCGTCGTGTGCCTCCTGACGTTCCGGTGGAACCGCAAGGACGCCTGATGCCGCCTGTGGAGAACTCCCCCCGGGCGGCCGGCCGGTGGGATGCTGGGGCGATGGACCGGATCACGACGCACCGCAACTGGGGCCTGCACGTGGCCGTCGGTGCGACGCTCGCGCTCGTCGCGGTCCTCGCCGTGCTCGGGTGGTCCCCGTGGCCGACCCGCTGGCCGGCCTTCGCGATGCTCGCCGTCCTGGCCCTCGCCTACGCCGGGTTCGGGTGGCGCGGGTACGAGGACCGCCGGGCCGCCACCGCCTTCGTCCCGCTCCTGGTCGTGGCCGCGCTCGTCCTCCCGGCCACCGTCCCGAGCACCGCGTTCGTGCAGTGCATCCTGTTCCCGGTCGCCTGGTGCCAGATCGAGCGTGTCCGGACCTCGCTCCTGGTCTCGCTGGCGATCGGCGTCGCGGCCGGTGTCGGCCTGCAGATCGCGTCGGGGCCGTCCGCCCTCGTCAGCACCGTCCTCATCGAGGGCGTCAGCATCGCAGGCGCCTGCGCCCTCGGGCTCTGGATCACCCGCATCGCCCGGCTGTCCGACGAACGGCGCCAGCTCATCGAGGAGCTCCGCGCCACGCAGGACTCCCTCGCCAAAGCGCACCGCCGCGCCGGGGTGACGAGCGAACGCGAACGCCTCGCCCGCGAGCTGCACGACACCGTCGCCCAGAACCTCGCCGGCATCGTCATGCTCACCGAACGTGCACGGGGCGACCTCGCCGCCGACCGGGTCGATCGGCTCGATGAACGCCTCACGATCCTCGAGGAATCGGCCCGCGCCGCGCTCGAGGAGTCCCGTACCCTCGTCGCGGCCGGCTCAGCCGGGATCGCCGGCGACGGCCTCGGCGCCGCACTCCACCGCCTCGGCGAACGCTTCGCCCGTGAGACCGGCATCCCGGTCTCGGTCGACGCCCCGGACTGCGCCCTCGACCGCGACACACAGGTGGTGCTGTTGCGCACCGGCCAGGAGGCACTGGCCAACGTCCGCGCGCACGCCGACGCCGCCTCGGTGCACGTCCGCCTGCAGGTGGCGGCCGAGCAGGTCAGCCTGCGGATCAGCGACGACGGCGTCGGCTTCGACTCCGCGGTCCCGACCGCGGGTCACGGGCTGCGCGGCCTCCGCGAGCGGCTCGCCCTCGCGGGCGGCACCTGCACCATCACCTCGAGCCCGGGGCGCGGCACGGTCGTGGCGGTCGCCCTGCCGACCACGCCCGATCCGGCGACCCAGCGCAGCGCCGCTCCCCTGTCCGGAGCAAACCGGTGATCCGCGTCGTCGTCGCCGACGACCACCCGATCGTCCGCAGCGGCATCGTCGCGCTCCTCCAAGAGGCCGATGACGTCGAGGTCGTGGGTCAGGCGACTGACGGCGAAGCTGCCGTCGCGATCACGCTCGCAGAACGCCCCGACGTCGTACTGATGGACCTCCGGATGCCGGGCCTGAACGGCGACGCCGCCACCGCCCGCATCCTCGCCCGAGAGCCCGGCATCCGGGTGCTCATCCTCACCACGTACGAGTCCGACGACCAGATCCTCGCCGCGATCGAAGCCGGCGCCGCAGGCTACCTGCTGAAGGCCGCACCCGAGTCCGAGATCCTCGCCGGCGTGCGTGCCACAGCCCGCGGCGAGACCGCGCTCGCGCCGTCCGCGATGGCGGCCCTCGTCCGGCGCACCACCGGCAAGCCGATCGCCGGGCCGTCCCTCTCGCCCAGGGAGTTCGAGGTGCTCCGCCTCGTCGCGCAAGGGAACTCGAACCCTGCGATCGGCCGACAGCTCTTCCTCAGCGAGACCACCGTGAAGACGCACCTCGGGCACGTGTTCGAGAAGCTCGGCGTCAACGACCGCACGCGTGCCGTGACCCGAGCGATGGAGCTCGGCCTCCTCCCCTGACCCCACTCGGCGCGAGAGAGCGGAACCGGTCCGTGAACGCAGAAAACCCCTGACCACGTGGTGGTCAGGGGCTCCCTGGTGTTGCAACGTTGAGTCCGGCGGCGTCCTACTCTCCCACAAGGTCCCCCTTGCAGTACCATCGGCGCTGAGAGGCTTAGCTTCCGGGTTCGGAATGTGACCGGGCGTTTCCCTCTCGCTATGACCACCGGAACACCTTCGACCCAGATCCTGGATCAAAACCATTCCTTCAGATCTCGCTGAAGTATTCAGTTTCGTTCCCGATCGTCTGTCGGGAACCACAAAGTGGACGCGAGCCCGTGACACGAATGTCGCGGAAATCAGTGTGTTGTCAAGTCTTCGGCTTATTAGTACCGGTCAGCTCCACGGGTCGTTAGTCCCCGCTTCCACATCCGGCCTATCAACCCAGTAGTCTGCTGGGAGCCTCTCACACTCAAGGTGCATGGAAATCTCATCTCGAAGACGGCTTCCCGCTTAGATGCTTTCAGCGGTTATCCGGTCCGAACGTAGCTAATCAGCGGTGCCCTTGGCAGAACAACTGACACACCAGAGGTTCGTCCATCCCGGTCCTCTCGTACTAGGGATAGATCTTCTCAAATTTCCAACGCGCGCAGCGGATAGGGACCGAACTGTCTCACGACGTTCTAAACCCAGCTCGCGTACCGCTTTAATGGGCGAACAGCCCAACCCTTGGGACCTACTCCAGCCCCAGGATGCGACGAGCCGACATCGAGGTGCCAAACCATGCCGTCGATATGGACTCTTGGGCAAGATCAGCCTGTTATCCCCGAGGTACCTTTTATCCGTTGAGCGACAGCGCTTCCACAAGCCACTGCCGGATCACTAGTCCCGACTTTCGTCCCTGCTCGACCTGTCAGTCTCACAGTCAAGCTCCCTTGTGCACTTACACTCGCCACCTGATTGCCAACCAGGTTGAGGGAACCTTTGGGCGCCTCCGTTACTCTTTGGGAGGCAACCGCCCCAGTTAAACTACCCACCAGGCACTGTCCATGAACCCGATCAGGGTCCTACGTTAGACATCCAGAGTGACCAGAGTGGTATTTCAACAACGACTCCACGAACACTAGCGTGCCCGCTTCACAGTCTCCCACCTATCCTACACAAGCCACACCGAACACCAATACCAAGCTGTAGTAAAGGTCACGGGGTCTTTCCGTCCTGCTGCGCGTAACGAGCATCTTTACTCGTAGTGCAATTTCGCCGAGTTCGCGGTTGAGACAGCTGGGAAGTCGTTACGCCATTCGTGCAGGTCGGAACTTACCCGACAAGGAATTTCGCTACCTTAGGATGGTTATAGTTACCACCGCCGTTTACTGGGGCTTAAATTCAGAGCTTCGCCCAAAGGCTAACCCTTCCTCTTAACCTTCCAGCACCGGGCAGGCGTCAGTCCGTATACATCGTCTTGCGACTTCGCACGGACCTGTGTTTTTAGTAAACAGTCGCTTCCCACTGGTCTCTGCGGCCTTCACCGCTCACGGAGCAAGTCCGGTCACGGTTCCGGCCCCCCTTCTCCCGAAGTTACGGGGGCATTTTGCCGAGTTCCTTAACCACGATTCTCTCGATCTCCTTGGTATTCTCTACCTGACCACCTGAGTCGGTTTCGGGTACGGGCGGCTGCAACCTCGCGTCGATGCTTTTCTCGGCAGCATAGGATCACTGATTTCCCCTCACGGGTACGCGTCGGATCTCAGGCACACAGACGACGGATTTGCCTATCGTCAGCCCTACATCCTTACACCAGGTTCACCTTACGGATACCATCGCCTGGCTCAGCTACCTTCCTGCGTCACACCTGTTCATACGCTAGCCGCACCAGCATGGGGTCGAGCGTTAGACCGGCCCGCATCACCCCGAAGGGATCCGCTGGTCCGGGTTAGGACTCTTAGCACCACTGGATTAACTTGGGCGGTTGTTCGCCGGTACGGGAATATCAACCCGTTGTCCATCGACTACGCCTGTCGGCCTCGCCTTAGGTCCCGACTTACCCAGGGCGGATTAACCTGGCCCTGGAACCCTTGGTCTTTCGGAGGACGGGTTTCTCACCCGTCTTTCGCTACTCATGCCTGCATTCTCACTCGTGTGGCGTCCACGGCTGGATTACTCCGCCGCTTCACTCGCCACACGACGCTCTCCTACCACTCCGCACGACTGAACCACGAAGGCTTATCGAGTGTGCGAAATCTACAACTTCGGCGGTGTGCTTGAGCCCCGTTACATTGTCGGCGCGGAATCACTTGACCAGTGAGCTATTACGCACTCTTTCAAGGGTGGCTGCTTCTAAGCCAACCTCCTGGTTGTCTGTGCAACTCCACATCCTTTCCCACTTAGCACACGCTTAGGGGCCTTAGTTGGTAGTCTGGGTTGTTTCCCTCTCGACGATGAAGCTTATCCCCCACCGTCTCACTGCTGCGCTCTCACTCACCGGCATTCGGAGTTTGGCTGACGTCAGTAACCTGTTGAGGCCCATCGGCCATCCAGTAGCTCTACCTCCGGCGAGAAACACGCAACGCTGCACCTAAATGCATTTCGGAGAGAACCAGCTATCACGAAGTTTGATTGGCCTTTCACCCCTATCCACAGCTCATCCCCTCCATTTTCAACTGAAGTGGGTTCGGTCCTCCACGACGTCTTACCGTCGCTTCAACCTGGCCATGGATAGATCACTTCGCTTCGGGTCTAGGACATGCGACTCAATCGCCCTATTCAGACTCGCTTTCGCTACGGCTACCCCACACGGGTTAACCTCGCCACATATCACTAACTCGCAGGCTCATTCTTCAAAAGGCACGCCGTCACCCCTACAAGGAGGCTCCGACGGTTTGTAAGCAAACGGTTTCAGGTACTATTTCACTCCCCTCCCGGGGTACTTTTCACCTTTCCCTCACGGTACTTGTCCGCTATCGGTCATCTGGGAGTATTTAGGCTTATCAGGTGGTCCTGACAGATTCACACGGGATTTCTCGGGCCCCGTGCTACTTGGGATACACATCCGGCCATAACACCATTTCGTCTACGGGGCTGGCACCCACTACGGCCCGGCTTTCAAACCGGTTCGACTATGATGCGCTGTAACCGTCCCAGTCCGGCAGAACTGAGCGACGTGTCCCACAACCCCGACCATGCAACGCCCGCCGGCTATCACACATGATCGGTTTAGCCTCATCCGCTTTCGCTCGCCACTACTCACGGAATCACATGTTGTTTTCTCTTCCTGTGGGTACTGAGATGTTTCACTTCCCCACGTTCCCTCTACCCGCCCTATATATTCAGGCGGGAGTCACCAGGTCGACAAGTCGCCTGGCGGGGTTTCCCCATTCGGAAATCCTCGGCTCACAGCTCGATTATCAGCTCCCCGAGGCTTATCGCAGATTTCTACGTCCTTCTTCGGCTCCAGATGCCAAGGCATCCACCGTTTGCTCTTAGAAACTTGACCACAAAGATTAAAATTGCGATCGACTCGAACAACAACCAAGCCCGAAAGCTTCGCCATCGTCACGAACGATCTAAGATGCTCGCGTCCACTGTGTAGTTCTCAACATACGATCGGCACCACACTCCCCCAACACGAACCGTGTCAGCTTCATGCAGCCCACCGAAGAACCCGACCAGAACCCCCATCACAGGAACCCCAATCACGGCCCACCCCCACCAACCGGCAGGGACCCCGACCATCACAGCCGGGAAGCCTGGTCCCTCAGGACCCAACAACGTGCACCAGCCACCCCGCTCCCCCACCAACCCGTTCCTGACCCGCAAGCAGGCCGTACTAGAGTCGGCAGACGCGCCGACGACTGCACTGTCAATGTTCCACCCATGAGCTACCGGCAACCACGTTCGGGTTGCATCGGCGCCTGGACCCACCCACCCCGAAGAATGAACTGAGCCAGATGCTCCTTAGAAAGGAGGTGATCCAGCCGCACCTTCCGGTACGGCTACCTTGTTACGACTTAGTCCTAATCACCGATCCCACCTTCGACGGCTCCTTCCACAAGGGTTAGGCCACCGGCTTCGGGTGTTACCGACTTTCATGACTTGACGGGCGGTGTGTACAAGGCCCGGGAACGTATTCACCGCAGCGTTGCTGATCTGCGATTACTAGCGACTCCGACTTCATGAGGTCGAGTTGCAGACCTCAATCCGAACTGAGACCGGCTTTTTGGGATTCGCTCCACCTTACGGTATCGCAGCCCTTTGTACCGGCCATTGTAGCATGCGTGAAGCCCAAGACATAAGGGGCATGATGATTTGACGTCATCCCCACCTTCCTCCGAGTTGACCCCGGCAGTCTCCTATGAGTCCCCGCCATAACGCGCTGGCAACATAGAACGAGGGTTGCGCTCGTTGCGGGACTTAACCCAACATCTCACGACACGAGCTGACGACAACCATGCACCACCTGTACACCGACCACAAGGGGGCGACCATCTCTGGCCGTTTCCGGTGTATGTCAAGCCTTGGTAAGGTTCTTCGCGTTGCATCGAATTAATCCGCATGCTCCGCCGCTTGTGCGGGCCCCCGTCAATTCCTTTGAGTTTTAGCCTTGCGGCCGTACTCCCCAGGCGGGGCGCTTAATGCGTTAGCTACGACACAGAAACCGTGGAAAGGTCCCTACATCTAGCGCCCAACGTTTACGGCGTGGACTACCAGGGTATCTAATCCTGTTCGCTCCCCACGCTTTCGCTCCTCAGCGTCAGTTACGGCCCAGAGATCTGCCTTCGCCATCGGTGTTCCTCCTGATATCTGCGCATTCCACCGCTACACCAGGAATTCCAATCTCCCCTACCGCACTCTAGTCTGCCCGTACCCACTGCAAGCCCGAGGTTGAGCCTCGGGATTTCACAGCAGACGCGACAAACCGCCTACGAGCTCTTTACGCCCAATAATTCCGGACAACGCTTGCACCCTACGTATTACCGCGGCTGCTGGCACGTAGTTAGCCGGTGCTTTTTCTGCAGGTACCGTCACTTTCGCTTCTTCCCTACTAAAAGAGGTTTACAACCCGAAGGCCGTCATCCCTCACGCGGCGTTGCTGCATCAGGCTTTCGCCCATTGTGCAATATTCCCCACTGCTGCCTCCCGTAGGAGTCTGGGCCGTGTCTCAGTCCCAGTGTGGCCGGTCACCCTCTCAGGCCGGCTACCCGTCGTCGCCTTGGTGAGCCATTACCTCACCAACAAGCTGATAGGCCGCGAGTCCATCCCCAACCAAAAAATCTTTCCACCACCAGGCCATGCGACCAGTAGTCATATCCAGTATTAGACGTCGTTTCCAACGCTTATCCCAGAGTCAGGGGCAGGTTACTCACGTGTTACTCACCCGTTCGCCACTAATCCACCCAGCAAGCTGGGCTTCATCGTTCGACTTGCATGTGTTAAGCACGCCGCCAGCGTTCGTCCTGAGCCAGGATCAAACTCTCCGTAAAAAATTACAACCAACACCGAAGTGTCAGCGAGTTGATACTGACAAAAAGAACTGTCTACTGACAATTCTGTCTATCCAAAAGGAATTGTCTCCGGACTCACCATCAGATGAGCCACGGGGTCAATAAATTGGCATTGACAATGTGCACGCTGTTGAGTTCTCAAGGACCAGACGCACTCCCCACTCCGTCCGCAGTTCAGCGGGCATCGTCAGAGAGGCTGGTTGGTTGCCCGGGCGAGACTCGGAGGCGACCGTTCCGGCCGTTCCGTTCTCCGCCTCAGCGGCAACGAGTGATTACTCTACGCAGAGGTGAACAGCAGCGCCAACACGGGTCGCATCCCGGGCGTGTCGTACCCCGACTTCCCCGGAACCACGCGGAAGTCGGGGTACTCGAGCCGCGCCGGCGGCTGCCGGGGTGCCCCCGGGAACGACGGAAGGCTCCCCACCGGCACGGCCGAGCCGCCGCTGGCGCGTCGCCTCGGAACCGGCGGCGTGGGCCCGGGTGCGAACCCGCACCGTGCCTCCAGGCAGACCTGCCCAGCCGTCTACTCAGCCGCAGCCAACTGGCCGCACGCCCCGTCGATCTCCTTGCCGCGGGTGTCGCGGAGGGTCGTCGGGATGCCGGCGGCGTTGAGCCGACGCACGAACTCGTCCTGCACGTGCGGCTCGGACGACGTCCACACGGAGCCGGGCGTCGGGTTGAGCGGGATCGGGTTCACGTGCACCCATCCCCGCCCGCGAGCGTTGAGCTTCTCGGCGAGCAGGTCGGCACGCCAGGCGTGGTCGTTCATGTCCTTGATGAGCGCGTACTCGATCGAGACCCGCCGGCCGGTCTTCGCGTAGTACTCGTACGCGGCGTCGATGGCCTCGTCGGCCTTCCACCGCGAGTTCACCGGGATCAGCTCGTCACGGAGCTCGTCGTCGGGCGCGTGCAACGACAGCGCGAACGTGATCGGGATGTTCTCGTCGGCGAGCTTCTTGATCGCGGGGACGAGTCCGACGGTCGACACCGTGATGCCGCGGGCGCTCATGCCGAGGCCGTTCGGCTGCGGCGCGACCATTGTCCGCACGGCGTCCATCACCCGCTTGTAGTTCGCCAGCGGCTCCCCCATGCCCATGAACACGATGTTCGTGACACGTTCGGCGTCGACGCGGTCCTGCCCGCCCTTCCGCGGGTCACCGCCGAGCTCCCCTGCGGCGATCGCGGCGTTCGCCCGCACGATCTGCTCGATGATCTCGGCGGTCGACATGTTCCGGGTCAGCCCGGCCTGCCCCGTCGCGCAGAACGGGCAGTTCATCCCGCACCCGGCCTGGGACGAGACGCACAGGGTGATGCGGCCGGGGTACCGCATGAGCACCGACTCGACGAGGGCGCCGTCGTGCAGCTTCCAGAGGAACTTGATCGTGTCGCCGTTGTCGGTCGCGAGCCGCCGGGTCTCGGTGAGGAGCGGCGGGAGCATGCCCGCCACGAGGTCCTCCCGCTGAGCGGCCGGCAGGTCCGTCATCCGCGCCGGATCGGACGTGTGGTGCGTGAAGTAGTGCGTCGACAGCTGCTTGGCACGGAAGCCGGGCAGGCCGAGCTCCTTGACCTTCTCGACGCGCTCCTCGACCGTGAGATCGGCCAGGTGCACGGGCGGCTTGCCCCGCTTCGGGGACGCGAACTGCAGGAGCGGTCGGCCCTCGGTGTCGGTCTGCTGCTGCCAGCCTTCCGTGCGCGGGCGCACCTGCGGACGAGCAGAACGCTGCTCTTCGAACGGGGTGCGGGTCTCGGCGGCCATCACGCCAGTTTACGGGAGGCCTCGGACACGCGCAGGACACCGGCATCGCGCGGCCGGTGCGGGTGTTCGACGCGGGTCAGCTCCCGGCGGGCAGCAGGCGCGCGAAGTGGTGCGCGTCCGGGTACATCGGGACGATGTCGACGACCTCGCCCGGGTGCGGCGCCTGGAGCACGAGCCCCTGGCCGAGGTAGATGCCCACGTGGTCCTCGTTGTCGTACACGACGAGGTCGCCCGGCTTCGCCTCGGACTCCGGGATCGTGGTCGCGGCGGCGTCCTGCGTCGGCACGTAGTGGACGAGCGGGATGCCCACGGCCGCGTAGGCGACCATCGTCAGCCCGGAACAGTCGATGCCCGCGTGGGAGGCGCCACCCTCGACGTACGGGTCACCCAGGTACTGCAGCGCGGTGGCGAGGACGGTCGCGCGGTCGCCGCCCTCGGAGAGCGCCGCCGAGATCGCGGACTCGGCCTGGGCCGTCGTGACGCCGAAGCGGGTGACCACCGTCGGGTACGACACGACGGTCGTGGTGGTCGAGACGCCGTCGATCGCCGTCACCGGGACCTCGACGTCGTGGGCGACGGTGTAGGTCTGCAGCTCCCCCGCCGGGACGCCGGCGAGGGCGGTCTGCGAGGTCGTCGTGCCCGAGTGGGCGTCGGTGGACGGGGTCGCCGCGTCCGCGGGCACCGCGAGCGTCAGGCTCGAGGTCACGGCGAGCGCCGGGGCCAGGAGGATCGCGGCGCGCTTGGCGTTCGCGGCGCGACGGACGTGGCGCGGGTCCAGTGCGCGCTCGGCCCGGAGCGCTGCGGTGCGGGAGAGTACGGCGGAACCGGCGGCGGCCACGGGGACCGGCCGCATCGCGACCACCCGGGCCTGCTTCGCGGGCTCGACGAACGTCGATCGGGCCGCTGCGGGGCCGAGGGCCGATCGGCGGCCACGGGGACGGCGGAGCGCGGCGTCCGGGGCGGGCGTCGCGGGTGCGGGCAGCGCCTCGGCGTGCTGGCTGTCGGCTGCTGCGGGCAGAGCGTGGCGTCCCATGGTTCCTTCCGTCGCGACCTCGGGAGAGGCGGCCCGGGCCACCCGTCGGAGGGGTGACCCGAGAAAGTAACGTATTGGTCACGACGGGGCTCCTTGCTGGGCGGTTCCGGCGTGTTCCTGCGGTTGGTCACAGGAACCATCCATCCGTAGAGGGTCCTCAGATGTGCGGGACCACGTCCGACCCGGCCGTCAGACCGACGCGATCCGCATGACGGCGGCGATCCGCGCCTCCCGGTCGGCCGCCAGGCGGTCGAGTCGCGACGCGACCTGTCGGACGGACGCGTCCACCGGGCTGTCCCCCGAGATGTCCCCCGGCAGGGGTGTGCCGGCCCGGAGCGCGAGCGGGAGGACCCCGGCCCAGACCGCGTGGTCCTCGCCGTCGTCCGGCGCCTCGCCCACGCCGGCCGCGCGGACCTTGACGCTGGCGCGGTCGAGCGGGAGCTGGAGGACCTGGGTGGCACGGACCTCCTTGGCGGTCATCTCGCGCACCTCCGCGCGACGACCGGGCATGAGGTGGTCGGAGACCTGCCACAGCGCCTCGGCCCGGCGGTCCGGCGGCACGACGGTCGCGCGGCCGACGATCATTGCGCTCCGGTAGTTCGCCGAGCTGTCGAACGTGCTGCGGGCGAAGACGAGCCCGTCGACGTGGGTGACGGTCGCGGCGACCGGGACGCCCTCGGCGCCGGCGTCGAGGAACAGGCCGCCGCCGGTCGAGCCGTGGAGGAGCAGCACGGGCCCGTCGCCGAGGTCGCCGACGCCGCAGAGGAACGGCAGCACGATCGGGTGACCGTCGCGGACGATGCCGACGTGGGCGACGAGGGCCTCGGCGAGGAGGGCGTTGAGGGTCTCGGGGTCGGTGTGCTGCCGGTCGCGGAGGCGGCGGACGGTGAGGGACGGGGCGCTCATGACGCCACGCTAGGGTCGCGGGTGGACCAGGACGTGGTCCACTTCGTGGGAGGTCTGGTGGACCAGTCGGTGGGCAAGGTCGCGCAGGTCGTCGCACGGGTGCGGGGGCTGGTGGACAGCGGCGTGCTCCGTGACGGGGACCGGATGCCGTCGACGCGCGCGATGGCGGCGGAACTCGGGGTGGCGCGGGGGACGGTGGTCGCGGCGTACGACCAGTTGGACGGCGAGGGGTACATCCGGACGCGGCAGGGGGCGGCTGCGGTGGTCGTCGGCGGGGGCGGCGCCGGGACGGTTCCGTCGGCGGAGGGCAGCCGGGCCACGGGGGGCGGCCGGGCCGCGCCCGTGGGCGGCCCGGCCACGGGTCGCGGTGGCCGGGCCACGCTCGCGGGCGACCGCGCCTCGGGCGACGGCAGCACGACCGCGCCGCCTGCGATCCGCCGGGTCCCGCATCCCGGCACCGCGGTCCTCGACGCACGTCCCGGCATCCCCGCCGTGACGGCGATCTCGCAGCGCGACTGGCGTGCCGCCTGGCGGGCGGCAGCGGACGCCCCGCTGCGGAACGGCCTGTCCGACCCACTCGGGCTCCCGGAGCTCCGCACGCAGATCGCCGCCCAGCTCGGGCTCACGCGCGGCTTCTCGCCCGACCCCGAGCGCGTGGTGGTCACGGCGGGCACCTCGGACGCGATCTCCGTCGTCACCGAGGGCCTCCGCACGCTCCTCGGTCGCTCGCCCCGCGTCGCCGTCGAGGACCCCGGCTACCCCACCGGGCGTCGCGCGGTGACGTCGGCCGGCGGCACCGTGCTCGGCGTGCCGGTCGGGGCGGACGGCCTCGACCTCGACGCCCTCGCGGCGCTGCCGCCCGTGGACGCCGTGATGGTCACGCCGACGCACCAGTACCCACTCGGCTCGGTGATGCCCGTGGCCCGACGCCGGTCGCTGCTCGACTGGGCGACTCGGACGGGGACGCTCGTCCTCGAGGACGACTACGACTCCGAGTTCCGGCACCGGGGCAGTCCGGTCCCCGCCCTCGCCGCGCTCGACCGGGCCGGCTCCGTGCTGCACCTCGGCGGCTTCTCGAAGACCTTCGACCCGCGGTTGCGGTGTTCCTGGATCGTCCTGCCCGCGGCCGAGGACGACCGCTCCGCGGCGGTGCTCGCGGCGCGCCGGGCCCGCGGTCCGGTGGTCGCCGAGCCCGTGCAGGTCGCGGTGGCGCACCTCCTGCGGTCCGGCGCGCTCCGGCGTCACCTCGGCCGGGTCCGCCGGGACGCCGCACACCGGCGGGAGCAGGTCCTCGCCCGGGTGGGCGCCTCCGGGGACGCCGGCCTGGAGGCCCGTGCCCTGGACGGCGGGCTGCACGCGGTGGTCACGTGGCCGGGTCCGGCGACGGGGCACGCGGTGGTCGACGGGATGGCGGCGCTCGGGGTCCTCGTGGCGGCGCTCGACGACTACGGCGTCCGGCCCGGCAGCCTGCCGACGGGGGTCGTGCTCGGGTACGGGGCGCTCACGTCGATCGAGCTCGACCGCGTGCTCGGCCTGCTCGTGTCGGCGATCGCGGCGGGCTGAGCGCGGCCAGGGACGACCGGCCTGTGCGGCCGCGGCGGCTGAGGCGGAGCGCGGCGGGGGTGCCGGCGGTCGGACCGCGGCTTCGAGAGGCGACGGCGTCAGCGCCGCAGGTGCGCCCGGACCCGCTCCTGGACGGCCGCGGCGTCGTGGTGGTCCCACACCGCGAAGTGGGTCCCGCCCGGCAGCCGCACGAGCTCGGCGCCGGGGATCTCACGCTCCGCCCGCTCGCTGTGCTCGGGGAGGACGTCGGTGTCCGCGTCACCGTGGACGAGGAGCGTCGGCGTCTGCACCGACCCGAGGTCGAGCGTCGTGATCGCACCGAGGTTCTCGACGTCGTTCCGCCACCCGTCGCGGTGCGGACCCGAGCTGTTGCCCGTGGCGGCGAGGTCGAGGACGAACCGCCGACGGACGGGGTCCGCCATGACGTCGCGGACGTGCGCGTCGAGGGCGTCACCCCGCAGCGAGCTGACGCCCGCGACGGCCGAACGGACGACAGCGGCCGGGGCGACACGGGCGGCCAGCGCGGAGATCGCGGCGCCGGGCCGGGTCTGCGTGACGAACCACTCGGCCGGGGTCGCCCGCGGCGGCGCCCACCGCGCGGAGAGACCCGCAGCGACGACGAGCGACGAGACCCGCTCGGGGTGCTGGATCGCGAGCCGGTAGGCGCTGGGCCCGCCGCCCGACCACGCGAGCACGCCGACGCGCTCGATGCCGAGCCGGTCGAGCAGCGCGACCGCCCGGTCGGCATCGTCGTCGAGGCTGCTGCGGCCGTGCCGGACCGGCGTGCCGAGGTACCCGGGACGGGAGACCGTCACGACCCGGAAGCCGTCGGACGGCAGGAAGCGGGCCATGACGTCCGCGGTGTCCACCCCACCGGGGGTGCCGTGCAGGACCAGCACCGGCTGCCCCTCGCCGCGCACGCGGACGATATCGCGCCGCAAGCCCCGCACGGAGCCGCTCGAAGTCGGTCCGGGGCGGGTGTCGGGCTGCATGCCTCGACGCTAGCCGCGCTCCCCCATCAGTGCGCTCGGGATCTGCGGAGAGGACGCACTGGAAGACGGTCAGCGGACGACGGTCCGACCTCGCAGCCGCAGGGTCTCGGCCGGGTACTCCCCGAACTCCTCGTGGTACGCCCCGGAGAACCGCCCCATGTGCTTGAACCCGCAGGACAGCGCCACCGCGCCCACCGAGGAGACGTCGGGGTCCGCGAGCTGCAGGCCGAGCCGCGCCTTCTCGAGGCGTATCTCCCGGAGGAACGCCATCGGGGTGAGTCCCTCGTGCCGCTGGAAACCCTCCTGGAGGGTCCGGACGCTGACCCCTGCCGCCTCGGCGATCTCCGGCACGGTGAGCGCTCGGTCGAACCGCGCGTGCATGAAGGTCTTGGCGCGCTGCACGCCGTTGGCGTGCGGGCCCGCCACGTGGCCGTCCGGCATGGGCTCGAACGCGGCGAGCACCGCCTCCGCGAGCATCAGGTCGAGGGCGTCCCGGGTCTCACCGACCGTGGACCGGTCGAACAACGCCGGCGCGACGGCCCGGACGACCTCCTGCAGCGGGCCGAGCCGATCCGGTTCGACGACGATCGGCAGGTTGAGCGGGCGCGGCGCGGCGTCGGAGTCCTTCGTCGCGACCGCTTCGAGGAAGTCCGCGGTGAAGTGCACGAAGTGGTGCGTGCCGGGGACGGCGTCGATCGCGAACTCCCGTCCGGCGGGGAAGGCCACCGGGACGGCGGGCCGCATCGTGACGGAGTCGGGCCGATCGGCGTCGATCACCGTCCCACCGTCCACGGCCCACAGGAGGACGTACTGGCGTTCGGGCTGCAGGATGCCGGTCAACCGCGAGGTCGACGACGCCGTCCGGAGGCTCACCCGCCCGTCGCTCATCGTCCGGTAGCGCAACCCGAACCCGCTGTGGTCGTCGAAGCGCAGGTCGCGGCCGTTGTGGACCTCGCGCATGAGCACCACGGCTTCGTGCGGGTCGGTGACCGTGCGGACGACCTCTTCTGCCGAATGACGACGGGTCCGGGCCGCGCCGTTCACCGGGTCCTCGATCCGCTCGTCGCCTCGGGCCACCGCAGGTCGGCCAGCGACGGCGTGGGCAGGGTCTCCTCGACCGCCCAACCGCGACGAGCGGCCTTCCGGAGGCTCCGGTAGGTGGTGATGCGGGCCGGCTGGACCGCGTCGTCCGACTCGTACTTGGTCATGGTGTGCTCCCTGAATCCACATCATGGTGCCCGTGCACGTCGCACCACTTGGTCGATTCACGCACTTGCTGGACACAGAACGGACTAGTTGCTATTTCGGACGCTACGCGCGCGGCGGAGGTCGCACACGGACCGAGCACTCAGGCAGACGCGATCCGCGCCATCCGGATGGGGCCGGCCTGGAGGCACGCCGCCGGTCCGCCGCCCACGTCCTCCCCGGCGTGCGCTCGACGGATTGTTTGCATAGAATACGAACATGTTGATCACCGTCGATCCCGCGGCCCGGGTGTCCCTCGCGGAGCAGGTCGCGGCCCAGGTGCGTGTCGCGATCGCCCGTGGCGATCTCGCAGCCGGTGACCGGTTGCCGTCGGCTCGGGACCTCGCCGCGTCGATCGACGTCAACATGCACACGGTGCTCCGTGCCTACGCGCGACTGCAGGAGGACGGGCTCATCGAGCTGCGACGGGGGCGTGGCGCGACGGTGCTCCGCTCCGGGAACGCCTCGTTCGACCGACTCCGCAGCCTCGTCGGGGAGCTGCGTGACCAGGCGGACGCCCTCGGGGTGCCGCTCGACCAACTGATGACGATGCTCCAGGGGGCACGATGACGACCGCACGGACGACCACGGGCATGCGACTCGCGGCGATGGCACCGAGCACGGTGGCGCTCGGCGCCCTGGCAGTGGCCGGGGCGGTGACGGCGCCGCAGCTGCCGAGCCTGGTGGCGACGCACTTCGGCGCGGACGGACGGGCCGACGGGTTCGGCTCACCGTGGCCGTTCTTCTGGATCGCCCTGGCGGTGTGTGCGGCGTCGACGCTCACCACCGTCCTGGCGCTGCGGTCGCGGGATCGCCGGACCGGAGCGCTGCTGGTCTTGGTCGCTTCGTTGCTCGGGCCGGTCCTCGCGACGGCCTGGATCGTGACGGGCACGCTCGCACTGACCGGAGCGGACCGCTTCTCGCCGTGGTGGACGCTGCTGTTCCTCGCGGTCGGCGTCGCCGCGGCGGCGATCTCCGTCCCGCCGGTCTGGCGCTCGGCACCGCCCGTCCCCGTCCGGTCGGCTCCGTCGCTCGACGTCGCGTCGGGAGCCCGGGTCGCATGGCGCTCGCACGTCGGCAGCACGTGGTTCATCGTGATGGGCATCGCGGTGATCGTGCTCGGCGTCGTCACTGCCGTGTGGACAACAGTGACGAGCAGCGGCTCCGCCGTGGTCTCCGGCGCGGTGCTCCTCGTGGCGGGCCTGGCCGTGCTGGTGCTCGCACGCGTCGAGGTCACGGTGGACCGCCGCGGCCTCCGCGTCACCTCGACGGGGACCCGCATCCCGATCATGCGCGTGCCGCTCGAGCGCATCGAGTCGTGCGGGTGGGGGGAGGTCTCCCCGGGCGAGTGGGGCGGCTGGGGCTACCGCATCTCGGGGCGGGGCATCGCGTACGTCACCCGCTCCGGGCCCGGGATCGTGGTCCGGTTGCGGGGTGGCAGCGCCCGCGTGGTCACGGTCGCGGACGCCGAGCGCGGGGCGGCGGCGCTCGGGGCGCTGCTCGCGGAAACGCCAGCCTGACGACGGTACGCGTCCTCGGCCGGCCCGGTTGCCGTTCCGGCAACGGTCCTTGCCCGGCACCGGTCCCACCGGGTGGAGTGGTGTCGTGCACGAACACGACCTGACGAACACCCGCACCTCCGGTGCCGACGCCCGCTCCTGGTGGGAGGCGCGGTACGCCGAGCGCGACGGTGTCTGGTCGGGCCGGGTCAACGCGGTCCTGGCCACCGTGGCGGCGGGAGTCCCCGTCGGTCGGGCGCTCGACCTCGGCTGCGGCGAGGGCGGCGACGTCGTGTGGCTCGCCGAGCACGGGTGGACGGCCCTCGGGATCGACCTGTCGGTGACGGCGCTCACCCGCGCGTCGGCGGCGGCGGTCGGTGCCGGGGTCGAGGAGCGCACGGCGTTCGTCGCGGCGGACCTCGCCTCGTGGGACACGAGCGCGCGGTTCGACCTCGTGACGGCGTCGTTCCTGCAGTCGTGGCCGGTCGAGATCCCGCGCGCCGACATCCTCCGCGCGGCGGCCGGCTTCGTGGCGCCCGGCGGCCACCTCCTCGTCACCGCGCACGCCGCTCCTCCGCACGGCGGGGTGTCCGAGGAGATGCGCGCGTACCGGTTCCCGACGCCGGAGGACGACCTGGCGGCGCTGCGGCTCGACGCCGGCTGGGACGTGCTCGAGGCGGCCAGGCGCCCCCGCACCGCGACCGGACCGGACGGGCACGAGCACCACACCGTCGACAGCGTCGTGCTCGTCCGCCGCCACTGACGGGCTGCGCCGGAGTGGGGGCCCGCGGCGCGACCGCGTGCGCGGCGTACCGTGAGCGGCGTGAGCAGTGACGCACCGCGGCCGGCGGGGCGGACCGGCACCGGGCCTCCCGGCATCGTCCTGGTCGGCGCCCGCGGGCACGGACTGCACCACCGGGCCACCATCGCCCAGCTGGCGGCCGACGGCCGCTGCGTGCTCACCGCCGTCGTCGACCCCGCCCTGGTGACGGAAACCGACGGGGGCGTCCCCGTCGTCGCGGACGTGACGGCAGCGCGCGCACTCGGCCCGGTCGACGTCGTCGTGGTCGCCGCTCCGATCGGAACGCACCTCCCGCTCACGCTCGCGGCCCTCGAAGCCGGTGCCGACGTGCTGCTCGAGCAGCCTCCGGTGACGACGCGTGCGCACCTGCGCCTGCTCCTCGAGGCCGAGCGCCGGACCGGCCGCGTCGTGCAGGTCGGGTTCGAGAGCCTCGGGTCGGCGGCGCTGCCGGCGCTGCGGGACGGGTCGGTCGTCGGCCCGGTGCGGTCGGCGGCCGCGGTCGGGACCTGGACCCGCGACCAGGCCTCCTGGTCGCGCTCGGGGTGGGCGGGCCGACGGCGTGTCGCGGGTGTCGACGTCCTCGACGGTGTCGTGACGAACCCGTTCGCGCACGCCGTCGCGACCGCGCTCGCGCTGGTCGGCTGCCGTCAGGCTGCCGACGTCGCACGCGTCGAGGTCGAGCTGTACCGCGCGGCCCCCATCGACGGTGACGACACCTCGGCAGTCCGCGTCACGACGACCGCGGGCCGGGAGGCGACCGCGGCCCTCACGCTCTGCGCGTCGACCGAGGCGCTGCCGACCGTCCGCGTCACCGGGACGACCGGCCGAGCGGTCCTCGGGTACACGACCGACGAGGTCACGGTGGACGGCACGACCACCACGTTCGAGCGGACCGGGCTGCTGGAGAACCTGCTCGACCACCGCGCCTCCGGTGCCGCACTCCTCGTGCCGCTCGCGTCGACGGGGGCGTTCGTCGAGGTGCTCGAGGCCGTGCGGGCAACCGAGCCCGTGCAGGTCGACCACCCGTGGGTGCGGTGGGAGGGCGACGGACCGACCAGGCGTCCGGTCGTCGCGGACGTCGAGGGGGTCGTCGACCGGGCGGCCGACCGGCTCGCGCTGTTCTCCGAGGTGGGGGCTCCGTGGGCACACACCGCGCGGGACGACGTGCTCGCGACGCTCCGCGTGGACGGCGGAGCGGTCGCGACGGTCCTCGACGGCTCGGGGACCGTCCCGACGTCGTCACCACGGCCGTACCTCCACCCGGTGCGCACGCGTGCGGGCGTGACGGTGTCGGCGCACCACCCCGGCGACCACGACTGGCACTCCGGGCTCGGGATCGCGATCCCGGACATCGACGGCGTGAACTGCTGGGGCGGCCCGACCTACGTGCACGGCGACGGGTACGTGTGGCGGGACGACCACGGCCGGGTCGATGTCGTGCAGGCAGTGCAGCGGACCAGCACCCTCGGGCAGGAGCTCGTGTGGCGCGGCCCGGACGGCGCGGTCGTCCTACACGAGGACCGGACGATCGCCTGGGCCGGGGATGGCGACGGCGACGGCGACGGGTGGACGCTCGACTGGTCGTCGTCGTTCCGGGCGCCGGGGTCCTCCCCCGTGCGGCTCGGCGGCCCCGGGTCGAACGGTCGGGTCGGGGCCGGGTACGGCGGGCTGTCCTGGCGGTTCCCGCCCTGCGACGCGGTGTCGGTGCGGACCCCCGACGCCGTCGGCGAGGAGGCCGTGCACGGGTCGGTGGCACCGTGGGTCGAGTGGGCGGCCGACTTCGACGGCGGGTCGGCGACGGTCCGCGTGACGGCGCTCGGCCACCGTGACCCGTGGTTCGTCCGGGTCGGGGAGTACCCCGCGATCGGGTCCGCCCTGGCATGGCGCTCCCCCGTGGTCGTGCGGCCGGACGTCCCGTCGGTGCGGTCCTTCCGCATCTCGGTGCGGGACGGGCGGTGACGGGTCGGCCGTGATCCGGCGGCCGCCTCGGGTTCGCTACGGTCGTGGCATGGACACCGCGGACTGGGAGCACGACGTCGCCGAGACATGGGCGGCGGACCTCGACGACGATGCACTGGTGGAGCGGATGCGGTCCCTCGCTGCCCGTGCTCCACACCCTGCGCTCGGGGCCTTCGAACTCGGCGGCGCGTACGACTCCACCGGGAACGAGGCGGCGGCGGACGAGGAGTACGCCGCCGCCACCCGGGCGGGCCTCGCCGAGGTCGACCCCGACCGTGCTGCGCAGATGGTGGTGCAGCACGCCTCGACCCTGCGGAACCTCGACCGGGTCGACGAGGCGATCGCGATGCTGCGGGACGCCCCCGAGCACCCTGCCACCGGTGCGGCGCCGAGGGTCTTCCTCGCGCTCGCCCTGCACAGCGCCAGGCGCACCGACGAGGCCCTGCGGGTGGCGATCGAGGCCCTCGAACCGACGCTGCCTCGGTACCACCGGTCGGTCCGGGCGTACGCGGCGGCGCTGACCGGCTGACGCCCGGGGCTCAGCCGCGCTGGTCGAGCGGCAGCGCGTCGCTCGTCGTGCGCAGGGTCTCCTGCCGCAGTTCGAGCTGCGCCATGGCGAGCGCCGCGAGGTCCCGGAGGTTCGCCAGGTCGGCCTCGGTCGCGTCGCGCGGCCGGACGTCGAGCACGGCGAGGGTGCCGATCGTGGTCCCGTCGTGCCGGACGAGCGGCACGCTGACGAAGAATCGGATGCCGAGCGGGCCGGTGACGAGGGGGCTGTCCCGCATCTCCGGGTGCACGATGCCGTCGGGGATGACGACGGGTTCCGGGACGGGGGCGAATCCGTTGCGGAAGCTGATCTTGCGCGCGGCGGCGTCGACGCCGTCGGCGATCCAGGACTGGGACCACTCCCGGTCCTCGTCGAGCACCTCGACCAGTGCGATCGGCGCGTCGAACAGTCGGGCCGCCATGGCGGTGGTGCGGTGCAGGGCCTCCTCGGGCAGCTCGTCGAGGGTCGCGGGTCGGTCGCCGGTGGCCTCCCGGCCGACGGGAGCCGCATGTGCCCCCGATACCGGAGCCGCGTGCGCACCCGTCCCGGGAGCGGACGCCAGTGCGTCGGCGTCCGCCGCCGGGGCGCGTCCCGACCCCGTCGGGGCCGGGACGTGCGTGATGGGGGCGGTCGGTGCCTCCAGGCCTTCAGGGTCGACCACCCGGTCGGGTGCCGACGTGTCCGCCATGACGACGTCACGGAGCATCGCGACGAGCTCGGCTCCGACCGGCCGCTCGGCCGGGTCCTGCGCGGTCATCGCCCGGAGTGCTTCCTTCCAGTGCTCGGGCAGCGGCTCGGGCACGACGGGGTCGCGCGAGAGCCGGGCGAGCGCCGACTCGACGAGCGAGCCGGGGAACTCGCGACGGCGCGTGAAGCACTGCAGCAGGACGAGGCCGAGCGAGTAGACGTCGCTCGCCGGGCCGACCTCGCCGCCGCGGGCCTGCTCGGGACTGAGGTAGGCGGCCGTGCCGGTCGTCACGCCGTCGGCGGTGAGGCGTTCGGCGCCCTCGGCGATCGCGATCCCGAAGTCGGTCAGGCGTGCGCGAGCCCGGTCGGCGTCGTGGCCGTAGTCGACCAGCAGGATGTTCGACGGCTTGATGTCGCGGTGGACGACCCCGTGGGCGTGGATGTAGTGCAGCGCCTCGGCCATGTCGAAGCCGACCTCGGCGATGTGCCGCACGGCGAGGGGGCCGACGCCGAGCCGCGCCTCGAGGTCCTGGCCGACGACGAGGGACATCACGAGGAAGCGCTGCTGCGCGCCGTCGGCGTTGGTGAGGACACCGGCGTCGAGCAGGCTGACGAGGTTGTGGTGCTCGAGCGAGGCGAGCACGCCGAGTTCGGCGTCCTGTCGTGCGATGTCGACCGAGCCGGAGTGGAAGACCTTGACGGCGACCGGGCGACGGAGGACCTCGTCGGTCGCCTGGTACACGACGGACATGCCGCCCTGGCCGATGACCCGTTCGATCCGGTACCGGCCGTCGAGGATCGGCGCTGCGTCGTCGTGCGTCATGGGGTCCTCGTGGTCGGTGGGCGTGACGGGAGCATCCTCCCATCCGCGGCGGCTCCGCGACCGCCGTGCTTCGCGCAGCGGACCGCGAGCCGGAGGTGGTCTTCCCGCGCGAAGGGCCGGTCGGCGCGGGTGCGGCGCTGCGCGCAGGGGAGCGCGAGGCCGCGGGACCGCGGACCGGACGGCCCGCGCGCGTGCGGGACGACGCACGGTGCGCGTACCATCGCCGCCACCACCCCGGACGAAGGAGTCCCCGTGTCCGCACGGTTCGTGTACTGGATGAACGTGTCCGTCGACGGCTACATCGAGCGCGCCCCCGGGGAGCACTCCGGCCCCGACGGCCCCGACTGGGTCAGCATCGACGAGGAGCTCCACCGGGAGTTCAACCGCCGAGCCGCGGGGATGACCCTCTCGGTCGAGGGTCGGGTGGTCCGCGACATGATGGACCCCTACTGGCCGGACGCCCGGTCGGACGAGTCGCTCTCCGCGGTCGAGCGCGAGTACGCGGAGATCTACGTCGCGCAGCCGAAGGTCCTCGTGTCGCGGACGCGGACGAGCGCCGGACACGACACGCGGGTCATCGGGTCGGACGGGGACGCGATCGAGCAGCTCGCGCGTATCCGTGAGGAGACCGAGGGCGACGTCGGGGTGGGCGGGGCGGACCTCGCGTCGCAGCTCTTCGACGCCGGGCTGATCGACGAGCTGCTGCTGTTCACCCACCCGGCGGTGCTCGGTGCCGGTCGGCCGCTGTTCGATCCCCCGCGTTCCGGCGTTCGACGTCCGGCGTCGCTCGCGCTGCTGGAGGAGCAGCGGTTCCCGACCGGGGTGGTGCTCCGGCGCTGGGACGTGCTCCGCCCCTGACGACGGCGGTGCGCCGGCGCTGCGACCACGACGCCGCGACCACGGCGCTGCGAGCACAGCGCTGCGACCACGACGCCCGACCCCTGCAGCGGCGCACGCCTCCTCGCGGAGCCGTGCCGACTGCCCGGCGGAGCGACCGCCTCAGTCCGTCAGGAGGAACGCCGCGAACCGGTCGATCGTCGCCAGGGCCGCGGCGCTCCCCTCCTCGTTGAGGTGCCCGTGGAACGTCCCCGGCTCGACCGCGTACGACACGGTGACGTCGGCGACACGCAGCTCCTCGGCGAACGCCGCGCCGCTCGCCCGCAGGTCGTCGCGTTCGGAGTCGACGATGCACGTCGGCGGGAACCCGGTGAGGTCCGCGCCACCGGCGAACACCCCGTCCGTGGCGCCGTCCGCGTGGTTCGCGTTCATCGAGCGGACCGTCTCCGGGGTGAACCGCCGCTGCGGGTCGACGCCGACCACGGCAGCGGCGAGCTCGTCGGACGGGGCGGGCAGCTCGGCGTGCACCGTAGGGTACGCGAGGAGCACCTGCCGCGGGGCGGCGCCGTCGGCGACGAGTCGGAGCGCGGCCGACGCGCTGATCGACGCACCCGCGCTCGCGCCGCCGATCGACCAGTCACGGCCGCCGGTGTCGAGCGACACGTCTGCGCGGACGGACGCGAGGACGTGCCGCACCTCGTCCTGCGGCACCGGGAAGTGCACGCCGTCCGGACGCTCGTCGCTCGGTGCGAGGCGGTACTCGACCTCGACGGTCGTCACGCCGCGCGAGGCGAGCTCGCGGGCGACCTGCACCGACTCCGGCATGTCGAGGTCACCGGACACGAACCCGCCGCCGTGCGACCAGACGAGTCCGGCACGCGCCGGCCCGTCCGCGGTGTGCACGCGGATCCGCAGGGGGCCGTGCGGGCCGTCGAGGGTGCGGTCGGTCGTCGTCATCGCGGGTCCTGGTGGGTCGGGCCGCGGGTCCGCGGCGGTGCGTGTCGTCACGGTACCGGAGGACGGGCGCGACGCGCCGGGGTGTGGAGAGCGGCCGCGACGTGGCGGGGGTCGGAGGACGGGCGCGACGCGCCGGGGGTCGGACTGGAGGCCCGGGGCCGGTGAGCGGGTCTGCTCACCCGCACCGGGCCTCCAGTCCGTCAGGCCGCGACGCGGCCCCGGTGGGCGCGCGCCAGCCCGCACCCGACGAGGACGGCGGCGACCGCCGTCAGGAGCAGGCCGGCGAGCGTGAGGCCGTCCTGGAGGGCCGCGAGCCGACGCGGGGTCCACGTGCCCGGGACGATGCTGCCGGGGACGACCGCGGCGAGGACCGTGCCGACGACCGCCGTCCCGACGCCGGTCGCGACCTCGCTCGCGGTGTCGACGAGCGCGGCGCCGACGGACGTCCGGTCCGACGGCAGGCCCTGCAGGACCTCGGTGCCCGCGACCGCGCCCACGACGCGCATGCCGGCACCGACGAGCACGAGGGCGGCGACGGTCCAGCCGTACCCGGCGCGACCCCCGAGCGCGCCGACGGCGAGTCCGAGCACGACCGCCACGGCGCTCGTCCAGGCGGCTGTGCCGGTGCCGACGCGCTGGACGAACGGGCCGACGAAGCGCCCACCGACCAGCAGCACGGCGACCATCGGGAGCATCCCGATCGCGGCGGCGGCAGGCGTCCAGCCCCGTGCGGACTGCAGCTGCAGGGTCGTGAGGTACAGCAGGCCCGACACCGCGAGGCCAGCGGCGGCCTTGTAGGCGAGCCCGCTGGCGACGAGCGGTCGTGTCAGGAGCGCGAGGTCGAGGAGCGGGCGGGCGGTCGTGCGTTCCCGCCGGACGAAGGCGGCGACGGCGAGCGCGGTGCCGGCGAGCGCGACCAGACCGGGCGTGGTGCCGCCGTCGACGAAGGCGGTCGGGGTGAGGAGGGCACCGACGAGCGTGGCGGTGCCGAGGACCGCCCCGGCGACGTCGATGGGGTGCGGAAGCAGGTCGTCCGGCCGGTCAGCCGCGATGCCGACCCGGACGCCGACGAGGGCGAGGAGCGCGACCGGCACGTTGACGAGCAGCAGGGCCTGCCACGGGACGACGGCGAGCGCGAAGCCGCCGGCGGTCGGCCCGACGGCGAACCCGACGAGCCCGGCCGTCGAGATCACGGTGAGGGCGCGGATGCGGAGGTCCTCGCGTGCGAAGAGCCGGAACGCGAGCGCCATCGAGCCGGGTGTCGTCATCGCGGCCGCGAGCCCGGTGGCGGCACGGACGGCGATGAGTTCGGCCGGAGACTGCACGGCCGCGGTGGCGAGGCTCGCCGCAGCGAGGAGCGTCAGCCCCGCGAGCATGACCCGTCGGCGTCCGAAGCGGTCTGCGACGGCGCCGAACAGGAGCATGGTGGCGCCGAAGACGACCGAGTAGGCCCCGGTGACCCACTGCAGGCCGACGGTCGAGGTGTGGAGTTCGCGGCCGATGGTGGGCAGCGCGACGGTGAGCACGGCGTTGTCGAGCATCTCGAACAGGAACACCGCGGACAGGCCGGCGAGGGCCGGCCAGGCGTCGCGGAGCCGTGCTGGTGCTGCGCGGTCCGGGCGGCGGACGGGCGTGGTCGACGTGGGTTCGGCGGACACCGGGGACTCCTTCGTGGTAGCGAAGTAGCGGCCCGTTCGGTGCCGTGTCCGTGCGCCCTGACGGGCGGTTTTCCCTCTGCGGCGAGTGTCACACGCCGCAGCGACCGGCGCAAGGTCGCCGGGCGTCCGGGCGTCCGGGCGTCCGGGCGCGCGGACGACCGCCGGTCAGGCGGTCGTCCGCCGGTCAGGCGGTCGTCCGCCGGTCAGGCGGTCGTGACCGCGGGCTTCGCACTGAACTGCTGCACGAGCTCGCGCTTGAGGACCTTGCCGCTCGGCCCGAGCGGGAGTGCGTCGAGGACGTGCACCACGCGCGGGTACTTGTACGCGGCGATCTCCCCCGCGACGAGCTCGATCAACTCCTGCGGGGTCACGGTCGCCCCGGGTCGGAGGACGACCGCCGCCTCGACCTCCTGCCCGTGCTGCTCGTGCGGGGTGCCGAACACGGCGGCCATGGCGACGTCGGGGTGCCGCGCCAGGACCTCCTCGACCTGCCGCGGGTACACGTTGTAGCCGTTCCGGATGATCATGTCCTTCGTGCGGTCGACGATCGTCAGGTACCCGTCGTCGTCCTTCGTGCCGAGGTCGCCCGTGCGGAACCAGCCGTCGACGATCGCCGCCGCGGTGTCCTCCGGGCGGTCGAGGTAGCCGTTCATGAGGTTGTGCCCGCGGATGACGAGCTCCCCGATCTGCCCGTGCGGCAGCATCACGATGCGGTCCTGGGTCTCCGGGTCGGCGATCTCGACGTCCACGCCCCACACCGGGGTGCCGATCGTGCCCGGGCGAGGGGTCGTGCCGACGTGGTTGAACGTCGCCACCGGGGACGTCTCGGTGAGGCCGTAGCCCTCGTGCACCGGGGCGTCGAAGACCTGCTGGAAGCGTTCGAGCACGGCGAGCGGGAGGGACGCGCCGCCGGAGATCGCGTAGCGGAGCGGAGGCCTCGACCCGGTGCGGGTGGCTGCGTCGAGGAGCGCCATGTACATCGTCGGCACGCCCATGAACACCTGGGTGTCGTGCTCGACCATGGCGGCCAGGGCGCCGTCGCCGTCGAACTTCGGCAGGAGCACGATCGTCGCACCGACCCGGAAGCCGGTGTTCATCGTGCAGGTCTGGCCGAAGGTGTGGAACAGCGGCAACGCGCCGAGCATGACGTCGCCCCGGTGCAGGTCGAACGTGCTGAGCAGGTTCGTGTTCGCCTGTTCGAGGAGGGCGAAGTGCGAGCCCTCGGCGCCCTTCGGGTGGCCGGTCGTGCCGCTCGTGTAGAGGATCGTGGCGGTGTCGAACGGATCGCGCGGGACGTAGGTGTCGAGCGGCTCCGACTCCTGCGCGAGGTCTTCGAGCCGGTCGGGCGCGGCGCGCGTGCCTGGTGCCGCGCCCGCCGGCGCGTCCGCTCCGCCTGCTTCGCCTGCTCCACCCGGACCGCCCGCTCCGCCTGCCGGGGCGAGGACCGTGACGACGTCCACCCCGGCGAGTGCCGCGCCGGCGGCCCCCTCGGTGAGCAGCGGTGCCGCGCACACCAGGAGTGACGCCTGCGCGTCGCGGAGCACGTACTCGATCTCGCCCCGCTTCAGGAGCGCGTGCACGGGGACGACCACGGCGCCGAGCGCGAGCGTGGCGTAGTAGACGCGGGGGAAGTCCTCGACGTTCGGGACGAGCATCGCGACCCGCGATCCCGCTTCGATACCGCGGGCACGGAGCGCGCCCGCGTACGCGAGCGTCTGGGCCCACAGGTCGGCGTAGGTGGTGCGGCGGTCGCCCACGACGACCGCGACGTCGTCCGGGAACCGCTTCGCCGACTCGGCGAGGATCGCCGCCACCGAGGCGGTCGCCTGGGATCGGCGCTGGCTGTGCTGTGTGTCGGTCATCCCGGTCTCTCATCTCCGTGATCGCGACGCGCGCATCTCCGTCGATGCGACGCGTTGCCCGATCCTACGGCGACGTCCGGGGCGGCGTTCCGCGCTCGGCGGCTTCCCGGGTGCGGCGCAGTGTCTCGCTCGGCGACTCCCCGAAGCGTTCCGCATAGTTCGCCGCGAAGCGCCCGAAGTGCCCGAACTGCCACCGCCGGGCGATGTCCCGCACGTGGGTGCCCGGCGCCGCGAAGCGCAGGTCGGTGCGGGCGCCGTCGAGCCGTTCGGCGCGCAGCCGCTCCATCGGCGTCTCGTCGAACCGGCGGCGGAACGCACTCTGCAGTCCACGTTCGCTCAGTCCGACCGCGGCGGCGACGTCCCGGAGCGCGATCCGCTCGGCCGCGTGCTCGTGCATCCACTGCGCGGCCAGGACGGCCGCCGACCTCCGCTCGTCCGCGTCCGGGACGACGAGCGGGAACGCCTCGACGACCGAGGCGGCGATCTCGGCGTTGAGCGCCGCACGGCCGGCACCGTCGACCTGTTCGTCGGACAACGCTGCGGCACGGTTGCGGAGGATCGCTCGGAGGGGTCCGAGTGCGGAGGCGATGTCCGCCTGCTGCCCGAACACGAGCGCGCCGGGGACCGTGCGGCCTCGTCGGGCGAGGGCCTGTCGGAGGATGCGGTCCGACAGGTGCAGCATCGTGATCTTCCGGGTGTCCGCGGTGAACCGGTACGGCACGGACGCCGAGAGCAGGACGGGGTGGCCCGGGACCGCGGTCAGGACGGAGCCGTCCGTGGCGTCCTCGACCGTGGCGGTGCCGTCGGCGATCCAGAACACGATGTGGTCCGGGCGGGGGTCGAGCCGACCGGAACGGGTGCCCTCGACCTCCGCGCCGCGCATCGACACGTCCGCGTCGCCGGCCCCGACGTAGCGGTAGGCCTCGAGCGTCGCACCGACACCGTCCGCGATGCCGTACGTCCGGTCGATCTCGGGGCTGCGGTCCTCGCTGATCGACTCGACGTGGAAGCGACGGAACGACGACCTGTCGTCCTGCGGTGTCGTCGGTTCCATGACGGCATCATGGCAGGTCTGCGGCGGGATCCGGCCCGAGGGCACCGGTCAGCGTGTCCGTCCGAGTGCCACTCCTACCGGCCTCCGGCGACGGGGATGTCCCAGTAGGTGGGCTGTTCGTACTGCTCGGACCATCCGCGCCGCATCCGCGTCGCCGCCCGGTCGAAGGAGTCGACGAGGTCCGTGTCGCTCGTCAGCAACGCCTGCAGGCGGAGCCCGTCGTAGAGGGCGAGGAGCTGCTCGGCACCGCGGAGCGGGTCCATCGTGCCCGGCTCGCGGCCTTCCCGCACGTCTGCTGCGAGGCCGTCCCGGACCACCTGCCGGAACCGTCGGTACGTGGACCGGTAGTAGTCAGCACCGTCCACGGTCGGGTCCGCCGCGGACGCCAGACTCCACGCCAGCAGTTCCATGAGCGCCGGTTCCTCCGCGTGCGCGGCGAGGAGCGCGTGCAGGAACGCGACGGTGCCCTGCTCGCCGATCAGGGGCGCCAGCGGTCCGGAGATCGTGAGCGTCCACCGCTCCACGGTCGCCGCCAGCAGCACCCGCTCCGTCGGGAACGTCTCGCGCAGTTCAGCCACGCTCATCCCGGCCCTCGCTGCGGCGTCCTCGAGGGTGAACCGGGCGATGCCGCCGTCGTGGAGCGCCGTGATCGCGCCGTTGATCGCGCGCGTGCGCGGGGCTTCGTCCGCTTCGGCGGTCTGGCTCGTGAGCGGGGCGAGCGGGTGCTTGCGGAACCACTCCAGCAACCCGCGGGCCCGTGTCAGCCCCGCTGCGGGGTCGAGGGCCTGGCCGGACGCGAAGAGGTCGCGGAAGCCCGGGACCTGCTGCATCAGCGGATCGAGCGGCTGGAACGCCATCGACCAGTCCGGGAACGACCGCTGTGCGATCGGCTCGTCGGCGAGGACCCGGACGTTCGTGTGCCGCGGATCACGGCGCACCTGCTCGAACCGGGCAGCGACGGTCTCGTCGTCACCCTCGAGGATCCCGAGGCAGTTGTCGCCCTTGTGCGCGAGGATCCCGGTCACGCCGAGCGCGGTGTTCTTCTCCCGGCCGACGGAGAGGATCTGCGCGAGCTCGGTGTCCGTGATCGGACGGGTCTGGGTGCTGGTGTACACGATCGAACGCATCGGTGCTCGTCTCCCTGTCGGCCGGTCAAGGTACAGCACCTCGCCGGTGTGGTGACCACGACGGGGCCCGCCGGGAGCCCGGCTCGGTACACGACCGGACCACAGACCCTTCCGTGGTGTCAGGGTTCGACCATAGCAACCCGTGCAGACCCGGATGATCGGCACCTCGACGCCGCCGGCCCGTCACTCGCAAGCACACCAGATCCACGGCAACCCTTCCGTTGCGTTAGAGTCACACCCGAGCAACCCTTCCGCGGCGGAAGGGTTGGGATCGGCCGAGCGCTCCGTCGCCGCCGACCGTGCGCGATGACGCGCCCCACGAACAGCACTCGCGGGCGCAGCGCCCGCACCCCAGCACACCGAAGGAGAACCGTGACGACCGTCACTCGGCCCACACCTGTCCAGGCACACCGCAGTCCGACCGTCCTGTCCGCCCTCAGGAACCCGAAGGTCCTGCTCCGCGAGGTCCTCGCCGGCCTCGTCGTCGCCCTCGCCCTGATCCCGGAGGCGATCTCGTTCTCGATCATCGCCGGCGTCGATCCCCGCGTCGGCCTGTTCTCGGCGTTCGTGATGGCCGTCGTCATCGCGTTCGTCGGCGGTCGCGCCGCGATGATCACCGGGGCCACCGGCGCGATCGCTCTCGTCGTCGCCCCCGTCGTCAAGGAGCACGGCCTGGACTACCTCATCGCCACCGTCCTCCTCGGCGGCGTCTTCCAGCTCATCCTCGGCGGACTCGGGGCGGCGAAGCTGATGCGGTTCGTGCCCCGGTCCGTCATGGTCGGGTTCGTCAACGCACTCGCCATCCTCATCTTCACCGCGCAACTGCCGAACATCATCGGCGTCGACTGGCTCGTCTGGCCGATCGCCGCCGCCGGCATCGCGATCATCGTCCTGCTGCCCCGCTTCACGAAGGCGATCCCCGCACCGCTCGTCGCGATCGTCGTCCTGACCTCGGTGACCGTGTTCGCGTCGATCGCGATCCCGACCGTCGGCGACGAAGGCACGCTCCCGGACAGCCTTCCGACCTTCTTCATCCCGAACGTGCCGCTGAACCTCGAGACGTTCACGACGATCGCCCCGTACGCACTCGCGATGGCCCTCGTCGGGCTCCTCGAGTCGCTGATGACGGCGAAGCTCGTCGACGAGGTCACCGACACCGGCTCCCGGAAGACCCGCGAAGCCCTCGGCCAGGGCGTCGCGAACATCGCCTCCGGCCTGTTCGGCGGGATGGGCGGCTGCGCGATGATCGGCCAGACGATGATCAACGTCAAGGCCTCCGGGGCCCGCACCCGCATCTCGACGTTCCTGTCCGGCGTGTTCCTACTGGTCCTCGTCGTCGGGCTCGGGGACGTCGTCGCGATCATCCCGATGGCCGCCCTCGTGGCCGTCATGGTGATGGTCTCCGTCGGCACCTTCGACTGGCACAGCATCAAGCCCTCCACCCTCAAGCGGATGCCCGTCGGGGAGACCATCGTCATGGTCCTCACCGTCGTGATCGTCGTCGCCACCGACAACCTCGCCGTCGGCGTCATCATCGGCGTCGTCGCCGCGATGGTCGTCTTCGCCCGCCGCGTCTCCCGCTTCACGACCGTCTCGCGCAGCATCGAGACGCTGCCGGACGGTGCGCAGCACGCGCTTTACACCGTCGAGGGCGAATTGTTCTTCGCCTCCTCGAACGACCTCACCACCCAGTTCGACTACTCCGGCGACCCGGACCTCGTGGTCATCGACATGACCGGGTCACATGTGTGGGACGCCTCCACCGTCGCCGCGCTCGACGGCATCGAGACGAAGTACCACCAGCACGGCAAGCGCGTCGAGATCCGGGGGATGAACGACGCCAGCCAGGCGATCCACCGGCGCCTCGCTGGCAACCTCGGCTCCGGTCACTGAGGCCCCTGAGCTGCGGCCGGGCGGCCCGGATCCCGGTTCGACGAGAGAAGCCCACCGACTCGTCGTCGGTGGGCCTCTCCGTCTGCGAATGCGGTCGGGCTGACAGGATTTGAACCTGCGACCCCTTGACCCCCAGTCAAGTGCGCTACCAAGCTGCGCCACAGCCCGCGAGGCCCGACGAGCGGACCCCACTGCCCCGTCCGGAGCAGCCCGACCAGCATAGCGGACGCCGGACCGTGCCCGTGCACGCGCCGTCGAGACGGCACTCGTAGGGTGTCCGGATGCGTTCCCGCTCCGTCCGTCTCGCCATCGCCCTGACGACCGCCGGTCTGCTGTTCGGAGCCGCCGGCTGCACGGGAGGTGACGCGTCCGAACCCCCGGCGACCCTCGCCGCCGCGTCCTCCGACACGGTGACCGTGGTCGACCAGCCGGACGCCGCAGAGCGGGCGGTCCGGGCGAGTCGCGCCCTGTTCGCCACCGCTCCCGGCGCGGTGGTCGCGCCGGCCGACGACTCGGACGCCGTGACCACGGCGGCCGAGACCGCGGTGCGGGCACACGTACCCCTCCTCGTCACGACGAGCTCGCGGGCGGGCAACGCGAGCGACGCGCGGGTCGCCCGCGAACTCGATCGCCTCGGCGCACGCTGGTACCAGGCCGAGGGCGACGTGTCGCTCGACACGGACGTGGAACAGCGGGAGGCGCCGGACCGGGCAGGCGCACCCGGGGCGAGCCGTGCCTCCAGGCCGGCCACCGTGGTGGTGGCGGACCGCCGCTCGGACCGCGCAGCCGTCGCGACCGCCCGCGCTGCCGGGGCTCGTGTCGTGCCGATGCCGTCGGGCGTCACCGACCCGGCCGCCGCGCCGGACGTCGTGACGGCCCTCCACGACCGTGCTGACCACCCGACCGTCCTCGTCGGACGCGCGTTCGAAGCCCTCCCGGACCCGGGATGGACGGTCCGCGCAGCGGAGGGTGGCTGGCAGCTGCCGCACGGCGGCCAGCGTCCGTTCGACGGCCACCGCTACGTCGCGCTCTACGGAGCGCCCGGGACGCCGGCGCTCGGCGTACTCGGCGAGCAGGGCCCGGACGCGACCGTGCGCCGCGCGACGGCGATGGCGCACCGGTACGACGCGGTGTCGGACGAACCGGTGACGCCCGCGATGGAGGTCATCGCGACCGTCGCCGCCGGTGCACCGGGGTCGGACGGCGACTACTCGACCGAGCTGCCCGTCTCGGAGCTCGAGCCGTACGTCGACGCGGCACACGACGCGGGGATGCCGGTGATCCTCGACCTGCAGCCGGGCCGGTCGGACTTCCTCAGCCAGGCCCGTCGGTACGAGTCGCTGCTGTCGAAGCCCGGCGTGTGGCTCGCGCTCGACCCGGAGTGGCGACTCACGGAGGACCAGGTGCCGCTGCAGCAGATCGGGAGCGTGAGCGCGGCGGAGGTGAACCGGGTGTCGGACTGGCTCGCGGACCTCGTCCGGACCGAGGGGTTGCCGCCGAAGGCGCTCGTGCTCCACCAGTTCCGGTCCGCGATGGTGCAGGACCGGTCGTCGCTCGACGAGCACCCCGAGCTGGACCTGCTCGTCCACGTCGACGGCCAAGGGTCGCAGCCGGACAAGCAGTCGACGTGGAACGCGCTGCACGAGGACGCTCCGGCCGGCGTGCACTGGGGCTGGAAGAACTTCTTCGACGAGGACCAGCCGATGCTGACCCCGGAGCAGACCATGCGGGACGTGCAACCGAGTCCGGCGCTCATCACCTACCAGTGAGGGTGGGGACCGGGGCGGGCCCGGTTCCGGCTCGGCTCGGGTTTCGGCTCCGGGCCGGGCCGGGCCGGGCCGGGCCGGGCCGGGCCGGCGCGAGTCTTGCACAGGTGCGCGCAGTGCGCGCGTTCTGCACGGCCTGGAGGCACGGGGCACGTTCCGTCGGTCGCTCCTGACACGATGGGGGCATGGAATCCCCCGCAGCACCCCCGCCTGTCGGCTCGCGTCCTGCCGGCGTCGCTCCGCCGTCGGCGGACATCGCCGCCGAGGCGCAGCAGGCGCTGGCTGCGCTCACCGGTCGCACCGACGCGGTGTTCCACCCGGGCCAGCTCGAAGCGATCTCGGCACTGGTCGAGCACCGGCAGCGCGCGCTCGTGGTGCAGCGCACCGGCTGGGGCAAGTCCGCGGTGTACTTCCTCGCGACGCTGCTGCTCCGCCGTCGCGGTGGCGGACCGACGGTGCTCGTCTCACCACTCCTGGCCCTGATGCGCGACCAGGTGGCCGCCGCCGCGCGCGCGGGCGTGCGGGCCGTCTCGATCAACTCCGCGAACGCGCACGAGTGGGGCGAGACCCAGGCTGCGCTCGCCCGCGACGACGTGGACGTCCTGCTCGTCTCCCCCGAGCGGCTGAACAACCCGCGGTTCCGCGACGAGCAGCTCCCGACGCTGATCGCGCGCATGGGCATGCTCGTCGTGGACGAGGCGCACTGCATCTCCGACTGGGGCCACGACTTCCGCCCCGACTACCGCCGGCTCGCCGAGCTCATCCGGTCACTGCCGCACGGGGTGCCCGTCCTCGCGACCACCGCCACGGCGAACGAGCGCGTGGTCGACGACGTCGCCGAACAGCTGACCGCCGGCCCGGACGACCCGGTGTTCACGATCCGCGGGTCGCTCGCACGCGCGTCGCTGCGGCTCGGGGTGCTCACGCTGCCCGACGCCCGGCAGCGGCTGGGGTGGCTGCTGGCGCACCTCGGCGATCTCCCGGGCAGCGGCATCATCTACACGCTGACGGTCTCCGCCGCCGAGGACATCGCTCGTCTGCTGCGGGACAACGGCTACGCCGTGCGGGCATACACCGGCCGCACCGACACCGACGAGCGCGAACAGCTCGAGCAGCAGCTCAAGGGCAACGAGCTGAAGGCGCTCGTGGCGACGAGCGCGCTCGGCATGGGCTTCGACAAGCCGGACCTCGGGTTCGTCGTGCACGTGGGCGCGCCCTCCTCCCCCGTGGCCTACTACCAGCAGATCGGTCGTGCGGGTCGTGCGACCGACAACGCCGACGTCCTGCTGCTGCCCGGACGCGAGGACCAGGAGATCTGGCAGTACTTCGCCGGCGCCTCGATGCCGACCGAGTCGCGCGCCGCCGCCGTGCTCGACGCCCTGTCCACGGCCGGTTCCGCGCTCTCCACCGTCGCGCTCGAGGGGCTCGTCGACATCAAGCGGTCGACTCTCGAACTCCTGCTGAAGGTGCTCGACGTCGACGGCGCCGTGCAGCGGGTCACCGGCGGCTGGGTCGCCACCGGGCAGCGGTGGGAGTACGACGCGCCGCGGTACGAGCGGGTCGCCGCGGCCCGTGCTGCCGAGGCGGCGTCGATGCTCGCGTACGAGTCGACCTCGGCGTGCCGGATGCAGCTGCTCCAGCAGGACCTGGACGACCCCTCCGCCGAACCCTGCGGCCGCTGCGACAACTGCGCGGGCGTCTGGTACCCGACCGAGGTGTCGACCACCGACGCCTCCGGTGCCGCCGCCGCACTCGACAAGGTCGGCGTCGAGATCGCACCGCGGGCCCAGTGGCCGTCGGGCATGGGCGCGCTCGGGGTGCCCGTGCGCGGCAAGATCAGCGCGGACGAACTGGTCGAGCCAGGCCGGGCGGTGGCCCGGCTCACCGACCTCGGGTGGGGAGGGCCGCTCCGCGCGCTCTTCGCCGCCTCGACGCCGGACGGACCGGTCTCGAAGGAGCTCGTCGACGGCTGCGTCCGAGCACTCAAGGACTGGCCGTGGGCCGAGCGACCGACGGGCGTCGTGGCGATGTCCTCGCGGTCTCGGCCGTCCCTCGTCGCCTCGGTCGCGGAGGCGATCGCCTCGATCGGACGGTTGCAGTTCCTCGGGACGGTCGGCCGGTCTGGCGGGACGCCCCGCGGCGACGGTGCGACGAACAGTGCGTACCGACTGTCCGGGGTGTGGGACACCTTCGTGGTCGATCCCGGGCTGGCCGCTGCGCTGCAGGCACACGAGGGGCCGGTGCTGTTGGTGGACGACCTCGTCGACAGCCGGTGGACGATGACGGTGGCGGGGCGGGAACTCCGGCGGGCCGGGGCGTCGGCGGTGCTGCCGTTCGCGTTGGCGACCGTGGGCTGAGGCTGGGGAGCGCTGAGGCCGCTGGGGCTGGGGCGGCTGTCCGGCTGTCGCGGCCGTCTGGCTGCCGCGGCCGTCCGGCTGCGCCGGCTGTCCGACCCCTTGCCGCTAGCGCTGCCGCTGCCGCTGCCGCTCCCGTGTCAGGCGGCGCCGAGCGCTTCCAGTTCCGCGACGGCGTCGGCAGGGAGGTCGAAAGCCGCCGAGGCGATGTTCTCGTGCAGGTGTTCGACCGACGAGGTCCCTGCGATGAGCAGGATGTTCGGCGACCGCTTGAGCAGCCACGAGAGCGCCACCGTCAGCCGCGACACGTGCAACCGCTCCGCGACGGCGTCGAGCGTGGCGTACTCGATCGGCGAGAAGCCGCCCAGCGGGAAGTACGGCACGTAGGCGATGCCCTGCTCCGCCGTCGCCTCCACGAGTGCTTCGTCCTCGCGTCGGGCCACGTTGAACATGTTCTGCACGCACACGACCGGTGCGATGCCCTGGGCCTCCGCGAGCTGTTCGGCCGTCACCGTCGAGAGGCCCAGGTGCCGGATGAGTCCCTGCTGTTGCAGCTCGGCGAGGGCCTCGAACTGCGGTGCGAGGCTGCCGGGCTCCGGAGCGTCGAACCCGCCGACCCGCAGGTTGACGACCTCCAACTGCTCCAGCCCGAGGGTCCGGAGGTTGTCGTGCACCTGCTCCACCAGTTGCTCGGGCTGGCGGGCCTGCGGCCACCGCCCCTTGTCATCGCGGCGAGTCCCGACCTTCGTCACGATGTGCAGGTCGTCCGGGTACGGATGCAGTGCCTCGCGGATGAGCTCGTTCGTCACGTGCGGGCCGTAGAAGTCCGCGGTGTCGATGTGGGTGATGCCGGCGTCCGCCACCGCTCGGAGGACCCGGACGGCTTCGTCGTGGTCTTTCGGCGGGCCGAACACGTTCGGTCCGGCGAGCTGCATCGCGCCGTAGCCGAAGCGGGTCAGCTCGAGGTCGTCGGCGAGGCGGTAGGTGCCGCCCGGGAGGGTGGGGCTGGCGGCGTCGGCGTTGGTCCGGTCGGTCATGGTCCGAGGATGCGCTGCGATGCCCCGTGCCAGCCGAGGCCGGTGTCCCCCGGGACGACGGAACGCCCGCTGTGGTCAGCGGATGGCGCCGAAGGCCCACACGACGATGACGACGAGCAGGACGACCCGCGCGATGCACCAGAGCTCCGCAATGCAGAAGACGATAACGGTGGCGAACTGCTTTGTCCTGTATCAAACGCTGTCATCTTTGCGCGATCAAGGAATAGTCGTCGGCGGTGGCCCGGGCCAATCACCGAAGCGCTGCCGCACCGCCGCTTTGGGCAGGGTGACGAGTTGTTTCAGGTCGCCCGTGGAGGGCGAATAGGTCGCCGTGGTCCAACCATTCATCCGCGCAATCGCACCGATGATCGATTGCGGCGTGGATCGGATTCGCACGAAGATTCCCGTATCTGGTTCGACGTCATTGACCGACCAACCAACCTGCGCCATGTACTCGATATATTCTGGTATCAGCGCCTCGCTGGATGCGGTGCCCTCGACGGTGATGAGGCTACGCGCGCTCGGACCGGAGTAGCTCGTATCCACTTCGATGTTCGTTCTTCGTAAGCCGGACTGCTGAGCAAGCTCTCGCTCCGCCTGCGACAGGGACTGCCCGCCGCTCGCGGTCTGCTGCGGCGCATCTGCATGACTCTCCGCGCAGCCTCCTGCGAGCATCACGAGAGCAATTGAACCGCCTAGCGCCAGAAGTGTCGCTGCCCCACGTCGCACCATCGCTGCCGCTACAACAGGTGATTCGTGCCCGTTGTCGTGTTCCCGCCGCCACCGAAAGAGTGAGCGAGAGCCGCGGGCATGACCTCGATCAGGTACCTCCCCTGCCGAATAGTCGCTCGTCGACAATTCCGAGGTGGAAGTTGCGCAGTGATCACGTGCAACGCGAAACAAGTTGACATCAATAGCCGGTCCGGAACCCAAGACAGTCGCGAAGGAAAGACTCAGAGGTGTGAACAAGTCGGTCCTGCTTGACTCGCAGCCCTTGGAACAGCGAGACCGACGCCATTGGGCGCTCACGGTCAATACACCGATGGCGGGTGGAAGCCCTCGGGCAAGCTGAAGCACGGCGATGCTGACGTGATGTTCACGAGCGTCTCCCGCTTGTACATCGTCACCAGCAGCTCTACGCCGGTGTCGTCGACGAGCTTGTAGCGTGTTTTGCCAGTGAGAAGTTTATCGTTGGTCACTGTGAACCCATGATCCGAGGCTGCGCTCGCCAACGCGGCTTGCACTGCTTCCCCATCAACCCCAGAACGAAGCGGAGCTCTCACCCCACCAGTCCATTGGTAGCCGGATGAACACGAAAGTATCGCACCGGTATCGAACTGATCGACTTCCCTCAATTTTGCGGCGGGAACAAGAGCAATAGCACGCGACTCGGCCTTTTGGGTCATGCGCTTCGCGGCGGCAATCCGATCTTGTGGATCAGCTGGCAGTTCGTTCTTCATCGAGCACCCCGTCAACAGCGTCACGATCATTGCGATCGCGACGCATCTCAGTATGGTCATCACTCTTCCGTGGTGTATATGTAATCACGCATGTCGTCGAGTAGATCCGTGTTTGCGTCATCCGAAGTAGCTGTGAGGTTATGTGCATCGAGACCAGCCGAAGCCCTCAGCAGGGGATTCACAAGGAAATTCCCCGGGAAGTTGGTCCAACTCAGAGGTGCTTTGTAGTAATCTCCGTGGTCAAATCCGACTTCTCGTGGGTTGCGTCCTCCCCAGACAACTCCATGCTCACCGACGCGGATGTCCTGGGCGTCCTGCAAGATGTCGGGATAGGAGAAGTCCGCGTAGTGCGTCTGGGAGTTCTTCACCCACGAGCTTGGCGTCCCAGCTCCGGACAATGAGATCACCGTATCGTAGTGAGCCCCAGCGAGCTCAGACGAGGTGACGTTCGCCGTTCCCCAGCTGTGACCGATCCCGATGGACTGTCGGCCAGCTAGCAGCGGGTCTTGGGAGAGCCCGTCTTCGAAAGCGGCAAGCTGCGCACCAGTCCTGCGCGCATAAGCCTCATCATTGGCTTCAGTGAGCGGATTCTGAGGATAGCGTCCGTCCTTATAGACGAATGCAACCAGGCCCTCCTTGTCCTGTTGCTGCAACCAAGTGGAAACTTGTTGGGTGTTGCGATCGTAGAAGCCTTGCAGGTTGCCGAAGGTCCCCGGCGAGTATGTCACAACCTTTTCCGTACTGGCGCTGGGGGTGCCTACCATCTCGACGATCCGGTCCAACTCAGGCTGATAGAGGTATAGCTGCACCTTCGGAGGCTCGATTGAAGCATCATGGAGATATTCCACCTGCCTTCGGAGATCGGCGATGTCCGGGTCGTCGTCCGGGTCGCGACCAGCATCACGAGCAATGCGCTCTCGATCTTCGAGTTTTGTCTCAACTCGTGCAAGTTGAAACTTCGCATTCAGGCGATTGGCTTTCACTCGATCCAATGCCGGAATACCGTTCAGCCCTCCGATCACCGTCGATGCCCCCGCAATAAGAACATCACGCTGTTCCCGCGGGAGAGCGTCCCACCAATCAGCTATCTTGCACGGATCGGCCCCGTCGAGGAGGTTTCTTGTCTCGGGGAATTGCTTCGTCAAGATCTCGAGATCCGCCCGGCTGAGTTCGCTCAGCATCTTCAAGAAAACGTCTGAACCGATGCTGGCGACTGTACCCGTGCTGAGTACGGCGAGACCACCGAGCACCTCGCCGGCCTCAAGAGCTTGCGCACAAGAAGTGTCGATACTTCGCCTATCAGTGAGCAACTGGTCCCATAGCGCGTCGATCGCCCGCAAGTCGGCCTCTGCGTCAGTGTTGGCGGTCTCTGCTGCGGCGCGCTTCTTGCGGCCGTCGTCGTCCGAGTCTCCTTGCTTCGTGAAGTTCGGCACGTCCGGCGTAGCGAGCAGCTTCATCCGCGCCAGGGCGAGACGGTTCTGCGCGGCGCTCCTTTGCCGTTCCAGCACCGTCTGCCGGTCCTTGATCTGCGTCAACTGCCCCGCGTAGGTCGTCAACGCCTCCGCCTGCTTCTCGAGCCCCGTCGCCACCAGTTCGATGTCCGCTGCATGCTTCGACAACTGCGCCACGAACGACCGCTGGCTCGCCGCTTCCCAGTCCACCCCAGATTGGGAGCTCGCGCTGTGCAGCGTGCGCTGCGCGTCCCGCACCTTGCTCGCCCGCGCAGTACGGAGCCCGGCGACGCCGAGGATGCCCGCGGGACTCCCCTGCCCGGGGTCGTCATGCGTCCAGCTCACTGCGCCGCCATCGCTTGTGCCTGCGCAGCATCGGCGTCGGCGTACGACTGCTTCACGGACAACGGGAACTTCCCGGCCGCCCGGATGCTCTCCGCCGCGATCTGCGACCGTTGCACCTGCTGCTTCGTCGCGTTCGACAAGGCGTCCGCGACGACGTCCGATCCGATCTCGGCGTTCCCCTGACCGCCTTCGATCTTCGATCCGATCTCGACGTCGTCGGCTGCCGACGTCACCGAGGTCGACAACGATTCGAGTGCCGCGTACGACACTCTGAGCTTGCCGCTCATGTTCACCCCCGAGTACCCGGACGGCCGGCGCGCTGCGATGCGCCACCGGCCGTCCGATGATCCGTGCGCCCGCTCAGCGCCCGAGCTTCGACGCCAGCTGCTGGTCGACGTCGCCCAGCGTCTGAGCGGTCGTCCGGAGGAACTGCGCGAGGTCGTTGAGCCCGCCGATCGTGTTCTGCGCCCCGTTCGTGAAGCGCTGGTACGCCTCGTTGTAGGCACCCGACGAACGGTCCGTCTGAAACCCCGCCTGTGTCAGCGCCGCGATCTGCGACTGCAGCTTCGAGAGCGTCGCGTTGATCTCGTCACGCCCGGCGACGAGTCGGTCGGCGTTGCTGTTGAGCTCCTGGTAGGAGACGTTGATGTTGGCCACGTTGCACCCCTTCACGGTGGTCGGTGTCGCCAGCCCCTCCGGCGACTCCGAACACCGTAACACCAACTGAAATTTCCTCGCGCACGCAATGTCTACCCCCCGTCAGCGGGGTACGGCGATGTCCTCGGTGTGGGCGACCTGGACGCGGGTGATCCGCCCGGAATCGACCATGATGCCGCGTCCGACCGGGAAGTCCGACCGGGTGACCCGGGGGAACGCGGTCCGGAACAGCGTGAGCCCGTCGGTCTCCTCCGGCTGCAGGGCGATGCCGGCGCGGGCGGTCTTCAGCTCGGCGAAGAGTTGCCACGCGCTGGGCGCCGTCACCGTGTCCGCCTCGGCGAGGACGAACACGCCCGCCCGTCGCGCGGCCTTGATGAGCCGTGCGACCTGGCCCTCGGCGGGCAGCCCCTCGAAGTCGCCGACGTTCTCGATCACGACGACCGGCTCGACCGCACCTGATGACACACCGCCCTCGAGCCCCGCCGCCAGTTCCGCTGCGAGAGCCTCGGCGGACTCGCCGTCGGTCGAGACGGAGGCCCAGTCGGTGGCGTCCCGGAGCGACGACCGACGACCGACGATGAGGTGCGCCGGCCGCTCGGACCAGGTCGACCGGACCGCGCGGATGAGCGTGCGCATCGTGGTGCTGCGTCCGGAGCCGAACGGTCCCGTGACGACGAACATGCCGTCGGTCGGGATGCCGATCGGAGCGAGGGTGTCGTCCGCGAGCCCGATGGTCGGCCGCCCGGCGACGGACACCGGCAGCGCTGCCGGGTCCACGACGGTCGGCAGCGTCCGGATCGGCTGCGCGTCGACGACACCGCGCGCGCGGAGTCCGTCGGCGAGCGCCACGATCGCCGCGTCCTGGCGTCCGAGGTCCGCGGTGCCCCCGGGCACCCCGATCTGCACCTCGTGGTCGTCGACGAGCGCGCGCCCGGGGACGGCGTCCTCGAGCACGTCGGCCGGCACGTCCGCCGCGTGGTACTCGAGCTCGCTCGCCAGTCGCAGCACGACGCGCTCCCCCACCGCCGCCTGCAGGTTGGTCGGGAACGCCCCGAGACGGTCGGCGGACATCACGAGGTGGACGCCGAGGGCCCGTCCGGTCGCGGCGATCCCGACGACCTGGTCGAAGACCTGGGTCGCTCCCGGGCGGAACTCGTACTCGGCGCGGAACGCACCCATCCCGTCGACGAGCACCAGGATGCGCGGCTCAGCCAGGCCCGTCGCGGCGCGGTACTCGGTGAGGTTCGCCGCTCGGGCGGCGGCGAAGCGGGTCGAGCGGTCCGCGATGGTCGCGCTGAGGTCGGCCAGGAGGCGCGTGATGCGTTCGTCGTCCGGCCCGCTGATGACGGTGCCGACGGTGGGCAGCCCCTCGAGCACGCTCAGCCCGCCACCGCCGAAGTCGAGTCCGGTGATCTCCACGGGGAACCGGTCCGCGACCGCGGAGGCCGCGACGGCGAGGGCGCGCAGCGCCTGGGACTTGCCGGTGCCGCCGGCGCCGAGGACGGCGAGGTTCCCGACCACGTCGAGGTCGACGACGAAGGGGGTCTGCTGCTGCGCTTCCGGCACGTCGACGGTCCCGACCACGAGCCGTGCCCCGTCGGACGCCGGCAGTGCGGCGAGGTCGACCGTGTCGGGCAGCTGGTCGAGCCAGGGCTTGCGCGGCACCGCGAGCGCACGGGCGTCGGCGGCACGCGCGATGGTGGTGGCGAGGCGCTCGATGTCCTTCTTCCGGGTGGTGTCACTCGGTGCTCGGACGCCGCTCGGCCAGACGGAGCCGGGGCCGAACGGGAGGTCCTGCACCTCGACGTCGGACTCGTGGACGGCGTCGTCGGACCGTCCGCCGAGGTACGCGGTCTGGAAGTCGACCACGCGACCGGGCCCGGTCTTCGCCGCGGCACGACCGGGCGTCCCCGGGTCGAAGAAGGCGGCGTCGGACACCCCGAGCACGTCCTCGCTGTCGACGGGGTCGGCGACGCGGAGCGCGATGCGGAGGTTCGTGTTGGCACGGAGGGAGTCCTTGATGACCCCGCTCGGCCGCTGCGTGGCCATGACGAGGTGCAGGCCGAGCGACCGGCCCCGCTGCGCGACGTCGATCACGCCGTCGATGAACTCCGGGATCTCGGTGGCGAGGGCGGCGAACTCGTCGATGACGATCACGAGCGCGGGCGGTGCGGCCGGGTCGCCGCGCTGTTCGAGGGTGACGAGGTCCTTCGCCCCGCGCTCGTTGAGCAGGTGCTCGCGGTACCGGAGCTCGGCGCGCAGGGACGTCAGCGCCCGCCGGACGAGGTGCGGGGTGAGGTCCGTGACGAGCCCGACCGTGTGCGGGAGACCGACGCACTCCGCGAACGCGGCGCCGCCCTTGTAGTCGACGAGCAGGAAGGTGACGCGGTCGGGCGCGTACTCCGCCGCCATGCCCATGATCCAGGTCTGGAGGAACTCGCTCTTGCCGGACCCGGTCGTGCCACCGACGAGCGCGTGCGGCCCCTGCACGCGGAGGTCGAGGGCCATCGGTTCGCTCGGCCCCTGGCCGACGACGGCGCGGATGCCCCCGGACTCGCGTCCGGCTCCGGGGACCCAGTCCGCGGTGAGGCTGTCGTTCTTCGACCACCGGCTCACGACGGCTGCCGGGTCGCCGGCGAGGTCGCCTTCGTACAGGTCGAGGAACGCGACGCTGTGCGGCAGGTCGGTCTCGTCCAGTACCCGGGCCCCGCTGTCCCGCAGGGGCGCGACGGCCCGCGCGACGGTCGCCGCCTCGATGCTGTCGACCCGGTCGAGGCGGTCGAGCGCGACGGAGAGACCCGACCGCACGAACCCGACCGTCACGGTGCCGGTGGCGCGGTCGAGCACGACGGCGGTGCGGCACGCTGCCGGCAGCGCCTGCAGGGTCGGGGCGAGCCACAGGACGTGCACGCCGTAGTCGGGGCCCTCCTCGGCGAGCGCGACGAGCCGCGCCCGGTCCGCGGGGGCCTCGGCGGTGACGAGCACCACGACGGCCGGCACCGCGGGCAGCCGCTCGACGGCTCCGCCGTGCTCTTCGTCGAGTGCCCGGTCCTCGTCGATGCGGGAGCGCACGCGCTCACCACGACCGATCCCGGCGGCGCGGCGGGTGACGACGAGGCCCTCGAGTTCGGCGAGCAGGGCCGACGCGCCCGCGAAGTCGCGGACCAACCCCGGCGACCGGATCGGGCTGTACGGCGAGTCGACGTGCGGCAGCCACTTGAGCCAGGACCACTGCTCCGTGGTGGCACCACCGGCGAAGGCGGTCAGGACGAGGTCGGCGGGGCTGTGCAGGCCGACGAGCTGCACCACGAGGGACCGTGCGACGTCGTCGGCGGCGAGCCCGGTGCCCGCGACCCCGATCGCGCCGGCGCGCTCGAACGTCTCGACGACGGGGACCGGCCCGACCGTCGCGTACTCGTCGGCCAGGGCCTCGGCGCGGTTCCAGTCGTCGACGCTGCCGGAGTTCTTCGACGGCAGGGTCACGGTGGACCGGGAGGGCTGCGTGCCGGCGCCGAAACGGACCTCGAGGAAGGTGGTGTGCTCGGGCTTCCGCGTCCAGAGGAGCGTGCTGCGCTCGCGCATCGCGGCGGTCACGGCGGTCGGGTCCGGCGATTCGGCGGCGCGGGCCTCGAGCTCGTGCTCCCGCTCGGCGGCGAGTCTGCCGCGGGCGTCGCGCAGGGACTCCTCGAAGCGCTCCCGCTCGTCGCGCTTCCGCCGTCGCGTCTGGACCCGCTGGTCGATCCACGTGCCGATCATGATGATCGGCGACAGCGCGATGAAGACCAGCGTGTACGGCTGCTTGGTGACGAGGAAGAGCACCCCGCCGAGGATGATCGGCGCGAGGATCGCGATGACGGGCAACCGCGGCTTCTCCCCCGGGACGGGGATCTCCGGCAGGGTGACGTGCTTGCCGCGGTACGCGGGCTCGACCCGGGGCGAGCGCGAGAACTCGGTGTCGTCGGGGGTGGTCCCCGGTGCCGTCGGCGTGACCGTTCCGGTCGCCGACGTGCCCGGCAGCGGTGCGATGCGCAGGGTCGTCCCGCCGAGCTGGACCACGTTGGTGGGGTCGAGGAACGACCGCGCGACGAGACGGCCGTCGACGGCGACGCCGTTCGCGGAGTTGAGGTCGACGACCTCGACCGTGTCGCCGACGGTGATGGCGGCGTGCCGGCGGGACACCTGGTCGTCGTCGGCGAGGGAGACCTGCGCCATGGCGTCGCGGCCGACCAGGTTCACCCCGCGCGACAGCAGGTACTCGTGGCCGGCCTCGGGCCCGGTCAGCACCTGGAGGAGGGCCGCGGGCGCGTCCTCGACGTCGTCACCGCGGCGGCGGTCGGTCGCTGCGACGACCTCGACGCGGCAGCCGGAGCGGAGCGAGGACTCGTGTACGGTCGCGGACGGGTTGAGCAACCGTGCCTGCACCCGACCCGGCGCCCAGACGCGCAGGGTCAGCGGGACACCGTCGGCCGCGGAACGCCCGCCGGCGAGTCGCTCGGCGAGACTGCCGATCGTGGCGGTCACGTCCGCGGTCACGACGACGTCCCGCTCGGTCCCCGACCCTGAAATGGTCACCTTGAGTTTCACACTCCACCCCCACCGCCATCGTAGAGGGACGCACCGACGTCCGCACACGACGGCCGGGAGGCCCGTGGCGGCGCCGCCACGGGCCTCCCGGCCGGTCCGGGGTCACCCCGTCAGGCCGCGCCGATCGCGTCCAGCTCGGCCACCGCGTCCGCCGGCAGGGCGAAGCCCGCCGACGCGACGTTGTCGCGGAGGTGCGCGACCGAGGAGGTGCCCGGGATGAGCAGCAGGTTCGGCGAGCGCTGCAGCAGCCACGACAGGGCCACGGTGAGCCGGGTGACGCCGAGCCGTCCCGCGACCCGGTCGAGCGCACCGGACTGGATCGGCGAGAAGCCGCCGAGCGGGAAGTAGGGCACGTAGGCGATGCCCTGGGCGGCGGTGCTGTCCACGAGCGCGTCGTCCTCGCGACGGGCGATGTTGTACATGTTCTGGACGCACACCACCGGGGCGATCGTCTGCGCCTCAGCCAGCTGTTCGGCGCTGACGGTGGAGAGCCCGAGGTGCCGGATGAGTCCCTGCTGCTGGAGCTCGGCGAGCGCCTCGAACTGCGGTGCGATGCTGCCGGGCTCGGGCGCGTCGAAGCCGCCCATCCGGAGGTTCACGACGTCGAGTTGCTCGAGACCGAGGTTCCGGAGGTTGTCGTGCACCTGCTCCACGAGCTCGTGCGGCTCGCGGGCGTGCGGCCACCCGCCCTGCTCGTCACGGCGGGCGCCGACCTTCGTCACCAGGTGCAGGTCGTCCGGGTACGGGTGCAGTGCCTCGCGGATCACCTCGTTCGTGACGTGCGGGCCGTAGAAGTCGGACGTGTCGATGTGGGTGATCCCGAGTTCGACGACGGTGCGGAGGACCCGGACGGCCTCGGCGCGGTCGGTCGGGGGCCCGAAGACCCCGGGTCCGGCGAGCTGCATCGCGCCGTACCCGACGCGGGTGAGTTCGAGGTCGTCGGCGAGGCGGTACGTGCCGCCGGGGAGGGTCGTGTTCGTCATGTCCTCCACGATGCCCGCGGGCCGTCGGGTGGGGCAGACCCCCGTCGTCCCTGGGAGTGCGGGGACCAGGATCGGCCGCGCGGCACCGCCGTAGCATCGGGGTCGTGGACGACAACCCCCTCGGCGAGCACCTCCGGGCACGACGGGCGCTCGTGCTGCCGGAGGACGTCGGCATCCGGGTCACCGGGGTGCGGCGGACGCCGGGTCTCCGGCGTGAGGAGGTCGCGACGCTCGCGGGGATCAGCTCGGACTACTACCTCCGGTTGGAGCAGGGACGGGACCGGAACCCCTCGGTGCAGGTCCTCGACGCGCTGGCGCGGGTGTTCGGTCTCGACGGGGTGGCGCGTGACTACCTGCACGGGCTCGCCGGCGCCTCCGCGGGACCCCGGCGGCGGCTGGTCCACGCCGAACGGGTGCCGACCGGCACGCTGCAGCTGCTCGACGTCATCGGGTTGCCCGCCTTCGTCGAGGGCCGGTCCTTCGACGTCCTCGCGGCGAACGCGCTCGCGACCGAGCTCGCACCGGGCCTCCGCGCGGGCGAGAACCGGCTCCGGACGATGTTCCTCGACGACGCCGAGACCGCCCGCTACCCCGACTGGCAGGACCAGATGGCCGGGATGGTCGCCGCGTTCCGGGCCTCGATCGGCACGGACGTGCAGGACCCTGCGGTCACGGCACTCGTCGGCGAGCTGTCGCTGGGCAGCGAGGACTTCCGGCGGCTCTGGGCACGGCACGACGTCCGGCCGCTGGGCGGTGCTGCCGTCCGGATGTGGCACCCGGAGGTCGGCGACCTCGAGCTCCGGCGCGAGAAGTACGGCATCGGGGGCACGGACGGGCAGCTCCTCGTGGTCCACCACGCGGAGTCGGGCTCGGCGTCGGCCGAGGGGCTCGCGGTCCTGGCGTCGATCGCGGCCTCACGGGTCGCGGGGCCGAGCGCGCCGTACCCCCTCGACTGACCGGGGGTCCGCACGGTCACACGTCCCTACGGCCGGACGGGCTTCGGGAACGCCGATCGCATGTGGTCCGAGGTGAGCACGTCACCGATGCCGATCATCAGCAACGAGAACACGATCTGCTCGATCACCATCCAGAACGGGTAGAGCCCCGGGATCGCCGCGACGACGAGCGTGACGATCGGGAAGATCCGGCTGAACAGCCGCAGCCGCTGGTACGCCCAGTAGTACCCGAGCTGCGCGCGCCACGCGAAGACGTAGAGCGTCAGCGTGATGAGCAGGACGACGGTCGCACGGAACCACACCGCCCACGGCACCGTCGCACCCGCCCGGGTGAGCAGCACGGCGACGACGATCGCGGTGAGGCCGACGACGGTCTCGGCGACGAGCAGCCACCGGATCCACCGGAAGGACCGGACGGTGTCGGGGTGCTCGAGCATGTCCTCGCGGATGACGTAGCCGCCCTGTCGGCCACCGGCGAGACGGTCGAGCCGGAGGCGGCACCACAGCCGGTCGGCGAGGTCTGGGACGGTCACCCCACCATGGTGCCGCATCCGACGGGGCGGGCGCGCACCGCGCCTCCCGTCCGGCGGTCGTGGCAGCGGCTTGGAGGCGCGGCGCGGGTCCGCCACGTGACCTGCGTTCGTCGTGCGGCGCGGGTCCGCCACCTGGCCAGCGTTCGTCGTGCGGCGTGGGTCCGCCGTGTGCCCGCGTGCCGCGGATCGCGACCGGTCCGCCGATTCAGACCGGCAGCAGGACGGCGGTGGCGACGGTGCGGCCGTCCCGGTCCCGCAGCTCCAGGGTCGTGACCGGGTCCGGCAGCCGGTCGGCGTCGGCCGCGGTGAGGACGAACCCCACCCCGCGCACGCCCGACGTGACGGTGCCCAGCTCGACGACGGCACGGTCGTCGGCGGTGAGGACAGCGGTCGACGCCGTCCTCGGGAGTCGTGCGGTGCCGACGACGGTGATGGTCAGGGTGTCGCCGTCCGAGCCGAGGACCGCGACGTGCCCGATCCGCCGGCCGTCCGACGACCGCAGCGGCCCGGCGACGGGCGGGACGCGGCGCCACCAGGCGTCCGTCCCCGCGCGCGGGCCGGCCGAACGCTCCGCGGGCTCACCGTCCGGGGACCCGGCGTCCGCAGGCGCTCCCAGCCGGTTCGTCGGGCCGAGCCACCCGGGCGCAGGCGACGCGGTCGCCGCACTCGCTTTGCTCTCGGCGTCCGAGCCGGAGCCGCGCGTGGTCGCTCCACCGTCCGGAGCACCCCCGACGACGACGGCGGTGGTCGCGACGGCCGCGAGCAGCACGCCCGCTCCCCCGGCGAGGAACCACCGACCGCGGTTCATCGTTCGGCATGCTCGCGGTGCGCGGGGCAACGGGACGTGACGGTCACGGCCCCATGCTGCCGCATCCGACGGCGGGGCGGGGCTCAGTCGGCCGGGAGGAGTGCTGCGCCGCCGAGGACCTCGCCGTCGAGCGCCGGGTCGTCGGAGACGCGGAGCACCACCACCGAGCGCACATCCGCCGGGAGCCGGTCCGGGTCGTCCACGCGGAACTCGACCGTCGACGGGACCCGGTGGCGGGCGTCCGTGTCGACCTGCACCGTACCGACCGTCGCGGCGCCGCGCTGCTCGGACCAGTAGCCGCGCCGTCCGCCGATCACCACGCCCGCGGACAGGACCACCCGCGCCTCGCCGGGACCGCCGGACCCCTCGGCCGTCGCCCATGCGAGGTCGAAGTGGTCGATCCGGACGGTCAGGGCATGGTCCCCCGCGCGCACGATCGTGACGTGGCCGGCGGCGTACCGGTTGATCGGCAGGAGGTCCCCTTCGACCGGCGGCACCCGCTCCCACCACGGCGCGGTCGGGTCGACCCCGGCGTCGACCGGCGTCGCCGCGGGCGTGCTCGTGCGGTGCGGGTCGTCCGGCGGGCGCGAGGACACGACCGCCAGGACCGCCCCCGCCACCACGAACGCGACGACACCCGCCGCCAGGGCCACCCGTCGCGGGGTGGCCCGTCGGCGGCGGGCGTCGGACATCGCGGTGCCGGTCGGCTAGCGCTTCCGCCGCTCGCGGACCCGCATGTTGACGTTGATCGGCGTACCCGCGAAGCCCCAGACCTCGCGGAGGCGTCGGGTGATGAACCGGCGGTACTGCGGGTCGAGGAAGCCGGTCGTGAACAGCACGAACGTCGGCGGCTGGCTCGACGCCTGCGTGCCGAAGAGGATGCGCGGCTGCTTGCCCCCGCGGACCGGGTGCGGGTGCTCCTGGACGAGCTCGGCGATGAAGGCGTTGACCTTGCCGGTCGGGATGCGGGTGTCCCACGAGTCGAGGGCGGTCTCGAGCGCCGGCACGAGCTTCTCGAGGTGCCGACCCGTGCGCGCCGAGATGTTGACGCGCGGCGCCCATGCGACGTGCGCGAGGTCCTGCTCGATCTCGCGCTCCAGGTAGCGACGGCGGTCGTCGTCGAGGAGGTCCCACTTGTTGTACGCGAGCACCAGCGCACGGCCCGACTCGAGCACGAGGTCGATGATGCGGAGGTCCTGCACGGAGATCGGCTCGGTGACGTCGAGGACGACCACGGCGACCTCGGCCTTCTCGAGCGCCGCGGTGGTGCGGAGCGACGCGTAGAAGTCGGCGCCCTGCTGCAGGTGGACCCGCTTCCGGATGCCGGCGGTGTCGACGAAGCGCCACACCCGCCCGCCGAGCTCGACCTGCTCGTCCACCGGGTCGCGGGTGGTGCCGGACAGTTCGTTGACGACGACCCGCTCCTCGCCGGCGGCCTTGTTGAGCAGCGAGCTCTTGCCGACGTTCGGGCGGCCGAGGATCGCGACGCGACGTGGGCCGCCGACCTCCTGCTTGGCGACCGCGGACGTGTCCGGCAGGGTCTTCACGATGAGGTCGAGGAGGTCCGCGACGCCGCGGCCGTGCAGCGCCGAGACCGGGTGCGGCTCGCCGAGGCCGAGGTTCCAGAGCTCGTAGGCGTCGAGGTCGCGGCGGTCGTCGTCGGACTTGTTCGCCACGACGATGACCGGACGGTCGGTGCCGCGGAGCATCTTCACGACGTGCTCGTCGGTGGCGGTGATGCCGACCGTGACGTCCACGACGAAGAGCACCGCGTCGGCGAGGTCGATCGCGACCTCGGCCTGCGCGGCCACCGAGGCGTTGATGCCCTTGGCGTCGGGCTCCCACCCGCCGGTGTCGACGAGCGTGAAGCGCTTGTCGTTCCACTCGGCCTTGTAGCTCACCCGGTCGCGCGTGACGCCCGGGGTGTCCTGCACGACTGCCTCGCGGCGGCCGAGGATGCGGTTCACGAGCTGCGACTTGCCGACGTTCGGCCGACCGACGATCGCGAGGACCGGCAGTGCCGGCAGGAAGTAGGTGCCGTCCTCGCCGATCTGCCCCGCTTCGAGGAGCGCGAGGTCCTCGTCGTCGAGCTCGTAGTCCTCGAGGCCGGCGCGGAGCGCGGTCGTCCGCTGCTCCGCCTCGGTGTCGTCGAGTCCGGCGAGCCGCTCGCCGAGGGCGGCGTCGTACTCGGGGAATTCGTCGTTCGCCGGGTTGTCGTTGTCCAGCTGCGCCATGGTGTGGGTTCCTCGCGTGCGGCGCGGTGGCCGCGGGTGATCAGTTCGTGGCCGTGCTTCGGGCCAGCTCGACGACCGCCTGCACGGTCTGGTCGAAGTCGAGGTCGGTGGAGTCGAGCGTCGTGACGCCGTCCGCGGCGTTCATGAAGTCGACGACCTTCGCGTCCGCGGCGTCCCGACGGGCGAGTGCAGCGGAGGTCTCGGCGGCCGACTGGGTCGTGACCTCGGCCGAGCGCCTGGCCATCCTAACCGACTCGTCCGCGGTCAGCAGGATGCGGACCTCGGCGTCGGGTGCGACCACGGTGGTGATGTCGCGTCCTTCGGTGATGATGCCCCGTGCGTCCGCGCGGCGCATGACCTGGCGGAAGAGCTGGACGAGCCGCTGCCGGACCTCGGGCAGCTTGGCGATGTGGGCGACCGCGGCCGTGACCTCGGGCGTGCGGATCGCGTCCGTGACGTCGGTGCCGGCCACGCGGACGAAGTAGTCGTCCGGGTCGGTGCCGATCTCGTAGTCGAACGTGTCCCAGCTCGCGAGCACGGCCCCGGCGTCGTCGAGGTCGACCCGCTGCTGCAGGGCGTGCCAGGCGAGCGCACGGTAGGCCGCCCCGGTGTCCTGGTACCCGAAGCCGAGCGCGCGGGCCGCAGCCCGGGAGACGCTCGACTTGCCGCTGCCCGCCGGCCCGTCGACCGCGATGACGAACTTCGCGACGAAGGCGCCGTCGGGCAGGCCCGACGGCACCGGCGCGCTGGTCGAACCCGGCTCGCCGCCGCCCTGGCCGTCGAGACCGCCGGCGAGGTCGCCGCCGCCGAGGGGCCCTGGCTGGTCGCCCGGGGCCGGGAGCCCGGAGTCGGGACCGTCCGGGCCGCCCGTGACCCCGGAGTCCTGCACTGGTCGGTTCGTGTCGTCGTTCAGGCCCATGCTGCTGCGATCCTCCATCCGCGCTCCTCGAGTCGCTCGACGAGTCGCTGTTCCTGCTCGGGCACGACCGACACCTCGACGATGCCGATCTGCGCGCCCGGTGAGTGCTCGAGGCGCATGTCCTCGAGGTTGATGCCGATCTCCCCGATGAACGTGAGGAGCGCGGCGATCTGCCCGGGGGTGTCGTCGACGAGGACGACGACCTGGGCGAAGCGCTTCGAGGTGCCGTGCTTCCCCGGCAGCCGTTCGACCCCGCGGTTGCCCGCCGCGATCGCCTCGGCCAGGGTACGCGGGGAGCCCGAGGCGTGCGGGTCGTCGAGGGCCGCGAGCACCCGGTCGAGGTCGTCGCGGAGGTCGGCGAGCACCGGACGGATCCGTGTGGCGTTCGCGCCGATGATCTGCACCCAGAGCCCCGGGTCGCTCGCGGCGATCCGGGTCACGTCGCGGACGCCGCCACCCGCGAGCCCGAGCGACCCGTCGGGGGCGTCACGCAGGCGGGCAGCCATGAGGGTCGAGACGAGCTGGGGCGTGTGCGAGACGTACGCCACCGCGAGGTCGTGCGACTCGGGATCCATCGGCACCACCGTCGCACCGAGGTCGAGCGCCAGGTCCTCCACCACGGCGGCGCGCTGGTAGGTGATGTCGTCGTGCCCGGCGATCACCCACGGCTGTCCGACGAAGAGGTCGGCGCGCGCGGCGGTCGGCCCGCTGCGCTCCCGTCCGGCCATCGGGTGCGAGCCGATGTACCGCGAGACGTCGGCCCCGGCGGCCCGCAGTGCTGCGAGCGGACCGGACTTCACGCTCGCGACGTCCGTCACGACGGCGTCCGGGTAGGCCGTGAGCTCCCGCTCGACGACGGTCGCGACGACGTCCGGCGGGACCGCCACGACGACGAGCTCGGGGGCGTCACCCGCCGCTGGGGGCCGACCAGCGCCGTAGTCGACGGCGAGCGCCAGGGCGGCGGGCGACACGTCGTCGAGGACCACGTCGACGCCCTGCTCGCGGAGCGCCAGACCGATCGAGGCGCCGAGGAGCCCGGCGCCGACGATGCGCACGGGTCCGCGGAGCCGCCGGTGGATGTCAGGTCCGGCGAGCGGGGCGGGGGCGTCGGTCACCCGCCAAGCCTACCGACCACGCCCAGCGGCACCCCGAACGTCGATCGTGCGGGGTGCCGCTGTCCTCGGGTACCGGGTCGGGTTCAGCGACCCGGCCAGCGCGTGGTGAAGCGCAGCTCGACGGGTGCGTTCACCGCGTCGGTGACCCGCACGTGGCTGGCGCCCTCGCGGAGCGGGAGGGTCTGCTGCCACGCCCCGTACGCGTCCACCTGGAACCCGCGCACCGTGCCGTCGCGGAGGTCCACGATGCCGCCGTACGCGCCGGGCGCCGCCGTCCCGCTGAACCGCACGCCCGGGTTCGTGAAGTCGGGGTCGGCGTCGACGGTGCTGCCCTCGGTCGGCGTGGTGATGCGGAGCTGGGAGCCGGTGTCGGACGCCACGGTGAAGGACACGTCGACGTCCCCGTACAGTCCGACGATCCGCGCGGTGTGCTGCCCCTGCGGGAACAACACGTCCGGGATGGTCCACGTGCCGTCGGCCCGGACGACCGTGCTGGCGACGCGGTCGCCACCGGGGACGCGCACGGCGAGCTGGTCACCGGGCGAGGCGGTCCCGCTGAACGTGACGTACCCGTGGTCGGGCGTGATCGTCGCCCCGGCTTCCGGCGAGGTCACGGTGATCGGGCGCAGGTCGCTCTCGAGCCGGACCCGTTCGGTGCGCGCGTCGGCGGAACCGGGCCGCTGCACGACCGCCGCGTCGTAGCGCTGCCCGACGGTCAGCCGCAGGTCGGCGCCCGCGATGCGCCAGGTGCCGTCCGGGCGGACCGTGGTGTCCGTGTGCCCGGTGTCGTCGCCGGCGGTGGGCTGGAAGCGGACGACGGCGCCGGGCGTGCCGGTGCCGGTGATCGCCGGCTTGCTGCGTTCGGTGAAGCGCAGGGCGTCCGGGATCGTCAGCGCGAAGGGACGGTCACCGGCGTCGAGGAACCGTGCGCTCCACTCGCCGCCCGCGTCCACGATGGTGTGCACGGTCTTCCCGCCGAGCTCGAGCGCGACCTCGGCCCCGGGCTCCCCGGTGCCGACGACCTCGGACCCCGGCGTGAGGGTCCCGCCCGTCGACGGCGAGAGGATCCGCACGGGCGCGCCGTAGTCCGCCGTCACGTCGTCCTGCGCGACGACCTCGCCGTCCGAACGTTCGACGACCCGGAGGTCCTTCCGCCCGCTGGCGTCCGGTGCGCCGACCTCGACCTCGAAGTGACCGCGGGCGTCGGTCGTCGCCGTCCCGACGGCCGCACCGTCCGTCGCGCGGACCTCGATCGTCGATCCGGGCTCGGCGTCGCCTTCGACGTAGGCGGACTCGGCCGCATCGGCCGGGAACACGACGTCGGCGTCGAGCGAGGCGGCCCGGACGGCGACGGGCACGACGGTGCGCTGCCCGCCGACGCCGGCCATCTCGAGGACGACCGACGACGTCGCTGCCCGCTTCGCCCGGTCCACCGTGACGTCGATCGTCCAGGTCCCGTCGCGCCCGACCTCAACCGGGTCGGCCCGACCACCCGTGACGACCCGGACCGCGGCACCGGGGTCGCCCGTCCCGGAGATCGACGTGGTCCCGTCGACCCCGACCGGCGTCGTGTCCGACGCGGCGCTGATGCCGGCACCGTAGGACACGGTCCCCCAGCTCCGCTCGCGGACGGTCTGCCCGGTGGACACCGTGACGAGGACGTCGAGCTCGGTGACGCCCCGGGGCGGGGAGTCGATGTGCGCTTCCCACGCACCCGTGGCGTCGGTGAACACGGTGCCCCGGACCAGGCTGGCGCCCCTGCGGTCGGTGACGAGGACGGTGCTCGACGGCGCGGTCCGGCCTCGGAGGACCGCGCGGTCGTTCGGGTCGTTCGTCGTCGGGGACGTCACGTCGAACGTCGTCGGCGGGACGGCGTCCGCGAAGCCGGTCTCGATGCCGAAGTCCGCGCCGGTGGCCGAGGCGGTGGCGGCGAGCCCGGCCGTGCCGTCGACACGGGCGGTCTCGTTGCCGAGCGCGTAGCCGTACGGCGAGGTGATCCGGCCGTCGGTGACGGTCCAGTTCGAGGCGGCGACACCGCAGCGGTCCTTGCTGATGCCGGCGCCGACCGTGCCGGCGGTGGTCTGGCCGAGGTACAGGCAGTACCCGAACGAGGCACCGCCCGCGACGATCTTGGCGAAGCCGTTGGCGTCCGGGATGAGGGAGAACGGGGTGAGCCCCGCATCGGCCGCGGCGGCGGGACTGGGGTACTCCCGCAGCTCGGAGCGGTCGGGCGCGCCGGTCCAGGCGAGGGTGGTGCCGTCGTCACTCGGGACGGCGAGCGTGAACTCGGTCGGCAGGGGCTGGCGGGGGACGTCCGTCTGCGCGGCAGCGGCCGGCGAGGACGTGAGGGCGATCCCCGTCGCAGCAGCGGCGAGCGCGAAGGCTCCCGTTGCCGCGACGGATCGTCGGGTGAGCGTGTTCATGATCACTTTCTGGGGTCGGACGAAGCGACATGACCCTAGATCGTGAATATGAAATACTGCCGATTGCGATGTGCTCGCGGTCGAGGGACTCCTCGGCGGCGACTCACTCGTCCGTCTGCGCGACTGCCTCCTGCCCGTGCCCCCGCGCGATGGCGAGCAGCTTCCCGAGCTCCACGGTCGACAACTCCCGCGTCCGCCCGATCGGCAGGGAGCCGAGCTGCAGCGGCCCGAACGACCTGCGCACGAGCTCGAGCACGGGGTGGCCGACCTCGTCGAGCATGCGCCGGACGATCCGGTTCCGGCCGGAGTGCAGCGTGATCTCGACGAGCGACTCACCGCGCGACGACTCGAGCAGCCGCACCTTGTCCGCGGCGATCGGCCCGTCCTCGAGCTCCACGCCGTCGAGCAGCCGCTGGACCGTCGCGGGGTTGACGTTCCCCTGCACCTTCGCGATGTAGGTCTTCGTCACGCCGAACGACGGGTGCGCGAGCACGTGCGCCAGGTCGCCGTCGTTCGTCAGCACGAGCAGGCCCGAGGTCTCCGCGTCGAGCCGGCCGACGTTGAACAGGCGCTCCTCGTACCGGTCGACGAACTCGGACAGGTCACGACGCCCACGCTCGTCCTGCAGGCTCGACACGATGCCGACCGGCTTGTTGAGCAGGACGTACCGCTTGGAGGTGTCGACCTGCACGGGCACACCGTCCACCGCGATGGCGTCGGTCTCCGGGTCGACCCGACGCCCGAGGGCCTCGACGACCTCGCCGTTGACGGTCACCCGTCCCTCGACGATCAGGTTCTCCGCGACGCGGCGGGACGCCACGCCCGCAGCCGCGATCACCTTCTGCAGGCGCTCACCGTCGGCCTGGAGGCCCGGCTCGGCTCCGGCGGTCGCGGTCCCGTCGGCCGCGTCCCACTCGGGGATGATCGGACGCTCGGGCGTGCCCTCGAGCGGCTGCCCGTGTTCGTCACGGGTCCCCTCGGGCTGCGGGGTGGTCGCGCGGTCGGTGCTCCTCGGCGCGCTGGACCGCGGGCCGCCCGAGCGCTGGCCGCCGGGACGCTGGCCGGACGCGTTCGGGCGGTCGCCGTTCCTCGCGGTCGTGGTGCCGCCGACGTACCGCCGGCCGTTGTGCCAGACGGTGCTCGGACGTCCGTCGGGTGCGCGGCGGTCCTCGCGGGCCGGGTCGCGGCGACGGTCGTCGTCGCGGCGGGGCGCACCCTGGCGGTCGTCGCGGCCGCGGTACCCACCGCGCTCGTCACGACGGTCGTCCCGGCCGCGGTACCCACCGCCCGACGCACCACGGTCGTCGCGGCCGCGGTACCCGCCGCGGTCGTCACGACGGTCGTCGCGCCCGCGGTACCCACCACGGTCGTCGTCGCGGCGCACGAAGCCCCCGCGGTCACCCTGGCGGCGATCGTCGTCGCGGCGCACGAAGCGGCCGCGGTCGCCGCCGGAGTGGTCGTCGCGGCCGCGGTACCCACCGCGGTCGTCCTCGCGGCGAGGCCCACCAGGTCGGTCGTCCCGGCCGCGGTAGCCACCGTCAGACGCGCCGCGGTCGTCCCGGCCCCGGTAGCCACCGCCCGACGCACCACGGTCGTCACGACCGCGGTACCCGCCCGACGCACCACGGTCATCGCGGCCCCGGTACCCACCGCCCGACGCACCACGGTCATCGCGTCCCCGGTACCCGCCCGACGCAGCACGGTCATCGCGTCCCCGGTACCCGCCCGACGCAGCACGGTCATCGCGGCCGCGGTAGCCGCTGTCAGACGCGCCACGGTCGTCCCGACCCCGGTACCCGCCCGACGCACCACGGTCATCGCGGCCCCGGTACCCACCGCCCGACGCACCACGGTCGTCCCGCCGCTCGTGGCCGCCGCGGTCCCCACGGTCGTCCCGCCCGCGGTCCCCCCCGCGCTCCCCGCCGGACCGCTCGTCGCGGCCCCCGCCGCCGAACCGGCCACCGGCACGACCGGAGCCGGCGTCGCGGTCGCGTGACGCGCCTCCCGGCCGACCCGATCCGTCCCCGCGACCGGAGCCGCCCCGCGGGCCGCCTCGTCGTTCTTCCTCATACGCGGCCATCGGGGATCCCTTCGTTCTGCCCGAAGCCGTCGGCACCGTCGTCCAGGAGGGGCGAGATGAGCGGCAGCTCGTCGAGCGAGTTGATGCCGAGCTGCTGGAGCAGCAGGTCGGACGTGACGTAGTTGATGGCGCCGGTCTCGGCGTCCGTGAACGACTCCTCGATGAGGCCGCGGGCGACGAGCGTCCGCACGACGCCGTCGACGTTCACCGCCCGGATCGAGGCGATCTGGGAGCGGGTGATCGGCTGCTTGTACGCGACCACGGCGAGGGTCTCGAGCGCCGCCTGGGACAGCCGCGCGGGCCGTTCCGCCTCGACGAACTGCTCGACGACCTCGTCGAGCTCCTGCCGGACGTAGAAGCGCCAGCCGCCGCCGACCTCGCGGAGTTCGAACCCACGGCGGATCGTCCCGTCCGCGCCGTCGAAGTCGGCGACGAGTCGCTCGATCGCCTGGCGGACCGCGGGCACGGGAGCACCGATCGCGGCGCCGAGCGCGACGAGCGACTGCGGTTCGTCGGCGATCATGAGGATCGCCTCGAGCTGCCGGTCGATGAACAGCGCGGGCGCAGCGTGGTGCATCGCCTGCTCGATCGCCCGGGCGTCAGCCATCTCGTCCGCGCCGCCGGGTTCGGCGCTCGACGAGTCGTGCGCGTGTCCGTGCGACCGGCCGTGCGCGTGACCGTGCGCGTCATCCGTCATAGTCGGCTCCCAGGTTGGCGAGGCTCTCGTCGGACCAGTCCTCGGCGGTCCACCGCAGCAGCAGTTCCCCGAGCGGTTCCACCTGCTCGAACGTGATCGACGCGGTGCGGTACAGCTCGAGGATCGCGAGGAAACGAGCCACCACGATACCCGTCTCGTCGACGCCGGCGACCAGCTCGCGGAACGCGACGTCCTCGTCGGCGCGGGTCCGGAGGATCGAGACCACGATGGCCGCCTGCTCGCGGATGCTCACCAGCGGCGCGTGCAGGTGGTCGAGCCCCACGGTGGGGATCTCCCGCGGCGCGAACGCCAGGGTCGCCAGCGCGGCGAAGTCCTGCAGCGACAGGGTCCAGACGAGCTCGGGTGTCCGTGCCCGGAACCGTTCCTCGAGGCGGACGCTCCGCACGTGTCGCCGGGACTCGGTGCCCCAACGTTCACCGAACCAGTCCGCCGCCTGTTTGAACGCGCGGTACTGCAGGAGGCGCGCGAAGAGCAGGTCGCGGGCCTCGAGCAGGGCCACGTCCTCGGCGTCGACGAGCTCCCCCTGGGGCAGCAGCCCGGCGATCTTGAGGTCGAGCAGGGTGGCGGCGACGACGAGGAACTCGCTCGCCTCGTCGAGCTCGTCGGCGGACTCGGCCTGCCGGACGTACTGGATGAACTCCCCGGTCACCGCGCCGAGCGACACCTCGGTGATGTCGAGCTCGTGCTTCGTGATGAGCGAGAGCAGCAGGTCGAACGGCCCGTCGAAGTTCGACAGCCGGACCCGGAAGCCCGGCGCGGTCTGCGTCCCCGCCGGAGCGGGAGCGCCAGCAGCGGTGTCCTGCGGCTCAGGCGACGGCGCCACGCTCGACGAGCTCCCGTGCGAGCTGCCGGTACGCGTGCGCGGCGGCGTGGTCGGGCGCGGTCTGCGTGATCGGGCGAGCGGACACGGTCGCGTCGGGGAACTTCACCGTCCGGCCGATGACCGTGTCGAGCACCCGGTCGTCGAAGGTGTCCACGACGCGCTCCATGACCTCACGCGAGTGCAGCGTCCGCGAGTCGTACATCGTCGCGAGGATGCCGTCGAGGGTCAGCGCCGGGTTCAGGCGGTCCCGCACCTTGTCGATCGTCTCGATGAGCAGCGCCACACCGCGCAGCGCGAAGAACTCGCACTCGAGCGGGATGAGGACGCCGTGCGCCGCCGTGAGGGCGTTCACCGTGAGGAGGCCGAGCGACGGCTGGCAGTCGACGAGGATGACGTCGTAGTCGTGCTGCACCTTCCGCAGCACGCTCGCGAGGATCTGCTCGCGGGCCACCTCGTTGACCAGGTGGACCTCCGCTGCGGACAGGTCGATGTTCGCCGGGATGACGTCGAGGTACGGCGTGTTCGTCGGCTGGATGACCTCGTTCGGGTCCTTGATCGCCCCCATCAGCAGGTCGTAGACCGTGGGGATGTCGTGGGTGCGGACGCCGAGGCCCGCCGACAGCGCACCCTGCGGGTCGAAGTCGACCGCGAGGACCTTGCGCCCGTACTCGGCGAGCGCCGCGCCGAGGTTGATCGACGTCGTCGTCTTGCCGACGCCACCCTTCTGGTTGCACAGCGCGATGATGCGCGCCGGCCCGTGTCCGTCGAGCTCCTCCGGGATCGCGAACTGCCGGACGGGACGCCCCGTCGGACCGATGGTGGTCGCGCCGGTTCCGGGGTTCGTCGTCGGGTTCGTGCTCACGTGCCCCATGCTACCGGCGACCGGCCGACGGCCCGGGTGCACCGCCGGGGCTGCGTCGCATCCGACGCGGCCCGCCCTGCGGGCGTGCACCGTGCCTCCCGACTGGTCCGTGCCCGTCACGGTGTGCGGGTGGCGACCCGACCTGGAGGCGCGGATCACGCCGGGCGGAGAGCCACCCGCATGCTGTCCACGCGTTCGGCGATGAGCGGGTCCGCGGACCAGCGCGCCTGCAGGCGACCGACGAGCTCCTGCACCGCTGTCTGGTCGAGGCCGGGGACGAGCGCGAGCCCGACCGTGAGCTCCGCGCCCTGGAAGCGTCCGAGCGGGTCGCCCGGGGCGAGCTCGACGCGGGCGACGGCGTGCTCCCCGGCGACGGAGTCCGCGAAGGCCTGCGCGACCTCGGGGTCCTCGAAGCAGGGCGTCCAGGGCAGGTCCTGCCCGAGCGCCCACACCGCGGGGCGGCGGAGCACGAACTCGGTCGGCGCGGTCGGGTCGAGCACGACGAGCTGGGTCTCCTCGCTGGCCGCCGCCATCGCCACCCGGCGCGACTCGACCGGGACCGGACGGGCGGTCGGGTCCCAGGAGCGCATCGCCTCGACGGAGGTGAAGGCCGGCATCACGGCGCGACCGTCGGGGCCGGCGACGGTGACGATCGAGAGCTCCTGCGTCTTGTCGACGAGCTTGCCGGTGTCGGTGTGTCCGACGTCCCCGGCCTCGGCGACGAGCGGGATGAGGAGCCGCGCGGTCCGGAGCGCCGACACGACCGCGGCCTGCGTGGTCCCGTCGGCGACGGCCCGGATCGCGGCGACGAGTGCCGGGTCGGCGAGGCCGTCGTCCTCGGCGAACGCGGTGTCGTGGTGGTCGAACGTGCGACCCGCCCACGGCAGACCCGCGGAGTCGGCGGCACCGCCGGGCGTGTGGGCGTCGTCGTGCTCGTGCTCGTGCGCGTCGGGTCCGGTGCCGCGGCCGTTCTCGGGGTCCGGGCCGGTACCGCGGCCGTTCGAGATGCCCGACACGGTTGCTAGGCCGAGGCGATCTCGAGCGCGGCCGGGAGCGTGAACGCCCCGGAGTAGAGCGCCTTGCCGATGATCGCGCCCTCCAGGCCGAGGGGCACGAGCTCCCGCAGCGCCACCAGGTCGTCGAGGGTCGAGATGCCGCCGGAGGCCACGACGGGCTTGTCGGTGCGCTCGCACACCTGTCGGAGGAGGTCGACGTTGGGACCCTGGAGCGTGCCGTCCTTCGTCACGTCGGTCACGACGTAGCGCGCACAGCCCGCGGCCTCGAGGCGGTCGAGGACCTCCCACAGGTCGCCCGCGTCCTCCGTCCAGCCACGGCTGGCGAGGGTCGTCCCGCGGACGTCGAGGCCGACCGCGATCTGGTCGCCGTACTCGCCGATGACCCGGGCCGCCCACGCCGGGTCTTCGAGCGCGGCCGTCCCGAGGTTCACGCGGGCCGCGCCGGTGGCGAGGGCCGCCTCGAGCGAGGCGTCGTCGCGGATGCCGCCGGACAGCTCCACCGCGACGCCCTCGACCTCGTCGATCGCGCGGGCGATGACCGCACGGTTGTCGCCTCGGCCGAACGCGGCGTCGAGGTCCACGAGGTGGATCCACTCCGCGCCCTGCTCACGCCACGTGCGGGCGGCCGAGACGGGGTCGCCGTAGGAGGTCTCACTGCCGGCCTCGCCCTGGGTGAGCCGGACGGCCTGGCCGTCGACGACGTCCACGGCGGGCAGGAGGACGAGGGGCTGGGATGCGGTGCGGTCGGTCATGGTCCTGTCGGGGTCGCGGTGTGCGTCGTGCTCGGGGCCGTGCGGCCATCGGGATCGGCGGCGCGGGCCGCCGCGCGTCGTGCCGACGGCTGGGTCAGAGGGTGTCCACCCAGTTGCGGAGGAGCTGGATGCCGGCCTCGCCGGACTTCTCCGGGTGGAACTGGGTGGCGGTGAGCGGGCCGTTCTCGACGGCGGCGACGAACCGCTGGCCGTGGTCCGCCCAGGTCAGGCGCGGTGCACGGAACGGGCCGTACGCCTCGAGCGGGAAGTCGGTCACGCCGTAGGAGTGCACGAAGTAGAACCGCTCGTCACGCAGCCCGTCGAACAGCACGGAGTCCTCCGGCGCCTCGACGGTGTTCCAGCCCATGTGCGGCAGGACCTCGGCCTGGATCTCCTGGACGGTCCCCGGCCACTGCCCGAGCCCCTCGACGTCGACACCGCGCTCGACCCCGCGGGAGAACAACACCTGCATGCCGACGCAGATGCCGAGCACCGGACGGCCCCCGGCGAGCCGGTGGTCGACGATCTCGCCGCCCTGGACGCTCTCGAGCTGGTCGATCACGGCGCCGAACGCGCCGACGCCCGGGACGAGCAGCCCGTCGGCGTCGAGTGCCGTGCGCTTGTCGGCGCTGAGGGTGACCGCGGCCCCGGCGCGCTCGAGGGCCTTGGCTGCCGAGTGGACGTTCCCCGAGCCGTAGTCGAGGACGACGACGTTCGGCTTCGCGGTCACAGTGTGCCCTTCGTGCTCGGGATGCCGTCGACGCGCGGGTCGAGCTCGACGGCCTTCCGCATCGCGCGGGCGAACGCCTTGAACTCGGCCTCGGCGATGTGGTGCGGGTCGCGACCGCCGAGCACACGGACGTGCACCGTGATGCCGGCGTTCACCGTGATGGCCTCGAACACGTGGCGGACGAGCGACCCGGTGAAGTGGCCGCCGATCCGGTGGAAGGCGAAGCCGTCGGGCTCCCCCGTGTGCACGAGGAACGGTCGGCCGGAGACGTCGACGACGGCCTGCGCGAGTGCCTCGTCGAGCGGGACGAGCGCGTCGCCGTACCGACCGATGCCGGAACGGTCGCCCAGGGCCTGGCGGAGCGCCTGCCCGAGCACGATGCCGGTGTCCTCGACGGTGTGGTGGGCGTCGATGTCGGTGTCGCCCGTCGACCGCACACGGAGGTCGATGAGCGAGTGCTTGCTGAACGCCGTCAGCATGTGGTCGAAGAACGGCACGCTCGTCGAGATGTCGGAGGAGCCGGTGCCGTCGAGGTCGAGCTCGAGCTCGATGCTCGACTCGCTCGTGCTCCGGCTGATCGAGGCGGTGCGGGCGGTCATGCCTCAACCCTAACCGGGGGCTGTACGGCGGCCACACGGCGCATCGCGTCGAGGAAGGCCGTCGTCTCCTCCGCCGTCCCCGCGCTCACCCGGAGGTGGTTCGGGATGCCGAGGTCGCGCACGATGACGTCCTGCTCGAGGAGCGCCTCGAACGCGGCGTGCGGGTCGGCCACGCCGCCGAACAGGACGAAGTTCGACCAGGACTCGTAGGTCCGGTAGCCCATCGCCTGGAGCTCGGTCACCATCCGGTCGCGCTGCTGCTTGATGTCGTCGACCATCGCGAGCATCGCCGGGGCGTGTCGGAGCGCGGCGACCGCGGCCGCCTGTGTGAGGGCAGAGAGGTGGTACGGCAGCCGCACGAGCCGGATCGCGTCGATCACGGCGGGGTGCGCGGCGAGGTACCCGACGCGCGCGCCGGCGAACGCGAACGCCTTGCTCATCGTGCGGGAGACGACGAGTCGCTCACGACCCGGCAGGAGCGTCAGGGCGCTGGGCGCATCGTCCGGCATGAACTCCGCGTAGGCCTCGTCGACCATCACGATGCCGTCGGTCGCGTCGTAGGCCGCGGCGATGGTCTCGATGGGCAGGGGCGTGCCCGTGGGGTTGTTCGGCCCGCAGAGGAACACGATGTCCGGCTGGTGCTCGGCGATGGCCGCGGTGACCGTCTCGGGCGAGATCCCGAACTCGGCGTCGCGCTCCGCCGGGACCCAACGGGTTCCGGTCCCCGAGGCGAGGATCGAGTGCATCGAGTAGGTGGGCGGGAAGCCGAGGACGCTCCGCCCCGGGCCGCCGAACGCCTGGAGGAGCTGCTGCAGCACCTCGTTCGAGCCGTTCGCAGCCCAGAGGTGGTCCGGGGTCAGCAGCTGCTCGCCCTCGAGGCCCGCGTTGAGGTAGTCGGTGAGCGAACGGCGCAGCTCGGTGAACTCACGGTCGGGGTACCGGTTGACCGTGGCGAGGGCGTGCCGGATCGATTCGACGATGTCCTCGGCGACCTCGGCCGGCACCGGATGCGTGTTCTCGTTGACGTTCAACTGGACGCGCACGTGCTTCTGCGGAGCACCGTAGGGGCTCTGCCCGCGCAGGTCGTCTCGGATCGGGAGGTCTTCGAGCGTGAATGCCACCGATCCATCGTAGGCCGCGACGGCACCACGGAGACCAGCCGTCCGGACGGTCACGCCGCTGCGGTCAGCGCGCGTCGGCGTCAGATCAGCGCGCGTCGGCGTACTTCGCCGGGATCGAGATCGTCTGCCCGGCCTGCAGCCCGGCTCCGTCGAGCGCGTTGAGGGAGACGACGTCCTGCACGAAGTCGCGCGGGTCGGCGTTCGGCGCGGTCTGCTCGGCCAGCTCCCAGAGCGTCTCGCCGGGCTGGATCGTGACCGTCTCGAAGTGGGCGGACCCGCTGCCGGCGGCATCACCGGCCGACGCCCGACCGCCGTTGAGCACCGCGAGCGCGACGATGAGGAGGATCGGGAGCGCGGCGAGCGTCGTCAGGACGAACCGTCCACGGCGCGTCAGGCGCAGGCGCGTACGCACGGCGGGAGCCGCGTGACGCTGGGGTTCAGCGATGGCGATGGTGCTCATGTCGTTCTTGCCTTCCCGTTCGGTGATCCGAAGTCGTGTACCGAACATAGTTTCGAATCCCGCGGCGCACAAGCCCCTGGAGGGGATTCCTGCGTGGATTCGTCGCGACACGCTCGAACAGGTGTTTGTCCGGGCTGCGGCGGTCGGATACTGTTTCGACCGACTGGGACAAGTCAACCGGGGACCACCGACATTCCCGCCGGACGGCATCCCGCACCGACGAAGGGTGAGACGACGTGGCGGACGAACTGCGTGGCCAGAAGCCGCTGACGGCGAAGCAGCAGGCGATCCTCGACGCCATCCGCGCGTCGATCGCCAGCCGGGGCTACCCGCCGAGCATGCGGGAGATCGGCGACGCCGCCGGGCTCTCATCGCTGTCGAGCGTCTCCCACCAGCTCGGCCAGCTCGAGCTCGGCGGCTGGATCCGCCGCGACCCGAACCGTCCCCGTGCGCTCGAGGTCCTGGTCGACGAGCCGACGACCGACGCCGACGGCCCCGACGTCGACGCGACGACGCTCGTGCCGCTCGTCGGGCGGATCGCCGCGGGTGTGCCCATCACGGCCGAGCAGCACGTCGACGAGATCATCCCGCTCCCCCGGCAGCTCGTCGGCACCGGTGACCTCTTCATGCTCAAGGTCGTCGGCGAGTCGATGATCGACGCGGCGATCTGCGACGGCGACTGGGTGGTCGTCCGGTCGCAGCAGACCGCGGAGAACGGTGACGTCGTCGCCGCGATGCTCGACGAGGAGGCCACGGTGAAGGTCTTCCGGCAGCGTGACGGGCACACGTGGCTGCTCCCGCGCAACTCGGCGTTCGAGCCGATCCTCGGCGACGCGGCGACGGTGCTCGGCAAGGTCGTCGCGGTCCTCCGCTCGATCTGACCCGTCGCGCGGCTCGAGGGCAGGTCCGGGCTCCGGCGCGGGCCGACCGGGCTGGCTCCAGGAACAACCCAAGCCGGTCCGAACCACGTGATGACGTGGTTCGGACCGGCTTCCGTTGTGCGGCGCCGAACGGAACCGCTCGGTCACCGTGGGCCGCGAGACGGACGCGACCCGAGCCTCCAGGCCGGAGCGCGCAGGCGCGTCAGCGTGTCAGGACGCGACCGGTGTGACCACGAACGGGTCGAGCTCCGCGACCTGCCGCTGGAACACCCGCACGTGCAGGCGGGTGCCGTCCTCGACGTAGTCGACCGACTCCACCGCACCGGCGTCGTGCAGCGAGGACACGAGGTCCCCGCGGTCGTACGGGATCACCACGGTGAGGTCGACGTCGGGCTCGGGCAGCCGGTCCTCGATGGCGGCGAGCAGCTCGGCGATCCCCTCGCCCGTCCGTGCCGACACGAAGACGGCGTCCGGGACGAGTCCGACGAGCACGAGCCGCTGCGACTCGTCGATGAGGTCCGACTTGTTGAACGCGACGACCTCCGGGATCTCGCGGGCACCGACGTCGCCGATGACCTCGCGGACGGTCGCGAGCTGCGCGGCAGGGTCCGGGTGCGAGCCGTCGACGACGTGCACGATGACGTCGGCCTCGCCCACTTCCTCGAGCGTCGACCGGAACGCCTCGACCAGCTGGTGCGGCAGGTTCCGGACGAAGCCGACGGTGTCCACGAACGTGAACTCGCGGCCCTTCGCGCTCTCGGTCCGGCGGACCGTGGCGTCCAGCGTGGCGAACAGCTGGTTCTGCACCAGCACGCCCGCGCTCGTCAGGCGGTTGAGCAGCGAGGACTTGCCGGCGTTCGTGTAGCCGGCGATCGCAACGCTCGGCACGTCGTTGCGGTGCCGGTCGGCGCGCTTGGCCTCACGTGCCGGGCGGAAGCCGGCGATCTGCCGCCGGAGCTTCGACATCCGCGTGTGGATGCGCCGACGATCGAGCTCGATCTTCGTCTCACCCGGACCGCGGGAACCCATGCCCGCACCGCCGGAGACCTGACCACCGGCCTGTCGGGACATCGACTCACCCCACCCGCGCAGACGCGGGAGCAGGTACTGCAGCTGCGCGAGCTCGACCTGCGCCTTGCCCTCGCGGGTCTTGGCGTGCTGGCTGAAGATGTCGAGGATCACGGCCGTGCGGTCGATGACCTTGACCTTGACGACGTCCTCGAGCGCACGGCGTTGGGACGGCGCGAGCTCGGTGTCCGCGATCACGGTGTCTGCGCCGGTGGCCTTCACGATCATCGCGAGTTCCTCGGCCTTGCCCTTGCCGAGGTAGGTCGCGGGGTCGGGGTTCGGCCGGCGCTGGAGGAGTCCGTCGAGCACCACGGCACCGGCGGTCTCAGCGAGGGCGGCGAGCTCACGCAGCGAGTTCTCGGCGTCTTGCGCGTCGCCCTGGGGGTACACGCCGATGAGGACGACCTGCTCGAGCCGGAGCTGCCGGTACTCGACCTCGGTGACGTCCTGGAGTTCGGTGGACAGGCCCGTGACGCGGCGGAGGGCCGCCCGGTCCTCGCGGTCGTACTGGTCGCCGTCGCCCGTCCAGCCGTGGTCGTCCACGGAGCGGGTCTGGATCGCCTGGGCCGGGGCGAAGATCGAAGAAGAAGCGCGCTGGTCGGCGTTGCGCAGCACGCGTTCGACGACACCGTCGGCGCTGTCGTCGTGGGACTGGTGGTCGGTCTGCTGAGGGGTATCCGTCATCCTGTCCACAGGGTACCTCCGCCACGCCCGGGACACACGGGTGAGCCGCTACGGTTCATCCATGGCGAACGACCACTACTTCTCCGCCAACCCCTCGTCGGAGCTCCGCGAGCGCCAGGTGCACGTCACGCTCGCCGGTCGCGACCTCACCCTGGCGACCGCGGCCGGGGTCTTCAGCCCCGACGGTGTCGACCGGGGCACCCGGGTCCTCCTCGGCTCGGTGCCGCCGCCGGCGGACTCCGGGGCGCTCCTGGACGTCGGCTGCGGCTGGGGTCCGATCGCGATCACGATGGCGCTCGAGTCGCCCGAGGCCGAGGTGTGGGGCGTCGACGTCAACGAGCGCGTGCTCGGCCTGGCCCGCTCCAACGCCGCCACCGCGGGGGCGACGAACGTCACGGTCGCCCTGCCCGACGAGGTCCCCGCCGACCTGCGCTTCCGCACGATCTGGTCGAACCCGCCCATCCGGGTCGGCAAGGACGAGCTGCACGACATCCTGCTGACCTGGCTGCCCCGGCTCGAGGTCGGCGGCGACGCCTGGCTGGTCGTGTCCAAGGACCTCGGCGGCGACTCGCTGCAACGCTGGCTGCGCGACACGCTCGACGACGCCTTCACGGTGACGCGAGCGTCGACCGACAAGGGCTTCCGCGTCATCCGGGTGCAGCGCGGCGCGTAGAGACGGGGCCGCGCGCTCCGCGCGTTCCGGACTGGAGGCCCGTGGAGCGTCACCGACGTCGGTGCCGCACCACGGGCCTCCTGGCTGTGGCGAGGCCGCCCGTCGATCACGCTCCCGCACACGTCGCGATCGTCGCGCGCACGTCACGATCGTCGCGTGGCCGACTCGCGTCGCGTCGCGTCGCGAGTCGGGCACGCGACGATACCCGGAACCGACACCGAACCGCGGGCTCCGCCTGGTTCGACGTCGGGATCCCAGTCCGTGAGCGCACTGAGGTCCGCGTCCGGACCCGCCCGTCAGACTGTGAGGTCGCCCGAGAACACGAGCTCGGCCGGCCCGGACAGTGCGACGTGCTCGCCGTCCTCCGCCGCGAACATCCGCACCGTGACGGCCCCGCCCGGGACCCGCACCCGCCAGGTGTCGGGCGCACCGGATCCGACCCAGTAGCGCGTCGCGAGGGCCGCCGCGACCGCGCCCGTCCCGCACGACAGCGTCTCGCCGCTGCCGCGCTCGTGGACCCGCATGGTGATCTCGCCGACGCCGTCGTTGATGAGCGGCTCGCCCGGCAGGACGAACTCGACGTTCGCGCCGGACTCGGGGGCCGGGTCGAGCACCGGCACGTAGGTGAGGTCGAGGTCGGCGAGCTCGTCCTCCGTCGCGACGGCGACCACGACGTGCGGGTTGCCGACGTCGATCCCGACACCGGGCCGCGCGCCGTCGAGGTTCTTCGCGCGGACGAGCACGTCGTCGGCCCCGCTGCCCTCGATCCCGAGGCGCCACCGCCCCAGGTCGGCCTGGAAGCCGTTCGTCGTCCGCTGGATGTCCACGAGGCCCTTGCGACTGCCGACCGTCAGCGTCTCCCCCGGTGCGAGGTCGACCAGGCCGGACTCCGTGAGGTAGCGCGCGAACACCCGGACACCGTTGCCGCACATCTCGGCGACCGAGCCGTCGGCGTTGTGGTAGTCCATGAACCACACCGCTGCGGGGTCCTCCGCGACGAGCGCACGACCCTCTGCCAGGGACTCGGAGCGCACCGCACGGATGACGCCGTCCCCGCCCACACCGAACCGGCGGTCCGCGATGGCGCGGATGCGCTCGGGGGTGAGGTCGACGGTGGCGTCGGGGTCGGCGAACAGGACGAAGTCGTTGCCGGTCCCCTGGCCCTTCGTGAAGTGCAGCTCGGTCACGCGACGATCCTACGGGCCAGCGCCGACAGGGCTGTGTGGTCGGCCCCGGTGACGTCGAGGTCCTCCGCGGTCGCGTACCGCTTGAACCACGCCACCTGGCGCCGTGCGTACTTCCGGGTCGCGAGGCTCGTCGCGTCGACCGCCTCCGCGACGGTCGCGGCTCCCCGCAGCACCTCGAGCGCCTGCGAGTAGCCGATCGCACGTGACGCGGTCTTGCCCTGTTCGAGCCCGAGGGCCCGGAGCTGCTCCACCTCGTCGACCAGCCCGCCGTCGAACATGCGCTGCGCTCGCGCCTGCAGCGCGTCGACCAAGTGCGACCGGTCGCGACGCAGGTGCAGGATGCGCGCGGGCCGCCAGGCGCGGGGCGCGGACGGGAGGCTCGGGGTCACCACCTCGGACCGGCTCGCGATCTCGAGTGCCCGGATCAGTCGGCGCGGGTTCCGGGCGTCGATGGTCGCCGCCGCGTGCGGGTCCAGCCCCCGGAGCCGCTCGAGGAGGGTCCCCGGACCGAGCTCGTCGTGCTCGCGTTCCAGCCGCGCACGCAGCTCGGGATCAGTCCCGGGGAACTCGAGGTCGAAGAGGACGGCCGACACGTACAGACCGCTCCCGCCGGCGAGGACCGCAACGCCGCCCTCGGCGTGGATGCGCTCGATCGCGCGCCGGGCATCACGCTGGTACGCGGCGACGCTGGCCTCGTCCGTCACGTCGAGGACGTCCAGCAGCCGGTGCGGCACGCCGTGTCGCTCGGCCAGCGACAGTTTGGCGGTTCCGATGTCCATGCCGCGGTAGAGCTGCATGGCGTCGGCGTTGACGACCTCCGCCGGCCGGCCGGCGGCGCGGACGCGGTCGGCGATCGCGACGGCGAGGTCGGACTTGCCCGTGCCGGTGGCGCCGACCACGGCGACCAGGTCGGCGGGTTCGGTCGGCCCGGTGCCCACGGTGGGGGCAGCGGCCGCGTCGCGGTCAGCGGCCGCCGTCGGGGCAGCGGCCAGGTCGCGGGCAGCGGGCCCGTCGCGGTCCCCGGCCGCCGTCGGGGCTGCACCCGCCGTCGGGTCAGCGCCCGCCGACGGGGCAGCACCCGCCGTCGGGTCAGCGGCCGCCGTCGGGGTTGCACCCGCCGTCGGGGCAGCGGGCGCGTCGCGGTCAGCGGCCGACACGGAGGGTCGGGAGACCGAGCGACACCGGTCGCGGCCCGTCCGCGCCCGCGGCCGTCGGCGCCGGGACGCCGCAGCTCTCCGCCTGCGCCCGGTCCCACGCGTCGCCCGCGCGGGTCCGGCGGATGCGGAGCGGGCCGTCGTTGTCCGCGATGAGGAAGTGCGGCGCCGCGCGGGTGACCTCGACCGTGACGACGTCACCGGGCCGTGGCACGTCGGAGCCCGCGGGGACGGAGAAGTGCACGAGCCGGGAGTCCTCGGCGCGGCCGGACAGGCGGTGCGTCTCGTCGTCCTTCTTGCCCTCACCGGTCGCGACGAGGACCTCGATGCTCCGACCGACCTGCGCGGCGTTCTCCTCAGCCGTGATGCGCTCCTGGAGGGCGGTGAGCCGCTCGTACCGCTCCTGCACGACCGCCTTGGGGAGCTGGTCCGGCATGGTTGCCGCCGGCGTACCCGGACGGATCGAGTACTGGAACGTGAACGCCGAGGCGAACCGCGAGGCCTCGACGACGCGCAGCGTGTCCTCGAAGTCGGCGTCGGTCTCCCCCGGGAACCCGACGATGATGTCGGTGGAGATCGCCGCGTGCGGGATCTTCGCGCGCACGCGGTCGAGGATGCCGAGGAACCGCTCGCTCCGGTAGCTCCGGCGCATGGCCTTGAGGATGCGGTCCGAACCGGACTGCAGCGGCATGTGGAGCTGCGGCATGACGTTCGGCGTCTCCGCCATCGCGTCGATCACGTCGTCGGTGAACGCCGCCGGGTGCGGGCTCGTGAAGCGGATGCGCTCCAAGCCCTCGATCGCCCCGGCCGCTCGCAGGAGCTTGCCGAACGCCTGCCGGTCGCCGAACTCCACGCCGTAGGAGTTGACGTTCTGCCCGAGGAGCGTGACCTCGATCGCTCCGTCGTCGACGAGTGCCTGGATCTCCGCCAGGACGTCGCCGGGACGACGGTCCTTCTCCTTGCCGCGGAGGGACGGCACGATGCAGAAGGTGCAGGTGTTGTTGCAGCCGACGGAGATCGAGACCCATCCGCTGTAGGTGGAGTCGCGTTTGGTCGGCAGCGTCGACGGGAAGACGTCGAGTGACTCGAGGATCTCGATCTGTGCCTCGTCGTTGTGGCGCGCACGCTCGAGCAGGGTCGGGAGGGAACCCATGTTGTGCGTGCCGAAGACGACGTCGACCCACGGCGCCTTCTCGAGGATGACGTTCTTGTCCTTCTGCGCCAGGCAGCCGCCGACCGCGATCTGCATCCCCGGGTGCTCACGCTTGATGCCTGCGAGGTGTCCGAGGTTGCCGTACAGCCGGTTGTCCGCGTTCTCGCGCACGGCGCAGGTGTTGATGACGACCACGTCCGCCTGCTCGCCGTCGGCCGCGACGTACCCCGCGGCGCGCAACGACCCGCTGAGCCGCTCCGAATCGTGCACGTTCATCTGGCACCCGTAGGTGCGGACTTCGTAGGTGCGGGGGCGCGCTTCGACGGTGGCCATGATCCCTCCAGTGTAGGTCGCCGCACGGCGTCCACGAGGTCGCCCCGACGCTCGCCGTGCCGACCCTCGGCGCTACTCGAACCGGACGCTGCCGCCGCCCGGACCAGGCCGGCGTGCCGTGCCGTCGAGCGCGCGCTCGACCGCGATGCGCACCACGCCTGAACCGTAGCCCTTGCGCATCAGGAACCCGGAGAGCCGGCGCTCCGCAGTCGCCCGATCGAGGCCACGCAGCTGTCCCGCACGCTTGGCCGCGAGCTCGAGGGCCCGCACGAACTCGTCGTCGGAGTCGTCCGCCGCTGCCTCGAGTGCCGCGTCGATCGCGACCTGGTCGATGCCCCGGCGACGGAGTTCCGCGACGACACCCTGCCGGCCGAGACCCTTGCGTTCGTGGAGGCGGTCGACGAGGTCCGTCGCGAGTGCCACGTCGTCGAGGAGCCCCACCCGGGTCAGTCGTTCGATCTCACCCTCGACCACGTCCGCGTCGAGGTCGTGCTTCGCGAGTGTCTGCCGCATCTCGGATGTGCTGACCCCACGTCGGCCGAGCGCCCGCATGCTGAATCGCTCGGCGTCCGCGCGTTGCTCGTCCAGGGGTCGAGGTGCGTCCTCGGGGTCGAGCTCCTCGCCGCCGAGGATCGAGAACACCGACGCGCTCGGGGCGTCGGCCTCGGCGCCGTGGTCGTAACCGGCCCGTTCCGCGCGGACGCTCCGACCGGAGGCGTCACCGACCACCGGCGACAGCCACTCAGCCTGGGCGCGCGCACCCCGGAGGGGTGCCGGCGCGTCGGCGTCCAGACCGTTCGACGTCTCGGTCGTGGGCGCGAACCGGGCTTCGGCAGCAGCAGCCTCGGCGGTCGCAGCCTCGGCGGTCGGACCGTCGGCGGTCACACCGTCCGTGTCGGGCTCGGGCGTGCCATCGGAGTTCGTCACGGGCGGGACTGAGCGACCGGCCGAACGACCGGGCCCGCTCGATCCGCGACGCGATCTCGCACCGAACAGGTCGGTGACCGGTGCGAGGTCGTCGTCACCGCGGGACGTGCTCCCGTCGGAGGAGGTCACGCGCCCTTGCGCTCGGCGAGCTTCGGCGCGATCGAGTCGACCGGGGCCTCGGCCGCGGCGTCCTTCGCGGCGCCGACGCCCAGCTTCGTCAGGATCTTGCCTTCGATCTCGGCTGCGATCTCCGGGTTCTGGATGAGGAACGACCGCGAGTTCTCCTTGCCCTGCCCCAGCTGGTCGCCGTCGTACGTGTACCAGGCGCCGGACTTCTTGACGATGCCGTGATCGACACCGAAGTCGAGCAGCGAGCCCTCGCGCGAGATGCCCACGCCGTACAGGATGTCGAACTCGGCCTGTTTGAAGGGCGGGGCCATCTTGTTCTTGACGACCTTCACACGAGTGCGGTTGCCCACCGCGTCCGTACCGCTCTTGAGCGTCTCGATGCGGCGGATGTCGAGGCGGACCGACGCGTAGAACTTGAGCGCCTTGCCGCCCGCGGTGGTCTCCGGGCTGCCGAAGAACACACCGATCTTCTCGCGCAGCTGGTTGATGAAGATCATCGTCGTCTGCGTCTGGTTGAGCCCACCGGCGAGCTTGCGGAGCGCCTGCGACATGAGGCGCGCCTGCAGACCGACGTGGGAGTCGCCCATCTCGCCCTCGATCTCGGCACGGGGCACGAGCGCGGCGACCGAGTCGACGACGATGAGGTCGATGGACCCGGAGCGGACGAGCATGTCGGCGATCTCGAGCGCCTGCTCACCGGTGTCGGGCTGCGAGACGAGGAGGGCGTCGATGTCCACGCCGAGCTTCTTCGCGTACTCGGGGTCGAGGGCGTGCTCGGCATCGATGAACGCGGCGATGCCGCCGTTGCGCTGGGCGTTGGCGATCGCGTGGAGCGTCAGGGTCGTCTTACCGGAGGACTCCGGCCCGTAGATCTCGATGATGCGACCGCGCGGGAGCCCGCCGATGCCGAGCGCGACGTCGAGCGCGACCGAGCCGGTGGGGATGATGGAGACGGGTGCACGCTCGTCCGAGCCGAGGCGCATGACCGTGCCCTTGCCGAACTGACGATCGATCTGGGCGAGAGCGGTCTCGAGGGCCTTCTCGCGGTCCTGGGGTGAGGGCATGGTGCGCTTCCTTCGTGCTGGATGTCGGCTGCCTGTAGGCTGTCGCGCCACCCCGGCCGGTGCTGCAAGGCCGGTGCTTCTGCGACAAGGCGTCGGGCCTGTCCCGATGTCGTTCAACCTACGGCTGGCCACCGACATCACTGCCGACGTCCACACCGCCTGTGGAAGGAACACCCGGACGAGTCCGTTGTGCAGGAACCTACCACCGGTAGAACACGTGTTCGAGCGACACGCCGAACAGAGTTTCGGACGCGCGGATCAGTCCTTCGGTTCGGCGAGGCCCTTGCCGTGGCGGCGCTCCAGCGGGACGTCCTGCGAGTCGCACAGGGCCTCCCAGACCGTCCGCGCGTCGACGCCGGCGCGGAGTGCGTCGGCAGCGGAGCGGCCACCGATCGCCTCGAGGACGACGTCCTGGGTGACGACCGCGCCGTAGGCCTCGCCGAACACCTGGTCGACCGCTCGCCAGAACTCACTCACACGCACCCGACCACCCTAACGAGAACACCCCCACCGGCGGACCGGCGGGGGTGTTCGTGAGCAGTGCGGGTCAGCGCACCGCGAGGTCGTTGTCGAACTCGGCGACGAGCTCGTCGGGCAGCGTGTCGGGGACGGGCGTGAGCCCCTCGACGACCGCGAGACGGTCGCCCACCTCACGCATGATCGTGGAGATGGGGGTGTCCAGTGCGTCGGCGACCGAAGCGAGGATCTCGGAGCTGGCTTCCTTCTGTCCGCGCTCCACCTCGCTGAGGTAGCCGAGTGCGACGCTGGCCTTGGACGCGACCTGACGGAGGGTCCGGCCCTTCTGCAAGCGGAAGTCCCGAAGGACGTCGCCGATCTCCTGACGAACGAGAACCATGAGAACTCCTCCTTCCTGTCGTCTCCGCGCCCGCCCGACCGGGTCGATCGGGAGAGGTCCGGCAACACGAGCGTTGCCGGTTGCAGCATGCTAGCCACTCGGGCTGCGCTCCTGCTGGAGATTGCGTCAGATGTAACCCAGTGGAAACGGTGCCTATTCCCCCACGGTGGGGAGAGCGCCGTTCGCCGTGGACGACATCCGTGCCAGGAGTTCGGAGACCGTGCCCTCCCGGATTGCCGTGCGGTCGCCCGAGAGGTGCAGCTCCCAGGCGACGGCGCGTTCCGCCGACGCGATGCCGACGAACACCGTGCCCACCGGCTTGCCGTCCTGTGGGTCCGGGCCCGCGACACCCGTCGTGCTGATCCCCCAGGTCGCGGGCTCCCCGTCCACGGACAGTGCGGAGCGGGCACCCGCGGCCATCTGCCGGGCGACCTCGGGGTCGACGGCGCCGCGCTGGGCGAGCAGGTCCGCGTCGACGCCGAGCACCGTGTGCTTCACCGGCGTCGCGTACGCCACGACACCACCACGGACGACGGCACTCGCACCGGGGACACCGACGAGCGTCGCGACGACGAGCCCACCGGTCAGCGACTCCGCCACGGCGATGGTCTCGCCCCGGGCGGTGAGCGCAGCGACGAGCTCGCGCGCGGAGCCGTCGACGTCCGTCGTCACGCCGTGGCCCGGTTGTGCTTCCACGCCTGCCAGAGGTAGTCGAGGCCGCTGAGCACGGTCGCGAGCAGTGCGGCGGTCATCAGGACGGTGTTGACCACGTGCGCCCAGTCGCCGACCAGCTGCCACCAGGGGAACAGCGCGAGCGTGATCGCGACGGCCTGCAGGACGGTCTTGATCTTCCCGCCGCGGCTCGCGGGGATCACCCGGTCCGAGAGCACGGCGAACCGGAACACCGTGATGCCGATCTCCCGCACCATGATCAGGACGGTGACGAACCAGGGCAGTTCGCCGAGGATCGAGAGCGCCACGAGCGCGCCGCCGATGAGGACCTTGTCCGCGATCGGGTCGACGAGCTTGCCGAAGTCCGTGACGAGGTTCTGGCGCCGAGCGATGATGCCGTCGGCACTGTCGGTGATGATCGCGACGACGAAGAGCACCGCGGCCCAGATGCGCAGCGAGCCGTCCTGACCGCCGTCCGCGAGCAGCAGGACGAAGAACAGCGGCGCCATGAGGATGCGCACGACCGTGATGATGTTCGCCACGTTCGCGGTCGATGCGGGCCCGTCGCCCTTGCGGATCAGTCGCCCTCGCCAGGGGAACTGCGCCGCACTGTGCGCGCCTTCGGTGCTGGTCATCGCACTCACTCCCTGCCGGTCAGTCCCCACGCGTCCTCGTCCGGTCCGTCGTCCTCCTCAGGGTACCCGCGCGTCATGTCCGCCACCGGGTCGTCCCCGTACCGGTCGCCGTCGTCCGGCGCGGACGCCACCGGCGCAGCAGCAGCGGGAGCGACGGAAGCGACCGGAGCGGCGGCCGGGGGTTCCTCACCGCGGAGCTTCGCGAGCACCCCCGGGAGCTGGTCCGGCGTGACGAGGACGTCGCGGGCCTTCGACCCCTCGGACGGTCCGACGATGTCGCGGGACTCCATGAGGTCCATGAGGCGTCCGGCCTTGGCGAACCCGACGCGGAGCTTGCGCTGCAGCATCGACGTCGAGCCGAACTGCGTCGACACGACCTGCTCGACCGCGGCCAGGAGCAGCTCGAGGTCGTCGCCGATGTCCGCGTCGATCTCCTTGCGCTCGACCACGGCCTGGACGTCCTGGCGGTACTCGGGTCGGGCTTGCCGGGTGACGTGCTGCACGACCTCGGCGACCTCGCTCTCCTGCACCCAGGCGCCCTGCACGCGCAGGGCCTTCGACGAGCCCATCGGCAGGAAGAGCGCGTCGCCCTGGCCGATGAGCTTGTCGGCACCCGGCTGGTCGAGGATGACCCGCGAGTCGGTGACGCTCGTCACCGCGAAGGCCACGCGCGACGGCACGTTCGCCTTGATGAGGCCGGTGATGACGTCGACCGACGGGCGCTGGGTCGCGAGCACGAGGTGGATCCCCGCGGCACGGGCGAGCTGGGTGATGCGGACGATCGACTCCTCGACGTCGCGCGGGGCGACGAGCATGAGGTCGGCGAGCTCGTCCACGACCACGAGCAGGTACGGGTACTTCTTGAGCTTCCGCTCACTCCCCGCCGGCAGGATGATCTCGTTGTTCTCGATCGCCTTGTTGAAGTCGTCGACGTGGCGGAACCCGAACGACGCGAGGTCGTCGTACCGCATGTCCATCTCCTTCACGACCCACTGCAGCGCTTCCGCCGCCTTCTTCGGGTTCGTGATGATGGGCGTGATGAGGTGCGGGACCCCGGCGTAGATCGAGAGCTCGACGCGCTTCGGGTCCACGAGGACCATGCGCACCTCGGACGGCTTCGCGCGCATCAGGAGCGAGGTGATCATCGAGTTGATGAACACCGACTTGCCGGAGCCGGTGGAGCCGGCCACGAGCAGGTGCGGCATCTTCGCGAGGTTCGCGACGACGAAGCCGCCCTCGACGTCCTTGCCGACACCGATCGTCATCGGGTGCTTCGACTTGCGGGCCGCGTTCGACCGGAGGACGTCGCCGAGCGACACCGTCTCGCGGTCGGTGTTCGGGATCTCGACGCCGATCGCGCTCTTGCCCGGGATCGGCGAGAGGATGCGCACCTCGTTCGAGGCGACGGCGTAGGACAGGTTCTTCGACAGCGCGGTGACCCGCTCCACCTTCACGCCGGGACCAAGCTCGATCTCGTAGCGCGTCACCGTCGGCCCACGGGAGAACCCGGTGACCTTCGCGTCGACCTTGAACTCGGTGAGCACACCGGTGATCGCCGCGACGATGTCGTCGTTCGCCTGGCTGCGGGCCACCGACGGGGTCCCCGCGCTCAGCGTGGTCGCCGCCGGCAGACGGTACGGCTTGTCCGGGTCCTCGTCGTCGGCCGCGGCGGACAGGCCGTCGGCCGCGTCGGCCGGGTCGTCGACGGGGTCCTCGGCCGGGAGGCTCGGGGAGACCACCGGGGACACGCCGGCATCCGGGCGGGTCGCCTCGCCCACCGTCGGCTCGGCCACGCGCGCGGGTGCGGCGGGCACCTCGGCGCCGAAGTCGCGCAGGGCCTGCTCGGCGTGCTCGAGCTCCTGCTCGATCGAGTCGTTGAGGTTCACCGATCCGGGCTCGGCCGGCGTGTGGTCGACGAGTCCGGCGGCGGCTCCGGCGTTCGGGGAGGCCGACGGCGGCACGGGCGGGGCGGCCTGCGTCGCGGCGGCGGGCAGCACGGGGCTGTCGAAGGCCGGTTCTTCCTCGCGGCCGGACTTGTTGCGGCGCCACCACGGCACGGTCTCGACCGACTCGTCGCCGGGTGCTCCGTCCTCGCCGAAGCCGAGGTCGTCGAAGAGCTGGAACTCCTGCGAGTCCTTCTTGCCCTTGCCGCGGGGCTTCCGCGGCGTCGACTCCGGCGCGGTGTCGACCGCGTCGTCCGCAGGGGCGGGCGCGGGGGCGCCGAAGAGGTAGGCGTAGAGCTCGTGCAGGCGGCGGCCGGTCTTGTTCGGCGGCGTCTTCGTGATGATGAAGAGCGAGAGCACCAGCAGCACGACGGCGACCGGGACGGCGACCCACGCGGTCGCGATCGTGACGAGCCACCCGATGACGACCCAGCCGAGCACACCTCCGGCGGCGGCGAGGGCCGGCATGCCGTCGGACGCGCTCGGGGTGCCGCCGAAGACGTGGCACAGCGACGAGATCGACACGAGCAGGATCCCGAGGCCGATCCCGATGCGGGTGTTGTCGTGCACCGACGCCGGGTGCCGGAACAGCCATCCGGCGAACACGACCATGATCACCGGCAGCGCGAAGGCGAGTCGGCCGAAGAGTCCACCGAACGTGTACGCGTCGAGGTTCACCGACACCGCGCTCGTCGGGTTGAGCCACTCGACCACGGCACCGGCGATGGCGAGCAGGACGAGCAGGAACGGGAAGCCGTCGCGCCGCTGGTCCTTCTCGAGGGACTCCTTGCCGAGCACGCGGAAGAGGGCGCCGACGCCGTGGGCCATCGCGAGCCACGCCGTCACGAGCGGGTTCTGCTCACGGAAGACCGGGGGCTGGCTGGCCGGTGGCAGCTTCTTCGTCGTGGCCTGGGTGCGCGACGTCCCGCGCGTCGTGCTCGTGCGCGACGACGAGGACGCGCGTGAGCGCGTGGTCGACTTGGTGCCTCCGGCCATGGGCAGAACCCTAATCCCCGCCCAGGACAAAGCGAGGGAGGCCCGCCGCAGCGTCCGTGACGGACGTGTGACGGGCCTCCAGGCCGGACCGCGCGCGAGCGCGACCGGCGGACGCGACTATGCCTCGATGACCACCGGGACGATCATCGGGCGACGACGGTGCTTCGAGTTCACCCAGCGCCCGACCGTGCGCCGGACCACCTGGGTGAAGGCGTGCTGGTCACGCGTGCCGTTCGCGGCGGCCTCGGCCAGCGCCTTGGCGATCTGCGGACGGACGTCGTCGAACACCGACTCGTCCTCCGCGAACCCGCGCGACTGGATCTCCGGGCCGACGACGCACTGGCCCGTGGTGAAGTCCACGGCGCAGAAGATGGAGATGAAGCCCTCTTCCGCGAGGACACGGCGGTCCTTCAGGTCGGCGTCGGTGATCTCGCCGACGGTCGACCCGTCGACGTAGACGTACCCGATGTCGAGCTGGCCCGCGACGCGCACCTCGCCGTCCTTGAGGTCGACGACGATGCCGTCCTGCCCGAGGATGACGTTCCGCGGCGGGACACCGGTCTGGATCGCGAGGTCGGCGCTCGCGTAGAGGTGGCGGTGCTCGCCGTGCACGGGCAGGACGTTCTTCGGCCGGAGGATGTTGTAGCAGTACAGCAGCTCGCCGGCGCTGGCGTGCCCGGAGACGTGCACCTTCGCGTTGCCCTTGTGCACGACCTTCGCGCCGAGCTTGGTCAGCCCGTCGATCACGCGGTAGACGGCGTTCTCGTTGCCCGGGATGAGCGAGGACGCGAGGATGACGGTGTCGCCCTCGCCGATCTCGATCTGGTGCTCGAGGTTCGCCATGCGTGCCAGGACGGCCATCGGCTCGCCCTGCGAGCCGGTCGACATGTAGACGATCTGGTCGTCCGGGACGTTCTTCGCCTTCTTCGTGTCGATGAGCACGTCGTCCGGCACGCGGAGGTAGCCGAGCTCGGCGGCGATCGTCATGTTTCGGATCATCGACCGGCCCATGAACGCGACCTTGCGGTTCGCGGCGGCCGCGGCGTCGAGGACCTGCTGCACACGGTGGACGTGCGACGAGAAGCTCGCCACGACGACCTTCTTGCGGGCGCGCGCGATGATGTTCTCGAGGACCGGCCCGATGTCGCGCTCCGGGGCGGTGAAGCCCGGCACGTCGGCGTTGGTAGAGTCCGGCAGGAACAGGTCGACGCCCTGCTCGCCGAGCCGCGCGAAGGCGCGGAGGTCGGTGATGCGGTCGTCGAGCGGGAGCTGGTCCATCTTGAAGTCACCCGTGTGCAGGACCCGACCGGCGGGGGTCGTGATCGCGACGGCGAGGGCGTCCGGGATGGAGTGGTTCACGGCGACGAACTCGAGGTGGAACGGGCCGAGCTGCTCGGTCTGGTCTTCCTGGACGACGAGCGTGTACGGCTTGATCCGGTGTTCCTTGAGCTTCGCCTCGACGAGCGCGAGGGTCAGCGTGGAGCCGATCAGCGGGATGTCGCCCTTGAGCTTGAGCAGGTACGGGACGGCGCCGATGTGGTCCTCGTGGCCGTGCGTGAGCACGACGCCGAGGACGTCGTCGAGGCGGTCCCGGATGGGCGCGAAGTCCGGCAGGATCAGGTCGACGCCGGGCTGGTGCTCCTCGGGGAACAGCACGCCGGCGTCCACGACGAGGAGCTTGCCCTCGTACTCGTAGACGGTCATGTTGCGACCGATCTCGCCGAGCCCACCGATGGGGACGACGCGGAGGGTGCCGGCTTCGAGCGGCTGTGGTGTGGAGATCTGGGTGGGCATTCGGTCCTGACTGTCGTGCGACGCGCTACCGCTGCGCCGCGGTCTTTCCTAACGTGTGGTGCCTGGCACCTTCGGCAGTGCGCCGCCGGCCGCTGCGTTGCGGTCGGGGCGGAAGTTCGAGAAGTCGGCGCCCGGGATGTCCCGGACCGCCTCGAGGGAGGTCTCGATGGCGTACGCCTCGGTGTCCTCGGGGCCGACGAGCGGCAGCCGGACGCGCGGGCTGCCGATGCGGCCGAGTCCGTGCAGCACGTACTTCGCCGCGACGGTCCCGGGGACGTGGGTCATGATCGCACGGACCAGCGGCTCGACGCGCTTGTGCTCGGCGGTCGCGGTCGCGAGGTCGCCGCGGTTCACGGCGTCGACGATCGTGCGGTACGGCGTCGACGTGATGTTCGCCGTCACGCCGATGAGCCCCGTGGCCCCGATCGACAGGTGCGGGAGCACGTTCGTGTCGTCGCCCGAGAAGTACATGAGGTCGGTGTTGTTGAGCACCCGGGAGACCTCGGCGAAGTCGCCCTTGGCGTCCTTCACGGCGAGGATGTTCGGGTGGTGCGAGGCCCGCACGATGGTCTCGTACGTGATCGGGATCCCGGTGCGGCCGGGGATGTCGTAGAGGATGACCGGCAGGTCGGTGGCGTCCGCGATCATCCGGAAGTGGGTGAGCACGCCCGCCTGCGTCGGCTTGTTGTAGTACGGCGTGACGATCATCACGCCGTCGGCGCCGGCCTTCTCGCTCTGCTTGTAGAGGTGGATCGCGTGCGCGGTCTCGTTCGAGCCGCCGCCCGTGATGATCTTCGCGCGACCGGCGGCGACGGACTTGCCGACCTCGACCAGGCGGAGCTTCTCCGGGTCGGTGAGCGTGGACGTCTCACCCGTGGTGCCCGTGACGACGATGCCGTCTGCGCCGGCGGTGATGCAGTCGTCGATGTGCTGCTCGACGCCCGGCCAGTCGACCTCGCCGTCGGCGGTGAACGGGGTCACGAGGGCGACGAGGACCTGACCGAAGGGATTCTCACGCGTGGACACGGAGACCAGCGTACCGGGGACGGGCGACGGGACCGCAGTCCGCCCGGACGGTGGGCCGCTCGCGCGCACACGGCGTTGTTCGCGTTCGCACAACCAAGGTCAGTGCGCACCACGCGTTTCCGCGGTGTGCGCGGTCTTTGGTTGTGCGGAAACGGAACGCACCGGCACCCGTGGGCGGCGGCGGCGGCGGGCGCGCGGCGCGCGGCGCGCGCGGCGGCGCGCGCCGCGGCGCGCTACGGGCGCGCTCGCTCGGCGCGGCGCCACTCCAGGAAGCGGAAGCGCGTGCCGTCGACGCGGGACTCCTGCCACGGACCCTCGTCGACGAGGGTCCACCCCGCACCGAGCTCCGGCGCGACCGTGTCCCCCGGGACCTCGACGTCGACGATCGTCTCGGAGACCCGGTCGGCGAAGGGCAGCGCGTCGGCGTACACCGCTCCCCCACCCATCACCCAGACCGGCCCGTCCGTGTCGAGCGCCGTCGCGAGGTCGTGCACCACCTCGGCGCCGACTGCGGCCTCCGAGAAGCTCCACGCCGCGTCGCGGGTGAGCACGACGTTCCGCCGCCCGGGCAGCGGCCGGAAGCGCGGCGGGAGGGACTCCCACGTGCGACGACCCATCACCACGGTGGCGTCGCCGGTGACGGTCCGGAAGTGGGCGAGGTCCTCCGGGACGTGCCACGGGATGCCACCGTCGGCCCCGATCACGCCGGAGACCGACCGTGCCCAGACCATGCCGACCCCGCGGACGGGTTCCGTCCAGCCGTCGGGCAGCACACCCTCGACCATCAGACGGCGACCGGGGCCGCGATGGACGGGTGGTGGTGGTACCCGACGACCTCGATGTCCTCGTACACGTAGTCGTCGATGGAGTCGCGCGGCGCGAGCGTCAGCGTCGGCATCGGGTACGGCGTGCGGGTCAGCTGCTCGCGGACCTGCTCGACGTGGTTGTCGTACACGTGGCAGTCGCCGCCGGTCCACACGAAGTCGCCGACCTCGAGCCCGGTCTGCGCCGCGATCATGTGGGTGAGGAGCGCGTACGAGGCGATGTTGAACGGCACGCCGAGGAACATGTCCGCGCTCCGCTGGTAGAGCTGGCACGAGAGCTTGCCGTCGTTGACCCAGAACTGGAAGAACGCGTGGCACGGGGCGAGCGCCATGTCGGGCACGTCCGCGACGTTCCACGCGGAGACGATGAGGCGACGGGAGTCCGGATCGTTGCGGATCTGCTCGATGACCTGGGCGATCTGGTCGACGTGCTCGCCGGAGGGCGTCGGCCACGAGCGCCACTGCACGCCGTACACCGGTCCGAGGTCGCCGTCCTCGCCCGCCCACTCGTTCCAGATCCGGACACCGTGCTCCTGCAGCCAGCGGGCGTTGCCGTCGCCGCGCAGGAACCACAGCAGCTCGTACGCCACCGACTTGAAGTGCACGCGCTTCGTCGAGACGAGCGGGAAGCCCTCCGACAGGTCGTACCGCAGCTGGGCGCCGAAGATGCTGCGCGTGCCGGTGCCGGTGCGGTCGCCCTTCGGCGCGCCTTCCTCGACCACACGACGCAGCAGGTCTTCGTACGGAGTCGGGACGGTGGGATCGGGCTGCACGGTCTCGTCGGTCACTCAACGAGCCTAAACGGGACCACCCACATCGGCGACCTCACAGCCGGGCGCGGCCCCGACCTCCAGGCTCCTGAGTACCGTTGTCCCCATGGCCGACACGACCCCCCAACCGCTCTCGATCGTCGTCGCCGGCGCGTCCGGCTTCATCGGCACCCCGCTCGTCCGGGCGCTCCGCGAGGCCGGGCACCACGTCTCCACGCTCGTGCGGCGAGACCCCCGCTCCCCCACCGAGTTCCGCTGGGCACCGGGTTCGCGACCCCTCGACCCCGCGGTCATCGACGGCGCGGACGTCGTGGTGAACCTCGCCGGCGCGAGCATCGGCAAGCTGCCCTGGACCGCCGCGTACAAGCAGGAGATCCTGCGGTCGCGCGTGTCCGCCACCGAGACGCTCGTCGAGGCGATGCGGCACACGACGAACCCGCCGGCGCTCTTCCTGTCCGGCTCGGCGTCCGGCGTCTACGGCGACCGCCCCTCCGACGTCCTGCAGGACGATGCCGCTCCCGGCACGGGCTTCCTCGCCGAGGTGTGCGTCGCGTGGGAGGCGGCCGCGAACGCCGCCCCGGACGGCGTCCGCGTCGTCACGCTGCGCACCGGCATCGTCGTCGGGCAGGGCGGTGGCGCGCTCGCACCACTCGCCCCGCTCACGAAGGCCGGTCTCGGCGGTCGGCTCGGCACCGGCGGCCAGTTCTGGCCGTGGATCGCCCTGGACGACGAGGTCGGCGCGATCGTGCACCTCGCCACCAGCCCCGAGGCCGCCGGGGTGTCGGGTCCGGTGAACCTGGCGGGACCGGAGCCGGCCGTGTCCGACCGCATCACCCACCGCGTCGCCGAGGACCTGCACCGCCCCTACCTGTTCCGGATGCCCGAGTTCGCACTGCGCCTCGTCCTCCGGGATGCCGCCGACGAGATGCTGCTGTCGAGCCAGCAGATGGTGCCGACCAAGCTCCTGGAGTCGGGCTACACGTTCCGGTACGCGCGTGCCGAGGACGCCGTCGACGCCGCGTTCTGAACGCGACCAGCAGACGGCCTGGAGGCCCGGGGCGGCCCCGCCACGTCCCTCCAGGCCGTCAGCCGCGCGCCCTGGTGAGCGCTTCGCGCATCGCGGCCCGCGCCCGCTTGCGGTCACCGGCGGCGTCGTAGACGACGCCGAGTCGGTACCAGCCGCGCCAGTCGGCGGGGTCCTGCTCCACCGCCTCCTTGTACCGGGGGAAGAGGTCGTCGGCAGCGTCACGCACCGGACGTCCCGACGGTCGCACGTCGACCACGTCGTCGGGTGCACCGCCCTCCCGTTCGAGCCGTGCGCCGAGCCGGGTGATCCGGAAGCCGAAGCGGAGTTCGAGGACGAGCAGGACCGCGCCGATCGCCGCGACCACGAAGAGCGCCACGCCGATGCCGATGCCGATCGGGATGCCCGTGGCGATGAACGCGACCGCCCGCTGCCCGACGAGCACGATGTAGAGCACCAGCAGCACCGCCATGAGCGCGGCGCCCCAGAACGGTGACCGGGCGGACTTCAGCACGGTCGTCCCTCAGCCGATTCCGAGGACGCTGCCGAGCCCGACGGTCAGCCCGCGCGTCGAGCCGACCGCGGTCAGGGCCGCTCGGATCCCCGCCACGTAGGCGACGTCGTCGTTCGTGTCGTGCCGGATCGTCAGGGTCTCGCCGGGACCGCTGAGCAGGACGTCCTGCACGGCCTTCACGCCGGGCAGCCGCAGCGAGTGGATCGGGATGCTCGCGACCTGCTGCCCGCGGGCGCGCTGGTCGACGTGCGGAGCGTCGACCGGACCGACCTCGCGGCGGGCGTCGGCGATGAGCTCCGCGGTGCGGACGGCGGTGCCCGAGGGCGAGTCGACCTTGCCCGCGTGGTGCGTCTCGACGATCTCCACCGAGGGGAACCACGGCGCGGCGATCGTCGCGAGGTGGGTGCCGAGCACGGACCCGATCGAGAAGTTCGGGACGACGAGCACGCCCTGGTCGGGTCGGGCCTCGAGGCCGGCGCGGAGCTTCGCGAGCCGGTCCTGCGACCAGCCGGAGGTCCCCACGAGGACGTTCGCCCCCGCGACGAGCGCGTTTTCGACGATCGCCGGGCTCAGCGCCGGGACCGTGACGTCCACGACGAGCGCCGCGTCGCCGAACACCGACGGCGGGGCCTCGTGCGCGCCGTCCTTCGACGAGAGCCGTGCGACGAGCTCGAAGTCCGGGAGTTCCTCGACCACCGAGGCCACGAGGGCCCCGAGCCGACCGGTGGCGCCGACGACGGCGACGGGAGTGACCATGCCCACCATCCTAGGATCGGGGCATGCCGCTCGACGTCAGGACCGTGCCCGCCGACGCACCGGAGGTCGACGCCCTGCTCGACGCGTACCTCGACGAGCGCGAGCGCACCTTCCCGCGCGCCCAGGGCACCTACGCGCGGAAGCGCACGCCGGCCGCCGAGTTCACGGTGCCGGACGGGGTGTTCGTCGTGGCGTACGACGACGCCGTCCCGGTGGGGTGCGGCGGGCTGCGCCGCATCGCGGACGGCCGGACCGAGGACGGCGGGGTCGACGTCCGCTTCGAGGTGAAGCACGTGTACGTCACCCCCGAGGGCCGGGGCCGCGGGGTCGCGACGGCGGTCATGGACGCGCTCGAGGCGGCTGCCGGAGCGCTCGGCGCAACCGCGGTCGTGCTCGACACGAACGACTCGCTCGTGGCGGCGGGCTCGATGTACCGCAGCCGGGGCTACGCGCGCGTCGCACCGTTCAACGAGAACCCCAACGCGACCGCCTGGTACCGCAAGCCGGTCCGCTGAGGCGATCCGGGCCTCCAGGCCGGGCCACGTCCGACGGACGCGACCTGCGGGACCGCGCCGGGCTCAGACGGGCTGGTCGACCGGGAGGCCGGTGCGCAGCTCGACCGGGAGGTGCGCGAGGTCGTTCAGGGTGACGACCTCGGCCGGCTTCGCCGAGCGGATGCGGATGATCGTGAGGGCCGTGTGGGCGACGTTCGTGCCCATCCAGCGCCACTCGGGTGCTTGGAAGGCCTCGCGGACGAACCAGCCGATGACGGCGTTGTGCGTGATGAGGAGGTCGTGCCGGTCCTCGCGCGCGGGCGTGAACCACTCGGCGACCGCGTCGCCCATCTGGGCCTGCCCGGCGATGATCTCCTCTTCCGTGATGCCGCCGTACCAGCCCTGGTACGCGTGCGGCATGTCGGGCGTGGGCCCGGACGGGATGCAGTCGAAGAGCAGCGTCGACGGCTCCGGCTGGATCGAGGGCAGCCGCTGGGCGATGAACGCCGCGGTCTCGCTCGGCGCCTCGAGCGGCGAGTGGTGCACGGCGTCGAACGGAACGCCACCGAGACGGTCCGCGATCAGCGTTGCCTGGCGCTTGCCGCGCTCCGACAGCTTGCCGTCGCGGAGACCGTGCTCCGCGTCCTGGTGCTCGCCGTGCCGGACGAGGTAGAGGTAGTGCGACATGTCGATGCTCAGCCCCCCGTGCCGATCGCGGTCTCGAGTTCGTTCTGCTGCACGGCGCCGACGACCGACGTGATCATCGGGCGGGTCAGGAGGTCCCCCGCGAGCTCCTGCACGTCGGCCCGCGTGACCCGGTCGACGCGTTCGAGTGCGGTGGCGAGGTCGGTGTACTCCCCGGTGCCGAGCTCGGAGCGGCCCAGGCGGGTCATCCGGGCATCGGAGTCCTCGAGCGAGAGCGTCAGCGCCCCCTCGATCTGTCCCTTGGCGCGGCGCAGTTCGTCGTCGGTGATGCCGTCCGCGACCATGCGGCGGAACTCCTGGTCGACGATCTCGACGACACCGGGGACGTTGTCCGGCGCGCACCCCGCGTAGACCCCGAAGGCGCCGTTGTCGAGGTAGGCCGGGGCGAACGAGGAGACCGCGTAGGCCAGGCCGCGCCGCTCCCGGACCTCCTGGAAGAGGCGGGAGCTCATGCCGCCGCCGAGCACCGCGTTGAGCACGCTCAGCGTCGGGCGGCGCTCGTCGCGGAGGTCGAGGCCCTGCGAACCGCGGAGCATGCTGACCTGCTCGGTCGGGCGGTGCACGACGGAGAGCTTCGGCTGCGCGGGGTCGGCCACGGGCTGCGGGGACCGGCGGGCCAGCGGTGCGGCCTTCTCGGCGTGCTGGAACACACGCTCCACCAGCGCACGGAATCGGTCGTGGTCGACAGCACCGGCGGCGGTCACGACGATGCCGTTGGGGGCGTAGTGCTCGCGGTAGTGGGCCAGCACCTCGTCGCGTTGCACGGCGCGGATGCTGTCCGGGGTGCCGCCGATCGGGCGGCCGAGCGGGTGGCCGTCGAACGCGGCGGCGAAGAAGGCCTCGCCCGCGACGTCGGCCGGGTCGTCGGCGGCCATCGCGAGTTCCTCGAGGATGACGCCGCGCTCGACGTCGAACGCCTCGGGCTCGAGGACCGAGCCGGTCACCATGTCGCCGATGACCTGCACGGCCATGGGCACGTCGGCGTCCCGCACCCGGGCGTAGTAGCAGGTGTACTCCTTGGCGGTCGCGGCGTTGTGCTCGCCACCCACCGAGTCGAACGCGATGGCGATGTCGAGGGCGCTGCGCTCCGCCGTGCCCTTGAAGAGGAGGTGCTCGAGGAAGTGCGTCGACCCGTACTGCCCCTCCCGCTCGTCACGCGAACCGACACCGACCCAGAACCCGATGCTCGTCGACGCGGCTCCCGGCACCGCCTCGGTGAGGACACGGACACCCGAGGGCAGCACGGATCGGCGGACGAAGGCGCCGCCGGACGTCAGGAACGACGTGTCCGGGGCCTCCAGTGGCAACGGCACAGGGTGACTCATCGGAGACGAGCCTACTGACCGTCACCGGGGTGCAGCCCAGTTTCACCGCGGTTCACGACGTGCCTCGAATTGGGGTACAGATTTTGAGGACAGACCGACTCGTCTGTCTGTCCTCCTTGTGGTACTGTCATCACACCGGATCGAAAGCCCCCCTAGATTCCGATCCGGTGGCTCGGGACATCAGTCCTGCGTGACCGTCTCCCCCCGATCGGTCACGGAGCCGATGAGCCCAAGGAGCAGCGCTGTGACGGTCGATTCCCCCCAACCGGCCGTCCAGCGTCTCCTGGGTCCGAGTGACGACCTCGCGTCGCCGGGCGGGTCGAGCGTCCCCCCGGCTCCCCGTCCCGGCGGCGCGAAGGTCCGCATCCTCGAGACCGCGACGCGGCTCTTCTACGAGGAGGGCATCCGCGGCGTCGGCGTCGACCGACTCATCTCCGAGGCCAGCGTCACCAAGGCGACGTTCTACAAGCACTACGGGTCGAAGGACAACCTGATCCTCGCCTACATCCGCTCCCAGCACGAAGCGACGCAGCAGCGCTTCGAGGAGCTCGTGGCCGCGGCGGGCTCCCCCACCGAAGCCATCCGGGCCTGGGTCGCCGCCGTCTCCGACCAGGTCGACCGGCCGGGCTTCCGCGGGTGCGCGTTCCTCAACGCCGCGGCGGAGTACCACGATCCCCGCGACCCCGTGCGCGAAGTCGTCGCGACCCACCGCGACTGGTACACGGACCGGCTCGCCACGCTCCTGCAGGAGGCCGGTCACCCCCTGGCCGGCGACGGTGCGGATGAGCTCATGCTCGCGCGCGACGGCGCGATGACGGGTGCGTACGCCGGCGATGCGATCGCGGCGACCGCCGCGCTCGGTCGCGTGGTCGAGCGGGTGCTCGCGGCCTGACGCTCCCGGCGCGGCGGTGTCGCTTCCACGGCTCGCCCCGGTGCGCGAACGGCTCGTCCGTCGCCGTCGCGCGATCGCTGTCGCTGCCGCACACCCGGCCTGGAGGCGCGATCCGGCTCCGTCACGCCGCCAGACCCCGCATCGGCGCACGCTGAGCGCGTGGGTGTTGGCTGGTTGCATGACGAACGACCCGAACTGGAACCTCCCCGACGTCCCCTCCTTCGAGCTCACGAGCCCGGACTTCACCGACGGCGGAGCGCTGCCCGACTGGGCCCGCGGCACGGACGCCGGCGGCGAGGACCGCTCCCCCGCGCTCGAGTGGTCCGGCGCGCCCGACGGCACCCAGAGCTACGTCCTCACCGTGTACGACCCCGACGCCCCCACGGGCTCGGGCTTCTGGCACTGGTCGCTGACGGACATCCCGGCGAGCACGACCTCGCTCGCGCAGGGCTCCGGCACGGATGACGCGCTCCTCCCCGCCGAGGCGCTGCGCCGCCGCAACGAGTTCGGCACCGACACGTTCCTCGGTGCCGCCCCGCCGGCCGGACACGGCCCGCACCGGTACTTCTTCACGCTGAGCGCGCTCGACGTCCCCGTGCTCGAGGCGCCCGCGGACGCGACTCCGGCGATCGTCGGGTTCCTCCTGCGGGAGCACCTGCTCGGCCGCGCCCAGCTCGTCGGCACGCAGGAGACGCCCGCGTCCTGACGCGCTCGGGCGCCCCGAGTCTCGGGCACAGCGACACCGCTCGGGGCCGACCGCGCGAGAACGGTCGCTCAGCCCGAGCCTCGGTAGGACGCCGCCGGGCGAGGACGCCGCCGGGCGAGACCCTCGCACCACCGCCACCGACGGCGAACGGCCGCCGCTCCTCGGGGAGCGGCGGCCGTCCGTGCGTCAGGACGCGGTGAGGATCAGCCCTCGGCCGGGTCCTCGGTGTGCTTCTCGTGACCCTCGCGGCCCTCGGTGTCCACCTCGTCGGCGATCACCGGAGCGAGCGACAGCTTGCCGCGGTCGTCCACCTTCGTGACCTCGACCAAGATCTTCTGGCCGACGCCCAGGACGTCCTCGACGTTCTCCACACGCTTGCCACCGGCGAGCTTGCGGACCTCGGAGACGTGGAGCAGACCGTCGCGGCCCGGCAGCAGCGACACGAAGGCACCGAACGTCGCGATCTTGACGACCGTGCCGAGGAACTGGTCCCCGATCTCCGGGTTCGTCGGGTTCGCGATCGCGTTGACCTGGGCACGGGCGGCCTCGGCCGACGGGCCGTCCACGGCGCCGATGTACACGGTGCCGTCGTCCTCGATGCTGATGTCGGCACCGGTCTCGTCCTGGATGCCGTTGATCGTCTTGCCCTTCGGGCCGATCAGCTCGCCGATCTTGTCGACGGGGATCTGCACGGAGATGACGCGGGGCGCGGTGTCGGCCATCTCGTCGGGGGCGTCGATCGCCTCGTTGAGCACACCGAGGATCGCGGAGCGCGCTTCCTTGGCCTGCTTGAGGGCGGCGTCGAGGACCGACGAGGGGATGCCGTCGAGCTTCGTGTCGAGCTGGATGGCCGTGACGAAGTCGGACGTACCGGCGACCTTGAAGTCCATGTCGCCGAGGGCGTCCTCGGCACCGAGGATGTCGGTCAGCGCCGCGTAGCGGGTCTGGCCGTCGACGGTGTCGGAGACGAGGCCCATCGCGATGCCCGCGACCGGAGCCTTGAGCGGCACGCCGGCGTTGAGGAGCGACAGGGTCGAGGCGCAGACGGAGCCCATCGACGTCGAACCGTTGGAGCCGAGGGCCTCGGACACCTGCCGGATCGCGTAGGGGAACTCCTCGCGCGACGGCAGCACCGGCACGAGGGCGCGCTCGGCGAGGAAGCCGTGCCCGATCTCGCGACGCTTCGGCGAACCCACGCGGCCGGTCTCACCGGTCGAGTAGGGCGGGAAGTTGTAGTGGTGCAGGTAGCGCTTCTTCGTGACGGGCGACAGCGAGTCGATCTGCTGCTCCATCTTGAGCATGTTCAGCGTGGTGACGCCGAGGATCTGCGTCTCGCCGCGCTGGAAGATGGCCGAGCCGTGGACGCGCGGGATGACGGCGACCTCGGCGTCGAGCGGACGGATGTCGGCGAGGCCGCGACCGTCCATGCGGACCTGCTCGGTCAGGATGCGGCCGCGGACGACCTTCTTCGTGACCGACTTGTAGGCGGCGCTGACCTGGCCGTTGGCGCTCTCCGGGAGCTCGCCGGACTCGACCTTGGCCGCGACGGCCTCCTTGACGCGGGCCTTGAGGGCGTCGTCCTTGTCCTGACGCTCGAGCTTGCCGGCGATCTGGTAGACGTCCTTGAGCTCGTCGAGGGCGATGGCCTCGACGGCGTCGTAGACCTCGGGAGCGTAGGGCGGGAAGACCGGGTAGTCCTGGATCTCCTTGGCCGACTGCGCGGCCATCTTCGCCTGTGCCTCGACGAGGACCTTGAGGAACGGCTTCGCCGCCTCGAGGCCCTGCGCGACGACGGCCTCGTCGGGCTTGGTGGCGCCGCCCTGGATGAGGTCCCAGCTGTGCTCGGTGGCCTCGGCCTCGACCATCATGATCGCGACGTCCTCGTTGCCGGCCTCGTCCGTGACGACGCGGCCCGCGACGGTGAGGTCGAAGACGGCCTCGGCCAGCTGCGACGCCTTCGGGAACGCGACCCACTGGTCGCCGATGAGCGCGAGGCGCACACCGGCGATCGGGCCGGAGAACGGCAGACCGGAGATCTGCGTCGACGCGGACGCCGCGTTGATCGCGAGCGCGTCGTAGAACTCGTCCGGGGCGATGCTCAGGACGGTGATGACGATCTGGACCTCGTTGCGGAGGCCGTCGACGAACGACGGGCGCAGCGGCCGGTCGATGAGGCGGCAGACGAGGATCGCCTCCGTGCTGGGACGGCCCTCACGACGGAAGAACGAACCGGGGATCTTGCCGGCGGCGTACGAGCGCTCCTCGACGTCGACGGTCAGCGGGAAGAAGTCGAAGCCCTCCCGCGGGTGCTTGCCGGCGCTGGTGGCCGAGAGGAGCATGGTCTCCTCGTCGAGGTACGCGGCGACCGCGCCCTGCGCCTGCTGTGCGAGTCGGCCGGTCTCGAACCGGACGACGCGCTTGCCGAACTTGCCGTTGTCGATGACGGCTTCGGCGAACTTGATCTCGGGACCCTCCAAAAGGGTGCCTCCTTGACGTGTTCTCGGCAGACCCGGCGACGGCACACGGCGGTGCGTGCGCGCCGAAGGAGTCGGGACGCATGTCTGGCCAGCAGTAGAAGCACTCGGGACACCTTCTCGGCCCGCGAGCCACCACCGATGACCAGCTCCGTGCCCGGTCTGCGCAGTGTTTGTGTGACGTCCGGGGAACAGTCCTCGGACGCGAGCCCGGGGAACGGTCCCCGGACGGACAGGACTTTACCAGTCCTCAGGCACTCGGCGGGCGAGGCGCACAGCGAACACACGTGTCCCCGGTACCGTACGCAGCATGCGCCTCCCTCTCTCCGGGCGAGGGCTCGTCGTGGCCGCCGTGGTCGCGGGCGTGCTCGTCGCCCCCCTCGTGACCGCGGCCCCGGCCAGCGCGACGACCTACCCGACGTGGCAGGACGTCCAACGCGCGAAGGGCAACGAGCAGGCCAAGGCCGCCGAGGTCGACCGTGTCCAGACGGCGCTCCAGCAGGTGCAGGCCGTCGCCGCGGCGAAGTCCGCGGCCGCGATCTCCGCGTCCGAGGCGGCGGACCAGGCCGACGCGGACCTGGCCGCGGCCACCCAGACCGCCACGAGCCTCCAGGCCCAGGCCGACAGCGCGTCCGCGACCGCGGACCGGGCGCAGCAGCGTGCCGGGCAGCTCGCCGCGAACCTGTACCGCGACGGCGCGACCGACCAGATGTCCACGCGCATCGCGACCACCAAGGACCCGGGCGAGCTGCTGTACCAGCTGGGTGCGCTCGACCAGCTCTCCAGCACGTGGGCCGGCGTGATGGACGACGCCTCGGTGGCCGCGAAGACGGCGTCGTCCCTCCACGAGCAGGCGACGCGAGCCGAGGACGAGCGTGCCGACCTCGCGAGCGCGGCCGAGACGAAGGCGGCCGCGGCGAAGTCGGCCGAGGACGCCGCGGACGCGGCGGTCGAGGACACGCAGCAGCACAGCGACGAGCTCTACGCACAGCTCGCGTCGCTCCGGGACACCACGGCGTCCGAGCAGCGCGGCTACGAGCTCGGCGTGCAGGTCGCGGCGCAGAAGGCCGAGCAGCAGCGTCGGCGCGAGGAGGCGGCGGCTCGGCAGCGCGCGCAGCAGGCCGCAGCGGCCGCAGCCGCGAACCCCGTTGCGGGCACGAGCGGCAGCAGCAGCGGGAGCACGAGCGGCGGCAGCGGCACGAACTACCCCAGCACGGGCGGGGTCGTCGTCGACCCAGCGGGCGCGCAGGCCTACGCACGGCGCGCGATCGGCGCGTACGGGTGGGGGTCGGACCAGATGGGCTGCCTCGTCTCGCTGTGGACGCAGGAGTCCGGGTGGCGGGCCAACGCGCTGAACGTCTCGAGCGGTGCGTACGGCATCCCCCAGGCCCTCCCCGCGGACAAGATGGCCGTCGCCGGGGCGGACTGGCGGACGAACGCCGCGACGCAGATCAACTGGGGACTGGCGTACATCCACGACGCGTACGGCTCGCCGTGCGCGGCTTGGAACCACGAGATGAGCGTCAACCCGCACTGGTACTGACCGGACCGCGTTCCGGCCTGGAGGCGCGGGGCAGGCCCGCCACGGGCCTCCCGTCCGGTGGGTGGGTGGGTTGCGGGCGGGGCCGGCGCAGCATGGTGCGAGGAATCGCGCATGGTGCGAGGCATTTCGCCTCGCACCATGTGCGCGACCTCGCACCGAGTCCGCGCCCCGCTCGCACCGTGCGAGGGTCAGCCACCGAGGCGCACCGCCTCGCCGGAGGCGGACCCCGTTCCGGCCTGGAGGCGCGGGGCGGGCCCGCCACGGGCCTCCCGTCCGGTGGGTGGGTGCTCGGCGGGCGGGGCCGGCGCAGCATGGTGCGAGGAATCGCGCATGGTGCGAGGCATCTCGCCTCGCACCATGTGCGCGACCTCGCACCGAGTCCGCACCTCGCTCGCACCGTGCGAGGGTCAGGCCGCGCGCCCCGCTGCGTCCGACGCGTCGTCGGCGGGCCAGCCGCCGAGGCGCACCACCGCGCCGGAGGCGCTGACGAGGCGTGCCGCACGACCGCTCGCCCGGAGCATCGCGGGCGCACCGCGACCCCGCACGATCGCGGCGGTCGACATCGTGTTCGCGGTGACACACGACGGCGCGACGACCGTGACCGAGCGCCAGACCGGCTCCGCGGGGAGGCCCCACCGCGGGTCGAGGATGTGGTGCCGTGCCCGGCCGTCCTGCTCCCAGCGACGCTTCTGCGTGCTCGAGGTCGCGACCGACCACCCGGAGGCGATCCGGACGTGGTCCGCCGGGTCCGTGTCGAGGTCCTGCACGCGCACCTGCCAGCCGCCGGAGGGGTCCGGGCCGGCCGTCGCGACATCGCCGCCGAGCGACACGAGCGCGCCGACGCCGAGGCGTGCGGTGATGCTGGCCGCGGCCATGTCGGCAGCGGCGGCCTTCGCGGTCGCGCCGAGGTCGAGGCGGACGCCGGCGGGGATGCGCAGGAACGTGCCGCTGAGGAGGATCCGCTGCCATGCCGGCCGGGGGTCGAGGGCGTCCGCGGTCCGGCTCGTCGGCGCGAGGGGCGCCCCGGTGTCGCCGGCCGTGCTCGCGAACGCCGCGTCGTAGCCGAGGGACACCATGCGGTGGCCCAGGGTCGGGTCGACGTCGCCGTCGCTCAGGCGGGCGGCGTCCAGGGCCTGGTGCACGAGGGCCGCGAGGAGCGGCGAGACCTCGGTGCCCCGCTCGAGGTCGGACGTACGGGCGACGAGCTCGGAGTCCTCGCGGAAGCGGCTGCACGCCAGGTCGACGGCGTCGGTGACCGCACGGACGCCGGCCTCCGCGGCGGCGAGGTGGCGTCGATCCCGGTGGTCGAGGACGACGCGTGCGGTGGTGGTCCAGAGCTCCCACTCGGTGGCGGCGCGCACGTCAGGATCCCGTGGTGGTCGCGTCCGAGGACGAGTTCTGGCTGCCCTGCGTGACCCCGGTGGACGAGCTGCTGCTGTCGCTGCTCGTGCCGGATTCGGTCGAGCTGCCCGTGCCGCTGCTGCTCGTCCCGGTGTCGGTCGAGCTGCTCGTGCCGCTGCTGCTCGTCCCGGTGTCGGTGCTCGTCGCGCTCTGCTCGTGCCCGACCCACAGCCCGGCCCCGGTGACCATCGCGACCACGAGTCCGCCCAGGCTCACGAGCGAACTCGTGGTCCACGTCCTGCCGTTCCTGCCCATCGTTCCTCCTCGTCTCGTGACGAGGTTCGCGTGCCGAGTGGTGGACCGCCCGGGAACCGGCTGCACCGGGACCGGACGAACACCAAGCGCTCCCTAAGAGCGACGACGGCATCGCCCGGGCGGGGCGTCCGTCAGCGCGTCGCTCAGTGTCCGAGGCCGCCGAGCATCGACGCGAAGTCCGGCGTCGCGGGGAGTGCGTCCGCCTGCTGCGGCACCCGCCGGGAGGCCCGGACCGCCCAGGCGAGATCGGCACCGGCACGACGGATGCGCCCCTCGAGCGCTGCGGCGTCGCCCTCGGTCCCCCAGTCGTCGGTGGCCGCGAACACCCCCGTGGGCACGACGGCCGCACGGAGGTAGGCGAACACCGGCCGCAGGGCGTGGTCGATCGCGAGCGAGTGCCGCGCCGTCCCGCCCGTGGCGCCGAGCAGCACGGGCATGTCGGCGAGGGCGTCCTTGTCGACCACGTCGAGGAACGACTTCGCGAGGCCGCTCACGCCGGCGGTGAAGACCGGGGTGACGAAGACCACGGCGTCGGCCTCGACCACGGTGGCGACCGCCGTCGCCAGGGCGGGCGCGGCGAAGCCCGTGAGCATCGCGTCGATGATCTCGTGTGCGAGGGGTCGGAGCTCGACGTGTGCGACCTCGGCCGGGGTGCCGTCCGCGAGGAGCGCCTCGGCGGCGGCCCGGCCGAGCCGGTCGGCGAGCAGGCGGGTGGAGCTGGGGTCGGACAGTCCGGCGGAGACGACGGCGATGGTGGTCATGATGGTTCCCGACTTTCGATGCGTTTGCATGAACATCGTACCGAACCGATCGCTCGGCGCAACCATTCCCACCCGGTCCCCACGGGCCTCCAGGCCGGGTACGGAGAACGCCCGGCCTTCCGAGGAAGACCGGGCGTTCAGTCGAGCAGTGTCTGCGACGGACTCAGCGACGCAGGCCGAGGCGCTCGATGAGCGCACGGTAGCGGTTGATGTCCACGTCGGAGAGGTAACCGAGGAGACGGCGACGCTGACCGACCATGAGGAGCAGACCACGACGCGAGTGGTGGTCGTGCTTGTGCTCCTTGAGGTGCTCGTTCAGGTCGTTGATGCGACGCGTCAGAACGGCGACCTGGACCTCGGGGGATCCGGTGTCGCCCGGGTGGGTCGCGTACTCTTCGATGATCTCCTGCTTGACCTTCGCGTCAAGTGCCATGGATGATCCCCTTCCTGTCCGTTGCGCGGTGCCCGTGCCTGATGCACGAGCGCTCTTTGTCCGCGGCCGTTCGACGGCAACCGGAGAAGCCTACCAGGTCATCAGGCCGTCCGGGGCCGCAGACGACCGCGACGGGGCGCCGGCAGGAGGCTCCGCACCAGGCCGACGAGCGTCGCGCCGAGCAGCCCGCCGAGACCGTTCGACAGGACGTCCCGCGGGTCGGACACCCGATCGGGCAGGAACGCGCCCTGGTACGACTCGATGCCGCACGACAGCCCGACAGCGACGATCGCACCGAGCAGCCACCAGCGCCGCGGGAGCCAGAGCGCGGCGAGCATCCCGACGGGGACGAACATGGCGATGTTCGCCAGGAACTCGGTCCGGTCGTAGGTGAGCCAGCCGCTGCCGGTGAGCCGCTGCGCCCACACGATCGCGTGCTCGACGAGCGACCCCTGCGCCGCCGTGAAGACCTGCGGCGTCAGCGTCATCCGCCAGATCACCCAGGCGTAGGCCGCGGTCAGGGCGAGGAGGAGGAGTTTCCGGAGCATCCGGAGAGTGTTGCGCACCCCGTTCGGGAAACCGCTGGCCTGCCGCTGGCAGAACGCCCGGAGCCGGTCCCCGCAGGAGGCGTGTGCCTGCGAGCATGGGGGCATGACGGACCAGGGGAACCGCCCGCAGCCGAGCCCACGGTCGTCGGCGCGCCGCCAGTGGACGTGGATCGGCGCCGCGGTCGTCGCGGTCGTCGCGGTCGTGGTCGCCCTCGTGGTCGTCCTCCCGCGCGGCGGACAGGCCCCGGACGGACGGCAGGTGGTGCAGCGCCGGACGGCCGCCCAGGCGTTCCCGGGCGGCCTCGCAGTGCAACCGGCCGCGGAGAACCAACCCGGACGCCGCGAGGCCGAGGCCCGCGCCGCCGGCGACGACCGGACCGCCAGCGAGATCGCCGTCATCGCCGACCAGCCGATCGCCACCTGGCTGACGGACGACTCCGTCGCGGCGACCCGGGCGACCATCCGCGACGTGGTCCGGAGCGCCCGCGAGCAGGGCCGGACCCCCGTCTTCGTGCTGTACAACGTGCCGGACCGCGACTGCGGGCACTACTCGAAGGGCGGCAGCACCACGAGCGGCTACGTGCCCTGGGTGCGTGCCGCCGCTCGTGCCATGGCCGGTTCGCACGCGGTCGTCCTCGTCGAACCCGACTCGATCGCGCAGATCGCCGTGTGCAAGCGACTGCAGGACAGCCGGCTGCCCCTGCTCCGGAAGGCCGTCGGAGCGCTGAGCGGGCACGGCCTCACCGTGTACCTCGACGGCGGCAACGAGAAGCGTGTCCCCGTCGCCCAGCAGGCGTCGTGGCTGCGCCAGGCGGGGGTCGACCGGACGCAGGGCTTCTTCACCAACGTCTCGAACTTCTACCGCGTCGACACCGAGCGGGCCTACGCCGACGAGCTCGCCGACCGGATCGGCGACGACCCGCACTTCGTCATCGACGTCTCGCGGAACGGCCAGGGGTGGCGCGGAACCTGGTGCAACCCCTCCGGCGCGGGGCTCGGTCAGGAACCGCACGTGACCCTGGGCAGCAGCCGACTCGACGCCCTGCTCTGGGTGAAGACGCCCGGCCTGAGCGACGGCACGTGCAACGGCGGACCGGCGGCGGGCCAGTGGTGGCAGTCGTACGCCCTCGGCCTCGTGGCGAACCGCGATCAGGACTGACCGGCGCTCGTTCCCGGCGCGGTGTCGGTGCCGGGTGCCAGCATCGGGACATGACCCCGACCGTGTGCCTCCGCTCCGTCGTCCCGCCGTACCTCCTCCGCGCCGTCGCCGACGCGGCAGGGTTCCCCCGCGCGTCCTCCGCCGCGCGGACCGCACTGGCCTCGCTCGACGTCGTCCAGCAGCCGAAGCACGAGCATGCGGTGCGTTCGCAGACCGTCAGCGGCACGGTCGACCGGTCGCCGCAGCGCACGATCTCCGACGCGCACGGCACCACCACGCTGCCCGGTGACCCGGTCCGGCACGAGGGCGACCCCGACAGCGGTGACCCCGCCGTGGACGAGGCCTACACAGGGCTCGGGGACACGCACGCGTTCTGGCTCGAGGTCTTCGACCGGGTCTCGATCGACGGCGCCGGGCTCCCCCTCGACGCGACGGTGCACTACGGGCAGGACTACGACAACGCCTACTGGGACGGCAGCCGGATGGTCTTCGGTGACGGCGACGGCGAGGTCTTCGAGCGCTTCACGATCGCGGTCGACGTCATCGGCCACGAGCTCGCGCACGGGGTCACCCAGTACACCGCCGACCTGACCTACCAGGGGCAGTCCGGGGCGCTCAACGAGTCGATCAGCGACGTCTTCGGGTCGCTCGTGCTGCAGTACGCGCGCCGGCAGACCGCCGAGCAGGCCTCGTGGCTCATCGGCGAAGGGCTCTTCACGCCGCGCGTGCAGGGCGTCGCGCTCCGCTCGATGCGTGCGCCGGGCACCGCCTACGACGACCCGGTGCTCGGCAAGGACCCGCAGCCGTCGACCATGGCCGGCTACGTCGAGACGACCGACGACAACGGCGGGGTGCACACGAACTCCGGCATCCCGAACCACGCGTTCTACCTCGCGGCGACGGCGATCGATGGCAATGCCTGGGACGGCGCCGGAGCCGTGTGGTGGGACGCCCTCACGTCGGAGTCCGTCACCGCGTCCATCGACTTCGCGGGCTTCGCCGGGGTCACGGTCGATGCGGCGGCCACCCGGTTCGGCACCGACTCGCGGGAGCACACCGCCGTGCAGCAGGCCTGGCGGACGGTGGGCGTCCTCGGCTGACGCTCCCCCGCGCCCACGCCGCTCGGCGTACGGTCGGGTCATGCACATCGAGGTCCGCCGGTCCGGAGGCTTCGCCGGCACCACCCGGGGCTGGCAGGTCGACACCGACACCTGCGACGACCCCGCCGCCTGGACCGACCTGGTCGGGACGCTCCCCGGCGACGTCCCGGCGCCGTCGCCCGTCGTCCGCGACGACTTCACGTGGACGATCACGCTCGAGCAGCGCACCGTTTCGATCCCGGGCAGCCGGCTCGACGGTCCGTGGGCGGCCCTCGTGACACGCGTCCGCGACGAGGGCGACACCGTCTGAGGCGCCGCCGCGTCGGCCGGACCGGAGGCGCGGCATGCGTCCGCCACGCGCCTCCCGTCGGGCGCCGGTCGCGTCGGCCGCGCCGGACCGGAGGCGCGGCGCGAGCCGGCCACGCGCCTCCCGTCTGGCACTCGTCGCGTCGGCCGCGCGCCGGACTGGAGGCGCGGCGCGGGTCCGCCACGCGCGTCCGGTCAGGCACCCGTCACGTCGACCGCGCGCGGCACGAGTCCGACGAAGCGCGCGTCGATCGACACGTGCGGTGTCGAACAGGGCGCGCAGCCCGACGTGCGGCCCGACGTGCCTCGCAGCCGGACGTGACCGCGCTGCGCCTCAGTCCACGTCGACGACGGTCAGGCGCCGCGTCGGCCGCGTCATCGCGACGTACACCGCCGCCGCAGCCCGCGCCGCGTCCGAACCCACCCGCTCGGGGTCCACGAGGAGCACCCCGTCGAACTCGAGGCCCTTCGCGTCCGCTCCGGTCAGCACCGTGACCGACCCGGGCCGCGGCGAGCCGAGCGTCCGGACGTCCGCCTCGGTCCGGGCCAGCCGGTGCCGCACCGCGTCGAGGTCCGCCTCCGGCACGATGACGCCGATGGTCCCGCTGCCGATGCCCGCACGCTCGGTGTCCACGAGTCCCGCCACGGTGTCGAGCACCGCGCTCCGGGGCACGTGCACGCGCTGCACGGGGTCGCCGTCGCGCACCGCTTCGTTCCGCGTGACCACGAGCCCCGCGGACTCCGCGTACTCCCCGGCAGCGCGCACGATCGACCGCGGCGTGCGGTAGTTCACCGTGAGCTCCTCGATCCGGTGCTCGATCGGCACCTGGGGAGCCCGACCACGGCGGCGACGGGCGAGCGCACCCACCACGTCGTCCCACGTGCGAGCGGCCCCGGGCGAGGACCCCTGGGCCATGTCACCCACGATCGTGAACGACCGCAGCGGGTTCCGTCGGGCGAGCACCCGCCACTGCATCGGCGAGAGCTCCTGCGCCTCGTCGACGACGATGTGCCCGTAGGTCCACTCGCGGTCCTCGGCGGCGCGCTCGGCCGTGGTGCGCGGGTCGCCGCCCTCGGCGAAGGCCCCGGCGACCTGCTCGGCGGTCACGATGCCCTCGACGCCCATGTTCTCGATGGCCTGACGCGCGTTCTCGATGTCTCGGTTCCGGCTGGCCTTCGCGGCACGCTTGGCCGCACCGCCGGTGGGGTCGAACGGGCCGAGGAGCTCCGCGGCCTCGTCGAGGAGCGGGACGTCCTCGACGGTCATCTCGCTCCCGCGCGCCCGGGAGAGCAGCGCCCGGCGCTCCGGTGTCCAGTTCGGGGTCAGCGAGGCGAGCCAGTTCGGACGCGCGTAGAGGTCCTCGACGAACTTCTCCGCGGGCAGCGGCAGCCATGCGGTGTTCAGCAGGACGCGGGCGTCGTACGAGGAACGGATGTCCTCGCGCAGGACCTTCTCGTCGGCTTCGTCCACCGTCGTGCCCCGCTCGCGCAGCTGGTCGGCGAGCAGCCGCGTCATCGCGTCGAGGGCGATCTTGTTGAACGTGACCCGTGCGACGTTGTGCGGCTTGCCGCGGTCCTGCGCGCGCTTCATCGCGTCGGCGACGAGCTGCGGCGGGACCACCAGCCGCTCCCCCTCGACGTCGAGCGTCACCGGCTCGGTCGGCACGACCTGGCGGGAGCGCACGGCCCGGCGCAGGAGCGAGGCCATCTCGGCCGATCCCTTGACGGCGGCGACGTCGCGGCGGTCGTGCGTCGAGGCGTGCACGCCCGGGTACAGCGAGCCGAGCGACGCCATCACGACGCCGGTCTCCCCGAGCGACGGCAGCACCTGTTCGATGTACGTCAGGAACGCCGACGACGGTCCGACCATGAGCACGCCCGACCCGCGGAGGCGCTCGCGGTACGAGTACAGCAGGTACGCCGCGCGGTGCAGCGCCACGGCGGTCTTGCCCGTGCCGGGGCCGCCCTGCACGATGAGCACGCCCTCGAGCGGGGACCGGATGATGCGGTCCTGCTCCGCCTGGATCGTGGCGACGATGTCCGTCATCCGACCGGTGCGCTCGGCCGTGACGGCCGCCAACAGCGCCCCCTCGCCCTGGAGGTGCGTGCGCTCGTCGTCGTAGAGGGCGGCGTCGAAGACCTCGTCCTCGACCCCGACGACGGTGCGACCGTCGAGCGTGAGGTGTCGCCGGGAGCGCATGCCCATCGGATGGGCTGCGGTCGCCTGGTAGAACGCGCTCGCTCCGGGGACGCGCCAGTCGAGCAGCAGCGGCCGGTGGTCGTCGTCCCGCAGCCCGACCCGGCCGATGTACCGGAACGCGTCCTCGTCGCTGTCCGGCTCCGAGACCTCGAGGCGGCCGAAGACGAGCCGGTCGCCGACGCGTTCGAGCGTCGCGATCGTGTCCTCGTAGAGCCGGGCGTACGCGTCGCGCTCGCTGCGGCTCTGGTGGTTCCCGCCGACCGCCTGACGGCGGGTCTCGGCGAGACGCTGCTCGGCCTCGGCGGTCAGTTCGTCGAGGCGGGCGAAGAGCCCGTCGACGTAGTCACGCTCGCGGTCGATCTCGGTCGGTTCGGACACACGCCACCCTTCGGGAAACAGGGGTGTCCATTGTAGTCCCGCGGGACCGACACCGGAGACCTCGCGACGCGACCAGCGACGGACGGGAGGCACGGTGCCAGCTGGCACCGTGCCTCCCGTCCGCCAGACGCGCAGCGTCCACAACGCCTCGTGCGATCAGACGCGCAGCGTCTACATCTCCTCGTGCGTGTCCGGGTCGCCGTCCCAGAGGCGGCCGCGCTCGAACGCGGAGATCGCCCGCACCTCGTCGTCGGTCAGCTCGAAGCCGAACACGTCGAGGTTCTGCCGCTGGCGCTCCGGGTCGCCCGACTTCGGCACCGGCACGGCGCCGAGCTGGACGTGCCAGCGCAGCACGACCTGGCCGGGCGTGACACCGTGGGCCTCGGCCGCGGCGACGACCGCCGGCTCGCTCATGAGCTCCGACTGCTTCGCGAGGGGGCTCCAGCTCTCGGTCACGATGCCGAGCTCCTGGTGCACCTTCCGCAGCTGGGCCTGGGGGAAGTACGGGTGCAGCTCGACCTGGTTCACGGCCGGAGCGACACCGGTGGCGTCGACGATGCGCTTCAGGTGGTCCGGCGTGAAGTTCGAGACGCCGATCGATCGGACCTTGCCCGCGTCGCGGAGGTCCACGAACGCCTTCCACGTGTCGACGAACTTGTCGACGGACGGGTTCGGCCAGTGGATGAGGTAGAGATCCACGTGGTCGAGGCCGAGGTTCGCGAGCGACTCGTCGATCGACCGGTGCGCCTCGTCGTACCCGTGGTGGCGCCCCGGCAGCTTCGTGGTGACGACGAGGTCCTCGCGGTCGACCCCGGACTCCCGGACCGCACGGCCGACGGCGTCCTCGTTGCCGTAGTTGAGGGCGGTGTCGAGCAGCCGGTAGCCGCTCGCGATCGCCGCCTGCACCTGCGCGGTGCCCTCGTCGCCGTTCAGGCCGTAGGTGCCGAGCCCGAGCTCGGGGAACCGGTGGCCGTCGTTCAGCTCGATCGTCGGGGCGCCGACCTGCATCAGCGGACCCCGAGGAGGTCGATCACGAAGATGAGGGTCTTGCCGGAGAGGAAGTGTCCGCCGCCGGCCGGGCCGTAGGCGAGCTCCGGCGGGACGACGAGCTTGCGGCGACCGCCGACCTTCATGCCGGGGATGCCCTCCTGCCAGCCGCGCACGAGCGCCGCGAGCGGGAAGTCGATCGGCTCGCCACGGTTCCACGAGCTGTCGAACTCCTCGCCGGACTCGTACTCGACGCCGGCGTAGTGGACCTTGACGGTCGAGCCGGCGGTCGCCTCGTCGCCGGAGCCCTCGACGATGTCGGTGATCACGAGCTCGGTGGGGGCCGGGCCCTCGGGGGCGTCGAACTCGGGCTTGCTGTTGAGGTCAGTCATGCCCGCAAGTCAACCAGGTCGCATCCCCGGTCATCCGCTGGACGTCGGTCGTCACGCTGCCCGCGAACGCCGACCACCCCGTCGTCGCCGACAGGCACCAGAATGGTTCCACCGTGACACGATCCGACACTGCACCGCGCCGCCGCCTGCTCGCCGACCTCACCCCGCTCCGCCGCTCCCCCGCGTTCGCGCGGCTGTGGGCGGGCACGGCGATCGCCGGCATCGGCACGCAGATGACCACCGTGGCCGTCGGCCTCGAGGTCTACGAGATCACGCACTCGACCTTCGCGGTGGCCCTCGTCGGCGTCATCGCCCTCGTCCCGATGATCGCCGCCGGGCTGTACGGGGGCATGCTCGCGGACGCGTTCGACCGCCGGCTCGTCGCGCTCGTGTCCTCGATCGTCGCGTGGGGCTCGGTCGCCCTCATCGCCACCCACGCCTGGCTCGGACTGCACAGCGTCGTCCTGCTGTACGTGCTCGCCACGGTGAACGCCGTCGCCGCGACCGTCAGCAACGCCTCGCGCTCGGCGATCGTGCCGCGGCTGGTCGGCACGGACCTGCTCCCCGCGGCGAGCGCCCTCGGCGGGATCGCGTCCGGGTTCCAGGTCACCGTCGGTCCGGCGATCGCGGGTGTGCTCATCGCGACCGTCGGTTTCGCTCCGACGTACACGATCGACGTGGTGCTCTTCACGTTCGCGTTCCTCGGGGTGTTCACGCTGCCGCGGATGGCGGCGGACGACGACGCGCTCCGCCCGGGGCTCGGTTCGCTCGTCGAGGGCGCCCGGTTCCTGAAGCGCTCGCGCAACATCACGATGACGTTCGTGCTCGACATCGTGGCGATGACCTTCGGGCAGCCGCGGGTGCTCTTCCCCGCGATCGGCGCGCTCGTGATCGGCGGCGGGTCCATCACGGTCGGCACGCTCACCGCGGCGTACGCGATCGGCGCGCTGCTCTCGAGCGTGTTCTCCGGTCCCCTCGGGCACGTCCGCCGCCAGGGCGAGGCCGTGGGCTGGGCGATCACGGCGTACGGCGCGGCGATCGCCGGGTTCGGCGTCGTCATCGCGGTCGCGCACGCACTCGGTGGCCGCGCCGGTGAGCGCTTCGACGTCGGGATCCTGCCGGCGCTCGCGCTCGCGGCGCTGTTCCTCGCGATCTCGGGCGGGGCGGACAACGTGAGCTCGGTGTTCCGGAACACGATCCTCCAGGCGGCGGCGCCGGACGGGATGCGCGGACGGTTGCAGGGCATCTTCATCGTCGTCGTGACGGGCGGCCCGCGGGTCGGCGACCTGTACGCGGGGCTCGTCGTGGCGGCGGGCATCGCGTACCCGCCCATCATCGGTGGCGTGCTCATCATCGGGCTGGTCGCGCTGCTGCTCCGTCTCGTGCCGTCGTTCCGGCGGTACGACGCGCTGCACCCGCACGCGAACTAGGCGCACCCCGAGGCTCGGCCGGCGCGCCCCGAGGCTCGGCCGCCGCACCCCGAGTCTCGCGCTACGCGACACTGCTCGCGGCCGAGGGCACGAGTACTGTCGCCCGCCCCGAGTCTCGGCCGGCGCACCCCGAGGCTCGGCCGGCGCGCCCCGAGTCTCGGCCGCCGCGCCCCGAGTCTTGCGCTACGCGACACTGCTCGCGGCCGAGGGCACGAGAACTGTCGCCCACCCCGAGACTCGGCCGCCGCACCCCGCTACCGGCCGCCGCACCCCGAGTTCCGGCCGGCGCACCCCGAGGCTCGGCCGGCGCGCCCCGAGTCTCGCGCTACGCGACACTGCTCGCGGCCGAGGGCACGAGAACTGTCGCCCACCCCGAGACTCGGCCGGCGCACCCGAGTCTCGGCCGGCGCACCCCGAGTCTCGGGCGCCGCGCGCCGAGTCTCGGCAGCGGGTCGCCAGCGCGACCAGACGCCGGCCTGGAGGCGCATGGCGGGCCCGCACCGCGCCTCCCGTCCGGATGCAGGTAGTTTCGTACGCATGCCGGACCGCGACGCGCGCGCCATCCAGCGGACCGGGGTCCGCGCCGTCGTCCGGCGTACCTACCACTCGGTCATCCGGCACCGGGTCGTCGACGCCGCGGCCTCGCTGACGTTCTTCGCGACCCTCACGGTGTTCCCGACAGCGCTCGCGGTGGTGTCCGCACTCGCGATCGTGGACCGATCGGGCGACGGGCTCGAGGACATCATCCAGGTGCTCGGGTTCATCGTGCGGCCCGAGACGGCCACGCACCTCGAGGAACCCCTGCGGCAGCTGCTCTCGCTCGACAACCCCTGGCTCGGCTTCGCGACCGGAGTGGTGCTGACGCTGTGGTCGTTGTCCGGGTACGCGACGGCGTTCGGCCGCGCGATGAACACCGCCTACGAGGTCGAGGAGGGCCGCCGGATCTGGAAGTTCCGCAGCATGATGCTCCTCGTCACGCTGCTCGTCATGGTCGGCGGTGCCGTCGCGATCCTCATCCTGCTCGGCACCCCGACCATCGCCGCGGCGATCGTCGACCAGATGGGCTGGCCGATCTGGGTCGACGACCTGTGGAACGTGCTGAAGTGGCCCGTCCTCGCGGCGGACCTCGTGGTGATGGTGGCCGTGCTCTACTACGCGACGCCGAACGTGAGGACGCCGCAACTCCGGTGGGTGTCCGCCGGTGCCGCGTTCGCGATCGTGACCTGGGCGATCGCGACCCTCGGGTTCGCGGTCTACGTCGAGACGATCGGCGCGGGGAACCGGGCGTACGGCTGGCTCGGTGGGGCGATCCTGCTGCTCGTGTACCTGTACATCTCGAACTTCGTGCTCGTCGTCGGCGGTGAACTCGACTCCGAGGTCATCCGGATGCGCCAGCTCTTCGCCGGGATCGAGGCCGACGAGGCCATCCGGCTCCCGCTCCGGGACGTCACGCGCAACTTCACCCTGGCCCGGTGGCGGGACGCCGACATCGCCGCCGCGCACCACGTCCGGGTCGAGGCCGCGAAGCTCCCCCGCGACGACGAGGAGTCCGCTCAGGAGGCGCACCTCCGTGACCTCGCCGGGAAGGTGCAGGTCAGCGAACCCCCGATGCCGTAGGCGGGGCCGGTGCCTCGCACGGTGCGAGGCAGCGGATGCACGGTGCGAGGCGCCGGACGCACGGTGCGAGGTTCCACACATGGTGCGGGCTCCTGGCGCTCGCACGGTGCGTGGAACCTCGCACCGTGCGACGACGTCGCACCGTGCGAGGCGGCACCGCACCGTGCGAGGAAGTACGCACCGTGCGACGCCTCAGCCCTCGCACGGTGCGTGGAACCTCGCACCGTGCGACGCGGCCCCACGCCGTGCGACGCGCACCGTCCGACGCGCTCAGCGCTCGCGCGCGGCCTGGTCCAGCATCTCCTCGGTGATGACCGGGATCGCCCCCGTCGCGAGCTCGATGCCGGACAGTCGTGCCGGCGAGAGGACGCGCTGCACCTGGTCCTCCTCCATGAGCCCGGCAGCCGTGACGAGCGTCGCGATCGGTGTCGAGGTGGTCAGCGCCGTGTGCGCGATCGACGCCGCGGCCGCGTACCCGATGTACGGCGTCAGCGCGGTCACGACGCCGACGTTCGTGTCGACCTGGGCTGCGAGCTTCGCCTCGTTCGCCTCGATCCCGGTCACGCAGTGCACGCGGAGCGTCTCGCAGCCGTTCGCCATCCACTGCAGCGACTGCATGATCGAGTGCGCGATGATCGGCTCGAACGCGTTGAGCTGCAGCTGACCGCCCTCGGCCGCCATGGTCACGGTGGTGTCCGCACCGACGACCGCGAACGCGATCTGGTTCACGACCTCCGGGATCACCGGGTTCACCTTGCCGGGCATGATCGAGGAACCCGCCTGCCGCGCCGGGAGCGTGATCTCGCCGAGTCCCGCCTGCGGCCCCGAGGCGAGGAGGCGGAGGTCGTTGCAGATCTTCGAGAGCTTCGCCGCGCTGCGCTTCACCGTGCCGGACAGCGTCATGAACGCACCGGCGTCGCTCGTCGCCTCGATGAGGTCCGGGGCGGTCACCACGTCGAGCCCGGTCGCGATCTCCAACTGCCGGCGGACCTCGTCGCGGTACAGCGGATCGGCGGTGATGCCGGTGCCGATCGCCGTCGCGCCGAGGTTCGTCTCCGCGAGCAGCGGCATCACCTTCGAGAGCAGGAGGACGTCCTCCTGGATGGTGTGCGAGAACCCGGTGAACTCCTGCCCGAGCGTCATCGGCACGGCGTCCTGCAGCTGGGTCCGCCCGATCTTCAGGACGTCCGCGAAGGCCCGCCCGCGCTCGGCGAAGGAGTCGGAGAGGGCCTCGAGCTGCGTGTTGAGCCGCCGCACCCCGAGGATCATCGCGAGCTTGATGCTCGTCGGGTACGTGTCGTTCGTCGACTGGCTGCGGTTCACGTGGTCGATCGGGTGCAGGTACGCGTAGTCGCCCTTCTCCCGGCCGAGCAGTTCGAGGGCACGGTTCGCGAGCACCTCGTTCGTGTTCATGTTCGTGCTCGTGCCGGCACCGCCCTGCACGACGTCGACCACGAACTGGTCGCGGAGCCGGCCGTCCCGGACCTCCTGCGCGGCGGCGTCGATGGCGTCGGCGCGCTCGCCGTCGAGCACCCCGATCGCCTTGTTCGCGCGGGCCGCGGCCTGCTTGACGGTCGCGAGGGCCTCGATCAGGTCCGGGTACACCGCGATCGGGACCGACGTGATGGGGAAGTTCTCGAGCGCCCGGAGGGTGTTGATGCCCCAGTAGGCGTCGGCCGGGACCTCCCGGCTGCCCAGGGAGTCGGTCTCGGTGCGGGTGGGTCGTGGTGCGTCGTTGCTCACCCGGCCCAGGCTAGTCCGAACCGTCCGGCCGGTCCTGGTGCGGTGGCGGGCGCGTGTCGGCGTGCGTCCGCCGCGACCAGGCAGACGGACGGGAGGCTCGTGGCGGCGCCGCCACGAGCCTCCCGGCCGCCCTCCGGTCGCGTCAGCCCTCTGGTCGCGTCCGCCCTCTGGTCGCGTCAGCGACCAGTCGTGCGCCAGGGCGCAGCACCCGTCAGTGGAACTGCGGGACGATGAGGTAGATGCCGTAGAGGACGGCCGCGGCGCAGACGGCGAAGCAGACGACCGCGAGCGAGCGGTACAGCCGCACCCCCGGCGGGGTCTGCCCGGGGAGCGGGAACCCGGCGGTCGCCGGCCCGACGGTCCCGTCGTCCTTGATCGTGTACTTCCCGGCGCGGGTGTCGGCGGCGCTCCAGAACCGGAGGCCGACCGAGTACACCGTCACGACGAAGCACGCCGCGACGACCGAGACCACCGCGACACTGACGAACGCCAGCCAGTCGATGCCCATCAGCGTCGTCCTCCCTTGCGTGCGGCCATGCGGCGCAGCGTGCGCTCGCGGCTCAGCTCGGCACGGCGGGCCGCGACGACCTCGGCGCGCTTCTTGCGCTGCATGTCGCGGCGCTCCTTGCGGGTCAGCACGGCGTTCGCGGCCACGTCGACCTCGATCGCGGCGGCCTGGTCGTGCGGCTTCCGCAGCGACCACAGGTACAGCCCGAGGATCACCGCGGCTCCGACCACCGCGTCGATGACGAGCCCGCCGACGCCGATGCGCGCGATGCCCGACGCCACGGCGCCGACCAGAGCCGCCGCCGGGAGCGTGATGAACCAGGCGATGACGATCTTGCCCGCGGTGGACCACTGGATCTTCGACCCGCGACGACCGAGGCCGGCGCCGATGATCGAACCCGACGACACCTGCGTGGTCGACAGCGCGAAGCCGAGGTGGCTCGACGCGAGGATCGTCGCGGCGGTCGAGGCCTCGGCTGCGAAGCCCTGGGTCGCCCGGATCTCGGTGATGCCCGACCCGAGCGTGCGGATGATGCGCCAGCCGCCGGTGTACGTGCCGAGGGCGATCGCGAGGGCACAGGCCACGACGACCCAGAACTGCACGCCCTGGTCCGCCGACTGGGCACCCGAGGCGATCAGCGTCAGCGTGATGACGCCCATCGTCTTCTGCGCGTCGTTCGTGCCGTGCGCGAGCGACACCATCGAACTGGTGAAGACCTGGCCGAAGCGGAACCCACCGCGCTCGTTCGGGAACACCGGGCGCCGGGTGATGCGGTACGCGATGCGCGTCGAGAGGAACGAGACGAGCGCCGCGATCACGGGCGAGAGGAACGCCGGGATGATGACGACGGTGAGGAGCGCCGCGTAGTTGACCGACTGGAAGCCGGCGCCGACGATCGCGGCGCCGATGAGGCCACCGAACAGCGCGTGCGACGAGGACGACGGCAGGCCGCGGAGCCACGTGATCATGTTCCACACGACCGCGCCGATGAGGCCCGCGAAGATCATCTCCGGGGTGATCGCCACGCCACCAGGGCCCTCGTTGATGAGCCCGTGCGAGATCGAGGTCGCCACCGCCGTGCTGAGGAACGCACCGACGAGGTTGAGCACCGCTGCGACGGTGACCGCGACCTTGGGCTTCATGGCGCCGGTCGCGATCGGGGTCGCCATCGCGTTGGCGGTGTCGTGAAAACCGTTTGTGAAGTCGAAGAAGAGGGCCAACGCGATGACCAGGACGACTATGAGTGTGATGTCCACCGCGGGAAAGTGTCCCAGGCGACCGGCCCGAGCACAAACCCTGGTGTTCACCGGACGTTCACCATGCCTGTCGATCTGTTCAGGAACGGAACCATTCCGATGAGAGAATGTTCCTCATGGACACCGTCGAGCTCCTCGCCATGCTGATCGGATCGCTCGCGGTGACCGGGTTCGCACGGGCGAAGGGACTGCCGGCACCCCTGCTCGTCACCGCGGTCGCCCTCGCGGCGTCGTTCCTCCCCGGGCTGCCCCACATCGAGATCGACTCCGAAGTGATCCTCACGGTGGTCCTGCCGCCACTGCTCTACTCCGCGGCGCTCGACGTGTCGTGGCAGAGCTTCCGGACCTCCATCAAGCAGATCCGCCGACTCGGCATCTTCCTCGTCATCGTCACCGCGCTCGTGGTCGGCGCGGTCGCATACCTCCTCATCCCGGACATGACACTGCCGGCCGCGATCCTGCTCGGTGCGATCGTCGCCCCACCGGACGCCGTGTCCGCCGCGGCGATCGGCCGGAAGCTCGGACTCCCCCGACGCGTGATGACGGTCCTGTCCGGTGAGAGCCTCATCAACGACGCGGCCTCGCTGACCCTGGTGCGGGTGTTCACGCTGATCATCGCCGGGACGTCCCTGACCGTCTGGCAGGACCTCGGCATCTTCGGCCTCGCGATCGGTGTCGGTCTGGTGGTCGGCGGCGTGCTCGGCGTGCTCGTGCACTGGATCCGGATGCGCATCAACGACCCCGTGGTCGAGACGATCATGAGCATCCTGCTGCCGTTCGTCGCGTACATCGGCGCCGAACACCTCTCCGGCTCCGGCGTCATCGCGGTCGTCACGGCCGGCCTCTACATCGGGTACAACTCGCCGAAGGAGGGCTACGCGACCCGCCTGCAGGAGCGCCCGCTGTGGACGAGCATCGACGTCATCCTCGAGGGCTTCGTCTTCGCGCTCATCGGGCTGCAGCTGAACGACGTCGTGCAGAAGCTCGTCGAGAGCGAGCGGAGCCTCGGCCAGACGCTGACCGCCGCCCTGGTGGTGCTGGCCGTCGTGATCCTCGTCCGGCCGCTGTTCGTGTTCGAGTCGTACGTCCGCAACCGGATCAACGGACGGTGGCTCCGCCCGCTGCGCATCCGGCTGTCCCGGGGCCACCCGTCGTTGCGGTGGATGCGCGGTACGGCCGAACCGAAGCTCAACTGGCGCGAGCTCACCGTGATCTCCTGGACCGGCATGCGCGGGGTGGTCACCCTCGCGGCGGCGGTCTCGGTCGTGGCGAGCCCGACGGAGATCCCGGCGCAGGACACCATCTTCGTGATCGCGTTCATCGTGACCGTCGGCACCCTGCTGCTCCAGGGCCTGACGCTGCCGTTCGTCATCCGGGCGCTCGACGTGCAGGACCCCGAGGAGGGCATCGAGGACGTCCGGAGCGAGATGCGGCTCAACGAGCGCACCACCCGCGCGGCGATCGACCTCATCGAGCAGCGGCGGCCCGAGTGGGGCGAGCGGTTCGGCGCCGAGGCCACCGACGTCTTCGTGGCGCGGCTCAAGGCACGGCTCGAGCGTGCGGCGGAGACCTTCCGACAGGACGCGCTCGAGGAGGAGACCGAGGACCAGCACCTGCCGAGCCGGCTCCGGGGGGCGCAGATGCAGGACATCCGGCGCGACCTGCTCGACCGGCGCCGCGAGATCGTCCTCGACGAGCGGGAGAAGGGGAACCTCGACGAGGAGGTCATGCGCCGCGTGCTCGTCACGCTCGACGCCGAAGAGCTCGCGATGGACTCGGCACAGGCGTCCCGCAGCCGCAGCTGACCCGTCCCGGTCGCTCCGAGCACCCCGGGCGTATCCTGACGCTCCGGATCGAGAACAGGAGCACCTGGCCGAGTGAGCACCCCGCGGAACGACCTCCCCCCGAAGCGGACCACCCGCCCCTCGACCCGCGGCACGCACCCGCGGCGGGGGTCGTCCGTCGCCGGCCACCGTCGGGTCCGCCAGGCCCCGGTGCCCGAGCCGCAGCGGATCAGTGCGTACCGTCGCTGGTACGGCACGCTGCACCCGTCGCTCCAGCTCATCGGCCTCCAGCTCTGGATGCCGCTGTTCTTCATCGTGGGCTTCTGCCTCTGCTACGTCTTCGCGTTCCACGCGCCGCACCCGCACGACGTCCCGGTGGCCCTGGTCGGCAGCGACCCGACACTCGTCGCCGCAGTGGGCAAGGCCCTGCCCGGCGAGTACGTGTTCCACGTGTACGACTCCCTCGCGAGCGCGAAGCGGGACGTGCTCGCGGGCAGCATGGCCGTCGCCTACGACCCGTCCGCCAACGAGTTCTTCAAGGCCAGCGCGCACCAGTTCCAGGTCGCCTCGCTCGTCCCCGCGACGCTGTCCGCCGTGCTCGAGGCCGGCGGAACGGCGGCGCCGAGGATCACCGAGCTCGCCCCGCTCCCCACGTACGACGAGTTCGGCACCGTGTCGATGTACGTCATGCTCGCCTGGTGCATCGGCGGCTACATGGTCGCGATGTTCATCGGCATCATGGGCGGCCCGCTGCGGCACCGCACCCGGATGGCGGTGATCGTGATCGGCGGCCTCGTCATCTCGCTCATCACGAACACGCTCGCCGGCCCGGTCGTCGGCGCGATCCACGGGCACTTCGTCCCGCTCGTCCTCATCGCCTGGGGATGGATCGTCGCGATCGGCCTGGCGGTGAACGGCCTGAGCTACTTCGCCGGCCGGTTCATCGCCGCCCCGGCCATGATCTGCTTCGTCTTCCTGTCGATGCCGTCCTCCGGCGGCGCCTACCCGAAGTGGTTCATGCCCGAGCCGTTCGCCTGGCTGAACAACGTGGTCGTCGGCTCGAGCATGGTCGACATGATCAAGCACCAGATCTACGGCGTCGGGCCGGGCCTCACCCGCGGGCTCGTCACGATGGCCTGCTACGCGGGGGCCGGGCTGGTGCTCATGTACGTCGGCAAGATGTGGTGGGAGCACCGCCGCATCCGCGCGATCGTGACCGGTCGGACGACGATGTTCCAGGACGCCCAGAACGCGAACCGCGAGTTCCTCGGCAAGCAGCGCGACCAGGAGCTCGAGCGCCACGGCCTCACCTCGACCGAGACCGGCACGCTGACGGTCCTGCGCGACGACGAGTGGGAGGACGACCGCGCGAACGGCGACGTCTTCATGGGAGGTCGGGACGGCCTCGAGACCGACAGCACGCCGACGGGCCGCATCCCGGTGGTCCGCTCCGGCGAGCGCGGAGGCCCTGCGGGCCGGCCGGGAGGCACGACCGCCGGACCGCGCACACGTCCGGTCCCGCGGGTGGACGCGTCGCGCGCGCCGGTCCGGTCCGACGCGCCGGCGCGCTCGGGCGCACGGCCCGGCGGCACGGTCGAGGACCGTCCGCACGGTCGGCACGCGGACCGCTGACGCCGGTCGGAGCAGGCGCGGTCGTCCGTGACGCCGGGCGTATCCTTGGGGCCATGACCCCGCGCATCGCCTGGCACCGCGTCCTCGTCACCGTCGTCGTCGTGTTCCTGGCGCTGGCGGTCGTGTTCTACGCGCTGAGCGTGTTCCTCGCCCCCGCCGACGGACGGAACACCGCCGGGCTCTTCGTCGGTTGGGCGATGTTCGCGATGATCGGCGCGATCGGGGTCGGCATCGTGGACTTCTTCGTCCGCCCGCTCGGCGGCCGGAGCGGTGACGCGGACGTCATGGCCGCCGCCGAGGAAGCGCGGACGGGCAGCACCCGGACGCAGCAGGCCCGCTGACCCCGCGCGGAGCGCTCAGCCGTCGGACCCGGTGAACCCGGCGACCGTGGCGTTGTCCTCCGCGAACGTGAACCGTGCGCGGACCCGGCCGCCGTCGAGCACGCCGGGCAGCCAGTACTTGGCGTCGTCCCACATCGCGGCGTAGGGCACGGCGTCGACCGGGATCCAGCGGGGTTCGAGCTCGTCACTGCCCGTCGGGCTCCCCTGCCAGCGGCGGCAGACGAACACGTCCGAGACCTGTGACCAGGACGGCCGGAACGGGAACCGGTAGTCGAGCGTGCCCCGTGCCTCCAGGTCGGCCGGGTCGAGCCGCAGGCCGACCTCCTCGGCCACCTCGCGGACCGCGGTGTCGACCGCGGCCTCGCCGGGTTCGCGCTTGCCGCCGGGTCCCACCAGCCGGCCGGTCCCGAGGCCCCGACGCTTCTCGCCGAGGAGCACCTCGGGTCCGTCGGCGCCGTCCCGCAGGAGGTAGACGACGACCACCGCCGGGTGCTGGATCGTGCGGTCCGCGCGTTCGGTCACCCCTCCAGTGTGGCGTACGCTCGTTCCATGGCAGGCGTGCTGCGGGGGCATCATGGCTGAGTCCCGCAGGACGGGGCGCAGCCTCGAAGTGCTGCGTGCCGAGGCCGCCGAGGAGATCTCGATGCTCGTCGAGCACCGGAGCCGCCAGGGTGAGGACCCGTGGGACTTCATGCCGACGCTGCCGACCGTCGACGAGCAGGTCGTGCTCATCCTCCGCGCCGACTCCCTCGAGCTCGACGCCGCGATCGGTGCACGGAGCGCGCAGTGGTCGATGCACCCGGCGTCCGGCCAGGGCACCTCGATGGGAGAGGAGTACCACCGGCTCCGGCGCATCGCCATGCAGCATCCGGAACTCACCGCCGCCGTCTGGAAGCTCATCGGGGCGCTCCCCGACGCCGGCTGACGGCCCGGTGGAGGCGCCAGCCGCGCTGCGGTTGGATGGGGACATGACCGAAACCGTCCTCGCGATCCTCAACCAGCCCTCCCGCGACGCTGCGCCGCACGACCCGGACGCCGACGCGTTCTGGTTCGCCGCACCGCTCGAGGAGCACGTGCAGGTCCAGGACCTCGGGGTCATCCGTGGCGACGGCGTGTTCGAGACCATCACCGTGGTGGACGGTCGGCCGCAGGCGCTCGAGCCGCACCTCGCGCGGTTCGAGCGGTCCGCCCGCATGCTCGACCTGCCCGTGCCCGACGCCGCGGCCTGGCGGCGGACGATCGAGGCGGTGTGCGCCGAGCTCGACCCGGTCCGCGAGGGCTTCGTGAAGACCGTCTACACGCGCGGGGTCGAGGGGGCGGACCGGCCGACGGGCTGGGCGTACGCGGCACCCTCCGGGGACCAGACCCCCGCACGGACCGAGGGCATCTCCGTCGTCACGCTCGACCGCGGGTACCGGCACGACGTCGAGCGGACGTCGCCGTGGCTGCTGCAGGGCGCGAAGACCCTGTCGTACGCGGTGAACATGGCGGCGCTGCGCGAGGCCGGCCGTCGCGGGGCCGACGACGCGCTGTTCGTGTCGACGGACGGCTACGTGCTCGAGGGCACCCGGGCGAACCTGGTCATGTCCGTCGGTGGCCGGCTCGTGACGCCCCGGACCGACATCGGCATCCTCGCCGGCACCACGCAGGCCGACGTCTTCCGCTTCGCCGAGGACGCCGGGATGGACACCTCCTACGAGCTCGTGACGCTCGCCGACCTCGAGTCCGCGGACGCCCTCTGGCTCGTGTCGAGCGTCCGGCAGGCGGCTCCCCTCCGGTCCGTCAACGGGGTCACTCGGGCGATGGACCTGCCCCTGACCGAGCGGATCAACGAGTTCCTGCTGTCGCGCGAGGCGTGACCGGAGCGGGTCGCGTCCGTCGCGACCCGTGGACGGACGGGAGGCACGGTGCGGGCCCGCACCGTGCCTCCCGTCCGTCACGTGGTCACCAGCGGTCGCTGGTGACGCCCTGACCGTCGACCCACTCGAAGACCTGGGCGCCCTCGATCCAGACGCGCGTCGCGCGGCTGGTCGCCGCGAGCGGGTCGCCGTCCCAGAGGACCAGGTCGGCGTCGTACCCGGGTTCGAGACGACCGACGCGGCCGCCGAAGCCGAGGATGTCGGCGGGGTTGGTCGTGAGCGCCTCGAGCGCGGTCTGCCACGGCAGCCCCTCCTTGACGGCGGCCGTGGCCTGGTCGACGAGCATGTTGATCGGCACCACCGGCGCGTCCGTCGTGATGGCGACCCGGACGCCCGCCGCGGCGATCGTGGCGAGGTTCGGGATGCCGCGGTCGCGGAGCTCCACCTTCGAGCGGCTCGTGAAGAGCGGGCCGTAGATCACCGGGATCGCCTTCTCGGCGAGCACGTCGGCGATCTTGTGCGCCTCGGTGCCGTGGTTCACGACGAGGCGGTAGCCGAACTCCTCGGCGAGCCGGATCGCGGTCGCGATGTCGTCGTGGCGGTGGGTGTGCTGGTCCCAGGCGAGCTCGCCGTCGAGGACACGCACGAGCGTCTCCTTCGTGAGGTCGCGAGCGAACGGGTCGCCCTTCGCCTCGGCCGCGTCACGGGCTGCACGGTAGTTCTGGGCCTCGACGAACGCGTCGCGGATGATCTTGGCGACGCCGAGCCGCGTCGAGGGCGTCTGGCCCTTGCCGCCGTACACGCGCTTGGGGTTCTCGCCGAGGGCGCTCTTGACGCTCACCGAGTCGGAGATGAGCTGCTCGTCGATCGTCCGGCCGCCCCAGGTCTTGATCGCGACCGTCTGGCCGCCGATCGGGTTGCCGGACCCGGGCTTGACGACGATGCTCGTGACGCCGCCGGCGAGCGCGTCGCGGAAGCCCTCGTCCTGGATGTCGACGGCGTCGATCGCGCGCACGCCGGCCATGTTCGGGCCGGTCATCTCGTTCGTGTCGTTGCCGGCCTCGCCGTTGGCCTCCTCGTGGATGCCGACGTGCCCGTGCGCCTCGACGAACCCGGGGACGAGCCACGCTCCGGCCGCGTCCACGACCGGGAGCCCCGGCGGCGGTGTCACCTCCGGTCCGATCGCGGTGATCCTGCCGTCCTCGACGACGACCGTCCCGCCGTCGAACTCCGGGGAGGTGACGGGGACGACGTGGGCACCGGTGATGGCGAAGGAGTTGGTCATGGCTCCACGCTAGCGAGCCGGCGCTCCACGCATACGACATCTGGATTCCTGGCGACGAGTGACGCGGGCGCCGTACCGTCCTCGTGCGCCGACCCCTGGAGGAACCGTGGACCACGCCGAGTCACCCGCCCACCGTCCACCGTGGCCCGTGCACACGACGGTCCTCCGGCCCTGGCGCAGCGGCCAGCGCGGGCCGAGGGCCGACCGCCTCGTCACCGCCGTCACCGCCTCGGTCCCACCGCGGATCGCCGCTGCCGGGTGGACCCCGGACGTCGGCACCGAGCAGCTGCTCGCGCACGCCGCACACGCGCTCCGGGTCCTCGACGCCGAGCACGGACACGCACTCGCGGGGCTGTCCTCCCTGCTCGTCCGGACCGAGGCCGTGACCTCCTCGCGGATCGAGCTCGAGCAGGCGACCATCGACGACGTCGCCCGGGCGTCCGTCGGCGGCCGGGCGAACCCGAGTGCCACACTGGTCGTCCGAGCCGGCGCCGCGCTCGGACGACTCGCGGCGATCGCGCCCGGCGGGACGATCACCGAGTCCGCGGTGCTCGACGCCCACCGGGTCCTCATGGCCGACGACCCCGTGGACGGCCGGTACGCGGGCCGCTGGCGGGACGTCCAGAACTGGATCGGCGGCGGGGCCAGCCCGCGGCTGGCGTCGTACGTCCCGCCGCCCGCCGACGAGGTCCCGGCGCTCATGGCGGACCTCCTCGCCTTCGCCCACCGCGACGACCTCCACCCGATCGCGCAGGCCGCACTCGTCCACGCGCAGTTCGCGTCGGTGCACCCGTTCACCGACGGCAACGGTCGGATCGGTCGGGCGCTCGTCGCGGCCGTGCTCCGGCGCCGCGGGCTCGGGCTGCGCGTCACGGCACCGGTCGCGGTCGTGCTCGCGGCGGAGCGGGACCGCTACTTCGGCCTGCTCGAGGCGTACCGGACCGGCTCGGTCGACGACCTCGTCCGTGACCTCGCCATCGCGATCGGCACCGTGTGTGACGAAGCGACGACGACCGCGCTCCTGCTCGCCGAGCACCGCACGTGGCTCGCCACCCTCGGACTCCCGGCCGCCCTCGCGCACGTCCTCGGCCACGAGCCGTTCGTCTCCGAGGACACGCTCGAGCGCCTGCTCCCCGCGGGGATCGAGCCCACGGTCACGCGACTGTGCGGCGTCGGGGTGCTCCTGCCCCTCACCGCCCGACGGCGCGACCGTGTCTGGCGGGTCGTCGGCGTCGCAGCGGAGCTCGAGGCCTTCGTCGAGCGGGTCACCGACGCCGTGGGTGCCCGGCAGGTGCCGCTGCCCGCGCCGATGGGGGCCTGCGCATAGGGTGGGGGCGTGAGCAGCGAGCACGAACAGGCCACCCCGCCCACCGCCGCGAAGCGCCCGGTCACCCGGTCGCACCACGGCATCGACTTCGTCGACGACTACGAGTGGCTGCGTGACAAGGAGTCGCCGGAGACGCTCGCGTACCTCGAAGCCGAGAACGCCTGGACCGAGGCGCAGACCGAGCACCTCGCGCCCCTGCGCGACCGGATCTTCGGCGAGGTCAAGGCCCGCGTGCAGGAGACCGACCTCTCCGTTCCCGTCCGGATGGGTGACTGGTGGTACTTCACGCGGACGGCCGAGGGGTCGCAGTACGGCGTGCACTGCCGCGCACCGATCAGCGGTCCGGACGACTGGACGCCCCCGGCGATCGAGGCGTCGGCCGACGGCGGGACGACCCTCCCCGGCGAGGAGACCGTGCTCGACAGCAACGCCCTCGCGGACGGCCACGACTTCTTCTCGCTCGGCTCCTACGACATCACCGACGACGGCACGCGGCTCGTCTACGGCACTGACACTGCCGGCGACGAGCGCTACACGCTGCACGTCCGCGACCTGACGACCGGGCAGGACCTCGCCGACGAGATCCCCAACACCGGCGCCGGTGCCACGTTCGACCCCTCCGGACGCTTCGTCTTCTACCCGACCGTCGACGACTCCTGGCGGCCCGACCGCATCTGGCGTCACGCGGTCGGGACGCCGGCGTCCGAGGACGTCCTCGTGTTCGAGGAGCCGGACGACCGCTACTGGGTCGGCGTCGGCATCACCCGGTCGTCGCAGTACATCGTCATCGAGCTCGGGTCGAAGATCACGTCCGAGGCCCTCGTGCTCGACGCGGCCGACCCGACCGGCGAGTTCCAGGTCGTCTGGCCGCGGCGCGAGGGTGTCGAGTACGAGATCGAGCACGCCATCGTCGGCGGCAGCGACCGCTTCCTGGTGCTGCACAACGACGGTGCGGAGAACTTCGAGCTCGTCGACGTGCCCGCGGACGACCCGACGTCCGAGCGTGACCGCCGTGTCGTCGTCGCCCACCACCCGGAGCGCCGCATCGAGTCCGTCGACGCGTTCGCCGGTCACCTCGCGCTCGAGTACCGGTCCGAGGCGCTCCCCCGGGTGGCGATCATCCCGATCGAGGACGACGGCTACGGGGATGCCCACGAGGTCCCGTTCGACGAGACGCTCTTCTCGGCCGGTCTCGGCGGCAACCCCGAGTGGGAGCAGCCGACGCTCCGGATCGGCTTCACGTCGTTCGTGACGCCGTCCGAGGTCAGCGACCTCGATCTGGCGACGGGCGAGGTGACGGTCCTCAAACGGCAGCCCGTGCTCGGTGGGTACGACCCGGCCGACTACGTCCAGGAGCGCGACTGGGCCACCGCGGCGGACGGCACGCGCGTCCCGATCTCGCTGGTGTGGCGACGGGACGCGGTCGACCCCGACCAGCCGGCACCGCTGCACCTGTACGGCTACGGGTCGTACGAGCACTCGATCGACCCGGGCTTCAGCGTCATGCGGCTCAGCATGCTCGACCGTGGCGTCGTGTTCGCCGTCGCGCACGTCCGCGGCGGCGGCGAGATGGGTCGGCACTGGTACGAGGACGGCAAGACCCTCACGAAGAAGAACACGTTCACCGACTTCGTCGCGGTCGCCGCCCACCTCATCGACTCCGGTCGCACCACCGCGGACCGGTTGGTCGCCGAGGGCGGCAGCGCGGGCGGACTCCTCATGGGTGCCGTCGCGAACCTGGCGCCGGAACGGTTCGCCGGCATCCTCGCGGCCGTGCCGTTCGTGGACGCGCTGACGAGCATCCTCGACCCGGACCTCCCCCTGACGGTGATCGAGTGGGACGAGTGGGGCGACCCGCTGCACGACCCCGAGGTCTACCGGTACATGAGCGAGTACTCGCCGTACGAGAACGTCCGCGACGACGTGCAGTACCCGAAGATCCTGGCGGTGACGTCCATCAACGACACCCGGGTGCTCTACGTCGAACCCGCGAAGTGGACCGCGCGACTGCGGGAGGTCGGCGCGCCGGTGCTGCTCAAGACCGAGATGGCGGCCGGACACGGCGGCGTGAGCGGTCGGTACGCGTCGTGGAAGGAGCGTGCGTTCGAGCTGGCGTGGCTCCTCGACGTCCTGGGGCTGGCCGAGGTGTCCCCTGCCGCTGCGGACGCCGAGCCCGTCGCCGCCGGATGACCGACGCCCTCGTCGTCATCGCCGTGCAGGTCGGCGTCGTGCAGCCGCGGAGGGCTTCGACGTCACGCTCGTCGGTGACGCGCACACCACCCGGGGCGTCGTCCGCGACGAGTCGGTCGTGACGGCGGAGCAGATCATCGTCCACACGAACCACTCCCGGGCCGGACTCCGGGACCCGGGGCAGCGGTTCGACGTCGCCGATGCCGACGCGGTGGTGCTCACACGCGGTTGAGCGTGTGCACCGCCTCGTCGTAGGACTGCTCCGCGAGTCGTACCCGGTCGCCCGCGAGGACGCCGTACCCGAAGGTCCCCTCGCCGCCGCGCTCGGCGATCCCGGCGTTCACGCGGAGCTGCTCGAGTGCGTGCAAGGAGCGGACCCGCTCGGTGAGGACCTCGGCCGCGTTGCCGATGCGCTTCCACAGCGCGTGCGGGAACGCGTCGTCGCCGAGCACGTCCATCGCCATGCGGGCGCGGAGCGTCGCGGTCCACGCGAGTTCCGTCGCGGCCAGTGCCGCGGCTTCCCGCTCGACGACCGCGACCTCGGCGTCCTCGTCGGCGACGGCGTCGCGCACGAGGTCGCGGACCCGGGGCTTCTCGACCGCGGACACGTCCTGCGCGACGTGCTTCGGGGACCGGAGCGCCCACGCGGTCGGCTGCGGCCGTTCCACGGCGTCGTCGAGGGCGTCGAGCAGCTCGAGGAACGGCTCGGAGTGCAGGAACGCCACCACGTCACGGACCGCGTCGGCCCGGCGTTCGCGGGTGGACGCGAGGATGCGCTCACGGGTCATGGCGTCGACGAGGGCGTCCTGCGCCGGGGTGGACGCCCGCGGCAGCCGCTCGACGAGGTACTCCGCCAGTGCTGCCCGTGCGGTGACGACCGCGAACGCGTCGGCGGCCGCTGCCGCCCGGTCGATCTCGTCCGTGGGCGCGAACGCCGGACGGTACGACCCGAGGACGGCGGCGATGCCGAGCGCCGTCGACGCGGTCTCGCGCAGGTCGGCGGCGGCGGCGGTCGCCGGGTCGCGGAGCGCGGCCTGCTGGTCGAGCAGCGCGGCGCGCAGCTTGCGGAGCCGCTTGGTGAGCGCGCGTGCGGCCGTGCCCTTGTCCGGCTTCTCTGCGGTGTGGAGGCGCGGTGCCGGTGCACCCGCCAGCCCTCGAGCCAGCTTCGACGAGACGGCAGCGGGGCCGGCGCCGACCGCGGCGAAACGGCCGTCCAGCGCGGCGAACAGCTCGTGGGCGATCTGCTCGTCGACGCCGCCGACGGTCTCGACCTCGACCTCGCGCCAGGTGCGAGGCGTCTCGGGAGCGTCGTCGTCGAGCCGCTGGGCGCGGACGGTGTCGTCGGCGAGCTCGGCGATCTGGTCGCCGTCCTCGTCGAGGAGGCGCGTGACGGTGCGGGTGGTGGTGATCCGGACGACCGGTCGGAGGCGCCGTCCCCGACGCTCGGTGAAGAGCGCCGCGAGGACCTCGTCCGGGACGCTGTCGGCGTCGTCGGTCAGCGGGAAGTGCTGCTCGTGCCGGACCGTGTCCGAGGCCGCGCGCTTGATGTGCCAGCCGGCGTCCGGCCCCCCGGTCCGGCGGCGGACCGTCACCCGGGCGGCGACGAGGTCGTAGCGATCGGTGTCCCAGTAGGTCGCATCGAGTTCGAACGGTTCCTGCCGGTCGGACTGCAGGATGCCGCCGACGCCGATCAGGTCGGGGAGGTCCCCACCCTCGGGCAGGTCGTAGGTGCGCTCGATCTCGAGGTGCGTGTCACTCACACGCTCTTGTCTACCAGGGCTCCCTCGGGGGCCACGAACCGGCGCGAGCGATCGGTGGAGAACCGGCTGCCGAGGAACCCGGCGAGGATGAGCGCGAGGTACGGCACGCCGAACAGGATCGAGTTCCACTGCGCCGGGAGCAGGGTCCACAGCGCTCCGGTGTGCTCCGCGGACACGAGGACCATCGGGAGGACGGCGAACGACCACGCCGCCCACGGGGTGCTCGTCGCGACGAACCACCCGACGAGCGGGACGAGCGTCAGGAGCAGGGAGAACTCGAACGGGATCGGTCCGGTGACCGGGAGGGAGGGCACGAGGACCATCACCACGGTCGCCGCCAGGACCATGCTCGCCCCGATGCGCCGTCGAGGAGCGGTCGCCCGCAGGAGGAGGACCGCCACCGCCACGGCGACACCGGGAACGACGTGCACCAGCGCTTGCCCTGCGAGCATCCCGACGACGCGCTGGGTGGCGGATCCGGCGTTCTGCTGCAAGAGCAACCACACGCCCGACGCGAGCAGCGACGCGATCGCCACCGCCACGAGCACGGGAACGGTCCGGACGCGGTGTGGTTCGGGACGGACGTCGAGCGGTACAGCGGTCATGGTGGTCCCCCAGGTGGTGCGACGGTCGGCTCGGCGGTGGAACAGCGCCGTGGTGAAGGCGCCGAACGCGAGCGCGGTCGGCGAGAGGTCGAGTTCGGCGGCGCCCTGCACGTCGGCGGCCCACTGCTCCCGGCGGGTCTCGCGGTGCGCGGCGGGCGAGATGGCGACGGCTGCGGCGACCAGCACCCGGTCGAGCGCGTTCACGACGCCACCGGCCGGGTGGTCGGACGCGCGCCGGCTGTGGGTCGCGCAGCGGCGCGGGTGGCATCGACCCGCGCGGCAACGAGGTCCTGCGCCGCGACGAGACCGTCGGCAGTGAACTCGTAGAGCCGTCGTCGTGGTCCAGACCGCTCGGCGTCGTCGTCCCAGCTCGACCGGATCCAGTCGAGCTGCTCGAGCCGTTCGAGGATCGGGTACACGGTGCCCGCCTGCCGTCCGGTCGCCTTGATGACGAGCAGCCCCCAGGTCGGTCCGTCCGCTGCGAGCAGGGCGTCGAGGACGTCGAGCGTGGGGGCGGTCACGCGCTTGATCGGTTCCATGAGCAGAAGCTACCTATGTAGAACAAGCACGTCAAGCCATGTCGGACAAGGCGGTCGTCCATCCAGACAGCGGGGTTACCCTGAGCACATGAGCGAGACGATCACCCGCGACGCGTTCGTGCCCGAGGCCGGCGGCGTCACGATGTTCACGACGAGCTGGTGCGGCTACTGCGCCCGGCTGAAGAACCAGATGACGAAGGCCGGTGTGCCCTTCCGCGAGGTCGACATCGAGCAGACGCCGGGCACGGCAGAGCTGGTCGCCGAGGTCAACGGCGGCAACCAGACCGTCCCGACGCTCGTGTTCCCGGACGGCAGCACGGCGACGAACCCCTCTCTCGCCGAGGTGCAGTCGCGCGTCTGACCGCTGCTCGCCCGCACGGCGAGCCACGCACAACCAAAGCCCGCCGGAACCACGGACAACCGTGGTTCCGGCGGGCTTTGGTTGTGCGAACGCAGAACGCGCCACGCGCTCCCGCGCTACCGCGCCCCGCGCTCCAGCGCCTCGGTGAGCAGCGCCGCCATCGCGTCGAGCTGGATGTCGCCCGAGTCGACGATCTCCTCGTCCGAGCCGTCGAGCGCCCGGGCGGCCAGCGAGGCCTTCGAGTCGATGAGGTCCGCGATCTTGGTGTCGATCGTCTGCGCCGCGATGATGCGCCACGCGGTGACGGGCTCCTCCTGGCCGATGCGGTGCACCCGGTCGATCGCCTGGGTCTGCTCGGCGCTCGTCCACGACAGCTCCGCGAGGACGACGTTGGACGCCACCTGCAGGTTGAGGCCGACGCCGGCCGCGGTGAGCGAGCAGACGATGACGGCCACGTCGGGGTCGTTCACGAACGAGTCGATCTCGGCGGTGCGCTGCGACGGCGTCTGGTCGCCGCGGATCGTCGCCGTCCGCAGGCCGCGTCGGGCGAAGACCTCCTCCGCCTGGTCCATCACGTCGAGGTGCTTCGCGAAGAACACGACCTTGCCGACGTTCGACGCCAGCTGCGCCGCGTAGTCCGCCGCGAGCTGTGCCTTGGCGCGGCCAATGCGCCGGACCATCGAGAACACGTTCTCCCCGGTCGACGAGGCGTCCTGGTCCTCGAGCTCCCACCGCGCGACCTGACGGACGAGCTTGTGGTCGATGCCGACGACCGGGTCCTGGCCGGTGCGGGCGTCGAGCGCCTGGTGGTAGCGGCGGACGAGCTTCGCGGTGAGCTCCCGCTCGGCGTCGCGGATGGACCGGCCCTCTTCGCCGTCGAGCTCCACCGGGATGTCGGCGATGCGACGGGCGGGGATGTCCGCCGCGACATCGACCTTGCGGCGCCGGACGATGCCGAGGTCGATCACGGCCTTGCGCGCCTCCGTGAAGAACCCGGGGTCGGCCGGCGTGAGCCCGATCTCCTCGAGCTCGTTCATGAGCTTCGCACGCGGCTTCTTGTCGTCGATCCAGCCGAGGTACTCCCAGATGGTGCGGAAGTCCTCGACGGAGTTGATCAGCGGGGTCCCGGTGAGCGCCATGAGCAGCGGGTGCGCCGTGCGCTGCCGGATCTTCTCGGCGAGCTGCAGCACGAACCGCGATCGCTGCGAGTCCTTGTTCTTGATGAAGTGCGCCTCGTCGACGACCATGCCCTTGAACCCGAACGACCCGAGCCACCCGGCGTGCCGGTCGAGGATCTCGTAGTTCACGATGACGATGTCGGCGAACCCGTCGAGGTCGTCGCCGTCGCCGTGGATCACGGTCGCCGTCCGGCTCGGGACCCAGCGGGCAGCCTCGCGTGCCCAGTTCGTCTTGACGACGTTCGGGACCACGACGAGCAGCGGGAAGGCTTTCGCGGCCTCGGCGGCGAGGAGCGACTGCGCCGTCTTGCCGAGACCCGGCTCGTCGGCGAGCAGGAACGTGCGGTGCCCCTGCGCCGCGGCGGCGACGAGCTCCGCCTGGTGCTTCATCAGGGTCGTGCCGGACTTCGAGTGCAGCGTCGACGGCTCCGGCAGCGGCATCGTCGCCGCGCCCCCGCCCGCGCCGTACTCGAACGACTTGAACAGCGGCCCGAACAGCTCCCAGTTCGCCAGCCGACGCGGGTGCGCGACGGGCTGGTCCGCGAGGGCGAAGTCGGGTGCGAGGAACGGGTTCGCGAGCTGCCGCTGCACGACCGCCTGCGGGACGACCGACCGGACCGGTGCCTCGACCGTCGGGGACGGCTCGGCCGCGATGACGAGGTCCTCGGGCTGCAGTTCCATCCCGCCGGCGATCATCATGTCGCGCTTCACCGTGCGGGTGGCCTCGCTGACCGACGCTTCCTCGGTCAGGAGCTGGATGACGCTCGTGTCACGGGCCGCGGTCTTCGCGAGGATGGTCGCGACGCCGTCGAGCCGCTTGAGCTGCTCGGCGCGCTGCGCGTCGGTGAGCTCCGTGTCGGCCTTCACCCGCGCACGCTCCTCGCGCATCAGCAGGGCGACCGCCTGGAACTTGGACCGGTTCGATGCCTTGAGCGGTCCGCGTTGCGCCGCCGCCTCGACCTCGCGCACGGCGCGGGCGAGGACGGGGATGACGCCGTCGTTGTCGAGCGGCCTGGTACGGCGTGACGCGGTCCGCGTCCCGCCGGCTGCACGCCGGGTGCCTGATCGAGCCAACGCTCCTCCTGTTCCGCCCGTTCGTCACGGGCGAGCCGCCATCGGCGGAAGTCTCCGGCCGGGTCCAGGTGGGCCCGGCGCATCGCGGGCCACCGTGGCCCGTCGTCCGCCGCTCCCCCGCCGCCACGCTTCCGGAGCGTCCGCGGTCGGTTCCACGCGGGTGCCCCCGGCCGCCTCGTGGCGACCGTACGACGGCCCGCGCCGGGATCCGGCGCCGTCACACGCACGTGACGCCCCCTCGGGGCGGTCACGGATCCGGCACCCGCGTCCACCAAGCGGCGGACCGGTCCCGTCTGGATGCGACGGGACGCGCGAGCACGCGGTACGTGCGCGCTCAGTTTACTCCCCGACCACCGACGGAGGCGAGTCAGCGCCGCCCGCGCGCGTCGTGCCTCCAGTCCGGACCGTCACGACCCGGCCTGGAGGCACGGTGCGCGCCGGTCGGACAGCGTCAGACCCGCGGTGCGGAGCGCGGTCGGACCACGCCGTCGGCCGGCGCGACCGGCGTCGACTCGGCGAGCGCGACGCGCGTCGCCGCGAGGAGCTGCTCGGCGGTCGCGATGCCGGTCCCGGAGCCGGTGGTCGCCTGACCGCCCGCGTGCGCGAGCAACTGCGCGCCGATCGCCGGGCCGATCCGGTCGGCCCCGCCCGGGTTCCGCGCCACCCAGTCACGGGCGATCGCGTCGGCGAGCCGTTCCGCGGCCGCGCCGCGCTCCGCGTCGCCACGGGACCGGTGCCAGAGTCCGGTGACCACGAGGTGGGCGACCACGGCGCCGACGTCGCGGACCGGGTACCCCCAGCCGGCGGTGTCGATGTCGAGCAGCCCCGAGATCCGCCACGGCTCGTCCTCGTCGACGAAGACCTGCTCGAGGTGCAGGTCCCCGTGCACGACCTGCTTCGTCGCGCTCGCCCACCCGATCGACCGTCGGCCGATCGCGTCGTAGAGGCGGTCGATCTCCTCCGCGTCCTGCGGCAGCGCTGCGACGAGGGTCCGACGGTGCCAGTCGGCGTGGTCCATGGCGTCGGCCCGGGCCTGCTGGGTCATCGGCACCGTGGCGATCCGGCCGGACAGGGCGGCCAAGGACGCGACGAAGCGCGGGTCGTCGGCGATGTCGAGGATGCGGCTGCCCGCGGGCACGCCGCGGATGCGCTCGAGGACGAGGAGGCCGTCGCCGCGGCTGGACAGCACCCGTGGGACGGGCAGCCCGGCCGCGACGAACTGCTCGTGCGACCGGACGATCGGCGCGACCCGGTGCGGCCGCACGATCTTGAGGAACACCGTGCCCTCGGGCGCGTCCACCCGGACGACGGCCCGCTTGCCCGGGCGGTAGGCGGCGACCGTCAGCGTCGGGTCCGTGACCGGCATGCCGAGTGTCGTCAGGAGCTCGGCGACGGCATCCCGGTACGTCACCTGCGGCAGGACCGGCAGCCCGGGGTCGTTCGGGTAGGCCCAAACGGAGACCGGCTCCCCCGTGGACGGGTCCGTGACGATCGCGCTGTTCTGGTCGTGCGCACCGCCGGTGTCGACGTACGTGAGCACGGTCGCCCGCTGTCCGCTCCGGTCGACCGTGTCGACCTCGTACCCGTAGAGGTAACCGTTGCCGGACGGCTCGACGGAGTGGGCGCGCGCGGCCACGACGGAGGTCCCGGAGCCGGCGAAGGCCTGCGGGATGACGCGTTCGTGGTTGGGCCACACGGGATCAGTCAACCGTGTCCCCGCGGATTCGTCGCGTTCGTGCACGGCTCGGCGTGCGGCTCGTGGCTACCGTGGGCGTCGTGAACCCGGTCGCGAGGCTCCGCAGCTCCAGCCGCACCCCCTTCCTGCAGGTCGTGAAGACCGCGGTCGCGGTGGTGGCCGCGGTGCTGCTCTGCCGGCTGCTCATCCAGGGACCGTTCCCGACGTTCGCCGCCATCGCCGCGCTCCTCGTCGTCCAGCCGAGCATCAACCAGTCGTTCGTGAAGGGCCTCGAGCGGAGCGCCGGCGTCGTCATCGGGGTCGTCCTCGCCACCGCCGTGCACCTGCTGCTCGGCGACAGCGTGTGGGTGGTGCTCCTCGTCGTGGTGCTGGCCATCCTCATCGCCTGGGCGCTCCGCCTGACCCCGACGTCCGCGACCCAGGTCGGCATCAGCGGCATGCTCGTGCTCACCGCCGGGGTCGTGACGCCCAACTACTCGGCCGACCGCATCCTCGAGACCGTCGTCGGGGCCGTCGTCGCCCTCGCGGTGAACGCGGCCCTCGTGCCGCCGGTGCTGCTCGAGCCGGCGCACCTCGCCGTCGCCCGACTGGCTCGGGACACCGCCGTCGCGTTCGAGCGGATCGCGGTCGGACTGACCGAGGGCTGGGACCACGACCGGTGGCACGGCGCCCTGCTGCAGGCGCGGGCCCTGCGGTCGCAACACCTGCGTGCCGAGGCGTCGATCACCGCCGCGCAGGAGTCCCTCACGATGAACCCGCGGCGGAGTCGGCACCGGGACGTCCTCGACCGGGACGCCGCGGTCGCCGAGCACCTGCGGGTCCTCGTGACCCGTGTCACCGGCATGACCCGGGCGATCCGGGACAACACCGGCCCCGACCTCCGGGCGGACCCGGTCGTCGGGCGGATCGCCACCGAGGTCGCTCGGATCGGGGCGGACGTCCGGGCGTTGAGCCAGCGCGTCGAGGCGAGCGAGCTGCCGGTCGTGGAGGAGCCCGCGCTGACGGCCCCGCTCGAGGTGCTCCGGCCGAACTCGCAGCACTGGATCCTCATCGGGGCGTTGCTCGAGGACATCCGGCGTGTGCGCGAGGAGTTGCTCGGCGAGGACGACTGAGCGCGCGCTGCTGCGGCTGCGCCGTCGCGCGCCGCGCGCCGCGCCGCGCGCCGCGCCGCGCCGCGCGCCGCGCGCCGCGCGCCGCGCGCCCGAGTCTCGCGCGCAGCGACGTTGCTCGGGCCCTGGCGCGCGGGATCTGTCGCGCACCCCGAGTCTCGGCTCCGCGGACACCGTGCGGGCCCCGAACCGCGAGGGATGTGCGTCCTGCCGGCACTCGGGCGCGCCCGACCCCGTCAGCGTCGGGCGACGGCGGCCTCGGCGGCCGTGTGCACGATGTCGTCCCAGAGCTCGGTCGACGGCACGACCGTCCCGGCCTGACGGACCTCGGCCCGGACGACCTCGGCCTCCGCGAACCGACTGATCTCCGCGACCGCCGCCTCGGAGCCGGCCTCGAGCGCGGCACGACTGGCCACGTCCGGCACGGCTGCGCGCAGCTCGGCGACGACCCGACCGCGCGCATCGTCCGCGAGGCCGCCGAGCGTGCAGATGCTCTTCCACGCGGCGTCGAGTTCGACTCGGAGTCGGACGATCGCCGGGTGGTCCGACATCTCGGTCATGGTCATGGTGGTGCCCCCAGTGCGGACCCTGCGTCGGGCACGCCAGGTCCGGTCGCAGCCTACCAAGGACCAGAGCACTGCTCACGTCCCTCGAACGCGGGACAGACCGTTCTACTCGGACACCGTGCTGTGACGAGATTCAGCCCGATCGGCCCGGGGAGCGCCCGCGCGTACAGGTTCGGTGCCACGATGGACCTCGAGGAGGTCCACTATGCGGTTGTTGGTGGTCGAGGACGACGACGAGATGCGCGCCCTCATGGAACGTGGTCTCGCTGCCGAGGGGTACCGCGTGACCGCGGTCGAGAACGGTGTCGAGGCGCTCATCGCGCTCGGGGAGCAGTCGTTCGACCTGGCGGTCGTCGACGTCATGATGCCGGGCATGTCCGGCTTCGAACTCGCCCGACGCATCCGCGAACGCGAGGACCCCGTGCGGATCCTCCTCGTGACCGCACGTGACGCCGTCGACGATCGCGTGTTCGGTCTCGACGCGGGCGCGGACGACTACCTCACGAAGCCCTTCGCCTTCGCCGAACTCACCGCGCGACTCCGCGCGCTGGGACGTCGGGAGAGCGCTGGCGCACCGCGGACCATCGAGGTCGGCGACGTCGCCATCGACTCCGAGGCCCGCCGGGTCGCGATCAAGGGCCAGCGCGTGGCGATGAGCCCGACCGAGTTCGCGCTGCTGCGGCTGCTCGCCCGGTCCGTCGGCACCGTCGTGGACCGTCCGAAGATCCTCGAGGAGGTCTGGGACGGTTCGCAGCACGTCGACCCGAACGTGGTGGAGCAGTACATCTCGTACCTCCGGAAGAAGCTGACCGCGCACGAGGCCACCGTGGCGATCTCGACGGTCCGCGGTCGCGGCTACCGTCTCGACCTCGTCGGGGCGTGAGCACCACCACCCCGGACGGACGGTCGGACGACCCGACCGGACACCGGGGCCTCGCGCGCCCGCTGCGGCTGCTCTCGCTCCGCGCGCGGATCACGATCGGCTCGACCGCGATCGCGGCGGTCGTCATCGTCCTGCTGGTGCTCGTGATGCGCTTCCAGGTCGTCAGCGTCGTCGCGAACGCGACACACACCCTGCTCGACGCCGACGCCGACCCGTACGTGGCGACGCTCGAGGTCGACAGCGACCCGGACCTCTCCCAGCCCGGCAACGCACAGCTCGTCGCGGTGGTGTCGCCCTCCGGGGACATCGTGCTGTCGACAATGCCCGGGCGGCTCGAGCGGGCGCTCGGCAGCCTCACCGAGGAGCAGGCCGGCACCCGGGTCATCGACGTCGCGAACTCGCAGTACCGGATCGTCGTGGAGCACCCGATCAACCGCGCGGGACGCTGGACGGTCGTCGCGGCCCGGAACTCGCAGGCGGAGGCGCTCGTCGTCGACGACCTCACCACGACCCTGTCGCTCACGGGTCTCGCGATCCTGATCGCCTTCGGGGTGGCGTCGTGGGTGCTCGCCACGACCGCGCTCCGTCCGGTGAACCGGATGCGCCGCGAGGCCGAACGGCTGTCCGTGGCACCCGAACGTGCGGAGCTGCCCGTCGGCCCGGCCCAGGACGAGCTGGCCTCGCTCGCCACGACCCTCAACGCGTTCCTCGCCCGCACCCGCCAGGCCACCGAACGGGAACGCCAGATGGTCAGCGATGCGAGCCACGAGCTCCGGACACCGCTCGCGATCCTGACGACCCAGCTCGACCTCGCCTCACTGGACGGCGACGACGCCGTGGCGCTGGCGGCGCACATCGAGCGGGCGAAGCACAGCGTCGCCCGGTTGTCCCGTCTCGCCAACGACCTGCTCGCACTCTCGCGCATCGAGGAGTCGGAGCGCCGCGAGCAGGACGGCGCCGAGCAGCCGACGACCGGGTGGTCGGACCTCGGTGACGAGGTCATGGCCGCCGTGGACCGCGTCCGGCTGATCGCCTCGGCGAAGGACATCACCGTCGACTTCGACCTGGAGTCCCCGGTCGCCGTGGGGGGTTCGGGTCCGGGGATCGGCGGCGGGACCGTCGAGCCGCGGTACCGGCTCGACACCGGCGGGATGGCACAGCTCGTGACGAACATCGCCGGCAACGCCGTGGCGGCGCTCCCCCGCGGCGGTGGGATCTTCGTGTCGTGGCGGAGCGCCGAGGGCGAGGGCGTCCTGCAGATCACCGACGACGGCCCGGGCGTTCCGGAGTCGTTCATCCCGGTGGCGTTCGACCGCTTCACGCGACCGGACGAGGCGCGGAAGTCGCGCCCGAACCCGGACCCGGCCACCGGGGCGATCGCGATGCCCGGGGGTTCGGGGCTGGGACTCGCCATCGTGCGCGCGATCGCGGAACGGGCCGGAGGCACGGCCTCGCTCCGCAACGTCCGGTCCGGCGGGCTCGAGGTCACGGTCCGGATCCCCACGGCCGACGGGCACCACTCGGCCCAGTAGCGGGGTCTGCGCCGCTCGTCCCACGAGCTGGGGCTGCGCTCATCATCCCAGGAGCGCGGTCTGCGACCGTCCCAGGGCGCCGGCGCGCGGTCGTGACGCCGCCGGTCACTGGAAGTCCCGCGACCTCGTCCGGACCGCCAGGGGCAGGTGCTCCATCCGGTCCGCCACCACGTTGACCACGCCCTCGGCCGACCGCTCGAGGATGCCCCGCACGATCACCGCCGGCGACTCCCGGGCCGTGCGCCGGTACCGCCCCCACACCCCGACACTGCAGATCACGTTGACGAGCCCCGTCTCGTCCTCGACGTTCATGAACGTGATGCCCGAGGCCGTCGCCGGGCGCTGCCGGTGGGTGACGATCCCGCCGACCTCGATCCGTCGCCCGTTCTCCGCCGTCATCGTGTCCGCGACGCTGAGCACCCCCCGTCGCTCCAGCACCGGCCTGACGTGCCGGACGGGGTGGTCATCGGTCGTCATCCCCGTCGACCACATGTCCGCGATGAGGACGTCCCCGCTCGTCATCTGTCCGAACAGCGGCGGCTGCACGACCACCTGGGTGCCGGGCAACTGGTCAGGACGCTCCCCCGCGGCCCGGCCCGCCGACCAGATGCCGCTCCGGCGGTCCTCGCCGAGGGAGGCGAAGGCGTCCGCTGCGGCGAGCGCCTCGAGCTGCGCCGTCGTCAGACCGACCCGACGGGCGAGGTCGGACATGTCCGTGAACGGCCCGTTCGCCCGCCGTTCGGCGACGATGCGCTCGGCGCTGCGGCGGCCGAGGGAGGTCACCTCGGCCAGCCCGAGTCGTACGGCGAAGGCACCGTCACGACGGTGGCCGGCGGTGTCGTCCGGGGCCGAGCGGTCGAACGGCGGCACCGCGGGCTGCTCGTCGGCCAGGCAGCCGTCGTCACCCGTGGTCACCGGACCGTCGGCCCCGTCGGTGTCGTCGAGCGGCTCCATCGAGGCGTCGACCTCCGACCGCAGGATGTCCGGCCGGAGCACCCGCACACCGTGCCGCCGGGCGTCCGCCACCAGGGTCTGCGGGGAGTAGAAGCCCATCGGTTGGGCGCGGAGCAGCGCCGCGAGGAACACCCCGGGGTAGTGCAGCCGCATCCAGGCGCTGGCGTAGACGATGAGGGCGAAGCTGATCGAGTGGCTCTCGGCGAAGCCGAAGTTCGCGAAGGCCTGGATCTTGGCGTAGATGGCGTCGGCGTCGGCTCCGTGGATGTCGTTCCGCGCCATGCCCTCGTAGAGCTTCTCGCGCAGCCGTTCGATCTTCTCGTGCCCGCGTTTCGACCCCATCGCCCGTCGGAGCAGGTCGGCGTCGTCGCCGGTGCACCCGCCGACGACCACCGCCATCTGCATGAGCTGCTCCTGGAACAGCGGGACGCCCTTGGTGCGCGCGAGCACGGGTTCGAGCAGCGGGTGCGGGTAGGTGATCTGCTCGGCGCCGGTCCGGCGTCGGATGTACGGGTGCACGGCCCCGCCCTGGATCGGCCCCGGACGCACGAGCGCGACCGCGATGACGAGGTCGTAGAACTCGCGGGGCAGCAGCCGCGGCAGCGACCCCATCTGCGCGCGGGACTCGACCTGGAACACCCCGATCGTGTCGGCCCGGCAGAGCTGGTCGTAGACGCCGGGTTCCTCCTTCGGGATGGTGTGCATGTCCCACCGCTCCCCGCAGTGCTCCGCGGCGAGGTCGAACGCGTACTGCAGCGCCGCGAGCATGCCGAGGCCGAGCATGTCGAACTTGACGAGCCCCATGTAGGCGCAGTCGTCCTTGTCCCACTGGAGCACGGTGCGGCCGTCCATCCGGGCGTGCTCGATCGGCACGACCTCGCCGACCGGCCGGTCCGTGAGCACCATGCCGCCCGAGTGGATGCCGAGGTGCCGGGGGAACCCGAGCACCTGCTGCGCCATGTCGACCACGGGGGCGGGGATGTCGTGGTCCTGGCTCTCGGTCACCGATCCCCACCGTTCCACCTGCTTCGACCAGGCGTCCTGCTGCCCGGGGCTGTGCCCGAACGCCTTCGCGATGTCCCGCACGGCGCCCTTCGGCCGGTAGGTGATGACGTTCGCGACCTGGGCGGCGTTGAACCGACCGTACTTCTCGTAGACGTACTGGATGACCTCTTCGCGGCGGTCCGAGTCGAAGTCGACGTCGATGTCGGGCTCCTCGTCGCGCAGTGCCGACAGGAACCGCTCGAACGGCAGCCCGTACCGGATCGAGTCGACGGCGGTGATCTCGAGCAGGTAGCAGACCGCGGAGTTCGCGGCCGAACCACGGCCCTGGCAGAGGATCCCCCGCTGCCGGGCGAACTGCACCATGTCACGCACGATGAGGAAGTACCCGGGGAAGTCCTTGTCCTCGATGACGGCGAGTTCGCGCTCGATGCGCGTCCGCTTCGCCGGGTCGACCCCGTCGTCGCTGCCCGGGTAGAACCGGCGCGCACCCTCCCAGGTGAGCTCGCGGAGCCACGACATCGTGGTGTGTCCGTCGGGGACGTCGACCTTCGGCAGACCGGGACGTGCCGTCTTCAGCGAGAACCCGAGCTCGTCGGCGAGGGTCACGCTGTGCTCGACGGCGCCGGGCCACCGGGCGAACCGTCTGGCCATCTCGGCGCCCGAGCGCAGGTACGCCGTGTCGGCGGCCGGCAGCCAGCCGTCGATCTCGTCGAGGCTCCGCCGCGCCCGCACCGCCGCGAGCGCCGAGGCGACGGGGAAGCGGTCCGGGGTGGCGTAGTGCACGTTCCCCGTCGCCACCACCGGCAGCGCGTGCCGTGCAGCGAGCGTCGCGAGGACGTCGTTCCGGGCGCTGTCCGTCGGATCGCCCTGGTCGATGAGCTCCACGACCACGTTGTCGGTGCCGAACCGGTCGAGCAGGACCCGCAGGGCGGTCTCGGCCTCGGACTCGCCCCCGCGCTCGAGCGCCTGCCGGACGGCACCCTTGCGGCACCCGGTCAGCACCCGCCAGCGGCCGCCGGCACGGTCGGCGAGGTCGTCGAGGTCGTACCGCGGCCGCCCCTTCTCGGCGCCGTCGGCGAGGTGGGCGCTCGTGACCGCGCCGGCCAACCGGTGGTAGCCGTCCTGGCCGTCCGCGAGGAGCAGCAGGTGGGTGCCCTCGGGGTCGGGGACGCCGTTCTGCGGCTCGGTGAGACCGAGTGACAGCTCGGTGCCGTAGACGGTCGTGAGGCCCGGGTACGCTTCGGCGGCCTCGGCCATCCGGGCGACACCGTAGAAGCCGTCGTGGTCGGTCAGCGCGAGCCCGTGCAACCGGAGTCGGGCTGCCTCCTCGAAGAGCTGCTCGGGTGAGCTCGCACCGTCGAGGAAGCTGAAGGTCGAGTGCGCGTGCAGCTCGGCGTACGGCACGACCGGGCCCGAGTCGTCCGTGCGGAGGGCCGGTGGCACGTACTTCTCGCGCTTCCGCGACCACGCGGGGCTGTCGCCACCGTCGCCGTCGTGCGTGCTGCCCGGACTGCGACGGTCGGACAGCGCGCGTTCGAACTGCGACCACGGGATCGGGGGGTTGCTGTAGCCCATCAGGTGCTCCTCACGTCGCCACGGCCTCGGCCCACCACCGGTGGTCGGCCAGCACGAGGTACCAGGCCCGTCCCCCGTCGTCGACGAGCTGGAGCCGGTGCAGGCGTCGGCCGCCGGACTCCCACCAACGGACGACGAGCGGCCACGGACCCGCCCACGCGGTCACCGCTCCGAACCGACCGCCGCGCTCGCCCTCGGCCCGGAACCGCTCGGGTTCGCCGGTGAGCACGCCGCGGGCGTCGACGTCGACGACGACCCCGGCGGCGGTCTCGACGTCGACCGGTCGCGGCCGCTCGAGCACGGTGGCGGGCGGTGGGCCGGGCAGCTTGCCGGGCCACGGGCGGTCGCGGACGGTCGCCAGTGCCCGCTCGCCACCGGCGGGGGCGTCACCCCACGGGACGAGCACGACACGCTCGGCCAGCGTGCGACCGCCACCGATCCGCGGGGTCACGACGCCGTCGTGCCCGACGAGCCCCTGCACCCGTGCGAGGCCGTGGTGGACCCGTTCGTCCGGCCCGGACCCCCAGAGCCCGCGCTCGTGGTTGGCGGTGTCGTCCACCGCGACGGGTTCGAGCACGACCTGGACGACCGGCGCTTCGAGCCCCGTGGGGTCGACCCCGCCCGCGAGCTGCCACCGGACACGGTCGACGACGTCGCCGGCGTCGAACCACCGCGGGTGCACCCACACCCGTTCGAGCAGGATGTCGCGTTCGTCGACGATGCCCACCCGGATGCTCGTGGCCACGAGCCCGGCCACGCGGAGCCGCTCCGCGAAGTCGTCCGCCGAGCGCCGGAACGCGAAGGCGACCTGGTCGGCGCGGTCGAGCGGCGGCTCGAACGACGCTTCGACCCGGAGCTCCGGCGGGACCTCGCGCGCAGCGATCTCGCGTGGGTCGCGGCCGCCGGCGAGCCGGTGCAGGAAGGCCCCCGCCTGTCCGAACCGGTCGCGGACCTGGTCGTCCCCGAGCGCGGCGAACCCCCCGAGGGTCGTGATGCCGAGCCGCCCGAGCAGCATCGCGAGGTCGGCGTCCCCGAGCACCCCGAGCGGGAGGTCGGCGAGGAACGGCGCCGATCCGCCGACGGGGACGATCCGCGCTCGCTCCCCCGGGCGCACCGGTCGTGCCCGGGCGGCCTGCTCGGCGGCGAACGGGGTGTCCGCGACGCCGACCCGGACACCGGGGGCGCCGTGGTCGGCGGCGATGCCCGCGAGCGTGGCGGCCGCGGCCCGTTCGCCGCCGTAGTAGCGCGCCGGACCACGTGACCGCAGTGCGAGCGTGCCGGGACGGAGGACCTCGACCCCGGGCACCGCCGCCTCGACCGCGCGGATGACGGGTTCGAAGGCGCGGTGGTCGAGGGCTTCGTCGTAGGGCTGCACGACGAGTCCGGGGCACCGGGCCTGGGCCTCGCGCAGCCGGAGCCCCCGGGCGACCCCGTGCTGGCGGGCGCTCGCGGAGCAGGCGAAGACCTGCCCCTTGACGATGACGGCGAACGGCTGCTCCGGGGGTTCCCCGGCCGCCCGGGCGGCGGCGACCACCGGCCAGTCCGGGCACCAGAGGACGATCGAGCGTGTCGGCGGCGCCTCGGCCACCGCACCGCTGCGCAGCACCGGGGCGCTCCCACCGCGCAGCGCCGCCCCCGCGACGGGTGCTCCGCCGCGGGCAGCCCCGACCCGAGGGGCCGCACCGCGGGACGCGCCGGCCCGACCGCGCGGGCTCACGACGCCACCGCCACCGGTCGGAGCACCGGACGCGACGCCGTCGCCGGCTCCACGGGACGGACCGCGCCGTCGGCCGCGGGCAGCAGGAGTTCGGCGCTCACCGGCCGGACCGCTCCGGCACGACCGGTCGCCGTGACCGTCGCCCGGCGTTCGGCGAGGTAGCCGTGCCCGTGGCCGATGCCGCCCCACTCGGAGGCGGTGACCTGCAGCGAGACGTCGGCCCCGGGCCAGGACCCGAGCGCGACGAGGGCTCCCCCGCGCTGCCGGAGCCGGGCGGAGAGTCGCGACACGTCCCCGGGCACCACGCGACCCAGCGGTCGCGTCAGCACGATCTGTGCGACGTCGACGAGGGCGGCCGTCACCGTCAGCCACTGGTCGCCCGGGTCCGGTACGAGCACCAGGCGCTCGAGGTCGATCCCCGCGGCGGCGGCGGCTTCGACCCCGAAGGACGGCACCCCGACCACGGCGCACCACGCGCCCTCGGCCGAGGCGGCCTGCAGCATGGTCATCGCCAGCAGCACCGAGTCCTGCACGGCGTAGGTGCCCCCGACCCGGATCGCCCCACCGGGGAGCAGGGGCGCGACCGCCGGTGCCGTGGGCAGCCCCACCACGGTGTCGACCCGGGTGGACTCCATCTCGGCGACGCGGGACCGCAGGCTCGTGATCCGTTCGAGTGCCGCACGGGCGTCCCCGAGGTGGTCGACGCGACGGACCGGGCGCACGGCCCCGCCCGCCCGGGGAGACTCCGCAGGAGCCCCGGGCGACGCGAGTGCCGCTGCCGACTGCATGCCCTCATATTCGAACATGTGTTCGATGATGTCAATCGGGTCCGACATCCTGTGGACAGCCTGCTCGAACGTGCGTTCGACACGCCGGGTCCGGTCGAGGACGTCAGCCGGACCAGCTCACCAGCGAGCGATCGCGCCCACGCCTCCGAGCACCGACCGGGTCTTCGTCTCGACCTCGTCCGCCTCGTCCGCGGGCACCGACGACCACGTCACGGCCCCGCCCGCGCCGAGCGTCCGCGACACCACACGCCCGTCCTCGTCGAGCACCGTCACCAGTGTGCGGATGACCACCGACAGGTCGACAGCACCGCTCGCCGAGAAGTACCCGACCGCCCCCGAGTAGACCCCGCGCGGCGCCGCCTCGAGCCGGTCCGCGATCGCCGTGGCGCTGCTCTTCGGCGCTCCCGTCATCGACCCGGGTGGGAAGGCCGCACGGACCGTCGCGGCACGCGAGGCACCGACCGGCAGCACCGCGGAGACCGTCGAGACGAGCTGGTGCACGCTCGCGTAGGTCTCCACCGCGCACAGCCGGTCGACGTGCACGGACCCCGGCACCGCGGTGCGCAGCAGGTCGTTCCGCAGCAGGTCGACGATCATCACGTTCTCGGCGCGGTCCTTCGCGCTCGTGGTGAGGTCCGCCCGCGCCGCCGCGTCCGCCTCCGGGTCCGCGACGCGCCGACGGGTGCCCTTGATCGGTTCCGCGGTGACCACGCCGTCCGCCGTGATCCGCAGGAACCGCTCCGGCGAACGGCTGGCCACGCGGAGCGCACCGAGGCGGAGGTACGCCCCGAACGGGACCGGGTCCGCGGCGCGCAACCGGAGGTACTCGGCGAGGTGGGCGTCCGTGCCGGGGGCGACCCCTGCCTCCAGGCCGGGTACCGCGAAGGCGGTGGTGAGGCAGACCTGGAAGGCGTTGCCCTCGCGGATCTCGCCGCGACACGCCTCGACTGCAGCCTCGTAGGCGGCGCGCGAGACGCGTCCTGCCGCGGCGACGGCCGGGAGGCCCGGGGGCGCCTCCGCCACGTCGGCACGCGTCGGCGGGACGGTCACCTCCTCGAGCCAGGCCCGGTTGGCCGCGCTGGCCGCGGGCTCCGCGTCCACGACGAGGGCGAGCGCCCACGCGCCGCCGTCCGGTCCCACCACCACCGCACGGTCGACGAACCGGAGGTCCGCGTCCGCGTGGCCGTCGGCGGTCCGGTCGGGCCCGCCCGACTCGCGTCCGAGCTCGTAGCCGAGGAATCCGACCCAGCCGAGGGCGAAGCCGCACCCCCGGACCGGTTCCGGGAGGCGGGGCGTCCGCGCGAGCAGGTCGTCGAGGACCGCGAACGCGGGAGCGTCCGAGCTCCGGTCCGACCCGAACCACGCCCGCGACGCCGCGGACACGTCGACCCGGGCCCGTCGCCGTTCGTGCCGGAGGCGGGCCGCGAAGGGACCGTCGGTGCAGGCCAGCACGGACCACGCCGCCCGGGCCCGCGCGGTGTCGGGGGTACCGTCGGGCAGCCCGGAGTCGAGCCAGACGACGTCCTCGGTGCCGTCGGCGAGTGCGGCGAGGTCCGGCGAGCCGGGGAGCCGCCGGACCTCGACGCGGGGTCGTTCGGCGTCGGTCAGACCGCTGCGATCGTCCATGCTGCGGTGTGTGCGGCACCCGGTTCGAGGACGACGAGTCCCCGGTCGGCGCCGGTGTTGAACGCGTCCGGCGCGCACGTCATCGGCTCGACGGCGAGGCCGGCGCGGTGGTACTCGGCCACGACGTGGTCGGCGGTGTGCACCTGGACCCAGCCGCACTCGGTGCCGAAGGTCACCCGGACGCCGTGGCCGTCGGCGGCGACCACGTCGATCGCCGCGGTGCCGTCCGCGTCGCGGTCGAAGCCGGTGAACGCGTGGTCGACGAAGCGCGGGCCGATGACGGTGGGCGCACGCAGGTCGAACTCGTCGTGCACGGGCACCAGGGCCGTCGGGATGAGCCGGTCCGGCGTGACCTCGAGGACCTCGGCGGCGGGCAGCGTCAGCGTCCAGTCGTCGACCGTGCCGGGGCCGGCGACGAGGTACGGGTGCGGGCCGGTCCCCCAGGGCGCACGCGCGGGTCCGGTGTTCCGACCGGTGACCGCGGTGTGCAGCCCCGTACCGTCGACGCGGTACTCGACCGTGACGACGACGCGGAACGGGTACCCGGCCTGCGCGGCGATCGTCGTGGTGAGGACCGCACGATCGGACTCGTGCGCCTCGACCGCGAAGTCGGTCCAGCCGACGAGCCCGTGCAGCGCGTGCTGGCGGGTCGGCTCGGTGAGCGCGAGCTCGTGGTCGGTGCCGTCGAAGGCGTACCGGCCGTCCACCACCCGGTTCGGCCACGGCGCGAGCACCGCGCCGCGGAACACCGGCCGGACCTCGTCGGCCGCGAAGGGGACCACGAGGTCCCGGCCGTCGTGGCGCAGCGAGCGGAGCGTGGCGCCCACCGTGGCGATCTCGGCGGTGTACCCGTCGGCGGCGATCGTCAGCTGCGATCCGGACAGCGGGGCACCCTCGCCCACGTGCTCAGCACTCATGTGCTCAGCGTACCGACCCTCGGGAGGCCGCCTGTTCCGCGTCGGGAGATCGACGGCAACGAGTCCGCAACGTCACGCGTCATGTTTTCACATGAGATATGTTGCGGATCAGCTCGACGCCGCGCTGGAACGGCGCGGGCGAGCTGTTCGATCCACAGATGGAGACCCCATGCGCACACGCACGCCCTTCCGGGCTGCCCTCGCGACGACCGCGTTCGCCGCCGTCGTCGCGAGCTCGCTCGTGTCCGGTTCGACCGCACTGGCAGGGCCTGAGCCCGACCCGGCGACGGCGACCGCCACGGCGACACCGACCGCGACGGCGGCACCGACCGCGACGGCGACGGCGACGGCTCGGCCGACGCCCCAGCCCACGCCCTCGCCCGCGCCCACTGCCGAGCGGTCGGAGCGGACTGCCCCGACCCCGGCCGCGGGCACCGCGTCCGCGGTCGCCCTGGCGGTCGAGGTCGCGAAGGACGGGAACGGTTCGTTCTCGCGGACCGACGAGCCCGGCGGCGACACGGGCGACGCGAACGGCATCGTCCGCACCCTCGACGCCATCACGTACCGCGTCACCGTCAGCAGCAACGACGGGGACAGCGAGAACGAGCGCTTCACCCTCACCGCTCCGACCGGAACGTCCTGGGCGACGCTCCCCCGCGCCTGCACCGGCGTCGGCAGCGGCATCAGCGGCCAGACCCTGACCTGCAACCTGGGCAGGGTCGCCGAAGGCCGGGCCATCGCCACACCGGTCGTGCTCGACGTCTCGGGCGACCTCAGGAACGGTGACAGCATCGCCGTCGACGCCACCGCGACCGCCGACAACGCCGCCAACGGCCCGGTCGAGGCCGCCTCGCCCACCACCACCGTCTCGGCCGCGGCCCGCTACAACCTCAGCAAGCGCACGCTGAACAGTGTCTTCAGCTCGGGCGTGGTCGGTCCGGACGGCACGACCGAGGGCATCCAGATCACCTACCCGATCACCGTCGACTGGCAGCCGCTCGAGCCGGGGCAGGGACTCCTCGGCTTCGAGAAGAGCGACGGCACCATGCGCTTCCGCGACGACCTCTCGCAGATCGCCGGGGACCTCCCGTCGGGCGCCGTGCTCTGGAGCCGACGAGGGGCGTGCCAGGTCCACGGCACTGCGGGTGGCAACACGTTCGCAGGTCTCCCCCGTGGGACGGGTGGCGGTGCGACCGGCGTCACCGACTCCGGTGAACTGACCTGTACGCAGGACGCGCCGGGTGGGGACGTCGACGTGACGTTCACCGGCGTCGTCACCGATCCCACGCACCTCCCGACGAAGGGCATCGACGGCGGCGCCCTCACCGCGCCGGACAGGGCGTACTTCGCCGTCGGAGTCATCAGCTTCTGGATGCCGAACCTGCCCGAGGGCGCCAGTGTCCTCTCGACCAACACCTTCACGCCGCTCGAGACCACGTCCGTCAGCGGCGCCGCCAACTTCGCGGGGAGCACCGAACCCCTCGCCGACAACTCCTCGACGCGGAACCTCGACAACATCGCGCGTGGCAGTGGGAGCAAGCAGGTCTTCCAGATCGACGCCGCTGGCGAGCAGGTGACCGGCTCGGCGAAGAAGGGCGACCCCTGGGTGGCCCCCGGCCAGGTGCTGCGCAGTCTGGTCTTCGGGAACAACACCACTGTCAGCAACCGCCGGTACACCGTCTGCGACACCTTCGACCGCAGCACCCAGACACTGACGAAGGTGGGCGGCGTCTACGCGTCCGCCTCCAACGCGAGCAACCTCTCCGTGCAGTACGCCGCGTTCGACATGACGAGTCCGATGGCCGGTCGCGACGCGACGTGCGACGACGAGGACGGCCCCTGGTACAGCACGCCCGCACAGGTGCCCGGTGGCCCCGCGGCGGTGGGAGCGGTCCGGGCCTCGGGGGACGTCCGGGGCGGGCAGAGCATCCTCCTGCAGACCCACACGCGGGTGCGAGCGGTGCCGGACGGCACCCGCGTCCACGACTTCGGCCACGTCAAGCTGGGCGCCGGGCCCTGGGTCCACGACCGCAACGACCCGACCGTCGGTGCCGGCGCCTACGCCGACAGCGTCCTCGTCACCGAGAACCTCGTGCGCGTCGGCAAGAAGATCGTCGACACGGGACACGACGCGACCGACACCCCGGACAAGACCACGATCGTGTCTGCTGGTGACACGGTGACCTACGCGCTCTACCCGTCGCTGAGCGACCGAGGCGTCAGCGACCGGAGAACGGACGTCACCGTCCAGGACGTCCTGCCCGTGAACACCTCGTACGTTCCCGGCAGCGCGTCCCGCTCGCCCGACCTGGACACCGTGGTCGCCGAGGACGGAACCACCCGTGAACGGCTGACCTGGACGGTCGAGGACGTCCTCCCGAACACCACGATCGACGCGATCACCTACGACGCGCGGGTCTCGAAGCTCACGCCGAGCGGGACGCTCACGAACGGGGTCGTGGTCTCGTCACCGTCCGACAGCTCGGGTGAGGAGGAACGTTCCGCGGAGCGGTCCGTGCGGGTCGTCTCGTCCGGCGGTGTCGCTGCCGAGAAGGCTGCCGTGCACCCCGTCGTCGTGACCGGCGACGACCTCGAGTGGACCCTCGGGTACACGAACGTCGACGCCACGCCGATCGAGGCCGCCGACCTCATCGACGTGCTCCCCTACCCCGGCGATGCGCGCGGGTCGGACTTCCACGGCACCGCGGTCCTCGCCGCCCCGGTGGACGTCGATGCCGCGAACGGTGAGACCGTCCGGTACACCGCTGCCGCCCCCGGCACGGTCTCGATCGACGGCAGCCACCCGTCGAACCAGGCCGGCGGCACGACCCGCTGGTGCTCCGCGAGCGAGTTCGGCACGGACGGCTGCCCCGCGGACCTGGCCGCGGCAACCGCGTTCCGTCTCCAGCGCAGCGAGCCGATCCCCGTCGGTGCGACCGTGGAACGCGCTGTCACGCTGCACACCGACGGGCAACGGCACGGCGACCGGTACGTGAACCGCTTCGGTCTCCGCGCCTCGAACCTGCCGCTGCCCGTGCAGTCGAACGCGGCCACCATCCGCGTCGTTGCGGGCTCCGTCGGCGACACCGTCTGGCTCGATGCGAACGGCAACGGCCTGCAGGACGACGAGCGGACGCTGCCCGGCGTCCGTGCCCGGCTCACCGGCACCGACGACCGCGGACAGGATGTCGACCGGACCACGACGACCGACACCGACGGAAGGTACGTCTTCGACGAACTCCGCCCCGGGGACTACACGGTGCGGTGGATCGCTCCGGACGGCGACCACTTCACTGCGGCGCGCGTCGGGGACGACCGGGACGCGGACTCCGATGCCGACGCCGACGGGGTCTCCGACTCCGTGCTGCTGACGAAGGAGGTCGACGACGAGGGCCGGTTCGACGGGGTGACCCGGACGACAGCGCTCGATGCAGGTCTCGTCGAGGACGACGCACCGGTGGACCCCACGGATCCGGGAGATCCCGCCGGTCCGGTCACGCCCGTCGACCCGGGGACGACGGAACCGCCGACCGACGCGTCCGGCGCACCGGAGCCGGACCCGGGCTCGACGCCAGACACCCACGCTCCCGTGCACGGGACGCCCCCGGTGGCGTCCGATGCCCGGGACCGACTCGCCTTCACCGGTACGGAGGGCGTCTCCGTCCTCGTGGCGACCGCGCTGCTGCTCCTGCTCGCGGGGTGCGCAGTGTCCACCGTCCGCCGCCGCGCTGCACGGGGCCGCGGAGGGGTACCGGGACCGCGGCGCTGATCACGCTCGGGACGGCGGCAGGTGGGACAGGAGGTCCCACCTGCCGCCGCCCCACACCGCGGAGCGCGCCGGAGCGGCCGCGGTCAGCGATGACATCTGCCCGCGCACACGGCAGACTGGTGGTACATCGTCATGAGGAGTATCTGATGCCAGTACCGCAGACCGCGCCAGCCGAGCGGACCCTGATCCGCGACCGGGTCGCCGACACGATCCGGAGTGCGATCCTCGACGGCACCCTCGAGGCCGGGGAACGACTCCACGACGACCAGCTGATCGCCTGGCTCGGCGCATCCCGCACCCCGATCCGTGAGGCACTCGCGCACCTCGCGGACGAGGGCCTGGTGGAGATGGCCGCGAACCGGTACACCCGCGTCGCGCTTCCCGACCCGGAAGAGGTCCTCGACGCGCTCCACACGCTCGGGATCCTCTTCGGCGGCATCATCCGTGTCACCGTCCCCGTCATGACCGACCGCGACGTCACGCGGACCGTCGTCCGACTCGACAGCGAGCTCGAACGTCTCCGCGAGGGCGGGACCGCCAGGGTCGTGCTCACCCTGGACGGCGCGTACAACGCATGGTTGCGCCTCTGCCCGAACCAGATCCTCGTCGACACCGTCAGCCGCGTGATCAGCGGATTGGCGTTCAAGCTCCGCGTCGACTCGGTCGGCGAGTTGATCCCGTCCGAACACCTCATCGAGCTCTACCCCGTCTTCCGCGATGCGATCATCGAGCGCGACCCCGTGGCCGCCGAGCTCGCGATCGAAGCCATCCACATGGTGGACCGGACGGCGAAGACGATCGACTGACCAACCAGGCCATGCCCCCCCCGAACACGAGCGCCGGGCCCGGAAACACGAAAACCCCGTTCCTCTTGCGAGGAACGGGGTTTTCGGCGGACGGTGCTTCGGTGGATCTGAGGGGACTCGAACCCCTGACCCCCTGCATGCCATGCAGGTGCGCTACCAGCTGCGCCACAGACCCGTTGGGTGTTGCTGACCCGTTCGGTGTTGCTTCGTGCCTTCGGTTCCCCGGAGGCACCATAGAAGCGTACACCATGCGAACGCCCGGCAACGAAATCGCGATCGATGCCCGGGCGCGTCGCACTCAGCCCTGCTCGACCGGCAGTTCCAGCGGGATCGTCGGGCAGTCAGCCCAGAGCCGCTCGAGCGAGTAGTACTGGCGGTCTTCCTCGTGGAAGACGTGCACGACGACATCACCGAAGTCGATGAGCACCCAGCGTCCCTCGGTCCGACCCTCACGGCGCAGCGGCTTCGCGCCGGCCTCGATCAGTCGTTCCTCGACCTCGTCGGCGATCGACAGGACGTTGCGCTCGTTCCGACCGGTGGCCAGGAGGAAAACGTCCGTCAGCTGGAGCGGCCCGGTCACGTCGAGAGCGACGAGGTCCTCGGCCTGCTTGGCGTCGGCCGCGGTCGCGGCGATCTGCACGAGTTCGAGTGCGCGTGAGGAGGCGGGCACGCAGGTCCTTCCGGTCGTCGCCCAGCGGGAGCCGGACTGTAGGGGTGCCGAGGTGATCGGCCCCTGCATCATAGGTCAGACGTCGGACACCGGCCAGCCGGCCCGGACGTGCTGGATCGGGCTCAGCCGAAGGGGTGGGTGGACAGCAGCGCCACGATGATGACGCCGGCCGCTGCCACGCCCACGGCCGCCGCCGACACCGCGAGCACCATCGGGGTCTTCGACTCCTTGGGCTTCGCCGCAGCGAGGACGACCTGGCGGGTGGACGTGTGGCTCGACACCGCACGGCTCGCACGGATGGGACTGGCGTCGGTCTCCGGCTGCTCGTCGTGCTGCTCGAGGAGGCGGTCGACCTCGGCCCCGTCGATCGGTCGGTGCGACCCTGTCGAGGACAGGGACGCCGGCAGATCGATGGAGCCGGTGAGGATGACCTCGCCCGTGGCGTTGAGCGCGCCCGTCGGGTCCGCGAGGGCGGAGTTCGGGAGCACGATCGCGTTCGGGTTCGTCGCGGCGACGCGGCGGGTGCCGGTCTCCTCGTCGTGGACCTCGGCGTCGTTCGAGTCGTGGGCGAGGGCGGACCAGTGCCCGGTCGGCGGCTGGAACGCGGTGGTGACGGGCTTCGGCTCCACCGGACGTTGGAAGGCGGCACCGTCGCCTCCCTGGGCGTCCTCGGACCCCACCGGACCGCGTTCGGTCGTCTGGACCGGGACCTCGTTCGTGTCGTCGTCGAGCGAGAGCGGGAAGACCCCGGGCGTCGACGCGGCGACGGGCGGGAGGGTCGGCGCGAGCGGCGCTCCCGGGTCGTCCCGGTCGGTACGGTCCGGCGTGTCGGTGACCGACTCGGCCGGCTCGTCCCCGGCCGCTGCCGCATCGGACTCGGCGTCGTGCGGCGCCCACGTCGACCGGTGGCGACGGGGCTCCTCGGCGTGCGCGACAGCTTCGTCGAGCGGCTCGACCGCGTCCGGCGAACCGTCCGCCTCGGTGGCCTGCTGCACGAACGCCTCGTCGAGCGTCCCGGCCTCGTGGTCGTCGGACTCGGACTCGCCGGACTCCGACGTCGCGGTCTCCGACGTCGGGCGCCCTGCATCGGACGGGACCGAGGCGGGCGCCTGCGGCACGGGAGGAACCGGCCCCGACGAGACCGGCACAGACGAGACCGGCACCGACGAGACCGGCACCGACGCTGCCGGCTCGGATACGGACCGGCCGGACGCCGACTGCGCGGAGGTCGGTCGTGCGGGCGCGGAGGTCGGCGCGAGCGGCTGGTCGTCGTCGAGGGTCGACACCGACCCGATGACGTCCTGCACGGTCCGGTCGGACGACTGGGGCGTCGGGGCCTGCAGCGGCACGGGCAGCACGGCCTGCACCTCGGCCTCGCGCAGTTGGCGCAGCTGCCGGCGGGTCAGGCCACCTGTCCCGGGCACGATCTCGGTCGCGGACGCGGGGGGCAGATCGGGCACGGCGGACTGTGCCGCGCCCGACGGGGCGGGCGCGACGTGCGAACCAGGCCGGCGACGGCCCTGCTCCGAACGGTCGGTGGACGCGGGCGCGACGACGGTGGGCGGAGGTGTCACTGGCTGGCCACCGGCGGCGGCAGCGCGCTCACGCTCACGCGCCTGGCGCCGCGACAGTGGCGGCTGCGCGTCGGACGAACTCATGCAACGCTCCGATACAGATGGTGCTTGGAGATGTACTGGACGACCCCGTCAGGGACCAGGTACCAGACGGGGGAACCGCGTCGGACCCGGTCGCGGCAGTCGGTCGACGAGATCGCCAGCGCCGGGACCTCGAGCAGGCTCACGTCCCGCTCCGGCAACCCGGTGATGCTCAGGGCATGCCCCGGGCGCGTCACGGCGACGAAGTGCGCCAGGTCCCACAGACCATCATGGTCTTTCCAGTCGAGGATCTGCTGAACGGCGTCTGCGCCCGAGATGAAGACCAGTTGTGCGTCCGGCCGTTGTTCGTGCAGGTCGCGCAACGTGTCGACGGTGTACGTCGGGCCCGGACGGTCGATGTCGACGCGACTCACGGTGAACATGGGGTTCGACGCCGTCGCGACGACCGTCATGAGGTACCGGTGCTCGGCGTCCGTGACGTCGGACTTCATGTACGGCTGACCGGTGGGGACGAACACCACCTCGTCCAGGTCGAAGGCGCGCGCGACCTCGGACGCGGCCACGAGGTGACCGTGGTGGATGGGGTCGAACGTGCCGCCCATCACACCGATGCGCGGGCGCCCCGAGCTCTCGAGCATGGAGTGGCGGGTCAGCGCTTCGTGTGGCCGAACTCGTCGACGCCGGTCTCGTCGTGCCGAGTGGCCTCGAACTTGTGCGAGTGACGGTACGCGACGTCGCGGAAGCTCCAGGTCACGAACCCGAGGAACGCGAAGAAGAGGGCACCGACGAGCGGGAAGACGTACGCGGGGACCCCGGAGGCGTTCTCTGCGGCTTCGGCGAGGAGGGTCATCGTCATGTGCTCCGTTCGGTCGGTGGAAAGACGCCGTTCAGTCTAGCCGCGGATCTGGCCCTGACCGCGCACGATCCACTTGGTGCTCGTGAGTTCCGGGAGCCCCATCGGGCCGCGGGCGTGCAGCTTCTGCGTGGAGATGCCGACCTCGGCACCGAAGCCGAACTCGCCGCCGTCGGTGAACCGGGTGGATGCGTTGACCATCACGACCGCCGAGTCGACGCCAGCGAGGAACCGCTCCGCCGTGTCGACGTCGTTCGTGACGATGGACTCGGTGTGGTGCGTCGACCAGGTCGCGATGTGCGCCATCGCGGCGTCGACGTCGGGCACCACGCGGATCGAGAGGTCGAGGTCCATCGACTCGGTGGCCCAGTCGGCATCCGTCGCGCGGAGGACGCCGGGCACGATCGCCCGGGTGGCGTCGTCACCGCGGAGGGTCACCCCGGACGCGCGGAGGCGGTCGGCGAGGACGGGGAGCAGCCGCTCGGCCGACCGCTCGTGCACGAGGAGCGTCTCGAGCGCGTTGCACACGCTCGGGCGCTGCACCTTGCTGTTCAGCACGATGTCGACCGCGCGGTCCTCGGGCGCGGACTCGTCGAGGAAGACGTGCACGACCCCCGCCCCGGTCTCGATCACGGGCACCTGCGACTCCGTCACGACGGTCTGGATGAGCGACGCGCTGCCCCGCGGGATGAGCACGTCGACGAGGCCCCGGGCGCGCATCAGCTCGGTCGCTCCGGCGCGGCCGAACTCGTCGATCGTCTGCACGAGTTCGCGCGGGAGACCGACGGACGCGACGGCGTCCTGGATGGTCGACACGAGGACCGCGTTGGTGCGCTGTGCGGCGGAACCGCCGCGGAGCACGACCGCGTTGCCGCTCTTCAGCGCGAGGCTCGCGATGTCGACCGTCACGTTCGGGCGGGCCTCGTAGATGGCGCCGACGACGCCGAACGGCACCCGGACCTGGGTGAGCTGCAGGCCGTTCGGGAGCAGGGAGCCGCGGACGTTCTGGCCGACGGGGTCGGTCAGCCCGACGACGTGCTCGACCGCAGCGGCCAGGGCGTCGATCCGGGCGGAGTCGAGCCGGAGCCGGTCGAGCAGGCCCGACGACAGCCCGCCGTCCTCGCCCGCCACGAGATCGTCGTGGTTCGCGCGGACGATGTCGTCGGTGGCGGCTCGCACCCCGGCCGCGATGGCGACGAGCGCCGCGTCTTTGACCGCGGTGGTCGCGGTCGCGAGCACCGTCGCGGCGTCGCGTGCGGCGACGAGCTTGTCGGTCAGGGTCGGAGCGGGGGCGGTCAACGACATGGCTCGATCATAGGTCCGGTCCTCGCGGGATGACACGGCGCGTCCCGCGCCTGTGGACACGGCCTGGAGGCACGACACCGGTGCAGGGTTCACCGCACGTCAGGCGCGTGGCGCGACGGGCGGAGCACCGCACGGCAGGGGGCGACACACACGAGGGGCAGCCCCGGAACGGTCACGACACGCCGCACCCGCAACACCGGGCGGTCACGAACGGTCGCACTCCGACGACGAGGACGACGCTTCGCGCCCACCCGGCGGCCACAACCGGGCGCGCCGCACCCGACGCCCACCCGCCGGTCACGACACGCCGCACCCGCGACACCGGGCACGACGGATCGTGCCCACCCGCCGGACGCGGCCGACCCACCGGAGCCGAACCGGGCCTCCAGCCCGGAGCACCTACGCGCGCGGCGCCGCTTCGAACCAGGTGCCGACGTGCTCACCCGCGAGCGCGGACGCGACCAAGGACGTCGCCGTCACCAGGACGGACGTCCCCGCATCCGCCGCGAGGCGGGCTGCGGCGACCTTCGTCCCCGCTCCCCCGGTCCCGACCCCGGCCGCGCCGATCGACCCGAAGGTCACGCCGCCGAGCTCGTCACCGTAGGGGACGAGCTCGATGGGCTCCGCACCGGGCAGCTGCGGGGGCTTCGTGTAGAGCGACTCGACGTCGGAGAGCAGCACGAGCGCATCCGCCCCGAGGAGCCGGGCGACGAGCGCCGCGAGCCGGTCGTTGTCGCCGAAGCGGATCTCGTGCGTCGCGACGGTGTCGTTCTCGTTGACGATCGGCAGCACCCGGAGCGCGAGCAACCGGTCGATCGCCCGCTGCGCGTTCACCCGGTGCGTGGGGTTCTGCAGGTCACCCGCGGTCAGGAGGATCTGCGCCGCGACCACGCCGTGCCGGTCGAGTTCCTTCTGGTACCGGAACATGAGGACGTTCTGCCCGGTCGCGGCCGCGGCCTGCTGGGTCGCGAGGTCGTCCGGCCGACCCTGGAGGCCGAGGAACGGGAACCCGGTCGCGATCGCACCCGAGGACACGAGCACGACCTCGGTCCCCCGGGCGTGCGCGGCGCCGAGGGCGTCGACGAGCGGGCCGATCTGTCCGACGTTGTCGCCGCTGACCGAGGACGACCCGACCTTCACGACGAGCCGCCGCGCGCCGGGGATGTCCGCGCGGGAGCGCACGGTCCCCCGGACGGACTCGGTGGTGTCGCTGCGGTCGGGCATCGGCGGGTCAGTCCTCGCTGCCGTGGTGACGTTCGACCTCGCCCGAGAACGGGTCCGCGTCGTCCGTGTCCTCGTCGGCCCACAGTCCGGACAGGCGCTCCTGCTCCAGCTCGGCGCGGGCCGCGGCCTTGGCGTCCATGCGCTCGAAGTACTCCTCGCGACGCTCGTTGCGGGTCGGACGCGAGGTCGCGCCGATGCGGGAGTCGGTGCCGCGGGCACTCGTGATGAGCTCGGCGGTCGAGGTGAGCGTCGGCTCCCAGTCGAAGACGGTGCCGCCGTCACCGCCGATGACCACGGTGGACCCGGCGACCGCGCCGGCCTTGAACAGGCCGTCCTCGACACCGAGCTTGGCGAGACGGTCCGCGAGGTAGCCGATCGCCTCCTCGTTGGTGAAGTCCGTCTGCTGCACCCAGCGCTCGGGCTTCGCGCCGCGCACGCGGTAGAAGCGGTGCTCCTCGCCGCCCTCGGCACGGACGGTGAAGGGGACCTCGTCGACGGCCTTCGGGCGGAGGACGATGCGCTCCGGCTGCGGCTCGACGGCGCGCTCGGCACGGGCACGCTCGACGATGTCCGCCAGGGCGAACGTCAGCTCGCGGAGGCCCTTGTGGGACGCGGTCGAGATCGGGAACACGCGGTAGCCGCGGCCCTCGAGCTCGGCGGTCACGAAGTCCGCGAGCTCAGCGGCGTCCGGCACGTCGATCTTGTTCAGGGCGACGAGCTGCGGGCGCTCGAGCAGCGGCACCTGCCCCTCGGGGACCGGGTAGCGCTCGAGTTCGCCGAGGATGACGTCGAGGTCGCTGATCGGGTCGCGGCCCGGGTCCATCGTGGCGCAGTCGATGACGTGCAGCAGTGCCTCGCAGCGCTCGACGTGGCGGAGGAACTCGAGCCCGAGACCCTTGCCCTCGGACGCGCCCTCGATCAGGCCGGGGACGTCGGCGACGGTGAAGCGGGTGGAGCCGGACTCGACGACCCCGAGGTTCGGCGTGAGCGTCGTGAACGGGTAGTCGGCGATCTTCGGCTTCGCGGCGGAGATCGCGGCGATGAGCGAGGACTTGCCGGCGCTCGGGAACCCGACGAGGGCCACGTCGGCGATGGTCTTCAGCTCGAGGCTGACGTTGCCGGACTCCCCCGGGGTGCCGAGGAGGGCGAACCCGGGGGCCTTGCGCTTCGTCGTGGCGAGCGCGGCGTTGCCGAGGCCGCCCTGCCCACCCGCGGCCACGACGACGCGCATGCCCGGCTCGGTCATGTCCGCGACGACCTCGCCGCGCTCGTCGTGCACGACGGTGCCGATCGGGACCGGGAGCTCGAGCGTCTCACCGCTGATCCCGCTGCGCATGTCGCCCATGCCGGGCTGCCCGTTCTTCGACGAGCGGTGGGGCGAGCGGTGGTAGCCGAGCAGGGTCGTGACCTGCGGATCGGCGACGAGGACGATGTCGCCGCCGTCACCGCCGTTGCCACCGTCCGGACCCGCCAGGGGCTTGAACTTCTCACGGCGGACCGACACGCAGCCGTTGCCGCCGTCCCCCGCGCTGAGGTGCAGGGTCACGCGGTCGACGAACGTCGCCATGGGTCCACTCCTTGGTGTTGCAGAAACTGTGGTGCAGAAACGGTCGTGCAGAGACTGCCGTGTCGCAGAAAAGAGAACGGGAGGGGCGGGCACGTGGCCCGCCCCTCCCGCAGAGTCAGATCGAGGGTCGCTTACGCAGCGCCGACGATGTTGACGACCTTGCGGCCGCCCTTGGTGCCGAACTCGACCGCACCGGCCGAGAGGGCGAACAGCGTGTCGTCGCCACCGCGGCCGACGTTGGCGCCCGGGTGGAAGTGCGTGCCGCGCTGGCGGACGATGATCTCGCCGGCGTTGACGACCTCGCCACCGAAGCGCTTCACGCCGAGGCGCTGCGCGTTGGAGTCACGACCGTTGCGAGTGGAGCTCGCACCCTTCTTGTGTGCCATCTTCTGTTCCCGCCTTACGCGATCTCGGTGATCTTGACGCGGGTCAGCTCAGCGCGGAAGCCCTGACGCTTCTTGTACCCGGTCTTGTTCTTGAACTTCTGGATGATGACCTTCGGTCCGCGGAGGTCCTCGAGCACCTCGGCGGTGACGGTCACGTTCGCGAGCTCGGTCGCGGCCGACGTGATGGTGTCACCGTCCACGAGGAGCACCGGAGCGAGCTTGATGTTGCCCTTGTCGTCGGCCTTGGCACGGTCGATCGTGAGGATCGTGCCGACCTCGACCTTCTCCTGACGGCCGCCGGCGCGCACTACTGCGTAAACCACGTGGAATTCCTTACGTACTCTGCTTGAGGGAAGTCTCGGGTGCCCACTGCTGCACGAGCGGCTCCCGGGGAGGCCGGGCCCGATCGGCGACGCAGGCAGAACGGCCCGCTGACACCAGGGATCGAGAATACTCGATCCCCCCGGGTCCGGTCAAACGGCGACACACGTACCATGGCGTGGTGACCGTCCTGATCGACCCGCCGACGTGGCCTGCGCACGACACGCTGTGGTCGCACCTCGTCAGTGACGAATCGTACGACGAACTCCACGCCTTCGCGAGTGCCGCGGGGATCCCGCCCCGGGCGTTCGACCACGACCACTACGACGTGCCACGCTCGCGCTACGACGAGCTCGTGGCGGCCGGGGCCACCCCCGTGACGGGGCGGGAGCTCGTGCTCCGGCTCATCCGCAGCGGCCTGCGGGTGGCGCAGCGGGACAAGCGCCCGTCCTGACGGGGGCGCGCGACCGTCGCCGCTGCGGCAGGCGCACGGCCGTCGCCGCTGCGGCACGACAGCGCGGTCGTCGTACGACAGCGGCGGCGTCGCGAGACAGCGACGGCCCGAGACAGCGACGGTCCGAGACAGCGACGGCATCCGAGATCGCGGCGGCGGCCTGGAGGCACGGTGCGACTCCCTCACGGGCCGTGCGCCACGCAGACGGTCGGGTCAGCGCTGGGGCGGCGCCCAGGGGTTCGCGGGCGGCTGCTGACCGGCCGGCGGGCCGTACGGGGCGCCCTGCTGCGGGTACGGCGGCTGCCCCTGCGTGTGCTGCCCCGACGGCGCGTGCTGCGGCTGCGGCGCGTAGGGCTGCGGCTGCTGCTGCGGCGGCTGCTGCGCGTACGGCTGCTGCGGCGCGTACGGCTGCTGCTGCGCGTCGGGCGTCGGGCCCTGGACGGTCGCGGACGGCACGGCGTCGGGCTGCCGGAACGTCCCGGGGGCGCCGAGGCTCCGCCGCGCACCACCGCGCGGCCGACCGAGCCAGAGCCACGCGGCCGTCGTCGTCGCCACGAGCATGAGCGTCAACGGGAGCCCGGCCTGCAGCGGCACCGTGACGATGCTCGTCACGAGACGGGCACCACCGGCACCGTGGACCGCGGCGAACGCCCCCGTGACGACCCCCACGAGCGCGAGGGCGATCGTCCCGGCGGCACCGGCGAGCACCGCACGGAGCAGGATCACGGGCAGGGGGCTCCGCCGGGCCACGGGGAGCAGGAACGCGAGCGCGAGGAACGCCCCGACGTGGAACGGCAGTGGCGCGAGGAACACCCCGTGGACGAACCCGCCGATGAGGCTGTCCCCGGCCCCGTAGGTCGCGAACGGGCTCACCACGAGGGCGGTGCCGAGCAGCCCGACGAGTCCGGAGGCGAACTCGACCAGGACGACCGACACCACGGCGATGAGCGCCCCGGTCGTGTTCGCGACCGAGGCTCCCGGAGCGAACGCGCGCCGGGGGTCCTGCGCGCCGCGCGGTCGCTGCGGGGGCACGGGCGGCACCGACGCCGGTCCGACCGAGGGACCCGGCGCGGGCTGCTGCCAGCCCGCGCCGTAGTACCCGCGGTCCTGCGTCCGGGGGTCCCCCGCGTCGGTCACGGTCAGTTCCCCACGATCACGGTGCCGTCCTCGGGCGCGTCGCCCTCGGTGGTCGCCGGGGCGCTGATGCTCGGGGAGGACACGCGACGGGAGCGCGAGCGGCCCTGACCGGGCTGCTTCGGCTCCGGGAGCGCGTTGAGGACCGAGTCCAGCAGCGACTCCGTGTCGCCGCGCACCGGGCGGGGTTCGCGCTTGGTGACGGCGACCGGGATGTCCAGGATCGCGACCGTGTTCTCGGTCGGGGTCACCGGTGCGCTCGAGCTGACGCGTCGGCGGACCGGAGCGGACGCGGCCGGCTCGGTCGATGCGGCGGCGGCGGGAGCGGAGGCAGCCTCAGTGGTCTCCGGAGCACGGTCGGTGGCGTTCGACGACGAGGGCTCGGCCGACTTCGACTCCGACTCCGAATCCGACTCCGACTCCGACGACGAGGACTCCGCCGACGTGGTCTGCGGCTCACCGCCCCCGCGGCTCCCACGACGACGACGACGCTTCGACCCGCCGGACGACTCCGACGACGACTCCGAGCCGTCGCGGGGCGCGGCCGACGCGGCCGGGGCCTCGGGCGCGGACTCCGGCGCCGCCGGGCTCGCGACACCGGTGACGGCGACGCCGGTCACCCCGGCGGCCTCGGCAGCGGCGTGCTCCTCGTGCGGGATGGTCGACGCCGCGATGCGCGAGAGCGCGTTCTTGACGTCGTCGGTGATCTGGTGCGTCTGGGAACCGTTGCCGTTCGAGCCGCCGTTGCCCGACGACGACCCGCCGCCGTTGCCGTTGCCGTTCGCGCCGCCGTTGCCGTTGCCGTTCGACCCGCCGTTGCCACCGCGGCTCTTCCGACGGTTCTTCGAGGGGCCCGGGTCGGCGTTGTTGTCGTTGACCTTCGCGTTGACCTCGTCGAGCGACTCGCGGAGCCCGACGCCGATCTTCTTGCGGGTCATCTGCACGAGGCCGAGCGAGGTGACCTCGGCGACCTGGTGCTTCGTGCGGTCGCGGCTCAGGCACTCCACGAGTCGGCGCAGCACGAGGTCGCGGTTCGACTCGAGCACCATGTCGATGAAGTCGACGACGATGATCCCGCCGATGTCGCGCAGCCGGAGCTGACGGACGATCTCCTCGGCGGCCTCGAGGTTGTTCTTCGTGACGGTCTCCTCGAGGTTGCCGCCGGACCCGACGAACTTCCCCGTGTTGACGTCGACGACCGTCATGGCCTCGGTGCGGTCGATCACGAGCGAACCACCGGAGGGCAGCCAGACCTTGCGGTCGAGCGCCTTCTCGATCTGCTCGTTCAGGCGGTACTCCTCGAAGGAGTCCGGGCCGTCGTAGATCTCGACGCGGTCCTTGAGGTCGGGCGCGACGGCGTCGAGGTAGTCCTCGATGGTGCCGCGGGCGGCCTCGCCGTCGATGATGAGCTTGGTGAAGTCCTCGTTGAAGACGTCCCGCACGATCTTGATGAGCAGGTCGGGCTCCGAGTGGAGCATGACCGGCGCGTGCCCGTTCGCGACCTTCTTCTGGATCGCCTCCCACTGGCTCGTGAGGCGCTGGACGTCACGGGTCAGCTGCTCTTCGGTCGCACCTTCGGCCGCCGTGCGGACGATGACGCCGGCGTGCTCGGGGAGGACCTCCTTGAGGATCTTCTTCAGGCGAGCGCGCTCGGTGTCCGGGAGCTTGCGGGAGATGCCGTTCATCGAGCCGTTCGGCACGTACACGAGGTAGCGGCCGGGCAGCGAGACCTGCGAGGTGAGGCGGGCACCCTTGTGGCCGACCGGGTCCTTCGTGACCTGCACGAGCACCTTGTCGCCGGGCTTCAGCGCCGACTCGATGCGGCGGCCGTGGCTGGTGTCGACGGAGTTCCAGTCGACCTCGCCCGCGTACAGCACGGCGTTCCGACCGCGACCGATGTCGACGAAGGCGGCCTCCATCGACGGGAGGACGTTCTGCACCTTGCCGAGGTAGACGTTGCCGATGAGCGACACGTTGTGCGACTTGGTGACGTAGTGCTCGGCGAGGACGCCGTCCTCGAGCACACCGATCTCGATCTTCTGCGAGCTCGACCGGACGATCATCTGGCGGTCGACGCTCTCGCGGCGGGCCAGGAACTCGTCCTCGGTGATGACCTGACGACGACGGCCGGCGTCACGCCCGTCGCGTCGGCGCTGCTTCTTCGCCTCGAGTCGGGTCGAGCCCTTGATGCGCTGCGGCTCGGTGATGAGCTCCGGCTCCCGCTCGCGCTCACGCTCACGCTCACGACGGCGCGGCTCGGGCTGCTCGGCGGCACCGCCGAAGGAGCTGCCGCGACGACGGGTGCGTCGGCGCGTGCCGACCGGCTCGTCGTCGTCGTGGTCGTCCTGCGCGGACCGCGGCGCACGGGCCGGCGGCAGCTCCGGCAGGACCGGCGCGTGGAAGATCAGGCTGAGCGTGCTGGTCGCCTTCGGGACGAACGGCTCGTCCGCGGGCTCGGTCGGACTGGAGGCGCTGCTCGCCTCCGTCACGTCCGTCGCCTCCGCTGCGGGCGCCGCCACCGTCTCGGTCGCCTGGTCCTCGGTGGCGATGACAAGGAGGTCGCCGGTCAGGGTGCTGACGTCGTGCGGGGCGTCGCCGCCCGCCGTCGCCTCGACGGCGACCGACACGGCCGGTGCCGCGTCGTCGGTCAGCGCGACCGTCTCGGTGCCGACCTCGACCGTGGCGTCCGCCGCCGGAGCGTCCGCGACCGGCGCGTGCGCGTCGGTCTCGGAGCCGGCCGTCTGCTCGGCGGGAGCCGACTGGTCGGCGTCACCCCGTGCCTCCAGGTCGGCCGACCGGGCGCGACGGCCGCCGAACAGGCGACTCCGGCGCTTCGGGGTCTCGTCGTTCTTCGTGTTGTCGTTGTTGTTCTGCTCCACCATGGAACTGGTGCACTCCTCGGCCCCGCTCGCGCCCTGTCGGACGGCGGGAATTCTCGTGTTGCGGGTGGCGTCGACGTCCCCGCGCTCGTTGTCGTTCGCGACCGGCCCGCGGCAACTTGTGGTGCGTCCGCGTCCGTTCGTCCCCGGGCACCCGGCCCGGGCTCGCGGAGCGTCGGAGTGACGCGTGATCCGGTCGCGGCACGCTCTCACCGTGCCTGTTTCGTCCGGGCTGGGCCCGGAAAGCTCACGCCGCGTGACCGTGTCCGGTCGTGCGACCCCACCATCATCGCATGCCACTCCCGGAAACGACCGGATCACGCGTGCGATGATGACGGCGTGAGCACGCCGCGAACCCTGCCCCGCCGTCCGATCGCCATGGGGATCTTCCTGCTCGTGACCGGGATCGTGGCCCTCTACGCCTCGTTCCGGCTCGTGCTCGACGAGTTCGCGAAGTACGAGAACCCGAAGACCGCGCTGTCGTGCGACGTCAACGTGTTCGTGAACTGCTCGGACGTGATGACGAGCGCCCAGGGGCACCTCCTCGGCTTCCCGAACCCCTGATCGGCATGATGGGCTTCGTCGCACCGATCGCCGTGGGCGTCCTGCTGCTCGCGGGCTTCCGGAACGGGTCGCGCTGGTTCTGGATCACGTTCAACGCCGGGGTGTTCCTGGCGTGGGTCTTCGTGACGTGGCTCTTCACGCAGACCGTGTGGTTCATCGGAGCCCTCTGCCCGTGGTGCATGCTCGTCTGGGCGATGACGATCCCGATGTTCTGGGTGTTCACGATCTGGAACCTCGCGCAGGGTCGCTTCGGGGCCGGGGCGCAGCGCGTCGGCACGACCCTCCTGCCGTTCTGCTGGGCGTTCCCGCTCGCGAACTACCTCGTGATCGCCGTGTCGATCATCATCGTCTTCCCGCGCATCTTCCAGAGCTTCTGAGGTCGTCGCTCGGCTGCTGACGCCGTTCGCAGTGGAGCCGCTGTGATCCGCCGATGACGCGTCACCGAATTCCTGGTGCCTTCCCAGGCAGGGCGCCCGTCACCGACACGGAGGGCACCTACGCTCGGAGTCGATGAGTGACAACCAGGGCAAGAAGGCACGGCGGGACGAGGCGCGTGAGCGTGCCCGGGTCGCGCGTGAGAAGGAGAAGGCGCGCCGCCGCCGCAACCGCACGCTGACGATCAGCGGCATCATCGTGGGCGGCCTCGCGGTCGTCAGCGCGATCGTGCTCATCGTCGCGAATTCGGTGCAACCCGCGGGTCCGGGGCCGGCGAACATGGCGAGCGACGGCATCCTGCTGCACGGCGTCGACGGGAAGATCGAGCCCGTCGCCACGAAGGCGATCCCCGAGGGCGGCCAGCCGACGCCGACGAAGCAGGACGACTCGGTGGCGAACATCACCGTCTACTCGGACTACATGTGCCCGTACTGCAACCAGTTCGAGACCGCGCAGATGTCGCAGATCCAGCAGTGGGTCAAGGACGGCTCGGCGACGCTCGAGCTGCACCCGTTCAACCTGCTCGACCGGGTGTCCCAGGGCTCGAAGTACTCCACCCGGTCCGCAGCCGCAGCCGCCTGCGTGGCGAACTACGACCCGGACGCCTTCCTCGCCTACAACACCTCGTTGTACGAGAACCAGCCGTCCGAGAACACAACGGGGCTGTCGAACGACAAACTCGCCTCGCTCGCGGCGGCCGCCGGCGCCACGAACGAGAAGGTCGCGTCCTGCATCACCGACCAGCGGTTCGCCGGATGGGTGGGCGACGCGACGAACCGGGTGCTCAACGACAAGCTCCCGAACTCGTCGCTCGACAAGCTCACCGGCACCCCGACGGTGATCGTGAACGGCAAGCAGTACGACGGCTCGCTCACGGACACCAACGCGTTCTCGGCGTTCGTCCTGCAGAACGGCGGCAAGGCGTGACCACCCGCTGACGAGCCCTGACCGGACGGTCCGACGGCCCCCGCTCCGAACGGAGTGCGGGGCCGTCCTCGTCGGGGCGTCGGGCGCACCGTCGGACGGCGGGGCGGCGGGGCGTCGAGGCGTCGGGGCGTCGGGGCGTCGGGTCGCGCTCCCTGTGGGCCGGTCGTGGTCACGTCGGCGGTCGGTCCGCTCGGTGGCAGTCTCGGTGCACAATCCCCGACCATCGCGAACCGGAACTGCCAGCGGTCGTGTCGGGGCTCCGCGCCGGCGGGCCGACGGGACCGCATGCCGCCCCGGCCCGCCCCGGCCCGCGCCGGATGGACCGGGTGCTCGCCCCGGCCCGACGGGACCGGGTGCCCGCCCCGCCCCGACGGGACCGGGTGCCGTCCCGACGCGACCAGGCCCTCGCGCCGGCGGGGCCCCGGTGTCGGACGCCGGGCACCGGGCACCGGGCACGACGACGCCCCCGCTCCGGACCGGAGCGGGGGCGTCGTGCGTGCCGAGCGTGTTACTTCGCGGCCGCGTCGATCGTGGTGATCACGTCCGTCAGGTTGTCGACCTTCTTGCCGTCCACGACGACGGTCGGCGTGCCGAAGCCGCTGGTGCCCTGGAGCGCCGGGTCGCTGACCACCGTGTCCGTGGACTTCGTGACCCAGCCCTTGAACTGCTCGGTCGACAGGCACTCGGACACCTTCGAGCTCGTCGCCCCGCCCTTCGTGACGAGGTCGGCGATCTGGGCGTTCGTGAGTCCCGACGTGCCCTCTTCGGGCTGGTTGTCGTAGAACTGCGTCTGCACGTCGAGGAACTTGTCCGGCTGGTAGTTCGCGACGCACATCGCCGCGTTCGCAGCCCGGCTGGCGTACCGGCTGTTCCGGTAGTTGCGGTCGAGGATCGAGACCGGCTGGACCGCCAGGGTCACGTCACCCGACTTCACCTTGTCGAGGATCTGGTCGGCGTACGCGGCCTCGAACTGCTTGCAGATCGGGCACGCCCAGTCGATGTACTCGGTCACCTGGACCGTGCTGTCCGGTCCGGTCGTGGGGATCGGGGTGGCGGTCCCGTTCGCGCTCACGGCACCGGTCTCCACCGGGGTGATCTTGCCGTCCTTGCCCGTGAACTGGATCGCACCCGTGGCCATGTTCGCCGGGCCGGTCGCCGAGACCGTGTTCGCGTTGTTCACGTTCACCACGACGAGCGCGACGATGGCCGCGACCGCGATGATGCCCAGACCGATGCCTCCCTGCAGGAACCACTTGTTCCGGCGCTTGCGGCGGCGTTCGGCCTCCGCCCGCTGCCGGGCGACGTCACGCGCGTGGGCGCGCCGCTCGTTCTTGCTCGGTCGGTCGTTGTTCGTCATGCCGTTCGCTCCTGCGGTCGCGCGTGTCGGTCGTCGCTCACGCGAACCAGAGGCCGAGCTCGCGGGCCGCGGACTCCGTGGAGTCCGAGCCGTGCACGAGGTTCTGCTGGACCTTCAGGCCCCAGTCACGACCGAGGTCACCGCGGATCGTGCCGGGCGCGGCGGACGTCGGGTCCGTCGTGCCGGCGAGCGAGCGGAACCCGGCGATGACGCCGTTGCCGGCGACGCGCACGGCGACGACCGGGCCGGACTGCATGAACTCCACGAGCGGCTCGAAGAACGGCTTGCCCTGGTGCTCCTCGTAGTGCGCGTCGAGCAGGTCGCGCGGCGCGGTCAGCATCTTCAGGTCGACGATCTCGTAGCCCTTGGCCTCGATCCGACGGAGGATCTCGCCGGTGAGCTGGCGGGCGACGCCGTCGGGCTTGACGAGGACCAGGGTCTCTTCGAAGTCGGACATGCAGAACTCCTTGACGTGTGTCGTGGGGTGGTGGTCAGCCCTCGCCCGCAGCGGCGCGTCGTGCGGCGTTCTGCCGGTCGAGCTGACCGCCCTTGACGAAGCAGTAGACCCACAGCGCCAGGAACACCGCGCCCACCGCGAACATGAACGGCTCGATGAATCCGGTGGCGAGGATGGCCGCCTGCAGCAGCCACCCGAACCATACACCGGCGCGCTTGCCGGTCAGCCGCGAGGCCAGCGCCAGCACGACGATCGCGCCGACGCCCCCGCCGAACGCGACGGCCGGGGGCAGCGTCTGCTTCCCGAACGTCACGAGCATCGGGAAGAAGAACATCACGGCCTCGAGCCCGAGGGTGATCGCGAGGAGGCTCTCGCGGGCACCGCGGTCACGTCGCGGCGTCCGCTGGCGGGGCGCGCGTGTCGGCCGTCCCGAGCGCTCCGGCCTGGAGGCACGGCTCGGCTCCGTCACTTCGTCCCGCCTTCCGCGTGCACCAGGTCCATGACCGCGCCCACCATCACGATGGAGCCGGCGACGAGCACCATCGCGTCCTCGGCATCCGCCTCGTCCGCGAGGTCCCGCGCTTCCTGCAGGGCCTGGTCGAGGGCGGGTTCGACGACGACCCGGTCCGGTCCGACCTCGTCGACGACGATCCGCGCGAAGGCGTCGGCGTCGAGCGCCCGCTCCCCCGGAGGCTGCGTCACGACGAACGTCTGCACGGTGTCCTTGAGCGCGCGCACGAAGCCCCGGGCGTCCTTGTCGCCGAGGATCCCGACGACGCCGACGACGTGCTCGGACGGGAACGCCACCGGGAGCGCCTCGGCGAGTGCCCGGGCACCGTGCGGGTTGTGCGCGGCGTCCACGACGACCACGGGGTCCTGGGCGATCGGCTGGAGGCGACCGGGGCTCGTCGCCGCGGCCAGGCCCTCGGAGAGAACGTCCTCGTCGAGCGCCTGCGAGCCCCGACCGAGGAACGACTCGACCGCGGCGATCGCGACGGCCGCGTTGTGGGCCTGGTGCGCGCCGAACAGCGGCACGAACAGGTCGTCGTAGGTGCCGGCGAGGCCCTGCACGCTGACGAGCTGGCCGCCGACCGCCGGTGTGTCGCTCGTCACGCGGAAGCCGGTGCCCTCGACCGACAGCGTCGACTCGGTGAGCTCGGCGGCTCGCTCGAGTTCGGCGAGTGCGTCCGGCGTCTGCGCGCTCGAGACCACGGCCGAGGACGGCTTGATGATGCCGGACTTGGTGCGCGCGATCTCGGCGACGGTGTTGCCGAGCTGCTTCGCGTGGTCCATGGCGATCGGGGTGAAGACCGCGACCTGGCTCTGCACGACGTTGGTGGAGTCCCACTCGCCGCCCATGCCGACCTCGATCACGGCGACGTCCACGGGCGCCTCGGCGAAGCAGGCGAGCGCGAGCACCGTGAGCGCCTCGAAGAACGTCAGCGGCAGTTCGCCCTTCGCCGTGAGCTCCTGGTCGGTCATCTCGAGGATCGGGGCGATGTCGTCCCAGTTCTCGACGAACCGGTCGGCGGCGATGGGCTCCCCGTCGATCACGATGCGCTCCCGGATCGACACCAGGTGCGGGCTCGTCATGAGCCCGGTACGGAGGCCGTGGGCGCGCACGATGCTCTCGGCCATCCGCGCGGTCGAGGTCTTGCCGTTCGTGCCGGTGACGTGGATGACCGGGTAGGACAGGTGCGGGTCGCCGAGGAGCTCGACGGCGCGCCGCGTGGCGCTCAGCCGGTGCTCGGGCGACTGCTCGCCGATCCGGGCGTAGAGGGCGGCCTGCACGCGCCGGACCTCGTCGTCGTCGCCGTCGGCGGGCGAGGGGTCGACGGGGGCCGGTGCGGCCGGACCCGCGGGGATCTCGATGCCGTCGGCGTCGAGCCGTCCGTCATCGTGCTGGTCGTCGTCGTGCTGCGTGTTCTCGTCGCTCATGCGCGTGCCACCTCCACGGACACCTTCGCTGCCTCGCCGACCTCGGTCGTGGTCGCGTCCGTCGCGAGCGGGACGACCTCGACCGCCGTCGCGAGGGTCTCCCCCGCGATGAGGTCGCGGTGCGCCCGGACCGCGTCGGCGGCGTCGTCGGACACCCCCAGCGTCAGGACGATGCGGTCGCTGACGTCGAGGTCGGCGTCGCGGCGCGCCTGCTGCACGGCACGGACGACGTCGCGCGCCAGGCCCTCGGCCTCGAGCTCGGCCGTCGTCACCGTGTCGAGCACGACGAAGCCGCCGCCGTCGAGGAACGCCACGGCCACGGAGTCGTCCGCCACCGTGAGGTCGAGCGAGTACTCGCCCTCGACGAGGTCGACGCCGCCGACCGAGACGCCGGACTCGGTCGCGACCCAGTCACCGCGCTTGGCGGCCGGGATGACCTGCTGCACCTGCTTGCCGATGCGCGGCCCGGCGGCGCGGGCGTTGACGGTGAGCTTCCGCTCGATGCCGTACTGGGCGAGCGACTCCTCGGCCTGCTGCTCGAGCACGACCCGCTTGACGTTGAGCTCGTCGCGGAGGATGTCCGCGAAGGGCTCGACCGCCGCCGGGTCGGGCACGACCAGGGTGAGCGTGGCGAGCGGGAGCCGGACGCGCCTGCCGGTGGCCTTGCGGAGCGCGAGGCCCTTCGAGGCGACGTCGCGGACCCGGTCCATCGCGGCGACGAGGGCGTCGTCCGCGGGGAACTCGTCCGCCGACGGGAAGTCCTCGAGGTGCACCGACCGGCCGCCGGTCAGGCCCTTCCAGACCTCCTCCGTGACGAGCGGGGCGAGCGGTGCGGCGACGCGGGTGAGCGTCTCCAGCACGGTGTACAGCGTGTCGAAGGCCGCCCGCGCCTCGGGGCTCGACTGTGCGCCGGCCCAGAACTTGTCGCGCGAGCGACGCACGTACCAGTTCGTGAGCACGTCGGCGAAGTCGCGGACGGCCTGGGCGGCGAGGGGCGTGTCGAGTGCGTCGAGGTGCGTCGTGACGTCCTCGACGAGCACGCGTGTCTTGGCGAGCAGGTACCGGTCGAGCACGTCGGTGCTCGCCGTGCTGCGCGAGGCCCCGTACCCCTCGGACGTCTCAGCGCCGGTGTCGCCGGAGGCGTTGGCGTAGAGGGTGAAGAAGTAGTACGTCGACCAGAGCGGGAGCAGGAACTCACGGACTCCCTGGCGGATGCCCTCCTCGGTCACGACGAGGTTGCCACCGCGGATCACGGACGACGACATGAGGAACCAGCGCATCGCGTCAGCGCCGTCGCGGTCGAAGACCTCGGAGACGTCCGGGTAGTTCCGCAGGCTCTTCGACATCTTCTGGCCGTCCGAGCCGAGCACGATGCCGTGGCTGATGACGTTGCGGAACGCCGGGCGGTCGAACAGCGCGGTGGAGAGCACGTGCATGACGTAGAACCAGCCGCGGGTCTGCCCGATGTACTCGACGATGAAGTCGGCCGGGTTGTGCGCCTCGAACCACTCGCGGTTCTCGAACGGGTAGTGCACCTGCGCGTAGGGCATCGAACCGGAGTCGAACCAGACGTCGAACACGTCCGAGATGCGGCGCATGGTCGCCTTCCCGGTCGGGTCGTCGGGGTTCGGACGGGTCAGGTCGTCGATGAACGGACGGTGCAGGTCGACCTCGCCGTCGGCGTTCACCGGCAGCCGTCCGAAGTCGCGCTCGAGCTCCTCGAGGGAGCCGTAGACGTCCTGGCGCGGGTACGCCGGGTCGTCCGACACCCACACGGGGATCGGCGTGCCGAAGTACCGGTTGCGGGAGACCGACCAGTCGATGGCGTTGCCGACCCACTTGCCGAACTGGCCGTCCTTGACGTTCTCCGGCACCCAGGTGATGTCCTGGTTCAGTTCGCCCATGCGGTCGCGGAACTCGGTGACGCGGACGAACCACGACGAGACCGCCTTGTAGATGAGCGGCTTGCGGCAGCGCCAGCAGTGCGGGTAGCTGTGCTCGTAGGACGCCTGGCGGAGCAGTCGACCCTGCTCACGGACGGCCTTGGTCAGCGGCTTGTTCGCGTCGGACCACAGCATGCCGGCGACCTCGCCGAACTGCGAGGTGAAGACCCCGCCCTCGTCGAGGGACAGCACGACGGGGATGCCGGCGGCCGCGCAGACCTCCTGGTCGTCGGCGCCGTACGCCGGGGCCTGGTGGACGATGCCCGTGCCCTCGCCCGTCTCGACGTACTCCGCGACGAGGATCCGCCATGCGTGCTCGTACCCCTCGGTGCCGTCGAGGAAGTCGAAGAGCCGCTCGTACGCGACGCCGTCGAGCTCGGCGCCGGCGACCGTGCGCAGCACGGCGGCGACGGCGTCCTCCGCGCCCTCGTAACCGAGGTCCTTCGCGTGCGCGGCCACGGTGTCGGACGCGAGCAGGTACGTGGCGGAACCGGCGCTGCCACCGTCAGCCGCGCCTCCCGGCCCGGCAGGCACGACCGCGTACGCGATCCCGGGACCGACCGCGAGGGCGGCGTTCGTCGGGAGCGTCCACGGCGTCGTCGTCCACGCGAGCGCGCGCACGCCGGTGAGCCCCAGCTCGTCGGCGCGGTCCCCGCGCAGCGGGAACGCGACCGTGACGGACTGGTCCTGCCGCGACTGGTAGACGTCGTCGTCCATGCGCAGCTCGTGGTTCGACAGCGGCGTCTGGTCGTTCCAGCAGTACGGCAGGACGCGGAAGCCCTCGTAGGCGAGACCCTTGTCCCAGAGCTGCTTCCACGCCCAGAGCACGCTCTCCATGAACGTGACGTCGAGGGTCTTGTAGTCGTTCTCGAAGTCGACCCAGCGCGCCTGCCGGGTGACGTACTGCTGCCACTCGTCGGTGTACTGCAGCACGCTCTTCCGGGCGGCCGCGTTGAACACGTCGACGCCCATCTCGTCGATCTCGTGCTTCTCGGTGATGCCGAGCTGGCGCATCGCCTCGAGCTCGGCGGGCAGCCCGTGGGTGTCCCAGCCGAAGCGGCGGTGGACCTGCTTGCCGCGCATGGTCTGGTAGCGGGGGAACACGTCCTTCGCGTACCCGGTCAGGAGGTGTCCGTAGTGCGGCAGGCCGTTCGCGAAGGGCGGGCCGTCGTAGAACGTCCACTCGGGGCAGCCCTCGCGCTGGTCGATCGACGCCTGGAAGGTGTCGTCGCCCTTCCAGAAGGCGAGGATCCCCTGCTCGACGGCGGGGAAGGCCGGGGACGGCGTGACGCCGTCGTTCGCGTCGGTTCGGTTCAAGGGGTAGCGCACCGGGGGCTCCTGTGGTTTCGGTTCGTCTCCACGAGGACGGAGCAGGCTCCGCGGTACCACCTCGCTTGCCGGACGCCGCTCACGCTGCGACCGACCGCTCGTTGCCGGGGCTGGTGCGGCCCGGACCGCCCGGTTCTACTGACGACCGCGCCCTCGGGCACCGCCGCGTTCTTCCGGAGACTCCCCGGTGATGGCCGGTTCGACGTCTTCGGGACGAGTTTACTGCACGGGAGCATGCTGGAGCGATGCCCTCCTCCGACGCCACGTCCGGCGATGCTCCCGACGCCACGGACGCCACGGACGCCACGGACGCCACAGACGCCACCGACGACGGGCAGCAGCGCCCCGAGTCGCTCCTCACCGTCGTCATCGCGTTCGCCGCGAACCTGCTCGTCGCGATCGCGAAGACCGTCGCCTCGCTGATCTCGGGCTCGGCGTCGATGACCGCCGAGGCCGCGCACTCCTGGGCGGACACCGGGAACGAGGTCTTCCTGCTCGTCGCCGAACGCCGCGGAGCGAAGCCGCGCGACACGAAGCACCCGCTCGGGTACGGCCGCGAGACGTACATCTGGTCGATGTTCGCCGCGTTCGGACTGTTCACCGCCGGTGCCGTCGTGTCGATCTGGCACGGCATCACCCAGCTCGGCGAGCGCGGCCCCGCGGAGGACCTCCTCCTCAACTACGTCGTGCTCGGGATCGCGTTCGTGCTCGAGGGCACGAGCTTCGTGCAGGCGTACCGCCAGGCGCACGGCGCGGCGACCAAGCGTCGTGTGCCGGTCCTCCGCCACGTCCTGCAGTCCTCGAACCCGACGCTCCGTGCGGTCTTCGCCGAGGACGCCGCGGCGCTGATCGGCCTCGTGATCGCCTTCCTCGGCGTGTTCCTCCACCAGGTGACCGGCCTCGCCGTGTTCGACGCGATCGGGTCGATAGCGGTCGGCGTCCTGCTGGGCGTGGTGGCGATCGTGCTCATCGAGCGCAACCGCCGGTTCCTCGTCGGCGAGGCCACGTCGCCGGAGCTCGAGGACGCCGTGCTCTCCGAGCTCCTCCGTCGTGACGAGGTCGAGCGGGTGACGTACCTCCACCTGGAGTTCGTCGGGCCGTCGCGGGTGTTCCTCGTGGCGGCGGTCGACCTGACCGGCAACGAGGACGAGGACCACGTGGCGGTCCGGCTGCGGCGCGTCGAGCGGTCCCTGGAGGAGAGCCAGTACATCGAGGAGGCGGTGCTCACGCTGAGCATCCCCGGCGACGGGTCGCTCGCGGCGCGGAAGGGCGGCGAAGTCCCGGCGATCGTGCGGGACGGCACGGTGGAGGACGTGGCCTCGGGCGGCGCCGGGACGCTGCGGACCGAGGGGTGACGGCGGGCGGCGCCGGGACGCTGCGGACCGTGGGGTGACGTCGGGCGGCGGGTGGCTGCCGGATCGCGGCCACCAGGCCGGCCGGCGCGCCGCTGGCCGTCGTACGGCGGGCGGCTGCTGGCGCCACGACACGCCGGTCCTCACCCCGTCCGCACCAGCGCGAACCCGTCCCCGGTCCGCCGGACCGCCTCGCCGTCCCGGACCACCCACACGCGCAGGAAGTCGACCCGGAACGACGTGAAGTGCTCCGGGTCGTCGGCCAGCAACCGCCGGAGCGACGGTGCCGTGGGGAACCGCGTGTCCGGTGCCTCCACGAGCACCCCGAACGCTCCGCGCGCGACGGCCTGCGTCGACGCACGCCGCCCCGTCCACGGGGAGAACGCCCCGCGCGGCGCGCCCGCGACCAGGATCCGGTCCCCCTGCGGCACGCCCCGGTCGGCGAGCACGGCGTCCAGCCGCGCGAACCCCGTCACCCGACTCTCCGCCACGGCACGGACGAGGACGGCCGCCGGGACGAGCGTCACCGCGACGAGCAGCACCGCGACGACGACCGTCACGGGTGGCCGGAGCCGTGCAGCGCGGACGAACCCGATCGCGGCGAGCGCGATGGTCCAGGGCATCCAGGCGTCGTAGTAGTACGGGAGCGCGACGTCGGTCGTGGCGTAGAAGACGACGAGTGCGGCGAGCGCGATGCCGAGCACGGCGACGAGCCGGTCGGGCCGGACCACCAGGGCCGCGACGACGCCGACCACGAGGACCGCGACCGTCGGCCAGCCGACGCCCTCGACCACGCGGACGCCGTTCGCCCACCACGGCGCGTGCTGCACCCGCTGGCCGAGGAGGACGGTGGCGTGTCCGCGGAGGTCGTGTGCGCCCTGGAAGGCGAGCATGAAGCGCACCGCTCGGAGCCCGCCGACGGGCAGGTACACGGCCGCCGCGACCACGACGAACGACAGCGCCGCCACCACCCCGCCCGTGGCGTACGTACGCCAGCGGCCGGACAGGGCCGGCAGTGCGGCGATCGCGAGCACGACCACCGCTGTCGACACCTTCGAGGTCGCGGAGAGGGCCAGGAGCGCGCCCGACAGCGCCCACCAGCCGGCGGCGGCGCGCCACGGGCCACCCCACCACCGGGAGCCGGGCCGCTCCCCCTCCCCCACACCGTGGACCGCGCGCCAGGCCGCGGCGACGGCGGCCACCGCGAAGCAGACCATCACCGGCTCGAGGAGCGCGAGGCGGTCGATGCGCGCGGCGGCGCCGGACGCGACGTCGGCCCAGGTGGGCGAGTCCGACCGCGGTGTGGTCCACCACCACCCGGCCGCGAGCAGCGCTCCCCAGTGCCCGACGGGGCGACGCAGCCAGAGGTACAGGACGACCCCGGTGGCGAAGGAGGCCGCGGCGGCCACGACCCGCGCCGACCCCACTCCCTCGCCGAGGACGAGCTGCGCGACCCCGTAGAGGTCCTTGGCCGTCGGCGGGTGCTGGAGGTTGGCAGTCAGGAGCCCGTGGACGTACTGCCAGCCGGCGCCCGCGTACGTGAACTCGTCGACGTGCGGGGTCTGCGCGCCCAGGTGCCAGAACGCCACGAACAGCCCCGCACCGGCCACCACGGCGAGCGCGACGGCCTGCGCTGCTCGACCACGCCGGGTCCTGCCGACTCCGGTCCCGGGCACGTCGTGGTCCACGGCGACCGATCGTAGGCAGCCGGTCCGGGCGCAGCCCGGGATGCGGACGCCGCTTCCCGCCGAAGCTCTCAGGCCGGCACTGTCGTCGGACCGGCCGACCTCCTCATGCCGCCTCGAGCCCGGACGCCACCGGCGTCAGGGCCGCCGCGACGTACTCGACCAGCCGACCGCGCCCCACGCCGTCGGCCACCCAGACGCCGAAGGCCGCGGCCGCGGCACCGAGCAGCGCGCCGGACACCGTCTGGGGCCACAGCGCACCCGGGCGCTCCCCCGTCCGTGCGGCCACGAACGCGGCGACCGCGCCGTGCTGCTGCATCACCCGGGCGGCGACGCTCGCGACGAGTTCCGGGCCGATCCCCATCACCTCGGCCTGCGCGACCGCCCAGGGCACCCGCTCCGGGTCGTGCTCGCGGGCGGCGGCGAGCAGGGCCTCCTCGACGGCGCGGACCGGGCTCGGCTCGGTGGACGCGTCGAGGAGCGCGGGGATCGCGGCGACCGCGGCGTCGAGCTCGAGCCACATCACGTCGGACTTGGCGGCGAAGTAGTTGAAGAAGGTGGCGCGGCTGACGCCGGCGCGGGCCGCGATCTGGTCGACCGTGGTGCGGCCGTAGCCCTGCTCGAGGAAGAGCTCGGCGGCGGCGTCGGCGAGCACCTCGGCGCTGGAGCGCCGCGGCCGGCCACCGCGGCGAGCGCGGTCGTCGTCCGCTCGCACGAGGTCCATGTCCCCAGTAAACCGTTAGACTCGGCGAGCCATGAAGTTGGACTCAGTACAGAAAAACCGGTCGCGGATCGCGACCTCCCTGGCGGGCGCCGCCACGATCCTCCTGGCCGTCACGGCCTGCACCGGTGGCGGAGGCGGGTCGACGAGCAGCACGCCGGTCGCCGGCGGCACCCTCGTCTACGCGTCGGGGGACGCGGAGCCGACCTGCCTCGACCCCCACGTCGGCGGCAACTACCCGCAGGCACTGCTGTCCAGCCAGTACATCGAGGAGCTCACCGCGCTGCGGGACGGCGAGCCCGTCCCGGCCCTCGCACAGTCGTGGACGACGTCGGACGACGGGAAGACCCTGACCTTCCGGCTGCGCGACGGCGTGTCGTTCACCGACGGCACGCCGTTCGACGCGGCCGCGGTCGTGGCGAACATCGAGCACGTGCAGGACCCGAAGACCGCTTCGAGCACGGGCTACCTCGCCCTGCAGTCGATCACGAAGGCCACCGCGACCGACGACCACACCGTGACGCTGACGCTGAGCCGTCCGGACAGCGCACTGCTCGAGTCGTTCTCGCAGCCGTGGGTCGGCATGGAGTCCCCGAAGGCCCTCGAGCGCTCGCAGGCGCAGAACTGCGAGTCCCCCGTCGGCACCGGACCCTTCCGGGTCACGGCGTGGAAGCACGGCGACCGCGTCACGCTCGTGAAGAACGCCGACTACACGCCGCTCGGGAAGCAGGCCGGCAGCACGACGAAGCCCCGCTTGGACGGGATCACCTGGCGGTTCCTCCCCGACTCGACGTCGCGCTACGCGGCGCTGCAGTCCGGCCAGGTCGACGTCATCGACAACGCCCAGCCCGACCAGATCCGAGCCGCGAAGGCCGGCGGGTCGATCCGCGACCTCGACGCCCCGCGACCCGGCGCCTCCAACCGCCTCGAGCTGAACTCCGGCCACGGCGTCTTCCAGGACGAAGCGGTCCGCGAGGCGTTCATCCACGGCGCCGACGTCGACCCGGGCATCACGTCCCTCTTCCTCGGTACGGCGAAGCGCTCGTACTCGCTGTTGTCGAGCGTCGAGCCGTTCGCGTACTCGGCCGACGGCGACGAGCTCTTCGACCACGACGCCTCGAAGGCCGAGCAGCTGCTCGACGACGCCGGCTGGAAGCAGGGCTCCGACGGTGTGCGGACGAAGGACGGCAAGCGTCTGACGGTGACGTTCCCGGTGTCGACGAACCAGTCGATCCCGGCCGAGCGCAGCCTCTTCCAGCAGATCCAGGCCTCCGAGAAGGCGATCGGCTTCGACGTGCAGATCAAGGAGCTGGACCTGTCCAGCTGGTACGCGGCCCTCGCGGCGAACCAGTACGACGTCGTCAGCGCGCCCTACACGAAGGTCGGCGCGGACGTCCTCCGCATCCTCTACGACAGCGCGAGCATCAAGCCGGCCCCGTCCGGGTACTTCGCGAACCTCGCCCAGCTCGACGACCCGACGGTCGACTCGCTCCTCGAACGCGCCGCACGCACTGCCGACACGCACGACCGCGGCGAGCTGTACGAGCAGGCGCAGAAGGACATCCTCGCGAGCGCGACGGTGCTGCCGCTGTACGACCAGCAGAACCACTTCCTCGTGTCCACGAAGGTGCACGGCGTCCGGACCACGGCCGTCTCGACGCCCTGGTTCGGCTCGGCCTGGATCGACCGCTGACGCGCGCCCTGACGGGCGACGACCGGACTGGAGGCACGGCATGACCCCGACGCGCCCGTCGCGCTCCGGCGCATGGTCGCGGTGGACGCTGTGGGGCCTCGGCCGCCTGGCCGGCGGGATCGGCGTGCTCTGGGCCGTCGCCACGATCGTGTTCGTCGCGATCCGGCTGATCCCCGGCGACCCGGCGCTCGCGATCCTCGGCGGCCCCGGGTCGCAGGCGTCCGCCGCAGCGGTCGCCCAGGTCCGGCACGAGTACGGGCTCGACCGTCCGCTGCTCGTGCAGTACGCCGTGTTCCTCGGACGGCTCGCGAGCGGGCAGCTCGGCGACTCCTACGCGTTCCGCACGCCGGTCGCGACGCTGCTCGGCCAGGAGCTGCCCGTCACGCTGACCCTGGCGGTCGCGGGGCTCGTCGTCGCCTGGGTCCTCGCGCTCGTCGCCGCCTGGTGGTCCACGCAGCGCGGCCGGTTCGCCGCCGGCCTCACGGGCGCCATCACCGTCACCGCGAGCGTCGTGCCGCACTTCTGGCTCGGCAGCGTCCTCATCGTCGTGTTCGCCACCGCCCTGGGCTGGGCGCCCGCGGTGAGCGACGGGACCGTCCGCGGATGGGTGCTCCCCGTCGTCACCGTGGCCGTGCCGGTGGCCGGGTACCTCGCCGAGACGGTCCGCGACGGCATCGTCGACGCGCAGCGGTCCGCGTTCGCGCTCGCCGCGCGGGGCCGGGGCGAGCACCGCACCGGGGTGTTCCTCAGGCACTCGCTGCGCCACGCCGCTCTCCCGGGGCTCGCGCTCTCCGCCTGGGCCTTCGGGTCGCTCGTGTCCGGCGCCGTCGTCGTCGAGTCGGTGTTCGCGCTGCCCGGGATCGGCCGCGCGCTCGTCACGGCGGTGACGCAGCGCGACATGCCGCTCGTCGCCGGGATCGCGCTCGTGTCCGCCGCTGCGTACGTCGTCGTGCTCGCGGTCGCGGACCTCGCCGAACGCGCCGTGGACCGGCGCCCCCGCCGGGCGGACGCGGGTCGGACCGGGTCCCGGGGGCCCGGAGTGCGGGGGCGCGGTCTCCGCGGGGCCGGTCCCCGCGGGGCCGGTCTCCGCGGGGCCGGTCTCCGCGGGGCCGGTCTCCGCGGGGCCGGTCTCCGCGGGGCCGGTCTCCGCGGGGCCGGTCTCCGTCGGCGTCCGCGGACGGCGGCGTCCCGGTGAGCGGGATCCTCGACCCGGCGGGGACGCCCACGACGGGCGCGACGGGTCCCACGGCCACCCGCGCTCCGTCCGGGGGTGCCGAGCGACGCCGTGGGGGGACGCTCGGCGCCGCCGGACTGGTCGCGGCCGTGGTCGTCGCGCTCGCCGTCCTGGCGGCCGTCGCACCTGCGCTGCTCGGCGGCGCCCACCCGCTCGCCGTGGACCCGGGAGCAGCGCTCCTCCCGCCGTCGGCGGCGCACCCGTTCGGCACGGACGAGTCCGGCCGCGACGTCCTCGCGCGGGTCGTGGCGGGGACGCGCCCGTCGCTCGTGGTCGGGCTCGCGGCGACCCTCGTGGGTGCCACCACCGGTGTCCTGCTCGGGCTGCTCGCCGGACTCGGTGGGCGCGTGCTCGACGCCGTCGTCGGCCGGGTCACCGAGGTCGCCTTCGCGCTGCCGCTCCTGCTCGTCGCGCTCGTCGTCATCGCCGTCACCGGCCCCGGTCCGGTGCCCGCGGTGCTCGCCGTGGGGTTCGCGACCGCGCCGGGCTACGCGCGGATCGTGCGGGGCCTCGTGCGCACGGCCCGGGAGTCGCAGGTCGTCGAGACCGCTGTCCTGCTCGGCCGCTCCCCCGCCCGCATCGTCGTCCGCCACGTCCTGCCCGCCGCGCTCTGGCCCGTGGTCGCGGTCGGTACGCTCGGCGTCGGCCAGGCCGTCGTGTGGGCGTCCGCGCTGAGCTACCTCGGCGTCGGGACGCCACCGCCGGCCCCGGAGTGGGGTGCGATGCTCGCGGACGGCCGCACGTACCTGCAGACCGCGCCGTGGATGAGCACGTTCCCGGGTCTGGCGATCGTCGTGCTCGCGACCGCGGTCACGGTGCTCGGTCGGGCGATCCGACGACGCGGTGGTGCACGGTGAGCGCCGCCACCACGTCCCACGGCAGCCCGGTCCTGGCCGTCGAGGGGCTGTCGGTGACGATCGACGGCGTCCGGCTCGTGTCCGACGTCCGACTGCACGTCGCCCCCGGCGAGATGGTCGCCCTCGTGGGTGCCTCGGGCTCGGGCAAGACCGTGACCGCCCGCGCGCTCCTCGGGCTGTCCGCCGACCGAGCCGAGGTCGCCGCCGACCGGCTCGAGGTGGCCGGCACGGACGCGAGGGGCTTCCGCGAACGCGACTGGCGTCGGCTCCGCGGGACCCGCGTCGGGTACGTCGGCCAGGAGGCCCTCGGTGCCCTCGACCCGCTCCGCCCGGTCGGCCGCGAGGTGGCGGACGCACTCCGACTGCACACGTCCATGCGCGCCGCCGAACGGGTCGAGGCCGTGCGGACCGCGCTCGCCGACGTCGGGCTCGACCCCGCGATCGCGACCGACGGCCGGCTGGCCGGGACGCTCTCCGGCGGGATGCGGCAGCGGGCCCTCATCGCGGCGGCCACGATCGGCTCCCCCGCGCTCGTCGTCGCGGACGAACCGACCACCGCGCTCGACGCCGGTGTCGCGGTGACCGTCATGGAGCAGCTCCGCCGGGCCCAGCAACGCGGAGCCGGCGTGCTGGTCATCACGCACGACCTCGGCCTCGTCGCCGGCTGGGCCGATCGGGTGGCCGTGGTCGCGGACGGCCGGATCGTCGAGCAGGGGCCGGTCGGGCGGGTGTTCGACGCACCCGAACACCCGGCGACCGCGGCGCTCGTGCACGCGGCCGCCCCCGCACCTGCCCCCGCTCCCGCTCGGTGCGAGGATCCCAACAGCGTGGCAGGGCACAGCCCCCGCACGGTGCGCGGAACCTCGCACGACGCGACCGCCGGTGCGGGCGACTCGCACGGTGCGAGAGAGGGCGTCCTCGTCGCGGACGGCCTCGAGCGGGCGTTCGACGGCGTCCCGGCGGTGCACGACACGGCACTCGTGCTCGAGCGAGGCCGCGTGCTCGGGGTCATCGGGGCGTCCGGCTCGGGGAAGACCACGCTCGCCCGGATCCTCCTCGGACTCGAGTCCCCCGACGCCGGCACCGTCACGCTCGACGGTGGACCGTGGGTGCCGCTGCCCGAACGCGAGCGCCGTGCCCGTCGACACCGGGTGGCCGCGGTCGTGCAGGACCCCGGCGCGACCTTCGACGACCGCTGGGACGTGGAGCGCGTGCTCGCGGACGCGTTCTCCGGCGGAGCGGAACGGCGGGCCCGGGGCGAGCTCGCGGACCGGGTCGACGGCGCGCTCCGGCAGGTCGGACTCGACCCCGCGCTGCGCGCCCGGTCGCCGCTGACCCTGTCCGGCGGGCAGCGGCAGCGGTTGGCGATCGCGCGGTCGCTCGCGACCGACCCCGAGGTCCTCGTGCTCGACGAACCCGTCACGGCGCTCGACGCCACAGTGCAGGACGCGGTGCTCGGGCTGCTCGAACGGCTGCGGGACGACACCGGCGTGGCGATGCTCTTCGTGTCGCACGACCTGCGGGCGGTCCGACGGATGGCCGACGACGTGCTCGTCGTGCACGAGGGCGCGGTGGTCGAACGGGGACCGGCCGAGCGGGTGCTCTCGCGACCGACGCACGCCGTGACGGCGCAGCTGTTGCGCGCGGCCGAGGTGCTGGCCTCCGGGCCGACCGCCCCCGCCGCCTGACGCGGCCGACTCGTGCCGCGCGACCCGAGACTCGCGCTGCGCGAGCCGAGACTCGTGCTGCGCGACACTCCTCGCGCTCGAACGCACGAGCGATGTCGCGCAGCGCGAGACTCGCGGCAGCGCGAGACTCGCGGCAGCGCGCGACCCGCGCAGCGCGAGACTCGTGCCGCGCGAGCCGAGACTCGTGCTGCGCGACACTCCTCGCGCTCGCACGCACGAGCGATGTCGCGCAGCGCGCGACCCGTGCAGCGCGAGACTCGCGCAGCGCGAGACCCGCGGCAGCGCGCGACCCGCACCAGCGCGACCGGACGACCGGAGGCGCGGTGCGGGACGGATCCGCACCGCGCCTCCAGGCCGGTCGTCAGGAGCCCGTGGGCTCCGTGCGCTCACCGCCGGACGTCGGCGCGTCGCCGCTGATCACGGGGATCTCGCTCGTCGAGAAGTCCTTCGCCCAGTCGGACTGGGCGAGGTCGGACTCCGGGTCGTTGTAGTCCTCGATGACCGCGGCGATCTCGTCCTCGTGCGCGACCGTCGGGCCCGACCCCATCAGCGGGGTGGCGGCGGTCTCCTTCGTGAAGTACACCGCGACGAGGCCGATCACGGCCGCGATCATGAGGTAGAACGCGGGGATGTCCTCGGCCCAGCCGAGCCCGGCGTCCTTCGCGGCGTTGATGAGCGCCGAGGTCGCGAGCGGGGTGGTGCCACCGAAGAGCGAGACGGAGACGTTGAACGCGATCGCGAGCGCCCCGTAACGGATGATCGTCGGGAACAGCGCGGGGAGCGTCGAGGGCATCGTCGAGGTGAACGTGACGAGCACGAGCCCCAGGATGAGGAGGCCGAAGAACACCCCCACGCCGGTGCCGCTCTGGACGAGCTTGAGCGACGGCCACGACAGCAGGAAGAAGCCGATGCAGCCCGCGGCCAGCACCGGGCGTCGGCCGAACCGGTCGGAGAGCCGACCGCCGAACGTGATGACGACCATCATCAGGATCATCACGATCACGATGAGGATCAGGCCGAAGGTCGCGTTCTGGCCGAGGTTCTGCTCGAGGTACGTCGGCATGTACGACAGCAGCATGTAGTCGGTCACGTTGAAGACCAGCACCAGGCCGATGCAGATGAGCAGCGAGCGCCAGTTCTCGGCGAAGAGGCGGAGGAACGGGGTCTTCTGGGACTCGCGCTCGGCGGCCTGCTCCTGCTGCTTCTGGAACGCCGGGGTCTCCTCGAGCTTGAGCCGGAGGTAGAGCCCGATGAGGCCGAGCGGACCGGCGACGATGAACGGGATGCGCCAGCCCCAGCTGAGGAGTGCGTCCTCGGAGAGGCCGAACTGCAGGCCGGTGACGATCGAGGCGCCGAGCACGTAGCCGGCGAGCGTGCCGAACTCGAGCCACGAGCCCATGAACCCGCGGCGCTTGTCCGGCGAGTACTCGGCGATGAACGTCGCGGCGCCGCCGTACTCGCCACCGGTCGAGAAGCCCTGCACGAAGCGGGCCACGAGCAGCAGCACCGGCGCCCAGAAGCCGATGGTCTGGTACGAGGGGATCAGGCCGATCATGAGCGTGCCGGCCGCCATGAGGATCATCGTCAGTGCGAGGACCTTCTGCCGGCCGATCCGGTCGCCGATCGGGCCGAACACGGCCCCACCGATCGGGCGCACGATGAACGCGGCCGCGAAGAACCCGAAGGTCGCGACGACGTTGGCCGCCGGGTCCCCCTTCGGCAGGAAGACCTGCGAGATCGTGACCGTCAGGTACGCGAAGATGCCGAAGTCGAACCACTCCATCGCGTTGCCGAGGGCGGCGGCCGCGACGGCGCGCTTGAGCAGCGACTCCTCGACGACGGTGACGTCGTCCTTCGTCAGCTTGCGGCGGGCCCGCTTCACGGCGCCCTTCGTCCGCAGCGGCCGATCGCCGTTCGCGGGGCTGGTCTGGTTCGGTGACAAATCGTTCCTCCGGTAGTGCTGAGTCTTGCCTTCGGGCGCCCGGCGGACGGCGTCACTGCAGTCCTCGCGAACCCCGCGTCCGCCGGACAAACTCCGACAGCCTACCAAACGCCCGGCGTGTCCGTCAGGCCGGTGTGGTAACGGCCGTCGGCGATGACGGTGCGAGCCGCTACCATCGGGGGTACCGCGCCGCACGTGCGTGGACATTCAGGCACCTCACCACGGACTCGGTGCCGCACAGAGCGGTCCCAGCACCGCACCGAACGGAAGGCCCGCCATGTCGAAGCCCATGCCCGAGAAGCCCACGGTCGACGGACTCGAAGACGTCTGGGGCCCGGTCTGGGAGCAGGACGGCACCTACCGCTTCGACCGTTCCGCCGCCGGTGACCGCGCCGCCGTCTACTCGATCGACACCCCGCCGCCGACCGCCTCGGGCTCGCTGCACATCGGTCACGTGTTCTCGTACACCCACACCGACCTCAAGGCCCGGTACGAGCGGATGCGCGGCAAGCACGTCTTCTACCCGATGGGCTGGGACGACAACGGGCTGCCGACCGAGCGCCGCGTGCAGAACTACTACGGCGTCCGCTGCGACCCGCAGCTCCCCTACGACCCGGCCTTCGTCCCGCCGTTCGAGGGCGGTGACACCAAGTCGAGCAAGGCCGCCGACCAGCTCCCGATCTCGCGCCGCAACTTCATCGAGCTGTGCGAGCGGCTGACCGTGCAGGACGAGCAGCAGTTCGAACACCTCTTCCGCACGCTCGGCCTGTCCGTCGACTGGACGCAGTCGTACCGCACGATCGACGACACCTCGCGGGCCAGCGCCCAGCGTGCCTTCCTCCGCAACCTGGAGCGCGGCGAGGCCTACCAGGCCGACGCTCCGACGCTCTGGGACGTCACCTTCCGCACGGCCGTCGCCCAGGCGGAGCTCGAGGACAAGGAGATGCCCGGCGCGTACCACGGGCTGGCCTTCCACCGGACGGACGGCGGGGACGACGTCGTCATCCAGACCACCCGCCCGGAGCTCCTCCCCGCCTGCGTCGCCCTCGTCGCGCACCCCGACGACGAGCGCTTCCAGGACCTCTTCGGCACCACGGTCCGCTCGCCCCTGTTCGACGTCGAGGTCCCGGTGCTCGCACACCACCTCGCGCAGCAGGACAAGGGCGCCGGCATCGCGATGGTCTGCACCTTCGGCGACACCACCGACGTCGTGTGGTGGCGCGAGCTGCAGCTGCCGAACCGCGCGATCATCGGCTTCGACGGCCGTGTCCGCTCCGACGAGCCGACGTGGATCGCGAGCGAGCAGGGCAAGGCGCTCTACGCGGAGATGGCGGGCAAGACCGTGTTCTCGGCGAAGAAGGTCGTCGTGGACGCCCTCACCGAGTCCGGCGAGCTCATCGGCGACGTGAAGACCATCAACCACCCGGTGAAGTTCTTCGAGAAGGGCGACAAGCCGCTCGAGATCGTCTCGACGCGCCAGTGGTACATCGTGAACGGCGCGCGTGACGAGGAGCTCAAGACCACGCTCCGGAAGCGCGGCGAGGAGATCGCGTTCCACCCGGACTTCATGCGCGTCCGCTACGACAACTGGGTCGGCGGCCTCTCCGGCGACTGGCTCATCTCCCGTCAGCGCTTCTTCGGCGTGCCGCTGCCGGTCTGGTACCCGCTCGACGCCGACGGCAACCCGGTGTACGACCAGCCGATCGTGCCGACCGAGGACCAGCTCCCGGTCGACCCGGCGTCCGAGCCGGCCCCCGGCTACGAGGAGTCACAGCGCGGTGTCGCGGGCGGCTTCCAGGGCGAGCTCGACGTCATGGACACCTGGGCGACCTCGTCGCTGACCCCGCAGCTCGCGGGCAAGTGGGAGTCCGACCCGGCGCTGTACGACCTGGTGTTCCCGTACGACGTCCGGCCGCAGGCGCAGGACATCATCCGCACCTGGCTCTTCACGACGGTGCTCCGCAGCCAGCTCGAGGCGGACGTCGTGCCGTGGAAGCACGCGAGCATCTCCGGCTTCATCGTCGACCCCGACCGCAAGAAGATGTCGAAGTCGAAGGGCAACGTCGTCACGCCGCTGTCGATCCTCGAGCAGCACGGCGCGGACGCGGTCCGGTACTGGGCGGCCTCCTCGAAGCTCGGCACGGACGCGGCGTTCGACCCGCAGAACCCGAAGCAGATCAAGGTCGGCCGACGCCTGGCGATCAAGGTCCTCAACGCGGCGAAGTTCGTCTACGGCTTCCCGCTGCCCGAGGGCGCGCACGCCGTGACCGAGGCGCTCGACACCGACATGCTCGCCGAGCTCGGATCGGTCATCGAGCAGGCGACGGCCGCGTTCGACGGCTTCGACCACGCCCGGGCACTCGAGGTCACCGAGCGCTTCTTCTGGACGTTCTGCGACGACTACCTCGAGCTCGTGAAGGAGCGCGCCTACGGCACCGCGACCGACGCGACGCACGAGACGCAGGCGAGCGCGGTCCTCGCGCTGCGCGCCGCGATCGATGCGCTGCTCCGCCTGCTGGCACCGTTCCTCCCGTTCGCGACCGAAGAGGTCTGGGCCTGGACCCACGAGACCAGCGTGCACCGCGCACAGTGGCCTACTGCGAGCGGCCTGGCGGCCGCCGCGGGGCCGGGTGCAGCTGACCGGCTGGGTGCAGGGCCGTCGGGCCTGCTCGCGGCCGTCGGCCAGGCCCTCATCGGCATCCGCGGTGCGAAGACGGCGGCCAAGGCGTCCCAGAAGACGCCGGTGACGCGGGCGGTCGTCGCCGCGCCCGCCGAGACGCGTGCGCTCATCGAGCGTGCTGCCGTCGACCTCGCGGCCGTCGGCCGCATCGCGGACCTGTCGTTCACGGACGGCGCCGAGCTGGCCGTCGTCGACATCGAGCTGGCGGAACAGCCGGCGTAGCGTCGCACGGTCGGCCGGCTCGCGTCCGCGACCGGTCGGCCCGCACCGGACTGGAGGCACGGATGCAGTTGGGCACACGATGGAGCGTGGGTGGGCAGTCGCCTGCGCGACTCCCCGAAGCGATGGTCGTCGCCGTGCAGGGGGTCGAGGAGGAGCTCGCGGCCGAGTCCGTCGACACGTCGTCGTGGGGGTGGACGCTCACGTTCCTCGAGGGGAAGCCGATCGTCGAGCTCGACGACGGCACGTCGATCCACCTCGACCCCGCCGGCCACGCGCAGGTGACGAACCCGGACGACGCACCAGAAGAGGACTGAGCGCCGCGCCACGCGCGCGACGCCGCGCCCGTGGCGCCCGTGACGCCGCGCGCGTGGCGCGGTTCGCGTCCGCACAACCAAAGTCACCCCGAACCGCGGAAAACCGCGGCGCGGGGTGACTTCGGTTGTGCGCCGGCGATCAGCGCCGGAAGGGCTACTTCGTGAGCCAGCCGAGCAGGACCTCGTTCACCTCGGCGGTGTGCGTCGTGAGGAGGCCGTGCGGGGCACCCTCGATCTCGACGTACTCCGCGTGCGGGAGAGCCTTGGTGAAGCGGCGGCCGGTGGCGTCGATCGGCAGGATGTTGTCCGACGTGCCGTGCACGATGAGCGCCGGGACGGTGACCTTCGGGATGTCCTCGCGGAAGTCGGTCGGCCAGGTGAGCGGCGCCGCGGCGGATGCGATCGAGCCCGAACCGGCTGCCACGTTCCACGCGTTCCGGACCTGCTCCTCCGAGATCCGCGAGCCGAGGTTCTCGTCGAGGTTGAAGAAGTCCTGGTAGAAGTTCGTGAAGTACGCGTAGCGGTCCTTCTTCACGTCGGCGGCGATGCCCTCGAAGAAGGACATCGGGCCGGCGCCGTCCGGGTTGTCGTCGGTGATCGCGAGGTACGGCTCGAGCGAGGCGAGGAACGCGACCTTGGCGATCCGCTCCTCTCCGTGGCGGGCGATGTAGCGGGCGATCTCACCGGTGCCCATCGAGAAGCCGACGAGGATGACGTCGCGCAGGTCGAGGGTCTCGAGGACGGTGTGCAGGTCGTCCGCGAAGGTGTCGTAGTCGTAGCCGGTCGACGGCTGCGAGGACTGGCCGAACCCCCGGCGGTCGTACGTGACCACGCGGTACCCGGCGGCGAGGAGCGGCGGGACCTGCCCCTCCCACGAGTTGCCGTCGAGCGGGAAGCCGTGGATGAGGACGATCGGCTGGCCCGATCCCTTGTCCTCGTAGTGGAGCGCGATGTCGACGCTGTTCTCGGTCCCGACGGTGATGCTGCCCATGATGGTTCCCTTCCCCTGCACCTGACGGAGAACGGTCGTTCCCCGCTGATGTCCCCTACACTAGAGAACGATCGTTCCCCTTGCAACACGGGAACGGTGAACACGCAGGGAACGGGGTACGACGTGGCTACGAGCACGGTCGAGGCGGACACCAGGGCGCACATCGTCGCGGTCGCCGACGAGCTCTTCTACGCGCGCGGCATCCAGTCGGTCGGGATGGACGAGATCCGCACCGGCGCCGGGGTGTCGCTCAAGAAGCTCTACGCGGCGTTCCCGGGCAAGGAGCAGCTCGTCGCAGCCGTGCTGACGGGACGGCACGAGTACTGGGAGCACGGCATCGAGCAAGCCGTCGCCGCCGCGGCCACGCCCCGCGACCGTCTGCTGGCGATGTACGACTTCCTCGAGCAGTGGTTCGGTGACGACACGTTCCGCGGCTGCGGGTTCATCAATGCGTTCGGCGAGCTCGGCTCGACCTCGCCGACGGTGGCCCGGATCGCCCGGGAGCACAAGGAGTCGTTCCAGGAGTACGTCGCCGGACTCGCGGCCGAGGTCGTGCCGGACCGGGCCGCGGCCGAGGAGCTCGCCGCCCAGCTCGCGCTCCTCGCCGAGGGCGCCCAGACCACCGCGGCGATCGCGGGCGACGCGTCGCCCGCTGGCCACGCACGCCGCGCCGCCGCCGTCCTGATCGACGCGGCGATCCGCGGCTAGAGCAGCGGGTGTGCCGCCCCACACAGTCCTGCACGCGAGTCCGCGCGAACATGCATACCGTGGAAGCCGAGATCACCCAAGAAGCGCAATACCGACCCCACGGTAATGTAACGCGCACCGGTGCCCGTATATTTTTCTCCGAAAAGTGGCCACTCTCGTTCCAAGATGCTAACGATCGAAGACACCGACAACTCACCAATAGGCCGGAGCGCCAGGACGCAGTCGCTTAAGACGACACTTTGGTCAACTACGATTGGGCGGAAAGATCCTGGGTTACCAACTCTCGGAACGACTACCATCGGACCTTGTGTTCTGAGTCGACCCACCTGAACGTGTTGCACAGTTGCGGGGGCCCTCGTCGACACCCGGCGCGCAAGATCGCTTGTGTGAACGAACCGGACTCCTCCACGTTGCGATAGCGACCCATTCTTCTTCAGCGCATGAATTTGAACTCGCCCGCGCACTACTTCGACACATCCCTGGTGACGAGCCTCTGGAACCACAGATTCAGTTGAAGGAAACGCCCCCGGCTGCAATCGCACTATTACCGAGGATGCTCGAGTACCAGCGAAGGCAGCATTCGAGGGCCTTGCAAGTTCTTCTACAGTATAAGTCTCACGAACATGTCCCCAAAAGCTTTGGTACTTCTCCCCTAGATAGCTCCCGAGCGGGAGGATAGCAGCAACTCCATCGGCGGGAGTGAATTGGTCGAGCGACCGCGCTAAGAACCGCAGCGCAATCGGTAAGACCCATGATCGCTCTCCAAGGCGTACCGTGCTGGCACTGCCGCCTCGGTAGGAGAATGGCGGGTTTAGCACCACACCAGTCACTTTCGCACGCGAACGGCCGACGCCGCTGGATGATACCGACCTAGCGCTTAGGAAATCGGCGCGAGAGGCTGTATCTACCCAAGACCGCCGCCTCAGGGCGGACACCGCGGCTGCGTCTATATCCATTCCCCATAGTGTTGCAGAGGGAAACCTCCGCTTCAATGCCAACAGGAGACTCCCTCCGCCCGCCGCCGGGTCTACGTAGACGCCATTTGCACGATTGGGGAAAGCTCCCGCAACGACATCAGCAATCTCTGGCGGAGTGTAATAGGCATCAAGTTCGCTCATAGATTTATGGAGGCAAGGTGAGCGCGGACATCGTACACACAGAACTTGGACGCTCCAGTGGTTCTGCCCTTCGACTTGATGGGGTGATCGTAGAGCAGCTCGACAGATTCAGGATGCATCGTTGCATAAATGACCGCACCTAACGCATGCGGCTTTGTGCCAATCATTGCAATTTTCAGCACGCCACCTCCGGCCATCTCTTGAAACTCCCCGAGAAGCCAGTAAAGGTCAAAAGGGCAATTGGCCTTGGCATAGGCGACGCGTCTATGCAAGCCGGCGTTCTGCTCGAATAGAAGCCGATTCTCGGCATAAACCTCACCTACGTACTCGAGGAAGAAACCTGGGGCCCCGACAATTGGGTGTGTGTCCTGCAAATCGACATCCGAGCGATCCACCATATACTCGAATCGAGATCCTTCGAATCCGAGCAAGGGCAAGAAAACCGCCGGTTCCTCCGCTAGACCGAGATGTACGAATCCCGGAAGAGGCCTGATACCCTCAACACGCTCAGACAAGTCGTAGAACTCACCAGTGCGCGCATATTCGGACGGTTGTGCATAAATAACCGTAACAGGGTGACCAATTTGGATGCTTGTGCGCACCAGCGGCGCCCAAGTATTGTGACCAAGTCCAGTGATATCAACCCATACCTCGCTCCCGAGATGATCTAGGAACTCGGTCAATGAATCGAATGAGTGTAAATCAACGACACCCGTGTGACCATTAGAAGTTTGATAGTGAAATAGATCTGGACCCTCATCTGTGACGAGTACCTTCTGATCATCGCGCAAACTCGCCGAACGGAGATTCGCGGACGCGTTTGCTCGTTCTTCAATTGGACTCTCTTTGCAGATCAAGTGCGCGGAAGGAGGAACCATCAACTGATCCACCGGCATTTCATACGTATGAAGTGAACGGCGCCGCCTATTCATACAGATCGCTATACAACTCAAGCTGGAGCGGCATGCCAATGTCGCCTCGCGTCTCGCGACCGCGAGTAATCTCGCGAACCGCACCTGAAACATCGTCCGTTGCTAGGCGCAGAACCTGGCGCGATTCGATGTTCATTCGCCTCTTACTACGGTGACTATATTCGAAGAATGCAGCAAAAATGGGGTGAAGTTGGTAATCGTACGACTTAACTGCCGCGGACTCACGCGAGTTCTTATCGCCGGCGAATGCTGCGAAACAACCTTGACTGACTCCTTCTTCAAGGAGGAGCTTCGCTGCAGGATAATCGGGCGAGTCCGGATCGGCGAGGCGCACCTGATTGACCTCGGGAGTATGACCCTCCGGGTTTCGCGCCATAAGATTGAAAACCCTACCAATGCCCAACACGAGTCGCATCAATTGCGCGCCACGCTCCGAAAGTCCTAGCAGCTCCCGAACCAGCCGTTCTCCAACAAGAGCAGCACAATCGCTCTGCGTTGCCGGCGAAACGGCTTGTTCCAGGTTATTCCCATCCGCAACGTGCCGCGTAAGCGCCTCTCCAACGAGTTGCAGTACGTACCGGATGTTGCCGTCGGCCATTTGGACGAGGATACTCCATCCTGAGTAGTACTTTCGGCGGGACGCTCCTCGCCCAGCAATCGTGAAGAGCATCGCGTAAGCGTAGTTGTTGACGCGCCCTCGCCAGCGGGACTCGGAGGCATATGCTTCGCGCAAAACCGAGGTCGCTGCCACCTGCTTCGAATTTGCCCAGTATCCGATAAGAAGCTGCTGGGTCAACGGCAGTCGATCGAAGAATGCAATCTCGCTGCTTGACGCTCCCATCTTCTCCAGACTTGCCCGGATGGAGTCTCGCTTGCGTAGCCCACCTAGGAGCCGCGCCTCGTTCTCCACTGATAGATCGGGGAACAGCTTCTTAAGGTCAGCGCCCGCAGCTTCACTTATTTTAAGGAGTCGCGCACTACAGATGCTCGACGCAAATTCAGCAAAGCCCTCATCGCCCAAATTGCTTGCTATCCGAACCGACGTGTAATCTGCAGGCTCTTGCAAGGGCTGTCCACGTGCGTCAGTTGGGAAAGACCAATTCACCGAATCTCGTAAACCGATTTTAAACGTATACGCACCATCACCCGAGTGCTTGATCAAAGTATTCAACGCCTGCTGCTGCCTAGCGCTCAAGTTTTCGTATTCGTCAATGCAGAAAGCGAAATAGCACTCGCGAATGACTTGGTCATACTGCAACGCCTCGACAAGATAGCGAACCGGTGTTCCCGCAACTGACTGCGGGGTTTGAAGCAGAGCCGCGGTCGGACCGTTCAGCGCTCCTTGAAGCCGCGCCATCGCGAGCCGCACTGCAGATCGCAATGCCATCAAATTGTCTACCTCCGGCAGTCCCAAGCTGACGCACGCAAGGCCAAGGGCTTCCACGTCTACGGCAGTTTGCGCCTGCAGTTCGATGGATCGCCACTTTGTAAAGTCTAGAAGCTGATGTACGAGTTGAAGGTTCAAGTAGTGAGCGAAGAGGCCTTCCCACTGATCTTCGTCAAGACCCCGGCCGCGGAAGGTGTTCACTACACCAGCGTCTACACGCCAGTAGACGCCGATCATCCCCCAATCCGCGATCGAGCGACTCCTAAGCGCGGCCTGCCCCTCATAACAGAGGCTTCGAAGCGTCGTGGTCTTCCCAGTACCGCGCCCTCCAATCAGGAAACATGGACGAAGGCCGCGCAGCTGGCTCCAATAGACAGGTGTGGTGAACATGCTGAAAACGTCTGCACCACGAAGATGCTCGGTACGCACTTGACCGAAGGCCTCACCGATCTCGCGCGCCAGATTTTCAGAGCTGAAAGCTGATTGGGCACTCATCGGAACAGGGGATTCCAATCCTTATGCGAACTGCGGAAAATCGGCAAAGTAGAATCTGGGATTTTGTGCTCGAACGCAATCGCCAGACCGAGACGGTGATACCCGTAGGGTTCCTCTGAGCTGTAACCAGCGCGATCCGCGTATTTTCGTAGGAACGGGTCAAGTGACGAGCGCATCTCGGGTCGAACCAGTCGGGTAAGCGGATCCGACGCACTGTATTCCCCCGTTAGAAGATGCGCCGCCTTCACGTTCCAGACCGGCGTAAGCTCTCTAATTTGACGAAGTGCGTACGACGTCGCAATAGCGGGCGCATAATAGGCGCGCGCGATCCTGCCCGCGGAGACGAGATCGGCAATCGACGTCGACTCAGCTGAACTGCGCCGCAGGAGGGTATCGATAAATTGACTGCCACTTGCTGCGATGTCGTCAATGAAGAGGACAGTGCGAGGTTCGTCGAAAGACAGGACGCGTTCAACCAAGTCCCGCGGATCGACCAATTGATCTTCCCGGAAACCCGCTTCGTCGCGAGCAAGCCTAAGGAATAGATGACCCGAAGCAGCGACATCTAATTGATCTCTCGTCGGATATGTAAGTAGTACCCCGTCTAGGAATTTCTCCCACTTGACTGGGTCGGGATTCTCGAGCAAAGTGTACACGTTTTGGATTGCCGACAGTACAAGATGGTCGACGATTTCGCGACTTGCGTAAATGAACGATCGCAGAAGGACAACCGCAAGTCGCTGGTCCTCGGGATCTTCGAAGTTAGCTAACCAACCTTTAGGGTCGGCCTCGCGCGGCAACGCTGCCCAGAGGCCGAGATCGCTTAGGAAGCGAACGCGCTTCAAGACGTCACTCGCAGCAACGTTCACGTTCAAAGGTCCCCCGTCTCGACAGGCTCGAAGTCTAACCGTCAGGCATGTCTTCAGCCAGTTAGGCCAGCCGACATCAACGCATCCATCGCTGCTGCGCAGCGCTGTTCCGTAGGGTGGCGGCATGGCAACCCCGTTCGACGAACCGAGCACCCTCCCCTACGCCCTCCCGCCGTTCACCGACGTCCGGCTCGAGCACTTCCGCCCCGCGTTCGACGCGGGCACGGCCGAGCAGCGAGCGGAGGTCGAGGCGATCGCCACGAACCCGGACGCGCCGACCTTCGAGAACACGCTCGTGGCCCTGGAGCGGTCCGGGCAGCGACTCGCCCGCGTGAGCCACGTGTTCTTCACGCTGTCGTCAGCCGACTCGACGCCCGAGCTGCACGACCTCGAGGCCGAGATCTCGCCGCTCCTCGCCGTCCACAGCGACGCGATCACCCTCGACGGCCGGCTCTACGCACGGGTCGACGCGGTCCGTGCGGGCGTCGACGACCGGACGGACCTCACCGACGAGGACCGCCGGCTCGTGGAGCGCACGCACACCGAGATGACCCTCGCCGGTGCCGGGCTGGACGACACGGGCAAGGAGCGGCTGACCGCGATCAACCAGGAGCTCTCGACGCTGACCACGACGTTCGAGCGGAACCTGCTCGAGGACACGAACGACCTCGCCGTGCACGTCAGCTCCGAGGAGGAACTCGCCGGACTCGACGACGGCGCGAAGTCCGCGGCGGCCGGGGCCGCAGCGGACCGCGGCCTCGACGGCTGGCTCATCACGCTGCCGCTCTACACCGGGCACCCGTGGCTCGGCTCGCTCACGGACCGGAGCCTGCGGCAGCGGATCATGGAGGCGTCGCTCTCCCGCGGCCGCCGTGGCAACGAGCACGACAACCGCGAGGTCCTGCTCCGGATCGTCCGGCTCCGCGCCGAGCGCGCCGAGCTGCTCGGCTTCCCGAACCACGCCGCGGTCGTGACCGCCGACGAGACCGCGGGGACCCCCGAGGCCGTCGACGGGCTGCTCTCGTCGCTGGTCGGTGCCGCCGCCCGGAACGCCGACGACGAGCGCGAGGTCCGTGCCCGCGTCCTCGGGCACGAGATCGAGGCGTGGGACTGGGCGTACGCCACCGAACTCCTCCGCGGGCAGCAGTTCGCCGCCGACAGCTCGGCGCTCCGCCCGTACTTCGAGGCCGACCGGGTCCTGCGGGACGGCGTCTTCCACGCCGCGAACGCCCTCTACGGCCTGACCTTCACCGAGCGCCCCGACCTGCACGGCTACAACGACGAGGTCCGCGTCTTCGAGGTGCGGTCGGACGAGGACGAGCCGGTCGGTCTCTACCTGCTCGACCTCTACACGCGGGACGGCAAGCGCGGCGGGGCGTGGATGAACCCCGTCGTCGAGCAGTCGCACCTGCTGGGCACCCTGCCGGTCGTCGTGAACAACCTCAACGTGGCGAAGCCCGCCGCGGGCTCCCCCACGCTCCTCATCCAGGACGAGGTCGAGACGCTCTTCCACGAGTTCGGACACGCCCTGCACGGTCTCATCGCGCGGACCACCTACCCCCGCTTCTCGGGCACGAACGTCGAGCGGGACTTCGTCGAGTTCCCGTCCCAGGTCAACGAGATGTGGGTGTCGTGGCCGTCCGTCCTTGCGAACTACGCGAAGCACCACGAGACCGGGGCGCCGCTGCCCCCGGAGCTCGTCCTGGGTCTGAGCGAGTCCGAGGGGTTCAACGAGGGCTTCGCCACGACCGAGTACCTCGCGGCAGCGCTGCTCGACCAGGCGTGGCACCGACTCTCGGCTGACGCGGCTGCTGCGGTCACGGACGTCGAGGCGTTCGAGCGTCAGTCCCTGACGGACGCAGGCATCGCGGTCGAGGCCGTGCCACCGCGGTACTCGTCGACGTACTTCGCGCACACGTTCTCGGGCGGGTACGACGCCGGCTACTACGGGTACATCTGGTCCGAGGTGCTCGACGCCGACACCGTGGAGTGGTTCCGCGACAACGGGGGCCTCTCGCGCGAGGCGGGTGCGCGGTTCGCCTCGCGCTTGCTCGGCGTCGGTGGGTCGAAGGATCCGCTCGAGGCGTACCGGGACTTCCGCGGGCGTGACGCCGAGGTGGGGCCGCTGCTCCGGCGCCGCGGGCTCGAGTAGCGCGCGGGCCGGCGCCGCCGGCGGGCTGCGGGCTGCGGGGCGACGCTGCCCCGCACCGTCGAACCACGAATCCGACGTCGAACCAGTCCTGCAGGCTGGTTCGACGTCGGATTCGTGGTTCGACGCGAGAGTCCGCCCTCGCGGGCGGTCCGGCGTCGGCGTCGGCAGCGTCCGGCTACGCGGACTTCTCGATGCGCTTCGCGCGCGGCCGCGGCACGATCGTCGGCGCGGCGTTCTCGAGCACTGACTCGCGGGTGATCACCACGCGTGCCACGTCGTCGTCCGAGGGGACGTCGAACATCACCGGGCCGAGGACCTCTTCGAGGATGGCCCGCAGACCCCGAGCACCGGTCTGTCGGAGCACCGCGAGGTCCGCGATGGCCTCGAGCGCGCCCCGCTCGAACTCGAGCTCCACGCCGTCGATCTCGAACATCCGCTGGTACTGCTTCACGAGCGCGTTCTTCGGCTCCGTGAGGATCTGCATGAGCGCCGCCTGGTCGAGCTGCGACACCGTGGTCACGACGGGCAGACGACCGATGAACTCCGGGATGAGCCCGAACTTGTGGAGGTCTTCCGGGAGCACGTCGGAGAACAGGTCCTGCTGGTCGAGCGGGCTGTGCAGCGGTGCACCGAACCCGATGCCGCGCTTGCCGACCCGCGAGGACACGATGTCCTCGAGCCCGGCGAACGCCCCCGCCACGATGAACAGCACGTTCGTCGTGTCGATCTGGATGAACTCCTGGTGCGGGTGCTTGCGACCACCCTGCGGTGGGACCGAGGCCGTCGTGCCCTCGAGGATCTTGAGCAGTGCCTGCTGCACGCCTTCACCCGAGACGTCGCGCGTGATCGACGGGTTCTCCGCCTTCCGCGCGATCTTGTCGACCTCGTCGATGTAGATGATGCCGGTCTCGGCGCGCTTGACGTCGTAGTCCGCGGCCTGGATGAGCTTGAGGAGGATGTTCTCGACGTCCTCGCCGACGTAGCCGGCCTCGGTCAGGGCTGTGGCGTCCGCGACGGCGAAGGGCACGTTCAGCCGCTTCGCGAGGGTCTGCGCGAGGTAGGTCTTGCCGCAGCCGGTCGGGCCGATCAGGAGGATGTTCGACTTCGCGATCTCGATGTCGTCGCGGTCCTCGGCAGCGGTGATCTGCCCCTGGGCGCGGATGCGCTTGTAGTGGTTGTAGACCGCCACCGCCAGCGCCCGCTTCGCCGGGTCCTGCCCGATCACGTACTCCTGCAGGAAGTCGAAGATCTCGCGGGGCTTCGGGAGCTCGAAGTCACCGCTCGCGGTGTCCTCGCCCGCCTCCGCCAGGCGCTCCTCGATGATCTCGTTGCAGAGCTCGACGCACTCGTCGCAGATGTAGACGCCGGGGCCCGCGATGAGCTGCTGGACCTGCTTCTGGCTCTTGCCGCAGAAGGAGCACTTGAGCAGGTCAGCGCTCTCTCCGATGCGTGCCATGTGCGTGCCCTCCCTCGGCCGTGCGACGACTCCGTCGGAACCGACGCCTGACGATCCACCCGGCGCTGATCCACCGGCTGTGTCCGAGCCTAACCGCAACCGGCGACAGCCACCGCGACGCCCGGCCGGTTTCGTCGTCCGCGTTCGCCCAGGGCGTTCGGTCCTGCTACCGTGTCCGAGTCTGCTCTACAACTTGTAGAAGTCCCGGAAGGATCCCCATGCCCAAGCGCGTCGCCGTCCTCGGTGCGGCCACCCTCGGCGTCACCGCCGCGATCGTCCTCGGCACGGCGGCCGCCGCCAGCGCCCACGTCGAGGCCACGGCGACCTCCACAGCCGCGGACTCGTACACGACCGCGACGTTCTCGGTGCCCCACGGCTGCGACGGCTCCCCCACGACGAAGCTCACCTTCCACGTCCCGGAGAGCATCATCGAGGTGACCCCGACCGTGAACCCGAACTGGACCATCACGAAGACCACCGAGCCCTACACGAGCGCCTCGGCCTCCGCCGACGACGAGTCCGCGGAGGACGCCGGCCAGCGTGTGTCGGCCGTCACCTACACCGCGAAGACCCCGCTCCCCGCCGACGAGCGCGACACGTTCTCCCTGTCGTTCTCGCTGCCGGACGGCAAGGCGGGCGACCGCGTCGAGTTCCCCGTGACCCAGACCTGCGAGAAGGGCTCGGTCGAGTGGGACCAGCAGCAGCAGGACGGCAAGGCCGAGCCCGAGCACCCGGCACCGTCGGTCGTCCTGACCGCCGCGGTCGCCACGGAGCCGGACGGCGACCCGATCGAGACCACCCCGACGGCGTCGGCAGCGTCCGGCACGAGCAGTGACCCCGACCTCGTCGGGCGGTTCCTCGGGCTCGGCGGCCTCGTCCTCGGCGCCGCCGCCCTCGTCGTCGCGGTCGCCTCGACCCGTCGGCGGACGAGCAAGTGACCCCTCGGCTCCGGCACCCGGCCGCGCGTGCTCCGCGCGGCCGCTCGCGTGCTGCCGGGAGGCTCGTGGCCGCGGCCGCCACGGCCCTCACGATCGTGGGCGGTTCGGTCCTCGGCCTCGCCGCTCCGGCCAGCGCGCACAACTACATGATCGCCTCGACGCCGAAGGCGGACGGCACGCTCACGTCGCTGCCGAAGGCGTTCGAGATCACGACGAACGACAAGCTGCTCGACATCGGCGGGTCGAACGCGGGGTTCGCGTACCGGATCGTCGGCCCCGACGGCAAGTACTACGAGGACGGCTGCCTCGCGGTCGACGGCCCCTCGATGACCACGAAGGCCGCCCTCGGCGACTCCGGGAAGTACACCGTCGAGTGGCAGATCGTCTCCGCCGACGGCCACACGGTCTCGGACGAGTACACCTTCACGTGGAAGGCGCCCGCCGGGTTCACCGCAGCGACGGGGGCCGCGGAGCCCCCGACGTGTGCGACGGCCTCCGGCGGCTCCACCGAGGCGGCGACGAACGGCACGGCCTCGGGCGCGACCGACTCGGCCGGCACCGATGCCCTCTTCATCGCCGCGGGCGGCGTCGTCCTGGTCGGCGCCGTCGTCGCGGTGCTGCTCCTCCTCCGTCGGCGTCCGGCAGCGCCGTCGTCGTCGGACGAGGACGACCCCGACGCTCCCCGCGAGGACTGACACCCGCCTGCCGGAGCCGCACCGCGCCTCCAGCCCGCTCCTGCCCGAACCGCGCCGGACGCACGAAGGCCCCGCACCGGACGGTGCGGGGCCTTCGCGCTGCAGCGCTACTTGACGAGCGCCGGCAGGTTCTTGCGGCTCGTGAGGACCTGGTCGATCAGGCCGTACTCGAGCGCCTCTTCGGCGGACATGATCTTGTCGCGCTCGATGTCGTTGTTGACCTCGGCCGCCGTCTTGTTCGAGTGCTTCGACAGCGTCTCTTCGAGCCAGGTGCGCATGCGGAGGATCTCCGCCGCCTGGATCTCGATGTCGGACGCCTGGCCGCCACCCTGCTGGACCGCGGGCTGGTGGATGAGCACGCGGGCGTTCGGGAGCGCCAGACGCTTGCCGGGGGTACCGGCAGCGAGGAGCACCGACGCGGCCGAAGCGGCCTGCCCGAGGCAGACCGTCTGGATCTGCGGACGGATGTACTGCATCGTGTCGTAGATCGCCGTCATCGCGGTGAACGAGCCACCGGGCGAGTTGATGTACATGACGATGTCGCGGTCCGGGTCCATCGACTCGAGCACCAGCAGCTGCGCCATCACGTCGTCAGCCGACGCGTCGTCGACCTGGACGCCGAGGAACACGATGCGGTCCTCGAAGAGCTTCGCGTACGGGTCCTGCCGCTTGTAGCCGTAGGCCGTGCGCTCCTCGAAGCTCGGGAGGATGTAGCGGTCGGACGGAGCCGGGACGTTCTGCGCGCCACCGAGCATGGGGAGATGCATTCTCGTTTCCTTTTCTTCGGTGGTGGTCAGTTGGACTCGGGCTCGGCGGCCGGGGTCGGCGTCTCGCCGTCCGCGACGGTGCCACCGCCGCCGACGACCTCGCTCGAGGACGCACGGAGGTGGTCCACGAAGCCGTACTCGAGGGCCTCCTGCGCCGTGAACCAGTTGTCGCGGTCGTTGTCCTTGAGGATCTGCTCGATCGACTTGCCGGTCTGCTCCGCCGTGAGCTCGGCCATCCGCTGCTTCATGTCGAGGATGACCTTCGCCTGCGTCTGGATGTCGGCAGCGGTGCCGCCGAAGCCACCGGACGGCTGGTGCAGCAGCACACGCGCGTTCGGGGTGATGTAGCGCTTGCCCGGGGTGCCCGACGAGAGCAGGAACTGCCCCATCGAGGCCGCGAGGCCGATGCCCACCGTGACGATGTCGTTCGGCACGAACTGCATCGTGTCGTAGATCGCCATGCCGGCGGTGATCGAGCCACCGGGCGAGTTGATGTAGAGGTAGATGTCCTTCTCAGGGTCCTCGGCCGCGAGCATCAGCAGCTTCGCTGCGATCTCGTTCGAGTTGTCGTCGCGGACCTCGGAGCCGAGCCACACGATCCGGTCTCTCAGAAGGCGGTCAAAAACACTGGGGTTCAGTGTCGCTTCGGCCATGGAAAAGCTCCCGTTCAGTTGTCGCTTGATGTCGAACTTATCGGGTGCAACGCACCACTTCGCGTGTGTTCGCTCTGGGCGGTCGGATCGTGCCCACAACGGACGGGAGGCGCGGTGCCAGCTGGCACCGCGCCTCCCGTCCGGAGGGTGGAGACGCTTACTCAGCGTCCTCCGCCGGGGTCTGCGCGACACCCGCCGTGAAGGCGGAGAGGTCGACGTCGCCGCCGTTGGAGTCCTTGACGGTCACCTTGGAGAGGACGGTCGCGACGGCCTTCGAGCGGGCCACCTCGCCGACCATGCCCGGGATCTGCCCGTTCTGGTCGATGACGCGGATGAACTCGGCCGGCTCCATGCCGTACTGCGCAGCGGCCTGGATGAGGTACTGCGTGAGCTCCTCCTGCGAGACCTGGATCTCTTCCTTCTCGGCGATCGCGTCGAGGAGGATCTGCGAGCGGAAGGCCTTCTCGCTGGACTCGGCAACCTCCTTGCGGTGCTCGTCGTCCTCGAGGCGGTTCTCCTGCTCGAGGTGACGGTGCACCTCGTCCTCGATGAGCTTCTCCGAGATCGGGATGTTGACGTCCTCGATGAGCTTCTCGACGAGCTTGTCGCGGGCCGCGGCGCCCTGGCCGAAGCTCTTCGACTTCGCGATCTGCTCCTTGAGGTCCGCCTTGAGCTCGTCGATCGTGTCGAACTGGCTCGCGATCTGGGCGAACTCGTCGTCGGCGTCGGGGAGCTCGCGCTCCTTGACGGCGGTGACGGTGACGGCGATCTGCGCGGTCTCGCCCTCGCGGTCGCCACCGACGAGCGTCGACTCGAAGGTCGTCGACTCACCGGCGGTGAGGGACTCGAGCGCCTCGTCGATGCCCTCGAGCAGGTCGCCCGAGCCGATCTCGTAGGAGACGCCGGTGGCCGAGTCGACCTCGTCGTCGCCGATCGTGGCGGTGAGGTCGATCTGGGCGAAGTCGCCCTTGGTCGCCGGACGGTCGACCGTGACGAGCGTGCCGAAGCGGGTGCGCAGGTTCTGCAGCTCCTCCTCGATCTCCTCGTCGGTGACGTCCACGGCGTCGACCGTGAGCTCGTAGCTCGAGTAGTCCGGGAGGTCGAACTCGGGGCGCACGTCCACCTCGAAGGTGAGGACGAGGTCGCCCGTGAAGTCCTTCACGTTCGGGAGCTCGGCGACGTCGGCCTCGGCACGGCCGAGGATGCGCAGCTCCTGCTCCTCCACCGCCTGGCGGTAGAAGTTGTCGATCGCGTCGCCGACGGCGTGGTTCAGGACCTCGCCACGGCCGACACGCTGGTCGACGATCGCCGGCGGGACCTTGCCCTTGCGGAAGCCCGGGATGTTGATCTGCTCGGCGATGTGCTTGTACGCGTGGTCGATGCTCGGCTTGAGGTCTTCCGGCGTCACGTTCACGGTGAGCTTGACGCGGGTGTCGCTCAGCTTGTCGACGGTGCTGGTGGCCAAGGGATGTACTCCTGTTGGTTGACGTTCTTGTGGACCTGGTCGGGGCGACAGGATTTGAACCTGCGACCTCCCGCTCCCAAAGCGGGCGCTCTACCAAGCTGAGCTACGCCCCGTTTGACTGGGCCAGGGGTGGCCACGCACGCCGGGAGGGCGCATGCGACCCCGATGAGTGTAGCGGTCTGCGGGCGCGCGGTTCCCGGGAGCTGTGGAGCGTCGTGGATCCGTGTTGCCCGGCGCGTCCCTGTGGAGGGATCAGTCCTCGTCGGCACGACGCCGGAGGTCCCGCCGCCACCGGACGCCGACGGCGATCTGCACCGCTGCCGCCGCGAGCACGAGGACGATGCCGAGCACGATCCGCCAGACGTGCAGGAGCGCGTGTGCGGGTTGGGTCTGCGGGTCGCCGAACAGTGCCGGGCGGAGCGAGAACACGACCGCGGCGAGGACGACCAGCACGTACGAGACGACGCGGGACCACCGGATGCGGCGGGCGTCCCGGTCGCTCGGCGGGAGCGTCACGAGGGGTGGCATGTCGGTCGCTGTTCGTCCGCTACGATGATGGGGCTGCGACACGTGCGCGGCCGCGGGGATGTAGCTCAATGGTAGAGCCCCAGTCTTCCAAACTGGCTACGCGGGTTCGATTCCCGTCATCCCCTCCACGTCCAACAGACGCTCCCTCGCCGATCACGGCGGCGCCGATGCCGCGCCTCAGGCGTCGCCGAAGGTCAGCGTCACGTGCGGCACGTCCCCGAGCTCCACGCCCGCACGCCGCCGCTCCGCCGCACGCAACGGCACGAGGTACCCGCCGTCCTTCGGGAAGAGCGACGTCGTCCAGGTCACGGTCCCGATCCGCACCCGCGCGGGGATCACACCCCACCCGTACGTCAGCATCGGCGCGAGTTCGTGGACGCTCTCGGCCGCGTCGGGCGGCACGACGGCGTAGAAGAACGGCGCCGGACCGCGCCACTCGATGACCTCGCCGTCGAACTCGACCTCCACGCGGCGATCGTACGACGTCGGGCGAGCCGATCCACGGATCCGGAGGTGACGGTTTCGGTGCGCGTACCCCGAGGATCGTGCACCGGATCTGCCACGGACTGGAGGAGAGATCACCGTCCGACGCGAGTGGCGGGACGGACGCACCCCGCGCCTCCAGGCCGGAGCAGGAGCCGCGGGGCGCACGAGGCGAGCCGCCAGAGCGACGCGCGTCAGTGGTACGACGCGGCCTGCCCGTAGAGGACCTGCGTGAGCGACGACACGTACGGCGAGACGTCACCGTCCGGCAGGTTGTACGTCATGAAGACGCCGTAGCCGTCGGCCTTCGTGCGCTGCGCCAACGACACCGCCGTCGACTGCGACGTGTTCTGGATGTCGACCGCGGCCGCCGACAGCCGGTCCTTGCCGAGTCCCGGGATCGACGGCGCCGAGTACGTGCCGTAGTACGGGTTCCAGGCGTAGTCGAGCTGCGAGCCGATCGCCGAGCTCGACGACGCCAGGGCCGAGGACGCCGGGCCGATGTCGTAGAACGAGATGGTCTTGCCGGGCATGTCGGCACGGAGCGCGCTGATGAGCCAGCCGATCGACTGCTGGTTCGGCTGTGGGGTGCCGTTCGTGCCGTAGTCGGAGTACTCGTCGTCGAGGTCGACGCCGTCGAGCCCGTACTCCGACACGGTGGCGGAGACCTGGGCGGCGAAGTCCTCCGCGGCGGCCTGCGTCGGGAAGTTCGCGATGCCGGCGCCTTGGTGGTTGCCGAGGATCGACAGCGACACCTTGATGCCCTTGGCCTGCAGCGGCCGGATCTGGGTCGCGGCGTCGTCGAGGGTGCGCTGCACGTTCTCGTTGTTGTACAGGACGGCCTTCGTCCCGTCCCAGTTGATGTTCGCGGCGAAGATGATCGCGACGTCGAACGCGTTGGCGCCGTTCGCGAGCGTGTAGCGGCCGACGTTCGACAGCTGGTCGTTGTTGACCTCGACGTAGGCGATGCTCGTCGGCCCGGACTTCGTCGGGGTGGCGTGCGGCTGCGCGCCGTGGCCGACGCCGTGGTGCGCGCCGACCCCGTGGGCGAGCCCGGTGGGCGACGGCGCCGCCGAGGCGGCGGACGGCACGAGTGGTGCCGCGACCATCGCGGCGATGGCCGCGACGATCCCGAACTTCGTGGACTTCTTCATGGCACTCCTCTTCGAGTGATGAACCGGCCGACGGACGCCGACCGGGGACCGCCGCCGGGGCACCCGAAGCCCCGGCGGCGGGGTCTCAGACGGCCGTCCGCGCGAAGCGGAAGGTCCGGACCTCGTAGGCGTCGACCGGGAACGCCGCGACGCCGTCGGTGACCGAGGCCGCGCCGGGGAGCCCCGCGTCGGGCTCCTCGAGCAACGTGACCTCGACCGGCCCCGACCACCCGCCGTCGACCGCGATGCCGCCGGTCCCCCGACGTCCGGACGGCTCGTACACGCGGACGACCAGGTCGCCCGAGCGGTCGTCCGCGAGCTTCACGCTCGACAGCACGACATCGCCGGACACCTGCACGAGCGGCTCGAACCCGTGCGCTCCCGTGATCCGCCGCACCGACGCGTTCATGACCACGCCGGCCTCCGTGGCGCCGAGTTGGTCCGTCCCGATGACGAGGCCGTACCGGTGCGTCTGGGTGCCCTGGTCGGTCTCCGGGTCCGGGAACCGCGGCGCGCGCAGCAACGACAGCCGGACGGTGGTGGTCACGTGCCCGTCGACGGCGTCGCGGGTGGTGTCGAACCCGTGGATCGAGTCGTTGACGAGCGCCACCCCGAACCCGGGCTCCTCGACGAGGACGAACCGGTGCATCGAGGTCTCGAACTTCGCGGCCTCCCACGAGGTGTTCGTGTGCGTCACCCGCTTCTGCGCGCCGAACTGCGTCTCGGCGACGGTGTGCTCGGCGCGGACGTCGAGCGGGAACGCCACCTTGAGGAACTTCTCGGTCTCGTGCCAGTCCGTCACCTGGTCGAACTCGAGGGTGCGGGACCCGGGTGCGAGGACGATCTCCTGCGTCACGGTCGAGTCACCGAACGCACGCACGACCACCACGCGTGCGACTCCCCTGTCGTCGACCGATGCGTCGAGCGAGGACACCTGGACGAGGTCCTCGACGCGGTTGCGGTAGTACCGGTCGACGTCCCACGCGTCCCACATGTTCGGGAAGTCCTGGTGCAGCTGCAGCAGGTTCGCGACCTGCTCGGGGGCGACCGCCTCGCGGCCGGACGTGAGGTCGACCGCGCTCGTCACGAGTCCGCGGCCGTCGACGACCACGCGGACGAGGTCGTTGGTCAGGACGTACCCACCGTCCCGCTCCGCCAGGGACACGGCGGTCGCCGCCGGCACGTCCGTCGCCACGACCGCGCCCTGCGCGGGTGCTCCGGCCTGGAGGAACGGGGCCGGGTTCACGACGACCGTCGTGTCGCCGGCTCCGGCCAGCGCCGACAGGGCGTCCGCGATGACCGCCTCGAGCCGTGCCGCCGTCTCGGCGTACTTCGCGACCGCTTCGCGGTGCACCCACGCGATCGAGGTCCCCGGCAGGATGTCGTGGAACTGCTGCAGGAGCACCTGCTGCCACAGCGCGTCGAGCTCGTCGTACGGGTAGGCGAACCCCGTGCGTGCGGCGGCGGTCGTGGCCCACAGCTCGGCCTCGATCAGCAGCTGTTCGCACCGGCGGTTGCCCTGCTTGGTCTGGTGCTGGCTCGTGAGCGTGGCCCGGTGCAGCTCGAGGTACAGCTCCCCCACCCACACCGGCGGGTTCGGCAGCTCGGACTTCGCGCGGTCGAAGAACGTGTCCGGGTGCTCCCAGCGGACCTTGGCGCTGCCTTCGAGGTCGGCGAGCCGGGCGGCCGTGCCGGTCATCTCCCGGGTCGTGCCACCGCCGCCGTCGCCCCAGCCGACGGGCGCGATCGACCCCGTGGCGATCCGGTTCTCCCGGAACTGGCTCGCGGCCTTCGCGACCTCCTCGCCGCTGAGCCGCGAGTTGTAGGTGTCCATCGACGGGAAGTGCGAGAACACCCGCGAGCCGTCGATGCCCTCCCAGAGGAACGTGTGGTGTGGGAACTTGTTGACCTGGTTCCACGAGATCTTCTGCGTGAAGAACCACTCGAAGCCCGCACGCCGCATGAGCTGCGGCAGCGCCGGCGAGTACCCGAAGCTGTCCGGCAGCCAGACCCCCTTCGGCCGGATGCCGAACTCGCGCTCGAAGAACCGCTGGCCCTGCGAGAACTGCCGCACGATGCTCTCACCCGTGGGCATCACCGTGTCGGACTCGACCCACATGCCGCCGAGCGGCAGGAACCGACCGGCCTCGACGGCGGCCTGCACCCGGGCGTAGACCTCGGGCCGGTGCTCCTTGATCCACGCGTACTGCTGCGCGCTGGACATGCCGTAGAGGAAGTCGTCGGTCTGGTCGATGAGCTCGGTCATCGTCGAGGTGGTGCGGGCGACCTTGCGGATCGTCTCGCGGACCGGCCAGAGCCAGGCGGAGTCGATGTGGGCGTGCCCGATCGCCGAGATGGTGTGCGCCGACGCGTCCGCGGGTGCGGCGAGGACAGCAGCGAGCGCCGCGCGGGCGTCCGGGGCCGTGGCGGCGACGTGCTGCAGGTCGAGCCGGTCGAGCGCATCGTCGAGCGCCTGCAGGATCCGCATGCGGCGGGGCCCCTCCGGCAGCTGCGCCTGGAGTTCGAGGAGGACCTCGAGGTCGAGTGCGAGCTCGTGCACCTCGGACTCGAAGACGGCGAGGTCCATCCGGCGCGAGGTGTAGAGGCGCTTCGGCGAGGACGTCTCGATGTCGCCCTCGTGCGTGACGAGGAAGGGGTGGTAGTCGAGCAGCACCGGGTTCGACGCGGCCTCGACGAAGAGCTCGACGGTCTCGCCGCCGACCGCTTCCTCGGTGACGAGCACCCACTGGTTCCGGGGGTTGATCGACTTCACCGGGGTGCCGTCGGACAGGTACACGAGTCCCTCGCACTGGAAGCCCGGCATGTTCTTGTCGAACCCGAGGTCGATCACGGCCTCGACGCGGCGTCCGGCCCACTCGGTCGGCACGGTCCCGGTCAGCCGGAACCAGGTCGTGCCCCATGCGGCACCCCAGGTCGTGCCGACCTCGTACGGCTCGAACTCGAGCGCGAGCCCGGACGCCGGCGGGATCGGCTCCCCGGGGAGCTCGTGCCAGGCGGTGTCGAGCGGCGTGGCCGTGGCGTGCACCGCGGGCAGGATCCGCTCGTCGAGGACCCGTCGGGCGCGTCCGGTGGTGAGGGGGATGTCGTCGTGCATGGGGTCCTTCCGGGAGGGAGGGTCGGCGTCGCTGCCGGCAGCGGGGCTGGTGGGTGGTTCGGTCAGGGCATGGTGGCGGGGTGCGCGACGGTCAGGGCATGGTGGCGGGGTGCGCGACGGTCAGGCTGGTGCCGTCCAGGTCGCCCGGCACCTCCACGATCCTCGCGATGCCCCGGGCGCCGCGCAGTGCTCCGTCGGCGAGTCGTGATCGGAGCACGACCTGCGGGCCCCGTCCGTCCGCCGCGGACTCGGCGAGCGCGAGCCAGGCGGCGGCGAAGCGACCACCGGGTGCGCAGTCCGCGCGGGTGCCGTGACGCGGGGTCCCGTCGGGCAGCACGTCATCGAGCACGAGCGCGGTCGACGGGGGCGCCGTCGGCGTCGGGGCCCCGGCGCGGGCGAGCGCCGCGAAGGCCTCACCCGCGGGCTTGAGCGCGCCGTCGTTGGTGAACAGGCCGAGGTCGTACTCGAGCTCCGGGAAGTCCGCGAGGGACCGGGAGACGTCGTGGGAGCACCACCAGGTGACGCCGAGGACGTCCTGGGCGCCGGCGACGTGCCGGATGGTCTGCTCCGTGAACGACGCGGCGTCCGACGGCGGCACGACGTTCGTCGGGGCGCCGACCTCCTGCAGCCAGTTCGGCCGCCCGGGCTCGCGGTTCCAGGCCGCCGCGAGCTGGACGAGGTACTCGCCGTGCCGCACCGACCCCGCGCCGAGCGGCCCGTGGAGCGCCGCGGTGCCGTTGAACACCCACGAGTGCGTGATGGTGGCGTCACCGTGGTCCGCCGCGTGCTCGGGTCCGAAGGGCTGCGCGTCGTCGTACCAGGCCGCGTCGTACTGCGCGACGGTGACCAGCGGGGCGGAGCCGCGCCGCGCCTCCAGGCCGGATGCGCCGGGCCCGCCGGACAGGCCGCGCCGGGCGGCCGCGACCATCGCCGCCGCCCACGCGTGCCCCTGCTCCGCGGTGATGTCGTGCGGGGCGGGGTGCGGCGCGTGCGCGAACTGGTTGACCTCGTTGCCGATCGAGATGCCGAGCAGGTTGGGCCGGTCCGCGACGGCGGCGGCGAGCGCCTCCACGTAGGCGGCGGTGGACGCGACGACCTCCGGGTCGGTGAACATGTTGCGACGGTGCCAGCTGTCGAGCCACGACGGGACGAAGTCGAAGCTGGACAGGTGCCCCTGCAGCGCGTCGACGTTCACGTCGAGGCCGAACGACCCGGCGAGGTCCACGACGGTCGCGACGTCCCGCAGCGCCTGCGGCCGGATGAGCGTCCGGTTCGGCTGCACGACCGGCCACAGCGGGAAGATCCGCACGTGGTCGGCGCCGAGCGAGGCGATCGCCTCGAGGTCGCGGGCGGTGTCGGACGCCGAGAAGTCGAGCCAGGAGTGGAACCAGCCGACGGCCGGGGTGTAGTTGACGCCGAAGCGCATCAGCCCTTCACTCCGCCCTCTTCGACGCCCTTGAAGAAGAAGCGCTGCAGGACGGCGAAGATCACGGCGATCGGGATGAACGCGATCATGGTCCCGGCCGAGATCATCCGCTGGTCGGTGGCGAACGTGCCCTGCAGGTACTGCAGCCCGACGGTGAGGGTGAGGTTCTCGGGCGACTGCAGCACGATGAGCGGCCACAGGAAGTCGTCCCACGCCCCGATGAACGAGAAGATCGCGATCACGGCGATGGTGCCCTGCACCGCGGGGAGCGAGATGTACCGGAGGCGCTGCATCGCGTTCGCGCCGTCCATGACCGCGGCCTGGTCGATCTCCTCGGGGATCTGCCGGAACGCGTTGAACATGAGCAGGACGTTGAGCGCCGCGATCATGCCGGGCAGCGCGACGCCGACGAGGTTGTCGGCGAGCCCGAGGTCCTTCACGGTGACGAACTGGCTGATGATCGTGGCCTCCCCCGGCAGTACCAGGGTGGCGAGGAACAGCCCGAGCACGACCTTGCGGAACCGCCACTGCAGGCGGGCCAGGGCGAACCCGGCGAGCGTCGCGAACACGATGTTCCCGAACACGTCGATCGCGGCGACGAGCAGCGAGTTGCCGATGTACCGCCAGACCGGGATCGCCGCTGCCACCTTGAGGTAGTTCTCGATGGTCGGCTCGGAGGGGATGAACGACGGGTTCGCGGTGTAGATGTCCTCGCCGGCGCCCTTGAGCGACGTCGAGAACTGCCACAGGAACGGGCCGATCGTGATGAAGAGGACCACGACGAGCAGGACGTAGCGGACCACCTTCTCGCGGGTCGACATCACGCCCCAGACGACGCGGCGCCGTCGACGGCCGTCGCCGTCACGTCCGTCACGTGCGTTCGGCCTGGAGGCGCGGTGCGCATCCGTCGCGCCGGTCACGTCCGGCGCGGGGGCGGCCGCGCCGGCGGCGCCCCCGATCACCGGCTCGGTGGTGTTGGTCGTGTTGGTCACTTGTCGGCCTTGCTGTTCATGCGGGCGAGGGCGAGCATCGGGACGAGCGTCACGACGAAGAGCAGGAGGCTCAGGGCGGACGCGTAGCCGAGGTTGCCGGTGAAGCCGCGGGCGTACTGCTGGATGAGCATGACGAGCGAGTTGTCCTGCCCGCCCGGCCCGCCGGTGCCGTTGGTGAGGATGTAGAGCTCGCTGAACACCCGGAGCGCGCTGACGCACACGAGGATGCCGACGAGGGTCATCGTCCCGCGGACGCCCGGCATCGTGACCGACCAGAACCGCCGCACGGCACCGGCGCCGTCGAGCGCGGCGGCTTCGTGGAGGTCCTTGCCGACGTTCCCGAGGGCGGCGAGGAAGATGATCATGTAGTACCCGAGGCCCTTCCAGACCGTCAGGCTGATCGCGCTCACGAGCAGCAGCCACCGATCGGTGAGGAACGGGATGCCCACACCGCCGAGCGCCTTCACGATCTCGTTGACCACCCCGCGGTCGTCGAGGATCCAGTTCCAGATGAGGCCGACGACCACCGCGGAGGCGATGACCGGCGTGTAGTACGCGGTCCGGAAGAACGCGATGCCGGGGAGCTTCTGCTGCACGAGGACCGCGATGAGCAGGGGCAGCACGGTCAGCAGCGGCAGGCAGATCGCCATGTAGATGACGCTGTTGAGCAGCGCCTCCCACACCTGCGGATCAGCGAGGAGGGTCTGGAAGTTCCTGACGCCCACCCACTGGCTCACGCCCCCGAGGGGGCTGGCGTTCGTGAACGACAGCCGGACGGTGTTGATCGACGGCCAGAGGCTGAACGCGAGCAGCCAGACGAGGGCCGGCAGGACGAGCAGCCAGGGCGTGAACCAGCGGTTGGCGCGCATCAGCCGTTGGCCAGGAGCGAGTTCATCTTCGTCTGCGCCGTCTGGAGCGCCTGCTCCGGCGAGACCTGGCCCTTCATGGCGAGGGCGATCTGCTGGTCGAGGAAGTCCGTCATCGCGGAGTTCGCCTCGACCGGGTTGAGGACCTTCGCCTGCTTGAGCGCCTCGTTCGCGAGCACGCGGGCCTTGCCGTTCACGGTGCCGTCGTCCTTCGAGAAGTACGGGTCGGACTGCGACGACGTGGTCGACGGGAAGATGTTGACCAGGTGCGCGAAGGCCTCCTGGTTCTTGGCGTTCGTCATGTACTGGGCGAAGGCCTCGGCCGTGGCGAGGTGCTTCGACTTCGACGAGACGGACAGGCCCTGCACGTACAGCGGCGGGGCGTCGAGTGCCGGGCTCACGGTGACGTTGCCCTTGAGCGACGGGTTGTTCTTCACCATGTCGGACAGTGCCGTGGCACCACCGGTGGTCCAGGCGACCTTCTGCTGCGTGAAGAGTGTCGAGTTGCCGAGGTAGTCGCTGTTCAGCACGTTCGACGGCATGTAGCCGTCCTGGTACGCCTCCTTGTAGCGGCCGATGAGGTCGGCGGCCTTCGAGGAGTCGGCGAAGGTGAACTTCGTGCCGTCGCTGTTGAGCACCTTGACGCCGGCGAGGGTGAAGTCACCGAGGCCGGGCTTGCGGCTCATCAGGTAGTCGTCCGGGCACTTCTCGTGCATCGTCTTCGCCTGCGTGAAGAGGTCGTCCGTGGTCTTCGGCGGGTTGTCCGCGTCGAGGCCGCACTTGTCGAACATGGACTTGTTCCAGTAGTCGACGTCGGTGTTGAGGTACCACGGGTACCCGTACGTGCCGTCGAGGCCCTTGTACTCGTACGAGTCGAGCGCACCGGAGACGTAGGTGCTCGCGAGCTTGCTGTCGTCCTTCGACACGTCCTGGAGGAACCCGCGCTTCGCGAGCGGCAGGGCGATGTCCGGCGGGAGGTTGATGACGTCCGGCAGCGTGTTCGACGACGCCTGGCTCAGCACCTTGTCCGCGTAGCCGTCGCCGGGCTGGTCCTGGAGCTTGACCTTCGCGTCGGGGTGCTCCTGCTCGAACCCCTTGATCACGCCGTCGAGGTAGTCCGTGTAGGTCGGCGTGAGCGCCCAGGTCTGGAGCGTGATGGTGCCGTCGATCTTCCCGCTGCCCGCGCTCGCCGCACCGCTGCCGCTCGAGCAGCCGGTCAGGACGAGTGCTGCGGCGGCCGCGGTCGCGAGCAGGCCGAGGCCGGTGCTCCGCGTTCGTGTCATGGTCCTCATGGGGTGTGACTCCTTCGTCATCGTGCTCAAACGGTTCAGTTCCTGTCGCCGAACCACCGCGTGGCAGCGACGATGCACGACTAAAACGCTATAGTCAAGGCGTGCCCCCGAAACGCCGGACGACGATCGCCGACATCGCAGCGCGTGCCGGGGTGTCCATCAGTGCCGTGTCGTTCGCGCTGAACGACCGCCCCGGGGTGTCCCCCGAGACCCGGCTCCGGGTGCAGGAGATCGCCCGGCAGCTCGACTGGCAGCCGCACACCGCTGCCCGGGCCCTCGGCGGTGCGAAGGCCGGGTCGATCGGCTTCGTGCTGAACCGCCCCGCCCGCACGCTCGGGACCGAGTCGTTCTTCGGCGACCTCATCTCCGGGATCCAGCTCGGGCTCGCCGGGACCCACGTCGGCATGAACCTGCTCGTGGCCCGCGACGCGGAGGAGGAGCTGGCGACCTACCGCGACTGGTGGCGCGGACACCGGGTGGACGGCGTGATCGTCATCGACCCGCGGCGCGACGACCCCCGGCTCGCACTGCTGACCGAACTCGGGATGCCGACGGTGGTCGTCGGCTCACACCCGTCGCCCGCGGGCTCCGCTCCCACCGTCTGGATCGACGACTCGGACGCCACGGACACGGTGCTCCGCTACCTGCTCGCCCTCGGCCACCGGCGCATCGCCCACGTCGCCGGTCGGCCCGAGTTCGAGCACACCGCGATGCGGATCGAGCGGGTGCGGTCCTTCGCGGCCGCCGGCGACCTCGACGACGCCCTGTCCGTCCCGACCGACTACTCCGCCGAGGCCGGGGCCCGGGCGACGCGCGAGCTGCTCTCCCGGCGGGAGCGCCCGACGGCGATCGTGTACGACAACGACGTGCTCGCGGTCGCGGGGCTCGGCGTCGCGAGCGAGATGGGGGTGGCCGTCCCGGCGGACGTCTCGATCGTGTCCTTCGACGACTCCGCGATGGTGCGGCTCGTCCGACCCGCGATCACCTCGCTGACGCGCGACACGGTCGAGCTCGGGCAGCGGGCGGCCACGCTGTTGCGCGCCCAGATCGACGCGCCGGCGCCGTTGCCGTCGCTGCCGGGACCGGCGCTGACGCTCAGCGTCCGGGAGTCCACGGGGCGGGTCGGAGCCGCGTCCTGACGGGAACCGGAGTCCACACAGCGCACTGCGTTGACTTGTGCGGACATCACGAGGATCGTTTACGCCACACCGGTACTGCAAGTAACTCGATGATCGAGACTTTCGATCACGCGACCAACGTACTGGGAGGAGGCACCACCATGAAGAAGAATGAGGTGCCGTCCTGGGTTGCTCACGTGCTCACCCCGCCCGAGGTCATCTCGGCCTACGTCGAACGCCGGGTCAACGATCCGTCGCTCCTCTCGGGTGAGTCGTCGGAACCCACGTACGCGGACTTCCTCCGCGACGAGTAGGCGGGTCTTCCCCGGACTGGAGGCACGACCCGCGTTCCGTCCGCACGGAACGCGGTGCGGGCCTCCAGTCCGAGTTCAGGCGCGCCTGCGGCGCGCCGACAGGGTCACGCCCACGCTCGCGGCCGTGACGCATGCGAGTGCCCCGACCTCGAGCACCGAGAGCCCCTCCGCGAGCACGACCAACCCGGCCAGCGCCGCGATCGCCGGTCCGAGGCTCTGCAGCACGCCGAACACCCGCGTCGGCATCCGCCGCAGCGCGAGCATCTCCAAGGCGTACGGCAGGACGCTCGACAGCACCGCCACCGCGGTGAACACGAGCAGGAGCGACGGGTGGTCGCCCACGCCGCGCACCGCCTCGCCGAGACCGAACGGCAGCGCGACGACCATCGCCACGAGCATGGACACCGCCAGGCCGTCCACCCCAGGGATCGCCCGGCCGACGTGCCGGTTCATCACGATGTAGCCCGCCCAGCACCCCGCGGCGAGGACCGCGAACACGACGCCGGAGACCGAGGTCACCGCCGACGGCCCGACGCCGAGGAGCACCACCCCGACGAGCGCGAGCGCTGCCCAGAGCGCGTCTCGCCAGCGCCGCGTGTGCACGAGGGACAGGGCCAGCGGACCGAGGAACTCGATCGTCACCGCCACGCCGATCGGGATGCTCGCGAAGGCGACGTAGATGCAGAGGTTCATCCCGGCGAGCGCCACCCCGAGCGCGACCGCCCCGGTCCACTGCGCACGGGTCCAGTGCCGCACCCGCGGGCGGACGACGAGCGCGAGCACGACCGCGCCGATGACGAGCCGGAGCGTCGCGGCCCCGACCGACCCGACCTCGTCGAAGCGGGTCTTCGCGATCGCGGCGCCGAGCTGCACGGAGACCATCGCGGCGAGGGCGAGGAACGGGGCGGGAACGCGAGTCACGAGGGCGTGGCTCAGCCGAGGTAGGCGAGCACGGCGAGGACGCGGCGGTGGTCCTCCCCCGTGTCCTCGAGCGCGAGCTTGCCGAAGATGTTGGAGACGTGCTTCTCGACGGCCCCGGTGCCGATCACGAGGGCCCGCGCGATCGCCGCGTTCGTCCGCCCCTCGGCCATGAGCCCGAGGACCTCGCGCTCCCGCGGCGTGAGCGCCGCGAGCGGGTCGCGGCGTCGGCTCATGAGCTGCGTGACGACCTCCGGGTCGAGGACCGTGCCGCCCGCCGCGATCCGCCGGACGGCGTCGTCGATCTCCTCGAGGCGGGTCACCCGGTCCTTGAGCAGGTAGCCGATGCCGGTGGCGCCGGCGGCGAGGACGTCCTCGGCGTAGGTCGCCTCGACGTACTGGGAGAGCAGGAGGACGCCGGTGCGCGGACTGACCCGACGGGTCTCGACTGCGGCCCGGACTCCCTCGTCGGTGAAGGTCGGCGGCATCCGCACGTCCATGACGACCACGTCGGGTGCGCCGTCGGGGAGGGTCCGGAGGAACGACTCCGCGTCGGCGTACTGCGCGACGACCTCGATCCCGGCCTCGTCGAGCACACGGGCCAGCCCCTCTCGGAGGAGCACGGCGTCGTCGACCACGACGGCCCGGATGCGTGCTGCACCCGGGCCGTCGCTCATGCCGACGATCCTACTGGCCTACCGGTGCACGGTCGGGACCCCGTTCAGCGCTCCGAGCGGGATGCGCGCGGTGGCCTCGGTCGGGCCGCCGTCCGGGCTCGACACCGTCAGTTCGCCGTCGAGGGCGCGCATCCGGCCCATCAGCCCCGCGATGCCGTGGCCTTCCTCGGCGCGGGCCCCGCCCCGGCCGTCGTCGGTGACGCTGACCGTCAGGTACCAGATCCCGGAGGCGTCGACGACGAGCCCGAGGTACACCCCGGCGGTCGAGGCCCCGGCGTGCTTCGTCGTGTTGGTGAGGAGTTCGCTGACCGTGAAGTAGACGTTGCGCTGGATCTCCGTCGCGAGTTCGAGCCCGTCCGGCAGGCGGACCTCGAGGCCGACCGGGATCGGGGTCCGTGCGACGAGGGCCTCGAGCGCTGCGACGAGGCCGCGGTCGAGGAGGATCGGCGGCGCGAAGCCGCGGGACAGTGCGCGGAGCTCGTCGAGGGCGTCCTGCGCGTGGGTCGAGGCCTCGCTGATGAGCTGGCGAGCCTTCGCCGGGTCCGTGTCGATCGCGCGCTCCGCCGCGGAGAGGTCCATCCGGAGTCGGACGAGCCGTTGCTGGGGCCCGTCGTGGAGGTCGCGCTCGATCTGCCGGAGCGCCTGCCCCTCGGCGGTGACGGCGCCGGCACGAGAGGCCTGGAGGCCCGCCACGCGCTGCTCGAGGACCTCGGCGCGGAACCCGCCGAGGAGGCCGTGGTCGATCCACCAGTGCACGATGACCGAGCCGCGCGCCCAGAGCGGGAAGAGTGCGACCGAGGCCGCCATCGACAGCAGCCCGAGGAACCCGAGGGCCACGATCGAGCCGCTCGTGATGCCGCCGTAGTAACCGGCGGACACGCTGTTCAGCAGCCCGAGCCCGCCGACGGCGATCGGCCAGGTGAAGCCGAGCACGAGGAGCGCGCCGGCACTGACCGTGACGAGCGCGGCGATCGGGTACACGACGGCGGCGTGCAGCAGGTAGAGCCAGTAGTGCGGGTTCGCGACCGCCGAACCGGTGCGGGTCCACCAGTTCTGCCGCCAGCGCGGCGTCCAGTCGACCGGGCGGATGGGCCGCCGGTCCGCCCACCCGATGCGGAGCTTCTCGAACTGCCCGAGCCACCGCGCGACGAACAACGCGATGAAGAACATGAGCAGGACGAACGGGTTGAAGAGGTCGCGGAAGCCGCCGCCGAGGACCGCCGCGGGGAACGCCGCGTAGAGGGTGCAGAGCAGCACCGCCGTGAGGGCCATGTAGCCGACGTCGCGTGGCAGGCGGCGCCAGGCCTCGCGGTAGAAGGCGCCAGCGGTCATCCCGGAGCCGGAACCGTTGCCGGTCGCGGCGACCCGCGGGGTCCCCTGCCAGCCGGGTGGCGGGGTCGGCTGCTCGGGCATGGGTCGTGTGGCTCCTGTCGGCAGCGATTCGTCGAGCGGGACGGTCTCGGCCTGGTCGAGGCGGGCGGTGTCGGTCATGACACCAGCCTCGTACCGGGGCCGTCGTCGACCCATCCTGCCGTCTCCCGGACTCGGGGTGGGGTTGTCCCCCCGTCCGGGCGTACGCTGCGGTCATGCGCAGGAGCACGGGGGAACGCTGGATCGCACTCGCTGCCGTGGTCGCGGCCCTCGCTCCCGCGCTGTCCGGCGTCCTGCAGTCGACGATCGTGTTCGTCCCGCAGACCTGGCTGGTCGCGGGCTCGGTCCTCGGTGCGCTCGGGGCCGGGGTGGTCCTCGTGGCGGCCTGGCTGACCCGTGCTCGGGCGACGGTGACCTTCGCGCTCGCCACGCTCCTGTCCGCGGTGTCGTGGCCCGTCCCCGGGATCGTGGGGTCCTTCGTGTCGCTCGTCGCGATCGTGCTGCTGTTGGCGTTCGGCGTCCAGGTGGTCCGCGGTTCGTCGGGCTTCCGACGGGTCCTCGGGTGGGTCGTGGCCGTCGGCGGCGTGCTGCTCGTCGTGTCGCACTTCGCCCTGAGCTGGTTCGCTCCGCTCGCGGCGGTGTCGCAAGCCGCCCTGGACCTCGTCGTGCTGGCACCCGGCGTCGTGCAGGCCGTCACGTACGCGGCGGCAGCGGTCCTGTTCCTGCCGCCGCTGGTGCGTCCGGTGCGGGACGGTGTCCGGACACTCTGGTCGACCGCCGACGTCCGCTGACGGCGGTCCGCGCCCGCTGACGCCTGTCCACAGGTCGCCCGTCGAGGGCATCGGGGCCGTTCGTGCGCTGACAAGCTGACGGGGTGTCCGACGCGCTCCAGGCCCTCATCGAGATCGCGGGGCTCCGGTGCTCCTTCGGCCGTTCGCTGCTGTCCGCAGCCCCGGACTGGACCCTGCACCTCGACCCGGACGTCACGGCGTGGGTCGTGACCCTGCACACGCCCGTCGTCCTGCACCGCGCAGGTCGGTACTGGGTGCTGCACCCCGGGGGCGCCGCGATCCTCCGCCACGGCGCCGCGATGAGCGTCGGGACGTCGGCGGAGGTGCACGGCCCTCCGGTGGACGACGATCCGCTCTGGCCGCGCCCGACCGGGGTGACGGTCGGCTCGGTGGCCCTCGGGCCGCTCGCCGATGAAGCGCTCGCCCTCCCCGTGTTCCTGGAGACGCAGCCGTCCGGGTCGCCGGAACCCTCGGTGGTCGCGGCCGCCCGCGAGGTGGACAGCCTCTCGGTCCGCTGGGCGCACGCGCAGGCGGATGCGCTCGCACTCCTCGTGGTGACCACCGTCCTCCGGCACGGTCCCCCGCCGGTGCTCGCGGCCGACAACAGCCTCGGCGCTGTCCTCGACGTGCTCTTCGACGCCACCCGGGCGGTCCCGGTCGCGGAGCTGCTCGCCGTCACCGGGGTGTCGGAACGCACACTGCACCGCCGGTTCCGGGAGGCGACCGGGTGTTCTCCGGCGCAGCTCGGCCGCTGGTACCGGGCGCTCGCCGTCCGCGCGGCGCTGCTGGCCGGTGACGCTCCGGACGCGGTGTCGGACCGGCACGGGTACGCCTCGGTGTCCGCTATGCGGCGATCACTCGGACGGGTCCGTGCCCCGGACGGACATCCATCACCCACCTGACGCAGATCGTCCTCGTCCGTGGCAGTTCCGGTGCGCCGACCTCGGGATCCGCGAACCGGAACTGCCAACGGCAGGATCGATCGTCGCCTCGCGATCCGCCGGGCGTGGACGAGGAGCTCAGGAGGCCAGGGACGCGAGCCGTTCGGCGCGACGGGCGGCCTGTTCCACGGGGTCCGGCACGGGTGCGGCCTGGACGAGCCGGCGCGTGTACGCGTCCTCGGGACTCCGGAGGATCGCGTCGCGGGTCCCCTGCTCGGCGACCCGCCCGTCGTGCAGCACCACGACCCGGTCGCAGAGGGTGTCGACGACGGCGAGGTCGTGCGTGATGAAGAGGCACGCGAAGCCGAGGCGTTCCTGGAGCTCGCGGAACACGTCGAGCACCCGGGCCTGCACGGACACGTCGAGGGCACTCGTCGGCTCGTCGGCGACGAGGAGCGCCGGGTCGAGCGCCACGGCGCGGGCGATCGCGACGCGCTGGCGCTGTCCGCCGGAGAGCTCGTGGGGGTACCGCTCCGCGAAGCCGCCGTCGAGCCCGACGTCGGCGAGGAGCCGCTCGGTCCGCTCGGTGACCTCGGCAGCCGGCAGGCGCAGGATCTGCCGCAGCGGCTCGGCGACCGTCTGTCCGACCGTGTAGCGCGGGTTCAGCGACCGCAGCGGGTTCTGGAACACCACGCCGACGCGCCGACGCATGGCCCGGCGCTCGGAGCGGCCCGCGGTGGCGACGTCGGTGCCCTCGACGACGACGCTGCCCGCCGTGACGGGGGCGAGGCCGACGGCGGCGCGGCCGATCGTCGTCTTGCCGCTGCCGGACTCGCCGACCAGCCCGACGATCTCCCCACGCCCCACCGTGAACGACACGTCGTCCACCGCGCGGAAGCGTCCCCGGAGCGCACCGCCGTACTCCACCACGAGGTGCCGGACGTCGAGGACCGGGGCTGGGGTGAGGCGCGCCTCCAGGCCGGCACCCGTGTCCGCGCCCGGGACGGAGGCTCCCAGGCGGGGGACGGCGGCGAGCAGCTCGCGCGTGTACTCGGCGGTGGGCGTCGTCAGGACGGCGACGGCGTCGCCGGACTCGACGACCCGGCCGCGGCGCATCACCACCACGCGGTCCGCGAGGTCGGCGACGACGCCCATGTCGTGCGTGATGAGGAGGATCGCGGTGCCGGTGCGGCCGCGGAGCGCACGCAGGACGTCGAGCACCTCGGCCTGGACCGTGACGTCGAGGGCGGTGGTGGGTTCGTCCGCGATGAGCAGGTCGGGGTCGGCGGCGAGCGCCATCGCGATCATCACCCGTTGGCACTGGCCGCCGGAGAGCTCGTGCGGGTACTGGCCGAGCCGACGCTCGGGTTCCGGCACCTCGACGGAGCGCAGGAGCTCGACCGAGCGGGCGCGGACGGTGGCGCGGTCGAGTCCGGCCTCGGCGCGGCGCACCGCCTCGGCGAGCTGGAAGCCGACGGTGAAGACGGGGTTGAGCGCGGCCGACGGGTCCTGGAACACCATCGAGACGCGGCGTCCACGGACCTCGCGGAGGGTGCGCTCGTCGGCGCCGAGGACCTCGAGGTCACCGATGCGGATGCTGCCCGTCGCGCGGGCACCGTCGGGTGCGATGCCCATCGCCGTCATCGCGGTCATGCTCTTGCCGGAGCCGGACTCCCCCACGACCGCGACGACCTCGCCGCGCCCGACCCGGAACGACGCGTCGTCGACGGCGCGGACGGTCTCGCCCTCGACGTCGAACGTGACGGTGAGGTGCTCCACGGACAGGACGTCGCTCATCGGGTCTCCGATCGGTCGGTGCGGTCGCGGTCGGCCTTGAACGCCTCCCACTCCTCGAGCATCGTGAAGTGGTGCCCGCGGAGCCACTGCATGTAGTCGCGGCCGTTGCGGAGGCGCTCGCGGACCTCGGCGTCGACGTCGCCGTCGGCGGCGTGCCCGCCGGACTCGACGATCGCGAGGCCGCGGCCGATGATGTCGCGCTGGCGGTCGAGGTAGCGGCGCTCCCCGGCGAGCCACGAGCCCCAGACGTCGGCCTCGGCGCGGAAGTAGTGGCTGCGCTCACCGGGGACGGTGTGGCGCTTCACGAAGCCGCTGTCGACGAGCCGCCGCGTCGCCATCGAGATCGAGCCCGAGCTGGCGCCGAGGGCGGTCTGCAGGTCGGACGAGGACGAGTGCGGGGCACGGGTCATCATGAGGTAGCCGAGCACGCGGGCGTCCGTGAGCGGCATGCCCGCCATGTCGCTGAACATGAGTGCGAACTCCTCGACGAACGCCTGCCGTGCGGGTTCGAGGACGACGTCGCTGCGTGCCTCCGCCCGGAGCGCCTGGCGGTCCCCCTCGCTCACGCCTCGACCCCGGCGGCGACGGCGGGCGGCTCGACCGGGACGGACCAGGCGGTGAGGCTCATGCCGCCGCCGGCGCGGATGCCCGTCGCGGTGCCGTCCACGTCGCGTGAGTAGGTGACGTCCTCGTCGATCGAGCCGAAGCGGTTGCCGTGCGTCATCCGCAGGGTGTCGGCGTCGACCACCTCGAGCCGGGTGGGCGACTCGAGCGGGGCGGGCGCTGCGGGGTCGATCTCGAGGAGCCGGTCGCCGACCAGCGCGATGTCGGTGACGCCCCACGGGTTCGCGAAGCGTCCGGTGAAGGTGGCGGGGTCGACGCCGTCGGGCACGGGGGCGCCGGGTGCGTCGTCGGCCGCGGCGCGGTCGAGGAGTTCGACGATCGCGGTGGCGATGAGCGTCGCGGGTCCGGCGGCGGCGCTGGTGAGCACCGACACGACGAGCCCGGACGCCGGGTCGAACAGCGACTGGGTGATGTGACCCGGGAAGCCGCCGGAGTGGCCGCGGACCTCGCGTCCGCCGATCCGGTCGACGACGAAGCCCGCGCCGTAGCCGCGGTCGGCCGGGTCGTCGGTGGCGCTCCAGGCCTTGCGCTGTGCGAGCCGCTTCGAGTGGTCGCTGAGGAGGGCGCCCTGCCCGATGACGTGCTGCGAGAAGTACCGCACGAGGTCGCCCGCGGTGCCGTGGAAGCCGGTGGCGGCGGCCATCGCCCGGGTGTCGACGTGGTCGATGCGGTGTCGGCGGCGGTCGGTGTGCAAGCCGGTGTAGCCGACCACGAAGTCGTCCGCCCGCGTGGGGTCCCAGTCCGGGCCGGTGTTCCGTAAGCCCAGCGGCTCGGTGATCGCCTCGCGGACGAAGTCGTTGTACGTCGTACCGGAGACCGCGGCGATGACGAGGCCGAGCAGCGAGTACCCGAGGTTCGAGTAGTTGAACGAGGACCCCGCCGGGACCTTCTGGCCGCGGTCGAGGACGAGCGCGAGCAGCTCCTCCTCGTCGGGGAACGGGCGCGCGAGGGACCAGTAGTCGCCGTCGTGCCCGTCGCGGATCACGCCGGCGCCCATCTCCATGAGCTCGCGGAGGGTGGCGTCGGCGAGCGGGGAGCCGCCGTCGGCGAGCGCCGGGACGTACGTGCCGACGGTGTCGTCGAGCCGGAGGGCGCCGCGCTCGGCGAGCAGCAGGAGCGCGGTCGCGGTGAACGTCTTCGAGTGCGAGGCGATCCGGAAGAGGTCGGTGGTGGTGAGTCGCCGGCCGGCCTCGACGTCGGCGTGTCCCCAGGCCTCCTCGAAGAGGACCTCGCCCGCGTACCCGATGGCGACCTGCACGCCCGGGACGCGGAGTTGCCAGACCTTGTAGGACACCCAGTCGTGGATGTAGGGCAGGGTCTTCCGGTACGCGGCGAGGGTGTCGGTCACTGTGGGTGTCCTTTCGAGGGGCGGTGGTGACGAGTCTGACGGCTGCCGGCCGCAGGGTGCGGCGCGACGCGCGTCAGCGGCGGCGTGGGTCGAGTGCGGCGCGCAGCGTGTCGCCGAGCGCGATGACGGACAGCACGGTGACGGCGAGGAACGCCGCGGGCGCGACGAGCATGTGGGGCGCGCGGAGGAACTGGCTCGTGGCGGCGGACAGTTGCAGCCCCCACGAGATCGCCGGGCTCTCGAGGCCGATGCCGAGGTACGTCAGCGACGACTCCGACACGATGACGCCGCCGACGGTGATGGTGGCGAGTACGAGCAGCGGCGAGATCGACGACGGCAGCACGTACCGCGTGGTGATGCGCCACGTGGAGAGGCCCATCGTCCGGGCTGCCAGGACGAACTCGGCGTTCCGGACGCTCCGCACGCTCGACCGGACGAGCCGCGCCATGGTCGGCCAGCCGAACAGCGCCAGCACGAGCGACACGGTCAGCACCGAGCGCTCCCCGACGCTGTTGAGCACGACGACCGCGCCGAGGAGGAACGGGAAGCCGAGGAAGACGTCGGTCAGGCGGGCGAGCACCGCGTCCACCCAGCCGCCGAGCATGCCGGCGACCGTCCCGACGACGACCGCGACCACCCCGGCGAGGACCGTGGTGAGCAGGGCCACCGCGACCGAGGACCGGGTGCCGTAGACCACGTTCGCGTAGACGTCGCACCCCTGCAGGTCGAAGCCGAACGGGTGCCCGTCGGCCGCGGGAGCGCCGCTCCGGCCGAGGTCGCACGCGCGCGGGTCGCCGTGGCCGAAGAAGCCGGCGAAGAACGCGGGGAACACGGCGATGAGCAGGACGACGACCAGCACGGATGCCGGCACCCAGAAGCCGGGCTTGCGGACGGCGGCGCGCAGGGGTCGTCGACGGGTGACGACGGCGGGTTCGAGGGTCGCGCCGATGGCGGAGGTGGTCATGCTGCGGCTCCTGTCCGGACACGCGGGTCGAGGGCGGCGTGCAGCAGGTCGACGAGCACGCTCGTGACGAGGAACACCAGGATGAGCGCGGTCGAGATCCCGACGACGACCGCGCCCTCGTGCGAGCGGATGCCCTGGAAGAGCAGGTTCCCGACGCCGGGGAGGTTGAAGATGCCCTCGACGATCACCGTGCCGCCCATGAGGTAGCCGAGGTCGGTCGCCAGGTAGGTCGCCGTGGGGATGAGCGAGTTGCGCATGACATGGACCCCGACGATCCGGCCGGGCGCGAGGCCCTTCGCCCGCGCGGTCCGCACGAAGTCGGCGTCGAGCGTCTCGATCATCGAGGTCCGGGTGAGTCGGGACACGGCCGCGAGGCCGAACAGCGCGACCACGAACGCGGGCAGCACGTAGGCGGTGGGCCAGCCCGCGGTCGCGCCGGCCACCGGGAACCAGTGCAGCCGCACCGAGAACACGAGCTGGAGTGCGACGCCGAGCACGAACACCGGCACGGCCCCCACGACGATGGTCCCGACGAGCACGGACTTGTCGAGGACGGTGCCGCGCCGGAGTGCCGACAGCGCTCCGAGTCCGATGCCGAGCACGATCTCCATCGCCCAGGCCGTCAGCGCGAGGGTGATCGTGACCGGCCACCGCGAGGCCATCTGCTCCCCGACGGACTGCCCGCTGAAGTCGGTGCCGAAGTCGCCCCGGAAGAGCCCGCCGAGGTACTGCAGGTACTGCAGCCACAGCGGCTGGTCGAGGTGGTACTCGGCTCGGAGCGCCCGGACGACGGCGTCGGAGAGCGGCCGGTCCCCGCCGAGCGCCTTGATCGGGTCGCCCGGCAGCGCGAACGTCATCGCGTAGATGAGGAAGGTCACCCCGAGGAACACGACGACCAGGCCGCCGAGTCGGCGGCCGACGGCGAGCGCCGGGCGCATCACGCGCCTCCCGTCAGCGACGTGGCGAGCAACGGACTGGGCCCACGCCGCCGGTTCCCGGCCGACGCGCCAGCGGCGGACGGGCCGTGCCGGTGGGGAGAGGCGCGGTCCGGCTCCGCGCTGTGCCTGCTGTCGTCGCCTCCGGCGACGTGGCTCGCGCAGGCGAGGATCGCCCCGAACTGCACGCCCACGAGCGTGCGGATCGGGATCGGCGCGGCATCGGGCAGATCGTCGGCTTGCCACTCGGCGTACCGCTCGGCGAGCTGGTCGCGCAACCGCCGGAGCGGCGCCGGGGCGGTGCCGGCGGTCGTCTCCACCTCGAGCGCCCGGAGGAGCATGCCCCCGTAGCGCAGGCGGAAGCAGCGGACCAGGTCCTCGCAGCCGAAGCGCTCGGCGACCGTCGCCGTCCGGTCGGCGGGCTCGTGGTCGGCCCGTGCCCGGTCGGTGTCCGCTATGCCTGCGAGCATCGGGACGAACGCTCGGGAGGCCTCGAGGAACGGCGACGCGATCGTGAGCATCGGGGACGCCTCGTCGAGGACCGCCCGCAGTTCCGCGCCCGAGGCAGCGAGGTCGTCGGCCGAGCGGCGGAGGAGGTCCGCGTACGACTCGTCGGTCGGGGTCTGGTCGTCCGCGTCCGGGTGGCTCCAGTACGGCAGCTCGGCGACCATGCACAGGGTCCCGTGCCGTGCTGCCCAGGCGGCGCTCGAACCGCCGTGGATGTGCTCGGCGGGGTCGATCCCGAGGCTCACGAGGTAGTCGTACGCGGCCTCGACGCCGTCCATCGCGAACACCGCGGGGGCGAGTGCTCGGAGGTGCGGCGACTCGGGCTCCCCCGTGTCGAGCGGTAGCCCCAGCGCGGCCGGCACCGCGCGCAGGGTGTCGATGACGTCGGGCAGGTCCTCGGACAGGTAGTAGTAGACGCCGCCCATCTCGCCGTTGTGCAGCGACACGAGGAGGTCCGGCCGGGTGTCGTCGATGAGCCGCATGAACGCGAGCGTCTCCGGGAGCACCCGGTCGAAGTACACCGACCCGTGGCTGTTGGGGAAGGTCCACTCCACCTGGCTGTCCGGCGCCGGGCGGTAGAAGTGCCGGGCGTAGTGCACCCGGTCGTGCGGGTCCCGGAACCACGCCTCGTTGAGCCGCATGCCGTCCGGGTCGATCGTCGGGACGATGTGCCAGGTGGTGTCGAGCGTCGCCGCGGTCTCCGGGTCCTCGAGCAGCCACGTCGCGAGGTGCAGGGCCGTCCACGAGCCGATCGGCTCGTTCGGGTGCACGCCGCCGACGACGACGGCGGCGTGCGACCCGGACCCGATGCGGTGGCTGTGGAGGGGTTCCCCGAGCCGGCTGGTGCCGATCCGGGTGACCGTGACCTGGTCGGGGTGCGCCGCGGCGAGCGCGGCGAACCGGGCGTGCAGGTCGTCGACGAGCGGGAACCCGTCGCGGTCGGGGACCTCGGCCGCGAGGCGGAGGACGGTGCGCTGGTCCATCGGGTGGTGCCGGTCCCTACTTGACGGTGATGCCGGGGACGACGGGGCTGCCGTCGACCGCGGGGAGCGAGGCGATCTTGTCGCTGACCACGTAGGCGTACTTGTCGAAGAACGTGGGCACGACCGGGAAGTCCTCGAGCACGGCCTTCTGCGCCTGGGCGTAGTACTCGTTCGCCTCGGCCTGCGACCCCGCGGAGTCGGCCTTCGCGAGCAGCTGATCGACCTCGTCCGACTGGTAGTACCCGGTGCAGGGGGCACAGCCGCCGGCCTTGGTGAACAGTGCACGGAGGGTGTTCTGCTGGCTGGCGTAGAGCGCACCCCAGTGGCCGAAGTGCGGGCCCGCGATCTTCTTGTCGGTCAGCTCCGAGTAGTACGACGCCCAGTCCGTGGTGGCCTTCGCGACCGTGTCGACGCCGAGGTTCTGACGGATCTGGTTGGCGTACGCCTGGTACAGCGAGTCGAGGCCGTTGCCACCCGGGTAGACGAGCGTGATCGTGCCGTCGAACCCGCCGGCCTCCTTCAGGAGCGCCTTGGCCTTCGACGGGGAGAACTCGCACGCCTCGCCGCAGATGCCCTCCTGCGTGCCGGACATGTTCGGCGGAGTGAGGGCAGTCGCCGGCTCGTACAGGCCGCCGTAGATCGCCTTGTTCACCTGCTCGCGGTCGATCGACATCGAGATCGCTCGGCGGACGTCGGGGTTCGAGTAGCGGTCGTCCCAGAGCGGGAAGCCGAGGTAGTCGATGCCGGGGGCGTCGAACGAGTGCAGCCGGTCGCCGAAGTCGGAACCGGCGCTCGTCATCTTGTCGGCCGGCAGGAAGAGCACGTCCGCGTTGCCGGCGAGCACGTCGGTGTAGGCGGTGTTCATGTCCGAGTAGCTCTTGAAGGTGACGTCCTCCGTCTTCGCCTTCGTGCCCTCGAACCCCTTCCACGCGGTGACGGTGAACGGCTGGTTCGCCTTCCACTTCTCGGTCATCTCGTACGGACCGTTGCCGATCGGCTTCGCGTCGTACGCCTTGAGGTCCGCGTAGGCGGCCTCCGGCATCGGGTAGAAGGCGGTCTGCGCCTGGCTGAGCTGGAGGGGGAACTGGCTGTCGGCGTGGTCGAGCGTCACCGTGAAGGTGTCCTTGCCCGTGATCTTCAGCCCGGACATCTCCTTCGTCTTCGGCTTGCCCGACGCCGGGTTGAGGTCCGCGTACCCGACGATCGACGCGAGTTCGCCGCTGTTCTCCCAGGCGTTCGGCCCGTACGCGGTGTGGTTCCACGCCTTGACGTAGCTCTCGGGCGTGACCTCCTCGCCGTTCTGGAACTTCCAGCCGTCCCGCAGCGTGATCGTCCACGTGGTGTTGTCGCTCGAGGTGACGCTCTTCGCCGCGACGTCGTGGAGCTTGCCGTCCGAGTCGGTCTCGGTGAGGGGTGCGAACAGGCTGAGCACCTGGGTGAACGCGACGGTCTGGCGTCCGGGGGTGAGGTGGTCGGGCTCGCCCGTGGCGTACACCAGGCTCCCGCCCGATCCCGCCTGGTCGTTCGCGGTCCCGGTTGCGGAACAGCCCGTGGCCACCAGCGCCACCGTGGCCGCCGCGGCCAGCGCGGCGAGAGTCCTGCGTCGCATCGTTTGCTCCTCGAGTCGAGCGCGTCCGGTTCGGGACCGGTCGTCGTTGACGGCGAAGCTAGGGCCGGACGAAACCCCACCACAAGACTTGTTTCAATGATCTCTGAAACCTTTACTTCTCGGAAACAGGCCGGAAACGACGGCCCTCGCGCCCGCGGAGCGACCTGTGCCACGCTCGACCCATGCGGCACACACCCCACTTCCTCGTGACCGACGTCGCCGAGGTCCGTCGGCTGATCGCCGAGCACCCGTGGGCCACGATCGTGTCGCCCACCGCCGCGGGGCTCGTCGCGTCGCACTACCCCGTCCTCCTCGACACGGCCACGAACACCGACGACGAGATCGTCCTCGTCTCCCACGTCGGCCGCCCCGACGAGGTCGCCCACGAACTCGGGCAGCACGAGGTCCTCGTCGTGTTCCAGGGACCGCACGGGTACGTCTCCCCCGCCTGGTACCCGCCCGAGCAGTTCGTCCCGACGTGGAACCACGTCACCGCGCACTGCTGGGGCACGCCGGAGATCCTGTCCGACGAGGAGAACTTCCGCGTCCTCGGCGAACTCGTCGACCACTTCGAGCAGGTGATGCCGGAGCCGGTGTCCCTCGAGGTCGACGAGCAGAGCGCCCGCGCGATGGCGAAGGGGACCGTGGGCATCCGCATCCGGGTCGCCCGGTTCGACGCCCGCGCCAAGCTCTCCCAGAACAAGGCCCCCGAGGTCGTCGAGCGGATCGTCGCCGGCCTGCGGGGCGACGGACCCTACGCCTCGCCGGCGCTCGCCGACGAGATGGTCCGGGCACACGGGCTGGAGGCGCTGGGCCCACGCCGCCGGTTCCGGGCCGACGCGCCAGCGGCGGACCGGCCGTGACGGTGGGGATGACCGAGACACTGCTCCGCACCGTCCGGCGCGTGGGCACCGCAGGCGCCCCGTGCGACGTCCGGGTCGTCGACGGGCGGGTCGCCGCGATCGCACCCGCGGGGACCCTCGACCCGACCTCCGCCGAGACCGAGGTCGTCGACGCTGCCGGCGCGTGGCTCGGACCCGGACTCGTCGACCACCACGTGCACTTCGACCAGTGGGCGCTCGTGCGACGACGGGTCGATGTGTCCGGCTGCGACTCCGCGGAGTCGACCGCGTCCCTCCTGGCCGACGTCGCCCGCACGGGCGTGCCGGACCGGGTGCTCGTCGGGCACGGCTACCGCGACGGGATGTGGCCACGCCCCGCGCGCCGCGAGCTGCTCGACCAGGCCGCACCGGGCCTCCCGGTCGTCGTCATCAGTGCGGACCTGCACGCCGTGTGGTGCAACGCCCTCGCGCTGCAGCACTTCGCCGCCCTGGTCGGGCGGCCCCTGCCGGCCGGCGAGGACGGCGTCCTGCGCGAGCAGGACGCCTTCGACGTGACCGGCGCGCTCTCCCGTGTGCCGGACGACGTGCTCGACGGGTTCGTGGCGGACGCCGTCGAGGCGGCCGCCGCCCGCGGGGTGACGCGGGTGCGCGATCTCGAGATGGTGTTCGGGATCGACCGGTGGACCCGGCGCGTGCAAGCGGGGACGGACGGCCTGCGGGTCGGGTCCGGGGTGTACCCGGGCGAGCTCGACGCCGCGATCGCGCGCGGGCTCCGCACCGGCGACGTCGTGCCCGGGACCCGGGGACTCGTGACGATGGGGCCGTTCAAGGTGATCACCGACGGGTCGCTCGGCACCCGGACGGCGGCGATGACCGACGGCTCGGGCGTGCTCGCGTACGCGTTCGAGGACCTCGTCGCGATGGTCCGACGTGCCGTGGCGGCCGGGCTCGTCCCCGCCGTGCACGCGATCGGCGACCGGGCGAACACCCTCGCGCTCGACGTCTTCGAGGCCGTCGGCGCCCGCGGCACGATCGAGCACGCGCAGCTGCTCGTGCCGGAGGACGTGGAGCGCTTCGCGCGGCTCGGCGTCGCGGCGTCCGTGCAGCCGGAGCACGCGATGGACGACCGGGACATCGCGGACCGTCACTGGGCGGGCGTGACCGACCGGGCGTTCGCGTTCGCGTCGCTCGACCGCGCGGGTGCGTCCCTGCTGCTCGGCTCCGACGCGCCGGTGGCACCGCTCGACCCGTGGGTGTCGATGGCGGCGGCGGTCGGGCGGGACCGGGACGGACGGGAGCCGTGGCACCCGGCCGAGCGGCTCGCCGCGCTGACCGCGTGGCGCGGGTCGACCGAGGGTGGCCGGGTCGGGGTGTCCGTCGGGGACGTCGCCGACCTGGTGCTCCTGGCGGAGGACCCGCTCGCAGCGCCGTCGTCGGGAGCGTTGCGCTCGGCCCGGGTGCTCGGCACCGCGATCGAGGGACGGTTCACGTACCTCGACGTGTGACCGCTGCCGCCGACGCTACTTCTGGTCCTTCGGGCACCAGTAGAGCTTGCGGCCGGCCATGTCCGCCATCCGGATCTCCGTCCCGCACACCCGGCAGGGCTCGCCCTCGCGGTGGTACACCCAGTGCCGGTCCTTCCGGGAACGCACGGCCTTCGCGTGGTCGGCCTCCGACAGGTCGTCCATGGTCAGCATGAGACCGTCGCGGACACCGTCGTGCAGCAGCTTCGACCAGTCCTGCCACAGCGCCTTCGCCTGCTTCACGGTGATCTTCTTGCCGGGCTTGTACGGGTCGATGCGCTGCCGGAACAGCAGCTCGGCACGGTAGATGTTGCCGATGCCCGCGACCACGGACTGGTCCATGAGCAGTTGCCCGATCGCGACGTTCCGCTTCCGGACGTTCTCGACGAAGGTCTTCTCGGCCTCGGGTCCGTCGTCGTTGATCGGGTCCGGTCCGAGCTTGTCGAGGGCGCGCTGCACGCCGGCCGGGTCCTCGACCACGCAGGCGGTCGGGCCGCGGAGGTCGGCGACGGTGTCCTCGGTGAGGATCCGGACGCGCACCTGTCCGACCGGGTCCGGCGGGAAGGACTCGATCGGGTCCTCGGCCTTCTCCTGCTCGGCCATCCGGTACCGGGCGAGCCGCGGCGCGCCGATCGACGACAGCGACTCCTCGCCGTCGCCGTCCTCGGACAACGCCTCGGCCGACGAGATCACGCCGGCGAAGTCCCACGCGCCGTAGAGGCCGAGGTGGACGCGGAGGAACAGGTCGTCCTCGAACTCCAGGAACAGCTGCTTCGCGACCGCGCGCGCGGCGACCATCCGCTTGCCGTCGAGCTGCTCCGCCCCGGCGGCGAAGCGTCCCTGCGGGCTGGACACCTCGCAGCGCTTGCCGACGAAGTGCCGGGCGAACTGGTTGGCGATGCGGTGGACGGAGTGACCCTCGGGCATGGAGCCTGTCTACCCGGCCTACTCGTCGATCTGCTCACCGGCGATGTGCCCCGTGGTCTCGTACTCGGCGAGCTGCGCGATGCGACGGGCGTGGCGCTCCTCGCCCGAGAACGGCTCGGCGATGAAGAGGTCGACGAAGCGGATCGCCTCGTCCTCGGTGTGCTGGCGTGCGCCGATCGAGATGACGTTGGCGTCGTTGTGCTGGCGGGCGAGCACCGCGGTGGACTCGTTCCAGACGAGCGCGGCCCGGATGCCCTCGACCTTGTTCGCGGCGATCTGCTCGCCGTTGCCGGAACCGCCGAACACCACGCCGAGGGACTCGACACCGGCGCGCTGGTCCTGCACGACCGCGTGCGCGGCGTTGATGCAGAACGAGGGGTAGTCGTCGAGTGCGTCGTACTCGGTCGGACCGTGGTCCACCACCTCGTGCCCGGCCTCCGTCAGGTGGGTGGCGAGGGTCTTGTTGAACTCGAGGCCGGCGTGGTCCGTTCCGAGGTGGATGCGCATGGCACCGATCCTATTCCTGCGCCTACCGGCCCCGGACCACGACGACGACGTACCGGACGAGGTCGTCGCCGGTGTTCCGGTAGACCACGTCGGCCGGCTCGCCGAGCTCGATCCGGTCCCCCGCGCCGAGGCGCGTCACGTCGTCGCCGACGACGAGTTCGAGCGTGCCGTCGAGCACCCAGATGCAGTGCCGGAGGAAGGCGTACGCGGACGCCGGGTAGGCCACTCCGCGGCCGGCCGGGAGGCGCACCTCGGTCACGTCCGCGGGGAAGTCCGCACTCGAGACGGGACGACGGCGGTACCCGGTGTCGGGGTCGGTCCAGGAGTCCGCGGTCGCGCCGCGCTGGACGCCGCGCGCCTGGTCGGGGTCGCTCGACCTGGGCACCTCGTGCTCGAGGCTCTCGTCGAGGAGCTGTGAGACGGTGAGTCCGAACGCCCCGGACAGCCGCCCGAGGATGGTGGCCGTCGGGCTGGACACCCCGCGCTCGACGCGGTTGATCATGGCGCGGGAGACGCCCGACTCCTCGGCGAGTTCGGTGAGGCTCCACTTGCGCTCGGTGCGGAGACGCCGGAGCCGTTCGCCGAGTCGACGCTGCTCGGCGTCGTCAGCGGACGCCGTGTCCGCCGGTTCCGCTTCCGGCGCAACTTCGTCTACGATCTGAGACATGCCGACAGCATATGCGACGGGATCCCCTTCCGCGGTCACGGTGCGCGACTGCGAGCCGCGCGACCTCGACGTCGTGCACGGGCTGCACGTCGACGCGGTGCTGCACTCCACGGCGATCTGGCAGGAGGAACCCCACCCGCGCCCCTGGTTCGACGGTTGGCTTGCCGAGCGGCGGTCGGCCGGACTGCCGGTGCTCGTCGCCGAGGTGGAGGGCGTCGTCGCGGGCTACGCCACGTACAGCGGCTTCCGGCCGCACCAGGGCTACCGGCACACGGTCGAGCACAGCGTCTACGTGGTCGAGCGGTTCCGCGGGCGGGGCGTGGCGACCGTGCTCATGGACGCACTCGTGGCTCGGGCGCGAGCCGACGGGCACCACGTGTTGATGGCCGGGATCTGCTCGTCGAACACCGGGTCGATCGCGTTGCACGAACGGCTCGGGTTCGTGACCGTCGGCGTCCTGCCGGAGGTCGGGCGGAAGTTCGACCGCTGGCTCGACCTGACACTCATGCGACTGCCGCTCGACTGAGCCGTCCCCGCGGGCCGCGCCCGCCTGCCGGGCGCGACCCGTGCCTCCCGGCCGCGCACTCCTGCGCTCCTGCGCTCCTACGCTCCTGCGCTCCTGCACTCCTGCACTCCTGCGCTCCTGCGCAACCAAAGTCAGACCGAACCAGACGATCTCGTGGTTCCGCGCGTCTTTGGTTGTGCGGCGACCGTTCGCGTCAGACGGTGGTGTCGAAGACCGGGCCGACGGTGCGCGAGCGCTTCAGCTCGAAGAAGCCCGGGTACTTCGCGACCGCGACGACGCCGTCCCAGAGGTCGAGCGCCTCCTGGCCCTTCGGTGCCGGCGAGATGACCGGGCCGAAGAACGCGGTGCCCTCGACAGCGATGACGGGCGTCCCGACGTCCTGGCCGACCCGGTCGATGCCGTCCTGGTGGCTGGCGCGGACGGCCTGGTCGACCTCGTCCGTCCACGCGTACTCGACCAGGTCGGCGTCGAGACCGAGCTCCGCGAGCACCGTCGGGACGACCTGCTCGGGGTCGCTCTCCTGCCGGTGGTGGACGTGCTCGCCGAGCGCGTCGTAGAGGGGCTTCACGACCTGGTCGCCGTGGCGGAGCCGTGCGGCCGTCACGATCCGCGGGTAGACCTGGCCTGCGGTGAGCCGCTCCCGGTACGACTCCGGGACGTCCTGGTGCTCGTTGAGGACGAAGAGGCTCATGACGTGCCACGTGACGTCGATCGGACGCTGGCGCTCGACCTCACCCACCCAGCGGCTCGTCATCCAGGCCCACGGGCAGTTCGGGTCGAACCAGAAGTCCACAGCGGTGCGTTCGGTCGTGTTGTCCACAGTCGTCTCGGTCACGGATGCGAGCGTACGCGCGCTCGCTAGGCTGGAGTCGACCGTCCCGCCGGTGCACGACGCCGCGCCGGGACCCCTCGTACGCGGACAACGACCCGTCCGCGTCCCCAGTGGAAGTTGGAGCGTCCGTGCCCGGAGAGAACCTCACCCGAATCGAAGCCCAGGAGCGCGCCGCCGTCGTCGACGTGCAGTCGTACGAGGTCGAGCTCGACCTCACCCGCGGTGCCGAGACGTTCGGCAGCACCACCCGCGTGCGTTTCAGCGCGACCCCCGGCGCCTCGACGTTCATCGACGCGATCACGAAGACCGTGCACACCGTCACGCTGAACGGTGCCGCGCTCGACGTGGCCGCCGTGAACGACGGCGTCCGGATCCAGCTGGACGACCTGCAGGAGCAGAACGAGCTCGTGGTCGTGTCCGACGCGCTCTACACGAACACGGGCGAGGGCCTGCACCGCTTCGTCGACCCCGTCGACGACGAGGTCTACCTCTACTCGCAGTTCGAGGTCCCGGACTCCCGGCGGATGTTCGCCGTGTTCGAGCAGCCCGACCTCAAGGCCCAGTTCTCCTTCACCGTCACCGCGCCGGCCCGCTGGCAGGTCGTCTCGAACTCCCCGACCCCCCAGCCGCACGTCGACGGCGAGATCGCGACGTGGTCCTTCCCCCCGACCGCGAAGATCTCCAGCTACATCACCGCGCTCGTCGCCGGGCCGTACGAGGTCGTCCGCGACGAGCTGACGAGCCGCGACGGCCGCACGATCCCGCTGGGCGTCTTCGCGCGGAAGTCGCTCGCCGAGTACCTCGACCCCGAGTACGTGTTCGACATCACGAAGAAGGGCTTCGCCTACTACGAGGAGAAGTTCGACGTCGCGTACCCGTTCGAGAAGTACGACCAGCTCTTCGTGCCGGAGTTCAACGCCGGCGCCATGGAGAACGCGGGCGCGGTGACCTTCACCGAGACCTACGTGTTCCGCTCGAAGGTGACCGACGCCATCAAGGAGCGCCGGGTCGTCACGATCCTGCACGAGCTCGCGCACATGTGGTTCGGCGACCTCGTCACCATGAAGTGGTGGAACGACCTCTGGCTCAACGAGTCCTTCGCCGAGTGGGCGTCGACGATCGCCACGGCCGAGGCCACCGAGTGGACCGAGGCGTGGACGACGTTCCAGGCGATGGAGAAGTCGTGGGCGTACCGGCAGGACCAGCTGCCGTCGACGCACCCGATCGTCGCGACGATCAACGACCTCGAGGACGTCCAGGTCAACTTCGACGGCATCACCTACGCCAAGGGCGGCTCGGTCCTCAAGCAGCTCGTGGCGTGGGTCGGGATCGACGCGTTCTTCGCCGGCGTCTCGGCGTACTTCAAGAAGCACCACCACTCGAACACCGAGCTCCGTGACCTCCTCGTCGAGCTCGAGGCCACGAGCGGCCGCGACCTCTCCGACTGGTCCGCGCTCTGGCTCGAGACCGCCGGGGTGAACACCCTCCGTCCGGAGTTCGAGGTCGACGCCGACGGCGCGATCACGTCCTTCGCCGTCCTGCAGGAAGCGCCGACGGACCACCCGACGCTCCGCCCGCACCGTCTCGCGATCGGCGTCTACGCGGCGTCCGAAGGCGGCAAGCTCGAGCGGACCCACCGCGTCGAGATCGACGTCGACGGTGCCCGCACCGACGTGCCGGAGCTCGTCGGCGTCCACCGCGGCGACCTCGTGCTGCTCAACGACGACGACCTCGCGTACGCGAAGATCCGCCTCGACGAGCAGTCCCGCCAGACCGCGATCGCGCACCTCGCCGACATCGCGAACCCGCTCGCCCGCTCGATCGTGTGGGGCGCCATCTGGGACGCCACGCGCGACGCCGAGGCCCCGGCGAGCGACTACGTCCGGCTCGTGCTCGGCAACATCGCGACCGAGACCGAGTCGACCACGATCCGCACGACGCTGTCGCAGCTGCTGCTGACCGCACGCAACTACGTCGCTCCGGCGACGTCCGAGGCGACCATCCGCCAGGTCGGCGACACCCTGTGGACCCTCGCGACCGAGGCCGAGGCCGGCTCCGACGCGCAGTTCCAGTTCGTCAAGTTCTTCGCGCAGATCCCGTCCACGCCCGAACACGTCGCGACGCTCCAGGGGCTGCGCGACGGCTCGGTGACGCTCGACGGGCTCGAGATCGACACCGACCTGCGCTGGGAGCTGCTGGAGGGCCTCGTGCTCGCCGGTGCCGCGGACGGGTCGGACGTCGACGCCGAGCTCGCCGCCGACAAGACCGCATCGGGTGAGCAGGCAGCCGCTCGCGCCCGGGCGTCGATCCCGACCGCGGACGGCAAGCTCGCGGCGTTCTCCTCGCTGGTCGACTCGGACGCGCTCCCGAACGCGATCGTGCGCCAGACCACGGTCGGGTTCCAGCACGTCAACAGCCCGGTCGTGCTCGAGGGCCTGGTGTCGAAGTACTTCGACGTCCTGACCCGCATCTGGGCCGAGCGCAGCTACCACATCGCCGACACGGTCGTCACCGGGCTCTACCCGGCACCGCTCGCCTCGGTGGAGCTGCGGGACGCCGCCCGCGCCTGGCTCGACGCCCACCCCGAGACCCCGGCACTGCGCCGCATCGTGACCGAGAACCTCGCGGGCACCGAGCGGGCACTCCGGGTCCAGGCGGCGGACGCCTGACCCGCGGGCTCCTGACCTGCTGACGACGGGCGGGGTCTCGGGGTTCCTCACGGGACGCCAAGGCCCCGCCCTCTAGCATCGATCGGATCATGCTCCTCGCCGCATCAACCAACGCAGCCGTGAACTCCGCCCTCGACGACTTCTGGAGCGTCTGGGGCAAGCCGATCACGATCGTCATCGTGATCCTCGCCGCGATCATCGTGCGCCTGATCCTCCGCCGGATGATCACCACCGTCGTGAACCGCGTCGTCCTCGGCGTCAAGAAGCGCCAGGGGACGACCGACACGCAGGCGCTCATCGCCTCACCGGTGCAGACCGCCCGCGTCGTGCAGCGCACCCGGACGCTCGGCAGCGTCCTCGAGAACCTCGCCACCGTGATCGTCGTGGCCGTGGCACTCGCCATCATCATCCCGGTCGCGATCCCGAACGCCGCGGTCGGCATCGTCGGGGGCGCCTCGCTCGTCGCGGCCGGCCTCGCCGTCGGTGCGCAGAGCATCGTGCGCGACCTGCTGTCCGGCATCTTCATGATCCTCGAGGACCAGGCAGGCGTCGGCGACGTCGTCGACACCGGGCAGGCCACCGGCGTGGTCGAGAACGTGGGCCTCCGGGTCATGCAGATCCGCGACGTGAACGGCATCCTCTGGTTCGTGCCGAACGGGCAGATCCTCCGCGTCGGCAACCTGTCCCAGGGCTGGTCGCGGGTCCTCGTCGACATCACCGTCCCGTACGACACCGACATCGACGCCGTGCAGGACGCCCTGCTGAAGGCAGCCGTCACGATGTCGCAGGAGCCCCGCTGGCGACAGCGCATCGTCGAGAAGCCGGAGATCTGGGGGCTGCAGTCGATCACGGACGCCGGCATGGTGTTCCGGCTCGTGGTGAAGACGCGGTCCTCGGAGCTCGACGTCGTCGGGCGCGAGCTGCGCATCCGGCTGAAGCGCAGCGTCGACGAGCTCGGCGTCACCCTGCCGGCGATGGCGATGATCATGCCCGCGGGGTGGGAGAACGCCACGTCCATCAACGGGCTGCGCACCGTGCGGACCCAGCCGACCCCGGCCCCGACGAAGTCGCGGAAGCCGAAGCGGAACCTGCTCGGCCAGGCCATCCGGACCGACGACACCGACGATGAGAAGTGAGCAGCGAGGCATGACCGACGACACCACCGCTGCGGGCGCCGCCGGGCCCGCCCGTGTGCCCGCGCAACCGATCACGCTCCGCGTCGGCGAGCACGGCGTCTCCGCCACCGGATCGCTCTACGACCGAATCGGCGGAGCCCCGACGTTCGACCGTCTGGTCCGCCGCTTCTACGAGGGTGTGCAGCAGGACGACGTCATCTGGCCGATGTACCCGGCCGACGACCTCGAGGGAGCCGTCTGGCGGCTGTCCGCCTTCCTCCAGCAGTACTGGGGCGGCCCCGGCACGTACAGCGAGGAACGCGGCCACCCGCGGCTCCGCATGCGCCACCAGCCGTTCCGGATCACGTCCGAGGCGCGCGAGCGCTGGCTGCACCACATGCACGAGGCCGTCGAGTCGCTCGGTCTCGCGCCCCTCGACGAGGCCGAGCTCTGGGCCTACCTCGACCGCGCCGCACACGCGATGACGAACACGTTCGACTGACGGTCCGACGCGACCCACCGACGGACTGGAGGCACGGTGCGGGCCCGCACCGTGCCTCCAGTCCGTCCGTGGCGCGACCGCGCCGGTGGCGGCTCAGCGCACGTACGAGCCGTCGGTGAGGTCCTCGACCAGGGACGGGCGGGTCGGGTTCCACCCGAACGCGGCGCGCGCATGCGCGCCCGTGGCCTCCTGGTGCAGCAGCAGCGCGTCCGCGAAGTCGGCACCGAGGCGGTCGCGCGACTCGGTGACGCTCTCCGCGACCACCGGCGAACCGTGCGCACCCGCCTCCGCGATCTCCCGGAGCGTCGGGTTGTCCCCGGTGGCGGCCACGACGTAGCCGTCCTGCTCCGCACGGTGCAGCGCGAGGACGTAGAGCTCGCCGAGGTCGTCGATGTGCACCGTCGTCCAGCGCTGCGAGCCGTCGCCGACGAGCCGGACCTCGTGTTCGCCGTCACCGACGAACATCGCGGGGATGCCGGCGCCGCGGCCGTACACGATGCCCGGGGCCACGATCGTCGTGCGTGCGGTGCTCGCCCGGACCGCGGCCTCGTTCGCGACCCGCCAGGCGGTCAGCGCGGGCGGGTCGATCGGCGACTGCTCCGAGACGGCGGTCGAGTCACCGAAGGTGAAGATGCCACCGGTGTGGACGAACGGCTTCGGGGTGCCCTCGAGCGCCCGGAGGACGGTCGCGGTGAACGCCGGGTCGACCGACTCGGCCGAGGCGGTGTGGACCACCCCGTCGGCCTCGTGCGCGAGCCGTTCGACGATCTCCTCGTCGGTGACGTCACCGACGATCGCGTGTCCGCCGGCGTCGCGCACCCGCTGGGCCTTCTCGTCGGAGCGGACGATCGCGGTGACCTCGTGCCCGTGGGCGACGAGGGCGCGGAGGACCGAGGAGCCGATGTAGCCGGACGCGCCGGTGAGGAAGACGTGCATGCGCCAAGCCAACCACCCCGGCTTCGGAGCCTGCTGGCCTCCGCGCTCGTGGGCGCCCGACGGACCGTCAGGAGCTGAGCGACCAGGCCCGTCGCTTCACCAGCACGTGTCCGCGCGATGTGGTCAGGCGACTCCACGGACCGGTCTCGAACACGCGCACCGGGTCGTGGCCGAGGAAGCCGAGGCTCTCCCCCGCGAAGCCGGCGCCCGCGGGCAGGTGCTCGATCATCGGGATCGGTCGGCCCCAGACCTCGGAGCGGACCCGGCGCACGATCGCTTCGCCCGCGTTCGTCGGGACCGCCTCGGCGACCTCGGCGATGCCGGCCTTCGCCGCACGGCGGAGCAACTCGGCCGACACGTCGGGCAGCGGCACCCAGCCACCGCGCGGCGGCGAGATGGCTGCCCACGTCACGGTGTGGACCTCGAGCGGGAGCTCCACCTCGATCGGGGTCGCCCGCGTCGGGTCGGCTCCCTCGGCGTGCTCGGCGTCCTGGGCCTCGGCGAGCAGCCGGAGCCGCTCCTGCAGCGAAGCGAGCGGGACGACCGCGTCGATCGTCGCGGGCTCGGCGAGCGAGAACGTCCGGAGGCCGAGGACCGTGGGCAGTTCGTCGAGCAGCCCGACGGGGTAGAGGATCGCCGTGTAGACCGCGAGGACCCCGGAGTCGGCGATGAGCCGCACCGAGCCGTCCTCGATCCGGGCGGCGCGTCCGAGGTAGGTGCGGAGGTCACCGAGCGAAGCGGCGTCGGGGAGCGTGAAGGTGGTGCCCATGTCCCTCGGATCCTACCGGGGCCGGCCGGGAGCGCTTCGTAGGATGGGCGGGTGACGGAACCGGACTTCCTGCGGACCCTGCGGCTCGACGACACGGGCGCGAGCACCGGCGAGACCATCCTGACCGGGGCGAGCCACTGGTCGCCGAACGGCCGGGTGTTCGGCGGGCAGGTGCTCGCGCAGTGCATCGTCGCCGCACAGTCCACCATCGAGGACCGCGACATCCACTCGATGCACGGGTACTTCCTGCGACCGGGTGACACCGACCTGCCCATCACCTTCGGCGTCGAGCGGATCCACGACGGCCGGTCCTTCGCGACCCGGCGCGTGCAGGCGTACCAGCGCGGGGTACCGATCTTCTCGATGATCGCGTCGTTCCAGCGTCCCGACGAGGGCGTCGAGCACCAGGACCCGTACCCGGTCGACACCCCGGCGCCCGAGGACCTCCCGTCGGCGGCCTCGATCCTCTCCGCGATCGACCACCCGGTCGCGCGGGCCTGGGCGGAACGCTCGATCGACCTCCGGCACGTCGAGGGTCCGGTGTTCGTGGACGTGCAGGGGGAACGGCTCCCCCACCAGGCCGTGTGGTTCCGGGTGGACGGCGACCTGCCGGCCGACCCGGCCCTGCACCGGGCCGTGCTCGGGTACGCGAGCGACCTGTCGATCCTCGAGCCGGTGATGCGCCGACACGGGGTCGCGTGGGGCACGCCCGGGGTGAAGAGCGCGAGCCTCGACCACGCGATGTGGTGGCACCGCGACGGCCGGGCGGACGACTGGGTGCTCTACACGCAGGAATCCCCGAGCGCGCAGGGCGGCCGGGGACTCGCGTTCGGTCGGATGTTCTCGCGGGACGGTCGGCTGCTCGCGAGCGTCGCGCAGGAGGGGATGATGCGCGTCCCGCGGTAGCGGGTAGCGCTCCGCGCGTCGGTCCGACGGCGCGCGCCGGTCAGGGGCGTGAAAAGCGCACGGGCGGCTCGATGTACGCCTCGCACGCGGCACGCTCGGCCTCGGTGAGCCGCCGCGGCCGGTTCGTGGCGGCGTCGACCATCACGAGGGCCGTCGTCGCCCGTGTGTAGAGCTCCGCGGGCTGCTGCCCGACCGGCGACCACACCTCGTACGAGACGTCGATGCTCGCGCCGCCGATCCGGCCGATCCACAGCCGGATGTCGAGCGGCTGCCGGAAGTACGGGATCGACGCCAGGTACTCGAGGCGCTGGGCCGCGATGACCGTCATCGTGCCCGAACCCGGACGACCGTCGATGATCGGCTCGGGGACGGACCCGTCGGCGTCGACCTCGTCCGGGTCGGCACCCCAGAACGCCACGATGCGCGCCTCCTCGAGGAGGCGCAGCATCGCGGAGTTGTTGACGTGCCCGTACGCGTCGATGTCGCTCCACCGCATGCGGACCGGAGCGTGCAGGACCGCCACGGATCAGTCGCGGGTGAGCTTGCGGTACGTCGCGCGGCCGGGCTTCGCGGCGTCGGCGCCGAGGCGAGCGATCTTGTTCTCCTCGTACGCCTCGAAGTTGCCCTCGAACCAGTACCAGTTCGGCGTGCCGTCCTCGTTGAGCCCCTCCCACGCCAGGATGTGCGTGGCGATGCGGTCGAGGAACCACCGGTCGTGCGTGATCACCACGGCGCAGCCGGGGTACTCGAGCAGCGCGTTCTCGAGGCTGCCGAGGGTCTCGACGTCGAGGTCGTTGGTCGGCTCGTCGAGGAGCAGGAGGTTGCCGCCCTGCTTGAGGGTGAGCGCGAGGTTGAGACGGTTGCGCTCACCACCGGAGAGCACGCCGGCCTTCTTCTGCTGGTCCGGACCCTTGAACCCGAACTGCGACACGTAGGCGCGGGACGGGATCTCGGTCTTGCCGACCTGGATGTAGTCGAGCCCGTCGGACACGACCTCCCACAGGTTCTTGTTCGGGTCGATGCCGCCGCGGCTCTGGTCGACGTAGGAGATGTCGACCGTCTCGCCGATCTTGAGCGTGCCGTCGTCGAGGGGCTCGAGACCGACGATCGTCTTGAAGAGCGTGGTCTTGCCGACGCCGTTCGGGCCGATGACCCCGACGATGCCGTTGCGCGGCAGGGTGAAGGAGAGGTCGTCGATGATGACCCGCTCGCCGAACTGCTTGTGCAGCTTCTCGGCGTCGATCACCTGGGACCCGAGGCGCGGGCCGACGGGGATCACGATCTCTTCGAAGTCGAGCTTCCGCGTGCGCTCGGCCTCGGTGACCATCTCCTCGTAGCGGGCGAGACGGGCCTTCGACTTGGCCTGACGACCCTTCTGGTTGCTCCGGACCCAGTCGAGCTCCGAGGACAGCCGCTTCGCGAGCTTGGCGTCCTTCTTGCCCTGGACCTCGAGGCGGGCGCGCTTCTTCTCGAGGTAGGTCGAGTAGTTGCCCTCGTACGGGTAGAGACGACCGCGGTCGACCTCGGCGATCCACTGCGCGACGTGGTCGAGGAAGTACCGGTCGTGGGTGACCGCGAGGACGGCGCCGTGGTACTGCTGCAGGTGCTGCTCGAGCCAGAGCACCGACTCGGCGTCGAGGTGGTTGGTGGGCTCGTCGAGGAGCAGGAGGTCGGGCTTCTGGAGCAGGAGCTTGCAGAGGGCGACACGACGCTTCTCACCACCGGAGAGGTGCGTGACGAGTTCGTCACCCGGGGGGCACTGGAGCGCGGCCATCGCCTGCTCGAGCTGCGAGTCGAGGTCCCACGCGTCCGCCGCGTCGATCTCCTCCTGCAGCGTGCCCATCTCGGCGAGGAGCGCGTCGAAGTCCGCGTCGGGCTCGGCCATGAGCGCGGAGATCTCGTTGAAGCGGACCACCTTGCCGTGGATCTCGCCGACGCCCTGCTGGACGTTCTCGAGGACGGTCTTGTCCTCGTCGAGCTCGGGCTCCTGCATGAGGATGCCGACGGTGAAGCCCGGGGTCAGCTTCGCCTCGCCGTTGGACGGCTGGTCGAGACCCGCCATGATCTTCAGGATCGTCGACTTGCCCGCACCGTTCGGTCCGACGACGCCGATCTTCGCGCCGGGGAGGAACGACATCGTGACGTCGTCGAGGATCAGCTTGTCGCCGACCGACTTGCGGGCGCGGACCATCTGGTAGATGTACTCAGCCATATCGCGGTCAAGTGTAGTGACCCGGACGGCACATCGCGCGGCCGCGGTGCCGTCGCCGGAAGACGCACCTGCCCGTTCGGGGGCTGACAAGTGTCGGTGGGGCGACGTACGGTACCTGCATCACTCGCCGGCGGGACCCGAAACCACCAGCTCGGCCTCGATCAGGACCAGGACCAGGACCACATGGCGAACAACCGACTCCGTCGTCTCATGCTGCCCCTCATCGGGGCTCTCGCACTCGGGATCGCGGTGACGATCCCCGCTGCGCCCGCATCCGCGCTCAGCGTCCCCTCCGGCACGCCCTACATGACGTACACGGCGAACATCAGCGCCAAGGGCACCGGCACCGGCTACTCGTCGTACATCAACGTCCACGACGCCCACAACAACGCGTTCTCGTTCGGCATCCAGTCCGACTCCGGGTCGCCCCAGAGCAAGGGCAAGCCCCGCTACATCTGGGAGCGCGTGCAGAACGGCAAGTTCACCTACGGCTACCTGAACGCCGCGACGAACAACCTCACGCCCGTCGGGCTGCGCTGGTGGAAGAACGACGTCGCCGCGATCAGCGTCAACCACAAGACGATCGGCACCGTCAACGTGCACCTCGAACCGCGACTGTTCTTCAACGCCGAGGCGAACGCACGCCTCAACGGCGACACCGTGCACTCCACCGTGCAGAACGTCCGGATCGACGTCGGCACCGCCACGGGTCGGATCGGGCTCAACGGCTCGTGGAACAACAGCTTCTCGTTCCACGGGTTGAAGGCGACGCAGACCAAGGCCGGCGTGCAGGGTGCCAGCTTCTCGATCGACGGCCGGGTGTCCGGGCTGGCGAGCGGCCACAACTGGGACACCGACCAGGTGTCGGGGATCGCGATGATCGCCCAGAAGTGGAACGGTCGCTGACCACCGACCGCTGACTGCGGACGCACCGCCGACCGGAGCGCCGGCCGCCCTCGGGTGGTCGGCGCTCCGTCGTCCGGCGGTGGCGCTCCGACGTCCGGCGGCGGCGCTCCGTCGGACGTCGGCGGCGCTCCGTCGGCCGCCGGGTCAGGCGGCTTCCGCGTCCCCGTCCTCCGCTCCGAAGGGGCGATCGAGGCCGAGGGCCGCGGGCAGCCCGTGCTGATCAGCGTCACCGATTCCGGTCGCGTCACCCACGCCGAAGACACCCGACGGGTGCTCCTCGCCGAGGATCGCCGCGGTGTGCCGGTCTGCCTCGGCGGCATCGGGCAACGGCTCGTCGTCCGGCACGTCATCGCCAGGTCCGGCGCCGGGTCCGTCGTCGGGGGCGTCGTCGGGACCGGGCAGGTGCACACCGTGCAGGTGCGCGCCGCCGACCTCCCCCGTCCGTGGATCGACCCGGGTGCTGTCCACCGGCGTGACGGCCGTCTCGTTCGCCTGCCGTGGCACGCGGATCCAGTTGCTGATGCCCCACGCGAGGTCGTGCCCGATGCCCTCGGCGTCCACCTCGACCGAGGTGCCGCCACGCCCGTCGCGCTCCCACGTGCGGATCCGCACCCGCCCGGTGACGACGATGCGGTCGCCCTTCTTGAGTGACTTGTGGACGTTGGCCGCGAGTGATCGGAAGGCCGTCACCGTGAACCAGTTGGTCGCGCCGTTGGTCCACGTCGAGGTGGCGCGGTCGAAGCGCCGTGACGGCGAGGCGAGCCGGAGGCTGGTGATGGCGATGCCCGTGTCGGTGACGAGGTGCCGGGGTTCGGTGGCGACGATGCCGCAGATCGTGATCGTGTCGTTCATGCTCCGATCGTGACGAGGCCCGGGCCGCGTCGGCGGCCCGGGCCTCGATCTGTGGATCACCACTCCGACGGCGCGACCTGTGCAGGAGAAGTGCCCCGTGCCTCCAGGCCGGGGTCAGTGCGCGCGGAACTCCGGACGGTCCGCGTGCGGACCCATCGCCGCGTGCACCGCGCTCTTCGCGGAGCCGAGCGACGGGAAGACCCCGCCCGTGCTGCGGCGTCCGAAGAGCTCGACGTGGAACCCGTCCGGAGCGCGGTGGATGCTGCCCACCGCGCCGGCGGGACCGACCGCGACCCAGGTCCCCGCGGCACTCGTCGTCGAGTCTCCGGTCCTGTTCGTCGTCGTGCTGTTCGTCATCGTGTCGTTCGTCATCGTTCGACCACCTCCTCGTGGCCCCGACGCCCGTGGCTAGGACGCCAGGATGTACTGACTGTAGGCCTTGCGGACCTTGTTCACCTTCGGCAGCGCGACCGCGAGGCAGTAGCCCTGACCGGGGTTCTTCGCGAAGAAGTCCTGGTGGTACTCCTCCGCCCGGTGGAACGTCGTGAGCGGCTCGATCGTGGTCACGATCCCACCGTCCCAGATGTCCGCCGCACGCTCGATCGCCCGCTCGAACAGCGCACGTTGCTCGTCGTCGGCCGGGAACATCGCGGACCGGTACTGCGTGCCGACGTCGGCGCCCTGCCGGTTCAGCTGGCGCGGGTCGTGCAGCGTGAAGAACACGTCGAGGACGACGTCCGCCGGGATCACCGACTCGTCGAAGGTCACCGCGACCGCCTCGGCGTGCCCGGTCGTCCCCGTGCACACGAGCTCGTAGGTCGGGTCCTGGGTGGTGCCGCCGATGTAGCCGGACACCACGTCCTGCACGCCCTGCAGGGTGCGGTACACCGCGTCGAGGCACCAGAAGCAACCACCTGCGAGCACGAACGTCGTCATGCCCCCACGCTACCGCGCCGTCCTCCACGTGCGCGGAGGGCGTCCGACGCCGAGGCGGGAGTCGGGACTCGGTGCGCGGGGCGAGAGGCGCGGGGCGAGAGGCGCGAAGCGCGGGGCGTGCCGCGGGCCGCGGATCTCGGGGTACGCGTCGTCCACACCGCCGCAGTGTGCGGACGTCGTCCCCAGGAGGCATCCGTCGCCCTCGGCGTGTCGGTGGTCGCCCGTAGCGTCGGAGCCACGAACCACGGACACATCGAGCACACACCAGGAGGACACCATGCACACCACGACGACCGAACCGGCGTTCCGGCTCCGCACGTCCTCCGTCGCCCGCAGCCGGGGTGACCTCCGCATCCTCGACGTCCGCGACGACCTCAGCCGGGTCACCCGCGCCAACGGCGAGATCGTCGGCTACGTGGACCGCGTCGACGTCGCGGGCGGCACCGCGTACCGCGCTCGGCGCTACATCCCGACCGAGCGGCGGTTCGTCGAGTTCCCGGACGTCTGGTCCGCTGACGACGCGGTCGACTGCCTGCGCTGGGGCTGACGCCCGAGGTGTCAGGAAGGCGTCGGCGCGCCGCAGGTCGACCCTCGCGACGACCCTCGCGTCACTTCTCCCAGCACCCCCGGCGTCGCCCAGCGTGGGCGGATGCACGGATCGCCGGACAGCCTCCCCGCCGTCCGCACGCACCCTGGGTACGGTTCGCGCATGGACTGGTGGAACGAGCTGACGGACTGGACCGCGTCGGACACGGGGTGGCGGCTGCTCTCGGGCGCGATCATCCCCTTCGTCGCCATCGTGGTGGCCGGCATCGTCGCCGCGCTCATCGGCCGCGGCGCGACCAAGCGCGTGGTCGCTCTGCAGGAGCGTGAGGCGAAGAACGCCGCCGTCGCCGCGATCATCTCCGCGGCACGGAAGGCCGCGACGTGGGGCTCGCTCGGACACGAGGAGCGCGCCTACGCCGACCACCTCGCCGAGGACGCCGACGTGCGGCTCCGCCTCCTGCCGGTGTCGGGCGCCCCGCTCGCGGCGAACTGGGCCCAGCACGAGATCGCCGACATCAAGAAGAACTCGTCGACGTTCTCCTTCCAGGCCGACCAGTCCCTCGCCGAGTTCCGCGACCGTCTGCTCGAGTGGCAGGCACGCCCGAACCGCGCCCGCAAGCTGTTCAAGAGCGACCTCGAGCGATGGAAGTTCGAGTCGCCCGATCCCGACGCCGACCTGGTGAAGCGCCAGCAGGACTGGAACGCCGACCAGGTGTCGAACCGCCAGGCCGAGACGCCGCAGCCCGCACCCACGCCGACGACGACCTCGCTGCGCGCACCGGACCGGTCGGGAGGCACGGCGTCCGCTGTGGCCGGCGCCGGGTCCGCCCAGGCCAGCACCGGCAACGCCGCCCAGGCCGGCACCGTCGACGCCGGAGCGGCCGGCGGCACGCCGGCGCCCGCTGGCACCGGCACGCCCGGGTCGGCCCCGGCGCGCACGATCGCAGCGCGCACCGACGACGCACCGGCCCCCGCGACGTCCAGTGCCCCGGCATGGGCACGGACCGCCGCATCCACGGGCGCCACCGCCGCGACGACCCCGCTCGGCGACGGTCTGACCCGCCCCTACGGCGACGTGCCCGGCCCGAACAGCGACGTCCCGGGCCGGTCCGGTGCGGCCCCGGTCCGCCCCACGCTCGGCTCGCCGTCCTCCCGGCCGGCTTCCGCTCCCGCGACGTCCGCCGGCCGCGGGACCGACGACGACGAGACCGACGTCGTCGACGACGCCGCCCGCCCGGGCCAGCGCGACCGCGAGGTGCCGCCGCCCGTCGCACGTCCGACCGCCGCCGAGGCCCACGTCAACCGCCCCACGGCCACCGTGTCCACGCCGAGCACGAAGTCGGTGTCGACGCGGCTCGACGGCGCTGCGGCCGAACCGGCCGACGCGCACGAGACGGACGAGGCGCCGTACACACAGCCGATCAGCGCGAACGAGATCCGCCGCCGCTCGTCCGACGACGACGACTGACGCGGCGCACCCGCGCCCAGCGCCGACGCAGACTGCACCGACGCGTGAAGGCCGCCACCCCGTGAGGGTGGCGGCCTTCGTCGTCGGTGCCCCCGGCAGGAATCGAACCCGCGACACGGAGGGTAGAAACCACCTGCTCTATCCACTGAGCTACGGAGGCGGACGGCGACGATTCTAGACCGCGGGGCGTGCCAGCCGCTCGACGAACGCGTCGACCTCGTGCTGCGACCGGAGGTGGACGATGCGCAGGTGCGGGGCGGACCGTTCCAGCGCCGGTACCTGCTCCCGCATCGCGTTGCGGGTCGAGATCCCCCACCGCAAGATGTGCCCGCGGTCCGTGAAGAACGTCCACAGCGGCGGCTCGACGTTCCCGTTCCACAGCTCCTCCCGACCGAGTCGCCGTCGGAGGGTCCGCCGCAGCAGTCGCCGGAGCATCACCCGGGTCGGCAGGTCCACCCACACCAGGGTGTCCGCCCGCTCGGCGAGCATCGGCCGGACCGGGCCGTACAGCCACTCGGTGATCCACGAGTCCTCGCGGGTGAAGCGGTCGACATCCTCGACGAACGTCGGCCGCGGCTCCCACCCGGGCCCGTGGAAGAGGGCGTCGATCTCGGTGTGCCGGATCCCGAGGACCTCCGCGATCCGCCGGGCGGTGGTCGTCTTCCCGACGCCGGACACCCCGGCCACGAGGACCCGACGCGGAGCGGGGTCGAGGAGGTCGTCGACGGAGAGCACCGGACGACCCTAGCCGCCCGTCGTGCGCCACCCGGCACTTCCTGTGCACTTCCACTGGTGGCTCCCTCGTGTTCGCCTCCGCGACACCGACTCTCCGTAGCTTCCGGCACATGAGCTCCCTCGGCCGAGTCCTCGCCGTCGTGCCCGCACGTGCCGGCTCGAAGGGCATCCCCGGCAAGAACCTCCGCACCGTCGGCGGTCGGAGCCTCGTCGCGCGCGCCGTCGAGGCCGCGGTCGCCGCACGGTCGATCGACTCCGTGGTGGTGTCGACCGACGGCCCGGACATCGCCGACGAAGCCCGGGCGGCCGGGGCCCGTGTCCTCCACCGTCCCGCTGACCTCGCCGGGGACACGGCGTCCAGCGAGTCGGCGCTGCTGCACGTCCTCGACGTGCTCGAGCAGATCCACGACGAGGTCCCCGAAGTCCTGGTGTTCCTGCAGGCGACCTCACCCTTCACCGACCCGGCGGACCTCGACGCCGCCGTCGACCGGGTCCTGTCCGGCGCCGCGGACTCGGTCTTCGCCGCTGCTCCGTCGCACGCCTTCCTCTGGCGGGTCGACGCGGACGGCCGAGCTGTGGCCGTGAACCACGACGCCGCCGTGCGACCTCGCCGCCAGGACCGCGCACCGGAGTTCCGGGAGACCGGCGCCTTCTACGTCCTCCGGGTCGAGGGCCTCCGCCAGCACCGGCACCGTTTCTTCGGCCGGACCGAGCTCGCAGTGGTCGACGCGGCGACGGCCGTGGACATCGACGACGCCACGGACCTGGCGACCGCCGAGGCGCTGAGCCGCACGCTCCCCGCCACCGGCGCCAGCGCGCTCCCCGCCACCGGCGCCCCGGCTGACCACGCCGCGGAACACCGGTCCCCGACCCCCGTCCCAGCACCGAACGGAGCACCATGACCGTCAGCATCGGCACGTCCACGATCGGCGCGGGCCACCCCGCGTACCTCATCGGCGAGATCGGCCTGAACCACAACGGCGACGTCGACATCGCGAAGCGCCTCATCGACGTGGCGGCGGACGCCGGCCTGCAGGCCGTGAAGTTCCAGAAGCGCACGCCCGAGATCTCCACGCCCGAGCACATGAAGCAGATGCCCCGGTCGACGCCGTGGGGCGACATGACGTACCTCGAGTACCGCTACCGGGTCGAGTTCGACCGGGAGCAGTACATCGAGATCGGCGACCACGCCACGCTGCGCGGTCTCGACTGGTTCGCATCCCCGTGGGACGTCCCGTCGGTCGACTTCCTGGAGGACCTGAACGTCGTCGCGTACAAGATCGCGTCGGCGTCCGTGACCGACCTCGAGCTCCTGTCCGCCGTCGCGGCGACGGGCAAGCCGGTCATCCTGTCGACCGGCATGTCCACCCTCGAGCAGATCGACCGGGCCGTCGCCGCGCTCGGCACCGAGCGCCTCGTGCTCATGCACGCCACGTCGACGTACCCGCTGCCGCCGGAGGAGGCGAACCTCCGCATGATCGACACCCTCGCGCAGCGCTACGCGGGCGTGCCGGTCGGGTACTCCGGCCACGAGCCGGGCCTCCAGATCTCGATCGCTGCGGTCGCGCTCGGAGCCACGGCGGTGGAGCGCCACATCACGCTCGACCGCACCATGTGGGGCTCCGACCACGCGGCCTCGCTCGAGCCGCACGGCCTCGCGACGCTCGCCCGGGACGTCCGCATCATCGAGACCGCGCTCGGTGACGGCGTGAAGCGGGTCTTCCCCGGCGAGGAGGCGCCCCTCGCCAAGCTCCGCCGCGTGGTCGCGTGACGACGTCGACGGACGCCTCGACGGTCGGCCTGGAGGCACGACCCGCCCCCGCAGCGCCGACCCGCGTCCGTCGCGTGGTCGGCCTGGTCGACACCGACTCGTTCGCGAAGTGGGGTGCGCACCTGCTCGCGAGCAGCCCCGAGGGCTGGGACCTCGAACTCGTGACGGTCGCGACCCCGAGGTCTGCGAGCACCGGGCAGCTGCGCTCGGCCTTCCGCGGTCTCGACGGCCGGCTGGCCGGCGCCGCCGCCCAGCCGCCGGCCACGACCACGGTGGACGCGATCGTCGACCGGCTCCGTGCCGACCCGCCGGACGCCGTACTCGTCTCGCTCATCGGCCCGGTGGCGGAGCTCGTGATCGACCAGGTCCACCGGCGGGTGCCGAACCGGCCGGTGCTCGTCACGGGACTGCCGGGCATCTCGTTCCCGGCGAAGTGGAAGGGCATCTTCTTCCGCGCCCGCGCCGACCTCTTCGTCCTGCACAGCCACCGCGAGGTCCGTGCGTACGAGGAGCTCTCCCGTGCCGGCGGCCTCGAACCCGCCTTCGCGCTGGCCACCCTCCCCTTCGCGCGGCCGGCGCGCCCCGGACAGGTCCGTCCCACGGCGAACGGGGCGACGCGGGACGCCGTCGTCTTCGCCGCGCAGCCGAGCGTGCCGACAGACCCCGCGGATCGTGCCCGGATCGTGCACTGGCTCGCGGACACCGCCCGGGCGCACCCGGAGTGGCGCGTGGTGATCAAGACACGGGCGGCTGCCGGTGAGCACCAGACGCACCGTGAGCAGTACCCGTACCCGGACCTCGTGCCGTCGGACGCCCCGTCGAACCTCGTCGTGGAGACGGGTCCGATGGCCGAGCACCTCGCGCGCGCCGTGGCACTGGTCACGGTGAGCTCGACGGCCGTCCTCGAAGCGGTGAGCGCGGGCGTGCCGGCCCTCACCCTGACGGACTTCGGGGTCGCGCCGCAGCTCATCAACGAGGTCTTCGTGGGCAGCGGCCTCCCCGGTGACGCGTCGGACCTCGTCGCCGGGCGGTTCCGGACCGTGCGCCCGGAGTGGCTGCGCGACAACTACTTCCACCCAGCTGCGGAGGACGACTGGGCAGCACGGGTGGAGGAGCTCATGCGCCAGCGCGATGCCGGCACCCTGACGGACCGGCCGGCCGCACGTCGGAGCCGCGGCGGCGCACTGCGACGCGCCTGGGAGCGCAAGACGGCGCTCGGTCGGGACGACCGTTCGGTGCTCGGGCTCGTGGCACTCGTGATCGGAACGCCCGTCCGCCGGACGAAACAGCTCGTCAGGAAGGTGATCCGCGCCTCCAGGCCGACCCCGCCGACCGCCGGGCTAGAGGGCCTTCGCGACGGCGACCAGCAGTTGGTCGCGCGTCGGGACGCCGGCTGAGCGGAACACCTCGGCACCGTCGTCGCGCCGCACGATGATCGTGGGCGTCGACCGGATGCCGAGGTGTTCGGCGTCGTCGGGGTGGACCGCGACGTCCCGTTCCGCGACCGTCAGGCCGGGCACGAGCGCCGCCGCGTCGGCGGCGACACGTCGGGCTGCGCCGCACGGGGCGCAGAACGCGGAGGTCCAGAGGTCGAGTCGCACGGCGGGGACAACGCCGCGCGTCGCCGGTCTACTCCCGGTCGAACTCGCCGGAGCGGTCACCGCGCTCTTGCAGGTCGTCGACGGGGTCGGAGTCCTGGGGGTCGAAGTTGTACTCGGCCGAGGTCTGGTCGAGCACCTGGCGGGCCTTGGTGAGGCGGTAGGCGAAGGCCGTCTGCAGCCCCTCGACGTCGGCGTACACGGTGATCTCGTCGTCCAGCGCGTCGCTCGTCGCGGTGCGGGTGTCGGTCGTGCCGTCGAACGGGCCGCCGTGGAAGATCGCGGTGTACTCGGCGCCCTCGGAGATCGTGATGTCACTCATGCGTCCCTTCTACCAGGACCCACCTGTTGACTGATCCATAGCAGTGCTATATAGTTCTGCTATGGAAACATCCCGTGAGCAGACGGTCGAGACGCTCCTGGTCTCCGTCAACCGCCTGATCCGCGCCGCGGTCCGCGAGACCGGCAACACGACCTCGCCCGCGGTGTGGCGGACGCTCGGCATCCTCGAGACCGACCAGCCGCTCCGCCTCGGCGAGCTCGCCACCGCGTCCCGGGTCGCCCAGCCCACGATGACGAGACTCGTCGCCAGCATGCTCGACGACGGCCTCGTGTCGCGGACGGTCGACCCCGACGACTCCCGCGGGCAGCTGATCACCATCACCGACGCCGGCCGCGACCGCCTCGTCGCCTGGCGCGCCACGCTCACCCGCACCGTCGGCCCGCTCTTCGCCGACCTCACCGACGACGAGTGGGACGCACTCCACGAAGCCGCCGCCATCATCGCCGCCCGCAGCGCCACCACCACACGAACGGAGATCACCGCGTGAACCCCCACGCCCCCGCCGCCTCCGGCAGCATCCTCAAGCAGTCCTCCGCGGTCTGGGCCATCGCCTTCGCCTGCGTCGTCGCCTTCATGGGCATCGGCCTCGTCGACCCGATCCTCCCCGCGATCGCGTCGTCCCTCAAGGCGACCGCCGCGCAGACGGAGCTGCTCTTCACGAGCTACCTGGCGGTGACCGGCGTCGCGATGTTCTTCACCAGCTGGGTGTCGAGCCGCATCGGACCGAAGAACACGCTGCTCATCGGCCTCGCGCTCATCGTGCTCTTCTCCGTCCTCGCCGCGACCTCGAACAGCGTGTGGAGCATCATCGACTTCCGCGCCGGCTGGGGCCTCGGCAACGCGCTCTTCATCTCCACCGCACTCGCGACCATCGTCGGAGCGGCCTCGGGCGGCACCGCGTCCGCGATCATCCTCTACGAGGCGGCGCTCGGGCTCGGCATCGCGATCGGCCCGCTCGTCGGCGGACTGCTCGGGAACGTGAGCTGGCGAGGACCCTTCTTCGGCGTCACCACCCTCATGGCCATCGCGTTCATCGCGATCGTGACGCTGCTGAAGACCTCCGGGCTCGAGAAGCCCACCCCGACGAAGCTCTCCGCTCCGTTCCGCGCGCTCGGTCGACCCGCTCTGGCCGCCCTCGCCGTCACCGCGCTGTTCTACAACATCGGCTTCTTCGTCCTGCTGGCGTACACGCCCTTCCCGCTCGGGTTCGGCGCACTCGGCATCGGCTTCACCTTCTTCGGGTGGGGCGTCGGCCTCGCGATCACCTCGGTCTGGGTCGCACCGATGCTCACCGCACGGCTCCGACGCACCACCGTGCTCAAGATCGCACTCCCCCTGCTCGCGCTCGACCTGTTCGCCGCGGCCGTGGTCGTGTCGTCGCAGGTCGGGCTCATCATCTGCGTCATCGTCGGCGGGCTCGTGCTCGGCGTCCTGAACACGGTGCTCACCGAGTGCGTGATGGAGGCGACCGACCTCCCCCGTTCCGTGGCGTCGAGCGCCTACTCCGCCGTGCGCTTCATCGGCGGCGCGATCGCCCCGCCCGTCGCGACGCTGCTGGCCGACGAGTTCGCACCTTCCGCCGCGTACGTCTTCGCCGGAGCCTCCGTCGCGGTCGCCTTCGTGGTCGTGGTCCTCACGACCCGGGTACTGGCCCGGGTCGACGACGGACCCGAGTCGGCACCGGTCGAGGCCGAGGCCGTCACCGCCGGCGAGATGGTCTGACACACCGCCCCGACCTCCGGCGCGACAACTGCGACGGCCCCGCCACCCCGTGTGGCGGGGCCGTCCGTGCGCGGGAATAGGATCGGGGACATGGCCACTGCGAACGACCGCCTCGTCTGGATCGACTGCGAGATGACCGGGCTCGACCTCGCGGTCGACGAACTCGTCGAGGTGGCCGTGGTGATCACCGACTTCGACCTCGTCCCCGTGCACCCCGGGTTCGACATCGTCATCAAGCCGGACCAGTCCGCGCTCGACAACATGAACGAGTTCGTGACGAACATGCACACGACCTCGGGCCTGCTCGAGGAGATCCCGCACGGCGTGAGCCTGGCGGACGCCGAGTACCAGGTGCTCGAGTACATCCTCGCCCACGTCCCGAGCGAGGGGTCCGCTCCCCTGGCCGGCAACACGATCGGCACGGACCGCGCCTTCCTCGCGAAGTACATGCCGCGGGTCGACAACCACCTCCACTACCGCAGCGTCGACGTGTCGAGCATCAAGGAGCTCTGCCGGCGCTGGTTCCCGCGCGTGTACTTCAACGCGCCGGAGAAGCACGGCGGCCACCGCGCCCTCGCCGACATCCTCGAGTCGATCCGCGAACTCGAGTACTACCGCCGCGCCGGGTTCGTCGCCGAACCGGGGCCCTCGACCGAGGACGTCCGTGCCGTCCAGGCCGAGGTCGTGGCGAAGTGGGAACCCCGGCTCGCCCAGCCCGCCGAGTGACGACACGCGTGGTCGGACCGGGGCCGCGCATGTACTACTATTGAGTGGTCGCGCTGGTCAGCCGGTGTGGACGTGGTGGGTATAGCTCAGTTGGTAGAGCGCCTGGTTGTGGTCTAGGAGGTCGCGGGTTCGAGACCCGTTACTCACCCCACGTGGAAGAGCCCCGGTCGCGTGACCGGGGCTCTTCGCACGTCCGGGCTGCTCCGCCGTTGCGCTTCGCCGCTCCTCCGGTCAGGTCCGTGGCGGGCGTCGTCACCCCGACGAGTGGCCGGTGCTCCGCGCTCGGTCCGACCGCGGTCGATGCATCCGACATGTGGAGTATTGACGTTCGTATCCAGGCGAGCCGTATGCTCGCCGGGTGTTGCGAGCAGGACATCACCGACGAGACATCCAGGGCCTCCGTGGTCTCGCCGTGGCGGCGGTGGTCCTCGACCACGCGTTCGGCTGGCCGAGCGGCGGATTCCTCGGCGTGGACGCGTTCTTCGTCGTCTCCGGCTTCGTGGTGACGGCGTCGCTGCTGCGGGAGCGTCGGGTGCAGGGCACGATCGAGCTCCGACGGTTCGCCGTCCGGCGCCTCCGGCGACTCACGCCGTCCGCGCTCCTGGTGCTCGCGGTGTCCGTCCTGGCGTCGATCACGCTCCTCCCGGCTCCCCGGGCGCTCATCGCGGTCACGGACGCCGGGTGGGCAGCGGTCGGTCTGGCGAACTGGCGCTTCGCCGCTGCTGGAACGGACTACTTCGCCCGGGGCGACGCGCCGTCGCCCCTGCAGCACTACTGGTCGCTCGGAGTCGAGGAACAGTTCTACGTCGTGCTGCCCGTCGCGCTCGTGCTCCTGCTCGGAGCGGCTCCTGGACTCGGCCGCCTGCGGCGCACGGGGGTCGTCCTCGGGCTCGGATCGGTGGTGTCCCTCGGTTGGGCCGTCGTCGCGTCCGCGACGGACCCCTCGCCCGCGTACTTCTCGACGACGACTCGGGCATGGGAGCTCGGGCTGGGGGCGGTGATCGCGGTCCTGACGGTCCGCCCGATCAGGACGCCGGTGTGGGCAGCCCAGACCGCATCCGGTGTCGGTCTGCTGCTGCTCCTCGCGTCACTCGTCCTCGGGCGGAGTTCCGACGGCGTCCCCGCGCCACTCTCCCTCGCCCCGACGGTCGGCGTCGGACTGCTCCTGCTCTCCGGCACGAGTCGCTCGACCGTCACCGGTCGGTTGCTGAGCAGCGCCCCACTCGTCGGTCTCGGCACGATCAGCTACTCCCTGTACCTGTGGCACTGGCCACTCATCGTGTTCCTGCCGCTGGTCGCACCTGTGCCGGCGGTCGCGACCGTGGCGCTGTCCGTCGCGCTGTCGGCGGTCTCCTACGTGCTCATCGAGCGTCGATTCCGTCAGCCCCGCCCAGGTCCCCCCGGCGCGGCCGAGCTCCGGCACGAACGGTTCGCGACGCTCGCCGGGGTCGTCGTCGTCGCGATCGTGCTCACGGCTGTCGCGGCGGACCGAACCGCTCCGACGCCCGGCTCGGTGTCAGCGCTCACGAGTGGCGCGACAGCGGATGGCGACACCGACGGCGCCGGCGACGGCGACGGCGACGAGCCGACGGTCCTGTCGGAGCGGACGCGAGCGATCCAGACCGCCCTGGTAGCGCGGCGCTGGCCCGACCGACTCACCCCGTCCGTCGAAGCCGTCTCCACACCGCGGTACGCGGAGTCCCTCACCACCGACCCTGCCTGGGAGGACACCCTCAGCTGCTCTCGGCCGGACACCGACTCCACGCGCGACGGCACCTGCACGTGGGGCGCCCCGGACGGCGACTCGGTGGTCCTCGTCGGCGACTCGACCGGGGCCTACGCGGCGCCAGCCTGGCGGACACTCGCTGAGGACGGCAGCCGCTTCAGGGTCCGCAACACCACCCGGATCGGATGCCCGTTCGCCGCCGTCGAACTCCCATCAGCATCCGTCCAGTGCGACGGTCACAACCCGAAGGTCGTGGACCTGATCCGGCGGACCGAACCCGATCTGCTCGTCGTGACCAACCGGTTCTGGGACAAGACCGATCCGGACATGGCCGATCTCCCCCAAGCTGATTACGAGCAGGCCGTCGCGGAGATGCTGGAGTCCGTGAAGGACCTCGTCGGCACGATCATCGTCGTGCCTCCGGTCTCGCCCGGCTTCGACCCCGAGCGCTGCTTCGCCGGGACCCGCGGGCCGTCGGACTGCCGGGTCACGGCCGACCTCGCCCGATCGCAGGCCGATTCGCTCCGGGCAGCGGTCGGCAGCACGGCCACGGTCCTCGACACGACTCGGCTCTGGTGTGCGGGGGCGTGCCCGATCATCATCGGCGACACCCTGGTCCGGTTCGATCCGGTCCACGTCACGCCCGACGCCGCCCGCGAGTCCGCTCCGGCTCTCCTCGCGCTCCTCGAGCAGGCCGGGGTCGTCGATGATGCGGCTTCGTCCGGTGCCGCGCAGCAGAAGAGCGCCGAGACCGAAGGCCTCCACGACACGACGAGCTCGACTCCAAGTGCGGCGCGCGCGTCGAAGACCACCGGGCCGACGGCCGAGAGCATCCGGCAGCGGACGCCGTCGCCGGGCGGGTCGCGCGGACGATCGTTCCCATCGCGCTTGCAAGGGGATGACGAATCGGGCGTACCAGGTCGGAACGAGCGACCTCATCCACAGGGACGACCTCCTCCGCCCGGGAGCACCACCCACGCCCCGAACGACCAGCCACGCGCCACCCGCGGCCACCGCCCGACCCCGGTGTGGGACGATCGACCCCGTGATGGAGATGTCCCCCGACGACTTCGAGCAGCTCGTGACCGACGAGCTCGACCGCCTGCCGGACGACATGCTCGACGGCCTCGACAACGTGGCCTTCGTCGTCGAGGACGCCCCCGAAGACGGCTCTGACCTGTTCGGCGTCTACGATGGGGTCGCCGCGACCGAGCGGGGACAGTACGGCTTCGGCGAGCTCCCGGACCGCATCATCGTGTTCCGGACGGCGCACCTCGCGGAGTGCGACACCGTGGAGGAGCTCCGCGACGAGGTGCACACGACCCTCGTGCACGAGATCGGCCACTACTACGGCATCGACGACGAGCGGCTGCACGCACTCGGCTGGGCCTGACCGCCCCGAACTGCTCAGGTCCGGACGGTCACGTCCGCCAGCGCGGCCGGGTCCTCGGCGGCGATGAACGCGATCTCCTGCGCCGCCCACCGCTCCCACTCCTGCTCGAACACCGCGCCGTCGCGCCCGATCGCCCGGCGTCGCCGCTCGTCGTCGTCCGCCTCGAGCCAGACGCGCAGGGTCGCCATCGGCGCCGACGCCCGGGAGAGCGCTCCGCACCCCTCGACCACGATCGGCAGGTCCGGGTGCAGCGACACCCACCCCGCGGGCTCCGAGGCCTCCCAGTCCCAGCGCCGGTAGCCGGACGGCGCTCCCAGGACGTCCCGCACGACGGCGTCCGCCGCGTCCCGGAGTCCGTCCCACCCCGGGTAGAGGTCGTCGAGGTGGACGAGCTGCGCGCCGAGCTGCTCGGCGAGGGCACCGCCGAGCGTCGTCTTCCCGGTGCCGGACCGCCCGTCGACCAGCACCACGAGCCGCGCCTCCGGCCGAGCCACGGCCCGGGCACGAGCAGCGAGTGCCGCCACAGGACCCCCACCCGCATCCACACCCGCGATCGGAGCCGGCGCTGCGGACGCACCCCGCGCCTCCCGGCCGTCGCCCTCAGACACGCCACGTCCCCGCGGCGACCGACACCGCGATGGCGACCACGCCGATGCCGGCGAGCACCCCGACCATCGCCCACTCGGGGCCGGCGAAGCGGGCCGGACGCGCCCAGGTGCGGCGACCGGGCGCCCCGAACCCCCGCGACTCCATCGCCACCGCCAGCGTCGTCGCACGCCGGAGCGCGAGCACGAGCAGGGAGAACGCCATCGACGCGCCACGACGGATCCGACCCGTGTCGGCGAGCCCGCGCGCCCGCCGCGCCATCGCGAGCTGCCGCCAGTCGTCGCCGAGGAGCGTCATCATCCGCACCGCCGCGAGCGCGCCGAGCACGAACCGGGCCGGCAGCCGCAGCACCTGGGCGAGGCCGTCCGCGAGGTCGGTCGGGTCCGCCCGGACGAAGAGCACGATGCCGGGCAGCCCGATCGCGAGCACACGCAGCCCGGTGGCGACCGCGAGCACCAGGGAGCCGTCGGTGACGTGCGCGAAGCCGAGGTCGAACCACTCGCGGCCGGACGGCCGCCCGTACAGTGCGATGCTCAGCGTCGTGACGGGGACGGCGACGAGCACCGGGGCGGTCCGCAGCAGCACCGTGCGCACCGGGATGCGCAGCACCGGCAGCAGCGCGACCTCGAGGCCGAGGGCGACGGCCGCGGACACGACGTCGAGGCTCAGCACGAGGCACACCCCGAGGGCGAGCACGCCGAGGAGCGCGGCGACGGGCTGCACACCGCGGAGGCCGCGGCGGGCGGCCGGCGGCAGGTGACGGCCGGGAGGCGCGGGTGGCGTCCGCCGCGCGTCCGCGGCCGCCGGGGCGGTCACCGCGCACCCCCGATGGGCGCCGGGGCCGCGCCCGTCGCGGTGAGCACGACCTCGTCGGCGTCGAGCGCCCGGACGAGGTCACGGTCGTGGGTGATCGCGACGATCGCGGTCCCGGCGTCGGCGAGCGCGCCGAGGTGCCGCACGACCGACTCCCATGTCGCGCGGTCCTGACCGGACGTGGGCTCGTCGAGCACGACGACCGGCGGGCGGGCCGCGACCACGGTGGCGATCGCGAGACGTCGCTGTTCCCCGCCGGACAGCGTGAACGGGTCGGCGTCCGCGAGTGGTGCGAGCCGGAACGCGTCGAGCAGTTCCCCGACCCGCCCGTCGACGTCGTCCTGTCCGAGCGCGCGGGGCCCGGCGGCGAGCTCGTCGCGGACCGTGCGGGCGACGAACTGGTGCTCGGGGTCCTGGAAGACCGTGCCGACCCGGGCGGCGAGGGCGCGGCTCGTCCAGGCGTGTGGGCTCGGTCCCGCCTGCCCGGCGAGTGCCGGTGTGGCGCGGAGGACCCCGTCGGCGGGCCGGAGCAGGCCGGCGAGGGTGAGGCCGAGCGTGGACTTCCCGACGCCGTTCGGACCGGTCACGGCGGTGACGCTCCCGCCCCGGACGGCGAGGTCGATGCCGGTGCCGACACGGCGACCACTGCGTCCGCGGCCACGGGCGGTGCCGAGCCCGACGGCCTCGAGCAGCACGGAGTCGGGCAGCACGGGGTCGAGCCGCACGCTGTCGTCGGGCGAGTCGCGGCCGGTCCGGGCGCTCCCCCGCGCGGGCTCGGCGCCGGGGACCCAGACGCCGGCCGCCGTCAGGGCATCGCCGTGCTCGGCGAGCACCGCGGCGGGGGCACCGTCCGCGACGACCCCGCCCCCGGGTTCGAGCAGCACGAGCCGGTCCACGAGGTCGAGCCACGTACCGATGCGGTGCTCGACGACGAGCAGCGTGGCACCGGTCGCCTCGAGCAGGGCACGGACGGCGTCGTGGACCTGCTCGACGCCGGCCGGGTCGAGGTTGGCGCAGGGCTCGTCGAGCACGAGTGCTCCGGGGCGCATCGCGAGCACGCCGGCGAGGGCCAGCCGCTGTCGCTGGCCGCCGGAGAGCTCGGCCGTCGACCGGTCGAGCGGGAGGTCGAGGCCGACGACCTCGAGCGCTGATCGCACCCGCTCCCAGGTCTCGTCGCGCGGGACGCCGGTGTTCTCGCAGCCGAAGGCCACGTCGTCGCCGATGCGCGACATCACCGTGTGCGCCTCGGGGTCCTGCATGACGAGGCCGACCCGGCCGCGGGCGTCGCGGGGGTCGGCGCCGTCGACGAGCAGGGTGCCCTCGACCTCGGCGGCGGTGTCGTCGGTCGCGTCGGGTTCGTCGGGCAGCACGGCGGCGACGGCTCGGAGCAGCGTCGACTTGCCGGCGCCGGACGGCCCGACGACCGCGACCCGTTCGCCGGGCTCGACGACGAGGTCGACGCCACGGACGGCCCACTCGGATCGTTCCGGGTACCGCCAGCCCCAGCCTGCGAACGCGATGCGGGCGGCGCCGGTCACGCGCGGGCGCGCCGGCTGTGCTCGCGTCCGGCGGCGAACGACGACAGCACGCCGGTCCGGGCGAGCGCCCGGACGAGGAACCAGGAGCCGACGCCAGCGATCAGCGCACCGGAGACGACGGCGCAGACGATGTAGACCACCTTGAACGCCGTGGCGTAGCCGGGGTACCAGAGGATCGAGTCGTTGATGCCGAGCGCGAGACCGGCGGCCGCACCGGCGAGCGCGACGACCGGCAGCCGGTACACGCGGTAGAGGAAGAGCGCGAGGACGACCTCGGCGCCGAGCCCCTGCACGAGGCCTGCCTCGAGGGTGCCCCACCCCCACTGGGTGCCGAGGAGCGCCTCGACGGACGCGGCGACGATCTCGCCGTAGAGCGCGGCGCCGGGCTTCCGGACGACGATCGCCACGACCGGTCCGGCGAGCAGCCAGACGCCGCCGATGAGCGACTGCGCGCCGGGGAGCACGAGCCCGAGTGCGACGCTGATCGGTTCGTAGCCGAGGTCCCAGAGCTTGAAGACGACGCCGAGCGCGACGGCGAGGACGCTCGCGACGACGATGTCGACGACCCGCCAACGCAGGGAGCGCCTGGGGGTCGGCAGCGTCGACGTGCCGGAGGGGACGGTTGACTGGGTGCGCGAAGGCATGGTGGTGACTCCTCCCTGCGCCGGCATGATCCGGATCAGGTTCGACGGTCGGAGCGCCGTTCGCTCCCTCTCAGCCCGGTGATCGGACTCCCGTGTGTGTGCCAGCAGTGTACTGCCCGCGGCGGGTCACCCGCGCGCGGTGCGCGCGGACGGCCGGGAGGCGCGTGGCGGGGCCGCCACGCGCCTCCCGGCAGTCGTCCGCTACTTCTTGAGGACGCGCACCAGCTTGCGGAGGACCGTGCCGGTCACCCAGATCACGGGGATGCTCACCGCGAGCAGGGAGACGAGGTTCGGCTCGAACTCGAGGTCCTTGCCGGGACGCCGCACGTAGGCGCCGACCGGGATCGACGTGCCGCCGCCACCGCCGCCGCCGCCGTTCTCGTCGTCCCCGCCGCCGCCGAAGCCGAACCAGGCGATGGAGACCGGGATGAGCGTCTGGTCGCCGACCTCGACGGGCTCCCCGTAGTTCGTGCTGACCCCGACGGGACGCACCTTGTCTGCGATCTGACTCACGATGTTGGCCATGCGCGCGAGGCTACTCGGCGGTTCCTCCACAGGTCGGCGATCCGACTCGGTCGTGCACGGCTGGTGCTTGTCTGCGGACGTGGGCAGGCCACGCCGATATGTTGGCGCCACCCACACCTGGAGGACCGTTTGCACACCTGGCCCGGCAACCCGTACCCGCTCGGCGCGACATACGACGGCAGTGGCACGAACTTCGCGCTGTTCAGCGAGACCGCGGAACGCGTCGAACTCTGCCTGTTCGACGACGACGGCAACGAGGAGTGCGTCGACCTCGTCGAGGTGGACGCCTACGTGTGGCACGCCTACCTGCCGAACGTCGGCCCGGGGCAGGAGTACGGCTTCCGCGTGCACGGGCCGTACGACCCGGCGAACGGCCAGCGGTCGAACCCGAAGAAGCTCCTGCTCGACCCGTACGCCAAGGCGACGAGCGGCGACATCGACTGGGACCAGGCGCTGTTCTCGTACACGTTCGGCGACCCGGACTCCACCGACGACCAGGACTCCGCGCCGCACATGATGAAGGGCGTGGTGATCAACCCGTTCTTCGACTGGCAGGGCGACCGCGCACCGCGCGTCCCCTACGGCGAGACGGTGATCTACGAGGCGCACGTCAAGGGCCTCACCCAGACCCACCCGGACGTCCCGGAGGAGCAGCGCGGGACCTACGCCGGCGTCGCGCACCCGGCCGTCATCGAACACCTGAAGCGGCTCGGCGTGACGACGCTCGAACTCATGCCGGTGCACCAGTTCGTGAACGACTCGACCCTGCAGGAGAAGGGTTTGTCGAACTACTGGGGCTACAACACGATCGGGTTCTTCGCGCCGCACTCGCACTACTCGGCCTCGGGTGACCGCGGTCAGCAGGTGCAGGAGTTCAAGGCGATGGTCCGAGAACTGCACCGCGCCGGGATCGAGGTCGTCCTCGACGTCGTCTACAACCACACCGCCGAGGGCAACCACCTCGGTCCGACGCTGTCCTTCCGCGGGATCGACAACGCGGCGTACTACCGCCTGGTCGAGGACGACAAGCGGTACTACATGGACACCACCGGCACGGGCAACTCCCTCAACGTCGGCCACCCGCACTCGCTGCAGCTCATCATGGACTCGCTGCGGTACTGGGTGACCGAGATGCACGTCGACGGGTTCCGCTTCGACCTCGCGGCCGCGCTGGCCCGCGAGTTCTACGAGGTGGACCGGCTCGCGGCGTTCTTCGAACTGGTCCAGCAGGACCCGATCGTGTCCCAGGTGAAGCTCATCGCGGAACCGTGGGACGTCGGCCCCGGCGGCTACCAGGTCGGCAACTTCCCGCCGCAGTGGTCGGAGTGGAACGGCAAGTACCGCGACACCGTCCGCGACTTCTGGCGCGGCGAGCCGTCGACGCTCGGCGAGTTCGCGTCCCGCATCTCCGGGTCGGCGGACCTCTACGAGCACGATGGTCGCACGCCCAAGGCGAGCATCAACTTCATCACCGCGCACGACGGCTTCACGCTGTACGACCTCGTCGCCTACAACGAGAAGCACAACGAGGCGAACGGCGAGGACAACAACGACGGCGAGAGCCACAACCGGTCGTGGAACTCCGGTGTCGAGGGGCCGACCGACGACCCGGAGATCACCGCACTGCGGCTCCAGCGGCGCCGCAACTTCCTCGCGACGCTCCTGCTCAGCCAGGGCGTGCCGATGATCGCGCACGGCGACGAGCTCGGCCGCACGCAGTCCGGCAACAACAACGTGTACGCGCAGGACTCGGCGATCAGCTGGATCGACTGGGAGCACGCCGACGACGACCTCGTGCAGTTCACCGCCGACGTGGTGAAGCTCCGGCACGACCACCCGACCTTCCGCCGTACGCGCTACTTCAACGGGCGCCCGGTCCGTCGTGGCGAGGGCGAACCGCTCCCCGACGTCGTGTGGCTCACTCCCTCCGGCGAGGCCATGGACCCGGAGGACTGGGACTCCGGCTTCGGCAAGAGCGTCGGCATGTACCTCAACGGCGACGGGATCCGCGGGCGCGACGCCCGCGGGGAGCGGGTGAGCGACGTCGCGTTCATCACCTACTTCAACGCGCACGACGGCGTCGTCTCGTTCACGCTGCCGCCCGAGGAGTACGCGCCGGGCTGGACGGTCCGCATCGACACCGCCGACCCCGGTGCCCGCGAGGAGGTCCTCGACGCCGGCTCGGTGCTCGACGTCCCCGCTCGGTCGATGATCGTCCTCCGCGAAGAACCCGACCACGAGGTCCGCACCACCCCGGTCGACGTGACCGCCGTGCAGCCGACCACCACAGCCACGCAGGACGCCGTGACCCCGGCGAACCCTGCCGGCGCACCCGCGCCGTCCGACGGAGGAACCCGATGAACGCCCGACGCGTCCCCACCTCGACCTACCGGCTGCAGATCACGCCGGACTTCGACCTCACCGCGGCGGAGGGCATCGTCGACTACGTGCACGACCTCGGCGCCGATTGGCTCTACCTGTCGCCGGTGCTCCAGGCGGAGCCGGGCTCGCAGCACGGCTACGACGTGGTCGACCACACCAGCGTCGACGTCGACCGCGGCGGGGACGACGCCTTCCGCGCCCTGGCCGAGGCAGCGCACGCCGCCGGTCTCGGGGTGCTCGTCGACGTCGTCCCGAACCACGTCGGTGTCGCCACCCCCGAGGCGAACCCGTGGTGGTGGTCGCTCCTCGAACAGGGGCAGGGATCGCCGGTCGCGTGGGCGTTCGACGTCGACTGGGACGCCGCCGACGGCCGCATCCGCATCCCGGTGCTCGACGACCGACTGCTCGACGCGGTGGAGCTCCGCGGCGACCGGCTGTACGTCGGCGAGACCGCGTACCCGACCGCACCGGGTACGGTCCACGACGGCGACTCGGTGGCCGACGTGCACGCCCGGCAGCACTACGAGTTCGTGCACTGGAAGCGTGCCGACCACGACCTGAACTACCGCCGCTTCTTCGCGGTGAACACGCTCGCCGCGATCCGCGTCGAGGAGCCCGAGGTGTTCTCGGCGTCGCACGGCGTCATCGGCGGGTGGTTCCGCGACGGCCTCGTGGACGGACTCCGCATCGACCACCCGGACGGTCTGTACGATCCCGCGGGCTACCTCGACGACCTCGCGCGGCTCACCGGCGGCGCCTACACGCTCGTCGAGAAGATCCTGGAGCCCGGCGAGGAGCTCCCGGCGTCGTGGCCGGTCGACGGCACGACGGGCTACGACGCGCTCGGCGTGCTCGACCGCGTCTTCGTCGATCCCGCAGGTGCCGAGGCACTGACGGCGGCGTCGGGTGCGGAGCCGGCGGACTGGCAGCAGCTGACGCACGACACCCGCCGCGGCATCGCGGACGGCATCCTCGGCAGCGAGGTCCGGCGGCTCGCCCGACTCCTCACCGCGTCCACCGACGGGATCCCCGAGGAGCGCGTGGTGGACGCCCTGGCCGAGGTCATCGCGTCCTTCGAGGTGTACCGGACCTACCTGCCCGAGGGTGCACACCACCTCATCGACGCACTCGAGCGGGCGGCCGGGTCCCGGCCCGACCTCGCCGACGTCGTCGACCGGATCGCGCCGAGCCTGGTCGACCCGGGTTCGGCGGCGGCACTCCGGCTGCAGCAGACGTCGGGCATGGTGATGGCGAAGGGTGTCGAGGACACCGCGTTCTACCGGACCTCGCGGCTGACGAGCCTGACCGAGGTCGGCGGCGACCCGAGCGTGTTCTCGCTGTCCGTGACGGCGTTCCACCAGGCACAGCGCGACCGGCTCGGCAGCTGGCCGCACACCATGACCGCGCTCACCACGCACGACACCAAGCGCAGCGAGGACACCCGGGCCCGCATCGCCGTGCTCGCCGAGATCGCCGACGAGTGGTCCTCGGCCCTCGAACGCCTGCAGTCGCTCGCCCCGCTCGAGGACGCGGTCCTCGCCGACCTGCTGTGGCAGGCGATCGTCGGCGCCCGCCCGGCCAGCCGGGAGCGTCTGCACGCCTACGCCGAGAAGGCCTCCCGCGAGGCGGGCGACAGCACCACGTGGACGGAACCGGACGAGGACTTCGAGCAGCGCATGCACGCCCTGGTCGACGCGGCGTTCGACGACCCGGCGGTGGTCGCGGTCCTCGACGCCCTCGACGAGCGGATCGACGCCGCCGGCTGGTCGAACGGCCTCGGCGCGAAGCTCGTCCAGCTGACGGCGCCGGGTGTCCCCGACGTCTACCAGGGCACCGAGGCCTGGGACCGGTCGCTCGTCGACCCCGACAACCGACGTCCGGTCGACCACGCCGAGCTGCGACACGTGCTCGCGACCCTCGACGGGCCCGAGGAAGCCGGCCCGGAACGACTCCCCGCCGTCGGGCTCGACGGTGCGGCGAAGGTCCTCGTCACCAGCCGGGCACTGCGGCTGCGGCGCGACCACCCGGAGCTCTTCACGCGGTACCTCGGGCTCGAGGCCAGCGGCATCGCGGCGGACCACGTCGTCGCCTTCGACCGCGGCGGCGCCGTGACCATCGCGACCCGCCTGCCGATCGGCCTCGAGCGGGTCGGCGGTTGGGGCGACACGCTCGTGCACGCGGCTCCGGTCGAGCGGGTGGACCTCCTGACCGGGCGGCGCGTCCCGGCGTCCCGGGGCATCCCCCTCGCCGAGGTGCTCGCCGACTACCCCGTCGCCCTCCTCGTGCCGGCCTCCGTCGCCGACGCGACCGAGCGCGAGTCCGCCGGAGCCGACACCGCGGGCTCGACCCGCAACGGCTCCCCCACCACGTCCGGTGGCACGACCGCCGACGAAGCCGAGTCCGAGGCGCAGGCCGAGGTCGAGATCCTGGAAGGCCACGCATGACCGTCCCCGCCCGATACGCCGTCTGGGCGCCGGACCCCGACCGGGTCCGGCTCGTCGTCGACGACGTCGAGTACCCGCTGACCCGTGGCGCCGACGACTGGTGGACCACCGACGCGGTGCTCCCCCACGTCGGAGCGCGCTACGGCTTCCGCATCGACGACGACGACGCGGTCCGCCCCGACCCGCGCAGCCGCTTCCAGCCGGAGGGCGTCCACGGTCCGTCCGAGGTCGTCGACCCGGAGCGCTTCGCGTGGACGGACGACGCCTGGACCGGTCGGCCCGCACGCGGAGGCGTCATCTACGAGATGCACGTCGGCACCTTCACGCCGGAGGGCACCCTCGACGCCGCGGCCGACCGGCTCGAGCACCTCGTCGAGCTCGGCGTGTCGTTCGTCGAGGTCCTCCCGGTCAACGGGTTCAACGGCGAGTGGAACTGGGGGTACGACGGTGTCGCCTGGTACGCGGTGCAGCACACGTACGGAGGACCGGACGCCTACGACCGCTTCGTCGACCGGGCCCACGCGCTCGGCCTCGGCGTGATCCAGGACGTCGTCTACAACCACCTCGGGCCGAGCGGCAACTACCTGCCCCTCTACGGGCCGTACCTGCTGCAGGGGCTCGGCAACACCTGGGGCGACTCGGTGAACGTCGAGCACCCGGAGGTCCGCCGCTACGTGCTCGACAACGTCCGCATGTGGTTCCGCGACCACCACGTCGACGGGCTCCGGCTCGACGCCGTGCACGCGATCCGGGACACGACGAGGCCGCACGTCCTCGCCGCCATGGCCGAGGAGACGGACGCCTACTCCTCGTTCGTCGGTCGGCCGCTGTCGCTCATCGCCGAGTCGGACCTCAACGACCCGATCATGTTCCGGCCGCGCGAAGCCGCCGGGTACGGTCTCGCCGGGCAGTGGTCGGACGACTTCCACCACGCCGTCCACGTGGCCCTGACCGGTGAGACGAACGGCTACTACGGCGACTTCGCCCCGCTGTCGGCGCTCGCGAAGGTGCTCGACCACGGCTTCTTCCACGACGGCACGTGGTCGTCGTTCCGGAAGAAGCGCCACGGGCGGCCGATCGACCGCGGGACGTCCCCCACGACCGCGCTCGTCGTCGCGAACCAGAACCACGACCAGATCGGCAACCGCGCCGCCGGCGACCGCCTGGCGGCCACCCTCGACGACGAGTCGCTCGTCATCGCGGCCGCGTTGACGCTGCTCGGCCCGTTCACCCCGATGCTCTTCATGGGCGAGGAGTTCGCGGCCGCGACACCGTGGCAGTTCTTCACGTCGCACCCGGAGCCCGAGCTCGGCAAGGTCACCGCCGAGGGTCGGATCAAGGAGTTCGCGGAGCACGGCTGGGACGAGTCGATCGTGCCCGACCCGCAGGACCCCGAGACCTTCCGGCGGTCGAAGCTCGACTGGTCGTCGCTCGAGGGCGAGCGGGAGTCGCGGATCCTCACGGCCTACCGGGTGCTCGTCGCGCTCCGCCGCACGGAGCAGGCGTTCGTCGACCACCGGTACGAGGCGAACGAGGTGCACCTCAGCGAGGACCGACGGTGGCTCGTGCTGTCGCGCGGGCTGCTCGGTCCGGACGCGGCGCCGGTGCACGTCGTGGTGAACTTCGCCGACGACGTCGCCGAGGTGCCCGTGCCGACGGCGCAGGGCGAGGAGCTCTACCGCTTCGGCGAGGCCACCGTCGAGCGGGGCGGTGTCCGCTTCACCGGTCGGGGCGTGGTCGTGGTCCGCTGATCCCGGACAGCCGGACAGCCCGGACAGTCCGGACACGCCACGGGCCCGACCTCGGAAGAGGTCGGGCCCGTCGCGTGTCCAGGGACGGTCAGCAGGGGTGGTCAGGCCGCGCGACCCTCGACCACGTGGGCGTTGCGGCGGACGGAGGGCAGGCGGTGGTGGTCGCGGACCAGGGACCGGGCCTCGCGCAGGCGGCGGGCGATGCCCCACTTCGTGACCAACGTCAACGACTCCCGCACGATGTTGCCGCTCATCTTCGACACCCCGTGCTCCCGCTCCGTGAACGTGATCGGCGTCTCCACCACGTGCAACCCCGCCTCCAGCGCACGCCAGCACAGGTCGACCTGGAAGCAGTACCCCTTCGACGCGATCCCGTCCAGGTCGATCCGCTCCAACGCGGTCCGGGTGAACACCCGGAACCCGCCCGTGGCGTCCCGCACCGCGATCCCGAGCGCGAGACGGGTGTACAGGTTCCCGCCGCGGGAGAGCGCCTCCCGGTACCACGGCCAGTTCTCGACCTGCCCGCCCTTGACCCACCGGGACCCCAGGACGAGGTCGTTGCTGTCGGCGAGCTCGAGCATCCACGGCAGGTACTCGGGGTGGTGGGAGCCGTCGGCGTCCATCTCCACGAGCCGGTCGTACCCGTGCTCGAGCCCCCACGCGAACCCGGCCAGGTACGCCCCGCCCAGGCCGTCCTTCACGGTGCGGTGCAGCACGTGCACCCGGTCGGTCTCGGACGCGAGCTGCTCGGCGATGTCACCGGTGCCGTCGGGCGAGTTGTCGTCCACGACCAGCACGTGCACCCCGTCGTCCGTGGCCGCGAGGGTGCGCGCCACGATCGGACGGATGTTCTCCGCCTCGTCGTACGTCGGGATGATGACCAGGGACTCGTTCATGGTGCTCCTTGCTCGCAGAGCCCACCGTATCGGCGCCCTGGTGCGAAGGTCCCGCACCGCTGCTTCGAACGTGGACAGCCTCGCCTGGCCGTCGCCTCGGTGTCGGCTGTGAGCGCGGTACGCACCGGGCGGCGCGGAGACCGCACCTGCCGGATCGACGAGAGCACGGCGCAGACCGCACCTGCCGGAACGACGGGAGGCACGGTGCGGAACCCGCACCGTGCCTCCCGTCCGACCCTCGGTGGGTCAGGCGACCCGCGTGGCGGGCGACACCGTCTTCGTGACGTCGCGCTCCGGGATGTCTCCCAGGGCCGCGTCGATCGCGGCGAGCGCGTCGGCGTCGAGCGTGACACCCGAGGCCTTGACGTTGTCGGTGACCTGCTCCGGGCGCGAGGCACCGACGATCGCCGAGGCGACGTTCTCGTTCTGCAGCGTCCACGCGATCGCGAGCTGTGCGAGCGTCAGGCCGGCCTCGTCGGCGACGGGCTGCAGGCGCTGCACGGCCTCGAGGACCTCGTCGCGCATGAACCGCTTGATCATGTCGGCGCCGCCCTTCTCGTCCGTCGCGCGCGACCCCTCGGGCAGCGGCTGACCCGGCTTGTACTTGCCGGTCAGGACACCCTGGGCGATCGGCGACCAGACGATCTGCGACAGGCCGAGCTGCTTCGACGCCGGGACGACCTCGCCCTCGATGACCCGCCACAGCATCGAGTACTGCGGCTGGTTCGAGATGAGCTGGAAGCCGAGCTCCTTCGCGAGCGCCGCACCGGCACGGATCTGCTCGGCGTTCCACTCGCTGACGCCGATGTAGAGCGCCTTGCCCTGGCGGACGACGTCGGCGAACGCCTGCATCGTCTCCTCGAGCGGCGTCTCGTAGTCGTAGCGGTGTGCCTGGTAGAGGTCGACGTAGTCGGTCTGGAGACGCTCGAGCGACCCGTCGATCGACTCGAGGATGTGCTTGCGGCTGAGGCCGGTGTCGTTGTGGCCCTTCGGCCCGGTCGGCCAGTAGACCTTCGTGAAGATCTCGAGGGACTGCCGACGCTCGCCCTTCAGCGCCTCGCCGAGGACGGTCTCGGCGGCGGTGTTCGCGTAGGTGTCCGCGGTGTCGAACGTGGTGATGCCGGCGTCCAGCGCTGCCCGCACGCACTGGGAGGCGACGTCGTTCTCGACCTGCGAGCCGTGCGTCAGCCAGTTGCCGTAGGTGATCTCGGAGATCTTGAGTCCGGAGTTGCCCAGGTACCTGAATTCCATGGGTCCGACGCTATCGGCTCCGGCGGTCCCCAGAGGGGCAGTGTCGGTACCCGTGAGCCGCTCTCCGGACTGTTCTTGCACAATTGGTTGACGCTTCAACCAAACGGGTGCAGAATGGCGTACAGTTCAAGTCGATGCAGTTGCATGGAGTACGTGCGACTGCTCGGGACCGCAGACACCGTTCGAAGGAATCACCATGACGCTCACCGCCTCCGCCATCCCCGGCTACCAGACCGGCACCTGGAAGATCGACCCGACCCACTCCGAGGTCACCTTCTCGGTCCGCCACCTCGCGATCAGCAAGGTGAAGGGCTCGTTCGAGCGCTTCGACGCCACGCTCGTCACCGCGGAGAACCCGCTCGACTCGACCCTCGAGGCCTCGATCGACGTCGCCAGCGTCAACACCAAGCAGCAGCAGCGCGACCAGCACCTCGCGACCGGCGACTTCTTCCTCGCCGAGGAGCACCCGCAGATGACCTTCCGTTCGACCGGCATCCGCGAGGACGGCGACGACATGCTCATCGACGGCGAGCTCTCGCTCCGCGGCGTCACCAAGAACGTCACCCTGAAGACCGAGTTCGGTGGCGTCACCACCGACGGCTACGGCCAGGTCAAGCTCGGCGCCGAGGCGACCACGAAGATCGACCGCACCGAGTTCGGCGTGAACTGGAACGCGGCGCTCGAGGCCGGTGGCTTCACGCTCGGCAACGACGTGACCATCAACCTCGACGTGCAGTTCGTCCTCCAGGCGGCCTGAGCACCGCGAGCCACGGCAGCACCGCACCCCACGGCAGCACCGGCGTCGCCGGTCGCAGCACCGGCCCAGCCGGTCGCAGCACCGGCCCAGCCGGTCGCCACAGCCTGAGGTCCGCTCGACCAGCGTGACCTGAGGGCACCGAACAGCAGCACTGCAGCACCCGCCTCGACGCCCCGGCTCCTCCCCCACGGAGCCGGGGCGTCGTCGTGTCGAGTGTCTTCTCCACAGACGGGCCGACCGCCGTCCCGCGAGGCGATCCGGCGCAGTAGCGTGTGAGCGCGGGAATCCCCTCGGTGCCGGACCGGTTCCGGATCGGTGACGGGACCCGCCGCACGGACCGCACCACCGACAGGAGCACCCTCATGGCCACCGACTGGATCGCACTGCAGGCCCTCGCAGCCGCCGAGTTCGGCCGCCGCGTCGCCGCCGTCACGGACTGGGACGCCCCCACCCCCGACTCCGAGTGGACCACCCGCGACCTCGTGACGCACGTCGTGGACGAGCAGCGCTGGATCCCCCTGCTCCTCAGCGGGTGCGAGTACGAGCAGGCCCAGGCGGACCTCGGGGAGATCGGCGAGGACCTGACTGCCGAGTGGACCAAGCACGCCACCCGGGCGACCGAAGCCTGGCGGAATGCTCCCGCCGACGTCCACGTGCACCTCAGCACCGACGTCGTGCCCGCGCACGAGTACCTCGCCGAGCAGACGAGCGACATCACCATCCACACCTGGGACCTCGCCCGCGCGACCGGCTCGGACGAGACGCTCCCGACCGAACTCGTCGAGGCCGTCTGGCACCAGTTCGAGCCGAAGATCGAGGACCTCGCCGCGACCGGCCTCTACGCCGCCCCCGTGCAGGTACCCGACGACGCTCCGCTCCAGGTCCGCCTCCTCGCGGTCACAGGGCGCGATGCCAGGGTGAACGCATGACCACCGACACCACACGACTCGGCGCCACGGGCCTCGAGATCAGCACCGTCGTCCTCGGCATGATGTCGTACGGCGACCCCGCGAAGGGCTCCCACGAGTGGAGCGTCGGCATCGACGAAGCCCGTCCGTTCGTCCGACGCGCGTTCGAGGCCGGCATCACCACGTTCGACACCGCGAACGTCTACTCGGCCGGCAGCAGCGAGGAGATCACCGGACAGCTCCTCAAGGAGATCGCACCGCGCGAGGACGTCCAGGTCTTCACGAAGGTCTTCAACCGGATGCGCCCGGGCCGCAACGGCGCAGGGCTCTCCCGCGCCGCGATCATGCACGAGATCGACGCGTCCCTGACCCGGCTCGGCACCGACTACGTCGACCTCTACCAGATCCACCGCTTCGACCCGCACACGCCGGTCGAGGAGACGATGGAGGCACTGCACGACGTCGTGAAGGCCGGCAAGGCGCGGTACATCGGCGCGAGCAGCATGTGGGCGTGGCAGTTCGCCGAGATGCAGCACGTGGCCGAACGGCACGGGTGGACGAAGTTCGTCTCCATGCAGGACCAGTACAACCTCCTCGAACGCGAGGAAGAACGCGAGATGCACCCGTTCTGCGCCCACACCGGCGTCGGCGTCATCCCGTGGAGCCCGCTCGCACGCGGGCGCCTCACCCGCCCCTGGGACGCACAGGGCTCCGGCTCACGCGCGGACACCGACGAGTTCGGCAAGACGCTCTACCGCCAGGACGAGGACGCCAACCGCGCCATCGTCGACGCGGTGGCGCAGGTCGCCGACGAGCGGGGCGTCCCCATGGCCCAGATCGCCCTGGCGTGGGTCGCCGGCAAGTCGGTGGTCAGCGCACCGATCGTCGGCGCGACGAAGGAGCACCACATCGACGACGCGGTCGCCGCGGCGTCCATCGAGCTCAGCGCCGACGAGGTCGCGCGACTCGAGCAGGCGTACACGCCGCGGGTGCCGTCCGGCTTCTGACGCACCCGCCGGCCTGGAGGCGCGGGGCGGGCCCGTCCCGCGCCTCCAGGCCGGTTCCTCGTCGCGATGGACCGCCGTCGCCCGGGCAGGACCGCGCGCACGCGCTCGGACGGCAGGACCGCGCGCCCGCGCTCGTCAGGATGCCGGCGAGCTCGCCTCGGACTCGGAGGACTCGGAAGGCTCGGACATCTCGGAGCCGGACGCTTCGGAACCAGGCGCCTCGGAGCCGGATCCCTCGGCGGCCAGCCGCGCGATCCGCCGGCGCGCCGCCGTCTCGGTGTCCGGGCGGCCACCCAGGACCCCCGTCATGCCGTCGATGACGAGTCCCGCTGCGCGCCGCGACGGGAACGTGATCGGCCCGACCGCGGGGACGCGGAGGTCGAGCATCGCACGGTGCCGCGGGTCGAGCGTCGACACCGCCCCCGCGAACAGTGCCCGGTAGCCCGGCCGGAGCAGCCGCGCCAGGGGCGGGTCCTTGATGAACCGGACGACCTCGTGGGTCCGCGCCGTCGCGACGAGCTCCCCACGCTCGAGGTAGCCGTCCATCTGCGCACGCAGCTCGGCCTCGGACTCCGGTGCGTCGTCGACCCCCATGAGGTGGCCGGCCGTCGCCCACTCGCGCACGTACGCGTCCGCGCCGCCGGGGATGGGTTCGCCCCAGGTCTGCGCACTCCGCAGGAAGGCGTCCGTGAAGGCGAGGTGCACCCACCGGGCGAGGTCGGGGTCGTTCGCCGCGTACGGCCTGGTCACCCCGTGCCCGTCGACGTACTCGCCGCGGACCTTCTCGTGCAGTCGGACGACCCAGGCGCTGGCGTGCTCGGCCGCGGCACGGTCGCCGTGCGAGACGGTGTAGATCCACCGGATGGTGCCGGCGAGCCGACCGAAGGGGTCCTCACGGTACCGGGAGTGGTCGGCCACACCCGCCAGTGCTCCCGGGTGGAGCGCCTGGACGAGCAGGGCGCGCACCCCGGCGAGGACGGTCTGCCGGCCGCCGTGCACGCTCCACGTCGCGGACCCCGGGCCGAAGAACCCCGCGTCGCTGCCCTGCTCGAGGGCGTCGATCCACTCGGGACGGCCGGGAGAGCCGCCGGTGAAGGTGTCGTCGAGTCGGGACCGGAAGGCGTTCGAGAGCGAGGCCATGCCACCATGCTCCGTCCGACCCCTGACAATGTCCCGGGACGGCGCCACGGACCCGCCCGCTAGGTTGGACGACGTGAGCATCGACACGCCTCGTCCCTGGCTTGCCTCGTACGCCCCGGGGGTCCCGCACGACATCGACGAGCCGACGGGCTCCCTGGTCGACCTGGTCGAGCAGTCCGCCAGGCGGTTCCCGAAACGCGTCGCCCTCGAGTTCTTCGGCCGCACGACGACGTACGCCGAGCTCGAGGACCAGGTGCTCCGTGCCGCCAACGGTCTCCGCAAGGCCGGGGTGACCGCCGGGGACCGGGTGGCGATCGTCCTGCCGAACTGCCCCCAGCACGTCGTCGCCTTCTACGCGGTGCTCCGGCTCGGAGCGATCGTGGTCGAGCACAACCCGCTGTACACCCCGCGCGAGCTCCGGCACCAGTTCGAGGACCACGGCGCGAAGGTCGCGATCGTGTGGGACAAGTCGGTCGCCACGGTGCAGGACTTCCCCGCCGACGTCGCGCTCGACACGATCGTCTCGGTGGACCTCACCCGTGCGATGCCGCGCAGCACCCGGCTGGCGCTGTCGCTGCCGGTGGCGAAGGCCCGCGAGAGCCGCGCGAAGCTCACCGCGAAAGTCCGTGGCACGACGCCGTGGGACGACCTCGTGGGGAACCGCAAGCTCGCGAAGCGGCACCCGCGTCCGGCCACCGACGACGTCGCCCTCATCCAGTACACCTCCGGGACCACCGGGACGCCGAAGGGCGCGGTGCTGAGCCACGGGAACCTCCTCGCGAACGCCGCGCAGGCCCGCGCCTGGGTGCCGCAGATCCGGCAGGGCGACAACGTCGTCTACGCGGTCCTCCCGATGTTCCACGCGTACGGCCTGACGCTCTGCCTGACCTTCGCGATGAGCATGGCCTCACGCCTCGTCCTCTTCCCGGCGTTCGACCCGGCCCTCGTGCTCAAGGCGATGCGGAAGCACCCGCCGACGTTCCTGCCGGCGGTCCCGCCGATCTACGCGCGCCTGCAGCACGCCGCCGACTCCGCGAAGGTGTCGCTCGAGGGCATCGAGATCGGCATCTCCGGCGCGATGCCGCTCTCCCAGGACGTCGTCGAACCATGGGAGGCACGGACGGGCGGCTACCTCGTCGAGGGCTACGGCCTGTCCGAGTGCTCCCCCGTCCTGATGGCGAACCCGGTGTCACCGGAGCGTCGTCTCGGCTCGATCGGGCTTCCGCTGTCCTCGACCGAGGCCCGCGTCGCCGACCCGGACGACGCCACGACGGTCCTCGGGACCGACGAGCCCGGCGAACTGCAGGTCCGCGGCCCGCAGGTGTTCCGGGGCTACTGGGGCAAGGCCGAGGCCACCGACGAGGTCTTCACCGCAGACGGCTGGTTCCGCACGGGTGACATCGTCGCGATCGACGCGGACGGGTACGTCCGGATCGTCGACCGCCTCAAGGAGCTCATCATCACGGGCGGCTTCAACGTCTCCCCCTCCGAGGTCGAGGACACGCTGATGCGCCACCCGAGCGTCCGCGAGGTCGCCGTCGTCGGCATCACGCAGGCCGGCAACGAGCAGGTCGTGGCCGCCGTGGTCCCGAAAGACCCTGCAACGTTCGACGCGGACGCGCTGCGGACGTGGTCCCGCGAACACCTCACCCCGTACAAGGTGCCGCGCCGGATCGTCGTGGTCGACGACCTGCCACGGTCGATGATCGGGAAGGTCCTCCGCCGCAAGGTACGGAACCAGATCACCGGCGACTCCTGACGACCGGACGGGAGGCGCGGGGCGGCCCCCCCCACGCGCCTCCCGTCCGGTCCGGGGTCGCGCCGACGACGCAGCGGCCGGCGCGACGTCAGGACACGTGGACGCTCGGCCGCCGGTGCACGTCGGGCTCGGCCTCGCGCAGGACCTCGCGCGTGACGGGGGCGACGTCGCCGACCCCGGTGAAGACGAAGCGCAGCGCGTTCTGGATCGGGCTGCCCTCGTTCCACTCGAAGTAGATGCTCGGGACGACCCCGGCGAGGTCGCGGATCGCCAGGAGCGTCGATGCGATGGTGTTCGGGACGTTGCCGGACCGCACCCGGAGGACCCGGTGTCCGTGCACGACGTGGCCCTCGACGACGAGGTCCTCCTCGAAGTCGGACGAGTCGGCGGGCAGGACCTCGAGGAACATCGTCGGCACGCGCGCGGGGATGCCCGAGTCGCGTCGTTCCTCACGCCCCTTCGACCGGTAGGCCTCGGCCGTGCCCGCCCCGGGCTCGTTGGCGATGATGCAGACCGAGCTGAACTGGTCGGCGTCGGCCTCGACGAACTGCCGGGCGACGGCGTCGAGCTCGATCGACGACGCGCGGAGCTCGAACGACCGCCGGACCCGTGAGACGAGCGACACGACCACGATCGCGATGATGAACACCGCCGCGATCCGGACGCCGTCCGGACGCTCGATGACGTTCGCGACCGTCGTGTAGACGAACACCACGGTGATGACGCCGAAGCCGATCGTGCGCTTCTTCTGCCCCTTGCGCCGGGCCGAGAGCGTCACCGCGACCGCTGCGCTGGTGATGAGCACGAGGACACCGGTGGCGTAGGCGCCGCCCTGCGCGTCGACGTTGGCCTGGAAGAGGATCGTGATCGCGAAGGCGATGAGCGTGAAGATGACGACGAGCGGCCGGGTCGCCCGCGCCCACTGGGGAGCCATCCCGTAGCGGGGCAGGAAGCGCGGGACGAGGTTGAGGAGTCCGGCCATCGCGCTCGCGCCCGCGAACCACAGGATCGCGACCGTCGAGAAGTCGTACACCGACCCGAACACGCCGCCGAGGTACTCGTGCGCGAGGTACGCGAGTGCGCGTCCGTTCGCCTGGCCGCCGGCCTGGAACTCGCGCTGGGGGATGAGGAACGTCGTGACGATCGAGGACGTGATGAGGAACGTGCTCATGATGATCGCCGCCACGGTCAGCAGGCGCTTCGTGCCGCGGATGCGGCCCTCCGGCCGGGCGGAACCGGCGTCGGCGGCGTCACCGCGGACCTGCGGCATGACGGCGACGCCGGTCTCGAAACCGGACAGGCCGAGCGCGAGCTTCGGGAACACGACGAGCGCGATGCCGATCATCACGAGCGGGTTGCTGTGCTGGGTGGTGAGGCCGCTCCACCAGTCGCTCGCCACCGTCGGGTGCTCGAACACGTGCCAGAGCGCCACGACGACCACGACGGCGTTCAGCGTGAGGTAGACGGCGACCAGGGCGACCGCGATCCCGATCGCCTCCTTGAAGCCCCGCAGGAAGACGACACCGAGGAGCAGCAGCAGCGCGAGGGTGAGCGGCACCGGGATCTCGGTGAACCACTGCGGCGTGAAGGGGTTCTCCGCGATGTGCGCCGTCGCGTCCGCCGCCGAGAGCGTCATGGTGATCATGAAGTCCGTGACGGCGAAGCCGAGGAGCACCAGGACGAAGAGCTTGCCGGCCCACCACGGCAGGAGCTTCTCGAGCATCATGATCGACCCGGCACCCTTGAAGCTGTCCTGGGCGACGCGGCGGTACACGGGCAGGGCGCCGAACAGTGTCACGAGGACCAGGACGATGGTCGCGATCGGCGACAGGAGCCCGGCGGCGAGCGCGGCGATCGCCGGCTGGTACCCCAGCGTCGAGAAGTAGTCGACGCCGGTGAGGCACATGACACGCCACCACGAGTGCGTCTTCTCGACCTCGACCTGGTGCGGGCCCTGGTGCGAAGCACCACGGTCGGTGCCCTCGAGCATCCAGCGCTTGAGACGAGAGCGACGCTCGGGCAGGCGTCGGGGTTCGGTCGCGGTCACTGGATGATGCTAAGCGGTCTCGCCGGACGCGCCGTACACCCTGTCGGGCTCCACATCCCGCGTCACTTCGCGCTGATGCGGGTGTACTTGCTCACGGCCCACGGCACGAACACGATGAGCATGACCGCGATGCCGATGAGCACCGTGACGACCGGGTGCTGCATGGTCCAGATGTCCGGCACCGGTGCGGTCCCGACGTTGCCGAAGAGCTCGCGCGCGGCCTGCACGAGCGACGACACCGGGTTCCACTCGGCGAACACCCGGAGCACCAGCGGCAGGGTGTCGCTCGGCACGAACGCGTTCGAGACGAACGTCAGGGGGAACAGGATCATGAACGAAGCGTTGTTGATGACCTCGGGCGTCTTCACGCTCATGCCGAGCAGCGCCATCACCCAGCTGAACGCGTAGCTGAACAGCAGGAGCAGCCCGACGCCCGCGAGGAACTCCGGCGCGGAGGAGTTCACCCGCCACCCGACCGCGAGCCCGGTCAGCATCATGATCACCATCGAGATGCCGTTGAGCACGAGGTCGGAGTTCGTCCGGCCGATGAGCACCGCCGACGCCGACATCGGGAGGGTCCGGAACCGGTCGATCAGGCCTTCCTTGAGGTCCTGCGCCATCGCGGAGCCGGAGAACGTGGCACCGAACACGACCGTCTGGGCGAAGATGCCCGCCATCAGGAACTGTGTGTAGTCGGTGCCCTGCACGGCGATCGCCCCGCCGTACACCTGGCTGAACAGCAGCACGAACATGATCGGTTGCAGGACCGCGAAGACGAGCATGTCCGGCGAGCGCTTGATCTTGATGAGGTTGCGCTTCGTGACCGTCCACCCGTCCTCGAACCAGACGGCGGCGGGTGCGGTGATCACGACGGGGAGCGCCCGGCCCGGCGCCGTGGTGGTGGTGGCGGTCATCGCGCCGACTCCTTCTGCTTCGTGCGGCCCGGCTGCTTCGTGTGACCCGGCTTCGTCGGGGCGGGGTCGTCGGACTCGTCGGCGGTCGCGGCGTGCCCGGTGAGCCGGAGGAACACGTCGTCGAGCGTGGGCCGGCGCATGCCCGCGTCGTGCAGTTCGATCCCAGCTTCGCCGAGGTCGGCGAGGACGCGCTGGAGCGCGCTCGGTCCGGCGTCGACCGCGACCGCGTACGTCCGTCCGTCGCCGGAGGCCTCGACGTCGCCGACCCCGTACCGCCGCAACGCCGTGGTGGCCGCGTCGCCGTCCGCCGCGTCCACGAGCGTGACGACCACCCGGTGCCCGCCGACCTGGGCCTTGAGCTGGTCGGCCGTGCCCTCGGCGATGACCGTCCCGCCGTCGATGACGGCGATGTCGTCCGCGAGACGGTCGGCTTCCTCCAGGTACTGCGTCGTCAGCAGCACGGTGGCGCCGTCGGCGACCAGCCCCTCGATGACGTCCCAGAGCGCGAGGCGGCTCCGTGGGTCGAGCCCGGTCGTCGGCTCGTCGAGGAACAGCACGCGGGGGTTCATGACGAGCGCGCCGGCGAGGTCGATGCGGCGCCGCATGCCGCCCGAGAACCCCTTCACCGGCCGGTCACCCGCCTCGGCCAGGTCGAACACGTCGATCAGCTCCCGCGCCCGCTGCCGGGCCGTGCGCCGCCCGAGGTGGTACAGCCGGCCGATCATCTCGAGGTTCTCGAACCCGGTGAGGTTCTCGTCGACCGCCGCGTACTGCCCGGACACGCCGATCGACCGCCGGGTCGCCTGCGGGTCGCGGACGACGTCGACGCCGTCGATCGTCGCGGAACCGCTGTCCGGCGTGATCAGTGTCGTCAGCACCTTGACGGTGGTGGTCTTGCCCGCACCGTTCGGACCGAGCAGGGCCTTCACCGTCCCCTGCGGGACGGCGAGGTCGAGCCCGGCCAGGGCGTGCACGGGACCCGACTTCGACCGGTAGGTCTTCGTCAGCTCCGTGGCTTCGATGATCGCCATGTCGCTCCTTCGTCGAGCATGGAGAATACCAGTATGTCAGCGGGCGACCGCGTGCCTGTGGACGGTCCGGGCGGGCCGGAACACCGGGTCAGACGTCGAAGTCACCACCGAAGTCGCCGCCGAAGTCACCGCCCCAGTCGGAGCCGCCGTCGGCCGACGCTTCGTCGTACCCGCCACCAGTGTCACCCGAACCACCGTCATCCGCAGCGTCGTTACCGCCGTCGAACGATCCGGGGTCGGGCAAGAAGGCGCTCATGATCGCCGAGCCGATGACGTACCCGGCCACCGTCCCGAGGATCGACGCGCCGACCATCCGACCGAACGAGGGGCCCTGGCGTCCGCCGAACCCGCCGCCCATCCCGCCGCCCATCCCGCCGAGCGAACGCTCCACGTACCCGGGCTGCCGGATCTCCGAGCGGGTGGCCGCCTGGGCCAGCGAGCGCGGGTCGTCGCCCCGCGGGGCCTCACCGGCCGGGGCGGTCCGCGTGAACTCGTCGTAGACCATGCGGCGCTGCTCGGGCGTCAGGGTCGCGAACGCCTCGGCGTGGACCTCCTCGATGCGCTCCGGCGGGGCCGTGCGCAGCAGGTACCGGTAGCGCTCGACGGCGCGCTCGTCATCGGTCGCGGCGCCCGCCTGTGCGCCCGACTGCCAGGCCGGTCGCCCTCCGTCCGGCGCACCGGAGCTCCACGTCGGCGACGAGGCCGGCACCTGGTACGACTGCTGCCCGTACCGGTAGCCCTGCTGCTGCGGCTGCTGGGGCTGGCCCCACTGGTTCTGGTCCTGCCGGGGTCGCTCGGGGCGGCCGAGCAGACGATCGAGGAAACCCATGGTCCGTGCTCCTTCGGGAGTGTGGGGCGGTGCTGGGAATGCCGAGCCTACGAGCGGCAGGGGTCCGCTCCCTGTACGCCGACTCAGAGAACGCCGAGCGCCGCGGTCCAGACGGCGTGCAGCTCGTCGGCCGCGCCGGGGTGCGCGACGAGGAACGGCTCGCCGAGCGGTGGGAACCCGTCGACCGGCCCGGTGCGGCTGAGGACGACGCCGCCGGCCTCGTGCACGAGCAGCACCGCGGCGCCGTGGTCGACCGGGTCGAACGCCGAGACGCACCCCCCGATGCCCCGCCCCGCCGCGACCTGCGCGATCGTGAGCGTGCCCGAGCCCTGCACCCGCAGCGTGCAGGCCCGCGCGGCGAGTGCGTCGAGGAACGCCCCGAACCCGGGCCACGGCCGGTGCCCGTCGAGCTCCGTGCCGACGACCGCACCGGCGAGCGGACGCGGGTCGTCGTCGAGCCGCAGGACCCGGTCGCGGAGGACGGCCCCGCGGCCGCGTCGGGCCTCGAGGACCTCGCCGCGCCAGGGGTCGGCCACGACCCCGACGACCGGCCGGCCACCGCGCGTGAGGCAGAGCGACATCGACGTCCAGGGCACGCCGTTCGCCAGGTTCGTCGTGCCGTCGACGGGGTCGAGGTACCAGCGGTGACGGTCGCCGGGTGCCTCGCCGTACTCCTCGCCCGTGAAGCCGTGCGTCGGGAACACCGCCCGGACCCGCCCCCGGACGTGCTGCTCGACGAGGCGGTCCACGTCGGTGACGAGGTCTGCGGCGTGCGCCTTCGTGGCGACGACGCCGACGGGGTGCTCACGGGTGAAGGCGATCACCTCGTGGGCGACGCGGTGCGCGAGGGACTGCGCGCGGGAGGCCACCTCGGCCTCGGTCGGCTCGCGTTCGGGCTCCGGCCAGCCGTCCCGTTCCGCGGCCGCGAACGCGCCGTGCAGCGCCGCGAGGTCGTTCGTCGTGATCGAGTCCGCGCCTGCCCGCGCCGCCCACAGCGCGGGTTCGGCGTCGTCGACGGTCCACACCGAGACCTGCAGGCCGAGTTCGTGCGCGACGGCCACGGTGCGCGGCGTGAGGAACGCCACGTCGAGGTTCAGGGTCGACGGGGTCAGCGTCGCGAGGTCGTCGACGGTGGGCGGCTCGAGCGACTCCCACGCGAGCCACACGTCGGCCTCGGGCAGGACCGCGCGGACCGCGGCCATCGCGGTGGGCGCTCCGCACCAGGCGACCGGTGTCGTCGTGGTCGAGGCCGCGACCGTCCGGGCGGCCACCTCGGCGTCGGCGGGGTCGGTGAGGTCGACGAGCAGGGTGGACCGGCCCCCGTCGAGCCGCTCCAGGACGGCGTCGAGCCGCGGGATGCGGTCGAGACCGTTGCCGAGCCGGGCGACCTCGCACCACGGCACGTCGGCCACGCGGCGCGCGTCGCCCCACATCCGGCCGAGGGTCTCGTCGTGCAGCAGGACCGCGACGCCGTCCGCCGTCCGCCTGACGTCGACCTCGATGGTCGTCGCGCCGAGCGCCTCCGCGACCGCGACGGCGGGCATCGTGTTCTCCCGCCGGACGCGCGGCGCACCGCGGTGGGCGACGAGCCGTGGCGGGGTCGCACCGTGCCTCCCGGCCGGGTCGGACCCGACCACCGGGCCGGACCCGACCACCGGGCCGGACCCGACCACCGGGCCGGACCCGACCACCGGACCGGAGCCGACCACCGGACCCGCCCCGACCTGCGGCGCGGTCCCGGACGCCGGGACCGCGACCTCCGCGCTCACCGGGCACCCCCGACCAGCACGCCCTCGCGGTAGACGAGCACGTCGCCGAGCCGCACCCCGACCGCGTCGCCGACCGACGGCGGCGGCCCGCTGACGAACGCGCGGAGCTCGTCGTCGTCGGCGCGCAGCACGACCTCGGCGAAGTGGCCCCGCATGAGCACCCGCGACACCGTCGCCGTGAGCGGCGAGTCGTCGCACAGCTCGACCTGCTCCGGCCGGACGAGCACCGTGTCGCCCGGACGGCTGTCGAGGCCGATCGCGAAGCGTCCGCCGACCGCGCTCGTCGAGCCGATGAACGAGGCGACGAACTCCGTCGCCGGCCGCGCGTACAGGTCCGCGGGTGCCGCGATCTGCTCGATCCGGCCGTCGTGCATGACCGCGATGCGGTCGGAGACGCTGAGGGCCTCGTCCTGGTCGTGCGTCACGATCACCGTCGTGATGCCGAGGCGCTGCTGGATGCGGCGGATCTCGTCGCGGACGCTGACCCGGAGCTTCGCGTCGAGGTTCGACAGGGGTTCGTCGAGCAGCAGCACGTCCGGCTCCTGCACGACCGCGCGGGCGAGGGCGACCCGCTGCTGCTCGCCGCCCGAGATCGCGGTCGGCTTCGAGGTCGCGTGGTGGCTCAGCCCGACGAGTTCGAGGGCGGCCCGCACGCGCTCGGCGGTCTGCTGCTTCGGCACGCGACGGGTGCGCAGCGGGAAGGCCACGTTCTGCGCGACGGTCATGTGCGGCCACAGCGCGTAGTTCTGGAACACCATCGCGCTCGGTCGGCGCTCCGGACCGGTGTCGGTCACGTCCCGACCGCCCATCGCGACGGTGCCGTCGTCGACGGGCAGGAACCCGGCGACCATGCGGAGCGTCGTCGTCTTGCCGCAGCCCGACGGGCCGAGCAGCGACACGAGCTCGCCCGGCGCGACGTCGAGGTCGATGCCCGCGACGACGTCGCGGCCACCGAGGCGCTTGCGGAGTCCGCGGACGAGGAGTCCGCCGCCTCGGCCTGGTGCTGCCTGGAGGCCCGGGGCGGGTTCCGCCAGGAGGGTCGCGTCCGTCATCGGGTCGCCTTCCGTGCTGGTGCTGCTGGTGCTGGTGCTGGTGCTGGTGGTCATCGGATCTGGAACCCGTCCGCGAGGCGGCCGCCCATGATGTGCTTGCGCGCCAGGAGCAGGAGGACCACGGACGGGATGCTCAGCGCGATCGCGAACACGGCCGAGACCTGGCGCGGCGAGTTGAGGACGAGCGAGTACATCGCCGTCGGCATGGTCATGTAGGTCGGGGCGCCGACGAGGTAGGTGCCCTGGGCCTCGTCGAAGGACGCGAGGAAGCTCATCACGACGGCGACGAGGATGCCCGGCCAGGCGATCGGGAACGTGACCGTCCAGAAGGTCCGCCAGCGTCCCGCGCCGGCGTCGCGGGCGGCCTCCTCGAGCGAGCGGGGCACGGCGGAGAACGCGGCCGCGGGCAACCACGTCATGAACACCACGCACCCGAGCACGTGGACGACGAGGATGCCGGTCACCGTGTTCATGAGGCCGAGCGCCGTGAACATCGCGGACATCGTCACGAAGAGCCCCATCTTCGGGAAGGCGTTGGTGGCGAAGAGCCCGACGAGCACGACCCGGCGGCCGGGGAACTCGATCCGGCTGATCGCCCACGCCGCCGGCAGGCACACCGCGGCCGCGATGAGCACGGTGAGCGGCGCGAGCACGAGCGAGTTCTGGATCGCGACGCCGAGCGTCGGGTCCTCGAACACGGTCGACCACCACTGCAGGGTCCAGCCGTCGGGCAGCAGGTTCGGGTACGTCCAGCTCGTCGCGAACGCCCGGACGGCCAGCCAGAGGAGCGGGCCGACGATGAACACGGCGAGGACGGCCGCCGTGGCCCAGACCAGGGCGGTGCCCGTCACGCGTCGGATCACGACTTCGCCTCCGTGTTCGTGTCGGCGAGCTCGCGGGCGTTGCTCCGCACCGTCGAGCGCAGGTAGGACACGCTCGCGGCCGCGGCGAAGGCGAACACGATGAACGCCATCGCCGTGGACTGCTGCGGGCGGTTGTACGCCTGGAAGTACTTCGAGATGTCGACGCCGAGCATCGTCGGGGCGTTCGGACCGGTGAAGTACGGGACCGTGAACGAGCCGAGGACGCCGATCACGGTGAAGGTGGTCGCGATCACGAGCGGGGTCCGCGCCATCGGGAGGAGCACCTGCCAGACGACCCGCCAGGTGCTCGCCCCGGCGTCCTTCGCGGCGTCGACGAGCGCGTCCGGCGTCCCCTGGAGCGCGCCGGCGATCATCAGCACCGCGAACGGCAGGCTGGTCCAGACGCTGCCGAACACCACGGCCACGAGCGTGTAGCCCCACACCGGGAACTCCAGGCCGACCTGGGCGCCGACGCTCCGCAAGAAGCCCTGGGCGTCCGTGAAGGTCAGGATCGACCAGCTCGCGATGACGACCGGCACGAAGATCGGCACGACGGCGAGGACGCTGAGGGTCTTGCCGACGAGACCGCCGCGGAGCCGCAGGATCACCGCGACGACCACGGCCAGGGCGATCGTCAGGCCGGTGGACAGCGCGGTGACGCCCAGGGTCGCTCCGAGGTCGCGGAGGAACACCGGGTTGCGCAGCAGCGTGCCGTACACGGCGAGCGAGAACCCGTGCACGACGTCCTGCCCGATGTCGGCCAGGGCTTCGTTGAGGCCTCCGGTGAAGCCGAGCGAGAACAGCGCGGCGTTCACCACGGGGACGCCGACGAAGAGCACCACGACCAGCACCGGCGCCGCGACGAGGGCGACCCCGGTCACCCGCGCGCGACGGGTCTGCCGACGGCGGACGGCGCGACGGTCGACGGTGCCCGGCGCGGCGGTCTCCGCGGCACCCGTGGCGTCCTCGGCTCCCCCGGCGTGACCGGGGGCGGGCGGGAGGCCCGTGGCGGACGCGCCACGGGCCTCCCGGTCGGCGACCTGGGTCACTGCGGGACCTTCGCGTCCCACGCGGCGTTCATGTCCGCGGCGAAGTCGCTCTGGAAGCCGAGGCGGAGCTGCGAGGGGTTCGCGTCCGCGAACTGCTCGGCGACCGACCCCGGCAGTGTGTCGAGCGGGACGACCGGGTACCCGGACACGGCGGTCGCGACGAGCTGCTGCCCCTGCGAGCTCAGCACGAAGTCGGCGAGCTCCTCGGCGGCGGCCTTCTTCGCGGCGGGCTCGGTCTCAGGGATGCCGAGGAAGCTCGCGCTGCCGGTGAACGACGGGTCCGTGATCTGCACGGCCTTAATCGACTTCGGGATGATGCCGGTCTTCTGCGAGGTGATGAACTGGTCGCTCCAGACCGGTGCCATCGCGATCTGGCCGGAGCCGAGGAGCTGGACGACCTGGTCGTTGCCGTTCGGGTACACACCCTTCTGGTAGGTCGACGGGCCGAGGTCCTTCAGGACCTGGAAGCCCTTGTCCCACTTCGACTCGAGCGACTTGTCGTACGTGGTCTGCATCGTCGTCTGCTCGTCGGCGGAGAGGTACTTCGCCAGCACCGTGGCGACGAACGAGCCGCCGGAGCCGCCCGAGGACGGCGAGTTGTACGCGAACTCGCCCGGGTTGGCCTCGATCCACGCGAGGAGGTCGTCGAGGGTCTTCGGCGGGTCGCTGACCTTCTTCGGGTCGTAGGCGAGGAGCACGCTCGAGGCCCGGTACGGGATCGCGCTGTCGCCGCCCTGCTGCCTCGTGGCCTCGGGGACGTCCGCGAGGTTCGGGATGCCCTGTTCGTCGACCTTCGCCATGAGCCCGGCCTTGCCCGCGGTCGTGACGAAGCCGGCGTCGACGAGGTCGTACGCGACGCTCTTGCCGGCCTTGACCGCGGTGGCGAGGTTCGCCTGCGTCTGGGCGTCGTGCTCGCCGTGCAGGTCGATGCTCGTGCGCACGGTGATCTTCGGGTGTGCCTTCTCGAACGCCGGGATGAGCGACTTCTCCCAGAGGTCCTGGACGTTGGTGTCACCGCTGATGAACACGGTGAGGGCGGTCTTGCCGTCTGCGGCGCTGTTCGCGGCGTTCGCGCTCTGGACGCAGCCGGACAGTGCGACGGTCGCGGCGGCGGCGATCGCGAGGCCTGCGAGGACTCGGGTCTTCACGTCGGTTCCCTCCGTGGGGTGTGTGGGGACAGGGGTGTGGGGCGGGGTGTGGGGACGGGGTGTGGGGTGCGGGGAGCGCGGTGGGGCGCTGGGGCGCTGGGGCGCTGGGGCCGGTGTGCGTGGGCCCGGTGTGCGGGAACGTTCCCGCGCCGTCGTTGAGTGTGGCGGCGGTGGGTGAACGCGAGGTGCCGCGGGCGTCGCCGTCGGGTGAACTGTCGTGCCGGGGGTGCGGGTGCCGCTCCGCCGCACGGTGCCGCCGCCGCCGCACGGTGCCGCCGCCGGCGCCGGCGCCGGCGCCGCACGGTGCGAGGTTTCGCGCACCGTGCGATGCTCCGGCGCTCCCACGGTGTGCGAAACCTCGCACCGTCGGAGCCGCCTCGCACCGTGCGAGGTCCCGCCTCGCACCGTCGGAGCCGCCTCGCACCGTGCGACCCGCCCTCAGCGCGTCATGGGCACCCGACCCCGCCGGAGTTTGCTGCGCAGCTGGACTTCTCGCCACAGGTCCGCCCACCCGACGCGGACGACACCCGTGACGTCCGGGAACGCTCGGAGCCGGTCCTCCCGGTACTTCTCCGCGACGACGACGTCCTCGGCAGTGCGGCCACCTCGCAGCTGCGGATCGCGGTACTTCGCCTCCCCGTCGAACTCGACGACGACGCCCTGCTCCGGGAACCAGAAGTCGACGACGATGTCCGGATGGCCGCGCTCCGAGAACCGGTGCTGGAGGACGGGTGGCGGCGTGCCGTACTCGTCGAAGCGGACCCGGAGCACCGACTCCCCGACGGACCCGGACGCGGCGTCCGCGAACGCCAGCGACCTCCGCGCCCGCCGACGACCACGGGAGGCCCGTCGGTCCACCCCGAACTCGATCGCATCCCGGTCGACCCCGAACGCGAGCACGCGATCGAGGGCGACCACCGCGTCGAGGAACGGCGTGGTGGTGGCGAGGTCCACCGCGGTCCGCACGAAGCCGGTGACCAGCAGGCCGTCCGCCGTGAACCGGAGGATGTCGCGCGACTCCGGATCGAGGTCGTCGTGGACGACGAACGTCGCGTTGGTCGTCCGGGAGCGACGTCCGCGCCGGATGAGCTGCACCCGGTCCGGCAACTGTCCGAGCACCGGCACGCCGAGCAGGACGGCCGCCGACCGGTGCGAGACCGCGTACTCGGGCACGATCCGATCGACGAGCGATCGGACGAGGACGTGGTGGCGCTGCTCGGGTGGGAGCCTGTGCCACTGCCGCGCATCGCAGTACCGTCCGTGTGCGATGCGCTGCAACTCGCCGCTGCGTGCACGGCGGCGGAGTGCTTCCGCCTCGTCGGGTCGATCCGGCGGCGTCCGGAGCACCGGGCAGTCCGGCGTGGGTGGGAAGGAACGGTGGTCATCCATGGCGCGATCGTCCGACGGCCGCGCTCCGAGCTGGCACCGCTGGTCCGGCCTGTGGACAGTGGGACGTCGTCCACAACCCGGTCGACGAACGGGTGGGCGCGTCCGGGGCTGCGATGATGAAGGCGTGTCCACACGTACCTGGGGCTGGCTCGCAGCCGTCGTCGACGTCGTCCTCGTCGTCCTGTTCGCACTCATCGGACGCTCCTCCCACGGGGAGGCGAACACCGCCGGGGCGCTCTGGACGACGGCGTACCCGTTCCTCGCCGGGTGGGCCATCGGCTACGTCTCGAGCGGGGCGTGGGGCCGGCCCCTCCGCATCTGGCCGACCGGCGTCGTCGTGTGGGTCCTGACCGTGTTCGTCGGGCTCGCGATCCGGGTCGCCACCGGGCAGGGCGACGTGGACGGGAACCCGCTGCCGATCTCCTTCGTCATCGTCGCGACGATCGTGCTCGGGGTGTTCCTGGTCGGGTGGCGAGCGGTCGTCCGCCTCGTCCAGCGCACCGTGGCGACGCGACGCGACCGGCGGACCACCGCGTGAGCGGTGCCCGCGGCTCGCAGCCGACCATCCTCGACGTCGCGGCGCGTGCCGGGGTGTCGAAGTCCGCGGTCAGCCGGGTGCTGTCCGGCACCGGTCGGTTCTCGGACGAGACGCGCGAGCGGGTCGAACGCGCCGCAGCGGAACTCGGCTACGTCGCGAACGCGATGGCCCGCGGCCTCGTGCGCGGTCGGACGCACACCATCGGGATGCTCGTCCGCGATGCGTCCTCGATGGTCTACACCGCGCTGCACGCCGTGATGGAGCGCCGCGCGTCGGAGCTCGGGTACCGCGTCGTCACCACCACCGGCGTCGGCCGGGTCGAGGACGAGAAGTCCGCCCTCGCAGCACTCGTCTCGATGCGTGTGGACGGCCTCGTGGTGTGCTCCGGACTGCTGCCCGCTGCCGAGATCGCCGAGTTCGCTCCACGCATCGCGACCGTCGTGGCCGGCCGGCCGGAACTGCACCCGGCGCTGTCGAGCGTCTACTGCGACGAGACCGACGGTGGCACGCAGATCGCCGACGCGGTCGCCGCCGCCGGGCACGAGACCGTCGTCGTGCTGACCGTCCCACAGGACAACGCCCTCACGCAGTACGCCCGGTCGCAGGCGATGGTCGCGCGGCTCCGCGGCCTGGGCGTCGCCGTCGTGGACATCGACGCGAGCTTCGTGCGACCACCGGCGGACGTCGCCGCGGACGTCGCCGAGGTCGTGCGGGAGTCCGGCGCCACGGCGCTCATGTGCCCGACGGATCGCCTGATGCTCGACGTCTGCGACGCGCTGCACCGGCTCGGGGTCGAGGTGCCCCGTGACGTCTCGGTCACCGGCTTCGACGGCGTCTACCCCCTCGCGAACGACTGGATCGGGTTCACGACGCTGGCGCAGCCGATCGAGCGCATCGGGCGCGAGGCGATCGACCTCGTCGTCGGGCGCATCGACGACCCCACGAGTGCGGTCGAGCACCGGTCGCTCCGCGGCACCGTGATCTCCGGTCGGACGCTGCTCCCCCGGCGCTGACCCCGGGCGCAGCACGCCGGCGCTGACCCCGGCCCAGTCGCCCGTCAGGACGGCGCTCGCCGCACGTCAGAACGATCCGGGCTGCGGCCGCCGCACGTCAGAACGATCCGGGCTGCGCCCGCCGCACGTCAGAACGGTCGAGCCCGCGCCCGCCGCACGTCAGAACAGGCCGTCGCGCCGTTCCTCGCCGAAGCCGTCGAAGCCGCGGAACATGTCGGACACGAGGGCCTCGATCTGCGGCTCGACCAGCCGTTCGACCGCCTCCGCGATCCGTGGCCGGTGCTCGACGAGCGCCAGGCACACGGCCGTGCCGGTCGCTCGGGCGCACTCGTCCGAGAGCTCGATCTCGTGCCGGAGCGCCGCCTTCGCCTCGTCCGAGAGGGGCTCCCGGGGCGCCTGCTCCCCCGCCCCCGTGCCGGTCAGTTCCCCGAGGGTGAACAGGAACGGCGACCCGGGCGACGGCTCCGGGTCGACGTCGAGGCCCTGGAACTCCGGCGACAGCCCCTCGGTCGGTTGGTAGCCCGCCTCCCGCTTGCGCGCAGCCGCCCGTTCGAGTTCCCGCTGCAGCAGGGGCAGGTTCTTCGCCGTGTAGTCGTCGACGGCGTCCTCGATGATCGTCGAGATCCGGCCGATCAGTGCGTGCTGGACGGCGTGCGGGACGTCGGGGCCGAACCCCGCGGCGCGGGCGATCGGCGAACCGGTGCACTTCCGGCAGATCCTCGTTCGCGGGCGGGCGGTGCCGATCTGCCACCGCGGCAGCCACCGCAGCCACACGTCGACGGCGCTGCGCACGCGACCGTCGATGCCGTCCATCCCCCAAGACTAGGCCGACGCGCCCGAGCCGGCAGGGACCGACGCGACGCGGATCCGCGCCCGCCGCCGGCTCCCGCCCCGTGGTGCGCGCCGCCTCGCACGGTGCGACCACCGCCCGGCACGGTGCGAGGTCCCGCGCACCGTGCGAGGTCGTTCGGCTCGCACCGTGCGGGAAACCTCGCACGCTCCGCCCGGCAGCGGCCTGGAGGCACGGCGCACGTCCCCGAGGCGGGCCCCCGTAACGGGGCGTGCGCCGCCTCGCACGGTGCGACCACCGCCCGGCACGGTGCGAGGTCCCGCGCACCGTGCGAGGTCGTTCGGCTCGCACCGTGCGGGAAACCTCGCACGCTCCGCCCGGCAGGCAGCGGCCTGGAGGCACGGCGCACGTCCCCGAGGCGGGCTCCCGTAACGGGGCGTGCGCCGCCTCGCACGGTGCGACCACCGCCCGGCACGGTGCGAGGTCCCGCGCACCGTGCGAGGTCTTTCGGCTCGCACCGTGCGGGAAACCTCGCACGCTCCGCCCGGCAGGCAGCGGCCTGGAGGCACGGCGCACGTCCCCGAGGCGGCTCGGCGGTTTCAAGGGGTCGTCGCAACGGGTGGTTGTTTCGGGTCCGAGAGTAGCTGCTCGAACGCTTCTGCCGGGGTGCGATAGCCGAGGGTCTTGCGGGGTCGTCCGTTGAGTTCGGCAGCGACTTCGCGGAGCCGTTCCGGGCTGTGAATGGCGAGGTCGGTGGACTTGGGGAAGTACTGCCGGAGCAGGCCGTTGGTGTTCTCGTTCGAGCCGCGCTGCCAGGGCTTGTGCGGGTCGCAGAAGTAGATCGCGAGGTCCGTGGCGAGGGTGATGTCTTTGTGCCGGGCAAGCTCGGTGCCCTGATCCCACGTCAACGACCGACGCAGATGCCCAGGCAGCGTCTGGATCGTGGGGATCATCGCGTCGCGGACCGCATCGGCGCTGTGTCCGTTGGGGAGGTGCAGCAGCATCACGTATCGGGTGGTGCGTTCGACCAAGGTGCCGATCGCGCTCCTGGCGTTGATCCCGACGATCAGGTCCCCTTCCCAGTGGCCGGGGACGGCCCGGTCGTCGGCCTCGGCGGGGCGTTCGCTGATCAGGATCATGTCGCGGATCTTCGACCACGACGCCCGCCGCGGCTCGCCCCGGTGCCGACGGATCGCGCGGCCGGTGCGGAGGTGTTTGTGCAGGTCAGCGCGCAGGTGCCCGCGGCCCTGGACGAACAGGGACTGGTAGATCGTCTCGTGCGACACGTGCATCTCCGACCGGTTCGGGAACGTCCTGGCCAGGTCATCACGGATCTGCTCCGGGGACCAGTTCCGCACCAACCGCAACTCGACCTGCAGCGCAAGCTCGACCCGGTCAAGCTTCCGGGGCTTCGGGCGCCGCGCTCGAACACGGCACTGCTTCTCCGCCGAGTACGGCCTGTAGTACCCGCCAGCTGCAGCGTTCCTGCTGAGCTCGCGACTGATCGTCGATGGTGCCCGGCCGAGGGCTTTCGCGATCGCGCGCACGCCGGCGCCGCTGAGGCGCAGGTCCGCGATCTGCAGCCGCTCTTCCTGACTCAGGTACCTGTCGGAGCGGGGCTTGTGGGCGAACGGATTCCGTCCGCCGGCTGCTTTGACCCAGCGGTATCCCTGACGTCGGTCCACGCCGACAGCATCACAGGCCGCCGTCCGCCCGAGACCTTGTCTCAATAGCTCCCAGAACCGCGCTTCCCGCGCACGGTGTTCCAGCCTCGATCCCATCCGCAACGCTCCGATTCACGGTGGTGTTGCAACGACCGGCTGAACCCAAGGCTCCCGTAACGGGACGCGCGCCGCCCCGTGGTGCGCGCCGCCCCGTGGTGCGCGCCGCCCCGCCCGGCACGGTGCGAGGGCCCGCGCACCGTGCAAGGTCGTTCGGCTCGCACCGTGCGGGAAACCTCGCACGCTCCGCCCGGCAGGCAGCGGCCTGGAGGCACGGCACACGTCCCCGAGGCGGCTCCCGTAACGGGGCGCGCGCCGCCCCCACGGCGCGCGCCGCCTCGCACGGTGCGCGGTCGTCAGACCCGCGGCTCCGTCACGAAGTCGATGAGCTCCTCGACGCGGCCGAGCAGCTGCGGCTCGAGGTCGGCGAACGTCCGCACCTGCCCCAGGATCCGCTGCCACGCACGCGCGATGTCGGCCTGCTCGGAGTACGGCCACCCGAGGTGCTGGCAGATGCCCTTCTTCCACTCGATCGAGCGCGGGATCGTCGGCCACGCCTCGAGGCCGAGCCGCGCGGGCTTCACTGACTGCCAGACGTCGACGAACGGGTGCCCGACGACGAGGACGTGAGCGCCCCACCTGCCCTGCATGACCGCGGATGCGAACCGGGACTCCTTCGACCCCGGGACGAGGTGATCGACGAGGACACCCACCCGCCGATCGCGCGACGGCTGGAACTCGTCCAGCACCGAAGCGAGGTTGTCGACGCCGGAGAGCTCCTCGACGACGACGCCCTCGACGCGGAGGTCCGATCCCCAGACCTTCTCGACGAGCTCGGCGTCGTGCTTGCCCTCGACCATGATCCGCGACGGCAGCGCCACTCGCGCGCGCTGCTGCTCGACCGCGAACGAACCGGACGCGGTGCGGAGGCGACCACCGTCGGACGCGTGCCGGACCGCCGGGGCCGCACCGGGCCTCCCGGCCATGGGTGCAGCCGCGGCAGACCGCCCAGCCGCACCGGTCCCGCCGCTCGCCCGGCGCCCGACCGGCGCCTGCGGCCGTCCCAGCGTGACGAGCTCACCCTCCAGCAGGAACTGCCCCGTGAACGGGAACGAGCGGGTGCGGCCCTTCCAGTCCTCGAGCTCGACGTTGCCCGCCTCGAGCCGCACGACGGCCCCGGCCCAGCCCGTCGCCGGGTCCTCCAGGACCATGTCGCGCTCGAGCGGCACCTGCCGCACCTTCTTCACGCCCCGCGAGCGCCAGTCGCCCGAGAGGACGTCGTTGCCGTACCGGTCGTCGTCCACCCGCAGGAGCGTAGTGTCGATGCGGCCCCGGACGACGTCGACCGGCCGATCACCCCACATCCACCCGACGGAAGAGGCACACCGTGCGCGCAGCGATCATCCACGCCCCCGAGGACATCCGTGTCGAGGACCGCGACCAGCCGACCATCATCACCCCGGACGACGTCGTCGTGCGGGTCGTCGCGGCCTGCGTCTGCGGGTCCGACCTCTGGCCCTACCGCGGGGTGACCGAGACGAAGCGTCCGCGCCCGATCGGCCACGAGCTCGTCGGCACCGTCGTCGAAGTCGGCGACGACGTGACGGACCTGGAGGAGGGCGACTTCGTCATCTCCCCCTTCACCATGAACGACGGCACCTGCCAGGCCTGCCGTCACGGCATGACCACCGGGTGCGACCACCTCTCCGGCTTCGGCGGCAACGACGCCTACGGCCACCCGGTCGGCGGTGCGCAGGCGGAGTACGTCCGCATCCCGGACGCCTCGGCGACGCTCGTCAAGGTCCCGGGCCCGGTCGAACCGGCCCTCGTGCCGTCGCTGCTCACCCTCTCCGACGTCTTCTCCACCGGGCACCACGCGGCGGTGTCGGCGCAGGTCGGCCCCGGGCGCACCGTCGTCGTGGTCGGCGACGGTGCCGTCGGACTGTCGGCAGTGCTGGCCTCGAAGCGCCTCGGTGCCGAGCGGATCATCGCGATGAGCCGCCACGCGGACCGCCAGGCCCTGGCCCGCGAGTTCGGCGCGACGGACATCGTGGCCGAGCGCGGAGCCGAGGGCGTCGCGGCCATCCGGGAGCTGCTCGGCGGCGACCTGGCGGACTCGGCGGTCGAGGCGGTCGGCACCGAGGAGAGCATGGACCAGGCGCTGCACTCGGTGCGTCCTGGTGGGGCGCTCGGGTTCGTCGGGGTGCCGCACGGCGTGCCGACGATCGGGACGCGCTACCTCTTCGACACGAACATCTCGATCGCGGGCGGCATGGCCCCGGCGCGGAAGTACATCCCCGAGCTGCTGCCGGACGTGCTCTCGGGCGCGATCGACCCGGGCCGTGTGTTCGACCTCGAGCTGCCGCTCGACGAGACCGCGGAGGCCTACCGGGCGATGGACGAGCGTCGCGCGATCAAGGTGCTGCTGCGGCCGTAGGTGCGGGCAGCGCGGCGGAGTCCGGCACCACCCACGGGACGGGAGGCACGGTGCCGGCCCGCACCGTGCCTCCCGTCCGCGCACCACGCCCCCGCGTCTCGTGCGTTCCGCCTCGCGGAACGCATGTTTCGGATCTGTGAACAAACCTTTCAGTAAAGAAGGTTGTCCGTTACAGTCCTCGCATGAGCACTCGCGGACGCACCCCCGGACAGCCCGGACTGCTGCGCGTGCTCAACGACCGCGCGGCGCTCGAGCTCCTCCTCGACGACGGACCGCTCACCCGCAACGAGATCGCCGGGCGCACCGGCCTCAGCAAGCCGACCGCTGCCGAGATCATCCGCCGACTCGAGTCGGCCGACCTCATCCGGGCCGCCGGCACCGAAGCGCAGGCCGGTCGCCGTGGCCCGAGTGCCGCCGTGTACGAGGCGATCACCGACCGGGACCTCGCGGTCGCCGTCGACGTCCAGCTCGTCGACGTCCGCTCCACCGTGGTCGACGCCCTCGGCCGCGCCTACCCGGTGGCGACCCACACGATGTCCCCGGACGAGGTCCGTGGTCCGGGCACCGACATCGTCGCGGCAGCGATCACCCGCGCCGCGACGGCCGCGGGCACCGACCCCGACCTCGTCACCGCCGTCGCGGTCGGCGTGCAGGCCTCGGTCGACCACACGACGGACACCCTCATCTTCACCGACGGCCTGCCGGGCTGGCCGCGGGAGCGTGTGGCGGCGACCCTCTCCGCCGAGCTCGGGGTCCGGGTCGTCGTCGAGAACGACGCGAACCTCGCCGCCATCGCCGAACGGAACATCGGCGCCGGCCGGACCGTCGGCTCCTTCGCCCTGTTCTGGATGGCGGAGGGCCTCGGCATGGCGCTCGACCTCGACGGACGCCTGCACACCGGCGCGTCCGGCGCCGCGGGCGAGATCGGCTACCTGGGCGTGCCCGCCGACGCACGCGCCATCGACCCGACGGCCACGATCATCGCGGACCTCATCTCCGAGTCCGCGATCGCTGCGCTGGCCGCCGAACACGGGATCACGGCACCGGACGGCTCCGCGGCCGACTGGCGCGAGGTGCTCCCACAGCTGCCCGGACTGCCGGAACAGCACCCCTTCACGACCGCCCTCGGCGAGCGCATCGGGCACAACGTGCTGCCCGCGCTGGCCGTCGCCGATCCCGAGACGGTCGTGCTGCACGGCCCGACCGGCATCGCGGGCGGTCCCGCCCTGGCCGCCGCCGTGACGGCATGGCTCCGGACCCGCACCCGCTGGTCCACGGCCGTCGTCGCGCCCGGCGTCCCCGACACCCCCGTCCTCCACGGCGCGCGCCACGTCCTCATCGACGTCGTCCGCGCCGCACTCGCCGACCGGGTCGACCGCATCAACGAGGATGCACCCGAACCGGCGAGCGCACCCGACCCGCACCTGCGCACCTGATCCGCGCAGGTGCTCGATTAGCACCACTTCCTCCACCCGCACCACTCGAGGCACCACCACCCGGCCCTGTCCCAGGGCTCTTCGGCGCGCCCGGAAACGGGGGTGACCGCGGTCCGACGACCGCGGTCACCCCCGCGACGGACCACCGGAGCGAGAGCAGAGAGCGAGTCCCACATGTCACTCACCCGTCCGAGGCTCCGGCGCATCGTGACCGCCACCGCCGTCGCCACCACCGGCGCGCTCGTCATCGCCGGCTGCAGTTCCGGGTCGAGCGCCCAGAACATCGACGAGTCGGCCCCGAAGGACCTCAAGGGCACCGTGTCCCTGTGGCACTTCTTCACCGGGCGCGAAGCCGGCGTCGTGAAGAGCGCCGTCGCGGGCTTCGAGAAGGCCAACCCCGGCGTCACGGTCGACATCCACGCCGGCCAGGACGACGAGAAGCTCCAGAAGGCGATCTCGTCGGGGCAGAACATCGACGTCGGGCTGTCGTACTCCACGGCGATCGTGGGGAGCTTCTGCTCGTCGGGCGCGTTCCGTGACCTCACGCCGTACATCGACCGGGACAAGGTCGACCTGTCGGACATCCCGAAGGCCGTCCGTGGGTACACCGCGTACAAGGGCAAGCGCTGCATGCTCCCGGCGTTGGCCGACGTCAGCGCGCTCATGTACAACAAGGCGGCGTTCGCCAAGGCCGGCATCACGAGCCCGCCGAAGACCCTCGACGAGCTGAAGACGGATGCGCTGCAGCTCACGACGTACAACGCCGACGGGTCGATCAAGCAGCTCGGCTTCAACCCGCTCATCGACTTCTACGAGAACTCGCCCGAGCACTGGGCACCGATGATCGACGGCCGCTGGCTCGACAGCAAGGGCAACAGCGTGATCGGCACGTCCGCCGCGTGGAAGAAGCTCATCACCTGGCAGAAGGACTTCGTCGACGAGATCGGCTACGACAAGCTCAAGGCGTTCACGTCGGGCCTCGGGCAGGAGTTCGCCGCCGACAACGCGTTCCAGACCGGCCAGGTCGCGATGCAGATCGACGGCGAGTACCGCACCGCGTTCATCAAGGACCAGAAGCCCGACCTCGACTACGGCACCGCCCCCACCCCGGTGATGGCGGGCCTCGGCCACTACGGCTCGACGTACATCGCGGGCAACGTCGCGGGCATCGCGAAGGGGTCCGAGCACCCCGAGCTCGCCTGGGCGCTGCTGAAGTACCTGTCGACGAACACCGACGCGCAGGTCACGATGGCGAACGGGCTGAAGAACATCCCGACGATCACCTCGGCGCTCGAGTCCCCGAAGCTGGAGGTCGACGAGAACTACAAGACCTTCGTCGACGTCGCGGGGAACGCGGACACGATGACCTCGCCCGGCACGGCGGACGGTGCCGCCTACATCGGCACGTTCACGAAGTTCTGGCAGGCGTACCAGGAGGACGGCGGGAACCTCGACCAGAAGCTGCAGCAGCTCGACCAGGACATCGACAACGCGAACCAGCTGGCGGGTCCGTGATGACGGACGTCACCAGCCCCGGAACCGACAGCCTGGAGGCGCGGCCCACCCGCGCCTCCCGGCCCGCCTCCCCGAAGGGGTCGGCTCCCACCCCCGCGGCCGGCTCCGCGCGCCCACCGCGTCGGCGCCGCTCCGCCGAGTCCCGACGTCGGCTCGTCGCCCTGACGATGCTTGCGCCGGCCTTGGCGGGCCTCGTGATCTTCTTCGCTTACCCGCTCGTCGCATCGATCGTCTACTCGTTCACGCGGTACAACCAGCTGCAGGAACCGCAGTTCGTCGGGCTCCTGAACTACCGCTTCCTGTTCACGCAGGACCCGCAGATCGGTGCCGCGGTGGTCAACACGATCTGGTTCGTGGTGATCCTGGTGCCGGTGCGCATCGTGTGCGCGCTGCTCGTCGCAGGGTTGCTCAGCCGGGCGAAGACCGCCACCGGGTTCTGGCGGACGCTGTTCTACCTGCCCGCCCTCGTGCCACCGGTCGCGAGTGTCGTCGCGTTCGTGTTCCTCTTCAACCCCGGAACCGGTCCGGTGAACCAGATCCTGCGGTTCTTCGGCATCGACGGCCCGCTGTGGTTCAACGACCCGGCGTGGTCGAAGCCGTCGCTCGTGATCATGGGCGTCTGGGTGATGGGCGACATCATGATCATCTTCCTGGCAGCCCTCCTCGACGTCCCGCGCGACCTGTACGAAGCCGCGTCCCTCGACGGCGCGAACGGCCCGCAGCAGGTCCGGCACATCACCCTGCCGACGATCGCGCCGGTGATCGGGTTCGCGGTCGTGACGGGGGTGATCGCGGCGCTGCAGTACTTCACGGAGGCGGCCGTCGCCTCCGGGGTCGCGTCCGGGAAGGCGACGATCGGCGGAGGGACGGCCGCGCAGCTCGGGTACCCGGGCACGTCGCTGCTCACCTACACCGAGCTGCTCTACCAGCACGGGTTCGCGAACTTCCAGTTCGGCTACGCCTCGGCGATGGCGGTCGTCCTGTTCGTGATCACCGCGATCGTCCTCGTGTTCACGATGCGCCGGATCAGCGTGTTCCGGCCGGAGGAGTCCTGATGACCGCCGTGTCCCAGTCCCCGCTCGCCCGCACTCGCCGTGGCCCCGGCCCCGGCCCCGGCCCCGGCCCCGGCGGGAGTGTGGCCGGCACCGGTCGCGGTCCGCGCCGGAGCCTGCTCGTCTGGATCGCCGAGCACGCGGCCCTCGTCGCGCTCGGCGTGGTGACGATCGCGCCCATCGTGTTCGTGGTGCTGACGTCGCTCATGTCCAGCAACCAGGCGCTGACGGCGTCGATCATCCCGAAGCCGTTCGACTTCGCGAACTACGGCCGGGTGTTCACGGAGCTGCCGCTCGCGCAGTGGTTCGGCAACTCCGCGCTGTACGCGGTGCTCGCGACGGCGTTCATGCTCGTCAGCTCCGTCCCGGCGGCGTACGCCCTCGCCCAGATCCGGTTCCGGGGCGCGAACGCGATCTTCACGGTCATCATCGTGGCGATGCTCCTGCCCCCGCAGGTCACCGCGGTGCCGGTGTACGTCATGTGGTCCGAGCTGCACCTCACCGGCACGCTGTGGCCGCTGATCCTGCCGAACCTGCTCGGCGACGCGTTCAGCATCTTCCTGCTGCGCCAGTTCTTCCTCACGATCCCGAAGGAGTACGGGGACGCGGCACGGATGGACGGCTGCAGCGAGTGGGGCGTGCTCGCGCGGGTCGTGGTGCCGATGGCGCGTCCGGGCATCGCATCCGCGGCGATCTTCATGTTCTTCCACTCCTGGAACGACTACTACGGACCACTGCTCTACGCGTCCGAGAACCAGGCGGCGTGGCCGGTGGCGTACGGCCTCGCGACCTTCCGCGGCCAGCACGGCACCGACTGGTCGATGACGATGGCGATGACCGTCGTCGTCATGGTCCCGGTCGTCGTCATCTTCTTCTTCGCACAGAAGGCATTCGTCGAGGGCATCGCGCTCACCGGCGTGAAGGGATAGCACCACAGTGAAACTCGCAGTCATCGGTGGCGGGTCCACCTACACCCCCGAACTCGTGGACGGCTTCGCCCGGCTCCGCGACCAACTGCCGATCGACGAGCTCTGGCTCGTCGACCCGGACCCGGAACGCCGTCGGTTGGTCGGCGGCGTGGCGCAGCGGATGTTCGCGCACGCCGGGCACCCGGGGACGGTGCACGTCACGGACGACGTGGTCGCCGGGGTGTCGGACGCCGACGCCGTGATGTTCCAGCTCCGGATCGGCGGGCAGGCGGCCAGACAGCAGGACGAGACCTGGCCGCACGAGGCGTGCTGCATCGGGCAGGAGACCACGGGCCCCGGCGGCTTCGCCAAGGCGCTCCGGACGGTCCCGGTCGTCCTCGAGTACGCCGAGCTCGTCCGGGAGCACGCGAAGCCCGACGCCTGGATCGTCGACTTCACGAACCCGGTGGGGATCGTCACCCGTGCGCTCCTCGAGGCCGGGCACCGCGCGGTCGGGCTCTGCAACGTCGCGATCGGCTTCCAGCGCCGGTTCGCCCGTGAGTTCGACGTCGCCCCGGAGGCGGTCCGGGTCGACCACGTCGGACTGAACCACCTGACGTGGGAGCGCGGCGTGCACGTGCGTTCCGCTGACGGGAGCGAGCGCGACGTGCTGTCCGAGCTCCTCGGCGCCGACGGCGGAGCCCTCGGCACCGGAGCCCTCGGCACTGGAGCCCTCGAGCGGATGGCCGAGAGCGTGCACATGCCCGCCAACCTCATCCGGTTACAGCACGCGGTGCCCTCGTACTACCTCCGCTACTTCTACGCCCACGACGTCGTGCTCGAGGAACAGCTCCACGAACGCACCCGCGCCGAGGCCGTGATGGACACCGAGCGCGCCCTGCTCACGAAGTACGCGGACCCGTCGGTCGTCACGAAGCCCGCCGAACTCGAGCAGCGCGGCGGGGCGTACTACTCCGAGGCCGCGATCGACGTGCTCTCCTCGATCCTCGGTGACCGCGGCGACGTGCAGGTCCTCAACGTGCGGAACGACGGCACGTTCCCGTTCCTCCCCGACGACCACGTCATCGAGGTCCCCGCACGCGTCACCCGGCAGACGATCACCCCGCTGCCGGTCGAGCCCCTCGCACCGGACATGGCCGGGCTCGTGTCGCACGTCGCCGGCTACGAACGCCTCGCCCTCGAGGCCGCGGTGCACGGCGGACGCGACCGGGTCCTCCGCGCGATGTGGGCGCACCCGCTGGTCGGGCAGGTCGACAAGGCGGAGCGGCTCACCGACCTGCTCCTCGCCGCAAACGCCGACCTCATCCCCTGGGCGCGCGGCGGCGCTGCGGCCGACGGTGCGTCGGCGAGCACCCTCGCGGGGGCCCGGTGACCACCGCGGACGACGTGGTCCGCGTCCCGAGGGTCCTCGACCTCGAGTCCCACGACGTCGTCCTCGCGGTCGACGGCGGCGGGAGCAAGACCGACGTCGTCGCGATCGCCCTCGACGGCAGCCTCGTCGCCCACGCCCGCGGCCCCGGGACGAACCCGCAGACCCGGGGATGGGCCGAGGTCGGTCCGGTGCTCGACGAGGTCCGCGCCCGGGTGCTCGACGAGATCGGCACCCGCGAGGTCCGGACGACCCACGTCTACCTCGCAGGGCTCGACCTGCACGACGAACTCGTCGCTGCCGAGGCGGCGCTCGCGCACTGGTCGGAGGACGGCGGCGCCCCCGACGTCCTCGACAACGACCTGTTCGCGCTCCTCCGGGCGGGGACCCTCTCCCCCGACGCCGCCGCGCTCGTCTGCGGCACGGGCATCAACGCGCTCGCCGTCCGGGCCGACGGGGCGACCGTCCGCTACCCGGCGATCGGGGACGTCTCCGGCGACTGGGGCGGCGGCGCCTACCTCGGGAACCGGGCACTCTGGCACGCCGCACGTGCCGAGGACGGCCGGGGCCCGGCGACGGCGCTGATGGACGCGGTCCCCCGGTCGCTCGGGATGCGGAGCGTCCGCGAGGTCACCGAGGGCCTCCACTTCGGCCGCATCGACCCGGGGGCGGTGGGTCGACTCTGCCCGCTGCTGTTCGAGGTCGCCGGGGCCGGGGACGCGGTCGCGCGGTCGGTCGTCGAGCGGCAGGCCGAGGAGATCGTCCTCATGGCCTCGGTGGCCCTCGAGCGGCTCGGGCTCGGCGGCGCGGGGTCCGAAGTGCCGATCGTGCTCGGCGGCGGGGTCCTCGCGGCTCGGCACCCGCTGCTCGTGGAGCCGGTCGTCGCCGGGTTCGCCGAGCGTGTGCCGGGTGCGGTCCCGACGTGGGTCACGGCTCCGCCGGTGCTCGGGGCGGGCCTCGCGGCGCTCGAGTCGGTCGGGGCCGGTCCGGACGCGCTGGACCGCTACCGCGCAGCGGTCCTCGGACGCGAGTTCGCATCGACGGCCGCGCCGATCGTCTGACGGCACCACCCACCGGACGGGAGGCCCGTGGCGGCGTCGCCACGGGCCTCCCGTCCGTCTGCTCGCGGGTGCGGCGGGCGTGCCCGAGACTCGCGGTACGCGACGGATCGCGCGTCCGTCGGCACGAGATCCGTCGCCCACCCCGAGTCTCGGCCCGCCGCGCGCGGCCGGCGCGCCGCGCGCGGCCGGCCCGCCGCGCACGGCCAGCGCGCCGCGCTCGCGGATCAGCTGTCCCGCACCGCGAGGACGCGGTGCGGGACCGCCGCCTCCGCGACCCACCCGGCCGGCAGTGCACGGCGGAGTTCGTCGACGGTGAAGCTGCGGCGGATCGACCGAAGCCCGTCGACGCGGACGAACGTGCCGGCGGCGACGAGTGGCGACGCCAGCGCGTAGGACCGGTAGGCGTTCCGGGAACGCCGGATGTCGGAGTGCACCACGCGCGAGGCCGCGAGCCGGGCCGAGTCGGCGAGGAAGGTCGAGCGTGCGGCGTCGTCCAGGTGGTGCAGGACGTGGTTCGACACCACGACGTCGAAGCGCTCGCCCGCCGCGACGAGGTCGTCGCTCGACTGCTCGTGGAACACCACGCCCCGCGTCCGCGACCGGTTCGCCGCGGCGATCGCGCGCGGGTCCGGGTCGACGCCGACGACCTCGACCTCGAAGCCGTCGCTCGCGGCCCAGCGGACCAGCGCTCGGGCGAGGTCGCCACCACCGCAGCCGAGGTCGAGCACCCGCGCACGGCCGTCCACGGGCAGTGCCGGCATCACGTGGGTCCGCCAGACCGTCCGCCACCCGCTGACGAGGGCGTTCACCACCGCGAACCGCCGGAACGTCCGCTCGAGCGCACGGGGGTCGCAGTCGGGGTCGTCCATCAGTTCGCGCAGGTCGAGGTCGCGGACCGACAGGTCGACCGGGAGGCGCGGCTCTGCTCGGTCGCGTCGCCTCACGGCCGGCCCACGGCCGGGTCGGGACCGGTGCCGGTACCGGTGCCTGCGTCTGTGTCTGTGTCTGTGTCTGTGTCTGAGCCTGTGAGCTCCCGCCGGACGACGGTGCAGCGTGCGGCCTCGACGGTGAGCCCGGGGCCGAACGCGAGCGCGATCACCGGCGCGCCGGCCCGGAGCCCGCTCCGGAGGGCTTCGGCGAGCACGAAGAACACGGTCGCGCTCGACATGTTGCCGTGGTCGCGGAGGACCGCCCGACTCGCGGCGAGCGCCGTCGGCGGCAGGCCGAGCGCCTCCTCGGTCCGGTCGAGGATCGCCCTCCCACCGGGGTGGACCGCCCAGGTGGGGACGGCCGCGGGGCGTCCCTCGCCGAGCAGCGGCGCCACGGCCCGACCGACGTGCTCGCCGATCAGTTTCGGCACGGCCGTGGAGAGGACCATCTCGAAGCCCTCGTCGCCGATGTTCCAGGCCATGTCGTCGACGCCCTCCGCGACGACGCTCGTCGTGAACGCGTCGAGGCGGAGACCCGGTCCGCCGGACGTCACGACCGCAGCGGCGGCGCCGTCGCCGAAGACGCTGTTCGACACGATCTGGTCCGGGTCGTCCGACGCGCGGACGTGGAGCGTGCAGAGTTCGGCGCAGACGACGAGCACGACCGCGTCCGGGTCGGCGTCGACGAACGCGGCCGCGATCCGGAGCGCCGGGAATGCCGCACAGCAGCCCATGAACCCGATGTGCTGCCGGAAGACCGAGGGGCGCAGGCCGAGCTGGTGCACGACGTCGAGGTCCGGGCCGGGCTGGGTGAAGCCGGTGCACGACACCGTGACGACGTGGGTGACCGTGTCCGGGGCCGTCCCCGCGCGCTCCAGCGCGTCGCGGGCGGACGCCACGAACAACGGCGGCGCGAGGACCCGGTAGGCGTCGTTCCGTGTGCCGGTCGACGGCGAGACGAGCGCACCCGCGTCGTCACGGAAGGCGCCGGGCCCCGCTGCCGGGTCGAGCTCGGGGAGCACGGTGTGCCGGGTGTCGACGGCCGACCCGTCGAAGGCCGCCCCGATGATCCGCCGAGCGAGCCGCGAGGCGTCTGCCTGGTCGAGGAAGAGGTCGCGGACGGCGCCCTGGCCGATGCTCGTCCGCGGGACGGCGGTTCCGATGGCGCGGATCGTTGCGGACACGACTCATCCTGTCACCCGGTCGCTGACGCGTCCCCAGGAACGACGGGAGGCACGTGGCGGGGTCGCCACGTGCCTCCCGTCGGGTGGTCCTGCCGGTGCGTCAGCCCTGCTGCGCGCGCTCGAGCACGAGCTCGCGGACGCGGGCCGCGTCGGCCTGGCCCTGCATGGCCTTCATGACGGCACCGATGATGGCGCCGGCGGCCTGGACCTTGCCGTCCTGGATCTTCGCGAGGACGTCGGGCTGGGCGGCGAGGGCCTCGTCGACCGCGGCGGTGAGCGCCGAGTCGTCCGAGACGACCTTGAGCCCGCGGGACTCGACGACCTGCGACGGCGAGCCCTCGCCGGCGATGACGCCCTCGAGCACCTGGCGGGCCAGTCGGTCCGTGAGGTCGCCGGACTCGACGAGCGCGATGAGCTCGGCCACGTGCTGCGGCGACACGAGGTCGCCGGCGGCGGCGTCCTGCGCGTTGGCGACACGGGTGATCTCGCCCGTCCACCACTTGCGCGCTGCCTGCGGAGCCGCGCCGGCGGCGACCGTGCCCTCGACCTCGTCGAGCAGCCCGCCGTTGACGACGTCCTGGAACTCGAGGTCGGCGAAGCCCCACTCGCCCTTGAGACGACGACGACGGGCGACCGGGGCCTCCGGCAGCGCGGCGCGGAGTTCCTCGACGAGGGCCGGGTCGGGCACCACGGGGAGCAGGTCGGGCTCCGGGAAGTAGCGGTAGTCGTCCGCGTCCGACTTCGGACGGCCGGCGGACGTGCGCCCGGTGTCCTCGTGCCAGTGGCGGGTCTCCTGCGTGATGGTGCCGCCGGCCGCGAGGATCGCCGCCTGCCGCTGGATCTCGTAGCGGATCGCACGCTCGACCGACCGGAACGAGTTGACGTTCTTGGTCTCGGTGCGGGTGCCGAGCTTCTCCTGGCCCCGGGGGCGGAGGGAGATGTTCGCGTCGCAGCGGAGGTTGCCGCGCTCCATGCGGGCCTCGGAGACGCCGAGCGCCCGGACGAGGTCGCGGATGACCTGCACGTACGCCGCACCGAGCTCGGGGGCGCGGTGCTCGGCGCCGAAGATCGGCTTCGTGACGATCTCGACGAGCGGGACGCCGGCACGGTTGTAGTCGACGAGCGAGTACTCGGCGCCCTGGATGCGGCCCGTGGCACCGCCGACGTGCGTGAGCTTGCCGGCGTCCTCTTCCATGTGCGCGCGCTCGATCGGCACCTGGAAGATCGTGCCGTCGGCGAGCTCGACCTCGACCTCGCCCTCGTACGCGATCGGCTCGTCGTACTGCGAGATCTGGTAGTTCTTCGGGTTGTCCGGGTAGAAGTAGTTCTTCCGTGCGAAGCGGGAGGACTCGGCGATCGAGCAGCCGAGCGCGAGCCCGAGGCTGATCGAGTACCGGACGGCCTGCTCGTTGACGACCGGCAGCGATCCCGGCAGCCCGAGGTCGACCGGCGTCACGTTCGTGTTCGGCTCGCCGCCGAAGAAGTTCGGTGCGTCGGAGAACATCTTGGTCTTCGTGCCGAGCTCGACGTGCACCTCGAACCCGAGCACCGGCTCGTAGCGTTCGAGTGCCTCGTCGAAGTCCATCAGGGCTTCCTTCTGCGCCATCAGATCACGCCTTCCTGCGCGGCCGACTGCTGGGAGGCGTCCAGGTCGGGGATTCGGTCGATGAGCGGGGCGCCCCACTGCTGTTCGAGGAGCCGCTCGAGGGCCGCGCCGTAGCGGTACAGCCGGGCGTCCTCGCGCTGCGGCGCCATGAGCTGGACGCCGGTGGGCAGGCCGTCCTCGGGCGCGAGGCCGTTCGGGATGCTCATGCCGGGGACGCCCGCGAGGTTCGCCGGGATCGTGGTGAGGTCGTTGAGGTACATCGCGAGGGGGTCGTCGATGCGGTCCCCGAAGGGCAGCGCCGTCGTCGGGGCGGACGGGCTGACGAGGACGTCGACCTGCTCGAACGCTGCCGTGAAGTCGCGCTGGACGAGCGTGCGCACCTTCTGCGCCGACCCGTAGTACGCGTCGTAGTACCCGGCGCTCAGGGCGTAGGTGCCGAGGATGATGCGGCGCTTCACCTCGGGGCCGAAGCCGACCTCACGTGTCGCAGCCATGACGTCCTCGACCGTCGCGCCGTTCTCCGGCGTGACGCGGAGGCCGAAGCGCACGGAGTCGAACTTCGCGAGGTTCGACGAGGCCTCGGCCGGGAGGATCAGGTAGTACGCGCTGATGGCGTACGCGAACGACGGTGCGTCGATCTCGACGATCTCGGCGCCGGCCGACTCGAGGAGCGCGACGGTCTCGCGGAAGCGCTGCTCGACGCCGGCCTGGAAGCCCTCGCCACCGGCGAGTTCCTTCACGACGCCGACCTTGAGCCCGCGCAGCGTGTCCGCCTGCAGGCCCTCGCGCGCGGCGGCCGCCATGGACGGCCACGCACCGGGGATCGAGGTCGAGTCACGCGGGTCGTGCCCACCGATGACGTCGTGCAGCAGCGCGGCGTCGAGGACCGTGCGCGACACCGGACCGATCTGGTCGAGCGAGGACGCCAGGGCGATCGCGCCGTAGCGGCTCACACCGCCGTACGTGGGCTTCACGCCGACCGTGCCGGTGAACGCACCGGGCTGCCGGATCGAGCCGCCGGTGTCGGACCCGAGCGCGAAGGGCGCCTCGTAGGCCGCCACGGCCGCGGCCGAACCACCGCCGGAGCCGCCGGGGACCCGGTCGAGGTCCCACGGGTTGTGCGTCGGGCCGTAGGCCGAGAACTGCGTGGTCGACCCCATGGCGAACTCGTCCATGTTGGTCTTGCCGATCGGCACGAGGCCGGCAGCACGCAGCTTGGCGACCGGGGTCGCGTCGTACGGAGGCCGCCAGCCTTCGAGGATCTTCGAGCCGGAGGTCGTGGGCATGTCCTGCGTGCAGAGGACGTCCTTCACGGCGACGGGCACGCCGGCGAGGGCGCCGAGGTCGTCGCCGGCCGCGCGACGAGCGTCGACGGACTTCGCGACGGCGAGGGCGTTCTCGTTGACGTGCAGGAACGCGTGGACGTCGCCGTCGACGGCGGCGATGCGGTCGAGGTGCGCCTGCGTGGCCTCGACGCTCGAGACGTCGCGGGCGACGAGGGCGTCGGCGAGCGCAGCGGCGCTCAGCTTGGTGATGTCGGTCACGGTCGTGGCCCCTTACTGCTCTTCGCCGAGGATCGCGGTCACGCGGAACCGCTCGCCGTCGGAGTCGGGTGCGCCGGAGAGCGCCTGCTCCTGGGTGAGGGTCGCGCCGACCTCGTCCGGGCGGGTGACGTTCTCGAGCGGGACGGGGTGGCTCGTCGCCGGGACGTCGGGCGTCGCCACCTCGGTGACCCGGGCGACGCTCTCGACGATGTGCGAGAGCTCCCCCGTCATCTTCTCGATCTCGTCGGGCGTGAGTGCGATACGCGCGAGGCTCGCCAGGTGGGCGACCTGCTCGCTCGTGATGTCAGGCATGGTGCTCCGTCGATTGCGTTCGTGGGATGCGCACCAGTCTATTGCGGACGCTCGCCCCGCCCGCCCGCCGGGGGCGACCCTGTGGACGGACCGGGCCACGGGTCACCCGGTGCAGGAACCGACCGACCTGCGCGACCCGGGGAGGCGGGACCGGGCCGTGCCTCCCGGCCGTCAACCGCCGGACGTACCGCCCTTGCCCGACGTACCGCCCGCGTCCGTCCCGCCGCTCGTCCCGGGCGCTGCCGCAGCGGTGGGCGCAGCCGGTGCTCCCGTCTGCTGCTGCCCCGGCTGCTGCGTCCCCGTCGTCGACTGGTCGCCCGGCGTGGCCGGCGTCCCCGTCCCGTCGCCCGACTGCGATCCGGACGACGACGAAGAAGACGACGAGGACGACGAAGACGACGACACGTGCCCGATCATCGCCGGGTCCGGCGTGGGGAGGGCGTCGCCGCCGTAGTGCCCGTCGAGGTAGGTCATCATCTGCTTGCCGACGCCGAACTTCGCGCTGTACCCGGTCGTGCCCTGCAGGAACGGCGTGTTCGCGAGCCCGACGTTCCCCTGCACGTTGCCGATCCAGGTGGCGTTCGTGTACTTCGTGGTCGACGCGACGAGCCAGTTCTGCACGTCGCCGTCGGTCGTCCCGGTCTTCGCGAACTTCGGCGTCGCGTCGCCCGGGTTCGCGCTGGCCGCGGTGCCGTTGCCCTTGAGGACCCCCTGCAGCGCGTAGTCGACCGTCCCGGCGACCGCGGGGTCGACGCCCTGCGTGCAGGAGGACTTCGTCGGCGTGATCTTCGTGCCGTCCGCCTCGGTCACCGAGTCGATCGCGGTCGGGGTGCACACGACACCGCCGTTCGCGAACCCGGCGTACGCCTCGGCGAGGTCGATCGGCGACAGGTTGTTCGTGCCGAGGATCATCGACGGCACGGAGCTGATCTTCCCGCCGTTCGCGAGGTGGATCCCCATGTTGGCCGCGAGCTTGGCGATGGTGCACAGGTCGAGCTGCTTGCCCATCGCCGCGAACGCGGTGTTGATCGACTCGCTCGTCGCGTCCTGCACGGTCATCGAGGACGGCACCGCTTCGGCGTTGGCGACGTTCCAGTTCGGCCCGGCGATGTTCACGCACGAGTTCGTGAACTCCGAGGTCGGGTACGAGTGCTCGGTCGTGCCGACGCTGTCGCTCAGCGTGTGTCCGGTCGCCAGCCACTCGGCCAGGGTGAACACCTTGAAGGTCGAGCCGGTCTGGAACCCGCCGGAGTTCCCGTACGCCGTGTCCGCGCTGTAGTTCACCGCGGTGGTGCCGGGCGCACTGCTGTCGCCCTGCGTGTAGGCGGTGTTCTGCACCATCGACAGGATCCGTCCGGTGCCCGGTTCGACCGTGACGTTCGAGCCGCCCACGTCGACGCCCGCCATCGTCGCGGGGACGTACGCGGACAGGGACGACTGCGCCTGGCTCTGCAGGTCGAGGTCGAGCGAGGTGTGGATCTGCAGGCCCTTGGTGTCGAGCGTCGCGATGCGCTCGGCCAGGGTCTTCCCGAACGCCGGGTCCTGCAGCACCTCGTCGCGGACGTAGTCGCAGAAGTAGCCGGCGTCGTACGACGTGGCGGCCGTCGAGCACCCGTTCGCGGTCGCGGTGATGTGCGGCTGCACCGGCGTCGCGATCGCGGCCGTCATCTGCGCCTTCGTGATCGAGTGGTGCGCCTCCATGCGGCGGAGGACGTAGTCGCGGCGCTCCTTCGTCAGCGCGTACCCGTTCGCCGTGCCGTTGTCCTTGTCGTTCGGCTCGTCGATGCGCAGGTTCGACGGGTTGTTGAGGATCGCGACGAGCGTCGCGGACTGCACGAGCGAGAGGTCCTTCGCGTGGACCCCGAAGTAGTACTCCGCGCCGGCCTCGGCGCCGTAGACCCGGCCGCCGAGTCCCACGATGTTGAGGTAGCCCGTGAGGATCTGGTCCTTCGAGTACTTCTTGTTGACCGCGATCGCGTAGCGCATCTCCTGCAGCTTGCGCTGCGGCGTCACGCCCGCGGCGTCCTGGTAGCAGGCGTCGACCTTCGCCTGCGTCTGCGCGGCGGTCTTCCCGGTCAGCGACTCGCACTGCTGCACGAGCACGTTCTTGACGTACTGCTGCGTGATGCTGGAACCACCCTGCACGTCGCCGCCGACGGCGGTCGCCGCTGCGCCGCGGAGGGTGCCGATGACGTCGATGCCGCCCTCGTCGTAGAAGCGCGGGTCCTCGGTGTCGACAGCCGCCTCCTTGAGGCTGTCGGCCATCTGCGCGCTCGTGACGTTGGTGCGGTTCTCCGCGTAGAAGGAGGCGATCTTGACCTGCTGGCCGCCCTTGGTCGCGTAGACGGTGGACACCTGCTGCGGCGTCTGGATGTCGAGGTAGTCCGGCAGGTCCTCGAAGAAGGACGCCGCGCCGGACGCGCCCTCACCGACCACGGCCACGGCGGGCGTGACGGCGACGGTCACGAGCATGCCCGCGAGCACGGACATGCCGAGGAACGTCAGGAGGGCAGCCGGCCACCGCATCACACGCATGGCGAGCACGCTAGGTGGGTGCCCTGGGTTGGTTCTGGCGCGGAACCACCGCAGACTGCACCGTCGCACAGGTTCCCGCTCAGGCAGCGGGTGGCGCGGCTCGCGCCCTGCACGGGACGGGGATCCGGACGGGAGGCACGGTGCCGGTCCGTCGGGTCGGTCGGCGGTCACGATCTGGTCACGACGGGACCGTGGCGGTGGCGGTGACCGCTGGTGGCGCCGTGCGCGATCAGTCGCGCGGCTGGAGGTCCTGCGGACGCACGAGGTACATGTCCGGGGTCCCCGGCACGCCGTCGCCGCTGGGCCCCTCGCCGCGGCGCAGCTGCTCGCGCACGAGGTCACCGCGGCCGACCGCGATGAGTGCGACGTCGTGCAGGGAAGCCGTCCCGGGCTTGAGGTAGTCGTTGTGGCCCGAGGGACGCCGGAAGACGTCCCCCGCGGCGTCGGTGTCGGCACTGGCCGCGAGGTCGAGCGATGTCGACCCGAAGGACGCCGACCCGGGATCGGTACCGAAGTACCCGGAGCCCGCGATCGGGTCGCTGTGCGCACCGCCGACGAAGACCTCGCCCGACGTCACCGCCAGTTGCGAGGCGTGCCGCACCGAGCTGCCGGGCGACCCGAGCACCGTGAGGCTGTCCGCCTCCATCCGTCCCGATGCGAGTGCGATGAGCGCCGTGGTCGACCCGTAGGAGTGCGCCACGATGTTGAGCCGCGGCTGCTCGGCACCGCGGACCGTGCGCAGCCCGTCGACGGCCCGTTCGAGCCGCTCGGCGCCGGTCTGCGCGAGCCCGAGCGACAGGATGTTCGACAGGTCCGGCGTGCGGTAGCCCATCCACGCCACGACGGCCACCCCGTTGCCGTGCCCCGGGACGGCGACGGGCGCGAGCGTGGCCTGCTCCGAGGCGAGGTCGTTCGCGGTGTCGGTGAAGTCCGTCATCTGCCCGGTGACGGTGAAGAACATCCCGGGCACGACCACCGTGACGTCGGCCGCCGTGTCGAGGTCGCCGATCGCGATCGCCGCACGCCCTGCGCCCCGCGTGTCCAGGGTGATCAGGGAACGGCGGGGGTCCCCCGGCTCCGACTCGAGCGACTTCCGGACCTGGCCCAGCATCGCGGTCTCGGCGGGCGGGGTCGTCCGATCGGCGAGTTCCGCGGTCATCGTGACGCGGTTCGCGCGGTCCCGCACGTCGTAGGGCACGCCCTCGAGGTTCCCCACGACCGACGGTGCGAGCGTCTCGAGCACCTGGTGCTCGTCGTGGTCGAGTCCGGCCCACCACGTCGCGACCTCGGCGGCGGTCGGCGGGTCGTCCTGCACGGTGGTGACGACGGCGGCGTCCGTGGCGATCCGGCGGAGGTCGGCGGGCGACACCGACACGAGTGCGTCCAGGAACGCGGCGCCCCGGGCGTGGGCGATCGCATCGACGTCGAGCTGGCCACCGGTCGGCTGCACGAGCGGGACGGTCGGGTCGTCGTGGACGGCGCCGACCGTGTGCACGACGACCGCGGGGACGGACGTGGGCACGGCAGGAGCCTCGACCACTCCCAGCGAGTGCATCGAGGCGGTGAGCAGAGCCGCGGCGATGAGCAGCAATCGGGTCTCCCCCGGGAAGGCCGTCCCGTCGCCTCCCTGCAGACGACGGGTGATGCTCGCTCGAGTCTACGGAAGACGGCCGATCTGGGAACATGCCCGCTGCAACTTGCCCCCCGTTCTGGGTGGACGGCGGGGTGTGCCGCTCCTGGTGGACAGGACCGGCCCGTGCTCCTGAGGGTGGCTCAGCCTTCCGGGGCCCCCTGCTCGTCGGGTGCGGAGGCGTCGGCGGGGGCATCGGTGGGAACGTCCGCGAGGGCGTCCGGGCCCTCGGTGACGAGCAGCCGGAACTGCTCCGCGTCGATGACCCGCACCCCGAGCTGTTCGGCCTTCGTCAGTTTCGAGCCGGCCCCGGGACCGGCGGCGACGAAGTCGGTCTTCTTGCTGACACTCGATGCCGCCTTGCCACCGGCGGCCATGATCGCCTCGAGCGCACCCTCCCGCGTGTACCCCTCGAGGCTCCCGGTGGCGACCACGGTGACCCCGGCCAGGACGCCGCCCTCCGCCGCCGCGGCACCGGGCCCCGGGTGGTCCGGGATCGCGAAGCGCACGCCGGCGGCGGTCCACCGCTCGACGATCTCGCGGTGCCAGTCGACCTCGAACCACGACAGGAGCGCATCCGCGATGATGCCACCGACCCCGTCGACCGCGGCGAGGTCGTCGCGGGAGGCCGCGCGGACGGCGTCGAGCGACCCGAAGTGCGACGCGAGCGCCCGGGCCGCGACCGGTCCGACGTGGCGGATGTTCAGCGCGACGAGCAGCCGCCAGAGGTCCTTCGTCTTCGCGGCGTCGATGTTCGCGAGCATCTCGAACGCGTTCTTCGACGGGTACCGGCTCGGCTCGCCGGTGTGGTCGGCCCCACGGGCGTCCGGGTCGAACGGGGGATCGGTCTTCTTGCGCGCCCGGCTGAACGGCGTGACGCGCTTCGGGACCCCGGCGTCGTCGACCTTCTGCATGCCGGTCTCAGCGTCGCGGACGATGACCTCGATCGGGACGATGTCCTCCATCGTGAGGTCGAACAACCCGGCCTCGGTCACGAGCGGCGGGGTCTCCGGGTGCAGCGGCTGCGTCAGGGCGGCCGCCGCGACCTCGCCGAGCCCCTCGATGTCGAGGGCGCCCCGAGAGGCGATGTGCTCGACACGACCCCGCACCTGCGCCGGGCAGCTCTTCGCGTTCGGGCACCGCAGGTCCTTGTCGCCCTCCTTGGCGGGAGCGAGCGGTGTGCCGCACTCGGGGCAGTCGGCGGGCATGACGAACTCGCGCTCGGTGCCGTCCCGCAGCTCGACGACCGGGCCGAGGACCTCCGGGATGACGTCCCCGGCCTTCCGCAGCACCACGGTGTCGCCGATGAGGACGCCCTTGGCCTTGACGACGTCCTGGTTGTGCAGCGTCGCCTGCCGCACGACGGACCCGGCGACCTCGGCCGGCTCCATCGACGCGAACGGCGTGGCGCGGCCGGTCCGTCCGACGCTCACGACGATGTCGAGGAGCTTCGTGTGGACCTCTTCCGGCGGGTACTTGTAGGCGATCGCCCAGCGCGGGGCGCGGGAGGTCGAGCCGAGTTCCTCGTGCAGGGCGAGGTCGTCGACCTTGATCACGACACCGTCGATCTGGTGCTCGACGCTCGCACGACGGTCGCCCGTGGACCGGACGAAGCCGAGGACCTCGTCGACGGTGTCGAACACGCGGTAGTGGGTGCTCGTCGGCAGGCCCCAGGTCTGCAGCAGCTCGTACACCTCGGACTGGGAGCGGGCGTCGGTCTCGCGTTCGAGCTCCCGCACCGGCCACGCCCCGATGCCGTGCACCAGCATCCGGAGCCGCCGCAGTCGGTCGACCATGAGGGCGCGCTTCGCCTCGGACTTGCCCTCCTCCTTCTGGCGGAGCGAACCGGCGGCGGCGTTGCGCGGGTTGGCGAAGACCTTCTCGCCGGCTTCACGCTGTCGGGCGTTGAGCTCGTCGAACTCGGCGACCGGGAAGAAGATCTCGCCCCGGACCTCGACGAGGGGCGGGTGCCCGGTCCCCGCGAGCCGGTCCGGGATCGTCCCCATGGTCCGGACGTTGCCCGTGACGTCCTCGCCCACGACGCCGTCGCCGCGGGTGGCGGCCGAGACCAGGCGGCCGTCCTCGTAGCGGAGGTTGATCGCGAGTCCGTCGATCTTGAGCTCGGTGAGCCACCGCACGCGCTCGGCTCCGGCGTCGCGCTCGACCTTGGTCGCCCACTCGGTCAGCTCGTCGGGGCTGAAGACGTTGTCGAGGCTCAGCATGCGCTCGGCGTGCTCGACCGGTGCGAACTGGGTCGTCTGCGCCTGCCCGCCGACGGTCTGCGTGGGGCTGTCCTCGGTGAGCAGCTCGGGGTGGAGTTCCTCGATCGCGGCGAGCCGGCGCTGCAGGGCGTCGTAGTCGGCGTCGGACGCGGTCGAGGCGTTGCCCTCGTAGTACTCGTGCCGCAGCTCGGCGATGCGGGCACGGAGCCGCTCGACCTCGCGCGCGAACTGGGCGGCGTCGAGGTCGGCGGGCGCCGTCGTCTCGAACGTGGCGTCGTCGGGCGTGCTGTCGCTCATGCCTCCAGTTCTACCGGCAACCACCGACCGGACGCGCAGGCACCGCCCACCCCGGGAGCGCCGCAGCGCCCGCGCGCGCCCACGCCTGCCCGCCGCGCGCGCCCACGCCTGCCCGCCGTGCGCGACCGTCGCGCTCAGGCGTCGACCGGCACCGCCGACACCGTGCTGTCGATCGTGCACTGCCCGAGCACCCGCGTGCCGACGTAGACGACCGCCGTCTGCCCGGGCGCGACGCCCGAGAGCGGCTCGTCGACGTCGATCACCAGGTGCCCCTCCGACACCCGCGCCGTCGCCGGCACCGGGTCGGCGTGCGCGCGGATCTGCACGTCGCACGCGAACGGCACCGTCGGGTCCGCCGGCGCCGTGCCCGCCCACGTGAAGCGCGCGCCGGACATCGAGGTGACGTCGAGCGCCTCCTTCGGGCCGACCACGACCGTGTTGTCCTTCGGACGGATCTCCAGCACGAACCGGGGCTTGCCGTCCGGTGCGGGACGACCGAGGTGCAGGCCTCGACGCTGCCCGACGGTGTAGCCGGTCGCGCCCTGGTGCTCCCCCACGACCGTGCCGTCGCGCTCGACGACGTCACCGGGGGCGGTGCCCACGCGGTCCGCGAGCCAGCCGCGGGTGTCGCCGTCGGGGATGAAGCAGATGTCGTACGAGTCCGGCTTCTGCGCCACGGTCAGCCCGCGGGCGGCAGCCTCGGCGCGGACCTCGTCCTTCGAGGGGGTCGCCCCGAGCGGGAACATCGCGTGCTGCAGCTGCTCGGCGGTCAGCACCCCGAGGACGTACGACTGGTCCTTCGCCCACGCCGCCGCGCGGTGGAGCTCCCGCGAGCCGTCGGACCCGGTGACGATCGAGGCGTAGTGCCCCGTGGCGACCGCGTCGAACCCGAGGGCGAGCGCCTTCTCGAGCAGCGCCGCGAACTTGATCCGCTCGTTGCACCGCATGCAGGGGTTCGGCGTGCGGCCGGCCTGGTACTCGGCCACGAAGTCGTCGACGACGTCCTCCTTGAACCGCGCCGAGAAGTCCCACACGTAGTACGGGATGCCGAGCACCGAGGCCGCGCGCTGGGCGTCCATCGAGTCCTCGATCGTGCAGCAGCCGCGGCTCCCGGTGCGGAGCGTCCCCGGCATCCGGCTGAGGGCGAGGTGCACCCCCACCACGTCGTGTCCGGCGTCGACGGCCCGCGCCGCCGCGACCGCCGAGTCGACGCCACCGCTCATCGCTGCCAGTACTCGCATGCATCCAGGGTAAGCACCGGCGTACCGTTGTGCGAACGATGCCCTCCGAGACCCCCGCCTTCGACCTCCGGGCGGTCGTCCTGTCCGGCTTCCTCCCCGCTGCCCTGTTCGCGATCGGCGAGGGAGCGATCATCCCCATCATCCCCATCGCCGCGGACAACCTCGGTGCCGGGCTCGCGTTCGCGGGCTTCGTCGCGTCGCTCATCCTCGTCGGCGAGCTCATCGGCGACGTGCCCTCGGGCGTCGTCGTCGGACGGATCGGCGAGCGGAACGCGATGATCGGCGCGGCCGTGGTGTCCGTGGTCGGCCTCCTGGTGTGCACGTGGGCCCCGAACCCGTGGGTGCTCGCCGTCGGCGTGTTCCTCGTCGGCGTCTCGACGGCGGTGTTCGCGCTCGCCCGGCACGCGTACATGACGACCGCGATCCCGGTGCACGTCCGGGCCCGGGCGCTGTCCAGCCTCGGCGGTGTGTTCCGCTTCGGCTACTTCGTCGGGCCGTTCATCGCGGCCGGGGTCGTCCACCTGACGGGAACCACGCAGAGCGCGTTCTGGATCCACATCACCTGCTGCCTGCTCGCGGCCGTGGTGCTCCTCGTCATCCGCGACCCGGCGACCGGCGCACGCGGCTTCCGGAAGCCGCACCGCGCCTCCAGGCCGACCACGCCGGACGCGACCACAGCGAGCGCCGCGACCGCCGCGACCACAGCGACCGAGCCGCCTGCCGACACCGGCGCACAGTTCGTGCAGGACGAAGCGCACGGCCTCTTCCGCACCATCCGCACGCACCGGAAGGTGCTGCTGCGCCTCGGCAGCGGCGCCGGCCTGATCGGCGCGCTCCGCGCCGGGAGGCAGGTCATCCTGCCCCTCTGGGCCGTGAGCGTCGGCCTCGACGACTCGACCGCCGCGCTCGTCATCGGCATCGCGGGGGCCGTCGACTTCGCACTCTTCTACACGAGCGGGCAGATCATGGACCGGTGGGGACGGCTCGCGAGCGCCCTGCCGTGCATGGTCGGCCTCGCCCTGAGCTACTTCCTGCTCGCCTGGTCCGGACACCTCGAAACCCGGGTCGGCTGGTTCGTCGGGATCGCGATCGGGATGTCGCTCGCGAACGGCGTCGGCTCGGGCATCCTCATGACGCTCGGGGCCGACCTCGCCCCGCGGGACCACCCGGCGCCGTTCCTCGGTGCGTGGCGCTTCACGGGCGACTTCGGCTCGGCGGCGGCGCCGCTGCTCATCTCGGGGGTCACCGCCGTCGCCTCCATCGCGGTCGCGAGCGGGGTGATGGGCGTGCTCGGGCTCGTCGGCGCGGGGGTGCTGCTGCGGTACGTCCCGCGGTACCTCCCCCGACGGCTGCGCTGACGGGCGCTGCGCGCGACGTCCGTCGCGTCCGGCGGACCGTCCACCCGGCCTGGAGGCACGGTGTGCGTCCGCCCCGCTGGCACCGCTCGGTAGACTGCCGCTGCTCGCGGGAGTGGTGGAATTGGTAGACACGCAGGATTTAGGTTCCTGTGCCCCGGCGTGAGGGTTCGAGTCCCTCCTTCCGCACGACAGACGGTTCTCCGCACGATGCCCGCGAACTCATACCCTCGGCGGATGGTCCGGACACCCGGGGACGGTACCCTCGCATCAGCGGGGTCGTCCTCGTGTCCCCGCCCGCCCGACCGGAAGAACCATGCACTCCGTCGCTCTCGCCCTGATCCCCTGGCTGGATCCGCAGTACATCCTCGACCACTTCGGGGCAGTCGCCGTGCTCGTCGTCTGCGCGATCATCTTCGCCGAGACCGGCCTGCTCGTCGGGTTCATCTTCCCCGGCGACAGCCTCCTCGTCATCACCGGCCTCTTCGCGTTCGACCGCGGTGGTGCGATCGGCGGCATCCCGATCTGGGTCGCGGCCCTCATGATCGCGGCGTCGGCGTTCCTCGGCGGTGAGCTCGGGTACTACATCGGCAAGAAGGCCGGCCCGCCGATCTTCGAGCGCAAGGAGAGCGGCCTGTTCTCCAAGGCGAACGCCGACCGGACGAACGCGTTCTTCCACCGTTTCGGACCGCTCGCGGTGATCCTCGCCCGCTTCGTGCCCGTCGTGCGCACGTTCCTGCCGATCGCGGCCGGTGTCGGCCGGATGAACTACAAGAAGTACTCGCTCTACAACGCGGTCGGCGCCGTCATCTGGGGAGTCGGGGTCACGTTCCTCGGCTTCGCCCTGGGGACGATCCCCGTCGTCGGGGACCTGGTCCGGAACTACATCGACGTCATCCTGCTCGCCGCGGTCGTCGTCACCGTCGTGCCGATGGCGCTGACCTTCATCCGCAACTCCCGCAAGGCCAAGCACGCCGAGGAGCAGCAGCAGGCCGAGGTCGAGCCGCAGTAGCACGCGGGCGCGCGTTCGCCTCCGCACGTTCGCCTTCGCGGGCGCCCCTTCGCACAACCAAAGTCACCCCGCACCGCGTGATCACGTGGTTCGGGGTGACTTTGGTTGTGCGCGGGCGGTCGGCACCGGATGCCGCGCACCGCGACCGCCCGACTACTCCGCGCCGAAGTACTCCCGCACGATCGGTGCGATGCCGCGGAACGCCTTCGACCGGTGGCTCAGCGCGTTCTTCTCGTCGCGGGTGAGCTCCGCCGAGGTCCGGTCGGCGTCGTCCGGCCGGAACACCGGGTCGTACCCGTGCCCGCCGTCGCCGATCGGCTCGGTCGTGACCTCGCCGTTCCACACCGCCTCGAACACGTGCTCGGTGCCGTCCGGCGTCACGAACGCCGCGGCGCAGACGAAGGCGGCGGTCCGCTCCACGACGCCCTCGAGGTTCTGCAGCAGCAGCGCGATGTTGTCCGCGTCGACCCGGGTGCCGGCGTACCGGGCCGAGTGGATGCCGGGCGCTCCGCCGAGTGCGTCCACCGCGATGCCCGAGTCGTCGGCGAGCGCCGGTAGCCCCGTGTGCGCGACCGCGGCACGCGCCTTGATGAGCGCGTTCGCGGCGTACGAGTCGCCGTCCTCGACCGGCTCCGGTCCGTCGTAGCCGACGAGCTCCACGCCCGCCCCGAGGGCGTCGCCGAGGATGTCCCGGAGTTCGACGAGCTTGCCGGCGTTGTGGCTGGCGAGGACGACGCGACGCTCGGTCACGAGGTCAGCCCCAGCACCTCGCGCTGGATCGCGGCGAGCGACGCGTTGCCCGCGAGCCCCAGGTCGAGCAGCGTGTTGAACTCGTCGCGGTCGAACGGCGCGTGTTCGGCGGTGCCCTGGACCTCGATGAACTTCCCCGAGCCGGTGGTGACGATGTTCATGTCGGTGTCGGCCGCCGAGTCCTCGGTGTACGCGAGGTCGAGCATCGGCTCTCCCTTGACGATGCCGACCGAGATGGCCTGCACGCTGTCGGTCAGCGGGGTGGCCTTCTTGGCGATGAACCCCCGGTCGCGGCCCCACTCGATCGCGTCCGCCATGGCGACGTACGCGCCGGTGATCGATGCCGTCCGGGTCCCGCCGTCGGCCTGCAGCACGTCGCAGTCGATCACGAGGGTGTTCTCGCCGAGTGCCTTGGTGTCGACGACGGCCCGGAGGGAACGGCCGACGAGCCGGGAGATCTCGTGGGTCCGCCCGCCGACGCGGCCCTTGATCGACTCGCGCTGCATCCGCTCGTTCGTCGAGCGCGGCAGCATCGAGTACTCGGCGGTGACCCACCCGGTGCCCTTGCCGGCGAGCCAGCGCGGGACGCCGTTCGTGAAGGACGCCGTGCAGAGCACCTTGGTGTTGCCGAACGCGATGAGCGCGCTGCCCTCGGCCTGCGTGCTCCACCCCCGCTCGATGGTGACGGGGCGGTGGTCGGAGGCGCTGCGGCCGTCGATGCGGGTGCTCATGGGGTCCTTTCGGTGTGGGGCAGCAGGATGGCCCCGGTCTGGAGGTGGCCGACGCTCGAGACCTCGGGTCCGAGGAAGCGCCGGGCGAGCCGGATGAAGCCGTTCTTGTCGTCGCCGGTCGCCTCGAAGGCGTAGGTCGGCGGCTCCGGTGCGGTGCGTTCGAGTCCGTGTTCGACGAGGCGCCGGTAGACGTCGTTCGCGGTCTCCTCGGCGCTCGAGACGAGCGTCACGTCCGGGCCCACGACGTATTGGATCGCGGCGGACATGAGCGGGTAGTGCGTGCAGCCGAGCACGAGGGTGTCGACGTCGGCGGCCCGGATCGGTGCCAGGTACTGCTCGGCGACCGTGCGGAGCGCCGGGGACGAGGTGTCGCCGGCCTCGACGAACTCGACGAACCGCGGGCAGGCGGCGAGCGACAGGGTGACGTCGGCCGCGACCGCGAAGGCGTCCTCGTAGGCGCGGGAGGCGATGGTGCCGACCGTGCCGATCACGCCGACGCGACCGGTGCGGGTCTGCTTGACGGCGGCTCGGGCGGCGGGCTGGATGACCTCGACCACCGGGATGCCGTACGCCTGCTCGTACCGCTCACGGGCGTCGCGGAGCACCGCGGAGGACGCCGTGTTGCACGCGATGACGAGGGCCTTCACGCCCTCCTCCACGAGGTCGTCCATCACCTCGAGGGCGTAGCGGCGGACGTCCGCGATACGCTTCGGGCCGTACGGCGAGTGCAGGGTGTCCCCGACGTACCGGATGCTCTCGCGGGGCAGCTGGTCGATGATCGCCCGCGCCACCGTCAGCCCACCGACCCCGCTGTCGAAGACTCCGATCGGTGCATCCGTCACGGTGACCAGCGTACCGACGCGAGCCGACCGTCCGACACGGCCCGTGCCTCCCGTCCGGCGCCGCACCGTGCGGGGCAGGCGCGGCGCCTGCCTCGCACCGTGCGAGGCAGGCGCCGCACGGTGCGAGGTTCCCCACACCGTGCGACCCGCGAAAGGTGCCACCGTGTGCGAAACCTCGCACGCTCCGTCGCCCCGCGACCGCACCTCGCACCGTGCGAGGTGCGCCCGGCGCCCCCTCGCACCGTGCGAGTGGGCGCCGCACCGTGCGAGGCCGCACACACCGTGCGACCCGCGAAAGGTGCCACCGTGTGCGAAACCTCGCACGCCGAACCGATCACCCGGCCCGACCCGACCCGACCACCCGACGCAGCCCGACCCGACCACCCCACGCGCCTCGACCCGACCACCCGACGCGGCCCGACCGCCCGACGCGGCCCGAGCGCCCGACGCGGCCCCAGCACCCGACACAGCACCCGACCACCCAACGCGCCCCGACCACCCGACGCAACCCGCGCCTCCCGACCGACCCCTGCCGTAGTGTCGGGGAGGTGACCAGCGCGCTCCTCACGGACCAGTACGAACTCACCATGGTGGACGCCGCACTGAAGGACGGCACCGCCGACCGTCGGTGCGTGTTCGAGGTGTTCACCCGACGGCTGCCGGACGGACGCCGCTACGGCGTCGCGGCGGGCCTCGGCCGGTTCCTCACCGCACTCGGCGACTTCCGCTTCGGTGACGAGGAGATCGGCTTCCTCCGCGACCGCGGCGTCATCGACGCGGGCACGGCACACTGGCTCGCCGACTACCGCTTCACCGGGAACGTCCGCGCCTACCGCGAGGGCGAGGTCTTCTTCCCGAACTCGCCCGTCCTCCAGATCGAGGGCACCTTCGCCGAGGCCGTCGTGCTCGAGACCCTCGCACTGAGCATCTGCAACGCGGACTCCGCGATCGCGAGCGCCGCCGCGCGCATGGTGTCCGCCGCCGACCACCGCCCCCTCGCCGAGATGGGCTCCCGCCGCACGGGCGAGTGGAACGCGGTCGCCGCCGCCCGCGCCGCGTACATCGCCGGGTTCGGCGCGACGAGCAACCTCGAGGCCGGTCGCACGTGGGGCATCCCGACGATGGGCACCGCCGCGCACGCGTTCACGCTCCTGCACGACTCGGAGGAGGCCGCGTTCCGCTCCCAGCTCGACGCCCTCGGCGAGGGGACGACCCTCCTCGTCGACACCTACGACATCGAAGCGGCCGTGAAGACCGCGGTCCGCCTCACCGACGGCAAGCTCGGTGCCGTGCGCATCGACTCCGGTGACCTGCCGTCCGTCGTCGCCGCGGTCCGCGCGCAGCTCGACCGGCTCGGCGCCACCGGGACGAAGATCACGGTGACGAACGACCTCGACGAGTACACGATCGCGGCGCTCCGGGCAGCGCCGGTCGACTCCTACGGCGTCGGCACCTCGGTGGTCTCCGGTTCCGGGCACCCGGCTGCCGGCATGGTGTTCAAGCTCGTGGCACACCGCGACGCCGCTGACGAGGCCTGGGTCCCGGTCGCGAAGAAGTCCGCCGACAAGGCGTCGACCGGCGGCCGCAAGGAGGCCGGACGGCGGCTCCGCAACGGCGTGGCCACCGCCGAGGTTGTCCTGACCCAGGGCGCGGTCGGGCCGGACGAACGGCCGCTGCTCGTCCCGGTGGTCACGGACGGCGAGGTCGACCCGGCCTTCCTCGGGAGCGCCGGCGTGGAGGCGGCCCGCAAGCACCACCGGATGGCGAAGGCCGAGCTCCCTGCCGATGCTGCTCGCATCGGACGGGGCGACCCGGCCATCCCCACGCTGGTCATCTGACCGGCGATCGTGTCGTTCGGCGGACTACTCCGCCTTCATGCGCTCGTAGATCTTCTTGCAATCGGGGCAGACCGGGAACTTCTCCGGGTCGCGCCCGGGGATCCACTTCTTGCCGCACAGCGCCTTGACGGGCTTGCCGCTGAGCGCCGACTCGAGGATCTTGTCCTTCTTCACGTAGTGCGAGAACCGCTCGTGATCGCCGGGCTCGATCCCCTCGTCCTCGAGGAGCTTCTCGAGCTCGCGGTCCATCACGTCGAGGCCGCCACCGGGTTCCGTCATGCTCATGGGTCCAGGGTACGACGCGCGCGTCCGGGCCGCGACGGACGGTCGGCCGGGAGGCGCGGGGCGGGGCCGCCACGCGCCTCCCGGCCGTTGTCCGGTGCCGTCGCGCCGGGGGCGACCGTCGGGTCGCGTCGGTCGGCGGCTGCGCTGCGCCGGGGGCGACCGTCGGGTCGCGCCGGTCGGCGGGTCTGCCGGGCGTCAGTTGCGCTGGGCGGCTGCCAGCAGGTCCGGCCCTCGGCGGTCGAAGGCGCGGCCACCGACCGCCACGCCGACCACCAGGACCAGCACGCCGACGGCCGCACCGACGACGACCGTCGCGACCGCCCACGGGTCGGGACCGTCGCGGAGGGCGAGGACGCCGAGCCATCCGGCCGGCACGGAGCACAGCACCGTCCCGATCACCATGACCGACTGTGCGACGGTCGCGGTGACCCCGGCCGCCTGCGGCTGCTGGAAGGGGTGGTCGCCCGGCCGGACCGTCGGGTACGGGAGCAGGACGGACACGACGCTCGACAGCCCGAGGCCCGACAGGAGCGCGGCGGCGCCGACCCCGGTCAGCACCGGGAACGCGATCCAGTCGCCGAAGAGCCACGCGGACACGGCCGAACCCGCGACGAGCGCCGGGAGCCCGACGGTCAGGACGGGGACGACCCGGCCGAGGCGGTCGCTCCACCCGGGCGCGCCGGAGGCGACGTGCAACCACACGGCGGTGTTGTCGTACGACACGTCGTTGTGCGGCAGGAACCCGGCGATGAGCGCCATCAACGGCAGCGGCACGAGCGCGGTCCAGTGCCAGGGCACGCCGGCGACCCCGAGCGGGATGACGACGATCGGGACGAACACGAGGACGAGGTACGAGGTCCGGTAGCGGGGGTCACGACCCCAGTAGGTCAGGGCGCGTGCCGCGACCGCGGCGACCGGTGTCGACCCGAGGCGGTCGAACCACCCGAGTCCACGGTACCGGCGGCTCCGCGTCCGGGTCTCCACGGTCTCGAGCGCGTGCCCGACCTGCGCCCACCACGCCCAGGCGAGGAGGGCGAGGACGGCGACCGCGACGAGGAGCTTGAGGAGCCCGGTACCGACGTCACCGACGGCGACGTCCGCCGGGACGGCCCACGCCGCACCCCACGGCGTCCAGCCAGCGATGCCCGCGACCCGCTGCGTCTCGACACCGACCGGGTCGATCCAGCCGCTGTCGAGGAGGAGCGACACGGTGGGGATGCCGAGCACCGCGATGACGAGCGCGACGAGCCAGCCGGCGTCCCGGCTCCGGTGCTGGCCGATGAGGCGGGAGCCGGCCGTGCACCCGACACGGACGAGCAGTGAGCAGGTCGCGATGGCCAGCAGGCCTCCGACGACGCCGAGCACGGCGGTGCCGCCTCCGCGCATCCAGGTGACGGACTGCCCGACGGCGACGATCGCCACGGCGACGACCGGCACACCGACGAGTCCCGCGACGAACAGGCCGACCGTGAGGTCCTTCCGCCCGATCCCGAACACGGCGAAGCGCCGCGGGTCGAACTGGTCGCTGCGACCGACCACGAGCGGGACGACCGTGAAGCCGAACGTGACGAGTGTGCCGACCGGCACGACGACGGCCCTGGCCGATTCGGGGTCGGCCGTGCGGAGCCCTGCGGCCACGACGGCGATGCCCACCGCGACCAGCAGCCCCACGAGGCTGCCGAGCACGACCAGTACCGAGCGCCGGGCGCTCCCCCGGACCTCGCCGGCGAGCAGGTCGGCCCTCAGCCGGAGAAGCTGTGCAACCATTCCATGCTCTCTGCGACGACGCGGCCGCCCGCGAGTTCGACGAACTTGTCCTCGAGGCTCTTGCGCCCGCGGACCTGCGCCATCGTCCCCGATGCGAGGACCTTGCCGCCGACGATGATCGCGACCGAGTCGCACGTCCGCTGCACCAGTTCCATCGAGTGGCTGGAGAGGACGACCGTGCCGCCACCGGCGGTGTAGCGACGCAGGATCTCGGTGATCGTGGCCGCGCTCACGGGGTCCACCGACTCGAACGGCTCGTCGAGGACGAGCACGCGCGGCGAGTGGATGAGCGTCGCGGCGAGGGCGATCTTCTTCGCCATGCCGACCGAGTAGTCGGCGACCTGGCGTCCGAGGGCCTCGCCCAGTCCGAAGGCCTCGGCGAGGTCGGCACTGCGCTCACGGGCGGTCGCGCCGTCGAGGCCACGGAGCGTGGCGGAGTAGTAGAGCAGCTGGCCACCGGTGAGGCGGTCGAACAGGCGCAGCCGGTCCGGCAGGACGCCCAGGCTGCGCTTGGCCGCGGTCGGGTCGGCCCAGACGTCGTGGTCGAGCACGGTCACCGTGCCGGCGTCGGGACGCAGCAGGCCGGTGACCATCGAGAGCGTGGTGGTCTTGCCGGCGCCGTTCGGGCCGACCACACCGAAGATCGACCCCTGGCGGATCTCGAGGTCCACCTCGTCGACGGCGAGGGTGTGGCCGTACCGCTTGACGAGGCCCTCGGCGCGGAGCACGACCGGCTGCTTCGGTGCCGCGGCCTGCGGGCGCTTCGCGGCGGGGCTGCGCGGTGCACGCTTCTTCGTCGGGACGGTGGCCGCGGCGGTCGACTCGGCCGCCGCCGCTCCGGCCGGGTCCGACCCGGGCCGGGCCGCGTCGGGCCGATCCGAGTCCGATCGGTCCGTGTCGGGCCGGCCGCCGTCGATCCGGGCCCCCGCGCCGGCGGGTCGCTTCGCGCGGCCCTTGCCACCGCGCGGGGTCCCCGGCCGCTTCGCGCTGGTGGTCGGGACGCGATCGGCCGCCGCGGAACCGCCCGTGGACGCCGTCGCCGCGGGCGACGTCTCCGAACCGGTCGTCGTGCCGGTGCCGGTCGTGTCCGTACCCGGCTCGGTGCGAGCCGTGTCCGTGGCGGTCGTCCCCGCGTCCGTGCCCGCGTCGTCGGTCATCTCGTCGTCGACGGGAGCGCCACGCGCTTCCCCGTCGTCCGTGTCGCTGTCGTGCGGCGTGTCACCGTCGTCCCCCGTGTCGCTGTCGGCCTCGGTCAGCCAGGCAGCGTCGGACGTCGCGTACACGTCCTCGTCGTCTGCTCCTGCGGCCATCGCCCCACCGTACCAACCGTCTGCCACAGGGTGGCGACCGTCCCGGTCCCGCCCCGCGCGTCGCCCGGTCGAGGGTCACGATCCGGGAACGAAGCCCCGCGCGGTGTACCCCGGAAGGCGCTCGTTCCGTATCATTCACCAGGGCACGCCGAAGTGTTCACCACTTGGAAACCCGCCCGGGCCGGCCAACGTGATGCAGCCCGCGCTGGGAGTCTGATCCGAGAAGCGAGGGTTCACGGCCGACCCCGATCCGGCGGGAGCAGACTCGACGAGGCCCGCCCGTGCCCCACAGGCGCGCGGGCGGACACCAGAAGGGACCAGCATGACCACGCAGATCGTCATCCTCGCCGCGGGGATGGGCAGCCGCCTCGGGCGCAGCCTGCCGAAGCCGCTGACGGAGCTCTCCGACGGCCGCACCATCATGCAGCAGCAGTTCGACAACATCCGCGCCGCGTTCGGTTCGAGTGCTCGCGTGACGATCGTCGTCGGCTACAAGTCGGAGTACATCGTCGAGGCCTTCCCGCAGGCGAACTTCGTCTACAACGAGTCCTACGACTCCACGAACACCTCGAAGAGCCTGCTCCGTGCGCTCAAGGCCACGGGCAAGAGCGGCGTGCTGTGGATGAACGGCGACGTCGTCTTCGACCCGCGCGCCCTCGTCCGGGCCGCCGACATGATCGACGAGGACCGCTCGTTCGTGAGCGTCAACACCGAGAAGGTCTCCGACGAAGAGGTCAAGTACACGGTCGACGCCGAGGGCTTCATCGAGAAGCTGTCGAAGCAGGTCGTCGGTGGTCTCGGCGAGGCCGTCGGGATCAACTACGTCTCCGCCGCCGACAAGCAGGCGCTCATCCGCCAGCTGGGCCGGGTGGACGACCAGGAGTACTTCGAGGGCGGCATCGAGGCTGCCATCGCCGAGGACGGGCTACGCTGGTCGCCGGTCGACATCTCGGACCTCTACGCGGTCGAGATCGACTTCGCCGAGGACCTCGAGCGCGCGAACAACCTGTTCGCCTGAACGGCCCCCACCCCCTCGGCGGTTCCGCCCGGAGGGAAACCGTGACCACAGCGAGTGCGCCGACCGTGCCCGCGGCTGCTGCCCCCATGGCCAGCCGCAGCGCCGGTCGGCGCTACCGTCATGCGCTCTGGCTGCTGACCGTCCGCGACCTGCGCGTGCGGTACTCGACGTCGGCGCTCGGGTACTTCTGGTCCATCCTCGACCCGCTCGTGATGTCGGCCATCTACTGGTTCGTCTTCACACAGGTGTTCCACCGCGGCAAGGTCGGCGAAGAGCCGTACATCGTCTTCCTGCTCTCCGCGCTCCTGCCGTGGATGTGGTTCACGGGGGCGGTGTCCGACTCCACCCGTGCGTTCACGAGCGAGGCGAAGCTCATCCGCTCGACGACCATCCCGCGGAGCATCTGGGTGGCCCGGATCGACGCGTCGAAGGGCATCGAGTTCGTCCTGAGCCTGCCCGTCCTCGCGATCTTCGTGCTCGCGACCGGGGCACGCGTGCACTGGGAGGTCCTGCTCTACCCGCTCGCGATCGTCCTGCAGTGCGGGCTCATCTACGGGCTCGGCCTCATCGTCGCACCGCTCGTGGTGTTCTTCCGCGACCTCGAGCGCGCCGTGAAGCTCGTCCTGCGGTTCCTCTTCTACGCGTCGCCGATCATCTACGGCACGTCCGCACTGCCCGAGCGCTTCCGCGACCTCATGGCGCTCAACCCGCTGTCCGGGATCATCGGGATCTACCGGTCCGCGTTCTTCCCCAGCCAGCTGCACTGGCTCGAGGTGGCGAGTTCGACCGTGGTCACGGTGGTCGTGCTGCTGATCGGGCTCGTCGTGTTCCGGCGCAGCGAGCACCGCGTCCTCAAGGAGCTCTGATGACGGCCACCGACCAGTCCCGACCGAGCACGACCACGACGCCCGTGATCAGCGTCCGCGGAGCCGGCATCCGGTTCAAGCGGAACCGCCGTGCGAGCCGCAGCTTCAAGGACCTCTTCGCGGGCCGTGACCGCCGCAAGCGCGCGGACGAGTTCTGGGCGCTCCGCGACGTCAGCTTCGAAGTGCAGCCCGGCGAGGCCATCGGTGTCGTCGGCCGCAACGGCCAGGGCAAGTCGACGCTGCTCAAGCTCGTCGCCCAGGTGATGCTCCCCGACGAGGGCCGGGTCCACGTCGGCGCCGGCGTCGCTCCCCTCATCGAGATCACCGGCGGGTTCGTCGGGGACCTCACGGTGCGCGACAACGTCTACCTCACGGCCGGACTCCACGGGATGTCGCGGGCCGAGATCCGCGACGCGTTCGACGAGATCATCGAGTTCGCCGAGATCGGCGACTTCGTCGACACCCCGTACAAGCACCTGTCCAGCGGCATGAAGGTCCGCATCGCGTTCTCCGTCATCTCGCGCCTCGACGAGCCGGTGCTGCTCGTGGACGAGGTCCTCGCGGTCGGCGACAAGGGGTTCCGCGAGAAGTGCTACAAGCGCATCGACGAGCTCCTCGCCGGCGGCCGCACACTGTTCTTCGTCTCGCACAGCGACAAGGACCTGCGACGCTTCTGCGACCGCGGGCTGTACCTCGACAAGGGTCGACTGCAGTTCGACGGCACGATCGACGAGGCGCTCGAGCGGTACAACGCCGACACCGCATCCTGACCGCCCGCGCGACGCTCCTCCACAACGGACCGCGCCCCGGCCCCCTCCACAGCCCGGTCGGACCGACGGCCTCCCGGGGGCGTCGGCGTCGGCACCCCCGCCTAGCGTGTCGGGCATGCACCCCACCACCACCGCGTACCGCGTCCCGTTCCACGTCGACCGCCGTGATGCCCCGCGCCGCTACCGGCTGGTCAACACCGGCACGGAACCGGTCGACGGGCTGACGCTGACGCACCTCGGCTCGGGCTACTGTCCCCCGCTGGGCGTCCGTCGTCTCGAGCCCGGTCGGGCGCTGTCGATCGCCGTGTTCGGGGCGGCACCGGACGACACCGGCGTGGTCGTGCTCCGGTGGCGGCGTCCGGACCGGAGCGAGTACCTGTGGCGGGTGCCGCTGGTGGCGGAGTCGACCGGTCGATGAGCGGGACGTGCCGGGCAGGGGCCCGCGCCCGGGAGCACGCCGGGGCACACGCCACACGCCGTCAGCGCGCCCCTGCCCGACCGTGTCCAGGGTGGTCGCCCCGTGCCCGTCGACGCACGGCGCGGTCGCCCCTGCCCGTCAGCGCCCGACGTGCTCGGCCGCGACCGTCCGCCAGCGCTCGAGCAGCCGCTCGATCGCGCCGTGGAAGCGAGCCGTGGCCGCACCGGGGGTGGTGTCCCCGAAGTACCGCTCGACCCAGTGCCGGAGCCGCGCGAGTTCCTCCGCGTCGTGCGCCGCGGCGTCCACCCGGGCGACGACGTCCTCGGCCTCGGCGGCGAGCAGCCAGTTGGCGTCCCCGAGGTAGCCGCGCTCGTCGACGTCCGCGTCCGGAGACACCGGCCGGGTCACGATGAGTGGCTTCCCGACGGCGAGCCGGTCGTAGATCATCGCCGAGATGTCCGTGATCGCGACGTCCGCCCCGGCGATCTGCCACCCGAGCCCGGGTCCGTCGTCGTACACGTGGTGGGCGGCCGGGTCGGCGGCGTTCGCGGCCGAGATCGCCGCGATGATGCGCTCGTGCGCAGCCTTGTACTCGGGGTCGAGCACCCCGGAGCGCGGGTGCGGCCGGTACACGAGTCGGTGTGCGGGCGACGCGAGCACCCGGTCGGCGATGGTCGTGCCGTGGCTGGCGATCGATCCGTAGGCCGCCGCAGCACGGTCGCCCTCCCACGTCGGCGCGTAGAGCACGACGGTCCGCCCGTCCGCCGGCCAGGGCACGTCGGCCGCGAAGTGGTCCGCCTGGGGCCGGCCGATCGCGATGGTCCTGGCGTCGAGGTCGTAGTCCCAGAGCGCTGCGGCGAGCCGGTCACGAGCGGCGTCGCCGGCGATCAGGGCGTAGTCGTACGCCTTGAACTGGTTCGTCGTCATGTACATCTTGTCGCTCTCGCCGTGGTTCACGAAGACGTGCCACATGCGCCCGTACCGCATCATCTGGAAGTTGCGGGCGTTCTGGTTGACGTAGAGGACGATCTTCGGTGCCTGCTCGTCGACGAAGCGCTCGAGGTCGACGACCTGTCGCGCGTAGACCGCGGGCACGGGCGACTCGTCGAGCAGCGCGAGCATGGTGCCGGGGCTCCGGGAGATGATCGCGACCGGGTGCTCGGCGTGCAGCTCGGCCAGGGGGCCGTACCACTGGCGCACCTGGTACATGTTCACCGGGCCGTCGGCGAAGTACACCGCGATCTCGACGGACCCGGGAGCGAGGGGCGGCTGTGTCCGGAGCCGCCGCGCCAGCTGGTTCCGGCTCTGCCGCGACCGCAGGAGTCGTTGCACGAGCCGGAACGCCGTGCGCACGTCGCTGGGGATCGACATGGGTCTCCTCAGATGATCGGGGGCCGGCCGGCGAGCGTCATCCGCCCGATGGTCAGCCAGCCCATGGTCGAGGCCGGTCCGCAGTCCGTCGTCCATCCCTCGCGGACCCCGCCGAACCACGTCGCCAGCCGGCGCGGGTGTCGCCACCACCGGGCGACCTGGATCGCGGCCCAGGAGCCGACGTAGAGCGGCTGCAGCACCGTCGGCAGGTTCCGCCGGGCCAACCAGACACGGTTCCGGGCGTTCAGCCGGTAGTACTCGCGGTGCCGGGCCGGGTCGATCGCCGGGTGGTGGGCGACGAGGTCGCCGGCGTACCAGGTGCGGCGGCCGGCGTCCCAGACCCGCCACGCGAGCTCGATGCCCTCGTGCGCGTAGAAGTAGGGCGCTCCCCAACCGCCGACCGTGCGGTACACGTCCATCGGCAGGACCACCGCCCCTTCCCACACCGAGAACACGGGCGAGGAGTCCGACGCCCGGCCCTTCCGGATGCGCGGGATCCATCGCGTGGGGTTCGCCGCGCCCGACGGGTCGACGACCTGCGGCTGCACCAGGCCGAGCGACGGGTCGTGCTCGAACAGCGCGATCGCGTCGCGGAGGAAGGTCGGCGACGGCACCGAGGCGTCGTCGTCGAGGAAGAACACGTAGTCGCCCTCGACCGCCTCGGCGCCGGCGTTCCGACCCGCGGGGATGCCGACGTTCTCGGGCAGTGCGAGCGCACGCACCCCGTCCGGCAGCCCGGTCGGCTCCCACCCGTTGCCGACGCAGACGACGTCGAGGTCCACGTCCTGCTGCGCGAGCACGCTCTCGAGCCCCCGGCGCAGGTCCTCCGGACGGGTCCCCTGCGACAGGCTGACCACGGCCACCCGCGGGCGCGCACGGTGCAGGACTGCGTGGCGGCGGGTGGTGCCCGGCATCACGCCCGCACCCGCTTCGACGCGATGATCGCGAGGAAGTGCCCGATCGTCGCGAGGACGGCGAGCGGCAGGAGGGTGCCGACGAGGACCCGCGACGCGAGCGTGTCGCCGATGACGAGTCCGAGCAGCGCGAAGACGAAGGCCAGGATCGACAGCTCCACCGAGTGGTACAGGCGGTGGAACGGCAGGAAGCGCGCGAGCCGACGGAGCGAGGCCAGGCGGCGACCGGACGGCGCGGTCGACGCGTCACGGCGGTCGACGAGCTTCTCGAGCCCGGCGTTCGCGCGGGCGACGTGCACCATGTCGTTGAGCGCCTTGTTGAGGACGATCACGAGCCCGAGCCCGCAGCCGATCGTCGTCCACATCCAGTCGGCGTCGTGGATCGGCCACGTCGCCGCCCGGATGCCGAGTGCGACGGGGATGAGCCCCTCGGTCGTGTAGTGGCCGACCTTGTCGAGGAACACGCCGGCCGGCGAGTGGGTGCCGCGCCAGCGGGCGACCTCGCCGTCGCTGCAGTCGACGAGCATCTGCAGCTGCCCGAGCACGAGCGCGAGTGCCGCGCCCCAGATGCCGGGGACGAGCAGCGCGGCAGCGACGCTCCACCCGACGAGGATCATCAGGCCGGTGACCTGGTTCGCGCTCACCCGGGTCTTCAGCAGCACCCACGTCAGGTACGGCGAGACGTCGCGCAGGTACAGCGAGGCCGTCCAGTGCTCCGCGTTCGCCCGCATCCGGACCGCGTCCGGCTGCGCCACGGCGCGGAGTTCGGCGATGGAGGTCGGTCGGCCCGTGCGGCCGGTGGCGGTCTCGTCGGTCATGGCGGTCACCGTCCCGTGTGCGTCGTGAGGTCGGACGTCCTGGTGAGGAAGCCGATGATGAACCCGATGCCCCAGCCGACGTGGATGCACGGCAGCACCACGAGGAGCCAGAGGAGTGTCCTGGGTCCGGAGCGCCGCGCCACTGCGACCGCTCCGAGCACGACGAAGAGCAGGTAGACCGCGGGGACCACGAACCCGAGCAGCGCCCACGCCGCCCCCGTCCCCGTGGCGGCGCCGATGATCCCGACGACCCCGGCGACGATGCCGAGCGCCATCGCCGCCACCATCGCCGGGGGCACGAAGTAGCGCAGGCCGTTGTTCGCCGGGAACCGCCGCGCGAGTTCGCCCCGCCACAGCCCCGTGGCCACGAACTGGCGCACGAGCCGCTTCAGGCTCGGCCGCGGGCGGTACGTCACGACGAGCTCCGGCGTGAACCACACGGTCCCGCCGGTCTGGCGCAGCCGCCGGTTGAGCTCCCAGTCCTGGCCGCGCTTGATGCCCTCGTCGAACAGGCCGACCTCGAACAGGCGGTCGCGTCGGAACACCCCGAGGTACGCCGTCTCGGCCGGCCCGGCCTGACCACCGACGTGGTGCGGAGTGCCCCCGAGCCCGACCCGGCTGCCGTAGGCGAGTGCCACGGCACGTTCGAAGGGCGTGCGGCCCTCGGCGTGCATGATCCCGCCGACGTTGTCCGCGCCGGATTCCTGCAGCACCCGGACCGCCACACGCGTGTAGTCCCGCGGCAGCACCGAGTGCGCGTCGACGCGGACCACGACGGGGTGCTCGGAGGCCCGGATCGCGACGTTCAACCCGGCGGGCGTCGACCCGACCGGGTTCTCGATCGCGCGGATCCGCGGGTCGGCGGCGCTCATCTCGGCCACGAGCTCGTTCGTGCCGTCGATCGACGGCCCGAGCGCGAGGATGACCTCGAACGGACCGGCGTAGTCCTGGTCGAGCAGACTCTGCACGGCAGCACGGACCTCGGTGACCTCGTTCAGCACGGGCATCACGTACGAGACGCCCGGCAGGGGCTGTCCGTCTGGCTGCATGCGTCCCTCGGGGTGGTGGCTGGTGCGCGGGGCGCACCGCGAGCGGTGCCGCCCCGCAGAGCGACCATGAGCCTATCAAGACGGCCACGCCGGGACGGACTGGAGGCTCGGCGCACGTCGTGCACCGAGCCTCCAGGCGGTCTGTTGGTCGCGTCAGCCCTTGCTGTCGTAGGTCCCGAGGGTCACGTCGGCCGTGTACGACTTGCCACCGCGCAGGTAGGTGATCTCGGTCTTCGCGCCGCCCGCGAAGAACCGGACCTGGGCGGTGAGGTCGGTCGCGTCGGAGACCGACGCCGAGCCGATCTTCGTCACGACGTCGCCGGCCTTCAGGCCGGCCTTCGCCGCCGCACCGTTCGACGTCACCGACTTGATGAGCGCGCCCATCTGCGTCGCGTTCGACGCGTCGGCCGCGTCACCGACGCTCGCGCCGAGGAGACCGTGCGTCGCCGAACCGTTGTCCTTGATCTCGTTCGCGACCCGCTTCACGAGGTTCGACGGGATCGAGAAGCCGACGCCGATGCTGCCGGACTGCGAGTCCGACGACGAGGAGCTGCCGGCGGACGCGATCGCGACGTTGATGCCGATGAGCTTGCCCTTCGAGTCGAGCAGCGCACCACCCGAGTTGCCGGGGTTGATCGACGCGTCGGTCTGGATCACCGGCAGCGACACCGTCGAGCTCGCCGAGGAGCTCGAGCCGTTGTCGCCGTTGCCCCAGAAGTCGAACGGGCCGCCCTGGCTGCCGTTGCCGCCCTCGTTCGAGTCGCCGCCCTGGCTCGGGGCGCTCGACGTGACCTGGATGCTGCGGTCCAGCGTCGACACGATGCCGTCGGTCACGGTGTTCGACAGCCCGAGCGGTGCGCCGATCGCGACCGCGGTGTCGCCGACGTTCAGGTCCGACGAGTCGGCGAACGTGATCGGCTTCAGGTCAGTGGCGTCGATCTTGATCACCGCGAGGTCGACGGTCGGGTCGGTGCCGACGAGCTTCGCGTCGTAGATCTTGCCGTCCGAGGTCGTCACGGTGACCTTGCCGTTGCCGCTGTCACCGTCGAGCGTCACCACGTGGGTGTTCGTGACGATGTAGCCGTCCTTGCTGAACACGACGCCCGAGCCCGTGCCGGCCTCGTTGCTCGCGGAGACGTTGATCGTCACCACGGACGGGGTCGCCTGCGCGGCCACCGCGGTGACCACGGTGGCGTTGTTGTAGTCGTTCACCGTCAGGTTGCCGCCCTGCGCGGAGCTGCTCGTCGGGGTGCCGCCCGTGGCCGAACCCGAGCCGGCGAGCCACCCGGCACCGCCGCCGACGAGACCGCCGATGACCGCCGCCGCGATGAGCGGGACGAGGAGGCGGTTGCGGCCCTCGGTCCTGGTGCCCGCGGGGGCCGCCGTGGCGGAGTCGGCGAAGTAGTGGCCGTTGCGCTGGTTCGAGCCGTCGACGTCCCCGAAGGACGACGCGGACGCCGGAGCGTCGGTGGCCGAGCCGGGAGCCGGGGCGGACGCGGCGGAGGGCGCTGCGGCCGAGGAGGGCTGCTGCGCGTACTCGCCGTAGCGGGGGCGGTCCTGCTGGCCCTGGCCGTACTGGCTGCCGGCCTGGCCGTACTGGCTCGGCTGGCCGTACTGGTTCGGCTGGCCGTACTGGCTGCTGCCCTGGCCGTACTGGCTCGGCTGGCCGTACTGGCTGGAGCCCTGCCCGTACTGGCTCGGCTGGCCGTACTGGCTCGGCTGCCCGGACTGGCTCGGCTGCCCGTACTGGCTGGAGCCCTGCCCGTACTGGCTGCCGCCCTGGCCGTACTGGCTGGAGCCCTGCCCGTACTGGCTCGACTGGCCGCTGCCCTGGCCGTACTGGCTCGGCTGGCCGTACTGGCTGCCGCCCTGGCCGGAGCCGGACTGGTCCTGCTGCCCGTAGGCGGAGCCGTGCGCTCCGTAGGGGCTCTGCTGGCCCGACTGGCCGTACTGGCCCGTCTGTCCACCGCTGCCCTGGCCGTACTGGCCCGCACCCGCGGCGGGGTACGGCGCCGTGTACTGCGACGTCGCCTGCTCGCCCGCGCGCGGGAACACGTCGGTCTCGTTCGCGGTGGCTGGCTCGATCACGTCGGTGTGGTCTGCTGCCTGGCGGTCGTCAGCCGCGAGGGAGTCGTTCGGCGCGGACGTGGTGCCCTCGGCGGACGTGGTCTCGTTCGTCTCGTCCGGACGGCGGTCGTCGTCCTGCCCGTGGGGCGTGTTGTCGCTCATGCTGGACGTGCTCCTTTCAAGCACGTGCAGTCTGTCGCACCGACCTGAGCGCCGGTACCGGCCGGGCTGCACGCGACCTATGGCGATCGTATGCGTGCGCTGAGGACGTCCGCCGCGGTCCTGGTCCGGCCCACCGCTAGGTTGGGTGACGTCCGGCACGTTCGACCCGCAGCGGAGGGACCACCATGCGACTCGAGGGACCCTGGCTGCGCGCGGCCGAGGGAGCGATGCTCCTGGGACCGGACGGCGTCCCCGCCCCCACCGTCTTCGCCGAGATGAGCGCCCTCGCCGCCGCGACCGGGGCGATCAACCTCGGCCAGGGGTTCCCCGACGAGGACGGCCCGCAGGAGGTCCTCGAGGCCGCCGTGCAGGCCATCCGCGACGGCGCGAACCAGTACCCGCCGGGGCGCGGGATCCCGGACCTCCGTGCGGCGATCGCAGAGCACCAGGCGCGCTGGTACGGCCTCGACGTCGACCCCGACCGCGAGGTCCTGGTCACCGCCGGCGCCACCGAGGCGCTGGCGGCGACGCTCCTCGCCCTGGTCGAACCCGGCGACGAGGTGATCACCTTCGAGCCCTTCTACGACGCCTACGGGGCGCTCGTCCGGCTCGCCGGCGGGACGCACGTCACGGTGCCGCTCACCGCGCCGGACTTCCTGCCCGACGAGACGACGCTCCGCGCGGCCTTCTCGGACCGGACCCGCGTCGTCCTCGTGAACACGCCGCACAACCCCACCGGCCGCGTCCTGCCGCCCGAGGTACTCCGCACCGTGGTCGAGCTCGCCGAGCAGTACGACGCCGTGGTGGTCACCGACGAGGTCTACGAACACCTCACCTTCGCCACGCCGCACGTGCCGATCGCCACCCTCCCGGGAGCGCGCGACCGCACCGTCACGATCTCGAGCGCTGGGAAGACCTTCAGCACGACCGGCTGGAAGATCGGGTGGCTCACCGCTCCCCCGGCGCTCGTCGACGCGATCACCACCGTCAAGCAGTTCCTGACCTTCGTCAACGGTTCGCCGTTCCAGCCCGCGGTCGCCGCCGGGCTCCGACTGCCGACCGAGGTCTTCACCGGCATCGCGGCCACGCTCGCCGCGAAGCACGAACTCCTCGCCGACGGGCTGCGCCGTGCCGGGTTCGACGTCATGCGACCGGACGGCGGGTACTTCGTCATCGCCGACGCCGCGCCCCTCGGCTTCGCGGACGCGCGCGAGTTCTGCCTCGCGCTCCCCGGACGGGTCGGCGTCGTGAGTGTGCCGGTGTCCGCGTTCGTCCGACCCGACCACCAGTCGGGCTACCGATCGCTCGTGCGCTTCGCGTTCTGCAAGCAGCGGCCGGTCCTCGAGGACGCAGCCGCCCGCCTCGCGGCGCTCACGCCGACCGCCTGACCGCCGGACTGGAGGCACGGATCGCCTCCGCCTCGCCGGCGGCGTCCGTCAGTCGCGCGGCACGACCTCGTACCGGCGGAGCGCGAGGGACGGGTTCACCGACCGCACCGCCGTGGTGACCTCGGTGTCGATCGTCGCCACGAGCAGCCCCGGGGTCGCGCCGGCAGCGCCGACCGCCACGCCCGCCGGGTCGAGCACGACCGAACCGCCCACGCCGATCGGCGGCGTCTGACCGACGCCGACCACCCACACGGTGTTCTCGATCGCGCGCGCCGTGAGGAGGGTCCGCCAGTGGTGCTCCTTGCCCGGCCCGCGCACCCACTCGGCGGGCAGCACGACCACGTCGGCAGCGCCGTGCTCCGGCGCAGCCAGACGCCGGGTGACCTCGGGGAACCGCAGGTCGTAGCACGTCTCGAGCCCGACCCGCACGCCGTCCAGCTCGAAGACCGGGAGCTGCTCCGGGTCACCGGCGTCGATGCGGTCGGACTCGCGCGACCCGAACGCGTCGTAGAGGTGCACCTTCCGGTAGGTCCCGACGAGCGAGCCGTCGGGCCGGACCGCGACGAGCGTGTTCCGGAACCGTGCGGGGTCGTCGGCCGTCTCGGCGACACCGACCACGAGCGTGAGGCCGGTGTCCACCGCGATCGCCCGGAGTTCGGTGACGAAGGGCCCGTCGAGGGCCTGCGCCGCGGCGACGAACCGGTCGTCGATGTCGGCCGTGAAGTAGGAGCTGTACTCCGGCGTCACGAGCAGCTGTGCCCCGCGCTGCACGGCCTGCTCCGCGAACCGCCGGATCGTCGCGGCGTTCGCCACGGGGTCGTCCACGGGAGCGAACTGCGCGGCCGCGATCGTCAGGGTGCCCATGCCGCGAGCGTACCGGCGGCGGACTCCGGCGCGACCGTGGCCCGGCGGCGAGGACGGCCCGGGAACGACGAAGGCCCCGGTCCGAGTGGACCGGGGCCTTCGTGTGACGCTTGGTTGCGGGGGCAGGATTTGAACCTACGACCTCTGGGTTATGAGCCCAGCGAGCTACCGAACTGCTCCACCCCGCGGCACATCCAATAGCCTAGCGGGGCCCGAGGCGGGGTGCAAATCGAGCACCCCGCCCTCGGCGTGTCAGTTCCCGCCCTCGGCCTTCGTCGCGGCCTCGATGGCGTCCTGCAGGCGCTGGTCGGCCTCGGCGGCGGCGACCAGGTCGTTCTTCGCGTAGGCCTCCTGGCGGTCGGCGAGCGCCTGCTTCGCCTCCTCGAGCGCCTTCTGCAACGCGGCGTTGTCGGTGCTGCCCGAGCTCGAGCCCGAACCGCTGCCGGAGCTCGACCCGGAACCGGAGCCGCTGTCGGACGAGCCCGAGCCGGACGAACCCGAACCCGAGCCCGACGAGCCCGAGCCGGACGAACCCGAGCCGGAGTCGCTCGAGCCGTCGGAGACCCCCTGGTCGCCGGCGTTCGCACCCGAGTTGCCGCCGAACAGCGTGTCGAGCGCCTGGTCGAGCGTGTCCTCGAACGCGATCTTGTCACCGAAGGCCACGAGGACCTTCTGCAGCAGCGGGTAGGAACCGCTCGACGTCGACTGGACGTACACGGGCTGGACGTAGAGGAACCCGCCACCGACCGGCAGCGTGAGCAGGTTGCCCTGCTTCACCGTCGAGTTGCCGCGCTTCAGGATGTTCAGCTCGGCCGACACGTTCGTGTCCGAGTTGAACAGGTTCTGCACCTGCAGCGGACCGGGGATGTTGTCCGTCTTCGGCATCGTCAGCAGCGTGAGCTTGCCGTAGCCGGACGCCTTCTTGCCCGTGCCGGCGCCCCCGGCGTCCGAGTCGACCGCGAGGTACCCGGTCAGGACGTTCCGGCTGTCCGCGCCCCGACCCGACTGCTGCGGGATGTAGGTCGTGTAGAGCGAGTACTTCGTCTCGGACCCCGGCACCTTCATCGTCAGGTAGTAGGGGTCCTGCAGGTCCTCGGCGTTGGTCGTCGTCGTGGTCTGCGTGCCCAGGCCGTTCGTCGTCGTGTTGGTGATCGCGGACGAGCCTGAGGACGAGTCGCTGTTGGCTTCCTTCGTCGGTTCCTGCGGCGTCTGCCACGCGTCGTCACCCGAGTAGAACGAGTTCGCGTCGGTGACGTGGTACGTCGCGAGGATCGAGCGCTGCACCTTGAACAGGTCGGTCGGGTACCGCACGTGGTCGAGGAGCTCGGCGCTCATGGCGGACACCGGCTTGAGCGTGCTCGGGAAGATCTTCTGCCAGGTCTTGAGGATCGGGTCCGTCGTGTCCCACGCGTAGAGCGTCACCTTGCCGGTGTAGGCGTCGACCGTGGCCTTCACCGAGTTCCGGATGTAGTTCACCTGGTCCGTGCTGTAGGCCGACGACTCCGCGCCGCTGATGCTCGCCTGCAGGCTCGCGCTCTGCGAGTACGGGTACGCGTTGGTGGTCGTGTAGCCGTCGACCACCCACACGATCCGGTGGTCCACGATCGCCGGGTAGGCGTCCTGGTCGGTCTGCAGGTACGGCGCGACCTTCTGGACCCGCTGGATGGGGTTGCGGTCGTAGAGGATCTGCGAGTCGGCGTTCACACGCTGCGACAGCAGGATCTGCTCCGACTGGAACTTCGCGGCGTAGACGAGCCGGTTGAAGAAGTTGCCGATGCTCGGCCCACCGTCCGCGGCGTACGTCGTCGTGGCGTTCCCGCCGTTGCTGGCGTCGTCGCTCTCCTCCGAGCCGGACGGGTAGTCGAGCTCGATGTTCTTCGAGCCCTTCGGCGCGCCCACGATCGAGTACTGCGGCGAGTTCTCGCCGAAGTACACGCGCTGCTGGAAGTCGCCGAGGGCGCCGCTGGACGGGATGCCGGACTCGAGGAAGACCGGCTTGCCGTCGCTCGCGCGCTGGTTGCCGTACGCCGCGGCCACGCCGTAGCCGTGCGTGTAGACGAACGTCCGGTTGTACTGCGTGTTCGTCTTGGCGCTCAACCCGTCGAGGTTGATGTCACGGACCGCGATCACCGTGTCCTCAGTCTGCCCCTTGATGTCGTAGCGGTCGACGTCGAGGGTGTCCGGGAACTTGTAGTACTGGCGGTACTGCTGGAGCTGGCTGAAGGTGTCCGAGACGATCTTCGGGTCGATGAGGCGGATGTTCGCCGTCGTCTGCGCGTCCGACGCCAGTGCTCCCGAGGACGCGCTCGTCTTCGCGTCGTAGTTCTGCTCCTCGGTCGACGCGACCCCGTAGGCGTCACGCGTCGCGTCGATGTTCCGCTGGATGTACGCCGACTCGTACGAGCCCTCGGAGGGCTTCACCTGGAGCCGCTGGACGATCCACGGGTAGATGCCGCCGACGACGATCGCGGCGACGAGGAGCAGCCCCGTGCCCACGATCGAGATGCGCCAGCGACCGATGACCGCGGTCACGATGAAGAGGATCGCGACGATCGCGGCGATTCCAGCCATGATCTCGCGGCCGGGGATGACCGCGTTGACGTCGGTGTACTGCGCACCCGTGATGAGCGAGTTGTTCTTCGCGAGGGTCGCGTACTGGTCGAGCCAGAGGCTGACGGCCTGCAGCGCGATGTAGACGGCGGCCGTGACCGCGAGCTGCACGCGGGCCGCGCGGGAGATGCGGACCTCGCGCCCGCCGAAGCGCATCGCGCCGTACAGGTACAGGGCGGCGAGCGCCGCGAGCCCGGCGATGAGCACGACCGCCGAGGCGTACGCGACGATCGAGCGCCAGAACGGCAGCTCGAAGACGTAGAACCCGATGTCGAGGCCGAACTGCGGGTCCTTCTTGCCGAACGAGGTCCGGTTGAAGTACTCGAGGACCATGCTCCACCGGCCGGAGGTCGACAGGCCAGCGAAGACGCCGAGGACGACCGGGATGCCGATCATGACCGCGCGGCGCAGCGGCTCGATGACCTGCTGGTAGCGGTCGAGCTGCGAGTTGAGCTTCGCGTAGACGGGACGGAACCGGAACGCGAACGCGATGCTCAGGTAGACCGGCACCGCCATGCCGAGGAACCCGGCGACGAACATCGACGTCCCCGCGATCCACCGCGTGGTCAGGACCTGCTGGAACCCGAGCTGCGCGAACCACGCGTAGTCCGTGTAGAGGCTCGCGAAGATGAAGAAGGCGATCACCAGTGCAGCCAGCACGATGATCGTGACCACGATCGGGACCCGCGGCGAACGCCGCCCAGAGGAGGATGGACCCGAGGTGGACGAGGTGGTCGTCACTTGATGTGCTCCAGACGTGTCGGACCGGCGGGCCCGGCGCGGCGGGCCGTCAGTGCGTCGATCCTATTGGTCGCTGCCGACAGTGAAACTGTGCGGGGACTCAGGAAGGTGATCCGGGCCTCCCGGCGGGCCGCCTGGAGGCGCGGATCGCGACGTGCGCGCACGTCGCGTGGAGCGCGTGGCCGTTCCTACGACGTGCAGCGTGCGAGCTTCGCGGTGCTCTTCCCGGACGCGATGGTCTGCAGGTCGGTGACCGCCTGGTCGAGCGTGGCGACCTTGTAGACGTCGAGCCCGTCGGGCACGTGTCCGACCACCTCGTCGCAGTTGTCGGCGGGGGCGAGGAAGATCGTCGCTCCCGCTTCCTCCGCGCCGTACATCTTCTGGCGGATGCCGCCGATCGCGCCGACCTCGCCCTGCGCGGTGATCGTGCCGGTGCCGGCGACGTGCTTCCCGCCGTTCAGCTTGCCCGGGGTGATCTCGTCGATGATCCCGAGCGCGAACATCATGCCGGCGGACGGGCCGCCCACGTCCTGCAGGGTGATCTTCACGTCGAAGGGGAAGTCGTAGCGCTCGGTGACGCCGACGCCGAGGAGCGCGGTGCCGTCCTGTTCGCGCGGGGTGACCCGGACCTGCCGCTCCTTCCCGTCGCGCTCGATCGTGATCGTCGCCGGGCTGCTCGTCCCGTGCTTCGCGACCGCGGCGCGGAGGCTCGACGCGTCGACGTCCTCGGTGAGCTGCGTCCCGTCGAAGGCGCGGATGACGTCACCCTTCTCGATCGTGCCGTCGGCGGCCGACCCCTTCTGGACGGTGCCCACCTCGAGTTCGGTCGGGACGGGGATGTCCTGCTGCACGAGGGCTGCGGCGACGGCGGACTGCTGCGACTGCTGCATGTCGGCGGTGTCCTGCTGGCTGACCTGCTCGTTCGTCGATCCCGGAGGGTAGATCGCCGAGGCCGGGATCACGGCCTCCGACTTCGTGAAGAGCGCCCGGATGACGCTCGTCCAGCTCGGCCGGTGCGTCGCGTCGCCTTGGACGCCGACGGTGAGCATGTCGAGCGCGCCCGAGGTCGGGTAGGTCTCGCGGCCCGAGATCTGGATGAGCTCGACGTCCTTCGCGTCCTTGCCCTCCCCCTGCCGCTGCGTGCCGATGGTGTTGTAGACCGGGCCGGGGACCTCGATGAGGTACGGGCTCGGCAGGAAGCTCGCGAGCAGGCCGAGCACGACGGCCCCGATGACGAACGCCCAGCCGAGCGTCCGGGCACGGGATCGACGGCGGGGCTCGGGGGCGAAGAGCGTCACGCAGGGTCCTTCCACGGGGGTGTTCGCCCTCGGCGCAGCGGTTCGGGCGTTCCCACGGGAGCGTCCCAGGTCGGTGCCCGTGAGCAGCGGTTAGCGTAGTCGCCATGCCTGATGAACCGCAGCCGGGGCCGGACGACGACTTCCAGGAGATGCTGCGCAAGCTGCTGTCCGGGGAGGGCCAGATCGACCCGTCGCAGCTCGCCGGCGCGGCCGGGCTCCCGAACGACCCGGCGTTCGTCGCGAACCTGATGAGCCAGCTCCAGCGGGCCGCGCAGTCGGGTGGGGACGGCATCGACTTCTCGGTCACCGCCGAGCGTGCGACGGCGATCGCGCGGGAGGGCGGGCACGCCGTCGACCCCGCGACGGCGCAGGCGTCCGACCAGGCCTTCCAGGTCGCCGCACTCTGGCTCGACGAGGTCACTACGGTCGCCGAGCTCACCGCCACGCCGAGCCTCTACACCCGCGAGCAGTGGGCGAAGGCGACCGCGCCCGTGTGGACGCAGATCGCCGAGCCGGTGGCCTCGAGCATCGCGAACGCCCTGACCGAGGCGATCGACCAGCGGGCCCCCGAGGAGCTCAAGGCCATGCTCGGCGACGTCTCGAAGGCGATGCGCGGTGTCGGCGGTGCCCTGTTCGCCATCCAGCTCGGCCAGGTCGTCGGCCAGCTCTCGAAGGAGGTCGTGTCCGGCGGCGACGTCGGGGTCCCGCTCCTCGACGAGCAGGTCGCCGCGCTCCTCCCCCAGAACGTCGCCGAGTTCGCCGAGGGACTCGACGTGCCCGAGGACGAGGTCCGGATCTGGCTCGCCGTCCGGGAGCTCGCGCACGCCCGGCTGTTCCGGTCCGCCCGGTGGCTGCGGCTGCACATCATCTCGTCGATCACGGACTACGCGAAGGGGATCCACATCCCCTTCGACCGCGTCGAGGAGCTCGCCGCGGACATCGACCCCACGGACCAGGAGCAGCTCCGCGACGCCCTCGCGTCCGGTGCGCTCATCCCGCCGCGGAGCCCCGAGCAGGACGCGGCCCTCGCCCGCCTCGAGACGATGCTCGCGCTCGTCGAGGGCTGGGTCGACACCGTCACCGCGGCGGCGACCGCCCGGCTCCCCCGCGCCGACGCCGTCGCCGAGATGGTCCGCCGTCGCCGTGCCTCGGGCGGACCGGCGGAGTCCGCGTTCGCGACGCTCGTCGGCCTGGAACTGCGGCCCCGTCGTCTGCGCGAGGCCGCCGCGATGTGGCAGCGCGTCACCGACGAGCTCGGTGCCGAGGGCCGCGACGCCCTGTGGTCGCACTTCGACGCGGTGCCGACCTCGGAGGACATCGACGCCCCGGACGCCCTGGTGCTCCGGCTGAAGAACCCGGGCTTCTCGGCCGAGGACGACGAGTTCGACAGGGCGCTGCAGGACCTCCTCGACGACAGCACGGGCTCGCGGCCGCGGGAGGACGAGCAGGGTCGGGTCGAGGACGGCGACGGGTCCGACGACGGGTCCGCTCCGCGGGCCTGACGTCCGGGGCCTGACGTCCGGAGGCCCGGGGGCCTGACGCCCGGGGGCCGGCGTCCGGGGGTTCTCCACAGATCGGTGCCGGTCGCCCCGGACGGCCCCGTGCTGCGGGACGGTGGGTGCATGGGCATCCGCATCGACCCGACGCTCGAGTTCGTCTGGCGCGACCCGGCGACCGTGCAGCTCGGCGTCGACCCACCGCGCGCCGTCGTCCCGGTCCCGACCACGGCCGAGGAACGGTTCCTCTGCGCCCTCCGACACGAGACCGGTCGCGATGCCCTGACCGCCCTCGCCCACGCCTCCGGGTGCCGGCCGGAGCTCGCGGCCGCGGTCCTCGCCGCAGCGTCCCCCGCGGTGGTCGACGTCCTGCCGCCGACGCGCCCACGGGTGCAGGTCCACGGCGCGGGGCCGCTCGCCGACACGGTCGCCGCCCAGCTCGAGGGCGAGGGCGTGGAGGTGCTCCGGACGCTCCCGCCGGCGGACGGCACGGGCGTCGAGCACGGTGCGGGTGCGGCGCCGCCAGCGGACGACGCCCAGTTCGCCGTCGTCGTCGCCGAACACGTCGTGGACCCGGCCCTCCGCGCAGCGTGGTCCCGCCGTGACGTCCCGCACGTGGCGGTGGTCGTCGGCGACGGCAGCGTCCGGGTCGGCCCGGTCGTGACGCCGGACGCCGGGCCCTGCCTGCAGTGCGTCGAGTACGACCGTGCCGACGACGACCCGGCGTGGCCGGTGCTCGCCGCACAGGTGTGGGGCCGCAGCGCCGCCCCGCTCGGTCCCTGGCGGACGGCCGCGGTCGCGGCGACGACGGTGGCGATCGTCCTCGCACGGGTGCCGAGCGCCACCGTCGCCCGGCAGCGACCCGACGACGACCAGGACCAGCTCGTCCTCGACCGGTCGGACCTGTCGGTCACGCGCCGGACGCTGCTGCCCCATCCGCGCTGCGCGTGTCGAGGGCTGCCAGGAACCGACTCGGAGTCCGCGTCCCCCCGCGGACCGACCCCTGTCGCGACCACGTCACCGTCACCGACCGACGGGCCCGCGTGAGGCCGACGTAGAACAGGCGGCGCTCCTCGTCGACCTCGGCGTCCGTGGTCGCGTGGGAGATCGGCAGGAGCCCCTCCGCCGCGCCCGTGATCACCACGTGCGGCCACTCCAGGCCCTTCGAGGAGTGCAGGGTGGCCAGCGTGACCGCGTCGAGCTCGGGCTCGTGGTGCGTCGCAGCGCGGTCGACCAGGTCCTGGGTGAACTGCTGCATGGTCGTGCCGGCCGGGGCGTCCTCGGCGAGGCCCATGATCGCCTGCAGCGCCTCCCACTGCTCGCGGACCGCTCCCGTCCCCTCCGGCGGGGTCGGCGTCCAGCCGCTCACCTGCAGCACCAGACCGACGCGGCGGGTCAGTTCGTCGTCGGTCTGCCGGACCGCCTCACCCCGCATGTGGTGCACGGCGAGCTTCACCTCGGGGCGGTCGAAGAACCGCGTGCCGCCCTGCACCCGGTAGGGCACGCCGGCGCGGCCGAGCGCCGACTCGAGGGCGGCGGACTGCGCGCCGACGCGGAAGAGGACCGCCACGTCGCCCCATGCGGACCCGCCGGCGACCAGGTCCGTGATCGTGCGGGCGACCGTCTGCGCCTCGTCACCGTCGTGCACGCACGCGAGGACCGTCGGTTCCGGACCGGGCGCGGTGCTCTGCGCGACGAGGTCGAGCGCACCCGGACGGCCGCGCATGAGCGTGTTGGCGGCGTGGACGACCTCGCGCGTCGACCGGTAGTTGCGCTCGAGCCGCACGACCGAACCGCGTGGGAACTCCGAGCCGAACCCGAGCAGGAACCCGCTCGACGCCCCGGCGAAGGAGTAGATCGTCTGGCTGGCGTCACCCACCACGCACACGTCGTCACGACCGCCGAGCCAGGCCCGCAGGAGCGCGTGCTGCACGGGCGAGACGTCCTGGTACTCGTCGACGACGAAGAACCGGTACTGCTGCCGGACGTAGGACGCGACCCGCGGTTCCGACTCGACCATGCCGAGCGTGGCGAGGAGGACGTCCTCGAAGTCGAGCTGCCGGCGGTCGTCCTTGAGCTGCTCGTACGAGCGCATGAGGTCGACAACCCGGCGCGGGGAGGTGTCCCGCGGCATCGTCCGGTCCGCTGCAGCGGCTTCGTACTCCTCGAGCGTCAGCATCTGCACCTTGCGCCACTCGACCTCGGCCGCGAGGTCGCGCAGCACCGGGGTGTCGACGTGCAGGCCGACGGTGTCCGCCGCGTGCGCGATCACCCGGCCCTTCTTGTCGACGAGGCGCGGTGCGTGGCCACCGACGGTGTCCGGCCAGAAGTAGCTGAGCTGCGCCATCGCCGCCGAGTGGAAGGTGCGCGCCTGGACCGTCCCCGCCCCGAGCGCGCGCAGGCGGGAACGGAGCTCCCCCGCCGCGCGGGTCGTGAAGGTCAGCGCCAGGACGTGGTTCGGCGAGTAGGTCCCGGTCGCGACCCCGTACGCGATCCGGTGCGTGATGGCCCGGGTCTTCCCGGTGCCGGCGCCGGCGAGGACCGCGACGGGGCCGAGCAGTGTCCGTGCGACCGCCCGTTGCTCCGGGTCGAGCGCGGCGAGGAGCTCCTCGGCGGACGGCCCCGCGGCACCCGCGGGCGGTGCTGCGGCGCCGCTCACGGCAGGTCCAGCGGGCCGCCGTACCACTCCTCGATGATGGCGCGGGCGATGGAGGTGCGGCCGGGCAGCAGGAGGGTGTCCCCGGCGCGCTCCCGGATCTCGTCGCGGGAGAACCAGCGGACGTCGAGGATCTCGACGCCGTCGGGGCGGGCGGTGCTCGGGTCGCCGTCGACCGCGCGGGCCCGGAAGCCGAGCATCAGCGACGCGGGGAACGGCCACGGCTGCGACCCGAGGTACTCCGGCTCCTCGACGCGGACACCGGACTCCTCCCAGACCTCGCGCCGCACGGCGTCCTCGAGGGACTCACCCGGCTCGACGAACCCGGCGAGCAGCGAGTACCGGTCCTGGTCCCACGCCGCGTTCGAGCCGAGGAGGATGCGGTCCTCGGCGTCGGTCACGCCGACGATGATCGCGGCGTCGGTGCGCGGGAAGAGCTCGTGCCCCTCGGGGTCGCGGCGGACCCAGCCACCCGTGGTGACCGACGCCGGGGAACCGGTGCGGGGCGAGAAGCCGTGCACGGCGTGCCAGTTCGCCATCGCGACCGCCTCGACCGCGAGGCCCTGGTCGCGCGCGGACAGCTCCGTGCCGAACATCCGGAGGCTCTCCCAGGCGTCCTCGTCCGGTTCGATCGCGCGTGCGGTGTCCGGGTCGACGAAGGCGGCGACGAAGCGCGTGCCGGCCGGGGCGTCGGCGGCGTCGGCGATCGCGCGGCCGAGGTACAGCAGGACGGTGTCCTCGGGGACGTCCGCGGCGGACACGAAGCGCAGCGTGCCGTCGGCGTTCCGGAGCATCTCCGAACCACGGAGCGGGAGGTACCGCGTGGCCGGGTCGTCGCGGAGCACGCGGTCGAGGTCCGGCGTCGTGCGGAACTCCGCGTCGCGGTCGAGTTCGTTCCGGGACAGGGGCAGTCTGGCGGCGAACTCGACGGTCACGGCGGAGGGCTCCTCAGATCAGCGGCTTCGGCCGGGAGTGCCCGGGTCAGCGTGGCGTGCCCGGATGGCGACGACACGGACCTACCCTGATGGGCATGGCGGGATCCCAGTTCACTCTAGCCGCGTTGGCGACGACGGCCGTGCCCGGGCTCGTCGTCACGGGGACACGCACGCTCGGCTCCGCGGCGTCCGGGGACTACGAGTCCGCGGTCCTCCGCGACGCCGACGGCGCCGCACTCGCGATCCGCCGGCCCCGCAACCAGCGGGCCGAAGCGCGCCAGTCGGCCGACCTCGTCGCGATCCGGGCGCTGAGCGCCGGGATCCGCACGCGCCTCCCGTTCGCCGTCGCCGAGTACCGCGGACAGGCCCCGATCGGGTCGACGCGCGCCATCGTGACCACCTACGTCCCCGGCGCCCACCCCGCGCTCCGCGACCTCGCCGACCGCCCCGGTCTCGCCACCTCGGTCGGCCGTGCGGTGGCGGCGGTCCACCAGCTGCCGACGAGCTTCGTCACCGACGCCGGCCTCCCGTCGCTCACCCCGTTCGAGGTCCTCCGGTCCGCGGTCTCCGTCATGGACCGCGCGGTCGCCACCAAGCTCGTCCCGGCCGCGCTCAAGGAGCGGTGGGAGGGCGCGGCCCGCGACCAGCAGCTGTGGCAGTTCACGCCGACGGTCGTGCACGGCTCGGTGGGCACCGAGGCGCTCCTCGTGGACGGCGACGCCGTGACCGGGGTGCTCGGTTGGGGCGAGCTCCGGCTCGGCGACCCCGCGAAGGACCTCGCGTGGGTGCTCGCCGGGCGGAAGGACGCGTTCGACACGGTCCTCAGCGCGTACGAGACGAACGGCGGCGGCCGTGACCGGCAGCTCGCGCAGCGTGCACGGGTGCACCACGAGCTCGAGACGGCGCAGTGGCTGCTGCACGGCGTGCAGGTGAAGAGCACCGAGGTAGTCGACGACGCGGTCGCGATGATGCACCGGTTGGTCGACGCGGTGCACGCGCCGACGGCAGCGCCGCTGCAGTCGGTGTCCCCGGAGACCATGGAGATCGGCGAGGTCGAGCAGCTGCTGTCGTCGACCGAGCGTCGGCACGGCTGACCCCGGTCGCGCTCGCGCCGAACGGTCACGACTCCCCGCTCACCTCCGGCGACCGGTCACGACCCGTCGCCCCGGACGCCCGCAACCGACGGTTCGTGACCGCCCGGCGACCTGCACACGGCACGTCGTGACCGCCCGTCGGCCGGCGCACGGCATGGCGCGACCGGCGCGGGTGTGGGCATCACCAGTCCACTGGACGGTCACGACTCCCCGCTCACCTCCGGCGACCGGTCACGACCCGTCGCCCCGGACGCCCGCAACCGACGGTTCGTGACCGCTCGGCGACCTGCGCACGGCACGGCGCGACCGCTCGTCGGCCGGCGCACGGCACGGCGCGACCGCTCGGCGACCTGCGCACGGCACGGCGCGACCGCCTGGAGGCCCGGTGCCGGTCCCGGGGCCGGCACCGGGCCTCCAGGCGGTGCCGACGCGCGCAGGGAGCCGCACCGCGGCTCGCCGCAGGCGGGCCTCAGCCGATCGCCTCGCGCCACGCCCGCTCGAGGCCTACCCGGTCGAGCAGTTCCGTCGGCCGCACCTCGAGGTCGTCCGCGACGAAGTAGAACACCGCGTCGACCTCGTCCAGCGGGCGGCCGGTGAACTCGGCGTAGGCCACACGGTAGAGCGCGAGCTGCAGTTGCCGCGCCGCGAGGTCGTCCTGCCCGGTGGGCGCCTTGCCCGTCTTCCAGTCGACGACCTCCGCCCGACCGTCGATCTCGTAGACGGCGTCGAGCTTGCAGATGATGCTGTGGCCGAGGAACGGGATGTGGATCTCGCGCTCGACCTCGATCGGCGTCCGGTCGGCCCACCGTGACCGTGCGAAGGTCTCCTGGAAGGCCGCGAGCCGGCGGGCGTCGTCATCGGTGACGGGTGCTGCGACCGAGGCGTCGGGCAGGTCGTCGGCGTCGAGGTCGGCTTCGCCGTCCCAGAGGTCCAGCACGTCCCCGCCGAGGGTCTCGAGCGAACCCCCGGACCTCGCCCGCTGTTCCACCCACTGGTGGAACAGCGTGCCGAGTCGCGTCGCCCGGTACGGCCGCTCCGGCATGGGTCGGCGGAGCCGCTCCGCCACCGTGTCCGGCTCGGCGAGGTAGTCCTTGAAGCCGGACGCGGGCACTCGGTGCGGCACGATGACGGTGTGTCGCGCGCTGCGGACCGCATCACGTTCGGCGAGGAGCAGGTCGATGTCGGCCGCGAACCGACCGGCAGCGCCCGGGTTCGCGTTCCGCACACGCTCGGCTGCCGCCAGCACGCGGGCCTCGCGGTGCCCGAACGGCAGGTGCGGCCACGACTGGGTGGCGCCCGACTCCCCCAGCGGGTCGTGCTCGTGGTGCGACTGCTCGGGCACGGCACCGGCCGGCAGGACGCCGGCGACCGTGAGGTCGGCGAGGTACCGGCTCGGTGCGGTGGGCTTGACGCCGCCGGACCAGAACGACCCCGACACGAGGAGGTCGTGCCGCGCGCGGGTCAGCGCCACGTAGGTGAGTCGTCGCTCTTCGTCCTCGTTCCGGGCCTGCACCTCGCCCTTGAACGCGTCGATGGCGTCACGAACGTCCTTCTGGGTCTCCTGTCCGCGCCACGCGAGCCGCGGGAGCTCGTCGGCGTCCCCACGGAACTCGTAGGGCAGCCGGCCGAAGCCGATCCACCCCGAGGAGCCCTCTTGGGGCCGCGCCGGGAGGCCGCCCTCGACCATCCGCGGCACTGCGACGGCGTCCCACTCGAGCCCCTTCGAGCCGTGGATGGTCAGGATCTGGACCGTCCCGGCCTCCGGCTCCTCGGAACGCGGGCCCATGTCGTCCCGGCGTGCCGCCGCGTCGATCCACCCGAGGAAGGCTCCGAGGTCCGCGCGGTCGTCGGTCGCGACGAAGCCGGCGAGCTCGTCGAGGAAGGCGTCGAGGAACGCCTGGCTCCCCTGCTCGTGCGCCGCGACCTCGATGTCGAGCCGCATCTCCTGCACGACCAGCGTCACGAAGTCGACCAGGTCGCCGCGTGCCCGCTGCCGGAGCGCCTGCAGCTGCTGCCCGAGGGCGCGCATGCGCTGCCGCCCGGCCGGGGTGATGCGGTCGAGCGCGCCGTGCTCGTCGGGGGCCGTCGCCACGAAGTCGAGCGCGTCGACGACGGACCCGTGCTCGCCCGCCGCGACCGAGGCCCGGAACGCCGCCGTCAGGTCGTCGTCGAGGCGCTGCTGGGTGTGGTCGCGGCCGAACAGCCACTTCGCGAGGTCGTGCAGCGCCGCGATGTCCGCCGCGCCGACCCGCCACCGGGCTCCGGCGAGCAGCCGGATGAGGTCGTTCCCCGCGGCCGGGTCGTGGAGCACGCGCAGGCACGCCACGAGGTCGACGATCTCCGGCCGCTGCAGCAGCCCGCCGGTCCCGAGGACGTGGAACGGCACCCCGAGGTCGCCGAGCGCCCCGGTGAAGGCGGCGAGGTCCTTCCGTGCGCGCAGCAGGAGCGCCATCGACGCCCGCGGGTCCCGCTGACGGTGTGCCCGGAACCACGCCGCCACCGCTGCTGCCTCCTCCGGCAGGGTCTCCGCGAACACGACCTCGACCGACCCGTCGTCGGCACCCGGACGGGCTGTGAGCCGTTCGACCGCGACCTCCGACGCCTCGGACAGCGGCGCGACGACGGCGTTGGCCGCGGCGAGCACGTCCACCGGGTTGCGCCAGCTCGTCGACAGCGGGAACGTCACCGGCGGCTCGGAGCCGGCGGAGCCGAAGTCGCGGGGGAAGCGTCCGAGGTTCGCCGCGCTCGCCCCGCGGAAGCCGTAGATCGACTGGTGCGGGTCGCCGACCGCCATGACGGGGTGCCCCTGGAACAGCCGAGCGAGGAACCGGGTCTGCACGACCGAGGTGTCCTGGTACTCGTCGAGGAGCACGACCCCGAAGCGCCGACGGAGGTCGTCGACCACCCGCGGAGCCGACTCCGCCGCGGCGAGCGCCAGTGCGATCTGGTCGGAGAACTCGACGAAGCCACGGTCGACCTTCTGCCGACGGAACCGCTCGACGAGGTCTGCCAGGGGCTCGAGCCCGCCGACCGCGGCGACGGCCTTGACGACGTCGGCGTACGGCTTGCCGCGGTTGCCCGGCAGCTCGAGCACCCCGGCGAACTCGATCGCGAACCGGCGGAGCTGCTCGGGCTCGACGAGGTGCTCCGACGCGGCCCCGGCGAGCGCGACGACCGCCGCCGTGATCGTGTCGACGTCACGGTCGAGCCCGGCCAGCCGGTCGTCGCGGGCGTCCACCACCACCCGGCGGGCGAGCTGCCACGCCGAGGGCTCGGTGAGCACCTGCGATTCGCCGTCGCGACCCACGAGGAGCGCGTTCTCGCGGAACACGGCGTTCGCGAAGGCGTTGTAGGTCGACACCGTGGGCGCTTCGAAGGCGTCGCCCGGGGTGATGAGGCCGACCTCCTCGAGCGCCCGGATGCGGTCGTTGATGCGGACCGACAACTCGCCGGCGGCCTTGCGTGTGAACGTCAGGCCGAGGACCTCGTCGGGGCGGACCATCCCGTTCGCGAGGAGCCAGACGACCCGGGACGCCATCGTCTCGGTCTTGCCGCTCCCGGCGCCGGCCACGACGAGGGCCGGCGCGAGGGGCGACTCGATGACGGCGCGCTGCTGCGCGGTCGGGCGAGGACGGCCGAGGGCATCGGCGATCACGTCGGCGCTGCGGGGCACCACGGGGGCGTCTGCTGGCGGCTGCACGGCACCGATCTGCTGGCTGCTGTCCTGGTCGGTGCCGGCCGGCTCGGTGCCGGCCCGGTCGGCGACGGCAGCGTCTGCGCCGGCCCGGTCGGTGTCGGCTCGTTCGGTGCTCACCAGGTGACCTCTCCGACGACGTGGATCCGGCACTCGGCCCCGGTCCGGGACTGCTCGCAGTGGTCGTCGACGTTCGCGAGGAACGTGCGGCCGGCCATCCCCCGCGCCACGGCGTGCAGGCGTTCCCGGTAGGCCGCTCGGCCCTCCGGGTCGAACGCGTGCTGTGTCCGCTCCGAGTAGGCGCGGTCGCTCCTGGCGTTCTGCACGAACACCAGCCGGGCGTCCGCCATCGGGGACCCGGCCGGGATGCCCTCGACCGCGCCGTCCTCGACCGCGAGCTGGTAGGCGCCGAGCTGCGGGTGCTCGGGCATGTCGTTCTTCTCGCTCGGCATCGATCGGCCCGTCTTCAGGTCGACGACGCTGATCCGTCCCTCCGTGTCGACCTCGATCCGGTCGATGCTCCCCCGCATCCGCGCCGGACCGGTCACCAGGGAGAACGAGGTCTCGGCGCCGAGGAGTCGGCGTCCGGCCGCGGCGAACGTCCGGAGGTAGTCGCTGAGCCCCTCGATCATCCGGCGGGTCCGGGCGCGCTCGCGGTCGGCCACCCACGGCGACTCGAAGGTGAGCTCGTCCCACCGGGCGTCGACGTGTGCCCAGAGCGACTCGACGTCGACGCTCGTGGCGTGCTCCATCGCGTCGTGGACGATCGTGCCGATGCCCATCGCCGGGCTCGGCGCCGATCCGCCGAAGGTCTGCACGAACCAGTGCACCGGGCACTCCTCGAACGTGCCGATGCGCGACGGGGAGACGGCCACGGTCGGCGGGACCACGGGACCGCCCTCGTACTCGGGAGCCGGCTCCGCGTCGAGGTCGACGAGGGGGGCGTCGGTCGTCGGCTCGGCCAGGCCGTACCAGTCGTCGGGAGCCGCACCGGGCACCTCGGCGGCGGCGAGCCGGGCGAGGGCGGAGGCGGCCTCGTGGTCCCCGGAGGCCACGACGCGCCGCCGCAGCGACCCGGCGAGTCCGCGGAGCGACAGGGGGTGGACGGACGCGGCCCGGTCCGGCGGCACGGGGACGAGCCGGACGAACGGGGAGGGCGATTCGTCGTCGTTCGCGACCGTGCCGATGACCACCTGTGTGGTCGCGCGGGACACGGCGCGGGCGAACAGCCGGAGCTCGTCGGCGATCACGGCCGCCAGGTCGTCCACCGCGGTCCGTTCGCTGCCCTCGGCCGCGCGGACGAGTCCGTCGGGGTCGAGCAGACTGCCGCGGACCCGGGTGTTCGGCCAGACGCCGTCCTGCAGTCCGAGGACCACGACGACGTCGCACTCGAGCCCGACCGTGGCCGACGGGGTGAGGACCCGGACCCGGCCGGCCGTGCGGTCCGGGCCGATGGAGTCCTCCGGCAGGTCGGCGTCGAGCAGGTCGTCGACGAACACGCGGGCGGGGGCGTCCGGGGTCCGCTCGACGAAGCGCTTCGCGGCGGTGAAGAGCCCGACCACGGCGTCGAGGTGTCGGTCGGCTTCACCGGCGCCGACCCCGCCGGCCTCGGACTGGGACCGCCAGACCCCCGCGAGCCCACTGCGTTCCCACAGACCCCAGAGGATCTCCTCGATGCTGGCGTCCGCCGTGGCGTCGGCTCGTGCCTGGACGAGGCTGCGGGCCAACCGGGTCGCGCGCCGGGCGAACCCCGCGTCGATCGTGGCCAGGCGTTCCGGTGCGCCCAGTGCCTCGACCAGCAGCTCGTCGGCGGAGCGGGCACCACCACCGGCCAGTTCCTCACGGCGCAGGGCGAGCCGCAGCCGACGCATCGCGAGCGTGTCGAGGCCACCGAGCGGCCCCGTGGCGAACGCGGTCGCCAGGTCGGCGTCGAGCGGGAGCACGCCCAGGGCGACGGCGGCCGCGTCGAGGAGCGCGCGCGCTGCCGAGTCGTCGCGGACCCGCACCGGCGCGGCACCCGCGGTGGCGGGGACCTCGGCCACGGAGAGCGCTCGGACGAGCTCGGGGATGGCCGCTCCGCTGCGCGTGACGACGACCATCCGGTGCCACGGGACGCCGTCGAGGAGCCGGTGTTCGCGGAGCCGACGGGCGATCGCGACGACGAGGGCCGCCCGGCTGCTCCCCTGCACGTGCACGACCGCGTCCGGGCGGGCGTCCGCGGCCGTGGCGACGGCGGTTCGCTGCCGTCCGGCGGCCGCGGTGCCGATCCGCGCCGTGATGCCGGAGACGAGTGCGCGGACCGGCTCGGCGTGGCGGTGCACCGTCCCGAGGACGACCTGCTCGACGTCGGCGACCCCGAGCCGCGCGCCGAGACGACCGAGCACGTCGGGCACCGCGCCGCGGAAGGCCGACGCGGCGATGTCCGGGTCGCCGAACGCGACGACCTGCACGCCGGACCGCGCGAGGGCGCCGAGCAGCGCGATCTCGCCCTCGACGAGCTCCTGCGCATCGTCGACGACGACCGTGCGGAGGGCTGCCACGGCCGGCGGCACCTCGCCCCGGAGCACCGCGGCGGTGGCGTAGGCAACGAGCTCGGCCGCGTCGAGGGCGGTCGCGCGGAAGGCGGTCAGCGCAGCGCGGTAGCCGTCGACGAAGTCCCCGACAGCACGCCACTCCAGACGGCCGGTGTCGTCGCCGAGCTCGCGCATGTCGTCCGGTTCGATGCCGGCGGCCACGGCGCGCATCATCACGTCACGCAGCGCCGTGCGGAACCCGGCGCGCTCGCGCACCACGGCCGTGATCGGCTCGGGCCAGTCCGGACCGGTGCCGTCGGTCTCGTGCCCGGCGAGGAGGTCCGCGATGATGCGGTCCTGCTCGCCACCGGTGAGGAGGGTCGGGACGTCCTGGCCCTGGGCCACCGCGGCGTGGGCGACCACCTGGAACGCGAGCGAGTTCACGGTGCGGGCGAGGGCCCCCGGGACCACACGGTCCACCGCGGCCGCCAGACGGTCACGGAGCGCCGTCGCTGCGGTCCGTGCGGACGTGAGCGCGAGCACGGTCGCGTGCCCGTCCGGCGAGACGGCGTCCGCACCGCCCATCCGGCCGGCCACGAACCGCGCGAGGGTCGTGGTCTTGCCGGTCCCCGGCGCACCGATCACGGCCGCGTGCCGACCGACGGGCAGCGCCAGCACGGCCGCCTGCGCCGGATCCGACGTCAACGCGCGCGCGACGGCCGCGTCGTCGGTGGTGGGCGTGAGCGTCGTCCGGGGCACGCTCGAACGGTACCCACGACGACCGACACCGGCGGCCCCCGACACGGACGGCCGGGGAGCGCGTCCGGCAAGTCGGTGCGGGGCCGCGGACGCTCGTGCACGCAAGGCTGCCGTGCGCTCGCGGCGAACGCCCGGAGCAAGCCCGGGGCACCCCGCTACGCTGAGGTCGTGGACATCAAGATCGGCATCACGAACAGCCCGCGCGAGATCGCGTTCGAGAGCGCGCAGACCGCTGACCAGATCGAGCAGGCGGTGTCGGAGGCCCTCACGGCGAAGGCCACGCACCTGTCCCTCCAGGACGAGAAGGGCCGTCGGTTCATCGTGCCGGTCGCGTCACTCGCCTACGTCGAGGTCGGCGCGGAGGAGTCTCGTCGCATCGGCTTCGTCGCCTGACGTGGAGCTCCTCTTCGCCGTGCTCGGCGGCCTCCTCGTGGGCGCCGTCGTGCACGTCGTGCTGCCCTGGCGGACGAGCCGGGGCGCGCTGGTCGGGCCCGTCGTCGGCGGGGTCGCCGCCGCGGTGCTCTGGGAGGCCCTGACCTGGGCGGGCTGGCCGTACGACGGCGGGTGGATCTGGGTCGTGGCGCTCCTCGGCTCCGGGGTCGTGGCCGCCGTGGTGGCATGGGTGCTCGGCCGTCGCCGGCGGGCTGCTGACGAGGCCTTCTACGAGCGGGTCCGCGCGAACGGCGCCTGAGCCCGCAAGAGCGGCTCCGCACGAACCGCGGCCGAACCCGCGCCGAACGGGCCCACGCGAACCGCGGCGCAAGGTCGACGCGCGTCCGCGCCCGTCAGGCCGTGAGTCCGAGCGCGTCCATCCGCCGGCTGTGGGCCGCGATGAGCTCGGTCCAGACCGGCTCGAGTCGTGACTGGTCCTCGCGGGCGTGCGACGCGAGCGCCGACCGCGCCACGAGCAGGGTGTCGCCGACGAGCCGCCGGCCCCACATCGCGAGCCGGGAGCCGACGCGCGGGTCGTCCTCGATGTGCGCCGTGAGCTCCTCGACGACCGCCGCCTCCTCGCGCGCGTCGAACACGGTGCGGAGCCGCTGCCGGACGTCGATCGGCAGTGAGCGGAGCAGGCTGTCGAAGAGGTCGTTGAGGATGCCGGCGGTGACGTAGCCGGTGAGCATCGACTCGTACCAGTCCGCGCCGCTCGTCCGCTCGAGGAACCGGTCGATCGCCTCGCGGTGCGGCGCCATGAGCTCGGCCGGGTCCTGCCCGATGCGCTCGATCTCCGCGACGATCGTGCGGTGTCGCTCGAGGGCGGTCGTCGCCAGGACGCCGGTCACCAGGCGACCCGAGAGCGTCGGCGCCGTGGCACCGGCCCGCCCCATGGTCTCGTACATCGACAGCTGCAGGTACGCGGCCTGGCCGAGGTAGACGTCGAGCTCGGGGCTGACGTCGTCGAGCTGGAGCCGCTCCCCGGACGCGTTCTTCGGGTTGCGCGACGCGAGCCACGCAGCCGCGAGCTGCGCGGCGCGTTTCCGGTTCCACCAAGACACCACGCCAGCAGCATAGGGGGCCGGACCCGGGACCCCGGTCGGCGTCGGTAGACTGGGCGGGACTTCCACCAGGACTAAGGTGATTCTTTGACTTTCGCAGACCTCAACATCGAGCAGGACATCGTCGACGCGCTCGCGACGAAGGGCATCATCGAGCCCTTCCCGATCCAGCAGCAGACGATCCCGCTCGCCCTGACCGGGCAGGACATCATCGGTCAGGCCAAGACCGGTACCGGCAAGACCTTCGGCTTCGGCCTGCCCCTCATCCAGCGCCTCGGCACCGACCCGGAGCACGGCGTCAAGGCGCTCGTCGTCGTCCCCACGCGCGAACTCGCCGTGCAGGTGACCGAGGACCTCGAGCTCGCCACGTCGAACCGGTCGACCACGATCGTGTCGATCTACGGCGGCAAGGCGTACGAGGGCCAGATCGAGCAGCTCAAGGCCGGCGCGCAGATCGTCGTCGGCACCCCGGGTCGACTCATCGACCTGCAGCGCCAGCGCCTGCTCGACCTCTCCCACGTGCAGGAGGTCGTCCTCGACGAGGCCGACCGCATGCTCGACCTCGGCTTCCTGTCCGACATCGAGCGGATCTTCCAGGCCGTCCCCGACGTCCGGCACACGATGCTGTTCTCGGCGACGATGCCGGCGCCGATCGTCGCACTGGCCCGCCGCTTCATGAGCCGCCCGGTGCACATCCGCGCCACGGACCCCGACGAGGGTCTGATGCAGGCGAACATCAAGCACGTCATCTACCGCGCGCACTCGCTCGACAAGGACGAGGTCATCGCCCGCATCCTGCAGGCCGAGGGGCGCGGCAAGACCGTGATCTTCACCCGCACGAAGCGCGCCGCCGCGAAGCTCGTCGAGGAGCTCAAGGACCGCGGGTTCAACGCCGCGGCCGTGCACGGCGACCTCAACCAGGAACAGCGCGAGCGCGCCATGGCCGCCTTCAAGGCAGGCAAGCGCGACGTGCTGATCGCGACCGACGTCGCCGCCCGCGGCATCGACGTGGACGACGTCACGCACGTCATCAACCACACGATCCCGGACGACCCGGACACGTACCTGCACCGCGCCGGCCGCACGGGCCGAGCGGGCAAGACCGGCATCGCGGTGACGTTCGTCGACTGGGACGACCTGCACAAGTGGACGCTCATCGACAAGGCGCTCGAGTTCGGCATCCCCGAGCCCGTCGAGACCTACTCGTCGTCCCCGCACCTCTTCTCCGACCTCGACATCCCCGCCGGGACGAAGGGTCGCCTCCCCGGCGCGTCGGCGCACGCCGCGTCCGCCGGCACCGCCGAGACCAAGGGCGGCGAGCGGCAGGGCGCGTCGCGTTCGCGTTCGCGCAGCCGGACCCGGTCTGGAGGCTCGGCGCCGGCCCGCAGCGAGCAGTCGGACGCGCAGGCTCCCGCGGCCGCACCGGCCGAGGGTGGCGCTGACGAGTCCGCGACCGGTGACGGCGCCGCCAAGCGCCGTCGTCGCCGCCGTCGCCGCAGCGGTGGCGGTTCGTCCGAGGCGACCGCCTCGGCACCGCAGGCAGCCGGCGAGGGCGAGTAGCGCCTCCAGGCCGAAGGGTCCGTCGCACACGCGACGGGCCCTTCGTCGTCCCCGCCCGCCGGAGCAGCCGGCGCGGAGGTGGGCTGCGAGGCGGCGCGGGTCAGGACAGGCGCGCGCCCGGGCCGGACACCGGCGCGGAACCGGTGGCCTCGCCGACGATCGCGTCGAACGCGACCAGGGCGGTGCGGTGCTCGCCGAGCCGGTTCGGCTTGCCCGTGCCGTGGTAGTCGCTCGACCCCGTGACGAACAGGCCGTACCGCGTGGCCCAGTCGAGCAGCGTGCGCTTGCCGTGGGACACGTTCTCGCGGTGGTCGACCTCGAGCCCGCCGAGTCCGGCGTCGACGAGGGTCCGGAGCGCGTCCTCGTCGATGACGATGCCGCGCGAGGACGCCGCGGGGTGCGCGATCACCGGCACGCCACCGGCAGCGCGGATGAGCTCGACGCCGCGCAGGGGCGAGGGGGCCTCGTGCGGCTCGTAGTAGCCCGACGCGGGGTGCAGGATGCCGCGGAAGGCGGCACTGCGGTCCGACTCGAGACCGCGGGCGACCAGCGCGTCGGCGATGTGGGGCCGCCCGATGGTCGCGCCGTCGCTCGCCTGCGCGAGCACGTCGTCCCAGGTGAGCGGGTGGTCCTCGCCGATGCGCTCGACCATGCGTCGGGCGCGCTCCAGCCGACCGTCGCGGATCCGCGTCGTCTCGGCGACGAGGCCCGGGTCCGTCGGGTCGACGAGGTAGCCGAGCACGTGCACGCTGCGGTAGCCGACGCGCGTGCTGAGCTCCAGCCCCGGGAGCAGTGTGAGCGGCAGCTGCCGGGCGGTCGCGATCGCCTCGTCCCAGCCCGCCGTCGTGTCGTGGTCGGTGAGGGCGACGCCGTCCAACCCGGCGGCCGCCGCGGCCCGCACGAGTTCGGCAGGGCGCTCGGTGCCGTCGGACACGCTCGAGTGCGTGTGCAGGTCGATGAACGGATCGGGCACTCCTCAATGCTATCCACAGGTGAACGCGCGCACAGGCCACGGACCCCGGGACGGTGCGAGGATGGAGCCATGGCCGACACCACTCCCCGCGCGACGAGCAACCGTTCCACGACTCCCGGGTCCTCGACCTTCAAGGACTACATCGGGTCGCAGTGGGCCGAGCGGGAGCGCCCGCTCCCGGAGCCGCGGGAGCAGGCCGCGTACGCCGCCGCGCGCCGCGCCCGGATCTCCGAGCTGCACCCTGGCCGCACGATCGTCGTGCCCGCCGGGCAGGCGAAGGTCCGCTCGAACGACTGCGACTACCCGTTCCGGCCGCACTCCGCGTTCGCGCACCTCACCGGCTGGGGCACCGACACGGTCGTCGGGTCCGTCCTCGTGATGACGCCGAACGGCTCCGGACACGACGCCACACTGTACTTCCGGGCGACGGCGGGCCGTGACTCCGAGGAGTTCTACGCCAACCCCGAGATCGGCGAGTTCTGGGTCGGGCCGCGCCCCTCCCTCGCGGAGGTCGCCGCAGACCTCGGGCTCGACACGGCCGACCTGGGCGACCTGGACGCGGTCGTCGACGGCCTCGACGCCACTGTGCTCGTGGTCCGCGACGCCGACACCGAGCTGACCCGCTCGTTCGACGACCGCTTCGGCAGCGTCGTCGGCGGCGCCCCGGAGCAGGACGGCGCCCCCGCCACGGAGGACGTCCTCGCGCGCGACCTCTCCGAGCTCCGGCTCGTGAAGGACGCGTACGAGGTGCACGAGCTCCGCCAGGCGGTCGCCGCGACCAAGGCCGGGTTCGACGACGTGATCGCCGACTTCGACGCGGTGCTCGCGCACCCCCGCGGCGAGCGCATCGTCGAGGGCACCTTCAACCGCCGTGCCCGCGCCGACGGCAACACGGTGGGCTACGACACGATCGCGGCGTCGGGGCACCATGCGTGCATCCTGCACTGGACCCGGAACGACGGCGCCGTGCAGCCGGGCGACCTCATCCTCATCGACGCCGGCGTCGAGGTGGACTCGTTCTACACGGCCGACATCACCCGGACGCTCCCGGTCAGCGGCACCTTCACGGACGTCCAGCGGATGGTCTACGAGGCCGTGCTCGAGGCAGCCGACGCAGCGTTCGCGATCGTCAAGCCGGGCATCACCTTCCGTCAGGTGCACGCCACCGCGATGGAGGTCATCGCCCGCAAGACCGCGGAGTGGGGCTTCCTGCCCGGCACGGCGGAGGAGTCCCTGCAGCAGGACAACCAGTTCCACCGCCGCTACATGGTCCACGGAACGAGCCACCACCTCGGCCTCGACGTGCACGACTGCGCGAAGGCCCGCCGCGAGATGTACATCGACGGGATCGTGCAGCCGGGGATGGTGTTCACGATCGAGCCCGGCCTGTACTTCCAGCAGGACGACCTCACGGTGCCCGAGGAGTTCCGCGGCATCGGTGTCCGCATCGAGGACGACATCCTCGTGACCGAGGACGGCGCCGAGAACCTGTCGGTCGGCATCCCCCGGACCCCCTCGGAAGTGGAGGGGTGGATCGCCCGCTCCGGCCGTTAGCCTGAGCGGGTGACCATGCCCGAGCACACGCCGACGACGGACGACCTCGACATCGAGGTCGAGCACTTCGACTCCCCGGACGCCCAGCGACTCCGCGCAGCACAGCGTGTGGAGATCGACCGTGCGTACGGGCAGGACACCGAGCCGGGCGAGAAGCCCACGGCGGACTCGATCGCGGTGTTCTTCCTCGCTCGTGACGCCTCCGGTACGCCGCTCGGCTGCGGCGGGCTGCGGATCGTGGAGGACGGCATCACCGAGATCAAGCGCATGTACGTGCGGCCGGAGTCGCGCGGCGCCGGGGTGTCGACGGCGATCCTGCGGCGGCTGGAGGAAGCCGCGCTCGACCTCGGGTCACCGGCGCTCGTCCTCGAGACTGGCACGGAGCAGAAGCGGGCGATCGGGTTCTACGAGCGCGAGGGCTTCACGCGGATCGCCAACTTCGGCCCGTACGCGGGCGTGGCGACCTCGATCTGCTACTCGAAGGTCCTCTGACCCGCGGGTCCGCGCGTCCGTGGGTCCGCGGGTCCGTCTCCGGCAGCGCGCGTGCGGCTCTGCGTTCGGTTGGTCGCACGACGTGCCGCTCACGTCCGCGCCCGGCGACATCCATCGCGACCAACGCGCGCCGGGCACGGCACGTCGTGCGACCGACGCACACCGGGCACGGCACGTCGTGCGACCGACGCGACAGCGCCGCTCCGCCGACCGCAGGCCGCCGTCATCGACGAACCGAACTCAGGACCGCGGCGACTCCTCGTCACCCGTACGGCGCTCGTCGTCCGAGGTTCGACCCGACTCCGGCGCCGACGCGGGGGTCACCCGCTCGCCGAACTGCGGCGGCGCATCCGGTCGCGCTGCCGGAGCACCGCCAGCCGGGCCCGACGCCGCCGGGTCGTACCGGGGCCCGTCGTTCGTGCCGTACCGCGGCGGCCCCGAGGGCGCTTGCGGCGCTCCACCGGCGGCACCGGGACCCGACGACCCGGCCGCCGACCCTCCGGCGCCGGTGGACGGGGTCTCCCCGTAGCGCGGACCGTCGTTCGTTCCGTAGCGCGGCGCGCCCTGCTGCGGGCCGCCGGCCGACGTGCCGGGGTGCTGCGTGCCTCCAGGCTGCTGGTGCGGCGTCGCGTGCCCGCCGTACGGGGACGGCTGCTGACGCGGCTCGGGGCGCCACGGCTCCTGCCGCGGCGTCGGCGCGCCCTGCGACGAGGACGGCGACGACGCCGAGGTCCAGTGGGTCGAGGGGGTGGCGCCGAACTGCCCGAGGATCTGCTGCGCCTGCCCGGTCAGCTGCGGGTCGACCACGATCTGGTAGTTCGTGGCGAGCACCTGGTGCACGCTCGTGAAGTCGCGCTGCCGCTTCGTGATCGCGAACGAGACGATGCCGTAGAGCATGCCGAACGCGGCACCGATCAGGGCTGCGGCGAAGAAGAGGCCACCGGCCTGCGGCGAGAAGAGGGTGAGCACGATGCCGAAGAAGAACCCGAGCCAGAGGCCGGACAGCGCTCCCGCGATGGCGGCGCGCCCGTAGGTCATCTTGCCGGTGACGCGCTCGACGGTCTTGAGGTCGTTGCCGACGATGGCGATCTTCGCGACCGGGAAGTCCGACTCGGCGAGCTTCGCGACGACGCGCTGCGCCTCCGGGTAGCTGTCGTAGGTGCCGAGGACGTCGCCGCGCGGCAGTGTCGGGAATGCCTGGGCCGTCCGGCCGCCGAAGGGGCTCTGATTGCTCACACAGCCATCATCCACCGGACACCTTGCAATCGCACGTGCACTCCCAGGGAGGCCGCCGACCGGCGCCCCGACGACCGGGGCTCCACCGACCCGGGCCCACCGACCGACTACGCTGGACGAGTGAGCGCCACGAAGGTCTTCGTCGCCCGCCTCGCCGGGTGCTCCGTCTTCGACCCCGCGGGCGACCGCGTCGGCCGCGTCCGGGACGTCCTCGTGGTCTACAGACGGGTCGATGCCCCGCGGGTCGTGGGGCTCATCGTCGAGGTCCCCGGCAAGCGCCGCATCTTCGTCTCGGTCGGCCGCATCACCTCGATCGGAGCCGGGCAGGTGATCACGACCGGGCTCGTCAACATGCGCCGCTTCGAGCAGCGCGGCGGCGAGGTCCGGGTGATCGCGGAGATGCTCGGCCGCAAGGTGCTCATCAAGAACCAGCGCATCCGGGCGACGATCGAGGACGTCGCGATCGAGGACCGCGGGCAGGGCGACTGGGAGGTCTCGCAGCTCTTCCTCCGCAAGCCGAAGACGACACCGTCCCCGTTCGGCAAGGGTCCGACGACCTTCGCGTCCTGGAACGAGGTCACCGAGGACGAGCTCCCTGGTGAGGCCCAGTCCGCCGAGCACGTCATCGCCGCCTACTCCGACCTGCTGCCGGCCGACCTCGCGTCGACCCTGCTCGACCTCCCCGAGGAGCGCCGCTTCGAGGTCGCCGAGGAACTCCCGGACGACCGGCTCGCCGACGTCCTCGAGGAGATGCCCGACCAGGAGCGCATCGAGATCCTCAGCCGTCTCGAGGACGCCCGCGCCGCCGACGTGCTCGACCAGATGCAGCCCGACGACGCCGCCGACGTCCTCGCCCAGTTCCCGGACGACCGCAGCGAGGCCCTCCTCCAGCTCATGGAGCCGGAGGAGGCCCAGGACGTCCGCATGCTCCTCGAGTACGAGCCCGACACGGCCGGCGGTCTCATGACGACCGAGCCGGTGATCGTCTCGGCGGACGCGACCGTGGCGGAGGGGCTCGCACTGGTGCGTCGGCACGAACTCGCGCCGGCCCTCGGCGCGAGCGTGTGCGTCGTGCTCCCGCCGTACGAGCCGCCGACCGGCCGGTTCCTCGGACTCGTGCACTTCCAGCGCATGCTGCGCTACCCGCCGAACGAGCGGCTCGGCACGCTCATCGACCAGCAGACCGAGCCGGTCCGGGTCGACGCGAGCGCCGCGGAGGTCACGCGCATCATGGCGACCTACAACCTGCTGTCCGTCCCCGTGGTCGACGACGCCCACCGACTCGTCGGGGTGGTGACGATCGACGACGTCCTCGACCACGTCCTGCCGGACGACTGGCGAAGTCAGGGCGAGGGGGAACCCTCACCACTGCCACGCCAACGCTCGCGCAAGACGACCGTGACCACGGGAAGGAGGACCACCCTTGGCCCGAACGGATGACACCCGCCAGGAGCGCCTGGACTCCCCGAAGGGCATGCGCACCCGCGTGCTGCCGACGCGCCGTCGCGGCCGTGGCGACACCTTCGGTCGCGCCACCGAGGGCATCGCTCGAGCCATGGGCACGCCCTGGTTCCTGGTCGGCCTGACCCTCTTCTGCGCGGTCTGGATGGGCTACAACACCCTCGCGCCGAAGTCGTGGCAGTTCGATTCCGCCGCGATCGGCTTCACCGCGCTGACCCTCGTGCTGTCGCTCCAGGCGTCCTACGCCGCGCCGCTCATCCTGCTCGCGCAGAACCGGCAGGACGACCGTGACCGCGTGCAGTTCGAGCAGGACCGGCAGCGCGCGGAACGGAACCTCGCGGACACCGAGTACCTCGCCCGCGAGGTCGTCGCGCTGCGCCTCGCGATGCGGGACATGGCGTCGAAGGACTTCATCCGCGCCGAGCTCCGGTCGCTGCTCGAGGAGCTCGACCGGCGCGACGCCGACGGTGCCGGCCTCGCCGGGTTCGCCGACGAGGCCGGTTCCGGCGCGCGTGGCTGACGACGAGCAGCTGGGCGGCGCGGTCCTCGCGGCGCTCAGCCGGGTGATCGACCCCGAGATCCGTCGGCCCGTCACGGAGCTCGACATGATCCGTGGGGTCGACGTCCAGCCGGGAGGCACGGTGCGCGTCGACCTGCAACTCACGATCACCGGGTGCCCGGCCGCCGACACGATCGAGCGCGACGTGCGCGCCGCCGCCGGGTCCGTGGACGGCGTCACCGCGGTCGACGTCGACGTCTCCGTGATGTCCCCGGCGACCCGCGCCGCCCTCACCGACCGGCTCCGGGCGGGTCGCCCGCGCGGCGCGCAGTTCACGCCCGACTCGCTGACCCGGGTGGTCGCCGTGACGAGCGGGAAGGGCGGCGTCGGCAAGTCGACGGTCACTGCGAACCTCGCGGTCGCGCTCGCAGCACGGGGACAGCGTGTGGGCATCGTCGACGTCGACGTGCACGGCTTCAGCATCCCGGGACTCATGGGCCTGACGGACGAGCACGGCGTGGCTCCCCGTCCGACCCGGGTGGACAGCATGATCCTGCCGCCCGTGGCACACGACGTGAAGGTCGTCTCGATCGGCATGTTCGTCGACGACGTCTCGACCGCCGTGTCGTGGCGCGGGCCGATGCTGCACCGGACGGTGTCGCAGTTCCTCACCGACGTGTTCTTCGGCGACCTCGACGTGCTGCTGCTCGACCTCCCGCCGGGTACGGGCGACGTGGCGATCTCGGTCGGTCAGCTGCTCCCCCACGCCGAGGTCCTGGTCGTGACCACCCCGCAGGCCGCGGCGGCCGACGTCGCCGAGCGCAGCGGGATCGTCGCGCGGCAGACCGGGCAGCGGGTGATCGGCGTCATCGAGAACATGGCCGGACTCGTGCAGCCGGACGGTTCGGTGCTGCACCTGTTCGGCGAGGGCGGTGGCGACGAGACCGCGGCCCGGCTGTCCCGCGGCCAGGACGCCCCGGTGCCGGTCCTCGGCCGGGTGCCGCTGTCGGTGCCGTTGCGGGAGGGCGGGGACTCCGGTGTGCCCGTGGTGCTCGGCGCGCCCGACGACCCCGCTGCCGTGGCCCTCACGGCGATCGCGGAGCGGTTGACCACGATGGGCCGCGGGCTGGCGGGGCGGAAGCTCGGATTGTCGGTCGGCTGAACCGCGCCCGGGGTCGTGCTGCGCGCACCGGGGTCGAGCGGTCCGCTCGGTAGGGTCGACGGCATGAGCACTGATCACGTCAGCGTCGACTGGGAGCAGGCCCGCGACACGAACCGCGCGAACTGGGACGACCGCGTCCCGATCCACGAGGGCGCCTACGAGATCGACGCGCTGGACGACCCGGCGCACCGGTCGGGAGTCGTCCGCGCGGACCTCCCCGTCCTGGCGCGCTGGCTGCCCGGCGGCTCGCTCGACGGGCTCGACCTCTGCCACCTCCAGTGCCACATCGGCACCGACACGGTGTCGCTCGCGCGGGAGGGTGCACGGGTGACCGGCGTGGACTTCTCCCCCGCCGCGCTCGCATCCGCCCGTGCCCTCGCCGACCGACTCGGACTCGACGTCACCTGGGTCGAGACGGACGTCCTGGACGCACGAGCGGCGGTCGCCGGCGACTTCGACGTGGTCTACACGAGCATCGGCACGATCTGCTGGCTCGACGACCTCGAGCGTTGGGCCGTGCAGGTCGCCGCACTGCTCCGCCCCGGTGGCGTGTTCTTCATCCGTGACGGACACCCGGCGCTCTACGCCCTCGATGAATCCGCGGACGAACTCGTCGCACGTCACCGGTACTTCGCCGACGGCACCGCGCAGCAGTGGGACGAATCGGGCACGTACGCGGGTGACGGGACCGTCGCGAACACCCGGACGTACGAGTGGCCGCACCCGCTGTCCGAGATCGTGAACGCCCTCCTCGGGGCCGGGCTGCGGCTGCGTCTCCTCGACGAGGGCCGGACGTTGCCGTGGCGGTTCAGCGAGCGCATGGAGGACACCGGTGACGGCGAGTTCGCCTGGCCGGGCTCCGATCGCGACCGGGTCCCGACCACCTTCACCGTCGTCGCGACGAAGGACTGATCCCGAGACCTGTACGTCCTTTCATGGACAGGTCGTTCCCGCGAGTGCATTGTGCAGGAGTATTCCACAATGCTCCTGCGGAATCGGGTCCGCAGGGGTTCCAGCCCGCCCGGCGACGATGCCGGGCCGAGGACAGGAGAACCGTGTGATCAGCAGGACCAGGACCAGGATCGGCATCGTCGCGGTGGTGGCGGCAGCGCTCGCGGGCGGCGCCGTCGTCGCAGCCCCGGCGACCGCCGCCACACCGGCGTGCGCGACCGCGTGGAGCGCGGGCACCGCGTACTCCGGCGGCGCCACCGTGAGCGAGAACGGCACCAACTACACCGCGAACTGGTGGACGCAGGGCGATGATCCGGCGACGCACTCGGGAGCGACCGGGAGCGGGCAGCCGTGGAGCTCGACCGGCGCCTGCAGCGGGACGAGCACCGGAGGCGGGACCGGCGCCGGTGGCGGAACGGGTACCGGCGGCGGGACGGGTACCGGGGGCGGAACGGGGACCGGCGGCAGCGGCGGCACCGCGAGCGGACTGGTCTTCAGCCCGTACAAGGACGTCACGGTGAACCTCGACTGGAACACGAACGTCATGAACACGGCGGTCACCGGGACGCGCATCCCCGTCGTCGGATCGTCGAACAGCCTCGTGTCGACCCGCGAGCCGGGGCTGAAGGCCATCACCCTCGCGTTCGCGACAGGCACCTGCGGTAGCGAGAACTGGGGCGGCGTCGCCGCGGATGCGTTCGCGAGCGCCAACATCCCGAAGCTCGACGCCGCGGGGGTGAACTACATCGTCAGCACCGGCGGCGCTGCTGGGTCCTTCACGTGCTCGGGGACGGCACTGCAGTCCTTCATCGCCCGGTACGCGACCTCGCACATGATCGGCGTCGACTTCGACATCGAGAGCGGACAGTCGACCGCCGACGTGCAGAACCTCGTGAACGCCGCGGCGCTCGCGCAGGCGAAGTACCCGGGCATGCGGTTCTCGTTCACGCTCGCGACCCTCGCGGCGTCCGACGGGTCGTACGGCGGCCTGAACAGCACCGGCGACGCCGTCGTCAAGGCCATCACGGCGTCGACGCTGACCCACTACACGGTCAACCTCATGACGATGGACTTCGGGCGGGCCACCACCGCGAACTGCGTCCTCTCCGGATCGACCTGCGCGATGGGACGGTCGGCGATCCAGGCCGTCACGAACCTCGAGCACACCTACGGCATCGCCCCGTCGAAGATCGAGGTCACCCCGATGCTCGGCGTGAACGACGCCTCGGACGAGGTCTTCACCCTCGCCGACGTGGACACGCTGACGTCCTACGCGAAGGCGAACGGCCTGGCCGGCATCCACGTGTGGTCGCTCGACCGTGACACGCCGTGCTCCTCGACGACGGCGATGGCGACGTGCAGCTCGGTCCCGAGCGCACCGGCACTCGCGTGGACCGACCGGTTCCTCGCCGACCTGCAGTAGACGCCACCACGTGACGGACTGGAGGCCCGGTGCCGGCTGGCACCGGGCCTCCAGTCCGTCGTCCGGTCACCTGCCGGACCGTCGGCCCGCGTCGTCAGGTGGCTTCGTTGTCGAACGGGGCCGCCTCGCCGGCGGCGAGCGGCACCACGGGTGCCGTCGCGCGGACCTTCGACGCCGTGACCTGCGCCGTCTCGACGGCAGCGACGCTGCCACCGCTGTCGAGCAGCGCGTCACGGATGATGCGACGGGGGTCGTACTGCCGGGGATCGAGCTTCTGCCACTCGATGTCGTCGAACTCGGGGCCCATCTCGTCGCGCATCCGCTCCTTCGCGGTGTCGGCGAACCGGCGGACGGCCTTGACGAAGTCGGCGAGCTTCGCGGCGTACGTGGGCAAGCGCTGCGGCCCGACGATCAGGACAGCGATGATCCCGATGACCAGGAACTTCTCGAAGCCGTCGAACACGGTACGAGCGTAACCGGTCCGCCCCGCGCATCACCCGTAGAGTTGTCCTCCGAACGGAGTGTGCGTGTCAGAGAAAGAGTCGAACTGGAAGTTCGCCGAGGACATCGTCGCCGAACCCGAGACGATCGCCCGCGCGCGTGAGCACTCGCTGGAGCTCGGGGTCGAGGCGATCTCCCCTGCCATCGGTGCGCAGATCAGCGTGATCGCCGCGGCGTCGCGGGCGACGAGCATCATCGAGATCGGCACCGGGCTCGGCGTCTCCGGGTTGTACCTGCTCGCCGGCGCACCCGAAGCGACCCTGACCACGATCGACGTCGAGGTCGACCACCAGCAGGCGGCCCGGGACGCGTTCCTCGCCGCCGGCACCGCTCCCGCGCGCATCCGGCTCATCCCCGGGCGGGCGAACCAGGTGCTCCCCCGGATGAACGAGGCCTCGTACGACGTCGTGCTCGTCGACGCCGACCCGGAGCACGTGATCGAGTACGTCGAGCACGGACTGCGGCTCGCACGCCTCGGCGGGACCGTGCTGGTGCCGCACGCGCTCTGGCGGGGACGCGTGGCGGACCCGGTGAAGCGGGACCGCGCGACGACCGACTTCCGACTGCTCCTCACCGAGGTGTCGACCTCCGGTGCGGTCCGGAGTGCGCTGTCGCCCGCCGGAGACGGGCTGCTGCAGCTCACCAAGCTCACGGCGTAGTCGGGCTCCTCGGGTCACGTCGTCGGGCTCGTCAGGGTCAGTCGTCCTCGTCACGGAGGTGGCGCAGGTAGCGTTCCGGGGACTCGAGGAACGACCGCTGGTGCCGGACGAGGTCCAGGTCCTCCCATGCCGTGCGGCGGAGCCCCCACTCCCCCACCTCGTAGATCGTCGCGCCGGGGAACGCGGCCAGCACCGGTGAGTGCGTCGAGAGGATGACCTGGCCCACACCGCTCTCCACGATGGACTGCAGGAGGCCGATCAGGGCCAGGCACCCGGAGAACGACAGCGCCGACTCCGGCTCGTCGAGGATCCAGAGCCCGGGCCACCGCGCACGGTCGATGACGAAGTCGAGGAAGGACTCGCCGTGGCTGCGCTCGTGGAACACCGGCTCGGGTCGGCTCGGGTTCGGGTGCTCCTCGAGGTAGGTGAAGAACCCGTGCATGGTCTCGGCGCGGAGGAAGAACCCGCCCCGGGGAGCACCGAAGTCGCGACGGAGGCGGATGTGCTCACACAGCATCGACTCCGACGGTCTCGTGGAGTGCCGCGAGCCCGTGCCGCCGCCCTCCGGCCCCATCCCGAACTGCAGCGCGATCGCCTCGACGATCGTCGACTTGCCGACGCCGTTGTCCCCGACGAACACGGTCACGGGGTCGAGGTCGAGCCCCTCGTCGAGCAGCTGCCGGACGGGCGGCAGCGTCGCCGGCCAGACGTCGCGGGGCATCGGACCCGGGTCGTTGAACTCCTCGACCCGGGTGATCGGCATGTGGGACCTGCGCACGAGGACATCCTGCCCGGCGCCACCGACGGCCCCGGTCCGGACCCGGTCCGGACGCGACGGAGCCCGGAGCGTACGCGCTCCGGGCTCCGTCGTTCAGTGCTTCGACGGACTAGGCCGAGACGACCTCGGCGAGTGCGTCGTGGAGTTCCTTGGCCTCGGCATCGTTGACCGAGACGACCAGGCGGCCTCCACCCTCGAGCGGAACCCGCACGACGATGAGTCGACCCTCCTTAACAGCCTCCATCGGCCCGTCACCGGTCCTCGGCTTCATGGCTGCCATCAGATGTCCCCTTTCGTGCAGTACATGCCGTCCCATTATCCCGTATCGGAGGGGCAACTGCGAAACCGCCCAGGTTGGGGGTCGCGAAACGCGACGTTCTCGCGGCCTTCCTCCCTAACCTTGGCGGATGCCGAACATCCGCTCAATGCTCCGCGGAGCCGAATCCGCAACCGCCGAGGACTCCGTACCCGCGGGCATGCGCATCGCCGCGGCGTTCTCGTGGCGCATGCTCGTCGTCGGCGCGGCCCTCGCCGTCGTCGTCCTCCTCGTGGTGCTCCTGCAGGACATCGTCGTCCCGTTCCTCATCGGGCTGCTGCTCTGCGCGTTGCTCGTCCCGATGTCGTCGTTCCTCCGACGGCACCACTGGCCGAAGTGGACCGCGATCCTCACCAGCCTGGTCTCGGTGCTCGTCGCGATCGGCGGCCTCGGGCTCATCGTCACCGCGCAGATCCGGTACGACCTGCCGTCGCTCGAGAAGCGCCTGCACAACAGCATCTCCTCGCTGCAGACGCTGCTCGCCTCGGAGCCGTTCGGCATCACGGCCAGCCAGGTCAACCGCTGGATCTCGGACGGCTCCGACTACCTGCAGTCGCACGCCTCGTCGATCTTCTCGGGCTTCCTCGCCGCGGGCTCCGGTGCGATCCACGTCTTCGAGGGGCTGTTCATCATCGTCTTCACGACGCTGTTCGTGCTCATCGACGGGCCACGCATCTGGCAGTGGGTCGTCCGCATCTTCCCCCGACGTGCCCGCGCCCGCATCGACGTCGCCGGTCACGCCGGATGGAAGACGCTCACGAGCTTCATCCGCGTGCAGCTCGTCGTGGCGATCACCGACGCGCTCGGCGTGGTCATCGGCGCGCTCATCCTGCAGATCCCGCTCGCGATCCCGATCGGCGTCATCGTGTTCTTCGGCGCGTTCGTGCCCGTCGTCGGCGCGATCGTCGCCGGCATCGTCGCCGTGGTGATCGCGCTCGTGTTCAACGGCTGGGTGCCGGCGCTCATCATGCTCGGCATCATCGTCCTCGTGCAGCAGCTCGAGAGCCACGTCCTGCACCCGTTCCTGACCGGCAGCGCCGTGAAGGTGCACCCGCTCGGCGTCGTCCTCGGCGTCACCGCCGGCACGACGATCGCCGGAGTCGTCGGCGCGTTCTTCGCCGTGCCGTTCATCGCCACGGTGAACGCGATGGTGAACGCCGCGGCCGCGTGGCGCCCGGAGGACGGTGTGCCGTTGTCCGACATCGAGCGCATCGAGCGGCACGAACCGGCCGAGGACTAGCGGACGGCGCTGACGGACGGCGTCGGCGGGAGCGCCTCCCGTCGCGGCAGCCGCTCCGCGCGGTCAGCCGTGCTGAGCAGCCTCGTGCGACTGCGCCGCACCGATCACGGCGGCGTCCAGTCGTAGCCGTCGACCCACCAGTTCGCGTACAGCCACACCCACTGCAGCACGAGCGCGACGGCGACCAGCAGCACCCGGTAGGTCTTGGACCGCGGCAGCGCCACCACGGCGAGCAGCGGCGCGATGGGCAGCAGGATCCGCCACGTGCTCGACTGCGGGAAGAACACCGCGAGCAGGTAGACCAGGTAGGCGACCACCCAGAGCCGCAGCTCGAGTCCGACCCGACGCGCCGCCGGCACGAACAGGAGCACTCCGACCGCGGCGAGTCCGACCGGGATCGCCAGCGCGGCGACCCAGCCGCCCGGCCAGCCCAGCCACCAGGTGAAGCCCTCGACCCACGGGGAGAAGGGCACGAGCTCGCCCCACCCGACGTACGACGAGCGCCACGCGAGCTCGGTGTCGGTGTACGCCTTCGGTGCACCGGTCACCGCCCACGCGATCGCCGGCCAGGCGAGGCCGACGGCCCCGGAGACGACCGCGACGAGCGCTGGCGGCAGCGCGGACCGCAACGTGGGTCGGGCGGGTTCACGGACCCATGCCGGTCGGAACCACCAGACCGCGAGGAACAGCACGAGGAAGAACGCGAACGCCAGGCCGGTGGGACGGGTCATCCCGAGCAGCAGCACCACGGGCAGCATCGTCCACCAGCGGCGGTCGACCGCGAGGAGCAGCGCCACCAGCAGGAGGAACAGGCCCATCGCCTCCGCGTACGCGACCTGGAACATGACCGAGGTCGGCGCGACGCACAGCAGCACGGTGGCGAACGTCGCACGCGGCGCATCGAGGAAGCGGCCGACGAGTCGACGGAACACGAGCGCCGCGCCCCAACCCGCCACGAGGGACACCGTGACCGCCACCGCCTCGAACGACGCTCCGGTGAGGAGCATCAGCCCGCGCACGAGGAACGGGTACGCCGGCATGAAGGCCCACGCGTTCTCGGTGACGTGCCCGGCTGCGTCCACCGGCAGTGTGGAGGGGTAGCCCCCGGTGGCGATGACGCGGTACCAGGCGCCGTCCCAGATCGATGCGAAGGCCAGGTAGGACGGGTGCTCGGCCGTGAACGAGTTCGCCGACTGCACCGCCGCGAAGCCCTGCATCATCACGGTGGTGACGATGCGGGCGAGGACGTAGACCACGGTGATCCGCGCCCACCACGGCACCGCGCGGTAGCGGGCACGCCACCGGACGGCCGAACGCGACCGTGCGCGGAGCGTCCCGCCGGCCGTCAGGCGGTCAGCCACCGACGGAGGCCGTCCTCGACCGAGGTGATCTGCGCGAGCGGGACCTGCTCGTCGTCGTGGTGCGCGAAGACCGGCTCGCCCGGGCCGTAGTTGACCGCGGGGACCCCGAGGGCGGAGAAGCGGGCGACGTCGGTCCAGCCGTACTTCGGCCGGGGCGCGGGACCGCCGACCGCGGCGACGAACTCCTGGGCGAGCGGCGCGTCCAGCCCGGGGCGGGCGCCGGCGGCGAGGTCGACGATCTGCACGTCGTACCCGTCGAACAGCTCGCGGATGTGCGCGACGGCCTCGTCCGCGCTGCGCGACGGGGCGAACCGGTAGTTGACGTGGACCATGACCTCGTCCGGGATCACGTTGCCGGCGATGCCGCCCGTGATGCCCACGGCGTTCAGGCCCTCGCGGTACTCGAGCCCGTCGACCGTGACCGTGCGCGGCTCGTACGCCGCGAGCGTCGCGAGGACCGGCGCGGCCTTGTGGATCGCGTTGTCGCCGATCCAGCTCCGGGCACTGTGCGAGCGCTTGCCGTACGCACGGACCTCGGCGCGGAGGTTGCCGTTGCACCCGCCCTCGATCTGCGCTCCGGACGGCTCGCCGAGGATGGCGAAGTCACCGGCGAGGAGCTCCGGCCGGGTCCGCGCCAGGCGACCGAGGCCGTTCAGCGCGTCGCTCACCTCTTCGTGGTCGTAGAAGACCCACGTCACGTCGTTCGTCGGCTCGGCGAGGTCGTACGCGAGCTTCAGCTGCACGGCGACGCCGGCCTTCATGTCGACGGTGCCGCGGCCCCAGAGGATCTCGGTGCCGTCCTCCGCCGTGCGGAACTCGGTCGGCAGGTTGTCGTTGAGCGGCACGGTGTCGATGTGCCCGGCGATGACCACCCGGCGGTCGCGGCCGAGGGTCGTCCGCGCGACGATCGCGTCGCCGTCGCGCGTGACCTCGAGGTGCGGCAGCGGCGCGAGGGCCGCCTCGATCGCGTCGGCGAGGGCGCCTTCGTTGCCCGACACCGACTCGATGTCGCAGATGGCACGCGTGATGTCGATGGACGAGGCGGTGAGGTCGAGCGGCTCCGGCATGCGGGCAGCCTACCGGCCGACCCTTGCCACCCCCACCGAGCCCACCACCTGTGGAACGTCGGCAGCTCGTCCACAGGTGGCGTGCCTCCCGGCCGGCCCACCGGGACAGGGCGCCTGCGTGTGCACCGTCCTGGAGGCCCGCGACGGGTCCTCCACAGGCCGTCCAGCCGGACGGTGGTCGGCTACGGCACCTCGGTACCCTTGGTCCCGTGACCGACACGACCGCCACCGACCGCCCGACCACCGCCTGGGGCCACGGCCTCGCGACGATCGCCGCCGACGGCACGACGCTCGACACCTGGTACCCCGAGACGCACCTCGGCCCGGTGCCCGCCGACGCGACGTTCCCGGCGGACCTGCAGGCCCACGTCGGCGACGACCCCCGCCGTGCCGTCCGGATCGAGGCCGTCACGACCGAGGTCACGATCGACGCCGCCCCTGCGAGCACGCCTGACGCGTACCTCCGCCTGCACCTGCTCAGCCACCTGCACGTCCGCCCGAACGAGGTGAACCTCGACGGCGTGTTCGCGCACCTGCCGATCGTCGCGTGGACCAACGCGGGCCCCGTCGCCCCGGCGGACCTCACCCGCCTCCGTCCGGCGCTCCAGCGGGCCGGGATCGCGGTGCACGCGATCGACAAGTTCCCGCGCCTGGTCGACTACGTCGTGCCGGACCGCGTGCGCATCGGCGACGCCAACCGCGTGCGCCTCGGTGCACACCTCGCCCCCGGGACCACCGTCATGCACGAGGGCTTCGTGAACTTCAACGCCGGCACCCTCGGCGACGCCATGATCGAGGGACGTGTCTCGCAGGGTGTCGTCGTCGGCGACGGCACCGACATCGGCGGCGGCGCGTCCATCATGGGCACGCTCTCCGGCGGCGGGACCCACCGCGTCTCCCTCGGCGCGCGGGCACTCCTCGGGGCGAACGCGGGGCTCGGCATCTCCCTCGGCGACGACTCCGTGGTCGAGGCCGGTCTCTACGTGACGGCCGGCACGAAGGTCGTCCTCGTCGGTACCGCCCCGAACCCGGACGGAACGGCGAAGACCGTCAAGGCCGCCGAGCTGTCGGGCACGCCGAACATCCTGTTCCGCCGCAACTCCGTGACCGGCGCGGTCGAGGCCCTGCAGCGCCAGGGGCAGGGCGTCCAGCTCAACACCGCGTTGCACGCGTAGCGCCACGCGCACGCGCACCCGGGCCTCCAGGCGGTGGCGGTCGCGATCGTCAGTGAACGCGACCGCGGTGGCGGTCGCGATCGTCAGTGAACACGCCCACCGCGCGCCGGACTGCACGTACCCGTGCGCCTGCGCCGGCCGGTGCGAGCGGTCACGACGCCCCGCTCACGTTCGCCGGACGGTCAAGAACTGTCGTCCTCGGCGCCGCCACCCGACAGATCGTGACCGCTCGGCGGACCTGAGCGGGGTGTCGCGACCGACCCCGGACCCCGGACCCCGGACCCCGGACCGCACCCGACGCCTACCGCGCCGGCAGGTCCCGCTCGGGGTGCCCCACGTACAGCTGCTGCGGACGCCCGATCTTGTTCAGCGGGTCGTTGTTCAGCTCCCGCCACTGCGCGATCCACCCCGGCAGCCGCCCGATCGCGAACAGCACCGTGAACATCCGCGGCGGGAAGCCCATCGCCTTGTAGATGATGCCCGTGTAGAAGTCGACGTTCGGGTAGAGCTTGCGGCTGACGAAGTACTCGTCCTCGAGCGCGATCTGCTCGAGCTCCATCGCGATGTCGAGCAGGTCGTCCTGCACGCCGAGGGCCTCGAGCACCTCGTGCGCGGACTCCTTCACGAGCTTCGCGCGCGGATCGTAGTTCTTGTACACGCGGTGCCCGAAGCCCATGAGCTTCACGCCGCGCTCCTTGTTCTTCACCCGCTCGACGAACCGCGACACCGGCTCGCCGGAGTCCTTGATCTGCTGGAGCATCTCGAGCACGGCCTCGTTCGCACCGCCGTGGAGCGGCCCGTACAGGGCGTTGATGCCCGCCGAGATCGAGGCGAACATGTTCGCCTTCGTCGACCCGACCAGGCGCACCGTCGCGGTCGAGGCGTTCTGCTCGTGGTCCTCGTGCAGGATGAGCAGCCGCTCGAGCGCCTTCGACAGCACCGGGTTCGGCACGTAGGTCTCGGCCATGGTGCCGAAGTTCAGCCGGAGGAAGTTGTCGACGAAGGACAGCGAGTTGTCCGGGTAGAGGAACGCCTGGCCGATCGCCTTCTTGTGCGCGTAGGCGGCGATGACCGGGAGCTTCGCGAGGAGCCGGACGGTCTGGAGCTCGACCTTCTCGGGGTCGTCGACGTCCATGTCGGCCTCGTAGTAGGTCGACAGGGCGCTCACCGCGCTGGAGAGGACCGACATCGGGTGCGCCGAGTGCGGGAGGGCGTCGAACAGGCGACGGAGGTCCTCGTGCAGCAGCGTGTGCCGCCGGATCCGCGCGTCGAAGGACTCCAGCTCGTCCGCGGTGGGCAACTCGCCGTAGATGAGGAGCCAGGCGACCTCGAGGAAGGTGCAGTTCGACGCCACCTGGTCGATCGGGTAGCCGCGGTAGCGCAGGATCCCCTGGTCGCCGTCGATGTACGTGATCGCGCTCTTCGTCGAGCCGGTGTTCACGAAGCCGTAGTCGAGGGTGTTCATCCCCGTCTGCTTCTTGAAGGTCGAGATGTCCACCGTGGACGCACCGTCGACGCTCGGCAGGATCGGGAACTCCGCCGAGCCACCCGGGTACGTCAGCGTCGCGGTCGCGGTCTGCTGCTCGGCAGCCGGGCTCACGGGGACGGGCGTGGTGGGCGGTGTGGCCGTCTTCTGAGCGTCGTTGGCAGTGTCAGTCACGGTGACAGCCTAATCGCGCGCACTGTCGGTCGTGCACACCCCCGTGCTCCGGGATTGGTGGGAACCACGGATTGCGCTGGCAGCGCACCACGTGGTGCGCGCCGGACGGGAGGCACGACACCCGCCCGACGGACCCCGTTCAGTCCGCGTCCACCCGGCCCACGCGTCGGCCGCTCGCGAGCCGCTGCGCGGCCGCGGCGATCCGGTCGTCGGTGGCGGTGAGCGCCACCCGGACGTGCTCGGCCCCGGCAGCGCCGTAGAAGGTGCCGGGAGCGACGAGGATGCCGTGGTCGGCCAGCCAGGCGACGGTGTCGAGCGCGGGTTCGCCCCGCGTCACCCAGAGGTAGAGCCCGGCCTCGCTGTGGTCGACCCGGAAGCCGGCGCCGTCGAGTGCCCGTCGGAGCATGTTCCGCCGGGTGCGGTAGCGCGCCTTCTGCTGCTGCACGTGGGACTCGTCCTCGAGCGCGACGATCATCGCCTGCTGCACGGGCAGCGGCGGCATCATGCCGGTGTGCTTGCGGACGGCGAGGACGTCCGCGAGCAGGTCGGCGTCGCCGGCCACGAACGCCGCACGGTACCCGGCGAGGTTCGACTGCTTCGAGAGCGAGTAGACGCTGAGGACACCCGCGAGCGAGTCGCCCACGACCCGGGGGTCGAGGATGGTCGGCGTCGGAGCGGCGTCGTACGGCGGCTCCCAACCGAGCTCGGCGTAGCACTCGTCGCCGACGATGACCGCACCGAGCTCCCGTGCACGCCCGACCGCTGCCCGGAGCTGCTCGACCTCGAGCACGCGCCCGTCGGGGTTCCCCGGTGAGTTCAGCCAGACGAGCTTCGTCGTGGCGGGCCACGCGGCAGGGTCGTCGGAGGCGAACGCAGTGGCACCGACGAGCGCGGCACCGAGCTCGTACGTCGGGTACGCGGCCTCGGGGAACACGACGGTGTCGCCGCGGCCGATGCCGAGCCAGAGCGCGAGGCCCGCGATGAACTCCTTCGACCCGATGGTCGGCAGCACCTGGTCCGCGGTCAGCGTCACGCCCTGCCGGCGGCCGTACCAGGCGGCGATGGCTTCGCGCAGGGCGGGCGTCCCGGCGACCTGCGGGTAGGCGTGCGCGTCGGTGGCCTCGGCGAGCGCGCGACGGACGAGATCGGGAGTCGGGTCGACGGGCGAGCCGACGCTGAGGTCGACGATGCCGCCCTCGTGCGCGGCCGCGCGCTGCTTGTACGGGACGAGCTGGTCCCAGGGGAAGTCGGGGAGGTCGAGCGCCACGTGCGGGACCGGGGTCAGCCGCGCGGGGGCTCGGCCAGGACGACCGGGTGGTCCTTGTGGATCACGCCGACCTTCGCGGCGCCGCCGGGCGAGCCGACCTCTTCGAAGAACTCGACGTTGGCCTTGTAGTAGTCGGCCCACTCCTCGGGGAGGTCGTCCTCGTAGTAGATCGCCTCCACCGGGCAGACCGGCTCGCACGCTCCGCAGTCGACGCATTCGTCGGGGTGGATGTACAGCGAGCGGTCGCCCTCGTAGATGCAGTCGACCGGGCACTCGTCGATGCAGGCGCGGTCCTTGACGTCCACACAGGGCTGAGCGATCACGTACGTCACGGGTCGAGTCTACTCACGGCCCTGGGCAGGTCCGGACAGCCGGGCGCCGCCGCGAGTGGGACGACGGGTGTCGCCGAAGTCCGGCCAGACGAGGACGACGAACGCCACCGCGGTCGGCGCGATCATCCACACGTAGCCCGCGGTGTTCGCGAGGACGAGCTGGAGGAGGAACGTCGTGGCGATCGCGATGCCGAGCCAGGCCGCCACGACGGGCACCCGCGACCGGGACAGCAGTCGGAGTCCGGCGAGCAGCCCGACCACGACGAGCGTCGGCAGGAACGCCCCGATCGGGAACGTGCCGATGGTCTGCTGGTGCGTGACGGAGCCGAGGCCTCCCGCGACGAGTCCGAGCACGAACGACACGACGACCGCGGTGGCCTTGCCCTGCGGGGTGAACTCCGCGAAGGTCTGCGGCGTCGGCGGCACCGCGTCCGCGTCGTGCCGGAAGGCCTCGACCGCCGGGGCGACCTGCCGCTCACCGTGCGGCATCACCCACGACAGCGCGGTCGGGTCGGCGGGGTCGACCGGGTCGACCGTCAGCTGCGACCGGTACTGCTCGAGGGCGGCGCGGACCTTGGCCCGGACCGGCGCGACGTCGACGGTGAGGTCGGCGAGCCCGGAGTCCGGGTCGACGATCATCGAGAACGGGACCTCCTCGGCCTTCGCGGCGTACCGGGCCGCGTGGTGCACCCGCACGTGGTCCGGGTGCCCGTAGCCGCCGTCGTCCGCGTAGCTGACCACGGCGTCCGCCATCGTCGAACGGATCGCGGCGCGGACGTCATCCACGACCTCGCCGAGGTCGGCCATCGTGAGCGAGTCCGCCGGGGCGTCGTCGGCGGCCGTCGCACGACCGTCCGGTCCCCACTGCATCCCCGAGTCGGCGTACCGACGCTCGGGCAGGTCGGTCGGGCGCGCTCCCGGTCCCCCGAGCCAGCGGTGCGCCGGAGAGCCGAGCGCGGCCAGGGCCGCTGCGATCTCGCCCTCGCGGTGGGCGGCGACGCGGGGGCCGTCGCCTTCGAGCGGCGCGAGCTCGGGAGTGAGCATCGCGCCCCGCTCGCCGCGGGTCGCCGTGAGGACGGTGACCTCGGCGCCGAGCTCGAGCAGGGTGGCGATCGTCCCGCCCGACACGAGGGTCTCGTCGTCGGGGTGGGCGTGCACGAACAGGACGCGCTCTGGGCGGGTGACGGGGGCCTCGGACATCGGGGACCAGCGTACGGGAACGCCCTAGCGCGGGGTCACGATGTAGGTCGCGGTGACCCCGGCGTCGGTCTTCGCGACGGTCAGGACGACGCGGTACCCGTCGCTCCGGAACAGGCCGAACGCGCTCGTCGAGTCCGCCCGCTGCACTGACTCGGTGTACCCGGCACCGGTGAGGGCGTCGGCCGCGGCCTGGAACCCGTCGACCGACCCGACCCGGACCTGGGCGACCCAGCCGGAGCCGTCCGGACCCGCTCCTCCGCCGAGGACCGTGCCGTCGACGAGCGGGACGTCCGTCGTCGGGAACCCGTCCGGGAGTTGCCCGTCCGAGGTCACCTTCGCTCCCTTGAGCGCCGTGTCCAGCGCGCCGTCGATGCCCCCGGCGACCGAGGCCATGCCGTCCTGGATCGCCTTGCCGTCGATGCCCTTGACGGTCTCGGACACGCCCGACGCGACGCTCGACCCGAAGTCGGTGGTCTGCTTGACGGACTCGGACGAGCAGCCGCTCAGCCCGGCGAGGGCGATGCCGGCGGCGACGGCGGCGATCAGGGTGCGGGTCGGGGTACGCATGCGCAGCACCATAGATGGTCCGACGGGAGGCCCGGCGCGTGTTCGCTGTGAACCTCCCGTCCGGCGGCGGTCAGGCCAGGTACGCGCGCGCCGCGGCCACCGCCGCGTCGACGCCGACCGGGATCGCCGTCTCGGCCTGGGGTGCGTAGAACGGCGAGTGGTTGCTCGGGATGTCCCGGCCGGTGCGGAACAGCTCCGGGTCGGTGATGCCGGTGAACCAGTAGACGATCGGCACGCCCGCGGCGGTGGCCAGCTGGCCGACGTCCTCGGACGCCATGGCGAGGCCGGACTCGAGGTCGATCGCGTTCGGCACCGCGGCACCGACGGCCGCGAGGACCTTCGCCGCCTGCTCCGGGTCGTTCACGAGCACGTCCGCTCCCGGCGAGCGCTCGATGGTCGGCGCCGGGAGGCCGCCCGCCTCGCTCTCGGCGCGGACGATCCGCTCGATCGAGCTGATGATCCGGGCGCGGGTCTCCTCGTTCCGGGCGCGCGTCGAGATCTCGATGACCGCCTGGTCCGGGATGATGTTGGCGCGGGTCCCGGAGTGGAACGAGCCCACGGTGACGACGCCCGCGTCGCTCGGTGCGACCTCGCGCGCGACGACCGTCTGCAGCCGCACCACCGCGGATGCGGCGGTGACGATCGGGTCGAGGGACGCCTGCGGTGCCGAGCCGTGCGCCCCGCGGCCGGTGAACGTCACGGTCAGCCGGTCGCTCGACGCCATGACCGGCCCGGAGCCGACCGCGACGGTGCCGACCGGTGCGGGTGCGGAGTGCTGACCGAGGACGACGTCGGGCTGCGGGAAGCGCTCGACGAGCCCGTCGTCGATCATCGCGCGGGCTCCGGAGATGACCTCCTCCGCCGGCTGGAACACCGCGACGACCGTGCCGTGCCACTCGTCGGTCGTCGCGACGAGGCGTTCGAGCGTGCCGAGCAGCCACGTGACGTGGATGTCGTGGCCGCAGGCGTGCATCGTCGCCACGGTGGCGCCCGATTCGTCCTGGCCGGTGTGCTCGCTCGCGTACGGCAGACCGGTGCGCTCCTGCACGGGCAGCCCGTCCATGTCGGCGCGGAGCCAGATGGTCGGTCCCTCGCCGTTCGTCAGGACCGCGACGACGCCCGTGCCGCCGACGCCCGTCGTGACCTCGACGCCGGACAGCTCCGCGAGCCGCTCGGCGATCACCCCCGCCGTCCGGGTCTCCTGGAAGCCGAGCTCCGGGTGTGCGTGCAGGTCCTGGTAGATGGCAAGCAGATCGAACGTCACCCGTCCACCGTACAACCGAGCCGTGGGACGCCGACGGCCCGGCCACCTCGACGAGGTGACCGGGCCGACGGACGGAGGACGGGCCTCCAGGCTGATGCTGATGCTGACGCGACGCTCCTACGCGACGGGCCTACGCGACGTGCCTACGCGTCCTGGCGCTTGAGGCGGGCGTACGCGCGCTGGCGGGCCTGCGCGTCCAGCTCGACCTTGCGGATGCGGACGGCGTCCGGCGTGACCTCGACGCACTCGTCCTCGCGGGCGAACTCGAGGCACTCCTCGAGCGACAGCTGCCGCGACGGGGTCATCGACTCGAAGGTGTCGGCCGTCGACGAACGCATGTTCGTCAGCTTCTTCTCCTTCGTGATGTTCACGTCCATGTCGTCGGCGCGCGAGTTCTCGCCGATGACCATGCCCTCGTAGACCTCCTCCGTCGGGTTGACGAAGAACGTCATCCGCTCCTGGAGGTTCGTGATGGCGAACGGCGTGACGACACCGGAACGGTCGGACACGATCGAGCCGTTGATGCGGGTCTGGATCGGGCCGGCCCACTCGCCGTAGCCGTGCGAGATCGCGTTCGCGATGCCGGTGCCGCGGGTCTCGGTGAGGAACGAGGTGCGGAAGCCGATGAGGCCGCGCGACGGCACGATGAACTCCATGCGGATCCACCCGGTGCCGTGGTTCACCATGTTCTCCATGCGGCCCTTGCGGGCGGCCATGAGCTGGGTGATGGCGCCGAGGTGCTCTTCCGGCGTGTCGATCGTCATGTGCTCGTACGGCTCGAGGAGCTTGCCGTTCTCGTCGCGCTTGGTGACGACCTGCGGCTTGCCGACCGTGAGCTCGTAGCCCTCACGACGCATCTGCTCGACGAGGATGGCGAGCGCCAGCTCACCGCGGCCCTGGACCTCCCAGGCGTCCGGGCGGCCGATGTCCTGGACCTTGAGCGAGACGTTGCCGACGAGCTCGCGGTCGAGGCGGTCCTTCACCATGCGCGCGGTGAGCTTGTGGCCCTTGACCTTGCCGACGAGCGGGCTGGTGTTCGTGCCGATCGTCATCGAGATCGCCGGGTCGTCGACCGTGATGGTCGGCAGCGGGCGGACGTCCTCGGGGTCGGTCAGCGTCTCGCCGATGGTGATGTCCTCGAAGCCGGCGACGGCGACGATGTCACCGGGGCCCGCGGACTCGGCCGGGTAGCGGTCGAGGGCCTTCGTGATGAGCAGCTCGGTGATGCGGGCGTTCTGGACGGAGCCGTCGTGCTTGACCCACGCGACCGTCTGCCCCTTCTTCATCGTGCCGTGGAAGATGCGCAGCAGCGCGAGGCGGCCGAGGAACGGCGAGGCGTCGAGGTTCGTGACGTGTGCCTGGAGCGGGTGCTCGTCGTCGTACGTCGGGGCCGGCACGTGCTGGAGGATCGCCTCGAACAGCGGCTCGAGGTCTTCGTTGTCCGGCAGGCTGCCGTCGGCGGGCTTGGTGCGCGACGCGGCACCGGCGCGACCGGAGGCGTAGACCACCGGGACGTCGAGGATGGCGTCGAGGTCGAGGTCGTCGACCTCGTCCGACAGGTCGGAGGCCAGGCCGAGCAGGAGGTCCTGCGACTCGGAGACGACCTCGTCGATGCGGGAGTCCGGGCGGTCCGTCTTGTTGACGAGCAGGATCACCGGGAGCTTCGCGGCGAGGGCCTTGCGCAGCACGAAGCGGGTCTGGGGCAGCGGGCCCTCGGACGCGTCGACGAGCAGCACGACACCGTCGACCATGGAGAGGCCGCGCTCGACCTCACCACCGAAGTCGGCGTGGCCGGGGGTGTCGATCACGTTGATCGTGATGCGGCCGCCCGGGTTGAACTCCTCGGCGTGCTTCCCGTTGTAGAGCACCGAGGTGTTCTTCGCGAGGATGGTGATGCCCTTCTCGCGCTCGAGGTCGTTCGAGTCCATCATCCGGTCTTCGCCCTCGAAGTGGGCGTCGAACGAGTTGGTCTGCGTGAGCATCGCGTCGACGAGGGTGGTCTTGCCGTGGTCGACGTGTGCCACGATGGCGACGTTGCGCAGGTCGGACCGGGTGGCGAGCGCCATACAGGACATCCTTTGGTGTTCGGAAGAAGATCGGGCGGCCGACGGCGGCGCGTGCGCCGTGGTGGCACTGCCCGGAGGTGGGCAGAACGCCCGACACGCCAGTCTACCGGTAAGTCGCAAGCAGCAGGAGTACAGACCATGAGCCGACGGCGAACGTGGACCGAGATCACGATCGTCCTGCTGCTGTCGCTCGGCGGCAGCGCGCTGTACTCGATCCTGCAGATCATCGACGACCTGTCGCAGACCACACCCCTCGGACAGCAGTCCACGGCCCTCAACCAGTCGACGACGACCGTCCAGTACGTCGACCTCGCCCGACAGCTCGTCGGCATCGCGGTCGACCTCGCCCCGGTGGCGCTCGTCTGCTACCTCCTGTGGAGCACGACCCGCCCGCACCTGGGCCGGCTCGGCATCGACCGGTTCCGGGTGCGGCCGGACCTCGGCGGCGCGGCCCTCATCGCGCTGTGCATCGGCATCCCCGGGCTCGCGCTCTACTTCACCGGACGCGCACTCGGCTTCACGGTGAACGTCGACCCGGCGGCGCTCGACTCGTACTGGTGGACGATCCCGGTCCTGCTGCTCTCGGCGGTGCGGTCGGGCCTGCAGGAGGAGGTCATCGTCATCGGGTACCTCTACGAACGGCTCGGCGGGCTCGGCTGGGGGCGGTGGCAGGTCATCCTGTCCACCGCGGTGCTGCGCGGCAGCTACCACCTCTACCAGGGCTTCGGCGCGTTCGTCGGGAACGCCGTCATGGGCATCGTGTTCGGGTGGATCTACACGAAGTGGGGTCGGCTCCTCCCCCTCGTCATCACACACTGCCTGCTCGACGCAGTGGTGTTCGTCGGCTACCCGTGGGTGGCAGCGGCGTTCCCGCAGCTCTTCCGCTGACGACCGGACCGTCGACGCTCGTCCTCGGCAGCGTTCCCGGGCGCGGACTCCCCCGTTCGAGCGTCAGCGTCCTCACCGACCACGTGCACCCCACTTCTGGGCGCACACAGCGGATCCACAGCGATCCGCGGCCAGGTCGCCGATCCACGGCCGTACCGTGAGCACATGAGCATCCCCGAGGTCGGCGAACCAGCGCCGGTCTTCAGCCTGGCCGGCACCGTCGTGCGCGACGGCAGTCGGACCGACGGCGTCTACGACCTGTCCGCGCAGATCGGCCGCACCGTCGTGCTCGCCTTCTACCCGGGCGACGCGACCCCCGTGTGCAGCGCACAGCTGTGCAGCTACCAGGAGGAGCTCGACGACTTCGACGAACTCGGCGCCGTCGTGTGGGGGATCAGCCCCCAGGCGCTCGACTCCCACGAGTCCTTCGCGCGGGGCTCGTCGCTGACCTTCCCGCTCCTGAGCGACCCGTCCGGCGCGGTCGTCCGGTCCTACGGGGTCCGTGCACCGGGCATCGGCCTCCGGCGCTCGGTGTTCGTCATCGGACCCGACGGGATCGTGCGCTGGCGGCACGTCGGCATGGTCGGCCTGCGCTTCCCGAAGGCGGAGGTCATCCGCGAGCAGATCGAGCAACTCGTCGGCTGACGGCGTGTCGGTCTCCGGAATCTCCCAGCTTGGGGTATTGACACCCGAACGGGGGTGCGGGGACGATTGGCGCAACGAGAGGTCCACGTTGGACTTGCCTCCCCGGAGAATCGGGTCATCCGGAGATACGCGCCGGTGTGTCACACCCGCTCCCCGGATGTCTCCGGGGAGGCGCTCTCGGAACACTCTCCTACGCTGTGTGTGTGACCATCATCGTCGCGCCCGGGATGCGCGTCCTCGCCGTCGCGCTGTGGGCCGTGTCCGTCGCGCTCGTCCCCCTCGCGGTCGTCGGCGACGGCTCCCCCTGGCTGGCGCCCCTCCCGAGCCTCTTCATCATGTTCTTCGCTTGGGCCGTGCTCTGGCGCCCGCGCATCGTGCTCACCCCTGAGGCGCTCCGCATCGTCGACGTCCGTCGCGAGAGCACCTACGCCTGGCGGCGCGTCACCGACGTCCGGACCAAGTACGGGCTCGAGGTCGTCTCGAGCGAGGGCGTGCGCCGCACCTGGATCGCGACGCGGCCGACGGCCCGGCTCGGTTCCCTCCGGCCTGGAGGCACGGTCCGGCTCAGCGTCGAGGCTGCGGCCGACGAGGTGCGCGCGATGGTCCCCGCGGTCGTCGAGCAGGACGGCCCGCCCCCGGCGAGCGTCACCGCTGCGCCGATCGTGCACCGGGCGCACGGCTGGTCCGTCCTCGCGCTGGTCGTGCTCGGGTTCGTCGGGGCGATGGCGGCCGCGCAGCTCTAGCGGTCGCGCAGCGCTCGCGGCCACGCAGCGCTCGCGGCCACGCAGCGCTCGCGGCCACGCAGCGCTCGGCGCGTCCCCGAGCCGGGCGGGCCCGGCGAGGCGGGCGGGCCCGGCGAGGCGGGCGCACACCGTGCCTCCAGGCCGACCCGGCACGCACCGAGTGCGACCGGTGCCGGGGCCCGGACGGACCGCGCCCCTCGACACCGGAGGGTGTCGAGGGGCGCGGTCGGTCGTGTCGCCCTGCAGGCCTACTCGTCCGAGCCGGCGGCGAGGATCTGCCGCCGCAGCTCGCGACGCTCGCGCTGGACGTCGGGGTCCGGCAGCGGCACGGCGGCGATGAGGCGCTGCGTGTACGGGTCCTGCGGGTCGCGGAGGATCTGGTCACGCGTGCCGACCTCGGCCAGGTGGCCGTGGTGGAGCACCGCGATGCGGTCGGCCAGCACGTCGATGACCGCGAGGTCGTGCGTGACGAAGAGGCACGCGAACCGGAACTCGCGCTGCAGGTCCTTGAGCAGCTCGAGCACCGTCGCCTGCACCGAGACGTCGAGCGCCGAGGTCGGCTCGTCCGCGATGAGCAGCTTCGGCCGGAGGGCGAGCGCGCGGGCGATGCCGATGCGCTGCTTCTGGCCGCCGGAGAGCTCGTGCGGGAAGCGCGTCGAGTACGACGTGGGGAGCCGGACCGCCTCGAGCAGCGACTCGACCTCCCGCTCGAGCTCGCGTCCCTTCATCCCCTTGCCGAGGAGCAGCGGCTCCCCGATCGACTGTCCGATCGTCATGCGCGGGTTCAGCGACGACGACGGGTCCTGGAAGACGATGCCGGCGTTCTGGTGCACCTGGCGGACGAGCGATCGGGTCGGCTTCGAGAGGTCGATGCCGGTGACCTCGAGCCCGCCCGACGTGATCGGCAGCAGGCCGATCGCGGCACGTCCGAGCGTGGACTTGCCGGAACCGGACTCGCCCACGAGGCCGACGACCTCACCCTCGTGCACGGACAGGTCGACGCCGTCGATGGCCCGGAACGCCTTGACGCGGCCGCGGCCCGGGTACTCGATCACGACGTTCGAGAACTCGAGCACCGCCGGCCCGAGCGTCTGCACGACGTCCGTGTGGGTGAGGGTCTCCCCCACGTGCACGGGTGCGTCGCTCTCGACCACCGACTCGAGGGTCTCGGTGAGGTCGATCACGGTGTCGCCGGCCTGACCGAGGCGGGGCACGGCGTCGAGCAGCGTGCGGGTGTACTCGTCCTGCGGCGCCGCGAAGACGTCGCGGACCGTACCGGTCTCGACCGCCACGCCCTGCTGCATGACGACGATGCGGTCCGCGAGGTCGGCGACGACGCCCATGTCGTGCGTGATCAGGAGGACCGCGCTGCCGAGCTTGCCGGCGAGGTCGCGGATGAGGTCGAGGATCTCCGCCTGGACGGTGACGTCGAGGGCGGTGGTCGGCTCGTCCGCGATGAGGAGCTTCGGGTCGCAGGAGATCGACTGCGCGATCATCGCGCGCTGCCGCTGACCGCCCGAGAGCTGGTGCGGGTACGAGTTGAACGCCTTCTGCGGGTCCGGCATCTCCACGAGCGTGAGCAGCTCGATGGCGCGGTCCTTGGCCTCGTTCGGCGAGATGCCGTAGTGGATGCGGAGCGTCTCGACGATCTGGGACCCGACGGTGAAGACCGGGTTCAGGGCCGTCATCGGCTCCTGGAAGATCACCGCGATCTCCTTGCCGCGGTACTCCCGGAGCTGCGCCGACCGGAGCCCGAGGAGCTCCTTGCCGTTGAACTCGATCGAGCCGTTCACGCGGGCGTTGCGGGGCAGGAGGCCGAGGATCGACATCGAGCTCACGGACTTGCCCGAGCCGGACTCGCCCACGAGCGCGAGGACCTCACCGGAGTGGATCTCGTACGAGAGGTGCTTGACCGCGGGGGTCCAGACGTCGTCGACCGCGAAGTCGACGTCGAGTCCGGAGACCTTGACGACGGGGGTGCTGGTGGCGGCCGGGGTGGTGGCCGCGGAGGCGGGCGTGCTCAACGACGTCCGGTCCTTTCCCGACCGCTCGTGGCGGCCGCGTGGGTGGTGTTGGTGAGGCGACGACGGGGCGACAGGCGTCGGGCCGCACGGCCCGGACCTGCGACGATGGAGGCATGCCTGCCTCCCCGTCGACGCGCGATGTGTTCGTGTCCAGGTTCAACCGCGGACTCGCGGTCGCGCTCTGGCTGATCGTGGCCCTGCTGTTCGTCACGACCGTCCTGACCGACCGGACCTGGACGGCCCGGGCGTTGGCGGTCGTGCCGACGCTGTTCGGCGTCGCGCTCGGCTGGGTCGCGCTCTGGCGTCCGCGCATGACGGTCGACGACGACGGCGTCGAGGTCGTCAACGTGTTCCACACCGTGCGCGTGCCCTGGGCGGCGCTCGTGCACGTCGACACGCGCTTCGCCCTGAGCCTGGTCACCCCGAGCCGGCGCGTGTCGGTCTGGGCCGCCCCGGCGCCCGGTCGTGCCGGAGTGGCACTCGCGAGGCGTCAGGAGCAGCGACACGGCCGCAGCGTCCCGGACACCGGCGACGGCGGACGCCGGGCCGGGGACCTGCTGTCCACCGCGTCGGGCGACGCCGCCTACCTCGTCCGCCACCGCTGGGACCAGCTGCGCGAACGCGGCGCCATCGAGCTCGGCACGGCCGACGCCGTGCGCGTGCCGGTCACACTGCACTGGGCGTCGATCGTGCTGCTCGCGGCGACCGCCGTCGGCGGCTGGTTCGCGATCGCGGCGCGCTAGGAGGGCGGCGGACGTCACGCGCTGATCATCTCCGAGCCGGAGGTGTTCTGCGGCTCGCGCGTCTTGCGGAGGCTGAACCGCTTGGAGCGCGGGTCGAAGGCGTCGCGCAGGCCGTCACCGATGAAGTTCACGCAGAGCGCGAGCAGCACGATGAAGGTCGCGGGCCACCAGAACAGGTACGGGCGGGTCTGGAACGCGGACTGGTTCTGGCTGATGAGCAGACCCAGCGACGAGTCCGGCGCCTTGATGCCGTAGCCGAGGTAGCTCAGCGCCGTCTCGAGCAGGATCGCCGAGGCGATGAGCAGCGTCGCGGAGACGATGATGACGCCGATGGCGTTCGGGAGGATGTGCCGGAAGATGATCCGGGCGTCCGACGCGCCGGCGACCCGGGCCGCCTCGACGAACTCGCGCTCGCGGAGCGAGAGGAACTCCGCACGCACGAGACGGGCGATGACCATCCACGAGACCAGGCCGAGCAGGAGCGCGAGGCCCCACGCGCCGAGACCGTTCGCCGTCTTGCCGACCACGGCGCCGATGACGATCGCGGGGATGACGATGAAGATGTCGGTGATGCGCATGAGGACGGCGTCCACGGTGCCGCGGAAGTAGCCCGCGATGGCGCCGATCACGACGCCGATGAACGTGGCGAACAGGCCGATCACGATCATGACGAGCACGGAGTTCTGGATGCCGCGCATGGTCAGCGCGAAGTAGTCCTTGCCGATGCGGTCCTGCCCGAACGGGTGGTCCGCCGTCGGCGCGCCGCCGTTCTGCAGGTCCTCGAGCGCCTTGTACGAGTAGTGCCACCAGCCGGGGATCGGGCCGAGGCCGACCGCTGACACGGCGAACACCAGCACGAGCAGGTAGACGATCAGTGCGATGACGGCCAGCTTGTTGGCGAGGAAGCGACGGAGGATGATCCGTCCCTGGCTCTCGCCGACGCGCTTCTCGTGCGAGCCGGGGGTCTCGCCGACGTCCGTGCCGTCGCCGATGTTGGGTTCGAGCGGGGCGCCGCCCTGGATCGTGCTCATCGGTTGTCCTCCTGGAGGTGCAGGTCCGCCTGGTCGGTGGGTCCCGTGACCGCGGCCGTGGCGACGGTCGTCGTCGTGGCGGCGGTCATCGGACGCGCACCCGCGGGTCGAGGGCCGAGTAGGCCAGGTCGGCGAGGAAGTTGAAGGCGATCGCGGTGATCGCGATGACGAGGAAGTACCCCATCACCGGGTTCACGTCCGTGATGGACAGACCGCTGTTGAACAGGCTGCCCATGCCGGAGATCGCGAAGACGCGCTCCGTGATGATCGCGCCACCGAGCAGCGCGCCGATGTCGGTCGCCACGAGCGTCGCGATCGGGATGAGCATGTTGCGCAGCGCGTGGCGCACGATGACGGTGCGCTCCGGCAGGCCCTTCGCCCGAGCGGTGCGGACGTAGTCCTGGTCGAGGACCTCGAGCATGCCCGACCGCGAGTACCGCGTGTAGCTCGCGAAGCTGATGAGCAGGAGCGAGATCGTCGGCAGCAGCAGGTGCGTGTACGTGTCGATGCCGGTGATCCAGATGTCGCCGGTCAGGCCGGGGGTCTGCGAGCCCACCGTCGCGATCGGACGCGACACGTAGTTCTGCGTGTAGTCGATCCACGAGCGCATGAAGCGGTCGAGCAGGATGACCCCGGCGCTGAGGAACGCCGTCAGCGCACCGATGCGCATCATCAGCCCGCGGTCGTGTCCGCCGACGAAGTAGCCCGACGCGAGGCCGACGAGCACGGTGACGATCGCGAGGATGACGATCGTGCCGACGGACGACACGTTCAGCAGGCCCTGGATCGCGAAGTACGCGATGATCGCGGCGAGCACGTTGATGCCCGCGGTGAGCCATGCACGACGGTTCTTCGTACCGGCGAGGAGCGTCACCATCGCGAGGCCGATGCCGGCGGTGAAGAGGATCACGAAGACCGGGCCGAGCGACGGGTCGGTGAACCAGCCGGTGGCCTGCATGAGCAGGAGCATGCCAGCGGTCACGACCGCGCTGACCGCGAAGACGATCAGGCGACGCTTCAGGATGCCGCCGACGATCAACTGGATGACGAGACCGACGACGACGGCGATCACGACGAGGTTGACCGGCGGGATCCTCGGGTCGACGAGGAAGTTGTTGTAGTCGAGCGCGATGAACGACTTCAGGAGCACGGCCATCAGGAAGGACGGCAGCGAGTAGAGGAAGAAGCTGACCAGGGTGATCGAGTAGTCGAAGCCCGAGTAGACGCGCAGCGCGGTCACGACGCCGAGACCGATGCCGAAGATGATCGCCAGGACGAACGAGAACGTCACCAGCTGGATCGTCGAACCGACGGCCTGCGGGAGCAGCTGGGCGACCGGCTGGTTCTGGAACGTCACGCCGAGGTCGCACTGACCGATGACGCACTTGCCGACGCCGCTGATCCACAGACCCCAGCGCAGCGGCGGGATCAGGTCGAGGTGCTGCGCTGCGACTCGTGCGGCGATGAGCTGCTCACGGTTCGGCGAGTTGCTCTGTTGGAGGTCCTGCAGGGGGTTCCCCGCGATCGCCGCCAGGTTGTACATGATGAACGACGCGGCGATGAGGATGAGGACCGAGACGAGGATCCGTCTCGCGATGAAACTCACCATGGGCGATGGGTGCCTCTCCGGTGTGGTGGTTCGTGCTGCTGGTCGTCCGATCGGGCGGCCCGAGCAGCAAGGGTACTGGGTCCCGCGGGCAGGGTCGTCTTCGACCATGCTCAGCGGCGTGGGGCCGGGTCTCGGCCGTGGGGGTGTAGGCCGGTCGGTGTCCCGGCTCACGGGAGGGCGCCGGACTCGTCGAGTCCGGCGCCCCCTCGTGCGTGGTGCTGATCAGCGACCGGTCAGGATCACTTGGTCCAGTCCCAGACGTTCCAGAAGATGCCCGTCTGGCCACCGAAGTACTCGATGCCCTTGATGTTCGAGCCGGTGGCGAAGAGGCCGGGGCTCTGGAACAGCGGCAGACCGTACGCCTTGTCGAAGGCGATCTTGTCGATCTCCATCTTCATGTCGTTCAGCTTGGACTCGTCCAGCGTGCTCTGGGTCTCGACAGCGAGCTTCGAGGCCGTGGCGTCGTTGAACTTGTTGTAGTTGCCCGAGTTGTTCGTCTGGAAGAGCTGCGGGATCGCGGCGTTGCCGGCACCCGGGTTCACCCAACCGAAGATCGAGGCGTCGTAGTCGCCACCCGCGAGGAGCGAGGACCAGTCGGGCGAGCCGCCGTCGACGACCTTGATGCCGGCCTTGGCGGCCGAGGCCTGGATCGCCTGGAACGTGTCCACGCGGTTCGGGTTCTCGGTGTTGTAGAGGATCTTGATCGACGGGGTGGCGCCGTTCAGGAGCTTCTTCGCCTCGGCGATGTCGACCTTGCTGTAGTCGGACGAGTCGTTGTTCTTGACCGTGTCGTCGTAGCCGTCCTGGCCCGGCAGGTAGAGCTGCGAGTCGAGGACCTTGGCGTCCTTGTTGATCGGGGTGACGATCGAGTTCAGGATCTGCTCACGCGGGATGGTGAGGAGGAACGCCTTGCGGACGTTCTCGTCCTTGAAGACCGACGAACCGAAGTTCAGGTCGAGGTGGTCGTAGGCGACCTGCGAGCCCTCGATGGTCTTCACACCGGAGGCGGCGTCGAGCGCCTTCACCGTGTCGGCCGAGGCCTGCGGCTGGATCGCGTCGACCTCGCCGTTCTGGAGCGCGGTCACCTGGGCGTTCGCGTCACCGATGAAGCGGACGACGAGCTTGCCGAACTTGACCTTGTGCTCGCCGGTGTACTCCGGGTTCGGCACGAGGGTCATCGACTGCTTCGGGGTCCAGGCGGAGACCATGAGCGGGCCACCCGAGACGAGGAGCTTCTTGTCGCTCGGCAGGCTGGTCTTGTCGTAGCCGGTGTTGACGAAGTCGGCGACCTTCTTGAGGACCGAGTTCGCCGCGGCGGGCTTGGCGGGGTCACCGGCGGGGGTGTCCTTGAGCGCCGTGAGGAGGTCGTCGACCGTGGTGCCGGCCTCTTCCGTCACGACGTGCGCCGGGAACTGGATGGGGTTCACCAGCTGCCAGTCGACGTAGGGCTCCTTGTACTTGATGGTGATGGAGTCCTTGGTGATGTCCGTCGGGTAGTCCGTCTTGAACGGGGACGCCGACGCGAGCGAGAAGTACTGCGTCCCGCTCGTGACCTTGCCGGTCGACTCGTCCTGCGTGGCCGAGTCGTAGTAGCCGGACGCCTGTGCCCAGCCCAGGAGGAGGTCGTCAGAGGTGATGGACTTGCCGTCGGACCACTTCGCGTCCTTGTTCAGCGTGTACTTGACCGTCAGGGGGTCGTCGCTGAGCTTCTCGACGGTGCCGAGGTCGGTGTTCGGCGTGATCTTGTAGTCCGAGCCCAGCGTCACGAACTGCGGCTGGGTCATGTAGTTGATCATGCCGTTCATGTCCAGGTTGCCCTGGGGGGTGTTGTAGTTGAACGACGTGACTTCGTTGACCTGCGCGACGGTGATGGTCTTGTTCGACGCCGAACCCGACTCATTGGCACTGGGAGAAGTGGTGCAACCGGCGAGGGCGATCGCAGCCGCCCCGGCCAGGGCGACGGCGCCGAGCAGCTGGCGCCCTCGCTTCTTGGTGATGTTCACTCTGTGATCCTCCTGATGGAATGTGACCGAACACGAGGGAGGCAGGCTCCACGCCGCGTTCGCAAGAACCCTAGGTGGCCGTCGGAGACCCCTCAAAATCTCGGGAGAACTTGTTACACACCGGAAACGTGTGCAGTGGATCGTTGCGTGAGACTGCGGATACTTGCGCCCGGCGGGCCCGATGCGCAACAGGGAGGCTTGACGTCGCACGCGTTACCGAACAGTCTTGCGAACAGCCACGGAAGCGATGAACGCTCGGGGAACGCTCGGCGGCCAGTTGCCCGCATGGTCCGGCGTCCGGGTCGTAGCGTGGCAGGGTGCTCGCCAACGACATCCACCACCTCCACGTCCCCTCCTCCCCGACCGTCTCCGGTGACCCGCGGAACGGTGGCTCGGCCTTCGTCTCGGTGTCCCGCCCGGATCTCGACGGCGACCGCTACCGCACCACCGTCGAGCAGGTGACCGGGTCGGGGCCCATCCGCTGGACCGCCGGTGACCGGGACTCGGCGCCCGTCCTCTCCCCCGACGGCCGGACCCTCGCGTTCCTCCGCGTCGTGGCGGACGAGCACGGCGCCGAGCGGCCCCAGGTCGCCGTCGCACCGGTCGACGGCGGCGAGGCCCGGGTCGTCACGGCGCTGCCGCTCGGCGCCGGCGCCCCCGTCTGGTCGCCCGACTCGACGCGCATCGCCGTGACCGCCCGCTTCCCGGAGCCCGGCCGCTACGGCTCGGCCGTCCCGGGCGACGACGACCGCCGACCGGCCCCGTCCGCCGAGGCGCCGCGACTCGTGACCCGGCTCGACTTCCACGTCGACGGCGCCGGGTACCTGCTCGACAAGCTCCAGCAGGTCGTGGTCGTCGACGTCACCGACCGCGATGCCGCCCCGGTGCAGCACGCCCTGACGAGCGCGCCGTGCTCGCTCGCCGCGCCGCGCTGGTACCCGGACGGCAGCGCGCTCCTCGTCGTCGCCCCGCGGGACCTCGGAGACCGGGAGACGCACGACGACGACCTGTACCGCGTCGACGCGACCGACGGTTCGCTCGCACTCGCGATCCGCACGGAGGGGTCGGTCGACCAGACCGTCGTCACGCCCCGTGGCACCGTCTTCTACACGGGGGCGTCGCACGCGGACGGGACGCTCGTCGCGGAGCCGCAGGGGTTGTGGCGCGCCGACCACGGGTCCGACCCGGTGCGGCTCACCGCCCGGGAGACGGTGGACGTCACCGGCACGCCGGTGCTGCACGGCGACGACGTCCTCGTCACCGTGCTCGACCGCGGGACCGTCGGCGTCCGCCGGGTCCCGGGGGACACCACGGCGCCGATCGGGCTCGAGGACCTCGCGGTGGTCCTCGGCGGACGCCTGGTCGTGTCCGGGTTCGACGTCGCGGACGACGTGCTCGTCGCCACTGCCGCCACGACGGACTCCCCCGGCGAGGTCCTCGTCGTCGACCTCGCCACCGGTGCGAGCACCGAGCCGAGCGTCCTGACGGACTACGCCGCTCCCGTCCGCGACGACGCGGCCGCCCCGGGCGTCCGCCGCATCGAGGAGGTCACCGGCACCTCCCCCGACGGCACGCCCGTGCACGGCTGGGTGGTGCTGCCCGAGGGCGACGGCCCCCACCCGGTGCTCCGTGTCGTGCACGGCGGCCCGTTCGGCCAGGACACGTGGGCGTTCTTCGACGAGGCGCAGGTGTACGCGAGCGCCGGCTACGCCGTCGTCATCGGGAACCCACGCGGCTCCGGCGGGTACGGGCTCGACCACGGGCGCGCGGTGATCGGCGCGATGGGGACCGTCGACGTCGACGACGTGCTCGCCCTGCTCGACGCGGCGCTCGAGCGGCCGGACCTCGACGGCTCCCGCGTCGGCATCATGGGCGGCTCGTACGGCGGCTTCATGACGAGCTGGGTCGCGGCGCACCACGGCGAGCGGTTCGTCGCGGCGTGGAGCGAGCGCGCGGTCAACGCCTGGGACTCGTTCGCGGGCAGCTCGGACATCGGCTGGTTCTTCGCGGACGCCTACGTCGGCGCCGACCCGGAGGAGCAGCGTCGCCGCAGCCCCCTGACGTACGCCGCGCAGGTGACGATCCCGTTCATGGTCGCGCACTCCGAGGAGGACTGGCGCTGCCCGATCGAGCAGGGCCACCGGCAGTTCGTCGCGCTGAAGCGCGCGGGGGTCGACGCGTCGCTGCTGGTCTTCCCGGGTGAGGGCCACGAGCTCTCACGCTCGGGGCGTCCGCGGCACCGGGTGCAGCGCTTCGAGCACGTGCTGGCCTGGTGGGCGCAGCACCTGCCCGTCGCGCCGGTCGCCTGACGCTCCTGACGACGGACGGGAGGCCCGTGGCGGATCCGCCACGGGCCTCCCGTGTGTTCACTGGCGTGTCGCGGACGACGTAGCTCGCTACGCGAACGCCTCCACCGGCGGGCAGGCGCACACGAGGTTGCGGTCGCCGTAGGCCTGGTCGATGCGGCGCACCGGCGGCCAGTACTTCCGCGCGCTGATGCCGGGCAGCGGGTAGACGGCCTGCTCGCGGGTGTAGGCGTGCGCCCACTCCCCCGAGATCACCGACGCGGCGGTGTGCGGCGCGTGCACGAGCGGGTTGTCCTCCGCCGGCCACTCGCCGCGCTCGACGGCGGCGGCCTCGGCACGGATCGCGAGCATCGCGTCGACGAACCGGTCGAGCTCGGCGAGGTCCTCGCTCTCGGTCGGCTCGACCATGAGCGTCCCCGCGACCGGGAACGACATCGTCGGGGCGTGGAAGCCGTAGTCGACCAGGCGCTTGGCGACGTCGTCGACCGTGATGCCCGTGGTGTCCCGCAGCGGCCGCAGGTCGAGGATGCACTCGTGCGCGACGAGGCCGTCCTGGCCCGTGTAGAGGACCGGGTAGGCGTCACGGAGGCGTGCGGCGATGTAGTTCGCGCCGAGCACGGCGGTCTCGGTCGCTCGGGTGAGCCCCTCGAGCCCCATCATGCGGACGTACGTCCACGTGATCGGCAGGATGCTCGGGCTGCCGTACGGTGCGGCCGAGACGGGACCGCCGGCGTGCGCGAGCCGGTCGTCGGCGTCCGCGGCGGTGGCGCCCGTCCGTCGGTCGGCCTGCTGCGCCATCGGGTGACCGGGCAGGTACGGCGCGAGGTGCGCCTTCGCCGCGACCGGCCCCACGCCCGGGCCGCCGCCGCCGTGCGGGATGCAGAACGTCTTGTGCAGGTTGAGGTGCGAGACGTCGCCGCCGAAGTCGCCGAACCGGGCGTGCCCGAGCAGCGCGTTGAGGTTCGCGCCGTCGACGTAGACCTGGCCGCCGGCGTCGTGCACCGCGGCGGTGATGTCGGTGATGTCGTGCTCGTAGACACCGTGGGTCGACGGGTACGTGATCATCAGCGCCGCGAGCTGGTCCCCGTGCTGCGCGGTCTTCGCGCGGAGGTCGTCGAGGTCGACGTTGCCGTCCTCGTCGCACGCCACGACGACGACCCGCATGCCCGCGAGGACCGCGGACGCGGCGTTCGTGCCGTGCGCGCTCGACGGGATGAGGCAGACCGTGCGGTCGGTGTCGCCGTTCGCGAGGTGGTAGCCGCGGATCGCGAGGAGGCCCGCGAGCTCGCCCTGGCTGCCGGCGTTCGGCTGCAGGGAGACGGTGTCGTACCCGGTGACCTCCGCGAGCCACGACTCGAGGTCACCGATCATGTCGAGGTACCCGGCGACGTCCTCGGCGGGGGCGAAGGGGTGCACGTTCGCGAACTCCGGCCAGGTCACCGCCGCCATCTCGGTCGCCGCGTTGAGCTTCATCGTGCAGCTGCCGAGCGGGATCATGCCGCGGTCGAGCGCGTAGTCCTTGTCGGAGAGGTGCTTGAGGTACCGCATCATCCGGGTCTCGCTGCGGTGCGCGCTGAAGACCGGGTGGGTGAGGTACTCGCTGCTGCGCAGCAGGCCGGCCGGGAGGCCCGTGGCTGCGTCCCGCACGGCGGTCTCGGTCGCGGGGACGGCCTGGTCCACCGCCCCGAACACGACGGCGAGCGCCGTCACGTCGTCCGGCGTGGTCGTCTCGTCGACCGACACCTGGAGGGCGTCGGCGTCGACGAGGTGCAGGAGGTACCCGCGCTCGCGCGCTGCGTCGACGAGCGCCTCGGCACGGCCTGGCGCCCGGAGGGTCAGGGTGTCGAAGTACGACTCGTGCACGACCTCGAGGCCGGCACCGCGTGCGGCGTCGGCGAGTGCGGAGGTGGTGCGGGCGACCCGGTCGGCGATGAAGCGGAGCCCCTCGGGCCCGTGGTAGACGGCGTACATCGACGCCATCACGGCGAGGAGCACCTGCGCGGTGCAGATGTTGCTCGTGGCCTTCTCGCGGCGGATGTGCTGCTCGCGGGTCTGGAGGCTGAGCCGGTAGGCCATCTGGCCGTCGGCGTCGAAGGACACCCCGACGAGACGACCGGGCAGCTGCCGTTCGAGTCCGGCGCGGACGGCGAGGTAGCCGGCGTGCGGGCCGCCGAAGCCGAGCGGGACGCCGAAGCGCTGGCTCGTGCCGACGGCGACGTCCGCGCCGAGGTCGCCGGGCGCAGCGAGGAGCGTCATCGCGAGCAGGTCGGCCGCCACGACCGCGATGCCACCGCCTGCGTGGACGCGCTCGATCGTCGACGAGGGGTCGACGACACGGCCGGAGGCGCCCGGGTACTGGACGATGACCCCGAAGGCGCCGTCGAGCTGGTCGTCGGTCGGGCCCTCGGCGGCGTCGAACTCGCGCAGGGCGATGCCGACCGCGTCCGCACGGTGGTCGAGCAGGGCACGGGTCTGCGGCAGGAGGTCGGCGTCGACGAGGAACGCGTCGCCCTTCACCTTCGAGGCGCGGCGGGCGAGCAGCATGCCCTCGACCACGGCGGTGCCCTCGTCGAGCATGGACGCGCCGGCGGTGGCCATGCCGGTGAGGTCGGACACCATCGTCTGGAAGTTGATGAGCGCCTCGAGGCGGCCCTGCGAGATCTCCGGCTGGTACGGCGTGTAGGCCGTGTACCAGCTCGGGTTCTCGAGCACGTTCCGCTGGATCACCGCGGGGGTGTGGGTGCCGTGGTAGCCGAGACCGATCATGGCGCGGCGGACCGTGTTGCGCGCGGCCTTCGCGCGGAGCTCGGCGAGCGCCTCGGTCTCGCCGACCGCGGCCGGGATGACGGAGTCGGTGACGGGGGCGGCGTGGATCGACTTCGGGATCGCCGTCCGGACGAGGGCGTCGAGCGTCGGCTGGCCGACGACGTCGAGCATGACCTGCTGGTCGGCGCTCGTCGTGCCGATGTGGCGGTCGGCGAAGGACGTCTGCAGGTTCTGCGACGTCCGGAGGTCCTGCTGCGCGTCGCTCATGCGAGGGACGCCCGGTACGCGTCGTGGTCCATGAGGTCCTCGGGGAACGAGGTGCCGTCCACCTTGATCTTGACGAGCCAACCGGCGCCGAAGGGGTCGTGGTTGACGGTGTCGGGGGCGTCGACGACGGCGTCGTTGACCTCGACGACCTCGCCCTCGATCGGGGCGAAGAGCTCGCCGACGCTCTTGGTCGACTCGATCTCGCCGATCTGCTCGCCCGCGGTGGTCGCGGTGCCGACGGCCGGGAGTTCGACGAAGACGACGTCACCGAGCTGTTCGGCGGCGTGGTCGGTGATGCCGACGGTCACGGTGTCGCCCTCGACGAGCAGCCACTCGTGGTCGGCGGTGTACTGGAGTGCGGTCTGGTCGGTCACGGTCCTAGCTCGATTCTGATTGACGCAGTGCGGGGCGACGGTAGAAGGGGAACGGGGTCACGGTGCTGGGGATGGCCGTGCCGCGGACGTCGATGTGCAGGACTCGCTCGCCCGACGACACCGCATCGAGCGCAGCCGGGTCGACGAACGCCATCGCGACCGGGTGCCCCAGGGTCGGGGAGAGCGCACCCGAGGTGACGGTGCCGACGACCTCGCCGTCGAGCACGACGTCGTAGCCGGCGCGGGGAGCCCGACGGCCCTCGGTGACGAGTCCGATCAGCACGCGGGCGCCCGGTGCGGGCTCCACCCCGGCGTCCCCCACGAACGACCCGGACGTCGCGACGACCCGACCGAGCCCGGCCTGCGCGGGACGGACGTCGGTGCCGAGCTCGTGCCCGTACAGGGGCATGCCGGCCTCGAGTCGGAGCGTGTCCCGGGCGGCCAGGCCGGCGGGGACGACGCCACGGTCGGCGCCGGTCTCGAGGAGTGCGTCCCAGATCGTCCCGGCGACGGACGGGTCGCTGTAGATCTCGAAGCCGTCCTCGCCCGTGTAGCCGGTGCGGGCGACGAGCACCTCGGCACCGTCGAAGAGCGCGTGGAGGACGCGGTAGTAGCGGAGCTCGTCGAGGGGGGTCTCGGGCTGCAGCCGGTCCGCGACGACGAGCGCGTCGAGCGTGCCGGCAGCGGCCGGCCCCTGGATCGCGACCAGCGCGGTCGTGTCCGAGTCGTCCGAGACCACGACGTCGAAGCCCGCGGCGCGGGCGGTCAGGGCGTCGACCGCCACCTGTCGGTTGGACGCGTTCGCCACCACCAGGAAGACGTGCTCCTCGGTCCGGTAGACGACGAGGTCGTCGAGGATGCCGCCGTCCTCGCCGAGGAGCAGGGAGTACTTGGCCCGGCCGACGGTCATCGCCCCGAAGGACCCGGCGAGCGCGTGGTCGAGGAACGCGACCGCGTCGGGCCCGGTCACGCCGACCTCGGCCATGTGCGACAGGTCGAAGACGCCGGCCGCGCTGCGGACCGCGTGGTGCTCGGCGAGGTCGGACGAGTACCGGACGGGCATGCGGTACCCGGCGAAGTCGGTGAAGGTGGCGCCGGCGGCCTCGTGCGCGGCCTCGAGCGGTGATGAACGCATGGCGGAGTTCTCTCGTCCTCGACGACACCCGACGACCGTCGTCGGGTGGGAACTCCCCCTCTGTCATGGGCCTGAGAGTTTCACCGCGGCCCGTGAGGTCCGGCGGCTTTCACCGTGGGCGAGCCGCTGGTCCGACCGGTGGCCGGGAGCGCCTGCTTTTCAGAGTGGCCTGTCCGTCGCGGTGTTGGACCTGAGAGATTGGCGGGGACGTTGCTCCTTCGGTGCCGGACGCCGGTGTCCCGGGGTCCGACGTCTCCCGCGACGGGTGATCGGCCGTGCTTCAGTTGTCGCGGACGAGCATACCGCCGCCGTGTTTCGGGCGGGTGTCGCCGCCCGTTCGACATCTCGGAGAAGCGCCGTCGTAAGATCCTCGGGTGGCAGGACAGCGATCGCGCCCCCGCGGGCAGCTCGAGCAGGCGGTGCTCGACGCGCTCTGGTCCGCGTCCGACGGGCTCAGCGCCCGGCAGGTGCTCGACGCGTTCCCCGAGCCGCGGCCGGCGCTCACCACGGTCCTCACGGTCCTCGACCGGCTCGGTCGCAAGGGCCAGGTCGAACGCGAGCAGCACGACGACGCACCGCTGACGTTCCGCGCGACGAACAGCCGCGAGGAGCAGACCGCGTCGCTGATGTCGAACGCGCTCGCCGCCGCGGCCGACCGCGAAGCCGCGCTCCTGCAGTTCACCGGCTCCCTCGCGTCGGACGACCTCGACGTCCTCCGCCGCGCCCTCGACGCTCGCTCCCGGGGCTGACCGGGAGCGCCCGTGGTCGTCGCCGGAGTGGTCCTGATCGTGCTCGCCCTCGCGGTCGTCGTCCTCGCCCCGCGCGTGCTGACCCGCTCCGCGTGGACCATCGACCGTCCCCGCACGGCACTCGTGTCGTGGTCGGTCGCCGTCCTGCTCGGGGTCGCCGGGTTCGTCGCGGGCATCGCGCTCGTCGTCCTGGCGAACCGCCCGCTGACCGATCCCTTCGGCATCGGGACCTCCGCGTCGCACGGGCTGAACGTCGGCGTCGCGGTCGTCGCCGTCCTCGCCTTCGTCGTCGCGGTCCGGGTCCGTCCCGGGCCGGAGCACGACGCCGTGCGCGAGGCGATGCGGTCCGGGGCGGCGCCCCACCGCGAGATCGCGGGCGTCCCGGTCGCGGTGGTCGAGGCCGACCACGCACTGGCGTGCGCGGTCCCCGGTCGCTCCGGCGGCGTGCTCGTGAGCACCGGGCTCGCGGACCAGCTCCGGACGGACGAACTGGAGGCCGTGGTCGCCCACGAGCGCGCCCACCTGTCCCAGCACCACGCGGTCGCGGTCGGCATCGCCGAGTCCATCGAACGCGCGGTCCCGTGGGTGCCCGGCGCGCGTGCCATGGCGCGCTCGACGCGCGTGCTCGTCGAGTTCGCGGCGGACGACGCCGCCGCCAGGCGGCTCGGCCGCGACGCGGTCCGTCGAGCCGTGCTCGTGGCGGACGGGACGAGCGCGCTCGGGGTGATCCGGGCCTCCAGGCTGGAGGGTTAGGGTGGGCGGACCGTGAAGCCACTGACCGAAGCAGACATCCGCTCGTCGTTCGTCAACGCCACCCCCGATGAACTCGAGCAGCTCCCGATCCCGGGGCTGCACGAGATGCTGTGGGACGAGCGCGAGTTCCTCGGCTGGCGCGACCCGCAGGCCGCACGACGGGGCTACATCGTCTCGTGGATCGACGACCGGCCCGTCGGCATCGTCGTCCGCTCGGCCGGTGGGTCGCTCCGGCCCGGCATCGCCGCGATGTGCTCCTTCTGCCACTCGCCGCAGCCCGCGACGCAGGTGCGCCTCTTCTCGGCCGCGCGCGCCGGCGAGTCGGGCCGGAACGGCAACACGATCGGCTCCTACATCTGCGAGGACCTCGGGTGCTCGATGCTCATCCGCACCGCACCGCCGCACCTCAACCCGCCGGCGACGATCGCGATGCGCGGTGAGGCGCTGCTCCGACGCGTCCGCAGCTTCACCGAGGACGTGTCGAAGACCGCGTAGCCGGCACAGCGCTGGGCTGCGCCGACCACGCGGCGGACTCATTGCTGGATGAACTCCAGGATGTCCTGGTTGAGGACGTCGGCGTGCGTGGTGAGCAGGCCGTGCGGGTACCCCTCGTAGATCTTCAGCGTCGCGTCCTGCAGCAGCTCGGCCTGCTTGATCGAAGCCGCCCGGTACGGCACGACCTGGTCGTCGTCGCCCTGCAGGACGAGGACGGGCACGGTGATCGCGCGGAGGTCCTCGGTCTGGTCGGTCTCCGAGAACGCCGTGATGCCCTCGAGGTGTGCGAGCGCGCTGCCCGTCATGCCCTGCCGCCACCAGTTGGCCACGACCGGCTCGGACAGGGTGGCGCCGGGGCGGTTGTAGCCGTAGAAGGGGCCGGACGCCACGGCCTGGAAGAACTCCGCCCGGTTCGCGGCGAGGGCCTCGCGGAAGCCGTCGAAGACCGAGATGTCCGTGCCCTCGGGGTTCTCGTCGGTCTTGAGCATGAGCGGCGGCACCGCGGCGACCAGCACTGCCTTCGCCACTCGCCCCTGGGGCTCGCCGTACCGCGCGACGTACCGCGCGACCTGCCCGCCACCCGTGGAGTGGCCGACGTGGACCGCGTCGTGCAGGTCGAGGTGCTCGACGACCGCGGAGACGTCGCTGGCGTAGTGGTCCATGTCGTGGCCGGTGTCGATCTGGGAGGAACGACCGTGCCCGCGGCGGTCGCTGGCCACCACGCGGAAACCCTGGGCGAGGAAGAACAGCATCTGCGCGTCCCAGTCGTCGGACGACAGCGGCCATCCGTGGTGGAACACGATCGGCTGGGCGTCGTGGCTGCCCCAGTCCTTGTAGTAGATCTCCGCGCCGTCGTCGGTGGTGATGAAGGGCATGTGCGTCTCCGCTCTCTGTTCGGTCGGTCGGTGGTGGTCTCGGGGTCGTCGAGGGGGTCAGCCGAGCTGCGCGATCGCGTCGGTGATGACCTCGGTGACCTCGGCGGGGTGGGAGTGCATCACGAGGTGCGGCGCGTCGAGCTCGGTCACCGAGCGGAGGCCGGCGCGCTCGTACCCGAACCGCTCGACGTCCGGGTTGATGGTGTGGTCCGCGGCGGAGACGATCCCCCAGCCGGGCTTCGTCCGCCAGGCCGCCACCGATGCCGGCTCGCCGAAGGCCACCGCGGAGAGCGGTCGCTGCGACACGGCGAGGACCTCGGCGGTCGACCGGTCGACACCGGCCGCGAACACGTCCGGGAAGGATTCCACCACGACCGACACGTCGGTCCCGTCCTCGGCGCCGGGGACCGGGTACGGCGCGTACACGAGGTTCTGCGCGAGGTCGGAGTCGGGGAAGCCGCCCTGCAACTGCGCCAGGCTCTCGCCCTCCTCGAGCGCGTAGCCCGCGACGTAGACGAGGCCGGCGACGTTCTCGGCCACGCCGGCGACGGTGATCACCGCGCCGCCGTAGCTGTGGCCGACGAGGAGCACGGGGCCGTCGATCTGTTCGACGAGCGCACGGATGACCGCGGCGTCACCGGACAGGCTCCGGTTCGGCACGGCGGGGACCCGGACGGTGAAGCCCCGGTCCAGCAGGAGCCGGGTGACCGGGGCGAAGCTGGCGGAGTCGGCGAACGCTCCGTGGACGAGCACGATGGTGGGCGATGTCATGGCGCTTCCTCTCGACGGTGGGGTCGAGCGTCACGCTAGGACCCGGCCGCCGGGCTGTCGTGACCCTGCGAGTACACGGATCGCGGTCCGCCGGGTCCGGTTCCCCGGTACCGGGACAGCCGGCTCCCGCTCGTCGGTGTCGCCACGGCGCCGTCCGGGACGCTGACCCGTCCCTCCCGCAGGCCGGCCGCGAGCTCGGCGAGCGCACGCTCCCCCACGCTGCCGGGGGTGCCGTAGCAGATGAGCGTGTACAGCCCGGGGTGCGCCTCGAGCACCTGCCACCGGAGGTCGACCCAGCCGTACCCGTCGAAGTGGTTCGGCGCCCGGCCCGACGTCAACGGGTGCGCCTCGTGCCGGTGCCACAGGTCCGCGAAGTCCTCGTCCTCGAGGAGCAGCGCCACGACCTCCTGCCACCGTGCGTCGGCCGGGCTGCCGTGGTAGCGGAGCCGCGAGACCGTGGTGCGCGCTCCCTCCTGCCAGGACGGTGCCGCGCGGAGCCCGGGCGGTGCTTCGAACTGCATGAGGCCGACGTTGTTCCCGACCTCCACGTACCCCGGGGCGACCGCGCGCATCAGGTCGTTGCTGACCAGGACGTCCTGGTTGCGGTCGATGATGTACGCGGCGGTGTGGTCCCAGAGGGTGATCAGCTCGACCAGCTCCGGCGGCGGCCCCTCGTCCTGGTGCAGCTCGTACGTGACCTCCGACCCCGCCGTCGCCAGCCGGTGCAGGTACGCCGCACCGGCACGGTCGAGCCGGAGTGCCCGAGCGATCGACGCACACACCTGGAGCGACATCCGGTGCCCGCTCCCCTGTTCCAGCCGCCGGTAGTACTCGACGCTGATCCCCGCGAGCCGAGCCACCTCCTCACGCCGGAGCCCGGTGACGCGTCGCCGCGGGTCGACGGGCAGACCGACCTCCTCCGGGCGCATTGCTGCGCGGCGGGCGCGGAGGAAGCTCGCCAGGGCACTGCGTTCGGGCGGTCGGACGATCTCCACGGAGCGATTCTCGCGTTCCGGGGCAGGTCGCGCGACCCCGATCGTCGGAACCCCGCTCCGCGCACCGTCGGTGGTCGTCGGTACGGTCAGGGCATGTCGTCGCGCTTCGCTGCCGCCCGCTGGGCCGTCGTCTCCGAGCAGGGCGACGGGCGCTGGCGACTCGGTGTCCACGACGAGGCCGACGACGAGCTCGGCACCATCGGGCTCGGGGTCGAGGGCTCGTGGGAACCCGACGTCGAACCGCACGTGCGCTTCGTCCTCGTGCAGCTCGGGCTGGAGCTCGCCGGGGCCCGTCCCTGGCACGACGACGAGCTCGGCCACCACCGGGCGCCGGTGCTGCCGCTCGCCTGAGCGCACCGACGGGCGCCGGTGCTGCCGTCGACTCCGCGCTCCCGCGCCGAGGTGCCGGGCTCCGTCATCCCTCCCGGTGGCCGCTCCACCCCGCCTGCGGCGACCGCTCCGGCCCCGCTTCCGTCGACCGATCCGTCGGCCGCGCCGTGGACCGCGCTGTGGGCCGCGCCGTCGACCGCTCGGTCGCCGCGACGAAGTTCCGCAGGATCTCCCGGTCGTCGTCGGCCCGGGCCGCCCAGAACAGCTCGCTCCGGTGGTCGCTCCCGTCCAGCGGGAGGAGCGCCACGGTGTCCGGTGCCGCGACGGCCGCGCTCTCCGGCACCACCGTCACGCCGAGCCCGGCGCCGACGAGGTGCAGCACGGTCGCCCAGGTCGTCGCCTCCTGCACGACCCGGGGCCGCCGTCCGCCGGAGGTCACCGGCGCGAGGTTGCGCTCCGTCGCCAGCGCCCCCGCCTCCGCCGGGAAGAACACGAACGGGTCGTCGACGAGTTCGGGACCCTCGACACTCGTCCGGGTCGCGAACCGGTGCGTGGTCGGCACGGCCGCGACGAACCGCTCGCTCCGGAACGGCAGCAGCCGCACCCCCGGTTCCGGGTCCGGATCCCGCACCACCGCGAGGTCGAGCTCTCCACGCAGGATCCGCGCCACGAGGTGCGACGTGTATCCCTCGGTCAGCTCGACGCGGACGAGCGGGTAGCGCTCCCGGAACGCCTGCACGCGCTCGATCGGTCCGAGGGGCAGGGCGGACACCACGAACCCGACGTCGAGCCGGCCTGCCTCACCCCGGCCGACGCGGACGGTCTCGTCGAGGTCGCGCGCGGCCTGGTCGAGGAGCGATCGAGCCCGACCCCGCAGCACCCGGCCCGCGGCGGTCAGGGCCACGCTCCGGGAGGTCCGGACGAACAGGTCGACGCCGAGGTCACGCTCGGTCCGACGGATCTGCTGGGAGAGCGCCGGCTGCGCCATGTGCAGCGTCGCCGCGGCACGGCCGAAGTGCAGCTCGTCGGCGACCGCGAGGAAGGCCCGGAGCTGTCGGAGGTCCACATCCATGCATGCAGCGTATCGATCGCACAGAACGAGTATTGGACGACACCTGACCGGCCGATCGATCATGGATGCATGCCCGACACCACGCCCACCGCCACCGTCTCCATCACCGACCTCGCCACCCCCGCCGACGCCGAGGCCTTCCGGACGCTCAACGAAGCGTGGATCACCCGGTTCTTCACCCTCGAGGACGAGGACCGCCGGTACCTCGGCGACCCGGTCGGACGTGTGGTCGAGCCCGGCGGCGCGGTACTCGTCGCCCGGTTGACCGACCGCGACGAGACCGTCGTCATCGGCTGCGTCGGTCTGGCCCCGACCGCTCCCGGCGAGTTCGAACTCGTGAAGATGGCCGTCTCCCCGGAGCACCAGGGGCACGGGACCGGTCGGCGCCTCATCGCGGCCGCACTCGAGCGGGCGCGTGCGCTCGGCGCCACCCGGGTCGTCCTCGAGAGCAACGCACAGCTCGCCAGCGCGGTGCACCTGTACGAGGCCTTCGGCTTCCGGCACCTGGAGCCGCACGAGGTCGCACCGAGTCCGTACGCCCGCGCGGACGTGCACATGCGGCTCGACCTCGGCTGAGCCCGGCCGCCGAGCGCCGCCATCGGCGCTCGGTCCGCGCCGGTCGGTGCCCACGCTCGTGTCCGCCTCGGGGGACGAACCGATCGTCCACCTGACCGATGCTCGCTCCTGGTCGATAGCGTCGGTCGAGATGCGCATCCACGAGCGGACCGACGCCGACCAGGACGCTCTGGTCGAGGTCCTCTGGCGCGCCCACGTCTTCGGCTGGCCGACCACCTGGCCGGCCGACCCGGCGGGATGGCTCTCCCCGACCGGGCTCCGGGCGGCATGGGTCGCGATCGAGGACGACCGCGTCGTCGGACACGTCGCCATCACGGTGCCGTCACCCGGCCGGATGCCCGAAGTCACCCGCTTGTTCGTCGATCCCGACCACCGCGGCAGGGGCGTCGCGGACGCGCTGCTCGGCGCCGCCGAGCAGTCGCTGCCCGGCGGCCACGTCCGCCTCGACGTCACGGAGGACACCCCGGCCGCCTGGCGCCTCTACGAGCGGCGCGGTTGGTGTCTCACCGGGCGCGGACCCGCGGGCTGGTGCCGTCCGGACGGCCAGGTTCCGACCCTGCGCTTCTACGCCAAGCGCGTCGACTGACCCGGGCGCACACCCCGCGCGCACGGCGCGCACACGCCCCGCGCGCACGACCCGAGCGCACCGGCTGCCCGTACCCCGTCCGACCGGTACGCTCGCGGCATGGCGACGTACCAGGTGCAGGCCGTCCGCGAGCGCGGCGCGTGGCAGGTGTTCATCGACGGGCTCCTCGTGACCGAGGTGACCCGCTGGCCCGCCGTCGGCTTCGTGGCACGGGAGTTCCTCGCGATGGACCGCGACGACGAGCTCCAGATCCGGGTCGTCGGTCGCAACCAGTACATCGACGCCGACCCCGGCGACGCCTGACCGACCCCGCTCACACTCCCGAGACTCGGCGTCAGCGACCGATCTCGCACGCCAGCGCTCGAGACACGTCGCTCACCGCGGGTCTCGCCCCGGTCCAGCCCGGCCAGGCCAGGCAGCCGCCGCGCTCACGCCACCCGCCAGACCAGCCCCTCCTGCGCGCCGGACGGGTACGCCGACGCGATCCGGAACACGGCCTCACGCAGCGTCTCCGGCGAGCACGCGAGGTTGAGCCGGGCGAACCCCCGCCCCTGCGACCCGAACCCGAGGCCGGAGTTCAGCGCGACGTACGCGTGCTCCCGCAACGGCACCGCCGGGTCGTCCCCGAGCCCGATGCCCCGGAAGTCGAGCCATGCCAGGTAGCCCGCGCGAGGCCGGGTGTAGACCACACCCGGCAGGTGCTCCGAGAGCAGCGAGCCGAGCAGCCGTTCGTTCGCGACGATCCGCGCGACCACGTCGTCGAGCCAGTCGGTCGCGAGCGTGAACGCCGCCGTGTTCGCGTGCAGGCCGAGGATGCTCGTCCGGCAGGCGACCTCTTCCCAGAGGGTGTCGAGGAGCGCTGCCGTCCGCCCGTCCCCCGCCACGATGACCGAGCACTTCACCCCGGCGAGGTTCCACCCCTTGCTCGCCGACGTCACGCACACGCTGCGGGCCCCGGCCGGCTCCGCCACCATCGCGAAGGGGGTGAACCGGACGCCCGGGTGCGTGAGCGGTGCGTGGATCTCGTCGCTGACGACGAGCACGTCGTACCGCGCGGCCAGTTCGGCGAGCGCGACGAGGTCGGCGTGGTCGTGCACGAGCCCGACCGGGTTGTGCGGGTTGCAGAGCAGGAACACCCGGACACCGTCGGCGAACGCACGCTCGAGGCCGTCCAGGTCCAGCCGGTAGTCACCCCACTGCTCCAGCAGCGGGACCTCCTCGACCTGACATCGGGCTTCCTCGACCAGCTCGAAGAACGGCGGGTACACGGGCGGGGTGATCGCGACCCGCCCGCCGTCGGGCAGCGCGAGCCGGAGTGTCTCCACGATGCCCACGCTGACGTCGGTCGCGAGGTACACGCGTGCCGGGTCGACCTCCCAGCCCCACCGGTCACGGGCGAAGCCGGCGAACGCGGGGGCGAGCGGGCCCGGCCCGTCGAGGTAGCCGAGGTCCGACTGCTGCACCCGCTCGATCAGGGCCTGTCGGATCTCGGGCGCCACCTCGTGGTCCATCTCGGCGACGAACAGCGGCAGCACCTCGGGTGCGTACCGCGTCCACTTGATGCTCGTGCGGACCCCGCGGAGGTCCCCGACCGGGTCCTGCTCGTCGTGCGCCATGCGTCCCAGGATGCACCGGCCTGGAGGCACGGCGCGACCCCGACCGTCATCCTGCGTCGCGCAGGCGCGCACCACGGGACGGCGACCCCGGGCTCGGCCTACTGTCGGCGTCATGAGCACGAGCACCGCCGACAAGGCGTCCACCCTCAAGCAGCTGCACGAAGCCCCCGAGATCCTCCGCGTCGTGAACGTGTGGGACGCGATCAGCGCCAAGGTCGTGAGCGACCTCCCCGAGACCCGGGCGATCGCGACCGCCGGGCACTCGATCGCCGCGAGCCACGGCTACGAGGACGGCGGCATGCCCCTCGACGTCGCCCTCGCCGGAGCAGCCACGGTCGTCGCCGCCACCGACCTGCCCGTCACCGCCGACCTCGACGACGGCTACGACGACCCGGCCGAGACGATCCGACGCGCCATCGGCGTCGGGATCGTCGGCGCGAACGTCGAGGACCGCCTCCGCCCGTTCGACGAGGCCGTCGCCCGTGTCGCCGCGATCACCAAGGCCGTCGAAGCCGAGGGCATCGACTTCCAGCTCAACGCCCGCACCGACGCCATCGCCCGCGGCGGCGACCGCCCGCTCGACGAGAGCATCGAGGACGCCATCGCCCGCGGCAAGGCGTTCCTCGACGCCGGCGCCCCGCTCGTGTTCGTCCCGGGAGCGATCCAGCGCGACGTCGTCGAGCGCCTCGTGGACGGGCTCGGCCGCGGGAAGCTCTCGGTGATCGGCCTCCCGGGCGCACTGCCCGCCGCGGAGTACGAGGCCCTCGGCGTCGCCCGCATCTCGTACGGACCGCTCACGCAGCGCGTCGCGCTGCGCGCGCTCCGCGACCTGGCGACCGACCTCTACGGCGGCGGCGTCGTGCCGGAGGACACCCCCACCCTGAACTGAACCGGTCGACGGCCTGGAGGCGCGGGGCGGGCCTGCACCGTGCCTCCAGGCCGTCAGGGGGGTCGCGTCGCGACCTGCGCTAGCGTCGTGCCGTGACCACCGACGTCGACGCCCTGCTGACACCGCCCACCGCCGTCGCGGCGCGCGCGCTCGAGGTCGTCCGCACGTGGTCCCCGACGGCGCTCGTGAACCACTGCCTGCGGTCGTGGGCCTGGGCCTCGGTGATCGCCTCGTCCGCCGGGCTCGAGCCGGACCGCGAGCTGCTCTTCGTCTCGGCGATGCTGCACGACCTCGGGGTGACGCCGTCGTTCGACGCGCACACGATCCCGTTCGAGGACGCGGGTGGCGCGGTCGGGTCGGTCTTCGCGCTCGGTGCCGGGTGGGACCCTGCGCGAGCACGACGCGTCGGCGAGGTGATCGAGCGCCACATGTGGACCTCGGTGGACCCGGACGTCGACGTCGAAGGGCACCTGCTCGAGGTCGCGACCTCGCTGGACGTGTCCGGGGTCGGCTTCGACCTCGTGCCGCCGGACGTGCTCCGCACGGTGACCGCAGCCGTGCCCCGGCTCGACTTCTCCGCGACGTTCGCAGGACGCATCCACGAGCAGGCCGGGCGGAAGCCCGGATCCCCTGCGGGCCGGCTCGACCGGAGCGGCAACGTGGCGGCCGGTGGAGCCCGCTGGGACGCGTTCCTGGCCTGAGCCTGGACACCTGGCAGGTTCCGACCTATACTGTTGCTTTGGTGCACTGCAGCGAACCCATCTGATTCGCGCACACCGAACCGTCTCGACACCGATCCAACCGGGATCGCATTCCCACGAGACCACCGCTCGTCCCGACGGACGAGCCGCACGTCGACACACGGCGTGCGCGCCAGCGGACACCGCGAACGACCGGGACCACGAAGTCACGGACCGAGCAGCGGACACCGCGACGGCGCCGAACGACTCAGGAAGACCAGCACCATGAACACCATCACGAACGTCGGCAACGACCGACTCAGCATCATCGGGACCGCCCTCGCGGCTCCCGTCACCTCCCCCGACAACATCGCCGAGTTCCCCGTCCGGGACGTCTGGACCGGGCGCGAGTACCTCGTCCGGATGGACGCCGACGACCTCGGCGCCTTCGTCGCCCCCGGGGCACGCGTGGAGGTCCGCGGCGAGGCCGGCTGGACCATCCCCGGCCGGTCCTGGCGCGGCGAGGCCAGCCGCACGCTCCTGCAGGCGCAGGACGTCACGGCGGGTGAGCTCCTGCTCGCTGCTTGATCCACTCCCCCACGAAGCGCGTCGCCGGTCCTCCCGGCGGCGCGCTTCGTCGTGCACGGCCTCAGCGGCGGGAAGGCCCGTCAGCGCCGGGAAGGCCCGTCAGCGCCGACGAACCGCGGCCGGCCGTCCGCGTCGAGGGGGCGCGCATCACCGGCCCGGCCCGCGGCGTCGCGCAGGCGGCGGATGAAGTCCGGGTCTTCCGGCTCGAGCACGTCGTCCGGAGCCGGGACCACGACGAACTCGGAGGCCGGCCCGACGAGGAGGGTCGTCCGGATCAGGGCGCCGTCCGGACCGACCGACGGCACCGAGACCGAGTCGGTCCGCGCGTTCGCGCCGAGCACCGCCGCGTAGTCCATGACCGCGTCCGCGATGAGATCGCCGGTCATCACGTCGACACCTTCGCAACTGATGTACTTCACGTTGTCCCCCTTCGTTCCCCGTGACGGTACGGAACGTGCCCGGAACGACACCGGAGGTCCGCGCATCCGGGCCAGGGCGTACCCCGGTCTCACGGGGTCCGGGTCTACTGTCCGATTCACGACCGCGGCATCGACGCGGTGAACAAGGAGTCGACATGCCGAATCGTCTGGAGTGGGTCAGGGACGCCGAGGACCACTGGAAGGTGTCGTTCGGTGCCGACCAGCTGTGCGAGGTCACCCGGGCACGGCAGTACGTCGTCTCGTCGCCGGACCGCTCGATCCGCGGTGCACACTCGTCGCTCGAAGGGGCGCGCGCGCAGGTGCAGGCGTGGGTGCGGTGGAGCGGGCGCTGATCCTTCCCCTACACGGCTGAATCAGCAGTCGTAGGCGGTATAGTCCCTCGCTATGGGAGGGCTCCATGCGCGTCGATCGAGCTGCTGATCTCATCAAGTCGGCTCGGCTCGACATCGGCATGTCCCAGGCGGCGCTCGCGAGCGCGGCCGGCATGCAACAGCCCACGATCTCCGCGTACGAAAGTGGCCGACAGCAGCCCCGCGCAGAATCACTCGAGCGCATCCTCCGTGCGGCTCAGATACGTCCCAGCATCCCGCTCAGCATCTATGCGGACGACATCCTGATCGAGGCAAACCGGCACCACCTCGTGAACGTCCGCGTGTTCGGCTCCGCGATCCGCGGACACGACACCCCGAACAGCGACATCGACCTCCTCGTCGGGCTCACGTCGGAGGCGTCGCTCTTCGACCTCGGTGGCTTCGCACACGCGGTCGAGGAGATGACCGGCTTCGAGGTCGACCTGCTGACGGACGACATCGGCGACGACCCGCACTTCGCCCACGTCCTCGGTGAGGCCGTGCCGCTGTGAGCGACCGATTCCATCCAGTTCCGCGAGGCGAGTCCGAGCAACCACGCGAACGTTGGTCCGCGCTCCGAGAAGGCTTCCTCGACCTGCTCGCCGAGTGCTCCGAGATCGTGGAGCACGGGCGACCGGCATTCGACGCGCCGCGGAGTCTGACCTACCGTGCAGCGGAGGCAGTGGTGATCCACTTCGACGACCTTGTCGGACGCCTCCCCACAGACCGCGCTGCGCTGCTGCCCGAGGGACTGTCTCTCGCCGCAGTCCGACGGACGCGGAACATCCTGTCGCACGACTACCGAAAGGCGAAGAAGGAGATCGTCTGGGACGTGATCGAGCTCCGCATCCCTGCGGTCATCATCGCGATCCTCGACTGACCATCCCGCTCGTCAGTACTCGCCCTTGATGACGAAGTAGGAGCCGCGGATCGTGCCGGCGAGCTTCGACCGCTGCCTGGCGAACTTGAACTTGTCCGTGAGCTCCTCAGGCACCTCCATGCCGTCGGACAGCTTGAACCCGACAGCCCGCTTCCCGCCCGGTTCGAGTGTGTAGAGCACGTTGACCGACAACCCGGACTGGTAGAACACGTACGTCCAGCGCACACCGTCGACCTCGAACTCGGTCGCCTCCAGCGCCGGGGACGCGATCGTCACATCCCGTTCGCGGAGGACCCGTGCGACGTACTCCACGAGGTCGGGGACCTCCGCCGCCGGCTGCGTGGTGAAGTCGACGTCGTACTTGTTCTTGAAGTACCGCGCCTCGTTCGCGCGGAGCCCCGCGAGTGCGTCGGCGACGGGCGAGGACTCCAGCCCCACGGTGGACACGGTCACGAAGTCGACGACGTACGACATGGGCGCTCCTCGGTGCTGGCTGCTCTGCGACAACCTAGCGCCGTGTGGCGGCGACGCGCCACGGCGAACCTGTCGTGATCAGACGAGCTTCTCGAACACCATCGTCGCCTGGATCCTGTCGCCCCCGCCGAAGCCGGTACTGCCCGACGACGACGTGGTGATCGTGTGCAGCCGGTACCCGAGCGCGGCCTGCGCGTTGATCGCCCGCTCGAGCTCGGTCAGGTTCCCGGAGCCCGTGCCGAAGAACTTCTCCTTGAGGACCACCTGCAGGACGACGTAGCTCATGCCCGCCGGCGCGGGCCGCGCGTTCGCACCCGACGTCGCCTCGGCCTGGATCCGGTCGATCATCCCGCCGATGCCGGGCGCGGGGGCCGCCGGCTGCTGCACCTGCTCCGTCCACGCGCTGCCGTCCCACCACCGCATCGTGCCGGAGCCGTCGTCGTACCACCCTGCCTGAGCGTTCGTCATGCGCCCATCCTGGCGCACGTCAGGGGCAGCGTGTCGATCGATCCATACTGGAAGGGTGACGACACTGCGAGGCACCCTGCGATCCACCGAGACCCGGGAATCCGAGGGCAGCGGTGACACCATCGGCGAGGCCCGAGCTGCCGCGATCGCGGGGCTCGACCTCGACGGGTTCGAGCTCCTCCAGGTCAACACGGTCACCAGCAAGGCAACGGGCGAGTCGACCGTCAAGGCGCTCGCCCGCTCGAAGGCACTCCGGCCGCACGAGGCGACCGGGCCGGACTACCGGGCCGCCGCTGCCGCGTACCGGGAGTCCGTGCCGGAGGGGTGGCAGGCGCAGAACATGCACGAGGTCGCCGAGTGACCACTCCGCGGCGCCTCAGTTGTTGAAGCGGAACTCCACCACGTCGCCGTCCTGCATGACGTAGTCCTTACCCTCGATCCGGGCCTTGCCGTGCGCGCGGGCCTCGGCGATCGAGCCGGCCGCCATGAGGTCCTCGAACGAGATGACCTCGGCCTTGATGAAGCCCTTCTCGAAGTCGGTGTGGATGACCCCGGCAGCCTGGGGCGCCTTCCACCCCTTGCCGATCGTCCACGCCCGCGACTCCTTCGGACCTGCAGTCAGGTAGGTCTGGAGCCCGAGGGTGTCGAACCCGATGCGCGCGAGCTGGTCGAGCCCGGACTCGGTCTGCCCGGTGGACTCGAGGAGTTCGGCCGCATCCGAGGGGTCGAGGTCGATGAGCTCCGACTCGATCTTCGCGTCGAGGAACACGGCCTGCGCGGGGGCGACGAGTGCCGCGAGCTCGGCCTTGCGCGCCTCGTCGGTGAGCACGGCCTCGTCGACGTTGAAGACGAAGATGAACGGCTTGGCGGAGAGCAGCCCGAGCTCGGCGATCGGCGTGAGGTCGATCGACGTCGCTGACAGCAGCGTGCCCTGCTCGAGGGCGGCACGCGCCTCCCGAGCGGTCTCGAGGACGACCGGCTCGGCCTGCTTGAGCTTGAGCATCTTCTCGTACCGCGGGAGCGCCTTGTCGATGGTCTCCATGTCGGCGAGGATCAGCTCGGTGTTGATGACCTCGAGGTCGTCCTTCGGCGAGACCTTGTTGGCCACGTGCACGACGTCGTCGTCGGCGAAGCCGCGGACGACCTGCGCGATGGCGTCGGCCTCGCGGATGTTGGCGAGGAACTTGTTGCCGAGGCCCTCGCCCTCGCTCGCACCCTTGACGATGCCGGCGATGTCGACGAACGACACCGGCGCGGGCACGGTCTTCTCGGAACCGAACAGCTCCGCGAGCTGGTCGAGCCGCGGGTCGGGCAGGTTCACCACGCCGACGTTCGGTTCGATCGTCGCGAACGGGTAGTTCGCGGCGAGGACCTGGTTCTTGGTCAGGGCGTTGAACAGGGTCGACTTGCCGACGTTCGGGAGACCGACGATTCCGATGGTGAGAGCCACGGGAGGACAGCCTACCCGCGACGGGGTCACGACCGGTCCGGCGTGCGGGCGCGGAGCCCGCTGACGCGGCCGTCGCGGCGCAACGCCGTCGACAACCGCAGCCGATGTCGGAGCCCCGTGCGACGATCGGGACCGTGCCGTTGAACTTCACCGCCATCGACTTCGAGACCGCGAACAGCTCCCCTGCGAGCGCGTGCTCCGTCGGACTCGTGAAGATCCGCGCCGGCCGGGTCGCGGAGCGTGCCTCGTGGTTCATCCAACCGCCGGTCGGGCACGACGCCTTCCTCGAGTGGAACACCCGCATCCACGGGATCGTCGCCGCCGACGTCGTGGGGGCGAAGGGCTGGGCGGAGCAGTACGCGGACATCGTGGCGTTCGCGGACGGCGACGTCCTCGTGGCGCACAACGCCCGCTTCGACATGGGTGTGATCGCGGGTGGATGCGCCGCGACGGGGACGCCGCTGGCCGAGCACCACTCCCTGTGCTCGCTGCAGGTGGCCCGCAAGACCTACACGCTCGAGTCTTACCGGCTGCCGATGGCCGCGCGCGCCGCGGGGCACGAGGGCTTCGCGCACCACGACGCCGCAGCGGACGCCGAAGCCTGCGCCGCGATCGTGGTGCACGCCGCGCAGCTCCACCGTGCGGACACGGTCGAGGCGCTGGGCGCTGCGACCCGGGTGCACGTGACGCCGGTCCGACCGCGTGAGGAGAAGCCGCGCACGGCCGCACCGCAGCCGCGTCTCTCCCGTCGGCCGATGGTGTTCTCGGACTGACCACCGCGGTTCCGGAGGGCGACACCCGTCGTGCTCGTGCCCGGGGTGGCGGGGCCCCGGTGGTATTGTCACGACATTCCCGCTGCAGCGGTGCCGCGCACGTCGACCCGGGTGGCAGCGGTGCCGCGCTCGAGCTCCCCGAAGGACCGCGATGACCAACGAAGGCCAGCTGCCGTCCGACCTGTTCATGGACCTGGACCGGTCCGGGCCGATGCCCCTCTACTTCCAGGTCGCATCGCGCATCGAGGACGCCATCCGCTCCGGTGCGATGCCGCCGGGGGCCCGGTTGGAGAACGAGATCGCGCTCGGGGAACGGCTCGGGTTGTCGCGGCCGACGATCCGCCGGGCGATCCAGGACCTCGTCGACAAGGGCCTGCTCGTGCGCCGTCGCGGCATCGGCACGCAGGTGGTGCACGGCCCGGTGACGCGGAAGGTCGAGCTGACGAGCCTGTACGACGACCTCACACAGGGGTCGCAGGTGCCGACGACGAAGCTCCTCGTCCGCGACGACGTCCCGGCATCGGACACCGTCGCCGAGGCGCTCGGCGTCGAGCCGGGGACGACGGTGGCGCACATCCGCCGGGTCCGGTTCGCCGAGGACGTGCCGATGGCGATCCTCGAGAACTTCCTGCCGCCCGAGTTCACGGACATCACGGACGAGGACCTCGCGGCGCACGGCCTGTACCAGCTGCTGCGCGGCCGTGGGGTGACGATGCGCGTCGCCAAGCAGCGGATCGGAGCGCGGGCGGTCACCGACGAGGAGGCCGGCCTCCTCGAGATCGAGGACGGCGACCCGGTGCTGACGATGAGCCGCACGGCGTACGACGCCTCGGGCCGAGCCGTGGAGTACGGCGTGCACTGCTACCGGCCGGACCGGTACTCCTTCGAGGTGACGCTGGTCGACAAGTAGGCGCTCGACGAGCCCGTCAGGAGGACGGGACCTGGAGCTCCCCGGTCACGTACTGCGCGCGCCCGAACCCGAACGACCAGTCCTGCGGGCCGTTCTCGACGTAGCCGATGAAGACGTCCTCGCTCGCGACGCCGACCTCGGTCAGCCGGTCGTGCACGGCGGCGTAGAGGGCCTGCTTCGCGTCGTCGGAGCGTCCGGCCTGCGTGAAGACCTGGATGATCACGACACCCTCGGTCCGTTCGAACCCGAGACCGGCGTCCTCCGCGATGATCTGCTGCGCCGGGTGCTCCGTGATGACCTGGAAGCGGTCACGCGGCGGGATGCTGTACTCGTCGACGATGGCGGTGTGGATCGCGTCGGCGATGGCGCGGACCTGCTCCGGGCTGCGGCCGGTGGCGAGGTCGATGCGGACGAGCGGCATGCTGCCTCCTGGGGTCGGGGATGCGAGGGGGTGCGCGGGTGCCCAGCGGACTGGAGGCGCGGTGCCAGCTTGCACCGCGCCTGCAGTCCGACTGTCGGTGCGTCTACAGCGCGGGGGTCGCCGCGGGGTACGTGAGCGCTCCGTCGACGCGCGCGACGTCGTGCCACGCGCCGTCGCGGAGGGAGGCCTCCGCCGCTTCGACGATGCTCGCGGCCGACAGGCCGTCGGCGACCGACGGAGCGAGCTGCTCACCGCGGAGCACGCTCGCGACGAACTGCGCGGCCTCGATGGTCTTGAGGTCGTCGTAGCCCATCGCCGTGCCCGCGCCGGGCTGGAACCGCGCGAACTCCCCGTCGCCCGGCGCGACGAAGTGCGTCGCGTAGCCGTCGACCTCCTGGCCGTCGAGGAAGACCTCGAGCTCGTTGAGGCGCTGGAAGTCCCACCGCACCGAGCCGCGGGTGCCGTAGACCTCGAGCGCGTACTCGGCGTGCGGGCCCCGCATCACCCGGCTGGAGTCCATCGTGCCGACGGCTCCGTCGTCGAAGCGGAAGAGCAGTGCGGCGTAGTCCTCGTTCTCGACGGGTCCGTGTTCACCGGTCGCAGCCGCCGTCCGGTCGATGATCCCCTGCCCCGGTCGCGGCCGTGTCGCGATGACGGTCTCGGCGAGCGCCGTCACGCTCGCGATCCGGCCCACCACGTACTGCGCGAGGTCGAGTCCGTGCGAGAGCAGGTCGCCGAGGACGCCCGAGCCGGCCCGCTCCCGCTCGAAACGCCAGGTGAGCGGCGCCGCCGGATCGGCGGAGTAGTCGGCGAGGAGCGACCCGCGCACGTTCGTGATCCGGCCGAGCCGACCGCCGCGGACGAGTTCCCGTGCACGTTGGATCGCCGGGGCGTGCCGGTAGTTGAAGCCGACGCTCGTGACGATGCCGGCGGACCGGACGGCGTCGTGGATCTGCCGGGAGTCGCTGGCGTCCCGGCCCATCGGCTTCTCGATCCAGAACGGCTTGCCGGCTTCGGCCGCGGCGACGGCGACCTCGCGGTGGAGGAAGTTCGGCGAGCAGATCGAGACGACGTCCACCTCGGGGTCGGCGATGACCTCGCGGTGGTCGGCCACGGCGCGCTCGTAGCCGAGTCGGTCGACGGCCTGGTCGCGGGCGGCCTCGACCGGGTCCGCGGCGACGACGAGCCTCGGGTGGACGCCGAGCTCCGGGAAGTGGTCGGGCAGCGCTCGGTAGGCGCGCGAGTGCAGTCGTCCCATCCAGCCGACGGAGACGAGGCCGACGCCGAGGCGGTCGCGGGCGTCGGGGGCGCGTTCGGTCATGCGGCGGGGAGGATGATGTCGCGGACCAGCGCGTCGAGTTTCGCGTCGGCGTCGAGGAACTGCCGCAGGGTGGTCACCGTGGCGCCGAACCGGTCGAACTCGTCGATCGTCATGCCGTCGACGTCGTACCCGCGGGCGAACTCCGGTGTGGCTGCGCGGAGCGCCGCGATGACGTCGGCCGGCACCTCGTCGTGGATCGCGTCCGGGCGCCACGGGAAGCCGTTGTCGTTGATGTCCTTCACCCACTGGAACGGCGGCGACACCACGAGGTCTCCGCCCTGGAACTCCGACCACTGCAGCGGGTTCCGGAAGGCGGCGACGAGCACGCGCGACCGGAAGCCGCGCTCCTGGGACACCCGGTAGGCGTTCTTCACCGCGGCGACTCCGGCCCACTCGAGGATGCCGGGGTCGAGCATGACGTGGTCGCGCGCCACGACGGTCTTCAGCCAGTCGTCGAACCGGCCCGCCATGAGGGTGACGACGTGCCCGAACTCCTGCTCGGGCAGCCCGTCGGCAGCGCGGCGGTCGAGGGCACGCTCGATGGCCTCGCCCACGGCGACGACCTGCGGCACGGTGAACGACACGGTGGCGTTGATCGAGACACCCCGGTACGCGGCTTCCTCGATCGCGGCGATGCCGGTCTTCGTCGCGGGGATCTTCACGATGATGTTCGGCGCGAGCCCGGAGAACCGCACGGCCTGCTCGACGAGGGCGTCGCGGTCACGGTGGAGGCGCGGGTCGGTCTGCATGCTCAGCCGGCCGTTCCGCCCGCCGGACGCCTCGAACGCGGGCAGGAGTTGCTCGGCCGCGGCGACCGAGAGCTCCTCGACCGCCTTCCACCCGATCCAGGACTCCCCCGCCGTCGGGTGCTCGGCAGCGATCGCACGGATGCGGGGCACCCACCGCTCGGGGTCCTGCTGGATGCAGGTGAAGGCGATGACCGGGTTGCAGGTCGCGCCGACGGCCCCGTACTCGTGGATCGCGGTGGACAGCTCGTGCGGGTCGGCGGAGTCGTTCCAGAGCGCGGTCGGGGTCTGCGTCGCGGCCTGCAGGGTGACCGGCCTGGTGTCGACGGCGGAGGGGTCGGCCGACACGTCGAGCGGGGTGGTCATCGGCTCGGTCCCGTCGTGGTGGGGCCGACCCCGGCGAGCGCGCCTGCATCGGTCGTGGTGGGCTCGTAGAAGGCGGGCCTCGCGGTGGCGTACGTGACGTGCTCGAGGGCCCCGGACTGCTGGGCGCGGACGGCGACCTCAGCGACCACGGACGCCGTGTAGCCGTCCCAGGCGCTCGGGCCGTCGATGCCACCGTTCCGTGCGGCGTCGACCCAGCGCTGGACCTCTTCGTCGTAGGCGGCGCCGAAGCGCTCGATGTACGACGGCGTGACGCCCTGGCCGGACACCCCCGCCGAGACGACGTGCATCGTGGTCTCGCGGCCGATGTACGCGACGCCCGACTCGAACACGGCGTCGGTCGTCACCTGGTACCCGAACTGCGCGTTGACGCTGATCTCGACGATCGACATCGTCCCCGACGCGGTCGTGAAGAGGACGAACTGCGGTTCGGGCAGGTCGGCGGGTGCGAGCGAGTTCCGGCGCGGCTTCTTCACCTCGACCGAGACGATCGGCTCGCCCGTGAGGAACGGGATGATGTCGATCTCGTGGATCACGGAGTCGTGGATCAGCATCGACTCGCTGAAGTTCGGCGGCGTCGTCGGGTTGCGGTGCGCGTGGTGCAGGGCGAGCAGGGCACCGTTGGCGCCCGACTCGCGGAGCGCCTTGAGTTCCTGGTACCCGCGGTCGAACCGGCGCATGAACCCGACCTGGATGCGCGGCCGGTCGGACGTCGCCTGCTCGAGCTCGACGATGCGGAGGGAGTCCTCGGCGCTCGTGGTGAGGGGCTTCTCGCAGAGGACCGCGAGACCGCGCTCGATCGCGGGCACCAGGACGGGCTCGTGCAGGAAGCCGGGGGTGGCGACGATGACGGCGTCGATCGGCGTGGCGTCGAGGGCGTCCTCGAACGACGCGGCGGTGATCGCGCCACTGGCCTTCGCGGCGGCGGCCGTCGCGCGTGCGACATCGGGTTCGACGACGGCGACGACGTCCGCACCGGCGATGGTGGACGTGATGCGACGGACGTGGTCGCTGCCCATCGCGCCGGCACCGACGACGGCGACGCGGAGGTTCTCGGTGGTGCTCATGGGTTCTCCTGGAGGTGACGACTGGAGACGACCGCCGGCCGTCGCTGATGACTCGGGTCGCGCCGGTGGGCGCCCGGCGCTACGAGACGCGTGCGGCCGAGGTCGAGCCGAGGATGTGCTGGAAGGTGCGCTCGGCGATCGGCCCGGGGGCGTCGACCGAGCAGCCGTACATGTCCTGCTCGACGATGCCGAACACCTCGGGGTTGATCGCGGCGACGGCCTCGATGATCGGGGCGAGGTCCGGGGTCCCGTGCGGCGGCTCGACCATGATGCCGTCGGCGACCGCGGTGCTGAACGGCACGTCGTTCTTGAGGACGTCGAACAGCAGCTCCGTGTCGACCTGCTTGAGGTGGAGGTAGCCGATGCGCTCCGGGTGCTCGGCGATCATCCGGAGGTTGTCACCGCCGTAGTAGGCGAAGTGGCCGGTGTCGAGGCAGAGGTTCGTGTACCGCGGGTCGGTGACCTCGAGGAATCGGACGGTCTCACGGAACGTGCCGATGTGGCTGTCCGCGTGCGTGTGGAACTGCTGGTGGACGCCGTACTCCTCGAGGAGCGCCTTGCCGAGCTGGTCGTGCCCCTTGCCGAGGCGCTCCCACTGCTCGTCGGTCAGGGTCCGCGGCTCGAGGACCTCGTTGTTCGCGTCGGACCGCCACAGGTCGGGGATCGTGACGAGGTGCTCGGCACCGAGCTTCGACGCGAGACCTGCCACCTTGACGGCCTGGTCCCACGCGCGCTGGAACTGCTCGTCGCCCTTGTGGAGGCCGGTGAACACCGTGCCCGCGGACAGCTCGAGGCCCCGGGACTCGAGTTCGTCGGACAGCTGGGACGGGTCGGTCGGCAGGTACCCGTAGGGCCCGAGCTCGATCCAGCGGTAGCCGGCGGCAGCGGCCTCGTCGAGGAAGCGCTGCCACGGCACCTGGCCGGGGTCGTCGGCGAACCAGACGCCCCACGAGTCTGGGGCGGTCCCGATCCGGATGGCGTCGGTGGCGGTGGCGGTGTCGGTCATGACGTCGGTGTCCTCCGGGGGTGTGGGTGGGTCGTTCAGCCGAGGAGGGGTCGCTGCGCCGCGACCTGCTGCTCGTAGGTGGCGCGGGCCTGCTGCGTGCTCGGCAGGGTGGACGTCTGCGCGACGGGGACGTCCCACCAGCCGTCGCCGTCCGGGGCGTAGACGAGCGGGTCGGCGTGCACGTGCACGAGCGTCGTCCGGTCGTTCGCCTTGGCCTGACGGACGGCGGCGGTGAGGTCCTCGATCGCGTTCGGCCCGGGCTGGACCTCGATCACGTCGACGCCGTAGGAGCGGGCGTTGGCGGCGAGGTCGACCGGCAGGACCTGCTCGCCCTCGAACGACCCGGTCTCGTCGAGGTAGCGGTACTTCGTGCCGTACCGCTCGGAGCCGACGGTCTCGGAGAGGTGCCCGATCGACGCGTAGCCGTTGTTCTGGATGAGGACGACGACGATCTTGATGCCCTCGGCCACGGCGGTGACGAGCTCGGTGTGGAGCATGAGGTACGAGCCGTCGCCGACCATCACGATCGCGTCGCGGTCGGGGGCGGCCCGGCGCACCCCGATGCCACCGGCGATCTCGTAGCCCATGCACGAGAACGCGTACTCGACGTGGTAGCCGAGCGGGTCGCGGACGCGCCAGAGCTTGTGGAGGTCGCCCGGGAGCGACCCCGCCGCCTGGACGACGACGTCGCGGGGATCGGTGGCCGACTGCACGGCGCCGATGATCTCGGACTGACCGGGGACGGCCAGTCCGGACGGCGCGAAGGCGGTGTCGACCGTCTCGTCCCAGGAACGCTTGCGGTCCGCGATCTCCGCCGCGTACCGGTCCGACACCGAGTGGGACGCGAGCTGCTCCGTCAGCGCCTCCAGCGTCTCCCGGGCGTCCGCGACGACGGGCAGCTGCGAGCCGTGCTTGTACGCGTCGAACGCGGCGACGTTGACGTTGACGAACGTGACGTCCGGGTGCTGGAACGCGGTCCGGGACGCGGTCGTGAAGTCGCTGTACCGGGTGCCGATGCCGATGACGACGTCGGCCTGCGCGGCGATCGCGTTCGCGGCAGCGGTACCGGTCGCGCCGATGCCGCCGAGGTACTGCGGGTGGTCCCAGACGAGGGAGCCGCCGCCGGCCTGCGAGGTGCCGACGGGGATGCCGGTCGCTTCGACGAACGCGGCGAGCGCCTGCTCCGCGCCGGAGTAGAGCACGCCGCCGCCGGCGACGATCACCGGACGCTCGGCGGCCGCGATCGCCGCCACCGCCCGGGCCAGCGGTCCGTGCTCGGGCAGCGGGCGGCGGACGTGCCACTCGCGCGGCTGGAGGAACGACACGGGGACGTCGAGCGCCTCGGCCTGCACGTCCTCCGGGAGCGCGATCGTCACGGCACCGGTCTCGGCGGGATCGGTGAGGACCCGCATCGCAGCGAGGGCGATCGAGAACAGCTGCTCCGGCCGCTCGACCCGGTCGAAGAACCGGGACAGGGGCCGGAACGCGTCCGTGACCTGCAGTGAGGTGTCGTGCGGCATCTCGATCTGCTGCAGCACGGGGTCGGTGGTCCGGGTCGCGAAGGTGTCCGACGGCAGCAGGAGCGCGGGGAGTCGGTTCGTCGTCGCGAGCGCTGCACCGGTGAGCATGTTCGCGGCGCCGGGCCCGACCGACGCCGTGGCCGCGTAGGTCGCGCGACGACGGCGCATCCGGGCGAAGCCGACGGCCTGGTGCACCATGGCCTGCTCGTTGCGTGCCTGGTGGTAGGGCAGCAGACCGGGCTGTTCGACGTGGAGCTGCTTCACCGCCTGCCCCAGCCCGGCGACGTTGCCGTGACCGAAGATGCCGAAGATGCCCGGGATCGTGCGCTCGCGCTCGTCCCCGTCGACGGTCCACTGGTTCGCCAGGAACTCGAGGAGCGCCTGGCCGACGGTCATCCGCCGGGTCGCCCCGGATCGTGGGCTCTCGGTCATCGGACGCGGTCCTTTCCGTAGGGCAGGCGCGGGTCGATCGACTCCGATCCCCACGCCTGACGGACCCAGCCGTGGGCCGGGTCGTCGGTGATGTCCCACACGCGTTCCGGCCCGGGGCCGGCCATCACGTTGAGGTAGTACATGTCGTAGCCGGGGGCGGCCACGGCGGGTCCGTGCCAGCCGTACGGCACGAGGGCGATGTCGCCCGTGCGGACCTGACGGAACTCGTCGATCGGACGGTCGTCGGAGGCGTACGTCCGGTGCAGCGCGAACGGGTCGGCCTCCGGCGGAGCCTCGAGGCCCCGGGCGACCGCGGCCTCGTAGTAGTAGATCTCCTCGAGGTCGGACTCCACGCCGGGCACGGTCGTGTCGTGCTTGTGCGGCGGGTACGACGACCAGTTGCCGGCGGGCGTGATCACCTCGCACACGATCACCCTGTCCGCGTCGAGGGCGGCGGGGGTGCCGAAGTTGTGCACCTGCCGACTCGCGTGCCCGGCGCCGCGGAGCTCCACCGGCACGTCCTGCCGGGCCGTGTACGTCGTCGGCTTGACCACCGCGGTGGGCGCTTCGGCGACCGCGACCCGACCTGCTCCGGTGATCCGGGCCTCCGTCCCGGAACCCAGGTACAGCACGTCGGTCGGTCCGTCGAAGACGCTCCCCCGTCCCTCCAGGCCCTGCGCACCGGTGCCTGCGGCACCGTCGTACGTGACCTCGAAGGAGCCGGCGAGCGGCACGACGATGCGTTCCACCGCACCGGCCGGGAGGCGCAGCTCACCGCCGTCGGCGAGGCTCCCGGTCCGCAGACCGGTGTGCGCCCACCCCGCGATCCGTCCGTCCACGACGTCCGTCCAGCCCGCCTCGGGGCGGGAACCGGCGGGGATGAACCAGGTGTCGTTCGTCATCGGAGCGCGTCAGCCGTTCGACGGGAAGCCGAGGTCGACGCCGCCGTGCGTGGCCGGGTCCAACCACCGCGAGGTGATCGCCTTCTGCCGGGTGAAGAAGCTCACGCCGTCGGTGCCGTACGCCTTGTGGTCGCCGAACAGCGAGTTCTTCCACCCGCCGAACGAGTAGTACGCGACCGGCACCGGGATCGGCACGTTGATGCCGATCATGCCGACCTGCACGTCGCGCTGGAACCGACGGGCAGCGCCGCCGTCGTTCGTGAAGATCGCCGTGCCGTTGCCGAACGCACCCGAGTTGATGAGGTCGAGGCCCTCCTCGTAGGTCTGCACCCGGACGACGGAGAGCACCGGGCCGAAGATCTCCTCGGTGTAGACGCGGCTCGTCGTCGGGACCTTGTCGATCAGCGTCGGGCCGAGCCAGAACCCGTTCTCGTCCCCGTCCGGTCGGACCGTGCGGCCGTCCACCACGACCTCGGCACCGTCCTGCTCGGCGACCTCGATGTACGAGGCGACCTTGTCGCGGTGCTGCTCCGTGACGAGCGGGCCCATGTCGCAGCCGCGGCGGCCGTCACCGATGCGCAGCGTCGCCGCGCGCTCCGTGATCTTCGCGATCAGCTCGTCCGCGACCGTCCCGACCGGCTCGGCCGCCACGTCGCTTCGCGACGCGTCGGTACCGGCCGGCCGGGGCCCATCGACGGCGACGACGACCGAGATCGCCATGCAGCGCTCGCCGGCGGAGCCGAAGCCCGCGTTCACCGCGTTGTCGGCGACGAGGTCGAGGTCCGCGTCCGGCAGCACGAGCATGTGGTTCTTCGCACCGCCGAGGGCCTGCACCCGCTTGCCGTGCTTCGTGCCCGTCTCGTACACGTACTGCGCGATCGGGGTCGAGCCGACGAACGAGATCGACTCGACGTCGGGGCTCGTCAGCAGCCCGTCGACCGCGGCCTTGTCGCCGTTCAGGACGGTGAAGACGCCGTCGGGCAGACCGGCTTCGGTGAACTTCCGCGCCAGCCAGATCGCGGCGGACGGGTCCTTCTCGCTCGGCTTCAGCACGACGGTGTTGCCGGCGGCGATCGCGATCGGCAGGAACCACAGCGGCACCATCGCCGGGAAGTTGAACGGCGAGATGATGCCGACGACCCCGAGCGGCTGGCGGATCGAGTACACGTCGATCCCGGTCGAGACCTGGTCGGAGAACTCGCCCTTCATCAGCGACGGGATGTTCGTCGCGAGCTCCACGACCTCTTGTCCGCGGGCGATCTCGCCGAGCGCGTCGTCGATGACCTTCCCGTGCTCGCTCGTGATGATCTCGGCCAGCTCGGCCTTGTCGCGGTTGAGGACCTCGCGGAACGCGAAGAGGATCTGCTGCCGCTTCGCCAGGGAGAGGTTGCTCCACGCGGGGAACGCCGCCTTGGCGCTCGCGATGGCCGCCTGGATCTCGGACTCGTCCGCGAGGGCGACGTGCTTCGTCGCGATGCCGAGCGCCGGGTCGTAGACCGGTGCCGTCCGCCCCGACGTCGACGCCACGTGCGCCCCGTCGATCCAGTGGCCGACGGTCGTGGTGGTCTGGTCCGTGGTGGTCATGCGTTGCTTCCTTCCGGGATGGACGAGTCCATGGTGGTGGACGGGGCAGGCGAGTCGGCGGGACCGCGAGCCGGTGTGGAGAACGCGCCCCGCGCCTCCCGGCTGTGGACGAGCGAGGACGCGACGTCGACGGCGGCGGCGACGTCGCCGTCCGGCGGGTAGAGGAGGGTCCGTCCGACGACGAGCCCGCGGACGCCGGGCAGTGCGAGCGCGTCCGCCCACCTGGCGTAGGTCTCGACCGGGCGCGTGGACGGATCGCCGCCGAGCAGCAGCGTCGGCAGCGTGGTGGCGGCCATGACGCGTTCCATGTCGTCGACGACGGGGATCTTGAGCCAGCTGTAGGCGCTCGACTCCCCGAGGCCGGCCGCGATCGCCATCGACGTGATGACCGCGTCGGCCGTGAGGTCGTTCACGACCTTCCCGTCGCGCCAGGACGACATGAACGGCTCGAGCATGATCGGCAGCCGCAGCGCCGCGGCCTCGCTGACGGCCCGCGCCGTCGCCTCGAGGGTCGGGGCGGTCGCGGCGTCCTGGAGCGCGACGCGGACGAGGAGCTTGGCGAAGTCGAGACCGGCGTCCTTGATGGCGCGTGCCGAGTACGCCGTGTACCGGTCGTCCATCTCGAACGTCGCCCCGCGGAGTCCGCCGCGGTTCATCGAGCCGACCACGACCTTGTCGTCGAGGGCCCCGAGGAGCGCGAGGTCCTCGATGACGTCCGGCGTCCCGAGCACCCCGTCGACCCCGGGCCGACCGAGGGCCGTGACGAGCCGCTCGAGGAGGTCGTACCGGTCGGCCATCGCGGACGCGTCGTCCCGGACGGCGAGGGCACCTCGGGCCGGGTGGTCCGCGGCCACGATGAACAGCTTGCCGTCGTCGGCGAGCAACGGGCGCTGCCGTCGCGCTGCCAGGGCGTCCGCGACCTGCTCGGGGTGGCCTGCACGCAGGTCGCGCAGGCGCTGGAAGTCAGCGGTCGTGAGCTCAGGCATCCGCCGTCTCCTCGATGGTGTGCGTGGTCCCCGGTGCCGGGTTCGCCCGGATGAACCGCTCGATCTCGTCGCTCGTCGGCATCGCCGTGGAGCACTCGAAGCGGGTGGCGACGATCGCGCCCGCGGCGTTCGCGAACGCGAGGGTCCGGTCGAGTGCCCACCCCTGGAGGAGTCCGTGGGTCAGGGCTCCGCCGAAGCCGTCGCCGGAGCCGAGGCCGTTGACGACGTCGATCGTGTGCGGCCGGAACTCGACGAACTCGTCGCGGGTCTTCGCCAGCACGCCCTTCGGCCCCTGCTTCACGATCGCGATCTCGACACCGCGTTCCAGCAGGGCGTCGGCGGCGCGCACGGGGTCGGTCTCGCCGACCGCCACCTCGCACTCCTCCCGGTTGCCGACGGCGACCGTGGCGTGCTCGAGGGCGACCGCGACCTCGCGGGACGCGGCCTCCGGGCTCGACCAGAACACCGGTCGGTAGTCGAGGTCGAGCACGGTGTGCCGGGCGGTCGGTGCCGCGGCGTCGGTGCGGGCCCGCAGCGCGACGTGGTGGGCGTGCCGGCTCGGCTCCTCGCTGAGGCCCGTGACGGTCGTCCAGAAGATGCGCGCGCGCTCGATCTCGTGGAGCGGGAGGGAGGCCGCCGTGATCATGAGGTCCGGGGCCTTCGGCGCACGGTAGAAGTAGAGCGGGAAGTCGTCCGGCGGGAAGACCTCGCAGAAGGCGACGGGGGTGTTCAGCCCGTCGACGGTCTCGACGAACGCGTTCGAGACGCCGAACTCGGGCAGGGTGCGGGCGATGTAGCGGCCGAAGGGGTCGTTGCCCGTGCGGGTGATGACCGCCGTGTCGGCGCCGTGTCGGGCCGCGGCGATGGCGACGTTCGTCGCGCTGCCGCCGACGGACTTCGAGAAGCTGGTGACGTCCTCGAGGGGGCCGGTCTGCTGCGGGTAGACGTCGACGCTGACGCGGCCCATGGTGATCACGTCGTGTGCGTGAGGTGCTTCGTGCGGCATGCGACGGGGTGGACCTTCCGTGCGGCGTCATCGGCGGACGGTCCGACTGTACACCCGCTTTGCCCTAATGTCATTACATGGCGCTCGCGAGGTCGCCGGGGTGGGCGCGGCGTCGGCGGGCCGCGTCGGCGCGGCGCGAGGTCGCCGGTCGGCCGGCGGCGGCACGATCGACGGCCTGGAGGCGCGGTGTCGGTGGGTCCTGCCAGGGTCGCGTCATGCAGATCCTCGCCCTGGTCATCGGTCTCGTCATCGGCGTCGCCGTCGGCGCCGTCGTCGCGTGGGCACTCGCGCGCTCACGCGCCGGGGTGGACGCCGCCGCCGCGAACGCCACGGCGGACGCACTGCGGGCGCAGCTCGACACGGTGCGCGCCGACGCGGAGGAGCGCCTCGACGCGCAGGACGCCCAGTACCGTCGGCAGGTCGACTCCCTCGAGCGCCGTGCGGCGGAACTCGAGCACCTCGTGCAGCGGATGCACGGGGCGGACGCGGCCCGGAACCAGAACGAGTCGAAGGTCCTCTCGGCGCTGAGCCCGGTCGCGCAGACGCTCGACGTCATGCGCGCCAAGATCGCCGAGCTCGAGCAGTCCCGCAGCGAGCAGTACGGCGCCCTGTCCGCGCAGCTCCGGTCGGCCGCCGAGTCCGAGGAGCGCCTCCGGGCCACTGCGGACACCCTCGCGAGCGCGCTCTCGTCGAACAGCACGCGTGGTGTGTGGGGCGAGACGCAGCTCCGGAACGTGGTCGAGGCAGCCGGGCTCCTGGAGCGGGTCGACTTCGACGTGCAGAGCTCGGTCACGACGTCCGCCGGGGCGGCGCGTCCGGACATGGTCGTGCACCTGCCCGGTGGCAAGACCATCGCGGTCGACGCGAAGGTGCCGTTCAGCGCCTACCTCCAGGCCGCGGAGATCCCCGCCACCGCGACCGGCGCCGAGGGGGCTCGCCGCGACCAGCTCCTGCAGCAGCACGTCCGAGCGCTCCGCGCACACGTGGACGCCCTCGCAGCGCGGGAGTACTGGTCCGGGTACGACGCCTCCCCCGAGCTCACGGTGGCGTTCATCCCGTCGGAGTCGCTCATCGCGAGCGCCCTCGCCGCGGACCCGGGGCTGCTCGACCACGCATTCCGCAAACGCGTCGCTCTGGCGTCGCCCGTGACGCTCTGGTCCGTGCTGAAGACGGTCGCCTTCTCGTGGCAGCAGGACGTCGTGACGGCCGAGGCGCGCGAGCTCTTCCGGGTCTCCCGCGAGCTCTACGGACGCCTGTCCACGCTCGGCGGGCACGTCGACAAGCTCGGTCGGGCGATCCGGGGCACCGTCGTCGACTACAACCGCTTCGTGGGGTCACTCGAACGGCAGGTGCTGCCGAGTGCCCGGCGGCTCTCCCTGCTCGACGAGTCGAAGGTCATCGCCGACCCGGCGACGATCGACGACGAGCCGCGGCTGCTCACCGCGCCGGAGCTCGTCGGCGCCCTCGACGACGACTGACCTCGGTACTGCGGTTCGGGCGCGGCCTTGCGGACGCTCGTGCCGCACAACCGAAGTCCGCCCGAACCACGGGTACACCCGGTTCGGACGGACTTCGGTTGGGCGAGTACGAACGGCGCCACGCGGAGCGCGCGTCGGCCCCCGGGTCAGCGGATCAGAACCACTTCTCGGCGCGGTGGTCGGCCTGGATGCGACGGATGGTGTTCGAACGGGACCGGAGCACGATCGAGTCCGTGTGGATGACGCCGCGCTCACGCCGGACCCCGTCCACGAGCACACCGTCGGTGACGCCGGTCGCGACGAAGAACGTGTTGTCGCCCGTGACGAGGTCGTCCTGGTCGAGGACCTTGTCGAGATCGTGGCCGGCGTCGATCGCCTTCTGCCGCTCCTCGTCGTCCTTCGGCTGCAGCTTGCCGAGGATCACACCACCGAGCGCCTTGATCGCGCACGCGGTGATGATGCCCTCCGGCGTGCCGCCGACCCCGACGCACATGTCGATCTTCGACCCCGGCAGCGCCGCCGAGATGCCGCCGGCGACGTCACCGTCGAGCAGCAGCCGCGTCCCCGCGCCGGTCGCACGGATCGCACGGATGAGCTCGTCGTGGCGGGGCCGGTCGAGGACGGCGATCTGCATGTCCTCGATGTCCTTGTCCTTCGCCTTCGCCAGGGCCCGGATGTTCTCCCCGATCGGCTTCTCCAGGTCGAGGACCCCGCGGCCCTCGGCACCGGCGGCGATCTTGTCCATGTAGAACACGGCGGACGGGTCGTACATCGAACCGCGGTCGGACACGGCCATCACCGAGATGGCGTTCTGCCGGCCGGCAGCGGTCAGCGAGGTGCCGTCGATCGGGTCGACCGCGATGTCGCACGCCGGACCGTGGCCGTTGCCGACGTGCTCGCCGTTGTAGAGCATCGGGGCGTTGTCCTTCTCGCCCTCGCCGATCACCACGACGCCGTCGAAGTTCACCGTGCCGAGGAACTTCCGCATCGCGTCGACCGCGGCACCGTCGGCGAGGTTCTTCTCCCCACGCCCGACCCACGGCTGCGCACGGATCGCGGCGGCCTCCGTCGCACGGACGAGTTCGAGCGCGAGGTTGCGGTCGGGCTGGAGGAACAGGGAGCCGGTCTCAGTCGTGGGAGTCACGCTCCCAGCGTAGCGACGGCACGCCGCGAGGCGGGCCGGTCGCGAGCGCTGTGAACGCATGTGCAGCAAGGACGGAACGCGCGCGCGTGACCCGGACCGTGCCTCTCCCCACCGGGCACGGCCAGCCCGCCGCTGGCGCGGCTGTCCGGAACCGGCCGGCGGGGCCCCGTGCGGCTGACTAGGCTCAGCGAGGACACCACCGAAGTCGAAGGAGATCGCAGTGCCCATCGCAACGCCGGAACAGTACGCCGAGATGCTCGAACGAGCGAAGGCCGGCAAGTTCGCCTACCCCGCGGTCAACGTCTCGTCGTCGCAGACGATCAACGCGGTCCTCCAGGGGCTGCAGGAGGCCGGCTCCGACGGCATCCTCCAGGTCACCACCGGTGGTGCGGACTACTTCGCGGGGCACACGGTGAAGAACCGTGCCGCCGGCGCGCTCGCGATGGCGAAGTTCGCCCACGAGGTCGCGAAGAACTACGACATCACCGTGGCCCTCCACACCGACCACTGCCCGAAGGACGCGCTCGACGGTTTCGTCCTCCCGCTCATCGCCGCGAGCGAGGAAGAGGTCCGCCAGGGCCGCAACCCGATCTTCCAGTCCCACATGTGGGACGGCTCGGCGGTGCCGCTCGACGAGAACATCGAGATCGCGAAGACGATGATCGCGAAGACGCGGAACATCAACGCGATCCTCGAGGTCGAGATCGGCGTCGTCGGCGGCGAGGAGGACGGTGTCGCGCACGAGGGCACGAACGACGCGCTCTACACCACCCCGAACGACGTCGAGAAGGTCGTCGACGCGCTCGGCCTCGGCGACCAGGGCCGCTGGATCGCCGCGCTCACCTTCGGCAACGTGCACGGCGTCTACAAGCCCGGCAACGTCAAGCTGCGTCCGGAGCTCCTCGGCGAGATCCAGGCCTCGGTCGCCGCGAAGCATGGCACCGGCGAGAACCCGCTCGACCTCGTCTTCCACGGCGGATCCGGCTCGACCGACGACGAGATCCACGAGGCCGTGCACAACGGCGTCATCAAGATGAACATCGACACGGACACGCAGTACGCGTTCACCCGGTCGATCGCCGACTCGATGTTCCGGAACTACGACGGCGTCCTCAAGATCGACGGCGAGGTCGGCAACAAGAAGCAGTACGACCCGCGCGCCTGGGGCAAGGTCGCCGAGACCGCCATGGCCGCCCGCGTGGTCGAGGCCGCGAAGGTCCTCGGTTCGGCCGGCCACACCAAGGGCTGATCCGGCAGGCAACGGCCGGGAGGCTCCCCACCGGTCACGGCCGGGCCGCCGCTGGCGCGTCGGCCCGGTACCGGCCGGCGTGGGCCCAGGGGCGCGTCCGACAGGACGCGCCCCGTGCTGCGTCCGGTCGCTCTGGCCGCCGTCGGGGTGGTGCCGTGCCACGATGGTCGGGTGACCGCCGACGCCATCGCTTCCGAGTTCGCCCAGTACGTCACCGAGTCCCCGACCGCGTTCCACGCGGCGGCAGCGGCACGGGACCGACTCGTCGCGGCCGGGTTCACGGAGCTGTCCGAACTCGACGCCTGGCCGACCGCGCCCGGCGCGTACGTCGTCGTCCGGGACGGTGCGGTGATCGCCTGGCGTCTGCCGACCGGGGCGACGGCGACGACACCGTTCCGGATCCTCGGTGCCCACACCGACTCGCCGACCTTCCGGGTGAAGCCGAACCCCGCGGTGCGGACGCTCGGCTGGGAGCAGCTGAACGTGGAGGTCTACGGCGGCGCCCTGCTCTCGACGTGGTTCGACCGCGACCTCCGGATCGCCGGCCGGGTCGTCGACGCCGACGGCAGCATCCGGCTCGTGTCCACCGGCGCAGTCGCCCGGATCCCGAACCTCGCGATCCACCTCGACCGCGGGGTGAACGACGGCAAGGAGATCGACCGTCAGCGGCACACCATCCCGATCGTCGGCGTGGGCGGCGACGTCGGCGGGACCGACGTCCTCGGCTGGCTGCGCGACCAGGTCGGCGACGAGGCCGTGTCGTGGGACCTCTTCCTCGCGGACACCCAGGCGCCGGCCCGGATCGGTCTCGCGGGCGAGTTCCTGGCGTCCGGACGGATGGACAACCTCACGAGCGTGCACGCCGGAATCCGAGGCGTCGTCGAGGCGCCGTCCGACGGGGACCACATCCCGGTGTTCGCGGCCTTCGACCACGAGGAGATCGGCTCCTCGACCCCCTCGGGTGCGGGCGGGCCGTTTCTGGAGGACGTCCTCGGGCGCGTACAGGAGGGCCTCGGCGCCACCCGCTCCGACGCTGCTCGGGCGTTCCGGGCCTCGTGGCTGCTGTCGAGCGACGCCGGGCACCTCGTGCACCCGAACCAGCCGGAGAAGCACGACCCGACGAACCGCCCGCGGCCGGGAGGCGGTCCCCTGCTCAAGATCAGCGCGAACCAGCGCTACATGACCGAGGCGAAGGGCGAAGCGGTGTTCTCGGCGGCGTGCGACCAGGCGGGCGTCGAGTACCAGCCGTTCGTGAACGTCAACACGATCGCCGGCGGCTCGACCATCGGCCCGATCGCGGCGACGCGTCTCGGCATCCCGACGATCGACATCGGGGTGGGGCTGCTGTCGATGCACTCGGTCCGCGAACTCGTGCACGTCGACGACCTCGCGGCCCTGCACGGCGCCGTCGCGGCCTTCTTGGCGGGGTAGTCGGCAGCACCACCCGGTTCGACGCGCTCAGGCGCCGCCGCTGGACCGCAGCACGGCGTCGACCAAGCGGGGGTCCTGCAGGACGACGACGAGGAACGCCGTGACGCTGACGGCCGTCGACACGACGCCACCGAGCAGCGGGACCCAGAACGTCCACCGGCGTGCCCGCAGGCGACGGATCGACCACCACAGGGTCAGTGCGAAGAGCACCACGCTCGCGACGGCTCCGACGATCGCGGCGCCGGTGAGCACCGACGGGTCCGAGAACGTCGTGTAGCGCTGCTCGAACGTCTGCCGGACCGCCGAGGCCACCTGTCCGACCGACAGTGACTGCAGGACCGACCAGAGGCCGAGCACGAGGAGCCCGACGGTCATCCCGAAGTCGAGGGGCGAGGCGCCGAACCGGCTCGACGGGGCGGTGGTGACGCCTCCGGCGCGCGCCGGACGGGAGCCTGTCTGACCGGGTCGCGCCGGTGTCCCGGCGGTCTCGCGGGCCGCCTGCCCCCGGAGCGCCCGGGACTCGGCCTCGCGCTCGACGCGCTCCTGCTCGGCGAGCACCGGGTTCACCCAGCCCTCGGGCGCGTACTCGCCGTACTGCGGTGCCGGCGTGCCGTGGACGCGACCCGCTGCCGGGGCGGCGGCCGACGTCGCGGGGCCGCGACGGGCCTCCCGGCCGTCGTCGACGCGACCGTGTCCCGGGTCGTGCACTGGGGCCTCGGACCAGTCGCCGCTCATGCGCGCCGCCCGCCGAGCGCCCGGGTGGGCTGGCCGGACGCATCGGTCCGGAGTTCCTTCGGGAGCGAGAACATGAGGTCCTCGTGGGCAGTGACCACCTCTTCGACGGCGGCGTAGCCGGCATCGGCGAGCTGCTCGAGGACCTCGGTCACGAGTTCCTCGGGCACGGACGCGCCGCTGGTGACGCCCACGGTCCGGACCCCGTCGAGCCACTCCTGCCGGATCTCCTCGGCGTAGTCGATGCGGTGCGCGGCCGCGGCGCCGTGCTCGAGGGCGACCTCGACCAGGCGGACGCTGTTCGACGAGTTCGCCGACCCGACCACGATCACCAGGTCGGCTGCGGGAGCGACCTTCTTGATCGCGACCTGACGGTTCTGCGTGGCGTAGCAGATGTCGTCGGAGGGCGGGTCCTGGATGGTGGGGAACTTCTCGCGGAGCAGCCGGACGGTCTCCATCGTCTCGTCGACGCTCAGCGTGGTCTGCGACAGCCAGACGAGGTTGTCCGGGTCGGGAACCTGCAGGGCCGCGACGTCGTCCGGACCGTTCACCAGGATCGTGCGGTCGGGCGCGTGACCCATCGTGCCCTCGACCTCCTCGTGACCGGCGTGACCGATGAGGATGATCGTGCGGTCGGCCTTCGCGAAGCGCGTGGCCTCGCGGTGCACCTTCGTGACGAGGGGGCAGGTCGCGTCGATGGCGTGCAGGTCGCGCTCGGCTGCACCGGCGACGACGGCCGGTGCGACGCCGTGCGCGCTGAACACGACGTGGGATCCGCGGGGCACCTCGGCGACGTCGTCGACGAAGACCGCACCGCGCTGCTCCAGGGTCGACACCACGTGGACGTTGTGCACGATCTGCTTCCGCACGTAGACCGGCTCGCCGTACTGCTCGAGCGCCTGCTCCACGGCCACGACCGCACGGTCGACGCCCGCGCAGTACCCGCGCGGGGCGGCGAGCAACACCTTCTTGGTGCCGGCGACCGGCTCGTCCCGCAGTCGACCGCGCGCCGCGTGCACCCGCGGCGGGGCGAGGGGGACCGTGTGGCCGTTGGTGATCGTCACGTCCCCGATGATAGGTGAGCGGGACCCGCACGACCTGGGCACGGACCGGCCTGTGGAGAACGTCCCCGCGGCGCGGTGCGACCGGTCGTGTCACCGGTCTGCGGCAGCATGGGTGTCCCGCGTTCGGAAGGAGCGAGATGGCGATCGAACAGGGCCCGCCGACGGCCGACAACCCCTGGCCCGTCGCGCTCCTCGGCGCCAAGGTCCGCGACTGGATCGACCGGCTCGGCACCGCCTGGGTCGAGGGCGAGATCACGCAGTGGAACGTCGCGGGCAGCAACGTCTACGGCAAGCTCAAGGACGTCGAGGTCGACGCCACCGTGTCCTTCTCGATCTGGTCGAGCGTGCGTTCCCGGGTGCCAGCCGACCTCAAGCAGGGCGACCGCGTCGTCGCCGCCGTCAAGCCGAACTACTGGGTCAAGGGCGGTTCGCTCACGATGCAGGTCGTCGAGATGAAGCACGTCGGGCTCGGCGACCTCCTCGAACGGCTCGAACGGCTCCGGCGGACCCTGGCGGCCGAGGGGCTGTTCGACCCGTCGCGCAAGAAGCGCCTGCCGTTCCTCCCCCACCGCATCGGGCTGATCACGGGCAAGGACTCCGACGCCGAGAAGGACGTCAAGCGGAACGCGCAGCTCCGCTGGCCGCAGGTCGAGTTCCGCACCGTGCACACCGCGGTGCAGGGCGAACGCACGGTGGGCGAGGTCACCGCCGCGATCCGCGAGCTCGACGCCGACCCGACCGTCGACGTCATCGTCATCGCGCGCGGTGGCGGCGACTTCCAGAACCTGCTCGGCTTCAGCGACGAAGGGCTCGTCCGCGCAGCGGCAGCGGCGAACACCCCGATCGTCTCCGCGATCGGGCACGAAGCCGACCGCCCGATCCTCGACGAGGTCGCGGACCTCCGCGCCTCGACCCCGACCGACGCGGCGAAACGGGTCGTCCCCGACGTCGCCGAGGAGCTCGCGAACGTCCGGCAGGCCCGTGCCCGGCTGGGCCTGCGGCTCTCGCACACCCTCTCGGTCGAGGCCGACCGTCTCGCCGCGCTGCGCTCCCGGCCGGCGCTCGCCTCGACGGCGTGGCTCGTCGACACCCGTGCGGAAGAGGTCGCGCGGGACCTCTCCCGCGCGCGGGAGCTGGTCGACCGCCGACTCGAGCGGTCCCACGCGGACGTCGGCCACCTCACGGCCAGGCTCCGTGCGCTGTCGCCGCGCGACACCCTGCGGCGCGGCTACGCGATCGTCCAGACCGCGGACGGCGGGGTCGTCCGCGCCTCGGAGGACCTCGACGGCGCCACACCCGTGCACGTGACGCTCGGCGCCGGGACCGCCACCGGCACGCTCGCGCCCGACGGGCCGGGTCCGGACGGCGCGGTCTGAGTCCCGGCCAGGAGGCCCGTCCCGCGTCAGCTCCTCGGGTCCGGTCCTGCACGGGGCCGGCTCGGCCGCCGTCCCTCCACAGACGCCGGGCGGACGACGCCGGGTCGGTGGGCGCTCGGTAGGATCGTGGTGTGTCATCCCAGCAGGAACCCGAGCAGGTCGTCGACGTCGCCACGCTGAGCTACGAAGCGGCCCGCGACGAACTCGTGCGCGTCGTCGCCGAGCTCGAGCAGGGATCCGCGACCCTCGAGCGTTCGCTCGGGCTCTGGGAACGCGGCGAGGCGCTGGCTGCGCGGTGCGAAGAGTGGCTCGTGGGCGCACGGGCCCGGCTCGACGCCGCCCGTGCCGCTTCCGACGAGCGCGGCTCGGCCACGGACGGGGGTGGCGCCTGATGACGGACGCCGACGGACGCCCGATCGTCGCCGAACTCGGCCGCGCGGAGACCCCCGAGGAGACCTGGGCCCGCAAGGACGCCGCTCGCACCGCACGACGTCAGCACCAGACCGCCTTCAACCTCGTCATCGCGATGATCGCCTCGCTCGGCATCGTCCTGTTCCTCGTGGCCGTCGTCGTCCGACCGGACACCCAGGTCGTCGACCGCGCGGTCGACTACCGGCAGGTGGCGCAGGACGCCGACGTCCCCGGCGTGACGCTCGCGGCGCCGACGCTGCCGAAGGGCTTCTCGGCCAACCGCGCCGACTACAGCGACAAGGCAGCCGACGGCGTCGACGTCTGGACGGTGGGCTTCCTCACGCCCGACCAGCAGTTCATCGGACTGCAGCAGGGCGTGTCGGCGAACGACACCTGGGTCGCGAACCAGCTCGAGCAGAAGCCGGCGACCGGGTCCGTGACGATCGCGGGCACGAAGTGGACCGTGTACGACCGACGTGACGAGGGCAAGGGCGCCGGCAACGACGCGTACGCCCTGGTCCGGACCGCGGGCAAGTACACGTTCGTGCTCGCCGGCACCGCTGACGAGGCATCGTTCCGGACGCTCGCGACCGCGGTCTCGAAGCAGTTCCCGGACAGCTGACCGACCCGGCCACCACCGCTTCCCGAACCGATCCGACCGCCGCCCACGAGGAGCCCCATGCCCGACCGCGCCGCCTCCACCCCGTCCGACGCCCTCCGACTGCTCGTCGAGGGCAACGCCCGGTTCGCCGCCGACAAGCGCCGCACCGGCCGGATCGACCCCGACCGCCGATCGGAGCTCGCCGGGTCCCAGGCGCCGTTCGCGACCGTCCTCGGCTGCTCGGACTCGCGGGTGCCCTTCGAGCACGTGTTCGACGCGGGCATCGGCGACCTCTTCGCCATCCGCAACGCGGGCCAGATCGTCGACGATGTCGTGCTCGGCTCCATCGAGTTCGCGGTCGTCGCGCTCGGGACCCCGCTCCTCGTGGTCCTCCGGCACACGAAGTGCGGCGCCGTGGCAGCGGCCCGGTCGGGCGAGCCGGTCCCGGCCCCGCACCTGCAGACCCTCGTCGACGCGATCGCCCCGAGCGTCGAGAAGGTCCGCACCGCCGACGCCGAGCTGCCGCAGGAGTCGATCGGTGCCGCGCACCTCGAAGCCAGCCTCGCCCAGATCCTCGAACGATCCGGCGCCGTGTCCGACGCCGTCGCCGAGGGTAGGTTGGCGGTCGTCGGGGCGACCTACGACCTGGCCACCGGCGAGGTCTCGGTCGACACCGTCGTCGGCCAGGCCTGACGCGGCCCGGACGACCGGCCAGCCGTCCCGGCCGCACGACCGGGACAGTCCGGCCGCACGACCGGAACGGCCCGGCCCGTGACCACCGAACCGGCCCCGACCACGCACCACCGGCACGACGGTGACCGACCGTCACGACCGGCGCGGCGGACCACCTCCGCCGCAGCACCCACCGACGCGACCGCGCCGGAGCACACCGAGGAAGGACCACGACGACGTGACCGACACCACCCAGACCGCAGCGACGACCGATGACGGGTTCCGCATCGAGCACGACACCATGGGCGAGGTCCGGGTGCCGAAGTCGGCGCTCTACCGCGCCCAGACGCAGCGGGCCGTCGAGAACTTCCCGATCTCCGGCAGCGGCCTCGAGCCCTCGCAGATCGTCGCCCTCGCCCGGGTGAAGCGTGCGGCGGCGATCGTGAACGGTGCCCGCGGGATCATCGACGAGCCCGTGGCCGACGCGATCGTCTCCGCCGCGGACCGGATCATCGCGGGTGAGCACCACGACCAGTTCCCCGTCGACGTGTACCAGACCGGCAGCGGCACCTCCTCGAACATGAACATGAACGAGGTCCTCGCGACGCTGGCCTCGGACGTCGCCGGCACGGCAGTGCACCCGAACGACCACGTGAACGCGTCGCAGTCGTCGAACGACGTCTTCCCGACCTCCGTGCACGTCGCCGTCACCGAGGCCCTGACCCGCACGCTCGTCCCGGCCCTCGAGCACCTCGCGGAGGCGTTCGAGCGCAAGGCGACGCTGTGGGCCGATGCCGTGAAGTCCGGCCGGACGCACCTCATGGACGCCACCCCGGTGACCCTCGGGCAGGAGTTCGGCGGCTACGCGCGGCAGATCCGACTCGGGGTCGAACGTGTGAACGCCACGCTCCCCCGCGTCGCGGAGGTGCCCCTCGGGGGGACCGCCGTCGGCACCGGCATCAACACCCCGAAGGGCTTCCCGCAGGAGGTCATCGCGCAGCTCGCCGAGGACACCGGGCTGCCCATCACCGAGGCGCTCGACCACTTCGAGGCCCAGGGCGCCCGTGACGCCCTGGTCGAGGCGTCCGGCGCGCTCAAGGTCATCGCGGTGAGCCTGACGAAGATCAACAACGACCTCCGGTGGATGGGTTCCGGGCCGAACACCGGGCTCGGCGAGCTGCACATCCCCGACCTCCAGCCGGGCTCGTCGATCATGCCCGGCAAGGTCAACCCGGTCATCCCCGAGGCCACCCTCATGGTCGCGGCGCGGGTGATCGGCAACGACGCCACCGTCGCGTGGGCCGGCGCCTCCGGTGCGTTCGAGCTGAACGTCGCCATCCCCGTCATGGGCACCGCGCTGCTCGAGTCGATCCGCCTTCTGGCGAACAGCTCGCGCGTGCTGGCCGACAAGACGGTCGACGGGCTCGAGGCGAACCTCGACCGCGCCCGCGCCTTCGCGGAGTCGTCCCCGTCGATCGTCACGCCGCTGAACCGTGTCATCGGGTACGAGGCGGCCGCCAAGGTCGCGAAGTACGCCGTCGCGGAGGGCATCACCGTCCGCGAGGCCGTCGTCGCCCTCGGCTACGTCGAGCGGGGCGAGGTCACCGAGGAGCAGCTCGACAGCGCGCTCGACGTGCTCTCGATGACGCACCCGAGCTGACGCGCAGCGCGCGACGCGGCCGACAGACGGACGGGAGGCGCGGTGCCAGCTGGCACCGCGCCTCCCGTCCGTCGCGCGGTGGCGATGTTCCGGCGCGGGTCGCCGCCGCACAACCGAAGTCACCCCGAACCGCGCGATCACGCAGTTCGAGGTGACTTCGGTTGTGCCGAGCGCAGCCGGCCGCCGCCCAGCGGCGCGGCCGCCCAGCGGCGCGGCCGCCCACCGCGCTGCGCTACACGAGGTCCGGCGAGTCGAGCATCTCCGTCACGAGCGCTGCGATCGCCGACCGCTCCGAGCGCGTCAGCGTCACGTGCGCGAACAGCGGGTGCCCCTTGAGCCGCTCGATCACCGAGGCGATCCCGTCGTGCCGCCCGACCCGCAGGTTGTCCCGCTGCGCCACGTCGTGCGTGAGGACGACCCGCGAGTTCTGCCCGATGCGCGAGAGCATGGTGAGCAGGACGTTCCGCTCGAGCGACTGCGCCTCGTCGACGATCACGAACGCATCGTGGAGGGAACGGCCGCGGATGTGGGTGAGCGGGAGCACCTCGAGCATCCCCCGCTCGACGACCTCGTCGAGCACGTTGTCGGACACCACCGAGCCGAGGGTGTCGTACACCGCCTGCGCCCACGGGTTCATCTTCTCGGCCGCGTCGCCCGGCAGGTAGCCGAGCTCCTGCCCGCCGACCGCGTAGAGCGGGCGGAAGACCATGATCTTCTTGTGCTGCTGCCGTTCGAGGACCGCCTCGAGGCCGGCGCAGAGCGCGAGGGCCGACTTGCCGGTGCCGGCCGCACCACCGAGCGACACGATGCCGATCTCCGGGTCGAGCAGTGCGTCGATCGCGAGCCGCTGCTCGGCGGACCGCCCGCGGAGCCCGAAGACCTCGCGGTCCCCGCGCACCAGCGCCACCGAGCCGGCGGTGTGCACCCTCCCCAGGCCCGACCCGCGCTCGGAGTGGATGACCACCCCGGTGTTGACCGGCACGTCGGCGAGTGCTGCCGAGCGGATCTCCTCGTGCTCGTAGAGGTCGGCCATCTGCTCGCCGGACACCTGCAGGTCGGTGAGGCCCGTGTAGCCGCTGTCGACCGCGAGTTCGGCGCGGTACTCCTCGGCAGCCATGCCGATCGAGGACGCCTTGACGCGCAGTGGGAGGTCCTTCGACACCACGACCACGTCGAGCCCGTCGTTCGCGAGGTTCATCGCGACCGCGAGGATCCGCGAGTCGTTGTCGCCGAGCTGCAGCCCGGACGGGAGGACCGCCTGGTTGGAGTGGTTCAGCTCGACCCGGAGGGAGCCGCCGTCGCCGATCGCGATCGGGAAGTCGAGGCGTTCGTGCTCGACCCGCAGGTCGTCGAGGATCCGGAGCGCCTGCCGTGCGAAGTACCCGATCTCCGGGTCGTTCCGCTTCGACTCCAGCTCGCTGACGACGACCACGGGCAGGACGACCGCGTGCTCAGCGAAGCGGAACAGCGCCCGCGGATCGCTGAGGAGCACCGAGGTGTCGAGCACGTACGTGCGCTGGGCGACCGGTGTGGACGAGTCCGCGGAGTGCTGCTGCTGTGTTCCGCGAGAGACGTTCTGAGAGGTCACGACCACTCCATCCCCGGGCCGCGAAGGACCCGGTCCTTGTCCTCGACGCGGCCTCTGGAGCGGGTCTCGAAGCACCTGCTGCGGCCGCTTCGATCGGGCGCGGTGCCCGATGCGGTCAACCTACGACTGCCGTCGGCGGCGCGGAATCGCGACACGCGGCCTGTCCGGTTACGGTCGCGTGAACGCAGCCTGAGTGTCGCGCGTCGCGCCCGACGCGTGTGGCACCGGCCTGGAGGCACGGTGCGGGCCCGCCCCGCGCCTCCTGTCCGGCGGTGCGCCGCCGAGTCGCGCGCCCGCGGGGCCGAGTCTCGCGCCCGCGGGGCCGAGTCTCGTGGTGGGCGACAGTTCTCGTGCCCCGGAGCGCGAGAACCGTCGCCCAGCGCGAGTCTCGGGCAGGCGCGCGGCGCGGCCTACGGCATCGTCGCGTAGGACAGGCAGGCGTCGCGGAACATGTCGAGCGTCTCGTCGGTCGTCGACGCGAACGGCGACACCCGGGCGGTCCCGGACCGCGTCGTCACGGTGACGCCATGGTTGTGCATCGCCGCCGACAGCGCGGTCAGCCGACCCTGCGGCGGCCGAAGCACCACGATACCGGCACGCTCGCGAGGGTCGCGGCTGGACTCCACGACCAGGCCGAACTCGTCCGCGATGCCGAAGACCCGCTCGACCCGGTCCGAGACGCGCTCCTGCACGGCCCGGACTCCGACGGACGCGAGCCGCTCGAGCGACACCGCCAACCGGGCCTGCGCGACCGGGTCCATCCGCGTCGACCGGAACCCGGCGGCGCCCGGGCGCACCGACGGCACCTCGTCCGGCCAGCCGGTGGTCCCCGCGGGGCCGGACAGCGCCGGGCGGAGGCGGTTCAGCGCCCGGTCGCTGAACGCCACGAAGCCGGTGCCCCAGCCGGCGTGCAGCCACTTCTGCCCGCCCGTGGCGACGACGTCCGCGACCTCGTACGGGGCGTCCACGACGCCGAAGCCCTGGATCGCGTCGACGATGAGCAGGCGGTCGCCGATGACCTCGCGGATGCCGGCGAGGTCGACGAGGTAGCCGGTGCGCCAGTCCACGAGCGAGACCGCGACCGCCGTGACGTCGTCGGTGAGGCGTTCGGCGATCAGCGTGGGCGTGGTCCACCCGGCGCCGGACTCGATCACCACGGGCTGGACGCGGCCGCCGGTCGACGACGCCGCCGAGGCGAGGGCGAGCGGCATCGACGGGTAGTCGTCCGCGGACACGAGCACCCCACCGGTCAGCCCGAACGCGGTGTGCACGAGCCCCGGGGTGGTGGCGGTCTGCGAGACGACCTGGTCGTCGCGACGTCCGACGAGCCGGGCGGCCACGGTGCGCACACGGGCGTCCTGCTCGTCGAGCGTCTCCATCGCGCCGAAGCGCATGTGCTCCTGGATCGTCCCGAGCACCCGCTGCTCCTCGAGCACGGCGGTCTGGACGGGGCCGAACGCGGCGTGGTCGAGGTAGCCGGGCTCCTCGGCGAAGCCCGCGGCGTACTCGTCGGTGTTCACAGGTGCAACCTTCCGTGGAACGAAAAACCCTGTGAGTCTACTGGGACGGTCGCGAGGGGACCGAACCCGATCCGTTGCGCGCAACGAGGCCGGCGCCGCGCGCAGCGGCGGACACGGCTGCCCTGCTACGGACCGGCGCCGGACGATCAGCCGCCGAACCGCCGCGACCGCAGACCGAAGTCGCGCACGGCGCGGAGGAAGTCGACCTCGCGGAGGTCCGGGTAGAACGCCTCCACGAAGTAGAACTCGCTGTGCGCGCTCTGCCAGAGCATGAAGTCCGAGAGCCGTTGCTCGCCCGAGGTCCGGATGACGAGGTCCGGGTCGGGCTGCCCCTGCGTGTAGAGGTGGTCACCGATGAGCTCGGGCGTGAGGACCTCGGCCAGGGTGTCGAGCGTCCCGCCGCCCTCGCCGTGGGCCCGCACGATGCTGCGCATGGCGTCGGCGATCTCCCGACGTCCTCCGTACCCGACGGCGAGGTTCACGTGCAGCCCGGTGTGGTCAGCGGTGCGCTGCTCGGCGGCCGCCAGCGCGTCCACGAGCGACGCGGGGAGCCCCTCGTTCGACCCGACGTGCTGCACCCGCCAGTCCCGGTGGTCGGCGAGCACCCCGGCGAGCTCGGCGATGATCCCGACGAGTTCGTCGAGCTCCTGTCCGCCGCGGCCGGTGAGGTTGTCGGAGGAGAGCAGGTAGAGCGTCACGACCTCGATGCCGAGCTCGTCGCACCAGTCGAGGAACTCGGGGATCTTCGCGGCGCCGGCCCGGTGTCCGTGGGCCGCGGTCTCGAGGCCGAGCTGCTTCGCCCACCGACGGTTGCCGTCGACGATCATGGCGACGTGCTTCGGCATCGACGCACCGTCGATCTGCTTCCGGATGCGACGCTGGTAGGCGCGGTAGAGGATGCCCCGTCCCGTCGGTCCCACCCTGCTCGCCACGGGACGACTGTAGTGCACCACGCCTGCGGACCCGCAGGACGCGAGCGTGTTCGGCGGACGTTCGGACTGGGGCCCTACTGTCGCCCCATGCAGGCCACGAACGACACCGGGACCCTCCCGCACGTCCCCTTCACCGAAGAGGCGTCGACCGCGACTGAACCTCCCCGCCCTGCCTGGCGCGGCTGGATCCACCTCGGCACGTTCCCGTTCGCGATCGCGATGGGCGTCGTGCTCGTGTGCCTGGCGGCCTCACCGGCGGCGAAGGCCGGCAGCGCGGTGTTCATGGCGAGCTCGCTGCTCATGTTCGGCGTCTCGGCGACGTACCACCGGTTCCCGTGGGGGCCGACGGTGAAGAAGATCCTCAAGCGGATCGACCACACGAACATCCTGCTGCTCATCGCGGGCACCTACACGCCCATCGCGATCTGCGCCCTGCCGCACACGCTCATGGTCGTGGTGCTCTGGGTGATGTGGTCGGGTGCCGCGCTCGGCATCGCGTTCCGCGTCCTCTGGATCGGAGCACCGCGGTGGCTCTACGTGCCGATCTACCTCGTGCTGGGGTGCGCGGCGCTCGGCCTGCTCCCCCAGTTCTTCGCGGCGAGCATCCCGATGACCGTCCTCATCCTGTCGGGCGGTGTGGCGTACATCCTCGGCGCGCTGGTCTATGCCTTCAAGCGCCCGAACCCGTCGCCGACGATCTTCGGGTTCCACGAGGTCTTCCACGCCTTCACGGTCGTCGCGTTCGCGGCGCAGTGGGTGGGCGTGCTCATCGTGGCGCTCGACCCGGTGCGCTGAGCGCGGTACCGCTGAGCGGGCCGCGCCCGGCCGCACGTCGGTCGCGGCTACCCGCGTTCCGTGTCGTCGCCGACGTCCGCGCGGCCGTCCTCGGCGGCACGCCGCTCCGGCTCGTCGGTCGCGGCGCCTTCCGCACCCGCCTCGGCCTCGAGCCGCTCCCGGATCTCCGCCCGGTAGCGCGTCCGACGGATGCGCCGCGTCATGTCGATGACGAGCAGGATCGTCACGACCGCGACGACCGCGATCGCGATGAAGCCGGCGACGCCCGGGGTGACGTCGACGTCCGGGACGGTCGAGGTCGGGCTCGGGCTGGGGGTGGCGGCGGCGAGTGCCGCCCAGGTGGTGCTCACGCGGTGGTGTCCTCGTCTGCCGGGATCCCCGCGAAGAGGTCGGACTCCGGCGTCGACGTCGGCACGCGGGCCTCGACGAGCTGGTAGTCCTCGGTCGGCCACACCGTCGCGAGGAGGTCGTTCGGCCAGGAGAAGAAGAAACTGTCCGGCGGCACCTGGCTCGCGTGCGCGTGGAGCGCGGCGTCACGGGCCTCGAAGTGGCCCCGGACGTCGACGTGCGTCGTCGCGAGGTCCGGCCGGTCGGCGAACCGCTCGACCCACTCGCGGAGCTGCTCGACGCCGGGGCTGTCCGGGTCGCGCTCGACCATCGCCTCGTAGATCGCGGTGAAGCGGCGCGGGTTCAGCGTGCGCTCGTAGTAGAGCTTCGCGATCGACCACGGCTCCCCCGCCTCGGGGTACTTCGTCGGGTCGGCGGCGTCGCGCCAGGCCTGCACGGAGACCTCGTGCGTCCGGATGTGGTCCGGGTGCGGGTAGCCGCCGTTCTCGTCGTACGTGACGAGCACGTGCGGCCGGAAACGCCGGACGACGCGGACGAGTGCCTCGGTGGAGAACTCGAGCGGCACCGTGGAGAAGGTGCCGGGACGGACGGTCTCGCCCTCCTCGGGCAGACCCGAGTCGTGGTAGCCGAGCCAGACGTGGTCGATCCCGAGTGCCTGCTGCGCCGCGGCCATCTCGGTCCGGCGGTACCCGGCCATGTCGCGGTGCGCCCGCGTGGTCGCCGGCTCGCCGAGCTGGTCGTTGAGGATGTCGCCGGCCTCGCCGCCCGTGCAGGACACGACGAGGACCTGGTGGCCCTCGGCCACGTACTTCGCCGCGGTCGCCGCGCCCTTGCTCGACTCGTCGTCGGGATGGGCGTGGACGGCGAGCAGACGGTACGGCACGGGAGGTTCCTCGCGGTCGGAGCGGGCGCGGACGCGGGCGGCGCACAGCCAGGCGTGAACTACCCTGGAGATCAGGATAATCACCCCGGGAGCCCCGAACTGTCCGATCAGCAGCACCCCGCCACGCCGGCACCCGCCGCGGCCACCGCGACCGCGGCGCTCGACGACCGGTACGGCCGCACGCCGTCACGGGCGCGACGGGGTCGGTTGCTGGCGATCCTCGCCGCGGTCGCGATCGTCGTAACCTTCGGTGTCTGGGTCGTGTGGGCGGGGCCGGGGCAGACCGACCACGGGCTGGACACCGACGACATCGGGTACCAGGTGCTCTCCGACCACGCCACCGTCGTGCGCAGCCAGGTGTCCGTCGACCCCGGCACCCGGGCGGAGTGCGCCGTGCAGGTGCTGGACAAGTCGTACACGATCGTCGGGTGGAAGGTCATCGACCTCCCCGCCGTGGAGCAGCGCTCGCGCACCGTGTCGACCGAGGTCCGGACGACGACGCGCGGCGTGACCGGCTTGATCCACGACTGCTGGGTTCCCTAGACTGCTGTGATCCGCAGAGCGAGACCGGCCACACCGGCCGGTCTCGCTCTTTGTCGAAGGGATCACGATGAGCAACGACACCCAGGGCACCTGGTTGACCCAGGAGGCACACGACCGCCTCCAGGCGGAGCTCGAGCAGCTGTCCGGTCCGGCCCGGAAGGAGATCGCGGACCGCATCGAGGCGGCGCGTGAAGAGGGCGACCTCAAGGAGAACGGCGGCTACCACGCCGCGAAGGACGAGCAGGGCAAGATCGAGGCCCGCATCCGCCAGCTGACGGAGCTCCTCAAGCACGCCACGGTGGGCGAGGCCGACTTCGACGGCACCGCCGAGCCCGGCACGGTCGTCACGGCCGTGATCGCCGGCGACGAGTCGACGTTCCTCGTCGGCAACCGCGAGATCGTCGGCGAGGGCTCGGACCTCACGGTCTACAGCCCGGTCAGCCCGGTCGGTGCCGCCATCCTCGGGCTGCGCGCCGGTGAGAAGACGAGCTACACCGCCCCGAACGGCAAGGAGATCGCCGTCGAGGTCACGAAGGTCGAGCGCTACGAGCCGTAGGCGCTCGTCACACCGACCCCGCGGACGTGTCGCGCGGGTCGAACCACGAAGCCGACGTCGAACCAGGCCAGCGCCCTGCTTCCACGTCGGTTTCGTGGTTCCACGGCGCCGGTCGAGTTCAGCGCGCGACGACATCCCGGTGCGCCAGCGCGCGGCGGCACGGGAAGCACACCAGGTCGCCGACCGCGACGTCCGCCGGGAGCACCGCGTCCACGCCCGCGGTGCCGGCCGGGTTCGTGGTCACCGTGACGGCCGCGGAGGCCGCCACCGACGGGCGGCCGATCAGCCGGGCCTCGGTCAGCACCGCGCAGTCGGGCAGCACGGCGTCGAGCTCGACGAGGAGCACGCCCCACGGGCGTCGGACGCGCGTCACGGCAGCGACGGTCACGCACACCGTTCGCGGCTGCCAGTCGCGCGGGCGGTACCGCGGCGGGGCCTCCTCGGCGGTGTGCACGCAGGGCGTCCCCGCGACGGCCGCGAGCCGCTGCATCGACACCGCCCGCACGGTCACGTCGTCGACCGTCGCGGCGGTGGCTGCGGGCCACACGGTCGGGTCGAGCGGATCGGGCAGCGAAGCGCGGAGGGTGGGGAGGATCGACGTGAGGGTCATGACGGCAGCCTCACGCGCCTCCCGGCCGGCGTCGCCGTCGCGAACGGAACCCTGACGGAGCGGACCCGGACCCGTGCGGTCTGCTGACGGAGCGGTCGGCTGACGCGACGTCACCTGACGCCGCGGGCGTGCCCTCGCCGCGGGCGCGCCCCCGGTGCCTCAGCGCGCGATCATCTCGGGTCGGAAGCCGGCCTCCTGCAGGCGACCGAGGACCTCCTGCGCGTGCTCGGGACCCCTGGCCTCGATCGAGAGGTCGAGCGCGACCTCGTTGATGACGAGCCCCTGACCGTGTCGGGTGTGGAGCACCTCGACCACGTTCGCGCCCGCGTCGGAGATGACCTGCGCCACCCGCGCGAGCTGCCCCGGACGGTCCGGGAGCATGATCCGGATGCCGATGTACCGCGACGCCGCGACGAGACCGCGGGTGATGAGGCGCTCCATCATGAGCGGGTCGATGTTGCCGCCGCTCAGGAGCACCACGGTCTTGCCCGTGTCGCGCACCGAGCCGGCCATGATCGCCGCGACACCCACCGCGCCGGCCGCCTCGACGACGAGCTTCGCGCGCTCGAGCAGCACCAGGAGCGCGCGGGCGACGTCGTCCTCGGTCACCGTGACGACCTCGTCGACGAGGTCACGGATGATCGGGAAGTTCATGTCGCCCGGTCGCGCGACCGCGATGCCGTCGGCGATGGTCGGGGTGGTCTGGACGGTGACCGGTTCCCCGGCCGCGAGCGACGTCGGGTAGGCGGCGGCGTTCGCGGCCTGCACCCCGATCACGCGGATGTGGCGTCCCTGCCGCTCGGCGATGCCCTTGACCGCGAGGGCGATCCCGGCGATGACGCCGCCGCCGCCGATCGGCACGACCACCGTGTCGGCGTCCGGCACCTGATCGAGGATCTCGAGGCCGAGCGTGCCCTGGCCGGCGATCACCGCGGGGTGGTCGAACGGCGGGATGAAGACGGCACCCGTCCGGTGCGCGAAGTCCTTGGCGGCACTCAGGGCCTCCTCGACGGAGTGCCCGCGGAGGACGACGTCCGCGCCGTAGTGCCGCGTGGCCTGGAGCTTGGGCAGGGCGACGCCGACGGGCGTGAAGATCGTCGCCGGGATCCCGAGTTCCCGGGCGGCGAGGGCGACACCCTGCGCGTGGTTGCCCGCACTCGCGGCGACGACCCCCTTGGCGCGCTGCTCCGGGGTGAGCGCGGCGAGGCGGTTGTACGCGCCGCGGACCTTGTACGCACCGGTGCGCTGCAGGTTCTCGCACTTGAGGTGCACGGGTGAGCCGAGGAGCTCCGCGAGGTACTGGGACGACTCCATCGGGGTCACGCGGGCGACGCCGGCGATGGTCGCGCGAGCGGCCTCGATGTCCGCGAGCGTGGGGATCGCTGCGGTCGGGAGCTGGGGCGCGGTGGTGTCGGTCACGTGCCCATCATCGTCGCTCGCGGTCGTCGCCGCGAACTCGTGACGCGTGCGCGGCGACTCGTGACGTGTGCGCGGCGACTCGTGACGCGTGCGCGGCGACTCGTGACGCGTGCGCGGCGACTCGTGACCCGTCCGGGGCCGGGGCGCGCCGCGGGCACGGCCACGCGCCGCCCCGCAGCGTGCGGACTCAGCCGGCGGTGCCCTTCGACGCGGTCGGCTGCTGGTCGCTGCCGGGCTCGGGGACGTCGTCACGGTGCCGCTTCCGCCACTTCCGCCGACGCTTCTCCTCCTTGTTCGCCGCGTGGCCGCGCTGCTGCGCCTCGAGCACGTGGTCGGAGTCGAGCCCGCGCCACCGCCCGCTCGCGATGGTCGTCACCATGGAGTTCAGGGTGGCGATGAGCGGGACGGCGAAGAACGCGCCGGCGATGCCCGCGAGCCCGGAGGCCGCGGTGACGCCGAGGACGACCGCCAGGGGGTGCACCTTGACTGCGTTGCCCATCACGAGCGGCTGCAGGATGTGGCCCTCGATCTGCTGCACGGCGAGGACGACACCGAGCATGATGAGCGCCGCACCCCAGCCGTTGAACAGCAGCGCGACGATGACGGCGAGGATGCCGGTCACGATCGCACCCACGACGGGGATGAACGCGCCGAGGAAGACGAACACGGCGATCGGCACGACGAGCGGCAGCTGCAGGGCGGCCGCGCCGATGCCGATGCCGACCGCGTCGACGAACGCGACGAAGATCTGCACCTTGACGAAGCTCGTCAGGGTCGTCCACCCCGCGACGCCGGCACCGTCGATCGCCGGGCGGGCCTTGCGCGGGAAGATCCGGACGACCCAGCGCCAGACGTTCTTGCCGTCGATGAGCAGGAAGATCACCGTGAAGATGACGACGAAGAGCCCGGTCAGGACGTGGGTCAGCGACGAGCCGACGCTCGCGGCGCCGGAGAGGATCGACCCGGAGTTGTCCTGGAGCCAGTTCGTCGCCTGGTTCAGCGAGTTGTTGAAGTCCTTCTCGCTGATGTCGAGCCCGGAGTTCTGGAGCAGTTGCTGCACGGAGTCGTACTGCTGGAGCGCCCGGTCGCGCAGCGAGGGCCAGGCGGCCGCGATCTGGTCGACGACGAGCCAGATCAGCCCGCCCACGGCGGCGAGCCCACCGACGAGGCTGACGAGCACCGCGATCCACTTCGGCACGTGGTGCCGCTGCAACCAGTTCGACAGCGGCACGAGCAGCGACGCCACCACGATGCCGATGAGGAACGGGATGAGCACCTCGCTGAACAGCATGACGAGGTAGATGAACACCGCCACCACGCCGAGCACGACGAGCACGCGCCACGACCACGCCCCCGCGATCCGCATGCCTGTGGGCACCGAGTCCTCGACGACGGGATCGGGATGAGTCTTCTTGCTGCCCCAGGCCATGCCCGCCACTGTAGCGATGTGCAACCTGACAGGTTCCGGATCAGGCATACGGGCCCCGGGAAGGCGTGTCGGGGGATCGGTAGCGTCGGGGCATGGTCAGGACCACGCTCTCCGCCGCCGAGGCTCGACGGGTCGCGCTCGCCGCGCAGGGCTTCGGCTCGGCGCCGGCGCCGGCGGTGTCGACGCGGGCGCTGAACAGCGGGTTCGCCCGGCTCGGCCTGCTCCAGATCGACAGCGTGAACGTCTTCGAGCGCAGCCACTACCTCCCGCTCTTCGCCCGGCTCGGCGCCTACGACCGGGACACGCTCGACCGGCTCACCACAGCCAGACGCGGCCCGTACCTGGAGTACTGGGCGCACGAAGCCGCCTTCATCCCGCGCGACGACCTCCCGCTCTTCCGGTGGCGCATGGACGCGTTCCGCGAGCGTGACGCCCGACCGAACCGCGTCGAGCAGGTCGCCCGCACGGAGCGGGTCCGTCACGAGCTCCGGGCGCTGCTGCGTGCCGAGGGCCCCTCCCCCGCGAGCGCGGTCGAGCACGAGTCGAACGTGCGCCGCGGGCCGTGGTGGGGGTGGAGCGACGTCAAGATCGGCCTCGAGCAGATGTTCCGCTGGGGCGAGGTCGTCAGTGCCGGCCGGTCCGGCTTCGAGCGGGTCTACGCGTTGCCGGAGCAGGTGCTGCCGGACCGCTTCCTCGACGACGCACCGGACCGCACCGACGCCGTCCGGGAACTCGTCCGGCGAGCGACCCGGGCGCTCGGTGTCGGCACGCGCGCGGACATCGCGGACTACTACCGGCTCCGGGCGGACGACACGGGGCGAGCCCTCGCCGAGCTCACCGAGGCGGGTGAGGTCGTCCCGGTGCGGGTCGACGGGTGGACGGACCGTGCGTGGCTGCACGCGGACGCCAGGGTTCCCCGGAGCACGTCGGCGGACGCGGTGCTCAGCCCATTCGACCCGGTCGTCTGGTTCCGCCGGCGGGCCGAACGGATGTACGGCTTCCACTACCGCATCGAGATCTACACGCCGGCGCCGAAACGGGTGTTCGGGTACTACGTGCTGCCCGTGCTGCAGGACGACCGCCTGACCGGACGGATCGACCTCAAGAGCGACCGGCAGCGCGGAGTGCTCCGCGTCCGCACGGCGTGGGAGGAGCCCGGGGAGCACCTCGACGCCGAGCGGCTGGCCGAGGTGCTGCGGCGCACAGCGGCGTGGCAGGGGCTCGGCGACGTGGAGGTCACCGATCGCGGGACCGCTGCGCGCGCGCTGGCCGGGGCCCTCGGCGTCGCGCTGGTCCCGCACGAGTCGGCGGACGACACGGACGTGGCCGAGCCGCTCCCGGACCTGGAAGTCACCGTCTGACCGGCCGGGAGGCCCGTGGCGGCGCCGTCACGGGCCTCCCGGCGGCGCCGCCACACTCTGGGCGCGGTGCGCCGTGCTGCACGCCGATCACCGCGCCCTGAGCGCGGTGCGCCCCGGGGCGCCGCGGAGCGCCCCGGAGCGCCGCTCGTCCGGTCAGAACCGGTCGAGGCTCCCCCGCAACCGCGCGATGCGGTCGGGCAGCGGCGGGTGCGTCGAGAACAGCCGGTCCATCACGCCCGGCCGCATCGGGTCCGCGATCCACAGGTGCGCCATCGACGAGTTCTGCGTCCGCATCGGACGGCCGTACGCGCCGAGCTTCTCGAGGGCGCGTGCAAGCCCTTCGGGGTGCCTCGTCGTCATCGCACCGGTCGCGTCCGCGAGGTACTCCCGCTGCCGCGACACCGCTGCCTGCACGGCCACGGCGGCGATCGGGGCGACGATGACGGCCACGAGACCGGCGACGAGGAGGATCGGGTTGCCGCCGCCGTTGTTGTCGTTCCGGCTCCGCCCGCTCAGCCCGCTGAAGATCGAGATGCGGAGCAGGACGTCGGCGATGAGCCCGACCGCGACGACGAGCCCGAAGACCATCGTCGAGACGCGGATGTCGTAGTTCCGGACGTGCCCGAGCTCGTGCGCCATGACGCCCTCGAGTTCCTGGTCGTCCATGATCCCGAGCAGTCCCGTGGTCGCGGCGACGACGGCGTGCTCGGGGTCGCGCCCGGTCGCGAAGGCGTTCGGGGACGGATCGTCGACCACGTACACCCGGGGCATGGGCATGCCCGTCGCGATCGCGAGGTTCTCGACCGTCCGCCACAGCCGGGGTTCGGTCGTCCGGTCGATCTCGACGCCGCCCGCGATGGCCGTGGCCTGGCGAGCGGCGGTGAAGTACTGCAGCACCGCGTACCCGATCGCGACGACGAGCACGATGACGCCGATGGAGACGTTGCCCGCGAGGTACCCGCCGAGGAACCCGAGGGCGCCGACGAGCAGCAGGAAGACCAGGACGATCAGGACGGTGTTGCGCTTGTTCTGCGCGATCGCGCGGTACACGGCAGGGCGCTGCGGTCGGTCGTCCGGGTCAGAACTGGACGCGCGGGGGCTCGGCGATGGCCGCCGGTTCCGCGGTCTCGAAGAACGACGCCTCGGTGAAGCCGCGGTTCTTCGCGAAGGCGGAGTTCGGGAAGACGCGGATCTTCGTGTTCAGCTCACGGACCCCGCCGTTGTAGAAGCGGCGGGCGGACTGGATCTTGTCCTCGGTGTCGACCAGTTCCGACTGCAGCTGCAGGAAGTTCTGGCTCGACTGGAGCTGCGGGTAGCCCTCGGCGACCGCGAACACGCTCTTGAGGGCCTTCTGCATGTGGCCCTCGGCAGCGGAGGCGGCATTCGCGTCGCCGGCGCTGAGGGTCTCGGCGCGCGCGGCGGTCACGTCCGTGAAGACCGCTTTCTCGTGGGCGGCGTAGCCCTTGACCGTGTCGACGATGGTCGGGATGAGGTCGGCTCGCCGCTTGAGCTGCACCGAGATGTCGCTCCAGGCCTCGTCGACCCGGACCTTCAGCGTGACGAGCGAGTTGTACGTCACCCAGAGGTAGATCCCGATGACCACGAGGACGACCACCACCACTCCGACGACGATCAGCGTCGTGATGAGTCCGGTGTCCATGCGGGCGTACTCCTTTGCGCGTCGGGAACCGCGCGGTGACCGCGGTCGGGCTGGTCCGGGCGACGGGGACGACCGGGAACGGCCGTTCGGCGGTCGCGCGGGACCACAGCAGAGTCTACCGACGCTCAGCACCCGTCCGAGTCCCGCTTGCTGGTTCACGGGCGATTCCCGAGTCGCGCACACCGGGTGTTCGGGCTCGGCCCGCGCCCGCGGGATCATCCGCGAGGCGGATTGACCAACGGGCCGTCTTCGCGTGGGATGGGACCGGTGAACACGCCCGGGGAGAACGTGGAGCGGGCCGTCGGGGGCGACGGCCCCGTCCGGCGTCCCCCGACGGCGGCGGCCCGCCGGAAGCGGACCGTGATCGTCTCGACCACGCTGGCGGTCGCGGCGGTCCTCGCCGGTTTCGTGATCGCGCCAGCAGCGAGCGCCGCCACCACGCCGAGCACCGCCACGCCGGGCGCCGGCTCCGCGACGGTGGGCACCACGACCGCACGGGATGCCGCCACCGCCGCACAGCGCAGCACGACGACCGCGGACGAGGGCGGCGGCGACGGCGACTTCCTGCCCGGCGCGACGCCGGACCCGTCGGACACCCCCACGGGCCCGGTCTTCGGCCACCCGACGCCCACGAACCCGCCCTCGTCCACCCCGCCGGTCCCGCCGACCATCGCCGACCCGGGCGACATCACCACCGGCACGGCCCGGTTCCACGGCACCGGGACACCGGGCCACCACGTGCGCGTGGCCTCCGGCCGGGCAGTCTCCTGCTCCACCGTCGTCGGTCGCGACGGGACGTGGGCATGCCTCGGGACGGTGACCTCCGGCCCTGCCCAGGTGTTCACCGCGACCGACACCGATGCGCCGTCCCTCGGTTCCGTCGCCGCCCCCTCCTCCGACGTCATCACCCCGCCGACGCTCGCGACCACGGGGACGTCGAACGGCACCGTCGCCGGTGACGGCCGGGCCGGAGCACGGGTCACGGTGGGCGCTGCCGGGTCCTCGGCCGGATGGGACGCCACCGTCGGCGCCGACGGCCGCTGGACCGTGTCGCTCCCCCGGAGCGTCCGCGACGGTCGCCTCGAACTCGTCGCGAGCCAGACCGCGAGCACCGCGACCGGCTACCGTTCCGACCTCCGGAGCGCGGTCTCCGCCCCGCGGACGCTGACGCTCGACCGCACCGTCCCGGCCGCCCCGCGCATCCTCGACCCGGGCGCCGGCGACCGGGTCCGGACGCAACCCCTGGTGGTGTCCGGCTCCGGCGAGCCCCGCGCCGTGGTCACGGTGGCGGTCGATCGTTCCCCCGTGTGCATCGCGACGGTGTCCGCCGACGGCACGTGGGCGTGCTCGACGGCGCGCTCCGTCGTCCGGCCGGGCGCCCACTCCCTCACGGCGCTGCAACGTGACGCCGCAGGGAACACCTCGCGGTCGTCGACCCCGGTCGCGGTCGTCGTGACCGTCGCGTCCGCGGGGCCCACGGCGACGACGGGCAGCGGGACCGGGACACCCGGGCCGACCACCGGCGCCGGGACCACCACGGGAGCCGCGAGCGGCCACGGACCGGACGGCAGCGAGCCGTCCGGCACCGGTCCCGCCGGCGGGAGTTCCGACGGCGGTCACGACGGCTCGACGACCGGCGGTGCCGCTGCGGGCTCGTCCGGCTCGGGTCCGAACGCCGGCGCGTCGGGCGGCCGTGGCCTGGACTGGTCGGGGCCCGCGGGCGACTGGAGCGCCCGCACCGCCTACGACCAGGCCGTCCCGACCATCCAGTCGGTGTTCTCGTGGCGGACGGTCGTGATCGCGACCGCGGTCGCCGCGGGCTTCCTCGTCCTCATCGCTGCGCCGCTCGCGGTCGTCGCCGGGGTGGCACGCGGGCGCATCCGATCGCCGTTCGCTGCGCTCCTCGGCCGCAACCGCCCCCGCACCGGGCGTTCCGGCGCCGAGGACGCCCTGCCGACCTGGGTCTCCGTCGTGTCCTCCGTGACCATCGCCACGCTGTGCACGGTGCTCGGGACCGGGATCTCGCTCGAGGCCCGCTACGTCCGACTCGCGGTCGCGGTGGCCGTCGGCTCAGCGCTGCTCACCGCGGCGTTCGTGCTCGCCACCCGCTGGGCTGCCGGCCACGACCGGCACCTCGTCGGTCACCGCGTGTCGCCCGTGCTCGTGCTGGCCGCCCTCGTCGCGTGCGCGCTGACCCGCGCGGGGGACCTCTCCCCCGCCCTCGTCGTCGGCGTCGTCCTCGTGCCCACGGGTCGAGCGGACCTCGGCACCGGACCGATGCGTCTCGGCTCGGAGGTCGCGGGCCGTCTCCGTGGTGCAACCTGGCGGTCGGCGGCACTGCTCGTCCTCGCCGTCGCCGGGTGGGGTGTGCACAGCGTCGCGGGCCGTGGCGGCTTCTGGACGTCGCTCGTCTCGGACGTCGCGATCACCCTGTGCGTCGGTGGCCTCGGTGCCGCCGTCGTGTCGCTCCTGCCGTTCACGGGGTCGGCGGGCGCCGCGCTGCTCGCCGGGGCGCGCGGCCGGTACGCCGCGCTCGTCCTGGTCGCCACCGCGCTCGCGGCCGCCGTGTACTCCGGCAGCACGGGCACCCACGTCGCCCCGGCCGCGTGGGTCGTCGCCGTCGTCCTGAGCATCGCCGCCGCCGTGGCCGCTCGCCTGTGGGCCCGCGCGGACGCCACCGCGCCGTCGTGACGCGCGGCGCTGCGGCGCTCCGGCGCTGGGCGTCCTGACGCCCGCGCATCCCCGGCGGACGCCTCGGCGCCGTCCTGACGCCGGGGGACCACCGCGGATACGCTGACGATCGGTGTGCGAACGCACGAGGAACGTCCAGGGAGCGACGATGACCGACACCCATTCCGACTACGACCCGACGCGCTTCCGGGAGGTCTTCGAGGGCAGCTACACCTACGCGAACGGCTTCGCACGGAACCGGCACCGCTTCGCGAACCGCCCGGCCCTCCGCGACCCGGACACCGACCGCTCCTGGACCTACGCCGAACTCGGCGACGCCGTCGATCGCGTCGGCGGGTGGCTCCTCCGCCACGGCGCGACGACCGGGTCGGTCGTCATGGTCGAGCTCTTCAACGGCCCCGAGTTCGCCATCACCTACCTCGCGTGCCACCGCATCGGCGCGGTCTTCTCGCCCACGAACTTCCGGCTCGCCCCGGACGAGGTGGCCTTCATCGTCGAGGACTCCGCCCCCGTGGTCCTCGTGCACGACGCCGCGCGGAACGCCGAGATCGTCCAGGCCCTGGAGACGTCCGACCACCGTCCCGCCCACGTCGTGACGGTCGGCGGCGACCGTGACCAGTTCGCCGAGCTCCTCGGCGCCGATCCCGTCTCGGCCGACGAGCTCGCCGCGGCCGAACCGCGCGACACCTACGCCGAGACGACCCGCCTCTACACGAGCGGTACGACCGGGCGACCGAAGCCGGTCCCGCTGCCGAGCCTCGTCGAGGTGCTCAGCGCGCACGACGTGATCATGCACTTCCCGCTCAGTCCGTTCGACAAGACGCTCAACATGTCGCCGTTGTTCCACCGCGGCGGTCTGTACTCCGGCGGCCCGAACCCGGTCTTCTACGTCGGCGCCGAACTCACCACCCTCCGCCACTTCGACGCCGACCGGGTCCTCGACCTGGTGGAGTCGGAGCAGCTGACGTTCCTCATCGGCGCTCCCCCGAACCTCGTCGCGCTCGCGAACGCGCAGGAGGCGAGGCCCCGCGACCTCTCGAGCCTGCACGGCATCGTGACGATGGGCGCACCGCTCGACCGGGCCGCCGCCCTGCGCTACCAGGAGCTCCTGTCGCCGCGGATCTTCAACGGCTACGGCACGACGGAGACGTTCTGGAACACGTTCCTCCGACCGGAGGACTTCCCCGACGGTGCCGGCTCGACCGGGCGCGCCAGCACGGACGACGACGTCGCCGTCGTGCGCGTCCACGAGGACCGTTTGGCGGCCCCGACCGACACCGTCGCCAAGGACGGCGTCGAGATCGGCGAGTTCGCCGTCCGCACCGTGAAGTCGGGCTACTCGTACCGGAACCCCGGTCTCGAGGCGGAGAAGTTCGCGAACGGCTGGTTCTACCCGGGCGACCTCGCCACGTGGGACGAGCACGAGCGCGTGACGATCGTCGGTCGCAAGGACGACATGATCATCTCCGGCGGCGAGAACGTGCACCCCGTCCAGGTCGAGGCCGCGCTGCAGGAGCACCCCGGCGTGGCGGACGCGATCGTCGTCGGGATCCCCGACGAGCAGTGGGGCGAGGTCGTCACCGCGTACGTCGTGCGCGCCCCGGGCAGGCTGCCCGAGGACGACAGCGAGGCAGCGTCCGTCCTCGAGGAGTGGACGGCCTCCCACCCGGGCCTCGCCCGGTACAAGCGGCCGCGGCGCTACGGCTTCATCACGGAGCTCCCGTACAACGCCACCGGCAAGAAGGTCCACTACCTCGCCAAGGCGACCGCGGCGGCGGACCAGGCGGCGGGCCGTCTCATCGCGCCCTGACGGGTCGCCACGTCCTGACGCGTCGCCCCCGGCGCCGGCGCACCACTCGTCGGACGGGAGGCACGGTGCGGGCCGGCACCGCGCCTCCAGTCCGGTGGGTCAGCCCTGGCCGCGGTGCGGCGCGTTCCGGCGGAACAGCCCGGGGAGCAGTCCACCGATCTTGGTGCCGACGCACAGGCTGACGAAGGTCGCGAGCGGGGTGGCGAGCGCCACCGGGTCGAACGTCGCGACCGCGACGAGGCCGACCGTGCCGGGCACCAGCAGGAGGAACGCGGGGAAGAACGACACGTTCGCCGGGATGACCGGGACGATCCGTTCGAGCACGCGCGTCGCCACGAAGAGCAGGGCCGCGGTGGCGCCGGTCGCGACCACGCTCCCGCCGATCGGCGTGATGCCGGTGAGCAGGCCGTACGCGGACGTCATCACCACGACGGACACGAGGGTGAGGCGCCACCCGGACTGGAAGACCAGGCCGAGCCCGACGGCGAGGAACACCACCGCGACCCACGAGACCCAGTAGGGCGGCACGGCCTCCCACCCGCCGCGGTCGGTGCCGACGCCCGCGACCTCGCCGACGAGCGCCGCGGACGACGGGTCGACGTGGAGGCCCGTGAGGGCGCTGCCCGCGGCGATGCCCGCCGCCATGAACCCGAGCATGATGATGCCCTGCATGAGCCGGGACGAGCCCGTGACGATGTCGGCCGCGGTGAGCTCGAGCAGGGCGTTCGTGATGAGCGCACCGGGGACGAACACGGCGACCGGGGCACACACGGCGAACAGCGGCACGTGGTCGAAGCCGGTGCCCGCGGCGACCAGGCCGACGATGGCCGTCGACACGAAGGCGGCGAGGAACGGCACGATCGCGAGCGCCTCGCGGAAGCGACGGAGCACGAGGCCGATCACCCCGACGAGGGCGCCGACGCCGAGGGCGAGGAGCACCGCCCACCACGGGCAACGGAACACGACGGCGAGCCCGGCCGAGGTCAGCGCGTTGCCGAGGATCCACGGCAGCGGTGCGGGCAGCCGGGTGCTCGCGCGGATCGCTCGGACGCGGGCGGGGATCTCGGCGAGGCCGATCGAGCCGCTCTCCAGGCCGAGGACGATCCGGTTCGCCCGAGCGGACTGGCGTGCGGAGAGCTCGACGCCCTCGGCGTTCACGATCGTCGCGGCGCCGGTCGCGGTCTCGCTGACGATGACGAGTGCGGGCAGGACCCCCACGGCGAGCTCGGGGCCGATGCCGGCGGCGTCGCGGGCCTTCTCGAGAGCCGAACGGACGTCGGTGACCGAGCTGCCGGCGTCGAGGAGGAGGGCGCCGAGGGTGCCGAGGAGCATGCCGACCGGGACCGCTTCGCCGTCGATGACCTCGACGTGCGGTTCGGGGCGGCGGAGGGTGTTGCGCAGCTGGGCGATGGCGCTTCCGAGTCCGACCACGAGTGTCGATGGTAGCTGGCGCGGCGGGGCGGGCGCGGGGCGGGGCGGGGCGGGGCGGGGCGGGGGCCGAGTCTCGCGCGCAGCGACAGTTTTCGCGCCTTCTCCCCCGAGAAGTGTCGCTGGCCCCGAGTCTCGGTCCGGCCACCCCGAGTCTCGGTCCGGCGACCCCGAGTCTCGGTCCGGCCACCCCGAGTCTCGTGCGTACCCCCGGTGGGACTCGAACCCACAACTCGGCGATTTTAAGTCGCATGCCTCTACCGATTGGGCCACGGGGGCGGGCCGCAACAGCCTACCGAGCCGCCCCCGCCTCCCCGGACGCCGCCACCCGGAGAACGCCGGACGGCGGCCACCCCGCAGGGTGACCGCCGTCGGTGGTGGTGCTGGTGCCTACTTCGCCTCTGCGGACGCCTCGGCCTTCACCGGCTCGGCCTCCTTGGAGACGTCCTCGGCGGGCGTCGCGTACGCAGGGCCGGCGGCGTCGGCCGGCTTGCCCTCCTCCGGCGCAGCGGCGGCAGCCGGGGCCGGCGCCTCGACGGCGGGCTTCGGACGCGAAGCGAACGCCTCGAACGCAGCGCGCGGGGTCTCGCGGTCGTCCAGCGACGCGATGTCGCGGCCGAGGAAGAAGCCGCCCACCCAGTCGCCGATGACGCGCCACTTGCGCTCCCACGACGGCATCGCGAGGCCGTGGTAGCCGCGGTGGGCACCCCAGGCCAGGAAGCCCTTCATGGCGAACTTGCCGGACTGGAACACGCCGATGCCGAGACCGAGGCCCGCGACCGCGCCGAGGTTCTCGTGCTTGTAGTCGGTCGTCGCCTCGCCGCGGATGACCGCGACGAGGTTCTTCGCGAGCTGCTTCGCCTGACGGACCGCGTGCTGGGCGTTCGGCACGCAGAAGCCGCCGACGCCACCGCCGGTGAGGTCCGGCACGGCCGCGACGTCGCCGCAGGCCCATGCATCGGCGATCACACCGTTGTCGTCGACCACGCGCAGGTCGGGCTGGACGCGGATGCGACCACGCTGCTCGAGCGGGAAGTCGGTGCCCTTGACCATCGGGTTCGCCATGACGCCGGCGGTCCAGATGATGAGGTCGGACGGGATCGTCTGGATCGACTCGTCCTTCGCCTTGAGCTGGCAGACGCCGCCCTCGGCCGACGCCAGCTGCGTCTCGAGGTGCACGGTCGCCCCACGGGACGCGAGGTTCTCGAGCACCCAGTGCGAGGTCTCGAGCGACACCTCGGGCATGATGCGACCCATCGCCTCGACGAGGTGGAAGTGCGTGTCGTCGAAGGACAGCTGCGGGTAGCTCTTGAGCAGGTCGGAGACGAACGAGCGCAGCTCGGCGAACACCTCGATGCCGGCGAAGCCGCCGCCGACCACGACGACGGTCAGGAGTCGGTCACGCTCGGGCCCGGCCGGCAGGTTCGCCGCCTTGTGGAAGTTCACGAGGATCTTGTCGCGGATCGCGGCGGCTTCCTCGATGGTCTTGAGGCCGATCGCCTCGTCGGCGACGCCCGGGATCGGGAACGTGCGCGAGACCGCACCGGCCGTCATGACGATCTGGTCGTAGGTCTCCTCCCACGGCTCACCCTCGGACGGCGTGATCGTCGCGGTCTTCGCGGCGTGGTCGACCTTCGTGACCTTCGCCGTGACGACGCGGGTCTTCTTGAGGTGACGACGGTGCGACACGACGGCGTGACGCGGCTCGATCGAACCGGCGGCGACCTCGGGCAGGAACGGCTGGTACGTCATGTACGGCAGCGGGTCGACCATGACGACCTCGGCTTCGCCCTGACGCAGGTGCTTCTCGAGCTTCCAGGCGGTGTAGAAACCGGCGTAACCGCCGCCGACGACGAGGATCTTGGGCACGGGGGATGATCTCCTTGGAGTGGGGTAGTTTGCCGGGAGGCTGGTCAGAGTTCGCCGCCACCCGCCCCGACTCCGGCGTCTGCACCCTCATCATACGCCCGGCACTCGCACCGGGAGGGCGACCAGTCCACACGCTCGAGCGCGAGGTCACCGATGGGGTTGACGCCGGGTCCGGCGGCGAGGGCGTGACCGACGAGGGCGTGGAGGCACTTCACGCGGGTGGGCATGCCACCGGCACTGATGCCGTCGATCTCGTCGACGTGCTCGATCGACTCACGGTCGGCCAGGTAGGACTCGTGGGCGGCGCGGTACTGGTCCGCGACCTCCGGGTCCTCGAGCAGGGCTGCCAGCTCGGGCATGACCTGGTTGGCCTCGAGGGTGCTGACCGCGGCGGTGGCCGCGGGGTGGCACAGGTAGTACAGCGTCGGGAACGGGGTGCCGTTCGACAGCCGGGGCTTCGTGGACACGACCGTGGGGTTGCCACAGACGCAGCGTGCCGCGATCCCGATGACGTCGCGAGCCGGTCGCCCGAGCTGCGCCGAGACGACGCGGACGTCGTGCTCGGAGGGCGGGTCGAAGGGAGGGGTCGTCACGGGTACGTGAGCCTACCCGAGTCCGAGGCGTCGTCCTACTTCGTGTCGCCGGTGCCGGAGACGTCCGGCGCGACGAGCTGTTCCGCGCTCTCGTCGGTCAGTCCCGATTCGAGGACCGAGGACAGCATGGCCTGCACCCAGTCGACCTTGGGCGTCTGCACCGTCGAGCTCACGGGCGTTCCGGAGTCGGTGCGCGGACGGCTCGACGACCCCGCGTCCTCGCTGCCCATGACGAGGTAGCTCTCCTCGCCCGGGTAGACGTAGAGGAGACGGTCGCGTGCCTGCGCCTCGATGTAGGCCGGGTCGTCCCAGCGGGCGACGTCCTGGCGCTTCTGCGCGACGTCGGACTTCTGCGCGGCGACCTGGTGCTGCTGCTGCGCGATCTGCTCCTGCTGCTGGATGAGGGTGCGCAGCGACGGCGCGAGGACCACGACGAAGAGCACGATGATCGCGAGCATGAGCAGGCTGAAGCCGGAGAACCGGATCGACCGGTACCAGGGCTGGTGCGCGGCCGCCCCGGCCTGCGGCAGCGCGACCGGGACGCGGCGGACGCGGGGCTTCTGGCTGGGCACGTCCCGACGATAACCCGCACGGTCGCGTGGCCGGGCCCGGCACGCGGGTGTCGGGCACCCTCCCAGCGTCGGCCTGGAGGCACGGCTCGACTCCGTCCCGCTGCTCCCGTGACCGGGACGGCGGACGACGAGACGCCGCCCTCCCGGAGGAGGACGGCGTCTCGAGGTCCGGCTGGGTGTTACAGGGCAGCCGCGCGCGGGAAGGCCGAGCGACCGGCGTACACCGCGGCGTCGCCGAGTTCCTCCTCGATGCGGAGCAGCTGGTTGTACTTCGCGACGCGGTCCGAACGGGCCGGCGCACCGGTCTTGATCTGGCCGCCGTCGACCGCCACCGCGATGTCGGCGATGGTGGTGTCCTCGGTCTCGCCCGAGCGGTGCGACAGGATCGCGGTCATGCCGTGACGGTGCGCGAGCGACACCGCGTCGAGGGTCTCGGTCAGCGTGCCGATCTGGTTGACCTTGACGAGGATCGAGTTGCCCGCCTGCTCGTCGATGCCGCGCTGGAGGCGCTTCGGGTTCGTCACGTACAGGTCGTCGCCGACGAGCTGGAGCTTCGAGCCGAGCTCGGAGGTGAGGTGCTTCCAGCCCTCCCAGTCGTCCTCGGCCAGCGCGTCCTCGATGGTGACGAGCGGGTAGTTCGCGACGAGGTCGGCGAAGTAGCCGGTGAACTCCTCGCTCGAGAGCTGCTTGCCCTCGAACGCGTACTTGCCGTCGTGGAAGAACTCGGTCGCCGCGACGTCGAGGCCGAGCGCGATGTCCTTGCCCGGCGTGAAGCCGGCCTTCTCGATCGCGGCGAGCAGGAAGTCGAGTGCGGCACGGTTCGACGCGAGTTCCGGCGCGAAGCCGCCCTCGTCGCCGAGGCCGGTCGCGAGGCCCTGCTTCTTCAGCTCGCCCTTGAGGGCGTGGTAGGTCTCGACGCCCCAGCGGAGCGCCTCGGAGAACGTCTCGGCGCCGTAGGGCACGAGGAAGAACTCCTGGATGTCGACGTTGGTGTCGGCGTGCGCGCCACCGTTGACGACGTTCATCAGCGGGACGGGCAGCGTGTGCGCGTTCGGGCCGCCGAGGTAGCGGAACAGCGGCAGGTCGGCCGAGTCGGCGGCGGCGCGGGCCACGGCGAGCGAGGCGCCGAGGATCGCGTTGGCGCCGAGGCGCGACTTGTTCTCCGTGCCGTCGAGCTCGATGAGCGCGGCGTCGACGAGGCGCTGGTCGGTGGCGTCGAAGCCCTCGAGCGCCGGGCCGATCTCGTCGAGGACGGCGTCGACCGCCTTGAGGACGCCCTTGCCGCCGTAGCGGGCCTTGTCGCCGTCACGGAGCTCGTACGCCTCGAACGCGCCGGTGGAGGCACCGGACGGGACGAGCGCGCGCGAGACGACGCCGTCGTCGAGGAGGACCTCGACCTCGACCGTCGGGTTGCCTCGGGAATCGAGGACTTCGCGTGCGCCTACGGCATCGATCTGGGCCACGGGGTACTCCCTACGAGTTCGGTTGTGGTGATTGCGGGTCCGATCCTACCGAGGCTCGGTGCACGGCACGTCCCGCGTGACGCAACCGGTGGAGAACCCGCGGTGACGTCCTCGCGACGCTCAGGCGAGCGGGCGGAACTCGACGCCGTCGAGCGAGGCGGTGTCGGCACCCACCGTCGCGAACGCTCCGAACCCCTGCGCCGCGAGTCCGGCGAGCAGGTTCTTCGTGTTCTTCGTGCGCCGTTCGAGCCGGACACGGTGGTGCGACCGGAGCGCTTCGGTCTTCAACGCGGCGAGCCGGACCGGGTCGACGTCCTTGTCGTACACGAGCACGACCGCGTCGGCGGACTCCGCCTCCGGCAGCGTCACGAGGTCGACGAGCCGCTCGAAGCCCAGCGAGAAGCCCACGGCCGGGACGTCCTGCCCGAGGAACCGGCCGATCATGCCGTCGTAGCGACCGCCGCCGCCGAGGCTGTAGCCGAAGTCGGGGTGCGCGACCTCGAAGATGGTGCCGGTGTAGTAGCCCATGCCGCGGACGAGCGTCGGGTCGAAACGGAGGTCCACCCCGTCGAGCGCCGACCGGAGTCGGGCGAGGTCGGCGAAGGCGTCCTGGTCGAGCCAGTCGGCACCGGAGACCGAGTCCCAGTCCGCCCGCTCGAGCGCGCGGATGGTGTCCTCGAGTCCGGGGAGCTCGGAGCCGGTGGTCTCGCGGAGTTCCGCGGCGACGCCGTCCGCGCCGATCTTGTCGAGCTTGTCGACCGTGATCAGGGCGCGGTCCGCTGCGGCGGGCTCCGTGATCCCCCACGAGGCGAGCAGCCCGAGCAGGATCCGACGGTCGTTGATCCGGATCGACGTCCCGGACACGCCGAGGGCGTCGAGGGCGTCGGTCGTCGCCCGGATGAGCTCGATCTCGGCGAGCTGTCCGGGCTCCCCGAGGATGTCGATGTCGCACTGCACGAACTGGCGGTAACGCCCCTTCTGCGGGCGCTCTGCGCGCCACACGGGGGCGATCTGGACGGAGCGGAACACCGTCGGCAGTTCGGCACGGTGCGACGCGTAGAACCGGGCGAGCGGCACCGTCAGGTCGAACCGGAGCCCGAGGTCCGCGAGGTCGAGCGGGGCCTCGGCCGACCGGAGGTCCTCGACGCCCAGGCCGCGCTTCATCACGGCGAACGCGAGCTTCTCATTGTCCCCGCCGAGTCCGGAGTGCAGCCGTGCCGCGTCCTCGACCACCGGTGTCTCGATCTCGTCGAAACCGTGCCGCGCGTAGACGCCGCGGACCACCCCGAGCACGTGCTCCCGACGCGCCTTGTCCGCGGGGAGGAAGTCACGCATGCCACGGGGGGCCGTCACGGTCGTCGCCATGTCGCAATCCTGCCAGACCAGCAACACGCATTTGCGCCGTCCGGTGTCCGCTGATATTGTGAGTGCAGAACGTCGGTCCGAAGTGCCTGATCCACTCCGGACCGATCGCGTGGGCAACGTGCTGCAGTGTGCCCCGCGGTGAGCGGGCATCCCGCGCGTCCCTCGATTCCCTGGAGGTGCGCGCGGCCCGCTCGCGGGCGTCCTCCTTTTTTCGGGTTGGGAGGACGCCCGCACTCCCCTCCGCGCACGGCCCGCGAGACCCCGCCGGTCAGATCCCGCTCAGGCCCCGGCCCGACGCCCCTCGACCTCGAGCGCAGCGACGGCAGCACGGAGACTGGCGACCGGGTCGACGCCGTCCTCCCGAGCCTCCGCCACGGCACGCAGCGCTCCGATCCCCCACCCGAGGTCCACCCGACCCGCGCCCGCGATCGTCGCGGCCGTCGCCGGCCCCGCGCCGTCCGCGGAACCGTCTGCCACGCCCTCGGCGTCGACCCGCGCACCCAGGGACGCGACGAGCGTGTCGGTGTCGACCCGCGCCTCCAGGCGTTCCAGCAGCTTCACGGCACGCTCGAGCGGCGGCATCGCCCGCGGGACCCCGTCGAGGACGCTCCGCCGCGAGGCCTTCTCGGCCGCCTTCGCCGCACGCCAGACGCGCTCGACCTCCGCGACCGTGTCCGCGCGTTCGTCGCCGAAGACGTGCGGGTGCCGTCGGACCATCTTGTCCCGGACGCCCGCCGCGACGTCCTCGAGGTCGAACGTCTCCGCGATCCCCGCGTGCAGCACGACCTGGTAGAGCACGTCGCCGAGTTCCTCGCGGAGTTCGGCCTCGTCCGCATCGTCGATGGCGTCGACGAGTTCGTAGACCTCCTCCACGGCGTACCGGGCGAGGGACGCGTGGGTCTGCTCCCGGTTCCACACGCACCCGCCCTCGGGGGCGAGCAGACGGTCCACGACGGCCGCGAGGTCGGTGAGGGCGCTCATGCGGCCATGCTCGCACGAGCGCACCGGCCGGGGATCGGTGTCAGGGGCGTCCGGTACACTGGATGTGGCGTGTCGGGAAGTCTGGTCGACGGACCGTTCCCCGACCCATCGAACCGGAGCTCCATGTCGTCCCTCCTCCGTTCCCCGCGCTTCAGCGCCGTCGCCCTGCTCGTCGCGGCCGTCCTCGGCCTCGCCGTCGCGAACTCCCCGCTCGGCCCCGGGCTCGAACGCGTGCTCGACGCCCACTCCCCGTGGGGCGCGATCGGTCTCGACCTCTCGGTGTCGCACTGGATCAGCGACGGCCTGCTCGCCGTGTTCTTCCTCCTCATCGCGATCGAGCTCAAGCAGGAGCTGGTCGCGGGTGAGCTGTCGAACCCGAAGACCGCGGTGATCCCGGCGATCGCGGCTGTCGGTGGCGTGGTCGTCCCGGCCGGCGTCTACCTCGCTGTCACCACCGGGACCCAGTACGGCCACGGCTGGCCGATCCCCACCGCGACCGACATCGCCTTCGCGCTCGGCGTGCTGGCGGTGTTCGGGCGCGGACTGCCCTCGGCGGTGCGGGTGTTCCTGCTGGCGCTCGCGGTCCTCGACGACCTCATCGCGATCGTCATCATCGCGGTCGTGTTCGCGCACGACACCGACTTCCTCGCCCTCGCCGGCGCGGTGGTGGTGCTCGCGGCGTTCTGGCTCCTGGGACGCCGACTCCAGCGCGTCGAGCGCGGTCGTGGGCTGCTCATCGCGGCACTGGTCGTGCTCGGTGTCCTCGCGTGGTGGCTCGTGTACCACTCCGGCGTGCACGCGACGATCGCGGGCGTGGCGCTCGGGCTCCTGCTCCCCCGCCCCTCCGGACACACGGTGTACGAGCGCGTCGAGCCCTTCTCGAACGGACTCGTGCTGCCCCTGTTCGCCTTCGCCTCGGCTGCGGTCGTGGTCCCGGACGTGGGACTCGGGGAGCTGTCGCCGACCTTCTGGGCGGTGGTGCTCGCGCTGCCGGTCGGCAAGGTCATCGGGATCACCCTCTTCGGCTCGGTCGCGACGCGCATCTTCCGGGCACCCGGCCGCACGACCCTGTCCTTCGGCTCGATCATGACCGTCAGTGTGCTCGGCGGCATCGGCTTCACGGTCTCGCTCCTCATGAACGAGCTGGCGTTCGCCCGCAACGAGGAGATCCTCGACGAGGGCGTGCTCGCCGTCCTCGTCGGCTCGGGCATCGCGATGGTCGCCTCCGCCGTGGTCGTCTCGCTGCGAGCACGGCGGTACCGGGGTCGGCGCGAGCTCTCCGAGGCCGAGTCGACCGAGTAGTCGGCCGCGCCGGCAGCGTCGTCCCGGGGACGCGGCACGCTGCCCTGCCGCTGTCGCTGTCGCTGTCGGACGACGTCACCGCTGTCGCTGTCGGACGACGCCACCGCTGTCGTGCGACAGCGGCAGCGTCGTCCCGTGCGCACGCGGGACGTCACCCCGCGCAACGAGCGACAGCGCCGTCGTCGGGCGACGACGGCGGCGTCGTCCCGCAGCGGTGAACCGCCGGACGGGAGGCACGGTGCGAGCCCGCCCCGCGCCTCCCGACCGACAGACCGGCCGGCCGGCCGACGTGCGGTGGACCGCCGGACGGGAGGCCCGTGGCGAGTCCGCCACGGGCCTCCCGTCGGTCTGCGCGCGCTACGCGGCCGTCTCGGCCGGCGCCTTCGACGCCCCGTACACGGCGGTGAGGATGCTCTCGACCCAGTCGATGAGCGCGCCGTCGGGCAGGGCCTCGCCGTGCGGCCGCGGCATCGGGATGCTCGTCGCGTTCTGCTGCGGGAACCACCGGGCACCCGGGAACATGCGCTTCAGCCGCACCTGTGCCGAGTCCGCGAGCTCCTTGCCCGCGACACGGAGGTTCGACCCCATCACGACCACGTCGGACAGCCCGACCTGCTGCGCCATGCGCCGGAGCCGCGAGACCTCGACCAGCGTGAGGACGGCCTGCGGCGGCTGCCCGTAGCGGTCGGTGAGTTCGTCGAGCACCATGTCGATCGCCTCGGGCTGCGCGGCCGGGGCCGAAGCCGCCGAGAGCTTCTGGTACGCCTCGAGTCGGAGCCGCTCGGACTCGACGTAGTCCTCGGGGATGTGCGCGTCGACCGGGATCTCGAGGCGGAGCTCGGTCTGCCCCTCGGCGACGTCGCCGCGGAACTGCGAGACGGCCTCGCCGATCATGCGGAGGTAGAGGTCGAAACCGACCCCCGCGATGTGCCCGGACTGCTCGCCGCCGAGCAGGTTGCCGGCTCCGCGGATCTCGAGGTCCTTCATCGCGACCTGCATGCCCGCGCCGAGCTCGTTGTTCGCCGCGATCGTCTCGAGGCGGTCCTGCGCGGTCTCGGACAGCGGCTTGTCGGCGTCGTAGAGGAAGTAGGCGTACCCGCGCTCCCGGCCGCGGCCGACACGACCACGCAGCTGGTGCAGCTGCGACAGCCCGTACTTGTCGGCCTTGTCGATGATGAGCGTGTTCGCGTTCGCGATGTCGAGGCCGGTCTCGACGATCGTGGTGGACACCAGGACGTCGAACCGGCGCTCCCAGAAGTCGACCATCACCTGCTCGAGGGTGCTCTCCGACATCTGCCCGTGCGCGACGGCGATGCGGGCGTCCGGGACGATCTCGGCGAGGTGCGCCGCGACCGACTGGATGTCCTTCACGCGGTTGTGCACGTAGAACACCTGCCCTTCGCGGAGGAGCTCACGGCGGATGGCGGCCGCGACCTGCAGGTCGGACTGCGGGCCGACGAAGGTCAGGATCGGGTGGCGGTCCTCCGGCGGGGTCGCGAGCGTGCTCATCTCGCGGATGCCGGTGACCGCCATCTCGAGCGAGCGCGGGATCGGGGTCGCGGACATCGCCAGGACGTCCACGTTGGTCTTGAGCTTCTTGAGCTGGTCCTTGTGCTCGACGCCGAAGCGCTGCTCCTCGTCGATGATGACGAGCCCGACGTCCTTGAACTGGACGTTCTGCGACAGGATCCGGTGCGTGCCGATGACGATGTCGACGGTGCCGTCCGCGAGGCCCGCGATCGTCTCCTTCGACTCCTTCTCCGTCTGGAACCGGCTGAGCGCGCGGAGGTGCACGGGGAAGCCGGCGAAGCGTTCCTGGAAGGTCTCCATGTGCTGCCGGACGAGGAGCGTCGTCGGCACGAGCACGGCGACCTGCTTGCCGTCCTGCACGGCCTTGAACGCAGCACGGATCGCGACCTCGGTCTTGCCGTAGCCGACGTCGCCGGAGAGCAGCCGGTCCATGGGGATCGGACGCTCCATGTCGCGCTTGATCTCGTCGATCGTCGTCAGCTGGTCGGCGGTCTCGGCGAACGGGAACGCTTCCTCGAGCTCGCGCTGCCACGGGGTGTCCGGGCCGAACGCGTGCCCCTTGGACGCCATGCGCGCCGAGTACAGCTTGACGAGGTCGACGGCGATGTCGCGGACGGCCTTCCGGGCCTTCGACTTCGCAGCGGCCCAGTCCGAGCCGCCCATCTTCGACAGGGTCGGGCTCTCGCCGCCGACGTACCGGGAGAGCTGGTCGAGCTGGTCGGTCGGGACGAAGAGCTTGTCACCCGGGTAACCGCGCTTCGAGGGCGCGTACTCGAGGACGAGGTACTCGCGCTGCGTCTTCACGGCGTTGCGGCCCCCGCTCGACACCTCGCGCGAGACGAGCTCGACGAACTTGCCGATGCCGTGCGTGGCGTGCACGACGACGTCGCCGGGCTTGAGCTGCAGCGGGTCGACGACGTTCTTGCGCCGCCCCGCGAGCTTCTTCACCGTGCGGGCGCCCTGCTGCACACTGCGGCCGTAGAACTCGGCCTCGCTGAGGACCGCGATGCGCGGGTCCGGGGTGGCGAAACCGTGCTCGACGGTCGCGGTGGTCACGATGGCGACGCCCGGCTCGGGAGGCGCGGTGAGGGCTTCGGCACGGGCGGCGACCCCGGCGTCGGCGAGGACCTGCACCGCTCGTTCGACCAGTCCCTTGCCCTGGGCGGTCACCACGACGGCCCACCCGTCGTCGGTCAGCTGCTTGACGTGCGCGATCGCACCGTCGGCGCTGCCCGCGAACGCCGGGATCGCCTCGGCGCGGACCCGGATGTACTCGCCGGCCTCGGCTGCCGCTTCGGCGTCGGTGAGGACGCGGTCGCGGTCGCCCTCGTCGAGGCCGGAGTCGAACGGCGAGACCGTCCACCAGGTGCGCTGCCCGCGGGCGTTCTTGAGCTGCTGCACGGTGAGGAAGTTGCCGGCGTCGAGGTCGATCGGCGCCTGGGCACCGGCGACGGCAGCGCTCCAGGCGGCCTGGAGGAACTCCGTGTTGGTCTCCGCGAGGCTGTGCGCACGGCCGCTGACCCGCTCGGGCGAGAACACCGCGATGGTGGCGTCCTCCGGCAGGTAGTGCGTGACCGGCACGAGGTCCTGCACGAGCGCGGGAGCGAGGGACTCCATGCCCTCGACCGGGATGCCCTCGGCGATCTTCGCGAGCATCTGCGACAGGTTCGGGAACTCGTGCAGCATCTCGCGCGCCCGTTGCCGGACGTCGTCGGAGAGCAGGAGCTCGCGCGATGCGGTGAGTTCGACCTGCCCGAGGTCGTCGTCCGTCGTGCGCTGGTCGGCGACGGAGAAGGCCTTGATGGCCTCGATCTCGTCACCGAAGAAGTCGACGCGCACCGGGTGGTCGGCCGTGGGCGGGAAGACGTCGAGGATGCCACCGCGCACGGCGAACTCGCCGCGGCGGGTGACGAGGTCGACCCGGGCGTACGCGAGGTCGACCAGCTGGGCGGCGATCGCCCCGAGGTCGTTGCCGCGCGAGTCGGTGCGGAGGACCACGGGTGCGAGCGTGGTGAGGTTGCCCGCGATGGGCTGCAGCGCCGCGCGGACGCTCGCGACGACCACGGTCGTGCGGCGGTCGCCCGGCACGGCGTCCTGCCAACCTGCGAGCTTCCGGAGCGTGGCGATCCTCGTGCCCACCGTCTGCGCGCTCGGGCTGAGGCGCTCGTGCGGCAGGGTCTCCCACGCGGGGAACTCGAGCACGTCGGCGTCGGGGACGTAGCTGCCGACGGCGTCACGAACGGCCTCGGCTTCGCGCCCGGTGGCGGTGATGACGAACACGCACTGCGGCCCGTTCCGCTCGGCGAGGAGCGCGGCGAGCAGGGGCACGCGCAGGCCGTCGACCACCGAGAAGTCGGCGTCACGAGGTGCGGCGCGGAGCGCGCGATCGAACGCGGAGGCGCGCGAGAGCGCAGGGATGATGCCCGAGATCGTCACTCAGGACATGGTACCGGGGGCCTCCGACAGCCGGGCGGGCGTGCGCGACGGGCGAACAGGGTCAGGGCCGCCGGCCGGGCCGTGCGTGTCCGCGGGACCGGTGCACGGAGCGGTGCCGCCGATGCAGGTGGAGAACGACTCCGGCCAGGACGGCGGCGACGGCGCCGAGTGCGGGGAGGGCGAGCGGGCCGGCGCCGGTGGCCGCGAGGACGGCGCGGTGCGAGACGTCCCGGGCGGCTGCGTCGCCGTGGTCGCCCGGGGTGCTCGGGAGGGCTGCGACCGCCCCGCTGCTGGCGTCTCTGTGGCCGCCGGGTGCGGCGTCGGTGCCCCCGTGCAGTGCGGGCGGTCGGGCGGCCGGGTCTCGGGGGCCGGTCGGGGTGCCGGGGCTCGGCGTGGCGGGCAGCGGTGCCGGGGAGGAGGTCGCGGTCGGCGTCGGCGTCGCCACATCGCTCGGCGTCGGCGTCGGCGCGGGCAGCGGTGCCGGGGAGGAGGTTGCGGTCGGCGTCGGCGTCGGGGCCGGCGTCACCGGGTCGGGCTCCGGCGTCGGCGTCACCGGGACGGGCTCGGGCGTCGGCGTCACCGGGACGGGCTCGGGCGTCGGCGTCACCGGGACGGGTTCGGACGTCGCCACGTCGGTCGGCGTCGGACTCGGGGTCTCCGTGCCCGTCGCCGTCGGAGCCCCGGTCGGCGCCGCGGTCGGCGACGAGACCGCGCCGCCCCCGACCCGCGCAGCCTCCACGACCCGCTGCCGGTTGTAGTCCGCCACCGCGAGCCGTCCCTCCGGTCCCGCGGCGACCGCCGTCGGGTTCGCCAGGGACGATCCGTCCGGTGCGCCCGAGAACGCCACCGTCCAGACGCCGTCCTGCCGCACGAACACCCGGCCGCCGCCGTTGTCGACCACGGCGACCGACCCGTCGTCGAGCACCGCGACGCCGCGGAGGCGCACCGCTCCCGGGTCGTCGCCCGGGCTCCCGAGCGACGTGACCGCCCCCGTCGCCAGGTCCTCCTGCCACACCGTGTCGGTCGCCTGGTCCGCCACCGTGAGCGTCGAACCGTCCGACGACACCGCGACGCCCGCGGGATCCGTCCACGGGCCGTCGACGGCGGTCCAGGTCCCCGCGTCGGCGCCGGTCCCGGTCGTCCAGAGCGCCCCGCTGCCCGGGACGGCGGCGAACAGGACGTCGCCGGTCGTCGCGAGCTCGGACACGGCCCGGCGGCTCGGCGCGGGGAACCGGCGGAGCACGTCGTGGCCGTCGAGCTCCGCCACGGTCCGCCGGCCTGCCTCGGCGACGAGCAGGTGCCCGTCGGCGGCCTCGGTCAGCGCGGAGGGGTTCCACATCGACCGGTCGTCGGTGCCGAGCGGTGCGACGACCGACCAGGTGCCGTCGGGATCCCGTCGGACAACGCCGTTCGCGGCGAAGTCGGCGAGCAGCAGCGCGCCCGACGTCGTGTACCGGACATCGTTCGGTGCTGCGAACGACGTCGCCGCCCCGGGGGCGTCGGTCGTCACGCGGTCCGGGATCCAGGTCGCGGGCGTCGCCGTGGCGGGTCCGGCCGCGACGACGACGAGGCCCAGGACCGCGGTCACCGCGGTCGCGAGCACGGCGACCGCGATGGCGGTCCGGCCGGCGGACGGTCGGGCACGGTGCAGCACCACGGAGGACCCCCTCGGTCAGCGGGGGTCGAGCTCCCCCGGCCAGAACCTACCCATCGAGGGGGACGCGGCGGTCCCCCAGTTCGGGGACCGTGGTGTCAGGAGGGCGCGTGGATGCGCTGCTGCGCTGCGAGGAGACCGAGGTCGGTGATCGCCTCGACCGCGTCCGCGCCGTCGGCGACGAGGTTCGCCAGGACCTTGCGCTCCGTGGGCGAGAAGTCGCGCAGCACGTAGTCGGCGGGGTCCTGCCGGCCGGGGGGACGGCCGATGCCGATCCGCACGCGGGCGAACTCGTTGGTGCCGGTCGCCTTGATGATGTCGCGAAGGCCGTTGTGCCCGCCATGTCCGCCGTTGCCCTTGAGCTTGACGGTGTCGAACGGCAGGTCGAGCTCGTCGTGCACCACGATGAGCGACCGGGCGTCGAGGCCGTAGAACCCGAGGACCGACGAGACCGGCCCTCCGGAGGTGTTCATGAACGAGGCGGGCTTCGCGAGCACCAGCTTCGGTCCGCCGGGCACCGGACGCCCTTCGGCGACCTGGTTCGGCGTCTTGTGCTTCCTGAACGTCGCGCCCATCCGGGCGGCGAGTTCGTCGAGGACCATCTGGCCGACGTTGTGGCGGTTGCCCGCGTAGCCGGGCCCGGGGTTCCCGAGCCCGACCACGACGAACACGTTGTCAGCCATCAGCGTCGGCCAGTGGTCCGCGATCGAGGGGTGTTACTCGGAGTCCGACGCGGACTCGTCGTCGTCGGAGGAGGCAGCAGCCTCACCCTCGGCGCCGGCCTCGGCGCCGGCCTCAGCCGCTTCCTCGTCGGCCGCGATGTCGTCGGCGGTCGCACGCGGGGTGACGATCTGGACGACGAGCGCCTCGGGGTCGGTCTCGAGCTCGGCGCCCGACGGGAGTTCGAGCTCGGAAGCGAGGATCTGCTTGCCGTCCTCGAGACCCTCGACGTCCACCACGACGTGCTCGGGGATCTTCGTCGCCTCGACGAGGAGCGAGACCGAGGAGAGGTCCTGGACGTGGATGGTGCCGGAGAAGGACTCGCCCTCGACGACGACCGGGACGTCGACCGTGACCTTCTCGCCACGGCGCACGACGACGAGGTCGATGTGCTCGATGACCTGGCGCACCGGGTCGCGCTGGACCTCCTTCACGAGGGCGAGCTGCGCGGTGCCCTCGATGTCGAGGTCGATGATCGCGTTCGCCTGGCGGACGATGAGCATCGTCTCGTGGCCCGGGAGGGTGATGTGCTGCGGCTCGGTGCCGTGACCGTAGACGACCGCGGGGATCTTGTCGTTCGCACGGATCTTGCGCGCCGCACCCTTGCCGAACTTGGTGCGGATCTCCGCTGCGAGCTTCGTGTTGTCGGCCATGGTGCCTCCTGGTGTCGTGGTCGACGCCGGGGTGCCGGCATCGGGGGTCTGTGGTGTTGCAACTCGAACGCGTGCACGCGTGAGGAACGCTCCCAGGACTGGGCCGGGTCTCCCACCGCGTCGATCACGGCCGCGCATGCGCGGCCCTCGCCGAAGTCAGTCACCGAGTCTAGCAGCCCCGGTCGGGCGTGTCGGCCGCCCTGGGCGTTCCCGCAGACGGCCTGGAGGCGCGGTGCGGGCCCGCACCGCGCCTCCAGGCCGTCGACGTGGTCCGGGCTACCGCCGGACCGCAGCGGGCTCCGGCTCGTGCCCGGACGCGGCCTCCTCCGGCACCCTGAGGAACCACAGCACCACGAACGCGAGCGCGTAGAGCGCGACGAACGTCCAGACGACGCCGCTGCCCCCGCCCCACGGCAGCACGAGGCCGACGACGGCGTTCCCGAGGAACGTCGCGCCACCGGCTGCCGTGGCGTACATCGCCATGGCCGCACCGCGGCGCTCCGCACCGGCGAACGCGGGCACGATGGCACCCATCGGCGTGAACCCGGCGAGCATGATGCCGAAGACGGTGCCGGCGGCGGTCGCGAGCCAGAAACCCCACTCGGAGCCGGCGGGCACGAGGTGCGGGACGTACCACCAGGCGAGGAGGCCGACCGCGGACGCCGCTATGCCGAACCACTTCACGGTGCGGATCCACCCGATCCGGTCGCCGAGCGCGCCGAAGAAGGCGTTGAACAGGATGTTGCCGGCGTAGACGATCACCGTCATCGTCAGCCACTTCGCCTGCCCCCAGCCGAGTTCGGTCCCGATGACCGCCGGCATGATGACGAACATGCCGAACTCCGGCGCGGTGTTCACGAGGCGGATGAGGACGGCGAGGAGCACCTTCGGGCGCCGCACGCAGACCTCGATGCCGGAAGCGAGCACCCGCGCGGCGGACTGCTCGCGCGGGGCGATGCGGCCGAGGCCGGTCGGCTCGCGCACGCCGGAGCGGACGATCACCCACCCGACGACGACGAACACGAGCGACAGGGCCATCGACCACGTCTCGCCGAGCGATCCGCCGCCGAGCGCCGGGATCGTGCCGATCGCGATGAGCGAACCGAGGGTCGGCAGCCCGCCGGTGAAGACCACGTAGAACCAGCCGACGGCGGTGGCGTTCCGCTCGCGGGCGACGGTGTGGTTGATCCAGCACAGGAACGAGAACGCGAAGAGCGGGAAGCCGAGGCCGCGCAGGAAGTACGTCAGCGCGATGAGCCCGACCGAGGCGGTGGGCAGCGCCGCGAGGAACGCGACCTGGAACACCACCCAGAGCACCGCGCCGACGGTCATCACGCGCCGCGGCCCCCACAGGTCCGAGAGGACGCCCGCGAAGTACGACGCGACGAGGACCGCGACACCGTAGATGCCGATGATCATCGCGGCGCTGTCGGTCCCGCCGCTGCCGAGCACGCCGGCGATGTGCGGGGCGATGAAGTTCGACTCGATGCCGTCGCCGGTCATGAAGACGAGCACACCGAGGAAGCCCCAGCGCAGGGAGTGCGGGATGCCGAGTCGGGCGAGGAGCCCGACCCGCTCGCGGACGGGCGGTGGAGCCGTCAGGTCGGTTCCCGGTGCGGGGACGCCGTTCGGCGGGGTGAGGGTGCTGGTCTGGGTGGTGCGGGGTTCCGACATGTGTCGTCTCTCCTGGAGGGCCCCCGGAGTGCTCGACCCGGCATCGCGGCATGTCTCCGGGGTGCGCCGCGCACCGTCCACCCGACCGCCCGCCGGCGGCGGACGCTCGGGACGTCGGCGATGATGCGAGTCCTGTGCCCGGGGCACCCCGTTGCTGGCGGGGTGGTGCCCGGCGGACCATCGCCGGCCCGAAGCATGGTCCCCGAGGTTAGACCGCTCCAACGCCGGTGGTCAAGAACGACAACTGTTGCGTGACGATCTCGCCGCACCGGGCGTCAGCGGCGGCGTCCGCTCCGGTGTCCCCGTGCTGCCTCGAACTCCGCTCGGGCTCGGTCGCTCGCGCGCTCGGCGTCGTCCCGGGCGTCGCGCAGCCGCTCCGTCTCGGACGCGAGGTCCTCGAGGTTCCGGTCGAGCCGCTCCAGCTCGGCCGCGAGTCCCGCGCGACGTTCCTCGAGCGCCTGCCGTCGGGCGTCCACGCCGTCGAGCGCCTCCTCGGCCGCGTCGAGCGCGGCGTCGGCTTCCCTCGACGCGCGACGCGCGTCGGCCTCCGCACGGCGCGCGGCCCCGCGGTGGGGCACCGGTGCCGCGTCGTCCGGTGCCGCCTGCGGGACGGGCCCGGGCGTGCGCGCTGACGGCCTGGAGGCACGGGTCGACCCCGACGGACCGCCCGCGTCCGCTCGGTGGTCGCCACGGCGCGTCCGCCCACGACCCCTCGCGTGGTCGATCGGGATCGGGGGCGCGTCGGAGCCGGACCATGCACCCGGCACCGCGTCCGGGTCGGCGAGCGCTCCGTCGAGGTCGACGCCGTCGAACCCGACGCTCTCGAGCGGCCGGACGAGCAGACCGGACCGCACGGCCGCGGCGGCGTGCGGGTCCATCATCGCGGCCTCGATCGTCGCCCCGACCTGGTCGAGCACCGCACGGGTGACCCCGTGCCCCGCGTCCACGGCGAGCTCGGCTCCCCGGTCCGTCAGCCCGCGGACGAGCCGGGCCCGCTGCTTCCGGAGCGTCGCGATCTCGTCCGGGTCGGCGTCGGTCTGGGCCTGCCGGAGCGCGGGACCGAGGTCGATCGCCTCGTCGAGCGCGCCGTCCCGCGCGAGGAGGTCCACGACCCACGCGGCCGGTGCCGGCTTCCGGAGCGACCCGATCCGGGTGGCGAGGGCCCGGTCGTCCTTCCGCACCGCCCGCTGCCGCTCGGTCCGGGCACGCACGAAGTCGCCGGGGGCCGCGAGCAGCAGCTCCCCGGCGACCTCGCTGAACTCCATCAGCCCAGCATGCCCGCGCTCCGCTGGTGGGTCACCAGTCGTGGACGGTGCCGTCGGCGAGCCGGTTGAACGGCAGGTACGCCTGCTCGTACGGGTACTTGCCGGCCTCGTCGACGTCGAGGAAGACCCCCAGCCCGGGTTCGTCGCCCGGGTGCAGGTAGCCGTCGGTGAAGGTGAACGTCTGCCGGAACACCTGGTTCGTCCTCGGCCCGTGCTGCATGTACTCCTGGATGCCGAAGTTGTGGATCGCCAGGCCGAGGTGCATCTGCGCCGCGAGGCCCACGGGTGAGATGTCGGTCGGTCCGTGGAACCCGGACTTGATCTGGTACATCGCCGCGTAGTCCATCGTCTTCCGCAGGGGTGTGACGCCGCCCATGTGCGTCACCGCTCCGCGGACGTAGTCGATCAGCTGGTCGCGGATGATGTCCTTGAAGTCCCAGATCGTGTTGAACACCTCGCCGATCGCGAGCGGCGTCGTGGTGTGCTGGCGGACGAGCTTCAGGGCCTCCTGGTTCTCGGCCGGGGTGCAGTCCTCGAGCCAGAAGAGGTCGTAGGGCTCGAGCGACTTGCCGAGCTTCGCGGCCTGCAGCGGGGTCATCCGGTGGTGGCCGTCGTGCAGCAGCGGGAGCTCGGGACCGAACTCGTTCCGCACGGCCTCGAACACGGTCGGCACGTGCCGCAGGTAGGCGCGAGTGTCCCAGTCCTCCATCGCCGGGTACGCCCCGCGCTGCGCTGGCTCGAAGTCGTAGCGGACGCCCGCGTTGCCCTCGGTCGTCCGGTTCGACGCGATGCCGTAGATGCTCTCCAGCCCGGGGACGCCCGTCTGCACGCGGATGGAGCGGTAGCCCTCGGCCTGGTGCTCGCGGATGGAGTCGAACAGCTCCGGCAGCTCCTTGCCCGATGCGTGCCCGTACGCCATCAGCCCGGTCCGCGAGGCGCCGCCGAGCAGCTGGTACAGCGGCATGCCCGCGACCTTGGCCTTGATGTCCCAGAGCGCCATGTCGACGGCGGCGATCGCGGCCATCGTGACCGGGCCCCGACGCCAGTAGGACGACCGGTAGAGGAACTGCCAGGCGTCCTCGATGCGGCTCGCGTCCCGCCCGACGAGGAGCGGCACGACGTGCTCGGACAGGTACGCGGCGACGGCGAGCTCCCGGCCGTTGAGGGTGGCGTCGCCGAGCCCGGTCACACCGTCGACCGTGGTGATCTTCAGCGTCACGAAGTTCCGGTCCGGGCTGGTGACGATGACCTCGGCCCGGTCGACGAGCTGCCCGCGGTCGGTCGACGCCCAGGTGTCCGGACGGCCGGCCGTCGGGTCGGTCGCAGCACCGGAGTCGGTGGCCCCCGGCACCGGGCCCGCGGGGTTCGTGGTCGTGTCGGTCATGCGTGGGCTCCTTCTTCGGTGCGGGCTGCGGCGGTGCCCCGCCGTTCGGTGCGGATGCGGTCGGCGGCTGCGGTCACGGCGGCGACCACGGGGGTGGTGTCGAGATCCGGGGCGACGACCCGCAGGACGTCGTGCACGTCCGAGTCTGGTCCGGGCGCTCCGGCGTCGCTCACGAGCTCGGACTGTTCGGTCACGTGCAGCCACCACGCGGCGAGCGCGGTCGCCGCCCCGGGTCCGATGCCGGCGGCGGGGTCGCGGTCGAGTCGGCGGCGCAGGACCTCGACGATCCGCACCGGGAGCTTCTCGGACCCACCCGACGCGATCTGCCGGAGGGTGTGCCGGATGCGCGGGTTCGCGAACCGCTCGACGAGGGCGCGTCGGGCGGCGGCCACCTCGGCGTCGGGGAGCGGCAGTTCGGCGGCGGCCTCGTCCCAGAGCTGCTCGACGGCGCTGCGGCAGCGCGGGTCGTCCATGGCGTCGGCGACGGTCTCGTGCCCGAGGAGCAGCCCGAGGTACGCGAGGAGGGAGTGCGAGCCGTTGAGCAGCCAGAGCTTGCGCTGCTCGTACGGGGTGACGTCCTCGACGAGCCGGACGCCTGCGGTCTCCCACGCGGGACGCTCGATCGCGGCGAAGCGGTCCTCGAGCACCCACTCGGCGAACGGCTCGGTGACCACGGGCACCCGGTCGCCGTCGAGCGCCCCGGGCAGGTCCGCGATCGACGTGACGTCGGCGTCCGTCGTCGCGGGGGTGATCCGGTCGACCATCGAACTCGGGAACGCGACGTTCGACCCGATCCAGTCGCGGAGGCCGTCGTCGTCGACGGCGTCGAGCACCGCCGACCGCAGGACGTCGCCGTTGTGGGTCAGGTTGTCGAGCGACACGAGCGCGATCCGACCGGCGCCGGCGGCACGCCGGGCGTCGAGCCCCGCGACCAGGCGGGCCGGGACGTCCGAGCCGGTCCGGTACCCCTGCTCGGTGACCGTCAGGGTGACGATGGTCGTGTCGGCGGACGCGACCGCGCGCCTCCAGGCCGGGTCGTCGGTGACCGGGCGGGCCGCGACGACGGTGTCGATCACCTCGGCGGTGTCGCCGTCCGCGGCGCGGGTCACGAGCGTGTAGCGGCAGCCCTGCGCGCTGAGCGCCTCGGCGACGTCGGGCGAGCGCCCGGTGAACGCGGTGATGCCCCAGCGGTCCCCGTCGGCGCGCTGGGTGTACCAGGCGAGGTGGGCGCGAGCGAACGCACCGATGCCGAGGTGGACGATGCCGGGGCGGCGGTCGGTCATGCCGCCACCGGGACGAGCGACCGGAGGTACGCCAGGTTGTCGGCCGTGCGCTCCGCGAGCGGCAGGTCGGTGGAGAAGTCCTCGATGGTCACCCAGCCGTCGTAGCCGTGCTGGCGGAGGGCGTCGAGGTAGTCGGACACCGACGCCTGGCCGTCGCGCAGCGGTGCCCACTCGTTCTGCCAGATCGCGGACCCGTCGGCCCGGGTGTCGCCGGTGTCGACCCAGCGGGCGTTCTTCACGTGGGCGTGCGCGAGGTAGGGGCCGAGGAGCTCGAACGCGGCGAGGTGGTCCTCCTGCCCCTCGATGACGAGGTTGCCGAGGTCGTGGATGACGCCGACGTGCTCTGGGTCGAGCCCGTCGACGAGCCGGAGGGCGGCCGACGCGGACGGCGTGATCGTCATGTGGTGCAGCTCGACGAGTGCCTTGACGCCGAGTTCCGCCGCGCGGCCCGCCGCCCACTCCAGGTCGGCACGGGTCCGGTCGAACAGCTGCGGGTAGGTCGCGCCGGTGCGCTCGCGCTCCTGCCGGTAGTGCGGCATGGTGACGCGGACCTGGCGGGCGCCGAGCTCGGCGGTCACGCGGAGCATCGTGTCGACGCCGTCCCGGTCGGACACCGGCTGGTAGCCGCCGACGCCGGAGTACTCGAGCCCCGCGGCGTCGGTGATCCGGGCGATCTCGCCGACCTGGTCCTGGATGCCGGTGAACTGCCACGTCGACCGGTTGCCGGTCCAGAACGACCGGCCGGCCGGCACCTCGGCGCCGTCCGCCGGGCGGTCGTCGACGACGCGCCACTCGATGCCGTCCCACCCCTGCTCGGCGAGGGTCTGCGCCGCCTCGGTCGGGGACCAGTCGGGCGTGGAGGCGGTGAACACGGAGAACTTCATCGGGTGGCTCCTTCGGTGGGGATCGCGGTGCCGACGACCGGCACCACGTCGTCGTAGACGCCCTCGATGACGTCGTCGATCCGGACCGGCTTGCCGAGCGTCGCGCTGACGTAGAGCCCGCGGACGGTGGCGAGGGACACGAGGGCGGCGTCGACCGTGACGCCGGGTTCCCGACCCTCGCGGACGGCGGCGACGATGTCCGTGTACTGGCGGGCGTGGCCGGCGGCGAAGTGGTCGGGCTCGGTCGGGCCGCCCACGACGTGCTCCGGCGGGACGACGTCGGACTTCTGGTCGACTGCGCCGGCCACTGCGGCGGCGTTCGCCGTGGTCGAGGCGGACTCGAGCGTCGCCGTGTCGGGCGCGATGTGGAAGTAGGCGAGCCGGTCGTCGTCGACGATCGCCGAACCGTGCGTGCCGTAGACGGCGTACCGCGCGGAGAGGCCCGGGTAGGCGGCGGTCGTGCAGTGGATCACGCCGAGGGCGCCGTTCCGGAACCGGACCGTGGCGACCGCGGTGTCCTCGACCTCGATCCGGTCGTGGGCGAGCAGCCCGGTCTGCGCGGAGATCTCCTCCGGCCGGCCGAGCGCCCACACGAGCAGGTCGACCGTGTGCACGCCCTGGTTCATCACCGCGCCGCCGCCGTCGAGCTCCCAGGTACCGCGCCAGTCGCCCGAGTCGTAGTAGCCCTGCGAGCGGTACCAGGCGACGCTGGCGACCCCCGAAGTCACCGTGCCGAACCCGCCGTCGTGCGCTGCCCCCGCGACGGCGACCGAAGCCGGGTCGAAGCGGTGCTGGCTGATCACGCTCGTCACCAGTCCACGCGAGCGGGCGTCGGCGGCGAGCGCGGCGATCTGCCGTGCACGGGGCATGGTGGTGTCGAGCGGCTTCTCGATGACGACGTGCTTGCCGGCCGCGAGCGCCGCCTCCGCCAGCTGCACGTGCATGCCGGAGGGTGAGCAGATCGCGACGAGGTCGATGTCGGTGCCGGCGATCGCCTCCTCGATGGTGGCGGTCGTGATCGGACGGGCGACGCCCATCGCCTCGAGCTCGTCGGCGGCTCCGGTCGCGGCGGCGGGGATCGCGTCGACGAGGGCGACGACCTCGAGGTCCGGGTGCTGCACGGCGACGCGGGCGTGGTGGCGGCCGATGACGCCGGCGCCGACGACGGCGAGCTTCAGTGGGGTGGTCATCGCAGGGTGACTCCGATCTGGTCGGTGAGCGAGCGGAAGGCGCGTCCGGCGCGACCGAAGGCCGCGGGCCCGGAGAACCCGCCGAGGGAGGTGAAGTCGCTGAGGTGCGGCTCGAGCGAGGCGTAGCCGGAGTACCCGGCGTCGCGGAGCGCGGTCAGGGTCTGCAGCAGTTCGCCGTCGCCCTCCCCAGCGGGGACCACGGACGCGTCGGCGGCGAGCGCGTCCTTGACCTGCAGGTAGTCGACGTAGGGGGCGAGTCGCTCCCAGCCGTCGGTGAACGGCTTGACGCCGCACTGCACGTAGTTCGCGTTGTCCCAGGCGAGGCGGAGGGCACCCGAGCCGACGCTCTCGACGATGTCGAGCACCCGGTCGGGGACGTCGCCGTAGATGTCCTTCTCGTTCTCGTGCAGGAGGGTCACGCCCTCGCGTTCGGCGAGGTCGGCGAGCGCGCGCATCCGGACGAGGACGTCGTCGCGGACGTCCTCCGGCGCGCGGCCCTCGAAGTAGAAGGAGAAGATGCGGATGTTCGTCGTGCCGAGTGCGTGCGCGGCGGCGATCGCCCGGCCGAGCCGACCGACCTCGTGCTCGACGGGTTCGTCGACGGGGACCTTGCCGATCGGCGAGGCGATGGCGGACACCGTCTGCCCACGCTCCTCGAACAGCCGGTGGAGACCGGCGAGCTGGTCCTCGTCGAGGTCGACGACGTTCACCCCCCAGGCGCTGCGCACCTCGATGGCGCTGGCGCCGAGCGCCTGCAGCACGGCGACCTGGGTCGCCGGGTCGGCGTCGATCTCGTCGCCGAAGCCGGAGAGCTCCCACGTGGGTTGGTCGGTCATGGTGTCCTTTCCTGTCGGACGGGAGGCGCGTGGCGGGGTCGCACCGCGCCTCCCGTCCGGTCCTGGGTTGCTGCCTACTTGACGGAGCCGGCGGTGAGACCGCCGACGAGGTAGCGCTGGAAGATGAGGTAGAGCGCGACGACCGGCACGGCGCACACGATGGACGCGGCCATCATCTGGCCGTAGATCGGGACGGCGCCGCCCTCCTGGGTGGTGCCGAGCACCTGGAGCACGACCGCGACGGTGCGCGTGTTCGGGGTCGTCATGATCGTCGAGAACAGGACGTCGTTCCACCCGAGCAGGAAGGCGAAGATCGCCGACACGACGATGCCGGGCCACGACAGCGGGAGGACGACGCTCCGGAGGATCCGACCGCTGGAGGCGCCGTCGATCCGGGCCGCCTCCTCGAGTTCCTTCGGCAGGCCGCGGAGGTACGTGACCATCACCCACGTCGAGAACGGCAGCGCGAACGTCAGGTAGGTGATGAAGAGGCCCCAGCGGGTGCCGATGATCTGGACACCCGTCGCGCTCGCGATGTTCGAGAACACCACGAACACGGGCAGGAGCAGGAGCGTGCCCGGGATCGACTGCAGCGCGAGCAGCCCGCGCAGGATCGTGAGGCGGCCGAGGAACCGGAAGCGGACGAGCACGTACGCCGTGGACACGGCGAGCGCGGCACTCGCGACGGCGACCGCGCCGGCGGTGAGGATCGAGTTGAGGAGCCCCTGACCGAGCGCGACCGTCGACCAGATGTTCACGTAGTTCGCCAGCGTGAACTCGGACGGGAAGTACTCGCCCCGGGCCACGGCGACGTCGGAGTTGACGGAGCCGAACAGGATGTACAGCACCGGCACCGCGATGAACGCGATGATGACGGCGATCACGACGACGAGCAGCCAGCGCGGCAGGAGCCGGGTGACGTCGGTGTCGTACGGGCGTTTGGCCGGCCGGCCGTTCCGCGCCGTGATGCTCTCGGTGAGGGTCGCGGTGGGGCGGGTGCGGGTGCGGAAGGTGCTCTGGGTGCTCATGCGCGGGCTCCGTCGATGTCGGCCGCTGCGGCCGGGGTGGCGGCCAGGGTCGCGGGGGTCGCTGCCGCGAGCGTCGCTCGGTCGGCGCGGCGCTGCTTGCGGGTGGGGCCCGCGTCGTCACCGGTGTCGAGCTTGACGGCCCGGAGGTAGACGAACAGCGGGATGGCGACGATCACGAGGGAGCAGATCGCCATCGCCGCGGACAGCCCGAAGCGGAACGACTGGAAGCTCGCGATGTACGTCAGCACGGGCATGACCTCGACGCTCGAGGGCAGCGGGATGCCGAACAGGACGAACGGCAGGGTGAAGTTGTTGATGTTGTGCAGGATCGAGATGATCACCGCCAGCGAGAGCGGGCCGCGGAGGTACGGGAAGATGATGTACCGCAGCTTCGACCACCAGGTCACGCCGTCGAGCGCCGCGGCCTCGTGCACCTCGTTGTCGACGGCCTGCAGCCCGGCGAGGGAGAGCAGGTAGACGAACGGCCAGCTCGTCCACACCATCACGCCGGCGAGCGCCCAGTACGACGCGGAGCCGTTCAGCCAGAGCACGTCCGTGTGCAGGACGGAGTTCACGACGCCCTGCGGCTGGAGCATGGTCCGGAAGAACGTGCCGACGACGAACGCGGGCAGCACGTACGGGATGAGGTAGACGGACCGGACGAGCCCGCGGCCGGGGAAGCGGTTCTGGGTCGAGATCGCGGCGGCCACCCCGATCGGCACCGTGACGGCGGTGACGAGCACCGACAGCGAGACCGAGATCCAGACCGAGTGGAGCAGCGGCGATGCGGTGAAGGCCTCGACGAAGTTCGCGAACCCGATGAAGGGGGCGCTGAACCACTGCCGCAGCGTGTACTGGTCCAGGTCGAGCATCGCGATGAACACCCCGACGAGGAGCGGCACCACGATGACGGCGAGCATGAGGACGCCCCCGGGCAGGAGCATCCAGAGCGGACGCTCCTTCTTGTACAGCGGGGTCTTGCCTACCGGCCGGACGGGCCGGTGCGACGCCGTGTCGGTCCGCGGGCGGGTCTCGGTGGCGGTCATCACAGCCCTCCGTTCTTCTGGCGGTTCAGGGTGGCCTGCGCGTCCCGTTGCGCGGCCTGGAGGCGCTGTCGGAGCTGGTCGTCGCTGACCCCGCCGCTCTTGAGCTGCGGGATGGACTGCACGACGACGTCGACCAGGGCGAGCTGGATGTCCGACCACGCACCCGTGAAGGCGGTGGGCTTGGAGAGCTTGCCGGCCTGGATGATCGGCGCGAGCTGCGGATTGTCGGCCGCGAGCTGCGCGGCGGCGTCGGCGTTCGTGGGCAGGTTGCCGAAGAGCCGGTAGTACTCGAGCTGGGCCTGCGGCGTGCTGAGCTGCTTGATGAAGTCGAACGAGAGGTCCTGCTTCGTGCCGTAGTCGGCGACGACCCAGTTGTCGCCGGACAGGATGCTGGCGGCCTCGATGCCGTCGCTGGGGCGCGACGTCGCGCCCGGCGGGACGGTCGGCAGCAGGGCGAACTCGTACTTGCCGTCGACCTTCGTGTCCGTGAACGAGTTGATCGCGGTGGTGGTCGTCATCGGGAAGAAGGCGGCCTTCCCCTCGGTGAACTGCGCGAGGGCCTGCGCGTTGTTCCAGCCGATCGCGGCCTTGTCGACGACGCCGTCCTTCGTGATCCAGTCGAAGTAGGTGCGGTAGGCGTCCTCGACGGCCTTCCCGTCGATCTCGGCCTTCCCGTCCTTCGACACGATCGTGTTGCCGGCGTTCTGCGCCATGCCCCAGATGAACTTCCACGGGTCGAAGCCGTCGGCGTAGGCGATCGCCAGGCCGTGCACGTCCCCCTCGGTCGTCTTCTTCGCGTCCTCCGTGAGCTGGTCCCACGTGGTCGGCATCTCGGTGATGCCGGCCTTGGCGAGCAGCTCCGTGTTGACGGCCATCACGAACGGGCGGCTGGCGAGCGGGATGCCGATCTGCTTCGACGCACTCGGTCCGGAGATGCCGAAGGACGCCGGGTCGAACTGGTCCTTGCCGCCGACCGCGTCCCACTCCTTCGCCCCCATCTCGACGAAGGCGCCGGTGGCGTAGGCGGTGGGGGTGAACGTGGTGCCGATCGCGTAGACGTCGGGACCCTGCCCGGAGATGACGCTCGTCTGGATCGCGGTCAGTTCCTCCTGCGCGGACGAGTAGGTCTCCCACTGCACCTTCGCGCCGGTGGTGCGCTGGAACTCGGCGGCGACCTCCTGCTGCCACTGCTTGCGTTCCTTGGGGTACGTGGTGTCCGCGCCCATCATGACGCGGAGCGTGTTCGGGTCGTCGCCGCTGCCGTTCACGATGGCGCAGCCCTGCAGCGACAGTGCTGCGAGGGCGACGACGGCGACGGCTCCGACCACGGAGCGGGTCTTCAGTCTTCGTGTCCTCATGCGGGGGTTTCCTCCTCGAGACCTCCGTGGGCTGCGTCCGCCGACCGACCGTCGGCGTCGCTGCCCGGGTGCCACCACTGTCCCGCCGGTGGCAACGTCCGGCAACCGGTTGCCACTTGTTGCCACACCGGCCTACCGTCGGGACCGTGAGCAGCGCAGGCACGGACCTCGGACGACGGGTGACGATCCGCGACATCGCGGACGCGACCGGTGTGGCACCGTCGACGGTGTCCCGTGCGCTGTCGCTCCCGGACCGCGTGAACCACGTCACGCAGCAGCGGATCCAGCAGGCCGCCCGCGAGCTCGGCTACGTCGCGAACTCGCAAGCGCGGGCCCTGACCTCCGGCCGAACCCGGGCGGTCGCCGTGCTCGTCTCGGACATCACCAACCCGTTCTACTTCGACGTGATCCGCGGCACGCAGCACCAGCTGTCGGCGGCCGGCTGGACCCAGCTGCTCGTCGACACCGAGGAGTCCGCCGACGCCGAGCTCGCGGCCCTCGGTGCGATCGCCACGAAGGCCGACGGTGCGGTGCTCACCGCTTCGCGCCTGTCGGACGCCCAGATCGCCCGGTTCGCCGAACGCACGCCCCTCGTCGTCGTCAACCGTCGACCCGCCGGTGTGCCGTCGGTGCTCATCGACACCCCCGGCGGGGTCGAGCAGGCGGTGCAGCACCTCGTGAGCCTCGGCCACCGGGACGTCCTGTACGTCGCCGGACCGGACAGCTCGTGGTCGAACGAGCGCCGGTGGCGGGCCCTCGTCCGCGTCGCCAAGCGGCTCGGCGTCCGCGTCGCACGGATCGGCCCGCACGCGCCCTTCGTCGACTCGGGTGCCGCCGCCGCGGACGCCGCCGTCAACGCGGGCGCCACCGCGTGCATCGCGTTCAACGACCTCATCGCCATCGGCATGCTCACCCGGCTCCGGGAGCGCGGCGTCCGGGTGCCCGAGGACATGTCCGTCGTGGGCTGCGACGACATCTTCGGCGCGGACTTCTGCAACCCGCCGCTCACCACGATGACGTCGCCGATCGAGCGAGCGGGCCGGGTCGCGATCCGGATGCTGCTCGCCCGCCTCGGTGCGGCTCCCTCGGGGGCGGGGCAGGGTCCGGGCTCGGGTCCGGCGTCCGGCGACGACCTGCCGGACGGGCACGCCGCCGGGGCCGTCGCCCTGCCCACGCACCTCACCGTCCGCGAGTCGACCGGGCCCGCTCCCGCCTCGCCCCGCCGTCCGTCCTGACCGCCGCCCGACCTGACCGCCGCCCGACCTCGCCCCGCCGTCCGTCCTGAAGGAGTCGACGATGACCCAGACCAGCACGACCACGACCGCCGCACCGCTGGCCCCGCACCCCGACCGGCTGTTCCCCGCCGACCCGGCAGCCCGGGACATCGCCCGGACCGTGTACGAGGCGGTGGCCGACGCGCCGATCATCTCCCCGCACGGCCACGTCGACGCCACGCTCATCGCCGACGACGTGCCGTTCCCCGACCCGGCGACCCTCCTCGTCACGCCGGACCACTACGTCCTCCGCCTGCTGCACGCCAACGGGGTCCCCCTCGACCAGCTCGGCCGCGACAGCACCACCCCGACCGACGGCCGCGAGGTCTGGCGCCACCTCGCATCGCACTGGGACGACTTCCTCGGAACCCCGGTCCGGTACTGGTTCGAGACCGAGCTCCACGACGTCTTCGGCCTCCGGTCGGCACCCTCCGCGGAGAACGCCGACGAGCAGTACGACCACCTCGCGACGCTGCTCCGGTCCCCCGGGTTCCGGCCGCGCGCCCTCTTCGACACCTTCGGCATCGAGGTGCTCGCCACCACCGACGCCCCGGACGCCGACCTCGCCGCGCACGCGCGGCTCGCGGTGGACCCGACCTTCAGCGGCAGGGTGCTCCCGACCTTCCGCGCCGACGCCGTCTTCGACCCGGCACGGTCGGACTGGAGGCACGTGGTCGCGTCGACCGGTGAGGCTGCGGGCATCGACACGGCCACCCACGACGGGCTGCTCGCCGCCCTGCGCGCACGGCGGCAGTACTTCATCGAGCACGGCGCGACGGCCACCGACACGGGAGTGCTCGACGCCGGATCGACACCGCTGTCCGCCGCCGAACGCGAGCGGATCCACCGCGCCGCGCTCGAGGGGCCGTCCGGGGTCACCGCAGCCGAGGCCACCGCCTACCGCCACGACATGCTGTACCGGTGGGCCGAGATGAGCGTCGACGACGGGCTCGTCATGCAGCTCCACCCCGGCGTGCTCCGGAACCACCACCAGCCGACGCTCGACCGCTTCGGTCCCGACACCGGGCACGACCTGCCGGCCGTCGGCGCGTTCACCGAGCCGCTCCGGCCGCTCCTGAACGACTTCGGCACCGCGCCCGGGTTCCACCTCGTGCTCTTCACCGTCGACGAGACCGTGTTCTCCCGCGAGATCGGTCCGCTCGCCGGCTTCTACCCCGCGGTGTACGCCGGCGCACCCTGGTGGTTCATCGACACCCCGGCGGCGATCGGCCGCTACCGTGCTGCGGTCACCGACTCAGCCGGGTTCACGAAGACCTCCGGGTTCATCGACGACACCCGGGCGTACTGCTCCATCCCCGCCCGGCACGACATGGCACGGCGGGCCGATGCGGCGTACCTGGCGTCGCTCGTGGTCACGCACCAGCTGACCGAGGAGGACGCCGTGCGCACCGCCCACCGCATCGTGTCGGACATCCCGCGGGCGACGTTCAAGCTCTGACCAGGACCCGACCCACCCGTGCGGAGCGCGCACGGGTGGGCAGCCGGGAGGCGCTCCGCGCACGACCGCGGGAGCAGCCGGGAGTGGGCCCCGTCGGCGGACGCGTGACGGGCCTCCAGGCCGGACTCAGCCGGAAGTGACCGCGAGGCCCGCGAGGATCGTCCGCACGGTGTCGTCGACGGTCCCGTCGATCGCCACGAGGAGCGCGGCCTCGTCGGGCTGCGGGCGTTCCAGGGTGGCGAACTGGGAGTCGAGCAGTGAGGTCGGCATGTACTCGTGGTGCCGGTGCGACTGGCGTTCCGCGATGAGCTCCCGCGAGCCGTCGAGGAACGCGATCACCAGCCCGGGCGCGGAGGCGCGGAGGCGGTCCCGGTAGGCGCGCTTGAGCGCGGAGTTCGCCATCACCGCGCGGTGCCCGGACGCCTCGATCGCGGCGATCCGTGCCGCGCACGCGTCCAGCCACGGCCAGCGGTCGTCGTCCGTGAGCGGGATGCCGGCCCGCATCTTCTCCTTGTTCGCGGCCGGGTGCAGGTCGTCCGCGTCGACGAACTCGGCGGGTTCGCCATGCTCGGCGAGCGCTGTCGCGACGGCTGCACCGATCGTGGACTTGCCCGAGCCGGACACCCCCATGACGAGGACGGGCGGGAGGACGGCGGGGTCGGTCATCCCTCCACAGTATTGACGCCGGTGAACGTTCTCCCCATGTTGCCGTAACACCCACCAGACCCCAGGGCGGCCGCCGTAGGTTGGTGGCCGGTACGACAGGACGAAGGAGACCTCGTGGCAGACAACGACGGACAGGCGAACATCGGCGTGATCGGGCTCGCAGTGATGGGCTCGAACCTCGCGCGCAACCTCGCTTCACGGGAAGGCAACACGGTCGCGGTCTACAACCGCACGTACGCCCGTACCGAGGAGCTGCTGCAGGAGCACGGCGATGCCGGGTTCATCGCCTCCGAGGACATCGACGGGTTCGTCGCGTCGCTGTCGAAGCCGCGCACCGCGATCATCATGGTGCAGGCCGGCAAGGGCACCGACGCCGTCATCGAGCAGCTCGCGGAGCGGTTCGAAGAGGGGGACATCATCGTCGACGGCGGCAACGCGAACTTCCACGACACCATCCGCCGCGAGCACGACCTGCGCGAGAAGGGGCTGAACTTCGTCGGCACCGGCATCTCCGGCGGCGAGGAAGGCGCGCTGAAGGGACCGTCGATCATGCCCGGCGGGTCGAAGGAGGCCTGGGAGACGCTCGGGCCGATCCTGAAGTCGATCGCCGCGGTCGCCGAGGGCGAACCGTGCGTCACCCACATCGGCACGGACGGTGCCGGCCACTTCGTGAAGATGGTGCACAACGGCATCGAGTACGCCGACATGCAGCTCATCGCCGAGTCGTACGACCTCCTGCGTCGAGCGGGCGGTCTGTCCGTCGAGCAGCTGGTGGAGGTGTTCGACGAGTGGAACAAGGGCGACCTCGAGTCGTACCTCATCGAGATCACGGGCGAGGTCCTCAAACAGCGCGACGCCGACACGGGCAAGCCGCTCGTGGACGTCATCCGCGACGAGGCCGGGTCCAAGGGCACCGGCGTGTGGACCGTGCAGAACGCCGTCGGGCTCGGCATCCCGGTGTCGGGCATCGGTGAGGCCGTGTTCGCCCGCGCCGTGTCGTCGAAGCCGACGCAGCGCGCCGCGGTCCAGCAGTCGGTGAAGAGCCGCCCGTCGATCGCGGAGGTGCCGGACACCTTCGCGGACGACGTCCGTGCCGCGCTCTACGCATCGAAGGTCGTCGCGTACGCCCAGGGGTTCGACCTCATCATCGCCGGGGCGAAGGAGTACGACTGGGACATCAACCTCGGCGACATCGCGAAGATCTGGCGCGGCGGCTGCATCATCCGGGCGCAGTTCCTCAACCGCATCGTCGAGGCGTACGACAAGAACCCCTCGCTCGAGAGCCTGCTGGTGGACCCGTACTTCGCGGACGCGGTCGCCGAGGGTGAGGCAGCCTGGCGGCGCATCGTCGGGATCGCGGCGGCTTCCGGCATCCCGGCGCCCGGGTTCTCGTCGGCGCTGTCGTACTTCGATTCGCTCGCGTCCGACCGCTTGCCGGCGTCGCTCATCCAGGGGCAGCGCGACTTCTTCGGCGCACACACCTACCAGCGCGTCGATAAGGACGGCACCTTCCACACCCTGTGGTCGGACGACGGCCGCCGCGAGGTCGAGCAGGAGCCCTCGACGCACTGACGCCTCGGGACCGCGGCACGACCGCACCCGGGAGGGCCTCGCCGATCCGGCGGGGCCCTCTCCTCGTGGGCCCGGCAGTTCGAGCGCCGGGTCGGGTCGCCCCACGGGCCGGGTCGGGCTGGCTCGCCAGGGCTAGGCGACGATGCGCTCGCGCGCGAGGTCGGCGACGAGCCGCTCGAGGCGCGGGCCACGTCCGAGCATCCGGCGCGACCCGGGCCCGGAGCGGACGAAGAACGTCGCGACCGCCGGGGTGTCGTCGTGCCGCACGTGGTGCAGCACCACCGCGGTGCCACGGCTGCCGGCCGGGGTCCGTTCGTCCTCGAGTCCGACGTGCACCATCCGCGACCACCGGATCACGAGCATGCGGGTGGCACGCCGCTCGTCGAGCTCCCACAGCGACGCCTCGGTCGCGCCGAACGCCCACGTGACCCGGTCACCGAGCGCGAGGCCGGGACGCAGGTCGGCGACGGAGCGTCGGAGTTCGTCGGTCGGAGCGGCGGGGACGAGCCACACGGTGGGGTCGATGCGCCGGATGGCCAGCGCCAGGGCCTCGTCCTCGCGTCGGAGTCGGACCGTCCTGGCGCGGAGGAGCGCGAACCCGATGAGTGCGACACCGACCGCGATCGCCACGGCCTCGGTGACACCGAACCACTTCAGGTCGGCGTCCGGCGACGTCGCGACCACGACGATGCGGACGGCGAGCAACGCGGCCCAGACACCGACGATCGTCCAGCGCAGGGCGGCGAACTTCCGCGCCGTCGTCCACGGGCCCCGGTGCCCGCGACGGGACCGGGGAACACGGTCGGGTCGCCTCAGCACCCCCCGATCGTCGCACGGATCGACGGATCGGCGCTGGCCGGGTCGGTGAACGCGCAGGGAATCCGAGCAGTCCTCCACAGCGACCGTCTCTGAGCGCCCGTCCACAGGTGACGGGCACCCAGGCTGCACGTGGGCGGGACGACCTACGATCTGCGGTGTGTGGAAGACGCGTGCGGCTCTGGTCGGGATCGTCGCCGCGGTGGTGTTCCTCGCGGCGGCGGAGTTCGCTGCGCTCTTCCTCGGTGGAGCAGGGAGCCCGCTCGTCGGCGTCGGCGGAGCCGTGATCGACCTGGCCCCGCGGGGCGCGAAGGACGTGATGGTGTCGCTGTTCGGCACCGGTGACAAGGTCGCGCTCATCACCCTCATGATCGTGCTCGTCGCGGCGATCAGCGCCGGCGCCGGCGTCCTCGAGCGGTGGCGGCCTCCGGCCGGAGCCATCGTGTTCGCGATCGGCGGGGTGCTCTCGCTGCTCGCGGTCACGACGCGATCCGGGAGCGGGACCCTCGACGGGGCGCCGACGGTGGTCGGCGTCGCCGCGGCGATCATCGTGCTCCGCACGCTCATGCTGCGGCTCCGCCGGTGGGAGGCGTCCAGCAGTGCGGCGGCCGTCCCGAGTGCGCGCGCCGAGTCCGACGGCCCCGCCCGGCCCGAGCGTCGCGCGTTCCTGGTCTGGGGTGTCGCCACCGCAGCGGCCGCGGTCGTGGTGGGCGGTGCCTCCCGGCTGGGGACGGCGACCATGCAGGCGGCGGTGGCCGCGCGGCGAGCCATCCGGTTGCCCACCCCGGCGACCGCGGCTCCCGCGGTGCCGGCCGGTGCCTCACTCGACGTCTCCGGGATCACGCCCGTCATCACCCCGAACGATGCGTTCTACCGGATCGACACCGCGCTCACCGTGCCGTCGGTCGACCCGGCGACGTGGAAGCTCAGGATCCACGGCGCCGTCGAGCGCGAGGTGGAGCTCACGTGGGACGAACTGCTCGCACTCCCGCTCCAGGAGCACATCGCCACGATGAGCTGCGTCTCGAACGAGGTCGGCGGTGACCTCATCGGCACGGCCAAGTGGCTCGGGTACCCGATCCGCGAACTCCTCGCGAAGGCCGGGCCGCACGCCTCTGCGGACATGGTGCTCTCCCGCAGCGTCGACGGGTTCACCGCCGGGACGCCGCTCGACGTGCTCCAGGACACCGGGACCGCAGCACTGCTCGCCGTCGGGATGAACGGTGAGCCCTTGCCGCCCGAGCACGGGTTCCCTGTCCGGATGGTCGTGCCGGGGCTGTTCGGCTACGTGTCGGCCACGAAGTGGGTCACCGACCTCGAGGTCACACGGTTCTCCGAGGCGCAGGGCTACTGGACGCCGCGCGGCTGGTCCGAGCGGGGTCCGGTGAAGCTCGAGTCGCGGATCGACGTGCCGCGAGCGGGCAGCACCGTGCAGGCCGGCACGACCGTCGCGGTCGCGGGGGTCGCGTGGCACCCGCACACCGGCGTGGAGGCCGTGCAGGTCCGGGTGGACGACGGCGAGTGGCAGGACGCGACGCTGGCCGAGTCGATCTCGGCCGACACGTGGCGGCAGTGGGTGTGGCGGTGGACGCCGACGAAGGGCTCGCACCGGCTGCAGGTGCGGGCGACGGGCGCCGACGGTCAGGTGCAGACGAGCGTCGAGCGGACGCCGGCCCCGAACGGCGCGACGGGGTGGCACACGGTGACGGTCACCGCGGACTGACGGCGTCCGGCCGGATCGCCACCACGCAGGTGCCGTCCACGGAGCCGTCCTGGACGACCTCGGTCACGAACCCCTGTGCGTCGAAGACCCGCGCCGAGGTCGGCGCCTGCGCCTCGGAGACCTCGATCACGACGGCCCCGCCCGGCCGCACCCACTCCGCCGCTCCCCCGGCGATGCGGCGGTGCAGGTCGAGCCCGTCCGCGCCACCGTCCAGTGCCACGCGGTGCTCGTGGTCGCGCGCCTCGGACGGCATCGTCGCGACCGCGTCGGTCGGGACGTACGGTGCGTTCACGGCGAGGACGTCGACAGCACCGCGGAACCGCTCGGGCAGCGGCGCGAACAGGTCGCCGGCCACGACGATGCCGCGGTCGCCGATGTTCTCCGCCGCCACGTCCACGGCGTCCGGGTCGATGTCGGACGCCACGAGGTCGAGCGCCCCGACGCGTTCGAGCAGCGCGACCGAGATCGCCCCGGCACCGCAGCAGAGGTCCACGACGCGGTCGTACCGGCGGAGCCGGCGAGCAGCCTCCGTGACGACCACACGCGTGCGTGCCCGCGGGACGAACACCCCCGGCGTCACGCGGATGCGGTGCCCGTCGAACGCCGCCCACCCGAGCACGTACTCGAGGGGCTCTCCGCCGAGCCGTCGCTGCACGAGGCCGCGGAGCCGGACGGGATCGCCGTCGCCGGCCGCGAGCAGGAGCTCGGCCTCGTCCTCGGCGAAGACGCTGCCGGCCGCCCGCAGCCGGGCGGCCAGAGCGTCACGCGCGGGCGAGGACGCCACCGGGTGGGTCAGGCCGCGCCGTCGAACATCGACGTCACGGAACCGTCATCGAAGACCTCGTGGATCGCCCGGGCGATGAGCGGCGCGATCGGCAGGACCTCGAGGCGGTCCCACCGCTTCTCCTCGGGCAGCGGCAGCGTGTCGGTGACGACCACGCGGTCGATGAACTCGCTCTGCAGCAGTTCGGTGGCCGGGTCCGAGAACACCGCGTGGGTCGCGGCGACGACGACGCCCGTGGCGCCGTTCGCCTTGAGCGCCTCGGCTGCCTTGGCGATGGTGCGGCCGGTGTCGATGAGGTCGTCGACGAGCAGGCAGACTCGGCCCCGCACGTCACCGACGATCTCGTGCACGGAGACCTGGTTCGGCACGAGCGGGTCGCGGCGCTTGTGGATGATGGCGAGCGGCGCGCCGAGCTTCTCCGACCAGATGTCGGCGACGCGGACGCGGCCCATGTCCGGCGAGACGACGGTGAGCGTCGCGGGGTCGAGGATCTCCTGGAAGCGCTCGAGCAGCACGGGCATGGCGAACAGGTGGTCCACCGGGCCGTCGAAGAAGCCCTGGATCTGTGCCGCGTGCAGGTCGACGCTCATGATGCGGTGCGCCCCTGCCGCCTTGAAGAGGTCGGCGACGAGTCGGGCCGAGATCGGCTCGCGGCCGCGGCCCTTCTTGTCCTGACGGGCGTAGGGGTAGAAGGGGGCGACGACGGTGATGCGCTTCGCCGAGGCACGCTTCAGGGCGTCGACGATGATGAGCTGCTCCATGAGCCACTCGTTGATGGGCGCCGTGTGCGACTGGATGACGAACGCGTCGCAGCCGCGGACCGACTCGTCGAAGCGGGCGTAGAGCTCACCGTTCGCGAAGGTCCGCGCGTCGGTCGGGACGAGCTCGACGCCGAGCTCCTCCGCGATCTCCGCCGACAGCGCCGGGTGTGCCCGGCCCGAGACGAGGACGAGTCGTTTCTGACCAGTGGCTTTGATTCCGGACAAGTGCCGTGCTCACTCCCTGGCCCCGGAGGGCCGTGTCGATCGACCCGGAGGCCGTCAGATCTGTTCGCCACGCGCGCGCCGAGCCGCCTCGGCCGCCGGCGTGCCGGGTCGGTGTTCCTCGACCCAGCCGTCGGTGTTGCGCTGTGGGGCGTAGCTGATCGCCAGCGACCCGGCAGGGACGTCCTTGCGGACGGTGGTCCCGGCGCCGGTGTACGCTCCGTCACCAATCCTAACGGGGGCGACGAACACGTTGTGCGACCCGGTCCTGACGTTGGACCCGACCTCGGTGCGGTGCTTCGCCACGCCGTCGTAGTTCGCGGTGATCGTGTTCGCGCCGATGTTCGAGTCCTCGCCCACCTCGGCGTCGCCGATGTACGACAGGTGCGGGACCTTGCTGCCGCGGCCGATCCGCGCGTTCTTCGTCTCGACGAAGGTCCCGATCTTGCCCTGGTCCCCGAGGATCGTCCCGGGACGCAGGTACGCGAACGGTCCGACGGACGCGCCCGCCCCGATCACGGCGAGCGTCGCGTCGACACGGTTCACGGTCGCGCCCGCACCGACCTCGGTGTCGCGGAGGGTGGTGTCCGGTCCGACGACGGCCCCCGCGGCGATGGCGGTCGCGCCGACGAGTTGCGTGCCGGGCAGGACCTCGGCGTCGGGCTCGATGGTCACGTCGAGGTCGATCCACGTCGTCGCCGGGTCCTGCACGGTGACGCCGGCGACCTGGTGCCGGCGGACGATCCGGGCGTTGAGCTCGCGGGCGGCGTCGGACAGCTGCGCACGGTCGTTGATCCCGGCGACGAGCCACGGGTCGGTGAGCGTGACGACGTCGATGCGCCCGCCCCGCTCGCCGATCAGCGCCGGTGCGTCGGTGATGTACTTCTCGCCCTGCGCGTTCGCCGTGGTGAGCGACGGCAGGACGGCGCGGAGGTGCGTGACGTCGAAGGCGTAGATGCCCGCGTTCGCCTCGGTGATCGTCAGCTGCTCGGGCGTCGCGTCCTTGTGCTCGACGACCCCGACGAACGCACCGGCCTCGTCACGGACGATGCGGCCGAGCCCCGTCGGGTCGGGGGCGATCGCGCTCACGAAGGTGGCGCCGTTGCCGCCGCCCACGTGCGCGTCCACGAGCGCACGGAGCGACACCACGTCGAGCAGCGGGACGTCGCCCGACAACACCACGACGGCACCGTCGAAGTCCGCGGGGAGCGCCCGCACCGCGACCTCGACCGCACGGCCGGTGCCGGGGACCTCGTCCTGGTCGACCACGAGGGCGTCGGGCGCACGCTCGACGACCTCGGCTGCGACGCGGTCCCGCTCGTGTCGCACGACGACGGCGACGTGGTCGGGCTCGAGCGACGACGCGGTCCGGAGCACGTGCGCGATGAGCGGCAGCCCGGCGAGGCGGTGCAGCACCTTGGGCGTGGCGGACTTCATGCGCGTGCCCTGGCCTGCGGCGAGGACGACGACGGCGATGCGCTGGTCGGTCATGGTCCCATCCTGGCGCAACCGGGGCTGAGCGGTGCCCGGGCGGTGCGGGTCCGGTGCGCGGTCCTTCCCGTCACGGACACGATGGGAGGCGGGATCGGGCGAGGTGTGGCGGAACGAACGACCACCTCCGCCCGGCCCGACCGGCTACGCCCGGTCCGGCCCCCGGTGCTCGCCCCGATCGGCCACCCCCGGCGCCCGGTCCGCCGACGTCCGCACGAACGCCATGCACACGAGCCCCGCCACGAGCACCACCACGATCCCGAGGATCCCGTACCGCGTCGAGCCGCCGATCGTCACGGCCAGCGAGAACAGCGTCGGCGCGAGGAACGTCGCCGCGCGGCCGGTGGTGGCGTACAGGCCGAAGAGCTCGCCCTCCCGGCCGGGCGTCGCAAGCCGCGCGAGGTAGGCCCGCGACGACGCCTGCACCGGCCCGACGAAGAGTGCGAGGGTCAGTCCGAGCACCCAGAACAGCGCGGCCGACGTCCCCGCGGCGAGCACCCCGAGGCCGCAGAGCGCCAGTCCGACGAGCGAGACCATGATGAGCGCACGCGACCCGAACCGGTCGTCCAGCCACCCGGAGGCGTAGGTCGCGACGCCGGCGACGACGTTCGCGGCGATGGCGAACAGGATCACCTGCGACGCGGAGAACCCGAAGACCTGCGCGGCGATGATGCCGCCGAAGGTGAAGACGGCACCGACCCCGTCGCGGAACACCGCGCTCGCGACGAGGAACCCGAGCACGTCGCGCCGCTCCCGCCACAGCCGTGCGACGTCGCGGCCGAGGTCACGGTACGCCGAGAGCACGCCGCCGCCGCGCGACCGGTCCGCGGCGGCCTCGGGCACGACGAGGAACAGCGGCACCGAGCTCACGGCGAGCCAGACCGCGGCGATGCCGATCGCGACGCGGACGTCCCACTGCCCGGTCGCCACCGTCGCCGGGAGGCGCAGGAGTCCGGCGACGTCACCGCCGCCGAAGTCCTGGATGCAGAGCACGAGCAGCACGACGAGCAGCACGATGCCGCCGAAGTAGCCGGCCGCCCAGCCGATGGCCGACACCCGGCCGGTGCGGTCCCCCGGGGCGACCTGGCCGAGCATCGCGTTGTAGCCCACGCTCGCGATCTCGTACGCGACGGTGCCGATCCCGAGCAGGGCTGCACCGAGGTACAGGTAGGGCTGGCTCGGCGCCACGAACACCATGCCGCCGATCGACAGGGCGATGCCGATCGTGGCGATCAGCACGGATCGGCGACGGTGGCCGGTGCTGTCCGCGAGTCGCCCGACCGCGGGCGCGACGAAGGCGACGACGACCCCCGCGATGGCGAGCGTCGTGGAGACGATGGCGGCGTTGTGCGCGAGCCCCCGTTCGACGACGGCCCTGCCCGCCGCCGAGGTGTCGGCGACGAGGGCCGGGTCGACGAACGCGCGGCTCGCCAGGTAGGTGCTGAACACGAAGGTGGTGACGACGGCGTTGAACGCCGCGGACCCCCAGTCCCAGAGCGCCCACGAGACGAGCGCGCGGCGGTCGGTGCGCTGCGGTGGCACGGCGGTGGGCGACACGGTCATGGGCGAACGGTAGCGCGTCGGGGTGTCGGGCGGGTGGCCCGTGACGAGGGGACACCGCCGCTCGCGCGACGCGCGCGCACCCCGGCCTGGAGGCGCGTGCCGAGGGAGCGCGGCCCGTCACGACGTGCGCAGACGACGGACTGGAGGCACGGTGCGGGCCCGCACCGTGCCTCCCCCCACCGGCACGGCCGGCCTGCCGCTGACGTGTCACGCCGGAACCGGCGGCGTGGGCCCAGTCCGTCAGCGGGTCGCGCGGCGCTGCTCAGGCGGGTGCACCACCGGGGTAGACGACGGACTTCAGCGACGCCGGGTCGGTGTCGGACTCCAGGGCCTCGCGGACCTCGTCGAGGCCGTAGCGCCCGGTGACGAGCGAGTCGAGGTCCACCTGCCCGGACGCGACCAGGCCGATCGCGACCGGCCACGTGTTCGTGTAGCGGAAGATGCCGGTCACGGTGACCTCGAGGTTCTGGATGTGCTCGACCGGGAGCGTCATCTCGGAGTTGCCGAGGCCGACGAGGACCGCGGCGCCCGCGGGACCGACCGCCTTGATGCCGTCCGAGACCGCACGGGGTGCCCCGCTCGCGTCGATGAACGCGTCCACCGGCACGATGTCCGAGGTGACGTCCACGACGGTGGGGTCGACGACCTCGGTGGCGCCGAACGACAGGGCCCGCTCGCGTCGCTCGGCGACGAGGTCGCTCACGACGATCCGGCTCGCACCGAACGCCCGGGCGGCCTGCGCGCAGATCACACCGATCGGCCCGGCACCGGCGATGAGGACCGAGGAGCCCGGGACGATGCCCGCCTTGCGCACGGCCGCGATGCCGACCGACAGGGGCTCCAGGAGCGCGCCGGCCTCGAACGAGACGGTGTCGGGCAGGGTGTGCGCGAACTCGGACTCGATGGTCACGTACTCGGTGAAGGCGCCGTCGATCGGCGGCGTGGCGTAGAAGCGCATGTGCGGGCAGAGGTTGTACCGGCCGGCGAGGCACTGCGCGCACCGGTGGCAGGGGCGCTGCGGCTCGACGGCGACGCGCTCGCCGACCCGGGCCTCGTCGACGCCCGCGCCGACGGCGACGACCGTGCCGGAGAGCTCGTGGCCGAGGACGAGGGGCTCCTCGACGACGAAGTCACCGATGCGGCCGTGCCGGTAGTAGTGGACGTCGGACCCGCAGACACCGACGGCCGCGACCCGGACGAGGACGTCGCCGGGGTCGGGCGTCGGCACGGGGCGGTCCTCGACCGTGAGGTCCTGGGTGCCGAGGAGCACGCTCGTGCGCTGGTGGTCGGGGGTCTCGGTGGTCATGGGGTTCTCGCTTCCTCGGCCGCGGCGTCGCGGTCGGTTCCTGGTGCGTTCGGGGAGGAGGGTGCGCGGGTGCGCCCGGCCGCGGGCTGCACGGCGGCGGCGGCGTGCGCGGCGGCGGGCGCGGCGGCGGGCCGGGCGGCGGGCCGGGCGGCGGGCCGGGCGGCGCCGGCGTGCGCGGCCGGGTCGCGGAGCAGCTCGCGGAAGCCGACCTCGGCCGCGCCCCGCGTCAGGACGTCGTCGCCGAGGGCCGCGGGCACGATGCGGAGTCGGTCCGCGGTCCCCGGCATCGACTGGGCGCGGACGTCGTCGAGGATCCGGTCGCCGACGTGCTCGAGCAGCACCCCGAGGAACCCGCCGAGCACGACGACCTCGGGGTTGACGGTGTGGATGGCGTTGCGGAGCGCGGTCACGAGTGCCGACACCTGCCGGTCCACGACCGACTCGAGGTCGGGTCGCTCCTCGGCGAGCGCGGCGGCCAGGGCGCGGAGGTCGTCCGGCGGCGTGCCCGCGACGGAGGTGAGGGCCTCGCGGGACGCCTCGGTCTCGAGGCACCCGACGGCTCCGCAGTGGCAGCGGATGCCGTTCGCGGCGACGAAGGTGTGCCCGAGCTCGCCGGCGTACCCGTCGGCGCCGATGAGCGGTCGACCGGCGGTGATGACCCCGCCGCCGATGCCGCTCGCGCCACCGTTGAGGTAGACGACGTCGTCGACGCCCCGGCCGCTGCCCGCGAGTCGTTCCGCCCAGGCGCCGAGGTCCGCGTCGTTCGCCGCCGCGACGGGGAGCCCCGTGCGGTCCGCGAGGGGCTCGGCGACGGGCTCGTCGTGCCAGCCGAGGTGCGGCGCGTACTGGACCGTGCCGTCCTCGGCGCGGACGGTGCCGGGGACCGCGACGCCGATCCCGACGACGCGGACGGGCCCGGTCGTGCTGCTCGCGTGGGCCACCAGCTCGTCGAGGAGCCGGGCGACGGTGACGACGGCCTCGGCGGCGGTCGGCGGTGCTGCCTGGGGTTCGGCGCGGCGGTGCCGGACGGAGCCGTCGAGGCCGACGAGGGCGACCGTCACGGCGTCGATCTCGACCACGGCTGCGGCGGCGACAACGTCCGCCGAGGCTCGGACGACCGGGCTCGGCCGGCCGACCCCGGCACCGCGGACCCCGGTGGCGGGGGCGTCCTCGTGCACGAGGCCGAGGTCGACGAGCTCGCCGACGAGCGCGAGGGTCGTCGACCGGTTGAGTCCGGTGCGCCGGGTGAGCTCGGCGCGGCTGATGGGTCCCTCCTCGTGCACGAGCCGGAGGACGCGGGCGGCGTTGCCGGGTGCGCGGGCGCCGGCGGGCGGTGCTGCGCGTGGTGCCACGGGGTCCTCCGTCGGTCGAGTGGGTGGGTGGGTGGGTGGGTGTTGGCGGTGCCGAGTCTCGGCGTGGGCGACAGTCCTCGCGGCGAACCGCGCGAGAACTGTCGCTCAGCACGAGACTCGGGGCCGGCCGCCGCTCAGCGCGAGCGCGAGAACGCGGCGTCGAACGCGGCCTCCGGCGGCGCGATCGTCCCGAGCCGCCGTACGAACGCCAGCGCCTCGGGGCCGCCGACGAGTCGGTCCATGCCGGCGTCCTCCCACTCGACGCTCGTCGGCCCGTCGTACCCGATGTGGTTCAGCACGCGGAACACCCGCTCCCACGGCACGTCCCCGTGTCCGGCCGTGACGAAGTCCCAGCCGCGCCGGGGGTCGCCCCACGGCAGGTGCGACGACAGCCGGCCGTTCCGCCCGTCGAGCTGCTTGACCGACTCCTTGCAGTGCACGTGGTACACCCGGTCGGCGAAGTCGAGCAAGAACGCGGCGGGGTCGAGGTCCTGCCAGACGAAGTGCGACGGGTCGAAGTTGAAGCCGAACGCCGGGCGGTCGCGGAAGACCTCCAGGGTCCGCGCAGCCGTCCAGTAGTCGTAGGCGATCTCGGACGGGTGCACCTCGAGCGCGAACCGCACGCCGACCTCCTCGAAGACGTCGAGGATCGGGGACCACCGGTCGTGGAAGTCCTGGTAGCCGGCGTCGATCATGCCCGGGGGCACGGGCGGGAACCCGGCGACGGTCTTCCAGATCGACGAGCCGGAGAAGCCGGTCACGGTCTTGACGCCGAGTGCCGCGGCCGCCCGGGCGGTCCACTGCAGCTCCTCCGCGGCACGCTGGCGGACGCCCTCCGGGTCACCGTCGCCCCACACGTGCTCCGGGACGATGTCCTGGTGCCGCTGGTCGATCGGGTCGTCGCAGACCGCCTGACCGACCAGGTGGTTCGCGATGGTCCAGACCTGCAGCCCGTTCCGCTCCAGGATCGCCTTCCGGTCCGCCACGTACCCGGGGTCGGTCGCGGCGCGCCGGACGTCCAGGTGGTCGCCCCAGCACGCGATCTCCAGGCCGTCGTAGCCCCACTCCCCCGCACAGCGCGCCACCTCCTCGAAGGGCAGGTCGGCCCACTGGCCGGTGAACAGGGTGACCGGCCGTGTCGGCCGCCCGCCATCGTCCGGCCTGGAGGCGCTGCTCGCCCCCGCCTCGTCGGTTCCGTCCGTCGTCGTCATCGTCGTCGTCCTTCCTCGCCTCTGCTGTGGGTCACCAGGACCCGGGGGTGGCCCCTGCGGGCACGGTCTCGGGCCGGTCGACCTGCGACCGCACCTCGACCACGGTGTGCTCACGGGCTGCCGTCGACACGGCCTCCATCACCTCGAGCACGTGGAACGCGAGCTCGCCGTCGGCCCGGTGCGGCCGGTCGGTGGCGATCGCGTGCGCCATGTCGGCGAGCCCGTAGCCGCGGCCGGCGTCGGCGTACCCGGCGCTCACGGGCAGCTCGCGCCACTCGCGGTCGTCAGCGGTCGCGATCGACACCGGGTCGGAGAACCGGTTCGGGTCCGGGACGCCGAGCGTGCCCGCGGTGCCGTACACCTCGAACAGCGGTGCCCGGGTCGCCCAGACCTCGAACGACACCGTGACCGTCGAGACGACCCCGTTCGCGTGTTCGAGGACCGCCACCACGTGCGTGTCGACGTCCACCCGGAGCGGGGTGCCCGCGGCGGGACCGGTCGCGATGGTGCGTTCGCGGTCGGAGCGGGTCGAGGCACCGCTCACGCGGACGACCGGGCCGAAGAACTGCACGAGGCTGGTCAGGTAGTACGGCCCCATGTCGAGCAGCGGGCCGCCGCCGGGCTGGTAGTAGAACGCGGGGGCCGGGTGCCAGAGTTCGTGGCCGGGCGCGGACCACGACACCGCGGCGCCGACCGGGCTCCCGATCAGCCCGTCGTCGAGGGCGGCGCGGGCGGTCTGGATGCCCGTCCCGAGCACCGTGTCGGGGGCGCTCCCGACCCGCAAGCCCGACCGTCGAGCGAGGTCGAGCACCGGCCGCGCCTCAGCCGTCGACATCGCGAGCGGCTTCTCGCCGTAGACGTGCTTGCCGGCCTCGAGCGCTCGGGTGGCGACCTCGGCGTGCGCGGCCGGGATCGTCAGGTTGAGCACGACGTCGACGTCGTCGGCGGCCAGGAGGTCGTCGACCGACGATCCACGGACGCCCTGCGCCTCGCCGACGGACTGTGCGCGGGCGACGTCGATGTCCGCGACCGCGGTGAGCTCGAGTCCGGGCAGCGCCGGGAAGTGCTCGAAGTACTGCTGGCTGATGACGCCGACGCCGACGACACCGACCTTCAACGGGCTGCCCACAGGAGTCCCCTCTCGATGATCGTGCGGAGTGGCTGCGACTCGACGACCTCGAGCCGGTGTCCGGGGGCGGAGACGAACACACGTCCCTCGCCCCACTGCCGGGTCCAGATCGCCGGCGCCGTGACCGGTCGGTTCCAGGCGTCGAAGTCCCGCGCCTCCTGCGTGGTGGTCGCCAGGACGTCGTTGTACTCGTCGGAGAGCACCCAGTACTGCTCGGTCACGAGGTCGAAGTCCTCGATGCCCTGCGTGATCGGGTGCTCGTGCCCCGCCTCGGTGACGTGCACCGTGTACGGGATGTAGTTGTCCGACTGCTCGCCGGTGCGCTCGGACGGGTGCTTGCCCGCGTGGTGCGCGAACTGCCCACCGATCATGTGGAGGTAGTCGGCGGTGTTCCGGAACGCGTCCGCGATCCCGCCGTGCCACCCGGCGAGGCCCGCCCCGCCGAGGACGGCCTTCTGGAGCCCGGCGAACTCCTCGTCCGCGATCGTCGACATCGTCACGATCTGCACGATGAGGTCGACGTCCGCCATCACGGCGTCGTCGGCGTAGACCGCGGTCGACTCCGACACCTGCACGTCGAAGCCGTTGTCCCGCAGGAACGGGATGAACAGGTCGGTGGTCTCGACCGGCATGTGCCCGTCCCACCCACCACGCACCACCAGTGCGCGACGCGCCGCGGCCATCAGATCACCGTCCAGGCGCTGCCGTCGGCCGCGCTGCGCTCGACCGCGTCGAGTACCCGCTGCACGTGCAGGCCCTCCTCGAAGGACGGGGACGGGTCCTCGCCCGCGACGATCGCCTGCACGAAGTCCTTCACCTCGTGACTGAAGGTGTGCTCGTAGCCGATGAGGTGCCCGGTCGGCCACCAGGCCGCCATGTAGGGGTGCTCCGGCTCGGTCACGATGATCCGCTGGAAGCCCTGCTCCCCCGCTGGGGCCGTCGCGTCGTAGAACCGCAGTTCGTTCATCGACTCGAGGTCGAACTGGATCGCGCCGTCGGACCCGCTGATCTCGAGCGTGAGCCCGTTCTTCCGGCCGGTCGCGTAGCGCGTGGCCTCGAACGTGCCGATCGCCCCGTCGGCTGCGCCGCCGGCGAGCCGCGCGGTGAAGAAAGCGGCGTCGTCGACCGTGACCTGCCCGCGTTCGGACGAGGCGGTGCCGGACAGTCCGACCCCTTCGGCCATGAGCGGGCGCTCCGTCACGAAGGTCTCGAGCGTGCCGGACACCGTGGCGAGCGACGCTCCCGTGACGTGCTCCACGAGGTCGATCGCATGCGCGCCGATGTCACCGAGCGAGCCGGAGCCCGCGAGCGACTTGTCGAGTCGCCAGGTCATCGGTCCCTCGGGGTCTGCCAACCAGTCCTGCAGGTAGAGCGCGCGGACCTGCCGGACGGTGCCGAGCCTCCCGGCCTCCACCAGCTGCTTCGCGAACGCGATGGCGGGCACGCGACGGTAGCTGAAGCCGACCATCGAGCGGACGCCCGACGCCCGCGCAGCGGCGGCGGCCGCGGTCATCGCCTCGGCCTCCGCGACCGAGTTCGCGAGGGGCTTCTCGCACAGCACGTGCTTGCCGGCCTCGAGCGCGGCGATCGCGACCTCGACGTGCGAGGAGCCGGGCGAGCAGATGTCGACCACGTCGATGTCGGGGTCCGTCACGGCCGCACGCCAGTCGGTCGAGGCGGTCTGCCAGCCGTACTGCCGGCGCGACGCCTCGGTCCGTTCGGCGTCACGCCCGACGACCACCGCCATCTCGGTCTCGACCCCGAGGTCGAAGAACCTCGGGGCGGTCCGCCACCCCTGCGAGTGGGCGGCTCCCATGAAACCGTGGCCCACCATCGCCACTCGAAGTCGGTCCGATGCCATTCGTTCGCTCCTTTGCGATCACGTCTTGCCAGAGTCAACACTACCGCTTATGTTGGGCGCGGCAACATTTTGTTTCGACGACGAACGGTGATCCACCATGGCAACGACGCCCACCCGCGACGACAAGTTCTCCTTCGGTCTCTGGACCATCGGCTACAACGGGTCCGACCCGTTCGGTGGCCCCACCCGTCCCGCGCTGGACGTGGTCGAGGCGGTCGAGAAGCTCGACGAGATCGGCGCCTACGGCCTGACCTTCCACGACGACGACCTGTTCGCGTTCGGCTCGACCGACGCCGAGCGCCAGGCGCAGATCGACCGCCTCAAGGGCGCCCTCGACTCCACCGGCATCATCGTGCCGATGGTCACGACGAACCTGTTCTCGGCGCCGGTCTTCAAGGACGGCGGGTTCACCTCGAACGACCGCCAGGTGCGCCGCTTCGCGCTCCGCAAGGTGCTCCGCAACATCGACCTCGCCGCCGAGCTCGGCGCGAAGACCTTCGTCATGTGGGGCGGCCGCGAGGGCTCCGAGTACGACTCCGCGAAGGACGTGCAGGCCGCGCTCGAGCGCTACCGCGAGGCCGTGAACCTGCTCGCCCAGTACGTCACCGACAAGGGCTACGACATCCGCTTCGCCATCGAGCCGAAGCCGAACGAGCCCCGCGGCGACATCCTCCTGCCGACCCTCGGCCACGCGATCGCCTTCACCGAGACGCTCGAGCGCCCCGAGCTCTTCGGCATCAACCCCGAGGTCGGCCACGAGCAGATGGCCGGGCTCAACTTCACGGCCGGCATCGCCCAGGCGCTCTACCAGGGCAAGCTCTTCCACATCGACCTCAACGGCCAGCGCGGCATCAAGTACGACCAGGACCTCGTGTTCGGTCACGGCGACCTGCAGAACGCCTTCTCGCTCGTCGACCTGCTCGAGCACGGCGCCCCGCAGGGTGGCCAGGCGTACGACGGACCCCGCCACTTCGACTACAAGCCGAGCCGCACCGAGGACATCACGGGCGTCTGGGACTCGGCGAAGGCCAACATGCGCATGTACCTCCTCCTCAAGGAGCGCGCCGAGGCCTTCCGCGCCGACCCCGAGGTGCAGGAGGCCCTGTCCGCCGCCAAGGTCGACGAGCTGAGCACCCCGACGCTGAACGCGGGCGAGTCGTACGACGACTTCCTCGCCGACCGCTCGGCGTTCGAGGACTTCGACGCCGACGCGTACTTCGGCGGCAAGGGCTTCGGCTTCGTGCGCCTGCAGCAGCTGGCGATCGAGCACCTCATGGGCGCTCGGTGACCTTCGTCGCCGGGATCGACTCGTCGACCCAGTCCTGCAAGGTGACCATCCGTGACGCCGACTCCGGCGCGGTCGTCCGGGAGGGGCGCGCCTCCCACCCGGACGGCACGTCGGTCGACCCCCGCCACTGGTGGGACGCGCTCGGCGCCGCGATCGCGGACGCCGGCGGGTTCGACGACGTCGCGGCCGTCGCGGTCGCCGGGCAGCAACACGGCATGGTCGCGCTCGACGCGGACGGTCACGTGGTGCGCGACGCGCTCCTGTGGAACGACGTGCGCAGCGCGGACGCGGCCGCGCAGATGGTCGAGGAACTCGGCCGGGAGGCATGGGTCGCCCGGACGGGTCTGGTCCCGGTGGCCTCGTTCACCGGTACCAAGCTGCGGTGGCTCCGCGACGCGGAGCCCGAGAACGCCGCGCGGGTCGCCGCCGTGGCGCTTCCCCACGACTGGCTGTCGTGGCGGCTGCGCGGGTTCGGTCCGGCGGACGAGAGCCCGCTCGGCCCCGACCTCGACGCCCTCGCGACCGACGGCTCCGACGCCAGCGGTACGGCGTACTGGGACCCGGTGCGCCGGGAGTACGACGGCGAGCTGTTCGAGGCCGCCCTCGGGCGTGGGCTGCGGGTCGCCGGCGGCGGAGCGAGCACGGACGGCGCCGTCGTGGTGCCGCGGGTCGTCGCGCCGGACGAGGCCATGGGCACGCTCGACGGCGACGTCGAGCTGCCCGGCGGTGCGGTCGCACGCGCCGGCCTGATCGTGGGCGCGGGACTCGGCGACAACGCCGGGGCAGCGCTCGGCCTCGGACTCGGCCCCGGAGACGTCGCGGTGTCCCTCGGCACCAGCGGCACCGTCTTCGGGGTCACCGACACCGAGGTGACGGACCCGAGCGGGACCGTGGCGGGCTTCGCCGACGGGACCGGGTCGCGCCTCCCGATCGTCACGACGCTCAACGCGGCGCGCGTGCTCGAGGTGATCGGCGGTCTCCTCGGCGTCGACCACGACGCGCTCGGCGAGCTGGCGCTGCAGGCGCCGTCGGGAGCCGACGGCCTCGTCCTCGTGCCGTACTTCGTCGGCGAGCGGACGCCCAACCGGCCGGACGCGACCGCCTCACTCGTGGGGATGACCCCCGCGACGACCGACCGGGCGCACCTCGCCCGCGCCGCCGTCGAGGGGATGCTCTGCGCACTCGCGGACGGCCTGGCCGCCGTCGAGCGGACCGGTGTCGCGGTGAGCCGCCTCCTGCTCATCGGCGGTGCGGCGCGGAACGAGGCCGTCCGGGCCGTCGCCGCGCAGGTGTTCGGGCGTGACGTCGAACTGCCGGAGCCCGGGGAGTACGTCGCCGCGGGCGCTGCCCGGCAGGCTGCGTGGGCCCTCTCCGGGTCGCTGCCGTCGTGGAGCATCGCCACGACGACGATCCCCGCGGACCCGCACCCCGAGGTGCTCGAGCGGTACCGGGCCGCGGCGGGCTGATCCGCCGCTCACCCGTGACGGCCCCGTCCGACCCTCTGGTCGGGCGGGGCCGTCGGCGTCTCTCAGCCGACGGTGGCGAAGAGGTCGACGGCGAGCACGAGCGAGCACACCGCGATCGCCACCCGCAGCACCCCGTGCGGCACGCGCTGCGCGATCGTCGGCCCGATGAGCCCGCCGACGACCGCGCCCGCGCCGAGCGCCAGTGCGGCGGACCACACCACGTGGCCCGAGACCGCGAAGACCACCGCGGGCAGCAGGTCCGCAGCGACCAGCAGGACGTTCTTCACCGCGTTCGCCCGCGGCAAGCTCGGCTCGCCGGTGAGCAGCAGCACGGCGATCATGAGCACGCCGGACCCCGCCCCGAAGTACCCGTTGTAGAGGCCGACCCCGGCGACGCTCGGCAGGACGACGCCCGGCCGGGCGCGAGCACCTCGTCGGCGACGGTCGAGGAGCGGCTGCGCGAGGACGAGCACCCCGCCCGCGAGCACCAGGAACGGGACGATCCGGTCGAACAGGGACGCCGGGGTGACGACCAGCAGCACGGCGCCGCACAGGGACGCCCCGATCGTGAGGGGCATCCAGCGTCGGACCGCGACCGGTCGGTCGCGCAGCACCGTCCGGGCACGGAACGCCGAGCTCGCGCCGCTGCCGATGAGCGCGACGGAGTTCGTGACGTTCGCCGCGAAGGGTGGCAGGCCGACGGCGAGGAGGGCCGGGTACGCCACGAGGGACGTGATGCCGCCGGCCGTGCCGACGACGCCCGCGACCAAGCCGGCGACGACGAGGATCCCGATCGTCAGCACGCCTCATGCTGACACGGAGCACCCGTCGGTGTCAGGCGGAGCGGTCGGCCTCGTAGACGGACATGAGCATCGCCGCTGCGAGTCGGGCCGTCCGTGCGGGCTGCGCGGACCGCTGGACGGCGGAATCCACACGGGCACCTTCGACGAGGAGCAGGATCGCCTGGGCGACGTGCGCCGGGAGCCCCGCCCGCGAGCAGACCTGGGTGAGGTGCTGCTCGACCTGCCGGAAGTGCTCGCGCGACAGCTCGGCGATCGCCGGGTCCTGCCGACCGAGCTCGGCGTGGTGGTTGATGAACGCGCAGCCGCGCCAGTCGTCCTCGGCGAAGCACTGCTCGAGGTACCCGAACACCCCGAGCACCTCGTCGCGGGGGTCGTCGGACTCCGCCGCGATCCGGTCGAGCGCCGCACTCCACGCCCCGTGCCACCGCTGCAGCACCGCGACGACGAGGTCGTGCCGGGTCGGGTACACCGCCACGAGCTCGTCGAGGGACACACCCGCCCGCCGTGCGACGTCCTCCATGGCCACCGGCACGATGCCGTGCTCGGTGAACAGGGCATCGGCGGCCTCGACCGCAGTGTGCTCGGTCGGGGTCGCCGGGCGTGCCGGGCGTGCCGGGGTCAGGGTGGGAGTCGTCATGCGCTCTGTCTGGTCAGCCGTTGAAGAAGTCGGCGTAGGTCGGTTCCTGGACGGGCCGGTCGTGGCCGTTCACCCGCGCGACGACCATCGCCCGCAGCACGGCGGGGTGCGTCATGCCGCGGCGGTGCCACTCGCGGGGATCGCGGCGGAGTTCCTCGAGGGACGGACGACCGTGCAGCGGGGTGCTCACGCGCCGAGACCGATCACGACGGCGGCCGACGCGGCCACGGAGACCGAGAGGATCCCGGTGCTGATCGCGACGATGGCGAGCGTGCGCTGCCGACGTGCCGCGCGGACCTCGCTGAACGAGCTCCGGTGGTGACGTCCGGAGAAGGACACGGACTGGTGTGCGTTCTTCGGTCCGACCAGGAGGTCGGTGTCGGCGATCGTGGTCACGGCTGGTTCCTCGGGTCTTCCTCGGGTGGTGGCCCCGGTGGTTCCGGTGGCTCTCTCGACCATGACGGTACGAAGTGCCGGATCGTCACGCACCATCCCCGGACATCGTCGTCGCAAGTCGGATGTCCGGCCACCCCACGGCGTCACTCCGCGGACATCCGGGGCCGATCGTGCCGGGCTCAGTCGTGGTCGTCGTACCGGTACGGACCCGTCCAGCCGGACCAGCAGCCGACCCCTGCACGCGAGCCGAGGTCCGCCTGCACACGTCCTGCGGTCCGGAGCCCGAGGGCCCGCGTCGCCGCGTCACCGAAGGGCAGACCGACGCGCTCCGTCAGGGCGCGCCAGTGGACGATCGCCTTGGCGGTCCCCTCGCGCGCGCCGGCCGCACGCGCGGAGCGCACCTCGCGGACGCCGTGGTGCAGGACCTCGACGTCGGTCCCCCGATGCCCGCTCGGCACGACGACAACTGGGCCCCACTCGGCCACCGCGTCCATCCCGCCACCAGGGCCGCACCAGACGTGGACGTCGTCGCCGAGCTCGAGCTGGACCCGGGCCGCCAGCTCGAACGCTTCGACCCGGTGCGCGTCCCAGAGCTCGGGCGGCGTCGGGTCCGGAGCGACGACCGGGTCGCGGCGGTCGTCGAACACGTGGCTCGACAGCTGCTCGAAGCGGTCGTTCCACGCGCGGAGGTCGTTCCGCAGGGCGGCGCTGATCCCGAGCGCCGGAGGATCGTCGACGTCCGATCGGCCCACTTCGGATCCCCCGCGGAACCACAGGGGCAAGTCGGCCAGGTACTCGGCCGCCACGAGGACGATCATGCCCACCACGGGCTCAGCGTACGGCGTCCGCTCCGCTCGCCGGGTACGGGGCCGGCTCGTCGGAGAGCAGCTTCGCGAGCAGTCCGGCGAGCACCTCGTGCTCGCGCTCGGTGAGCGGCGCGAAGAGCGCGGCGAGGACACCCTCGGTGACGTGGGTCCCCGCCTCGAGCGCAGCGCGGCCGTCCTCGGTGAGGGCGTGCTCGATCCGCCGCCCGACCCCGGGTCGCCTGGTGATGAGTCCGCGGTCGACCAACCGGCCCGCCAGTGCGCCGAACGCCTGGTCGCTCTGGAAGGTCGCGAGGGCCAGGTCGTGCCCCGAGGCGTGGGGCATCCGGTCCACGGCGCGCAGCGCGTCCCACTGCACGAGGGTCACGCCCACCTGCTCCTTCAGGGCCTGCTCCGCCGCGCGGTGGTTGCGGTACTGCGCGCGCTTCAGGGTGAGGCCGAGTGCTGCCAGGTCGATCGCCATGGTGCTACGGTATCAACATCAGTAGATAAACATGTTGATACGGGAGGCACCATGACCACGACCAGCACCGGCATCACACAGGACCGCACCGCACTCGTGCTCCACGGCGGCGGTGGCCCGAGGACCGTCGCGCCGCTCGTCGCCCACCTCGCGTCCGCGTTCCGCGTGGTCGCACCGACGCACCCGGGTTGGGACGGCACGGAGCGTCCCGCGGCGATCGACTCGATCCACGCCCTCGCGGTCGCCTACCTGGAACAGCTGCGCGAGGACGGCGAGCAGGACGTGGTGCTGGTCGGCTCGTCCATCGGCGGCTGGATCGCGCTCGAGATGGCGATCACCGCCGCGTCCGAGGAGCGCTTCGCCGGCATCGTCGGCGCCGTGGTCGACATCGACGGCGTGGGGGCCGTGGTCGACGGAGCGCCGATCGCGGACTTCTTCTCGCTCAGCCCCCGCCAGCTGGCGGAGGCCGCCTGGCACGACCCCGATCGCGGGTACGTCGACCCAATGTCGCTCACCGACGAGCAGCGCGCCGTCCAACAGTCGAACGGCGCGACGATGGCGGTCGTCGCCGGCCGGTCCATGAGCGACCCCGACCTCCTGGCACGCCTGGGTCACCTCGACGTGCCGGTGCTCGTGGTGTTCGGGGAGAGCGACCGGATCGTGACGCCGGAGTACGGGCGTGCCGTGGCGGCGGCGATCCCGGCGGCGGAGTTCGTGGTCGTGCCGGGGGCGGGGCACCTGCCGCACCTCGAGGCCCCTGATGCGACGTGGGCGCGGATCGACCCGTTCCTCGCCTGCCACTGACAGCACGCGACCGACCGGACGCCACCGACCGGACGCCACCGACCGACCGGACGCCACCGACCGGACGCCACCGACCGGACGCGACCGCGACCGCGACCGCGACCGCGACGACGGTCCATCGCGCATCCCGATCGGTCCACCCCCGGACTGGGGGCGTCCTCGCCTGGCCGTTTCCGGCGCTCAGCGGACAGACGGGCCGCCGCCGGGCAGGCTGCACCGGAACCCCCATGACCGAACGCACCCCCACCCGAGTCCAGGTCGCGTCGCAGAGCGACGACCTCGAGGTCGCGCGCGACTTCCTCGCGGAGGCGTACGCGGGCAACGAGTGGCAGGCCGACCGGACGGACGCACCGTTCCGCTTCGGGTTCCGGGCCGTCGGCGACGACTCGATGACCCTCCGTTCGATCCGGTTCGACGGGCACCTCTCGGGCGTGATGACGCCGTCGGACGACTTCGTGGTGCAGTGGACCACCCGGGGCCGGGCGACGATCACGGCACAGGACGACGACCCGATCGTGATGGAACCCGGCCGCCCGCAGCTGTGGCCGCAGGGCGGTGCGGCGTTCGACTACCGCGACTACGACCAGCGGCTCGTGCAGGTGAACCGGGCGGCGCTGCAGGAGGTGGCCGGGGAGCGCGGGACCGCGCCGGACGCACTCGCGCTCGATCACCGGGTCCGCCCCGACGACCGGGCGCTGCAGGTGTGGCAGAACGCGGTCAGGCTGATCTCGCACACGGTCGGGGACGGCAAGGCCTCCCCGCTGCTGCAGGCGGAGATGGGCCGGCTCGGGGCGCTCGCGCTGCTCGAGCTCTACCCGGTGGTGTCGAAGACCCTGCCGGACGAGCTGCTCCTTCCCCGCAACGCCCACCTGCGGCGGGCGGTCGAGTACGTACACGAGCACTGCCACCTGCCGATCACGAGCACCGACCTGGCACGCGTGGCGTCGCTGAGCCTCCGGGCGCTGCAGCACGCCTTCCAGCGGACCTTCGACTGCTCCCCGAACTCGTACATCCGCCGGGTGCGGCTCGACCGGGTGCGGGACGACCTGCTCGCGGGCGATCCGGCGTCGACGAGCATCGCCGAGGTGGCGAAGCACTGGGGGTTCGGGCACGCCGGACGCTTCTCGGCTTCGTACCTGCAGCAGCACGGCGAGTACCCGCGCGAGACCCTCCGCCGCGCGGCCTGACCGCCGCTCGACGGGAGACGCCCCGGACCACGAGGGAGCGTGGTCCGGGGCGTCGCGCAGCGCGCCGTCAGGCGACGCCGGCCGTCACCGTGCGACGGTCCGTCGGCAGCACCTCGCGGACCGGCCCGGTGACGCGCACGACCGCGCGCTCGGTGGCGGACCCCGGCAGCGACGCCGGACCGGCACCGCGACCGACCGCGACGATCCCGTCCGTGTGCACCGCGCCTCCAGGCCGGGACGCCGCGGCGTGCGACGCGACCCACACCTGGACGTCCCCCGGCTCCACGACCCGACGCAGCGCCCGGTCGGAGAACGCGAACCGCTGGACCGGCACGTCGAACCGGACCCGCACGGACGCCCCTGCCGGCACGGTCACGCGCGCGTAGCCGAGCAGCTGCACGAGCGGCCGGGTGACCGACGCGGCGACGTCGTGCCCGTACAGCTGCACGACGTCCTCGCCGTCACGGTCGCCGGTGTTCCGGACGGTCACGCACACGGTGAAGGAGCCTCCGGTCGGGACGCTGTCGTCGACGGTCAGGTCCTCGTACGCGAACGTCGTGTAGCCGAGCCCGAACCCGAACGGTCGGACGGGCGTGGAGTCCGCCGAGGTCACGTCGGAGGGGCCGCCCAACCGCGGGTGCAGGTACGTGTACGGCTGCGCGCCGGCGGCCCTCGGCAGGGACACGGGCAGGCGACCGGACGGTGCCGTGACGCCGGTGAGCAGGTCGGCGATCGCGAGACCGCCACCCTCCCCCGGGAAGAACGCCTGCACGACGGCCGCGGGCAGCGGACCCTCGCCGTCGAGCGCCCACCCGACGGCGTACGGCCGTCCGGTGAGGAGCACCACCACGGTCGGGATGCCGGTGGCGACGACCGCCTCGACGAGCTCGCGCTGCACGCCGGGCAGGTCGAGCGAGTCGGTGTCGTTGCCCTCCCCGACGGTGCCGCGTCCGAAGAGGCCGGCCTGGTCGCCGACCACGACCACCGCGACGTCCGATGCCCGTGCGGCGGCGACCGCGTCGGCGATGCCGCTCCGGTCGTCGCCGGTGACCGCGCAGCCCCCGGCGAACCGGACGGCGGCGTGCCCAAGGGCGTCGGCGAGTGCCTCGCGGACGGTCGGGATCGCGAAGCCGAGCGGCAGATCCGGGTGCGCGGCGAGCACGTGGTTCGCGAACGAGTAGCACCCTTGCAGGGCCTCGGCTCGGTCGGCGTTCGGGCCGATGACCGCCACCGAGGACCCCGCACGGATCGGCAGGACGGGCACGCCGGACGCCCCGCCGTCGACCGCTGCGCGGTCGGCCGCCACGACGGTTGCACCGCCGACCGCAGCGGCCGCACCGCCCGCCGCGCCGCCGCCCGCCTCGTTCCGCAGCAGCACGAGCGACCGGGCGGCGAGCTGCCGCGCGAGCGCCTGGTGCCGCGGCGTGTCGAGGTCGATCCCTGTGGGGGCGTCGTCCTCGAACACGTCCGGGTCGAGCAGCCCGAGGCGCTCCTTCTGCCGGAGCACCCGGAGCACCGCACGGTCGACGAGGGCCTCGTCGACGGCACCCGACCGGACGCGCTCGACGAGCGGTGCCAGGTAGGCGTCGCCGGTCGGCAGCTCGACGTCGATGCCCGCGGCGAGCGCGAGTGCCGCGGCCTCGCCCCGGTCGGCCGCGACGCCGTGCATGACCTCGAGGAAGGCGACCGAGAAGTAGTCCGCGACGACCGTGCCGTCGAAGCCGAGCCGGTCGCGCAGCAGACCGGTCAGGAGCTCCGGGTCCGCGGCGACGGGGACCCCGTCCACCTCGGCGTAGGAGTTCATCACCGACCGGGCGCCGCCGTCGCGCAGCGCCATCTCGAACGGCGGCAGGAAGACGTCGGCGACCTCGCGGGGGCCGGCGTGCACGGGCGCGTGGTTCCGCCCTGCCTGCGACGCGGAGTACCCGAGGAAGTGCTTCAGGGTCGCGTCGACCCCGGCCGACTGCAGCCCACGCACGTACGCGGTCCCGACCGTCCCGACGAGGTACGGGTCCTCGCCGATGCACTCGTCGACCCGCCCCCAGCGCGGGTCGCGGATGACGTCGAGCACGGGCGCGAGGCCCTGGTGCACGCCGAGTCGGCGCATCGAGTCGCCGATGGCGGCACCGACCTGCTCGACGAGGTCCGGGTCGAAGGCGGCGCCCCACGCGAGCGGGGTCGGGAAGGTGGCCGCCTTCCACGCGGCGAGCCCGGTGAGGCACTCCTCGTGCACCAGCGCGGGGATCCCGAGGCGGGTCTCGCGCTTGAGGCGGCGCTGTTCGGCCCAGAGCCACGCGGCACGTTCGTCGGGTTCGACCGGCCGGGTGCCGTAGACGCGGGTGAACTGCCCGATGCCGTGCCGGGTGATGTCCGCCAGCGTGGTGCCGTCCTGCGCCGCCGCCATCTCGCCCTGCATGGGCGCGACGACGCCGTTCTGGTCGAGCCAGTAGCCGACGAGCTGCGCCGTCTTCTCCTCGAGCGTCATCGCGGCGAACAGGGCGGTCACGCGGTCCGTCGCGGCCGCGTCCGGCAGGTGGGTGCGTTCGGCCTGGAGGCGCGGTGCGGACCCGCCCCGCGCCTCCGGGCCGTCGCCGGTCGCGGTGGCGACGGACGTGGTCGACGCGGGGCGCGCCTCCTGGCCGTCCGTCGCCGCCTCGCCGTCGGTCGCCTCCGTCGTCGGGCCGAGGGCGCTCACCCCTTCACCGCCCCGGTGAGGCCGCCGACGATGCGCTTCTGGAAGACCGCGAAGAACGCCAGCGCCGGGATCATCGACAGCGAGGTGAACGCGAGCACGCGTGCCGTGTCGACCGAGTACTGCGAGGCGAACGCCTGGACGCCGAGCGGGAGCGTGTAGGTGGACGCGTCGTTGAGGATGAACAGCGGCAGGAGGTAGCTGTTCCAGCTGCCGATGAACGCGAGGATGCCGACCGTCACGACGCCGGGCAGCGACAGCGGGACGACCATGCGGAAGAAGAACCCCAGACGGCTGGCCCCGTCGATCGCGGCCGCCTCCTCGAGCTCGTCCGGGATCGCACGGAGGAACGGCACGAGGATGATGACCGTCGTCGGCAGCGCGAAGGCGATCTGCGGCAGGATGACGCCGGCGAGGTTGTTCGTGAGGCCGAGGTCCTTCACGAGGATGTAGAGCGGCGTGATCGCGACGGTGATCGGGAACATGAGGCCGGCGGCGAACAGGGAGTACAGCGCGCCGCTCCCGCGGAACCGGTAGCGGGCGAGGACGAAGCTCACCATGAGCCCGAGCACGACGACGCCGACCGTGGTGGTGACACCGGCGATCACGGAGTTGCCGAGCTGCTGCCAGAACACGCCGCTCGTCAGCACGGTGACGTAGTTGCCGATCTGCCACGGGTTCGGCAGGCCGGCGGGGCTCGCCGTGATCTGCGAGTTGGTGCGGAACCCGCCGAGCACGATGTACGCGACCGGACCGACGCACACCGCGATGAACAGCAGCGCGATGAAGTACGTGCCGAGGTTGCGCTCACGCCGGACGGGACCGGTGTCCCGCTGACGGCGCCTCGGCGCGACGAGGGAGGCGGTGGCGGTCATCGGTCGCCCTTCCCGGTGAGGGCGCCGGCGGTGTCGCGACGCAGGACGAACCGCTGGTAGACGAGGGCGACGACCAGCGAGATGAGGAAGATGACCACGGCGACGGCGTTGCCGTACCCGTAGTTGCCGGACAGTCGGCCGTTCGCGACCATGTAGGTCGCCATCGTCGAGGTGCCGGCGGTGGAGGCGATGTACTGCCCCCAGATGATGTAGACGAGGTCGAACAGCTGGAGCGACCCGATGATCGACAGGAACGCCCAGATGCGCAGGGTCGGGCCGAGCAGCGGCAGCGTGATGCGGCGCTGGATCTGCCAGTAGCTCGCACCGTCGAGCTGGGCGGCCTCGAACAGCTCCTCGGGGATGCTCTGCAGGCCGGCGAGGAAGAGGATCACCGCGAAGCCGATGTACTTCCACGAGATGATCCCGAGCAGGGTCCAGAGCGCGATGTCGGGGTTCGACAGCCAGTCGTTCCGCAGGGCACCGAGGCCGATGGACTGCAGCAGGTCGTTCACCGCACCGCTCGACTGGAGCATCAGGCTCCACCCGGTGCCGACGATCACCTCGGAGATCACGTAGGGCAGGAAGATCAGGACCCGGATGAGTCCGCGACCCCGGATGCGCTGGTTGAGCAGCAGCGCGAGGACGATCGCGATCGGGCCCTGCACGACGAGCGACCCGAGGACGATGAAGAGGTTGTGCCAGAGGACACCACGGAAGTCCGGGTCGGTGAAGATGACCGTGTAGTTCTGCAGGCCGACGAAGTCGACCGGGGCGCCGTAGCCCTGCCACTTGTAGAAGCCGTAGTAGGCGGCGAGCACGACTGGCAGGATGACGAACCCGACGAACATGATGACCGCGGGGCCCGCGAGGACGGCGATCTCGACCCGGGTTCGGACGTCGGTGCCCTTGCGGGCCCGGCGGGTCGGGGCCGACGGCGAACCGTCGGCCCCACCCGTGCGACGCCCCGTCCCGGACCGCGCCTCGTTCGAGCGCGGTGCGACGGAGGTGGTCATGTGTCAGCCCTTCGCTGCGGCCTGGTTGACGGTCGACACGATGTCCGAGACGGACCCCTTGCCGGCGAGCAGGTTGACGACGCTGGTGTTGAGCGCGTTGCCGACGTTCTGGCCGTACACGGTGTCCAGGTAGTTGGAGACGAACGGCGCCTTGTTGTACGCCTCGAGGACGCTCTTCAGGTAGGGCTCCGTGACGACCGTCTGCGCCGACTTGTTCGCGGGGATGGCGTTGAACGCCTTGTAGTAGGCCTCCTGCACCGGCTTCTCGGTCATGTAGTTGAGGAAGTCGGTGCACGCCTTCTTCGGGGCCTTCGCGGAGCAGGAGAAGCCGTCGACCGCGCCCATCATCGACCCGGTCTCGCCCTTGCCGCCGGAGACCTCCGGGAACGGGAAGAAGCCGAGGTCGGACAGCGGCTTGCCGTCCGGGGTGAGGGAGGAGATCACGCCCGGGTCCCAGGCGCCCATGAGCTCCATGGCGGCCTTGTGGTTCGCCACGAGGCCCGCCGAGCTCCCGGCGCCCTGCTGGGCCGCGGTGGTGAGGTACCCGTCGTTGAACGGCTCGGTGTCGAAGAACGCCTTCGTGTCCTCGCCCGCCTGCTTCCAGCACGCGTTCGTGAACTTCAGGTCCTGGGCGGTCTTCGTCAACACGCTCGAGGGGCACGCGCGCAGCGCGAAGTTGTAGTACCAGTGCGCGGCGGGCCAGGCGTCCTTCGCACCGACGGCCACCGGCTGGATGTCCGCGTCCTTGAGCTTCTGGATGTCCGCGTTCAGTTCGTCGATCGTGGTCGGCGTGCCGTCGATGCCGGCCTTCTCGAAGAGGTCCTTGCTGTACCAGATGCCCTCGGGGTTGACGTCGACGGGCATCGCCCAGGTCTTGCCGTCCTGCTCGTAGCCCGCGAACGACCCGTCGCTGATCTGCGACTTCGCGGTCGAACCGATGGAGTCGGAGATGTCGAGCAGCTGGCCGGCGTTGACCATGGCGGCCATCTTGCCGCCACCGCGCTGGAGGAACACGTCCGGAGCGGAGCCCGAGTTCAGCGCGGTCTGCAGCTTCCCGTCGAGGTCCTCGTTCTGGATCGCCTGGATCTTGATGGTGACGTTCGGGTTCTCGGCCTCGAAGTCCTTGACGGTCTTCTCCCAGAACGCCTTCCCCGGTCCGGTCGTTGAGTTGTGCCAGAAGGTCATCGTGACCTTCCCGCCGTCGCTCGAGGCGTCGCTGTTCGCCGAACACCCGGCGGCGGTGAGTGCTGTGGCCCCGATCAGCGCGATGGCTGCCGCGGCTCGGATCTTCCTCGTCATCGTGGAACTCCTGAAGTGTCGTCGTTGACTCGCAGCGACATCGACTGCCGCTGCGGAGAGCGTGCCAGGGCACGAGACGGCTTGTCAATCGTTATCGATAACGTTTTCTTTACCGATCGGCGGCCGCAGCGGCGGTACGGTGTGCAGATGGACACGGCGATCGGCGCGCGTCCCGGCGCCGGCCGGGTCACCATCGCGGACGTCGCGCGTGCCGCGGGGGTCTCGATCCCGACCGTGTCGAAGGTCATCAACCAGCGCGACGGTGTCGCCCAGGGCACGATCCTCCGCGTGCAGGAGGTCGTCGAGCAGCTCGGCTACGAGACCTCCCTCGTGGCGCGGAGCCTCCGGAGTTCACGCACCGGGGTCGTCGGCATCCTCGTGACCGAGTTCGAGCCGTTCTCGACCGAGCTGCTGCGCGGGGTGTCGGGCGCCACGACGGGCACCGGGTACGAACTCCTCGCCTACGCCGGGCTCGTGACCGGTGCCGAGCAGAAGGGCTGGGAGCGCCGCTCGCTCTCACGCCTCTCCGGGACGCTCATCGACGGTGCGATCGTCGTGACGCCGAGCACCGCGCTGTCCGCCTCGTCGATCCCGGTCGTCGCCATCGACCCGCACACCGGACCCGAGGGCCACGCCACGGTCGACTCGGACAACGAGGGCGGTGCGGTCCAGGCCGTCGAGCACCTCGTGGCGCTCGGGCACACCCGGATCGCGCACCTCCGTGGCCGACCCGACCTGGCGTCCGCGCAGCTCCGCGAGGCGGGCTACCGGCGGGCCCTCGTGGCGGCGGGCCTCGACGTCGACGAGTCCCTCGTGCAGGACGGCGGCTACCAGGAGGACCGGTCGGCCGAGGTCGCGCTCGCGCTGCTGTCCGGGCCGGACCGGCCGACCGCGGTCTTCGCCGCGAACGACTCCTCGGCCGTGGGTGTCCTGCGGTCGGCTGCCGCCCTCGGGCTCCGGGTGCCCGAGGACCTGTCGGTGGTCGGGTTCGACGACGTCCCGCAGGCGGCCACGACCACCCCGCCGCTGACGACGGTCGCGCAGCCGCTCGTCGAGCTCGGGTCGCACGCGGTCGAGATGCTGCTCGCGATGCTGCGCGGGGACCAGACCTCCGACCACGTGCGGCTGCCGACCACACTGCGGGTGCGCCAGAGCACCGGGCCGGTGCCGACGCCCGACCGCTGACGCGCCGGTGCCGCCGGGTCAGCGGCGCCCGCGCCGGAGCGTCTCGGACGGCAGCTCGCCGAACGCGTCGGCGTAGTACCCCGCGAAGCGGCCGAGGTGCGCGAACCCCCACGCCCCGGCGATCGTCGCGACCGTCGTGACGCCGGGGTCCGCCGCGACGAGCTGTGCGCGGACCCGGTGCAGCCGGACCTCCCGGAGGAAGGCCATCGGACTGGTGCCGGCGTGCCGCTGGAAGGTCGCCTGCAGGCTCCGCGCGTTGATGCCGGTGGCGCGACTGACGTCCGTGCTCGTGATCGGCCGGTGTGCGTTCTGGACCATCCACTCCTGGGCGAAGCGCATCGTCGCGGGGCCCTCGTGGAGGACGACGTCGGCGGCCGGGACCGCGTCGTAGGCATCGACCACGGCCTCGGCGACGAGCATGTTCAGCGCGGCCCGCCGTTCGCGGGAGGTGTCGGGACGCAGGAGCTCGGGGGCGACCGAGCGGATGACGGCCCGGAGCCGGTCCGTGCCCTCGGCGTCCGCCCGGGTCGCGAAGCGCAGCGGTCCGGGCACGGCCGATCGCTGCGCCGCCGCCACCGACTCGAGGAACGCCGCGGCGAACCGCACCGTGTGCAGCGTCGTGGGCGCTCCGTCGAACGCGATGTCCCGGCCGGACGGCCACATCACCGGCACGCCCGGGTCCATCACGATGGGGTCGCGGCCGGCGGCGTCGACCGCGAGGCCGGGCCGCGTCGTCCAGGCCAGCACGTACGTCGGCGACTGCCCGATCGTCCCCCACCGGGGTGCGTCGACGGAGGAGGTGCCCGCGACGACCTCGTCGTCCCCGACCGCCCGGAAGCGCCACGAGAAGCGCCCGTCCGCGGCGCGGCCGACGCTGATGTCCCGGCTCGAGTAGACACCCTCGTAGAACGCGACCGCCTCGTCGATGTCGAGTCCGTGGCGATCGACGTGGATCAGGGGTTCAGCATCCGTCGTCATGCAGCGCTCATTCTGTCGACCTCTCCGGGGACCCCGCTGGTACTGCGCACTGTGGACATTCACGGGGTCGAGGAGTTGGCTCGTCGGCGTGAAGTACGTGGTGTACGGGGACAACAAGGTGATGACCGGCGATGCGATCGCGGACGCGGTGCTCGCGTACGCGGCGGCCCTCGGGGAGAACGGGACGACCGACATCGTCGAGATCCCGACCGCGGACGACACCGGCACCGCGGTCAACGCGGAGCTGCTCCTCGGACCGGCGTCGCAGGTCATGGTCGAGACCGCTCCGGACGACGAGCTCGAGCCGGAGGACGACGACCTCGTGGGCGAGCTGGTGCGGCGGACCGCGGCGGTGGGCGGGGCCCGCTTCGTGGACGCCGCGTCCTCGCACTCCGAGGAGCCCGAGGCCAAACGCCTCCGCACGGACCCGCCGCAGCGCTGACCACGCCTCGCCGCAGCGCTGACCGCGCCTCGCCGCGTCAGACGCCGAGGTGTGCTGCCAGCACGTCCTCCGCGGTGGTCCAGCGCGCGGGCGCGTAGCGCTCCCCGCCGAGGTTCCGCAGCTGCCCTTCGCCGCTGAACATGGACACGAAGTACTGCATGCCCTGCCAGGCGGGGAACGGCTCGTCGTCGTCGCGGGACAGCCGCCGGCCGACGCGGGCCATCGCCGACAGGGTGCCGGTCGTGCCGGCGAAGAGCACCCGGTGGCGCACGCCCGTCAGCCGCGAGAGCGTGTCCGCGAGGCTCCGCGAGGTGACGCGGTCCCCCGCGACCTCGACCACGCGGGGCGCCTCCGGGTCCAGCGCGACCCGGGCGACCACGTGGGCGACGTCGTCCTTCGTCGTGAAGTCGAGCGTCTGGTCCGCGCTCGACCAGGCGAGCACCAGCCGTCGGTCGAACTGCACCAGCGGCGCCTGCCCGGTCAGCATGTCGGTGAACGCACCGTTGAGCACCGACGTCGCCCGCACCGGTGCCGCGTCGAGCACCGCGGCGAACTCACGGCGGAGCTCGAAGTTGCGGTTCGTCCCCGGCGTCACGGAGCGGTAGTCGGCCGAGTAGTCGGAGGGGACGAACCGCGGGACGCCGGCCTCGACGGCGGCGGCGAGCAGTGCACGCTGCGCGTCGACGATCACGGACCGGGTGCCACTGAGGGCGGACACGACCACGTCGGCCCCGCGGAGCGCGTCGACGAGCGCTGCGTGGTCGTCGTACCGGCCGGTCACGACGTCGACACGACCGTCCTCGTGTAGTCGCTCGGCGGCAGCACCGCCCCGGGAGAGCACCCGGACCCGGACGTCGAGGTCGAGGTCGAGCAGGGCGCGGACGATCCGTCCACCGAGGTCGCCCGAGGCGCCGGCGACGAGCACGGTGGTGGTCATGCACCCCAGGCTACGGACCGGGCTCCCACACCGCTCAGCGCCGCAGGGTCTGCTTCGGGTACTCGCCGAACCGCTCCGCGTACGACGCGGAGAACCGTCCGAGGTGCGCGAACCCCCAGCGTCGCGCGACGTCGCCGACGGCCCCGGCCTGCGGGTCGAGTGCGAGCAGCTCCTCGTGCACGCGGTCGAGTCGGACCTGACGCAGGTAGGTCAGCGGCGACACGTCGAAGACCCGCCGGAAGGACTCCTGCACGGAACGGACGCTCAGCCCCGCCACCGCGGACAGGTCCGTCACGGTGACCTCCTCGGCGGCGTGGGCGTGGATGTGCTCGACGGCGGCCCGCAACCGGGCGTTCTTCGGCGAGGACAGCACCGCCGGCAGCCGGTCGGAGTGCGGTGGGAACATCTCGAGGAACACCCGCGCGGCCGACTCCTTCGCGGTCCGCCAGGCGTCGCTGTCCGGACCGGCGACGCGGAGGGCACGGGTCAGCCCGGTGATCGCGACGCGCCACGAGCGGATCGCGTCCGGCACCGGTGCGGCGAGGTGGTCGAAGCGGAGCAATCGGTCGCCGAGGTCGAGGTGCTCCGCCGCGACGTGCTCGACGAACGCCCGGTCGAAGTGCACGAGGCGCTGGTCGTAGTCCGCCGCGGCGAAGGTGTAGGACCGGTCGGTCGGGTAGAGCACAGGGACGTCCGGTCGCATCTCGAGGGCTTCACCGGTCAGGTCGAGCTCGGTCGTCCCCTCGGTCAGCCACCCGACGACGTACTCCTCGGCGGGCACCATCGGGCCGCGGATGGCCCCCGTCAGCTGGGAGCGCCGGACCGTGACCTCGGAGTCGCCGACGGCCGTGTAGCGGTAGGAGAACCCGTGCTCGCCTGCCCGGGCGACCCACTCCTCGGCGCCGTAGACACCGCCGAGGTCGCGCACGGCGGCCGCCGGTTCCGTCCCGGCCAGCTCGAAACGGACGGGCGCGACGGGCTGGTCGTCGAGGAACGCCTCGCTCATCGGGAGACCGCCGTCCGGGGGTCTGTCCCGCTTGCGCACCGGCGCGCGTTATCCGGATACGGTGGTCGGGTGAGCGCAACGTACAGTTGCTCGGAGTCGATCCGCAGTGAGGTGGTCAACGCATGAGCGACCTCGACCTGATCGGCGCGCTCACCCGGCTGGAGGGCTCGGTCGCCGCCCTCCGGAGCCGCCTGCGTGAGCGTCTGGAGGTGTCTCCGGGAGACCTCACGGTGATCCAGTTCGTCGCACGGGCGGAGACGGCCGACCGGACGGTGCGCGTGAAGGACCTCGCGGGCCACCTCGGACTGACGGGCCCGGCGGTCACCGGCGTGGTCGATCGCCTGGAACGCGCAGGACACCTGTGCCGGGTCCCCAACCCGGACGACGGCCGGAGCCGCCACATCGAACTCACCCCGGCCACCCGACAGGCGTACGCCGCTGCGATGGACGGCACGAACCAGCACCTGCACGACTTGGTGGCCTCCTTCTCGGATCGGGAGCGGGCTCGGTTCGTGCGGATCGTCGACCGCATCGTCGCGGCGATCGACCTCGGATCCCCGGGCGCCTGACGGCAGAGTACGGGCGTCTGGACCAACTCCCAGGCCGTTTGTCCAGCAAGCGCAACAAGGTAACTTTGCTATCTACTTGCCCGGTCATGCCCCCGGCGTGACCCGTACCGTCGGACGCGGTCGGGGCAAGCGCTCCGACGCCGACGATCGGGGAGGCACCCATGGGCGCGTACGAGACCGAACCCGGCATCGAGCCGGTGCGCATCGAGACGATCCGCGGCATGCGGCGTCGGTGGAAGCACGGCGAACTGCGCGAAGTACCGGCGACGCCGGACGACTTCTTCCGCGACACCGCACGCGACGCGCGCCGTCGCTGACGGCACCACACGACGGACGGGAGGCACGGGTCGGGTCCGATCCGCGCCTCCCGTCCGTCGTGTGTCGGCCGACCGTGGGACGTGACGGCGCGCCGCGCGCCGGGCCCGCCGCGTGACCGGCCGCGTCAGCGTGCGGGTGCGGCCGCCGTCGACTCCGCGGTCCGGAGCGTGCACGGCAGCAGGAAGTGCGGCAGGTCCGCGGAGGTCCCGTCGAGCTGCTCGATGAGGGCGTCCGCCGCACGCGTGCCGAGCTCCCGGCCGGGCGCGAGCATGGTGGACAGCCGCGGGTAGTGCTGGTCGGCGTTCGCCGCCGAGGACGCGATGCTCAGGACGGAGACGTCCTCTGGCACCCGGCGACCGGCGTCGAACAGCCCGACGAGGAGCCCGCCGGCGGAGTCGTCCTTCATCACGAGCACCGCCGAGAGCTCCGGGTCCGCCGTCAGCAGTGCCTCGGCCGCACCACGACCGCCCTCGCTGCCGGCCCCCGCGTACACGACGGTCCCCGCGAGCCCCCGCTCGGCGACGAGCTCCCGGAAGGTCGACTCGGCGCGGAGGTGCGGGGCGTAGCCGGCCATCGGCGTCCCCTCGATGTCCTCGAGCACGAGACCGAACCGCCGGTGCCCGAGTGCGGTGAGGTGGTCGACGCTGTCGACGATCGTGGTCTCGAAGTCGATGTCGACGAACGGCAGGCCGGCGCTGTCCCGGGTGCGGCCGATCAGGGTGAAGGGCACCTCGAGGTCGGTGAGGACGGCCACCCGCGGGTCGTCCATCCGCACCTCCATGAGGATGACGCCGTCGACGAGCCCGCCGGACACGAGGTCGTCGAGGTCGTCGCCCGCGGGGTCGACCGGCCAGAGCACGAGGTGGTACCCGCGCTCGGACGCCCGCTGGGCCGCGCTCATGAAGAACTCCGACGTCGTCGGGCTGAAGCGGTTGCCCGTGGTCGGGAAGAGCAGGGCGATGATCCTGGTCCGACGGCTCGCCAGGGCACGGGCCACCACGTTGCCCCGGAACTTCAGCTCGCGCATGGCGGCCTTCACGCGGTCGGTCGTCGCGGGCGTGACGTACTTCGTCCCGTTCACGACGAAGGACACGGTGGCGATCGAGACGCCGGCGCGGTCGGCGACCTGCTGCATCGTGGCCACGACGCCCCCTCTCGTTCAGGACCCGCTCAGCATAAGCCCACGTCGAGAAAAAAGCGCTTTACGAGTGAAGCGCTTATCTGTTAGCGTCTCGCCCCAAGGAACGCAGGGACGACGACGTCAGCGAGTCGTGGTCGTGCGCCGAAGTCCATGACTCCACCAAGAGAAGAGCTGTGCAATGAAGCAGAAGTTCCCCTCGTCGCCCCGCCGGCTCCGCGCCGTGCTCGGCGCGGTCGCGGTCCTCGCGACGGTCCCCCTCGTGCTCACCGGCTGCTCCGGCTCCGGTTCCGCCTCGTCCGGCGGGAGCAAGGCCCTCACGATCGAGGACTACTACGACGCGAGCTACAACCCGGTCTACAAGCAGTGCGCGAAGGAGGTCGGCGCGACCGTCACCATCAACCACGTCGCCGGCGCCGGCCTGATCTCGAAGGTGCTGCAGCAGGCGTCGTCGAAGACCCTCCCCGACGTCCTCATGCTCGACAACCCCGACGTGCAGCAGATCGCGTCGTCGGGTGCGCTGTCGGACCTCAGCGCGTACGGGCTCAGCGCCTCCGGTGACGTCCCCGGCGTGAAGGCGGCGAGCACGTACAAGGGCAAGCTCTACGGCGTCCAGTCGAACACGAACTCGATCGCGCTCTACTACAACAAGAAGCTGCTCTCCGAGGCCGGCGTCCAGCCGCCGAAGACCTGGGACGAGCTGAAGGCCGCCGCGAAGAAGCTCACCAAGGGCTCGACCTACGGCTTCGCGATGAGCAACATCAACACCTACGAGGGCACGTGGCAGTTCCTGCCGTTCTTCTGGTCGAACGGCGGCAACGAGAAGGACATCGCGACCTCGCAGGCGACGCAGGCCCTGCAGCTCGTCGAGGACCTGCAGAACGACGGCTCGATGTCGAAGAGCTCGATCAACTGGGCCCAGGCCGACGTCAACAACCAGTTCCTCGCCGGCAAGGCGGCGATGATGATCAACGGTCCGTGGCAGCTGCCGGCCCTGAACGCCAAGAAGGGGCTCGAGTTCGACAGCGTCCCGATCCCGACGCGCACGGGTGAGGCGACGGTCGCGCCGCTCGGTGGCGAGGCGTTCACCGTCCCGCAGACCGGTGACAAGGCGAAGATGCAGCTCGCCGGCAAGTTCGTGGGCTGCCTCCACTCGGTGAAGGGGCAGGAAGCCCTCGCGAAGCTCAGCGGCAACGTGCCGACCAACCTCGAGGCCGGCGCCGCCTGGGCGGAGGACCACCCCCAGGTCGCCTCGTTCGTCACCACCGTCAAGACCGCCCGTGCCCGCACCGGCGAGCTCGGACCCGACTGGCCCAAGGCCGCGACGAAGATCTACACCGCCGTCCAGCTCGCCCTCACCGGCAAGGCCAGCCCCGAGGCAGCGCTCCAGCAGGCGCAGTCCCAGAACCAGTAGTGCACGAGGGAGCCGGCCGGACCGGTCGGCTCCCTCCCACCACTGAACAGGAGAGGAACCCGCATGAGCGCCTCGACGCAGGCACCCGCACGCACACCGTCCCGCTCGGCGACGCGGTCCACCGTCGCCCCGCCCGTCCGACCCGGCCAGCGCCGCGCGCGCATCCGGACCGGCATCACCCGCTGGTTGTTCGTCATCCCGGCGGCGATCTTCGTCGCGGTGTTCTTCGGCTACCCCGTCGTCAAGAACATCCTGATGTCGTTCCAGGACTACACGACCGCCACGTTCTTCACCGGCGAGGCACCGTGGGTCGGGTTCGCGAACTACGTCCAGGTCTTCACGAGCGCGGTCTTCACGACCAGCGTCGTGAACACCGCCCTCTTCACGGCGGGGTCGATCGTCCTGCAGTTCGTGATCGGCCTCGGGCTCGCGCTGTTCTTCCGACGGCACTTCCCGCTGTCCGGCTTCCTCCGCGGCCTGCTGCTCCTGCCGTGGCTGCTGCCCCTCATCGCCTCGAGCGCGGTGTGGAAGTGGCTCCTCGACCAGGACAGCGGCGCGCTCAACCAGCTCCTCGGGCTGGTGGGCATCGCACCGGTGCCGTGGCTGGTCAGCCCGAGCCTCGCGCTCATCGCCGTGATCGGCGTGAACGTCTGGCTCGGAATCCCGTTCAACACGACGATCCTCTACAGCGGTCTGCAGTCCGTGCCGCCGGAGCTCTACGAGGCCGGAGCGCTCGACGGCGCCACCGGGTTCAAGGCGTTCTGGTACATCACCTGGCCGAGCATCCGGAGCGTCGTGAGCGTGGTGATCGTCCTCGGCGTCGTCTACACGCTGAAGGTCGTGGACATCATCCTCGGCCTGACCGGTGGTGGTCCGGCGAACTCGACCCAGACGCTCGCCACGAACGCGTACCACCAGTCCTTCATCAACTTCCAGTTCGGCATCGGAGCCGCGGTGAGCAACGTCCTCATCGTCGTCTCGTTCGTCTTCGCGATGGTCTACATCGCGATCTCCAGGAAGGCGGTCGACGAATGAGCGTCGGTCTCGCGAGCAGCACCGTCACCGCGACCCGGGCGGTCACCACGGCCCGGACGGCGAGGTCCCGCCGGCCCCACGGCGTGAAGGGCATCCCCTTCACGATCCTCGGCATCGTGTTCCTGGCGATCATGGTGTTCCCCGTTTACTGGATGGTGAACACGAGCCTCCAGGCGACCTCCGGCGCGGCGACCGCGACCTGGTTCCCGTTCTCGCCGACGTTCGCCGGCTACCAGGCCGCGTTCGCCCAGCAGGGGCAGAACTTCGTGTCGAGCATGATCATCGGCCTCGGCACGGTGGTCCTCACGCTCGCCGTCGCGACGCCGGCCGCCTACGGGCTCGCCCGGTTCCGGATGCGCGGCACCCGGCCGCTGCTGCTCGTGCTGCTCATCACGCAGATGATCCCGGCGATCGTCATCGCGAACGCGCTCTACACGCTCTTCAACAACATCGGGCTGTTGAACAGCTACCTCGGGCTCATCCTCGCCGACAGCGCGGTGCAGGTGCCCTTCGCGATCCTGCTCATGCGGGCGTTCATGGAGTCGATCCCGCCGAGCCTCGTCGAGGCCGCGCTGGTCGACGGCGCGAACGACTTCCGCGCCTTCGTGTCGATCGTGCTGCCGATCAGCCGCAACGCGATCGTCACGGCCGCGCTGTTCACCTTCCTCGGGGCCTGGGGCGACTTCCTCATCGCGCTGACCCTGACCTCGACGCCGGCGGTGCGCCCGATCACGCTCGGCATCTACAACTACATCGGCGCGAACGTCACCGACTGGGGGCCCGTCATGGCCACCTCGGTCCTGGCCTCGCTCCCCGCCGCCGTGCTGCTCATCGTCGCGCAGCGGTACATCTCCGCGGGAGCGCTCGGTGGCGCCGTCAAGTGACGGCCTGCACGAGACCCCCGATCCCAGCCCAGAAAGGCACACCATGACCTCCACCCCCCTGCGCATCACCGTCTGGGGCGAGAACGTCCACGAGCAGGTCGAGCAGCACGTCGCCGAGCGCTACCCCGACGGCATGCACGGCGCGATCGCGGACGGCATCCGCGAGCACCTGCCGGACGCCGTCGTCCGCACCGCGACCATGCAGGAGCCCGAGCACGGTCTCACCGACGAGGTCCTCGCGGAGACCGACGTCCTCACCTGGTGGGGTCACGCCGCGCACGCCGACGTCGACGACGCCGTGGTCGACCGCGTCCACAAGCACGTCCTGGCCGGCATGGGCCTCGTGGTCCTGCACTCGGGCCACTGGTCGAAGATCTTCGGCAAGCTCATGGGCACGACCTGCACGCTCCGGTGGCGCAGCGAGCACGACCAGGAGCTCGTCTGGACCGTGAACCCGCAGCACCCGATCACCCGCGGCGTCCCGAACCCGATCGTCATCCCCGAGCAGGAGATGTACGGCGAGTACTTCGACGTGCCGACGCCCGACGAGCTGATCTTCATCTCCGGGTTCACCGGCGGCGAGGTCTTCCGCAGCGGCATGACCTACCGCCGCGGCTTCGGGAAGATCTTCTACTTCTCGCCGGGCGACCAGGACTTCCCCGTGTACCACCACCCGGACGTCCGCCGCGTCATCGCGAACGGCGCCAAGTGGGCCCGACCGGAGCGGGAGCGCGAACTCCCCACCCTCCGCCGCTACGACCTCGGCGAGTACTTCGACGGCCAGCACTACCGTGGCCCGTTCGACGACGCTCCGGTCGACGAGGAGGTGTCGGCGTGACCGCCCCCTTGCGGGTCGTCCAGGTCGGCGCCGGCGGGATGGGCCGGGCCTGGCTCGCGACCGTCGCCGCGGACCCGGACGTCGAGCTCGTCGGTGTCGTCGACCTCGACCTCGACGCCGCGCGCGCCGGGGCCGAGCTCGCCGGCGACCCGACGATCCCGGTCGACCGCGACCTCACCGCGCTCATCGCCGAGACGGGTGCGGAGGCGGTGCTGGACATCACCGTCCCGGTGGCCCACCACCCGGTGACGCTCGAAGCGCTCCGTGCCGGGCTGCCCGTCCTCGGCGAGAAGCCCGCGGCGCAGACGGTCGCGGAGGCCCTGGCGCTCGCTGCAGCCGCCGAGGCCACCGGCAAGCTCTTCATGGTGTCGCAGTCACGGCGCTACAACGACCAGCTCGTGGCGTTCCGGCAGCACGTGCGCGGCCTCGGAGCGATCGGCGGCCTCGACACGAGGTTCGCGAAGGCGCCGCACTTCGGGGGCTTCCGCGAGGAGATGGACGACGTGCTCCTGCTGGACATGGCGATCCACGCGTTCGACTCCGCCCGCTACGTGCTCGAGCGCGACCCGGTCTCGGTCTACTGCGAATCGTGGAACCCGTCGTGGTCCTGGTACCGCGGGGACGCCGCCGCCGCGGCCGTCTTCACCTTCGAGGACGACGTCCGGTACGTGTACGACGGCTCGTGGTGCGCGCCCGGCGCCGAGACGTCCTGGAACGGCGACTGGCGGGCCTCCGGGGCTGCGGGGACGGCGCTGTGGGACGGCGACCACGACCCGTGGAGCGACCTCGACGGCACCCCGGGTTCGCCGGACCCGGCGCCGAGCGTCGGCACCGACATCGCGGGCTCGCTCGCGTCCTTCGTGCGGGCGGTGCGGACCGGCGAGGTGCCGGACGGCGAGGTCCACGGCAACGTCATGAGCCTGACGATGGTGGACGCCGCGATCGCCTCGGCTCGGTCCGGGCGGCGCATCGTGATCGACGAGGTGCTCGAGCAGGCCCACGCGACCGCGATCGAGCACGAGCACGACCCCGCGATCCGCGAGCGGCTCACCGCGTGGGGGTCCGTCCGGAGCGCGTTGGCGACGGGCTCACCGGACACCGCCGCCCTCGGCTGACGCGACCGGGGCACGAACGGGAGGCCCGTGGCGGATCCGCCACGGGCCTCCCGTTCGTCTGTCCGTGCCTTGGCACGGTGCACGAGTCTCGCGGTCAGCGACGTGTCTCGTGCTCCGGAGCGCGAGCACCGTCGCTCACCGCGAGTCTCGCAGCGGCGACCGCGAGTCTCGCGGCGGCGGCCGCGAGACTCGGGCGCGCGTCAGCGACGCTCAGCGCGGGATGACCGAGAACAGGAACTTCCTCCGCACCATGTACCAGGCCAGCAGGATGAGCGCCGTGTGCGCAGCGAAGCCGATCCACCCGTTGAACCAGTCGACGCCGGGGATCGACGCGATGGCGAGCGCGAAGAAGACCTGCCACACGAACACGTAGAGGCTCGCCTGCCCGAGCGGGATCCACAGCCAGCCGATGGCCGCTGCGATCGGCTTCCAGAACACGGTGAGGATCGCGTAGGACACGACGGCGAAGAACGCGATGTCGACCAGTCGCCCCCACTGCAGGTCCACACGCTGGTACGCGGTGTTGTAGAGCTGGTCGTACATCGTCGCGGGGAACGGCGCGGGCGTGAACCCGAAGTGGTTGCCCGCCCACACGTACACGAGGAACAGCGCGTAGCCGACCATCCCGACCCCGACGAGCACCTTCCCGAGCCGCCCGGTCAGCGCGCCGACGATCTGCCGCCGGTACACGCCGAGGACGAGGCCGTGGGTGAACACGACCTGCCAGGTGAGCAGGGGGAAGACCGCCTCGAACTGCGAGTTCAGCGGACGGAACTCCGGGTTGAGCGCCTGGTAGACGTACAGCGCCCAGCTGACGATGAGGAGCGCCCACCAGAACCCACGCCGGATCACCCACATGAACAGCGGGATGAACAGGCTCAGCACCACGAACAGGCCCATGATGTTGAACGGCCACGGGCCCATCTCGAGCAGCAGGAACTGCCGGATCGCGAACCACGGCGGCGGGTAGGCCAGCAGCTGCATCGCGTTCGGGTAGAGGTCGTACACGCGGCCCTCCGCCCCGACCCCGCCGGTGCCGGTCCCCCGGTCGGTGAAGGTCGTGATGGCGTCGGTGTTCAGGAACGGCACGAAGCTCAGCGCGAAGACCACGAGGATCACCGCGAGGGTCACGAGGTACTGCTTCCGGGCGCGCTTCCACGCGCCGACCGCCGCGGCCCATTCGCCGAACTTCTTGATGGCGAACGGGTACGTCATGCCGAGGACCATGCCGGAGAGGAACACGAACATCTCGGCACCGGTGATCGCGCCGACCGCGTGCAGCGTGATGTACGAGTACGGTCCGCCGATCTCGATGTGGGTGATCACCACGGCGAGGATGATGAAGCCGCGGAACAGGTCGAGCCGGAGGTCGCGTCCGGGCTTGCCGTCGTCCGGGTAGCGCCAGCTCGGGACGAGCCGACCGAACAGGCCGCTGAGGAGGAACACCGCGGCCAGACCCACCGCCAACCAGACGATCCACGCCATCTGGTCGCCGCCGGTGTCGTACTGCTGGTTCGTCGCCGCGGCGCCGTCCTGCGGCGTCACGCGCTCGGTGACGGGGCCGAAGACGAAGTCGCCCGCGCGTTCGAGGTCCGTCCGGAAGGAACCCGCGATGCCGGGGACCGCGGTGTCGCGCCAGTCGGCGACCCGGTTGCCGGCCTCGGGCTCACGGCGGTTCGTCTCGAGGAAGGTGACGCCCTCGACGAGCGGTTTGTCGTCGAGCGCGGCGATGACCTGCCGCCACCAGCCCTGCTTCACGGTGAGCTCGGCGTCGCCGCGGAGCGAGTGGTCGAACAGCGCGCCCGTGTCGAGGAGCATCGGCAGGTCACGGTCCTTCGCGAACCGGTCGTAGAACGTGCCGGCGGCGACGGGCTGCTGGTAGCCCCAGGTCTCGTCGAACCGGGCCTGCACCTCACCGGCTTCCGGGGCGTCGTTCCGGGTGAGCGGGACGTCGCGGCCGGCGGCCTGCGTGGCCTTGCCCTTGCCGAACGAGAACATCGACAGCCCGACCCAGTCGACGCTCGCGGCGCCGGGCCAGTACGGCTCGTACGGGTCGTCCGCCGCGGTGAGCTCGCCGTCGCCGTTCGTGTCGACGGCCTGCACGTCCGTCGCGGACAGGTCACGGAGACGGCCGGCGGACTCGCCGAACGGGTACCCCGCACCGTACGACGGAGCCCACACCATCGCGGCGTCTGACGAGCCGTCGTGCACCTGGGTCGCCAGGGCACGGAAGGTGCGGACGTAGTCCGTTGGTTGCTGCCCCCACGACACCCACGTGCCGTTCATCTGCGGTGCGTAGCGGAGCAGCACCTTCGTGCCGTACTGGGCGCGGACCTGCTCGAGCAGCCGGTTCGCCTTCCGGGCATCGGCCGTGGTCAGGGTCGACAGCTCCTGGTCGGGCTCGAGGCTCACCACGAGCACGGCGCCCTGTGCCGCCGCCGCCCGGGTGGAGCGGAGGAGCTCGCGCTCGGCTGTGCGACCGATCGGGTAGTCGATCTCGACGCCGTACATCGACGGCACGGCGCCGAGCCGGCCCGCGTACCCGTCCGGTGCGTCGTCGCCCCAGTCGAGGTCGGGTCCGAACCAGCGCTCGCCGGAGGCCGGTCCGGCCGGGGTGTCCTCCGCGGCGGTGGTCGCCGAGGCGGGCAGCGCGCCGCCGAGGACCAGCGTGGCGACGACGACGAGGAGTGCGAGGACGCGCCTCACCGTTCGCACACCAGGGTCCACACGTTGCGGCCGTTCTCGTGACGGTGCTCGAGCCGGTCGAGCGCGGCGATCGCCAGCGCCAGACCGCGGCCACTCTCCTCGTGCACGTCGGCCATCGTGACCGCGCCGAGGTCGACGTCGGCCGGGCGGCCGTTGTCCGTCAGCACGGCGGTGAGTTCCTGGCCGGTGGCGTCGAGGTCGACCGTGTAGCGCCTGCCGGCTTCGCGGTCGGTCCGCCGGGTGTGCTCGACGATGTTCGCGGCGATCTCCGCGAGCGCCGTCTCGAGCTTGAAGCGGAGGGCGGGGTCGTCGATCCCGAGGCCGTCCCACCACCGGGCGAAGTGGTCCTGGACGACGTCGAGCGACTCGACCGTCGCCTCGACCTCGAACGACGACGTGCTCACAGGGGACCTCCCACGGTGCTCGACTCGTGCGCGACGGGCGGGGTGAAGACCGGCGCCCGGTAGAGCACGGCCCGGATGACGATGCTGAAGATGAACAGGTCGAAGACGACCCAGGCGGTGTTCACGAGCGGTGCGATGCCGTCGGCCTGTCCGGTGGCGTACCGGATGGCGATCATCACGAGGGCGGCCACGAGGGCACCCATCGCGAACAGCTGCGGCTTGACGAGGTCCCACCGCGGCTTCTGGTCGGACTCGTCGCGGACCTTCGGAGTGACCCGGAAGCCGAGCGGCTTGCCGCGGAACACGTTCTCGAACGCGCTCGTCACCGACTCGATCCACACCGGGAAGAGCGCCAGCGAGTACTGCTGGCCGCGCCACGTCGGCCGGCCGGCGGCCACGACCCAGAAGAGCAGCTGGTTGAGCACGAGGAACGGGATGAGCCGGGCGAAGAAGTCGACGCTGTACGCCTGGACCGGCACCACTCCGAACGACAGGCAGAGCACCGGGGCCGCGATGTAGACGATCGCCGCGAAGCCGGAGAGGTAGCTCCACATCGTCGAGAAGTACATGAGCCGCTGCCCCCACGACAGGCCCTTCTGCACGAGCGGGTTCTCGCGGAAGAACACCTGCATCGTGCCCTGTGCCCAGCGGAGGCGCTGCACGAGCATCGTCGGGAGGTCGTCCGGGGCGAGCCCGGTGGCGAGGATCTCGTCGTGGTACGCCGACTTCCACCCCAGGCCGTGCAGTCGCATCGCGGTGGCCATGTCCTCGGTGACCGAGATCGTCGCGAGGGGCATGATCGGCTGCGCCTCGTCGTCGCGGTTCACGTCGAGGGCACGGGCGAGCACCGCGATCGACTCGATGGCGGCGACCGGCGAGGCGTCACGCCGCCCGAGCACGTCGAGCGCGGCGTCGTCGAGTCCGGCGAACGTGTCCGGCTCGTCGGACATCGCCGCGAGCTCCTGCAGGTCGTTCCGGACGGACTCGAGGTCGGCCGCGGCGAACCGGAACGAGATCGTGTCGATCCCGCGCTGGAACGCGTAGGTCACGTCCCCGAGGGGCTCGCCGCTCGCCACCTGGTCGCGGGCGCGGTCGACCACCGCCTCCGCCTCGGCGAGCGCCTCGAGCACGCGGGGGTCCGTCTCGGTCTCGCGGGCGCGGGCGAGGAGCTGCCGTGAGGTCTTGATCGTTCGCTGCACGGACGCCTCGACTTCGCGCACGTACCGGGTGACGCCGAGCTGCATGAGCGCCTCGCGCCGGAGGATCGCGTTCGACCCGCAGAAGAACGCGGCGTTCCAGCCGTCCTTCGACTGCTGGATCGGGCCGTAGAACAGGGGCGCCTGACTGCCGAGGAGGTCCTCCTTCGGCACGTTCTCGAACCACTGCGGCGTCTGCACGAGCGCCATCCGGTCGTCCTTGAAGTACCCGAGCGTCCGGTCGAGGATCGCCGGGTCCGGCACCTGGTCGGCGTCGAGGATGAGCAGGAACTCCCCCTGCGTCGCGAGCAGTGCGTTGTTGAGGTTCCCGGCCTTGGCGTGCCGCGGACGGTCCACCCAGTCGGCGCCGCGGGTGATGATGCCGATGCCGAGCGACTGGGCCGCCTCGCGCATCTCCGGACGGTTGCCGTCGTCGAGGATCCACGTGGAGTGCGGGTGCCGGATGGCCTTCGCGGCGCGGGCGGTGCGGAGGACGAGGTCGACCGGCTCGTTGTACGTGGTGATGAAGACGTCGACGGTGACGTGGTCCCCGGGCGGCGTCGGCGGCTCGCCGCGCTCACGGAGCCGCCACGCCCCGAACGCGAAGAGCAGCGAGTCGATGACGCTGTAGGTCTCGGCGAGGATGAGCGGCACGGCGATCCACCACGAGTGCCAGTTCACCGAGGCCGCCCACCGCCAGACGATGTAGTTCACGCCCGCGAGGGACGCGAGCAGGGCGACGGTGCGGACGGCGATCATCCGTCGACGCGGCGTCCCGGTGGCGAGTCGCCGCCGGTCCTGCCGGCTGGCGTCGAGCGCGCTCATCCACGTCCTTCCCTCGGGAGGTGGTCCACCCCTGATGGCGCGACCTGGTGAGTGGTCACGTACAGGACTGTCTACCGCAGGGAGCACTCCGGTGTCAGCCGACACCCGCTGCGGATCGGGACGACCGCGCCGAGCGGCCGGTCAGGGACGCCGGGCGGTGATGCCGAGGTCGTCCGCCAGCCGGGCCACGACGTGGTCGAAGTAGACCGCGCCGTTTGAGACCGCGCCGACCGTGTGGCCGAAGAGCTCGAACGACACCACCCCGAACACGGTCGTCCACGCCATCAGGATCCGCAGCACGAGTTCGTCCGGGAGGTCCGGGGCGACACCCCGTTCCCGCACGTACGCGACGGCGTCCCCGATGGCGGACGGGAGCCCGTCCGGAGGCGAGGCCGGAGCCGGACGCGCCCCGTGCCTCCCGTCCGTCCACGCGTCCGCGACCACCTGGATGAGCACGTGCGTCGTCCGCGACGCGGGTTCGATGGTCGACGGCGGGGCGACGTAGCCGGGGACCGGCGACCCGTAGAGCAGGGCGAAGTCGCCCGGGTGGGCGACCGCCCACGTCCGGATCGCCCGGCACGCGGCTGCCCAGCGACCGGCGACGTCGGCGCGGTCGACGGCGGCGTCCGCAGCCTCGACCGCGGCGCCGAGCTCGTCGTAGTCGAGGACGAGGAGCGCCGTCAGCAGGTCGTCGCGGCTCGCGAAGTACCGGTACACGGCGGAGGACACCATGCCGACGTCCCGTGCGACCGCGCGGAGGGCGAGTTGGCTCGGGCCCTCCTCGGTGAGCCGTGCACGGGCCGCAGCCAGGATGCTCGCGTGCACGGCCTCGCGCGCGAGCGCACGGGCGGTCGGCTGCTTCGTCTGCATGCCCCCACCGTGCCACACGAGAGCACTGCACACAAACGAGAGCACCGCTCTTGCAATAGACCCGTCCACAGTGCAGACTGCTCCTGCGAGAGCACCGCTCTCCGAATCAGACCCAGGAGGAACCCATGTCCGACCGTCACCTCGTCATCGGAGCCGGCCCGGTGGGCCGGCACGTCGCCGCCGTCCTCGCGGAGCGCGGCGCCGACGTCACCGTCGCCACCCGCTCGGGACGCGACACCGGCCTGGGCCCCCTCGGCCCGGTTCCGGACCGCCGCGGAGCCCGCGGAGCGGCGGGCCGGCCGAGGCCGCGGGGAGAGGCGGTGGGTCACGTCGCCCTCGACGCCTCCGACGCCGACGCGCTCACCCGGGCGACCGAGGGCGCCGCCGTCCTCTACAACTGCGCGAACCCCGGCGACTACACCCAGTGGGAGCGCACCTGGCCTCCGCTGATGTCGGCCGTGCTCACCGCGGTCGAGCGCACCGGCGCCGTGTACGCGATCACCGGGAACCTCTACCCGTACGGCCCCGTCGACGGGCCGATGCACGAGGGACTGCCGGACGCGGCCACCGACCACAAGGGCATCCTCCGCGCGAGGCTCTGGGGCGACGCGCTCGCAGCGCACCGGGCCGGCCGGATCCGTGCGGTCGAGGTGCGCGGCTCGGACTACGTCGGCCCGGGCGTCGGGGCGAACGGGCACGTCACCCGGGTCCTCCCGGCCGCGCTGCGGGGCAAGGCCGTGACGATGATGGGTCGGACCGACCAGCCGCACACCTTCACCGACGTGCTCGACGTCGCCCGCACGCTCGTGGCCGCCGCCCTCGACGAGACCGCGCACGGCCGGGTCTGGAACGTGCCGTCCAACGCGCCCCGGACGCAGGTGCAGGCCGTCACCGAGATGCTCGCCGTCGCCGGGAAGCCGCCGGTCAGGGTCCGCCGCGTCCCCGCCGGTGCCATCCGGGCGAGCGGGCTCGTGGTGCCGTTCATGCGGGAGATGGCCGACATGTCGTACCAGTGGACGCGGCCGTACGTCCTCGACGACGCCGCGGCGCGCGCGCACTTCGGCATCGAGCCGACGCCGTGGGAGGAGGTCTGCCGCCGGACGGTCGCCGGGCTCTGAGGGCGGAGCGGGCAGGGGCGCGGGTCGAGTTGGCGCGGAGCGGGCAGGGGCGCGGGGCAACACCTGTCGTTCACCGGGACGTCACCGGCCGGTCAGGCAGGGTCGCGAACATGCGAGGGCACTCAGCTTCGGGTGCCCTCGACCGCTCCCCCTCCCGACAGGAAGTCCTCCGTGCCCGCTCCCCGGACCATGCGGATCCTCGCACTCACCGCCGCGCTGGCCGCCAGCCTCGGCGCCGCCGTGGTCGCACCCGCGACCGCCTCCGCCGCCGCCCCGATCACCGACGAACGCGACCCGAGCTGCACCACGACCAGCACGACCGCGCTCTGTGCTGCCCCCGACACGCTCCTCGACGTCCGGATCGGCGACGTCCACCCGACGCAGCCGTCGCTCGGCTACGACGAGGTCTACTACAAGCTCGGTCGGTACTCGACCGCGCTGAGCAAGGACGCGGTCAACAAGAAGTTCGACGACTGGTGCGAGGCGAACGGGCAGGAGGAGGCCGCGACCACCACCGCCGCCTCGACCCTCACCGATCCGTCGTCCTTCACCTGCGCCGTCCCGCTCGGGTCCGAGACGCCGGACACGATCGCGCCGATGAAGACCGTCGTGATCGGCCCCGGCGGCACCCTCTACCTCACGGACGGGCACCACACGCTCACCTCGTTCGACGAGGACAGCGGGCCCGACGTGCACGTCCGTCTGCGGGTGCTCGGCAACCTCTCCGGCCTGGGCACCACCGAGTTCTGGCAGACGATGCAGGACAACCGGTGGGTCTGGCTCCGGGACACCGCGGGCCGGTCGATCACGCCCGCCCGACTGCCGCAGAACGTCGGGTTGGCGGCGTTCCAGGACGACAGCGCCCGCAGCATCATGTACTTCGGTCGGGACATCGGCTACACGGCCGACGGCGCCGTGCCCTTCCAGGAGTTCTACTGGGGCTCGTGGCTCCGCGCGCACCCCGAGCTGGGCCTCGCGTCGTGGGACCAGGACGACTTCGCCGCATCGCTGTCGCTCGTCGAGCGGATCACCAGGGCGCAGGTCGCGCTCGCCCCGAACGACGTCGTCGACGCCGAGAGCGGGTACACCGCGGCCGACCTCAGCACCCTGAGCGCCTGGAACGACGGCAAGGCCGTGACGAAGGGCGAGTGGGCGAAGCTCTCGGCGCCGTACTCGTCCGACAAGCCGGGGAAGCTCGCCTACATGACGGAGTACCGCAGGACCCTGGCCGCCGAGCCGGGCGAGCCCGGCACGGACCCGAGCGACCCGAGCGACCCGACGGACCCGACCGATCCCACGGATCCGGCCGACCCCGGCACGACCCCGACCGAGCCCGCCGAGCCGAGCACCACGCCGTCGGCACCGTCCGATCCGAGCACCGGCGACGACGGGCCGACCGACCCGACCACCGTCCGGGGCACGGTGACGGTCGAGGGTGACCTCGTGGCGGGCGGCTCGGTCACCGTCCGCGGCACCGGGTTCGCGGCCGACACCGCCGCCCGCGTCGAGATCCACTCCGACCCGGTCCTGCTCGGGGCCGTCCGGACCGACGACACCGGCGCGTTCACCCTCGCGGCGACCGTCCCGACGTCGCTGCCGGCCGGGACCCACACGGTCGTCGTGGTCGTCGACGGGGTGACCGTCGGGTCCACCACGGTCACCGTCGCCGCGGCGGGCCCGGATGGCGAGCTCGCGTTCACCGGCGCCGAGGGCCTCGTCCCGGCAGCGGTGACAGCGCTCCTCGCCGTGCTCGTCGGCACAGGGATCGTGGTCGCGCGACGTCGTCGGGCGCGGCGCGCGTAGTCCACGCGGCGTGCGACGGACGGGAGGCGCGGTGCCAGCCGGCACCGCGCCTCCCGTCCGTCGTCGGTCGCGTCAGATCGCGAGGAGCCGGTCGTACTGCCCCGTCGCGAGTCGCTGCGCGGCCCCGCCCTCGGCGGGGATCCGCCACAGGCCGGAGTCGGCGTCGACGAACAGGTCGCCGGCGGAGTCCGCGGCGCTCGGGTAGAACCCGTTCGTCCAGACCTTCGGGCCGCCGGTGACGGCGAGGTCCTCGGTCGCCCCGGAGGCGTCCTGCACGAACAGGTGCGCCACCGCGTGGTCGGCGGTGCAGGGGTGGAACGGGTCCGCCTCGGAGATGGCGGCGCACCACCCGGCGGACTGACCGAGCAGCAGGGAGTCGTCGTTCGTCGCGCTGAACTGGTACGCGGTCCGCTTGCTGACCTTCACGAGCGTCGAGGAGCCGGGCGCGAGCGACCAGAAGCCGTTGTAGGCGCTGCCGCCGAACGCGCGGTAGTCGACGTACAGGGTCCCCTGGCCGTCGGCGAGGAGCCCGCCGAAGTAGCCGATGGGCTGCTGCTCGGCGTTCGCGACGGTCCGGGTGGTCACGTCGCCGTGCACGCTCCGGCTGACCACCGTGCCGCCGTTCGCGGTGGTCGTGAAGGTCGAGACCGTGCCGTCACGCCCGACCGTCCACGCCGTGCCGGTGGACGGCAGGATCGTCTTCGGGACGCCGCCGCCGATCGGCAGCTTCACGATCGCCCCCGTGACCGAGTCCTCCCAGTACACGTTGCCGGGGACGTCCGAACGGAGGTCCTTCGTCAGGTGCAGCCCGCTCGCGAGGACCCGCGCCGCTCCCCCGTCGGCCGGGTACTGCAGGAGCTTCGTGCCGTCGCTCGACGGGACGAAGACGTTGCCGACGTCGTCCGCGGCGAAACCGGCGCCGTGCTTCACGACGGTCTTCGGAGCGCCGCTCCCGGACGTCGGGAACCGCACCACGGCACCGCTCGCGTCGAGACCGTAGAGGGACTGCGTGACCGCCGTCGTGGCCGGGGCCGTGTACCGGACCGAGACCGCGCGACCGTCGCCCTTCGCACCGACCGCCTGCACCGAGAACGTGTAGCGGACGCCGGCCCGGATCCAGCCGTACCGGTCCGAGCGGGCGGTGGCGGGCAGGACGTCGGTGCCGCTGCCGGGCTGCCCCTCGGTCGGGCGGATCGACACACGCCAGTGCTGCACGACCCCGCCGGACCGAGGCGCACCCCAGGTCAGCGTGGCTGCGTCGCCGGCGCCGCTGACGTGGACGGACGTCGGGACTCCGGGGAGCCTCGACGCGGGCGTGGCGGCCACTGCGGGCGTCACACCACCGATCACCAACGCCGCGGCTGCTGCGGCGGTGAGCACTGCTCTGTACACGATCGATCCCCTCGTTCCCGTGGCCTTCGGGTGGCCACGGCTCAGGTCATCGAAGCACCGCGGGCGCGGAGCGTGGGACGGTCGGCGGCCATCGTGCGGGGTCGGCGTGCGGTTGGCGGGACCCCGCAAGCGCGGTCGGGGCAGGGCGCGCGGGCGGGCGCTGGCGTGCCCGAGTCTCGCGCTGGCGTGCCCGAGTCTCGCGCCGGCGTGCCCGAGTCTCGCGCCGGCGTGCCCGAGTCTCGCGCTGGCGTGCCCGAGTCTCGCGCTGGCGTGCCCGAGTCTCGGGCTGGCCGACATGTCTCGGGCCCCGGAGCGCGAGACATGTCGGCCACACCGAGTCTCGGCGCACGACGGCGCCAGGCGCGGCACCGGGCGCGACTCAGTGGCGCGGCTTGCGGCCCCCGCGGTCGTCCCGGTCGTACGAGCGACCGCCCCCACGCGGGCCCCGGTCGTCGCGGTCGTACGAGCGACCGCCGCCACGCGGGCCCCGGTCGTCCCGGTCGAACCGACGGCCACCGCCACCGCCACCGCCACCGCCACCGCCACGACGGTCCGGCTTGATCTCGATGAGCTTCCCGCTGATCCGGGTGTCCGACAGCCGGTCGAGCACGCCCGCGTCCATGTCGGCCGGGAGCTCCACGATGGAGAAGTCCGGGCGGATCTGGATCGCGCCGAAGTCGTCACGGCGCAGCCCGCCCTCGTTGGCGAGCGCACCGACGATCTGGCGCGGCTCGACCCGGTGGCGACGCCCGACCTCGATGCGGTACGCCGTCATCGGCTGCGAGCGACGCGGACCCCGGTCCTCGCGGTCGGCGCGGTCACCACGGTCGTCCCGGTCACGGCGGGCACCCGCAGCGCCGTCCCGGCCGACCCGAGCACTGAGCTCGTCCGACTCCGGGTCGAGCAGGAGCGGGTCGTCCCCCTGCGCCACCACGGCGAGGGCCGCGGAGACGTCCTCGGCGGGCACGTCGTGGTTGCGGACGTAGTGCGCGATGACGTCGCGGAACGCCGAGATGCGGTCCTGCTGCTCAAGCGCCGCGGTGATCGCGTCGTCGAAACGGGTCAGGCGCGTCTCGTTGACGTCCTCGATCGTCGGGAGCTGCATCTGCGTGAGCGGCTGCTTCGTGTGGCGCTCGATGGCGGAGAGCAGGCGGCGCTCACGCGGCGTGACGAAGCTGATCGAGTCGCCCTTGCGGCCGGCGCGACCGGTGCGGCCGATGCGGTGGACGTACGACTCGATGTCGACCGGGATGTCGAAGTTCACGACGTGCGTGATGCGGTCGACGTCGAGACCACGGGCAGCGACGTCGGTGGCGACGAGGATGTCGAGCTTGCCGGACTTCAGCTGGTTCACGGTCCGCTCACGCTGGGCCTGGGCGACGTCGCCGCTGATGGCGGCCGCGGCGTACCCGCGGGCGCGGAGCTTCTCGGCGAGCGTCTCGGTCTCGCTCTTGGTGCGGACGAAGATGATCATGCCCTCGAAGTCCTCGACCTCGAGGATGCGGGTGAGGGCGTCGACCTTCTGCGGGTACGACACCATGAGGTAGCGCTGCGTGATGTTCGCCGCGGTCTTCGTCTTGGTCTTGACCGTGATCTCGGCCGGGTCCGTGAGGTACTGCTGCGAGATGCGACGGATCTGCGCGGGCATCGTCGCCGAGAACAGCGCGACCTGCTTGTCGTCCGGCGTCTCGGCGAGGATCGTCTCGACGTCCTCGGCGAAGCCCATCTTGAGCATCTCGTCGGCCTCGTCGAGCACGAGGTACTTCAGCTCGGACAGGTCGAGCGTGCCCTTGGCGATGTGGTCCATGATGCGACCGGGCGTGCCGACGACGACGTCGACGCCGCGACGGAGCGCCGAGAGCTGCACGCCGTACGCCTGACCGCCGTACACGGGCAGGACGTGCACGTGCTTCATGTGCGAGGCGAACTGCTCGAAGGCCTCGCAGACCTGGAGCGCGAGCTCGCGCGTCGGGGACAGCACGAGGGCCTGCGGCACCTTCGCGCCGGACTCCATCCGCGACAGGATCGGCAGCGCGAACGCGGCGGTCTTGCCGGTACCGGTCTGCGCGAGACCGACGACGTCGCGGCCCTCGAGGAGCGTCGGGATGGTGGCTTCCTGGATCGCGGACGGCGTCTCGTAGCCGATGTCCTTGACGGCCTTGAGCACCTGGTCACTCAGGCCGAGGTCGGCGAAGGTCACCACGGGCCCCTCGTCGACGGTCTCGGCAGTGCTGGTGTTCTCGGTGCTCATGGGGAGAACGGTATCCCGGATGTGGCACGGAGAGTGAATGCCGGGCGTACCCTGCGACGGCCGGGCGCGATTCGCTGAGCGGTGACGCGCCAGCGGCACGCGAATCGCGCCGACCAAGCCCGCGAGGGAGGGGCGGGCCCGCACCGCGCCTCCAGTCCGTCTCGTGGTGACGTGGCGCTGCCGCGGCCCGACCGTCGCGACGCGCGGTCAGGAGGCCGCGTCGCGTGCAGCCGCGCCCACCCCGAACAGGACGTCGGCCTGGTCGTTGAGCCGTTCCAGCAGCCCTGCCAACTGCCGGAGCTCCTCCGCGGCGAAGACCCCGGTGAGGTCGTCGAACACCTCGGCACCGGCGAGGTCCAGCTGGTCGAGGACCTCGACGCCGAGCGGCGCGAGCGAGAGGAGCGCCGCGCGGCCGTCCGCCGGGTCCGGCGCGGTCGAGAGGAAGCCGGCGTCGACGAGGGACGCCACCCGGCGGCTGATGACCGGCCGCGACAGCCCGGTCGCGTCGGCGATCGCCGTGGAGCGCACGGCACCGATGTGCTCGACGGCTCGCAGGATCACCCGCGCCGTCGGGTCGAGCCCCCCGCGCGACTCGATGAGCGATGCGCGGATCGTCTGCCGGACCCAGAGTCGGTCGAGCTGGGATCGCAGGAGTCGCTCGGCGGCGGCCCGGTCCTCGTTCACTGCGCCAGCGTACCCGGAGGATTTAGTTGCTTCCAGAACGCAACGGATGTATCGTTGCGCGGTCTGCAAACTTTCACAGCGCGTAACCCCGGTTCGCGCAGCTTGATCCAAGGAGCTCGATGACAGCCACCGCACCCGTCTCGGTGCAGGCCCCCGCGGCCGCAGGTGGGGCCGGTCAGCAGCCGCTGATGACCCACCGCCAGATCCTCCTCGTCATCTACGGCCTGATGGCGGGCATGTTCCTGTCGTCGCTCGGCCAGACCGTCTTCGGCACCGCGATCCGGACGATCGGTGACGACCTGCACGGGCTCGACCAGCAGGCCTGGGTCACGACGGCGTACCTCATCACCTCCACGATCGCCACGCCCATCTACGGCAAGCTCTCCGACATCTTCGGCCGCCGGCCGCTCTACATCTTCGGCATCGTCGTCTTCATCCTCGGCGCCGTCCTGTCGTCCATGTCGACCTCGATGATCATGCTCGCCGGCTTCCGGGCCGTGCAGGGCATCGGCGCCGGTGCGCTCATGTCCCTCCCCCTGGCGATCATGGGCGACATCCTCGCCCCCGGGAGCGTGCGAAGTACCAGGGCTACTTCCTCGCGGTCTTCGGCATCTCCTCCGTGATCGGGCCGCTCATCGGCGGTCTGCTCGCCGGCTCCTCCGAGATCCTGTGGATCACGGGCTGGCGCTGGGTGCTCCTCATCAACGTGCCGATCGGCATCGCGGCGCTGATCATGGTCATCGTCTTCCTGCACCTGCCGAAGGTGCACGGCGGGTCCGACAAGCCGGTCGTCGACTGGTGGGGTGCGACCGCGGTCATCGTCACGCTCGTCCCGCTGCTCCTCGTCGCCGAGCAGGGCCGCACCTGGGGCTGGGGCTCGCCGGCTGCCGTGGCCTGCTACGTGATCGGCGTCGTCGGACTGGTCGGGCTGCTGCTCGTCGAGTCGAAGATGGGCGACGCGGCGATCATCCCGCTGAAGCTGTTCCGCTCCGGCACGTTCTCGATGGCCACCGTGATCGGGTTCCTCGTCGGCTTCGCGATGTTCGGCGCCATGCTGACCATCCCGCTCTACCTGCAGATCGTCGTCGGCCTGACCCCGACCGAGTCCGGCTTCGCGACCCTGCCGCTCGTCGGTGGCCTGATGATCGCCTCGATCACGTCCGGTCAGATCGTGGCCCGGGTCGGCCGCTACCGGATCTTCCCGGTGATCGGCACGTTCCTCGTGTCGACCGGCTACGTCGTCCTCACCTTCATGACGATCGACAAGCCGCTCTGGTTCCTCATGATCGGGATGTTCCTGATCGGCCTCGGCCTCGGCTCGGTGATGCAGTCGCTGACGCTCGCGTCGCAGGGGTCCGTCGAGGCGCGGGACATGGGTGTGGCGACGTCGTCGGCCACGTTCTTCCGCCAGATCGGCGGCACACTCGGCACCGCGGTGCTGCTCTCCGTGCTGTTCTCCGTGATGCCGGCGAACATCCTGCACGCGACGGCGAACCAGAAGGACCTCTCCGCGGCGCTCGGAGCCGCGACGAACCCGACGGTGGCCTCGGCCTCGGAGAACCGCGGCGTCATGGACAAGATCTGGACGCCGATCGTGAACCCGCTCGAGGACGGCGTGCAGGCGAAGCTCGACGACGCCTCGGCGCAGGCGACGACCGCTGCCGACGCTGCGGTCACGGAACAGGTGACCGCGGCCGTCCAGCAGCAGGTCGCCGCGGGCGCGGTGCCCGCCGCCGCAGCGCAGCAGGTCATCGACCAGCAGGTCGCCGCGGCCACCCCCGCCGCCGAGCAGCAGGCCCTCGCCGCCGTCGCGGACGAGGCGCACGCCACCGTCCAGGACGGCACCGTCTCCGTCGACTGGTCGAACGCCGCCCAGCGCTCGTACTGGGTCGACCAGCTCACCCCGGCACTGGCGAAGAAGATCGAGGACGGATCGGGCACGAGCGACACCGCGTCGAGCGCGAACGACACCTCGTTCCTGACCGGTGCGGACAGCCGACTCACGCGGCCGTTCATGGCGGGCTTCAACGCCTCGTCGGTGACGATCTACTGGGTCGGGCTCGGTGTGATCCTCCTCGCGTTCGTGCTCACCTGGTTCTTCCGGGTGCCGCCGCTGCGGCAGCGTTCGGCGTTGCAGGAGCGGGCCGACCTGTCCGCCGAGGCGGAGCTGGAGGCCGAGGCCGGTCTCGCCGCCGCCGAGGCCGGGTCCTTCACCGGACCGATGACGGGCTCCGTGCCGGTCACGTCCGCACCGACGACCGGGTCCACCCCGACCCGCCGGTGACCGACCGGGCCGTCCGTCCGGGTCGCAACGCGGACGGACGGCCCGACACCCCCCCACCACCAACAAAACGACCTCGTCAGGAGCACCCTCGTGACCACCCCGGCGCCCGCACTCGACACCGTCGTCGACCCCGGGCCCTGCACCCTCCGCGAACGCAAGAAGCAGCAGACCCGGCAGGCCATCCACGACGCCGCCCTCGGCCGTGTCCTCGAGCACGGGCTCGACGGCGTCACGGTCGAGCAGATCTGCGCCGACGCCGACGTGTCGCCGCGGACGTTCTTCAACTACTTCACGTCGAAGGCGCACGCTGCGCTCGGGCTCGACACCGTCGTCACGCCGGACCGCGTCGCCGAGGCGTTCCGCGACGGTGAGGGGCGGCTCGTGGACGACGTGTGCACGCTCGTCGCGCGGAGCGTCCCGCTGCCGTCCGACCGGAGCCGGACGAAGGAACTCCTCGTGCACCGCCCCGAGATGACGCCGACGGTGATGCGGTGGATGGCGGACTCGCGGCACGCCATGCTCGCGGTCCTCACGACCCGGACGGACGAGCAGACCGCCCGCACGGTGGTCACGCTCGTGATGTCCGCGCTGTCCGAGGTCGCGCACCGCGACACGGTGCGCAGCGCCGCCGAGCTCGGGGAGCGGCTCCGTGCCGTCGTGGCCGAGATGGCTGCGCTCGCGACGGCCTGACGCCGGCCCCGCGGCGCCCGGAGGAGCCTCCGAGCCGCGGATGACCGCGACGCCTCGCCGCGCCGTGGCAGTTCCGGTTCGCGAACACCGGGCTCCGCGGACCAGGACTGCCAGGAGGCACCAGGAAGCTCGGCACGACCGCTTCCGGCCCGATGGCACCAGCGGTACCCTCCCAGCATGCGCGCCAAGGGTCCGTCGCCGTACTTCCAGTTCCCGGGCACCGCTCGGGCCGCCCTCGAGCGGTGGTCCGAGGTCTTCGGCGGCGAGGTCCGCACCGCCACCTACCGCGACTTCGGCCGCACCGACGGCCCTCCCGACGCGGTCGCGCACGGGCAGCTGGCCGGCGACCTGGAGCTGTTCGCGGCCGACACCGCCGAGGGCGAGGAGTCGTTCAGCTCGTCGGGGTTGCTGTTCTCCCTGCTCGGCGCGGCCGACCCGGAGACACTGACCCGGTGGTTCGAGGCACTCTCGGTCGACGGCGTCGTGCTCGACCCGCTGCAACGCCGTCCGTGGGGCGACTGGGACGGGCAGGTGCGCGACGCGTTCGGCGTCACGTGGCTCATCGGGTACGAGGCGGCGGCGGTGGCGGACACCGGGGCCGGGGCCGGGGCCGGGGCCGGGGCACCCTCGGGGTCGGACTCCGACGCATGAGTGTCGTGCGCCAGGTCCAGGTGACGTTCGACTGCGCGGAGCCGGAGCGCGTCGCACGGTTCTGGTGCGCGGTCCTCGGCTACGTCATCCCGCCGCCACCACCGGGCTTCGCGGACTGGGCGGCGTTCGACGCGTCGCTCCCGCCCGGACACCAGGGATCGGCGTTCGCCTGCCACGACCCGAACGGCATCGGCCCCCGGCTGTTCTTCCAGCGCGTCCCGGAGGACAAGGTCGTCAAGAACCAGGTGCACCTCGACGTCCGGGTCGGCACGGGGTTGGTCGGATCAGCGCGCCTGGCCGCCCTCGACGCCGAGAGCGCACGGCTGGTGGCCCTCGGCGCGACCCAGGTCCGGCGCATGACGGCGGACGGCATGAACGAATCGTGCATCGTGATGCAGGACGTCGAGGGCAACGAGTTCTGCCTCGACTGACCCTCACCCCGCGGCGACGAGCGGCGCCCAGAACGTGTCCGGTGCCTCCTCCTGCACGGTGTCCGGCGCGAAGTCGAAACCGTACTGGCCGACGAACTCGCGTGCGGCGGCGATCTCGTCCATCTCGTCGTCGTGCTCGGCGTCGAAGAGGTACACGCCACGACCCATCGCGACGCCGCTGTCGCTCACGACGGCGAGGTCCCACCGCCCCTCCTCGGTACGCGTGATCCGGACGACGGCGGCCTGGTCAGCGGTGAAGTCAGCCATGTTGCGAGCATACGGAGTGCGGTGTACCCCGACCCCAGGGTCACGGCGCGTACGGTCCCGCGCATGAGTGAACACCACGGAGAACCCGAAGAACAGCACCACCCCGTCATGGACGGCGCCGAGGAGGCGACCAACGAGGAGAAGCTCCACGGCCTCATCGAGCAGGTCGAGCACGACCACGGTCACGAGGGCGCGGCATCCATGGCCGACCACCTCCGCGACCGCGCGGCCGAGACCGGCGTCGAGACCGAGGAGCCGTCCGACCACGTCGAGTGACGCGGTCGGACGGTCCGGGAATGGACCCAGCCGCTCCGGCGTACACATGAACACCGATCTCACGAGGAGCGAGCCATGATCCAGACCGACCCCCAGCCGACCGACCGCGACGAGAAGCGCTGCCGCCCCGTGCCGTCGCTGCACGACGCGCCGGAGCAGCGCTTCGGTCGGTGGCTCGGACTCATCAACGACGGTCGCTGACGCGATCCGAGGTCGCTCACGCGACCACCTGACGGACGGGAGGCGCGGTGCCGGCTGGCACCGAGCCTCCCGTCCGTTCGTGCGCAGCACCCGGCCGCTAGGCTGAGCGGTCGGACAGCAACCGGCTGGTCCGGCACGAGGAGATCAGCATGTCAGTGGGGTTGCTCGCGGTCGTCGACGACATCCTGTCCGCCGCACTGAAGGCGAGTGCGAAGACGGCGGGCGTGGTCATCGACGACGCCGCCGTGACGCCGCAGTACGTGCAGGGGATCGCGCCGGCACGGGAGCTCCCCGTCGTCGGGCGCATCGCGCTCGGCAGCCTGTTCAACAAGTTCGTCATCATCATCCCGCTGGCGCTCCTGCTCTCCGCGTTCGCGCCGTGGGTGCTGCCGTGGCTGCTCCTCATCGGCGGCACGTACCTCTGCTTCGAGGGGGCCGAGAAGGTCACCGAGTGGTTCGGCACGCACCACGAGTCCGGCGCCGAGACCCCGACGACCGAACCGAAGCTCGTGTTCGGCGCCATCCGCACGGACCTCATCCTCAGCACCGAGATCATGCTCATCGCGCTCGCCGGACTCGACCCCGACCTGGGGTTCTGGCCGACGGTCGGCGCGCTGCTCGTCATCGGTCTGGTGATGACCCTCGCGGTCTACGGCGCCGTGGCACTGCTCGTGAAGATCGACGACATCGGCCTGCAGATGATGAAGAACCCGTCGCGCTCGACCCGGCGTGCGGGCGCCCGGGTGGTCCGTGCGATGCCCACCGTGTTCCGGGTGATCGGCGTGGTCGGGACCGTCGCGATGCTGTGGGTCGGTGGGCACCTGGTGATCCAGAACCTCGCGGAGACGTTCTGGCACGGGCCCGACGACCTGCTGCACGCCGTCGAACACGCCATCGAGGCCGCAGGGCCCGTGGTGACGTGGATCGTCGACACCGCGGTCTCGGCCGTCCTCGGTCTCGCGCTCGGCATGGTCGTCGTCGGGGTCGTGCTCGGCTTCGGGCGGCTGCGGGGTCGCGCGCACTGACGGGGCGGGCGCGTGCACTGACGGGGCGGGCGCGTGCCGAGCGGCGCTCGTGCCGGAGCGGGCGTCAGAGTTCGACGTCGCTGCCCATCGTCACCGTGCGCTGCGCCGGCAGACCGAAGCGAGCCGCCGGGTCGGCGGCGTTGTGCGCGAGCCCGACGAACAGCTTCTTCCGCCAGCTCACCATGCCGCGGTTGCCGGGCTGCGGTCGGAGCGCCCCGCGCGAGATGAAGAACGAGGCACGCTCCATCTCGTCCGGGTCCAGGTCGAGGACCTCGGCCAGGCACGCCGCGTGCAACGCCCGCGGGAGGTCCTGGTCGTCCGAGAACCCGAACTTGATCGTGATGTGGTCGATGCCGTCGTCCTCGTAGCCGAGGTCGTCGCGGAAGAACGCCTTCGCGTGCGGCACGTGCGGCACGTTCGCGGTGATGACCGAGACGATGATGACGGTCCGGTGCACCACGTGGTTGTGCTCGACGTTCGCGCGGAGAGCGAGCGGTGTCGTCTCCTTGTTCGGGTGCGGGAACACCGCGATGCCCTGGACGCGCGGGATGCCCTTGGTGTTGATCTTCTCGATGAAGTCGGCGAGCGAGCCCTCGCGTTCCTTGCGCTCCTCCTGCACGAGCTGCCGGCCGCGGCGCCACGTCGTCATGAGCGTGATCACCGCCAGGGCGATGAGGAGCGGGACCCAGCCGCCGTGCACGATCTTCGAGAGGTTGCCCGCGAGGAACGTCAGCTCGAGCCCGCCGAACACGACGGCCGCGAGGACCAGCTTCCACGTCGCCCAGTGCCACAGCGGTTTGACCACGAGCAGCAGCAGGAGGGTGTCGACGACGAGCGCCCCGGTGACCGACACGCCGTACGCGGTCGCGAGGCTCGCCGAGGAGCGGAACGTGAGCATCACGGCCATGACACCGATGAACAGGAGCAGGTTCACGGCTGGCAGGTAGATCTGGCCGCCTTCCTGCCGGGAGGTCTGCCGGATCGTCAGCGGCGGCAGCAGCCCGAGTTGGACGGCCTGGCGGCTGAGCGAGAACGCCCCGGAGATGACCGCCTGGCTGGCGATCACGGTCGCGGCGGTCGCGAGCACCACGACGGGCAGCTGCAGTCCGCTGGGGAAGAGCAGGAAGAACGGATCCTTCGCGGCCGACGGGTCACGGAGGACGAGCGAGGCCTGGCCGAGGTAGTTCAGCACGAGCGCGGGGAACACGACGAAGAACCAGGCGCGGAGGATCGGCTTCCGTCCGAAGTGCCCCATGTCGGCGTAGAGCGCCTCGGCGCCGGTGATGACCAGGACGACGGCACCCATGGCGACGAAGGTGATGTACGGATGGGCGATCAGGAACTGGATCGCGAAGGTCGGCGAGAGCCCCTGCAGGACGCCGGGGTCCTGCAGGATGTGCGGGACGCCGGCCGCGGCGATCACGAGGAACCAGAGCAGCATCACCGGGCCGAAGAGGTTGCCGACCTTGCCGGTGCCGAAGCGCTGCACGGCGAACAGCACCACCAGGATGACCGCGGCGATCGGGACGATGAGGTGCTCGATGCTCGGTGTGGCGGTCTGGAGCCCCTCGACCGCGGAGAGCACCGACACCGCTGGAGTGATCACCGAGTCGCCGTAGAACAGCGAGACGCCGACGATGCCGATCACGAGGAAGATCGTCGCGCCGCCCCGCCGCTTCGCGTACAGCCGACGGGCGAGGGCGGCGAGCGCCATCACCCCGCCCTCCCCGTTGTTGTCGGCGCGCATGAGGACGAGGACGTACTTGATCGACACGATGATCGTGACGCTCCAGAACATCATCGAGATGACGCCGTAGACGTCCTCCTCGTTGGCCTTGACGATGCCGCCGTCGATGGTGAACACGGTCCGGAGTGCGTAGAGCGGACTGGTACCGATGTCGCCGAAGACGACACCGAGGGCTGCGAGTGCGAGTGCGGCGACGCCCTTGCCGGGGTCGTGTCCGGCGTCGTCGCCGGAGCCGCCCGCGGCGTTGACGGCAGCGTTGTCGGCGGCGGTACCGGCGGCGGGGCCGGAGCCGGTCGCGGGTGTGTGAGAGCGGGTCTCGGTCACGCTCGTCTCTTCCGTTGCGTGGTCGCCCGGGCGACGACCGCGGATCATCCTCGCACCAGCGCGGGCCGTGCGCTCGCAGGTGGCGCACATCAGGCGTCGGCGTCGTCCCCGGCCGCCGGATCGGCCTCGGCGAGCGGCAGCGTCACGACGAAGCGCGCGCCGCCCAGCGCCGCTCGCTCGACGTGCACGGAACCGCCGTGCGCCTCGACGATGCCGCGGACGATCGCGAGGCCGAGTCCGGAGCCGCCGGACTCCCGGGCGCGGGCTTCGTCGAGCCGGACGAACCGGTCGAACACGCGCTCGCGGTCGGTGTCGGCGATGCCCGCTCCGTCGTCCTCGACCGCCAGGACCGCCAGGTGGGTTCCCGCGGTGCCGAGCTCGAACGCGACGGTCGAGGTCGCGTGCCGCGCGGCGTTGTCGGCGAGGTTCCGGAGGAGCTGTGCGAGGAGGCCCGGGTCGCCGGTCACACGGACGGCGCGCACCCGTGCGGAGTCGACCCGCAGCCGGCCGGTGGTCCGCAGCCGGGCGGCCTCCGCGCCGACGAGGTCGTCGAGGTCGACGTCCTCGCGGGCCACCGGCAGGGCGCCCTCGTCCGTCTTCGCCAGGACGAGCATCGCCGAGACGAGGTCGGCGAGGCGGGTGCCCTCGTGCAGGACGGTGTCCGCGAGGCGGTCCTGCGGCAGCCGGTCCGGGTACGCCTTCGCGACCTCCGCGTGCTGGCGCATCACGGCGAGGGGCGACCGGAGCTCGTGCGAAGCATCGGACACGAACCGTCGCTGTGCGGCCGCCGACGCATCGAGCCGGTCGAGCATCGCGTTGAGGGTCGCTGCGAGCCGGGCGACCTCGTCCGCGCCGCCGGGATCGGGGACCCGCTCCGAGAGGTGTGCGGCGGTGATGCCGGCGACCTGTCGGCGCATCCGTTCGACCGGGCGGAGGGCGCGGCCGACGACGAACCAGGTCGTCGCTCCCATGACGAGCAGGAGGAGCGGCACCGCGACGACCAGGATCGTCCGGGTCGCGCTCGTCACCGCGTCCGTCGACTCCGTGGAGAGCCCGGCGACGACGAGGTAGTCGGATGCTGCGGTCGCCGAGTCCTCGCTCGGCCTCCCGGTGGCCGCGGTGGCACGGTCGAACGACACCAGGCGTGTCGCCCCACCGTCCCCCGCGGCAGCGTCGTCGCTCCCGTGACCGCCGTGTCCCGAGGTGTCGGCCGTCCCGGACACGTCACCGGAACCCGAACCGCTGGACCCCGAACCACCGCCGGAACCCGAACCACCGCCGGAGTCGTCCGAACCCCCACCGGACCCGCCGGTGTCGTCCGAGCCCCCGCCGGAGCCACCACGCGAGCCGCCGCCGGAGTCGTCCGAACCCCCGCCGGACCCGCCGGTGTCGTCCGAGCCCCCGCTGGGTGCCCCACTGACACCGGAGTCGCCGCTCCCCCCGCCCCGGCCGCCGCCGGAGTCCTCAGACCCGGGTGGTGCGACGGTGACCGTCGGTGCCGGCGTGCTCCGGTCGGTCGCGCCACTGGAGGCGAGACGGTAGACGCGCGAGCCGAAGCGCATCGACGACCCAGGATCACCGTCGGCCCGCGCCGTGTAGGCACGGACCGCTGCCGGGTCGCCGCCGGACGCGAGGACCCGCGCGCTGTCCGCCGACTGCACGACGACGAACCCGTCCTCCGCGAGCGACGCGCGCGCCACACCGACCGCCGACGCCGGTGACGCTCCGGCCTCGAGCTGCGCCAGGACCCGGTCGGCGGCAGCGGTCGCCCGGCTCGTCACCCCCTGGTCGAGCACCGCGGCCTGGACGACCGCGAAGACCGTCGAGGCGACGACGAGCGTGACCCCGACCACCGCGACGGCCGACAGGGTGATCCGGAAGCGCAGGGACGGGTTCCGCAAGCGGAACCGGGGACGATCAGCCACCGTCGGCCGCCAACCGGTACCCGGCGCCGCGCACCGTGAGGATGGCGGACCGTCCGAACGGGCGGTCGACCTTGTTGCGGAGGTGGCCGACGTAGACCTCGACGATGTTGGGGTCGCCGTCGAAGTCGTCGTTCCAGACCCCCTCGAGCACGGCCCGCTTCGTGACGACGTCGCCCGCGTGCCGCATGAGGAACTCCATCACCGAGAACTCCCGGGCGGTCAACGCGACGAGGTCGTCGCCGCGCCGCAACTCGCGTCGCGCGGGGTCGAGGCAGAGGTCGCCCGCACGCAGTTCGGCCGGACGCTCACGTGCTCCGCGTCGGATCAACGCTCGGACGTGTGCGAGGAGCACGGCGAACGAGAACGGCTTCGTCAGGTAGTCGTCCGCTCCGGTGTCGAGCCCCTCGACCTGGTCCCACTCCCCCGACTTGGCGGTCAGCATGAGGATCGGCACCCAGTTGCCCTCGGCGCGGAGTTCTCGGCAGACGCTGTAGCCGCTCATGCCCGGCAGCATCACATCGAGCACGATGACGTCGAAGCGGGTCTCACGGGCCATCCAGAGGCCGTCGGTGCCGTTCGTCGCGATGTCCACCGCGAAGCCCTCTGCCTCGAACCCGATCCGAAGACCGTCCGCAAGGCCGGCCTGGTCCTCGACCACCAGTACTCGCACCCGTCACCACCTCCTGCCGACGAACTGCCCGGAGGGGCGCCCGTCCACCATCATGCTGGTCCAGGGCCCACCGGACCAGGCCCCGACGGGCGGGGCGGACCGAGGTGGACCACCGCAACCGGTCCCGCCGCGCACCGCCCCGCACCGCCCCGCACTGCTGTTCAGTCGTCGGCTCCGTGGCCCGAACCGCTGTGGTCATCGCCGCCGCGGTGGTCTCCACCGCGGTCATCGCCGCCGCGGTGGTCGCCGTCATCGTCGCTGTGGTGGCTGCCGTGGTCGTCGTCAGCCTCGTGCTCGACGCTCCGGTGGCTCGCGTCGTCCTCCGCGCCATCCCGGCCGCGCCGCTCCGTGGCCGCGTGGTCCTCCCCGCCAGCGACAGCGCCAGCACCAGCACCGGGAGCGGCCGCCGTCGCGGTCGCCGTCGCTCGGCCACCGTGGTCGTCCGTCCCCGGCGCGTGCACCCCGTGGTCGTCCGTCCCCGGCGCGTGCACCCCGTGGTCGTCCGTCCCCGGCGCGTGCACCCCGTGGTCGTCCGTCCCCGGCGCGTGCACCCCGTGGTCGTCCGGTCGGGCCGTCGACCTCGAGGACGGTGCCGGCGAGGACACCGTCGGCGATGCCGTCGCGACGGGCGAGGTCGTCGCGGTGAGCGGAGCCGGGGTGCTGATCGTCGAGGGAGTCGCCCTCGGCGCCGGGTCGTCGGCGCCCTGGGCGGCGAAGGCCACTCCGGCGCCGCCGAACGCGAGGGCCGCAGCAGCGACGCCCCCGACGATCCAGCGGCTTGCGTGTGCGATGTGCTTGGTCATGACGTCCTCCTGACGGGACCGGTTCTCCGACGAACCGGAAGGGATGCCGTAACCATCGCGAGCAGGCACTGAACCCGTGCTGAAGCGAACTGAAGCCCGCTTCAGCGCACCGAACCGCGGCCGCCGTTCCTCCCCATCGCGCCCGCAACCAGTACCACCCCGGTACTGGACTCTGGGCGTTCTCCCAGCTACCGTCGTCGTCGTGCCCCCTTCGAGGGCCACTCCACCGATCGAAAGCGACACCGATGCCCTTCCCGATCCGCCGCACCGTGCTCGTCACCACGACCACGGCCGCGCTCGTCGCCGGCTCCGTCCTGACCGGCAGCCTCTCCGCCAGCGCACACCCTGCGCACGACCACGACCACGGCCACCACGACGGCCACCTCACCCCGCACACCTCGTTCACGATGGCGGCCGACGGCTCCTCCGGTGCGACGCAGGGCGGCGAGGGCATCCCGAACATCGACTCCGTCAAGAAGGTCATCGCCACGTACTACGGCGACCCCGGCACCGGCATCGCGGACAAGGTCGACAGCCCGTACGTCCGCGAGATGCGGTCGATCATGACGAAGCAGACGAAGGAGCTCCGGGGCGAGTACCGCCGCGCGGTCGCGAAGCACGAGAAGCCCGCGATCGTCCTCGACGCCGACGACACCACGCTGTGGACGTACGACATGGAGGTCGCGGACATGCACTTCGTGTTCTCCCCGACCGAGCAGGACGTCTGGGTCCAGGACCAGCGCTTCCCGGCCGTGCCCGCGATGGTGTCGTACGTGAACACCGCGAAGGCGATGGGCTTCACGATCTTCGGCCTCACCGGCCGGAACGACGACCAGAAGGCCGCGACGATCGCCAACCTCGAGAAGGTCGGCTACCAGGGCTTCACCTCGGACCACTACTTCACGAAGTGGACGGGCAAGGGTGCGTCCCAGCAGCCGTCGTACGTGCAGTGCGCCGCGGCCTCGTGCACCACCGTCGAGTACAAGGCGCTGACCCGGAAGCACATCGAGCAGGACCTCGGCTACACGATCGTCGACAACCTCGGCGACCAGTGGTCCGACCTGCAGGGCGGGTACGCCGAGGAGCAGGTCAAGCTCCCGAACCCGACGTACTTCCTGCCGTCCACTGACCTGCCCGGGCTCAGCGAGCCCCGGCTGGCACCGCGCACGCACTTCCGGATGGCGGCCGACGGCTCCTCCGGCGCGACGCAGGGCGGCGAGGGCATCCCGAACATCGACTCCGTCAAGAAGACCATCGCCACGTACTACGGCGACCCCGGCACCGGGATCGCGGACAAGGCCGACAGCCCGTACATCCGCGAGATGCGCTCCATCGTGCGGAAGCAGGTGCCGATCGTCGCCACGCAGTGCGCGGTGGCGTCGCGCCACCACCGCAACCCGGCCATCGTCCTCGACGCCGACGACACCACCCTGTGGACGTACGACATGGAGGTCGCGGACATGCACTTCGTGTTCGACCCGACGCTCCAGGACGAGTGGGTGCAGGACGAGCGCTTCCCGGCGACCCCGTCGATGACCTCCCTCGTGTCCGTCGCGGAGCGCTCGGGCTGCACGATCATCGGGCTCACCGGCCGCAACGAGGCGCAGCAGACCGCCACGATCGAGAACCTCCAGAAGGTCGGGTACCCGCAGTTCGCCGCCGAGCAGGACGGCAACCGCACGTACTACACGAAGTGGACCGGCACGGGCGCCTCGCAGCAGCCGTCGTACATCTCGTGCGCGACCGCGAAGTGCACCACGATCGAGTACAAGTCGCAGACCCGCGCGCACATCGAGTCGCGTGCCGGCGGGCACTACGACGTCGTGGCGAACTTCGGCGACCAGTACAGCGACCTCATCGGCGGCTCCGCCGACCGGAGCGTCAAGCTGCCGAACCCGACGTACTACCTGCCCTGATCCGCGACCAGGCACCGGCCGGGAGGCCCGTGGCGGACCCGCCACGGGCCTCCCGTCCGTCCCGCGGTCGCGCCGCGCGCCTCCCGGCCCACGGTCCCGTCGCGGCCCTCCCGTCCGTCCCACGGTCGCATCGCGACCGACGCTCCACGAGTCCTCAGGCTCCGCTTCGGAAGCACCCGTCGCCCACAGGTCCGGCGGCCTACCGTCGGAGCCGACCTGGAGGACACACCATGAACCTGGACGGCTTCGACGTCCCGACGCTCATCATCTTCTGCGTGGCGGCGGCCGTCGTCATCGGCGGACTGCTGTCCAGCCGACGTCGGCACTGATCCCCCTCGTCGGACGGGTGCACCCGTCGGCCGGTACGCTCCTGTACCCGTGAGCAGCGAACCGCCGACCGCTCCGGGCCCGCGGTCCGGCGTCGCCTCCGCGGCACTGCTGTCGACCGTCGGGATCGGCGTCCAGGGTGCCGCGAAGCTGATCCTCACGGTCGTCATCGGCCGGGTGTTCGGCACGGAGGCGCTCGGCCAGTCCTCGGCGCTCCTCTCGCTCGCCGTCTTCGCCGCCCTGCTGTGGCCGTCCGCCGCGGGCAACACGGCGTCCCGCTCCCTCGCGATCGCGATGCGCAACGGCCGGTCGGACACCGCCGTGAACCGACGGCTCGGCGGCTCGATGCTGCTCGCGTCCGTCGTGCTCGCAGCGCTGACGGTCCCGGTCGCGATCGCATGGGGCAACGGCCCCGGCACGGTCCTCGGTGGTGTGTCGGTCGTCGTCGGCTACGGACTCTACGTGTACGCCCGCGGCGCGCAGCTCGGCCACGACCGCCCACGGCGCGTGGCGGTCTGGGACGCGCTGACGAGCACCCTGACGCTCGCGCTGCTCGTCCTCGCGTGCGTGACCCGGGCCGAGCCCGTCGTGCTGCTCCCGCTCGGCATCGGCTACACGGTGTTCGCGGTCGCGTGCTGGCCGCGCGGGACGGCAGGGACCGCCGGGCAGCAACCCACCCGGGGCGTGCTGCGGTTCGCCGCCTGGAACGTCCTCGCCGGCCTCACCACGAACGGTCTGCTGCAGCTGGCCATGATCACCGCCCAGGTGAGCGCATCACCCCGAGACGCAGGCGTGTACGCCGCCGCGTTCTCCCTGGCCACGCCGGCCTCGATGGTCGGACAGGCCGTCGCCCAGGTCGTCGTGCCGGCGTTCGCGCACCGGGCCGAGGAGTCGACACTGCGGAGCCCGGGCGCGTGGCGGTTCGTGGCAGGGTTCTCGGCCGCGACGGCCGTCCTGTTCGGCCTCGTCGCGCTGCTCGCCGACTGGTTCCTGCCGCTGTTCTACCCCGGCGAGGGAGTTGCCGCGGTGGCCGACCTGCCGTTCCTCGTGCTCGGCGTCTGGGTGTTCACGGTGTCGCTCGTCCCCGCCGCCCTGCTGCTCGCGGCCGGACGGTCGCGGCAGGTGGCACTCGCGTCGGTGACGGGGTTCGTCGTCGGCGTCGTGCTCATGGCCGTGCTCGCGCCGACGACCGGGGTCGCAGCCGGCAGCGCCGGGTTCCTCGTGGGCAGCGCCGTGAACCTCGTCGCCGTCGTCGTCCTCGGCCTCCGTCGTCCGACGGCCCCGGGCCGGGACCCGGGTGCCTCAGCGCTCGACGGGCTGGTGGCGCATCCGGAGCACGCTCGCGAGGGTGGCCCCGCCGATCGCGACGACGATCACCGCGAGTGAGGTCCACGTCCCGATCTCCGGCGCCCACGCGACGCCGTGTCCGCCGTTCAGGAACGGCAGCTCGTTCTCGTGCAGGGCGTGGAGGACGAGCTTCACGCCGATGAACGCCAGGATCAGGGCGATGCCGTACTTGAGGTAGACCAGCTTCTCGAGCAGTCCGCCGAGCAGGAAGTAGAGCTGCCGGAGCCCCATGAGCGCGAAGACGTTCGCGGTGAAGACGATGAACGCGCTCTCCGTGATGCCGAAGATCGCGGGGATCGAGTCGAGCGCGAAGAGCAGGTCGGTGGTGCCGATCGCGATGAGCACGACGAGCATCGGCGTGAAGTGCCGGTGTCCGTCGACGTGCGTGCGGAGCCGGATGCCGTCGTAGGTGTCGGTCACCCGGACGCGTCGGCGCAGCAGTCGGACGACGAACGAGTCCTGCTGCTGCTCCTCGTCGTCGTGGTCCTCGCGGACCTGCTGGATCGCGGTCCAGATCAGCCACGCGCCGAACAGGTAGAAGATCCAGGAGAAGTCCTCGATCAGGCGCGCCCCGAGCAGGATGAACACCCCGCGCAGGACGAGCGCGATGATGATGCCCATCATGAGCACGGCCTGCTGGATCGGCTTCGGCACGGCGAAGCGCGCCATGATGATGACGAAGACGAACAGGTTGTCGATGCTGAGGCTGTACTCGGTCAACCAGCCGGCGAGGAACTGCCCGGCGGCGTCGCCCCCGGCGAAGACCAGCATCGCCAGCGCGAACAGCAGTGCCAGGCCGACGTAGAAGCCGACCCAGAGCCCGGACTCCCGCATCGTCGGTTCGTGCGACCGCCGGGCGACGATCACCAGGTCGGCGAGCAGGATCGCGACGACGACGACCATCGACCCGATCTCGAACACGATGGGCAGGTCCGGCACGCGACGTCCTTCCGTGGCCGACGACCTGCTCCACCCGAGCAGGGGGCCGTCCGGCACCTGCGCGATCCTACCCGTGGAAGCGTTCAGGTCCGACCGGCGGCCATCGCCGTGGACGGTCGGGGACGGGATCACCGACGGGGAACGCGGGAACCGAGGGCGCCGTCCCGGCCCGAGCAGGGTGACTCGAGGGCCGGGACGGCATCGCGGTGGCGAGCCCCGGGCGTTCGGGTCGGCCGGTCGGCTCGTCCACCGCCGACTCTACCGGTCCGCAGAACGGCGGACGGACCGACCTGTCTACCCAGAACGGGGGGCAACACCGTCCAGCCGGTCCGTGTCGGTGCGGTCTGCCACCATCGGACCATGCCCCACGACGGACGTCCCCTCGAACGACTCGGCTTCCTCACCATCGGGTCGTTCGACCCCGCCGACCCCGCTGCCGGCCACGAGGAGACGCTCCGGGTCATCGAGCGCGCGGAGTCCCTCGGGATGGACAGCGCGTGGCTGCGACACCGGCACCTGCAGCACGGCATCTCCTCCCCCGTCGCGCTGCTCGCCGCCGCCTCGCAGCGGACCTCGCGGATCGCGCTCGGCACCGCGGTCACCCCGATCGGCGCCGAGAACCCGTTCCGGCTCGCGGAGGACCTCGGGACCGTCGACGTCCTCCTCGGCGGACGGCTGCAGCCCGGGTTCTCCTCGGGGACGCCGATGCACTTCGACCTCTACCGCGAGGCGATCTACCCCGACACCGCCGATCGGGAGGACTTCGGCGACACCCGACTGCTGCGCTTCCGCGACCTCGTCCGCGGCGACGCCGTCACCGCGTCGACCGAGCGCCGTGGCATCGAGGAGTTCGCGACCTCGGTCCAGCCGCACAGCTCCGGGCTCGTCGACCGCCTCTGGTACGGCACCGGCAGCACGCGGTCGGCCGTGTGGGCGGCGGAGCACGGCTTCCACCTGCTCACCTCGAGCGTCACGCGCAGCGAGGTCGGCACGGACTTCGCGACGAACCAGCGGGCGCAGGTCGAGGCCTACCTCGACGCGCACCCGGACCCGGCGAACGCGCGCGTCTCCCAGGGGCTCGTCGTGATCCCCACCGACAGCGCGACGCCCGAGCAGGCCGCGCGGTACCGCGCGTACGCCGACGCGCGGTCCGGACGGGTCGGCGTGCCCCAGGGTCCCGCCGGGCTGCTCTTCGCGGCGGACCTCGTCGGGACCTCGGGGGAGATCGCCGACCGGCTCCGGGCCGACGCCGGCTACCAGGTGGCGACGGAGGTCGCCTTCGCACTGCCGTTCTCCTTCGGTCCCGAGGAGTACGCCCAGATCATCGGCGACATGGCCGAGCACCTCGGCCCGGCGCTCGGGTGGACCCCGCAACGCGGCTGACGGTCCGAACAGCGGCCCCCGTGGCGCGCAGCGCCCCGTCGCCCGCGCGACCCGGCCGGGAGGCACGACACGCGTCCGACGCGCACCGCGCCTCCCGGCCGTGGTCGGCCGGACGACCGCGACCGGCGCTGCCGGTCAGCCCACGACGGCGCGCGCCGTCACCGCAACCAGCGGTACGCGTACTCCGGTCGCCCCGGACCACTGTGCCGCACGTCCTTCCCGGCCTGCCCCGCCGCGATGAGGTGCTCCAGGTACCGCCGCGCCGTGACCCGGGAGATGCCGACCACCTCGGCGACCTCGGACGCCGAGGCGGCCTCGGTGGCGCGCACCAGGACCTGCTGGACCGCGTCCAGGGTCTCGCGGGCGATGCCCTTCTCGTGGTCCGGTGGCGTGGTGGGACGCAGTGACCCGAGGCTCTGGTCGATGTCGGCCTGCGTCAGCGTCCGGCGGTCCTCGAACCGGCGGCGGAACTCGCGGTACGTGGTCAGGCGTTCGGCGAACGTCCGGAAGCTGAACGGCTTGACGAGGTACTGCACGATGCCGAGCGCGATCGCGTTCTTCACGCCGCGGGCGTCCCGGGCGGCGGTCACCGCGATGACGTCGACGGCGGACCCCGCGGAGCGGAGCGCGCGGACGAGCTGCAGCCCGTGCGCGTCGGGCAGGTCGAAGTCGAGCAGCACGAGGTCCGGCTGCTCGGCCGCGACCGCGGCCAGCATCGCCCGCCCGGTGGCGGCCCAGCCCACGACGGTGAAGCCGTCGAGGCGCGCCACGTACGCGGCGTGGGCCTCGGCGGTCAGGGGCTCGTCCTCGACGATGAGGACCCGGATCGCCCCGCTCACGTCCGGACGCGTCCGGGGTCGAGCTCGACCACGAAGGTGCTTCCGTCCGGGCCGGTGGTGACGCCGACCCGGCCGCCGAGGCGCGTCACGGTGGAGCGGACGAGGTCGAGGCCGATCCCCCGTCCTTCCGGACCGGACGGCTTCGTCGACCATCCGCGCGCGTAGGCGGCCTCGACGTCGGGGATGCCGGCCCCGTCGTCGCGCACGACGAACCGGCTGCTCCCGTCCGCGGAGCACACCGAGACCGAGACCCGACCCGGGCCGTCGGCACCCGCGGCGTCCACGGCGTTGTCCACCAGGTTGCCGAGCACGGTGATGACGTCGTTCGGCTGCGCGTCGACGGGATCGGCCAGACCGGCGGTGTCGATCGTCAGGGTGACACCGCGCTCGTGGGCCTGTGCCCGCTTGCCATCGAGGACGGCGGCGATCACCTCGGGTGCGGTGCCGGTGTCCGGCGCGTGGCCGGTGTCGGTTCCCGGCGCCCGGACGGCGGCTGCGCCGGCGCGCGCCGGCGCGTCGAGGTCGCCTGCGTCTGCGTCGTCGCTGCCCGGGTGCCTGGGCGAGGGAGCCGTCCGGGTGTCCGCGTGACGGTCGATCTCGTCGGACGCGAACCGGACGGCCTCGTCGACCCGCCCCAGTTCGAGGAGCGCGACCACCGTGTGCAGGCGGTTCGCGAACTCGTGGGTCTGGGAGCGCAGCGCGTCGGTGAGCGTGCGGGTGGCCGCGAGTTCGCCCGACAGGTGCAGCAGCTCGGTCTGGTCGCGGATGGTCGCCACGGTGCCGAGCGGCCTGGAGGACGCCCGGGAGAACGCCATCTCCTGGTTGACGACGAGCACCCGGTCGGGCGCGACGTACGTCTCGTCGACGGCGCGGTCCCCCGACGCCAGCAGCGTCCGGAGGCCGTCGGGCACGTCCAGTGCGGCGAGCGGGATCGGTCCCCGGGCCTCGTCCGGTGCCGGCAGGTGCAGCAGCTCCGCCGCGCGGTCGTTGTGCAGCACGACGTGTCCGGAGCGGTCGATGACGACGAGGCCCTCGTGGACGGAGTGGAGCACGCCCTCGTACGAGGCGAACACCCGTGCGAGCTCCTCGGGCCCGCGCCCGGCGGTGACCCGGGCCAGGTACCGGCTGAGCAGCCACGAGAAGAGCGCCGACACCGCGACCACGGCGAGCGCCAGGAGCACGACCGAGACCAGCCGGGGCAGCAGGGCCGAAGAGATGTTCGCGACCGTCACGCCCGCAGCCACCAGCCCGATGACCCGGCCGTCGTCGTCGGTGATCGGGGTGACGGCACGGACGGACGGACCGAGGGTCCCCGCGAACGTCTCGGTGAAGGTGGTCCCCGCGAGGGCCGGCGCGATCGTGCCCCGGAACGGTCGACCGAGCTCGGCGCGGTCAGGGTGGGTCCACCGGGTGCGGTCCGGCGCCATGATCGTGATGAAGTCGGTGTGGGTCCGACGCATCAGGTCGAGGGCGTACGGCTCCAGCCGTGTGGACGGGTCCGCTGAGCGCGCCTGCTCGACCACGAACGGGTTGCGGGCGATCGAGACGGCGACCGCGGTCGACTTCTCCGCGGCGTCCGTCTCGAGGTCCGCGCGGGCGGACGCCCAGCTCCAGGCACCGCCGACGACGACGCCGACGACCACGAAGACGAGCTGCAGGGCGAAGAGGCGCGTCGCGATGCTCCACCGTCTCGGTGCCACTGTCCAGCCCTCCTCGCCTCGTCGCGGGAACACCCCATCCTCGCGTACGCCGGGCGTTCCCGCAGCACCGGCGTGAACGCAATGAACACAAGTCGACGTGCGCGGCCGTCCCGCGCGAGGGTGGCTGCGTCCCCGAACAGGACGAGCCGACCGGAGCGACGACGCACCGGTCCTGACGACAAGGAAGTCTCATGGCATCGACGCACCCGTCCAACACCCGCCCCGTGCGGCGTCGCGGTCTGGACCGTTCGCACTGGCTCTACATCGCCGTCATCGCCGCGGTCGCGGCCGGCATCGTGGTCGGACTCGCGGCCCCGGCCTTCGCGGTGGGGCTGAAGCCGATCGGCGACGGTTTCATCGCCCTCATCAAGATGATGATCGCGCCGGTGATCTTCTGCACGATCGTGCTCGGTGTCGGGTCGATCGCGAAGGCGGCCACCGTCGGCAAGGTCGGCGGTCTGGCCCTCGGGTACTTCATCGCGATGTCGACGTTCGCGCTCGCGATCGGCCTCGTCGTGGGCAACCTCATCCACCCCGGCGACCACCTCGACATGTCGAAGGCGACGTACGAGCTGCCCGCCGGCTCCGAGGAGGACGCGTCGTCGACCTCGGGCTTCCTGCTCGGCATCATCCCCGCGACGCTCGTGTCGTCGCTGACGAGCGGCAGCATCCTGCAGACGCTCTTCGTCGCCCTGCTCGTCGGCTTCGCGCTGCAGGCGATGGGAGAGAAGGGTGCGCCGATCCTCACCGGCATCCGGCACCTCCAGGCGCTCGTGTTCCGCATCCTCGCGATGGTGATGTGGGCCGCGCCGATCGGCGCGTTCGGAGCCATCGCCGCCGTGGTCGGTGCGACCGGCGTCGCCGCGCTCGTCGCCCTGGGCACGCTGATGGTCGCCTTCTACATCACCTGCATCGTGTTCGTCGTCGGGGTGCTCGGCGTCCTGCTGCGGGTCGTCACGGGCATCAACATCTTCCGGCTCATGAAGTACCTCGGCCGCGAGTACCTGCTCATCGTCTCGACCTCGTCCAGCGAGGTCAGTCTGCCGCGCCTCATCGCGAAGATGGAGCACCTCGGGGTGTCGAAGCCCGTCGTCGGCGTCACGGTGCCGACCGGGTACTCGTTCAACCTCGACGGCACGGCCATCTACCTGACGATGTCGTCGCTCTTCATCGCGAACGCCCTCGGCACGCCGCTGAACCTCCCCGAGCAGATCTCGCTCCTGGTCTTCATGATCATCGCGTCGAAGGGCGCTGCCGGGGTCACCGGAGCAGGGCTCGCGACCCTCGCCGGCGGTCTGCAGGCGCACCGCCCGGACCTGGTGAACGGCGTGGGGCTCATCGTCGGCATCGACCGGTTCATGTCCGAGGCGCGTGCCCTGACCAACTTCACCGGCAACGCCGTCGCCACGGTGCTCGTCGGCACGTGGACGCGGCAGATCGACAAGCAGCAGGTGGAGCGGGTGCTCTCGGGTGCGGTGCCGTTCGACGAGCGCACGATGTCCGCCGACGGCCACGGCGCACCGGGGGCCGGGTCGGCGCCCGAGGCCGCGGGGTCCCCGGCCGACGAGCGCATCTCGACCGAGGCCGTCCGCACGATCGTCGACCCCGACCGGACCACCACCGCGCGGACCACCGCCTCCGCGGACCGACGGTGACCGGCCAGCGGCACGCCGTCGGCACGCGCCGCGGCGCGTGATCACGGACGCCAGGCCCGGATCACCGTGCGCCGACCGGCGGCGGTGATCCGGGCCTGGCGTCCGTTCCGCCGGCCGTCAGGCAGTCGCCGTGTAGTGGCCGGCGTCGAGGTCGCTGATGAGCGTGGGCCCGGTCGGTTCCCACCCGACCAGGGCGCGCGTCCGCGCGCTCGATGCCGGCTGGTCACCGCCCAGCAGCGCGCCGAAGACCCCGAGGGTGGACGGGTCGACCGCTGCCGGCGGCAGGCCGGTCCGGCGAGCGATCGACTCGGCAACGGCCCGCATCGGGACGCCCTCCTCCGCGACCGCGTGCAGGACGGAACCCGCTGGAGCCGATTCCAGTGCGAGCCGGAACAGGCGTGCGGCGTCGGTGACGTGCACCGCCGGCCACCGGTTCGCGCCCTCGCCGACGTACGCGGCGACCCCGAGCTGGCGGTCGAGCTGCACGAGTGACGCGATCAGCCCGTTGCGGTCCCCTGCGCCGTGGACCGTCCGCGGCATCCGGACGATGCCGGCCCGCACGCCCTGCTCCGCGAGCGCGAGGACAGCGGTCGTCGTGCGGGCCCTGGCACCGGCTGGTCCGTCCGGGTCGAGCGCGTCGGCCTCGGTCGCAATCCCGTCCGCGTTCGTCGGCGTGCCGGACGCCGCGAAGACGGCCGTCCCACTGCCGGCGAGGGCCGCACCCAGGCGAGCCGACAGCGCGACCTCGTTGTCGATGGTCGCCTCGAACTCGTCGAAGTCGAGCGTGAACGCCAGGTGTGCGACCGCGTCGGCACGACGAGCGTGCTCGACGACCAGGTCGTGGTCGGCCACGTCGCCCAGGACGGCCTCACCCCCGACCGCGCGGATGCGGTCCGCGGAGGCATCCGACCGGGCGAGTCCGACGACCTCGTGCCCGTGGGCGACGAGGTCCGCGGTGAGGGCACGGCCGATCCATCCGGAAGCGCCGGTGACGAAGACCTGCATGATGACTCCTGTCCATGAGACTTGGTATCGTCACCGTACACCTGATGAGACCGAGTCGCATCGGTTAGCATGAGGGCGTGGCACGATGGCAACCGGATCCGCGAGGTCGACTCCTCCGCGCAGCGCTGGACCTCTTCGCCGAGCAGGGCTACGACGCGACGACCGCCGCGCAGATCGCCGAACGCGCCGGCCTGACGAAGGCGACGCTGTTCCGGCAGTTCCCGGACAAGCGGGAGATCCTGTTCCAGGGTCAGGCCGCGACGCTCGAGACCATCCGTCGTGTCGTCCGCGACGCCCCTGCGGAACTGACCGACCTGGCCGTGGTCGACGCGGTGCTCGATGCCTTGACCGCCGCCCACACCCCGGAACAGCAGGACATCGGTGCCGCGATCACCGCGTTGACGCGAGCGCACGAGGCACTCCGGGAGCGGTACGTGTACAAGCGGTTCGTCGTCACGGAGACCCTCGAGGTCGCGCTGCGCGGACGGGGCGTCCCTGCCCCCCGCGCCGCACTGCTCGCGGAGACGAGCATCCGGGCGTACTGGGACGGGTTCACGGTGTGGACGACCGCTCGGGCGGGGGCTGCACTCGGCCCGTTCGTGCACGATGCCGTGCGCGCCGTGCGCGAGGCCGCGACGGAGGTGGCCCGGCTCTGACGGCACCGACCTGGCGGACGCCGGTGGGGCGGCGCGTGACGACGGACGCCAGGCCCGGATCACCGTGCGCCGACCGGCGGCGGTGATCCGGGCCTGGCGTCCGGTCCGTCCGCGGCTCAGGCGCGGCGGGTCGCGCCGATCGCCCAGACGCGCGGCGGTTCCACGCCGTTGACGGCGTGGTCGCCGATGATGCGCGCCTTGAAGACCCACGGATTGTGGCTGCCAGCGGTCCGGGCGTTGCGCCAGTGCCGGTCGAGGTTCTTCGTCGCGCTCACACCGGACGCGGCGAGCGCGTCGAACAGGTGGCTCGTCGCCGTCGTCGCGAGCGACGTGAGCGCGACCTGCGCCTGCGCGGTCGCGAGTTCGGCGCGGTCGTTGCGGCGCTCGTCCTCGGCCTCGTCGAGCGCGGCGCCCTCGTACGCGGACTGCAGCGCCTCGGCGGCACGGTCCACGATGGCCGCCGCCGCGAACCCGGCCGCGGAGACCTCACCGACGACCTGCAGGATCTGCGGGTCCGCGGCGAACGTGTCGGCGTTGCCGTGCGAGAAGACCCGGTTGCGGTTCCGGACCTGCAGGGCGATCTCGCGTTCGGCGGCGAGGACCGATCCCGCGAGGACCGTGAGGAGCACCGCCTGGTAGTAGGCGGTCTGGTACTTGAACCGGTCGTCGAACGGGATGACCGCGTCGGCCTGCACGACCGCGTCGGTGAAGGTGCTCGTGCCGGAGCCGGTGGTGCGCTGCCCGAAGCCGTCCCAGTCGTCGCCGTGCGTGACCCCGGGCTGGTGTGCGTCGACGATGGCGATGACCCGCTCGCCGGTGTCGGTGCGCTCGGCGTACGTGTCGATCCAGTCCGCGAAGATGCTGCCGGTCGAGTAGTACTTCTGGCCGGTGATGCGGAAGGTGCCGTCGGGCTGCGGGGTCACCTTCGTGATGACGTCGCCGATCTGCACGGCCCCGACCTCGGTCCAGGAGTTGCCCGCGATCTCGCCGCGCCCGAAGCGCTCGAGCCAGGCGTCGCGTTCCCCGGAGCGGCCGACGAGACGGTCCTCGACGAGGGCGAAGTGGCCACGGAGCGCCTGCGGGATGTTGCTGTCGGCGGCGGCCAGCTCGGTGAGCAGCCGGAACAGCTGGGGCAGCGTCGCGCCGGCGCCGCCGAAGGCCACGGGGACCCGGACGGCGCCGAAGCCGGCGGCCGCGAGTTCGCGGATCTCGTCGTGGGGCAGGCGGTGCTCCTGCTCGCGGGCGCTCGCGCCGGCGGCGATCCGGTCGAAGATCGGCCGGAACCGACCCGCGAGGGTCTCGTAGTCGACGACGGTGTCGGGGGTGGCGGTGGTGGTCACGGTGGTTCCTCCGGTCGGGCGGTGGTCAGGCGGTGGCGGTGGGTGCGGGGGTGACGACGGCCGGGGTGGCGGACGCGGGTTCCTGCTGCCGTGGGCGGCGTGCGAGGACGGCGGCGCCGACGAAGACGAGCGCTGCGACGAGGAGAGCGCCAACCGTCCACCCGGTCCCGCTCGGCCACCGGCCCGCGAGGCCGAGCAGCGCCGGCACGGTCGTCGTCGTCTGGCTCGCGAGGACGAGCGCCCACGCCGTGGAGCGGCCGATCGGTCGGCCGAGCGCCAGCAGCACGAAGAAGAGCGACCAGAGTCCCGCCCACGTCGCCCACAGGACGGCGAGCACGGGGTCGACGGTGGCGTTCGTCACGGCGAAGACGACCGCGACGACTGCGACCAGACCGCAGAACCAGCCGAGCCCGGTCGACCCGAGGCCGGCGAGCGCGTCGAGGCCGACGTAGAGGTAGGTCAGCCCGAAGAGGAACGTGCCCGAGATCGCGAGCAGGGCCGGCAGGGACCCGTCAGCGGAGACCGCGACGGCGACGCAGAGGACGAGCTGCACGCTGCCGATGAGGACGTTGAACACGCCGCTGTCCCGTCCGGGGACGCGGCCGAGCAGGGTGAGCCCGTTGATGAGGAGCGCCGCCCCGGAGAGGATCAAGCAGATGTAGGCCATGGACGGACGATGGCACCGGCGGGCTCGGCGGTGCCACGTTGTGTCCGGAGGTGACCGGGCGTGACGAACGATGACGGGTGCGGGTGCGCGGTGTGACGTTGCGAGTCGTCCGGGGTGCGTGCCCCCGCGGTCGGCGGTCGCGTGCGCCGGTGACGGCGCGGGGCCTCCGCCGTCGGCGACCGGGGCGTGCCGGCCCGTCGGCGACCCGTCAGCGGCCGTTCGGCCGGAACCAGCGGATGAGCTCCCGGACGGCAGCGGCGGATGGCGCCTCGGTACCGGGTGCCGCGTCGAGGTCCTCGAACGTCGATCGGTAGCCCGGGACGTCCACGAGGTCGGCGTCCGCGGCCGGGAAGCCCATCGTCCACTCCGGGAACTGCCGCTCCTCGACGTGGTCCTCGAGGATCACCCGCACCTTCGTGTGCCGGTCGTCGTGCTTGATGCGGTCGAGCTTCGCCCGCACAGCAGCGTCCGGCCCTTCCAGCAGTTGCAGGAAGTAGCCGTTCCGGAACAGCAGCACGCCGGTCACGTCCTCGCGCTCGTTCGATCGGCGGCTCTGGTCGAGCAGGCTCGCGAGGTCGTCGTCGCCGAGCGGTCGTGTCGCGACGCTCGAGTAGATCAGGGACAGCATCGGGTTCCTCTCCGGGGCGGGCCGCCAGTCAACTCCCCCGGACCCACGAGTGTCCTGCGCGTCCGAGCGTGCTCCGGGCGGGCCCGCGCCCGTCGCTTGGATCGCGTGCGACGCGCCCGCCGCGCCCGCCGCGCCCGCCGCGCCCGCCGCGCCCGCCGCGCCCGCGCCGACTACCAGCCCGTCGTCAGCACCCGGTCGAGCGCGTCGACGAACCGGTCCGCCGACTCCCGGGTCACCACCAGCGGTGGCTTGATCTTGAGGACGTTCTGGTGGTCCCCCGTCGGCTGCATCACGATGCCGAGCGTGAGCAACCGGTCGCAGATCGCCGCGGTCTCCTCGGTCGCCGGCTCGAGCGTCGTCCGGTCGCGGACGAACTCGAGCCCGAGGTAGAGCCCGGAGCCGTGCACGGTACCGACGAGGGCGTGCCGGTCGCCGAGCGCCCGGAGCCGGTCGGCCAGGTGCTCGCCGACGACGACCGCGTTCTGTTGCAGCCCCTCGGACTCGATGACGTCGAGCACCGCGGCACCGACCGCCGCCGACACCGGCGAACCGCCGGTCGACGAGAAGAAGTACCCCTGGGTGCGGTACCGGTCGGCGATCTCGCGGCGGGTCACGACGATGCCGATCGGTGTCCCGCCGCCCACCGACTTCGCGACCGCGACGACGTCCGGCACGACGCCCTGCTGCTCGAAGCCCCAGAACCAGTGTCCGAGTCGCCCGAACCCGACCTGCACCTCGTCCGCGATGGTCAGACCACCGACCTCGTGCACGGCGTCGTAGACCTCGCGCAGGTAGCCGTCCGGCAGCGCGATGCCGCCCGCGTTGCCGTACACCGGCTCGCAGATGAACCCGGCGATCCCGTGTCCCGCCGCGGCGAGCGCCCGGATCCGCTCAGCTGCTTCGGGCGCGTAGCGGATGGCGTCCGCTCCCCGGTGCACACCGCGGTACGCGTTCGCCGCGTCCACCGTGTGCACCCACGCGGGACGGGTCGCGAGCGCGTTCGGGTTGTCCGCGATCGACGTGGAGACGGCATCGCTCGCGTACGTCCACCCGTGGTAGGCCTCGCGCATGGCGACGACGTCCGTCCGGCCGGTGGCGGCCATCGCGATCCGGAGGGCGAGGTCGGTCGCTTCGGACCCGGAGTTGACGAAGAACACCGTGTCGAGCTCGTCCGGGAGCAGGGCGGCGACCCGCTCGGCGTACTCGACGATGCCGGCGTAGTGGAAGCGTGAGTTCGTGTTGAGCAGGCGGTGCTGGCGTGCGGCTGCCGCGGCGACGTGCGGGTGTGCGTGCCCGACGCTCGCGACGTTGTTGACGAGGTCCGTGTACACGCGGCCGTCGACGTCGACCAGCAGGTCGCGCCAGCCGCGCTCGATCCGGGGCGGCTCAGCGTAGTAGTGCTCCTGGACCTCCGCGAGGACACGGTCGCGGCGGGCGAGGAGGTCGTCGGGAGCGGGCGGGGCCTGCTGCGGCGCGCCGAGCGCGACGGCCGGGTCGCCGAGGAGCGTCCGCCACCCCGGTGCGGCGACGGCGGGTACCGCCCTCGGCAGATCGGCGTCACCGTGCTCCGCCGCGACGACCCGGACGTGGACCGGCACCCCGGCAGGCAGCACCAGCCCGTCATCGACCCGGTCGGCAGGGTCGAACTGGAGGACCGCCCCACCCTGGTCGCACCGCTCGCGTGCGATCGTGGTCGGCTCCGCCAGCCACAGGGTCGCCCCCGTCGGGACGCTCGCCGGCGCCTCCTCGGCACCGATCGCGGCACTCGTCAGCACCGGCGTCCACGCGGGCAGGACCACAGCGGGCGCGCCGGCGTCGAGAAGCCGTCGCGCCTCGGCCGCGAGCGCGTCGGGCGCGGTCCACCGGCCGTCGTCGTGGACCGGGCTCGTCGTGCCGCCGTCGAGCAGCACCGGTTCGACGTCCAGGACCCGCCGTGTCCAGGTCAGACCCGTCGCCGGCGGGAACCCGAGGGCACGGCGGAGCACCCCGGTCACCACCGCGGACGGCACCGACACGGCCTGGCGGAAGACGCGGTACTCCCGGTCGAGGGCGCCGGACGCGTAGGCGTTGTCGTCGTCGAGTCGGACCTGCTGCCGTCCGCTCAGCACGAGGACCGCGCCGCGCAGGACCACGAGGGGCCACAGCGCGTCGACCTCGTCCGAGGACAGCGGTCGGAGCGCGTGGAAGGCCCGGACCGCCGGGAGGACCGACCAGACCGTCGCCCCGTCGTGGTGCAGCACGCTCGACAGGGTCACGGCGAGCTCGCCGACGGCCCACGAGTCGGCGACGTCGCCGAAGTCGATGACTGCGTCCGGGAGGGTCACCGGACCGTCAGGTCGCAGGACGTTGTCGTCCGTGACGTCGAAGTGCCCGAGTTGCCGAGGGAGCCGGTCACCGAGCGCCTCGACCACCGTCGCCGCGCTGTCCACCGCGGCGAGGACCTCGTCGACCACGGCCCGGTCCGGCTCGGTCTCCGCGATCGTCCGCGCGACCCGCACCGCGTGCCGGAGGTCCCACTGCAACGTGCGGTGCGCTGCCGGGTGCTCGAGCCCCGCCAACGCGAGCTGCACCCGCGCGGCCAGGGCCCCGAGCCGCGCGACCACGGCCGGCCGGAGGTACCCGGACCCGGTGAGCGTGTTGCCGGACACGAACGAGATGACCCGTGCGTGCAGCCGCCCGGCGCTCGTGTCCCACCAGCCGGACGCCAGGACGGTCGGCACGCGGACCTCCGGCTGCTCGGACGCGACCCGGGCCGCCGCGACGCCCTGCAGGTCGATCTCCGCCTCGGTGAAGCACGGGTTGCTGATCTTCAGGACACCGAGCGGCTGGTCGGAGTCGGTCGTGCCGGCCGCGCCGGTCGTGCGCACCAGGAAGTTCTGGTCCTGCTGGCTCCCGAGCGACTCGAGCGTGGCGTCGATGCCGAACTCGGAGGCCAGGAGCGCGGTGGCCTCGGCCGTGGGCAGCACAGGCGACGGGAGTTCGGGCTGGGAGAAGTAGTCGAAGACGGCGCTGTGCACGAGGACTCCTGGGCGAGGGACGGCGGGCGTCCGACCGACGGGACAGTCCGAGCGTAGGGCCGAACGGCCCCTGGGCGGGACGCTCGATCGTCCTGGGCATGGAGCGCCGCTGAGCGGACCGCGCCCGGGCTCGACGGGGGTCCGGTCCGGCTCTACCCGTGCCGGAGCGTGCGGTGCCCGAGCGGCCCGTCGAGTGGGACCGCGCCCTAGATCGCGTACCCGATCGCTGCGCACGGCTCCGTCTGTCGGCGTCCCCACGCTGTCACCGTCACGGCCGTCGATGTCTCGCGCAGGCTGACCCCGACTGGTGTGACGCAGTCGGTGTTCTGCACCGCCAGCACCGGCAGGCCCTTCTGTCGATGCCCGGTGTCGGTCCAACGGAGCTGACGCAGCCCCTCCGATGTCGCGACCGTCGGGATGCGAGAGGACTGCACGGGCGCGGCTGTCGGACCCTGTTCCCGACGATGGTCCACCGCCCGTGGAGCGCAGCCGGTAAGGGCGACGGCGAGAAGCACAGCGAAGGACACGGTGCGCAGGACGCGTTGTCGTCGTCTCGCCCTGGACATGCTGGGATCGTACGCCGAGCGTGCAGTTTGAAGCCGCGGGGCGAGACCCGCACTCTCGGATCTACGACCCCGCGACCCCACCGTTCTACACACAGCCATATCGCCTCACCCCGCGCCGACACCGGACACGACCTACGACACAACGTGCTCAGCTGAAACGCTCGGGTCTTGTGCTCACCGGCGTCCGTTCGAGGCAGCCCGGTGAGAATCAAATCGGACGGGCTATCTGCGACGCGCCAACCTGCGAGCGAGCGACAGCGAGTCCCGCTGTTCGTTGGACGACCGGCTATCGAGACACGTCGAGGAGCTCGAAGTGCTGCGCGATGCGGCGAGCTACTGACAGCGCATCTAACCTGTCCGTGGCGATCGCGACTTCATCCAAGTCAGCTGCGGTGAGACGCTGGGTGAGGTCCTCCCAGCGGTCAACTTGCCAGCGTAGCTCGGTCTGTCGGGAGGAGTCGTAGCGTGCCCGCAGGCGTGCCTCGGCAGTTGATCGCTGCGCGGTCAGGCGGACAGATCGAAGCGGCAGCGCGACGGCTTCTGAGTATCGATGCTTGTCGGCTTCATTGGCGATCACGCCGCTCATGATGAGTTGGCGCGGTCCGGCGGTCTTGTAGTTCACCCACACGGCAGCGATGTTCCTCGCCTCGATGACCTGGTTCTGCGGGTCGAAGGCGGCAACTGGAGAGGACCGATGAAACCAGTCGACGTCGATCAGACTGAAAGGGCGCCCCTCGGCTGCGAGCAGGTTGCCGATGTGATCGAGAACGGTTGTCTTGCCAGCGCCGTAGGAGCCGTTAATGAAGATCGCAAACGAGGCTTCCATCCGCGGACTCTACGGGTATGCCGTTGAAGCCGTCCCAGAGGGTCGAGTAGTACCCCGGATGAGGATCGTCTACCGGAACGACTCAGGACGCTCAGTCAGACGGCGCCGCAGCCGTGCCATCCCCGGGGTCCGGCCGCAGCGGTGAGGCGTGCGTGTTCTTCGGTGTCGGTCTGATGCCATCCGTAGTTCGCGACGACGACGTAGCTCTCGCCGCCGCGATCTTCACGGAGGCGTCCCGGTCCCAAGCCGTCGGTGAACACCTCTTCGTCGATCCAGGTGAGGAGTTGACCGACCCAGTCGGTAGCATCCTCTGGTCGGGCGTAGACCCAGTACTGAGGCGCCCCGGAGGCGGGCATCCTGATGAGCAGACGAGCGGACTCGCCGTCGCGCTGTGTGATGCGCACGTCGAGCACGTGTCCGTCTCGTACGCGGACGTCCGTGAGTCGGTAGTCCAGCCGACTGCTCTTCCGAGGGTCGAGCAGACGCCATGCTGTTTCCCGGCGCAGAACCTCAACAATGGCATCGTCACTCAGCATGACCGGATCCTCCCACGCGGCCGGTGGCCGATCGGCTACCGGCCTGTCGAATGCTGCTTGCCCTCGGGCAGAAGATGCCCGATGGCTCGTAGGACGTCGCCCAGCCAAACGAGTTCCCAGTTCAACGTCCGATCGGCGGCCGGCGCCGTCGTCAGGTTGTCCCACGACTCGGTCAGCTGACCGATCGTGGCTTCGGGTGGATCGCTCGACACGTCGTAGAGGCCCGGAGCGGGCAACGAGTAGAAGTAGTCCTCACGCAGCACGACCGACTCCCCGTTCGCACGTTCGATGTGCTGAAGGATCCGATCGAACACGAGACGGAGATCAGTCACCGGAATCTGAAGACCGTTCCACTCAGGCATCCCACGAACATGGCGCAGAGGGGCTGTCTCGTCAACCGATCGTCTATCGGACACGCAAGGGGGTTTGTCCCGAGCTGTCCGCCATTGCCGCACGGAGGCAATCTGGGTGCAGTGCGAGCTCTGCTTCACCGGAAACGACGGAGACGAACCGTCGCCTGAATCGCGAAGCCGCACATCGCCAGCCCCAGCACCACGAACAACAGGTTCCACGCCCACGCGGGTAAGACCAGCCTGCGACCTGACGAGAGCGCGGCTAGCTCCGCACGACTTTGCATCGCCCATCGAGCGACACCGAAGATCAGCGCGGCCGAACCGCCGACATAAAAGCTTGCGATCGCCCAGACCTTCGGCTTCTCAGGAGTCGCGGACACAACACGCACCTTAGTCGCCGGCGAGGGCCGACCCTTTGGCTCAACCGCGCTGCTCACCGGACTTCCGCGCGGACCCAGAAGCCGATCGGCTAGCGGTCGTCGGTGTCGTCTGACGCATCTCTGCGCCGGTGAACAGCTTGGAGAATCGCTCTCCAGCTGGCGAGATACACCACGAGGCCGATTGCTATGGCGATGGGTTGAGGGATGCCCGCGAGCACGAGTAGCACGGCCGCGAGGACGTCTGCCACGAGAGCCCCGAGTAGAAGCAGGGTTTGGAAGTTGCGCAGCCGCCGTTCGGCTCTGGTTGCTCGCATGTCGCGAACCTAACGAAAGTGTCCGCGCGGCGCTCATCTTCGGGACAGGATCGTGAGGAGTCGGTTCCCGAAGAGCGCTGGGCAGCGTCCCTGCCTCCCCAGGATGTGCCGTACGTGGTCGGCGATCCGTGGGAGTCATTGAGCGAACCGGGCGAAGCCAGAGAGGATCAGGACGAGGCCGGTCTCGGTCGCGTCCCACCCGTATTCCGCCTCGGCTACGTCTGACATGCAGTCGTTGAGCGCGGCCAGGTTCTTCCCAAAGTGGCTGGCGAAATGGACGGCCGTCACGAAGGCGACTTCCGCAAAGACCGGATAGCCCCCGCGAGGTGTTCGGCTTATTCGCGGATGCCAGTGATGGCGCGGGTCGCGGATCCCAGTGCTGACGGGCGTTCCACGGGTATCGGGATTCTGTTCCACGGCACCGCGACGTCAGCCGTTGTCGGCTGCCTTTCGAACGCGGAGCTGCGCCAGTCCGGCTCCGATTCCCGCGACCGCGCCGGCAGGGAGGCCAGTCGCTACCAGCCCGGCTGCGGCCGCGATGCTGGTCATGAGCACTCTGAGGTTCCCGCGTGGCTTGCGCGGTGAGTGTGCGCGAACCGCGCTTTCGAACCACGACGTTGGCACTTCGCCGATGTGCCAGTTCGCGATGCGGCTGCTCGCCTCGAGGGCGACCCTGAAAACCTGGTTCTGTGTGGACGCGGCGTTCATCAGGTTCACCTGAGTGGCAAGCCACGTGGCGATCGCCCTGTCGTGTTTCCCCGCTCCCCCAGCGCCTGGAGCTGGCCGATGAGGTGCCGGCTCGAGCGGCCCAGGCGATCAAGACGCCAGACGACGAGCGTGTCGCCTGGGCGGAGCTGGTCGAGGAGCTTTGTCAGCTCGGGGCGATGCCCGAGCGGGCCTGACATCGTGTCGACCCACACTCGATAGCAGCCCGCTGCGTTCAACGCGTCAAGCTGCAGCGACGCATCTTGATCGGTCGTCGACACTCGCGCGCACCCGAGGAGCTCTCCCATGCTCGAGCACGTAACGGAACTCGCCGCGCACAGCTGGTAACGACTCATGGATACCGGCACTGAGTATCGCTACACGACTCGCCGCTCCAAGCAACTTCCTCGATCCGAGGCCAGCCCTTGTGCCACAAACGGTCGTTTCTGTGTCAGACCAAGACAGACCCTCCTCGGCAGAGTGGGCCGGCTCACAGGTACCGGTGGTGCGGGTCCTTGCGGACAGACCTACCAGTCAGTGAGCACGCGGAGGGCCTGCTGAGCGCGGAGCGGGAGATCATCGTCTTCTGCGGCGGTCCATGCCTCAAGCACCACGGTGAGGATGCTGATGATTGCAGCTGCCCGGGCTTGGGCTTCGAACACGGTGATGGCTGGGAAGTGCTGCCGCACAATGCCAACCAGATCTTCCTGAGCGGCGCGGCCAGCTGCCAACCACGACACACGAAGCGCTGGTGTTCCGAGGATCAGCCGCAGTTCGCTGCGACGGACCGGGCTGTCCGACACCTCCACGAGCCCTGCCACCACCGCTTCCAGGAGCGGCAGGTCCTGATGCTTTCCGATTGCCGCCGCCAGTTCCTCCGGACCCGCGCTCAAACCCACGGAGAGCGCTTCATCCTTGCCCGAGCAGTGTCGATAGAACGTGCGCATCGAGATCCCCGCTGCCGTCGCGATCTGCTCAACGGTGACGTTCTCAAACCCGTACCGCTCGAACAGCGACGCCGCTGCCTCCGCGATCTCGGCCTGCGTCGCCGTCCGGCGGCGCACCCGAAGTGGAGCGATCTGCCGGATCTCGTCGTCGGCCCCTTGCATGTCCACGCTCCAAGTATCCCGCGATCGCCACTGGCACTCGTCCGCTAAGTGGCAGACTGTGCCATGTGCTCGGAGCGACCGAGTCTCAAAGGAGAGAACATGTCTGCAGTGTCGTTCACTGGCCGCGTGGCGGTCGTGACAGGAGCTGGCGGAGGGCTGGGTCGGGCGCATGCCCTCGAGCTCGCGAGCCGCGGAGCAAAGGTGGTAATCAACGACCTCGGCGGTGACATCAGCGGTGAGAACGGCGGGACCGCGATGGCCGATCAGGTCGCCGACGAGATCCGCGCTGGCGGCGGCGAGGCGGTGTCGAACTACGACTCCGTCGCCACGCCCGAGGGCGGTCAGGCAATCATCCAGACCGCTCTCGACGCGTTCGGCAAGATCGACATCCTCGTCAACAACGCCGGCAACATCCGCAACGCCGCCTTCACCGATCTGACTCCGGCAGCGATCGACGCCCTGCTGGCTGTGCACGTCAACGGAGCGTTCTACGTCACTCAGCCTGCCTTCGCGAACATGCGCGAGAACGGCTACGGACGCATCGTGTTCACCTCCTCGGCGGCTGGGCTGTTCGGGTCGATCCAACAGGCCAACTACGCAGCCGCAAAGGGTGGAGTGTTCGGTCTCGCGAACGTGGTCGCGCTCGAAGGGGCACCGCACGGCATCCTCGCGAACACGATCCTCCCCGCGGCGGTCAGCCGGATGGGAGCGGACATGAACGCGGACCAGTTCGTCGGCATGCCGACCACCCCGGCGCACGCCGAACCCGAAATGATCAGCGCCCTGGTCGCATACCTGGCCAGCGAATCGAACACCCGCTCGCACGAGCTCTACTCGATCGCACGCGGCCGGTACGCACGTGTCTTCATGGGTGTCACGCCGGGCTGGCACGTCACCGCCGACGAACCGGTCGCCACACCTGACGACGTCGCTGCGCACATCGACCAGATACGAGATCTGGACGGGTACGCAATCCCCGGGTCAATGAACGAAGAGTTTGCGTTGGTCCGCTGATGACTTTCAAGGACAAGGTCGTCGCCGTCACCGGCGGCGCATCCGGCATCGGAGAAGCAACCGCGAAGCTGCTCGCCGAACGCGGCGCCAAAGTCGTCATCGGTGATGTTGTCGACACCGCCGGCGCCCGAGTGGTCGAGGAGATCACCGCAGCCGGTGGCACCGCGTCGTTCATCCGCATCGACGTATCACGTGCCGAGGACACAGTCGCCCTCGTCGCCCACGCCGTGAACACGTTCGGCGCGCTGCACTACGCCGCGAACATCGCTGGGATCGGCCACCCGGCTGCACGCATCCACGATCTCGACGAGGCATGGTGGGACCGCATCCACAACATCGACCTCAAGGGCATGTGGTTGTCGATGAAAGCCGAGATCAGCTACTTCCTGGAACACGGCGGCGGCTCGATCGTGAACATGGCATCCGGCGCCGGCCTCCGCGCCACGATCGGTCAGCCCGCCTACGCCGTAGCGAAGGCAGGCGTCATCTCCCTCACCGGGCAAGCCGCACTCGAGTACGCGCGGGACAGCATCCGCGTCAACGCTGTCGCCCCCGGTCTGATCGACACCCCCGCAGTGGCAGCCCTCGACGAGGGAATTCGAGCCATGTACGCGGAGCAGATGCCCATGGGTCGCATGGGATCCCCACGAGAGGTCGCCGCCACCGTCGCATGGCTGCTCTCCGACGACGCAGGATTCGTCACTGGCATCACCCACAGCGTCGACGGCGGCTTCATGCAGAAGAGCTGACCGCTTCATCACCCGACACCACACCCGCTCCGACGGCTGCGCCCCGCAACAGGACACGGGGCGCAGCCAGGAAGAAGCATCATGACTGCCACACCCTCCGAACCTCAGCACACTGCCCGTACCTACGTCGTCACCGGAGCAGCCTCAGGCATCGGCGCAGCCACCGCCGCTCTCCTTCGCACGCGCGGGCACCGCGTCATCGGCATCGACATCCGAAACGCGGACATCATTGCCGACCTCAGCACGGCCGACGGCCGGGACACCCTCGCCGGCGCGGTCGACCAAGCCAGCGGCGGCCGCATCGACGCGGTCATCGCGGTTGCTGGCGTCGCAGCTCCCGCACCGGTCACGATCACGGTGAACTACTTCGGCGCTGTCGCCACGCTCGAACGCCTCCGACCACTGCTGGTGCACTCCGACGCTCCACGCGCAGCGATCGTGTCGTCGTTCTCCACACTGCAAACCACCGATGACGACGTCGTCGAAGCGTGCCTGCAGGGAGACGAAGCAGCAGCAGTCAATGCCGCCGAGACGGCTGTTGCCCGCGATGGAGGCCAGACGCTGTACGCCTCATCGAAACGGGCCATCTCACGGTGGGTGCGACGAGCAGCCATCAGTCCCGAGTGGGCCGAAGCAGGTGTCCCCCTCAACGCGGTCGGCCCCGGCATCGTGATAAGTCCGATGACTCAGCCGATGCTCGATAACCCCGAACAGCGCGACGCCCTCCTGCAGGTGGTGCCGATGCCGCTTCACGGCCCATCAGAACCAGCAGCACCAGCTGAACTACTCACCTGGCTGACCAGCCCTGCAAACACCCATGTCACAGGACAAGTCATCTTCGTCGACGGCGGAGCCGACGCATCGCTGCGTACCGGCGACATATTCGCCTGACCGGCGACGCTCACGCGACCGCACTGCATACCGCCAGGTCGCACTGTGCCTCGGTAGACGATCGGCTATCTCTAATGGTTCTTGGTCGGCCTGGGGTCGGCTGACAGGCTGGCACCGGTCCCGGCTCGTGGTGTGACTCTTCGGCTATCTGCCTGTCGTCATGACGTGGCATTGTCTCGACTCGTCCGCTGCGGGTGGCGGGGCTGGTGCCGGCCCGTCCGCTGCGATGGCTTGATAGAAGGTCGTCGAACCAGCCACCTGGTTGTGACTCGTTAGAGATCCGCCCCGCAACGACTCTCCCGGGCCGGGCGCCAACACGGTTCCCGTCTTGGAAGGAGTCCCGCAATGCCCATCGTCGCAGACGAGTACACGCATGTCATCGGCGTCGACACGCACGCCAAAACGCACACCTACGTCATCCTCGACACCCGCACTGGCGGCGTCGTCGACACCGCGTCGTTCCCGACGAGTCCGACTGGTCTCGCCCGCGCATTGGCTTGGATCGATCGTCGGACAGCCGCTGGACGGCTCGCGGCTGTCGAGGGGACCAGCTCCTACGGAGCATCCCTGACCGAAGCGCTGCAGCAGGCCGACATTCCCGTGGTCGAAGCGCGACCACCACGACGAGCCGACCGCGGAGCTCGCGGGAAGTCCGACCCAATCGATGCCGAAGCCGCGGCTCGTGCCGTGCTGCGCACCGACACGGCGCTGCTCTCCTGGCCGAGGACCGGCAAGATCCGGTCGGCGTTGCGCGTGTTGCTGGCGGCGCGGAGATCGATGGACGGTCAACGCACCGCGAGCCGGAACGCGCTCACCGCGCTGCTGCGCACGATCAATCTCGGTATCGACGTTCGGCACCCGCTGAAGGACACGCAGATCGCCTCGATCGCAGCGTGGCGGCACCGTCCCAGTGACGACATCGATGAGGTCATCGCGCGAGCCGAAGCGGTCCGCCTTGCTCGCGACGTCATTGACCTGACCGGCAAGCTCAACGCAAACCACCATGCACTCGAGCGATACGTCTCCGCTCTCGCGCCTACGGTGCTCGACATTGCTGGCGTCGGGCCGGTCTCAGCGGCTGTGTTCCTCACCGCGTACTCGCATGTCGGCCGAGTCCGCAGCGAGGCCGCGTTCGCGTCCCTCGGCGGCGCGGGCGATTCAAGGGCGCGATTGCCATCGATGCCACATTCGCGGAAGTCTCGGGCAAGCAGAAGAGTGCCAAGAACATCAAGCCGGGCGATAAGGTCTCCACGAACTACGACTGCGGTTGGTACGGCCGGCAGGGCAGCCACGACCCTGACCAGGACGGCGGCGATAAGTACGCGTTCGGATGGGAGCTCGAGTACGCGGTTATGACCCGCGACCCGAACGAGACTGAGGCGAGCTATCCCCTGCTCTTTCTCTCGACCAGCGGTCACAAGCCTGGCGCGCTCACGGGTCACGGCTTGTTCCTCTACCAGTCTGCCGTTGAATGCGGTCACGCCATCAAGACCGTTGTCGGCGACCGCGCCTACTTCCCTGGAGCGAAGCCCGAGGACTTGCAGCGCCCTCTCGCGCAAGCAGGCGTCAAGGTCGTCATGGACTACAAAAACGAGGAAGAGGAGCTCGGTCAGCAAGCGTTCTATGCAAGCGCCGATGGCCGGCACAACCTGGTCTTGGTCACGGGTAGCTGGCACCTGCGGTTCATGCCAGCCGCCCTCATTGACGCCGAGAAGACATACCTCGACTACCTCAAGACCATCACGAGCAAGCCCGAGGCCGAGCGCTCCAAACTTCGAGACGAAGCCCACGCGCTTCTCCGTCAGCGCCGCAAGGAGCGCTCCCGCTACCGGCTCATCCCCCGTAGCGGTTACGACGCCACCGGCGCGCGCCAGTACTCCTACCCGGAATTCACCGACCCGAAGGTCTACGACGCAGAGTCCGACACCTGGATCGACGTTGTCATCCCGGGCAAGACCGTGAAAGTCCCTGGGGTTCTCAGCGACAAGAACGGCGTCAAGAACCAGAACCACCTCAAGTACGGTCAGGAGTACGAGTACAAGTCCGACGTGTGGCGCGCCTGGTTCGGCAAGCGCAACAACGTCGAGAACGGTAATTCGTGTCTCAAGGACGCGGACCGCGAGGCGCTCGGAGTTCCGATGAAGCGACGCATGCGTGGCCCCTGGATTGTCGAGATGGCCGGCGCCATGGCAGCAGCGAGCGCCAACATCTCCCGCATCATCGACTGGCTCAAGGCCCGCCTCGCTCTCCGGGGGATGAACCGCATGAACCGCTCGAGCGCCGCGCTCTTCGAGCCCGGCCTCGAGAGCCTCACGGTCGAAGAGCACGATCGTCGCAACCCGTTCAACCGACTTGCAGAGATAGAGCAACTCAGACTCATCGCGTAGCGCACTGCTCGCTCCGAACTGAAAATCGACCCTCCTGACGGCCGCCCCGGCCGCGGTACCCCCTGCCCGTTTTTCGGGCAGGGGGTACTGTCGTTGGCGCAGAGCACCTTCGGCCTAGGGGTGCAGTCGCGTTCGACGTCTCGCAGTTCGTCCCTGGGGCTCCCAATCCGGTTTCCGCGTCACCAAGCTCCCCCAGCCGCGAAAAGTCACAACCCGAACGCCGAAAACTCGGATCACCCCCCCGCTCCGCCTCCAGGATTCGAACCCGGACCTAACGGCACCAAAGGCCGTCGTGCTGCCGTTACACCAAGGCGGAACACGCCTGACGGAGTGGAGCCCGCCCGGCGCCCGACCATCCTCCCATGTCGCGGCCGGTGGCCGTGCGCTGCCGGTTCGGCCAAGATGGGGGGATGCCGCAGGAGGACGAGGTCGATCGCATCGTCGCGGCGTGGGGTCGTGAGCGCGACGACCTCGACTTCGCCCCGCTCGAGGTGTTCTCGCGGGTCGACCGGCTGGCGCGGCACCTCGACCGGGCACGGCGGGCGGCGTTCGACGCGAGCGGCGTGGAGCCGTGGGAGTTCGACGTCCTGTCGGCGCTGCGGCGCGCGGGCGAGCCGTACGAGTTGAGCCCGAAGACGCTCCTGCAGCAGACGCTCGTGTCCAGCGGCACGATGACGAACCGGGTCGACCGGCTCGCGGCGCGCGGGCTCGTCAGCCGACGCACGGACCCGAAGGACGGCCGCGGGATCCTGGTCGCCCTCACCGGCGCAGGACGGACCGCGGTGGACACGGCGATCGCCGACCTGCTCGATGCCGAGCGCACGATCCTCGACGAGGTGTCCGGCACGGAGCAGGCGCAGCTCTCCGGGCTCCTGCGGCGACTCATCCTCGGCCTCGGCGACTGACCGCGAACGAGACCGAAACCGCGTCCGAGACCGAGACCGAGACCGAGACCGGACGGACTACCCTCCGGGCCATGCACGCGATCAACCTGGCCGTGGCCGACGTCGAGCGATCGGCCGAGTTCTACCGCGCCCTGCTCGACGTCGAGGGCAGCGGCATCATCGGCACCGAGTACCCGCGTTCAGCCGACCAGGCCGGCGGCACCACGGCGATGTTCACGCTCGACGACGGACTCATCGTCAGCGTCTACGCCCGCGAGGACATGGCGCTCGACTCGGGTGTCGACCTCCCGCACGGGTCGACGTCGACGATCGGACACTTCGTGGACTCGCGGGCCGAGGCGGACGCGTTCCTCGAGCGGGCGCGCAGCGCGGGGGCGACCATGCTCGCATCGCCGTACACGCGGCCGTGGGGCATGTACTCCGGCTTCTTCCAGGACCCCGACGGACACCTCTGGGAGGTCGTCGCGAACCCGGGCGGTGGCGATCCGGCGTCCGTCGGCTGACGTCCGGCCGCGAACAGGGGGCGCGCCCGGTACCTGCCGTCCCCTACGATGGTGGCATGGACACGGGGCGGGCCGTTCTGGGCGTGAGCGCGGCGGGGGCACTCGTGCTCGCCGTCGGACTGGGGATCGTGATCGCGCCGGGACACACGCTCGCGACGGACCCCGACCGAGGTGCTGCCTGCGGCTCCTACCCGGACGGCACGACGACCGCGGCGGCATGGTTCATGGTCGAGTTCGACAACGCGTCCGACCGGGGCGTCCGCGTGGTCGACGTCCGAGTGGACGATGTCGAGGGTGCGGACGTGACACCGCTCGCCGTCGCGCTCGACCCTGGGGACACGAGTTCCGGACTGTGGGTCACCGACGACCCCGTCGCTCCGAGCGAGTACGGGCGGACCGTTCCGCTGCGTGACGGCGTCACCGTCCCGGCTCACGGCAAGCTCGACGTCGTCGGGCGCATGGTCGTGCGCCCTGGCGCGAGCGCCGGCCACGTCCGGGGCTTCACCGCGACCTCCAGTGGGCCCCTGTGGACGACGCACACGGTGACGCTCGACCGGTCGTTCAACGTCGGCATCGGCGGCGAGCAGCACGGTGCAGCGATCGGATGCGGTCCCGACTTCGGCGACGACGACCCCGACGACGCCGCCTGAGCCGGCCCGCCGAGGATCGGCGCCACCGCGCCCTACACCCCGAGCTGCTCCGCGACCTCGAGCCACCGCTCCTCGAGCTGCTCGACCTCGGCCTCGAGGCCGGCCAGGCGCGCCTGCAGCGCCCCGAGGCCCGCGTAGTCCGACTGGTCGTGCGCCGCGAACGCGTCGAGGACCTCCTGCCGGTCGGCCCCGATGCGGGCGATCCGGCGGTCGAGCGCCGACATCTCCTTCTCCGCCGCCCGACGCTCCGCACCCGAGAGCACCGCAACACCGGCGCCGGCCGCCGGAGCGGCGCCCGCACCGGCCGCGCCACCAGCGCCACCGGCCGCCGGCCGCCCCGAGCCGCCCACCGTCCCCGACCCAGCCACGCTGCCTGCCGAGCCGGTCCCGCCCGCCGTGTCGGGCCTCCCGGCAGCTGCGGCGGCAGCCGCCGACGCGGTCGCGGGGACGGAACCCGACGCGCGGAGGCGCATGTACTCGTCGACGCCTCCGGGCAGGTGACGGAGGTGGCCACCGAGCACCGCGTACTGCTGGTCGGTGACGCGCTCGAGCAGGTACCGGTCGTGCGACACGACGAGGAGCGTGCCCGGCCAGGTGTCGAGGAGGTCCTCCATCGCGGCGAGCATGTCGGTGTCGAGGTCGTTCGTCGGCTCGTCGAGGATGAGCACGTTCGGCTCGTCGAGCAGGATGAGCATGAGCTGCAGGCGACGCTTCTGCCCACCGCTCAGGTCCTTGACCGGGGTGGGGAGCTGCGCGGACGTGAAGCCGAGGCGTTCGAGGAGCTGCGACGGCGTCATCTCCTTGCCGTCCGCCACGTACGAGGTCTTCTTGCGCGCGACGACCTCACGCACGCGGTCGTCCGCGTACTGCTGGAGATCGGCGAGCTGCTGGTCGAGGACGGCGACCTGCACGGTCTTGCCGGTCTTCACGCGGCCGGTCGTCGGCTGGAGCGTGCCGGACACCAGGTTGAGGAGCGTCGACTTGCCCGCGCCGTTCGGCCCGAGGATGCCGGTCCGCTCCCCCGGCGCGATCCGCCACTCGACATCGCGCAGGATCACGTCGTCACCGAAGGCCACCCCGGCGTCGAGCAGGTCGACGACGTCCTTCCCGAGCCGGGCGGTCGCCATCTGGGACAGCGCCACGGTGTCGCGGATCGGCGGGACGTCGTCGATGAGGGCGTTCGCCGCGTCGATGCGGAACTTCGGCTTGCTCGTGCGGGCCGGTGCACCGCGGCGGAGCCAGGCGAGCTCCTTGCGCGCGAGGTTCTGGCGGCGCTGCTCGGAGGCGGCGGCCTGCCGGTCTCGCTCGACGCGCTGCAGGATGTACGCCGCGTAGCCGCCCTCGAAGGGCTCGACGATGCCGTCGTGCACCTCCCAGGTGTCCGTCGACACGGCGTCGAGGAACCACCGGTCGTGCGTCACGACGACGAGGCCGCCCTGGTTCGCGGACCAGCGGCGCTTGATGTGGTCGGCCAACCACTGGATCCCCTCGACGTCGAGGTGGTTCGTCGGCTCGTCGAGGAACAGCACGTCCCAGTCGCCGACGAGGAGCTTCGCGAGGGCGATCCGGCGCCGCTGGCCTCCCGACAGGTCGTCGACGTTGGCTTCCCACGGGATGTCCGAGACGAGACCGCCGATGACGTCGCGGATCTTCGGGTCGCCGGCCCACTCGTGCTCCGCGCGGTCGCCGACCACCGTGGCGCCGACCGTCGCTCCGGCCGGCAGGACGTCACGCTGGTCGAGGTACCCGACGGTCAGGCCGCGGCGGTGCGTGACACGGCCGTCGTCCGGGTCGATGCGCTGCGACAGGAGGGCGAGGAGCGTCGACTTGCCGTCACCATTCCGGCCGACCACGCCGATGCGGTCCCCCTCGTCGATGCCGAGGGTGACGCTGTCGAAGACGACACGGGTGGGGAACTCGAGATGCACGTTCTCGGCGCCGAGGAGATGAGCCACCTGTCAAGGGTACGGGGGCGCGTGGGGCGCTCCGGTCGGTCGGGTCCGCGGTCGACGTGGAACGACCGGACCGATGTCGTGCGACAGCGGTCCGGTCGTTCCGCATCGGCGAAGCGGGGTGGGGTGGGGTCGCTGCGCGGCCGGCCTGGAGGCGCGGCTCAGCTCGACGGGGTCGGGTCGCCTTCCCCGGCGGCTTCCTTCGCGCGCTTCAGGCGCGCCTGGGCCTCCCAGTACTCGATCTCGCGTTCGAGGTCGGCGAGCTCCTGCTCGGTCCCGGTGACGCGCTTGTCCCCGTGCGCCGAACGGGCCTCGCCGAGGGTGGCGTAGCGGTCCTCGTGCCGGACGGGGTCCAGGTAACGGCCGTGGTTCCGCTCCCCCGGTGCCCAGTCGTGCCCGACGGCGAACCAGACGATGGGACCGACGACGGGCACGAAGATGCAGAGGAGGACCCACGCGATCTTCGGGAGGCCCCGGACCTCGGAGTCGGTCTTCGTCAGGATGTCGATCAGGGCGAAGACGAGCAGGAGTGTCCCCGCCCCGTACAGCAGCACGCTCATGGTGCCGAATTCTATGGAGCGGCCGAGAGCCCGGCTACGCCCCGAACGCGTGCCGCGGTTGCGATCGGGCAACGGTCTCCTGCGACGGCGTACAGGGTGCCGGTCCGGTCACGTCAGGACGGTCCGAGATCGAGGTAGCGCTGCGCGACGGCAGCAGACCAGATCGCTGCCGCTGCCGCGACGACCGCCACCACGATCCAGGCGAGCCAGAGCACCCACACGGCACTGCCGGCCACCACGGCGCCCGCAGCGACGAGCGAGTACACCGACCAGACCCCGAGGACCGGGCGGCGGACGCGCTGGGTCGCGACGGCTCGGACGACGTCGAGCCGGTCCTCGGGCGCGCGCTCGCGGAGGCGGACCACCCGGCGGAGCGCCGCTCGCTCGGCCGGCAGCAGGACCTCGTCGACCCGGAGCATCCCCGCAGGGGATCGACGACCCCGGATCGCCGCCACGATCACGGCGACGAGCAGCAGCGCGGCACCGGCGGCACCCGTCCAGGCGACGACGTCGCGACCCGTGGAACCGGCCGGGAACGCGAACCCGACGACGAGGACGATCGCGGCGGGCAGCACGAGCATCGCCGACGCCCGCACGACCGGGAACCGGCGGGGCGGGGGCAGCGCGAGCACGTCCTGCGCCCGCGCGTCCGCCACGGCCCAGCGCTGCTCGGCCCGGTGCACGGTGTCGGTCATGCCGTCGATCCTGGCACAGCGGCATGAGGATCCGTCAGAGCGCAGCCACCCACTCGTCGGTGCCGTCGCGGAAGCGCTGGTGCTTCCAGATCGGCGTCCGCTCCTTCACGAGGTCGATGAGGGCTGCACACGCGGCGAAGGCCTGGGCCCGGTGCGGTGACGCCACGGCGGCTGCGAGTGCGACGTCCCCGACGACGAGGGCGCCGACGCGGTGCAGCACGGCGATGCGGACGTCCGGATGCTCGGCCGCGATGGTCTCGGCGACGTCGCGCAGGACGGCTGCTGCGGTGGGGTGACCCTCGTAGTCGAGCGCCGTGACGCCCTTGCCGCCGTCGTGGTCGCGGACGACCCCGGCGAAGGTGACGACCGCCCCGTCGCGCTCCGAGCTCACCGCGACGGAGGTCTCCTCGACCGTGACGTCGCGGTCGACGACGTCGGCGAGGAGGACCCGGCCGGACCCCTCCACCGCGGTCACGAGGCGCTCCGAGGTGCGTGGCCGGCACCGTGCAGCTGTGCGAGCACGTGGTCGAGCAGCCCGTCGAGGACGTCGAGGCCGTCCGCGACGCCCCCGCGCGAGCCGGGCAGCGTGACGACGACGGTGCCGCCGGCTGCGATCCCGGCGACGCCACGGCTCAGCAGCGCGGTGGGTCCGGCACCGGCGAGACCGCGGCGGCGGATCTCCTCGACGATGCCGGGGAGCTCGAGGTCGAGCAGGGGCGCCACCGCCTCGGGCGTCCGGTCGGTCGGCGTGACACCGGTGCCGCCCGTGGTGATGACCACGCGGGCTCCGGCGAGGACCTCGCCCGTGACGGTCTCGGCGATCGGGCCGCCGTCCGGGACGATGATCGGCTCGGCGACGGTGAACGCCCGCTCCCGGAGCCAGGACGCGATCACCGGGCCGGTGCGGTCGAGTGCCGGGTCGGCCGCGGCCTGGGTCGAGACGACGAGCACCCCCGCACGGCCCTTGGTGGGTTCGGAGGTCATCGTTCCGCCTTCCAGTCGCCCGAGCGTCCGCCGTGCTTCTCGAGCACCCGGACGTCGGTGATCACAGCCGCCCGGTCGACGGCCTTCACCATGTCGTAGACCGTGAGCGCGCCGACGCTCGCGCCGGTCAGGGCCTCCATCTCGACGCCCGTGCGCGAGGTCGTGCGCACGGAGACCTCGACCACGACGCGGTCGTCGGCGCCGGTGATGTCCACCTCGATGCCGGCGATCGGCAGGGGGTGGCACAGCGGCACCAGGTCGGAGGTCTTCTTCACCGCCATGATCGCGGCGATGCGGGCCGTGCCGATGACCTCGCCCTTCGGCAGGGAGCCGTCGAGGATGCGCGCGACGACGTCGGGCCGGGTGACGAGGGTCGCCGTGGCGGTCGCGGAACGGTCGGTAACGTTCTTGGCGGAGACGTCGACCATGTGCGCTGATCCGTCGGCGCGGACGTGGGAGAGGTCGGTCATCTACAGGCTCCAGACGGTCAGGGGGTCCCCCGGTTCGACGACGGCGGTGCCGACCGGGACGTGGACGAGGTGCGTTGCGGCGGCGTGGTGCACGAGGAGGTGCGAACCCGGGCCGCCGACGAGGTGCACGCGGCCGTCCTCGACCCGGCCGCGGCGGACCTGGTGCTTGCCGGCGGGCGACGTGGCGGCCTCGGCGGCGGGGAGCACCTGCGACGGGCGGTCGGCCGGCAGCCCGGCGAGCGGCGCGAGCACGGGCCGGAGGAACACCTCGAACGAGACGAGCGCCGACACCGGGTTGCCCGGGAAGGCGACGACGGGCACCTGGCGGTCGCCGAACGCCACCGTGCCGAGCGCCTGCGGACCCCCCGGTTGCATCGCGACCGGTGTGACGGCGAGCCCGAGCGGCTCGAGGGCCTGGCGAACTACCTCGTACGCCCCCGCACTGATGCCCCCGGTCGTGAGGACGAGGTCCGCCCAGTCCCCGACCGCCGCCGTGACGGCGTCGACGAAGGCGTCCGGGTCGTCCGGCACCACGACCGTGCGTGATTCGACCCCGACCTCGGCGAGCGCGGCGGAGAGGGCGATGCCGTTGGCGTCACCGATGCCGGCGCCGTCGGCGTCCACCCCCACGAGCTCGGAGCCCGTGCTGACCACGAGCACCCGCGGCCGACGGACGACGTCGACGCGGTCCACGCCGGCAGCCGCGAAGGCCCCGAGGAGCGCGGGGGTGACGAGTGCCCCGGCGTCCGCCAGCACGCCGCCGAGCGGGACGTCGGAGCCGACCGTCCGGACGAACGTGCCGGCCGTCAGGTCGGCGGGGACGGCGACCGTGGCGAGCGCCAGGGCCGCGGGGAACGTGCCCGGCTCGGTCCGTTCGACGGGGAAGACGGCGTCGGCGCCGTCGGGGATCCGCGCACCGGTCATGATCGGCGCCGCCGTGCCGGGCACGAGCGGTTCCGGGACCGTCCCGGCGGGGATCGGGTCGACGACCGCGACGTCGCTGCCGGCGTCCGCGGCACGGACGGCGAAGCCGTCCATCTGGCTGTTGTCGAAGGCGGGGAGCGGCACGGGTGCGACGATGCGCGTGGCGAGCCGACGACGTGCTCCGGCGCCGGCCCCGGCGGCGAGGTCGGCGGTGCCCCGGGCCTCCAGGCAGGTGGGATCGGACGTGCCGGGCGTGAGCCGGGCGATCACCGGGGCGAGCAGGGCAGCCACCGCTCCGGCGTGTTGACCGATCGTTCGCACGGTGCCCTCCGAAGTCGTGCATGCAAGCCTGGACGTGCGCCCGACGGAACCGCCGTCGGGGCGCGTCAGTAGCGTATCCAGCGCGCACCCCGCGCCGAGGACCATTCGGAGGACCTGTGGAGAACGACGTGACCATCGGCGTGATCGGTGGATCTGGCCTGTACCGACTGTTCGAGGAGGGCAGCGCCGAGGAGCGCACCGTCCCGACGCCGTTCGGTGCGACGTCCAGCCCGATCAGCATCGGGACGATGTCCGGCCGCCGTGTCGCGTTCCTCACACGCCACGGACGCTCCCACTCCGTGGCACCGCACCGCATCAACCACCGCGCCAACACCTGGGCGCTCCGCTCGCTCGGCGTCCGTGCGGTCGTGTCCTCGAGCGCCGTCGGCGGCCTGCACCCCGACTACGCACCCGGCACCTTCGTCGTGACGGACCAGCTCATCGACCGCACCTGGGGTCGTGCTGACACATTCTTCGAGGACGACGTGCAGCACCTGTCGTTCGCGGACCCGTTCGACCCCGTGCTGCGTGCAGCCGCCGTCGACGCGGTGGCCGCGCTCGGCGTGCCGCACCGCCCGACCGGCACGTGCGTCGTGATCCAGGGCCCGCGCTTCTCGACACGCGCGGAGTCCGTGTGGATGCGCGAGGCCGGCGGACACACGATCAACATGACGATGACGCCGGAGGTGCCCCTGGCGGCCGAGCTCGGGATGGGCACGGTCAACCTGTCGTTCGTCACCGACGCCGACGCGGGCCTCGCGTCCGCGTCCGGTCCGGACGACGAGCCCGTGACGCACCAGGCCGTGATGGAACGGCTGGCGCGGGCGAACGAGGTCATCGTGCGCGCCATCGGGTCGATCGTCGGGTCGGTCCCGGAGGACTTCACGCCGCGCGAGCTCGTACCGGCCGGCGCGAGCGCCGCCGTCCTGTCGCTGCCGGTCGGCGGTGCCGCGTGAGCCGGCTGCTCGTCACCGGCGGCGCGGGGTTCATCGGCTCGGCGATCGTGCGCCGGGCACTGGCCGAGGGGCACGAGGTCCGCGTGCTCGACTCGCTCCGTGCTGACGTGCACGGCGATGCGGCCGACGGGCGGACCCCGGTGCCGGACGGGGTCGCCTTCGTGCTCGGCGACGTCCGGGACGACGCCGTCCTCGACGCAGCACTCGACGGCGTCGACGTCGTCTGCCACCAGGCCGCGAAGGTCGGGCTCGGCGTCGACTTCCAGGACGCCCCCGACTACGTCTCCTCGAACGACACCGGCACGGCGCACGTCCTCGCCGCGATGGACCGCCACGGCATCGGCCGGCTGGTGGTCGCGAGCTCGATGGTGGTCTACGGCGAGGGCGCGTACGCGACGGCATCCGGTGAGCCGACCCGTCCGTCGGCACGTCGGCGCGAGGACCTCGACGCCGGGCGCTTCGACCCGATCGGCCCGGACGGCGAGCCGCTCGTGCCCGGCCTCATCGACGAGGACGCCGCGCTCGACCCCCGCAACGTGTACGCGCAGACGAAGGTCGCGCAGGAGCACCTGGCGTCCTCGTGGGCCCGGGCAACCGGGGGTCGGGCGATCGCGCTCCGCTACCACAACGTGTACGGACCGGGCATGCCCGCGAACACCCCCTACGCCGGTGTCGCGTCACTGTTCCGCTCGGCTCTCGCGCGCGGCGAGGCCCCTCGGGTGTTCGAGGACGGCCGACAGCGGCGGGACTTCGTGCACGTCGACGACGTCGCGGGAGCGAACGCGGCCTCGATCGCGGCGACGGCGGACCTGCCGGACGACTCCTTCCGGGCGTACAACGTCGGCTCGGGCACGGTGCACACCATCGGCGAGATGGCCGCGGCGATCGCGGGGCCGGACGGGCCGCAGCCGGTCGTGACGGGCGAGTACCGGCTCGGGGACGTCCGGCACGTGACCGCGTCGTCGGAGCGCATCGGGCGGGAGCTGGGCTGGCACGCCGAGGTCGACTTCGAACGGGGCATGCGCGAGTTCGCGACCGCGCCGCTGCGGGCCGCGGTGCGCTGACGGCGCACCCCGAGTCTCGCCCACCGCGCCCCGAGTCTCGGGCTGACGGACACTTCTCGGGCCCCGGCGCGCGAGAAATGTCCGCCAGCGCGAGACTCGCCCCACCCCGCCCCCGCCAGCGCGAGACTCGCCCCGCCAGCGCGAGACCCGCCAGCGCGAGACTCGCCAGCTCGCCGCCGCCCACCCGTCGGCACCCCAGATCGGGGGACGCCCGAGTGGACAGCGGGGTACACCGCCACCCGCATCCGGTCAGGCCACCCGTGCAGCCTGGTCCCCATGTCGTCGACGTCAGCGAGTCCCTCGCACCACGAGCCGCACCGCGATCCCCGTCGATCCGGGCGTCCGCACCGAACAGACGGCATGAACGTCGATGTGATCCTGCCGTGCCTCGACGAGGCCGACGCACTCCCCCGCGTGATCGGCCGCCTGCCGCAGGGCTACCGCGCGATCGTGGTCGACAACGGTTCGACGGACGGCTCGGCCGACGTGGCCCGCGCGCACGGAGCACTCGTCGTCACGGAGCCCCGCCGCGGCTTCGGCTCGGCGTGCGCCGCCGGACTCGCCGCCGCCACGGCCGACTACGTCGCGTTCTGCGACGCCGACGCCTCGATGGACCCCGCCGAACTCCCCGGCCTCCTCGACCGGGTCGCGTCCGGTCGCACCGACCTCGCACTGGGGCGCCGGGTGCCGACCTCGCGCGGTGCGTGGGCACCGCACGCACGCTTCGCGAACCGCGTCCTCGCGGTCCTGATGCGCCGGGCGACGGGCTACCGGCTGCGCGACCTCGGTCCGATGCGGGTGATGCGCCGCGAGCAGCTCGTCGCGCTCGACCTGCAGGACCGCCGCAGCGGCTACCCGCTCGAGATGGTCCTCGCCGCGCACGCCGCCGGCCTCCGGGTCGACGAGAGCGACATCGGCTACGCCCAGCGCATCGGCGACAGCAAGGTGACGGGCACGCTCCGCGGCACCGTCAACGCCGTCCGCGACATGTCGCGCCTGCTCCGCGCGTACCGTTCCGGCGAGCGCCGACCCGGCACCGTTGCGCGCGACAGCGACACCAGCCGGTCCGGAACCACCACCGGCCTGGAGGCCCGTCCCACCCCCGCCGACACCGCTCCCCTCGAGCGCGTGGTCGGCACCGCCACCGCGGAGGTCCGGTCGTGACCGCGGTCACGGTGGCGGTCGTCGCCAAGGAGTGCCTGCCCGGTCGGGTGAAGACGCGGCTCATCCCGGCGCTTGGGCCCGAGGGTGCCGCACGCGTAGCGGCAGCGAGCCTCGCCGACACGCTCGCCACGGTCCGCGCTCTGCCCGCCGCCCGGCGCATCCTGTTCTTCGACGGCGACGTCGTCCCCGACGCAGCCGAGGGCTTCCACGTGCTGCCGCAGCCCGGCGGTGACCTCGACGCGCGCCTCGGCACGCTGTTCGACGCCGTGCAGGGCCCGCTCCTCCTGGTCGGCATGGACACGCCGCAGGTCCGCCCGGCCGACGTCGCGCCGGTGTTCGAGCACCCCGAGCGGGACGCCTGGTTCGGCCCGGCCGAGGACGGCGGCTTCTGGTCGCTGTACATGCACGACCCGGACGGGTCCCTCATCCGCGGTGTGCCGATGTCCCGAGCGGACACCGGTGCGGTGCAGCGCGCCCGGCTCGTGGACGCCGGCCTCGACGTGGACGACCTCGTGCCGCTCCTCGACGTGGACGAAATCGCCGACGCCGACCGCGTGGCCGCACTCGCTCCGGGCTCCGCGTTCGCCGCGGCCCTGACCGCCGAACGCACGACCTCCGGAGGTGTCCGATGACCATGCACGCACCGATGACCTTCGGGGCCGGTGGGGGCGAGCCGTACGCGCGGGCCCTCCGCTCGGACGGCCGACTCCGCCTCACCGACCCCAGCCGGCCGGGCACCGTCGTGACGATGGACGTCGGTCGCTGGAGCGCCGCGGCCGACCGGGTCGACCGCTCCCTGCTCGACGACGCCGACGGTCCCGTCATCGACATCGGGTGCGGCCCGGGCCGGATGCTGGTCGCCGCACGTGCCGTCGGCCTGCCGTCGCTCGGTGTGGACGTCTCCGCCGAGGCGGTCGCGATCGCCCGGCGCTCCGGTGGTCACGCCGTGCAGGGCTCCGTCTTCGACCCGGTCCCCGACGAGGGCCACTGGGACACCGCACTCGTCATCGACGGGAACATCGGCATCGGCGGGGACCCGACGGCGCTGCTCGCCCGGTGTCGCGCGATCGTCCGACTCGGCGGGCGGGTGCTCGTCGAGACGAACCCCGACCGCACGGCCGACCGGACGTACACGGCCCGCGTGGTCGACACCGACGGCCACGAGAGCGCCGCGTTCCCGTGGGCCGAGGTCGGGCTCGACGCCCTGCACGCCCACGCCGCCGACGCAGGCCTGCTCGCACGCCAGAGCTGGACCGCCGAGGGACGCACGTTCTGCGAGCTCATCGCCTGACGTTCTTTTGCATGATGCAAGAAAGAACGGTAGAGTCGGGGTCATGCAGCACATCGACTCCCCCCTCGGCGGCTCGTTCGTGAGCGGTACCGCGCGACGTGACGAGCGCGGCACCTTCACCGGCACCACGGCCCGGCGCGCGCTCGGCACCTACACGGGCGTCCCCGTGACCGGACGGCTCGGGCGCTTCGTCGACGGACAGGCGACCCGCCGGACGTCGGCGACCGGATCGGTGCGCACGGCCACGGGCTCGCTCCGCACGTCCACCGGCTCGCTCCGCACCGCGACGGGCTCGTTCCGCACCGCCTGAGCGCCGCACTCCCCCCCAGACCGCGAGCGGTCGCCCCCGGGTCGTCTCCCCCTACCGACCCGGCCGGGCGGCCGCTCGTGCCGTTCCCGGTCCACGACACGCCCTCGGGACGCCGGAGGGGAGCGGGTGCCAGGATGGGCACATGAACGACCGCGCCGGAACCCCCGCGACCGCCGACGACCTCGTCGACCTCGACGCCCTGCTCGCCGCGTACCACGAGCGCGTCCCGGACGTGTCGATCCCCGAGCAGAAGGTGGTGTTCGGCACCTCCGGCCACCGCGGCTCGTCCCTCGACACCGCGTTCAACGACACCCACATCGCCGCGATCACGCAGGCCATCGTCGAGTACCGCGCCGAACAGGGCACCGACGGCCCGCTGTTCATCGGCCGCGACACCCACGCCCTCTCGGCACCCGCCGAGCAGACCGCGCTCCAGGTGCTCGCCGCCAACGGCGTCCGGGTCCTCGCGGACGCGCAGGACGGCTTCGTCCCGACCCCGGCCCTGAGCCACGCCATCATCGCCTACAACCGTGCGGGCAACCCGGACACCGCGGACGGCATCGTCATCACGCCGAGCCACAACCCGCCCCGCGACGGCGGCTTCAAGTACAACCCCCCGCACGGCGGCCCGGCCGACAGCGACGCCACCTCCTGGATCGCCGACCGTGCGAACGCGATCATCGCGGGCGGGAACGCCGAGGTCCGCCGACAGGACGAAACCGCGGCGGAGGGCTACGACTACCTCGACTCGTACGTCGCCGACCTCGAGCACATCATCGACATCGACGCGATCAAGCGCGCGGGCGTGACGATCGGGGCCGACCCGCTCGGCGGCGCCTCCCTGCCCTACTGGGAGCGCATCCGCGACCACTACGGCCTCGACCTCACGGTGGTGAACCCCGAGGTCGACCCGACCTGGGCGTTCATGACGCTCGACTGGGACGGCAAGATCCGCATGGACCCGTCCAGCGCGAGCGCCATGGCCTCCGTGGTCGCGCGGAAGGACGAGTTCGACGTCCTCACGGGCAACGACGCCGACTCCGACCGGCACGGCATCGTGACGCCGGACGGCGGCCTGATGAACCCGAACCACTACCTCGCGGTCGCGATCGAGTACCTCTACGCCCACCGGCCGGAGTGGCGCGAGGACGCTGCCATCGGCAAGACGCTCGTGTCGTCGAGCATCATCGACCGCGTCGCCGAGTCGCTCGGTCGCCGCCTGTGGGAGGTCCCGGTCGGCTTCAAGTGGTTCGTCCCCGGTCTCATCGACGGCTCGGTGGCCTTCGGCGGCGAGGAGTCCGCCGGCGCGAGCTTCCTCCGGAAGGACGGCACCGCGTGGACGACCGACAAGGACGGCATCATCCTCGCCCTCCTCGCGTCGGAGATCATCGCCGTGACGGGCAAGACCCCGTCGCAGCTCTACGCCGAGCTCACGGAGCGCTTCGGCGCCCCCGTGTACCAGCGCGTGGACGCTGCCGCGAGCAAGGACCAGAAGGCGCGGCTGTCGAAGCTCGACGGCGACGCCATCACGGCCGACACGCTCGCCGGCGACCCGATCACGGCGAAGCTGTCGCGGGCCCCGGGCAACGACGCGGCCGTCGGCGGCGTCAAGGTGGTGACGGAGAACGCCTGGTTCGCCGCACGTCCGTCGGGCACCGAGGACGTCTACAAGATCTACGCGGAGAGCTTCGTCGGGCAGGAGCACCTCGAGCAGGTGCAGCGCGAGGCCAAGGAGATCGTCGACGCCGCACTCGGCGCCTGACGCCGACCGCTCCCGACGCGGTGCCGAGGGACACGGGCGTAGCCTCCGGCTGGTCGGCAGCAGCCGGAGGACTGCCGATCCACTCAGGAACGGACTCCGGGCGGACCTCCGCCTTGCGGAGGTTGTAACTTTGCACGCAGCGCAAAGTTTCCGGGAGACCTGCTCATGACCCAGACCGCGACCGCACCCGCGGCTCCCACGACGTCCTCGAACGCCGTGATGAACCACCGGCAGATCCTGCTGGTGATCTACGGCCTCATGGCCGGCATGTTCCTCGGTGCCCTCGACCAGACGATCGTCGGCACCGCGATCCGCACCATCGGCGACGACCTGCACGGGCTCGACCAGCAGGCGTGGGTGACGACCGGCTACCTGATCGCGTCGACGATCACGACGCCGATCTACGGCAAGCTCTCGGACATCTTCGGCAGACGCCCGCTGTTCCTCACCGCGATCGGCATCTTCATCGTCGGGTCGTTGTTCGCGTCCTTCTCGACCTCGATGCTCATGCTCGCCGGGTTCCGCGCGTTGCAGGGCCTCGGCGCCGGCGGTCTCATGTCGCTCCCGCTGGCGATCATGGGCGACATGCTCGCCCCCCGCGAGCGCGCGAAGTACCAGGGCTACTTCCTCGCCGTGTTCGGCATCTCCTCCGTGATCGGCCCGCTCGTCGGCGGCCTGTTCGCCGGCGCGAACGAGATCGTCTTCATCGCGGGCTGGCGCTGGGTGTTCCTGATCAACGTCCCGATCGGCGTGATCGCGCTCGTCATGGTGCTGACGTTCCTGCACCTGCCGAAGTTCGGCGACCGGGGCAAGCCGCGGATCGACTGGTGGGGCGCGGCGCTCGTCATCGTCACCCTCGTGCCGCTGCTCCTCATCGCCGAACAGGGCCGTGACTGGGGTTGGAGCTCCCCCGGCGCGTTCGCCTGCTACGGCATCGGTGCCGCCGGTCTGATCGCGTTCGTGATCGTCGAGCGTGCGATGGGCGACGACGCGATCCTGCCGCTGAAGCTGTTCCACTCGCGCGTGTTCTCGATGGCCGCGGTCCTCAGCGTCCTCGTCGGCTTCGGCATGTTCGGCGCGATGCTCACGATCCCGCTGTACCTGCAGATCGTGAAGGGCGTCACCCCCACCGAGTCCGGCTTCTCGATGCTACCGATGGTCCTCGGCCTGATGATCGCCTCGATCGCGTCCGGCCAGATCATCTCGCGGACCGGCAAGTACCAGGTCTTCCCGGTCACCGGCACGGCGTTCACCGCGATCGGGTTCACCGTCCTCACGTTCCTGACGGCGGACAGCCCGCTGTGGTTCCTCATGCTCGGCATGTTCGGGATCGGCCTCGGGCTCGGGCAGCTCATGCAGACCCTGACGCTCGCCGCGCAGAACTCGGTCTCGCCGCGGGACATCGGGGTCGCGACGAGCGCCGCGACCTTCTTCCGCCAGATCGGCGGCACGATGGGCACCGCCGTGCTGCTGTCTGTCCTGTTCTCGCTCATGCCGACGAACATCACCACGGCCTTGCAGAACGAGACCACGCTGAAGTCCAGCCTCAACGCGGCCCTCACGCCCTCCGTCGCGAACGCCTCGGAGAACAAGGCCGTCATGGACCAGATCTGGAACAAGATCGTCGACCCCATCCAGTCGAACGTGCAGGACCAGCTGAACTCGGCCGCCGTCCAGGCCAAGGAGGCCGCCGACGCCGCCGTCACGAAGCAGGTCACCGCGAAGGTCGAGCAGGCGGTCGCCGCCGGCCAGGTGCCCGCCGCGTCCGCGGACACCGTCATCGCGCAGCAGGTCGCCGCCGCGAAGTCCGACGCCGAGCAGCAAGCGCTCGAGACCGTCGCCGCCAAGGCGAAGGCCGACGTCGTGGACGGCACGCTCCAGGTCGACTACGCCGACGCCACACAGCGGAAGAACGTCGTCGACGAGGTCGCGCCGACGATCAAGAAGCAGCTCGAGAAGGGGTCGACGAGCTCGACGAGCTCCTCCACCACCAGCGACACGTCGTTCCTCAACGGCGCCGACCCGCGACTCACGCGGTCGTTCCTCGTCGGCTTCAGCAGCTCGGCCGTCACGGTCTACTCCGTCGGCCTCGGCGTCATCCTCCTGGCGTTCGTGCTCACCTGGTTCTTCCGGGTCCCGCCGCTCCGGAAGGTCTCGGCCCTCCAGGAGCAGGCGAACGCCGCGAAGGACGACAGCGACCGACTCGCCGCCGACGCACAGCAGGCCGCTGCGAACACGGGTTCGCTGGTCACGCCGCACACCGGGTCCGTCCCGGTGGTCCCGACCTCGCCGGACGTGACCGTCCCGACGCGTGACCGGCCGGGAGGCGCGGCCTCCCCCGCCACGCCGGTCGCGTCGGACGGACGCTCGGCTCCCGCGTCGCCGGGCGCGACCGACACGCGGGCACCGCTCCCCGGTGCCACGACCCACGGAGCGCACTCGGCCGCCGCCCCCGTCGACGAGCCGCCGACCACGACGGGCGCCATCCGGACCCGTCCGGCGCACGCCGCACCCGCGGCGGAGCCGACGACGACGGACGTGGGCGCGACCACGGCGTCGACGCAGGGCGACCCGGCCGAGGCGATCCGCGCCTCCCGGCCGGTCCAGGGCGACCACTCGCACGGCCGCCACTCCGCCGAGTGACGAACCCGACGTCCTCCGCCGTCAGCCGACGGCGGAGAACGTCGCGCCGGGCAGGCGCCGGCGCATGACCTCGATCGCGGTCGCGTTGTCGTCGACCAGCACGTAGCGGCGGCCGAGCGCGGCGGCAACCGCACCGGTCGTACCGCTGCCGGCGAAGAAGTCGAGCACCCAGTCGCCCTCCCGCGAGGACGCCTGGACGATGCGCCGCAGGATGCCCTCGGGCTTCTGCGTCGGGTAGCCGGTCTTCTCACGGCCCGTCGGGGACACGATCGTGTGCCACCAGACGTCCGTCGGGAGCTTGCCGCGCTCCCGCTGCTCCGGCGTCACCAGACCCGGCGCCATGTACGGCTCGCGGTCGACGGCCGCGGAGTCGAAGTGGTACCGGTCGGGGTCCTTGACGTAGACCAGGATCGTGTCGTGCTTCGTCGGCCAGCGTGTCTTCGCCTTCGCGCCGAAGTCGTACGCCCACACGAGCTCGTTGAGGAACGAGTCGCGGCCGAACAGCGCGTCGAGGAGGACCTTCGCGTAGTGCGACTCGCGGTAGTCCAGGTGGAGGTAGAGCGTGCCGTCGTCGGCCAGGACCCGCCACGCCTCGAGCAGCCGCGGTTCGAGGAACGACCAGTAGTCGTCGAAGCGGTCGTCGAAGCGGAGCAGGTCACCCCGGACCCGCTCGTACGAGCTGCCGCGGAAGCCCGTGACCCGCTCGCGCCGGCCGCGTGCCGAGTCGGCGTCGACGTCGGCGCTCCGGACCGCGGTGCTCGCGTGCCGACGCTGCTTGCGTCCGGTGTTGAACGGCGGGTCGAGGTAGACGAGCGTGAAGGAGCGGTCGTCGAGCGTCGCGAGGACCTCGAGGTTGTCCCCGTGGACCACCCGGTCCGGTCCGCGGTCGTCGTGCACGGGTCCATCCTCGCGCACGACCACGGACTCACAGGCCGCGCACCGGCGGGCCGGGCGTAGCGTCGATGCATGGCGACACCTGAGGTACGGAACGACACCGCGCAGCAGCAGTACTCCCTGGTCGAGGACGGCGAGGTGATCGGCTTCGCGGCGTACGAGCTGGACGACGAGGAGATCCGCTTCACCCACACCGAGGTCGACCCCGAGCACCGCGGCGGCGGCCACGCGTCGATCCTGGTGCAGGCGGCGCTCGACGACGTGCGGGCGAACTCGTCGCGGACCGTCGTACCGCTGTGCAGCTACGTCAAGGCGTGGATCGAGCGGCACCCGGACTACCAGGAGCTCACGGCGCGCTGACGGCGAACCGTGGCCGGAGCCGCGCGTGCCTAGTACGTGCGGTCGTGCGTGCCGGCGCGGACCTCGCGCGGTCCGCCGGGCAGCTTGATGAGGACGTGCCCGCTGAGGAGGTCGTGGTCGTCGTCCGCCGGCGTCGGCGCCTCCCGCGGGAGCCGCGACTGCCGCTCGTACTCGGCCTGGGCTTCGTGGCGGGTCGGCGCGAACACCTCGTCCATCATCGAGACGACCCCACCGGACCCACCGCTCCGCGTGGCCTTGTTCGACAGGTCGATCCATCCCACGCGATCGGCGATCCACATCGCGACGACCGCGGCGGCCACCGCCCCCAGGAGGATCAACCAGTTCACGCGTACGACGGTACGTCGGACCGGTGGCGGCGACATCAGCCGCGCGGGGGATTCTCCTGATCCACACACGTCGTTCTTGGGGAGGACACCGAGACTGGTCGAGCGGCGGCCCGGTTCCCCCCTCCCGGGCCGCCGACCCTGTCCCGGCCCGGCGACCCCGCCCCTGCCCGGCTTGCTGCACGACTGCGCGTCACGTCACCGCGGGCCGCCACATCGACACCGGCGCCGCCGCCCGGAAGCCCGTGATCGGTGCTCCGTCGCCGAAGCCGTGCCGTCGGTACAGCCGCCGGTTGTCCGGGGTCGACGACTCGAGGTAGGCGTGCTGCCCGCGCTGGTCCACCCGGTCGAGCGCGTGCTCGAGGAGCATCCCGCCGACGCCCTGGCCGCGCGCTGCGGCGGACACCCCGATCTCGGCCAGGTACCAGTGCGGCGCGTCCGGACGGGCACGCTCCATCCGACGGAGGTGCGCGAGCGCCCGCAGACCGCCCGCGATCCCGAGGACCCGGACGAGCTCGGGCACCTGGGACACGAACGCCCGCAGTCCACCACGGTGCGGGAGCGGCGCCTGCCAGAACGCCGCGCCGACGACACGGTCGCCGGTCACCGCGACGTCGAGCGCCCTGGCGTGCGGCGGGACCGACCGGACCAGCGCCGAGAAGAGCCGGCCGAGCACGGCGGTCCGGTCCTCCCCCGGGCGACCGGGCCGGATCTCGGCGAGCACCGGATCCTCCGCGAACGCCTCGGCCAGGACGGCTGCGGCGGCTTCGACCTCGTGGTCTGCTGCTGCACGGACGACGATCTGCATGGCGACTCCTCCCGTATTCGGCCACATGGCCAGATCACGATCCTGCCGGGTGGTGCTGCACATGCGCCGTACGCTTCCTGTGATGACCGAGGACGAGGGACCGCGCGGGTACCGCAGTCGCGCCGACCGCCGCGAGGAGCTGCTCGACGCGGCCGCCCTCGTCGTCCGGGACGACGGCCTCCCCGGGCTGACCACGCGGGCGGTCGCCGCCCGGGCCGGGGTCGCCCACGGCGTGGTGCACTACGTGTTCGGGGCTCGACGCCACCTCGTCGTCGCGCTGCTCGAGCGGCAGGCCCGGGCGTCCCTCCCCCGAGTGCTCGCCGCCGCCGACGCCCACGACGACGTCCGGGGTGCGCTGGACGCCGCGGTCGGCGCGTGGATCGACCTCGTGCGGAGCGAACCGGAGCGGTTCCGGCTGCTGGAAGCCGTGAGCAGCAGCGGCCTCGACCCGGACGGCGACGGCGCGCTGGTCGACGCGGAACGACGGCTCTGGCGCGACGCGGTGGCTGCGGGCCTCGACCGGTGGTCGGCCGCGCACGGGATCGTGCTCGCGGTGCCGACGCCGGACGCGGCCGACGCGGTCATCGCCGTGGTCGACGGCCTGACACGGTCCTCCGTGGGCGACCCCGACGGTGCGGCGACCGACCGGAGTCGTGCGCTCCTCGTCCGTGGGCTCGCGCACGTCCTCTCCGAACCGGACCGAGGCGAGCCGGACCGAGGCGAGCCGGACCGAGGCGAGCCGGCTCGAGGCGCGCCGGCTCGAGCCGAGCGGGACCGAGCGGAGCGGGACTGAGGCGAGCCCGAGCTCACGGCACCCGCTCGAGCCACTCCTTCGTCGCGAACTTCGTCTCGATGAGCTCGTGCGCCCGCTGCCGCTCGGCCTCGGTCACGTGCCCCTCGTGCGCCCCGTAGCGCTTCGTGAACGTGTCGACGAGGCGGTCGATGATCTCCGCCCGGGACAGGCCGGTCTGCGACCGCAGGGGGTCGACCCGCTTCGCCGCCGAGGTCGTGCCCTTGTCGCTCATCTTCTCGCGACCGATCCGGAGCACCTCGACCATCTTCTGGCCGTCCATGTCGTAGCTCATGGTCGCGTGGTGCAGCACGGCACCGGTGCCGAGGCGCTTCTGGGCGGCCCCGCCGATCTTGCCCTTCGCCGAGGTGATGTCGTTGAGCGGCTGGTAGTACGCGTCGATGCCGAGCGACTTCAGCGCCTCGATCACCCACTCGTCGAGGTAGGCGTACGAGTCGGCGAAGGTCATGCCCTGCACGAGGTCGGCCGGCACGTACAGCGAGTACGAGATGATCGCGCCCGCCTCCATGAACATCGCGCCGCCGCCGGAGATGCGACGGACGACCTGCACGCCGTACTTCGCGGCACCCTCGGGGTCGACCTCGTTCCGGAGGGACTGGAACGACCCGATGACGACGGCGGACTCGTCCCACTCCCAGATGCGGAGGGTCGGTCCGCGGCGACCTGCGCCGACCTCCTCCGTGAGGACCTGGTCGAGCGCGAGGTGCTCGTTCGGGGAGATCGGCCCCTCGTGGATGACCTCCCAGTCGTGGTCCAGCCACGACGACGCCCGCGAGAGCGCCCGGCGGACCGCGACGCCGACGGACTCCGGCGTGAAGCCGAGGAGCTGCGCCCCGTCGGGCAGCGCACCCCGCACGGCAGCGGCGATGCCGGCTGCGTCGGTCGCGGCGGGCAGGCCGTCCACGGCCTGGTCGATGAGCGGCAGCGCGTCGTCGGGCTCGAGGAAGAAGTCGCCGGCGAGCCGGAACTCGCGGATCTTCCCGTCGACGACCTCGAGGTCGACGACGACCAGCTTCCCGCCTGGGACCTTGTACTCACCGTGCACGCGACGAGCCTACGCCGCGACGCGACGGCCTGGAGGCGCGTGGCGGGCCCGCCACGGGCCTCCAGGCCGCGTCAGCGCGCGACCGCGCGCCCCAGCCACCCGAGCAGGTCCCCGACCACCTCGTCCCGGTTGGTCTCGTTGTAGACCTCGTGCCGTGCGCCCTCGTAGACCCGGACCTCGACGTCCGACAGCTTCCCGCGCGTCCGGTACGCCCGGGCCAGGCGCTCGACGGACCGTGGGCCGCCGAGGGTGTCGTCGGATCCGACCTGCAGCAGCATCGGGAGGTCGTGCGGGATGCCCCGACGCGGCACCCCGAGCAGCCGCAGGGTGTCCGGGAGACCGAAGAGCTTGATGACGTCGGCCTCGACCGCGAGCGGGTCCAGCCCGATCGCGTCGATCACCGCCCGGTCGCGACTGATCCACTCGTACTTCGTCGGACCGGACCCGGCGAACCGGGCGTTCAGGTCGCCGCTGTTCATCCACCCGGGCAGCCGGTACGCCGTGGCGGAGAGCACGATCCCGTCGTAGCGCGCGCTCGACGTGTTCACGATCCGCTGCGCCATGAGCGACCCCCACGAGTGCCCGAGCAGCACGAGCGGCACCCCCGGCGTGTCCTCCCGGGCGAGGGCGGTCAGCTGCTCGACCGCGGCGATGGCTGCCCGCAGGCCCCCGGGTCCGAGCCGGCCGAGCCTGGCGTGGTCGCCGTCCCACTGCGCGAGCCCGGTGCGGCCGTGCCCGCGGTGGTCGTTCGCGACCACCGTCCACCCGGCGCGGACGAGGTCCTGCGCGAGCGGCTCGTACCGCAGCGAGTGCTCGCCGACGCCGTGCGCGATCTGCACGATGCCCTTCGGCTTGCCGGCACGCCAGGTGGAGTAGACGATCTCGACGCCGTGCGCGTCGGTGAACGAGGAGTCCCCTCGGGCTGCGGAGAAGGTCGGCACCTCTGCATCCTCGCAGACGGCCGGGCGCCGCACGGGTTCCGTGACGTGTTCACCCGGCGTTCACGCAGCGGGTTCCGAGCCGGCCTACCGTTGTCGCGCATGGACGTCCTCGTCACCGTCGTGCTGGTGATCGTGGTGGCCCTCGTGTTCGACTTCACGAACGGCTTCCACGACACCGCGAACGCCATGGCCACCTCGGTCGCCACCGGAGCCCTCAAGCCCCGGACCGCCGTGCTCATCTCCGCCGTCCTCAACGTGGTCGGCGCGTTCCTCTCCACCGAGGTCGCCAAGACCGTCTCGCAGGGCATCATCCGCGAGGGCCAGGACGGCATCCACATCTCCCCGGTCATGATCTTCGCGGGGCTCGTCGGTGCCGTGCTCTGGAACCTCGCCACGTGGTACTTCGGCCTGCCGTCGTCGTCCACGCACGCACTGTTCGGCGGCCTCATCGGCGCGTCCATCATCGGCGCCGGGCTCAACTCCGTCGACTGGGCGACCGTCGTGTCGAAGGTCGTGCTACCGGCCCTGCTCTCCCCGGTCATCGCGGGCGTCATCGCGCTCGTCGCGACCTACCTGGCGTACTCCCTGACGAAGAACGCGACCACGCACGGTGCCGCGACCGGCTTCCGGCACGGCCAGACGATCTCCGCGTCGCTCGTCTCGCTCGCCCACGGCACGAACGACGCACAGAAGACGATGGGCGTCATCACCCTGACCCTCGTCGCCGCGGACTACCAGCCGTCCGGCAGCGGGCCGGCGCTCTGGGTGATCCTGGCGTGCGGGCTCGCGATCGGCCTCGGGACGTACATGGGCGGCTGGCGCATCATGCGCACCGTCGGCAAGAAGATCTCGGACGTGCAGTCGCCGCAGGGCTTCGCCGCCGAGGCGAGCTCGGCGGCCACGATCCTGGTGTCGTCGCACCTCGGGTTCGCCCTCTCGACGACGCACGTGACGAGCGGCTCGGTGATCGGGTCCGGACTCGGCAAGAAGCTCGCCGACGTGCACTGGTCGGTCGTCGGCCGGATCGTGGTCGCGTGGGTCATCACGCTGCCCGCCGCTGCGGTGGTCGGCGCCCTCGCCACCGCGGTCGCGGCGACCTCGACCATCGGCCTGGTGGTCGTCGCCGCGCTGGCCCTCGCGGCCGGGATCGGCTTCTTCGTCCTGGCGCGCCGCAAACCGGTGACGCAGGACAACGTCAACGAGGACCAGCCGGCGTCGCAGCCGGTGGCCGCCTGATCGGAGGACGAGATGGACATCGACTTCGGTGCGATCGCGACGGTCGCGTGGGTGGGGTTCGTCGCAGCGGTGGGTGTGGTGCTCCTCTACACGCTCGGGCTGCGGCTGCTCGGGACGGGGCAGCCGGTCGACGCGGGCGGCGAGCGGACGCAGTACTCGGAGGAGACCCCGCGCTCCGGGCACACGCCCGCCGCCGCGGTGGTCGGTGCGTGGACGTGCTTCGCGGTGTGCGGTGCTGCGGTGTTGTTCGGGATCTGGCTGACCATCCCGCAGTTCCACTGACGAGCGCTGCCCACCGGCAGGGCCCGCTCGGCTGCGGGCCGAGGTGCGAGGATCGACCGGTGACCTCACACCGCATCGACGCCACGCCCGCCACCGTCACCGACGTGTTCGACGCCGAGCGTCCTCCGGTGCTCCGGGTCGAACAGGGCGACACCGTCACGGTCCGGACACTGAGCGCCGCGGGCTACACCGAGCGCCAGCCCGAGCCCGGAGCCGAGGCGCCGACGCTCCTGCCGTCCCGACGCGGTCACTGCCTCGTGGGACCGGTCGCGGTGGCCGGCGCTCGTCCGGGTCAGGTGCTCGCCGTGCACTTCGACGACCTCGTGCCGGACGACTGGGGCTACACCGGCTCCGGCGGCGTGGACACACCCGTCAACCGAGCCCTCGGTCTGACGGACCCGGCGTCCCGCGGCCCGCTGCTGTGGGACGTCGACGCTGCCGCGGGCCGGGCGGTCAACCAGCTCGGGCTCGCGGTCCGGACGGCACCGTTCCTCGGGGTCGTCGGCCTGCCCCCGGAGCCGACCGGCGAGCACTCGACGATCCCCCCGCGGCCGGTCGGCGGTGGCAACGTCGACTGCCGGGAGCTCGTCGCCGGGTCGACGCTGTTCCTGCCGGTCACCGTGCCGGACGCCCTGCTCTGGGTCGGCGACGGCCACGCGGCGCAGGGGGACGGCGAGGTGTCCGGGACGGCGATCGAGTGCGGGATGACCACCACGATGACGCTGTCGCTGCTCGACGAGACACCGGTCGCCGGCATCCACGCGGACACCCCGGCCGGACGGATCACGTTCGGCTTCGACCCGGACCTCAACACCGCCACGACGATCGCGCTCGACGCGATGGTGGACTGGATCGCCGGCCTGTTCGACATCGGCCGCGCCGAGGCGCTCGCGATGGTGAGCGTTGCGGTGAGCATGCGCATCACCCAGGTCGCGAACCGCACCTGGGGTGTCCACGCCCTGCTCCCCGAGGGGGCGATCAGTCGCGATGCGGTCGCGGTGGCGCGCTGACGCACCGCGACGCGGACGGACTGGAGGCCCGGATCACGCGACCGACGCCGGTCACGTGATCCGGGCCTCCCGTCCGTCTGCCCACGTCAGTGGGCGCTGTAGCCGCCGTCCACCAGGTGGTAGCTCCCGCTGATGAACGACGCCTTGTCGCTCAGGAGGAACAGCACGAGCGCCGCGACCTCGGTGTCGGTGCCGAGCCGGCCGGCCGCGTGCTCCTGCTCGAGGGCGGAGAGGGCCTCGGCCGACAACGACGACCGCACGAGCGGCGTGTCGATGAAGCCCGGACCGACCGCGTTCGTGCGGACGCCCTGCGCCGTGTACTCGAGCGCGGCGACCTTGGTGAGCCCGACGAGCGCGTGCTTCGACGCGACGTAGGCGGCGTTCTGCGCGATGCCGACCGAGCCGAGCACGGAGGCCATGTTCACGATCGCCCCGCCGCCGGCCGCGAGCATCGCCGGGATCTCGTAGCGGAGGCCGTAGAAGACGCCGTCGAGGTCCACCGCACGCACGCGGTCCCAGGCGGCGACGTCGTACTCGCCGATCGGCTGCGGAGCGGCGCCGATGCCGGCGTTGTTCACGGCGAGGTGGAGCGCGCCGTACGTGTCGACGGCGAACTGCACCATCCGCTCGTTGTCGGCGGCGAGCGCGGAGTCGGCCTCGAACGCGCTCGCGGTCCCGCCGGCCGCTTCGATCTCGGACACCACGCGCCGCGCAGCGTCCTCGTTGACGTCGGTGACGACGACCGCTGCGCCCGCCGCGGCGAGCTCCTTCGCGATCGCTTCGCCGATGCCGCTGCCACCACCGGTGACGACGGCGACCTTGCCCTCGAACTCGGACATGTGCTCCTGCTCCCTTCGTTCTGAACAACACCTGTTGTCTACAGTCCGAACGGTACACCGGTGACACGCATTCCCGTCCGCCCGGCGCGGAACCAGTTCGTTCGCTGAACTAATTTGATAGGCTAACGACCATGCCCGCCCTCGCCACCCGTCCGTCGCTCGCGACGGACCTCCGGATCGCCGTGAACCGCCTCTCGCGGACCCTGCGCAACCAGAAGGCGGACACGACCGTCACGGACGCGCAGTTCTCCGCCCTCGCCCGACTCCACCGCGACGGGGCGATGACCCTCGCCGACCTCAGCCGGCAGGACGGCGTCACCCCGCCGTCGATGACCAAGACCGTGGCCGTCCTGATGGACCGCGGCCTCGTGTCGAAGCACCTGCACGGCGACGACCGCCGCAAGGTCCTCATCGGCGCGACCGCAACGGGCGCGGCCTTCGTCGAGGAGACCCGACGGCGCCGCGACGACTGGCTCACCCCGCGTCTGACGGCGCTCACCCCGGCGGAGCGCGCGACGCTCACCGAGGCCACCGAGATCATGAGGAGGCTCGCACAACAGTGACGGCCATGTTCCGGTCCCTGGCGGGACGCAACTACCGCATCTGGTTCGCCGGTGCCCTGGTGTCCAACGTCGGCACCTGGATGCAGCGCACGGCACAGGACTGGATCGTCCTCACCCAACTGTCCGACAACAACGCCGTCGCCGTGGGCGTCACGATGGCCCTCCAGTTCGGGCCGCAGCTGCTCCTCCTCCCCCTCACCGGGCTCGTCGCGGACCGGTTCGACCGCCGCATGGTGCTCATGCTGACCCAGGGCCTCATGGGCGCGCTCGGACTCGGGCTCGGCGTCATGGTGCTCACCCACACCGCGACCCTGTTGTCGCTCTACGGGTTCGCCCTCGCACTCGGCATCGTCGCCGCGTTCGACACCCCGGTCCGCCAGGCCTTCGTGTCCGACGTCGTGCAGGGCGGCGACGTCGCCAACGCCGTCGCGCTCAACTCCGCCTCGTTCAACGCCGCCCGGCTCATCGGCCCCGCCGTCGCCGGGGTACTCATCGCCGCGATCGGCTCCGGCTGGGTGTTCGTGATCAACGCCGGGTCGTTCCTGGCCGTCCTCGTCGCGCTGCGGTTCGTCGACCCCGCACAGCTCGCCGAGCGCGTCCGGCCGAAGCGCGGCAAGGGCCAGATCGTGGCGGGCTTCCGCTACGTGCGGACCCGACCGGACATCATCGTCGTGCTCTGCATGATCTTCGTCGTGGGGACGTTCGGCGTGAACTTCCCGATCTTCACCTCGACGATGGCCAAGGTCGAGTTCCACCGGGGCGCCGGCGAGTTCGGCCTGCTCAACTCGGTCATGGCGATCGGCTCCGTGCTCGGCGCCCTGCTGTCGGCACGCCGGGAGCGTCCGCGGATGCGCACGCTCGTCATCGCCTCCGCCGGGTTCGGTCTCGCGTGCACCGCCGCGGCCTTCGCGCCGACGTACTGGAGCTTCGCGGTCGTCCTCGTGTTCGTCGGGCTCGCGTCCCTGACCTTCATGACGACCGCGAACGCGCTCGTGCAGACCACCACCGAGCCCGCGATGCGCGGCCGCGTGATGGCGCTCTACATGGCGATCTTCGCGGGCGGCACCCCGATCGGCGCGCCGATCGTCGGCGCCATCGCGGACGCCTGGGGACCGCGGTGGGCGATCGGGGTCGGCGCGACGTCCGGGTTCGTCGCCCTGGCGATCGCCCTGGTCTGGCTCGTCCGGTTCGAGCGGTTCCGCCTCCGCTACGACGCGGACACACGACTGCACCTCGCGGTGACGCACGCGGTGCCGGTCGTCGGCCCGCGCGCGGCACGCGCCGCCTTCCGTCAGGAGCTCTCCCGTGACGAAGCCGTCGCCAACCGGTCCAGCGGCGTCTGACGGACGGGTCGCGTCACACGCTGACCGACGGTGCGCGCCGCCGGCCTGGAGGCACGGTGCGGCGCCGCCACGCGCCTCCAGGCCGGTGGACGGACCTGTCCGGCACCCGGGTCAGGAGACGGGAGCGGGTGCCTGGAAGACGCGCTCCTCGAGCGCGGCGTCGACGGCCGCCGCCGCGGAGGCCAGCTGCGCCGTGACCCCGGCGAGCGCCGCGAGCGCATCGCCCGGTGCGACCGCGTCCAGGGCCGCGACGGCCCGGCGGAACCCGGCCACCTGCTCGGCCACGCAGGCCGGCGCCACCCCGGCCAGGCCGTCCGCGGCGCGGTGCGCGAGGAACGCCAGCGCACGCGGGCTGTTGGTGTCGAGGAGGAGGAACGCCGCGGCCTCGGCCGGCTCGACCTCGGGGTGGGACCCACGGCGGAACGCCTCGCGCGCGCCGCACCCGCGCAGCGCGTCCGACCAGGAGTCCGCGGACTCGTCGTCGAGGAGCGCCGACCCGAGCAGCGCCGCGGTCGACCGGCAGCGGGTGATCGAGCGGCCGAGCGTGAAGAACGCCCAGACCTCGTCGCGGCTGGCGTCGCCGTCGACGACCCCGACGGCCAGGGCGCTCCGCTCCTTCGCCCAGGTGAGGAAGTCGTGGGCCCGGTCACCGCCGACCTTGCGGGGCATCCGGGACCTCGTCACGTCGAGGCAGTCCCAGAGCTCGGTGGAGACGACCTCGCGAGCCCTCCGGGCGCTGTCGCGTGCGACGGCGACGGCGCTCGCGATGGACGCGGGCTCGTGCCGGTCGAGCGCGAGCGCGTCGAGCGTCACGGCCGGTTCGGTGTCCCGGAGCACCGTGGCCCCGACCACCGCGCGGAGCGCCGCCGAGACGTCCTGGGCCTGCGCGCCGGCCACCGCTTGTCGTCGGACGACGTAGACGTCGAGGAGCCGGGCGACGACGTCGGTGTGCTCGACGGCGGCGCCGAGGCGGTAGACGCTCCCGGCGAGATGGCTCAGCACGTCCGCACCCGCATGCGGCGAACCTACTGAGCGGTCGTTGCCGGAGTGTTTCGGGCGCGCGTCACCGGTGTTGCATGGCCGATCGACGCGTGTTCGCTAGACAATCTAACTAGAGCGTCTAGCATCGTGGTATGACCACCGAGGAAGCACGAGACTCCGCGGGGTTCTGGTACGACGAGCGCACGAGGGTCGACGCGGTCGACGTGCTGAACGCCCTCCGGCGGTACCGCAGCGCCGAGAACGCCGCACAGCGTCGCGCCCGCGAAGCGCTCGGCGTCGGGGAGAACGCCCTGCTCGCGCTCCGGGTGCTGCTCGATGCCGAACAGGCCGGGCGGCACGTCAACTCGAAGCAACTCGCCGAGGAGCTCGGCATCACCGCGGCCTCGACCTCGGCGCTCGTCGACCGGCTCGTCCGGAGCGGTCACGTCGAACGCCACCCCGATCCGCACGACCGTCGCGGGGTGTTCCTCACGGCGTCCGGCGAGTCGATGCGTCAGGCGCTGAGCGTCCTCGACCAGCTCGACGACAGCGGCGCCGCTGTGGCCTCGACCCTCGACGAACGGGACATCCGGGTGATCGTCGCCTTCCTCGAGGACATGACCCGGGTGGTCGACCACATCGCGCCGGAGGAGTCCCAGGCGGACGACGTCGCCGTCGCGTAGCCTCACCGCATGACGACGGCGGCGAGTACCGAGGGGCACGACCCCGAGGACGACATGCCGCTCGCCGAGCTCGACGCGCGTGCCCGGGCGGACGCCGCGCTCCGTCGCATCCGAGCGGGCGCCGACCCCACGCGCGAGGCCTTCGACCTGGCGAACACGATGAACGACGAGGCCGTCGGTCGGCTCTCGGGCGCGGTCCGACGCTGGTTCCGGCGGCGCTGAGGCGGTTCCGGCGGCGCTACGGCGCGCTGGCGTCACGACGTCGTCCTGCGCCCCTCGCGGGGAACCGGGCCCGTGCCGTCGCCGGGCCCGGCTCAGCCGTCGCCGGGCTCGGCTCAGCCGCTCAGAAGGCGGTGCCGACCGCCGCGATGTCGTCGCCGCCGTGGCCCGCCGCACTCGCGTCGGCGTAGACCCGGCCGAGCGCCTCGAGCAGCACCGTCGAGACGCCTGCAGCGCGCGCGGCCTCCGTGATGAGCCCGATGTCCTTCCGCAGCCCGTCGAGCGCGAACTGCGCGGGGAAGGTGCCCTCGATCATCGACTCCCCCTTGGTGTGGGCGTACGGCGAGTCGCTGGCGCTGCCGTCGATGGCCTCGAGGAAGAGGGCCGGGTCGAGACCCAGGGACCGCGCGATCGCGAGGGACTGTCCGGTCGCGGCGGTGATGGAGGCGATCCAGGCGTTCGCCGCGAGCTTGAGCGCGGTGCCCTGCCCGACCTGCTCGCCCGCGCGGACGGTCTTCACCGCGATCGCCTCGAACACGGAGCCGAGCCCGTCCAGCACGTCGGCCGGTCCGGCGGCGAGGAGCGTCAGCTTGCCCTGCTCGGCGGGGGCCTTGGTGCCGAGCATCATCGCCTCCACCAGGGTGATGTCGTACTTGGCCGCGAGCTGCACGACCGTCTCGGTCCCCGCGGTGCCGATCGTCGAGGCCTGGACCCAGACGGCTTCCTCGGGAGCGTCCCCGGCTGCCTGCTCGAGGACGTCGACCACGGCGTCGGTGTCGAACAGCGTGAGGAGCACGACCTCGGCGTCCGCGACCGCCTCCGAGGGGGTGTCCACGACGGTCGCCCCGGCGTCGGCGAGCGGCTCGGCCCGCTCGCGGGTCCGGTTCCACACCGTCACGTCGTGCCCTGCCCGGCGGAGCGACCCCGCGACACCGGCACCCATCGCACCCGTTCCCAACACCGACACGCGCACGAGCGCCTCCGTCCTGTGCGGCACCGTGCCGCGACCGATCCGACGCTACGCCGCTCCGATCAGCGGATGCCCCGGGCCGCGAGCCAAGCCGCCGGGTCGACCGGCACACTGTCGACGAGCACCTCGAAGTGCAGGTGTGGACCCGTCGAGACACCGGTGCTGCCGACGGCACCGAGCTGCTGACCCGCGGCGACGGTCTGCCCGGGGACGACGTCGATGCGGGAGAGGTGCGCGGACCGTGTCTGCGTTCCGTCGGCGTGCTGCACGAGGACCTGGTTGCCGTACCCGCCGAGGACCCCGGCGGCGAGGACCCGACCGGGCAGGACGGCCACGACCGGCGTGCCCTCGGCAGCGGCGAAGTCGAGACCCTGGTGGTCGGTCGAGCAGGCGCCGCAGCCCACGACCTGGCGGCCACCGAAACCGCCGGCCACGGGCACGGTGCCCACGACGGGCCGGACGACACCGGACGCGGCGGGACGCGGTGTGGCGGGACGAGCCGCCGCCGTGGCACGGGTGGGCTCGGGCACGGGCCGGACGAGGGCCACGCCGAAGGTGTCACGGTGACCGACGACGGTGCTGCCGTCGGGAGCGACGTACTGCTGCCCGACGGCGCCGACGCCCGGCGTCACGACCTGGGGCGTCGCGGCGAGGGCGGACTGCGGCGACCCGAGCGCCACGACCATGCACGCCGCGACCGCCGTCGCCGTGACGGGGACCGCCCGCGTGGAGGACACGGTGCCGGTGACCACGCGGAGCGGGACGGTGACCACGCGGAGCGGGACGGTGACCACGCGGAGCGGGACGGTGACCGCCTCCGTCAGCGCCCGGACGCGATCGCGCCGTCGGGCGTCGTGCTCGGCCGCGCGGAGGCTCCGTCGGGTCGGGAGCACGGTACTCCGGTCGTCCCGGCGGGTCGGGAGCTCGGGGTGGAGCACCGAGGCGGCAGGAGGGGACACCGCCGCCCCGGTGGGTTCGGGGGTCCGCCCGCGGTCCGTCGTTCGGCGGGAACGACGGGTCGGGAGCTCGGTCGGGTTCGACACGACCTGCGGCTCAGACGCGGACGCGGCCGTCGCGGGTGATCCGCTCGACTTCCGCGGCCACGGCGTCCACGACCGCGCGGGTCACTGCGTCGGCGACGGCCTCGACGAGGGCGAGCTGCTCCTCGGCGACGGGGAGGCCGACACCGAGGTCCGCGGTCAGGCGCTGTGGGATCGCGTCGATCGCGGCGACGAGCGACGCCGGGACGGACGCGGACGGTGCCGGCGAGGGCTCGCGACGACGGGCGGTGACGGCGTCGAAGAGGGGTGTGGAGGACATGCTGCTTGCCTTCCGGTCAGTGCGGTTGGGCGGACCGTTCGGTCGGTCCGGCGTGCCGACGGCACGCCTCCATTGAAGCACTGATATTTGGTATGCGCAATACTCAGTCGGGCTCGACGGCGGCGGTCGTGGGGTCGTCCCGACGGAGGACCTGCTTCACGCGCTCGACGATCGAGGCCGGCGGGTTGTTGTACGCGTTCGCGGGCTCCTGCCCGCTGAGCTCCTGGATCGCGGCCATCACGGCGTCGGTCGCATGGCGACGAGCACGGCCGGACGAAGCCTCACCGAAGGACGACAGGTCGAGGGGCTTCCCGAACTCGATCGTCACCTTCGCGAACCGCGGGACCTTCGAGCCGACGGGCTGCACGTCCTCGGTGCCGGTCAGGGCGACCGGGACGACGGGGGCACCGCTCGTGAGCGCCAGCCAGGCGACACCGGTCCGGCCCTTGTACAGGCGACCGTCGAGCGAGCGGGTGCCCTCGGGGTAGATCGCGAAGGCCTCGCCCGCTTCGAGTCGTTCGAGCCCGAGGTCCAGGGCGTGCTGCGCCGCGGACCCCGCACCACGCTCGACGCCGATCGCGCCGATGCCGCCGAAGAACGCTCGCGACACCGCACCGCGGAGACCGGTCCCGGTGAAGTACTCCTGCTTCGCGAGGAACGACACCTTCCGCGGCGCCATGAGCGTGATCGCGGGCGAGTCGATGAACGAACGGTGGTTGCTCGCGAGGATGACGGCGCCGTGCTTCGGGACGTTCCGACGACCGACGATCCGCGGGCGCCACAGCAGTCGCGCGAGCGGTGTGACCACAGCGCGGCTCAGCACGGTGGCGAACTTCGTCGAACCGGACACCCGGGCCTCCTCGTGACGGGGTTCCGAGTGTAATGAGCGTCCTCCGCGGCACATGCCCGACACGGCATGCGATCCACGCGTGCAGACGCAGCGCGCGGAGAACGGTCAGTCGGCAGCGGCAGCGACGACGTCGAGCACCGCACGCCCGTACCGCTCGAGCTTCGCGGCGCCGACACCGGAGATCTCGCCGAGCTCGTCCACGTCGGCCGGCTTCACCGCCGCGATGCCCCGGAGCGTGGCGTCGTTGAACACCACGTAGGCGGGCACACCCTGTTCGCGTGCCTGCGCCGCGCGCCACGACCGGAGGGCCTCGAACAGCCCGACCGCCTCCTGGGGCATGTCCGTCACGACCGTACGACGCGAGCGGCCGGCTCGGGGGCTCTTCACCGGGTCGCGGCGCATGCGGACCACCACCCGCCCGGCGAGGACGTCGGCGCTCGTCGTGCTGAGGATGATCGTGCCGTAGCCGTCGCCCGACACCGCCATGAACCCCTGCGCGAGGAGCTGCCGGGCCACCGTGCGCCACTCCCCCTCGGACAGGTCGGCGCCGATGCCGAACGTCGCGAGCGAGTCGTGCCGGAGTTCCTGCACGCGCGGCGACTGCTTGCCGACGAGGATGTCGACGAGGTGCGCGACGCCGTACCGCTGGCCGCGCTCACGCTCGAGCCGGACCACGGTGGACAGGAGCTTCTGCGCGGGCACGGTGCCGTCCCACGACTCGGGCGGCGCGATGCACGTGTCGCAGTTGCCGCACGCCGTGCTCTCCTGCCCGAAGTAGGCGAGCAGCCGGACGCGTCGGCACTCGATGGTCTCGCAGAGGGCGAGCATGGCGTCGAGGTGCGCGCTGAGCTGGCGTCGGTGCGCGGCGTCGCCCTCGGACTGGTCGATCATCCGACGCTGCTGCACCACGTCGTTCAGCCCGTAGGCGAGCCACGCGGTCGAGGGCAGTCCGTCGCGGCCGGCACGACCGGTCTCCTGGTAGTAGCCCTCGACCGACTTCGGCAGGTCGAGGTGTGCCACGAAGCGGACGTCCGGCTTGTCGATCCCCATGCCGAACGCGATCGTCGCGACCATGACGACGCCGTCCTCGCGGAGGAAGGTCGACTGGTTGCGCTCGCGCACCCGGGCGTCGAGGCCGGCGTGGTACGGCAGCGCCGGGATGCCCTGCTCGGCCAGCGCCGCGGCGGTGCGTTCGACGGAGTTCCGCGAGAGGCAGTAGACGATGCCGGCGTCGCCGCTGTGCTCCGTCCGGATGAAGGTGAGCAGCTGCTGGAGCGCCCCGGTCTTCGGCTCGATCCGGTACTGGATGTTCGGCCGGTCGAAGTCGGCGACGAAGTGGGCGGCGTCGTCGAGGCCGAGGCGCGCGGAGATCTCGCGGTGGGTCTGCGGGGTCGCCGTGGCCGTCAACGCGATCCGGGGCACCGCGGGCCAGCGCTCGTGCAGGACGCTCAGTTCGAGGTAGTCCGGCCGGAAGTCGTGCCCCCACTGGGCGACGCAGTGTGCCTCGTCGATGGCGAACAGCGCGATGCGGGCACGGTCGAGCAGCGCCCGCGTGCTCTCGAGCCGGAGCCGCTCGGGCGCGAGGTAGAGCATGTCGACCTGCCCGGACACGACGGCCTGTTCGACGCGGGCGCGCTCGTCGGGCCCCTGCGTCGAGTTGAGGAACGCCGCGCGCACGCCGTTGGCGGCGAGGGCGTCGACCTGGTCCTGCATGAGCGCGATGAGCGGCGACACCACGACCCCGACGCCGTCCCGCACGAGCGCGGGCACCTGGTAGCAGAGCGACTTGCCGCCACCGGTCGGCATGAGCACGAGGGCGTCGCCGCCGGAGACGACCTGGTCGATGATCGCGGCCTGCTCGCCGCGGAAGTCGTCGTAGCCCCACACGCGGTGCAGGACGTCGAGCGCGGCGGACCGCGACGGGGAGGTCGTGGCCGTCGTGCTCATGCCCCCAAGCCTACGATCGGCCGGCGACACCCGCGGTCGCGTCCACAGGTCCCGCGCCGGCGTCGCCCGGAGCGTCCGCGGCGTCTGCCGACCCGGCCACCCCGTCGGCGTGGGTCGGCGCGCCTTCCCAGCCCGTGCCTCCCGGCCGGACCCAGCGCGACCCGCCCGCCCAGGCGGGGACCGGACCGCGGAAGCGGGGTGCTTCGCGCCCGGCGAAGCGACGATCGAGGCGGCGCCACCGCGCGAGGAGCTCCACCATGCCCCAGTACGCCAGCGACGTGCCGAGCGTGACGAGCCACCCCTGCCAGGTGCCGTTCGCGTCCTGCGACTGCAGGTCGATCCTCGACCAGCCCGGCGCCTGCAACACGAAGATCATGATGTTGTTGAACGCGTGCTGCAGGACCGTGGCCTCGAGCCCACCGGTGCGGAGCACGATGATCGCGGCGACGAGGCCGAACGACCCCACGTCGAGGATGCCCCAGACGTTGTAGCCGTTCGGGATGTGCAGCGAGGCGAAGACCACCGTCGACACCGCGACCGCGATGACGGTCCCGGCGCGGCGCGGGATCCACGACGCGATCGTCTGCATGAGGAAGCCGCGGAAGATGTACTCCTCGGCGGCGCCCTGGAACGGCACCAGCACGACGACGAGGGCGATCGTGAGCACGAGGGTCGACAGCGTGACGGTGGACTGCCCGATGGCGTCGTGGTCCCAACCGAAGCCGCCGTCCAGCGTGAGCATCGGCAGACCCTGCACCGCGAACATGATCGCCGCGATCACGAGGGTGGGGATCAGGCACCACGCGGTCCAGCCCCAGCGGACCCGGAAACGCACCGACGACAGGACGCCCCGCCCGAGCCCCGCGATCCGCACGGCGACCACGATCCCGGGGAGCAGCACCACGAGCGACACGAGCGAGACCGACAGCGTCAGCGGGTCCGTCGGGTCGAGCGCGCCGCTCGAGAGCTTCTGCTCGAAGTCGATCAGGCCGTCCGCCCCGGAGGTCGCGCCGATCGGGATCGTGAACGCGATGACGATGAGGACCTGGGACACGAGGTACCAACCCGCCAGGACCGCCAGCGCCACGAGCGGACGCCACCACCGCCACCGGCCATCGATGCGGGGAAGTCGCTGGTAGGGAACGCTCACGCCGTGCAGGGTACCGGTGCGGGCAGGATGGGAGCCGTGCTCACCGTCGTCCTCGGCCTGTCCGGCGCCCTCGTCTACGGGTTCGCCGACTTCCTCGGCGGCCTCGCCTCGCGTCGCCTCCGCCCCGTCGTCGTCACGGCGGTGGCGGCGCTCGTCGGGGTCGTGCCGCTCCTGGTGGGGCTCGTCGTCGTGGACTCGGCGTTCTCGGGCCGTGCGGTCGTGTGGGGCGCGGTCGCGGGCCTCGCGGGCGGCGCGGCCGTCCTCCTCCTCTACACGGCGCTCGCCATCGGGCCGATGAGCGTCCTCTCGCCGGTCACCGCCGTGTTCGCCGCGTGCGTCCCGGTCGTGGTCGCGGTGCTCCGGGGGACGGCGCTCTCGCCGCTCGCGGTGGGCATGCTCGTCGTCGCGGTGGTGGCGGTCGTGCTCGTGGCCTCCGTGCGGGACACATCGGGGGCACGGCTGACGGCACGAGGGGTGGCCGCGGCGGCGGTCGCGGGGTGCGGGTTCGGTGGGATCGTGCTGGCGTACGACATGACGCCCGCCGACTCGGGCGTGGCGCCGCTCGTGGTGGCGCGGGCGCTGCAGGTGGTGCTGCTCGGGGTGGCCGCGGTCGTGGTGGTGCGGCGCGGAGGCGGGGACGCAGGTGGCGGCGCCGGCGCGTCTGTTCGACGTGACGGCGCGGGTCGGCCTGGAGGCCCGGGCCGGCTGTCCGCGCCGGCTGCGGTCGGTCGTGTGCCCCTGCTGGCCGCGGGGCGGGCGCACTGGTCCGGTCGGCTCGTCGCGACCGTCGTGGCGTGCGGGTTCTTCGACGCGCTCGCGAACGTCTTCGTGCAGGCCGGCTTGCACTCGAGCGACGACCCCCTCACGCTCCCGGTGATGAGCGTCCTGAACGCGCTCTACCCGATCGGGACGGTGGTGTTGGCGGGGGTCGTGCTGCGGGAGCGGTTGACGCCGCTCCAGCTCGTCGGGATCGTGCTGGCGTTCGGCGCGTCCGTCGGGCTCGCGCTGGTGTGAGGCGGGCGGGCGCCGGGCGGCCGCGAGACTCGGGGTGAGCGACCGTTCTCGCGCGGACGGCCGCGAGAACGGTCGCCCAGCGCGAGACTCGGGCACACGGCGGCGGGCGGCGGGCGGCGGCGGCGGGCGGTCAGGCGTCGGGGATGAGGCGCTTGCCGAGCGACACCGTGCGGTCGTCCGCGTACCCGAGCGCTTCGTAGAAGCCGATGACCTGCTCGTTGCCGACCCGCACCTGCAGGTTGAGCTTCGGGCAGCCCATCGCCGCGAGCCGCTGCTCGAACTCCTCCATGAGCCGCCGACCCAGCCCGGAGCCCTGCAGGTCGGGACGGACGGCGAGGTAGTTCACCCAGCCCCGGTGTCCGTCGAAGCCGGCCATGCCCGCCGCGACGACCCGGTCGACGGTCTCGACGGACCGGTCGCCCGCCTCGACGGCGACGAGGAAGAGCTCCGGCTGCACCGAGAGCTTGCGCTCGATGTCCCGCCGCGGATCGTTCCACGGGCGGACGAGCCCGCACGCCTCCCACAGCGCGACGACCGCCTCGGTGTCGGGTCGGGCGAACGGCCGGATGGCGTGCTCCATCTCCACACGGTAACGGTCCTGTGGAGAGCGCCGACACCCTGCCGTCGGCATGGGATGGTACAACTGTCCGAACCACCACAGGATCAGGAGCCTCGTGACCGCGCACGACACCATCCCGTCGCGCTCCGGCGACCAGGCGAGCGACGCGCCCACGCACCGCTCCCCGCGACGACGCCAGACCGTCGGCGGCGCGATCGTCTCGCTGATCGCCGAACTCCTCATCATCGCAGGCGCGGGCACCGGGCTCTACGTCGTGTGGACGGCGTGGTGGACCGATGTCGTGGCCGTGCAGGGGCAGACGAAGCTCGTCGAGGGCCTCGGTCAGGTCGAACCCCCCTCGCGCGGCGGCACCGAGCACCGCGGACCGGCTCCGGTGCTCGCGGAACCGAAGGACATCGAGGACGTCTTCGGCACGATGCAGATCCCCCGGTTCGGGGCGGACTACGACCGCCCGATCGGCGAGGGCACCGACCGCGAGAAGGTCCTCAACACCATCGGCCTCGGGCACTACCAGGACACCGCGATGCCCGGAGCCGAGGGCAACTTCGCCGTCGCGGGCCACCGGGTCACGTACGGCAAGCCGCTCAACCAGATCGCTGACCTCCAGGACGGCGACGCGGTCGTGGTGCGGGTGACCGACAAGGCGACGAAGTTCGACGTCTGGTACGTCTACAAGGTCACGGACTCGCAGATCGTCACCCCGGACAAGATCGAGACGATCGCGCCGGTCCCGAACAAGCCCGGGGTCGAACCCTCGGCCGACGACCGCTGGCTGACGCTGACGGCCTGCCACCCGATGTGGTCCGCTGCCCAGCGCTACGTCGTGCACGCCAAGCTCGACTACTGGATGCCGGTGTCCGAGGGCACGCCGAAGGAGCTCGCCAAGTGATCTTCCCGCTCGTGTGGCGGATCCTGCCGGGTCCGACAGCGCTCAAGGTGATCGAGCTGGTCGTCCTGCTCGCCGCGATCGTGTTCGTGCTCTTCACGTGGGTGTTCCCGTGGATCGCGGCCGACATCCTGCCGCCACCCGACGGCACCGTCGACTCGACACCGTCACCCTGACGCGAACACGGACACAGACGCGGTTACGGACACAGACGTGGTTACGGACGCGGACGCGGACGCGGTTACGGACGCGGACACGGACGCGGACGCGGCTGCTCGCCGGAGCACCCGCTGGCCCGTTCAGACCGTCGTCGTCACCCGCGAGGCGCCCGACGCGGTCCGACGCACCGCGATGCGCTCCGGGATCCGCTGCTTCAGCTCGTCGACGTGACTGACGATCCCGACCTGCCGTCCGCCCGCGGTCAGGCGCGCGAGCTGCACCAGCACGCCGTCGAGCGCCTCCGGGTCGAGGGTGCCGAACCCCTCGTCGACGAACAGCGTGCCGAGCGACACACCGCCGGCCTCGGCCTGCACGACGTCGGCGAGCCCGAGCGCCAGGCAGAGCGAGACGGTGAACGTCTCGCCGCCCGACAAGCTGCGCGGATCGCGCACGGTGTCGGTGGTGTGGTCGTGGACGGCGAGGGCGAGCCCGGTCCGGCGTGCACGTGACCCCGACTCTCGCTCATCCGAGGTCTCGAGGGTGAAGCGTCCCGCGAGCATGTTCCGGAGCCGGTCGTTCGCCGCCGCGACGACGTCCTCGAAGCGGCGCATGAGCACGTAGGTGCCGAGGGTGATCCCGGACGGGTTGACCGCGGTCGCACCGTTCGCGACGTCGGCGAGCCGGACGACGGCTCGGCTCCGGACACTCGTCTCGTCGCGTGCTCGCACCGCGGCGGCGAGGTCCGCGGCGCAGCGACGCGCTGCGGCGGCCCGGTCGGTGGCGGTCACCGCCGCCCGGGTGGCCTCGTCGAGCACGGCGGCAGCGCTGGCCCGGTCGGCCGCGGCTGCGTCCAGGTCGAAGTCGGTGTCCATGTCGTCCGCCGCGGCCAGCACAGCGGGCTCGGCCAACCCCGCGTCGACGATCCCCCAGGCCGTGGTCGCGTCCTCGACGGTGCGTCGGAGGGCGTGTTCGGTCGACTCGTCGAGGAGCGCTGCCCGGGCTTCGACGACGTCGGTGAACCCGTGCTCCTCGAGCGCGGCGTCGACCTCCACCGCGCGGTCGGCGACGACGCGGTCGTCCTGCTCCACCGCGGCGTCCGCGCGTGCGATCGACTGCAGCACCGCCACCGCCGAGTCCACCGTGCGGACGGCCACGGCGATCCCGGCCGTGTCCGGCAGCTCCGGCGAGCCCGGGACGGGCAGCGCGGTCAGCCGCTCGACGGCAGCTCGGACCGCTCCGAGGTCGTGCTCCAGGCGCTCGGCGTCCGCGTCGATCGACGTGGCGAGGACGGCGCGACGTGTGTCGACGTCACTCCGGGTCCGTTCGAGCGCCCGGGTGGTCTCGTCGTGCGCGGTCAGCTCGCGGTCGAGGCCGCTCACGAGGTCCGCCGCCGCGCGGGCTGCCTGCACCGCCGCGGCGGCGCGCTCGACGGCGGCTGCCAGGTCAGCGTCGTCCAGGGCTCCGACCGACACGGTCAGCCGCCGGTGCTCCGCCTGCGCGACCCGGAGGTCGGCCGCAGCGTCCGCGAGGGTCTGCTCCGCCCGCCGCGCCCGCTCGGCCGCAGCGTCGATCGCCTCCGCCGTCGGGTGGTCGTCCTGCGGGGCGGCCGGCGCCGGGTGCTCGACGGCACCGCAGACCGGACACGGCGTGCCGTCCGCGAGCGCGGCGCCGAGTTCCCCGGCGAGCCCGGCGATGCGGCGGTCACGGAGGTCGCGCTCGATCCCGAGCGCGGACTCCGCCGCCGTGCGGGCGGCCACGACGGTCTGTTCCGCGACCGACACCTGTGCAGTGGCGACGGCCAGCGCATCGCGCTCGCGCAGGAGCCCGGCGAGGCGCTCGACCTCGTGTGCCGCCCCCGTCGCTCCGGCGGCCAGCGCCGCGGCGTCGGTCGCGCGGGCGACGAGCGCGAGGCGGTCGGCAGGCCGGTCCGCGAGCTGCCGCTGGAGGTCGGCCAGTCGCTCGTCGAGGGCGGCCCGGTCGGCGCGTGCGGCGTCGAGCGCGGTTGCCCGGGCGTCGAGTCGCGACGCCGTGTCGACCAGGTGCCGTTCGGCGTCGGCGGCGGTCCGGAGCCGGTCGGCGAGCCCTTCGACGTCGTGCTCGTGGTCGAGGCCGTGTCGCTCGCGGAGGGTCGCGGCGTCGGCTCGGGCCGCGGCCGCACGGTCGCGCGCGGCGTCGAGGCTGTCCGCGAAGCCGACGACCCGAGCCGCTCGGGCCGACCGGTCGAGTCGCCGACGTGCGGCCTCGACCGACTCGGACTGCTGCTCGAGCGTCGCCCGGCGGGCCAGGAGCTCGCGACGCCGGCCCACCGCTGCCGCGCGGGCCCGGAGGAGGGTCTCCTGCTCGGACGCCGTGGTCGCCGTCGTCGCGGCCTCGACCCGGGCGGCCTCGGCGGCGGACGCTGCTGCGGCGAGGTGGTCGACCGTGCCCGGGACGTCCGACTCGGCCGCCGACTCGACCCCGGCCGCCTCGGAGAACCGTGCGAGTGCATCGCGGACGCGCGCATCGGCGCCTTCGACCTCGGCGAGGACCGCGCGGCGGCGGGCCGCGAGCTCCTCGGCGGTGCGGTCGTAGACCTGGGTGCCGAACAGGGACTGCAGGAGCTTCCGGCGGTCTTCCCCGGGCGACCGCAGGAACCGCGCGAACTCGCCCTGGGGCAGGACGACCGTCTGCAGGAACTGTGCCCGGTCGAGCCCGACGATCCGGACGACCTCGGCGCCGACCTCCGGGATCCGGGCGGACAGGGGCTCCCCCGCGGGGTCGGTCGGGGAGGCGAGCCGGACGAGCTGGGCGGACGCCTGCTGCTTCACGGTGCCGGACCCGCGCTGCTTCGGCCGGTCGTACTGCGGGGTCCGCCGGACGCGGAACACCCCGGCGCCGGTCTCGAACACCAGCTCGACGTACGGTTCGACGGACGGGTCGGCGTGCTGGCTGTGCAGGCGGTCGCTGCTGGCGTCCGACCCCGCGAGACCGCCGTAGAGGGCGAACACGACGGCGTCGATGATCGTCGACTTGCCGGATCCCGTCGGCCCTTCGAGCAGGAAGACCCCGGATGCCGCGAGCGCGGCGAAGTCGATGGTCACCGTGTCCGCGTACGGGCCGATGGCACGGAGCTCCAGGCGGTGCAGGTACATCAGCGGTCCCCCTCGGTCTGCAGCACCCGTGCGGCCGCCTCGTACGCCTCGGTCAGGACGGCGCGGTCGTCGTCGTCCGGCAGCGCGCCCGTGGCGAAGGCGACGAAGTCCGCGGCGACCTCGACCGGGTCGGACGTCGCCGTGACCGCACGCGCCGCGGGTCGCGCGACGGCGTCGGCCGGCTCGTGGGTGATCGCGAGGGCGTGCGGCAGGTGGTCCTTCACCCGCGCGTACATGCGCTCGGGGTGCACCGTGTCGGTGACGGCGACACGGACCCAGGCGTCGGCGTCCGCCGCGAAGTCGCCGGACTCGATCGAGGCGATGGCCGCCCGGACGTCGACGAGCCGTCGCGGCACCGGGGCGGGGAGCAGTTCGACGGCGACCGTGCCGTCGGCGGCGAGGTCGACGAGCGTGACCGACTTCGCCTGGTGCCGCTCGCCGAACGAGAACGCGAGCGGGGACCCGGCGTACCGCACGCGGTCCCCGTCGCCCACCCGCTGGGGTCCGTGCAGGTGGCCGAGGGCGACGTAGTCGAACCCGTCGAAGGCGGACCGGGCGACCATGTCGACCCCGCCGACGCGGATGTCCTGCTCGCTGTCGCTCGGTTGCGCGCCACCGACGAAGGCGTGGGCCACGACGACGCTCCGCGTGCCGGGACGGCCGGCCAGGTCGGCCCGGATGCGGTCGGTGGCGGCACCCACCACGGCCTGGTGGGAGCGGGCGAGCGGCTCGTCCGGGACGTCGGCGAGGGCCCACCGCGTCAGATCGGGGTGCAGGTAGGGGATGCCGTAGACGGCGACCGTGCCGTCCGGGTCGTCGACGAGCACCGGCGTGCCGATGCCCGCGGGTTCGGCGAGTATCCGCACCCGCTGGCCCATCACCCCGGCGCCGAACCCGAGCCGAGCGGCCGAGTCGTGGTTGCCGGGGGTGATGACGACGGTGGCGTGCTCGGCGAGGCGCTCGAGTGCGCGCGAGAGCATGCGGACCGCCTCGACCGGCGGGATCGCCCGGTCGTAGACGTCGCCGGCGACCACCACGAGGTCGACCGCGCGTGCCCGGACGACGTCGACGAGGTGGTCGAGGAAGGCCCCCTGGTGGTCGAGCAGGTCGGCTCCGAGCAGGGTGCGACCGAGGTGCCAGTCGCCGGTGTGCAGGATCCGCATGCGGTCACGGTAGCGCCGCCCACGGACATCCCCCGGCGCCCCGCGGCCCCTGTGGACGGAAGCCGTCGTGGTCAGGCGCAGGCAGCCGACCCCAGGCCGACGACCGAGAGCACCCGCACCCGTACCGTCTGCGGGCTGAGCACCGTCCACGTGCCCCCGAGGTTCGTGCGGAGGCGGAGGTCGTAGGTCCCGACGACGAGCAGGCCGCCGCCGCGGTAGGTCAGCGAGGTCGCACCGCCGTCCGCGGTCGCGACCTGCGTCCCGCCGGACACGAGGTCGAAGCTGTACGGCTCGCCGATGCCGGGCGTGGTCGGGTAGGTCCAGGAGATCGTGACGCTGTCACTGCTCGCCGGGGCGCACGACAGCGTCAGGACCGCCTGCGGCGTCCCCGCCCCGTAGTTCGACGCCGAGCCGGTCGTCCGCGAGAACGGGGCCGCGACCGCGGACGGTGGCGCCAGGGTCCCGACCCCGACGGTGAGCAGCACCACGGCGGCCGTGCCGCCGAGCCGGCGCAGCCGGTGCTGCGGACGGCGTCGTCGCCCGTGTCCGCGCGGCGACCGGCGTGTGCCGGGCGGGGATCCGTCGGCCTGGAGGGACGTGACGGGCCCGCCCCGCGCCTCCAGGCCGGTCGAGGGGTCGCCCCCGGGGTCGTCCGGTGGGTCGCCGGGGTCCGCGGGTTCGTCGACGAGCCGCCGGAGCGAGCCGTCCACCGTGCACAGGGCGAGCACCGCCGCGAGGCCGAGCCCGAGGAGCACGAGCCGCACCCAGTCGCCGTCGTGGAGCCAGGTGACCGGCGCGGCGATGAACGGGATGCGGAGGAAGGCCACACCGTGCACCGCGGACCGCTCGAGCGGCGTCGAGTCCGCCTGCGGGTTGGCGTCGCCCTTCGTGACGATGCTGTCGCCGGGGCCCTCCTCCACGAACCGGTGCATCCGGAGGTGGCCGGACACGTCGGGGTCGTCGGCGAGCAGGATCCGGCCCGGCCGGACCTCGTCGGGCGGTACCGGCCGGGAGACGACGACGTCACCGGGCGCCAGCCGCGGCGCCATCGACCCGGTCATCACCGTGGTGGGTTGCCAGCCGATGAGCGCCGGCGCAGCCGCCCAGAGCGCGAGCCCGAGGAGCCCGGCCACGACCGCGCGGGCCGCGGTCGCCACGACCACCCGCCCCCAGTCGACGGCGTCACGCAGCACGGCCCGGGGCAGGTGACCACCGGGCACCGCGGTGCTGACCACGAGGACCTCCGACCTGGCGTGCGACGACGGGACCGTGCGGGCGGATCAGCTGTTCTGGGCCTCCCAGGTGAACCCGAGGGCCGCCGTGCCGCCCTGGATCGAGTTCGGCGCCGAGGTCGGGACGGTGTACGTGAACCGGTAGACGCGGGTCTCGGACGCGGTGCCGGTCGGGGCCCACGTGCCGACGCCGGAGGCGAAGTTCGTCGACGTCGAGCCGAAGCCGCCGACCGTGCCCGTGTAGAGGGTGCCGCTCGTCGCCGCGGCGGTGAAGCCCGTGCACGAGCCGAAGCCGCCGCCGGTGCCCTGCTCGACGGTGAGGTTGATGTTGGTCGCGAGCGCGTTCGTCGTCGCCGCGTTCGTCCCGTACAGCTTGACGGTCGAGGGCAGCGACCCCGTGGACGTCACCGCGATGCAGTTGGTGCCGGTCGACCCGGGCTTCAGCCCTGTCACGGTGAACAGCGCGGTGTTGGCGTCGTCGTCGGAGAGTGCGACCGTGCCGGCGGTCCAGTTGCTCGTCGGGTTGACGGTGGTGGCGGAGAACGCGGAGTAGGAGGCGGTCGAGACGACGACGCCCGAGGCGACGAGTGCGGCGGGGACGGCGATCCAGGCGGCGAGACGGGCAGCGCGAGGCGTGACACGGGACATGGGTGTGCTCCAGCGGAGAAGTGATCTGATCGGTGGCCGGCCCGGACCCGCGGTGGTTGGTCGCGCTGCGTGCCGTGGCGGCGGTCGAGGTGAGCGACCGTCGTGTTGTTACGATCGTCAAGCTACTCGATCGCCGTGCGACACACAAGACACGGAACACCCCCCCCCGTCGGGGTAGTTTGATCGTTGAGGTACTTGCGTACACTGGATGAACGCGGATCCCACCGCGTCGGCCACCCCCACCCGAGAGAACCGCGATGTCGGACACCACCCCCGTCCTCCCCGGACGCAGAGCCACCGAACTGCCGCCGGCGCCGGCCTCCCCCGACGTCCTCGTGCTCGCGTCGGACGCCGAGCTCGATCGACTCGTCGACGCGTTCCGGCGGTTCCAGGCCCGACACACGCAGGCCCTGGACCGTGCGAGCGCGGCGCGTGACCTCGGCCCGACCGACGCACGGCTCGTCTTCCACCTCGCCGCCGCGGACGGCGAGGGGATGACCCCGAAGGACGCCAGGGCGTTCCTCCAGCTGTCGACCGGCGCCATGACGTCGCTCATCGACCGCCTCGAGCAGCGCGGGCACCTCGAGCGCCGTCCGAACCCGAACGACCGCCGGAGCATCCTCCTGCACCTCACGCCGTCGGGCGCCGGGATCGCCGAGGAGCTCAGCGCACCGTGGCGGACCGCCTTCGCCGACGCCGTCGCGCCGGCCGCACGCACGGCGCTCGCGGAGGTCTTCGAGCAGGTCGGCGACGCCCTCGCGCACCGCGCGTAGCGTCGCGGGCATGACACCCGCTGCACTCCTCACCGAAGCGTTCTCCCGCGTCCCGGCGACCGTCGGCCGCGCCCTCGACGGCCTGTCCGAGGACCAGCTCGCCGCCCGGCCCGCGGCGGGAGCGAACACGCTGGCCTGGCTCGCGTGGCACATCGCCCGGGGCCAGGACGCACAGGTCGCGGACCTCGCGGGCTCCGAGCAGGTCTGGACCGCGGACGGCTGGGCCCGGCGGTTCGGCCTGCCGTTCCCCGCGGAGGCGCTCGGGTACGGCATGTCCCGGGACGACGTCGGTCGTGTCCGTGCGTCGGCGGACCTGCTGTCCGGCTACCTCGACGCGGTCACCGTCCGCACCGTCGCGTACCTCGGCACGCTGACCCCGGAGGACCTCGACGCGGTCGTGGACGACGCCTGGGACCCGCCCGTGACGGCGGGCGTCCGGCTCGTCAGCATCCTCGACGACTGCGTCCAGCACGCCGGTCAGGCCGGGTACGTGCGCGGTCTGCTCTTCTGCAACCGCTGACGCGGCTGCTCCAGCAACCGACGGGAGGCACGGTGCCAGCTGGCACCGTGCCTCCCGTCGGTCCGTCCGTGCGTCAGCGCGCCGCGAGCTCCGCGACCAGGCGGTCGCCGGGGGCGGCCTCCACGAGGTCGGCCTCGATCTCGGCGTTGTCGAGGATGCCCTCGATCTTGCGACGACGGTTCCGGGTGACGATCGTCACGACCGTGCCCTCGGCTCCGGCGCGGCCCGTGCGGCCGGAGCGGTGCATGTACGCCTTGTAGTCGTCCGGTGCGTCTGCCTGCACCACGAGCGACACGTCGTCCACGTGGATGCCTCGGGCCGCGACGTCGGTCGCCACGAGCACGTTCACCCGGCCGCTGGTCAGCAGCCCGAGGTTCCGGGTGCGCCGCGACTGGTTGAGGTCGCCGTGGAGCGAGGTCGCGCGGATGCCGGCGTCCTTGAACTGGTCGGCGAGCCGCTCGGCGTACGCGCGGGTGCGGGCGAAGACGATGGTCTTGCCGGAGCCTGCGACGAGCTCCTCGAGCAGCTGGTCCTTCTGGCGCTGCTCGACCACGAGCACGCGGTGGTCGATCGTCGAGGACGCCTGGTCCTCACCGGCGACCTCGTGGACGCTCGGCTCGTGCAGGAACTCCGACACGAGCGAGGCCACCTGGGCGTCGAGGGTCGCGCTGAACAGGAGCTTCTGCGCGCGGTTGCCCTGCGGCGTGACCTCGGCGGTCGCGGAGAGGATCTCGCGGACCGGCTCGAGGAACCCGAGGTCGCACATGTGGTCGGCCTCGTCGAGCACGGAGATGATGACCTCGCTGAGGTCGAGCTTCCCCTTGTTCATGAGGTCCTGGACGCGACCGGGCGTACCGACGATGATGTCGACGCCGCGCTCGAGGGCGCCCTCCTGGCGGCCGTACGGGACACCGCCGTAGATCTGGGTCGTGAAGAGCCCGACCGAGCGGGCGATCGGCTGCACCGTGCGGTCGATCTGCAGGGCGAGCTCGCGGGTCGGCGCGAGGATGAGCGCGCGTGGGGCTCGACCCATCTTCCGCTTGGTGCCGCCGCCGTGCTCCATGAGCTTCTCGACGAGGGGCGCACCGAACGCGATCGTCTTGCCGGAACCCGTGCGACCACGGCCGAGCACGTCCTTGCCGGCGATGACGTCGGGGATCGTGGCGGCCTGGATCGGGAACGGGGTCGCGGCGCCGAGCTCGGCGAGTGCGCGGGAGATGTTGCCGCCGATGCCGAGGTCGCCGAAGGTCACGCCCTCGACGTCGGCCGCGACGGTGGCCTCGGCCTGGAGCTTCTCGAGCTTGACGTCGTCGGCCGGCACGTACGGCGTGCGGGTCTCGTCGCGGTCCGAGCGGTCGCGGCGCGGACGGTCCTCGTCGAACGAGCGGCGCGGGCGGTCGTCGAAGCGACGGGGGGCACGGTCGCGGTCGTCGCGGTCGAAGCGCTCGCGGCGGGGACGGTCCTCGTCGAAGGAGCGGCGCGGGGCGCGCTCGTCACGGTCGAACCGGCGCGGGGCACGGTCGTCCTGGTCACGACGTGGCGCACGGTCACGGTCGTCACGGTCGAAGCGACGGGGACGGTCGTCACGGTCGAAGCGACGCGGACGGTCGTCCTGGTCACGACGAGGTGCACGGTCGCGGTCGTCGCGGTCGAACCGACGCGGCGCGCGATCGTCGCGGTCGAACCGACGCGGCGCGCGTTCGTCGCGCTCGAACCGACGCGGCGCGCGATCGTCGCGCTCGAAGCGGCGGGGTGCACGGTCATCGTGGTCACGACGCGGTGCACGGTCACGGTCGTCACGGTCGAAGCGACGCGGGGCACGGTCGTCACGATCACGACGCGGCGCACGGTCACGATCGTCGCGGTCGAACCGACGCGGAGCGCGGTCGTCCTGATCGCGGCGGGGCCCGCGGTCGTCACGGTTCCAGCGGCTCTGGCCGCCCTCGCGGGGCTCCCAGTTCGGGCGCGCGGGACGGTCGCCCTGCGCGCCGCGGCCGCGACGCTCCTCGGCATCCCAGCGCTGCTTCTGGCGCGGCTGCGACGGATCGGCGGCGCGGAAGCCGCGGTGCTTGCTGCTGCGAGCGGCGGGGGTGCCGTTCGGGTGGCGGACGCGGTCGGAGGCACGGTTGTCCGCGCCGCCCTTGTTGTACGGGGCCATGGCTACTTTCCTGGGGTGCAGAACGTCCGCAGGGCCCGGCAGCGACATCGGCGCAGGCAGCGTGCGGAGAGGGGGTTCTTCCCGTCGCGGATCGACGTGAATCCAGCCCTCGAGCAACACACACCCAGACGAACACTCCGTGATCACAATGTCACGGCGTCGAGAGCCGACCGAGTGAGTCTACGCGATCCGGCGACGCGTGGCCAGCCCGTGCAGAGGTGAGGCGCGTGGCGGGGGCGAGCCGTGCCTCCCGGCCGGGTGGGAGCCCGGTCAGGACTCGGCGAGCCGACGACGCTGCTCGGCCACGTCGAAGTCCGCAGGCGGCCACGTGAGCTGCATGTCCTCGAGCGCGCGGAGCAGGAGCTGCTGCACCGCGAGCCGGGCGTACCACTTCCGGTTCGCCGGCACGACGTACCAGGGCGCCTGCGGGGTCGACGTCCGCTCGAGGGCGATCTGGTACGCCTCCTGGTAGTCGTCCCACAGCAGGCGCTCGTCGATGTCGCCGGGGTTGAACTTCCAGTGCTTGTCGGGCCGGTCGAGTCGGTCGCCGAGGCGTTCGCGCTGCTCGTCCTTCGAGATGTGCAGCATGACCTTGACGATCGTGGTGCCCGCCGCGACCAGGCGGTCCTCGAAGTCGACGATGGCCCCGTAGCGCCGCTCGATCTCCTCCGGCGGGGCGAACGACCGGACGCGCTGGATGAGGACGTCCTCGTAGTGGGAGCGGTCGAACACCCCGAGCTGTCCGGCTCCGGGCAGCTCGCGCTCGATCCGCCAGAGGAAGTCGTGCTCGCGCTCCTCGGCCGTCGGGGCCTTGAAGCCTGCGTAGTGGACACCGTTCGGGTCGACGGCACCGACGACGTGCGAGACGATGCCGCCCTTGCCCGCCGTGTCCATCGCCTGCAGCACGAGGAGCACCCGGCGTTCGTCGCCCGCCGTGGACGACGCGTGCAGGCGTTCCTGGAGCGCGGAGAGCCGGGCGGCGCCGGCGGCGAGCGCTTCGAGCCCGTCGATCTTCCGGCCGGGGAACCCCGGGGTGGCGTCGGGGTCGACGCGGTCGAGGCGGAAGCCCTCCTCGACGCGGAGCAGCGGTTCGGGGTCGGCGTTCCAGGCCTTGCGACGGCTCACGGGTCCTCCTGCGGGGTCTCGTCCCACTGCGGGTCTGGTCCCATCCTGGCACCGGGACCCCGTCCTGGCACCGGAGGCGGGCGCGCGGGCCGGGGCGCCGGGTTAGCGTTGTCGGGATGGGAACCGGACGCCGCACCGTGCTCGCAGTCGTCGGCGTGCTCGCGGCGCTGCTGACGGTGGCCGCCTGCAGCGCGGACCCGACCGGCGACCGGAACACGACCGTCACCGCGGACCCGGTCATCTACCCGCTGTCGCTCCGGTACCACGGGATCGACGTCGTCGCGGACGTACCGTACGGGTCCGCCCCGCTGCAGCGACTCGACGTGTGCCTGCCCGCGGACAGTCCTCCCGACACCACCGCCACGCCCACGGCCACCGCTGCGCCGTCCGCGGGAGCCACGACCTCGGGGGCCTCGGCCTCGGCCTCGGCGGACCCGCGGGCGCTCGCCCGGGCATCGAGCACCGCCAGGCCCGCCGTGATGATGATCCACGGCGGGAGCTGGTCGCACGGCGACAAGGCGACCGCCGCCTACCGGTCGGTCTGCCAGTACCTCGCGTCGGAGGGCTTCGTCACCTTCAACGTCGACTACCGGCTCGCTCCGACCGACCCGTTCCCGGCCGGCTTCGACGACGTCCGCCGCGCCCTCGACTGGGTCTTCCGGCCGGCGACGCTCGAGACCTACGACGTCGACCGGGACCGCGTCGGGCTGTTCGGTGGGAGCGCCGGGGGCAACCTCGCCGCCCTGCTCGCGGTCACCGACCACGAGTCACCCGCGTACGCCGAGGGCGACCGGATCCGGGCCGTCGTCGACCTGAGCGGTCCGACGGACCTGACGAGCCGCTCGACCGAGGCCGACGGGGTGTCCGCGTCGTTCCAGCGGAAGCAGCTGCTCTACCTCGGTTGCCGGACGTACTCGCGCTGTCCGGCGGCCGAGCGGGCATCGCCGACGTCGCAGGTGACGGCGGACACCCCGCCGTTCTTCATCGGGCACTCGACCGACGAGTTCATCCCGCTCTGGGAGTCGACGGAGTTCGCGACCGCGCTCCGGGACCACGACGTGCCGGTCACGTTCGTGCAGGTGGAGGGGACGGCGCACTCGATCGCCCAGCTCGACGAGGCCATGAGCAAGCGGGTCGTCGCGTTCCTGCGCGACCGGCTCGGCTGACGGGTCCCGACGCGCCACCCTGACGGACGGGAGGCACGCCGGCGGCCCGCACCGCGCCTCCCGTCCGCCGTCGGGTCGCCTGCGCGACGGATCGATGCCGCTGCGCCGGGGTCGCGCGGAATGCGTGGCAGACGTCGCCTCGCGATGTGGCAGTTCCGGTGCCACGGACCCGGGTTCTGCGTACCGGAACTGCCAGCGGCGCAACGGATCTCGCTGGTCCCGGCGCGACGTGCACCGGAACGGCCACGCACACCAGGACCTGCCGGTCTGGCGGTGTCGGCGCCGCGTCCCCTGCCCGGGTGCCACCCGGAGTCGGGACTGCTGGTCGTGGCGCGGTCGGCGCAGACTTCCGGGGTGACCGACACCTCGACGCGCCCGATGACCGCCCCGACCACCTGGCACCACGCCTCTGCGATGTGGTCCGTGGTCGAGCTGCTCCTCGGGCTGTCGTTCTGCGCGACCGTCGCGTTCGGCGGGTACGCCGCTGCGACCGGTCACATGCAGGTGCTGTCGCAGGGCGCGGCGATCGTGTTCATCACGACCCTGGTGGTCGTCCTCGTGCACTGGTTCCGTGCCGTGGAGGCTTCCGAGCACTGACCCGCCCGCGGGCGAACCCTCGCACGGTGCGGGCGAGCGCCTCACCCCGTGCTCGGGCGACCGTCCGTGCGTCGCCGGTTCAGTCCGCCGACGCGGTCGTCCGGCCGCGGGCCCCGCGACGCTCCTCGCGACGTCGCTTCCGGTCCTCGCGACGCTGCTGCCGCGCCTCCTTGCGGGTGATCCCGGCGGCGATCCGGTCGGCCCGACGCTCCCGGGCCCGCTCGACCACGAAGTAGAGCGACGGCAGCACCACGAGGGTCAGCAGTGTCGACGACACCAGGCCGCCGATCACCACGAGCGCGAGCGGCTGCGAGATGAACCCGGACTTGCCGGTCAGCCCGAGCGCCATCGGCACGAGCGCGAAGATCGTCGCGAGGGCGGTCATGAGGATCGGGCGGAGTCGTCGCGTCGCGCCTTCGACCAGGGCCTCGGCGACGCGGAGTCCCCGACGGCGGTACTGGTTCACCAGGTCGACGAGGACGATCGCGTTCGTCACGACGATGCCGACGAGCATGAGCAGGCCGATGATCGACGCGACGCCGAGCGGGATGCCGGTGGCGATCTGCAGCAGGAGCGCCCCGGTCGCGGCGAACGGCACCGACATCAGGAGCAGCAGCGGCTGGAGCAGGCTCCGGAACGTGGCCACCATGATCACGTAGACGATGAGGATCGCGACGAGGATCGCGAGGAACAGCTGGCTGAACGCGGACGACTGGCTCGACGCCACACCGCCGATCGACGCCGAGGCACCGCGCGGGAGCTGCAGCGCGTCGACGGCCGCCGTGACGTTCTGCACGGCCGCCCCGAGGTTCGTGGCGTCCGGGGTCACGGTGATCGTCGCCGTGCGGACCGCGTTCGAGGTCGTGATGGTCGTGGGACCCTCCGAGCGCTCGACCGTCGCGAGGTCGGACAGCGGGACCTCGCCCGTCGAGGTCGGGATCGCGAGCTTCTTCAACGCGGCGATCGTCGCCGGCGGGTTCGGGTCGGCGATGTACACGTCGAGCGTGGCGTCGTCGATCTCGACGCTGCCGGTGTCCCGCGGGGAGACGGCCGCCGCGACGAGGGCGCCGACCTGCTGCTCGGTGAGCCCGCGCTCCGCCGCCGCCTGCCGGTCGACCTGCACGGCGAGGTACGGCTCGGCCGCCGACAGGTTGCTCGTCGCCGCCGTGGTGCCGTCGACGCCGCGCATCTTCCGCAGCACCGTGTCGGCCGCGGTCCGGAGCTCCGCCTGGGTCGGCGCGGTGACGTCGACCTCGATGTCGCTCGAGCCGCCGAAGCCGCCACCGGCCGAGGACAGCGACACCTCGCCGACGTCCGCGATCCGTTCGATGCGGTCGCGCGCGGTGGACTGGATCGTGGGCTGGTCGGCCGCGGCGTCGGTCGTGACGTTGTACTGCACGGACGCCGAGGCACCGCCGCCGAAGGCCGCCTGGATGGACTGGCCGCTCGACCCGATGGTCGTCTGCACGGTCTCGACGCCCGTGACGGAACGCAGGGCCTCCTCGACCTTCGCCGCGGCGGTCGACTGGTCGTCGAGGCTCGTGCCCGGCTTCAGGTCCTGGGTGACGGTGAAGGTGTTCTGCCCCGAGTCGCCGAGGTAGTTCGTCTTCACGAACGGCACGGCGGCAGCCGTCCCGGCGAGGACGAAGAGGGCGAGTGCGAGGACGATCCAGGGGCGGCGCATCGCCCAGCCGAGGACCGGCCGGTAGCCGCGCTGGAGCCGGTCGGTGCGACCGGCGTCGTGCAGGTCGGCCGCCGAGGCCAGGGCACCGGTCGCGGCTCCGCTCGTCGGGGCGTCCGCGGCCGTCGCGGCGTCGGCGCCCGGGGCGTCCGCGCCCGTCCCGGCGTGCCGGTGGGTCTTCGGCGGTCGGAGGAACCAGTACGCGAGCACCGGCACGATCGTCAGGGACACCAGCAACGACGCGACCAGGGCCATGGTCACGGTGAGCGCGAAGGGCCGGAACAGTTCGCCGACCAGCTCCGCGACGAACGCCACCGGCAGGAACACCGCGACGGTGGTCAGCGTCGAGGCGGTGACCGCGCCCGCCACCTCACGCACGGCGTCGAGCACCGCCCGGGACCGGTCGACCCCGGGCTGCATGTGCCGCTTGATGTTCTCGATGACGACGATCGAGTCGTCGACGACGCGGCCGATCGCGATGGTGAGCGCGGCGAGCGTGATGATGTTGAGCGTGTACCCGGCGGCACGCATGCCGATCGCCGCGAGGAGCACCGACGTCGGGATCGAGATCGCCGTGACGAGGGTCGACCGCACCGACAGCAGGAACACCAGGATCACGAGCACGGCGAACCCGAGGCCGAGCAGGCCCTCCTCGGCGAGTGAGTCGATCGACTGCTGGATGTACGGCGCCTGGTCGAACACGACCGTGAACTGCGGGTTGCCCGCGACCTTCGACTCGATGTCGGGCAGCGCCTTCTTCACCGTCTCGGAGACGTCGACGGTGTTCGCCTCCTGCGTCTTCGTGATCGCGATCGTCAGCGCCGTCTTGCCGTCGACGCGGCTGATCGAGGTGCGCGGCGACTCCTCGATGGCGACCTTCGCGACGTCGCCGAGCTCCGTCGGCGTGGTGGTCGTGGTGGTGGCGCCCGTCCCGGAGGCGCCGGTGGCGCCCGTGGTCCCGGTCGCGGCCGGACTGGAGGCACTGCTCCCGCCGGCAGCGCCGGTCCCGCTGGTCGTGCCGGTCGCGCCCGCCCCGCTCGTCGTGCCGGTGCCGCTGGTCGCGCCGGTCGCGCTCCCGCCCCCGGAACCGGAACCGTTCGAGCTGGAGCCGCTGCCGCTCGACGACGCCGTCAGCGGCAGCGCCTCGATGTCCTTGATCGACGCGATGCGCTCACCGGTCTGCACCGAGAGCGTCGAGCCGTCCTGGGTGATCGTGCCGCCCGGGATCAGCGTCCCGTTGTCGTCGAGCGCGTCCGAGATCGACTGCGTCGTCAGCCCCTTCGCCGCGAGCTCGTCCTCGTCCGGCGTGATCACGACCCGGCGGCCGGGGTTGCCGAACACGTCGGCCTGCCGGACCCCGTCGAGCTTCTCGAGGTCGGGGACGGCCGTCGCGTTGAGCCGGTCGACCAGTTGTTCCTGGTTCCCCGAGCCCGTGACCGCGAGCTGCAGCACGGGGAGGTCGTCGAACGAGCCGGTCACGATCTGCGTCTGCACGGTGTCCGGCAGCGACAGCGCGTTGACCGCCGTCTGGATCTTGTCCTCGGCGCTGGCGAGGTTCGAGCCGTAGTCGAACGACGCCGACACCACGCTCTGCCCGGTCGACGAGGTCGCGCTCGTCGACTCGAGGTTCGGCACCACCTGGATGGCCTGCTCGATCTTCGTCGAGACGTCGTTCGAGACCACCTCCGGCGTCGCTCCCGGGTAGGCGCTGACGATCGCGACCTGCGGGAACTCGACGCTCGGGATGAGCTCCTGCTTCAGGCTCGTCAGCGAGATGCCACCGAAGATCGCCACCACGATCGTGACGAGCGCGATGAGGGACCGGTTCCGGATGCTGAAGACCGAGAGGAGGTGCACTGTCCGATCCTCGCAGGCCCGCGACGCTGGAGGCTCAGCCGAGCAACAGGTAGACGGCGAGGACGCCGAGGGCACCGAGCACGCCGGTCCCGAGCGCGACCACCCGCGCCGTCGCCGTCCGGGCCGAGTACACGCCGGCCACGACCACCGCGGCGCCGACGACGATCTCGATCGTCCAGAACGTCGTGCCCGTCGTCGCGGCGACCTGCAGCAGCGCCCGGACGCCCTCACCGACGAGCACGGCGCCCGTCACCCCGGCCGCCGCCGCACGCCACCACGCGGACGTCGACCGGACGGCCCAGACCACCGCGCCCGCGAGGAGCCCGGCCGGGATCCCGATGAGGACCCAGAAGTTCGTGACGGACAGGACGTCCGGGTAGCCGCGGAGGTTCGTCGCGGCCCAGTACCCGACGTGCATGAGCTCGAGGAAGACGACCCCGAGCACCATCGGCAGCACCGGGCGCCGGTGCAGGCCCGCGAGGAGCACGAGGAGCGCCGCCACCACGAACCACGGCCCGGCCGAGTTCGCGAGCTGTCCGAGCCCGGGGACCGCCTGCCCGAACGAGCAGAGCACACCCGCCAGCAGGGCGAGCCCGGTCGCCATCGTCACGCGGATCGCCGGTGGCACGGCGTGGGGGTCGGTCTCCCGGCCCGCGGTCCCGGTCTGCGCGGTGTGCACGATCGTCTCCATGCATCCCACGATCCCGGTTCCGGGTCCGGCGGACATCACCCCGGAGACCCGACGGCCTCCACCCACAGGATGATCCCCGCAGGACCGCCCAGGGCCGCCCGGCCGGCTCAGACGACGGCTGCGAGCGACCCGCTCGGGCCGACCGACTCCCCGCCGACCCGCGCCCAGGCCCGCTCGAGCACGTCGACCATCCGCGACCGGTCGGCAGCGGGCATCGTGAACGGCACGCGGAGGAACCGCTCGAAGCCGCCGTCCGGGCCGAAGACCCCGCCGGAGGCGAGCACGACCCCCTCGGCCCGCGCTGCCAGGACGAGCGCGCTCGACACCGGCCGCCCGAGCCCGACCCACGTCGTCAACCCGCCCGCCGGTGAGGGGACGTCCCACTCGGGGAGTCGCGCGCGCAACGCGCCCACGACGTCGTCGCGGGCCTGCGCCAGGTACGCACGCCGTTCCTCCAGGACGGCCGCCGTGCGCGGTACGAGCTCCCGCGCGACCAGCTGGTCGAGCACGGGCGTCCCGAGGTCACCGGTCGGACGGGCGAGCAGCAGCCGCTGCAGCAGTTCGGGTCGGGCCCGCACCCATCCGATCCGGAGCCCACCCCAGAACACCTTGTCGGCCGAACCGATCATGACGACGTCGTCGGACGCAGCGGCGAGCGGCGTCGCCGCGGGCCCGTCGATGCGGAGCTCCCCCATCGTCTCGTCGGCGACCACGGTGGTGCCGACCGCGGCCGCGACGGACACGAGCAGGTCGCGGGCGTCCGGGGTCATCGTCGCGCCGGTCGGGTTGTGCAGCGCGGGCATGACGTACGCGACCGCCGGTGCCGTGCGACGGAGCGTGTGCTCGAGCGCGGTGGTGTCCCATCCCGTCCGCGCGTCGACGGGCACGCCGACGAGCCGGCCGCCGACCTCGCGGAACGCCTCGTGCGCGTGCGGGTAGGTCGGCGACTCGACGAGGACCGCGTCGCCGCGTCGGACGAGCACGCGGGCGAGCAGGGCGATCGCGTGCTGCGCGCCGATGGTGACGACGATCTGCGACGGGTCGGTCGGCAACCCCCTGGCCGTGTACCGGTCGGCGATCGCGGCGCGGAGTCCGGGGTCGCCCACGGTGTCGTAGCCGATCCCGGCGAGCGCCGCGGGCACGTGCCGCATCGCCCGCTCGACGGCCTCGGCGATGCCCGGGGCCGCGTGCAGGGCCGCCTTGCGGAGGTCGAGGACGTCGCCGCCGACCACGCCGCCGAGCCGCTCGGGGTCCGGTCGGCCGACGAGGTCGCGCGGCAGGCGCACGACGCTGCCGGATCCCCTGACGGAGACGAGGAACCCGTCCTCGCGGAGGCGCGCGTACGCCCCGGCGACCGTGGTCCGTGAGACGCCGAGGGCCGACGCGAGGCCGCGCTCGGCGGGCAGTCGGACGCCCTGCGGGATGCGGCCGTCGATCGCGAGGACCCGGAGGGCGTCGGAGAGCGCCTCGTACGCGGCGGCGTCCGTGCCGGCACGCCAGTCGGTGAGGAGGAGCGCTGCGGACCGGGCGCTCAGCTGGACGGGGGTCATGGGTCCACGGTAGCGCGATTGGCCCTCGACCAGCAGGCCAATCTGCCGCACGATCGGAGCATGTCCCGCACCCCCGCCCTCACCCTCCGGTTCGCACAGCTCATGGTCGGTCTGTTCCTCTACGGCGCCTCGACCGCGCTCCAGGTCCGTGCGGTGGTGGGCGTCGCCTCCTGGACGGTCCTCACCGAGGGGCTCGAGCACGTCGTGCCGTGGTCGTTCGGGGTCATCACCGTGGTGTCGAGCGGGGTCATCCTGCTGTTCTGGATCCCGCTGCGGCAGAAGCCCGGCATCGGCACCCTGCTCAACGCCCTGGCGATCGGCCCGTCGGCGGACCTCGTGCTGTGGCTCGTCCCGGCGCCCGGCGGGCTGCTCCCCCGCGTCGGCCTCTTCGTGGCCGGGCTCCTGCTGCTCGCCGTCGCGACGGCGTTCTACATCGGCGCCGGGTTCGGCACCGGCGCGCGCGACGGGCTGATGGTCGGGGTCTCGCAGCGCTTCGGGTGGCCGATCTGGGTCGCCCGGACCGTCATCGAGGTCACCGTCGTCATCGTCGGGTGGCTGCTCGGTGGCGACGTGGGCGCCGGCACGGTGGTCGCCGCGTTCGCGATCGGCCCGCTGGTGCAGCCGCTCATGCCGCTCTTCCGCCGGTTCCCGTGGAGCCCGGAGCGCACGCGGGTCGCGGTTCCGAACTCGCTCACCGCCCCTGGCCTGGAGGCGCGGACCACCTCCTGAGCGTTCGCTTGCCGCCGTCGGAACTCGCGATGTATCGTGACGTCACCAGACGCGATACATCACGAGTTCGAGGAGGCAACATGGCTCAGGAGAAGTGGCTCGTCGAGGAGCCCAAGGTCATCGACACCGGCATCGTCCGTCGCCTGCGCGTCGGACTCGTCGGCGGGCAGGTGGACGTCGTCGCGCACGACGAACCGACCGCCCGGGTGGAGGTCCACAGCGTGTCGGGCAAGCCGCTCATGGTCGAGGTGGACGGCGACACCCTCACCGTCGACCACCCGCAGATCCGGTGGGACGACCCGATCGGCTTCCTCAAGTCCTTCCGGGGCAAGGCGCACGCCGACGTGAGCATCCTCGTGCCGCGGGACGCTCCGGTGACGCTCGGCGTCGTCTCGGCCGGGTCGCTCCTGTCCGGGACGAACCGCGGCGCGACGCTCAACACCGTCTCCGGCGACGTCGTCGTGGACGGGGTCGCGGGCGACGTCACCGTGAACGCGGTCTCCGGCACGACCACCGTCCGGGAACTCGACGGCGCCCTCACGGTGCACACGGTCTCGGGCGACGTCGTGGCCACCGGCGCGATCCCCCGGTTCCAGGCGGACGGAGTGAACGCCGACGTCGTGCTCGACCTGCACGGCACGCCGGACTCCGCGCGCGTCAACACGGTGTCGGGCTCGGTCAGCGTCCGACTCGAGGACGGCGTGCCCTACCGGTGCACGGTCTCGACGGCCTCGGGCAAGCTGCAGTTCGACGACTCGGAGATCCGTGGCGTGCGCGGTTCCTACGTCAAGCAGGGCGGGGAGCTCTCCGGCCAGTGGCTCGACCTCAAGGTGAACTCGGTGTCCGGCGACATCGCGGTGCTCCACGCACCGCCCGTCGCCGACGAGCCCGCGACCACCCCGACGACCGACGGTGAGGTGCCCGCATGAGCCCCGTCTTCGCGCACGGCCACCTGCGCCTCTACCTGCTCGTCCTCCTCGCCGACCACCCGATGCACGGGTACGAGGTGATCACGGCCCTCGGCGACCGCTTCGGCGGCACGTACGTCCCGAGCGCCGGCACGGTCTACCCGCGCCTGGCCAAGCTCCAGGACGAGGGACTCGTGACCGGGACCGCCGACGGCCGGAAGACCGTCTACGCGATCACGGACGCCGGACGCGCCGAGCTCGACGCCCGCGCCGAGGAGGTCGCCGCGCTCGAGGACGGGGTGACCGACTCGGTCAAGTCCCTCGCGGACGGCGTACGGGCCTCGGTCGGCGAGGCCATGCGGTCCCTCCGCGCCGACCTCGCCGCGAGCGCTCAGGCTCCGCGCGGACAGACCGCCGACGAGCCGGTCGACGTCCCGACCGCCGGTGCCAGTGCCCTGCGCGAGGTCGAGATGGTCCTGTCGTCGTTCCGGCAGCAGGTCCGGGCGGACCTCCGCCGGCAGGCGACGCGGGGCACGCTCACCGCGGACACCGTCAGCCGCCTGCGGGACGGACTCGAGGCGGTGCGCCGCTCGCTCTGACGGTGAGCAGCGGAGGCGAGCACCTGACGCGAGCACCGAGGGAGCACCGGACGCGAGCACCGACCGGGGCGGGCCGACACGGCGGGCGCACACCGCGCCTCCCGGTCGGCCCGCCCCCGCAGCGGCCGTGTCCGCCGCTCCTACACCGCGCCCGCGTCGGCGAGGGCGTGCATGGCGTCCCGGAGCGCGCGTGCCGCACCCGGGCCGGCCCACTCGTACGCCTGCGTGAAGCGCTCGTCGTGCACGTACATGTCGGCGAGCGTGCGGAACCGGTCGGCCGTCAGGGCGGGCCCGGGCGCCTGTGCGAGCCAGGCGAGCTGTCGGCGCGCGAGGGCCGTGCCCGCGGCCGAAGTCGGCGTGTCGTCGGAGACGGCGAGCGCCGCCGCGTCCGTGGCGATCGCGCGCTGTTCTGCTTGGAAGGCCGCTTTGGCGGCCGGGTCGTTCGCCGACCACCAGTCCTGCCCGCGTTGCCAGGCGTCGGCGCCCCAGCGTTCCTCGACCTCCTGACGGAACCGGGTCTGGTCGAACCCGTCGAAGGTGTCCTGCGTGGTCATGTCGTCTCCTTGTTCGATCCTGGTGATGGTGGTGCGCACGGCTGCGAGCTGCCGCGCGAGCCGGTCGCGCTCCTGCTCGAGCCAGGTGACGTGCGCCCGGAGTGCGGCGACGTCGTCCTGCTCGCCGTCGAGCACCCGGGCGATCTCGGACAGTCCGAGGCCGAGTCCGCGGAGGAGCAGGATGCGCTGGAGCCGGACGAGCGCGCTGTCGTCGTAGCGACGGAGCCCGCCCTCGCCCACGGCGGTCGCCGGCAGCAGACCGATCGCGTCGTAGTGGCGGAGCGTCCGACTGGACACGCCGGCCGCGCGTGCCACGTCGGAGATGCCGTGCGGCGCTTTCGCAGCGACGGATGCGTTGTCTGTCCGATCACTCATGCAGGACACGCTAGAGGTTGACGCAGCGTCAACCACAACCCCCTCGCCCTGCACAGGTTGCACGGATGTGCACGAACACGGAATACCGGCGGGTGCCCCCGTGTTGACTCCGGGTCCGAAATGAGTAGGTTTGCCCGTCGTGACGAACGAGATCCGGTCGCTGAAGGCGCGGCTGATCGGGGACCCCCTCCCCTCCGAGAAGCTCGAGGGACAGCTCCTCCCGAAGCACCTGGCACTGCCGATCTTCGCGAGTGACCCGCTCTCCTCCGTGGCCTACGCGCCGCAGGAGCTCCTCATGATCCTGCTGCTCGGCGGCATGGCCTTCCTGACCTTCGCCCCGTGGGTGGCCGCACTCGTGGTGCTGCTGCTCGTCGTGGTCGTCGCGTCCTACCGGCAGCTCATCAAGGCGTACCCGTCGGGTGGCGGCGACTACGAGGTGGCGCACCGCAACCTCGGCGAGAAGGCCGGCCTCGTCGTGGCGAGCGCGCTGCTCGTCGACTACGTCATGACCGTCGCCGTGTCGGTGGCCTCCGGCGTGGACAACATCATCTCGGCGCTGCCGGTCCTCAACGAGTTCCGGGTCGAGCTCGCGCTGCTCTTCGTCGTGCTGCTCGCGGCGGTGAACCTCCGCGGGGTCCGCGAGTCGAGCAAGGCGTTCGCGATCCCGACCTACCTGTTCGTCGCGTCCGTGTTCGTGATGGTCGTCACGGGCCTGGTGCGGGTCGCCACGGGGCACACCCCCGTGGCCGAATCCGCGCAGTACACCGTGCAGAACGTCGAGCACACCACCCAGGCCGCCTTCGTCCTGCTCCTGCTCCGTGCCTTCGCCTCCGGTTGCTCTGCGCTCACCGGCGTCGAGGCGATCGCGAACGGCGTGCAGGCGTTCCGCCGTCCGAAGATCCAGAACGCACAGAAGACCCTCGTCGCGATGGGCGGCATCGCGATCGTCCTGTTCATCGGGCTCATCACGCTCGCGCTCGTCGCCCGTGTCCACTACGCCGAGAGCGCCTGCGACCTCCAGGGGTTCGCGAACTGCGCCACGACACCGCAGCGCTCGCTCATCGCACAGATCGCCGCTGCCACGTTCGGGGACAACTCGGTGCTGTTCTTCGTCGTGCAGGCCACCACGGCGGCGGTCCTGCTGCTCGCGGCGAACACGGCGTTCAACGGATTCCCGCTGCTCGGCTCGATCCTCGCCCGCGACTCCTACGCGCCCAAGGCACTCTCGACCCGCGGCGACCGCCTCATCTACTCGAACGGCGTCATCGTGCTCGCGCTCGTCGCGGCCGCCCTGCTCATCGTCTACCGGGCGAACGTCACGAGCCTCATCCAGCTGTACATCATCGGCGTCTTCGTGTCGTTCACGCTCGGTCAGACCGGCATGGTCGTGCACTGGACGCGCCTGCTCCGCGAGGACCGCGCGGGCACCGCCACCGAGCCCGTCAACCGCGGCCAGGTCGTCCGCTCGCGGCTCATCAACACCGTCGGCGCGAGCTTCACGTTCGTGGTGCTCGTGATCGTCACCATCACGAAGTTCACGCACGGCGCGTGGCTCGTGTTCGTGATCATGCCGGTGCTCTTCGTGCTCATGCTCGGGGTGAACCGCTACTACCGCGACGTCCAGCACGAGATCGCCGCCGACGAGGAGACCGAGTTCGGCGCGACCGGCGACCACGCGATCGTGCTCGTGAACAAGCTCCAGAAGCCGGTGCTCAAGGCCCTCGACTACGCGATCGCTGCGAAGCACGCGAGCTTCGAGGCCGTGCACGTCGCGATCGACGACGCCGAGGCGGCGCGCTTGCGGGCGCAGTGGGCGGAGCACGGCATCGAGGTCCCGCTGACGATCGTGCCGAGCCCGTACCGCGACATCTCGATGCCGCTCATCAAGTACATCAAGGCGCACCGACTGGAGCACGGCTCCGAGGTGGTCACGGTCTACACGCCGGTGTTCGTCGTCGGGCACTGGTGGGAGAACCTGCTCCACAACCACCGCGGACGTCGGATCCGGAAGAAGCTCCTGCTCGTGCACGGTGTGACCGTCGCCCTGGTGCCGTGGCTGCTCGACTCGTCGGAGCTCCTGTACGGACGCCGCTCCCGCCCGCTGCCCGGCCAGGAACGCCGCGGCGAGCCCGTGCGTCCGCCCCTCCGCCGGTCGCCGCACGGCGTCTTCCACGCCGAGCGCAGCGACGACCGCCTGCTCCGGTCCGACCAGCGGAACAGCCTCGCCCCGCAGACCGCGCCCGCGCCCCGGCGGGCGACGCGACCCGCCGGCCCCGCGGAGGGCGTGGACCCGGCACGGTGCACCGGCGAGCTGCGGACCCTCGTGGCGTCGCCCCCGACGGGCCGCACGCCCTCGTCGCCGACCTCGCCCCGCGACGCCGACCGCGGATGACACCGCGTGACGGTGGCCGGTCGTACGATGTGACGCCATGACCCCGACCGACCTCCGGACCTTCGCGACGTTCGACGCGCACGGCGGCAAGGTGTCGAAGCGCGTCGAGGTGCTCGACCACGAACCGCCGGCCGGCAGCCCGCTCGAGGGCCTCGTCGCCGTGCTGGGCGAACACCCCCTCGGAGCGGTCGACGAACGGGCCGCCGACCACTCCTCCGCGCTGTCGCGCGGTGCGCGCGCCATCGGGTGGGTCGACCCCGCCACGCTCCGCGACTGGTACCGGCCCGACCGCGTCGTCATCACCCGCCTCGAAGCGCGCAGGTCCGGCATCGTCCCGGGCCTCTACGCCGACTCGCGCGGGCGCGGTCGCGTCCGCATCGACGGCCGGGAGGCACTACTCGCCCCCGACGGTCGGCCCGCGTTCCGCGCGCTGGCCGGCCCCGACGACGCTCCGGTGGTCGACGTCCCGCTGCCGAAGGACCAGGCCGTCCGGCTCGTCGCGGTGTCGGACGTCGCCGACGGGCTGGAGATCGTGACGACCCCGGTGTCCCCGTTCCTGACGCCCGGGCCCCACACGGCGTACGACGCCGACGTCCCGGGCTTGCCTCCCCGCCCGGCCACCGGGACGGTCCTGGTCTCGGCGTCGGTCCTGATCGACGGCACGCTGTACGAGGTCGAGCGCATCGACGAGCGTGCGGCGAGCATGTGGATCCGTCGCGAGGGGTCGGTCGTGCCGATCGCGCTGAGCACCGTCGGTCCCGACCTCGTGCGCTACGCCGTCGCGGCTGCCTGACCCCGTTCCGGCCGTCCGGGACCGGCGTCGTCGGGCTGTCCGGGGGACGCCGCGCTGGGGTCCCCGTCGGTGGCCCGGCGTAGCGTCCGCGCCATGAGCGATGCAGACCAGACCGACCAGCAGGGCAAGGCCGACCACACCGGCGAGACCCTCGGCGGTCCCCGCCCCGACCCCTCCACGACCGCGAGCAAGGACCCGGAGGACTGGGTCACCGGCGACGAGCCCATGACCGGTCCGCAGCGCAGCTACCTCGACACCCTCGCCCGCGAGGCCGGCGAGGAACTGCCCGCCGACCTCACCAAGGCGGAGGCCTCGGAGCACATCGACCGACTGCAGCAGCAGACCGGCCGCGGTACCGACTCCGCATCCTGAGCGCGGGTCCGTTGAACGGCGGACCCCAGACTGGGCATGTCCTGGCGATGCCCTGGCGAACTCCGCCGAGGCCCCCGTCCGGGGGTGCTCGGTGACGCGTCAACCGCTACCGTCCCGGGCATGCGAACGACATCGACCTCGATCGGCCTCACCGTGCTCCGCGTCGTCCTCGGCGTGGTCTTCATCGCCCACGGCGCGCAGAAGTTCGCGCAGGGCATCCCGACCGTGTCCCAGGGCTTCGCGGGTATGGGGGTCCCGCTCGCCGAGGTCGCCGCGCCGCTCGTCGCGGGGCTCGAACTCGTCGGCGGGGTGTTCCTCGTGGTCGGTGTCGCGACGCGCGTGGTCGGGGCGCTGCTCGCGGTCGACATGGTCGTGGCGGGGCTCCTCGCGCACGCGACGGCCGGGTTCTTCTCGCAGGACGGCGGTTTCGAGTACGTCCTCGTGCTCGCCGTCGGATCGCTGGCCGTCGCGTTGACCGGGCCGGGGCGCTTCTCGCTCGATGCCCTGCTGCTGCGCGCGACGCGTCGTCGGCGCGGTGTGGACGAGCCGCTGCCGGCCTGAGCCACCCGCGTCCCCGGCGCGACCGCCGGCGTCCGGGAGGCGCTGGGCGGACCGGCACCGCGCCTCCCGGCCGTCCGCCCGCCTGACGGCGTGGCGTCCTGGCGCGTCGGCGTGCGTTGTTGCGCACATGGTGCGAGGCCGTTGCCCCCGCACCGTGCGTGCAACCTCGCACCGTGCGTCCCGTCCACGCCGGCCGGGTCGTCAGGCGGTGCCGGTGAGCACGTCCGAGACCTGCTGGGCGATGCGCCGGCCCGCGCGGTTCGCGCCGATGGTGGAGGCCTGCGGGCCGTAGCCGGCGAGGAAGAGGCGCGGCTCGTCCTCGGACCGGCCGTCGGCGACCACGATGCCACCCGCAGCGGTCCGGAGCCGGAGCGGAGCGAGGTGCCGGAGGTCGGCCCGGAAGCCGGTCGCCCAGACGACGGCGTCGGCGTGCACGTGCTCGCCGTCCGCGGTGACCACCCCGGACTCGTCGAGGCGTGCGAACATCGGGGCGGCCACGAGCGTCCCGCGGTCGATGCCGGCGCGGATCCGACGCGTGACCGGGATGCCGGTGCCGCTGACGATGCTCGGGAGGACCCGTCCCGTCCGAGCTGCCCGGTCCTGCTCGTCGACCGCCGCGACCGCGGACTCGAGGTCGAGCGAGGCCGTGTCGGACCAGACGACGGGTCGCCGGGTGAACCACCGCGTCGACCGGGCCACACCGTCGAGCTCGAGCAGGAAGCCGATCGCGCTCGTCCCGCCGCCGACCACCACGACGTCCTGCCCGGCGAACTCCGCGGCGCTCCGGTACTCCGTCGTGTCGAGCTGCCGACCGGCGAACACGTCCCGGCCCGGGTACCACGGCACGAACGGGGTGCCCCAGGTGCCGGAGGCGTTGACGATGACATCCGAGCTGATCCGGCTCGTCCTCCCGTCCGGCGTCCGCACGGTCGTGCAGAGTCGGTCGGCACCGAGGACACGCGTCACCGAGGTCACCGCGACCGGGCGCCGCACCCGGAGCTCGTAGTGCTGCTCGAACCGGCGGTAGTACTCGCCGACGACGTCCCGCGCGGGACGGGAGCGGTCGGCATCGTCGAACCGGAGACCCATCGCGTGCATGCCCGGGAGGTCGTGCACCCGGTGCGCTGCGCCGAGCCGGAGGGCCTCCCACCGGTGCTGCCATGCCCCGCCGGAGCCCGGCCCACGATCGAGGACGACGAGGTCCGACCCGGGCACGAGGCCGAGGCGACGCAGGTGGTAGGCCACCGAGAGCCCGGCCTGCCCCGCGCCGATGACGACGACACGCGCGAGCTGGTCGGGAACGGGGTTCGTGGCGTCGCTCATCACATCCGATTCTCCTGGGTGCTCCGCCCTCGCGGCGACGTCCAGATCGGGGTACATGGTAGAGTGATCGGCAGATTTCAAACCACGAACCGTCCGATTCCCCGGGTGTCCACCGACACCCGCCAGGATCGGACCAGAGCCGATCACGAGGGGGTCACGCATGGGGCGCGGCCGTCAGAAGGCAAAGCACACCAAGGTGGCTCGGGAGCTGAAGTACTTCAGCCCGGAGACGAACTACGGTGCACTCGAGCGAGAGCTCTCCGCCGGGCAACACTCGGACGAGAACTCGTACGTCGACCGCTGGGCGGACCAGTACGGTGACGACGAGGACGACCTCGAGCTCGAGCAACACGAGGACCAGAACAAGTCCGCCTGAGCCGCCCTCGTGCGACACGCCGCTCACCCTCGGGTGCGCGGCGTTTGCGCGTGTCCCGGGCGTGCCCGGCGCGTCGGAGTGCGCCGCGCGCGTGTGCTCGGCGGTGGCTGAGGTCAGCCACCCTGATGGGCGGCGTCTCCGTGCGGTCGCGACACCCCGCGTGCAGCATGCCCGAAGGTCACGGGACGTCTCTCCGTCGGGGCGGACGCGACGTTTCCTGACCGCTGGACGATCCGCGGACGGGGTGTCCCGACCGACGACGCGGCAGGCGGGGCGGCCGACGCGGCAGGCGGGGGCGGCCGACGCGGCAGGCGGGGGCGGCCGACGCGTCGCGGCGGGGCCGCGCGCCGGCGTCAGGCGCAGCCGACGTCAGGCCGCGTAGGACCCGACGAGCCGCACGGCGCCGCCGTCGACGCCCTTGGCGCCCTGCTCGAACCCGGTGAGGTCCTCGCGCGCCGCCGTCGAGATCGTCCCGACCGCCCACGACGGCAGCCCGGCGGCTCCGAGCGAGGCGATGACGTCCGAGGCAGCCCCGGCCGCGACCACGGCGAACATCCCGATGCCGAGGTTCCACGTGCCCTCGGTGTCCTCCAGCGGCGTGCTCGCCATCTCCGCGAGCACACGGAAGACCGGCAGCGGGGACCAGCTCGACCGGTCGACCTCGACCCACGAGCCGACCGGGAGCACACGTGCGAGGTTCGCCGCGATGCCGCCACCGGTGACGTGCGAGAGCGAGTGCACGGCGCCCGGGTGCGCGGACAGCAGCGAGAGCAGCGGCGTCGTGTAGAGGCGCGTGGGCTCGAGCAGGGCCTCCCCCACGGACACCCCGGCGCCGAACTCCGGCAGCTGGTCGGTGTACTGCACGCCGCGCGTCGACAGGATGTGCCGCACGAGCGAGTACCCGTTCGAGTGCAGGCCCGACGAGGCGATGGCGACGACGACGTCCCCGTCCTCGACGAGGTGCGCGCCGAGCTGAGCGCCGGCTTCGACGACACCCGTCGCCGCTCCCGCGACGTCGTAGTCGTCCGGGCCGAGGAGCCCCGGGTGCTCCGCGGTCTCGCCGCCGACGAGGGCGGTCCCGGTGGCCGAGCAGCCGCGGGCGATCCCGGCGACGATGTCGGCGATGCGGTTCGGCACGACCCGGCCGCACGCGATGTAGTCGGTCATGAACAGCGGACGAGCGCCGACCACGACGATGTCGTCGACGACCATGCCGACGAGGTCCTGCCCGATCGTGTCGTGCTTGTCGATCGCCTGGGCGATGGCGACCTTCGTGCCGACGCCGTCGGTCGAGGTCGCGAGCAGCGGGTGTTCGAAGCCCTTCAGGAACGAGACGTCGTAGAGCCCCGCGAACCCGCCGACACCGCCCGTCACCGAGGCGTTGTGCGTGGCCGAGACGGCCGACTTCATGAGTTCGACCGCGAGGTCGCCGGCTGCTGTGTCGACGCCGGCCTCGGCGTACGGGTTCGTCATGCGTCGTCCTCCGCAGGGCATGGCAGACTTGTTCGGTCCCCCCGATTCTACGGTCTGGAGCACACCGCGAATGTGCGGCATCGTCGGGCTCGTCGCCCAGAGTCCTGCCAACCAATCCATCTACGACGCTCTGCTCCTCCTGCAGCACCGAGGACAGGACTCGACCGGCATCGCCACGGTCGAGGGTCACATCCACCACATGCACAAGACGCGTGGACACGTGCGGGAGGCCTTCCGCACGCGTGACATGCGGTCCCTGCTCGGCACGATGGGCCTCGGCCACGTGCGCTACGCCACGAAGGGCGCCGCGAGCAACGAGGAAGAGGCGCAGCCCTTCTACGTGAACGCGCCCTACGGCATCGTCCTCGTGCACAACGGCAACCTGACGAACACGCGGGAACTCACCCGCGAGCTGTTCGACATCGACCGCCGGCACCTCAACACGAGCTCCGACACCGAGCTGCTCGTCAACGTCCTCGCGCACGAGCTCCAGGGCCAGGTCCGCGGGAAGGACCTCGACCCGGGCCAGGTGTTCGACGCCGTCGAGCGCGTGCACGAGCGCGTCGAGGGCTCCTACGCCGCGATCGCGACGATCGCCGGGCACGGGCTGCTCGCCTTCCGCGACCCGTTCGGCATCCGCCCGCTCATCCTCGGGCACAAGTTCGACGAGGCGGGTCAGCCGGAGTGGGTCGTCGCGTCGGAGTCGCTCGTCCTCGAGTCCGGCGGCTACGAGATCGTCCGGGACATCGCCCCCGGCGAGGCCGTCTTCATCGAGATGAACGGCCAGATGCACGCCCGGCAGTGCGCGAAGAACCCGCGCCTCGTGCCCTGCTCGTTCGAGTACGTCTACCTCGCCCGCCCCGACTCGGTCATGAACGGCATCTCGGTGTACGACGCCCGACTCCGGCTCGGCAACCGCCTCGCGGACACCATCGAGCAGTACGCCCCGACCGGCGACATCGACGTGGTCATGCCGATCCCCGACTCGTCCCGACCTGCGGCCATGCAGGTGGCGCAGAAGCTCGGCATCGAGTACCGCGAGGGCTTCTACAAGAACCGCTACGTCGGTCGCACCTTCATCATGCCGGGGCAGGCGGAGCGCAAGCGGTCCGTGCGGCAGAAGCTCAACGCGATGTCGTCGGAGTTCAAGGGCAAGAACATCCTCATCGTCGACGACTCGATCGTGCGCGGGACGACGAGCAAGGAGATCGTCGAGATGGCCCGTGCCGCCGGCGCGAACGAGGTGACGTTCACGAGCGCGGCGCCGCCTGTCCGGTTCCCGCACGTCTACGGCATCAACATGCCCACCCGGGCGGAGCTCATCGCGCACGACCGGAAGATCCCGGAGATCAACCGGGTCCTCGGCAGCGACCACCTGATCTACCAGGAGATCGCCGACATGCGCGACGCGATCATCGAGGGCTCGGACGTCACCGACCTCGAGATGAGCTGCTTCACCGGCGAGTACGTCACGGGCACCGTGAGCCCCGAGTACCTGTCCTGGGTCGAGGCGAACCAGCTCAGCTAGGTCGCTCGACGCGACCGGCAGACAGACGGGAGGCCCGTGGCGACACCGCCACGGGCCTCCCGTCCGACCTGGGTCGCCTCAGCGACCGGCGACGTCGTCGCCGTGCTCCTCGATCTCGCCGTCGACCGTCTCCGGCGCGGGCTCGACGTCCACGCGCTCGGCGGTGAGCTCCGCCGCCCGCCGGGCGAACACGCGGTCGAGCACGACGGCGACCACGGCACCGACGAACGCGCCGATGGTCACGCCCCACAGCGAGAAGTACCCCACCAGGGAGCCGAAGCTCGCGGTCTCCTGCTGGTCGCCTCGGTCGATGTTCATCGTCGCCGAAACGACGACGAGCGTGACGAGGAACCCGACGACCGCGCCACCGACGATGAAGACGCCGAACTTCGGCGCACGTCGGATCGTGACCGCGTCGGCGGTGGAGACGGCGTTCGGGGCCGGTCGTTCTTCGGGTCCGTCGGTGGTGCTCACCACCCCATTGTCCCCCACTGTGGGACGTGCTCCGGCCTGTGCGCAGAACGCGATACCGGGCAGGATGGACGGCACCGCACCGGCACCCCTGACGGTTGGCGGCGACCGGAGAGGCAGGTGACGGGCATGCGCGGACGCACGCAGCACGGCCGCGCCGAGCGCGGTCACCGTTCCGGTCCGCACCGACGGCCGCCCGCCCGGATCGCCTGGCCGATCGCCCGCCGGCACGAGGAGGACCGGGCCGTCGCGGTGGTCGCGGAGCACCGGTGGAGCGTCGCCCTCGTCGGCGCCCCCGGCCTCGGCAAGACGACCGCGGCGGAGCGGATCACCGACCGCGTCGCCGGGCGGGACGCGTCCGGTCGGACGCTCGTCGTCCCGATCACCGCGGTCGCCGCGGGTCGGTCGATGCCGTTCGATGCGGTTTCCGGCCACTTCGGCGAACTCCCGACGACCCTGGCCGAGCTCGCGGACGAGCACCAGGCCGAGGAGCGGCTCCGGTCCCTCGGCGGCGCAGACCGCGACGTGCTGCTCCGGGTGGACGACGCCGACCACCTCGACGCGATCTCCGCCCGGTACGTCGCGTGGCTCGTCCGGCACCAGGACGCCCGGCTCGTGCTCACCTGCCGCGACTTCACGGCGCTGCCGGAGCCGCTCCGTGCGCTCTGGCAGGACGACCTGCTCGAGCGCATCGACCTCGCCCCGCTCGACCTCCGTGAGACCTCGGACCTCATCGCGACGGCGCTCGGCGCCCAGCTCGAGAACGCCTCGGCCGAGCGCGTGCACCGGGCGACCGCCGGCAACCCGCTCTACGTCCGGGAGGTCGTGCGGGCCGCCTTGGCGTCCGGCGCCCTCGAGCAGACCGCGTCCGGCTGGTACTGGCGGGGCCGGGTCACCGCGTCGAACAGCCTCGCGGACATGTACCGGACGGAGCTCGGCACGCTCCCCGAGGACCTCCGCGACGTCGTCGACATCGTCGCCCTCGCGGACCCGATCCCGCTCCCCCGGCTCCTCGCGCTCGTCGCCGGCGGGGACATCGACCGGGTCGTCGCGCTCGGGCTCGTCCGGATGGACTCGACCGAGGACGGCACCGCGGTCGTCCGGCCGTCGCACCCGCTCGTGGGCGAGGTCGTCCGGGCACTCGTCCCGGTGGCCCGACGGACGATGCTGTTCGCGCGCGCCAACGCCTTCCGCACGGACCGGCCCGAGGGCGCCCCGCCGGCCGCACGGCTCCGGGCCACCCTCTGGTCGCTCGAGTGCGGCGTGCTGCCCGCGACCGAGGCGCTCCTCGACGCCGCCGAGGTCGCGGTCCGTCTGCAGGAGCTCGAGAGCGCCGTCGCCCTGACCTCGGCCGCACTCCGGACGTCGCTGCCGTGCACGCAGCGGATCGCGGCGCACGTGCTGCGGTCGCTGGCGCACTCCTACAGCGCCGGACGCGAGGCCGGCCGGGCGGACGCCGAGGCGGCGTGGGCGATCGCTCGGGACTCCGACGACGTCGAGGACGCCGCGGTCATCGAGGCGTGCGAGACGCTCGCGAACATCCGGCAGTTCCACGACGACGACGTGGACGCCGCCGTGGCCCTGACCGACCAGGCGGTGCGGCGCGTGGGGCCCGCAGCCGCCGAGCGCCTCCGTCTGCTGCGGCTCGCCCACCTCGGCTGGGCCGGGCGCTTCGCCGAGGTGCGCGCCGAGGTCGACGCCACCGGGATCGTCCACGCCCCGACCGTGCCGCTCGGTTTCCTCTGCCTCGCGCCGTGCGCCGTGATGGGACTCGCCACCGCCGGACGGCTCGACGACGCCGCCGCCCTCGGACGGAAGGCCCTGCAGACCGCCGTCGTGAACCTCGAGGACGCGCCGTGGAGCGTCGGCGAGATCGTCTCCGTGCTCCACCAGGTGCAGGTCTGGCGCGGGGACATCGCCGACCTCCTCACCGAGGTGCCGGTCCGCCGGTCGAGCCCGTACCTCATGTACGACTTCACCCTCGAGCTCATCGGGGACGGCAACCACGCGATCGGACAGCGGCGCTGGGACGACGCCATCGTCGCGTTCTCGGCGGCGTGCGAGCGCTACGACATCGCCGACCACGGCGGGTTCGCCGCGTACCCCTGGGCACGACTGGCGATGGCGTACGCCTACGCGGGTCGGCTCGAGGAGGCCGCGGCAGCGCTGGACCGTGCCCGGACGACGCCGCTCCGCGCGATGCGGATCACGGGCGAGCAGGTCGCGGTGTCGATCGCGTGGACGGAGTGGATCCTCGGCAACCCGGAGGGTCCGCGCCACATGGACGAGGTCATCGAGCGGTCGACGGCGGCCGGCTCGTGGACGCACGTCATGTACGGGCACACGCTGCACTACGCGATCGACCTGCAGGCTGGTCGCGACGACGGTCCCACGCTGGACCGGATGCGTGCCGCGGCGGAACGGGTGGACGGTCCGCTGGCGGGGGCGATCGTCGAGTACGCGGATGCGGTCCGTGCCCGCGACCGACCGCGGGTGATCGTCGCGCAGGGCGTCCTCGCCTCGCACGGGATGGCGGTGAGCGCCGGCCACACGAAGCCGCCGCTCACGAACCGCGAGTACGAGGTCGCCAAGCTCGCGGCGGAGGGGCTGAGCAACCGCCGCATCGCCGAGACGCTCGGCCTGTCGGTCCGCACGATCGACGCGCACCTGTCGCGGGTGTTCCAGAAGTGGGACCTGCACGCCCGGGCCGAGCTCGTCGAGCTGCTCTGAGCCGTCCGCTCGGATCGGCGTGCCCGGTCGGTACCGCCCGTCTTTCCGTTCGCGCGCCCGGCAGCAGGAGCGCTCACTTTGCGCGCATCTGTTGCGGGATGCAGCACGACTCGCCGGATGGTGCACACAGCTCGCCGAAAATCGCGTAGCGTGTGGGTGTCGCCGGGTTCGGACCCGTTCGGGTCGGGTCCGAATCCCGGCGACTTCCACGATAGGCAACCGGTTGCGCGGGGCACATCGGTAGGACCTACCTAATTCGCTTCGCCAGGCGAGCGATCTCCTCGGCCGGGTGTTCGTCCTCCGGGCTGACGCGCTCGGACCGCTCCTCGGGCCACCATCGTCGTGTGCCCTTCACCGTGAGCCACGCCGTCGTCGCGTTCGCCGCCCGCCGGACGCCGCTGCCCGTCGCCGCCGTCGCGGTCGGGTCGATGGCCCCGGACGCGGTCCTCTTCGTGCCGTTGCTGCCGCCGTACGCCGTGAGCCACTCGTGGACGGGCGTCGTCACCGTGGACCTCGCCGTCGCGCTCGTCCTGGTCGCGGTCTGGTGGTGGCTGGTCCGTCCCGCGTGGACGCGCGCCCTGCCCGCCCTCGCTGTCCGTGCGCCCACGGGGTGGACGACCCGACCGCGATCGTCGGCGCGGGGGGTCGCCGCCACGCTCGTCGGGTGCGTGCTCGGGAGCGTCACGCACGTGCTCTGGGACGCGTGCTCGCACCGCGACGGGTGGGTCGTGGAGGCTGTCCCGGTGCTGCGGGGCAGCGTCGCCGGGCACCCGGTGTGGGCGCTCGTGCAGGACGGCTCCAGTGCGCTCGGCCTCCTCGCGTTGCTCGTCGTCGCCGTGGTGTGGTGGGGCCGGTCGCGTCCCGAGGGTGATCGGCGCGTCCCGGGAGGCGGCCGCACCGGCCGGGAGGCACGACTCACCGCCGCCACGGGTGTCGCCGCCGTCGTGCTGGTCACCGCTGGACGCTGCGGGGCCGTCGCCCTCGCGGGTGGGGGCGCGGGTGCGGTCGTCGTGGCAGCGGCCTTCACGGTCCCTCCGGTGGTCGCCGTGGTGCTCGTGGTCGGTGCGGTCGTGCTCGAGGTGGTCCGCCGGTCGCACGGCTCGGTGGACCTCACGACCGCAGGGTGACCGCGCCGGCGTGGATCAGCCGGCGAGGCGGACGGGGAGGAACCCCGTGAGGTCCGCGCGCGAGCCGGAGGCGCTCACCCGGGCGGCCTCGACCGCTTCGTCCCACCGGAGCGTGCCGGTCGCCAGCGCGATCCACGTCGCGGCGTCGGTCTCGACCACGTTCGGCGGGGTGCCGCGGGTGTGCCGCGGCCCGGGGATCGCCTGGACCGCCGCGTACGGCGGGACGCGGACCTCCACGCTGTTGCCCGGCACGTCCTCCGCGAGGCGCTGCAGCGTCCACCGCACGGCGGTGGCGACGTCCGCCCGCGCCGTGCTGCCGCCCTGCACCGCCGCGAGCGCGGACCGCCCGTCCCCGTCGTCGATCGTCCTGCGCGGCATGCCCACAGGCTAGCGACCCGTGCGGTGCGAGGAATCGCACACCGTGCGGCGCCTCAGACCTCGCACGGAGCGTGGAACCTCGCACCGAGCGGCCGCGGACCACCCGCATCGCAACGCGGGCACGAGGCTCGGTAGGGTGATCGGGTGCGAATCCTCGTCCTCGGTTCCGGTGCCCGCGAGCACGCCATCGTCACGGCCCTCCTCGCGGAGCAGGCGGGGCACGTCATCACCGTCGCGCCCGGCAACGCCGGCATCGCCGCCGACGTCGAGACCGTCTCGATCGACCCGACGAACGGCGCGCTGGTCGCCGACTACGCCATCGAGAACGACGTCGAGCTCGTCGTCGTCGGACCCGAGGCGCCGCTCATCGCCGGCGTCGCCGACCCGGTCCGCACGCGCGGCATCCCGGTGTTCGGCCCGGGGAAGGCCGCCGCGCAGCTCGAGGGCTCGAAGGCGTTCGCGAAGCGGATCATGGCCGAGGCGGGCGTCCCGACCGGCCGCCCGGTGTACGCGGGCACGGTCGACGAGGCCGTCGCCGCGCTCGACGAGCTCGGCGCCCCGTACGTCGTGAAGGCCGACGGGCTCGCGGCCGGCAAGGGCGTCCTGGTGACCGAGGACCGTCGGGCCGCGATCGACCACGCCACGTACTGGCTGCAGCACGGGCACGTCGTGGTCGAGGAGTTCCTCGACGGCGAGGAGGTCTCGCTGTTCTTCCTGAGCGACGGGCACGACGTCCGCCCGCTCAGTCCCGCGCAGGACTACAAGCGCCTCGGCGACGGGGACACCGGGCCGAACACGGGCGGCATGGGCGCCTACTCGCCGCTGCCCTGGCTCGCCGACCGCTGGGGATCGGAGCAGGCCTTCGTGGCCGAGGTCACCGACCTCGTCGCGCTCCCGACCGTCCGTCGCCTCGAGCACGAGGGCACGCCCTTCGTCGGGCTGCTCTACTGCGGGCTCATCGTCACCGAGCAGGGCGTCCGCGTCATCGAGTTCAACGCGCGCTTCGGCGACCCGGAGACCCAGGTGGTGCTCCCCCGCCTCGCGACACCGCTGAGCGGACTCATGCTCGCCGCCGCCACCGGCCGCCTCGGCTCGGTCCCCGCGCCCGAGTTCCGGGACGACGCCGCCGTCACCGTCGTGCTCGCGAGCGAGGGCTACCCGGAGAACCCGAAGACCGGGCGTCGGATCACCGGGATCGACGCGGCCGGCGCCCGGCCGGGCGTCTCGGTGGCCCACGCCGCCACCGGCCTCCTCGACGGCGAGCTCGTCGCCACCGGCGGCCGCGTCCTCAGCGTCGTCGCGACCGGGGCGGACTTCGCCGAAGCACGCGACCGCGCGTACGCCGGCCTGCACGACATCACGCTCGAGGGCGCGCAGTTCCGCACCGACATCGCCGCGAAGGTCGCGCGGTGACCGCCGCGGTCCCGGTCGTCCCGGGCTGGCGGCACGTCTCGTCGGGCAAGGTCCGCGAGCTGTACGTGCCGAGCGGCACCGACGACGTCGCAAGCGCCACCGAACTCCTGCTCGTCGCATCCGACCGCGTCAGCGCCTACGACTTCGCGCTCGAGCCGCCGATCCCCGGCAAGGGCGAGCTGCTGACCCGGCTGTCCCGGTTCTGGTTCGACCGGCTGTCGGACGTCCCGAACCACATCCTGCCCGCCACCAGCGGCGGTACCCCCGTGCCCGCCGAGGTCGCTCCGCGGTCGATGCACGTGATGCCGCTCGCGATGTTCCCGGTCGAGTGCGTCGTCCGCGGCTACCTGGTCGGCAGCGGCTGGGCTGAGTACCAGGAGTCCGGCAGCGTCTGCGGTGTGGCGCTCCCCGCCGGCCTCGCGAACGGCGACCGGCTGCCCGAGCCGATCTACACGCCCGCGTACAAGGCGCCCCAGGGTGAGCACGACGAGAACATCTCGTTCGAGCAGACCGTCGAGCTCGTCGGTCGAGACGACGCCGAGGTGCTGCGCGACCTGTCGCTCCGGGTGTACTCCGAGGCTGCCGCGATCGCGCTCGAGCACGGCGTGGTCATCGCCGACACGAAGTTCGAGTTCGGCCGCGACGCCGACGGTGTGGTCCGCATCGCGGACGAGGTCCTCACGAGCGACTCCAGCCGCTACTGGGACGCCCGCTCCGGGAACCGGACCGAGTCGTTCGACAAGCAGATCGTGCGCGACTGGCTCAGCGCGAACTGGGACCGGCAGGGCACCCCGCCGGTGCTACCGGACACGATCGTGGAGCGCACCGCGGCGCGCTACCGCGAGCTCATCGAGCGCCTCGGCGCCTGACGCAGCCGGCACGCGAGCACCGGTCGACGCCGGAGCGCCGGTGAGGGTTCAGGCGTCCCGCGCGACGACCACGACGGTGAGGTCGTCGCCGGGGTCGTGCTCGGCTGCCCGCGCGCGGACCCGGGCCAGGAAGTCCTCGATGTCCGCCGCCTCCCGGTAGAGGTGTCCCAGACGGGACAGCGAGGCGAGGGTCGAGTCCCACAGCTCGAGCGCGCCGTCGCTGACCAGGACGAGGACGTCGCCGGCGCCGAGGTCGAGCGAGCCCGGGGTCCGTCCGAGCCCCGCCGGGTGGAGGCCCAGCGGGAGGTCGAAGGACCGCAGCACGGCTTCCGACCCGTCCGCCCGCAGGTGCAGCACGAGACCGTGCCCGGCGTCGGTGAAGTCGAGGCGGCCGGTCGCGGGCGCGAGCCGCGCGTGGAAGAGCGTGGCGAACGACTCGGCTCGGCCCAGGTCCGGTGTGATCTGCGCCTCGAGGCCCGCGACAGCGACGTCGGGGCGGTCGTCGCCGCGGGCGAGCAGCGCGCCGCGGATGTTCGCCGCGAGGAGTCCGGCCGACATCCCCTTGCCCATGACGTCGGCGAGGGTCACCACGAGGTCGTCCCCCGAGCGGTGCCACTCGTGCAGGTCGCCGGACACGACACCGTGCGGGATGCTCATCCCGGCGATCCGGTACCCGGGCAGGGCGACCGCGGCCGGTTCGAGTCCGGCGAGCACGGCGCGCAGCCGGTCCTCGTCGGCACCGGCGGCGAGTTCGCGCTCGGCCCACACGCCGAGCTCCTCGAGCAGCGCGAGGTCGTCGTCGCTCAGGGTGCGCGGCACCTGGTCGACGAGGCACAGCGTCCCGACCTTGACCTCGTCGTCCCCGAGCCGCAGCGGCACGCCCGCGTAGAACCGGACGTTCGGGTCGTCGACGACCATCGGCATGTCGGCGTAGCGCGTGTCGGCGGTGGCGTCCTCGACGACGACGGGACCGGTCTCGCCGAGGGTGCGTCCGCAGAAGGTGTCCTGCAGCGGGATCGTCGGACCGAAGTGCTGGTCGCTCTGCTGCGACTTGATCGTGAGCACGGACTCCCCCGCCAGGTTCAGGAACGAGCCGGTGACGCCGAACGCCTCGCGCGCGATGCGGGTGATGCGCTCGAAGCGCTCCTCCGGACCGCCTTCGACGACGTCGAGCGCGGCGAGGAGCGCGGCCCTCCGGGCCTCCGGGGAGGCGTGGGCGATCGACGACGAGGTGGTGAGGCTCATGCTGACCACGGTAACCCCGCTGACGGCGACCGGCGCGTACCCACAACGGAGGACAGGACCCCCGTTCGGAGGGTCGGACCGTCCCGACCGTGACGATCGTCACGGTGACGTCGTGACGGACGGCAGCGGAGCCGGCGGCCGATCGGCGCGACAGTGGTGGCATGAACAGCACAGGACACCAGGACGACGCGGTCATCGAACTGCGCGGTCTCCACAAGCGCTTCGGCGCGGTGCACGCCGTCGAGGGCGTCGACCTCACGGTCCGGCGCGGCGAGGTCGTCGCGCTCCTGGGACCGAACGGCGCCGGCAAGACCACCACGGTCGACCTGGCCCTCGGGCTCGCCACCCCCGGCTCCGGCGAGGTCCGGCTCTTCGGCGACGATCCCCGCCGAGCCGTCGTCGACGGCCGGGTCGGCGCGATGCTGCAGGGCGGTGCGCTCCTTCCGGACATGACCGTCCGGGACGTGGTCGCCCTCGTCGGCGCAGCGCACCGGATGCCGATGCCCGTCGACGAGGCCCTGCGCCGCGCACGCTGCTCCGAGATCGCCGGCCGCCGGGTCGCCAAGCTCTCCGGCGGGCAGCTGCAGCGGGCCCGCTTCGCGGTCGCCGTCGTCTCCGACCCCGAACTCCTCGTGCTCGACGAGCCGACCGCGGCGATGGACGTCGAGGCACGGCACACCTTCTGGGCGTCGATGCGCGAGTTCACCGACGCCGGCCGGACGGTGGTCTTCGCCACCCACCACCTCGACGAGGCCGACACCTTCGCGGACCGCATCGTCATCATGCGGTCCGGCCGGGTCGTCGCCGACGGCACGCCGACCGAGGTCAAGGCCATCGCGTCGAGCCGGACGGTCCGCTTCGACGGGGTCGGCCCCGACGGACACCCCGCGCTCCGCGCCCTGCCGGGCGTCACCGGCCTGGAGGCACGACACGGCTCCGTCACGCTGCGCACCGACCGCAGTGACGACACGCTCCGTGCACTGCTCACCACGTTCCCCGAGGTGCACGACGTCCAGGTGGTCGCCTCGACCATGGACGACGCCTTCCTCGCCATCACCGCCGACCCGCAGGAGGTCTCCGCATGACCAGCACGACCGCGACCACCAACGTCGCCACGGCTCCCGACCGTCCCCGCACCAGCCCGACCGTCCGCGGCCGTCTGCCGTTCCGGTACGTGGCGCTCGAGACCGTCCGACAGCTCCGCAACGTCAAGGCGATGGTGTTCACCTTCGCGATCCCGGTGGTCATGCTCCTCGTGTTCGGCGCCGCCTACGGCTCCCAGCTCGACCAGGCGACCGGGCTCCGATACCTGACCGTCACCACGCTGCAGATGGCGTCGTACGGCGCGATGATGGCCGCGCTCGGCCAGGCCTTCGCGATCGTCACCGAACGCTCGATCGGGTGGAACCGCCAGCTCCGCGTCACGCCGCTGTCCGGCTGGGGCTTCATGGTGTCGAAGCTGATCGCCGCGATGGCCTTCGCCGCCGTGTCGATCGGGATCACGGTCACCGTGTCCGTCGTCGCCCTGCACGCGTCGCTCGACGCCGGGCACTGGCTCGCGGCGGCGGTCGGGATCTGGTGTGGCGTCGTCCCCTTCGCGCTCATCGCGATCCTCATCGGGCAGTTCGCGGGGCCGTCCTTCGCCCAGCCGCTGTTCATGGTCGTGTTCATGGGCCTCGCGATCCTCGGCGGCCTCTGGGTCCCGCTGTCGGTGATGCCGAACTGGATGGGGTCGGTCGCGCACCTGCTGCCGTCGTACTGGCTCAACCGGATCGGCCAGATGGGGGCGGGCGCCACCGGGAGCACCGGCATGCTCGAGCCCGCCCTCGTCCTGACCGGCTGGGCGGTCGCCCTCGCCGCGGTCATCGTGTGGCGGTACCGCCGCGACGCGGCGCGCCGGTAGTGCGCGACGCCGAGACCGGCGGCGCGGCGACCGGTGCCCCTACGCTGACCGACATGACCGACTCCCGCACCCGCCCCGTCGCCGCGAGCGACGGGGCGGGCGCGCGCCGTGCCTCCCGGCCGTCGCCCCGCTCGTTCCCGTGGGCCGTCCCGCCCGGCGCGACCGAGGACGTGATCCGCGCCGGCCGGCGCCGCTGGTACGGCGGCGCCGTGTTCGCGCTGCTCTGGCAGGTGCTCGAACTCGTCGCCGTCTGGAACGACGGCCGGTCGGTCGAGGCGCACGTCTGGTCGACGCTCGCGCTGTTCGTCCTCTACGCGGCGTACCTCTTCGCCCCCGAGCTGATGTGGCGCAGCGGGATGCGGACCCGTGTCCTGGTGCTCGCCGGGATCGCGACCCTCGCCGGACTGCTCCTGCTCGCCGTCGGGCCCCTCGCCGTCTGGACCTGGCTGCTCGTCGCCGCGCTCACCGGCTTCGTCGCCGAACGGGCCTGGATCGCCGGCGTGGGCGTCCTCTCCGTCATCGCCGCGCAACTCGTCGTCGCGGGGACGCTCGGATGGGACGAGGCCGTGGGCACCGGCCTGCTGTTCGCGCCGATCGTGACGGTCTCGGTCGGGGCGTCGATGCTGTTCTTCGGTCGGCAGCGCGAGGCGGAGGACCGGCTCGACGTCGCGCAGGACGAACTCACGCGGCTCGCCGTCGTCGAGGAACGAGCCCGGTTCTCCCGCGACCTGCACGACGTGCTCGGGCACTCGCTCACCGTCGTCGCGATGAAGTCCGAGCTCGCCGTCCGGCTCGTCGACGTCGACCCCGCCCGGGCCAGGTCCGAGATGCTGGACGTGGAGCGGCTGTCCCGCGAGGCCCTGCAGGGTCTGCGGCAGGCGGTCGGCGGGTACCGGGAGGCCGACCTCGATGCCGAGCTGGTGTCGGCCCGTGCGGCGCTGGCGGCCGCTGAGGTCGACGCGGACCTGCCGGCCGACGGTGCCGCGGCGGCCCGGGACGTCCGGAGCCTCTTCGCCTGGGTGCTGCGGGAGGGCGTGACGAACGTCGTCCGGCACGCGGCCGCGACCCGGGTGCGGGTGACGCTGACCCGGTCGACACTGACGATCGAGGACGACGGGACCGGGGACGTCGCGGGCGCCGGTGACGTACCCGGGTTCCCGTCCGTCGGCGGCCGCGTCGGCGGCAACGGGCTCCGGGGGCTGCGTGAGCGGGCCGACGCGGTGGGTGCGACCGTCGCCACCGGCACGAGCGACCTCGGCGGTTTCCTGCTGCGCGTCGAACGGAAGGGCCGACGATGACCGACACGATCCGGGTGCTGCTCGCCGACGACCAGGCGCTCGTCCGCGGTGCCCTCGCCTCGCTGCTGTCCCTCGAGCCCGACATCGAGGTCGTCGCGCAGGTGGCTCGTGGGGACGGCGTCGTCGAGGCGGCACGCTCGGCAGGCGCCGTCGTCGCCCTGCTCGACGTCGAGATGCCCGGTGCCGACGGACTGACCGCGGCCGCCGCGCTCGCCCGGGAGCTCCCCGCCTGCCGATCGCTCATCGTGACGACCTTCGGGCGGCCCGGGTACCTCCGGCGAGCCCTCGAGTCCGGCGCGTCGGGGTTCGTCGTGAAGGACACGCCAGCGGAACAGCTCGCCGACGCCGTCCGCCGGGTCGCGGGCGGGTTCCGGGTCGTCGATCCCGTCCTCGCCGCGGAGTCGCTCGCCGCCGGCCCCTCGCCGCTGACCCGGCGGGAGACCGACGTGCTCATCGCCTTCCGCACGAACCCGACGGTGGCCGGGGTGGCCGCCGCCCTGCACCTGTCGGAGGGCACCGTCCGGAACCACCTCTCCGCGGCCATCGGGAAGACGACCGCCCGGAACGCCACCGAGGCGCTCCGGGTGGCGGCGGACAACGGGTGGCTCCTCGGGACGGCGTAACCTGGGCCGGTGCTCCGCCCCCGCCGTTCCCTCCCCGTGCTCCTCCTCGGGATCACCGCATCGCTGACCCTCACGGGGTGCGGCGCACACGACTCCACGGGGCAGATCGCCGTCACGGTGTCGGAGAACGCCGCCGACCACCCCTACGAGGTGAAGGTGTACGCGGCCACGGGGAAGCTCTCGGAGCACCAGCGGGTGTTCCCCGGCGGGACCGCGTCGTTCGCGGGGGTGCCGCTCGGCTCGGTCACGGTCCGGGCCGGGGACCTCTGCCCCGAGCGTGCAACGGTGACCGACGGGTCGGTCGCCGACGTGACGCTCACGACCACGGGGTGCTGAGCCGGCGGGTGACGACCGGGTCGTGGTGTGGCGGTACGGCGTGACCGGAACGCGGGCTCAGCGACGACCCCGACCCCGCTCGAGCGTCTCGTGGGGCTGCTCCCCGAACCGTGCCCGGTAGCTCGCAGCGAACCGCCCGAGGTGCGCGAAGTGCCACCGGTGTGCCACGTCGTGCACCGTGACGACCCCGCTCCGACGCACGATCAGCTCCAGGTGCACCCGGTCCAGCCGGACCTCGCGCAGGTAGCGGGTCGGTGTCACGCCGAACCGGCGGCGGAAGAGGTCCTGGAGACCCCGCTCGCTCAGCCCGCACGCGTCGGCGACGTCCGCGACCGTGATGGGGTCGCGTGCGTGCTCGTCCACGAACGCGACCGCTCGCCGCATCCGCTGCTCGACGTCCGTCCTGGCGCGGGTGTAGGTCGACAGGACGACCGTGGCGACGCGGTGCTTCAGCGCCCGGAGGTGCTCCTCGGGCAGGGCGGGGTCGAGCAGTCGGTCGACGACGTCCCGGAGGAGCGCCCGGAGCGGGTCGAGCCGGTTGTCCGTCGGGTCCGGCTGCACGAACCGGTGCGGTTCGTCGGTGTCACCGAGCAGCGACGGTGCGACGTGCAGGAGCGTCATGTGCGTGGCGTCGGTGTCGAAGCCGTAGGCCGCCGGTGCCGAGAGCACCATCGGCTGGCCGGGGCGGACGTCCCACCGGGCGCCGTCCTCGGCGGTCACCGTCGCGTGCCCGTCCGCGAGCCAGAACACGACGTGGTCGGGCCGGGGGCCGATCGTCCCCGACTGCGGCCCGTCCGTGCGGATCCGGTGGACCCACAGCTCGTCGTCGCCGGACCGCAGTTCGAACCACCCGTCGTCCGTCGGCATGCGAGCACGGTACTCCGCTGCTCCGGGCGGAGCGACTCCCCCGGAGGAGGTCGTCAGCGGGTGGGGTGGTCCGGGACGGCATCCCAGTCGTCGCCGTACCGCGACAGCACCGTCCACCGGGACACCGGCCAGGTGGTGACGAACGCGCGGCCGACGACGTCGTCCACGGGGACCGAACCGTGCGCCCGGCTGTCCGCGGAGTCGTAGCGGTTGTCGCCCATCACCCAGAGGTGCCCCTTCGGCACCGTGACGTCGAAGTCCGTGCCGGAGACCCGGTCGGAGCCCGGCTCCAGGACGACGTAGGGCTCGTCGACCTCCTTGCCGTTGACCGACAGCCGGCCGTCGGTCCCGCAGCAGGACACCCGGTCGCCCGGCAGCCCGATGACGCGCTTGATGAGGTCGTCGCCCTGGCCGGTGCCCAGCCAGCCACCCGGGTCGGTGAAGACCACGACGTCGCCGCGCCGCACCGGGACCAGCCCGGGGACGAGTTCGTTGACGAGCACGCGGTCGCCGACGAGCAGGGTGTCCTCCATCGACTCGGAGGGGATGTAGAACGACCGGACCAGGAACGTCTTCACCAGGAACGACGCGATCAACGCCGCCACGACGATGATCGCCAGGTCGCGGATGAACCGCCAGCCACCCCGCTGCTTCGTCCCGCCCGAGGTCGTCTCGTCACTCAATGCGTCAGCACCACCTTCACGAGTCCGATCACGAACGCGACCGCGGCGAGCACGATGCCGCCCCAGAGCCCCAGGAACGTCGGACGCGTCCCCGAGAACCGCTGCATGAACACCCCGACGAGCCCGATGCGGACGACGAGAATGACGACCGCCGCGACCTGCGCCCACACGGACGGCAGCCACCCGACCCACGCCGCGGCGTAGAGCACGGCGGGGATGAGCCCGGAGGTCGCGATCGGGTTCGCGTTCCGGACGATCACGACCGCGCTCTCGCGACGGGCGACGTCGTCCGCACCCCGGTCGGCGCCGATGCCGTGGGCGACCAGGTGGGCGAGCACGTGCGCGAGGTAGGTGAGCACCGCCGTGGCGAGCACGGTGAGGACGGCCGCCCCGCGCTCGATCTGCTCGGGGTCGGCGGCGATCGCGGCGCTGAGCACGGTGATGTTGCCGTAGATGTACGACGACATGCGGTCACGGACGTGCTCGACGGGGAGGTCGCGCGGGTCCGGACGTCGTGGCATCCGTCCATCATGGCCTCCTGGTGGTGCCCTCCGCCGACAGGACGCCGAGTGCGATGCGATCGTCATCCATTTGGTTGACGCGTCAACCAAATGGATGGACACTGGTGGCATGCACACCCAGGACCTCCTCGCCGCCGACACCGGCATGGGCGCGGTCACCCTCCGCGTGGCCGACCTCGACCGGATGACGGCGTTCTACACGGAGGGCGTCCGGCTCAGCGTCGTCTCCTCGTCGCCCGGACGCACGGTCCTCGGCCGCGGGTCGGTGCCGATCGTCGTGCTCGAGCACGCGCCCGAACTCCGGCACGCCGGCGCGCACGAGGCCGGGCTGTTCCACACCGCGGTCCTCTTCGACACGCGTGCCGACCTCGCGGCCGCGCTGTACTCCGTCGCCACGCGGTACCCGCAGTCGTTCACGGGCAGCGCCGACCACCTCGTGAGCAACGCCTTCTACTGCACGGACCCCGAAGGCAACGGCGTCGAACTCTACTGGGACCGCGACCGGTCCGGATGGTCGTGGACGCACGGCATGGTCGACATGGCCACGATCGCGCTCGACCCGAACGCGTTCCTCCAGGAGCACCTCACGCAGGAGGCACTCGACGGTGCCACGGCCCGTCCGGGGCGGGTCGGGCACGTGCACCTGTCGGTCGGTGACGTCGCCACGGCCAAGACGTTCTACGTCGATCGACTCGGCTTCGCCACGACCGCGGGGTGGGGCGAGGCGCTGTTCGTCTCCGCCGGCGGCTACCACCACCACATGGCGATGAACACGTGGAACTCCCGGGGCGCGGGGCGTCGCCAGCTCGCACTCGGGCTCGGCCTCGTCCGCATCGAGGTACCGGCGCTCGACGACCTGGACTCCCTGACCGAACGGATGCGGGACCACGGCCTGCAGCTCGCAGACGACGGCAGGACGGTCGCGTTCGAGGATCCGTGGGCGAACCGCATCGAGGTGACGGCGCCCGGACGCGGCTGAACCCCGCCGGCTGCCCCTCCGGCAGGATGGTCGGGTGACTGACGACATCCGCTGGGAGGTGGTCGAGGAGAGTGCGCTGACGCTCGCCGACCACGAGGCGATCACGGCGCTGCTCGCGCAGGCCTTCCCGGACTGGTCGCACTGGTTCCTCGGGAGCCGCAGCTGGAGCGGCATGCAACCGGAGCGCCGCGTGCTCGCCCGGGACGCCGACGGCGTCGCTCTCGCACATGTCGGGATCCGACGCATGTTCATCAGCGTCGGCAGCGAGGACGTCCTGGTCGGCGACACCGGCCTGGTCGCGGTCTCGCCACGACTGCAGGGAGCCGGCATGGGCCGCGACCTCCTCGAACGCGCCCGGAGCGTGCTCGAGGGACTCGACGTCCCGTTCGGCTTCCTCGGCACCGGCGAGGACCGCGTGCCGTTCTACGCGAAGCTCGGCTGGCACCACCTCGACGAGGTCGTGACCGACTACACCGCCTTCACCGCGGAGGGCGCGGGCATGCCGATGACCGAACAGGGCGGCTGGATGGTGTTGCCCGTCGCGTCACCCCTCGAGGACTGGCCGGCCGGTCCGGTCCGCCTGAACGCCCAGCAGGTCTGAACGCAACCAGACGACGGACTGGAGGCACGGTGCCAGCTGGCACCGTGCCTCCCGTCCGTCAGGTGGCGGGGTGGGGCTCACGCCCCTCCGCTGACCGGCCTACGCCTCGACCGCGACCTTCTCCGGGTCCTCGTTGGAACCCGGCGCGCTCGGCGCGACAGCGGCGCGCACGCGCGCGCCGAGGTCCGCGTCGACGTTCGTCCAGTAGGCGAACACCCGCTCGCGCAGGTCGTCGCGGGTCACCTTCGAGACGTGCCCGGCGATGTTGCCGACCAGGCGCTCACGGGCGGCGTCGTCGAGGACCTCGCGGTACAGCGTGCCGGCCTGGCCGAAGTCGTCGTCCTCCGGGTGCAGGGTCGCCGCGGAGCGCTGCAGCGCGCCGTCGGACTCCCAGCCCGGCACGTCGTCGGTCGCCTGCGGGTCCGCGTGCGCACCACCGAGCGAGTTCGGCGCGTACACCGGCACCTCGGCCTTCTGGAAGTCGAAGCGCATCGCGCCGTCCTTCGAGTACGAGTGCACCTCGTTCTTCGGCGCGTTCACCGGCAGCTGCGCGTGGTTCGTGCCGACGCGGTAGCGGTGGGCGTCCGCGTAGCTGAAGATGCGCGCGAGGAGCATCTTGTCCGGGCTCGCGGCGATACCGGGCACGAAGTTCGACGGCGCGAAGGTCGCCTGCTCGATCTGCGCGAAGTAGTTCTCCGGGTTGCGGTTGAGCTCGAGTTCGCCGACCTCGATGAGCGGGTAGTCGGCGTGCGGCCAGACCTTCGTCAGGTCGAACGGGTTGAAGCGGTAGGACTCGGCGTCCGCGTACGGCATGACCTGCACCTTGAGCGTCCACTTCGGGAAGTCCTCGCGCTCGATGGCGGCGTGGAGGTCACGGATGTGGAAGTCGGCGTCCTCACCGGCGATGCGGTCGGCGTCCTCCTGCGTGAGGGTCTTGTGGCCCTGCTGGGTGATGAAGTGGTACTTCACCCAGAAGCGCTCGCCGTCGGCGTTGATCCACTGGTACGTGTGCGAGCCGAAGCCGTCCATCTCACGCCACGACGCCGGGAGGCCACGGTCGCCCATGAGCCACGTGACCTGGTGGGCGGACTCGGGCGAGAGCGTCCAGAAGTCCCACTGCATGTCGTGGTCGCGGAGGTGCGAACCCGGCAGGCGCTTCTGCGAGCGGATGAAGTCCGGGAACTTGATGCCGTCGCGGATGAAGAAGACGGGGGTGTTGTTGCCGACGAGGTCGTAGTTGCCCTCTTCGGTGTAGAACTTCAGTGCGAAGCCGCGGGGGTCGCGCCAGGTGTCCGGGGAGCCCTGCTCGCCGGCGACGCTCGAGAAGCGGGCGAGCACCTCGGTCTGCTTGCCCGGCTGGAGGAACGCGGCGCGGGTGTAGCGGCTCACGTCGTGGGTGACGGTGAGGGTACCGAAGGCGCCGCCGCCCTTGGCGTGGACGACGCGCTCCGGCACGCGCTCACGGTTGAACTGGGCGAGCTTCTCGACGAGGTAGTGGTCGTGCAGGGCGAGGGGCCCGTCGGCGCCGACCCCCATCGAGTGCTGGTCGCTGGAGACGGGCGCTCCGCTGTTGGTCGTGGTGGTGGGGGTGCCGGCGGGCTTGCCGGTCGTGTTCTGGTCGGACACGGTTCCTCCTCGGAACGTTGGTTCGGTCAGGGATGCTCGAGGTTGCTCGTGGTCCCGGTTCGGTGCCGGGAGAGGGATCGACTGCGGCGGTCGCGCCGGGCGCGTCAGACGACTGCGCCGGGGGTCGCGGGTGCTCCCGCGGGGGTCGCGGGGGCCGCGGGTGCTCCGCCGGGGGCCGCAGGGGCCGCGGGTGCTCCGGCGGGGGTCGCGTCCTCGCGCTCCGCTGCGGCGCATCGGTCGCAGATCCCCCAGTAGGTGACCTCGGCCGTGGTGACCGCGAAGCCGTGCGTCTCGGACGGCGTCAGGCACGGAGCGTGCCCGACGGCGCAGTCGACGTCCTCGATCGCGCCGCACATGGTGCAGACGATGTGGTGGTGGTTGTCCCCGGTCCGCCGCTCGTACCGCGCCGGACTGCCGGCTGGCTCGATCCGGCGCACGAGCCCGACCCCGGTCAGCGCGGCGAGGACGCCGTACACGGCCTGGTGGCTCGTCGTCGGGAGCTCGGCGGCGAGGGCGGTGACGATGTCGTCCGCGGTCGCGTGGGGCATGGATCCGGTGGCGCGGAGGACGGCCAACCGCGGTGTGGTGACCCGCAGGCCCGCGGTGCGGAGCAGCTCTGCGTCTTCCATCGGGGCCCTTCTCTTGCAGTGATCAAGACAACGGGTTCACCCTAGCACCAGGCACCGGGCCTTCGAGCCCATGTCGGCGCGGTGCCGTCGCATGCCGGACGCGGCATGTGAGGGGTCACGAAACGGCCGCGATCTGCTGGAGCTCCGCTGGGACGGCCGCAGCGCCGGGTACCGTCCCAGCATGTCCTCGCAGCAGAGCGTGCCGGAGCAGGCACACACAGCACGGGACGTCCGGGGGATCATCGCGCAGCGCGACCTGGTCGTCGACCTCATCCGGACCGCGTGCGTCGTCCTCGTCGTCTTCGTCCACGTGACGATGGTCGGGGTCGGGACCGCCGACGGGATCGAGGTGACGAGCCCGCTCCAGGAGCTCGCCTGGTACGTGCCGGCGACCTGGGTCGGGCAGGTCATGCCGCTCTTCTTCGTCGTCGGCGGGTTCGCCAGCATCGTCGGGTGGCGGAGCACGGTGACGCGGGGCGGCGGCGCGCGCGACTACTGGTCGACCCGCCTCGTCCGTCTGTTCCGCCCCGCCGTCCCGCTGTTCGTCGTGCTCGCGCTCGGACTGGGGATCGCGACGGCGCTGGGGACGCCGCCGGGGCTCCTGGCGGAGGTCGCGTTCGGCATCGGCTCCCCGCTCTGGTTCCTCGCGGCGTACGGCATCACGCAGTGCTGCGTCCCCCTCATGGTCCGCCTGCACGAACGGGCGCCGTGGAGGACGCTGGCCGTGCTGCTCGGCGCGGCCGTCCTCGTCGACACCGTTCGCCTGGCGACGGGTGTCGCGGAGGTCGGGCTGCTCAACCTCGGCCCGGTCTGGCTGTTCGCCCAGCAGCTCGGGTTCCTCTGGGCCGACGGCTGGTTCGCGCGGCGATCGCGCCTGCTCCTCGCCGTGGTCGCCGTCGCCGCGTACGTGGTCCTCGTGCCCCTGACATCGATCGGGCTCTGGGCACCCGACATGCTCCAGGACCTCAACCCGCCGATGGTGCCGCTCGCGTTCCTCGCGATCGCGCAGGCGTGTCTCGTCCAGCTGGTCCACCGGCCGCTGGCGTCCCTGATGCGGACGCGCGGCGCCCAGGCGGTCGTCTTCGTGCTCGGGCGCGACGGCATGGCGGTCTACCTCTGGCACCTGCCGCTCTTCATCGCGCTCAACGGGGTCGCCCTGCTCGTCGGGGTGCCGTTCCCGGAGCCGGGCGGCGCGCTGTGGTGGGCCACGCGACCCCTCGCGCTCGTCCTCCTGCTCGGCGCCGCGATCGTGGTCGCCCGGGCGCTCCGATCCTTCGATCGGCCACTCCCCCGGCTCGTCCCCGGAGCCGACCGGCCCGCGTGGCCGGTGCTCGTCGTGGCGGCGCTGTGCACGGTCGGACCGGCCTTCGCGGTCATGCAGCTGCACCTCTCCTTCCCGGTCGCCGTCACGGGCGCGGTGCTCGTCCCGATCGGGGTGTGGCTGCTCACCCGGACGACCCCGGCGCGGGGCGTGACCCGGATCTGAACCGGTTCTCACGGACGCGGGACCTCGGTGCCCCTGCCGGGGGCGGAGGATGGCTCCTGCAGCACGAGCACCAGGAGGCACCCCACGCCGTCGACACCCGAGTTCTGGTCCACGTGGCGCTTCGACCCCCTGGCGGCCGCGATGATCCTCGTCGGTGCCGTCGCCTACGGGTGGTGGTCGGTCGGTGCCGCCCGACGCGGCGCGCGCTGGCCGTGGTGGCGGACACTCGCGTTCGTGGCCGCGCTCCTGCTCTTCGGGGTCCTGCAGTTCGGGATCGTCGGCGTCTACGCCGAACGGCTCCGGTGGGCGTTCGTCCTCCGGCTCGCCCTCCTCTTCTTCGCCGTGCCGACGTTCGCGGCGCTGGCCGCTCCGGTCTCCCTGCTCCGGACGGGAGGCCCGGATCGCCTCGCTCGCGCCGCCACCGCCGCCCTCGGGTCGCGCCCGGTCCGGGTCCTCGGCAACGCGATCGTCTCGCCGCTGATCGCCCTCGCGATGTTCTGCGTCCTCCTCACGCCGCTGTCGGCCGCGATCAGGACGTCGCCGGTCTGGGCGGTCGCCATCACGGTGTTCGTGCCGGTGCTCGGCTTCGGGTTGCTCGCGCCCCTGGCCGAACCGGGCATCCTGCGGTCGTCGACGTTCGTGACGGCGGAGTTCCTGCTCGCCTTCGTGGAGCTCATGCTCGATGCCGTCCCGGGCATCGTGCTGCGGATCACGAACCACGTGCTCGACGGAGCGACGACGACGCTCGTGGGGAAGGCCTGGTACCCGTCACCGCTCCAGGACCAGCACCTCGCCGGTGACCTGCTGTGGTTCATCGCCGAGGTCGCGGACATCCCGGTGCTGATCTCGCTGTTCGTGCGGTGGCAGCGGACGGACCGTCGGGAGGCCCGGGTGGTCGACGACCTCAGCGACGAGGAGATGGACGCCCTCACCCGGGCGCACCTCGAGCGCCGCGGGTAGCGGTCGCGGGCGCGTCGGGCGGCGGGCGGCGGGCGCGTCGGGCGGCGGCGCGTCGGGCGGCGGCGCCGACGTGGAACGACGTCCCCGTCGTCGTACGACAACGGGGACGTCGTTCCAGGGCAACCCGGGCCGTGCCCGACGGCCTAGGCGTCCGCGTGCCGCCCGTGGTGGTCGGTCGCCGCGAGTTCGGCCTCCGGGGTCTCCGGTGCCGGCGCGGCAGCGTGCACCCCGCGCCGATCGCCGGGAGCCGACTCGTGCGCCGCTCCGGCTGAGCCCTGCGTCGCCACGGCCCCGGTCTGCTGCCACGCGACGGTCTGCTTCGGCTTCGCGAGGAACAGTGCCGCGACGATGCCGACCAGCAGCACCAGCGCCGGCAGCGCGAGCGACTGCCCCATGGCCGTCGAGAACGGTTGCTGCAGGAACGCGGGCAGCGCGCCGACCTGCTGCTCGGCACCGCCGGCGCTCGACCCACCGGTGGACGCCGGGAAGTTCGCCGTGATCCGGGCCTCGATCAGCGCCGCGATGCCGGCCGAGCCGAGCACCGCGCCGATCTGCCGCGTGGTGTTGTAGACGCCGGAGCCGGCGCCCGCGAGCTTCGGCGGCAGGTTCCGCGTGGCCGAGACCGACAGCGGACCCCACATGCAGGCGTTGGCGAGGCCGAGGAGTGTCGACGGCAGGAGCACCCAGCCCCACGCGGCACCCGAGGCGAGCAGCGAGCCGAACCAGAACAGCGCGCCCGAGAAGCACGCGAGTCCGAACGCGGCGACCCAGCGGAGGCTCCACCGGTTGAGGTTCTTGCCCACGAGCGGCGCGAGCCCGGCGGACAGGACGGCCTGCGGGACGAGCAGCAGCGCGGCCTGGGTCGGGCTGAACGTGAGGACGTCCTGCGCCCACAGCATGATGGGGAGCGCGAACGACGAGATCGCGACGCCCACCGAGGTGATGGCGATGTTCGCGAGCGTGAAGTTGCGGTCCTTGAAGAGGCCGAGCGGGAGCAGCGGCTCACCCTTCTGCACGCCCTGCCAGACCACGAAGCCCGCGAGGACGACGACGCCGGCGACGATCAGCGACCAGACCGAGATCGGCCCGGTGATGGTGCCCCAGTCGTAGGTCTCGCCCTCCTGGATGCCGAACACGAGCAGGAACATGCCGAGCGCGCTCAATACGATGCCGAGGTAGTCGAACCGGTGTCCGTGCCGCTCGAACGACGGGACGAACCGCTGCGCGAGCACGAACGCGACGACGCCGACCGGCACGTTGACGAAGAAGATCCACTCCCAGCCGAAGCCGTCCACGAGCAGGCCGCCGACGATCGGCCCGACGAGCGAGGCGACACCGGCGACGGCACCCCACAGCCCCATCGCCGCGCCGCGGTTCTGCGGCGGGAAGATGCGCGTGATCACGGCCATGGTCTGCGGCGTCATCATCGCGGCGCCCAGCCCCTGCACGACGCGGGCGAGGATGAGGACCTCGATCGACCCGGCGAGACCGCACCAGAGGCTCGACAGCGTGAACACGACCAGACCGATCTGGTAGAGCGCCTTCGGGCCGAAGCGGTCACCGAGCCGCCCGGTGATGAGCAGCGGCACGGCGTAGGCGAGCAGGTACGCGCTCGTCACCCAGATCACCGCGTTGATGTCCGCGTGCAGCTTCGCGGCGATGGTGGGGGTGGCGACCGACACGATGGTCGAGTCGACGAGGATCATGAAGAAGCCGACGACCAGGGCCCACAGGGCGGGCCACGGCTTCTTTTCGGCGGTTGTCATCGAGAGCGTTCCTTGTCGTGGTGGGGGTCTGCGGAGTTCGGCGGGACGGCCGGGCCGTCCCAGGGGACGTCGCCGCGTTCGATGCGGTCGGCTGTCGCCGTGAGCCACTCGATCTGCGCGGCGAGCATGGCACGGACGTACGACACGTCGAGCCAGTAGCGGTCTGCCAGGCGCTTGGCCTGGAGGCCCGTGGCGGCCTGGTCGTACACGTCGCGTTCCACGGCGAGTGCGTCGGCGCGTGCCCGCAGGGCGGTCACCGCATCCGCGGCGCTCAGGTTGTCGACGTGCGAGACGGCGAGCTGGAACTCCGGGTACTCGTCGGCCGGCTCCGCGATCATGCGCCGGAGTCCGTCCTCGAGCGCCGCGCGCCCGTGGTCGGTGATCGCGTAGGTGGTGCGTTCCGGGCGGTTGCCCTCGCGCGCCGTGCCGAGCGCCTCGGCGTAGCCGAGGTCGACGAGGCGACCGATCTGGTGGTACAGCGTGCCGGGCCGGACCTTCACGTTCTGGTCCTCGCGACGCTGCAGCATCGTCTGGAACATCTCGTACGGGTGCATGGGCGCTTCGGCGAGGAGCCCGAGCGCGGCGAACGCGAGCGGTGTGAGCGACGCCATCCGTGCCTCCAGTCCGGTGTTCGAATGCGACTATTCGACTTGGAATATACGCTCCCGAACACTTCTCCACAAGCGGTCGGGCGCGTCGCGCCCGCCGCCTAGACTGGTCTCGTCCCACCCATCCCCGAAGTGCTGGAGTGAACACGTGCCAACGATCGTCGTCGAGGTCATGCCCAAGGCCGAGATCCTCGACCCCCAGGGCAAGGCGGTGGGCAACGCGCTCGCCCGTCTCGGCAAGGCCGACCTGACCAACGTCCGCATCGGCAAGCGCTTCGAGGTGGCCGTCGACGGCCCGGTCGACGACGCGAAGCTCGCCGAGGTCCGCGCGATCGCGGCCGACGTCTTCTCGAACGCCGTGATCGAGGACGTCGTCTCGGTCAGCGTCGAGGGCCAGTGACCCGATGAAGATCGGCGTCATCACCTTCCCCGGATCCCTCGACGACCGCGACGCCCAGCGCGCGGTCCGACTCGCCGGTGCCGAGCCCGTCGCGCTCTGGCACGGCGACCACGACCTGCAGGGCGTCGACGCCATCGTCCTCCCCGGCGGGTTCTCCTACGGTGACTACCTCCGCGCCGGCGCGATCGCGGCGAAGGCCCCGATCATGGCCGAGGTGATCGACGCCGCCGGCAAGGGCATGCCGGTGCTCGGCATCTGCAACGGCTTCCAGATGCTCGCCGAGGCCCGCCTCGTCCCCGGCGCGCACACGCGGAACGCCCATCAGCAGTTCATCCGCCGCGACCAGAAGCTCCGCGTCGAGACCACCGCGACCGCCTGGACGAGCGGCTTCACGGCCCAGCAGGAGATCACCATCCCGCTGAAGAACGCCGACGGCCGCTTCGTCGCGGACGCCGACACGATCAAGCGCATCGAGGACAACGGCCAGGTCGTGTTCCGCTACGTCGGCGTGAACCCGAACGGATCGATCGACGACATCGCCGGCGTCTCGAACGAGCGCGGCAACGTCGTGGGGCTCATGCCGCACCCCGAGCACGCGACGGAGCCCGGGTTCGGCCCGGACACCCCCGCGGCGATGGCCTCCGGCACGGACGGCCTCACCTTCTTCACCTCCGTGATCGAGTCGACGCTCGTCAAGTGACGACGGACACGACTCCAGTGACAGGGAACGACACCACCGTGACGACACACGTTCGCCCGAAGCCCGACACCGTCCAGGACGCCGCCGCGACGCCCGACAAGGAGCAGCCGTACGAGGCGCTCGGGCTCAAGGCCGACGAGTACGCCCGCATCAAGGAGATCCTCGGCCGTCGCCCCACCTCGGGCGAGCTTGCGATGTACTCCGTCATGTGGTCGGAGCACTGCTCGTACAAGTCGAGCAAGAACTACCTCCGCCAGTTCGGCAAGAAGGTCACGCCGGAGATGACGAAGAACCTCATGGTCGGCATGGGCGAGAACGCCGGTGTCGTCGACGTCGGGAACGGCTGGGCGGTCACCTTCAAGGTCGAGTCGCACAACCACCCGTCGTACGTGGAGCCCTACCAGGGCGCCGCGACCGGTGTCGGCGGCATCGTCCGCGACATCATCTCGATGGGGGCCCGCCCGGTCGCCGTGATGGACCAGCTCCGCTTCGGCGCGATCGAGCACGAGGACACGCAGCGTGTCGTGCACGGCGTGGTCGGCGGCATCTCGTTCTACGGCAACTGCCTCGGCCTGCCGAACATCGGCGGCGAGACCTACTTCGACCCGGTGTACCAGGGCAACCCGCTCGTCAACGCGCTCGCGGTCGGTGTCCTCCGGCACGAGGACCTCCACCTGGCGAACGCCTCGGGCGCGGGCAACAAGGTCGTGCTCTTCGGTGCCCGCACGGGTGGCGACGGCATCGGCGGTGCGTCGATCCTCGCGTCCGACACCTTCACCGAGGGCGGCCCGACGAAGCGTCCGGCCGTGCAGGTCGGCGACCCCTTCGCCGAGAAGGTCCTGATCGAGTGCTGCCTCGAGCTGTTCCAGGAGGAGCTCGTCGAGGGCATCCAGGACCTCGGTGCGGCCGGCATCTCCTGCGCCACGTCGGAGCTCGCGAGCAACGGCGACGGCGGCATGCACATCTCGCTCGACGACGTGCTGCTCCGCGACCCCACGCTCACCGCCGAGGAGATCCTCATGTCGGAGAGCCAGGAGCGCATGATGGCGGTCGTGCGGCCCGAGAAGCTCGACGACTTCCTCGCGGTGGTCGGCAAGTGGGAGGTCGAGACCAGCGTCCTCGGCGAGGTCACCGGCACCGGTCGCCTCGTCATCGACTGGCAGGGTCAGGAGATCGTGAACGTCGACCCGCGCACGGTCGCCGTCGACGGTCCCGTGTACGACCGCCCCGTCGCCTACCCGACGTGGATCGATGCGCTGCAGGCCGACACGGCCGCCTCGCTCGACCGCCCGGCGGACGGCCCCGCGCTCAAGGCGCAGTTCCTGCAGCTGCTCGGGTCGCCGAACCTCGCGTCGAAGAACTGGGTCACGAACCAGTACGACACGTACGTGCTCGGCAACACCGCGCTGTCCTTCCCCGACGACGGCGGCATGATCCGCGTCGACGAGGAGACCGGGCTCGGTGTGACGATCGCCACGGACGCGAACGGCCGCTACTGCCAGCTCGACCCGAAGCAGGGCGCCCGCCTGGCGCTGGCCGAGGCCTACCGCAACGTGGCCGTCACGGGCGCCGTCCCGGCCGCGGTCACGGACTGCCTCAACTTCGGCTCGCCGGAGAACCCCGAGGTCATGTGGCAGTTCTCCGAGGCCGTCGAGGGCCTGGCCGACGGCTGCATGGAGCTCGGCATCCCGGTCACCGGCGGCAACGTGTCGTTCTACAACCAGACGGGCACGACCCCGATCCACCCGACCCCCGTGGTCGGCGTGCTCGGGATCATCGACGACGTCGCCCTGCGCGTCCCGTCCGGCTGGCAGGACGACGGCCACAACATCTACCTGCTCGGCACCACCGCGCTCGAGCTCGACGGCTCCGCCTGGGCCGGCACGGTGCACGGGCACCTCGGTGGCCGTCCTCCGGCGGTGGACCTCGAGCAGGAGAAGGCCCTGGCCGACCTCCTGCACGCGGCATCGGGCGAGCAGCTGCTGACGAGTGCGCACGACCTCGCGGACGGCGGCCTCGGCCAGTCCCTCGCGGAGTCCGTGCTGCGCTTCGGCATCGGCGCGCGCGTCGTCCTGGACGAGCTCGAGACCCGTGACGGTGTGGACACCGCGACCGCGCTGTTCTCGGAGTCGACGGGCCGCGTCATCGTGACGGTCCGCCGTGAGGACGACGTCCGGTTCCAGGGCCTGTGCGACGGCCGCGGGTTCCCGGTCCTCCGCATCGGCGTGACCGACGCCGCGAGCGGGTCGCTCGAGGTCCAGGGCGCGTTCGAGGCCACCGTCGACGAGCTCCGCGGCACGCACGCGGCGACGCTCCCGGCACGCTTCGGCGACGTGATCACCGAGGACGTCACCGAGGGCTACGTCGGCCGCGGCCCGCTCGACGACCACGGGTCCTTCTCGCCCCGGACCGACTCCTGAGCGGGTCGTCCGCTGGCGCGCAGGCGTCGGCCGGCGTGATGACGACGGGCATCGCCTGATGCCCGTCGTCACCCTCCCGTTCCAGGAGCTCGTCGACCGATTCGGCCCGGTGCCCGAGGGCGTCGAGCTCGCGGTGTGGGACGTCGAGCAGCCGTTCGACCGGCCGGACGAGGTCGCGATCACGCTCCTGCCGTTCTACTTCGCCGGACGCCACCGGTGGCAGTTCGTGCACGACCTGCCGAACCTCGCGCTGCTGCAGCTGCCGAGCGCGGGCTACGAGCACGCCGTCCCGCACGTCCCCGGGCACGCACTGCTCGCGAACGGTCGGGGCATCCACGACGACGAGACCGCCGAACTCGCGGTCGGCCTCGCGCTGACGAGCCTGCGGGAGCTCGGGGCGTTCCAGGCTGACCGGGCAGCCGGCGTCTGGGACTCCCGGACGACGCGGTCCCTCGCCGACCGACGCGTGACCGTCGTCGGGTACGGGGCGATCGGCTCGGCCATCGCGACCCGGTTCGAGGCGTTCCGCACCGAGGTCACGGTGGTGGCACGGACGGCACGCGAGCAGGACGGCCGGCAGGTGCACGCCCTCGCGGAACTCCGCACCCTCGCGGCGACGACCGACGTGCTCGTGCTCATCACCCCGCTGACCGACGAGACCGCGGGGCTGGTCGACGCCGAGCTCCTCGCCGCACTGCCCGACGGCGCCCTCGTGGTGAACGTCGCGCGCGGCAAGGTGGTCGACACCGATGCCCTGGTCGCCGAGCTGCGGTCCGGCAGGCTCTCGGCAGCGCTCGACGTCACCGACCCGGAGCCGCTCCCGGCCGGTCACCCGCTCTGGACGACGCCGAACACGGTGCTGACGCCGCACGTGGGCGGGAACACCGACCTCAGCGTGCCGCGGTCGATCGAGCTGGTGCGCCGGCAGGTGGCAGCCCTCGTGGAACGTCAGCCGTTCGAGAACGTCATCGAGCGCTGAGCCCGGTCGTGCGCGCCGGTCAGTGGTTCGGCAGCGCCATCCCGAGGCTCGGTGCGACGTCCTCGAACCCGAGCGACCGGTAGAGCCGCTGGCCGGGCGGGTCCCCGACGAGGGTGACGTACGCGCCCTCCGGGGCCCGAGCCCTGATGTCCGCGACGAGCCACTCCACGACGGACCGGCCGATGCCGTGACGCTGGTGCGCCGGATCGGTCGCGATGTCGGCGATGTGGAAGTACCAGCCGCCGTCGCCGATCGCCCGTCCCATCGCGACGACGCTCCCGTCGGCGGCGACGACGTGGCAGGCGGTCCAGCTGCCCGCGATCGCTCCGGCGCCCTGTTCGGCGGTCTTCGGCGTCAGTCCGGAGTCGCGGCGCAGCCGCAGGTAGTCGGCGAGCGGCGGCGGACCGCTGACGAGCGTGTAGGACGCATCCATGCGCCCAGTCTGGTCGATCCCGGTGACGCGCACCGTGCCTCCAGGCCGGCGCGGGGTCCGAGACTCGGCGTCCTCGCCCCGAGACTCGGCGCAGGCGACAATTCTCGCGCTCCGAAGCGCGGATCCGGTCGCTCAGCCCGAGTCTCGCCTCCCGCGCAGCGGGGCGTGGGCGCGCCAGCGCCCGGCGCAGCCCGGCGCGCGGACCGCTCAGACCGGGACGATGCAGGCCGGCGTGCCGACCGCGATCTGCGCGACCGCAGTACCGGGCAGCCCGTCGGCGTCGAGCGGCAGGACCGCGATCGCGTCGGACATCTGGTTCGCGACGAGCAGGTACCCCGGCACGCGAGCGAAGTGTCGTGGCCAGACGCCTCCTGACGGTGCCGACCCGACGACCGACAGCCCGCCGGCCGAGGCATCGAGCACGACGATGAGGTCACGCCCGCGCACGGCGACCCAGACGCGGCCGTCGTCGTCGACCTCGATGTGACTGAGGAGCGAGTCACCGACCTCCCCGTCGAAGGTCGGTTCCGACGCGACGACGACGAACGATCCCGACTCGTCACGACGGAGCCGGTGCACCGCACCGTCGAGCTCCCCCGCGACGATGAGGTCGCCGTCGTACCAGGCCATGTGGCGCGGACCGACGCCCGGAGCGACGTGGTGGACCCGGACGAGGGCGAGGCCCGGGTCGGCGGTGACGCGGAACTCGTGGAGGGCGTCGCCCCCGAGGTCGGCGACGAGCACCGTGCCGTCCGGGGTGGCGACCGACTGGTGGGCGTGCGGGCCCTCCTGGCGGTCCTCGACGGGGCCCGTGACGTCCGGGAGGACCTCGGTGACGATCGCCGAGTCCGGCACGACGAGCCGATCCCCCGCACCGTGCGCCCCCAGCCGGTCCGCGGTGTCGGGCCCGCCGCGCCGGTCCGCGGTGTGTGCCCCGACCACGCCGTCGCTCGCGAGTACGGAGGCGGCGTGCGACTCGGCCTGCTCCAGGGAGACGGCCGTGACGGTGCCGGAGGTGTAGTTGGTGACGACGAGCGCGCCGGACGGGTCGACCCGCACGTGGCACGGCGCGTCGCCCCCGGCGGGGGCGTCCCACAGGTGCTCGAGGCCGGAACCCGACCGGCGGAAGGCCGAGACGCCGCCGTCCGCCGTCTCGGAGACGGCGTAGACCCGGTCACCGGAGACGGCGAGGAACGAGGGGTCGTCCATGACCGCGACCGTCGTGGCGACTCCGTCGTGCACGGCCGAGATGCCGGTGGCGTTCCCTCCGCCGGTGGCCGTGTAGGAGCCGACGAGCAGGTCGGGCAGGTCGGGCAGGTCGGGCAGGTCGGGCAGGTCCGGCAGCTCGGGCTGGCTCATTCGTCGCCGCCGGCGATGCGCTCGTGGTGGTGGATGACCTCCGCGACGATGAAGTTGAGGAACTTCTCGGCGAACGCGGGGTCGAGGTGGGCGTCGGCGGCGAGGGACCGCAGCCGCGACACCTGCACCTGCTCGCGGGCCGGGTCTGCGGCGGGCATCCCGGCGGAGGCCTTGAGGTACCCGACGCGCTGCGTGTACTTGAAGCGCTCGGCGAGCATGTGGATCACGGCGGCGTCGATGTTGTCGATGCTCTGCCGGATGCTCTGCAGCTCGGCGACCGCAGCCTGGTCGTACGCGGGCCTCTGGTCGTCGCTCATGACCCGAGCCTACTGGCCGGTTGCGCCCGTCCTCGCGTCGGTGACGGGACTGCCAGAATGGTGGGCATGACGGCCCTCCTCGTGATCTCGAGCGTGTTCGCAGTCCTCGCCGGACTCGTGCACGTGTACATCTTCTTCCTCGAGTCGATCGCGTGGACGAGCCCCGTGTCCGCCGGATCTTCAGCGTCGAGACGGAGTCGGATGCCCTCGCGACCCGCTCGCTCGCGTTCAACCAGGGCTTCTACAACCTGTTCCTCGCGATCGGGGCGGTCCTCGGCGTCGTCCTGGTCGCGGCCGGGAACGGCGCCGTCGGGTGGCCGATCACGGTGTTCGCGACGGCGTCGATGCTCGGTGCCGCCGTGGTGCTGCTCGGCACGGGTCGCCGCTACCTCCGCGCCGCGGTGGCGCAGGGCTCGCTGCCGTTCCTCGCCCTGCTCTTCGCGCTGCTCGGGTCGACCTTCGGCGGCTGACGCGCTGCGCGGCGCGGCACGGTCCTTCCCATCACGGCCGTGGTGGACGGCGGAACCGGGCGGAGCTGATCGGAACGGGAAACGGGCGGAGCTGATCGGAACGAACGACCAGCTCCGCCCGGTTCGACCTGCTCCGCCCGTCCCAGCCGGGCGCGGAACGTCAGCCGAGCTTCGCCGCGAACTGCGACGGCAGCTTGTCGAGCGCCCACTCGATCGCGGCGGTCGTACCGATCGAGAACGCGTTCGACACGTCCGTGTCCTGGAACACGATGTCGTGCCCGGCCTCGACCGACGGCACCTTCTGGAAGAGCTTGTTCGACGTCACCTCGGACGCGTCCACGAAGATCGGCAGGACGAGCGTGAGGTCGGCGTCGAGCAGGTCGAGGTTCTCGTCCGAGAGCTGCACCGAGAACTGCTTCCCGGCCTGCTGGTCGATCGCCTTCGGGACGGTGAACCCGAGGTTCTGCATGAACTGCGACCGGCTGTCCGACGAGGCGTACGCACCGAAGCCCTCGGACGAGTACGAGCCGACGACCGCGGTCTTGCCCGCGAACTCCGGGTGGGCCTTGCGCGCGGCGGCGTAGGCGTCGTCGAGTCCGGACAGGAGCTTCTTGCCCTCCGACTCCTTGCCGAGCGCCTTCGCGATCATCTCGACCTGCTGCTTCGTGGTCGTGAGGTAGTTCGCACCGCCCTTCGGCACCGCGACGGTCGGCGCGATCGCGGAGAGCTTCGCGTAGCGGTCCTCGTCACCCGAGCTCTTGACGTCGAGGATGAGGTCCGGCTTGAGCTTGATGATGTCCTCGTAGCTCGGCTCCAGCGTCTGGATGATCTTCGGCGACTTCGTGTAGGCACCCTTGAGCCACGGGCCGACCCCGTCGCCGCCGAACCCGAGCCAGTCGCTCGCGCCGACCGGCTGCACGCCGAGTTCGAGCGCCGTCTCGGCGTCGCCCCAGCCCAGCGCGACGACGCGCTTCGGCGCGGAGGGGATCTCGGTGGTGCCGAGTGCCGTGGTGATCGACACCGGGAACTGGCCGTCGGCCTTCGCGGACGACGAGGGGTCGCCGGTGGCGCCGGAACCGGAGGCGCACCCGGCGAGGACGAGGGAAGCTGCGACGACGGCGCCCGCGGCGGCGAGCACGCGGCGGAGTCGGGAAGGAGAGCGGGTCACGTAGGTAAGGCTACCCTAAGACTTCTGCGGGATCGGCCTGAGTACGCTGACGGGGTGCAGTACACCGACCCGCGCCGCTCCCACCTCGCGGTGCTCGGCTCCCCCATCGCGCACTCGCTCTCACCCACGCTGCACGCAGCGGCCTACGACGCGCTCGGGGTGCCGTTCACGTACGGGAGGCACGAGGTCGCCTCCGACGGGCTCGCCGCGTTCGTCGCGGGGCTGGGTCCGGAGTGGCGCGGCCTGAGCCTGACGATGCCGCTGAAGCGCGAGGTGCTGCCCCTCCTCGACTGCACGACCCCGCTCGTCGACGAGCTCGGCGTCGCCAACACGGTCGCGTTCCGTACGGTCGGCGACCGGGTCGAGCTCGTCGGGGCGAACACCGACGTCGAGGGACTCGTGCGACCGGTCGAGGCCCTCGGACACCTCCCCGGCGAGGCCACGGTCCTCGGCGGCGGCGCGACCGCGGCGAGCGCCCTGACCGCATCGGTCCGACTCGGCGCCCGGCTCGTCCGGGTATTCCTGCGTGATCCGGCCAAGTCCCGGAAGCTCGTCGACCTCGCCGTCCGGCTCGGGGTGACCCTCGAGGTGCACCCCCTCGCGGAGCTGGCGGGCACGCACCACGGTTTCGTCCTGTCGACACTCCCCGGCGGGGCTGCCGACGAGCTGGAACTGCTCCCGTCCGGTCCGGACGCGGTGCTCTTCGACGTCGCCTACGAGCCGTGGCCGACCGCGGCCGCCACGCGCTGGGCGGACGCCGGCGGCCGGGTGCTCAACGGCCTGGACATGCTGACCGAGCAGGCGATCGGCCAGATCCGGTTCTTCCTGACGGGCGACCAGGACGCCATGCTGCCCGACGAGGCCGCCGTGCGACGGGCGATGCGCAGCGCCGTCGGCCTCGAGCCGGTGATCAGCCCGCGCTGACGACCCCGTCGACGTAGGACCACCGACCGCCTTCGCGGACGAACGTGCTCGTCTCCTCGAGCACGCCGCGCTCGGTGTCGGAGCGCCACCACGCTCGGAAGGCCACGTTGCCCTCGGTGTCGAACGGGCCACCCGCTCGGGTGCCGATGACGTCGAGTCGGGTCCAGCGCTGCGCCGTGTCGAGCTCGAGCGACGTCGGGCGGGTGCTGTGGTGCCAGGTGGCGAGGAGGTACTCGGGGAGGCCGAGCGCGAACGCGGTGAACCGGGAGCGCATGAGGCGTTCGGCGGTCGGTGCGGGAGCGCCGGCGTGCAGGGGTCCGCAGCACTCGCCGTAGGGGTTGCCGCTCAGGCACGGGCAGCGGTCGGTGTCGGCGATCACCGGACGACGGTAGCGCGTGTAGGCAGGAGCGGTGTTCCGACTCGGCTGGCAGGTGTTCCGCGCTCGGCTGCCCGAGCTGGTCTCCGATCGTGATCGACGGCGGCTCGTGGTGGTGGCGTCGATCGTCGCGCCCGTGGTGTTCGTCGGGCTGGTCGTCGTGGTCGTGCTGACCGATGATGTTTCGGTCGCGTCGGTGGCCGCGTCGGCGGAGTACGCGGCCGCGGCGGGCGCCTTCTCGATGCTGTTCTGCCGGTTGGGCCCGAAGGGCTGGTCGATCCCGGCGGTGCCCTCGATCGGCTGGCGGACACAGGATGCCGTGGCGCGGTACTACCGGCGCAGCGCGCAGCCGGTCGCTCCGGAGCACCGTGACGCCGTGCTCGCGGGGATGGACGACGCACGTGACCGGATCGTCCGGACGACGTTCCAGAGTTCGTTCCTCCTGGCCTCCTGGCTGCTGGCAGTGGTCGCCGCGGTCCTGGTGGCCGTCTCCGGATCGAGTGTGCACGGTCCGGTCTTCCTGTGGGCTCCGCTGTGGCCGCTGCTCGCCGGCAGTTCCGGCGGTGTCGGAATCTGGACGCTCGGCAGGCAGGAGCAGCTGCGCGCAGAGGCGTCGGCGCTCCCACCCGTCCCGCCGGCAGCGCCGAAGCGCGGACGACCCGGTGGCCCGAGCGGGAGCAAGCTCGCGCTGCCGGGTGAGTGAGGTCAGTCCGTCGTCGCGGGCTCCGGCAGCGCGCGTGCCGCGAGCCGGGCGCGCTCGGTCCGGCCGAGGTCGGCGACGTACCCGACCAGCGAGCACCCGTACAGCACCACCCAGAACACCGGGAGCCAGTACTCGAACCCCGCGGAGCGGAACCCGACCACGGCGAAGGCGAGTGCACCGAGGAGCGGGGCCGCGCGGCCGATCAGTCCGGTGAGGCCGCGTCGGAGGAGCACCGCGTCGGCGAGCACGGCGTCGCGGTCGGACGGGTCGACGGGGACGGCCCGCCAGCCGAAGTACCGCTTCGTGGCCGGCCGGGCGGCGAGTCGCCAGTCGATCCGGACCTGTCGGCCGTTGATCGTCGCGGCCGGGTCGAGCGGGCGACGGGTCGGGACGCACCCGAGGACGAAGAGCCCGACGCCGAGCGCGAGCAGTGCGATCGCGACCACGCTGCGGACCGGACCGGTGTGGGTCCAGCCGAGCCGTGCCTCCAGGCCGACCATCGCGACCACGCTGATCACGACGGCCGCCGCGGCGATGCCGACCGCGCGCCGGACCCGCGCGGGGTCGAAGACGTCGCCCGCGTGGCGACGGAGGACGGAGCAGCCGAGTTGGAACACTCCTCACGTTCTACCGGATGTCACCCGATCCCGCCACGAGGGGTACAGCGCTGTTCGAAGTCCACATGGCGCGGCGCGTAGGAACGGACGCATGCCCGCCACCGCGTTCTGCCTCCACGCCCTCGGCTCGAGTTCCGAGGAGTTCGCACTGCTGCACGACCGTCTGGAGGGCACGCTCGACCTCGTGGGCATCGACCTGCCCGGCTTCGGGACGAGCCCGGCCACCTCCGGCACGACGGTCGAGGACATGGTCGAACTCGTCGAGCGGGCCATCGGGCGCAGCGGGGCCACCGAGTGGGCGCTCGTCGGGCACTCGATGGGCGGCAAGATCGCCGCCGTGGTGGCCGACCGGACCGTGTCCGGCGCGAACGGCCTGTTCGGCCTCCGTGGCGTCGTGCTGCTGGCCGCGTCGCCTCGGTCACCGGAGCCGATGGGCGAGGACCGTCGGCGTTCGATGCTCGACTGGGTCGACTCCGGACACATCTCCACAGACCACGCCGGCGAGTTCGTGGAGGCGAACACCGCCGCCCCGCTCCCCCACGAGCGACTCCGGTCGGCGCTGCACGACGTCGAGCGCGCCGATCCGGAGGCCTGGCGCGCCTGGCTCGAACGCGGCAGCCGCGAGGACTGGTCCGACGACGTCACGAACCCGGTGCCCGCGCTCGTGCTCGCCGGAGCGGAGGACGGCGACCTCGGTCCGTCGGCCCAGCAGGAGCTCGTGCTCCCGCACTGGTCGAACGGGTCCCTCGACGTCGTTCCCGGCGCCGCGCACCTGCTGCCGTGGGAGCAGCCGGACGCCGTCGCCGACCGCGTCCGGCGCTTCTGGGAGCACCACGCCGACAACGGCCCCGTCGTGCCGGCCGACCACGCCCGGGTCATCGCCTCCCCTCGGGTGAGTGCGACGACGCGGGGTGCACTGGCCGTCCGGTCGCTCGCCGACGACCCGGACGCGGAGCCGCAGGCGCTCGACCGGCAGCAGCTCGCGACCCTCCGTGCGGTCGCGGCGGTCGTCGTGCCGCAGCCCGGTGACCGGACCGTCGACGTGGCGCTCCGGGTCGACGCGCAGCTCGCCGAGGGCGCCGGGGACGGGTGGCGTCCGGACGGACTCCCGACGGACGTCGAGGCCTACCGCGCTGCGCTCGACGAGCTCGCGGGTGCCGGCGCGGTGGACGCGACGCTCACGGCCGTCGAGGACGGGACGTACGAGCCGCGCGGGTCGCTCACCGTCGACCAGCTCGCGGCGTGGGCCGAGGACGCCGCCGTGGACCTCGCGAAGCAGTGGCTCGCGCACCCGGCGACGATGGCGGCGATCGACTACGACGGCTACGCGAACGGCGGCGACGGCGCGCGGAAGCAGGGCTTCCAGCTGCTCGGGGCCGGGCAGCGCGAGGCATGGGAAGCAGGGGCGCCGGAAGCCGCCCCGACGACGGACGCGGAGGCAGCCCGATGAGACTCGACGGACAGCGGCACTGGGACGAGGACGAGGTCGTCGACGTGGTCGTCGTCGGCACGGGGGCCGGAGGGGCTCCCCTGACGGCAGCCCTCGCGCGGCGCGGCCTCTCGGTCGTCGCCCTCGAGGCCGGTCGCAACACGGAGCCCGGGCACCACACGCCGGACGAGGTGCTCGCCCCCGCGGACATCAACTGGATGGACGACCGCATCAGCGGTGGCGAGGCCCCGACCGCGTTCGGCCCGAACAACAGCGGGACCGGGGTCGGCGGCTCGACGCTGCACTGGGGTGCCTTCACGCCGCGGCCGAGTCGGCACGACCTGCAGCTGCGCACCGAGTCCGGCGTCGGCGAGGACTGGCCGATCGACCACGACGAGCTGACCGGGTACATCGAGCAGGTCGAGCACGACGTCGGCGTCGCCGGACCCGAGTACTACCCGTGGGACCCGTCGCGGCGGTACCGGATGCGACCGCCGGCGCGCAACGCGTCGTCGGACATGATGATGCGCGGCACCGCTGCGCTCGGCATCACCGCCACCGACGCACCCGTCGGCCTGACGACCGAGGACCGGCACCAGGAGCACCACGGCCTGCGCCAGGCCTGCGTCTCGTGCGGCTCGTGCCACCAGGGCTGCCGCAACGGGGCGAAGGTGTCGATGGACACGACCTACCTGCCCGCCGCCGTCGCCTTCGGTGCCGAGATCCGACCGGAGGCGTTCGTGCACGGCATCGAGCTCGACGCCCGCGGGCGGGTCGAGGCCGTCGTCTACCACCAGGGCGGTCGGGACCACCGGCAGCGCACTCGGTCGCTCGTGCTCGCCGCCGGTGGCGTCGAGACCCCGCGACTGCTGCTCCACACCGGGCTCGCGAACTCCAGTGGCCAGGTCGGCCGGAACTTCACCGCGCACGGTGCGACCCAGGTCTGGGCGACGTTCGACGAGTCGATGCGCTCCTACCGGGGGTACCCGTCCTCGATCATCACGGAGGACTTCGTCCGGCCCGCCGACGCCGACTTCGCGGGTGGCTACCTCATCCAGAGCCTCGGCGTGCAGCCGCAGACCTTCGCCACGACCCTCGTGCGCGGCGGCGGGCTGCGCGGCAAGGCGCTCGTCGACGCGATGCGGGACTACCCGCGGATGGCCGGCGTCGGCATCAACGCCGAGTGCCTGCCGTCGGACCGCAACCGCTTGGAGTTGACCGACGAGCTCGACGCACACGGGGTCCCGCGGGTCCGCGTCACGTTCAGCGCCGGGGAGAACGAGGACGCCATCGAGCGCCACGCGATCAGGACGATGACCGCGATCGTCGAGGCCGCGGGCGGTACGGACGTCCGGGTCCTCGCGCGCACCGCGCACACGATCGGGACCGCGCGGATGGGCACCGACGCCGGGTCGTCGGTCGTGGACCGGGACGGCCGCTCGTGGGACGTGCCGAACCTGTGGGTGTGCGACAACTCGGTGTTCCCGAGCTCGGTCATCGCGAACCCGGCGCTGACCATCATGGCGCTGTCGCTGCGGACGGCGGACCGGATGCTCGCCGAGGCGCCGGACGGCAGCGGCGCGCGCGGGATGGCGGGCGCGCAGGCCTGAGGCGCGGCGGGGGCTCGGGCGCTCGTGTGCTCGCGTGCTCGTGCGCGTGCGCTCGTGCGTTCGTGCGCGTGCGCGTGTGCCGTGTGCGTGCGTGTGCGCGTGTGCGCGTGTGCGCGTGTGCGCGTGTGCGCGTGCGCGGGTGCCGTGCGCGCCTGTCGGCGGTGGCGGGCAGACTGGCGGCATGTGTGGAAGGTTCGTCGTCTCCGACACCACCGCCGACCTGCTCCCCGAGCTCGTCGGTGAACTCGCCGCGCGGACCGAGCACGTCGACGAAGACACCGGCGAGGTCCGTCCCGGCCTCGCCCCGAGCTGGAACGTCGCACCGACCGACCCCGTGTACGCGGTGCGTCAGCGTCACGGGCAGCGCGAGCTCCCGCAGATCAGTTGGGGGTTCGTGCCGAGCTGGGCGAAGGACTTCCAGAAGCAGCGGCCGAAGCCGATCAACGCCCGCATCGAGACCGTCGCGACGAGCGGCATGTTCAAGCGGGCGTTCGCCGCGAACCGGTGCATCGTCCCCGCGCAGGGCTACTACGAGTGGGTCGTGCGCGAGGACGGCAAGGAGCCGCACTTCGTCCACGAGCCCGGCGGTGCCCTCGCGATGGCCGGTGTGGTGAGCGCCTGGCCCGACCCGACGAAGCCCGAGGACGACCCGGACAAGTGGCGGCTGTCCCTCGCGATCATCACGCGCGACGCCCATGTCGCCCCGGGCGAGGTGCACGACCGCATGCCGGCGTTCCTCACGCCCGGCGGCTACGACGACTGGCTCGACGGGGGCCTCGGCACGGACGACCTGCTCGCCCTGCTCGACCACGAGTCGTTGGCGGTCGCTGCGGGGTTGGAGCAGTACGAGGTCTCCCGTGCCGTGAACAGCGTGCGGAACCAGGGTCCGCAGCTCATCGAGCCCGTGTGATCCCGGACGCGGGGGCGCTGACGCCAGCTACGCTGCACGTCCGTCGTCGGAGCTGCCGGACGCACGAACGCCCCGAACGGACGAGGTCCGGACGGGGCGCGGTGTGGTCGAGGCGCGCTGCGCTGCGGTCGGTCGTCAGCCCTGGACGACCGGGCGGAGCACCGACGGCAGCACGACGTGCAGGCGCTCGGCCAGCTTGGCCTGCGCGACCTCGAGCGACCGGAAGTCACCGACGTACGCGCCGAAGGTGTCCGCGACGAAGTAGTGCGCACCCTGCCGGTCGACCGTGCCGCCGTAGTAGCCGGCGTAGTCAGCGACCCACAGGCCCTCGTCGGCGACGTTCCAGGACACCGTTGCCCGGACCGGCTCGGTCGCGATGACCTGCGCCTCGATCTCGGCGATGACCTCGATCGTCTCGGTGTCCAGGGTCACCTCGGCCTGCGGGCGGTGGGTGACGGTGGTGCTCATGGTGCTCCTTCGGGTGGTGCTGCGATGCAGGTGCTGCTGGCGGTACGGGACGTGCTGGCGGTACGGGTGCTGCTGGCGGTGCGGGGCGTGCTGGTGGTACAGGTGCTGCCGGCCACGGCGGTGCTGCCGGCCGCAGCGGTGCTCGTGACGGGTCGCGTCACTCCACGGGACGGATCACCGGGGGGAGCATGACGTGGAGCTGGTCGGCGAGGCGGCCCTGCGCCTCCTCGAGCGAGGCGAAGTCGCCCACGACGAGGCCGAACGTGTCCGAGGCGACGTACCGGCCATCGCGCTTGTCGACCGAGCCGCCGAAGTAGCCGCCGTAGTTCGCCACCCACTCGCCGTCGTCCTCCTGAGACCAGGTGAGCTTGGCGCGAGCCGGACGACCGTGCACGGCGGCGTCCGCCTCGAGGATGGCGATGGTGTCCACGGTGTCCGTGTCGAGCGTGACCTCGGCCCGAGAGTCGGTCTGGACAGTGGTGCTCATGTCGTGCTCCTTCGCGTTCCGGGGTACATGTGCTGACACCTGAACGCTACGGGGAGCGAGGGGCCACTCGCCAGCCAGCCCCGTCGATTCACGGGTTCCGTCAATGCGGCCCATCGCCGAAGCCCGGATTTCCGGGGGGCGACGACGGCACTTCGGGGTACACGTCCCCCGATGGGGTACTCGTTCCGCGGATGAACTGCTTTCGGGGTACGCGCGAGACGCGCCCCCGTGCCGCCGAGACTCGCCGTCGTGCCGCCGAGACTCGCCCCCGTGCCGCCGAGACTCGCCGTCAGCGACATCTCTCGTGACGGTCGCCGCGAGCCATGTCGCTCACGACGAGACTCGCGCCACGCGCCCAACCAGCCCGCAGCACGCGGGCCGCAGCCCGCGCCGTCAGCGCACCGCGCGCATTGCGTCCGCGATCACCGTGACCGCGGCGTCGATCTCGTCCGCGACCCGCGCGTGCGTGGCGGCCGAGCGCCGGTAGGGGTCGTCGACATCGTCGTCGGCCGGGTCCGCCGGCGGCGCCACGGTCCCCCGGAGCCGCGCGACCGTCTCGACGAGCTCCTCGGGCGTCGAGACCCCGGCGAGGTCACCGGGCTCGAGCCCGTCGAGCACCCGCGCGAACTGCTTGATCGTGAACGCCCGCTTCGTGGCACGCGGCGCCAGCGAGACGACGGCGGCCCGGTGCGAGCGCTCGGCGGTGAGCACGAGGTCGGCGGACTCGACGATCTCCGGCGTCAGGTACCGCGAACGGTGCGACGCCGCGTCGCCGCCGAGTCGGCGCGACTGTTCGGCAGCGGCACCGTCCATGGGGGCGCCGTCATCGGCGATGGTGCCCGCCGACTCGACCTCGAACGCCGGAGCGTCCGGGCCGAGCCGGGCGACGAGTACCTGTGCTCCGAGCGGCGACCGGCAGATGTTGCCGCTGCAGACGAACAGGACCCGCATGCTCAGGCGGCGCCGAGCAGGTCGTGCCGCACGACGATCGCGTCACGGCCGGGGCCGACCCCGATCGCCGAGATCCGCGCGCCCGACATCGCTTCCACCGCCAGGACGTACGACTGCGCGTTCGCCGGCAGGTCCTCGAACGACCGGGCTCCGGTGATGTCCTCGGTCCAGCCGGGGAACTCCTCGTAGATCGGCTTCGCGTGGTGGAAGTCCGACTGGTTCACGGGGACCTCGTCCACGCGCTCCCCGTCGACCTCGTACGCGACGCACACCGGGATGGTCTCCAGGCCGGTGAGCACGTCGAGCTTGGTCAGCACGAAGTCGGTCACGCCGTTGATGCGCGCCGTGTACCGGGCGATCGGGGCGTCGTACCAACCGCAGCGACGCGGGCGGCCGGTGGTCGTGCCGAACTCGAAGCCGTTGGCGCGGAGGAACTCCCCCGACTCGTCGAACAGCTCGGTCGGGAACGGCCCGGCGCCGACGCGGGTCGTGTAGGCCTTGACGATGCCGATGATCCGCTCGAGCTTGCCCGGGCCGATGCCGGAGCCCGTCGCGGCACCACCGGCCGTCGCGGACGAGGACGTCACGAACGGGTAGGTGCCGTGGTCGACGTCGAGCATGGTCGCCTGGCCTGCCTCGAACAACACGGTGTCGCCGCGCTCGAGTGCGCGGTGGATCTCGAGGGCGGTGTCCGCGACCATCGGGCGGAGCCGGTCCGCGAAGGACAGGAGCGACTCGACGACCTCGTCCGCGTCGATCGCCCGGCGGTTGAAGACCTTCACGAGCAGGTGGTTCTTCTGGTCGAGGGCCGCCTCGACCTTCTGCCGCAGGATGTTCTCGTCGAAGATGTCCTGGATGCGGATGCCGACGCGGTTGATCTTGTCGGCGTAGGTCGGGCCGATGCCGCGACCGGTGGTGCCGATCTGGCGCTTGCCGAGGAACCGCTCGGTCACCTTGTCGATGGTGCGGTGGTAGTGCGTGATGACGTGCGCGTTCGCGGACACGAGCAGCCTCGACGTGTCGACGCCGCGGGCGCGGAGCGCGTCGAGTTCCTGGAACAGCACCTCGAGGTCGACGACGACGCCGTTGCCGATGATCGGGGTGACGCCGGGCGTGAGGATGCCGGACGGCAGCAGGTGGAGCGCGTACTTCTCGCCGCCGACGACGACCGTGTGGCCGGCGTTGTTCCCGCCGTTGAACTTGACGACGTAGTCGATGCGGGACCCGAGGAGGTCGGTGGCCTTCCCCTTGCCCTCGTCGCCCCACTGGGCGCCGATGATGACTGCTGCGGGCATCTGGTTCTCCTCACGTTGGCGGAGGACCGCACGCGGCCGTTCCGGCCGGTGGTCCACCCGAGTCTATCGGCTGGCCACCTGCCCGCCACCGTCCGGACAGACGGACGGGAGGCGCGGTGCCACCTGGCACCGCGCCTCCCGTTGGTTGCACGGTCGCGCCCGGATCGCGACCGCTGCCGCAGCGTCAGCTGCGGAAGAAGTCCGCGTAGGCGGGATCCCCGACCGGCTGGCTGTGGCCCGGCTCGCGGAGCCGTTCCTCGACCATGGCCTGGATCACGTCGGGCGGGGTGAGTCCCCGTCGACGCCACTCCATGGGGTTCGCCCGGAGCTGCTTGATCTCGCTCTGCGTTCGCATGCGATCACCATCCCAGAGAACAACTAGTTTGTCTAACTACCTGTCCCGTCAGCGCACTCCGGGCGAACCGTCCGACTACTTCGTGACCTTCGCGGTCGGCTTCGAGGTGGACGATCCGTCGACGTACCCCTTGGCCTTGGCGTACACGCGCACCGTCAGCGTCGAGCCGACGTCGGCCGAGGCGACCTTGTAGCTCGACGCGGTCGCCTTCCCGATGGCCTTCCCGTTCCGGAACCACTGGTACTGGTACGTGACGCCCTTCGCGTCCCAGGTGCCGTGGGCCGCGGTCAGGCGCTGCCCGACCTTGGCCTTGCCGCTGATCGTGACGCTGCTGCCCTTCACGAGCGTCAGCTTCGGCACGACCTTCGTGGCGACGACCTGGGCCTGCTTGCTGACCCCGTTGTCGAGGTGCAGGAGCAGGACCTGGGCGTCGGTCACACCGGCGGCACGGGTCACCTGGAGGGAGCCCTGGTCGGCGAAGAGCGTCCCACCGGTGCCGCCCTGCGCGAAGGTGAGCGCGGGCTTCGCGACGTCGAACGCCGTCGGCTCGGTCACGTCCACCACGGACGAGCCGGTCGTCGCGGCACCCGGCGCGTACGCCGACTCCGTCTCGACCCGGTAGGTGAGCTTGCCGGTCGCACCGATCAGGGAGGCCGTCACCGGCAGCACCTTGACGGAGCTGTCGAAGGTGTTGACGTCCTGACCGGGCGCGCCGCCGTTCAGCGGGTAGGCGTCGACCACGGGGTCGACGTCCGGGTCGTCGGACGCGGCCTTGGCGAGGTCGATCGTCGTGACGAAGGTGGCGTCGACCGCGGAGGACTTGGCGTCGTAGACCAGGAAGTCGTCCGTGCCGTCACCGTCCACGTCGATGTACACCTCGACGTTGGTCACGGCGCCGGGGTTGGCGTCGGGACCGGCCGTCTGCACACCGAACGACAGGACGTCCGAGGCCTTGTCGTAGCTGGCGCCGTAGGAGCGCACGTCGGCAGCCTGGAGCGACTGCTTCGCCGACCCGTCCGGGAACGACTCCGCAGCGTCCGTGCCGCCGAGCACGAACGGCGCGACGGCCGCGTGGTACCCGGTGGTGAGGCCGCCCTGGTCGAGCGTGCGCCCGGTCAGCTCGACGTCCGCGACACGGTTCTTCGTGAAGGTCGCCGTGTGGCCCTTGACGTAGCTCGTCGGCTTCGGCGCCGCGTAGGTGCCGACGCGCAGCGCGTCGAGCGACGAGTCGGTCGGGGTGAACGTCACGAGCCCGGTCGCCGCGGCGACGAACTCGCGCTGGTAGCCCAGCTGGACGGCCTCCTGCGTGGGGTCGATCACCCGGCGGAGCTTCGTCGGGTCGGCGACCGTCATCGTCAGGTCGACGACGGCACCGCCACCGGCACGGACGGTGACGCGCTTCGTGCTGAGCGAGAACGCGACGCCGGGCTGTGCCACGCGCGACTGGTAGGCCACGTCGTAGGTGTGCGCCACGGAGTCCGTGTTCTCGATCAGCAGCGACCGCTTCTCGGACGTGCTGGCCGCGACCTCGACGACACCGAACGAGGCGGTGACGAGCTGGCCGTTCTGCACGCTCCGGACCGTCGTGTCGGCGTTGACCGCCTGCAGCGCGTCGACCCGGCCGGTGCCCTGGCGGAGCAGGGTCGCCGTGGTGGAGCCGTCCTTGACGTCGTGCGTCGCGGTGTTCATCAGCGCTGCCTTGACGTCCGGTGCCGACCAGGTCGGGTGCGCCTCGAACGTGAGCGCCGCGATGCCCGCGACGTCCGGGGTCGCCATGGACGTGCCGCTCATCGACATGCGCCCGTCACCGGTGCCGTTGGCGGCCGAGATGACGTTGACGCCAGGGCCCGCGATGTCCGGCTTGACGATGTCACCGAAGGAACCGTGGACACCCCGGCTGGTGAACGACGCGAGCGTGTTCACGGCCTCGGGGTCGGTGGCGAGTTCGAAGCCCTCGAGCTCGTCCGCGAAGCGCACGTGCAGGGTCCCCGCCTTCGCGGCGGCCTGGAGGCCCGTGACGCTGTCCTTGGTCAGCTCGGCTCCCGGGATGGTCGCGTTCCCGGCGATGCCCGAGTCGAAGGTGTTGACCGTGCCCGCGAGGAGCACGCCGACGCCGCCTGCGGCGGCGACGTTGTCGAAGCGGGTCTTCGACCCGCACTCGAGCGCGCCGTCGGTCCACTTCAGCCACGCCACCTTGCCGGCGATCGCCGCGGCGTCCGCCCCGGTGAAGGGCTTGCAGCCGTCGATGTCCGTGGTCGGGACGGCGACGTCGCCCTCGACCGGGAGCGTGCCCTGGTAGTCCTGCGAGTACTGCCCGCGCCAGGTCTTCGCGACGTCGCTCGGGGCCGTGGCCTCGACGCCGTCGTAGAGGGACTGGCCGGTCGCGCTCGCGGCGACGGTCAGCGCACCCTCGGCGGTCCCCGGGGAACCACCGATGTCGGTGAAGTCGTCGGCGTTGCCGGAGGCGATCACCGGGAGGACACCGCGGGCGGTGAGGGCGTCGATCTTGGCGTTGTCGGGGTCGTCCGGCGCACCGTAGTCGGAGCCGAGCGAGAGGTTCAGGACGTTGATGTCCTTGCCCTCGGTGAGCGCCTGGCCGACCCAGTCGAGCGCGGCACCGGTGAGGTCGGTCGAACCGCCGCCGTCACCGAACACCTTCAGGGCGTAGAGGCCCGCCTCGGGCGCGGTGCCGGGGCCGACCCACATGTCCTGGACCTGCTGGGCGGTGAGCTTCGTGTAGTCGCCGTCGAAGGTCTGCTTGTCGGCGGTGAGACCGTACCCGGCGACGGTGCCGGAGACGTGCGTCCCGTGGTCGCCGCCCTTGCCGTCGATGGGGTTGTCGTCCGGCTCGGGGACCGGCTGGTAGCTGTCCGGGTCGCTCGGGTCCGCGTTGTAGGTCGGGCCGGCGAAGTCGTACCCGCCGAGGAACTTCTGCGGGTCGTACGAGCCGTCGGCCGGCGCCGCGGTCGAGTCGAGCGCGGCCTGGTAGGCCTCGGCCGTGCCGGGGCCGCCGAAGTCGGCCTGCGTGTAGTCGAGTCCGGTGTCGAGCACCGCGACGTTGACGCCCTTGCCCGTGTGGCCGGTCTGCGTCCAGGCGTTGAGCGCCCGGGTGTAGACGTCGCTCGCGGCGTTCTTCGGCGCGACGCCGTCGGCACCGGCCTTGGCCGTGCTCGGGTCGACGCCGGAGGGCGCGGCCGAGGCGTCGGCGTTGACGGTCGGCTCGACGATCTTCTTCGGCGTGAGCGGGATGATGCTCTCGACGTCGGAGCGCTTCGCGATCTCCTGGAGGGCCGCGACGTCCGCGACGACGGCGACACCGGGGACGGTGTACTCGGTCGTGTACAGCTCGGTCGAGCGCTTGTCGGCCTTCTGCACGGCGGCGCGCACGGCCTCGGTCGTCGACTTGATCGCCTGCACGCGCTGCTTCGCCTGTGCGGACGGGGCCTTCGAGCGGGTGAGGTCCCCGCCCTTCGCCTGGGCGTCGACCTCGAGCGCGCCCTTGCCGGTCGTCCGCACGAACGCGGTGACCGTCTTGGTGGGCTTGGCGTCACGCAGCGGCTGCGCGAGCTTCAGCCCGGGGATGGACACGCCGGTGTGGCTGGCGGGCGCGGCGACTGCTGCGCCGCCGACCGCGAGCCCACCGCACGCCAGGGCCGCGGCGGCGATGCCGGCGGTCAGGACGCGGGTGAGTCGGCGTGGTGTCGGGTCGGGGTTCGGTGTTGCACGGTTCAAAGGGCGCACTCCTGGCTCTGTCCGTGGTTCTCGTGGAATTCCTGTGAAGCTATGCGGTTCCTCTCAGGCCGCCTAGTCCCCACTTCGGAGGACCGACACCCGTTCGGGGGACGGCGTAGAACAACTTGCACAGCACTGTGCAAGTTATTACGATGGGCCCGTGAACACCCCCGTCCCGCCCATCCGCGCGCCCCGCCGCGACGCCACCGAGAACCGGGCCGCACTGATCGAGGCGGCGAAGGCCGAACTCCAGCGCGACCCGGACGCCGGCCTCGAGACGATCGCCGCGGCCGCCGGACTCTCCCGCCGTGCGGTGTACGGACACTTCCCGTCCCGGGACGACCTCGTGCGCGAGGTCGTCACCGCCGGGGCAGCACGGATCGCCGCGGCCATGCCCTCCACCTCGAACCTCGCCGACCTCCCGCCGGCCGCCAGGGTCGCGGCGATCGCCGTGACGCTCTGGAGCGAGGTCTCGCACGTCCGCTCGATGGCGCGCGTCGCCGTCCGCGGTCCGTTCATCGAGGCGGTCGCCGCCGTCTTCGAACCGCTGCGCGCCCAGGTCCGGGACGCCTGCGCGCTCGGGATCGCCGACGGCAGCATGCGCGACGACGTCGACGCGGCGACCCTCGGTCGCCTCGTCGAGGGCGCCTGCATCGCGGTCCTCGACGAGGCGACCCGGTCCGGCACGAGCGACGAGGACGGCCGCCGGATGGTCGTCCTCTCGGCGCTCGGCATGGCTGGCATCGACTGGCGTACCGCGCTGCTCTCCGAACCCGCCCCCGCGCACACCACCACCCAGGAGCCCGCCGCATGACCACGCTCGAACTCGACCACGTCGGCATCGGCGACGAGCCCGGTGCCGCACTGCCGACCGTGTCGGCCGTGGCCGGCCCCGGACGACCGGGCATCGTCGCCGTCGAGACCGAACAGGCGCCGGTGCTCGCCTCGCTCGTCGCCGGCGGCCGGATGCGTCCCGACCGGGGGCGCGTGCTCGTCGACGGCCACGAGGACCCAGCAGCCGTCCGACGCGCGTTCGCCCTCGTCGACACCCCCGGCGTCGCGGAGCCCTTCCCGGTGATGAGCTGCCGCCGCATCGTGCGCGAAGAACTGGCGTACGCCGGGCAGCGCCCGTCCCGGGAGCACGTCGACACCGTGCTCGACTCGCTCGGGATCACCCGGTTCGCCGACACGCACGTCCAGCGCGTCCCGACGGAGGTCCGCGTGCGCCTGCTCGTCGAGCTCGCCCTGCTGCGCGAGGGCGTCACCGGACTCGTGATCACCTCGCCGGAGCGGCACGGCGGCGCCGTCGACGACTGGTTCGCCGTCGTGCGCGACGTCGCCCTCCGCGGCGTCACCGTCCTGCTCGTGACCTCGAAGGCGGCGGCCCAGACCGCCTCCGCCCTCCTCGACACCATCCCCACCCCAACGGAAGACCAGAGCCCCGACGACGCGGCCCGGAACGACGGAGACGACCCGCGCCTCCAGGAAGCGTCCTGACGTGACCACCACCTCGCTCGTCCGCGCGGAGCTCGCGCGGCTCACCGCCACCCCCCTCGCCCGACTCGCGTTCATCGCGCTGATGTGCGTGCCGCTGCTCTACGGCGGCGCCTACCTGTGGGCGAACCGCGACCCGTACGCGAAGCTCGACCAGGTCCCCGCCGCGATCGTCGACCAGGACGCCGGGGCCACGCTCGACGGCGACCGCGTCGACTACGGCAAGGACGTCGCGAAGGAGGCGATCGACGGCGGCGACTTCAAGTGGACCGAGACCTCCGCGGCCGACGCGCGCTCGGGCGTGCGCAACGGCACGTACGACTTCGTCGTCACCATCCCGCACGACTTCTCGGCCGCGCTCGTCTCGGCGCAGTCGGACGACCCTCGCCGGGCGAAGCTCACGATGACGACCGCCGACACGAACTCGTACCTCGCGTCGACCATCGCGGAGCAAGCGGGCAAGACCATGCGGACCGCCGTGGCCGAGCGGGTCGGCAAGCAGGCGGCGAAGTCCCTGCTCGTCGGCCTCGCGGACGTGCGGGACAGCCTCGGCGACGCCGTCGACGGTGCCGGGCAGCTCGCGTCCGGTGCGACGAGCGCGAAGGACGGGGCCGACCGGCTCGCGGACGGCACGGGGCAGCTCTCGTCCGGGGCAGCGCAGCTCGCCGCCGGCACCGCGGACCTGCCGTCGCAGACGCAGCAGTTGGACAGCGGCGCGCAGCAGGTGTCCACGGGCGCGTCGAAGCTGGCGTCCGGTCTGTCCGACGCCCAGCGGCAGACGGCCGCGCTGCCGTCGCAGACGAAGCAGCTGGACACGGGCGCGAAGCAGCTCCAGAGCGGGCTGCACCAGCTCCGGGACGCGAGCGCGGCGCTGCCCTCGGGGACATCGACGCTGTCCGAGGGCGCCACGGCCGTCGCGGACGGCAACGCGAAGCTGGCCGACGACGCTGCGCCCTTCCTCGCCGGCGTGCAGCAGTTGGCGGCGCAGTCCCCCGCGCTGGCATCCCAGCTCGAGCCGGTGGTCGAGGCGTCGACCGTGCTCGACGCCGACCAGAAGGCGCAGCTGGTGGCCGCGCTGGAACAGCTGCGGACGAGTTCCACCACGCTCGGCACGGGCGCGTCCGCGGTGTCGACCGGCATCGAGGACCTGAAGACCGGGAGCGCGAAGGTCGCCGCCGGCGCATCCGACCTCGCGGCGAAGGCCCCGGCCCTGACCTCGGGCATCCAGCAGGCCTCCGACGGGTCGGACCGGCTCGCAGCGGGCACCTCCACCCTCGCCGCGAAGGCTCCCGAGCTCTCGTCGGGCATCGCCTCGGCGGCCGACGGCGCGTCGACCCTGTCGAACGGTGCGTCGCAGGTCGCAGCGGGGACGTCGAAGCTCGCGGCAGCGGCCCCGACCCTGTCGAGCGGCGCCTCCCGGCTCGCCACCGGTGCGGCATCGGCCGACGACGGCGCGAAGTCGCTCGCGTCCGGCCTGACGAAGCTCGAGAGCGGGTCCACGAAGCTCGCGGACGAGCTCGACGAGGGTCGCACGAAGATCCCGTCGTCCACCGCGTCGTCGCGGGAAGCCCAGGCGTCCGTGATCTCCGACCCGGTCAAGGTCGGCGACGACAACGTGGCGTCGGCGGGCAACTACGGCGCGGGCCTCGCACCGTTCTTCATCTCGCTCGCGGCCTGGATCGGCATGTACGCGCTGTTCCTCATCCTGAAGCCGATCTCGAAGCGGGCGATCACCGCCGTGCGGAAGCCGCTCCGCGTGGTGCTCGGCGGCTGGCTCACCCCCGCACTCCTCGGGGTCGTGCAGATGGTGGCGCTGTTCCTCATCGTCCGGTTCGCGCTCGACCTGAACGTGGTCCAGGCCGGTCCGACGATCGGCATCATGGTGCTCGCCTCGGCGACGTTCGCGGCGATCATCATGGCGCTCAACGTGCTGCTCGGGTCGGTCGGGCAGTTCCTCGGCCTCGTGCTCATGCTCGTCCAGCTCGTGACCGCCGGCGGGACGTTCCCGTGGCAGACGCTGCCGGGGCCGTTGGCGGCGCTGCACTTCGCGTTGCCGATGACCTACTCGGTCGACGCGATCCGGCAGACGATGTACGGCGGCTCGGCGGCCACTGCCTGGTCGGACACGGGCATCCTGCTCTGCTGGCTGCTCGGCGCGCTGCTCGTGTCGTACGTCGTGACGGCCCGGCAGACCCGGAGCCGCACGCTGCGCGACCTGCGGCCGAGCCTGATCGGCTAGCAGCGCCGCGGGGTCCGGCCGCCGCACGCTCGGCCGCCGCACAACCAAAGTCACCTCGAACCGCGCATCCGTCCGGTTCGAGGTGACTTCGGTTGTGCGCCGCCGATCAGCACCCGCGGGACGCCGCCGTCCGGTCGACGGACAGGCCACGAGCCGGGCGGTGGAACTGAAATGTCACGCCGACAGCACCCGGGGCACCCCCGCTAGGATCGACACGGACACCAGGAGGTCGATGCCGATCATGGGCGACGGCAAGCGCGCCGGCGGCAAGCCGGCGACCATCTACGACGTCGCCGCGCGGGCGGGCGTCTCCAAGTCGCTCGTCTCCCTCGTGCTCCAGCGCTCCCCCCGGGTCAGCGACCAGCGGCGTGCCGCCGTCCTCCGGGCGATCCAGGAGCTCGACTACCGTCCCTCGACCGCGGCCGTCGCCCTCGCCGGCACGCGCAGCCGCACGATCGGCGTGGTCCTCGACGACTTCCGGAACCAGTGGTTCGTCGACCTGCTCACCGGCCTCCGCGAGTCCCTGCAGGACCAGGGCCACCGGCTCGTCGTCGCCGACCGGTTCCTCAACACCGGGCTCGACGCATCCCCCGTGGAGGGCTTCCTGTCGATGCGGGTCGAGGGGATCGTGATCGCGGGCGAGCCGGACACGGACCTCGCGGTCCCCGCGTCGATGCCGCTCGTCGTCGCCGGCGGACGCGTCACGATCCCCCGAGCGGACACCGTCGCGAACGACGACCGCACCGGCGGCGCGATCGCCGCTGCGCACCTCCTCGACCTCGGCCACCGTCGCATCGGCTTCGTGGGCGCGCGGTCAGCCGCCTCCGACGAACGGCGGACCGGCCTGGAGGCACGGATCGCCGCCGCAGGGCCCGGTGCGTCCGTCGTCAGTGCGGTCCTCTCCGGCGAGCCGACCGAGGAGGCCGGCGTGCGGGCCGTCGGCGTGCTCCTCGACGAGCACCCCGACGTCACCGCGGTGTTCGCCGCGAACGACGTGATGGCGATCGGCGCCCTGTCCGGTCTCGCGGAGCGCGGCCTGCGCGTGCCGGAGGACGTGTCGGTCATCGGCTACGACGACACCCCGGTCGCGGCGAGCCGCTACGTCGGACTGACGAGCATCGACGACCGCAGTGTCGAGATCGGTCGGGGCGCCGGGGAGCGGCTGCTGGCGCGCATCGCCGACCCGGGTGCCCCGGCGCGGGAGATCCTGGTCGAGCCGCGGCTGGTGGCGCGGCGCACGACCGCACGGCGCTGACACGGACCCCAGAGGTAGCCTGACCTGGTTCGCGACGGATCAGGAGAGCGGGCGATGGACACCGGAGACACGGCCTCGACGCGTGCTGCGCTCGTGGCGGCCCTCGACGTGGTCGGGGCGGCACCGTCCGAGCGCTTCGAGCGGATCGTCCGCGTCGCGCGCGAGGTCTTCGACGTGCCGCTGTCCTACGTCAACGTCCTCGACGACGACCTCCTGCACACGCTCACCCCGAACATCCCGGACGAGATCGTGTCCGGGCCGATCGGCTGGTCGTTCTGCCAGCTCACCGTCCGGCAGGTCGAACCGACGGTCATCACCGACACCACCGCCGACCCGCGGACCGCCGGTCTCCCCGGGGTGACGAACCGCGGCATCCGGTTCTACGCGGGCGTCCCACTGACCATGCCCGGCGGGGTCCCGGTCGGCACGCTCTGCCTGATGGACACCCGACCGCGCGAGTTCTCGCTCGCGGACGAGGCCGCACTGATCGACTTCGGGCGCTGGGCGGAGCGGGCCCTCGGCCAGGGTCTGCACCACGACCGTCTGCTCGACGTCGTCGGTGCGCTCACGCCGGCGTCCGTCGCGGTCCGTGGCTTCCGGGTCTCCGCCGTGTCCGTCCCGTACGGCGACACGAGCGGCGACCTGCACGACTGGTCGAGCGACGGTGACCACCTCACGGTGACGCTCGCCGACGTCATGGGCAAGGAGCAGCCCGCGGCGATCCTCGCGGCCGGCATCCGGGCGGCTCTGCGCCAGCACCGGGACGCGGCCCCCGCGGATGCCGTCCGGGCCGCGGAGCCGGCGCTCGCGGAGGACCTCGTGGCGACGAGTGCGTTCGCCACGCTCTTCCACGCCCGGGTGGCGTTCGACAGCGGTGCCGTGGAGGCGGTGGACGCCGGGCACGGGCTCGTGGTGCACCTGGCGGCCGACGGACAGCACCGGGTCGTCCGGTCGCACGACCTCCCGCTCGGCCTCCACCCCGGCGGTGCGCCGAGGGCGGTGACCCGGCTGACGCTGGACCCCGGCGATGCGCTGCTCGTGGCCAGCGACGGAGCGCTCGACCTCGGCGACGGCACGATCGACACCCTCACCGAACTCGCCCGCACGTTCGAGCGCACGCGGGACCACCACGCGTTCCTCGACACCGTCCGGCTCCGTGCCGCCGAGCGGGCGGAGGACGACGTGACCGTGGTGCTGCTGACCCGCGACGCCTGACGCCCCGGTCAGTCGACGGCGTGCTGCACGATCCAGCTGTGCATCACGATGGCCGCGGCCGCCGACGCGTTGATGCTCCGCGTGGACCCGTACTGCGTGATCTCGAGGTGCGCGTCCGCCCCGGCCACCGCCTCGTCGGTCAGCCCCGGCCCCTCCTGACCGAACAGGAACACGCAGTGCTCCGGGATCGCCGCCGTCTCGATGCGCTCGGCGCCGTCGGTGTTGTCGATCGCGACGACCGGCCGCCGTTCGGCGCGCATGGCCTCGAGGAACGCGGCGACGTCCGGGTGGTACCGCACGTGCTGGTAGCGGTCGGTCACCATGGCGCCGCGCTTGTTCCAGCGTCGCCGGCCGATGATGTGCACGGTGCCGGCGAGGAACGCGTTGGCACTCCGGACGATGGACCCGATGTTGAGGTCGTGCTGCCAGTTCTCGATCGCGACGTCGAAGGCGTGGCGGCGCGTGTCGAGTTCGGCGACGATCGCCTCCATCGACCAGTACCGGAAGCGGTCGACGACGTTGCGGGAGTCGCCCTCGGCGAGGAGCTCCGGGTCGAGTCGCGGGTCGTCCGGCCACGGCTCGGGGTGGGGTCCGACGCCGTTGGTCGTGCGCTCGTGGGAGGGCTGTGGCGACGGCGCGGCACCGGGGTCGGACGGGAGGCGCTCGGTCACGCGCTCCAGCGTACGGCCCGTCCGCCACGCGCTCCGACGCGGCGCAGCACGGCTCAGTCCTCGCGCAGACGAGAGTCGATGCGCACGATCGAACACAGGACGCCGAGGAACCCGATGACCCCGAACACGATCACGCCGGTTCCTGGTGCCCGTTCATCAGCTGCGGTCGCTCCCCACACCGCAAGGCACTCGCAGAGGATCGCGAGGACGGACGTCACCGCCACGGAGATGGGCGAATCAGCGGAGGCTGGCGCGACGACTCCGGCGAGATGAGCGATCGACACCGCCATGAAGACCACGACCGCGTGGTGTGCAAGCGCAGCCGGCCCGGGCACGAACCCGGAGGACGTCATGAAGATCCCTGTCATCGCGACGGCAAGGCATGCGCCCGCCGCGAGCTGCGCTGCTGCGATCCGTCCCGCTACCGTTCCGTTGTGCCGATGGAGCCAGACCCACGGACTGGTCCGGGCCCATGCGAGTTCCGAGGGAGCGGCCGCGAGCATCCCGGCGAGCAGCATCGCCGTCGGCGCCGGGATCACGGCGGCTCGAGATCCGAGCCCGACGAGGACGACACAGGAGACGGTGACGACGAGCGACACCTGGCCGAGGGGCTGCCGCACCGCCATCGACAGCTCTCGAAGAGAGCCGCCGAGGGAGCGAGGAAGCTGTCGGCCGAAAGCAAGGACCCGGAACGTTCGGCCTGCGGCTTCGTGTACCTGGAGGAGCCGCACGGCGATGATGCACGAGCCCAGACACATCGCAGCCGTCACAACACTGGTGATCGCCGAGGCAGAACCGTCGATCGTCGCACGTGCTGTGAGGAGTCGCACCCAGTGCGCCGCGGCCGAGGTCCTTCCCAGTCGGGCCGCGTCCACCGAATCAGCAACCAGCCAGCCGAGCACACCCGTCACGCACACGACGGACAGGAGCTGGACGATTGACGCGTCACACCTTCGGAGCAGTGCCACCGTGAGCTCTGCCGCCAGCGTGACGCCGAACGACGTCGCGATCGTCACTGCTGCGACTTCCGTGAACACCCGTACGCCGTCCCCGATGAGGTTCGTGAGGTAGACAGCCGGCCCGTACGACACCCCGAGCGAAGCCACGGAGAGGACGACGAGGTACGGAAGCGCTTCGCCCACACGCGCGTCGAGTCTCCGAGCGGAGAGGACCTGGACAGCGACGCGCAGAGCGGATCGTCCAGGAGCAAACACCCGCATCAACACGGCCACACCGCCCGCGCTGGTGACCTGTGCGGTCGTCAGGATCGCAACGACCTGATCTCGGCTGCCCGGCGCGAGTGACTCCGACGGGAGGAACCGAGCGAGGAAACGGTAGACGGAGACGTTGTAGGCGACCCCCGCGACCCCGAGCACGATCGCGACGAGCAACGCGATCGATCGACCGCCGAGCGACGTGACGACGTGTCGCCGAAGCACGATCCAGGACGCCCGCGAGACGGCCGCTGCTCCTCTCAACACCGCCATTGATCCGCTCGCGCGATCGCGTCGAGGAACCGCTCGCTCGACCGCGCCGCCGCCGCACCGATCCCGGTGATCTCGAGGAAGGCTGTCTCGAGCGACTGGCCCTTCCCGGCGATCGCATCGACGTCCACGTCGGTGAGGAGCTTTCCCCGTTGCAGGACGAGAAGCCGCGAGGCGATCGATTGCGCGCTCGCGAGATCATGGGTGGACAGCAACACCGCTCCACCCTGGTCCGCGAAGTCGCGGATGACCGCGCGGAGCAGCGCACCGGACTCCGGGTCCAGTCCGCGGAGTGGCTCGTCGAGAACGAGCAGCCGGGGCCTGCGCGCGACCGCTGCGAGGAGTTGGAGCTTTCGCTTCATGCCGTGGCTGTACGTACCGATCAGCCGAGAAGCGGCAGCATCGAGGTGGAGACAGTCGAGCAAGCGGCGCCGATGTCGCCGCCCGAGCGTCGTGCCGTGGAGCGCCTCGGCCAGATCGAGGTACTCGTGACCGGTCAGGAGTTCCGGTATCGGAAGATCATCCGGACAGAAGCCGACGTCCCTCCGTCGCCCCGCGAGGACGGGAACGCCGTCGAGGAGAGCGCGGCCCCGGGTGGGACGGGTGAGGCCGGTGATCACGTGGATGAGCGTGCTCTTCCCTGCCCCGTTCGGTCCTGCGAGCGCCGCGACTTCGCCCTCACGAACTCGGGAAGTCACCGAATCAAGCACGACTGCACGTCCGTAGCGCTTGGTGACCGCGTCGATTTCAAGCATGTGCTTCCTTGAGGACGCTCCACACGTCCCGACCGTCCGTCGCCGACGGATGCAGGCTGAGGATGTGGAGTCCGAACAGCAGCGTCATCGGGTAGCCGATGACGAACGGGACCGGCAACACCGCGGTGCCGATCAGCCCACTGGCCGTCGCCGCGACGGGACCGATCGCCGCGATGAAGGCATCGGACTCCGGCATGGTTCGCCAACGGACGATGCGCGCGGATGACCATGCGCCGACGCCGACGACCACCGCCCGTCCCTCAGCTGCGATCAGGAGGTGCGCGACGGCGTGCGAGAACTCGTGGACGAACGGCGACAAGGTGAACAGGGCGAAGATGAGGGCAACAGAACCTGCGGTCGCAGCACCGAAGATCACCTCGCTGAGAGCGACGGTGACGAGCGCGGGTACAGCTGTGATCGCGCAGAGCACGAGGACCAACCGCCACGAGGCGTGATGGGCCGCGACGACCGACGCCCACCACGCCTCACGGCGTTGGATCATGCTCTCGAAGACCCCGGCGTGCCCCGCGGACTGCTCAGACGCCCGAGGAAGGCCCCGGCGACCGCCGCAACCACCGCGAGGAGCAGCGGAAGCACCAGCAACCCGGGGCCTCCCGTCACCGACACCGACTCCCCCACGCCCGACACCGTCGCGATCGGTCCAGCGTCTCCGAGCTCGCCCCCGCTGAGTGCGGACGCAAGGAGCCAGAGCCAGATCGCCCCGTCGATGACGACCCCGAGGAGCGCTCCGAGCGCTCCTCCGAGGATGACTCCCAGACCTGCCCGCGTCCGGTCCCGCCGCTGCCTCGCGCCGCTCACTTCAGCTTGTGGCATGTGATCTTCACCGTCCAGGTGGAGAGACTGACGTACCCGTCGAGAACACCGCCGTGCTGATTGCAGATCACCATCGCCCCGAGGACGACGGTCGCCCCCAGAGCCAGCACCACGACGATCGCGACGACGATGATGATCGGGATGATCCCGTTCGCGCGGACGGCAGGATCACCGGATCGCCAGGCTTCGAGCAACCGGAGGCGCGCGGCCGTGGCGAGCGGAGACAATGTGGTCATGTCGTGACCCCCTTCTATCTGACATACCGAACTCTGCCGGTGTCACTTCTCCGGTGTCAAGTCGGGCAGAACAGACGGTGCGCACGGTGCCCGATCGCCGCGAGGGCGCGCGAACGCTCCCCGCCGGCGTCGTGCACCTTCGGAGTCAGCGCACCCGCGCCTCGATCCCGGCGAGCAGCACGTCGATGCCGAGGGCGAAGCGCTCGTCGTACGAGTGCTCGCCGAGGATCTCCCCGACGAGGGCGTGCCGCTCCGGGCGCCCGGCCTCGGAGGAGCCCCGGCCCACGAGGACGCCGACGTGTCCGACCACGAAGTCGTAGACCACGAAGAACGCGTACATCGCCTCGCGGTCCGGCAGCCCGGCCGACCGCAGCGCGCCCACGACGGTGCGGACGACCCCGTCGGACTCGCGTGACGCCAGGGGCGCGTGCCGGCTGTGCGACTCGAGCACGAGCGGGTGGGTGGTCATGAGGTCGCGGAAGGTGACCGCGAAGACCCGGACGACCTCGCGCCAGTCCGACGGCCACACGAACGTCGAGGCGAACTCGTCCACCGTGCGGCGCACCAGCTCGGCGTGCAGGTCCTCGAGGCCGCCGATCGTGCGGTGCACCGTCATCGGCGCGACGCCGAGCGCGGCACCGAGGGCGCGGAAGGAGAGCCGGTCGAGTCCCTCCTCGTTGGCGATCCGGGTCGCGGCGTCGATGACCTGCTCGCGGGAGAGCACGTTCGGTCGGCCCCGGCGTCGTCGCGGTGCCACCTCGGCCTCGCCCGCTGCGGGAGCGGACCGGGGTGCGGTGGTGGGGACGGCGGGGTCGACGAGCACGGTGGGACTCCTTGTTCTGGTACGTGTACCGAAAAGCCTAGGGCAAAGCCGAACGACATTCGGTGAACCGACCATCCCGCACACCGCGGCCGGTGCACAAGAGCCGCACCGGGCCTCCCGGCCTGCTCCCTGACGCCGCGGGCCCGACCCGCGCCGGGTCGGACCCGCCCGCTAGGGTGAGGCCATGGCGACCCGCGACGAAGTCGAGTGCTGGCTGACCGACATGGACGGCGTGCTGGTGCACGAGAACCAGGCCCTCCCCGGGGCCCCCGAGCTCATCCAGCAGTGGCTCGACGAGGGCACGGAGTTCCTCGTCCTGACGAACAACTCGATCTTCACCCCGCGCGACCTCAGCGCCCGGCTCCGCGGTTCGGGCCTCCACGTGCCCGAGGAGCGCATCTGGACGAGCGCGCTCGCGACGGCGGACTTCTGCCGCTCGCAGATGCCCGGCGGCTCCGCCTTCGTGATCGGCGAGGCCGGCATGACCACGGCCCTGCACGAGGCCGGGTTCATCATGACCGAGACCGCCCCCGACTACGTGGTGGTCGGTGAGACCCGGAACTACTCGTTCGAGGCGATCACCAAGGCCGTGCGGCTCATCCGTGACGGCGCCCGCTTCATCGTCACCAACCCGGACGCGACGGGCCCGAGCGCCGAGGGCGTGCTGCCGGCGACCGGGGCCATCGCCGCGATGATCGAGAAGGCCACCGGCAAGCAGCCGTACGTCGTCGGCAAGCCGAACCCGATGATGTTCCGCTCCGCGATGAACCGCATCGGGGCGCACTCCGAGAACACCGGCATGATCGGCGACCGGATGGACACCGACGTGCAGGCGGGCATCGAGGCGGGCTTGCACACCGTGCTCGTCATGACCGGCATCAGCGACCAGGCCGAGATCGAGCGCTACCCGTTCCGCCCGAGCGAGGTCATCTCCGGGGTGCACGAGCTCGTCCGGACCGAGCCGTTCGAGGTCGAGCTGTAGCAGCGCGCGCCCGCCGCGTGCGGGCGGGAACGCGGCGTGCGCGCCCGTTGCGGACGGGCGCAGGCCCGAGCGCGGCGCGTGCGGGCGCAGGCCCGAGCGCTGCGCGTGTGGCGCGGTGTCAGACCGCCTGGAGGCGCGGCTCGTCCCCGCGCACCGCGTCGGCCGCCATGGGCGGGACCGTCCGCCACCGGCGCCGCAGGCGGCGCGGCCGGTCGTCCCGCCACGCGACCACCCCGCCGGCGACGATGCCGAACGCGAGGACCGCGAACGAGAACAGCCCGATGATCCCGGCCGGGACCAGCAGGCTCGTGTCGCCCGGCCGCACCGTCGCCGAGAAGCCGATCGACCCGAAGTCCCAGAACGCGTGCAGCAGCATCGCCGGGACCAGCGAGCCGGTGAGCCGCCGCGTCACGTACAGCGTCGACCCGAACGAGGCCGCGAAGACGACCTGCACGGCGGTCGTCCCGAGACCGGCACCGGCGAGGACGTTGAGCAGGTGCAGCAGGCCGAAGAGGACGCACGACACCGCCCACACGGCGAACTCGGGCACGCGTCGCCGGAGGCCGACGAGCAGGACACCGCGGGTCATCAGCTCCTCGAACACGCCGACGAACAGCACCCCGACCGTGAGCAGGAGGAAGTAGCGGACGGGCAGCGCGCTCCAGTCGATGAGCGGCAGCCGGACGAGGCAGACGAGCAGGATCCCCAGCGGGGCGATCATCGTCCACCGGAGCGGGGTGCGGGTCGGGTCGACGGTCGCGATGCGCCACCAGCCGAGGCCGCTGACCACGACGGCGAGCGCCACGACCGCGATCCCCTCGGGGACGACCAGGGAACGGACGACGCTGTCGACGGTCTGGCCGAGGGTCGGGTAGTCGTCGCTCGGCCGTGCCCGCCAGGCGCTGACCGCGGCGAAGAGCACGAGCGGTGCGAGGCCGACCAGCAGCGACGGAGGGACCGGCCAGCGCCGTCTGCGGACCGGGGCTGCTGACGTCACGTCTGCGTTTGTACCATTGGCACATGCGGCTTCCCTCCCTCAGCACCATGGCCGAGGACTACGTGAAGCTCATCTGGAAGGCGAGCGAACGCGGCGGCGGCGGACTCGCGACGCGGGACATCGCCGCGGCGCTCCGGGTCTCGGCGTCGACGGTGTCGGGCAACCTCCGGAAGCTCGACCGTGACGGGCTCATCGAGCACACCCCGTACTACGGTGTCGTCCTCACGCCGCTCGGCCAGCAGGTCGCCGTGGCGATGGTCCGGCGGCACCGGCTCATCGAGACGTTCCTCGTGCAGCGGCTCGGGTACGGCTGGGACGAGGTGCACACCGAGGCCGAGGCTCTCGAGCACGCGGTCTCGGAGACGTTCCTCGACCGGGTGGACGTCGATCTCGGGCACCCCACGCACGACCCGCACGGCGATCCGATCCCACGGGCGGACGGCTCCGTGCCGGACTCGCCGGGTGCGCTCCTCGGCACCGTGGCCCCGGGGGCGTGCGGCACGGTCGACCGGGTGTCGGACGACGACCCCTCGCTCCTGCGGTACTTCGACGAGCTCGGAGTCGCCCTCGGGACGCACCTGCGCGTCGAGCAGGTCCGGGACTACGCGGGCGTGATCGCGGTGTCTCGGCGCTCGTCCGACGGCTCGGAGTCGCTCGTGGACCTGCCGGCAGCGGCCGCGACCGCGATCTGGCTCGCCCCCGACGGCGACTGACGCGCGGCCGCCGCGGCCGCGCGGCAGCCGCGCGGCCCCGGCGCAGCCCCGAGACTCGGGGTCGGCGACAGATCTCGCGCGGAACGGCGCGAGATCTGTCGCTCAACGCAAGACTCGGCCCCGCGCCGCCTCGACCCCGCGCCCCGCCGCCCGCCCCGCGCTCAGCCGCGCTCGACCGCGGGCTGCCGCCGGAACGGTGCCGCGAGCGTCGGCGCGATGTCCCGCCGGTTGATCCAGAACACGACCACCGCGGCGACGAGGTGCACGATGCTGAGCACCCACCGTCCGCTCGTGTCCGTCACCACGAACTGGACCGCGAACAGGGCCACGAGCGCGATCGCCGACCACCGGTGGAACCGCAGCGCGATGATGATCGCCACGCCGAGCACCGTTTGGGACGCGGTGAGCATGAACTCCTCGACCTGCCGACCGTCGAGCGGCAGCCCGCCCGTGGTCCCGCCGCCGAGGACGTGTGCGATCGGCAGCGACCCGACCAGCAGCGACCACTGGTTCACCTTCGAGGCGATGAGCGTCCCGATGGCCGCGCCGCCCATGCCGCGCAGGGCGAAGAGCGCGGCGACGATGAACTCGGGCGCCTCGGTCGCGAGGGGCGCGAGCCACTGCACGAGGAAGTAGCTGTCGATGCCGAGTGCGCTGCCGGAGGACACGAGCGCCTCGGCGAAGGGCTCGGCGGACGACAGGATCACGGCGGCGGCGGCGACGAACAGCGCGACGATCGTCCAGCGCCGGGCACGGGTCGGCATCGAGGCGATGTTCCCCGCCATGCCGACCATCTCCTCTTCGTCGTCGTCACCGTCGGCGACCTTCGACGCGCGCCACAGGTAGGCGACGAACGCGGCGAGCAGCACGAACCCGAACCACAGCGGGATCGAGCCGAGGAGCGGGATGAGGAACGCGACGACGGCGAGGAGCGCCAGGAACCCGATGTCGAGCCGCGAGGACTGCTCGAGCTGCAGCACCTTCGTCGCCGAGGCGGGCAGCGAGCCGGCACGGACGTACCGGCGGGCGACGAGCAGCGAGATCACCACGACGAGCGGCCAGCCGAACCCGAGCAGGAGCCGGTTCGACCCGGTCATGTTCGCGGCGGCGAACTGCTCGAACGCGGGGTCGGAGCCGGAGCGGAACGCGTAGAAGAGGTCGACGGCGTACTCGGGCAGCACCGCGATGAGCGCGAGGATCGCGATGGCGAGGGCTCCCGCGATGTCCTTCTGCGCAGCCTCGGCGGCCCACGCGAGCAGGAACGACGCAGCGACGACCGCACCGCCGAAGACGAGGAGGTCGACGACGGGGTTCGGCGCGAAGCCCGTCAGCCGGAATACGACGGCGGGGACGGCGAGCACGACGCAGATCGCGACGCGGCCCCAGGCGCTGCGGCCCATGCGGGAGGCGCCTGCGGTCGATGTCGACGCGGTGCGCGGTGTCGGGTTCGACAGGGTGTCGGTCATGGTGGGTCTCCTGGTCGGAGCCACGGCGGAGCATCACGGGAGGACCTCGGCCACGGCGGAACGGCCGAAGGTCTCGCTCGCCCGGGCCGGACGGCCGCGGGTGGTGCACCGGACCGATCGTCGTGATGGTCAGTGTGTCGATGCACGCGCTGGGAGCTACTCCCCTTCGACACCCACCCTGGCCGGTGTCGACGCCGACACGCAAGCCGATCCGGGGTGTTCGAGACGTCGAATCCGCGGGTTCCGTCACCCGCCCAGCGCTGGCGCGGAACGGCCTGGAGGCACGGGACGGGCCCGCCACGCGCCTCCAGGCCGTCACGGGGTCACCGCAGCGGCCCTCGTCAGCCGGAGGCGCGCTTGCTGCGTCCCAGCGCCATCTCGCGTCGCGCGCGCTCCAGCGCCAGCGAGGAGGCGGCGTCCGGGTCGTGCAGCAGCCGCTCCGTCTCGGCCACGTGCGCACGGACCGCGTCGCCGCGTCGTGCTGTCGCCTCCGCGAGGACGGGTGCGACGACGTCCTCGCCGAGCGACACGAGCGCGCGGCTCAGCGCGAGGCGCCGGTCGCGGTCGCCCTCGCCGAGTTCCAGGGCGAGTCGACGGGCAAGGGCCGGACGCTCCGCGTCGGGGGCGAGGACCACCGCCGCACGCCAGGCGGTCCGGCGGACGCCGGGGTCGGTGTCCCCGATCCGCTCCGCGACCTCGTCGAACACCGAGCCGTCGCGGATCTTCGAGAGCGTGTGCAGCGCCTGCGAACGCGCCTGCGCCTCGGGGCGGTCGAGCTCCGCGACGAGCCGGGGCACGACGAGCTCCGCCGGGAGCCGGACGAGCGACCAGGTCAGGGCCTCGCGCACCTGCAGGTCGGGGTCTGTCGCGCACTGCTCGAGGAGGACGTCGAGGTCGGCCGGGTCCGCGGTCGTCCCGGCCGCCATGACCGCCCGGAGCCGGACGGAGGAGCGGGGGTCGGCGAGGTGGTCGGTGAGCGTGGGCATCCCCTCATGCAACACTGCGAAGCCTCTGGTCGGGCGACAGGTCGCCGGGCATAGCGTGGGAGGGTCGCGACGGTCCGCCGCGGCAACGACCACGAGAGGACCCGCAATGCCCCGCATCGGTACCAGTGACCTGACCGTGTTCCCCCTCGCCCTCGGCGGCAACGTCTTCGGCTGGACCGCTGACGAGGAGACCTCACACCGTGTCCTCGACGCCTACGCGGGCGCCGGCGGCGACTTCGTCGACTCCGCCGACGTGTACTCGGCCTGGGCGCCGGGCAACAGCGGCGGCGAGTCCGAGCGGGTCATCGGATCGTGGCTCCGGGCGTCGGGCAAGCGCGACGACGTCGTCATCGCGACCAAGGTCTCGCAGCACCCGGAGTACAAGGGCTTGTCGGCGTCGACCGTCGCGGCGGCAGCGCGTGCCAGCCTGGAGCGGCTCGGGACGGACCGCATCGACCTCTACTACGCGCACTTCGACGACGAGTCGACGCCGCTGGAGGAGACCGTCCGCGCGTTCGACCAGCTCGTCCGCGAGGGGCTCGTCCGCTACACCGCGATCTCGAACTACTCCCGAGCTCGCGCGGAGGAGTGGATCCGCATCGCGTCCGACAACGGGCTCGCGAAGCCGGTCGCGATCCAGCCGCACTACAACCTCGTGACGCGGGAGCCGTACGAGTCGGAGATCGCGCCGCTCGCCGCCGCCGAGCACCTCGGGGTCGTGCCGTACTTCGCGCTCGCGGCCGGCTTCCTGACGGGCAAGTACCGCACGAAGGAGGACTTCGCCGGCGCGGACCGCGAGGGGCAGGTGTCGGGGTACTTCACCGACGCGGGGCTCGCGGTCGTCGACGCCCTCGACACCATCGCCGACGCCCACGGCGTGGCGATCGCGACCGTGTCCCTCGCCTGGCTGCAGGCGCAGCCGGACGTGGTCGCGCCGATCGCGAGTGCGCGGAACACCGAGCAGCTGCCGGCCCTGCTGGCATCGGCGGAACTCGAGCTCACGCCGGAGGAGCTGCAGACCCTGACGGACGCGTCCGCGAAGGTCCCCGCCGCGCGCTGACCCGGCCGCGGGCGCGGGCGCGGGCTCGGGCTCGCTTCGCCGACGCGGAACGACACCGCCGCCGTCGCACGACGACGACCCCGTCGCCCGACAGCGGCGTCCCCGACAGCGGCACCGCGCCCCGGCACCGCGCCCCGGCACCGCGCACGCGGCCTAGGACGTCGGCGCGAGCGACCCCGTGAGCGTCTGCCCCGACGACCGCGTCACGAAGCACGCGATGAACGTGTCCCCGCGGTCCCACGTCGACGCATCGGGCGCGTACGACCCCTGCACCTGCACGTCGCCGTACGACGCCGCAGCCGCCGTGTCGAGTGCCGCCGAGGTCTGGCACTGCTCGCTCGCCTGCGCCGCGAGCGCGTCCGCCCCCGGCCACGCATCCGCCTGCACCGGGAGCCGCGCGGTCAGCTGCGCCACGTGCGGCGTCGAGCAGTCGACGACGGTGTAGGTCTGGGCCCACGCGTCCGTGTACGGCGCCGCCAGGCACTCCCCGCCCGCGAGCTCGGTCCACGAGTGCTCCCCGGGCGTCGCCTGCGTGGTCGCGAACACGATGCCCGCCGGCTGCGTCTGGGCGGGCTGCGCCTCGGCGGAGGGTGTGGTCGACGGCGAGCTCGACGACTCGGCGGACTGCGCCGCAGCGCTCGGCGACGAGGTCGGCGTGAGGTGGTCCGCGACGGTGTTGCCCATGATCCACCGGGCGAAGAGGAACACCAGCACGAGCAGCACGACGATGAGCACGACCGAGCCGCCGATGAGGATCTGCTTCCCGCGCTTGCCCTCGCCCTGGAGCCGGGCGAACTGCTGGTTGATGACGCCCTGCTTCGCCGGCGAGGACGACGGCGCGGTCGTGGCACCGGTCCCACGGCCGGAGGAGCCGGCGGCGGCTCCGGACGCCGCACCGACGGCGGGCAGCATCGCCGTGCCGGTGTCGTGCGGGTCGTAGCCGGTCGCGCCGAGCTGGTCGACGGCGGCGGTGCCGAAGAGGTCCTTGATCGCGCTCGTGTCGCTCGTCTCGCGGTCGGTCCACTCCGACTGGTCGATGTCCTCCGGGCGCAGCGGGCGGGCAGCGGGCGCGGCGACGGGCTCGGTGACGGGACGGTCGTCCTCGGATCCGAGCAGGCCGTCGAAGTCTTGCCCGACGGCGGGCGGCAGATGCGCGGGGTAGGTCTCGGGGGTGGGCTCGACGAGTGGCGGAGCGGCCGTCGGCGGGGCCACGTCGTCGGGTTCGGCCCACCAGGGCGACGCGGTGGCCGAGCGGGGCGGCTCGAAGGCGACGGTGGGGGTGTCCTCGGCCTCGTCCGACAGCGACCAGCTCGTGGCCGGCGTCGTCGCGGAGGGCTCGGCCGGTGCCGCCGCGACCGGTGTCGCGGGGCGCGACGGCTCGACCGGGAAGCCCGTGGCCGCGTCCGGCACGGACAGTCGCGTGGTCGGCGCGTCGGGGTCGTCCCCGCCCGACGGCGCTCCGGCAGCCGGCGCACCCGCAGGAGCCGCACCCGAAGCCGGCTCGCCCGGGGCCAGCGCAGCCGCTCCCGCCCCGGCCGCAGCGATGCCACCCGCACCCGGCGCGGACGCGGGCTGCTCCCCCGCCAGCGCGACGGTCTCGAAGGCCTTCGTCGCGAAGGCGTCCGAGGTGAGCGCCGTCGGCACCTCACCGGTCGCGTCGTCCCGCACCGCCCAGTCGAACGGGCGGTCCGGGCCCGGAGCGTCGACGTCGCGGTCGGAGGACTCCAGCCCGAGCAGCTCGGTGAAGCTCGGCGGCTCGTCCGAGGAGGGCAGCGCGTCCTCGACCCCGAGCGGCTGGCGGGCCATCGGCTCGCCCACGGTCACCGCGCCGGTACCCGTCCCGGTGGCGCGGCCGAGCCAGTCGACGTCCTCGCGTCCGGTCCCGGTCGGGTCCACCCGTCGACGCTCGTCGTCGAGTGCCCGCGCCTCGGCCGCACGGGCGTCGCGGTTCGACCGGGCCGTCGGGAGCTGGATCGAGCTCGGGTGTGCGTGCTGCGACGGTGCCGAGAGCTGCTCGGGCATCGAGATCGCCTGGGTGGCGGCGTCGTCGGCCACGGCACCCGGAACGGCAATGCCGTCGCGGTCGGCACCGGACGACGTCGCGTCGTCCGGCTCCGGCGCTGAGGTCGGCTCCGGCGCCGAGGTCGGCTCCTCCTCCGGAGCGGCGAACGGCTCCGGCAGCGGTGCACCCGTCTCCTGCGCGGCCTTGATCGCCTCTCGACGCTCCCGTCGGGACGGCCAGTCGTCGGCCGAGCGGGGAGCGCCGAAGATGTCCGCAGCGCTGCGGAGACCGTGGAACGGAGCGTCCGCGTCCGACGCGCGCCGTGCCTCCAGGCCGTCGGTCCCGTCTCCGGAACCGGCGGTGTCCCCGGGGCGCTGCGCGTCGTCCGGACGCTCCCCGGTCACGCGGACAACCCCAGGTCGGCCAGTCCGATCGCGGCGTAGTAGGGGTACCCGGCGGCCTCGATCTTCTCCTTCGCCCCGGTGTCGCGGTCCACCACGACGGCCACGGCGGCGATGATCGCGCCCTCGCGCTCGAGCGCCTCGGCGGCCTTGAGCGGCGAGCCGCCGGTCGTGGAGGTGTCCTCGAGCACGATGACGCGCTTGCCCGCGACGTCGGGGCCCTCGACCTGGCGGCCGCGCCCGTGGTCCTTCGGCTCCTTGCGCACCACGAAGGCGTCGTACGCGAGTCCGCGGGCGGCCGCCTGGTGCAGCACCGCGCTCGCGATCGGGTCGGCACCCATGGTCAGCCCACCCACGGCGGCGACGTCCGGCACCTCGGCGATGAGGTCGGTCATCACCTGTCCGATGAGCGGCGCGACCCGGTGGTCGAGGCTCACCTTGCGCAGGTCGATGTAGTACGACGCCTGCTTCCCGCTCGTCAGGGTGAAGTCGCCGTGGAACACGGCATCGGCCTTGATGTGGTCGATCAACTGGGCACGCACGTCCGTCACAGCGCACCAGAGTAGCCGGTCGGGGTGGTACGCCGCTGCTGATCGCCCGCTGCACGCCGGGAGGCCTGCGCCGAGCCCGCCTCGGTACGCTCCGGAGCATGTCCCGCTCCGCACCGTCGCCCGCAGTCGAGGCCGGGCGCGCGGCCCCCGCGGGCAGGTGGGTCGCGGTCGGCCGGGAGGCACTGGGCGCGCTGGTCGCGCTGGCCCTGTCCGTCATCGCGTTGCGGCACGTCATCGCGACGCCGCGCGTCGCGCTCCTCTGGTACGACGGCGACTCGGTGCTCCTGCCGCTGGTCCGGCGCTCGCTCGACGCCGGGCAGCCCTTCGAGTGGGCGATGTCCCCCGCGCTGTTCTTCTTCCCCGAGCTGCCCGTCTACCTCCTGTGCTCGGTCGTGACCGCGACGCCGCAGCAGGCGCTCGCGCTGAACGGCCTGCTGGTGCTGCTCGCCGTGTACGCGCTCCTCCGTGCGGCGGCGAACGAGCTCATGCCAGCCGCCGGGCGCCCGGCACGGATCGCGGTCGCCGCGCTCGCGCTCGCCTTCGTGACGGCGCTCGTGCTCACGGAGTCGACGGCGACGGCGACCTCGCTCGAGCTCGCTTCCCTGCTGCTCACGACCACCTACTACTACGGCGCGGTGCTCGCCATGCTCGGCACGGCCGTGCTCGTGCTCCGCGCGGTGCGGACCGGCCGGGCGTCCGTGCCCGTCCTCGTCACGCTCGGGCTCGTCGCCGCGCTGACGACGGCGTCGAACCCCCTGTACGTCCCGTGGTCGGCCGGGCCGGTGATCGTGACGCTGGTGCTGCTCGCGCTCGCGCGCCGGGTGCCGTGGCGGCCGTCGCTGCTGCTCGGGTCGGTCCTCGTGGTCGGCTCCGTGGCCGGGTACCTCGTCCGGATCCCGCTGCGCCCGTTCGTCTCCCTCGACCCCGCGACGTACGTGCACCCGTCCCGTGCGGTCGACACCCTGGCGTTCTTCGCGCAGCTCACCGACGACCGTGCGGCATCCGCGGCGGGCGACGCCGGGCTGCTGCTGCTCTTCGTCGGCGTGCTGCTCGCCGTCGGCGGCACCGTGTGGGCGTGGCGGGTCCGGACCGCACGGACGGTCCTCGTCGCCACGGTGCTGCCGCTGGTGACGGTCGTGGCGGTGTCCGTCGGGGTCGTCGTCGCCGGATCGGAGACCCCGCGCTACCTCGAGCCGATCGTCACCGCGCCGCTGCTCGCGATCGTCGCGGTCGCCGAGCTCACCCGCACCGCGGTCCGCGCCACACGGGTGCACCGACCGTCGCGGGCGGTGCGGACCGTCCTCGCGATCGGCGCGGCGGCGGTGCTCGTCGCCGGGGTCGCGGCCGTCCCGGGCACGGTCCGGACGGTCACGGACGCGCGCTACACCGCTGCCCGCTGCCTCGACCGGTGGGCGGCCGGGCGGGACGTCACGGGCGTCGGCCAGTTCTGGACGGTGCGGCCGCTCGCGACGTACGCCGCCCCGAACGTCGAACTCCTGCAGGTCCGGGACACGTTCGACACCTACCCCTGGCTCGTCGACCTCGGCGCGTACCGCGGGGCACGGCCGACGTTCGTCGTCATCGGGTCCGGGGACGTGTGGACCCGGGCTGTGGAGGACTCGCTCGGGAGCCCCGCGTCGATCACCCACTGCACGGGCTTCGACGTCTACGACTACGCGGGGACCACCGGGGCGGCCGTGCTCCGCGACCGCGTGGTGCAGAGCGCCGAGCAGACGCTCCGGGACCGCGGCTTCTGAGAGTCGTCCACAGCGGCGCGCCGACAGCCGGTCCTGCCTGTACGGATGTATAGGCTCGCCACCGTGACCCGCGCCACCCGCCACCGTCCCGCCCGCCGGCTCCCGGTCCTCCCGCTCCGTCTCGCCGTGACCGGCCTGGCGCTCGCCGGACTCGTGGGCACCGTCGTGCTGGACGCCCCGGCAGCGCAGGCGAAGACGTACCCCTCGTGGGACGACGTCCTCGCCGCCCGCGGCAAGGAGTCCGACAAGCAGGGCCAGATCACCCGGATCCGCGGCATCATCGACGGGCTGTCCGCCGACCTCGAGGCGGCGCAGGACGAGGCGGAGCGGCTCGGCGACGAGTTCTACGACGCCCAGACCGCAGCCCAGCAGGCAGCCGAACGCGAGCAGCGCCTCCGCGCCGATGCCGATGAGCACGCGGAGGTGGCCGAGCAGAGCGCCGCACAGGCGGGCCAGCTCGCCGCGCAGATGGCCCGCTCCGGCGGTGCGGACGTCACCGCCTCCGTCGTGGGGAGCACCGAGGACGCCTCCGACCTCCTCTACAACCTCGGCGCCCTGAGCAAGCTGTCGGAGCAGGCCGAACGGGTCGAGGCCGCGGCGACCGCCGACGCCGCGGTGGCCCGGTCGCTGACCGCGCAGGCCGACCGCGCCGCGGAGAAGCTCGACGAGCTCGCGCAGGCGGCGCAGGACCGCATGGACGAGGCGCAGGCGGCGTCCGACCGAGTGCAGACGGCCTACGACGAACAGCAGTCGAACAAGGCGAGGCTCGACGCGCAGCTCGCGACCCTGACCTCGGGGCGCGTCCGCTCCGAGAAGGAGTTCGCGAAGGGCGAGGCCGTCCGCAAGGCCGCGGAGGAGAAGGCAGCGCGTGAAGCAGCCGAGCGCGCCGCGGCCGCCGAACGCGCGCGGGCAGCCGCGGCGAACAGCGGCGGCGGGTCGAGCGGGAGTTCGTCGGGTGGGTCGAGCGGGTCGAGCGGCGGGTCGTCCGGTGGCTCCGCCGGGTCCGGCTCCGGCACCGGCTGGGTGCGGCCCGCGAGCGGTTGGATCACGAGCCCGTACGGGTACCGGGTGCACCCGATCCACGGCGGCGTGATCTTCCACGAGGGCGTCGACCTCGGGAGTGCGTGCTCGAGTGCGATCGTCGCGGCGGCTGCCGGCACGGTCGACTACGTCGGGTGGTACGGCGGCTACGGCAACTACGTCCGCATCTCCCACGCGGGCGGCTACCAGACCGCCTACGGCCACATCGTGAACGGCGGGTTCCGGGTGTCGCCCGGCCAGCAGGTCTCGGCCGGACAGCTCATCGCGCTCGTGGGGTCGACCGGCAACTCGACGGGCTGCCACTCGCACATCGAGGTGCACACGGGCGGGACCACCACCGACCCGGTGCCGTTCTTCGCGGCCCGCGGCGTCGCGTTCTAGCCGAGCGCCGCGCGCAGGCGGCGGGCGGCCGCCGCGCGCGGGCGGCCGCGCGCGCGGGCAGCGCCCCGTCGCCGCGCGCTCGCGCCCGCGCCCGGCCGCGCGCGCGGGCGCCCGCGCCCGCGCTCGCACAACGGAAAGCACCCCGAACCGCGTGATCGCGTGGTTCGGGGTGCTTTCGGTTGTGCGCCAGCACACCGCACCGGCACCGGCACCGGCACCGGCAGGCGCCACCGCACCGGCACCGGCGTCAGTGCACGCGGTCCGGCTTCCCCGACCCCGCTCCCCCACGCGCGATCTCGAGCAGCACGGGCAGCCGCTCCCCGAGCACCGCGTCGAGGTCCGCGACGACGGCCTCGACACGCTCGGTGAGCTCCCGCGGTCCCGCACCCCGGCGGGGCCGGACACGGATGCGGACGGCCCGACGCCCCCGGACCCGGTAGACGTCGACCGCGAGCGAGGCCACCTGGGGCAGGTCGCCGATCGCCGAGGACAGCGCGTGCTGGACCGCCGCGGCCTCGATCCGCACGGAGCCGGCGACACCGTCCGCGCCGCCGTCGTCCTCGACGACCGTGCCGGTCCGCCCGCCGCCGAGCGTGCTGAGCACCACGAGGGCGAGGACGCCGAGCACGACGGCCCCGCCGAGGAGCGCCGTCCACGCCGCGATCGAGGCCTGCCGTGCCACTCCGGGGCCGAGATCGGCGAGCCCCGCCCGGGCGACGTCCTGCCACACCGCCGCGACGGCCGGGACGGTCGGCACGAGCACGGTCACGACCCCGACGCCCAGCAGGGCGAGCCCGACGAGCACCAGGGCGATGCGTCCGAGGACACGGTTCGTCGCGTTCACCCGTCCACCCTCCCGGTCGGCTGGACACGGACGTGCGCGGTGACGGTCGGCTGTGCGGCGACGGCGTCGAGCTCGCGCTGCACGGCGTCGGTGGCGTCGAGCACGGGGACGTCCACGCCGGCGGCCGGGCGGAGGACCACGTCCACGGTCCGGCGCCCGACGGTGCCGACGGCCGCGTCGGGTCCGAGCCGGGTCGCCGAGCGGGCGGCGCGGGCCACGGCGGAGGCGAGCACCTCGTCGTCCACGATGACCGCGAGCCGCTCGGACGGCATCGTGTGCCGGGGCAGGCGCTTCGGCAGGAGACCCCGGAGCAGCAGGGTCAGCCCGAGGACCGCGACGACGGCGCCGACGGTGACGACGACGGTCGTGTCGAGCCCGCCGGGCGCCCGCGCAGCCGCGTCGACGACCGCGCGTGGGTCGACGCCGAGCACCCCCTGGCCGAGCAGGACGGCCGACGCGGCGACCACCACGACGGCGGCGAGGAGTACGACGAGCAGCATCGCGACGACGACGGTCCCCGAGCGGGACGCCGTCGTCTCGCGACGGAGCACGCGGCGGTGGATCCGGTCGTCCGGGGCGGCGCGCGGCACGTCGACGTCGCGTGGAGCGGCGGCGCTCACCGGACCCTCCGGGGGACGTCGACGACCGACGAGGCGTAGGTGACGTCGACCCGGTCGACCTGGCGTCCCGTGATGGCGTGGACCCGGTCCGCGATGGTGCCCCGGGCGCGGTGCGTGGTGACGAGCACGGGCTCGGTCGGCACCGCGCCGGAGCCGAGCACGGGGACGCGCAGCGGGGCGGTGACCTCGACCGACAGCGAACCGCGCCCGTCGCCGGTGACCCGGGCGCGAACGTCCCGGAGGGGCGCGCGGAGCGCCTCGGCGGCGACGGCCTGGGCCGTGTGCACGAGCGCGGCCGAACCGATGCGGTCCCAACCGGGGACGACGCCGCCGCTGCCGGGACCGCCGGCGACGACGGCGTGACTCACGACGAGCTCCGGCGTCCGCGGAGGACGTCGGCGAGGCGGCGGACGTCGAGGTCGCCGCTCACGATCCGACCCACCAGGGCCCCGACGAGCATGGCGACCGCCACCACCACGAACGCCCAGAAGCCGAGCGTGACGGCGACGATCGCGAGCACGGCGCCGACCCCGGCGCCGACCACGGTGGCGTTCATCGCACGCGGCCCTCGGCGTCCTCGGTCGCGGCGGGCAGTCCGGGGATCTCGACGTCGTTGATCGCCACGTTGACCTCGGTGACCTCGAGCCCGACCAGGTCGGTGACGGCGGTGGTCACGGCAGCACGGACGGCCGAGGCGACCTCCATCATCGGGACCGGGTACTCGACGACGATGGTGACGTCGACCGCGGCCTGCGTCTCACCCACCTCGACGCGGACGCCCTGCCCGAGGGCGCTGGAACCGATGGCGTCGCGGATCGCGCCGAACGCCCGGGCCGCGTTGCCGCCGAGGGCGTGCACGCCGGGCACGTCGCGGGCGGCGATGCCGGCGACCTTCGCGACGACCGCGTCGTCGATGATCGTCCTGCCCTTGGTGGTGACCTGCGTCGTCGGCGAGCCGGTGGTGGGCCCGTCGACGCGGTCCGTGGTGGGTGCCATGGTGGTCTCCGATCTGATCCGGTGGTGCACCCCAGCGAACACCATCCGGCCGGGGAGGGACCGGTAGGTTCGGACCATGCGCGTGGCGACCTGGAACGTGAACTCCGTCCGCACCCGAGTGGGGCGGATCGTCGACTGGCTCGTGCGTGAGGACGTCGACGTCCTCGGCATGCAGGAGATCAAGTGCAAGCCGGAGCAGTTCCCGACCGAGGCGTTCGAGGCGGCCGGCTACCAGGTGGAGGCGCACGGCCTGAACCAGTGGAACGGCGTCGCCTTCGCCAGCCGGCTGCCGATGGAGGACGTCGCGCGCGACTTCCCCGGGCAGCCCGGCTTCCTCAAGGGCCACGAGGGCCCGGACCTCCCCGTCGAGGCCCGCGCGATCGGCGTCACGGTCGACGGTGTCCGCCTCTGGAGCCTCTACGTGCCGAACGGTCGCGAGCTCGGCGACCCGCACTACACGTACAAGCTCGACTGGCTCGCGCAGCTCGCCGACCGCACCGCGGAGTGGCTGTCCGACGACCCGGAACTGCCGCTGGCGCTCATGGGCGACTGGAACGTCGCGCCGCTCGACCAGGACGTCTGGGACGTGCGGGTGTTCGAGGGCGCCACGCACGTGAGCGAACCCGAGCGCGCCGCGTTCCGTGCGTTCGAGGAGCGCGGGCTGCAGGACGTCGTCCGGCCGATCGTGCCGGACGGCTACACGTACTGGGACTACAAGCAGCTCCGCTTCCCCCGCAACGAGGGCATGCGCATCGACTTCGTGCTCGGTTCCCAGGCCTTCGCCGACGTGGTGACCGACGCCGCGATCCACCGCAACGAGCGCAAGGGCGACGCGCCGAGCGACCACGTGCCGGTGTCGGTCGACCTCGACCTGGACACCTCGCTCGACGACGACCGGCCGATGATCTTCTGACGCCCGAGCGGCACCGCTCGGAGCACAGCGACACCGCACCGCGTGCTGCTCTGTTACGCCCGGCGTCCGCCGCCGTTGTCGACGGCCCGGGGCGGACGTAGGTTTCCTGCACCGGCGACGCACCGTCGCCGCTCTCGAGAGCAGGTGAAGCCATGTCCCGCACGACCGTCCTCCCGATCCAGCGCGTCATGGCCGACGCCAACCCCGCCGCGTGGCGTGACGGCATCGTCGTCGAGGCGCACGAGGCTCACCTCGTCGTCGCGTTCCTCGACGGCGCGGTGACCCGGCTCCGGGTGGCGGACGCCGACGCCCTCGCGTCCGTCGGGGCCCCGGTCGCCCACCATCCGGTGGCTGAGCTCCTCAGCTCCGGCGGGGTCCGCACGACCGCTCGGGCCGCCTGACCGCCTCGGCTGAGCACGGCCCGCCGAACGCGGGGGTCACGTCGTCAGACGGGCATCGCGTCCATCATCGCCCGGCACTTGGCGACCATCTCGTCGCACGCCATCGCGCAGTAGCGGCACGACTCGTCCATGTCCGCGTGCTGCCGGCACTCCGCTGCGCACGCCGTGCCCATCGCCACGCAGGCGGCGAGCATCGTGCGCATGGCCTCGGCGTCCATGCCCATCGGACGCATCATCATGCGCATGCCGGTGTCCGCGAGCATCGCCGTGTTCGAGCACATCGCCGCGCAGGTGGCCATCTCGCCGCCCGTGCGCATGTCGGAGGCGGAGCACATGGTCGCGGCCATCGACGCGGCGTTCATCGCCATCATCGTGTCCTGCATCATCTCCATGTCCATCGCCATCGGCATCGCGTCCGTCGACATGGTCTTCATCATCGCCATCGTGTCCATCGTGGTCTCCCGTTCCTCGTGGTCGTGACCGCCACGGTACGCGCGCCGTCCGCGGCGCAGCCTACGAGCGCGTGAAGAGTCCGCAGCACCCGCTCGCTCTCGGCGCGTCCGCGCCCACCACCCGACGGGAGGCACGGTGTGACCCCGCCATGCGCCTCCCGTCCGCAGCGTGCGAGCTTCCGCACACCGTGCGAGGAACAAACCCCCGCACCGTGTGCGCAACCTCGCACCGTCCGCAGCACCCGCTCGCCCCCGGCGCATCCGCGCCCACCACCCGACGGGAGGCACGGTGCGACCCCGCCACGCACCTCCCGTCCGCACCGTGCGAGCTTCCCCACACCGTGCGAGGAACAAACCCCCGCACCGTGTGCGCAACCTCGCACCGTCCGCAGCACCCGCTCGCCCCCGGCGCATCCGCGCCCACCACCCGACGGGAGGCACGGTGCGACCCCGCCACGCACCTCCAGTCCGCACCGTGCGAGCTTCCCCACACCGTGCGAGGAACAAACCCCCGCACCGTGTGCTCAACCTCGCACCATGCGCACGCGCCGCCGCACCATGCGCGCGCGCGCGCACACGCGCGCGTTGCGCGGCGCAGCGGCCTACGGGTGCAGCAGCGCCGCGATCGCGACGAGCACCGGCACGGACCCGACGGTCGTGAGGAGCACGACGTCCCGCGCCACCGGCACGGCCGCCCCGTACCGCTGCGCGTAGTTGAACACGTTCTGCGCGGCCGGCAGCGCCCCGAGCGTCGTCAGCACGAACACGTCCTGGTCGCCGAGCCCGAACACCGACCGGGCGAGGACGAACGCCACCGTCGGCATCACCACGAGCTTGATCGCCGAGGCGACGAGGACGTCCGTCCGGATCGACGGGTCCCGCAGCGGCGTCGCACCGTGCAGGCTCATGCCGAAGGACAGCAGGACGACCGGCACCGCGGCAGCTCCCACGAGCGAGAACGGCTCGAGCACGGGAGCGGGCAGCTCGACGTGCAGCGCCGAGCACGCCAGGCCGACGAGCGACGCGATGATGATCGGGTTCCGGAACGGCCCGGCGATCCGACGCGCGAGGCTCCCCGCGCCCGCGGTGGCCGTGTCGAGGACGGTCAGGGCGATCGGTGCGAGCACGATGAGCTGGAGCAGGATCACCGGCACGACCGCGGTGGCCTGTCCGAGTACGTACACCGCCACGGGCAGGCCGATGTTGTTCGCGTTCACGTAGCTCGACGCCAGTGCGCCCACCGTGGTCGTCGCCACCGGACGGCGGAGCACCAGCCGGAAGACGAGCGCCGCCCCGAGCGCCACGACGAGCGCGCTGACGAGCGACACCCAGAGCATCGGGGACAGCAGTGAGGCGATGTCGGCGGTCGCGATCGTGTGGAACAGCAGGCACGGCATGAGCACGAAGAACGCCAGGCGCCCCATCACGAACTGCGCGTGCTGCCCGAGCAGCCCGGTGCGCCCGACGACGTACCCGGCGGCGATGATCGCGCCGATGATCGCGAACCCGGTCAACACGCCACCCATCCCGACCATCCTGGCACCCCGGCTTCATGTGACGTCGTTCAGCCCGGAAATGCGTCCGCGCCGGATACCGTTGCACGCACCATGACCTCGCAGACGCTCACCCGCTCGACCGACTCCAGCCAGCCCCTCGTGCCGCTCCTCGAGGAACGGTGGAGCCCGCGCTCCTACGACGAGAGCGCCACGATCGACGACGCACCGTTCGACGCCCTGCTCGAGGCTGCTCGCTGGGCACCGTCCGCGATGAACCACCAGCCCCGCCGCTTCATCGCGGGACGCCGCGGCACCGAGACCTTCCGGAAGATCAACGAGAACCTCCTCGGCTTCAACGCCGCGTGGGCCTTCCGTGCGAGCGCCCTCGTGGTCGGGGTGCTCGAGACCGTGACCGAGGACGGCGACGAGCGTCCGTTCGCGCAGTACGACCTCGGCCAGTCCCTCGCGGCGCTGACGGTCCAGGCGCACGCCGAGGGACTGCACGTCCACCAGATGGCGGGCATCGACGCGGCCGGTCTCCGCGCGGCGTTCGACCTGCCGGAGCGCTTCCTCCCGTACACGGTGTCGGCGATCGGTACGGTGACCGACCCGTCGCAGCTCGACGACAAGGCTGCGGAGCGCGAGGTCGCCCCGCGCACGCGGCTGCCGCTCGACGAGGTCGTGCTCGTCAAGGAGTGAGCCCCGCGTCCACCGTGCGCGGCCGCACCCCGGGTCCAGGGGTGCGGCCGCGTGGCATGTACGGACACGGGTACACGGACATCACGGACGCCCGCGACCGGGTGCCGGCGTCGCACCGGCCCTGAGCCGACACCCGTCGCACCCGGCGTCTCGTCGGCGCGGCTCTGGCAGGATCGTGCACATGACCACGCCCCGCCTCGTCGCCTTCGACCTGGACGACACCCTCGCCCCGTCGAAGTCGCCGCTCGACCCCCGCATGCTCGAGACCTTCGCGTCCCTGCTCGAGGTCGTGCCGGTCGCCGTGATCTCCGGCGGCAACTTCCACCAGTTCGAGCAGCAGCTCGTGACCCCGCTCCGTGACCGCGAGGACCTCACGCTCGACGACCTCCACCTCCTGCCGACCTGCGGGACGCGCTACTACCGGTGGCAGGACGACGACTGGGCGCTGCAGTACGCCGAGGACCTCACCGACGAGCAGAAGACCCGTGCCCTCGCCGCGATCGAGGAGCAGGCGAAGCAGGCGGGCTACTGGGAGGAGCGGACCTGGGGCGACATCCTCGAGGACCGCGGCTCGCAGATCACGTTCTCGGCGCTCGGCCAGGCCGCCCCGGTCGACGTCAAGAAGCAGTGGGACCCGACCGGCGAGAAGAAGGACCACCTCCGTCGTCTGGTCCAGGAGCAGCTCCCCGACCTCGAGGTCCGTTCCGGCGGCTCGACGAGCATCGACATCACCCGGAAGGGGATCGACAAGGCGTACGGCATGCGCCGGCTCGCCGAGATCACGGGCATCGCGCTCGAGGACATGCTGTTCGTCGGCGACCGGCTCGACCCCGAGGGCAACGACTACCCGGTGAAGGCGCTCGGCGTCCCCTGCCACGCGGTCGAGGGTTGGGAGGACACCGACGCGTTCCTGACGGAGCTCGTCCCGACGCTGCGCTGACGCGCACCGAGACGGACGGGAGGCGCGGTGCCGGCTGGTGCCGCGCCTCCCGTCCGTCGTCGGGTCGCGCCCAGTACACGAGCCCGCGACTCGGCGCGAGGCCCGTCGTCAGGGGATGCTGCGGACCGCCTCGACGAAGGCGCGGATCTTCGCCTCGTCCTTCACCCCGCGCTCGGACTCGACGCCGCTCGACACGTCGACACCGTCCGGATCGAGCGCCTCGACCGCGGCGACCACGTTCGCGGGCGTGAGTCCGCCCGCGAGGATCCAGGCCTCGTCGACCCCGCCCGCGATCGTCGCGGGGTCCACCAGCCGACCGCTCCCCGGCACCGCGGCGTCGAGCAGCAGCAGGTCGTGGTCGTACGCGGCGCGCTGCTCGGGGGTCTCGCGGAGGTAGTCCTCGGCGCTGACGGCCCGGATGGTGAAGAACCCGGCGTCGCGCGCCCGGGCGAAGTCGGAGGCCGCTTCGCCGCCGTGGAGCTGCAGCGTGGTGAGTCCGACCGCGGAGGCGATGCCGACGATCTCGTCGATCTGCTGGTCACGGAAGACCCCGACGGCGTCGACGCCCTCGGGCACGCGCTCGACCAGCTCCTTGGCGAGGTCAGCCGTCACCGTGCGGGGGCTGCCCGCCGCGAAGACGAACCCGACCGCGTCGGCACCGGCGTCCACGGCGGCGTCCACCGTCTCGGGGGTGGAGAGGCCGCAGATCTTGATCCAGCGCTGATCGGTCATGCCGTCCATCCTGCCAGGGAGCACCGGCCCGTTCCGCCGGGTCGGTGCAGCACGGCGCGGGCGGCGGCCGTCGGTACGGCGCCGGTGGGGGCCGGCCCGATCAGTGCGACGCGCCGACCACGTACGACGCGGCGCACGCTGCGATGACGGCGACCGTCGTGCACGACGCGATGAGGACGTTCCGCCGACGCCAGCGCTTCGTCGCCGAGAACGTGCCTCGCTTGGCGTGCCGGTGCGCCGCGCGGTGCAGCTTGTGCGCGTGCTTGTGGCGCTCGCGGTCCGGGCCGAGCGGCAACGGGCCGGTGATCTGCGTCGAGCCGCCGCGCAGGGCGTTCGCCACGGCCACCGCGGTCGGGCGGCGGGCGGGATCGCGGTGGGTCATCCGCTCGAGCAGGTCCCGCCACTCCGACGCGACGCCGTCCGGGACCTCGGGGTCACGACGCAGTCGCGCGAGCGCCGCCTCGATGAGGGTGCCGGAGTACTCCTGCTTGCCGGTCAGCGCCTCGAGCAGGACGAGTCCGAGCGAGTAGACGTCGGTCGCGAAGCCGATCGGCTCGCCGGCGACCTGCTCGGGGCTGAGGTACGCCGCCGTACCGATGATCGTGCCGTCGTTGGTCAGTCGGGAGCCGTCGACGAAGTGCGCGACGCCGAAGTCGGTGAGCTTGACCGTGCGTGCGAAGCCGGACGAGCCCTCGTCGCTGATGAGGATGTTCGCCGGCTTGACGTCACGGTGGACGATGCCCCGGGAGTGCACGTACGCGAGCGCGTCGGCGAGCTGGGCGCCGAGGTCGGCCACCTCGTAGTTGTGCAGCGGCCCCTCGGCGAGTCGGCGCAACAGGGTCGTGTCGGCGATGAGCTCCATCACGATGAACCGGTGCGGGCCGTCCTCGAACTCGTGGGTCCCGGCGTCGTAGAGCGGGATGAGCCCGGGGTGCGAGAGCATGCTCAGCAGCCGGATCTCGCGCTCCTGCCGGACGCGGTCGGCCGTCGTCATGGTGTCGGGCGTCGCGAACAGCTTGACCGCCACGAGCCGGTACGTGTGCTCGTCCCGGGCCTCGTACACGGTGCCCATGCCGCCGGTGCCGATGAGCCGGACCAGCCGGTACCGTCCGGCGAGGACGGTCTCCGCCCGGGGGCTGTCCAGCAGGGTCATGTGCACGTCGTTCTGTCGGGAGCCGGGAACGCGGCAGTTGCCGACATGGTGACTCACCGAGTACGGTACGCGCCCGCGAGACGGACCGCGGCCCCGTTACGACATCGTGACACCCCGTACTTCCCTGTGATCACGCCGATGCGCCGGGTGTAGGCACTGCTGCAACGGATGAGCGTTCACGCGCAAGGAGGACACGATGGCGCTGTCGAAGGGCGACGAGGTGCACTGGAACACCTCGCAGGGCAAGACGACCGGCAAGCTGGTCGAGAAGAAGACCAAGGACTTCACGTTCGACGGTCAGGACTTCAAGCCGAAGGACGACGACCCCTACTGGATCGTCGAGTCGGAGAAGTCGGGCAGCAAGGCCGCCCACAAGGAGTCGTCGCTCACCAAGGCGTGACGGCTCAGTCGCCGGCCGGGGTGGCGCGGCGTCGTCCACGCCCACCCCGCCCGGCGCCCTCGACCCGCCCGGCACGCTCGACCCGCCCGGCACGCTCGACCCGCCCGGCGCCGTCGGGCTGCGTCGCGCGACCGGCCCGCTCGGCCCGGATCCGTCGGACCCGGCGCACCACGAACGTCACGACGACGACGACGATCGCGACGTAGAGCACGCGGTCGATCCACTCGGTGTACTGCTCGACCCGCTCGTACTGCGTCCCGAACGCGGCGCCGAGCAGGACCAGCGCGCCGTTCCAGATCCCGCTCGCGATGATCGTGAAGACCGAGAACGTGCCGAGGTGCATCCGGTCCGCTCCGGCGGGCAGTGAGATGAGGCTGCGCACGATCGGCACGAACCGGCCGAAGAACACCGCACTCCTGCCGTGCCGGTGGAACCAGTCGGCCGCCTTCCGGAAGTCGTCCTCGTCGACCAGCGGCAGCTTGCCGAGCAGGTGGACGGTCCGCTCGAACCCGATGACCGCGCCGAGCCAGTAGAGCACGAGCGCGCCGAGGTAGGAGCCCAACGTCGCGGCGACGAGCACGAGGACGAGGTTCATCTGCCCCGCGCCGGCGAGGAACCCGGCGAGCGGCAGGATCACCTCCGACGGGATCGGCGGGAACACCGTCTCGACGAAGAGCATCAGTGCGACGCCCCACTCCCCGAGCGCGTCGATGAGCTGCAGGACGAGCCCGGAGAGCCCGCCCATCTCGGGGTCGGCGGCCGCCACGGGGCGGGTCAGGGCAGTCGTCATGCTCCGATCATCCCTGAGCGCCCTGTCAGAGTCCGGCGCGCGACCTGGATGTCAACCGAGTCCCATGTGGGACGTCCGGACGTGCGTGAGCGACCGGGCGAGCGCGCCGCGGGCGACGGCGTCACGGCCGACGGTGGACGGTGTCACCGCGACGGGGTGCCGGAGCCGGGGCGACACGAGGTCCTGGAGCGCCGCGGCGAAGACCTCGGCGGCGGGCAGGACCTCGCCACCGACGACGACGACCTCCGGGTCGAGCGTCGTCACGAGCTGCACGACCCCGGGCACCACGTCCTCCGCGAAGGCGCGTACGACCGCGACCGCCTCGGCGTCCCCGCGCCCGGCCGCCGCGAAGACCGACTCGAGGTCCGTGTCGGCGGCGATCCGTGCCTCCAGTCGGGCCGGAGCGGTCGGCCACCCCGTCGATGCCAGGCCGCCCATCTCGCCCGCCGCACCGCGGGCACCCCGCGCCAGCGAGCCGTCGACGAGGTAGGACGCACCGATCTGCCGCCCCATCACGAGGTAGAGCGCGTCGTCGACGCCGCGGAAGCGACCCCACATGGCCTCGGCCGTCGCGGCGAGCTTGGCGTCGTTGTCGAAGAAGGTGGCGGCACCCGGGAAGAGGTCCTGGATGCGCCCGGGCACCCGCGACTCCACCCACTGCGGCACGGCGACGGTGTAGTCGATCGCCCCGGACCGGTCGACGACCGCGGGCACGCCGAACGTCGCCGCGAGGACCCGGTCGGGATCGACACCGTCGGTCAGTCGCTGCACGACGTCCTGCACGCTCGCCCACGCCTGGTCCGCGGAGGTGAGGTCCGCGTAGTGCTCCTCGACCCGAGCCGTCGTGGCACCGCGGAGGTCGGCCCGGAGCCCGACGATGCCGTGCAGCCCGAGGTCGACGCCGAGGACGGCACCGGCCGAGGCGTCCGCCGCGAACCGCTTGGCGCGCCGCCCGGCCTTGTTCGGGGTCGCGATGGCCTCCGCCTCGGCGACCCAGCCCTCGTCGACGAGGTCCGCGAGCGCCGCCTCCACCGTCGGACGGGACAACCCGACCGCACGGCTCAGCTCCGTCACGGTGCGGGAGGCGTCCTCGCGGAAGAGCTCGTCGAGGATGGCGCGCGAGTTGATGAGCCGGAGCACGCCGGGCGTCGTCCCCACCACGGTGCTCGGGAGCGTTGACACGGTCTCTTCCACGGCCATAGCCTCCATATTACGAAAGACCGTTGAGGAATGGTGGACTCCGACATGCTCATCCCCCGACCGCGCCGTTCCGAAGCGGGACCCGGCGCCTTCGAGTTCACCCCGGCGACGCGCATCGCGGCCGACGCCGGGACGGAGTCGGTGCGACTGTACCTCCAGCAGACCCTCCGGGGCTCCACCGGCCTGCCGGCGCGCGACGCCGAGCGTCACACCGGGCCGGACGTCGTCTCCCTCCGCGTCGCCTCCCCGGCCGAGGTCGTGGGCCTGCCGACCGGCCCCGAGACCGCCCCGGACGACCGGAGCGAAGCCTTCCGCCTCACCGTGACACCCGACCGGGTCGAGGTGCTCGGCGGCTCGGCGGCGGGCGTGTTCTACGGCGTGCAGGCCCTGCTGCAGTCGCTGCCCGCCGACGTGTACCGACGCGGACGGGTCGGGACCGGACCCTGGACCGTCCCCGCCGTCGTGGTCGAGGACGCCCCGGCTTTCGCGTGGCGCGGCGTGATGCTCGACGTCTGCCGACACTTCCGCACGAAGCACGAGGTCATGCGCGTGGTCGACCAGCTCGCGGCGCACCGGATCAACCGGCTGCACTTCCACCTCACCGAGGACCAGGGGTGGCGCATCGAGATCCTGCGCTACCCGCGCCTGACCGAGGTCGGCTCGTGGCGCCGCGAGTCCCAGGTCGGTGCCCACGTGCCGGACGCCGACGGTGCGCTCCGCCCCGCGGAGTTCGACGGACGACCACACGGCGGCTACTACACGCAGGACGACATCCGCGAGATCGTCGCCTACGCGGCCGACCGGTTCGTCACCGTGGTGCCGGAGATCGAGACACCCGGGCACGTCCGGGCCGCGCTCGCCGCGTACCCGGAGCTCGGCGTGCACCCGGACCGCCCGGTGGAGGTCTGGACGGAGTGGGGCATCGCGGACGACGTCCTCAACGCGGAGGAGTCCACCATCGCGTTCTTCCAGGACGTCCTCGACGAGGTCGTCGCGCTCTTCCCGAGCCCGTACATCGGCATCGGCGGCGACGAGTGCCCGAAGGTGCAGTGGGAGCAGGACCCCCGGACCCAGGAGCGCATCCGGGAGCTCGGCCTCGCGGACGAGGAACAGCTCCAGGCGTGGATCATCGGCCGGCTCGCGGCACACGTCGAGTCGCACGGTCGGCGGGCCTTCGGGTGGGACGAGATCCTCGAGGGCGGCACGCTCTCGCAGTCGGCGACGGTGCTGTCCTGGCGTGGCCTGACCGGAGCGCGGACGGCGGCAAAGCGCGGTCACGACGTGATCTCCTCACCCGACGACCAGGCCTACCTCGACTACCGGCAGAGCGACCTGCCCACCGAGCCGATCCCGGTGTCGATCGTGCTGGGCGTCGACGACGTGTTCGCGTTCGACCCCGTGCCGTCGGGGCTGACCGACGCCGAGCGCGCGCACGTCATCGGCGGCCAGGGCAACATGTGGACCGAGCACGTCGACACCGCGCGGAAGCTCGACTACCAGCTCTTCCCCCGGGTCGCGGCGCTGGCCGAGGCGCTCTGGTCAGCGGACACGACCGGGCCGCGCGACGTGGCAGAGTTCCGCGGACGCCTGGCCGAGCACACGGCGCGACTCGAGGCGATGGGGATCGAGTACCGGCACGAGGCGGGCCCGTTCCCGTGGGAGCAGCGGCCGGGCGTGCCGGGGCGGCCGCACTCGCGCGAAGAGCGCGCGGCCTACATCGACGCGGTGACTTCGAACATCGTGGAGTGAGCGCGGGCGGCCTGCCGCGCAGGTCCGCGCCGGTCGCACGACCCGCCGCCCGGTTCACCGCCCGGGCGACACGTCCTGCGACCGACACGCTCGCGCGTCGCGCGCGTACCGCACCCGACGACGGACGGGAGGCACGGTGCCAGCTGGCACCGTGCCTCCCGTCCGTCAGGTGGGGACGTGACGCGGGGTCGTCACGTCCGGACGACTACGCCGCGACCGGCGCGCGCTGCCCGACCGTCTCGGCCGCGACCGTTGCCTCGCTGGAGGCCGCCGCCTCGTCCACCGGACGACGCCGCACCCACTTCTTCAGCCCGACGAGCACGAGTGCCGAGACGATCGTGCCGGCGAGCAGCGCGACGACGAACATCCCGATGTTCCCGATGGCGAAGAAGACGAAGATGCCACCGTGCGGGGCTCGCGAGGTCACACCGGCGGCCATCGAGATCGCGCCCGTCACCGCGGCGCCGACCATCGACGCCGGGATGACCCGCAGCGGGTCGGCCGCGGCGAACGGGATCGCTCCCTCGGAGATGAACGACGCACCGAGGAGCCACGCAGCCTTGCCGTTCTCGCGCTCCGGCTTCGTGAAGCCCTTGCGGTAGAGCACGGTCGAGGCGAGGGCGAGGGCCAGCGGCGGGACCATGCCCGCGGCCATCACGGCGGCCATGATCTCGAACGGGACGACGTTGGTGGCCGAACCCGCACCGAGGCCTGCGACGGCGAACGCGTACGCCACCTTGTTCACCGGGCCACCGAGGTCGAACGCCATCATCAGGCCGAGGATGATGCCGAGGAGGATCGCCGAGGCACCGGACAGCGAGTTCAGCCACGCGGTGAGCTGCGTCATGACCCAGGCGATCGGACCACCGAGCACGAGGAGCATGAGGCCGGACGCGATGATCGACGCGAACAGCGGGATGATCACGACGGGCATGAGGCCGCGCAGCCAGCGCCAGGTCGGGATGCGCCCGATCCAGTAGGCCGCACCGCCGGCGATGAGGCCACCGACGAGACCACCGAGGAAGCCGGCGTTCATGAAGACGGCGATCGACCCGGCGACGAAGCCCGGCGCGATGCCCGGACGGTCGGCGATCGCGTACGCGATGTACCCGGCGAGTGCTGCGACGAGGAAGCCGAGCGAGACGCCACCGATCTGGAACGCGGCCGCTCCGAGGTAGTACCCGAGGCCCTCCGGCGGGAGGTTGAGCAGCGTGTAGTTCGTGAGCGTGTAGACGGCGTTGTTCTGGCCCGAGTCGCCGTGCGGCAGCGCGATCGCGTAGCCCGACAGCAGGAACCCGAGCGCGATGAGGAGACCGCCGCCCGCGACGAACGGGATCATGTAGCTGACGCCGGTGAGGAGCCAGCGCTTGAGGGCCTGCCCGAAGTGCTCGTCCGACTTCGTGGACTCGGAGGTGGTCACGCCGCCCTGGACGCGTGCGGCGTTCGGGTCGTCCGCGGCGCGGAGTGCCTCGGCGATCATCTTGTCGGGCTCGTCGACGCCGCGCTTGACCGGTCCGGAGACGAGCGGCTTGCCCGCGAAGCGCCCGCGATCGCGGACGTCGACGTCCACCGCGAACACGACGGCGTCGGCCCGGGCGATGAGCGCCGGGTCGAGCGGTTCGACCTGCGAGGAGCCCTGGGTCTCGACGTGCATCTCGGCGCCGGCCCGCTGGGCTGCGGCGACGAGGGCGTCCGCGGCCATGTAGGTGTGCGCGATCCCGGTCGGGCAGGCGGTGACACCCACGATGACCTTGCGGGCACCCGCTGCGGCGGACTTCGTGGTCGCGTCACCGGACGCGGCCTGCGTCGACGGGGCTGCGGCCGGCCTGGAGGCAGTGCTCGCGGACCCGACGCCGGCTGCGGCGACCTCGCCGCCCACTTCGCGCTGCACGAGGTCGACGACGTCCTCGGGCGTTGCCGCGGCACGGAGCGCCGCGGTGAAGTCCTCGCGGATGAGCGCCCGGGCGAGCGTCGACAGCACCGTCAGGTGGTCCTTGTCGGCGCCCTCGGGCACGGCGATCATGAAGACGACGTCGGCGTCGCCGTCCGGGGCGCCGAACGGCACCTTCCGGGCGAGGCGGGAGAACGCGAGGGTCGGGCTCGACACCGAGGCCGACCGGGCGTGCGGGATCGCGATGCCGCCGGGGACGCCGGTGCCGACACTGGCCTCGCGCTTGATGGCGTCCTCGGCGAGGGCGGCTCCGTCGGCCGCGCGGCCGGTGGCGGCGACGCGGTCGGCGAGGACGCGGATGACGTCGCTCGACGTGGCGCCGAGGTCCTCGTCGAGGCCGACGAGCTCAGCGCTGATGAGGCGCTGCGTCGTGTCTGCGGACATGGGTTGCTCCTTTGCAGTGGCGCCGGGGGCGCGGGCCGTGCTGGTTCTCTGGTGAGTGGGGGTGGTGTTCGGGTCGGGGTTCGTGCGTGGGGGTCAGACCGGTTCCGGCGTCGGTTCCGGCGTCGGTTCCGGTGCCGTTCCCGGGGTCGCGGCGGACGTCGTCGCGGGCCGGAGGCTGCGGACCTCGACGGCCGAGGGGTCGGTGTGGTCGAGGGCGGGGACGTCGCTGCCCGGGAGGGCTGCGGCAGCCGCTCCGGTCGCGACGGCCTGGGCGAGACGCTCCTCCGGGCGAGCTCCGGCGACCTCGGCGAGCAGGTAACCGGCGAGGGAGGAGTCTCCCGCGCCGACGGTCGAGCGGGCGACGATGCGCGGGGCTGCGGCCGCGAAGGACCCCTCCGGGCCGACGAGGACGGCGCCGGCGCTGCCGAGGGTGAGCAGGACCGAGTCCACTCCCCGCGACCGGAGTCGATCGGCGGCCGCGGCGGCTGCATCGAGGTCGCGCTCGTACTCGTCGGGATCGCCGCCGACGACCTCGGCGAGTTCCTCGGCGTTCGGCTTCACGAGGTCGATCCGCTCGCCGGACTGCAGGAGCGCGGTGAACGGGACGCCCGACGAGTCGACCGCGATCCGGACGTCGTCGCCGTGTCGTGCGCGGACGGCCCGGACGAGAACGGCGAGGGCGTCGTCGGGCAGGCCGGGCGGCAACGAGCCGGCGAGGACGACCCAGCGGGCACCGGGTCCGGTCGGGGTCGGTCCGGCCGAGTCGGCCACGAGGGCGGCGAACTCGTCGAGCCTGCCGGCGAGCGAGGGGCCGGGCTCGTTGAGCTTCGTCGTGGTGCCGGTCGGTTCGGTGACCGTGACGTTGGAGCGCAGCGGCGCACCGATGGCCATGGCGGCGGTCGGGATGCCACGCGTGGCGAGGCCGAGCAGGACGGGGTCGAGCTCGTCCCCGGGCAGCACGGCGATCGTGTCACCACCGCTCGCGACGACGACGCGGGAGACGTTGACGCCCTTGCCGCCCGGCTCGGCGGTGCTCCGGGTCGCTCGCTGGACGGCGCCGCGCTGCAGCTCGCCCGCGAGCTCGATGGTGCGGTCCAGGCTCGGGTTCGGCGTGACCGTGACGATGCGCGTGCTCGGGCGCCCGCTGGTGCTGGTGTTCCGGTCGGTGCTCATGCGACGACCACCTCGACGTCGGCTTCGGCGAGCGCTCCGGCGAGGTCCGCCGGAGGCTCCTCGTCGGTGACGACGGTGTCCACCTCGTCGAGTCGGGCGAAGCGCATGAGCGCCTCGACCCCGTGCTTCGCGGCGTCCGCCAGCACGACGCTCCGCCGCGCTGCGAGGACGTACGCCGCCTTCACCGCGGCCTCGTACTCGTCCGGCGTGCTCAGGCCGAAGCCGGCGGACAGTCCGTTGGTCCCCACGAAGGCGATGTCGGGGCGGAGGGCACCGATCTGCTCGACCGTGGCCGTTCCGACCGCGGCACTCGTCACACCGCGGACGCGTCCACCGAGCAGATGGAGCTCCACGTGCTCGCTGTGCTGCAGCGCGGATGCGATGGGCACGGAGTTCGTGATGACCGTCAACGTTGCGCCGGCGGTCGCGGGCTCCCAGCGGGCGAGCTCGGCGGCGACGGCTGCGCAGGTGGTGCCGGCGTCGAGGGCGATCGAGCCGGTGAAGGTCGGCGGGACGAGGCGCATGGCCGCCCGGGCGATCGCGCTCTTGGCGGTCCCGTGCTGGCCCTCCCGCTCGGCGACGCTCAGCTCGACGACGCTCGACCGACCGACGGGGACCGCTCCCCCGTGCACGCGGCGCAGGACGCCGGCGGACTCGAGGGCGTCCAGGTCACGTCGCACGGTCTCGGTGGTGACGTCGAAGTGCTCGGCGAGCTCGGCGACGGACACCCGGCCTGCCGACTGCAGCGAGGCGGCGATGGCGTCGTGCCGCTCGGTTGCGTACATGCCCGAACTCCTTCGTTCCCGTGGGTTTCGAGCACTGTACGCCGCAAAGCCACACGTTCGCAACCGTTTCGTGCCGAAACCAACACGGAAGCAGGAGCCGGACTCGCCGCTTCGGGTCACGACGCCCCGCTCGAGGGCGTCGAGCGGTCACGAGGTGTCGCTCTCGCGGACGCAGAGCGACGATTCGTGACCGGCCGGACGGCGGGTGCGGGGAGTCGCGACCACCGGCAGCAGCCGGCGCGGCGGTGCCGTCCCCGCGGCCGCGCCGGTCGCACGACGTGCCGTCCGACGATCGCGCTGGTCGCACGACATGCCGTCCCGCCATCGCGCTGGTCGCACGACATGCCGCCCGACGGTCGCGCTGGTCGCACGACATGCCGTCCCGCGTGGCGCAGGCCGACACGTCCTGCGACCGACCAGGGTCGTCGCCGGTGGCCGCGCACGTCGCCCGAGGCCGGTCTCCGCCGAGCTCCGCACGTGCGAACGCCTCGCCGAGCTCCGCACACGCGAACGCCCCGCCCTGCGACCAGCAGGACGGGGCGTTCGACCGCGCAGCCGCTACCCCTTCACGGCCCCCGCGGTCATCCCGCTGACGAGCCGCCGCTGCACGATGAGGAAGAACACGACCACCGGGATCGAGAACAGCACCGACGCAGCCATGAGCCCGCCGAAGTCCGTCCCCTTGTTCGTCGAGAACCCGGCGAGCCACACCGGCAGCGTGTACATCCCCTGGTCCTTGAGCATCACGTACGCGGTCAGGTAGTCGTTCCACGCCGCGATGAAGGCGAACACACTCGTCGCGATGACCCCCGGCATCACGAGCGGGAACAGCACGCTCCACAGGATCCGGAACGTCCCCGCTCCGTCGACCTTCGCCGCCTCCTCGATCTCGACCGGCACCGCGACGAAGAACCCGCGCATGACCCAGATCGAGAAGGGCAGGACGCTCGCCACGTACGCGAGGATCAGCCCGAGGTAGCTGTTGAGCAGCCCGAGCGACTGGAACGACAGGAAGAGCGGGATCAGCAGCGCACCCGAGGGGATCATCTGCACGAACAGGATCGCGACGAGGACCGCCCGACGCCCGCGGAACCGGAACCGCGACAGGGCAGCCGACGCGAGGAACCCGACGACGATCGACAGCAGCACCGCGGCCACGACGACGATCGCCGAGTTCCGCAGGTACACCAGGAACCCGTCCTGCGTCAGCGCCCGCGTGAAGTTCTCGAGCGTCGGGCGCAGCGGCAGCCAGATCGGCGTCAGCGTGGTCACCTCGTCCGCGGGCTTGAACGCGGTGTTCACCATCCAGTAGATCGGGAACACCCACACCAGGCAGAACACCACGGCGATGGTGTTCGCCACCACGCGCGGCTTGCGGCGACGCGGGCGGCCGGCCGTGATCGGACCGGAGGACCGAGGCGCACCGGATCGCCCTGCCACGTCGGGCCGTGCGGCGGGGCTGGTCGCCGCGGTCGACGCGCCCGTCCCGGGGGTCGATGTCGTCGTCACAGGTCGTCCTCCCCACTGCGGACGAGCCGCCGGATGTAGTAGCTCGTGAGCGCACCGAGGATCAGCGTCGAGATGACGGCGATCGCGGCGCCCTGCCCGTACGCGTTCGACACGAAGGACTTCACGAAGGTCCAGATGCCGAGCGTGAGGGTCGTGTCCTCCGGTCCACCCTTCGTGAGGAGCCAGATCTGGTTGAAGACGTTGAAGTCCCAGATCACCGAGAGGATGGTCACGAGCAGCAGCGTCGGCACGAGGGCCGGCAGCGTGATCGCCCGGTACATCGCCCACGCCGATGCCCCGTCGAGCGCGCCGGCCTCGTAGTACTCCGGCGCGATCTGCGACTGCGCGGCGTAGAGCGTCAGGGCGACGAACGGCACCGCCTGCCAGATCACGAGCGAGAGCACGATGGCGAGCGACTGCCCTGGTGTCGAGGCCCAGTTGTCCTGCGTGTGGTCCCCGAACACCCCCAACTGCGTGATCATCCAGTTGAGCACGCCGTAGAACGGCTGGAAGAGCCACTGCCACACCAGGCTCGACGCCACGTTCGGCATCGCCCAGGCCAGCACGAGCACGACGCTGACGACGGTCCGCATGACGACACCGAGCCGCGTGAGCAGCTGCGACACCGCCATGCCGATGCCGATGGTGCCGACGACCATCGCCCCGGTGACGAGCACGGTCCGGAGGATGACCGGCCAGAAGCTCGCGTCGGTGAGGACGTTCGTGTAGTTCGTGAGCCCTGCGAAGCCCGCCTGTCCCGTGAAGATCGCGCGGAGCCCGTAGTCCTGGAAGGAGATCACGAGCAGCCGCACGAGCGGGTACACGACCAGGGCGAGCAGCAGGATCGCCGCCGGCGCCAGCAGGAAGAGTGGCGCTCGCGACGCCGTCAGCGATCGCCGACCGCCGCCGGGACCGCCCGTCGAACCGGCGCCCGACGGGCCGGCCCCGACCGGACGGCCACGATCCCGGTCCCGTCCCCGACCCCGACCCCGACCCCGACCCGGACCGTCACGCCGGGTGTCCGGCCCGGCCGGAGCCGGACCGGACACCCGCTCTGCAGTGGACGTCATCGACTACTGCTGCGCGTTCAGCGCCGACGTGAGGTGCTCAGAGAAGCCCTCGGCGGCGTCCTGTGGGGACTTCCGGCCGGTCGCGACGTCCGCGAACATCGTCTGGAAGCTCGAGTCGCCCTCGATCGTCGCCCATCCCGGGGTCGCCGGGGTCGGGCGGCTCGTCGAGGCCGCCTCGAAGTACGGCTTGTGGAGCTCGTCCACGTCGCCGGCCACCACGTCGAGCAGCTGCGTCGAGTTGGGCTCCCACCCGTCGACGCCGAACACCTGGTCCTGCTGGAACTCCTTCGAGGTGAGGATCTTCGTGTAGTACAGCGCGAGTTCCTGGTTCTGCGACTTCGACGGGATGCCGAGGTCCGAGCCGCCGAGGAACACCGGTTGGGTCTTCCCCTCCGTCGCCGACGGCATGGGGAACGTGCCGATCTGGTCCTTCAGCTCGGGCTTGGCCGTGGTGATCGACCCGATCTCCCACGCCGACCCGAGGATCGCCGAGGCGTTGCCCTGCGCGAAGACGTCGGACTCGGCGGGCTTGTCGGTGTTGATGTCCTGCGTCGACTTCGCCGAGTACGAGTTCTGGAAGTCCTTCCACGCGGTGAGGCCCTTCACGGCGTCGGCGGAGTCGATCGCTCCGGTCCACTTGCCGCCCTTCTCGGTGGCGATCTGCCCACCGGCGTCCCACACCCACTGCAGGCCGCCGTACCAGTACTGCCCGGGCATGTAGAAGGCCGAGAAGTCGGCCTGCGGGTTCTTCGCCTTCACCTTGTCCAGGTCGGCGGTGAGCTGGTCGTACGACGTCGGCACGTCGGTGACGCCGGCATCCGCCCAGGTCTTCTTGTTGTAGATGACCGCGCGGTTGCCGGCGAAGAGCGGAGCGCCGTAGAGCTTGCCGTCGACCGTCGCCGGGCCCTCGAGCCCGGACAGCCAGGTCTGCCCGCCCTGCAGCTCCTTCTTGTACGGCGACAGGTCCATGAGGCCGCCGGTCGCCGCGTACACGGGGACCTGCGTGTTGCCGAGGTCGACGACGTCCGGCGCGTCCTGCTGCGCGAGCGCGGTCGTGAGCTTCGTCGTGATGCCGTCCCACTGCTGCAGCTGGAGCTTCACCTTGGCCCCGGTGGCCTTCGTGAACTGCTGCGCAGCGACGTCGAGGATCTTCGGGCTGAGGTCGCCGTTCATGATCCAGACGGTGATGGTCTTGCCCTTGCCGTCGGGTGTGCCGATGGACTTCGTGCCTCCGTCGGAAGCGGCGTTGCTCCCGGCGGAGCACCCGGTGAGGGCGAGCGCGCCTGCGAGGGCGAGCGCACCGAGTGCGGCGAAACGCGTGCGTGTCACGTTGACTCCCTTGGTCCGACCTTTATGAAAGGACGTTGCGTAATGGCTAGTGAAGACCCATCACGCGGGGATGTCAACCACGAATCGCGACCCTGTGGACAGCCGCGATCCGCATGTTTCCGGGGGATCACGGATGTCGAACAGATGCGGCCGCGTCCTTGACGAACTGGTCATGACCAGGCATCATCCGCATCCGCAGGACGAGACGGACGGGAGGCCCGTGGCGGAGTCGCCACGGGCCTCCCGTCCGTCTCGGACGACGCGGGTCGACGGCTTCGTCACCGGACGAGCACGCCCGTCGACCAGGCTCAGTCGTCGAAGGGGACGTGCTCGCTCGTGCCCACGCCGGCCCGCTGCCGGTACGCCAGGTGCCCACCGAGGTAGCCGCCGACCCCGACGACCGTCAGCCCGGCGAACCCGAGCAGCTTGCCCGCGCCGTGGTTCCCGTGCTTCCGCTGCACCCACGACAGCCCGTACAGCGTGATCCCGACCCAGTTCACCGCCTGGTGGACCCACCCCGTCCGGAGCTGCTCGCGGTCGAGCTCGGCCCAGTCGACGTACCCGGCCGTCGTCGCCCCGCCCGCGGACACCAGGCCGACACCCACGAGGGTCTTCGCGGCCTTCGCGTTCCCCCTCCCACCGATCAGGTCGAGGACGGCCGCGGAGATCCACACGCCGAGCGGCACCTGCACCATCAGGGGGTGCAGCGGGTGTCCGAACGGCACGCCGTGCAGGAGCTGGCGGACCGCCTTCGGCCGCGCGAGCGCGCGGACGACGGAACGGTCGATGTCGACGGCCTTGTCGAGCACGTCGGCGTGCTCGACGGCGTCGGTGAGGCGACGGATGGCGCGGATCTCAGGCATGCCCCGGAATCTAGGCCTGGCGAGACCGGGACGTTCACAGCGCGCCAGCGCTGTCCCGGTCTCGCCGAGCGGGCCTGGAGGCGCGGTGCCGGCCCCAGGGACCGGCACCGCGCCTCCAGGCGGTCACCGCGCGCACCTGCACCCGGACGCCTCCTCGCGCGTCGAGCTACTCCTCGACGATCTCGGCGTCGTCGATGATCTCCGCGAGCTCGAACGGCTCGACTGTCAGCTCGTCACCCGACTCCGCGACGTCCACGCGGACGGTGTCGCCGTCACGAACGTCGCCCGCGAGGATCGCGCGCGCCAGCCGGTCGTCGATCTGCCGCTGCATGAGCCGCCGCAGCGGTCGCGCACCGTACACCGGGTCGTACCCACGCTCGGCGAGCCAGGTCCGCGCGGAGGGCGTCACGGCCAGCTCGAGTCGGCGGTCCGACAGTCGCCGGGCCAGCCGGTCGACGTACAGCGACACGATCTGGCCGAGGTCCTCCGAGGTCAGCGCCTGGAACACCACGATGTCGTCGAGTCGGTTCACGAACTCGGGCCGGAACGCTTGCGTCACCATCTCGCGGACGCCCTCCTCGCGCTGTTCGGCGGTGAGGGAGGTGTCGGTGAGGAACTGCGACCCGAGGTTCGAGGTGAGGATCAGGATCGTGTTCCGGAAGTCCACGGTCCGACCCTGGCCGTCCGTCAGTCGCCCGTCGTCGAGCACCTGGAGCAGCACGTCGAACACCTCCGGGTGCGCCTTCTCGACCTCGTCGAGCAGCACGACCGAGTAGGGCCGCCGTCGCACCGCCTCGGTGAGCTGCCCACCGGCCTCGTACCCGACGTACCCGGGCGGGGCACCGATCAGGCGCGCGACCGTGTGCTTCTCGCCGTACTCGCTCATGTCGATGCGGACGAGGGCCTTCTCGTCGTCGAACAGGAACTCCGCGAGCGCCTTGGCGAGCTCGGTCTTGCCGACGCCGGTGGGGCCGAGGAACAGGAACGACCCCGTCGGGCGGTCCGGGTCGGAGATGCCCGCGCGGGTGCGACGGACGGCTTCGGACACGGTGTTCACGGCGGAACGCTGCCCGATGATCCGACGGCCGAGTTCGCTCTCGAGGTGCAGGAGCTTCTCGGTCTCGCCCTGCAGCAGCCGTCCCACCGGGATGCCCGTCCACTGCGCGATCACGGCGGCGATGTCCTCGTCGGTGACGCTGTCGTTCACCATCCGCTCGGCGCTCTCGGCCTGCTCGGCTGCGGCCAGCTCGGCCTCGATGCGGGGCTTCTCGCCGTACTCGAGGCGGCTCACGGTCTCGTAGTCGGCCTCCCGCTGCGCACGCTGGGACCGCATGTTGAGGTCGTCGAGCTGCTGCTTGAGCTCGCCGATCCGGTTGAGCGAAGCGCGCTCGGCCTGCCACCGCTGCTCGAGTTCGGCGAGCAGGGTCTCCCGGCTCGCGAGCTCTGCGCGCAGGGTCTCGAGCCGCGCCTTCGAGGCGTCGTCCTTCTCCTGCTTGAGCGCGAACTCCTCGACGCGCAGCCGGTCGACGGTGCGCTTCAGCTCGTCGATCTCGACCGGGGAGGAGTCGATCTCCATGCGGAGTCGCGACGCCGCTTCGTCGATGAGGTCGATCGCCTTGTCGGGCAGCTGGCGCCCGGAGATGTACCGGTTCGACAGGCTCGCCGCGGCGACGAGCGCGGAGTCGTTGATGGTCACCTTGTGGTGCGCCTCGTACCGCTCCTTGAGGCCGCGGAGGATCGCCACCGCGTCCTCGACGCTCGGCTCCCCCACGTAGACCTGCTGGAAGCGCCGTTCGAGAGCCGCATCCTTCTCGATGTACTCGCGGTACTCGTCGAGCGTGGTCGCCCCGATCAGCCGGAGCTCGCCGCGGGCCAGCATCGGCTTGAGCATGTTCGACGCCGCGACCGACCCCTCGCCGCCGCCGGCGCCCATGAGCGTGTGCAGCTCGTCGATGAAGGTGATGACCTGCCCGTCGGAGTCGTTGATCTCCTTGAGCACGGCCTTGAGCCGCTCCTCGAACTCGCCGCGGTACTTCGCGCCGGCGATGAGCGCGGAGATGTCGAGCGACACGAGTCGCTTGTCCTTGAGCGAGTCGGCGACGTCACCGGCGACGATGCGCTGTGCGAGCCCCTCGACCACGGCGGTCTTGCCGACGCCGGGCTCGCCGATGAGCACGGGGTTGTTCTTGGTCCGGCGCGTCAGCACCTGGGACACGCGCCGGATCTCGGCGTCCCGCCCGATCACCGGGTCGAGCTTGCCGCTCCGGGCGATCGCAGTGAGGTCGACGCCGTACTGCTCGAGGGCGGTCTTCTGTCGCTCTTGCGAGTCAGGAGCGCCCTGGAGGTTCGCCATGCGTTCCGTCCTTTCGTTGCGGTGGTCGTGTACTTGAGTCTACTGCACTCAACTTCTGTCCGGTCGGGATTCTTCCCGGTCCGGGTTCCTGATGCCGACCGCGCTCACCACGGACCCGGCGAGCAGCAGGAGCCCCATGACCACGACCGCGCGGTGGAACCCGACCGTACTCATCGCGCCCCCGAGCACGACACCAGCAAGCGCCACCACCACGAGGCTCGCGATCCTCGCGACCGCGTTGTTGACGGCGGAACCGATGCCCGCCTCGCGCTCCGGCACCGATCCCAGTACCGCGCTCGTCAGCGGCGTCACCATGAGCGAGATCCCCAGGCCGATGAGCACCAGGCCGGGCAGCACGGTCCACCAGTACGCCGCCGGATCGTCCCCGACGAACAGCATGAGGAACGACCCGCCGGCCGCGACCGCGGGCCCCGCAGCCATGAACCACCGCGGCCCGTACCGCCCGGCGAAGGAACCGACCGTCGTGGAGAGCAGGAGGAGCAGGACCGTCGGCGGGAGGGTCGCGACCCCGGCGACCCATGCCGGGAAGGCCCAGACCTCCTGCAGGAACAGCGTGACGACGAAGCCGACCATCCCGATCGCCCCGTAGATCGAGAGCGTGGCGAGGTTCCCCACGGCGAAGTTCCGCGCACGGAACAGCCGCAGGTCCACGAGCGGCTGTTCGACCCGGCGCTCCCACGGCAGGAACGCCGCGAGCGCCAGCCCTCCCACCACGAGCGCTGCGACCACGACCGGTGACGACCAGCCGAGCCGCTCCTGCTCGATCAGCCCGAGGACGACCCCACCGATGCCGACGACCGCGAGCACGGCTCCGACGACGTCGACCCGCGGCCTCCCGAGAGGCCGGACGTCCCCGGAGATCCGCGCGACGAGCGGGATCGTGACGGCGATCGGCACCGCGGTGAGGACGAAGATCCACCGCCAGCCGATCCCGTCGACGATCAGCCCACCGATCACCGGCCCGACGATCACGGCCGCGCTCGACCACGCCGTCCACGAACCGATCGCCCTGCCCTGCGCGGCACCGCGGAACGCGGCGATGATGAGTGCGAGGGAACTCGGCGTGACCAGCGCACCGCCGACGCCCTGGAGCGCGCGGGACACGATGAGGACCTCGCCCGTGGGTGCCGCCGCGCAGACGATCGAGGCGGCACCGAACACGATCAGCCCGAGCGTGATGATCCGCACCCGGCCGAACAGGTCGGACAGCGAACCGGCGACGAGGATGAGCGAGCCGAGCGTCACCAAGTACGCGTCGACGACCCACTGCTGCACGACGAGCCCGCCACCGAGTTCGTGCCGGATCGCCGGGAGCGCCACGTTCACGACGCTGGCGTCCAGCCCGACGACGAACGAGGCCAGGATCGCCACGACGAGGACGAGTCGGCGATCGTCGCGGAGCGGGGCCTCGGGCGTCGGCATGCGTTCATCCTCCCCGTTCCACGCTCGGTGCGCGCACGACGAAGCCCCCGCGACCGATGTGGTCGCGGGGGCTGCCGACAGGACGGGGCTGGGTGTCCTAGCGGTTGGAGTCGGTGTTCGGCTGGACCGACGGACCCGGGTTCAGGACCGGACCGGCGGACTGCGCGGCGGTGTTCTGCGCAGTGGTGTTCGGCACGGTGGCGTCGGTCGCGGCCGTGTTCTGCACGCCCTGGTCGCCGGACTTCTTGTCGCCTTCGCCCATCTCCTTCTTGAAGATGTTGATCGACTGCCCGAGGCCCTTCGCCAGCGCCGGGAGCTTGGTCGCCCCGAACAGCAGGATGACGATCCCGAGGATGATCAGCAGATGGATGCCGGTGAGGCCTGCGAACATCATGACTCCTTCGATGGTGAACTGGTCGCCGTGCTCGGGTCTTCTTCGACACACGCGGCGGAAGCTCGTGGTGCAGACATCGTAACTCGGTCGGTCGGGTAATCCCAGGCGAGGAGCCCAACGGACACCGTTCGCCCAGGATCGCCGGCCGGTGTCAGTAGGCCCCGCGGGACCGCAGCACCGACGGGATCGTCCGCGCGAGGATGACGAGATCGTGCAGGAACGACCAGTTCTCGACGTAGTGGAGGTCGAGCCGCACCCCCTCGGCCCAGTCGAGGTCCGACCGACCGCTGACCTGCCAGAGTCCGGTGATGCCCGGCGTCACGAGGAGGCGTCGGTCCGCGAAGTCCTCGTACACGGCAACCTCCTTCGGGAGCGCCGGACGCGGACCCACCAGGCTCATCGAGCCGACGAGCACGTTCCAGAGCTGGGGGAGCTCGTCGAGCGAACTCCGCCGCAGGAAGGCACCGACGCGGGTGACCCGCGGATCGTGCTGCATCTTGAAGAGCGGCCCGGCGCCCTCGTTCGCGGCTTCGAGTGCTGCCACGCGGGCTTCGGCGTCGACGCACATGGTCCGGAACTTGAGGATCGAGAAGTCGCGTCCGCCGCGGCCGACCCGCGTCTGACGGAAGAACACCGGTCCGCCGTCATCGAGCCGGATCACGAGCGCGATCACCGCGAAGAGCGGCGCGAGCAGGAGGAGCCCGAGCCCGGCCCCCACGACGTCGAGCAGTCGCTTGCCGGTCCGGCGCCGGTAGTCCGGGATCTCGACGTGCATGAGCGGGAGGCCGTCCACGGGGCGCTCGTGCACTCGACCCGTGGCGATGTCGGCGAGGGGCGAGGACACCACGAGCTCGACCCCGCGCTCCTCGAGCTGCCAGCCGAGGCGTCGCAGCCGCTCGTGCCCGCCCCGGACGGCGCCGGCGACGACCACCGCCGAGACGCCCGTGGCCGACGCTCGGTCGAGCACGTCGTCGATCCCGCCGAGGACCGCGACCCGTGCGCTTCCCAGTTCGACGGTCTCCCCGACGCTGAGACAGTCGGTCACGACCCCGGTGACCCGGTACCCGGCGACGGGTGTGGTCGCGATGCGGCGCCCGACGTAGCGCACGTCCTCGGCGTCACCGACGAGCAGGACGTCCTGCAGTCGTTCGCCACGGCCACGACGACGTGCGAGCACGGTCCGCACCGCTTTCCGTTCGAGAGCGAGCAGCGCCATCCCGAGTGGGAAGGCGATCGCGACGTACCCGCGTGCGATGTCGAGCTGCACCGCGTAGGCGACGATGGCGACGATCGCGCCGGCAACGAGACTCGCGGTCACGAGCCGGCGGTACTCCTCGTTCCCGACCCCGGCGATCCGGGCGTTGCGCGTCCCGAACGACGACAGCAGGGTCATCCAGACGACGACGATCGCGGGCGCGACGACGAACTCGACCCAGCCGGCAGTGACGGAACCGTCCGGCACCTCCACCGGGAAGCGGACGAGGTGCGCCGTCACGAAGGCGACGAGCAGCACGGCGAGGTCGAGCGCGGCCACGACCAGGGCGAACCCGGGCCGGGCACCGGCTGGCGCGACGACGGAGACAGGACGGGACACCGCGGCGACGACCGTGGTCGAGGCACGTGCGGGACGGACGACGAGTGACATCGCGGGACCTCCGGTCGGGTGCCGGCACGACTGGGCATCGACCGGGCTCCGCCACCGTCAACGCGCGACGGAGCAGTGCCCTACCAAAATATCACTTTCGTGTTCGGTATATCAAGTACTCAGGACGTCCGCCAGCGACCACAACACCGGCGCCTCGAGCAGCGCACCGGCCGCGGACGCGTCGACCCCGCGGACCCGGAACACCGCGCGTTCCCCGGGGAGCAGCGTCACGAAGCCCCGGTCCACGACACCGTCGGGCGACACCCGGTCGGGCTGGAGGAGCAGGTCGCGCACCACGGTCGCGGCCTCGACCACCACGCGGACGGTCGCGCCGTCCACCTCGGTCGTGGCGGTGAACCGGGCCGGCTCCCACCGCATGTCCCGGTCCGGAGCGGGCGTCCAGACCGCACGGCGGTCGTCCATGTCGGCCACGATGAGTTCGTTCCGCGGGTCGTCCACCACGCCGACGGACTCGGGCAGGGCGACCACGGCGACCCCGGCCGACAGGTGCACGGGGAGCGTCACCTCGGCCAGCACGGCGCCCGCGAGCGTCACACGTCGGACGCGCACCACGCCGTCGTTCCCGGACCGGGTCGACCGGACCGCGACCTCGACGGGCGACGAACCGAACGCACCGGGCGACACCCCGAGCGAGACACCCCCGGACCCGAGCGACAGCGTGTCCGCGAGTTCGCCCAGCTCGGCCGCCTCGCCGACGGGAGCCGACGACGCCGGGTGATCCGCGCCTCCAGGCCGGTCCGCTGCGACGGGCGCAGCCGCTGCGACGGGCGCGGCCGCTGCGTCGGGCGCAGCCGTGGCGGCGCGCGCCGCGGGCGCAGTGACCGACGAGACGGGGCGGATCGTCAGCAGCACGTCGTCGTAGAGTCGCCGCAGTTCGTGCGCGAGCGGCTTCAACCGGCCCGCCGAGTCCACCGCGGACCACGACGACACCGCCCACAGGTCGTTCAACTGCCACAGCACGACGCCGGTGTTGCGCGGCCAGTGCGTCCGCCAGTGCTCGACGCCGGTCGCGATCGCGCGCGTCTGCTGCAGCTGCGTCAGGTAGTGCCACTGGTCGAACGACGACGGCGCGACGGCGCCGAAGCGCGGCGCGATCCCGCGCGCCAGCTTCGCCATCCCGTCGTCCGCCTTCTGGTGGTGGACCACGCCCGGTGAGTCCACCTGCATCGGGGAGTCCGACACGGCGTCCCGCAGCGTCCGCCACGCGGGCGGCGCCTGCCACCCGAACTCGGAGACGAACCGGGGCACGGAGGCCCGGTAGGCGGTGTCGGGGAGACGGTTCCAGGCGTCCCACGAGTGGTGCGTCTCGTGGTCGACGTCGTTCGCGGGCAGCGCCTCGTCGCCCGACCACGGCGACGCCACCGTGTAGAAGCGCGACGGGTCGACCGCGTCGACGATCGTCGGCAGGAGGTCGAGGTAGTAGTCGAGGCCCCAGCCACGGTCGCCGAGCGCCTCGGCCCAGCCGTCGGCGTCGTGCAGCCAGATGTTCTCGTTGTTGCCGTTCCACACCACGAGCGACGGGTGCCGCGAGAGCCGGGCGACGTTGTCCCGCGCCTCGGCGACGACCTCGCTCCGGATCGGCTCGGTCTCGGGGTAGGCCGAGCACGCGAACGCGAAGTCCTGCCACACGAGCAGCCCGAGCTCGTCGCACAGTTCGTAGAAGTCGCGCGATTCGTACACGCCACCGCCCCAGACGCGCACGAGGTTCACACGCAGCGCGGCCGTCGTCCGCAGACGGTCCTCGTACCGCTCGCGCGTCACGCGAGAGACGATGACGTCGTCGGGGATCCAGTTCACGCCGCGGACGTCGATGAGCGTGCCGTTGACGTGGACCCCGAACGGCTTCCCGATCGTGTCCTGGGCGGTGTCGATCCGCGTCGACCGGAACCCCGTCCGGAAGGTGTCGCGGTCGAGGACCTCGCCGTCGACGGTCTGCAGTTCCACGGCGACGTCGTAGAGGGGCTGCTCGCCGTAGCCGCGCGGCCACCAGCGCTGCGCGTCCGGCACCCGGACGGTGACGACCGTGTCCTCGTCGCGGGGCGTGAGCTGCGCCCGCGACCGCTGCCGGGTGGTGGTCCCGTCCGGTCCGGGACCGCTCACCGTCACGACGAGCACGAGGTCGTCGTCCTCCCCGTCGTGGTCGAGGTCGGCGGTGCTCACCCCGCTCGTCGAGGGTCCTGACCGCTCGACGGTGACGTGCGTGTCGAGCACGCCCTCGCCCGCCTCGACGTCCACCAGCGGGCGCACCTCGCGCAGTCGCGCGGTGGACCAGCGCTCGACGGCGACCGGTCGCCAGGGGCCGCTCGTGACCGCCGTGAGCCCCCAGTCCCACCCGAAGTTCGAGGCCGTCTTCCGGATGTACGGGAACGGCTCGTCGTACGGTCCGGGCATGCTGCCCGCGCGCGCTGCGACCCGACCCGCCTCGCGGTAGGGCGACTCGAAGAGGATCTCGAGGTCCCGCTCGGTGCGCGCGTTCGACCCGCCCGTCGCGTCCCGCAGGTCGAACCGGTAGCGCCGGTGCATGTTCCGGGTCGTGCCGATCGTGACGCCGTCGAGCGTCAGCGTGCTGACCGTGTCGAGGCCGTCGCACACGAGGTCGATCCGCTCGTGCCCGCGCGGGTCGACGTCGAGCGTTCGGCGGTACGCCCAGTCGGAGCGTCCGACCCACTTGCCGTCCGCCTCGTTGCGGTCGAACGTCGGGTCGGCCAGCAGCCCCTCGCGCTCGAGGTCGGTGTGCACCTGGCCCGGCACCGTCGCCGGGATCGTGCGTCCGGCCACCCCGTCGGGGGCTCCGGTGCCGCCGGCCAGTGCCACGGTCCAGCCGTCGCGGAGTTCCTCGCGGTCGAGGGTCATGCGGGTCCTTCTCTGGGCGGACGGGGATGGTGGTCGCCCGGTCGGGACGCCGGCCGTCGGTCCGCCGGTCGGCCGGTGACGGCCTGGAGGCGCGACACCAGTTGGCCGGGCGTCGTCACGTCGCGCGCGCGAGCGCCTGGGCGATCGCGCGAGGGGGTGTCCGGCGATGCTAGTACGCGGAGCTTGCACGGCGCCCCGTGGCAGGCTGTGCACCGTGATCACAGTTGCTCTCGCCGCGGCCCTGCGCGACGCCGGCCTGCGCTGGCACCCCGAGACCGGGGACCGCTTCGTCATCGACAAGCCGGGGGTCGACGACGACGTCTACACGGTGTCCGAGATGACCGTCGAACGGCACGACTACCCGAGCGGCACCGTCCTGGGCTTCAACGGCACGACCGAGTGGGCGCTCGACTCGGTCGAAGCACGTGAGTCGCTCTGGCTGCCCCGCGAGGACCAGCTCCGCGCACTGCTCGGGAACGCGTTCGAGTCGCTCGTGCGGTCCGGCGACGACCTCACCGTGTCCGCGACGATCGACGGCGTCAGGCAGACGTTCGACGCCCCGGACGCAGCGGACGCGTACGGAGCCGCGTTGCTCGCGTACATCCGTTCTGCGCTGGACTGAACGCCCTCGAACCGGGTGACGCGCCCGGCTGGGAGTTGTCGGAATGCACGCTGGGCAGCCTTTGGTTGCATGGCGACATGACCGTTCCGAACATCACCCTGAACGACGGCAAGACCATCCCGCAGCTCGGCTTCGGCGTCTTCCAGATCGACCCCGCCGACACGAAGGACGCCACGCTCGCGGCGCTCGAGGTCGGCTACCGCCACATCGACACCGCTGAGATGTACGGCAACGAGAAGGAGGTGGGCGAGGCGATCGCGGAGTCCGGCATCGACCGCTCGGAGATCTTCGTCACGTCCAAGCTCAACAACGGCTTCCACGACCCCGAGGCAGCGCTCGAGAACGGCAAGAAGTCGGCCGACCTGCTCGGCGGCTACACGGACCTCTTCCTCATCCACTGGCCGCTCCCGACCGTCTCGGACTTCGTCCCGACGTGGAAGGCGATGGAGGAGCTGTACCGCGCCGGCACCGCCCGCTCGATCGGTGTGAGCAACTTCCAGGCCCACCACCTCAACCGTCTCGCCGCCGAGACGACCATCACCCCGGCCGTGAACCAGATCGAGGTGCACCCGTACCTGACGCAGGAGGAGCTCCGCACGTACGACCGCGAGCACGGCATCGCCACCGAGGCCTGGTCCCCCATCGCGCAGGGCCTCGTGCTCGACGACGAGACCATCACGCGCATCGCCGGCAACACCGGCAAGACGCCCGCGCAGGTCGTGCTCCGCTGGCACATCCAGCGCGGCGACATCGTCTTCCCGAAGTCGGTCACCCGTTCGCGCGTCGAGGAGAACTTCGCGATCTTCGACTTCGAGCTCTCCGACGAGGACATGACCGCGATCACGTCGCTCGACAAGGGCCACCGCACCGGTCCGGACCCGGACACGTTCGACTACGTCCCCGCCTGATCCCGGCGATGACGAAGGGGCGGTCGCCGTGCGACCGCCCCTTCGTCATGTCCGTCGCCCGGTCAGGGCACCCGGGAGGCGGTCACGGTGAAGCGGTCGGTGCGGACCACCTGGCGCGTCGGGCCGACGGTCCGTTCCAGGACGGGTCGGTAGCGCAGGTGCGAGTTCCAGACGCACCACAGTTCGCCGCCGGACTGGAGGATCGTGGCCGCGTTCCGGAACATCGCTTCGGCCGCGTCGGTGGTCACCGTGGTGTCCGCGTGGAACGGCGGGTTGCAGAGGACCAGCTGGGCCGACCCGTCGGCGAGCTCGTCACCCGCGTCCGTCCGGACGACCTCCACCCGGTCCCCGACGCCGTTCGCAGCGGCGGTCGCCCGCGTGGACTCGACGGCGATCTGCGACACGTCGGTGGCGATCACCCTGATCCGGGGGCGCCGTCGCGCCAGGGCCGCCGCGATCACGCCGTTGCCGCACCCGAGGTCGACCGCGGTCCGGGCGGTCGGCACGGCGTCGTCCACGACCCCGAGCAGCACCCGCGTGCCGAGGTCGAGGGACGAACCGGCGAACACCCCACCGTGCGCGACGATCGTCAGCCCGAGCTCGTCGTTGTGGACGGAACGCGGCCACGGGTTCGTCGCATCGGCCCGCGAGGCAGCGGCCTGCAGCGGGTCCTGCGCGATGAGGAGGCGGGACTTCCCCCGCCCGCGTGACGCGGTGACCTCGCCGAAGTACCGACGCAGCACGTCGTTCTGTCCGAGGTTCATGTGCTTGGAGACGCCGCCGCACAGCAGCACGACGTCCGGCGCCGCGTACCGGGCCACCGCCCGCGCGATCTCGTCGAGCCGGTCGTTCGACTTCGACAGCCGCAGCGGGACGAGCCGGACGTCACGGAACGCCTGCCCGAGGGTCTCCGGGTGGTGGAAGCCACGCCGGCCGAAGGTCCCCGCGTTCGCCTCGAGGGCGCGCACCCCCACGAGCGAGTCCTGCACCACCCGGACGTCGCTCGCTCCGTGCACCGTGATCACGCCGAGCGTGAGCACACCGTTCCGGTCATCGACGACGGCCACGTGACCGGGCTGCCGGAGGGCATCTCCGTGGACGTGCGGCGCTTCGTCGAGGATGAAGCGGTCCGTGCCGTCGATCGTGATGAGGTCCGGCTCCGAACTGTCGGGGTCACGCCGGAACTGGTCGGCGAAGTCGAACGCGCTCATCCGCCCAGGCTACCGACCGACGCAGGACGAACAGCCCCCGGAGCCGCGGTGGCTCCCGGGGGCTGTCGGACGGTCAGCGCGTCGCACCCGTCCGGATCGTGAAGGTGACGTCCGTCTCGGTCACGAGGCCGCCCTTCGTGGTCTGGAACCCCCAGAGCTTGTAGGCCTGGGCTTTGTCCAGCGCGCGGACGGCGGTGCCCGACCACCGGCCGTTCGCTCCGACGGTGGCCGTGACGAGCGGCGCCACGGTCGTGTTCGTGCCACGGACGGTGATCTTCGCCTGCGGCGCACCCGTACCGCTGAACGTGGGCGTCGACGGCGGGAGGACCGAACCCTGCGTCGGCGTGGTGATGCGGACGGCGGTGGGAGCAGTGCCGTAGTCCAGGCTCGTGGTCGCGGTCGTGGTCTTCCCGGCAGCGTCCTGCGTCGCGGTGAAGGTGTTCACGCCGTACTTCGCAGCAGAGGGAGCGACGGTGAGTCGGTACTGACCGTCAGCCCCCACCGTTGCGGTGCCCACCGCGGCATCGCCCTTCGAGCTGTTCACCACGCGGACCGTTGCGCGCGGCACGCCACGACCCGTCAGCACCGCCGGAGCGAACTCGTCGACCTCGTCGAACGCAGCCCCGAGGGTGAGGCCCTGGCTCGCGGTGGCACGGACGGTGAAGGTGACGTCGGACTGCTTCTGCAAGCCGCCCTTGACGGTCTGGATCGCGAAGATGCGGTACTCGAGGCCGCGCAGCTCGCGGATGGAGTCGCCCGACCACCGGCCCTGGGCGTCCACCGTGGTCGTCACGAGCGGCGCGACCGTCGTGTTCGTGCCACGGACGATCAGCTTCGCGTCCGCCTGACCGCTGCCGGCGAACGCGATCGTCCCGGGATCGATCGTCCCGCCGGCGGTCGGGGTCTGGAACCGCGGGGCGGTCGGCTCCGCACCGTAGTCGAGCGTGGCCGTCGCCGTCGTGCTCGAGCCGTCGACCGACTGCGTCGCCGTGAACCTGTTCACGCCGTACTGCGCTGCCGACGCGGCGACGCTCATCCGGTACTGGCCGTCGGGGCCGACGGACGCGGTGCCGACGGACACGGAGTTCTTCGACGTGTTGACCACGCGGACGGTCGCGCCCGGCTCGCCTCGACCCGACACGACCGCAGGCGCGAAACCGTCGGACGCGTCGAAGGCGGCGTTCACGGACACCGGCTGGACGGACTCGCCGTCGCCGGGGGTGACGGTCACCGACGTGGACGTGCTGTTGCCGCCCTTCGACCGCTGCGTCGCGTCGAGCGTCTGCTCACCGGCTCGCGGCTGCGCCGTGCTGGACGCAGCCGGGGAGTCGGCCGTGTTCTCCGCGGGCGCGGCAGTCGCAGCGGTCCCGAAGGAGAGACCGGAAGCGATCGTGACGGCAGCGAGCGCCGAGGCGCCGAGCCTGGTCATGACGCGCTTGGGCTTGTGGGGCATGAGGGGTTCCCTTTCACAGGGTCGTGCCGCGCGCGCGAGGCTGCCACGGCGGGTGAGCGAACTGCGCGGTGGTACCGCACTGGAAAAATACCGCATTTGCGGTCAATATACAAAATACCGAGAGTCGATCGGCGTCACACGGGGACAGCCCCCGGGAGCCGTGTCGGCTCCCGGGGGCTGTCGGTGTTCAGTTCATCCAGCTCAGGGCTGGGTCCAGAAGGTGAACGGGGTGGACTTCGTCAGCCCACCGTTCGTGGTGACCGTCGCGGTGAGCGCCCACTGCTGGTGCTTGTTCAGCGCTCGGATCGAGTCTGCCGCCCACTGTCCGTTCGGCTGCACCGTGGTCGTCACCAGCGGCGGAACCGTGGTGTTCGTACCCTGGACGGTGACCTGGGTACCCGGGGTCCCGGTGCCCGCGAAGGAGATCGTGCCCTGCGGGACGCGGTCACCCTCGGCGTTCGAGTTGGGGACCGGGCTGGTCACGGTCGGCGCCATCGGCTCCGTGCCGTAGTTGAGCGTGTCGGTCGCCGAGGTCTCGGCACCGTTCAGGGTCTGCTTGACGGTGAACGAGTTCGAGCCGTAGGTCGCGTTCTTCGGGTCGACGGTCAGCGACCAGCGGTTGTCGACGATCGTGGCCCGGCCGATCTCCTTGTTGGTGGTGGTGTTGGTCACGACGACGGTCGCGCCGTTCTCGCCACGACCCGACACGGTCGCCGGCTTCGTGCGGTCCTCGGTGTTGAACGCGGCGTCGATGGACACAGGGGTCGCCTGGACGTTGAACAGGACCTCGTCGCGCATGTTCAGGCCGCCCTTGGTGGTCTGGGTCGCCCAGAGGCGGTACTGCATCGAGCTGAGGGTCCGGACCGCGTCCGCGTCCCACGTGCCGTTCGCGCGGACGATGGTCGAGGCCAGCGCCGGGTTGGTGGTGTTGGTACCGCGGACGGTGATCTGCGCGTTCGCCTGACCCGTGCCGGAGAACCGGAGGCCGTTCGGCGACACGACCGCGTTCTGCGCCGGCGAGGTGATCTCGACCGGGGCCGGGGCGGTGCCGTAGTCGAGGTTCGCCGTCGCCGTGGTGCTCGTGCCGTTCACGTCCTGGGTCGCCCGGAACGCGTTGACGCCGTACTGGGCAGCCGACACCGGGACCGTCAGTCGGTACTGGCCGTTGTCACCGACGACCGCGGTGCCGACGGTGGCGTTGTTCTTCGAGGTGTTCACCACACGGACCGTCGCACCCGGCTCACCGCGGCCCGACAGGATCGCCGGAGCGAACTGGTCGGCCTGGTCGAACGCTGCGGCGAGGGTCACCGACTGACCGGCGGAGGCGCGGACCGTGAAGGTGACGTCGGTCTGCTTCTGCAGGCCGCCCTTGACGGTCTGGATCGCGAAGATGCGGTAGGACATGCCGCGCAGCTCGCGGATCGAGTCGCCGGACCAACGGCCCTGCGCGTTCACCATGGTGCTCACCAGCGGTGCGACCGTGGTGTTCGTCCCGCGGACGGTGAGCTTGGTGTCGGCCTGACCGGTGCCCGCGAAGGAGATCGAGCCCGGGTTGATCGTCGAACCGGCCGACGGCGTCTGGATGACCGGGGCGGCCGGCTCGGCACCGAAGTCGAGCGTGTCGGTCGCGGTCGTGGTCGAGCCGTCGACGGTCTGGGTCGCGGTGAACGAGTTCACCCCGTAGCGGATCGCCGAGGCCGGGATCTTGACCGAGTACGCGCCGTCCGCGTCCACGGTCGCCGACGAGATCGTCGCACCCGTGGTCGTGTTGCGGAACGACACCGTCGCGTTCGGTTCACCGGTGCCCGAGAGCACCGCGAGACCGTAGGCGTCATCGGCGTCGAACTTCGCGTCCAGCGCCACCGGCTGCGCGTCCGACGCACCGTCACCGGGGTTCACCGTCACCGTGGAGGTGGTGGTGTTCGCACCCTTCGACATCTGCTTCGCCTCGAGCGTGTGCTCACCGGCGGTCAGCGTCGCGGTACCCGACCACGTGCCGTTGCTGCGGACCTTGGTCGAGATGACCGGGGTGCGGCCGGAGTTGTCGAAGACCTGCACGTCGGAGCCGGCCTCACCGGAACCGGTGATCGCGGTGGACCCGGCGGGCACCTCATCCTGATCCTCGGGGCCGGTGATCGCCACCGCCTTGCCGTAGTCGAGGCTGACGTCCTTCGAGCCGCCGTCCTTGCCGTCGACCGTCTGCGTGACGGTGAGGGCGAGGGCGCCGCCCTTGTTCGGGGCGGTGACGTCGAACGAGTACGTGCCGTCGGCTGCCGCGGTCGTGGTGCCGAGCGTCGTCGTGCCGTTCTTCAGCGTGATCGTGGCGTCCGGCTCGGCGGTGCCCGACACGGTCGCCTTCTTCGCGATGTCCGTGTCGAACGACCCCTGTGCGGTCAGTTTCGCGACTCCGCCGAGGAGCGGGGGTAGATCGTTCCAGGAGGTGTTCCCGACTTGTCCGCGATTGCCGACTGCGGCCGTTGCCGAGGAGCCACCTGCCCCTGGCCATGTTCGGTTGTACGTAGCCAGAGCGGCCCAGTTCCCCAACCAACCCCAGTCCTCTCCGTAGAAGGACCCGTTCTTGAAGAAGATGCCCTGGATGCTGTTCCCACAACCGCTCTCAGCGACGACAGGGATGCCCTCATAATCGACCGGAGTGCTGAAGTAGATGCAGAGTCCGCTGTCTTGGGAGCGGTACTCGTACGCGCCGGGTCGCTGGCTCGGCAGGATGTCGAAGGTGGTGGCGCGTTGCGCTGCCTGGGTCGCCGTGGAGTACTGCTGCCATTTGGCGAAGGGCTCGCCGTGGGACGATGTCGTCGAGACGATGCCGGAAGTCCCCGTGAGGAACTTCATGGTGCCGAGCACTTCATCGGAACCGGTCGCGGCGGAAGCCGAAGCCGCACCGAAGGACAGGCCGGACGCGATCGTCGCGACGGCGAGCGCACCGGCGCCCAGGCCCTTCGCGAGACGCTTCTTCTTGGATGACATGGTTGGTGATCCCTTTCGAGGGGGTCGGGCCGCGTGCTCTCGCTCGGACGATCGGGCCGTCGGCGGCTCGCGGTGGGATGTTCGCGGGAGACCCCGCTGCCGTACCAGAATATCAAACCGAACACTGAAATACAACATCCGCGATCTCGGACCACTTGAGCCGACTCATGGCAAGTTCCGAGGCGCTCACCTTGACGTCCAGGTGCAGGTGAGTAGGGTTGAGTCCATCGGACGCAAGTCCAACGACTTCAGCACCACGAGTACGAACAGAAGGAGCACCAACACATGGGACGTGCAGTAGGCATCGACCTCGGAACCACCAACTCGGTCGTCAGCGTGCTCGAGGGCGGTGAGCCCACGGTCATCGCGAACGCCGAGGGCATGCGCACCACGCCGTCGATCGTCGCCTTCACGAAGGACGGCGAGGTGCTGGTCGGCGAGACCGCCAAGCGCCAGGCCGTCACGAACGTCGACCGCACGATCGCCTCCGTCAAGCGCCACATCGGCACCGACTGGAAGGTCGACATCGACGGCAAGCAGTACACGCCGCAGGAGATCTCGGCCCGTACCCTCGGCAAGCTCAAGCGCGACGCTGAGCAGTACCTCGGTGAAGACGTCACCGACGCGGTCATCACCGTCCCGGCGTACTTCAACGACGCCGAGCGCCAGGCCACGAAGGACGCCGGTGAGATCGCCGGCCTCAACGTCCTCCGCATCATCAACGAGCCGACCGCCGCCGCGCTGGCGTACGGCCTCGACAAGGGCAAGGAAGACGAGCTCATCCTGGTCTTCGACCTCGGTGGTGGCACCTTCGACGTCTCGCTGCTCGAGGTGGGCAAGGACGACGACTTCTCCACGATCCAGGTCCGCGCGACGGCCGGTGACAACCGCCTCGGTGGCGACGACTGGGACCAGCGCATCGTCGACTACCTCGTCAAGAAGTTCAAGGACGAGCACGGCGTCGACCTGTCGACCGACAAGATCGCCAAGCAGCGCCTCAAGGAAGCAGCCGAGCAGGCGAAGAAGGAGCTCTCGTCGCAGATGTCGGCGAGCATCCAGCTCCCCTACCTGACGCTCACGGCCGACGGCCCGCTCAACCTCGACGAGACCATCTCGCGCGCCCAGTTCGAGCAGATGACCTCCGACCTGCTCGACCGCACGAAGAAGCCGTTCAACGACGTCATCAAGGAAGCCGGTGTCTCGGTGGGCGACATCGCGCACGTGGTGCTCGTCGGCGGCTCGACCCGCATGCCCGCCGTGGCCGAGGTCGTCAAGAGCCTCACGGGTGGCAAGCAGCCGAACCAGGGCGTCAACCCCGACGAGGTCGTGGCCGTCGGTGCCGCGCTGCAGGCCGGCGTCTTGAAGGGCGAGCGCAAGGACGTCCTCCTCATCGACGTCACGCCGCTGTCGCTCGGCATCGAGACCAAGGGCGGCCTGATGACGAAGCTCATCGACCGCAACACCGCGATCCCGACCAAGCGCAGCGAGACCTTCACGACGGCCGACGACAACCAGCCGTCGGTGGCGATCCAGGTCTTCCAGGGCGAGCGCGAGTTCACCCGCGACAACAAGCCGCTCGGCACCTTCGAGCTGACCGGCATCGCCCCGGCCCCCCGTGGCGTCCCGCAGGTCGAGGTCACCTTCGACATCGACGCCAACGGCATCGTGCACGTGTCCGCGAAGGACAAGGGCACCGGCAAGGAGCAGTCGATGGTCATCTCCGGCGGCTCGTCGCTGCCGAAGGAGGACATCGAGCGCATGGTCCGCGAAGCCGAGGAGCACGCGGCCGAGGACAAGGCCCGCCGTGAGGCCAACGAGCGTCGCAACCAGGCCGAGCAGCTGGTCTACTCGATCGAGAAGCTCATCAAGGAGAACGACGACAAGCTCCCCGCGGACGTCAAGTCCGAGGTGCAGGCCGACGTCGACGCCCTGAAGTCGGCACTCGCGGGCGAGGACGACGACGCCGTCAAGACCGCCTTCGACAAGCTCAACGAGTCGCAGGGCAAGCTCGGCCAGGCGATCTACTCGGAGAGCGCAGCCTCGCAGCAGGACGCCTCCGCCGCAGGCGGTGCAGGGGCCGGCGCCGAAGGCGCCACCGCTGACGACGAGGACATCGTCGACGCCGAGGTCGTGGACGACGAGGACGACAAGGACAAGAAGTAGATGACGGACCCCAAGGACAACGTGCCGAACGAGGACGAACCCCAGGTCGAGGGCGACGCCACCAACGCGCAGGAGCCCGAGGACCTCATCGAGGCGGAGGGACCGGACGTGGAACTCCCCACGGACGGCCCCGCCGCCGGCGGCCCCCAGAGCGATCTGAGCCCCGAGGACGAAGCGCTGCTGGCTGACGCTGCCAGGGGCATCGCCGAGGACAAGCTCAGCAGCGAGGACCGCGACCTGGTGGCCGAGATGCGTGCCGACATGCTCCGTGCGCAGGCCGAGCTGGTGAACTTCCGGAAGCGCGTCGAACGCGACCGCGAGGCCAACCGTGAGGTCGCCATCGCCGAGGTCGTGCGGGCACTCCTGCCCGCGCTCGACGACCTCACCCGCGCCGAGGCCCACGGTGACCTCGCCGAGGGGCCGATGCAGGTCATCGGTCAGAAGATCCGCGGCGGCTTCGAGAAGTTCAAGCTCGTGCAGATCGGCGAGAAGGGTGAGGCCTTCGACCCGAACATCCACGAGGCGATCGTGCAGCTCCCCACGCCGGGGGCGACCGCGCAGACCGTGGCGGACGTCGTCGAGCCGGGCTACAAGCTCGGCGAGCGCGTCCTCCGTGCGGCCAAGGTCGCGGTCGCGGTCCCGGCCTGACCGCGGGAAGGAGGTAGGGATTCATGGCCAGTCAGGACTGGTTCGACAAGGACTTCTACAAGGTCCTCGGTGTCGACAAGACGGCGAGCGACGCTGAGCTGAAGAAGACCTACCGGAAGCTCGCGCGGCAGTACCACCCGGACTCCAACCCGGGTGACGCCGCCGCCGAGGCCCGCTTCAAGGAGATCAGCGAGGCGTACTCGGTGCTGTCCGACAAGGAGCAGCGCCAGGAGTACGACCAGGTCCGTGCCATGGGCTCGGGCGCCCGCTTCACCGCGGGCGGCCCGGGCGCCCAGGGCGGCTTCGAGGACGTCTTCGGCGGCATGTTCGGCGGCGGGGGCGGTCAGCGCGTCCGCTTCGGGCAGCCCGGCAACGGGCGCGGCGGCGCGAGCGGCTTCGAGGACATCCTCGGCGGCATGTTCGGCGGTGGCGGCGGCTTCGGCCAGTCCAACGGCGGCTACCGCGGGTTCGGCGGCCCCACGAAGGGTGCTGACGTCACCGCCTCCACGACGCTCGACTTCGCGACCGCGATCGCCGGCGACACCGTCAAGCTCGCACAGGGCAACGGTCGCACGGTCAACGTGCGCATCCCGGCCGGGGTCGCGGACGGGCAGAAGATCCGCCTCCGCGGACGCGGGCAGCCCTCCCCCGACGGCGGCGAGGCCGGCGACCTCGTGGTCACGGTCTCGGTCCGCAAGCACCCGGTGTTCGAGCGTGACGGGCTCAACCTCCGCGTCGACGTCCCCGTGACGTTCGCCGAGGCGGCGCTCGGTGCGACGATCCAGGTGCCGACGCTCGGCGGCGAGCCCGTCAAGCTGCGGGTCGCCCCCGGCACCCCGTCGGGTCGTGTCCTCCGCGTCAAGGGCCGCGGGGTCACGACGAAGAAGGGCACCGGCGATCTGCTCGCCACCGTGCAGGTCGCGGTGCCATCGCACCTCACGGACAAGCAGCGCGAGGCCGTCGAGGCCCTCGCGGCCGCCCTGCCCGACGAGGACCCCCGCGAGGACCTCCTCGCCAAGGCGCGCGGCTAGCGTCATGAGCGACCGGTCTGGAGGCTCGGTGCGGCTCCGACACGGAGCCGCACCGAGCCTCTCCCCACCGGCACGGCCGACACGCCGCTGGCGCGTCGCGTGGGGACCGGCGGCGTGGGCCCAGGCTGTTGTGCACCACGCGCTGAACGGAAGGGGCGGTCGATGACCGACATGGACGAGAACTCGCCCGTCTTCGCCATCGCCATGGCAGCGGAGCTGGCCGAGATGCACCCGCAGACGCTGCGGCAGTACGACCGGCTCGGCCTCGTCGTGCCCGGCCGGACCCGCGGCGGCTCGCGGCGCTACTCGATGCGCGACATCGCACAGCTGCGGGAGATCGCGCGCCTCGGGTCCGAGGGCGTCTCGCTCGAGGGCATCCGGCGGGTGCTCGAACTCGAGAACGAGAACCGGGCGCTGCGCTCGCGGGTGTCCGAGCTCGAGACGGCCCTGGCCGACCAGCTCATCAGCCGTCCGGGCGCACGCGTGTTCGCCGCCTCGGCCACCGGTGCGGCCGTCCCGCTGCGCGCCGGGGTGCGGCCGCAGCGGAACACGCAGATCGTCCTGTGGCGGCCCCCGCGCTGATCCGTTGCAAGCACGATGCCCCCGACTCCGTCACGGAGTCGGGGGCGTGTCGCAGTGGTGTCAGCGCTGCTCGACGCGGTTGTCCTTCGTGTCGCCCGTGGTCTTCGGCGCATTGTCGGCGAGCACCGAGTTGCCGCCCCCCTTGAGCTCGAGCGAGCCGATGGTCTTCGCGGCAACGCCGTTGATGTCGCCGTCGATGACGAGGGTGCCGACCTTGCCCAGCTGCACCACCGAGTTGCCCGTAGTGATGGTGACGAGGTCGCAGTCGCCCGCGAGGACGACCTTGGCGTTCGGCTGGTCGATCGTCGCCTTCCCGTCGACGCAGGAGGCCTCATGGGTCTCGACACCCTCGGGCAGGTTGCCGAAGAGCGCCTCGTCGGTGACTGCCGGTGCTGTCGCGGACGCGGTGGGCTTCGGCGTCGCGGACGCCTTGTCCTGCGCGTCGGCGGACGAGCACGCCGTCAGGCCGAGCAGCGAGACGGCGACGGCGGAGGTCGCGAGGACGGATCGGAGCGCGGTGCGGTTCATGTCGAAGCCTTTCGTGGACTTGTTTCCCTGTCGTGTTCTATATATTACATGTACAATCGGAACATGGCAATCACCGTCGCGTTCGTCACCCACAGCGCTCAGTGCTCCGGAGCCGAACTCTTCGTGGCCCGCACCTGTGCAGCACTGGACCGTGTCCACCCCGTCGTGGTCCTCGGAGAACACGGCCCCGTGGAGAGCGTCCTGCGCGCTCGGGGCATCGAGTACGTCGTGATCCCGCTCGGAGCCAGCGTCGCGCGGGTCAGCGCCCGAGGCGCCGGCGTCGCGAACGCCGCCACCGCAGCCGTGGGGACGATCGCCGCGACCGTGCGGCTCCGGAACTGGCTGCGTTCCCGCGGCGTCGACGTCGTCGCGACACACTCGGCGAAGGCGCACGTGTACGCCGGGGCGGCGGCTCGCGCTGCCGGTGTCCCCGTCGTGGCCCACGCGCACGACATCATGGGAGTGGAGGGCGCGGCTCCGCTGGGCGCGCGACTCCTCCGTGCGGTGTTCCGGACGGTCCCGCGCGAGGTGATCGCGAACTCCCGGACCACCCTCGGCTCACTCCCCGCTGCCGCCCGGCGTCGCGCGACGGTCATCGGCTGCCCCGCCGATGTCGGCACCGCGACACCGCAGCGCGACGAGGTTCGACGCTTCGTGCTGGTCGGCCGGATCACCGCCTGGAAAGGTCAGGACATCGCGGTCCGTGCCCTCGCCGCCGCGCGCGCCTGCGGCCTCGACCGGCGGGTCCGGCTCACCCTCGTCGGCGCCCCGCTCTTCGATGGCGACCTGGTGCACGAGCACGCGCTCCGCACGCTGGTCGACCGTCTGGGTCTGACGGACGCGATCGAGTTCCGTGGGCACGTCGACGACGTCGCAGCAGAGTACGCGCGGGCGGACGCCGTCCTGCACACCAGCCGCCGTCCGGAGCCCTTCGGCCAGGTGGTCGTCGAGGCACTCGCCGCCGGCCGGCCCGTGATCGCCGCCGACACCGGTGGTCCAGCCGAGATCCTCACGCACGAGCACGACGGCCTCCTCGTCCCCAGCGACGACCCCGCGGCACTGGCCGCGGCGATGCTCCGGATCGCCGACGACGCCGCGCTGCGAGCGTCCCTGGTGACGGAAGGGCGCTCGACCGCCCTCGCACACACGCCCGAACGGATCGCGACACAGATCGAAGACGTCCTCCTCCGCGCCGTGGCGCGCTGACGGCCGCCGAACATCCAGGAGGCACGGTGCCGGTCGCTCTCGACCGTCACCGTGCCGCCGTCTGTCCGTGGACGCAGATCAGGACACGCCCATCCACTCCCGCAGCTCCTGCTGGAACCGCTCGGTGCGGAACTGCGCCGCACGTTCTCGGCAGGCTGCGCCGTCGAGTCCCGAGACCCGGTCGACGGCCCGGGCGAGTGCCGCGTCCGAGAAGTCGTCGACGAGCGCGCCGGTCACACCGTCCTGCACCGTCTCACCAGCACCGCCGAGGCGGTTCGCGACGACCGGGGTGCCGAGCGCCATCGCCTCGACCGGCATGATGCCGAAGTCCTCGACAGGCGGGAACACGAACGCCGTCGCGCGCTGCATGAGTGCCGCCATCAGGGCGTCCGACGGATCGATCACGAACCGGACGTCCACGCCGCTCCGGGACGACAGCGCCCGCAGCTCGGTCTCGCCTGGGCCGCTGCCAGCGATCACCACCGGTCGGTCCGAGGCCCGACCCGCGTCGATCGCGACGTCGAGACGCTTGTACGGCACGAAGCGCGACGCTCCGAGGAGGTACCCCCGTGGGAGGTCCTCCAGCACGGCCAGCTCGTGCTCATCGAGTTCAGCACTCCAATCCGGAACGCTGGTCAGTCGATCCACCTGCACGGGAGGATGGATCACCCGTGCCTCGATGCCCCACGCGTCGCGGATGCGATCGCGGACGAAGCCGCTGTTCGCGGCGACGCGTCGGAGTTCGCGACCACGGCGCCGGTCGACGGCCCGGAAGAAGGGTGCGACGGCGCGGACCGCGAGACGGTCCCCGCGTGCGTCGAGCTCCGGGTTCCAGAGGTACCGCGCGGGGGTGTGCACGTAGGTGAACTGGCGCTCGGGAGCGACCCCGAGGACGCGGGCATGGTGCGCGAAGAGGTGGGAGGACACGAGCGCCCAGTCGTACTCCCCGCGGACGGGCGGCGCAGCTCGCCACATCGCGGACAGGGCCGGGAGCGCGAGCGCCTTGCGACCGCGGAGCGGTGTCCGCGCGATGAAGCTCTCGCGGACGACACGCCCCGGGTAGCGCCCCGGATCGTCGTCCCACGTGCAGCCGAGGTCTGCTGCCGGGAACGCGGACGCCATGGCGTCGACGACCCGCTCGGCCCCGCCCCGGCGCTCGATCCACTCGTGCAGGATGACACCCCGGCCGGTCATGCGGCCGCTCCGCTCGCACACGCGACGATGAGCGGCACGAGGGCCGAGACGGCGTCGTCCGCGGTCCGACGGAACGCCGCGTGCGCTTCCGCGTCTCCGGCGACGGGGTCCGGGATGTCGTCGGCCACAGGATCGGGCGTGATCGCGTCGAGTCGGCGCCGGCGGAGGACAGCGGCGACGTCACCGCCCGTCACCGCGACGTCGGCGACCAGATCAGCGCGCGACGCGATCCGAGCAGCCTCGCGGAGGGTGAAGACGCGCCGCAAGGTCCGCGGGACGCGCTCCACGATGCTCGAGCGGTGCCACCGCTCCATGGTGAGGACGAGGTCCGCGTCGGCGAGGAGCGCGGGCGTCGCGGGGCTTGACCGGAACGACTCGTGGCCGGTGATCCCTGCCGCGGCGAGCGCTGCGGACGAACGGTGGAACATCGGCCGACCGGCGACGGTACGGACTCCCACGCTGCGGACGGAATGATCGTGGACACCCGACCGGTCCAGCGCGTCGGCGAGCGCGAACTGCACGTAGGGCGAGCGGCAGATGTTCCCCTCGCAGGCGATGACGATGACGGACATCAGGACTCCGTTCTGGTGAGGAGACGCGCGGCGGTGGCCGGCGACACGGCGGTGGACGCTGCGGCTGCGGGACCTGCGTCGTGGATCAGGGCGCGTCGCCAGAGCGGGACGAAACAGACCCCGATCAGCAGCCAGAGCACGGGCGTGGAGAGGTCGGGGTTGCCCACGGACTTCGCGATGAGCAGTGCGACGAGGGACACGGAGGCGGGGAGCAGGCCGCGGTCCGTCCGGGTGGCGAGGACCGCGCCGACCACGAGGAGCAGGAACAGGACCGTGCCGGGGACACCGATGGTGCTCGGCAGCGCGACGGCGAACGACGAGGGGCGGTTGCCACCGAGGCCGACACCCAGTCCGCCCGTCTGGCCGATGAGCTGCAGACTGAACACGTCCGCTCCGGTGCGGGCGTTCCACGACTGGCTCCCGATCTTGTCGTCGACGAGCTCGACGATCGGCGCGGTGAGCTCGGACCACCAGCCGATGAGCACGAAGGCCGCGGCCAGTCCTCCGAGGACGAACCACTGCACGCCGACCCCGCCGAGGACGAGCGAGCGGACGAGCAGCACGACGATGCCGGCGGACACGACGACGCCCGACGCCACGACCGCCACACCGGAGGCAGCCTGCAGCAGGTTCGCACACGCGGTCAGGGCGAGGAGCCACCACGGCCAGCGACGACGTCGGACCCCGGTGGAGGCCATCATCGCGAAGAAGACGGCGGCCGGGAGCGAGAACGCCGCGAGCTCGCTCGGTTCGTTGAACACCCCACGGAGTCGGGTGCCGGGATCGGCGTAGATCGCGTTGGTGGTGTCCATGAGCGGCCCGAGGAGGTCACCGGAGCTGACGACCATGATCCCGCGCAGAGTCGTGCCGACGGTGCCGACCGCGAACGCGACGGTGACGGTGGTGAGGGCGGCTCCCGCGCGCACGAGGTACAGCAGGACAGCGACGGCGATCAGCACGTAGGCGACCTGACCCGCCGTGCTGGCCGTGAACGCGAGGGTGTCGGGGTCGAGCACCTGCAGGTCGACCCCGCCCCGCGAGGACAGGACGCGGATGCCCCGGAAGAACCACGGAGCGGCGACGGTGATGAGCAGGGACCAGGCGACGAAGCACACGAGCACGACACGGGTCCAGTGCGGGGCGAGGGCACCCGGGGCCGGTGCGAGGAGCAGCACGACCGCGAGCAACCCGGCGACGAAGAAGAGCGGCACGGAGTTCCCGCCGACCGAGACGGCCGCGGAGTACGGCAGCCCCGCCGTGACGCCGAGCACGATCGGCAGCCATGCCGTCCTGCGCGTGACGACGAGTCCGGCCAGCACCAGCGCGAGCACTGCTCCGAGGATCGTCATGCGACCTCCCTTGTCGTGAAATATCAAAGCATGTAGTATGAGTATTACACGCATCGACCCGGATCGGAAGACCACATGAACGTCGCACAATTCCTGCAGACACTGCGCAGACGGTGGTTCTCCGTCGCGCTGTTCCTCGTCCTCGGCGCGACGGCGGGAGTGGCCTCCGCCGCGATCCAGACGCCGCAGTACCGCGCGACCGCAGGCGTCTTCGTGGCGGTGAACGGCAGCGGGAACGTCAGCGACCTCAGTCAGGGCAACAACTTCTCCGCCGCCCGCGTGAAGTCGTACACGGCACTCGCGCAGACGCCCCGCGTCCTGGCGCTCGCGGCGAAGAAGGCCGGGTTGCACGGCGAAGCGGCGGACCTGAGCGGCACCGTCGTCGCGACCGCGCAGAACGACACCGTGCTCATCTCGATCAGTGCGACCGACCCCGACCCGGCGGTGGCCGCGACCGTGGCGAACGCCGTCACCGAGGTACTGATCGAGCAGGTGGACCACGTCGAGCGCGTCGGCGAGGGCGCCAGCGAGCTCGTGCGCCTCTCCGTCTTCCAGCCGGCATCGCCTCCCGGAGCGCCGTACGAGCCGCGTGTGACCGTCGCCGCAGCGCTCGGCATCATCGCGGGGCTGGCCATCGGCATCGGTCAGGCCTTCGTCCGGGCGGCGCTCGACACCCGTCTCCGGTCCGTCGAGGAGCTCGCCGCGATGACCGATGCGTCGGTGCTCGCCGAGATCCCGCTCGACGAGACGGTCGGCACGACCCCGGCGATCATGACCGACGACGACGGCTACAGCGTCCGCGCGGAGAGCTTCCGCCAGCTGCGGACCCACCTCATGTACACGAACATCGACGGCCTGTCGCAGAGCGTCGTCGTGACGAGCACGACTCCGGGCGAGGGGAAGTCGTCCACCGCCCTGAACCTGGCCCTCGTGCTGGCACGCAACGGCGCGCGCGTGGCGCTCGTCGACGCAGATCTCCGCCGCCCGTCCATCGGCACCTACCTCGGACTCGAGAGCCGCGTCGGCCTCTCGACCGTGTTGACGCACCAGATCGAACTCGAGGACGCGATGCAGGAGCTGGGGACGCTGCCGCTCCACGTCCTGACCTCCGGCCGCGTCCCGCCGAACCCGAGCGAACTGCTCAGCTCCCCGCAGATGACCGAGCTCATCCGCGACCTCGAGCGCTCGTACGACCACGTCATCGTCGACGCCCCGCCGCTCCTCCCGGTCACCGATCCCGCGGTCCTCGGCACGATCTGTTCCGGCGTGCTGATGGTCGCGAGCCTCGACGGGCGTGTCCGCCGCGCCGACGTCACCGCAGCACTGACCCGGCTCGAGCAGGTCGGAGCCCGTGTCCTGGGCATCACGGTCAACCGGACGAGCGCGGCCAAGGGCGGGAAGTACTACTACAACTACGAGCCGACCACCCCGGCCAGTGAGAGCCCCCGGCGGGTGTCGCGAGCGCGCGGTGACGCCGGCAGCGCGCGGGACTCGGCGAGTGCTCCGTCCGACGTCGTCGTCCAGCGCACACGGACGGGCTCGGACGGTCGGCGCCCGGCCTCGCACCAGGGCACGGGTCGCTCCAGGAGGGCGTCACGCGCTGCGGAGCCGCCCGGTCCTCGGCGCGGCCGCTCGACCGCCCACCGGATCAACGACTAGCGGGACGGGGAGACCGGACCGGCGCCACCGATCGGTTCGGTAGTGTCTGATCGTGCGATGGAGTCGAGTGGGCTGGCCCGCGGTCGGGTACGTCTCCTTCGAGGACGTCGAGGGCTACGCCGAGCACCTCGCCCGGCTGCTGACCGACGCGCCGCCGACCGTGGCCGCCCTCGCGTCGGTCACGTGGAACGAGGCCCGCGTCGAGCAGTGGGACGCCGCTCCCCCGACGGACGACGGCAGCAGTACCGTGCGCGCGACGGTGGTCGTGCGGAACGATGAAGTGCTCGACACCCCGGACGGCCTCTGGAAGCGGTGGAACCACGCCCGCGTGACGCTCCGGTTCGAGCGAGCCGTGCTCGAACCGCTCGACACGCAGGTCCTCGACCTCCTCGCCGGAGACGTCCACGTCTCGCGCGGGGAGCTCGCGCACGTCGACGCCGACGTCTGGGAGCTCCGGCTCCTGCTCTCGCCCACGGGTGAGCTGGCGGTGCACTTCCGCGACGTCCAGGTCGCCGTCCGGTCGGTGCACGAGGACGAGTGGGCGCAGCTCGGACAGCGCCCGCAGCACGGTTGGCGCGGCCCGGTGCCGGACGGCTGGTTGGAGTGGGCGACCCCCGCGGTGCGGGCTGCCGGACACGGCGACGTCGGCGGGCTGTCGCTCGCGCTCGACGGCATCGGGAGCGACCCCGTGGGCATCGACGACGTCGACCCGCGCTGGGGCTTCGCGCCGCTGCACGCGTCGGCGTGGTTCGACCGGCGCGGCACCACGGAGGCCCTGCTCGAACGGGGCGCGGACGTGACGGTGCTCGACGCCGAGGGGCGCAGTGCCCTGGACCTGGCTCGCGAGCGCGGCTCGCGGAAGGCGGAGGAGGTCCTCCTCGCCTGGTTCGACGACCAGACCGCGGGGCTCCGCTTCACCGCGGACGACCCCACCTCCGACGAGTCGGCCGACTGAACCACCCTGGAGGCGCGACCCGCGTCGGGACGCAGGTCGCGCCTCCAGGCTGGTCGCGTCTCAGACGGTGAGCGTGTTCGCCTGCGCGACCCGCCCGTACCAGCGCGCCGAGTCCTTCGGCGTCCGCTCGAACGTCTCCGGGTCCCACGCGACGAGCCCGAAGGTCGGGCGGAAGCCCGACGCCCACTCGTAGTTGTCGAGGAGGGACCAGTGCTGGTAGCCGAGGACCTCGATGCCGTCCGCGATGCAGCGGTGGATGCCCTCGAGGGCGCCCTGCGTGTAGGCCACCCGGCGGGTGTCGTCGGCGGTGGCGATGCCGTTCTCGGTGATCATCAGCGGCACGTGGCCGGAGAGCTCCCATGCCGAACGGAGTCCGTCCGCGGCCGCCTCGGGGTAGAACTCCCAGCCGGTGAGGGTCGTCTCGACGTCGTCCGCGACCGGCAGCGGACCGTTCGGCCCGATGAACGTGCGGGTGTAGGCCTGCACGCCGAGGAAGTCGTCCCCCGCGGCCTGTTCGAGGTACCAGTCGTCGCGCGGGTACCCGTACTCGCGGAGCTTCGCGTCGGCACCGGGCTCGCCGTTCGACCGGAAGGCCTGCGTCGCGATCGTCCAGCCGGACTGCAGTCCGTCGACCTGTGCGAGCACCTCGCGGGACCGCTTGTGCGAGGCGAGCAGCTGGTCGGCCACGTGCAGGTCGGGGTTCGGCAGGCCGTACGCCACGAGGTTCGATGCGTCCTCACCCCCGGCGAGCATCGCGGCGATGTTCGGCTCGTTGATCGTGCAGACGTAGCGGACGCCGTCCTGCACCACGGGGAGCGCGGCCTCCGTGTAGCGGGCGAACAGGTCGGCCGCGTCGGGTGCTCGCCAGAAGCCGTCGCGCTCGAACCACCGCGGCACGGTGAAGTGCATGAGCGTGACGATCGGCTCGATGCCGGCCTCGTGGCAGGCGTCGACCATGCGGCGGTAGTGGTCGATCTCGGCGCCGGACACCCAGCCGCGCTCGGGCTCGATGCGCGCCCACTCGATGCTGAACCGGTAGGAGTTCAGGCCGAGGTCGGCGGCGATGCGGATGTCCTCGCGGTAGCGGTGGTAGCTGTCCGCGGCGTCGCCGGAGGGTTCGACGATGGTGGTGTCGGGCTCGTGCTCGTGCACCCACCAGTTGCTGTTGACGTTGTTGCCCTCGATCTGGTGGGCGGCGGTGGCGGCGCCCCAGAGGAAGCCGTCGGGGAACTGCAGCGTGGTGATGATGGGGCCTTTCAGTGGGCGGACAGGAAGCGGTCGAAGGTGTCGAGCGTCGCCGCCGGGTTCTCGACCTGCGGACCGTGGTAGCTCGTCGGGATGACCTCGTACGCGGCCCCGGTGTCCTCCGCCATCTGCCGCTGCCACGGGATCGGCCAGGCGCCGTCCCACTCGCCGTGCGTCACGAGCACCGGGAGGCCGGTCGCGCGGAGTTCGGCGGACGAGTCGGTGTGGTCCTCGAGGATGTGCCCGCCGGCGATGACACTCGCGGGGTCGTGCGCGTCGAAGCGGTCGCGGACGAAGCGCGGGTCGTCGGGGAGCTCCTCGTCGGGGCGGTAGGCCCAGAGCGGGTTCGTCGAGTCGAAGAGCTGGCGGAGGTTCCCGCCGGTGTCGTGCAGGATCGTCAGCTCGGCGACCTTGCGGTAGGGCCAGCCGTACGGTCCGGAGCAGAACTGCACGACGTCGCGGAAGGACTCCGGGGACGCGATGGCGGCCTCGCGGACGATCACGCCGCCGAGCGAGTGGCCGATGAGGTGCACGGGCGCACCGTCGTCGAGCAGTGCTGCGACCCGGACGACGTCGGCCGCTTCCTCGTCCAGCGTGTAGCCCTGCGGCCCGGACGCCCGCGCCGAGTCGGCCTGGCCGCGGCGGGTGATCGCCACTGCGGTCCAGCCGGCCCGGCCCAGGAGCGGCATGAAGGTCCGCCAGTCCTCCTTCGACCCGGTGTACCCGGGGACGATCAGGACGGTGCCCTTCGACTCGCCCGCAGGGACGACGCGGTACGCGGTGAGACGCCCGACGGGCAGGTCGATGCCGACGACGTCGACGCCCTCGGGGGTGGGCAGGTGGCCGAAGGCGGGGACGGTCGGGAAGTCGTGGAGCGTGGTCATGCCAGCAGTGCCCTTCGGGGGTTGGGCACCGCGTCGAGCAGCGCCACCGTGTACGGGTCCTGCGGGTCCTGCAGCACCTCGGCCGTGCGGCCCCGTTCCACCACGGCGCCGTCGTGCAGCACCATGATGTCGTCCGTGATGAGCCGGGCACTCAGCAGGTCGTGCGTGATGTAGAGGAGCGAGACGCCCCACTGCTCCCGGAGGTCTTCGAGCAGGGCGAGCACCCCGGCGCGGAGCGTGACGTCGAGCATCGAGACCGGCTCGTCGGCGATGATCACCTGCGGGTCGCTCGCGAGTGCCCGGGCGATGACCACGCGCTGCCGCTGCCCACCGGAGAGCTGGTGCGGGAGCTTCTGCGCGAACTGCTCCACGGGGGTCAGCCCGACCGTCTCGAGGAGTTCGAGCATCCGGCGCCGGGCGTCCCGGCCGCGGAGACCCGTGTAGTTCGCGATCGGACGGGACAGGATGTACTCGACGGTGTGCAGCGGGTTGAGCGCCGCGTACGGGTCCTGGAACACCATCTGCACCTCGGAGCGGAGGTCCTTCAGGCCACGCCTGCCGAGCTCCGCCACGTCGACGTCGCCGAACCGGACCGTGCCGGTGGTCGGCTTCTCGACGCCGGTGAGCATCTTCGCGATCGTGGACTTGCCGGAGCCGGACTGCCCGACGAGGGCGAGCGACTGCCCGGGCTCGAGCGTGAACGAGACGTCGCGGACCGCCTGGACGGGCTGCTCGCCGCGACGCGGCGCCGGGTAGGTCTTCACGAGGTGGTCGACGACGATCGGGTTCCGGGCAGCGGACCGCTCCCGCGACCCCACCGTGCTGAACGACGACGTGGTCTCCTGCCGGGTCGCGGTGCGCTGCGACCGATCCGGGAACCCGGGCAGCGACACGACCTCTGCACGCGGGTCGGCGTAGTGCGACAGCAGCATCTTCGTGTAGTCGTCCTGCGGGTCGCGCAGGGTCTCCATCGAGCCGCCGTCCTCGACGATGCGCCCTTCGTGCATCACGAGCACGCGCTCGGTGGCCTCGAGGACGATGCCGAGGTCGTGGCTGATGAGGATCGCCGTGAAGCCCTCGGACTGCTGGAGCTCGATGATCGTGTCCATCACCGCGTGCTGCACGAGGACGTCGAGCGCCGTGGTCGGCTCGTCGAACACCATGAGCCGCGGTTCGAGCGACAGGGCGAGGGCGATCGACACGCGCTGCCGCATGCCGCCGGAGAGCTCGCCGGGGTAGCGGGCGAGCATCGTGTCGGGGAGCTTCACCTTCTCGATGAGCTCCCGCATCCGGGCGTCCCAGCGCTCGCGCGGCACGTGGCCGTGGGCCTTGAAGACGTCGATGAAGTGGTTGCGGATCGTCCGCACCGGGTTGAGTGCGTTCATGCCCGACTGCAGCACCATCGCGAACCCGCCCTGGCGCTGCTGGCGGAGCGCTTCGTCGTCGAGGTCACGGATGTCCTCGCCCGCGAAGACGATGCTGCCGCCGTTCGTCCGCGCCGGCGGCTTCTGCAGCCGGGTGAGCGCGTAGCCGAGGGTCGACTTGCCGGAGCCGGACTCCCCCACGAGGCCGACGAACTCGCCCTTCCGGAGTTGGAAGGACACGTGGTCGACGGCCTGGACGGCCTCCTGGCCGGCCGATTCGTACACGACCGACAGGTCGCGGACGTCCAGCAGGACGTCCTGCGTCACGCTCGTGGCGCGGTGCGGGCCGGACGGGAGGCGCGTGGCGGCGCCGTCCCGCGCCTCCCGTCCGTCCGATGCGTGCGTGGGTGCGCCGCTCATGCGGTGGCCTCCTTGCGCTTGCGACGCGCGCCCTCGCGCAGTCGCGGGTTGGACACGGCGTCGACGCCGAAGTTGATCAGGGTCAGGCTCATCGCCAGGAGGGCGATGCAGAGACCGGGGGCGAAGAGCAGGATCCACTGGCCCGTGAGGAGCGCGTTCGAGTTCTGCGCCCAGTAGAGGATCGTGCCCCAGCTGACGATCGACGAGTCCCCGAGTCCGAGGAACTCGAGGCCGGCCTCGGCGAGGATCGCACTCGTCGCCGCGCCGAAGAACGAGCCGACGATGAGGCTCGTCATGTTCGGCAGGATCTCGCGGAAGACGATCCGGGTGGCGCCGTCGCCGGAGAACTGCGCGGCCGTCACGAAGTCACGGCTGCGGAGCGACTGCGTCTGGCTCCGGAGGACGCGTGCGCCCCAGGCCCAGCCCGTCACGACGATCACGGCGATGATCACCGCGATGCCGCCGTTCTGCAGGTACGCGGCGATGACGATCATGAGCGGCAGGCCGGGGATGACGAGGAACAGGTTCACGATGAACCCGATGACCTCGGCGACCCAGCCACGGATGTAGCCCCAGCTCAGACCGATCGCGACGGCGACGAGCGTGGACAGGAAGCCCGCGACCGCTCCGACGAGCACGGAGACGCGGGCGCCGTAGATGAGCTGGGAGAGGACGTCCTCGCCGGCGGCGGTGGTGCCCATCCAGTGCGCCCAGGTGGCGTCGGCGCTGCGGGCGAAGCCGTTCTGGCTGGCGCCGTAGGGGGCGAGGAGCGGGGCGGCGATCGCCACGACGACGAAGACGCCGAGGATGACGATGCCGACGCGGGCCTTGGTGTTGCTCCACACGACGCCGAACTGGCGGGCGGCGGCTCGGAGTCTGCTCGGGGCGGTGGGTTCTTCTTCTTGCGTGCGAACTGCGATCGTGGTCATCGGCGCGTCCTCGGGTGGTGGTTGTGGGCGGAGCACGCCGCCCATCGCGACGTTGTGGTCATCGGCGCGTCCTCGGGTCCAGGACGCCGTACAGGACGTCCACGATGAAGTTGGCGATGAGCACCGACACGGTGATCATCAGGAAGAGGGCCTGCATCAGCGGGTAGTCCTGCCCGATCACGGCGTTGAACAGCAGGTAGCCGATGCCCGGGTAGCCGAACACCTGCTCGACGAGCACGGACCCGCCGACGACTCCGCCGAGCGCGAGGCCGAAGCCGGTGAGGTTCGGCAGGATCGCGTTCCGCGCGGCGTACCGGACGGCGACCGTGCGGCCGCGGAGCCCGTTGGCCTCGGCGAACGTGACGTAGTCGTCGCCGAGGGTGTTGATCATCGCGTTGCGCATGCCGATGATCCAGCCGCCGAGGCTCGTCACGAGGATCGTGATCGCCGGCAGCATCGCGTGCTGCAGCGCGTCGCCGATGAACGCTCCGCTGAACCCGGGCGTCGTCGTGGCCGAGTAGGCGCCGGTGGTCGGGAACCAGTGCAGGACGTAGCCGAGGAAGAACAGCAGCAGCAGCGCCGTCCAGAAGTACGGGAACGTCGACATGAAGCTGCCGGACAGGGTCGGGAGGGAGTCGAGCCACGTGCCGCGCTTCCACGCTGCGCCGACGCCGATGAGGGTGCCGAGCACGAACGCGATGATCGTGACGAGGCCGACGAGCACGAGCGTGTACGGCAGGGCCTGGGCCACGAGGTCGCCGACGGGCTGCGGGTAGAACGTGTAGCTCGTGCCGAAGTCGAGCGTGACGACCTGGTGCAGGTAGCTGACGTACTGGTCCCAGAGGTTGCCGCTCGGGACACCGAGCTGGGCCTCGATCGCCTTCTTGGTGGCGTCGGTGACGGGCCCGTTCTGGCTGAGCTTGGCGAGCGCGGCGTCGGTCGGGCTGCCCGGCATGAGGCGCGGGAGCACGAAGTTCAGCGTGACCGCGGCCCAGAGGGTCAGGACGAACAGGACGAGTTTCTGGAGGAGGTACTTCACTTGTCTGCCTCCTGCTGCTTCTGCGCTTCCAGGATCTCCTTGCCGGCCGCGCTGTCGCGGAGCCGCAGCTTCGAGAAGATCAGCAGCGGTGCCGAGTCGTAGTTCTGCGGTGCCATGTAGGGATCCTCCGCGCTCGGCCAGCCGACGAACTTGTTCGTGTTGAACAGGCCCCAGAGGCCGCCGTAGTACATGCCGATCACGGGGACGTCGTCGTACACGATGTTCTGCAGCTGGTGCAGGATCTCCCGCTGCTTCGCCTCGTCGGTCGTCGCCTTGTACTCGTCGAGCAGCGCCTGGGTGTCGGCGTTCTTGTAGCGCTCGTAGTTGTTCACCGTCGACTTGCCGACGGGCTGGTAGAAGTCGCTCGAGAGCAGCGAGTTGAAGGCCTGGTAGACGTCGCCGTTGCCCATGCCGCCCATGGCCATGTCGAACTTGCCGTTGTTGAGGTTGGCCTGGTAGCCGGCTGGCTGCGGTGCCTGGAGGGAGACCTTGATGCCGATCGCGGTCAGGTTCCGCTGGACCTGCTGTGCCGCACGGAGCCAGTCGGAGTAGCCGTTCGCGGTCATGATCGTGATGGTCAGCTGCTTGCCGTCCTTGACGAGCTTGCCGCCCTGCTGGGTGTACCCGGACTTCGCGAACTCCTGCAGGGACCGCTTCGTGTCCTGCGTGATCATGCCCTCGTCCGGGATCGACGGGTCGAGGTACTGCTCCTGGTTGGGCAGGATGAGGCCCGTCTGGCCCGCGGCCGTCAGGTTGCCCTCGGTCGCGGTCTCGGCGATCTCCTTCCGGTCGAGCGCGTACGAGATGCCCTTGCGGACGTTGACGTCGTTGTACGGCGCCTTCGTGAGGTTCGGGACGAGTCCGATCACCCCGCCGGCCGGGAACCACCACGTGTTGGTCTTCGAGGCCGCACCCCAGGTGCCCTCGACGTCCGAGATGAACGAGTACGCCCAGTCGTAGCCGCGGGTGACGGTGTCGAGCTGCGTGTTCGTGGCCGGGAGGATGAGGTGCTTGATCGCGATCTTGTCGGCCTGCCAGTACCGCGGGTTCTTGTCCATCGAGTACTGCTGGTCGGTGTAGTTCCCGAGCACGAACGGGCCGGTGCCGACGGGGTTCGGGTCACGCCACGTGGTCGGGTCCTCCACCTTCCCCCAGTGCTGCTCGCCGAGGATGTAGGTCGCGCCGATGATGTTGAGGCTCGGCACGTCGTCGCTCTTGAGGTGGAAGACGACGTGGTCACCGTCCTGCTCGATGCGGTCGATGTGCTGCCAGGCGCCCTTGATGTCCATCGCGGGGAACTTCTTGAGCAGGTCGAACGTGAAGACGACGTCCTTCGCACTGAACGGGTCGCCGTTCGACCACTCGACGCCCTGCCGGATCGTCATGTCGATCGTGCGGGCGTCCGGCTGGGTCCAGCTGCTCGCGAGCCACGGGGTGCCCTTGCCGTCGAGCGGGTTGACCTCGATGAGCGGCTCGTACATCCACTTGCTCGCGGTGCGCGAGTTCGAGATGTACGGGTTGAAGTTGCGGTCGAACAGCGGGTTGCCGTGGTCGGCGTTGATGAGCATCGTGTCCTTACCGATGCTCGGGTCCGGCTGGGAGCGGACCTGGATGCTGCACCCGCTCGCGGCGAGGGCCACGACGGCGACCCCGGCCAAGGCGGCGAGGAGGCGGCCGCGTCGGCGGGGACGGGCGGTGCCGGCGGCGCGGGTGCGGCGGGCTGTACGCGCGGCGGGCGTGGGGGTGCCCGCTGGTTCGCGCATGCGCTGTGGGGGAAGCGTCATTGCTCGGTCGACCTCCGTGTCGATGGGTACCAGGCCAATGTATGCGCTTACATCGCGGGGCGCAAGCGATCGGGTTGTTTGGCGGGGCGCGACACGGTGCAGGGGCGTCGGTGCGTCGGTGCGGGGCTCGCACGGTGCGAGGGCGTCGCCACGCGATTCGTACGGTGCGAGGATTCGCGCAGCGTGCGAGGACTCGAGCCCCGCACCGTGCGTGGAACCTCGCACGCTCGGGCACGCGGGGGGCGGAGCTCGCACCGTGCGAGGTCGTCGCCGCGCCGGGCGCACGGTGCGAGGATTCGCGCAGCGTGCGAGACCCCGAGCCCCGCACCGTGTGTGGAACCTCGCACGCTGGAGCGCGCGGGGCGCCTGGCGCGGGGCTCGCACGGTGCCGCCGCGGGGGCCCAGGGGCCCGAGCGCGGTCAGGCGTCGAGGGTGGGCGGGCAGCTCTCGCGGAGCAGCACCTCGACAGGGAGCCGCACCGCACGCGGCGGACCGTCCGGGTGCGCCAACCGCTCGACGATCGCCCGGACCGCCGCCCGCCCGAGCTCCCCCATCGGCTGGTGGACGGTCGTCAGCCTCGGCGACGAGAACCGGGCCGCGTCGATGCCGTCGAACCCGGTGACCACGACGTCCTCGGGCACCCGGACCCCCGTCGCGGCCGCGGCGTCGAGCACGCCGAGCGCGGACTGGTCGTTCGAGCAGACGACGGCGCGTGGCACCTCGCCCGCGAACAGTGCCGTCGCGAGTTCCCGCGCTCGGGCTCGACCGAAGTCGCCGTGCACGACCGGCACGTCGGCCGGGTCCACCCCGTGTTCCACGAGGGCATCCCGGAAGCCCGCGGCACGCTCCATGTCGTCCGGGGAGTCGATCGGCCCTGCGACGTACGCGATCGAACGGATGCCGAGCCGCCCCACCACGTGGGAGACGACCGTCCGCATGCCCGCGGCGTTGTCGACACTCACGGAGTCGAAGCCGTGCGAGCGTCGGTCGTCGGCGAGCACCACCACGGGGATGCGTCGGGCGACGTGCTCGAGCAACTCGTCCGGCACCGTCTGCGCGAGCACGGCGAGACCGTCCACGCGTCCGGCGACGTCGTTCACGATGACGTCCCGCGACGGCCCGCGCCCGGCCGCGACCATGAGGGCAAGTCCGCGCTGCCAGGCCTCGAGCTCGGCGCCGCGCAGGACCTCGTCGAAGTAGAGGTTCGAGGAGAACGGCTGGGTGACGTGCCGTCGGTCGTCGACCACCCGGACCCCGCCGTCCGTGACGAGGTCGGGGCGCTCGTCCGGGACGACGTCGAACCCGGGCAGGAGGAGTCCGACGACGCCGGTGCGCTTGCCGGCGAGGGCGCGGGCGTTCCCGGACGGCACGTAGCCGAGCGTCCGGATCGCCGCCTGCACGCGGTCACGGGTGCCCTCGCGGACGGCGTCCGGCGTCCGGAGCACCCGCGAGACGGTGGCGATCGAGACGCCGGCCGCGGAGGCGACGTCGTAGACCGTCGGAGGCGCGGTGCGCTGTCCAGCCAAGCCGTGCCTCCCGTCCGCCGTCGCGCTGGTGCCGCCGCGCCCGGCGCGGCCGGCGCGGCCGGACCATCCTAGGCACGCCGCCGCGACCGCCCTGTCCACAGGGCGTCTCGGACTCTTGCGCTCTGCGGATGATCGGCGCGACAATTGGGCGACCTCAGTACGTCCCGTGAGGAAGCGCATCAGCAGGCAGGGGCCTGCTCCACCACCGATGCCCACGCACACAGGAGCCAACGATGTCGAAGAACACGCGCGGTCAGAGCCGCGACCTGATCACGGAGTCGATCGCGATCGACGAGGTCAAGAGCGGACTGCTCGACCACAGTCAGGGCAACCAGAACGCCTGGATCTTCGGCGAACCCGACGGGTCGGAGGAGCCGACCGTCTGACGGCGCCACCACCGGCGCGGCGCCGCAGCGCACGGCCGGCCCGACGCCGCAGCGCGCGGTCGGCCCGACGCCTCAGCGCGCGGTCGGCCCGACGATCGCCATGCCCGCACCACGCAGCCGACGACGCTCCTGCGCGATGAACGCCAGCAGCCGGTCGTTGGTCCCCGCGACGTGCGCTGCGAGCAGGTCGGCAGCACGGTCGGCCTCGCCCGCGCGGACCGCGTCGAGGATCGCGCTGTGCTCCTCCCACGCGGCGTCGCGGGCCTCGGGCGTCCGGACCTCGATCCACCGGGTGCGTTCGAGGCGGGTGAGCGCGTCGGCGACGGCGTCGGTGATGAACCGGTTGCCGCCGAGCGCCGCGAGGTCGAGGTGGAACGTCGAGCCCATCCGGATGCCCGACCGCTGGTCCGGTGCGGCGCGGAGGTCGTCGAGGTGCGACCGGACCTCGTCGAGCTGCTCGGCTGAGGCTCGGGCGACGGCGAGCCTCGCGGCCGCGGGCTCGAGCACGCCCCGGAGCTCGGCGAGCGACGCGATCTCGTCGAGGTCGATGGGCGTGACCGTCCACGAGCGGCCCTCGTGCAGGATGAGCCCTTCGCGTTCGAGCCGCGACAGCGCCGCGCGCACCGGGGTCCGCGAGGCGTGGAACCGCGCCTCGAGCCCGCGCTCCGAGATGCGCTCCCCCGGAGCGATGTCGAGGGTCAGGATCGCCGCCCGGAGGTTGTCGTAGAGCTGCGCGGTCTGCGAGACCGGCGCGTCGTCCGTCGTCATCGCCTGCGTCGTTCCAGCCACGGTCGGAGAGCCTAGCAGGCATGGTATACCGTTTTGGTATACCAATCGCTGCTCCGATGGGAACCCCGTGACGACGACCACCGCTCCACGCCCGACAGCGAACCGCCGCGCGTGGACGATGCTCGCGCTCGGGGTCGCCGCGCAGGCGGCCGGCACGCTCGTGGTCTCCGCGCCGGCGCTCCTCATCCCGTCCCTGCACGCGCACGGCATGCCGCTGCCGGCCGCCGGCCTGCTCGCGGCGGCGCCGACGTTCGGCATGGTGCTCACGCTCATCGCCTGGGGAGCGATCACGGACCGGTTCGGCGAACGAGCCGTGATCGCAGGCGGACTCGTGCTCACCACCCTCGCGGTCGCCGCCGCGTGGGCCGCCGCCGGTGACACCGTGCTGCTCGGGCTGGCGTTCCTCGCGGCCGGGATGACGAGCGCCTCGACGAACGCGGCGAGCGGCCGGGTCGTCGTCGGCTGGTTCCCGAAGGAGCGCCGAGGCCTCGCGATGGGCATCCGGCAGATGTCCCAACCGCTCGGGGTCACGCTGGCCGCGGTCACGGTCCCGCAGCTCGCGGAGACGGCCGGCGTCCGGGCCTCGCTCGTGCTGCCGGTCGCGCTCTGCGCCGTGCTGGCCCTGCTGTGCGCGGTCGGCATCGCGAACCCGCCGCGTCCCTCCCGGGAGACCGCGGCGGCGGAGCAGGTGGCCAACCCGTACCGCTCGGGCGGGTTCCTCTGGCGGATCCACGCGGTGTCGGTGCTGCTCGTGGTGCCCCAGTTCACGCTGTCGACCTACGGCCTGGTGTGGCTCGTCGGGCTCGGCTGGCCCACCGGTGCGGCGGGTCTCCTCGTCGGCGGGGCGCAGTTCGTCGGGGCGATCGGCCGCATCCTCGTCGGGGCGTGGAGCGACCGGGTCGCATCCCGCGTCGGCCCCCTGCGGATCGTCGCCCTGAGCGCCGCCGTGGTGATGGGCGTGCTGGCGCTCGTGGACGCCACACACCTCGCGGCCGGTGCGGTGTTCCTCGTGGTCGCGACGAGCGTGACGGTCGCGGACAACGGGCTCGCCTACACGTCGGTGGCGGAGGCCGCTGGACCGTTCTGGTCGGGCCGGGCGCTGGGGGCGCAGAACACGGGGCAGTTCATCGCGGCGAGCGCCGTGGGCCCCGGGGTCGGAGCACTCGTCGCGGGACTCGGCTTCGCCGCGTCGTTCTCGATCGTGGCGGTGCTGCCGCTGCTCGCGCTGCCGCTGGTGCCGCGGAGCGACCGCTCGCACGACTGAGGGCCGTCCGGAACGACCAGGGACGCCCGGACCCACCAGGGGTGCCCGGACCGACCGGGCAGCCATGGAAGCGCGGGACGCGCGGGACCGGGCGACGGACGGGAGGCCCGTGGCGGGGCCGCCACGGGCCTCCCGTCCGTCGGTGGGTCGCGCCTCAGGCGGGGACGGCCGGCCCGACCGGCCAGCGCAGGAGCGCCGCAGCCGCGGCACCGCCTGGCAGCGACGCGGCGTTGACCAGCACGAGCTCCGCGTCCGTCAGCACGGCAGCCCGCACGAGGGCGCAGACCGCGGGCACCGGGCCGATCACCGGGACGCCCGCGGCCTGCTCCGGAGCCGTCGCGACCCAGGGCGCCGCCCCGAGCGCGAGGAGCGTCCGGTCACCGATCGCCACGGCGTCGAGCGCCACCACGGACCCCTGCGCCTGCTGCAGCGCCTCCACGACGGGCCCGAGGCCGGCCACCGCCTGGTTGTCGCCGCGGCCGACGTGGGTGCGCAGGAGGTCCTCGAGGTCGTGCCGGCGGGTCGCGACGACGCGGGCGAGCGCCACCTCGACGTGCTCGACGAACGCCTGCTTCGATGCGGTGTCCGCCCGCGGGTCACCGGGGAACACGGACACGAGCGCCTTCGTCTCGTTCGACAGCGACTTCACGAGGAGTTCCCTGGCCGTGACGTCGCCGGCCACCACGACGAGGCCCGGTCGGAGCTCGCGCACCGTGGCGTCGAGGGCGCCCGCGAGTTCGGACTGGTTCTGCTTCCAGATCTCGGCGGTGTGGGCCTGCCAGTGCGGCTGCTTCCACCCGGTGCCGGCCTTGGCGTAGTGCAGCGTGTCGTTGCGGCCCTCCACCTGGCGTTCGGCCGACGCGACCGGTGCGTGGCCGAGACGGTAGGTGCGGAACGCACCGCCCTCCTTGCCGGCGTGCACGACGAGGAACGGCAGGTCGACCGGCCGGTGGGCGACGAGCGGCACGAGGTCCGGCACGGCCCCGACACCGACCGACTCGGCTCCGTGGACGTGCCCGGGGAGGACCTCGCTCAGCACGACGGCGCCGTCGTGGACGAGCACGTACCGGGTGACCGGCGACGGGACACCGGCCTCCTGCTCGAACTCGGCCGCGATCGCGTCGACGACGGCGTCGGACGCCCCCTGCGCGCGCAGGGACTCCTCGACTGCCCGGAGCCGGAGTGCCGCCTGCCGCCGCGGGTCCTCGACGTTGCCCGAGACGTCGGCGTAGGCCCACGCCCAGGTGCCCCCGCCCTCCAGCCGCTGTCCCAGGATCTCGTGCAGTTCGCTCGTCGCGTTGGTCGACGTCATGGCAACTCCTTCCGCTCAGCGTGCCGGAGCAGGACAGCCCCGACGGCGGACCGGTTCATCGGACCCTCTCACGGTCCCCGGCGTCCGCGTGCGCCCACCATCCACCCCTCGGGCGGGGCGCGTCCACATCCGCCAGGGAACGTCCAGCGACATGCGTGAAAGTACAGCAACGCTCGGTTTTGTGCTTTGCTGGGCGGGACGCCGATCGACGACGAACCGGAGCCGTGCAATGACGCCATCAACCAGGCGGAGCCCGATCACCAGACGACAACTCCTGGGCTTCGGCCTGGGGACGGCGGCGGCGGGACTCCTCGCCGGCTGCGCGGTGCCGGGCTCCACGAACGTCAACAAGGCGGCGCTCATCCCCGCCGCGTCCGGCGGGGAGACCGTCCAGCTCACGTACTGGGCGTGGCTCAAGGACCTGCAGAAGGTCTGCGACGTGTGGAACGCGGAGCACCCCCGCATCCAGGTCACCGCGAACTGGATCCCCGGTGGCAACAGCGGCGGGTACCAGAAGATGTACTCCGCGCTCGCGGCCGGCGGCGGCCCGGACATCGGGCAGGTCGAGCTCCGCCAGATCCCCGAGTTCATGCTCGCGAACGGCCTGACGGACCTCGCCCGGTACGGCGCGAAGGACTTCGAGTCGAAGTACGACGAAGCTGCTTGGGCGCAGGTGTCGTTCGTGGACGGCATCTACGGCATCCCGCAGGACACCGGGCCGATGGGCTTCTACTACCAGACGGCGATCCTCGAGCAAGCCGGCAGCGAGCCACCGACGACCTGGGACGAGTGGAAGGTCCTCGCCGAGAAGGTCCGGAAGACCGGCAAGCAGAACTACCTCGAGGTGTTCCCCGTCGCCGATGCCTCGCCGTTCGCCGCGTACGCCCAGCAGGCCGGGGCGCGGTGGTTCCGGATCGACGGCGACGAGTGGGTCGTCGACATGACCGACGACAAGACGATGATGGTCGCCGAGTTCTTCGACGGCTGCATCGACGAGGGGCTCGTGGACACGTCCGCCGGTGCCTACACCCCCGGCTGGTACGCCGCGTGCGCGAGCGGACGGATCGCAGCCGTCACGAGCGCCAGCTGGGGCGATGCGCTCATCGAGTCCGTCCAGGGCGGCGAGGGCAAGTGGAAGGTCGCGCCCATGCAGACCTGGGGCGACACGGGCTTCGGTTCGAGCGCGATCGGCGGCTCCACCGCGGCGGTCCTGGCGAACGCGAAGCACCCGGCGGAGGCGCTCGAGTTCATCACCTGGATGACCACGTCGAAGGAGGGCATCGACGCGATGATCAAGTACTGCGGCATCGGGTGGTCGCCCGCGGTCGACTACATCGGCGAGCAGCGCGAGCAACCGTCGAAGTGGTTCTCCGGCCAGAACTACAACGAGGAGGTCTTCGTGCCGGCCTCGAAGGAGCAGAACGTCGACTGGTCGTGGTCCCCGGTCACCCAGTCCGCGTTCACGAGCCTGCAGAACCAGTTCCGCCGCAAGCTGACCGGCGGCCTGAAGCTCACCGACGCGGTCGAGCTCGCCCAACGGGAGATCGTCCAGTCCTTCAAGGACAAGGGCCTGAGCGTGAGGACCGCACGATGACCGCCACCCAGGACCGCGCGACGGCCGCCTCGCAGCCGCGCACCGGCTTCCGCACGAGCACGAAGGCCACGGCTGCCCAGAAGCGGGCGCCGTGGATCCTGCTCGGACCCTTCCTCGCTCTGTTCGTCCTGACGTTCATCATCCCGATCATCAGTGCGCTGTTCCAGAGCTTCACCACCGTCGACCGCAAGGGCCTCTTCGGCGAGGACGGCGTCGTCGGCCGGTTCGCCGGGTTCGACAACTACGCGATCGCGCTGCAGGACTCCGGGTTCGTCGCCTCGATCGGCCGCATGCTCCTGTTCGGCATCGTGCAGGTCCCCGTGATGATCGTCCTCTGCACGATCCTCGCGCTCCTCCTCGAGTCGGCGAGCGCCCGCTGGCCCGCGTTCTTCCGCGCCGTGTACTTCATGCCGTACGGGGTGCCCGGAGTCATCGCGACGATCCTGTGGTCGTTCCTCTACGTGCCGGGGCTCTCCCCGATCGTGGCGCTGCTGCAGTCGATCGGGCTGCAGCCGGACTTCCTCGGTGCGAACAGCGTCCTGTGGTCGATCGCGAACATCGTCACGTGGACGTACACGGGCTACAACATGCTCATCATCGTGGCGCAGCTGAAGTCGATCCCCGGCGAGGTCTACGAGGCCGCGAAGATGGACGGCGCGAACGCGTTCCAGGTCGCGTGGCGCATCCAGATCCCGCTCATCGCGCCGGCCCTCGTGCTCACGACGGTGTTCTCGATCATCGGCACGCTGCAGCTCTTCGCGGAGCCGCAGATCCTGTCCACGGTGGCGCCCGCGATCGACACCGAGTACACGCCGAACTACGCCGCGTACACCAACGCGTTCGCCTTCAACGAGTACGGCGTCGCGTCGGCCCAGGCCGTGATCATCGCGCTGGCCGCGTTCGTCCTGTCGTTCGCGTTCCTCGCGTTGACGAACCGCCCGCCGAAGAGCGAGCGGGACCAGAAGAAGCGTGCGAAGCGCGACGGCCTGGAGGCGCGGCGTGCGCTCCAGACGCGTGACACGTCCGCCACCGGGTCGCGACCCGCCACCGGCGTCGCGAACCGCAGCACGACCACCGGAGCCGCGCCGCGCCTCTCTCCATCGCCACGGCCGGAACACCGCTCCGCAAGCTCCGCGGTGCCCCGGAACCGGGCGACGGGGGCCCAGACCGACCAGAAGGGTGCGGAAGCATGAGCGGCGAGACGATCCAGGCGCCGGTCACCCGGCAGGCGGCGGAGCCCGTCGACACCACAGCCATCACCGCGCACGAGCGGCGCAAGCTCGACCGCTCCGGGAAGTCGCAGATCGTGGTGACGGGCATCCTCGTCCTCGTCGCGATCTACTTCCTGGTGCCGCTGTACTGGGTGGTCATCGCGGCGACGAAGACCACCGGCGCGCTGTTCTCGACGAACGGGTTCTGGTTCGGCGGGGAGTTCGCGCTGTTCAGCAACATCCAGCAGGTGTTCTCGTACGACGGCGGCATCTTCGTCCGCTGGATCGCGAACAGCATCCTGTACTCCGGCGTCGGGGCCGTGCTCGCGACCTACTTCGCCGCCGCCGGCGGGTACGCGCTCGCGAAGTACGAGTTCCGCGGCCGGCAGCTCGTGTTCGGCACGATCCTCGGCGGCGTGCTCGTCCCGGGGACCGCCACGGCACTGCCGCTGTTCCTGCTGTTCTCGACGCTCGGCCTGACCGACACCTACTGGAGCGTGCTCATCCCGAGCCTCGTCTCCCCGTTCGGACTGTTCCTCTGCCGGGTGTACGCGGCGGCGTCGGTCGACACGGCGTTGCTCGAGCAGGCGCGCATCGACGGGGCCGGGGAACTCCGGATCTTCCACACGATCGTGCTGCGCCAGATGACCCCGGCGCTGGTGACGGTCTTCCTGTTCCAGGTGGTCGGGATCTGGAACAACTTCTTCCTGCCGCTGATCATGCTGGCAGACCAGAAGCTGTACCCGATCACACTGGGACTCAACAACTGGCGGGCACAGGTCGATCGTCTGCCAGAGTTCTACCAGCTCACCACCGGCGGAGTGCTCGTCTCGGTCATCCCGCTCGTGATCGCGATCATCGTCCTGCAGCGCTTCTGGCGCGGGGGCCTCACGGAAGGATCGGTCAAGGGTTGACCGTCACTGCACGACCATCCGCCGACTCGGCACTCGCCGACCTGGCGTCCACCACCCCCGGTTCCGACTCGCGGCTCGCGCCCCGCGCGTGGTTGCACACGGACGCCCCCTCGCTGTCGCTGGACGGCGAGTGGGACTTCCGCTGGGCACCGGTCGCGGACGTCCCGCTCCCCGGCGCCGACGACGAGTGGGGGTCACTCCCCGTGCCGTCGCACTGGGTGCTCCACGGGCACGGGGCACCGAGCTACACGAACCTCCAGTACCCGTTCCCCATCGACCCGCCGAACCCGCCGGAGGAGAACCCCACCGGCGACCACCGGCGCACGTTCTCGCTCCCGGGGTCCTTCGATGCCGCAGCACGCGTGGTGCTCCGGTTCGACGGGGTCGAGTCGCACTTCCGGGTGTGGCTGAACGGCACGCTCGTCGGCTGGAGCACCGGTTCGCGGCTCGTGACCGAGTTCGACGTCACCGCCCTGCTGCGGCCCGGGTCGAACGAGCTGCTCGTGCGCGTGCACCAGTGGTCGGGCGCGTCCTACCTGGAGGACCAGGACCAGTGGTGGCTGCCGGGCATCTTCCGCGACGTCACCCTGCTCGCGCGTCCGTCGGCACCGATCGACGACGTGTTCGTGCGCGCTGGTTGGGAGCCCGTGCTCGGGTCGGCCGCGACCGCGGGGACCGCTGCATCGGGCCGGCCGTCGACCGGCACGGGGACGATCTCCGTGCCGACGATCGACGCGACGTTCCCGGTGCGGTTCTCCGTCCCGTCGCTCGGCATCGACGTCACGTGGGCGTCCGCGTCCGACGTCGCGCCGATCACCGTCGAGGGCGTCGAGCCGTGGAGCGCCGAGCTGCCGCGGCTGTACGACGCGACCCTGTCGACCGGCACCGCTGCGGGCGGCCGAGCCGGCGGCGAGACGGTCTCGCTGCGGCTGGGCTTCCGCTCCGTGCGGATCGACGGCGACCGGTTCCTCGTGAACGGCGAGCGCGTGGTGTTCCACGGCGTCAACCGCCACGAGACCCACCCCGTGCGGGGTCGGGTCTTCGACGAGGAGCACGCCCGCGCGGACATGGCGCTCATGAAGCGCAACAACGTGAACGCGATCCGGACCTCGCACTACCCGCCGCACCCGCGCGTGCTCGACCTCGCGGACGAGCTCGGCTTCTGGGTGATCCTGGAGTGCGACCTCGAGACCCACGGCTTCCTGTTCACGAACTGGGTCGGCAACCCGTCCGACGACCCGGCATGGCGCGACGCCTACCTGGACCGGATCGCGCGGACCGTCGAACGGGACAAGAACCACCCCTCGATCGTCATGTGGTCGCTCGGCAACGAGTCCGGCACCGGGCGGAACCTCGCCGCGATGTCGCAGTGGGTGCACGACCGCGACGACGAGCGTCCCGTGCACTACGAGGGCGACTACACCGGCGAGTACACCGACGTGTACTCACGGATGTACCCGACGTTGCAGGAGACCGAGTCGATCGGCGGCGGGACGCCCACGCCCCTGCTCGAGTGCGGTCCGGCCGAGGCCGCTCGGCAGCGGTCGAAGCCGTTCATCCACTGCGAGTACGTGCACGCGATGGGCAACGGGCCGGGGCAGATCGCCGAGTACGAGGCCCTCGTGGACACGTACCCGCGGCTGCACGGCGGGTTCGTGTGGGAGTGGCGCGACCACGGACTGCTCACCCACACGGCCGACGGCACCCCCTACCACGGCTACGGCGGCGACTTCGGCGAGGTGGTCCACGACGGCAACTTCGTGATGGACGGCCTCGTGCTGCCGGACGACACCCCGACCCCGGGGCTCGCGGAGTTCGCGGCCGTCGTGGCACCGATCCGGATGTCGTCGTCCGACACGACCCTGCTCATCGAGAACCGGTACCACTCCGCCTCGACCGCGGGACTGCGCTTCTGCTGGACGCTGTCCCGCGACGGCGTGGTCGAGGCGTCGGGACGGTTCGCCCCCGGGATCATCGCCGCGCGGGCCTCGGCCACGGTGCCGGTGCCGGACGAGGTGCTCCGGGCCGGGGCGGAGCGGGACACCCTCGCAGCGGGCGAGGAGCTGTGGTTCGACGTGACCGCGGAGCTCGCCGGACCGACGGCGTGGGCGGACACCGGCCACGTCGTCGCACGCACCCAGCGGCTCGTGGCGAGCCGACCGGCGGACGCACCGCGGGCCTCCCGGCAGACCTGGGACGGCGACCGCCTCGGGGACGCGACGTTCACGGCGCGCGGCGACCTGTCGTCCTTCAAGGGCCACGAGGTGGCCGGGCCGCGGCTCGAGCTCTGGCGCGCGCCGACGGACAACGACAGCCTGGCGTCACAGGGCGGGTACGAGACGGCGGACCCGGTGCTCACGCACGGGGTCGGGGACCCGGACGCCCCCGCGTCTGCGGTCCGGTGGCGGGAACGCGGGCTCGACCGACTGACGCACCGGCTCGTGTCGGTGTCGCGCACGCCGTCGGGCCTGGAGCAGCGGGTCCGGGTCGCGGCGGCGAACAGCGGGTGGGGCGTCGACGTCACGCACCGCTGGACGCTGACGGACGCCGGGTTGCAGCTGCAGACCGACGCCGTGCCGTTCGGTGCGTGGGACGTCACCTGGCCGCGGATCGGCGTGCGGTTCGACCTGCCGGTGTCGCTCCTCGAGGAGGACGTCACGTGGTTCGGGACGGGGCCGGCGGAGTCGTACGCGGACTCGTCGCACGCGGCTCGGGTCGGCCGCTTCACGGCGCCGGCGAGGTCGCTGACGGTGGACTACTCGATGCCGCAGGAGTCCGGGCACCGGCCGGGGCTGCGGTCGCTCTCGGTGGGCGACCTCACCGTGTCGACGGTCGGGGCGCACCGGGCAGGGTTCACGCTCACCCCGTGGACGGCGCAGCAGGTCGGGCGGGCCGGGCACCCGTACGAGCTGCCGACGCCGGACCACACGTACCTGTACCTCGACGCGGCGCAGCACGGGCTGGGGTCGCGGGCGTGCGGGCTCGACGTGCTACCGGAGCACCAGCTGTGGCCGCAGGCGTTCTCGTGGAGCGTGGTGCTGGCGTAGGGCGCGTCCGCGGGCGTCGCGTCCGCGCGCGCCGGCGCGCTCGCACTACCAAAGTCACCCCGAACCAGGCGGAAGCGTGGTTCGGGGTGACTTTGGTTGTGCGCTGGCGACTCGCACCGCGGGCGCCGCGGGCCGCGCGCGGCGGCGCGCGCAGCGCGCGGCGGCGCGCGCCGCGCGCTACGCCTCGAGCGCGCGCAGCGCCTCCGGGTCGCTCTGCTCGAGGAACGCCGTCAGCCGCTCGGGCTCGCCCTCCTCACCGATCGCCGCTGCCGCGCGCCGCAGGGCGAACAGGGCACGGAGCACGCCCCGGTTCGGCTCGTGCGACCACGGGACCGGCCCGGCACCGCGCCAGCCGGCCCTCCGCAGCGCGTCGAGACCGCGGTGGTAGCCGACCCGGGCGTAGGCGTACGACTCGAGCGTCGCGCCACGCTCCCAGGCCTCGTCGGCGAGCAGCGCCCACGCCAGGCTCGACGCCGGGTGCGACACGACGACGCTCGCCACCGGGGTGTCGGCGGCGAGCGCCGAGGTCACCTCCGGCTCCTCGGGCAGCAGGGTCTCGGGGATGGTGGGGTTCGGCAGCAGGTTCTCCGGCATGCCCCCAAGCCTGTCACGCCCGGATCGGCAGGCCTTGCGTGCCGCGCACGGCCGGGCGTACCGTGGGGCTCCACCCCGTCGTCACCTCGGGGTCGCGGTGCGGGACGACCGGCCGCCGACACGGGTGACGGCCACGGGGGTCCCCCGACGGAAGCAGACGAGTTGCTGTCGATCACCGGTTCCGCTCAGCCCACGCGCTGACACCGTGATCGCGCGCCCCCGTCGGGCGCTCCACCGCCCGTGCCCGACGGCACGGCGGTGGCTCCGGTGTCGTGCGCCCAGCACCGACAACCGGGGAGGCACCCGCATGCCCATCAGTCCGTCCGTCGTCCTGAACGACCTCGGCTTCACGTGGCCCGACGGCACCGTCGCGCTCGACCACTGCACCGCCGCCTTCGGCCGCGGTCGAACCGCCCTGGTCGGGAGGAACGGGGCGGGCAAGTCCACGCTCGTCCGGCTCGTCACGGGGCAGCTCCAGCCCACCTCGGGCACGATCACAACGTCGGGTCCCGTCGACCTGCTGCCGCAGCGCCTCGCGGCGCGGCCCGGCGACACCGTCACCGACCTGCTCGGCATCCGTCCGACGGTCACCGCACTCCGGGCGGTCCTCGGCGGCGATGCGTCGCCGGCGCACTTCGACGCCATCGGTGACGACTGGGACGTGGAGGAGCAGGCGGCCGCGGCGCTGTCCGGCATCGGTCTCGGGCTCGACGGCGCCGACCTGGACCGCCCCGTGTCGACGCTGTCCGGTGGGCAGGCCGTGCTCGTCGCAGTCGCCGGGATCCGGATGCGCCGAGCGCCGATCGCGTTCCTCGACGAACCGACGAACAACCTCGACCGACGGGCGCGCTGGGTGCTGCTCGACATGGTCGACGGCTGGTCGGGAACGCTCGTGCTGGTCAGCCACGACCGGGAGCTCCTCGAGCACGTCGACGAGACGTGCGAACTCCGGACCGGGGCGCTGACGGTGTTCGGGGGCACGTTCAGCGCGTACGAGGAGCACCTCGCCGTGCAGCAGGCAGCGGCCCTCCGTGAGGTCCGGGTGGCCGAGCAGCGGCACCGGACCGAGCAGCGGCAGCGCATCGAGGCCGAGACGAAGATCGCCCGGCGGGCACGCGCCGGGCGGAAGTCGGCCGAGAACATGCCGAAGGGGTGGTCTGACGAACGACGGAAGCACGCCGAGCAGACCGCCGGTCGACTGCGCACCGGGTACGCCGGGGACGAGGCCGCGGCGCTGACGGCGAAGCACGAGGCCGCAGCCCGGGTCCGGGTGGACGAGTCGATCACGGTCGTGCTCCCGGACCCGGACGTCCCGGCGTCGCGGTCGATCGCCACCGTGACCGTCCGCGGGCGGGACACCGTCGTGCAGGGGCCGGAACGGGTCGCGGTCACGGGCGACAACGGGGTCGGCAAGACGACCCTGCTCGAACAGCTCGTCGGTCTGCCGGCGGCGCGCGAGCACCCGTTGCCCGACACGCGGGCGGCCGCGCACGTCGACCGGGTCGGCTACCTGCCGCAGCGGAAGGACTCGCTCGACGACGCGGCCACGGTGTTCGACAACGTCCGGCGGGGTGCGCCGGCGGCGACGGACGCGGAGGTGAAGAACCGGCTGGCCCGGTTCCTCGTCCGCGGCGACGCCGTCGAGCGGCTGGCGGGCGACCTGTCCGGCGGCGAGCGGTTCCGGGTCGCGTTGGCGGCGCTCGTCCTCGCGGACCCGCCGCCGCAGCTCCTGGTGCTCGACGAGCCGACGAACGACCTCGACCTGACGAGCGTCGACCAGCTCGTGGACGCACTCCGGGCGTACCGGGGCGCGCTCGTGGTGGTGAGCCACGACGAGACGTTCCTCGACCGGCTCGACCTCACGACCAGGGTCGAGCTGTCCTGACGGTCAGTGCCGCTTCGTCGGACGGATCGCGAGCGACTCCACCGTGCCACGCTCCGGCAGGTCGACGACGGTGCGGACCGCGGCGGCGACGTCCTCCGGTGCGAGGTAGTAGGCGGTGTCGTACTCCTCGCCGAGCTTCTCGGTGAGGGCGCGCTGCATGTCCGAGTCCGTCCGGCCCGGGTGCACGCTCGACACCCGGACACCGTTCGCCCGCTCCTCCTCGCGGAGGGCGTCGGCGAACGCGCGGAGGGCGAACTTCGACGCCGCGTACACCCCGCCGCCGGGGCCCGAGTGGAAGCCGGAGCCGCTGTTGATCGGCACGACGATGCCCCGGGCTGCGCGGAGGGCCGGGAGGGCTCGGCGGGTGAGCTCGGCGACGGCGAACACGTTCGTCGCGAAGACCCGCTCCCACACGGCGCGCTCGGTGTCGGCGACGGTGGTGCCCTCCTCGACGCCGGCGTTGTGCACGAGCACGTCGAGACGCTCCGGCAGGGCGGGGGCGTCCCCCGCGCCGAGGTCGCCCACGAACGTCGACGCGTGCGGCAGCTCGGCCACGAGCGCGTCGACGGCCTCGGCGCTGCGGCCGCCGACGAACACGTGGTGCGTCCGGCCGAGGTCGAGGGCGATCGCGCGGCCGATCCCACGGGTCGCGCCCGTCACGAGGGCGGTGGGCAGGCTGACGGGAGGCGCGGTGTCGGTCATGCGCACCAGCCTACGGATGCGACGTGGCGGGGCCGCACCGTGCCTCCCGGCCGGTCGTGCGACGGCAGTCGCCGCCGGACACGAGGCGGAGGCGACCCGGTGCGGGTGCGCCGCGGACCCGCTCAGTCGCGCTCAGTCGCGCTCGGCGCCCTGCCGGATCCTGATGCCCTCGAGGACGTCCTTCGCGCGCTGCTCGTTCTGCTTCTCGATCTGCCGGGTGTCGCGCTCGGGGAGCTGGATGTCCTCCTCGGCGCGGATGCCGGCCTGCAGCTCACGGCCGCGCTCGAGCTCGGCGTCGAACTCCGCTCCGAACAGCAGGGCGTTGTTCGTGATCCAGATCCAGAGCAGGAAGACGATCACACCGCCGAGCGAGCCGTACGTCGCGTTGTAGTTCGAGAAGTTCCCGACGTAGAACCCGAAGCCGACGCTCGCGATCACCCAGATGAGGATGGCGACGATCGAACCACCGCTCACCCAGCGGAACTTCGGCTGCTCGACGTTCGGCGCCCAGTAGTAGAGGACCGCGACCACGATCACGGCGATGACGAGCAGGATCGGCCACTGCACGATGAGCAGCACCGTCGCGGCGACGTCGCCGAGGCCGATGACGTCGCCGATCGTCTTCGCGAGCGGGCCGCTGACGAGGACGACCAGGCCGAGCACGAGCAGCACGACCGTGAACAGCGTCACGCCGAGCATCGTCGGGCGGAGCTTCCAGATCGGCCGGCCCTCGCGGACGTTGTAGATGCGGTTCATCGCCCGGCCGAACGCGCCGACGTAGCCGGATGCCGACCAGAGCGCACCGAGGAGACCGACGATGAAGGTGATGGGCGCCGCGGGCGAGCGGACGAGCCCTTCGACCGGGCCCTGCAGCAGCTTCGCGACGTCACCACCACCGACGTTCGTGACGACCGTCAGCAGCGTGTCGATCGTGTCCTTCGGGTTGTGCACCAACCCGAGGATCGAGACCACGGCCAGGATGCCGGGGAAGAGCGCGAGGACGGTGTAGTACGTCAGGCTCGCGGCCAGGTCGGTGCACTGGTCGCTCGAGAACTCGCGGAGGGTCTTCTTCAGCGTGTAGAAGACCGTCGGCTTCGCGAGGTCCGTCGGGCCGTCGGGCTTCCGCGGGTCGTCAGCGGACGGCTTGTCGCGTTCGCGTGCCATCGTCGGTCAGCCCTTCGCCACGGCCTTGGCAGCCTGCTTCGACCGCTTCGCTGCCTGCTTCCGGTTCTTGGTCGCGCGGCGCTGCACCGCGGCGATCCCCGCGCGCTGCTTCACCCGGTTGCGGTGCATCGGGTCGCGTTCGAGCGCTTCCTCCGCCGCCTTCTTCCGCGCCTTCCGGCCCTTCCGCCCGGGCTGCGACTGTTCGGCGGCACCCGGGCCGTCGCCACCGCGCGCGCCGAACGGCAGCAGGGCCGTGAACGCCGTGGACGCCGGCGGCCGGGCGAGGTGCCCGGCGTCGGTGCGGCCGATCCGCGCTCCGAGGACGATCGCGGCGATGCCGGCGGCAGCGGTGATCCCCATCGCGACGAGCGGCGTGGGGTCGCGGTGCCACCGCTGCCGCGTCTTCGCGACCGCGAGTCGGGTGCGGGCGGGCAGGTCGGCACGGCGGCGGATCTCCGCGACGGTGTCGGTGATGCCCTCGCGAGCACGGGTGTTCGCGAGTTCGAGCTCGGGAAGGCTGTCGTTGGGCATACGTCGTGCCTACCAGGGCTGATCGGCGACGGCCCACAGTTCAGGGCGTCTCCGGTGCCGACGGCGCAGGCGCGCGGCGCGCGGCGCGCGCCGCGGAGGTACTGCGCCCCGAGACTCGGGCTGACCGACATGTCTCGCGCCCTCGGGCGCGAGACATGTCCGCTGGCACGAGACTCGCCTCCCAGCGACGGGGCCGTCGCGCGGGTGGTCGTGACCGCACGACGGCCTGGAGGCACGTGGCACGGCCGCCACGCGCCTCCAGGACGGCTCTTGGTCGCAACCGCGACGCGGCTACTCCGGGACGACGACGTCCTCGGGGACGCCGGACTCCGCCGAACGCTGCGCGGCCTCCATCACCGCGAGGCTCCGGAGGTTGTCGCGTCCGCTCGTCTCCGGCTCCGCACCGCCCGTGACCGAGCGCGCGAAGGCCTGCAGCCCGCCCTGGCGGTCGGTGTGCTCCATCGTCGGCAGCTCCACCGGCTCGGCCTCGTCGTCCTGCGTGCGACGGATCGTGACGCGGTCGCCCTCCACGGCGTTCGGCTCACCCGAGCGGCTCGTGAACCAGAGCTCGCCGTCCGAACCCTGGATGCTCCACTCCCCCGCCCAGGCCGTGCGCGGCGCACGCGACAGCCAGCTGCCGCGGTAGCTCACGACGAGCCCGCCCTCGAGTTCGATGAGCATCGACGCGATCGCCTCGTCCTGGTACTTGCTGAACGACGGCGAGGAGGCGCGGGCGTAGACGCGTACGGGCTCCCGGCCGGTGATCATCCGCATCAGGTCGAAGTGGTGGATCGCCATGTCGTTGATCATCGCGTGCGGGAAGCGGTAGTGCGGGTGCTCCTCGAACGGGAGGTCGTTGTCCCACTGCCGGAAGTCGACGTCGATCATGGCGACCTCGCCCACGGCGTCCGCCTCGAGCAGCTCGGTGACGACCCGCGGAGCGGGGTACCAGCGGTAGTTCTGGCTGACCTGGAGCACGAGCCCGAGCTCCTCGGCGCGACGGACGGCGGTCGCCGCCTCCTCCGCGGTGTTGGCGAACGGCTTCTCGACGAGGACGTGCTTGCCTGCGTCGAGGGCCTCGAGCGCGAGCGGCACGTGCGTGACGGCGGGGGCGGTGATGACGACGGCGTCGGCCTCGACCCCGGCGAGCGCCTCGGTGAGGGACGCGAACGCGGCGGACGCCGGCAGACCCAGGTCGGTGCGCACGGCGTCGAGCGTCGCGGCCACCGGGTCGACGATGCCGACCACCTCGACCTCCGACACCTCGGGGATGGCGGTGCGGGCCCAGTTGCCGCCCCACCCTCCGAGACCGACGTGGATGATGCGGACCGGCATGCGTGCACTCCTTCGTGTTCGACGCGTGCACCGTCGACGGCGCACGTCCGTCCAGTCTGTCAGGCGTCACCGACAGCGAGCGACGCGCGCCGCGGGCAGGACGCCCACGCCCGCGTCAGCGCACGAACAGGGCCGCGTCAGCGCACGAACACGGCCGCGTCAGCGCACGAACACGGCCGCGTCAGCGCACGAACACGTACGCGATGAGCGCCATCGTCACGAGGAACCCCGCGAGGTAGTTGATCCAGAGGAACCGCTTCCAGCCCGCGTTGGCCGCCTCTGCCCCGTCGTCCGTCACGTTCCACCACGGCAGCACGTTGAGCGCGTACGGCACCACCACGACCGCGGCGACCGGCCCCGGGAACGCTGAGAAGAGCAGGACCACACCGGCGACGACGTACGCCACGAACGCGAGCCGCACGGTCGCCCGAGCGCCGATCACGGTCGCGACCGAACCGATCCCGCCCGCCCGGTCCGCGAGGACGTCCTGCACGGCGCCGAACGCGTGCGACGCCACACCCCACAGGAAGAACGCGACGCACACCGCCACGAGCTGCCCGGTCCAGTGCGGCCCGGCGAGCGCGAGGCCGTACACCGCGGGCGACACGAAGTGCGTCGACGACGTCAGGGAGTCCAGGAACGGCTTCTCCTTGAACCGCAGCCCAGGTGCCGAGTACGCGATCACCGCGAACACGCTGATCGCGAGGACGAGCCACGACCACGGGCCGTTGCCGCTCAGCCCGCCGAGGACGACGAGCGCGACGAGGAACGGCACGTTCGTGACGACGACGGCCCACAGCGTCGTGCGGTGCACGCTCTTGTCGAGGAGCGCCCCCTCGACCCCGCCCTTGCGCGGGTTGCGGAGGTCGGACTCGTAGTCGAAGACGTCGTTGATGCCGTACATCGCGAGGTTGTACGGGACGAGGAAGTACACGACGCCGACGACGAAGGTCACGATGCTGATCGTCGACCCGAAGACGTCGGTGCCGAGCAGGTACGCGGCTCCGAACGGGTAGGCGGTGTTCACCCAGCTGATCGGACGCGAGGACGTGAACAGTGCGCGCAGGGTCGACGGCCTGGAGGCACGGATCGCGGTCATGGGGTCGGCTCGCCTTCTGCGGACGGTCGCGCCTCGGGCGCGCTGCGGGTCGGTCGCGCGTCGGGCGCGGTGCGGGACGGTCGCGCCTCGGGCGCGCTGCGGGTCAGTCGCGCGTCGGGCGCGCTGCGGGACGGTCGCGCGGTCGGCGCGGAGGACGTGGAGCGGTCGAGGAGCACCCACAGCGCGGGCAGCAGCAGGACGGCGCCGATCGAGTACGCGAGGTCCTCGACGGGGATCGCCCCGATCTTCGCACCGCTGATGAGCGACGGGTCGTACGCCACCACGCGCAGCGTCACGATGACGTTGTCGAAGACGATGGTCATCACGAGGAGCACCACCCCGGCGACGACCGCGCTGATGACGGCTGCCCTGCGCCCGGGACCCGACGCGCGCCCGACGGCCCGGTCCCGGCGCGCGGACACGACGCCGGCGAGGACGGCCACGACGACCGCGACCGCGAGGAACGGGACGGCGAGCAGCGCGTAGGCGGCGTGCGAGGTCACGTCCGCCGCCGATCGAGCGCCCGCGTCACGAGCGGCCGCACCGCACCGAACGCGTTCATCGTCGTGTAGCAGAGGAGCAGGAGGAAGAAGAGCTCCTCGACGGGGACCTCCGGCGCGACGACGAGCCCGGTCAACACCCGCTGCGGCCCGATGAAGAAGATGCCGGCGGCGACCCCGGCGACGTCCCACACGACGAAGAACACCATCCCGATCGCCGTCACCGCTGCCGCCCGCCACGGCGCCCGCCAGAAGAACAGCCGGAAGCGCGCGTCGAGCACGGTCATGCCGACGAGCGACACGACCAGCCCGGCGAGGTACAGCCCCGGCATCAGACCGCCGCGTCCCGCACCAGCGGCGTCGGCAGCGGCTCCGTGCTGGTGTCGCCGTGGATGCGCTTGAGCAGGACCTCGGCGCTGATCAAGCACATCGGCAGACCGATCCCCGGCGTCGTCGAGGCGCCGACGTAGTACAGCCCGTCGACCTTCCTCGACCGGTTCGGCTCGCGGAAGAACGCGCTCTGCCGGAGGGTGTGCGCCGGCCCGAGCATCGACCCGCTCCACGCGTTGAGGTCGTCCGCGAAGTCCTGCGGGCCGATGGTCCGGCGCACCCGGATGCGGTCGCGGAGGTCGGGCACGCCGGCGCGTTCCGCGATGACGTCGATGGCCCGGTCGGCGATGCGCTCGACCTCGAAGTCGCCGGCGCCGTCGATCCCGCCCTTGCCGATCGACACGTCCGCGGGCAGCGGCACGAGGACGAAGAGGTTGCTCGACCCGGGCGGGGCGACCGTCGCGTCGGTCTCGCTCGGCGCGCACACGTAGATCGACGCCGGGTCGGGGACGTGACGGTCCTTGCCGAAGATCGCGCCGAAGTTCGCGTGCCAGTCGGCGGTGAACACGAGGGTGTGGTGCAGGAGCCCCGGCACGGGCCCGTCGACCCCGAGGTAGACGAGCACGGCGGACGGCCCGGGGTCGCGCTTCTGCCAGTGCTTCGCGGGGTAGGTGCGGTGCTCGGGGCCGAGCAGCTGCAGCTCGGTGTGCCGGAGGTCCGCGGCGCTCACGACGAGGTCGGCGGGCGCGACGTGCTGGCCGCCGTCCCGGTCGCGGTGCACGACACCGGTGACGTGGCCGTCCTCGACGAGGATCCGCTCCACCTTCGCGCCGGCGATGACCTGCGCGCCCTCGGCACGGGCGAGCCGACCGATCGCGGTGATGATCTCGTGGATGCCGCCCTTCGGGTACTGCACGCCGTCGGCCAGGTCGAGGTGGCTCATCAGGTGGTACATGCTCGGCGCCTGGTACGGGCTCGTGCCGAGGAACACGGCCGGGTAGCCGAGCACCTGCCACAGCCGACGGTCGCGCACGGCGGTCTCGGCGTACTTGGCGAGGGGCTCGGTGAGCAGGCGCAGGAGCTTCGGCAGGCGCCGGAGGACGTCGGGAGCGGCGAGCTTCCGGAGGTCCTGGAAGCTCGTGTAGAGGAACCGCCGCACCGCCATGGCGTAGGTCTCCTCGGCGGAGTCGAGGTACTTCCGGATGCGCTCGCCCGCGCCGGGTTCGACCGACTCGAAGAGCGCGATGTTCCGTTCCTTGTCCGCGCGGAGGTCGAGCGGCTCGTCGTGCCCCTCCGAGTACACCCGGTACCCGGGGTCGAGCGTCACGAGGTCGAGCTGCTCCGCGGCGGTGGTGCCCAGCAACTGGAAGAAGTGGTCGAACACCTCGGGCATGAGGTACCACGACGGGCCGGTGTCGAACCGGAAGCCGTCCCGCTCCCACGACCCCGCTCGGCCGCCGAGCTGCGCGCGCTGCTCGAGCAGCGTGACGGCGTAGCCGTCACGGGCGAGCAGCGCGGCGGACGCGAGTCCGCTGATGCCGCCGCCGATGACGACGGCGCGACGGACGGGCACCTTGCGCCGGGTGGTGGACGCGGAGCCGGTCGGACGGGAGGCACGGGGCGGGGTCACGACGAGCCTCCTGGCCGACGGGTGGCCGGCCCACGGCCGGACAGGACCTGCGCGGCCAGCCGCGCCTTGACGGGGTTCGGGACGCGCACGCGCGTCGCCACGAGCTTCGCCGCGGGGGTGCCGTCGATGCGCTCGTTGAGTTCGTGGAACAACGCGTGCGCCAGGCCGACCGCGTGTCGGGCGTCGCGCGGCAGCAGCGGGATCGTCATCGCGGCGCGGTCGAGGTCGGCGCGCACGTCGGCGACGAGCCGGGCCTTCGTGGCCTCGTCGAAGGTGCGGATGTCGACGCCGGGGAAGTACGAGCGGCCGAGCACCTCGAAGTCGGCGTGCAGGTCCCGGAGGAAGTTCACCTTCTGGAACGCGGCACCGAGTGCCCTGGCACCGTCGACGAGCACGGCGGCGTCGAACGTCGGGCGTCCCGCGCGGTACACGAACGCCCGGAGGCACATGAGGCCGACGACCTCGGCCGAGCCGTACACGTACTCCCGGAAGGAGGCATCGTCGTGCACCGTGCGGTCGAGGTCCATCCGCATCGACGCGAAGAACGGACGGGTGAGCTCCGGGCCGAAGCCGGTCACCCGCGCCGACCGGGCGAAGGCGTGCACGACGGGATTGGTCGAGAACCCCAGCTCGATCGCGCGCTCGGTGTCGCGCTCGAGCTCGTCCAGGACGGTCCGGGCCAGATCGCGGTCGAGCCCGGCCTCGGTCGCCGGGCCGTCCACGACCTCGTCGGCCACCCGGACCAGCGCGTAGACGTTGCGGATGTGCTCCCGGGCATCCTTCCGGAGCAGGCGCGAGGCCAGCCCGAACGAGGTCGAGTACCGGTCGATGACGACGCCGGACGCAGCCTCGGCGGTCGCGTCGTAGAGCGGGAGTCGGGCGGAGCGGTCGCGGTGCAGGTGGTGCTCGGTGATCACCGGGCGCGCTCCACGAGTTCGGTCACGATGCACTCCAGTCGGTCGGCGAGGTCGTACGGCAGGCCCGCGAGCTCGGCGCGGGCCAGGGCGGTGTGCTCGGCGACGCGCTGTTCCGCCGCGGACTTCGCACCGCACGACACCAGGGTGGCACGCAACTCGGCCGCCCGCTCCTCGGTGAGGCCCGGGTCGCCCAGGTGCTGCGAGAGCTCCGGCCAGCAGTCGGTCGATGCGGCGTGCGCGATGAGCACCGTCCGCTTGCCTTCGCGCAGGTCGCCGAGCACGGTCTTGCCGGTCTCGGCCTCGGCGCCGAACACCCCGAGGAGGTCGTCGACGACCTGGTACGCGATGCCGATCTCCCGGCCGAAGGCCCCGAGCGCCGCGATCACCGGCTCCGGGGCACCGGCGAGCACGGCGCCGGACTGCAGGGGCGCCTCGAACGAGTAGACGCTCGTCTTCGCGCGCTCCATGGCGAGGACCTCGTCCACGGTCGGCATCGGGCCGAGCGCGAGGTCGACGTCGGCCATCTCGCCCGCGGCGCTCGCGAACACGGCCTCGTCGAAGATGTCGAGCAGGCGGGCCCGGCGTTCCCCGGTGACCCCGGAGGCCTCGATGAAGCGCGGGGCTGCCGCGAGCGCGAGATCCCCGGCGATCACGGCCGCGCTCGTGCCCCGGTGCTCGGCCGTGGGCAGCGGGAGGCCGCCGGTCGTGCCGGTGTCGCGGAAGGACCCGGCGACGTTCGGCTGACCACGGCGTGACCAGTCGCGGTCGATGACGTCGTCGTGCACCACGAGGGCGGTGTGCAGGAGTTCGTAGGCGGCGCCGACCTGCACCGCGGCCGCCGTGTCCGTGCCGCCGAGGGCGGTGTAGGCCGTGAGGACCATGCGGGGACGGAACCGCTTGCCGCCCATGCTCGCCCTGCGCAGCACGCGCCACAGCTCCGGGTTCGGCCCGCCGTAGCGCTCCGCTCGGGCACTCGACACGGAGAAGAAGCGCTCGAGGCAGTGGTCGACGAGCTCGAGGTCGTTCTGCGCCACGGTGGTCGCTTCCTCGCTCATTGGCCTAACCTATCGGTGCAGATGACGACTTTTCCTGAATCCGTGGTGCTGCTGGCCGACGACCGTACCCCGGTCGGGACGGCGGACAAGTTCACGGTGCACACCGACCACACGCCCCTCCACCTGGCCTTCTCGTGCCACGTGCGGAACACCGCGGGGCAGGTCCTCGTGACCCGTCGCGCGCTCTCGAAGAAGACCTGGCCGGGGGTGTGGACGAACACCTTCTGCGGTCATCCCGGGCCGGACGAGTCGTTCGAGGACGCCATCGCCCGGCGGGCGTCCCGCGAACTCGGCATCACCGTCCGTGACGTCGAGTCCGTCCTGCCCGACTTCCGGTACCGCGCGGTCGATGCCTCGGGCATCGTCGAGAACGAGGTCTGCCCGGTGTTCCGTGCCGTGACCGACGACGTGCCCGCGCCCGCGGACGACGAGGTCGCGGAGTACGCCTGGGTCTCGGAGGACGAGCTCCGGGCGTCGGTGACCGGTGCGCCCTTCGCGTGGAGCCCCTGGCTCGGCTGGCAGCTCGCGGAGACCGAGCGTGCCGGGCTGCGCATCACCCCGTAGCGCGCCCGCGCCCGCGCCCCCGCCGCCCGCGCCGCGCCGCCGGCGCGGAGGCCGAGTCTCGCGCTCGGCGACACTGTTCGGGCGTCGGCGCACGAGAACGGTCGCTCACGCCGAGACCCGGGCAAGGGCCCGCGAGACTCGGGCCGCCGACCAGCCGCCGCCCAGCGCCGGAGCGGGAGGATGGTGACCGTGACCACGACGGACCGCGACACCGCCCGCGCCGCCCAGGCCGTGCTCGACGCCCTGCACGACGACCCCGTCATCGCGAGCGTGAAGGACGCCGCTGCGCTCGACGACGTCCTCGCGTCGGACCGGGCCGTGGTGTTCGTGCTCTTCGGCAGCGTGCTCGACATCGCCGACGTCGTGGCACGGGCGAAGGACGCCGGGAAGACCGTCCTCGTCGACGTGGACCTGCTCGACGGGTTCTCCACACGCGACGTCGTGGTGACCTGGCTCGCCACGCACACCCGGGCCGACGGTGTCCTGTCGACCAAGTCGAACCTCGTCCGCGCCGCCGGGCGAGCCGGGCTGGTCGCGGTGCAGCGGTTCTTCCTCGTCGACTCGTTCTCGTACCACCAGCTCCCGCGCGTCGTCGAACAGGCCCGGCCGGACGCGATCGAGATCCTCCCCGGCTGCATGCCCCGCGTGATCACCTGGCTCCGCGCCGACACCGACGTCCCGATCATCGCCGGCGGACTCGTGTGCGACAAGGCCGACGTCATGGCCGCGCTCGGCGCCGGAGCGGTCGCCGTCGCCTCGTCGGACCGTGACGTCTGGGACATGTGAAGGCACTCACACTCCGCTCCACGGTCGCCGCACGGGTCGACGCGCGGCGAGGGCGGGCGTAGGCTCGGACGTCGGCTGCACGAGGCAGCCCACGGACCACCAGAAGGGCAGGTGAGGCGCGATGTCGGGTGACCATCCTCGATCGGGCCGACGGATCCTGCCCCGGCGGATCTGCACGCCCGTCCGCTGATCCCCGACCGCCCACGGGCGGTTCGCGCCGGCCTGCTCCCGATCACGAGGAGCGTGCCATGGCACTGATCGACAACGCCGTCTACGTCGGAGGACGCCGCGTCGACTCACCGTCGACCCCGTCACGCCCGACCCGGGGCGACCTCGCGTGGATCGGCCTGCTCCGTCCCGACCCGTCCGAGCTCGCCGCGGTCGCGACCGAGTTCGGCCTGCACGAGAACGCGGTGGAGGACGCCCGCAAGGGTCACCAGCGCGCGAAGCTCGAGCGGTACGGCGACACCCTCTTCCTCGTCCTCCGGCCCGCGTGGTACGACCGCTCGGCCGCGGAGGTCCGCTTCGGCGAGGTCCACCTCTTCGTCGGCGCCCGGTTCGTGGTCAGCGTCCGGCACGCCGAGCGCCCCGACCTCGCCGCGCTCCGGGCACGGTGCGAGGCCGACCCGGACTTCCTCGCGCGCGGCTCGGAGGCCGTCACCGCCGCGGTGCTCGACGAGGTCGTGGACGGCTACGCCCCGATCGTCGAGATCCTGCAGGAGGAGATCGACGCCATCGAGGACCAGCTCTTCGCCGGACAGGTCGACCCGGGCGTGTCGAAGCGCATCTACCAGCTGCTCAGCGAGGTGCTCGGCTTCCAGCGGGCGACGAGCCCGGTGCCGTCGATGGTCAAGGGTCTCCTCCGCGGTGCGGACAAGTACGGCGTCGACGAAGAGGTCCAGCACCGCCTGCGGAACGTGCTCGACCACGCGCTCCGGATCACCGAGCGCGTGGACTCCTTCCGCGCGCTGCTCGAGAACGCCCTGACGCTCCACTCGACGCTCGTCACCCAGGAGCAGAACGAGGCCATGCGCCGCATGACGAGCGCGAGCCTGGCCCAGGGCGAGGAGAGCCGGCAGCTCGCCCGCGCGGCCCACCGGCAGGGCGAGGAGGTCAAGAAGATCTCCTCGTGGGCGGCGATCCTCTTCGCTCCCGGACTCATCGCCGGCATCTACGGCATGAACTTCGACGACATGCCGGAGCTCCACTGGCGGTTCGGCTACCCGATCGCGATCGTCGCGATGCTCGTCCTCATGGCACTCCTCTGGGCGGTCTTCCGCAAGCGCGACTGGCTGTAGGCGAAACCGGCGCGGGTGCGCCTGTGTCCTGTTCGCTGGCCCACGACGCACGTGTGCTGGTCGCAGGACGCGCCGCGTGCGCGCTGTCGTGGTCGCACGAACGGTCGAGATCGGGCGCGCGAGGCGACCGGTTCCGCGACCAGGACCGCGGACGTGCGTCGCGGACCAGGACCAGGACCAGGACCAGGACCGCGACCGCGGGTCGCGGGCGCGACCGCCGACCCGGGCGCGACCGCTGACGGCCTGGAGGCGCGGTGCCGGCCGACACCGCGCCTCCAGGCCCGTGAACCGTCACGTCAGCCGACGATGGCCGCCGTCCGGCGGTAGACCGCGTCGGTGTGCGCGGTGACGTCCGCGTGCACCGCACGCAGCGCGTCGTACACCGCGGCGTGCTCCGGGTGCGGCGCGAACCGGTCGCGCTCGACGACCATCGCGGCCGCCGCCGCGTCGAACGACGGGTGCACGCCGGTCGCGACGGCGGCGCAGATGGCTGCACCACGGCCCGCGGCACTGTCCCCGACCACCCGGATCGTGGGCCGCTGGAACACGTCGGCCATGACCTGCATCATGAGGTCCGAGGACGAGCCGCCACCCGAGACCACGACGCGCTCGTACCGCGTGCCGAGCTCGACGCCCATCGCGTCGGCCCGGTTGCGCATCGTCATGGCGATGCCCTCGAGGATCGACCGGTACACGTGGGCGCGCCCCTGCCGACCGTCGAACCCGAGCATCGAGCCCTTGCGGAACGGGGCGTCCGTCGGCGCGAGCCAGTCGAGCACCGTCAGCAGGCCGTCCGACCCGGGCGGCACCTGCGCGGCCTCGCGGTTCAGGACGTCCTCGACGCGCTCGTCTCCGGCCGCGGCGACAGCACCGGGCCCGAGCAGGTCCCGGAACCAGCTGACCGTCCACATCCCCCGACGGATCCCGCCGGACTCGTAGAGCCAGCGGCCGGGCTCGGAGCCGAAGTTCGTCCAGAAGTCGGTGGCCGACGTGATGTTCCGCTCCCCCACCGACATACCGGCGATGTACGTGCCGAGCGAGACGAGCAGCGTCGACGGGTCGAGGAGTCCGCACCCGAGGGCCTCGACCGCCTTGTCGTTCGCCGTCGCGACCACGGGCAGCCCTTCCGGGAGCCCGGTCGCCGCCGCGGCGTCCGCCGTCACGGTGCCGAGGACCGCGCCGGGGTCGACGAGCTCGAAGAGCTGCGACCGGTCCAGGCCCGTCGCCGCGTACCGGGCCGGGTCGTCCGCCCACCGCCAGGTGTCCGTGTCGATCGGCCACGAGCCCTGGTAGTTCGCCGCGGTGTCCCGGAAGGCACCGGTCAGCCGGTGGGTGACGTACCCGGACGACGTCGTGACGTACGCCACGTCGTCGTGCTCCGCCACGAACGGGCCGCTGACCCGGGCGTCCATCCAGCTCATCACGGGCTGCGCGAGGGACCCGTCGGCGCGCAGCACGGCCCGGCAGAACCGGATCGTGCAGAGGCCGACGCCGACGATGTCGGACGGGTCGCCCGGGAAGGCCGCCATCGCGAGTCGGCACGCCGCCGCGATCGAGTCCCAGAGGTCGTCGTCGGGGTGCTCGACCACACCCGGCTCCGGCGTGTGGTTCGGCCGCAGCGGGACCCGCCCCTCGGCGACGACCCCGCCCCGCTCGTCGAAGACCGTGACCTTCGACGACTGCGAGCCGTTGTCGATGCCGACGAGGTACCGGGTCATGCGCGGACGTTCCCGAACCGCGTGTCCGGGTCGGCCGCGGCCGGCTGGATCGCACCGGGGGCCGGGAAGATCGTGCCCTTGTTCATGATGCCCTTCGGGTCGAACTGCTCCTTGAGCCCCCGCATGATCGCGAAGGCCGAACCGTGCTCCTCCTCGACCCACGGCGTGCGGTACTTGCCGACGCCGTGGTGGTGGACCATCGATCCGCCGTGGCGCAGGGCTTCCTCCACGATGATCGCGTTGAGCGGGATGTGGTACTTCTCGATCTCCTCCTCCGGGGAGCAGTCGATCCGGTAGTCGTACACGAAGTACATGTTCGTGCCGGTCTGGTAGCTGTGCGAGGAGTGGCCGCCGAGCATCGTGAGGTCGTCGGCGTGCGGGTACTCGGTGCGGATGCGGTGCATCACGGCGTCGTACACGTCGCACACGGCCGACCAGTCCGCCGAGATCTCGGTGGTGTAGCCGAGGTGGCGGTCCTGGAGCATCGTGCGCTTCTCGGCGTCGATCTTGTCCTGCCCCCAGTTGAGCTGGTCGAACCACGCCTCGATGAGTGCCGGGTCGACCGGCTCGTGCGGGTGCTGGCCGAGGACGCGCTGGATCTCCGCGGAGGTCGCACGGACGATCCCGGCCGGGCCCTCGGCGACGAACACGACCACGCACTTGCCGTTCGAGAAGTGCGAGAAGTGCTGGTTCGCGTCCTCCGGCGAGTAGAGGCGGACGACCGACGGGTGGAAGCCGTTCACGATGACCTCGCGGAGGATCGCGATGCCGGTCCGCATGTCGTCGACGAGTGCGCCGTGGAACTCGTTGTTCTCCGGCTGGTACCGGAACACCTTGATCGTGACCTCGGTGATGACGCAGAGGGCGCCCTCGTTGCCGATGACGACGTGGCGGATGTCCGGCCCGGCGGACCGGCGCGGCACGGCCTTGATCCGGCGCACCCGGCCACCGGGGAACACGGCCTCGAGTCCGACGACCATGTCCTCGATCGCGCCGTACAGCGTCGAGAACTGCCCGATCGACCGGGTCGCGACGAGCCCGCCGTACTGCGCGAGCGGCTTGGACTGGGGCGAGTGGCCCGTGGTCAGGCCCTGCTGTCGGAGCTCGTCCTCGAGGCGCTGGAGCGGCACCCCCGCCTGCACGGTGGCCTGCATGTTCTCGGGGTCGATGCGCAGCACCGCGTCCATGCGGGAGCAGTCCAGCACGATCGTGTCCACCACGCTCGTCTCGAGGCCGCCCTCGGTGCCGGTGCGACCGGTCCGCGGGACGACGTTGACGAGGTGCTCGTCGGCGAAGGCGAGGACGGCGGCGACGTCCTCGGTGGACTCCGCGTTGACGATGGCGACGGGGGTCGGGGCGTCGTGGATGCCGTGCACCGCCTGGTACTTCTTGAAGCGGTCGACACTGGCGTCGAGCAGGTGCTGCTCGTCGGTGTCGATCTGCTCGGGGCGGACGACGGTGGCCAGGTGGGCGAGGATCTCGGCCCGGTCGAGGGTGGCGATCGATTCGATCATGGTGGTGGTCCTTCCGGTGGTGCGGTTCGTTGCGCTGGGTGCGGTTCGTTGCGCTGGGTGCGGTTCGTTGCGCTGGGTGCGTGGCTGGGGTGCCGTCGGACGGGAGGCGCGTGGCGGGGTCGTCGCGCGCCGTGCGTCCGCCGGGTGGTCGCGCTAGCGCACCAGGTACCCCCCGTCGACGGTCAGGGTGTGCCCGTTGACGTAGTCGGAGGCGCGGGAGGCCAGGAAGACCGTCGCGCCCATGAGGTCGGCGACGTCGCCCCAGCGCCCGGCCGGGATGTGGTCGAGGACGCGCCGGTTCGTCTCGGGGTTCGACCGGGTCTGCTCGGTGATCTTCGTGGCGAAGTACCCGGGCGCGATCGCGTTCACCTGGACGCCGTGCTGCGCCAGCTCGTCGCAGTACGCCTTCGTGAAGCCGACGATCCCGTGCTTCGTCGCCGCGTAGGCCGGGGACCACTGGCCGCCGAGGAACGCGAACAGCGACGCGATGTTGATGATCTTCCCGGAGCCCTGCGCGACGAAGCGCTTCGCGACCGCGTGGCCGAGGGCGAACGGCGCGGTGAGGTTGACCGCGACCATCGGGTCCCACTTGGCGCGGTCGAACGCCTCGACGTCGTCGAGCAGGCAGATGCCCGCCGAGTTCACCAGCACGTCGATGCCGCCGAGGGCACGCTCGCACTCGGCGACGATGCGCTCCGGGGCGTCGGGCGCGGTGAGGTCGACCTGGAGGAACGCGTACCGACGTCCCTCGGCCTCGACGAGCTCGCGGGTCGTGCCGTCGTCGTCGACGACGCTCGGCACGAAGACGTCCGCGCCGGCCTTGGCGAGGGCGAGCGTGAACGCCTGGCCGAGGCCCGAGTTCCCGCCGGTGACGACGGCGCGCTTGCCCGCGAGGGAGAAGAGGTCCAGCGAGAAGTCGCGGATGTCCATGGGGAGGGGTCCTTTCGTGGTGGAGGTCAGGCCGCGGCGACGACGGCGTCGTCCTGCGGGCGGCGTGCACGGTCACGGGCGCGGAGGCGCATCGTGACCGTGGTGGTGACGACGCCGAGGAGTGCCGCGCCGAGCAGGACGGCGAACATCGTCGTGTAGCCGCCGCCCTGCTGCGGGACGTCGTTCGCGGGGTCGCCGACCCACCAGGCCGCCAGGGCGGGCAGGAACGCGTCCGGCAGGTAGGCGATGCCGGACGCCAGCCCGATCACGCCGCCGCGCTGGGCGAGCGGGACCTCGACCTCGCCGACCTGGGCCCAGTAGACGCCGCGCGCGGTGAACACCGCGAGGCACATCACGACCATGAGCACGACCGCGACCCAGACGAGCGCGGGCCGCTGGGGCACGAGGAGGAACCCGAGCGCGCTCGCGGCGGCGACGACGAACGCCCAGCGCAGGAACGCCGGCGACGACTTCGTCCAGCGGGCGACGAGCGCGCCGCCGGCCGGTCCGCCGAGGATCTGGAAGACGTAGGTGCGGACGACGCCGATCGCGCCGAGGAGCACGACGGGCACCGCGTAGCCGTACTGCAGCAGCGGCGTCAGGTACCCGAGCAGCGTGTAGAAGCAGTACATCAGCATGATCGAGGCACCGATCAGCCAGGTGTACCTGTTCCGCGCGGCCGCGACGAGCTGGCGGAGCGAGACGGCCTGCTTCCCGACGCCGTCGAGCGCGGCCCGGTCGACCCGCACGACGAGCAGGACCAGCACCGCGAACACGAGGCAGAGCACGCCGTAGATCCGCATCACCGCGAGGACGCCGGCGGACTCGGCGATCGCCGCGGCCACGACGGCGGCGCCGACGAACCCGACCACCGTCGACGTGATGCCGCGGATGCCCTCGAGCCAGCCGAACAGCCACCCCTGCTCGTCCGCCGAGCCGAGCATCGACACGAGCTTGACCAGCGACGACCAGTAGAGGCCCATGCCGAGCACCGCCATGAACACGTGCGCCACGACGACGCCGGTCTCGTCCGGCACGGTCGACAGCCAGAGGTCGACGACCCCCATGCCGGCCAGTGCGACCACGATGAGGACCTTCGGCGAGAACCGGTCGGCGAACCACCCGCCGCAGAAGTACATGACCACGGCGACGGCGCCGAAGATGCTCGTCACCTCGCCGTAGCGCTGGATCGAGAGACCGAGGGCGTGCGCCGTGTCGGCGAGGAAGACGAACCGGATGTAGGCGACCTGGAAGATCGCGCCACCGGTCATCGACAGGACGATGAAGCTCGTCAGTCTGCGGGACTTGGTCAAGACCACTCCTTCGTGGTGATCGGGGGACAAAAAAAGAACAGCGACACCCCAGCGCTGGTGCGCTGCGGGTGCCGCTGTTCTCTGAGGTCTGGAGCGACTGCCGTCCTCGGGCGGACGGCCGATCTGCAGTTGTGGTGATCCGCGATATGCCGGATACGGGGTGAACGCTACCCCAGGTCGGTCGGACGGCACAACCTGCTCCCGGCTCCCGGGTGGCGCTCGGCACGCGGACGTGCATAATGATCAGGCCCGGAATGTGAACGTGCACATCGACGTGCCACGACACCGGGCGGGAATGAGCAGCAATGGCGTCGACGCGAGCACAGCAGTCGCGTGCGCCCAGCATCCGCGACGTCGCACGGGTCGCCGGGGTCTCGCACCAGACGGTCTCGCGGGTCCTGAACAACTCCGACGCCATCCGCGCCGAGACGCGCGACCGGGTCCTCGCGGCGATGGAGCAACTGCAGTACCGGCCGAACCGGGCCGCGCGGGCGCTGGTGACGAGCCGGACGCACACCATCGGGGTCCTGACCGCACGCCGCGCCCACTACGGACCCGCGGTCGCGTTGCAGGCGATCGAGGACGCGGCGGTCGCCCGCGGGTACAACGTCACGACCTCGACCCTGACCGAGACGACCGACGAGGCGGTGCGCGAGAGCATCCAGCGTCTGCTCGACCTCGACGTCGAGGGCATCGTCGTGATCGCCCCGCAGCAGAAGGTGTTCGACCTCATCGAGGAGCTCGGCATCCGGACGCCCTACGTCACGATGCGCGCGAGCGTCGGCGAGGACCCCACCGCGCTCTGGGTGGACCAGATGGAGGGCGCCCGGCTCGCCACCGCGCACCTGCTCGACCTCGGACACGAGTACGTCCGGCACATCGCCGGGCCGCAGGACTGGATCGAGGCGGACGCGAGGATGCAGGGCTTCCTCCGGGAGATGTCCGACCGCGACATGCCCGTCGTGGCGCCGATCCTCGGGGACTGGACCGCCGACTTCGGCTACCACGCCGGCCGGGAGCTCCTCCGTTGGCGGGACTGCACCGCGGTGTTCTGCTCGAACGACCAGATGGCGCTCGGGCTCATGCACGCCGCGCGCTCCTACGGGTTGGACGTGCCCGGCGACCTCTCGGTGGTGGGCTACGACGACATCCCCGAGGCGAAGCACTTCTGGCCGCCGCTGACGACCGTGCAGGTCGACTTCGCCGAGCTCGGGCGGCGCTGCGTGGACCTCCTGCTCCCCCGCGACGACGAGCAGCTCCGGCCGATCGACATCGTGCCGCAGCTCGTCGTCCGCGGCTCGACGAGCGCGCCGCGCTCACGCTGACGCGCCCTGGCAGCGGTCGCCGACGCGCCCACGCGACGGCCTGGAGGCGCATGCCGGGGCCGCCCCGCGCCTCCCGGCCGGACCGTGCGGAAGTCCGCATCCGCGCGCCGCACCACCCCACACCGGGGGACGTGACGCGGCGCGTTCCGCCGCTCGACGCGGGCCGTTACACAAACGCGACAAAGACGAATTGACAGCATCGGGACCCCTGTGCGTAGGATTGCCCCCGTTCCAGCCGATGTGACCGTTCACATGGACCGTCACACGGCAGGGGCACCGGACGCGACAACGGGGTCCACGCAGGTGACTGCGCCCCCGCTGCCGCAGTGTCAACCCGAATGACTGCCGCGCTGGAGCGGCAGAAGGAGATGCACCGTGGCGTCAACCCCACAGGGCCCCGACCAGGTCGAGGACCCCCTCGCGACGAGGTCGGTGACCGCAGCCGAGACCATCCTCGAGATGCGGTCGATCACCAAGGAGTTCCCGGGCGTGAAGGCCCTCTCCGAGGTGTCGCTCACCGTCCGTGCCGGCGAGATCCACGCGATCTGCGGCGAGAACGGTGCCGGCAAGTCGACCCTGATGAAGGTGCTGTCGGGCGTGTACCCGTACGGCACCTACGACGGCGAGATCGTCTACGAGGGCGAAGAGGTCCGGTTCAAGGACATCAAGCAGTCCGAGCAGGCCGGCATCGTCATCATCCACCAGGAGCTCGCGCTCATCCCGGAGCTCTCGATCACCGAGAACCTCTTCCTCGGGAACGAGCCGTCGAAGTTCGGCGTGATCGACTGGACGAGCGCCCAGCTCCGCGCCCAGGACCTGCTCGCCCGTGTCGGCCTGGACGAGGACCCGGACACGCAGATCAAGAACATCGGCGTCGGCAAGCAGCAGCTCGTCGAGATCGCCAAGGCCCTGCACAAGGACGTCAAGCTCCTCATCCTCGACGAGCCGACCGCGGCGCTCAACGAGAACGACTCGCAGCACCTGCTCGACCTCATCGTCGGGCTGAAGTCCAAGGGCATCGCGAGCATCATCATCAGCCACAAGCTCAACGAGATCGAGCAGATCGCGGACGAGATCACGATCATCCGTGACGGCAAGACGATCGAGACCCTCAACGTGAAGGGCGACGGCGTCAACGAGGACCGCATCATCCGCGGCATGGTCGGCCGCTCGCTCGAGAGCCGTTTCCCGGACCGCACCCCGAAGATCGGCGAGACCTTCTTCGAGGTCCGCAACTGGACCGTGCAGCACCCGCTCGACCCGTCGCGCCTGGTCTGCAAGGGCTCGAACTTCCACGTCAAGCGCGGCGAGATCGTCGGCTTCGCCGGCCTCATGGGCGCCGGTCGGACCGAGCTCGCGATGAGCATCTTCGGTCGGTCGTACGGCACCTGGCTCGGCGGCGAGATCATCAAGGACGGCCGCGAGATCAAGGTCGCGAACGTCCAGCAGGCGATCGAGAACGGCATCGGCTACGTCTCCGAGGACCGCAAGGCGCTCGGTCTCAACCTGCTCGACACGGTGAAGCGGTCGACGGTCTCGGCGGACCTGCCGAAGATCTCGAAGGCCGGCGTCGTCGACTCCCTCGAGGAGTACAGCGTCGCCGAGCGCTACCGGAAGCTGCTCCGCACGAAGGTGCCGACGGTCGAGGAGAACGTCGGCAAGCTCTCCGGCGGGAACCAGCAGAAGGTCGTCCTGTCGAAGTGGATGTTCACCGACCCCGACCTGCTCATCCTCGACGAGCCGACCCGCGGCATCGACGTGGGCGCGAAGTTCGAGATCTACGGCATCATCCAGCAGCTCGCGGCGGAGGGGAAGGGCATCATCCTCATCTCCTCCGAGCTCCCCGAACTCCTCGGCCTCTCGGACCGGATCTACACGATCTTCGAGGGCCAGATCACGGCCGACGTCCCCGCGGACCAGGCAGACCCCGAAACCCTCATGCGCAGCATGACCTCCGCGCGGAAGGGCGCACTCGTCTCATGAAGAACCTCAGACTGCTCTTCGGCAAGGGCAACAGCATCGGCCAGTACGGCATGATCATCGCGTTGATCGTGATCGTCGCCTTCTTCGCATGGCGCACGAACGGGCTCATCCTCGAGCCCACCAACGTGATCAACCTGTTCCTGCAGTACTCCTACATCCTCATCCTCGCGCTCGGCATGGTGATGGTGATCATCGCGGGCCACATCGACCTCTCGGTCGGTTCGGTCGCGGCGTTCGTCGGCATCATCGTCGCGCAGTCGATGTCCGTCTGGCAGTGGCCCGCTTGGGCGGCGATCCTGCTCGGCCTCGGCGTCGGCGCGCTCGTCGGCGCGTGGCAGGGCTTCTGGGTGGCGTTCGTCCGGGTCCCCGCGTTCATCGTGACGCTGGCCGGTCAGCTCATCTTCCGCGGTGCGAACCAGATCATCGGCCAGTCGACCTCGGTGCCGACGCCGGACTCCTACAACGGCATCGGCGCGGGCTTCCTCCCCGACTTCGGACCGAACACGACCTACTCGAACGGCACGCTGCTCATCGGCCTCGCGACGATCATCGCGCTCATCGTCATCGAGATCCGCGGCCGCGCCCGCCGTCGCAAGATGCAGGCCGAGGTCCCGCCGCTGTGGGTCTCCGTGGTCCGCACCGGTGTGCTCGTCGTCGTCACGCTCATCGCGACCTACCTGTTCGGCGCCGGCCCGGTCGGCACCTCGGTCCCGATCGTCGCGATCATCCTCGGCGTCCTCACGATCCTCTACGGCTTCATCACGAAGAACACGATCTTCGGTCGCCAGGTCTACGCGGTCGGCGGCAACTCGAACGCGGCCGTCCTCTCCGGCGTCAGCGCCCGCAAGGTCAACTTCTTCGTCATGGCGAACATGTCGGTCCTCGCCGCCATCGCCGGCATGGTCTTCGTCGGGTACTCGAACGCCTCGGGCCCCGCGGACGGCACCGGCTGGGAGCTCGACGCGATCGCCGCCGTGTTCGTCGGTGGCGCCGCGGTCGCCGGTGGCATCGGCACCATCTCGGGCTCCATCATCGGTGGTCTCGTCATGGCGCTCCTGTCGAACGGCCTCCAGCTCATGGGCATCGAGTCGAACAAGGTCCAGATCATCCGTGGTCTCGTCCTGCTCGTCGCCGTCGCATTCGACGTCTACTCCAAGTCCCAGGGTCGTCCCTCGCTGATCGGCGGCATGATGCGCCAGTTCCAGCGCAAGGACACCGAGCAGAACACGGTCGCTGCCCAGCAGCCGCGGTCCATCGAGGACCAGCCGGAGAAGGTCAACGTCCAGTAGCACGTGGCGCCGGGCGGGCACCCGTCCGCCCGGCGCACGAATCCCCATCACCACAGCACCAACCCCTCAACGAAGAGAAAGCAATCTCATGCGCAAGAAGCTCATCGCCGGCATCGGTCTGGCCCTCGTCGCGGGCCTCGCCCTCAGCGGCTGCTCCGCACGCGGAACCTCGGACTCGGGCAGCAGCTCGGGTGCGACCATCAAGAAGGGCGACCTCATCGGCGTCGCGCTGCCGGCGAAGACCTCGCAGAACTGGGTGCTCGCGGGCGCCGCGTTCAAGAAGTCGATCGAGGACGCCGGCTTCAAGGCCGACATCCAGTACGCCAACGCCGGCAACCCGGTCCCCGACCAGCAGTCGCAGATCTCGAGCATGGTCACCAAGGGCGCCAAGGCCGTCATCATCGGTGCGGCCGACGGCTCGCAGCTCGGCTCGCAGGTCAAGGCGGCCAAGGCGCAGGGCGCCACGGTCATCGCCTGGGACCGCAACATCCTGAACACGAAGAACGTCGACTACTACGTGGCGTTCAACAACTTCAAGGTCGGCCAGCTCCAGGCGCAGGCGCTCCTCGACGGCCTCAAGGCCAAGAAGGGCAACGGCCCCTACAACATCGAGCTCTTCGCGGGTTCGGCTGACGACGCCAACGCGACCGTCTTCTTCAACGGTGCGATGGACGTGCTCGAGCCGAAGATCAAGGACGGCACGGTCAAGGTCGTGTCCGGCCAGGAGACCTTCCAGAAGGTCCAGACCAAGGGCTGGCTCGCGCAGAACGCCCAGTCGCGCATGACGGACCTCCTCTCGCAGTACTACTCGGGCAGCACCAAGCTCGACGGCGTCCTCTCGCCGAACGACACCCTCGCCCGGGCGATCCTGACCGCGACGAAGGCCGCCGGCAAGGACACCCCCGTCATCACCGGTCAGGACTCCGAGACCGCGTCGATCCCGCTCATCATGAAGGGCACGCAGTACTCGACGATCTACAAGAACACCACGGAGGAGGCCCAGGCCGCCATCGACCTGGTGTCGGACCTCGCTGACGGCAAGACCCCGAAGACGGTCTCCGACAAGAACAACGACAACGGCGTGAAGGTCGTCCCGACGGTCGAGCTCACCCCGATCCTCGTCACGAAGGACAACGCGGTCGAGGCCTACAAGGGCAACGACACGCTCGAGCAGCTCGCCAAGCAGGGCTGATCGCAGCACTGCCGCACACACAGCACACGGACGGCCCCGTCTCGCACCGCGAGACGGGGCCGTCCCGCGTCCACACCGCGACTGCTCACGGCGCGACCGCGCACCGCCCGGGAGGCACGGTGCCGGCCCGCCCCGCGCCTCCCGGCCGTCAGACGGCCACGTCGTCGACGTGGGCCGCCCGCAGGCGCCGAGCCGCCGCGCAGAGGTGCGGGACGTCGGTCCGCGCGGTGCCGAGGACCACCGCGGGCGTGGTGTCGAACGAACGCCGGGTGAGCCGCTCGGCGAGGAGCGAGACCTTCCGCCACGGGATGCTCGGCTCGGCGGCGGTCAGTTCGTCCGGCAGCATGCGCACCGCCTCGCCGATCTCGACGAGTCGCATCCGGACGGCGTCGTACACGAGCAGTTCCGGGAGCGCGTCGTCACCGACGTAGCCGCGGATCAGCTCGCACGCCCGGACGACGTCGTCCAGGCGCTCCCCCGTCCCCCGGGTCACAGTGGGACCGCCTCCCGCACGACCCGCGGGTCCATCCCAGCGGCGTCGACCACGTCGACCCGGGCGCACAGCAGCTGTTCGGCCTCGTCCTGCATCCGCATCAGCGCGAAGATCCCGAGACCCGTCCCGAGGTCCACCATGAGGTCGACGTCGCTCTCCGGCCCGTCCTGACCCCGCGCGACGCTCCCGAAGAGGCGCGGGTTCCGGCCACCGAACCGGTGCACGATGTCGCGGAGCTCGGACCGGGCGGCGGCGACCCGTTCCCGCAGCGGCGGCGGCTCCTCGATCGGCTCGAGTTCGATGGTCGCCGTGAAGCCGGCCGCGCGCAGCAGCCGCTGCAGCGCCGCCAGCGACGGGTCACGACGACCGTTCTCGTAGGTGCTGATGACGCTCTGCGTGACGCCGGCCCGGACGGCGAGCTGCACCTGGGTCAGTTCCGCGCGGACGCGGGCGCCACGGATGAGCTCGGCCGCCGACACTGGCGGCGCGGGCCTGGGGAGGACTGCGGACATGCGGCCACGATACACAGAATGCGAAATGTTGCGACCCATGCACTGCGGTTCGCCACAATGCACTGCTGGGATTGCTCCTGCTATATCGCGGAGCGTCGATGCGCCTGCGGTCAGTCGATGCGCCTGCGGTCAGTCGATGCGCCTGCGGTCAGTCGATGCGCCTGCGGTCAGTCGCGCGTGGAGACGTCCGTCCGGTGGAAGTTCTGCGCCGACCGGGACGCCGTCGGGCCCCGCTGCCCCTGGTAGCGGGACTGGTACTCGGCCGAGCCGTACGGCTTCTCGGCGGGGCTGGAGAGCTGGAAGAAGCAGAGCTGCCCGATCTTCATGCCCGGCCAGAGCTTGATCGGCAGCGTCGCGACGTTCGAGAGCTCGAGCGTCACGTGACCCGAGAAGCCCGGGTCGATGAAGCCGGCCGTCGAGTGCGTCAGCAGACCGAGGCGTCCGAGCGAGCTCTTGCCCTCGAGGCGCGCCGCGATGTCGTCCGGCAGGCTGACGACCTCGAACGTCGACCCGAGCACGAACTCCCCCGGGTGCAGGACGAACGCCTCGTCCGGGTCGGTCTCCACCAGGCGGGTGAGCTCGGGCTGGTCCTCGGCCGGGTCGATGTGGGGGTACTTGTGGTTGTCGAACAGCCGGAAGTACTTGTCGAGCCGGACGTCGATGCTCGAGGGCTGCACGAGCGACGCGTCGTACGGGTCGAGCCCGATGCGTCCGTCGGCGAGCTGGGCGGTGATGTCGCGGTCGGAGAGCAGCACGCTGGAAGCCTAGCGGCCGGGGGACCGCATCGATATCCTGTCAGGCTGCCCAGGGTCGGGGAGCGAACAGGAGCAGGACGATGACGACCGCCGGCCGACCGCCGTACACCGTCGAGGAGCTCGACGTCCCCACCACGATGCACGACGACCCCGCCCGGGTGGCGGCCTTCCGGGCATGGCTCGCGGTGTCCGACCGCGCGGAGGCCGCCGTGCACGGGCTCCCCGAGCTGGCCTGGACCGCCGACGAGTACCTGCCGATGTGCCACACACCCGGCGCCCCGAGCCGGCTCTTCGTCGCGCGGGACGCCTCGGGCACGGTCGTCGGCGCGGCCTCGTACGACTCGAAGGAGGAGCCGGGGACGACGAACTGCTGGCTCGCCGTCGGCGTCGACCCGGCGCACCAGGGCCGCGGCGTGGGCACCCTGCTGGCCGACCACGTCGAGCGGATCGCACGGGAGCAGGGTCGGACGCAGTGGAAGACGTACGCGGTGTCGCGGCAGGTCGGCCCCGCGTCGGGCGACGGGTTCCTGCAGGCGCCGACGGGCCACGGCGCGGTCCCCGCCGACGAGGCGGGGGTCCGCTTCCTCACCCGCCGCGGGTGGCGGTTCGGGCAGGTGAACCGGATCAGTCGGCTCGCGCTGCCGGCGGACGTCGCGGTGGTCGGCGCGGCGCGGGCGCGAGCGGTGTCGGCCGCCGGGGACGCGTACCGGACGCACCGGTGGACGGGGCGCACTCCCGAGCGCTGGCTCGACGGCGTCGCCCTGCTGCGCACGCGGATGTCGACCGACGCACCCGAGGGGGACATGGAGGAGCCGGAGGACGTCTGGGACGCCGACCGCCTCCGTGAGCAGGAGGCCGAGTTCGACCTGGCCCCGCGGACGATGGTGACGGTCGCCGTGGAGGACGTCGCCTCCGGGTCGCTCGTCGGGTTCTCGCAGCTCGCCGTCCCGGACGACCCCGGTCGGGCGGTCATGCAGTGGGACACGCTCGTGCTCCGGGAGCACCGGGGACACCGGCTCGGGTGGTTGCTCAAGGTCGAGGGGATCGCGTCCGTCGAACAGGCGTTCCCCGGGCGCCCGTCGATCATCACCTTCAACGCCGAGGAGAACCGGCCGATGCTCGACGTGAACGAGGCCGTCGGGTTCGTCGGCGTCGGCAGCGAGGGCATCTGGGAGCACCGGGACTGAGGCGGCCCGAGGCGGCCGAGCCCGTCCGCCCCAGACTGTGCCGGACTGTGCCGGCGTTGCGGACGCACACCGCGCCCCTCCCCACCGGCACGGCCCGGGCACCGCTGGCGCGTCGCCCGGGAACCGGCGGCGTGGGCCCAGGCTGGGGCGCTTACCATGGGACGGTCATGACCGTCACGTCCTCCGCACCCCCGTCCGGAGGCGCGGCGCCGGAATCGGCGCCCGTCACCGCGCGCACGTCCACCGTCGCGACGGTCCTGGTGATCGCCGTCCCCCTCGCCGCAGCCCTCGCCGTCCTCGGCATGGTGCTGACCGGCGCGTTCGGCTCCGACCAGCAGCTCGTCTCCGCCGGCGACCTCGTCACCTACGGCCTGCCCGTCGCGCGCGCCGTGCACGACACGATGGCGGCGGTGACGATCGGCCTGCTCATCGTCGCGGCGTTCGCGCTGCCGGCACGCAAGCAGGACCACGGGGCCGTCTCGAGCGTGCAGCACCGGGCCACCCGGTGGGCGGCAGCGACCGGGAGCGTGTGGTTCCTGGCCGCGGTCGTCGGCATCGTGCTCACCGGGGCGAACACGCTCGGCGTGCCGCTGACCTCCCCGGTGTTCGCGCGCAACTTCCTGCTCTTCGCCTTCCAGGTCGAGATCGGGCAGGCGCTCGTGGTCTCCGCGGCGGCGGTCCTGCTCGCGACCGTCGTCGCCACGTTCGCGACCCGGGTGACGACCCTGGCCGTCGCGACCGTCCTCGCGCTCTTCGCGCTGCTCCCCCTCGCACTGTCCGGCCACGCCGCCGGGTCGCTCGAGCACGCGAACGCCGTGAACTCGCTCGCGGTGCACCTCGTCGGCGTGTGCGTCTGGGCGGGTGGCCTCGTCGCAGTGCTGCTCCTGCGCACCCGCACGAAGGGTGCGACCGGTCGTGTCGTGTCGCGGTACTCGACCCTGGCCGGCTGGTCCTTCGGGGCCGTCGCGTTCTCCGGGATCGTGAACGCGTCGCTGCGTCTCACCGGCCCGCTCGACCTGGTCACCACGCCGTACGGCTGGCTCATCACGACGAAGGCCGTCATCCTCGTGCTGCTCGGGCTCGCGGGGGTCGTGCAGCGCCGACGGCTCGTGCCGGCGTTGCTCCGGTCACCGCTCGACCGCCGGGCGTTCACCCGGTTCGCGCTCGCCGAGATCGTGTTCATGGCCGTGGCGATCGGCGTCTCGGTGGCGGTGTCCCGCTCGCAGCCGCCGATCCCCCAGACTCCCGAGACCGGCGACGACACCCGCTCCGGGCTCATCGGCTACCCGTACCCGCCGACGCAGACCCTGCACACGTACTTCACCGAGTGGCACTGGGACTGGGTGTGGGCCGCGCTCGCCGTGACCGGGGCCGTCTGGTACCTGCTCGCGGTGCGGAAGCTCCGGAAGCGCGGCGACGCCTGGCCCGTCGGCCGGACGATCGCGTGGCTCGTCGGCTGCGCGCTCTTCATCTGGACGACCTCGGGCGGACCGGCCGTGTACGGCATGATCCACTTCTCGTCGCACATGGTGCAGCACATGCTGCTCATGATGTTCGTGCCGCTGCCGCTCGTGCTCGGCGGACCGGTGCTGCTCGCCCTGCGGACCCTGCCGGTGCGCAACGACGGCTCGCGCGGCGCCCGCGAGTGGCTCATGCTGTTCGTGCACTCGCGGTACATGCAGTTCATGGCGAAGCCCGCGGTCGCCGGGGTGGTCTTCGCCGGCTCCCTCGTGGTGTTCTACTTCACGCCGGCCTTCGAGTACGCGATGCAGTCGCACGAGTGGCACGTCGTGATGGTCGTGCACTTCGTCCTGAGCGGCTACCTGTTCTTCTGGGTGTTCGTCGGCGTCGACCCCGGCCCCGCCCGGCCGCAGTACCCCATCCTCATCATCGCGCTGCTCGCGACGCTGGCGTTCCACGCGTTCTTCGGCGTGGCCGTCATGACGTCCGAGTCCGTGTTCGCGGTCGACTGGTTCCACGCGCTCGGGCAGACGAACGACGCTGCGCTCCTGGCCGACCAGCACACCGGCGGCGGGATCGCCTGGGGTGCCGGCGAGCTCCCGATGGTCTTCGTCGCACTGCTCGTGGTGCGGAACTGGGTGCGGTCGGACACGCGTGACGCCAAGCGGCTCGACCGGAAGGCCGACCGCGACGGCGACGCCGACCTCAGGGCGTACAACGAGCGGCTCGCCGCGATGCACGACCGGGACTGAGCGGCGCCCGGCCCGGTTCGCGTTCGCGTTCGCGTTGCGATCCGCGTTCGCGTTCGCGTTCGCACAACCAAAGTCACTTCGCGCCGATGATCCCGCTGGTTCGGTTCGCTTTCGGTTGTGCGAAGACGATCGACACCGCCGCACCGCGACTCCGGCCGCGGGCCACGCGAGCCCCGACGGCCCGGGCTCAGTCGCCGTGGACGAGACAGACGGCATCGAGGTCCATCGCGGCCTCGAGCGCCGCGGAGATCCCCGACTCGCCGTCCGGCCCCGCCGGGGTCACCACGTCGACCCACCACAGCGGCACCTCGAGCGTCGGCGCCTCGGGCAGGATCCGTTCGACCTCGTCGAAGGCGTCCACCCGCCGCACCCCGAGCACGGTGAGCACCGGGTGGGTCGCGTCGCGGCAGACCTGCAGCACGGGGCCGTCGTCGAGGGCTCGGACGCCCCAGGTCTCGTCGTGCATGAGCAGCGCCTCGGCGACGTCGCGGATCTCCACCGGCTGCCGGCAGAGGAGCGTCACGTCACGCGGCACCGGGACCTCCGCTGACCGGAGCGCCCACGTGGCCGTCCTCGTGCGCGGGGTCGAGCGGTGCGCCGCCGACCAGCTGCAGGAAGCGGTCCTCGTCGATGCGGTCCAGGAAGGCCTCGAGCGCCTCCCACCCGTCCTCGAAGCGGACGATGAGCCCCGCGTCGGTTCCGTCGGCGGCGTCGTCGTCCGCGTGACGTCCACGCGTCCCGAAGGTCGTGGTCGAGGTCCGCGGTGGCGGCCACACCCCGTCACGGTCGAGGAACTCGGCGGCCTCGGGACCGACGACGACGGCGAGCGGCGACGGCTCCCCGTGCGACACGGCGCGGACGAGGTGGTCGGCGTCGCCCCGGCGCTGCATCACCACGCCGAAGACGGGCTCGACCTGGTCGGCGACCCGCTGCACGGCATCGAACATGCGCGGTGCGAGCGAGGGGTCGGCGTGCTCCTCCGGCACCGTGAGCACGGCGGACATCGTCTCGATGACGACCCCGTCCAGCAGGTGCGCGGTCATGGTCGCCGAGAAGCCGTCGCCGATCGCGTAGGACGTGGAGACCGCGGGCGCCTCGTGCTTCGCGTACTGCGTCACCACCCACCGGTCCCACGGGACCGTCAACGGCTCGGCGGTCCCCCACCGCGTCGGGCACGCGCCGACCGTGTCGCACAGGGCCTCGATCGCCGAGCCCATGTCGACCGCTCGGCCCTCGTGGTGCCGGAGGGTGAGGTCGATGCTGATCTGCCGGACCGAGTCCGACGACACCGGGTGCTCGGGCGACGGGGTCCCGACCAGTTCGGGACCCCGGTGCACGAAGTCCTCGATGCCGGAGGCCGCGGCGCCGGTCCGGCCGTCGCGGAGGGTGCCGTCGTGGTCGGCGACGGCCCAGGCGGCACCGTGCGCACCGAGGGCATGCCGGAGTGCCGGTGTCAGCGCGGCGCCGGGGCCCGTCCGCAGCACCACGGTCCGGCCCGCGGCCGAGGCGCGGCGGAGCAGCGAGGCGAACGCGTCGGTCAGCCACACCACCGACGATGCCGAGTCCACCACGAGCGCCGGGCCGACCACGTCGTCGATGAGGGGATGCCTGACCATCCGGTTCCTCCTCGGGTCGTCACTCGGTCGGATCCCCCTGGACGGTACACACGAGCACGACACCTGTCCGTCACGGCGGGCGGCTCACAGCGCCTACACGGACACCGGCCTGGAGGCACGGATCGCGGCCGCCCCGCAGCCCCCGGAGCGCGTTCGGCTGGCTTCCAGCGGAGAATCCGGTAGGGTTGTCGACGTCCCGCCGAGCGGGATGCGCGAGTGTAGTTCAATGGTAGAACTCCAGCTTCCCAAGCTGGTAGCGCGGGTTCGATTCCCGTCACTCGCTCCACGATCGCCGAGCACTACGCTCGCTCCATGGCTTCCCTCCCCACGACCCACGTCGTCATCGGCGGCGGGATCGTCGGCGCCGCGACGGCGTTCGCGCTGACCGCCCGCGGCGAGCGCGTCCTCCTCCTCGAGCAGCACGACCGCGGCCACGACCGCGGTTCCTCGCACGGTGCGAGCCGCATCTTCCGGCAGGGGTACGCCGACGCCGAGTACGTGGACCTCACCACGCGGGCACTGGACCTGTGGGAAGCGCTCGAGCGGCGGTCGGGCACGACGCTCATCGACCGGACCGGCGCCGTGGACCACGGTCGCCCCGATGCCGTCGACGCGATCGCCGCCGCGCTGACCGACGCGGGTGTCCCGCACGAGACGCTCTCGCCCGAGGACGCCGCTGCCCGGTGGCCCGGCATCGCCTTCGAAGGGCACGTCCTGGCGCATGCGACGGCGGGACGCATCCGGTCCGCCGCGGCGCTCGAGGTCTTCCTGACGCTCGCGGAGCGGACCGGGCTCGCCGACCTCCGGTTCGGCACACGCGTCACGGGCATCGAGGACCACGGCGACGACGCCACGGTGTCGTTCATCAGCGATGACGTCGACGTCGAGATGGTCCGGACCGCGTCCGTGGTGGCCGCCGTCGGGTCCTGGGCCCCCACGCTGGTCGGTGCCCTGCTCGCCGGACGCGGGGCGGGCCTCCCGGCCGTCCGCGTCACCCAGGAGCAGCCGGCCCACTTCCCCAGCCACCTGCCGGACGCGGCGTGGCCGAGCTTCGTGCACTGGGGCGAGGGCGACGGGGTCTACGGCCTGCTGACGCCCGGTGAGGGCGTGAAGGTCGGCTTCCACGGCACCGGTCCCGTCGTCGACCCGGACCACCGCGACTTCGCGCCGGTGCCCGCGGAGGCGGAGCGGCTGCAGGCCTACGTGGCGCGGTACGTGCCCGGCGTGGACGCGACGAAGCCGACGTTCATCAGCTGCCTGTACGACTCCACGCCGGACGAGGACTTCGTCATCGACCGCCGCGGTCCGCTCACCGTCGCGACCGGGTTCTCGGGCCACGGCTTCAAGTTCGCGCCCCTCCTCGGCGAGCTCGTCGCGGACCTCGCCCTCGGCGGCGCCCCACTGCCACGGTTCGCGCTCGCTCGCTGAGGCCGGACCCGTCCCGCTACGGTGGTCGGGTGCGCATCGTGGTGGCTCCGGACTCGTTCAAGGGCACCGCGACCGCGGCGTCCGTGGCTGCGGCGATCGCCGACGGCTGGCGCGCCGAGCGTCCCGACGACGACCTCGTCGTCGTGCCGATGGCCGACGGCGGCGAGGGCACGCTGGACGCCTTCGCCGCGGCGTTCCCCGACGCGGTGCTGCAGCCGCTGACGGTGACCGGTCCCGCGGGCGACCCGGTCGACGCCGCGTGGTTGCGCCTGCCGGACGGACGCGGCGTGGTCGAGCTCGCCGCGACGAGCGGCCTCCCCCTGCTCGGCGGGCACCTGCTGCCGGACACCGCGACCTCCCGTGGGTTCGGGGAGGCGATCGCCGCGGCGCTCGACGCGGGCGCGACCGGGCTCGTGCTCGGCATCGGGGGCAGCGCGTCCACGGACGGCGGCGCCTCCGTGCTCGACGTCATCGGCGGTCGGACGCTCCCCCGCGACGGCGTGACCGTCCTGACCGACGTGACCTCGCCGCTCGTCGGCCCGTCCGGCGCCGCAGCCGTGTTCGGGGCGCAGAAGGGCATCACACCCGACCGGGTGGCCGAGTTCGACGCCCGGCTGTCCGCGTTCGCCGCCCGCTTCCCGCACGTCGACCCCTCGACGCCGGGCGCGGGGGCCGCGGGCGGGGTCGGGTTCGGCCTGCTCACGTGGGGTGCGACCCTCGTGCGCGGTGCCGACGGGATCGCGGAGGTCCTCGGGCTGCCGACGCTCCTGGTCGGTGCGGACGTGGTCGTCACGGGCGAGGGACGGTTCGACGGACAGAGTGCCGCGGGCAAGGTCGTGTCGGTCGTGCGCGAACTGGCCGGACGACACGCCCCGGACGCCCGGACGGTGCTCGTGGCCGGCGCGATCGAGGCCCCGCTCGACGCCTTCGCCGCCGCGGCCTCGCTGACCGTGATCGCCACGCAGACCACGGGCGAACCGGACGACGCGCTCCGCGATCCGCTGCGCTTCGCCGCGATCGCGGGGACACGACTCGCCCGGATGTCCTGAAGAACCGCACAGGAGGGGGACCCCGTCGGTACCACGCTGTCCGCAGCGCGCAGGAGCACACTGGTCCGTCGGAGCCGGAACCGGTTCCGTCAGCTGACGACCCATCCCACGAGGAGACCTTTGCGCACCGTCAACGCCTACGCTGCCCCGTCCGCCACGGAGCCGCTCGTCAAGACCACCATCACCCGCCGCGACCTCGGTCCGAACGATGTCGAGATCGACATCGCCTACGCCGGCATCTGCCACTCGGACATCCACACCGTCCGGGGCGAGTGGGGCGAGATCCAGTACCCGCAGGTCGTCGGTCACGAGATCGTCGGCCACGTCTCGGCCGTCGGCTCCGACGTCAGCAAGCACCAGGTCGGCGACCGCGTCGGCGTCGGCTGCATGGTGAACTCCTGCGGCGAGTGCGAGAACTGCGTCAAGGGCGAGGAGCAGTATTGCCTCAAGGGCAACATCCAGACCTACGCCGGCGTCGACCCGGCCGACGGCAGCATCACCCAGGGCGGCTACTCGCAGGCGATCGTGGTGAACGAGGACTTCGTGCTCCGCGTGCCCGAGTCGCTCGACATCGAGAAGGTCGCGCCGCTGCTCTGCGCCGGCATCACGACCTACTCGCCGCTGCACCACTGGGGCGTCGGCCCCGGCTCCAAGGTCGCCGTGATCGGCATGGGCGGCCTCGGGCACATGGCGGTGAAGATCGCGGTCGCGCTCGGCGCCGAGGTCACCGTCCTGTCGCAGACCACCTCGAAGCAGGAGGACTCGCTCCGCTACGGCGCGAAGGCCCACTACGCGACCAAGGACCCGGCGACGTTCGAGGAGCTCGCGGGCTCGTTCGAGCTCATCATCAACACCGTGTCGGCGAAGATCCCGATGGGCGCCTACCTCGGCCTCCTCAAGGTCGACGGCACGCTCGTCAACGTCGGTGCGCCGTCGGAGCCGCTCGAGGTGCCCGCGTTCGCGCTCATCCCGCGCCGGCTCAGCTGGGCGGGTTCGGCGATCGGCGGCATCCGCGAGACGCAGGAGATGCTCGACTTCTGCGCCGAGAAGGGGATCCTGCCGGAGACCGAGCTCATCAGCGCCGACCAGATCAACGAGGCCTACGAGCGGGTGCTGTCCTCGGACGTCCGCTACCGCTTCGTGATCGACGCGGCCACGCTCGCCTGACGCGAGCAGCAAGGGACGGGAGGCACGTGGCGGATCCGCCACGTGCCTCCCGTCCGTTCCGGGACCGTCCGCAGGACGCTCCGCGGGCCGCCCCGCGGGCCGCTCCGGGGGCGATCATCCGCAGACCGCGACGCGCTCGTCCAGCGCGCGCAGGACGGTCGACGGGCCCCCGAACGGGGAGGACAGTGGGGGGATGTCCACCACCTGCACCCCCACCACCACGGCACTCGTGTCCGTGGCCGGCAGCGACACGGACTCGGCCATCCACGACCTCGCCGGGATGTACGCCGGCAAGGCCTGGTACTCCGCCCACGTCGACGACGACTACTGGTACCGCTACGCCGGCATCGGCGACAGCGACATGAGCATCCGACGGTCCCAGATGCACGGCTACCTCCGCGGTGACGTCGCCGTCGAGGGCGAGGTCGTCGTCCAGTGGATCGACTCCGGCACGGCCACCGTCGACACCCACCGCGACGCGACTCCCATGCGGCACGGCGTCCCGGTGCTCTTCCCGATCGAGCAGCGCTTCGAGATGGAGTACCGCGACTGGGACCAGCGGCTCGTGCACCTGAGCCGTGCCCTCGTGCTCGACGTCGCAGCGGAGCAGTACCTCGTCGACGGCACCCTCGCGTTCCACCGCGGGGTGGAGCCGGGCCAGGCGGCGATCCAGCAGTGGCAGCGGAGCGTCGCGGGTGCCGTCCAGACGTACCGCGAGGGCGGCACGGGCTCCCTGGCGTGGCACGAGTCCCAGCGCTCCGTGGCCCGTGCGCTCCTCGGTCTCTACCGCTTCCAGGCGCCAGCGCTCCCCGACCGCTTCGGTGCGCGGAGCAACCGCCGTGTCCGAGCGGCGGTGGAGCACATCCACGCGAACGCCGCGATGCCGCTGACGGTGTCCGACATCGCGCGCGCAGCCGACCTCAGCGTGCGGGGGCTGCAGGAGTCGTTCCAGCGCGCGCTCGACCGCACGCCGATGCAGTACCTGCGCGAGGTCCGCCTTCGTCGGGCACACGAGGACCTGCTGCGCTCGGAACCCGGCGAGGTCAGCGTCGCCGACGTCGCACGGCGCTGGGGGTTCAGCCACATGGGGCGCTTCTCGAGCGAGTTCCTGCAGCGCTTCGGCGAGTACCCGAAGAACACGCTCCGGCGGCGCTAGGCCACCTCGTCGCCGGTCGGGAGCGCCTCGCACCAGTCGACGGTGGACGCGGCGACGCTGGCCTCGAGGGCGCCCGACGCCGCGTCCACGATCGTCACGAGTCCGCTCGTCGCGGACCGGGTGACGACCGCGGCGAACTGCCCGTTCGGCGACGGACAGACCGCGGTGATCCCGGCGTCCGACGGGATGGTCACGGCAAGCCGGGAGGCGCGGGCCGGCCGCACGAGGAGGATCCGTTGGTCGAGCGTGCCGTCCGCGCGGACAGTGCCCACCAGCCGGAGGTACGTCCCGCTGGGCAAGGGCGCGATCCGGCCCAGGTAGGGCGCGTCCGTGCTCCCCTCCGGCGTCGCGATGGGCGTCCGTCGGCCGTCGGTCAGGTCGAGGTACTCGATCCCGGTGCCGGTCTCGACCACGGCCGTGGTGCCGGAGGCGACGAAGCCGTGCAGGGTCGTGGCGCTCCCCAGCCGCACCGCGGCGACCGAGCCGCTCATGTCGACGAGGACCAGGTCGTCGCCACTGGTGCGGACGAGCGCGCTCTCGGTCCGCGGGACGTACGCCCACTGTGCGACGGTCATCGGGACGGCGCCGGTCGTCGGTCTGCCGTCCGCCGCGATCGCCACGGGCATGTGGGTGCCGGTCATGTCGACGACGTAGAGGCCGACGTCGGTCGAGCGCCCCGACGACGTGTCGGCGTACTGGAAGCCGAAGGAGGCTCCGTCGTCCGCAGCGTGGAGCGCGGTCACCCTTCCTGCGGCGGTCGGCAGCGTGATCCGTTCGACGGGCAGGTCGTCGTCCTGCACGCCGCCGGCGAGCCCGACGACGTCGATCGCCGAGGCACCTCGGCCGACGTCGCGGACGACGACCAGCGACCGTCCGAGGCGCGCGTACGCCGTGATGCCGTCGTCCGCGTACACCGTCGTGGCGCCGCCGGCGTCGAGGGAGCGTCGGACGATCCGGTCCTTCCCGCCGCCCGGTCCAGCGGGGACGAGCGCGAGGACGTCGGTGCTCCCGGTGCGCACGGTGGCGCGGAGCGTCGCGCTCGACGACTGCCCGGGCGCACGGACACCGGTGACCGCGATCTCGTACGACCGGTCGTAGTCGAGCGGTCCGGCGAACTCGACGGCGATCGTGTTCCCGCTCGACGTGACCGTGTGGGCCGCTGCCGGTCGGACCACCACGTCCGCGGGGTGCACCGCTTGGACGGCCTGGTTCGCGGTGAGGATCACGCGCTGGGCCGGCTTCGCCACCAACCCGGCGGCGTCGTACGAGACGGCACGGAGCCGAGGACCCTGCTGCGCGCCGACGACCGCGGCGAGCGCACCGACGACGATGAGGACGACGGTCACCGCGAGGTACCGCGTCCGGAAGCGGTCGCGACGGGGGCGTCGAGCGTGGTCAGTACTCGTAGGGGTCACTCGGCTGCGCGATCTGTCGAACGGAGGACGCCTTCACGACGATCCTGGCGGCGGCGGACTGGTCGGGGTTGGCGACGAGGGAGCCGCGCACCGTGACCCAGCGGTCCGCGTCGGGGACGGCCCCGGTCGTGGTCACGCCGAGGCCGACCGGTTGCGCGTCGACGGCGCAGCAGCTGATCACGAACCGGGTCAGCGTGAACGATCCGTCGCCGGCAGGGACGACGAACCCCGTGAGCTCCACCCGCTTCCCGACGAGGGCGCTCGTGTCGGTGGACTGGCGGATGAGGGCGGCCCAGTCCTTGACGCCGTAGTCGGACGTGTCGACCGCGTCGCTGCCGAGGAGCGAGACCCCCTGCGCTCCGGTCGCGTTCGACAGCGTCGCGGCATCGACGCTGCGCTGCTGGGCGGTCCGGGCGGACAGCGTCGCGGGCGGCAGCACGAGCATGGCGACCGTCACCCCGATCGTCACGAGCGCCGCGGCCCAGCCGAGGACGACGCGGACGGGACGACCCGCGCCTCCCGGCCGTCCGCCGTGGACGCCGTGCGCGTCGGCCTCGGTGTCACCGTGCGCGTGGGCGTGCCCGCGCGCGACGACGACGAGTCCGGCGACCGCGGCCGGCACCGCGACGGCCGCGAGCACGACGGTGAAGACGGCGTACCGCGGGTTGATGTAGAGGTCGAGGTGACCGACGACCGCCAGCCAGAGCGTGCACAGCGCCACCGCGAGGACGGACCCGAGACCCAGCGCCGCCGGCGCGGTCGACTCAGACGAGGACATTCATCACCAACCCGACGGTCGCGGCGAACAGGACGCAGACGACGGCGAGCAGCACGAGGAAGCGCACTCGGAACGTCGTGCGGAGCAGGACGAGCATCTTCACGTCGATGATCGGTCCGATGATGAGGAAGGCGGTGATCGACCCGGGCAGGAAGGTGGAGGCGAACGACAGCGCGAAGAACGCGTCGACGTTCGAGCAGAGCGACACCGTCATGGCCAGGAGCATCATCGCGCCGACCGAGAGCACGGGGTTCGCGCCGATCGCCACGAGCGTCGAACGGGGTACGGCGACCTGGACGGCCGCGGCCAGCCCGGCGCCGACGAACAGGGCGGGCATCATGGTCGCGGTCTCGCCGCCGAACTGCGCCGCACTGTCCCGCCAGCGGTCTCGGGACGGCGGGGCACCGACGGCTGTGCGGCAGCGCGCCTCGAACGTGGGCAGCAGCAGCTCGGCCGGACGTCGGTGCGCGGCCACGATCCAGCCGACGAGGTTCGCGACGACGAAGCCGCCGACGATGCGCACGGGCAGGATCCACCCGGACCAGCCGAACGCCTGCGCCGTGCTGATGATCACGAGGGGGTTGAGGATCGGGGCGGCGACGAGGAAGGTCACCGCCTCGGCCGGGGTGAACCCGCGCAGCATGAGACCGCGGGCGAGCGGGACGTTGCCGCACTCGCAGACCGGGAACAGCATCCCGATGAGCGAGATCACGGCTCGACGGGGGACCGCGCGCTGCGGGAGCACCCGTTCGAGTACGCCCACGGGGACCCACACCTCGACGACGATCGAGAGCAGGATGCCGAGCACGACGAAGGGCAGGGACTCCACGACGACGCTGATCGCCAGCGTCAGGAAGTCCTGCACGACGTCCGGCAGTCCGGCGGACCCGACGGTCGGCGAGAGGACTCGGACGCCGAGGAGCGCGACGACTGCGACCAGCACGAGACCCGGGCCGGTGCGGCTCCGGGACGGGGTCGTGGCGGTGGCGGTCGCGCGCGTCACCTTGGCCACGATAGGCGACCGGGGCTGCCGCTCGGTGTCAACGAGTCGGCGTGCCCGTCGCGCGGGACCGCGACGCGGGCGCCGGCACCGCCCCGGGGCCTCAGCGCGGGGCGAGGCCGTCCAGGTGCCGGTCGAGCACACGGATCGCCCAGTCGCCGGACTCCCCCGGCGCGAGGCGCGAGACGTGCATCGCGAGACCGTCGATGAGGGCGTGCAGCCGCTGCGCCTCGAACACACGCTCGGCCTCGGGCACGCCGACCAGGCGGACGATCTGCTCGGTCCACTGCTGCATGTCGGAGACCACGCGGTCGAGCGCCGGCCGGAGCGCCGGGTCGGTCAGCGCCGCGTTGCCGAGCGCGAGGTAGACGTCGAGCTCGATGAGCCGCTCCTCGTCGAGGGGCAGCAGCTCGAGCAGGATGCGGCGGGCACGTTCCCGGTCGGGCAGCGTCTCGGGCACGGCGTCGACGCGGCGGGTGGTGGCGTCGAAGACGGTCTCGAGCGCGTGCGTCCGGACGCTCGCCTGCGTGGGGAAGACGTACCGGACGGTCGAGGGCGGGAGTCCGGCCTCGGCCGCGACGCCGCGCACGCTGAGCGCGCCGAGGCCGTTCCGAGCGAGCACCCGCGCCGCTGCGTCGGACACGATCCGGCGACGTTCTCCGACGTCGATGCTCCTGGCCACGGGTGCCATGTTCGCACGAGCGTGCTACTTTCTTTCTCGTACAGTTGTGCGACTATGCAGGAGGAGCAGAGCGATGACGTGGGTCGTGCTGGTGCTGTCCGGCGTGCTCGAGGCCGTGTGGGCCTCCGCCCTGAGCGCGTCTGACGGGTTCAAGAAGGTCGTGCCGACGATCGTGTTCGTCGCGGGCATGGCCCTGAGCATGGCCGGGCTGGCGTACGCGATGACCGCCATCCCGGTCGGGACGGCGTACGCGGTGTGGGTCGGCATCGGCGCCTCGCTGACCGTGGTCGTCGCGGTGCTCCGCCGGCAGGAAGCTGCGTCCCTCGCCCGCCTGGCCCTGGTGTTCGCGCTCGTGGCCTGCGTCGTCGGCCTCAAGGTGGTGAGCTGAGGTGGCGTGGGTGGTCCTGTTCGTCAGCGCCGCACTCGAGACGGTCTGGGCGACGGCGCTCGGCGAGAGCCGCGGCTTCACCCGCCCAGGGCCGACCCTGGTCTTCGTCGCGACGATCGCGGTGAGCCTCGGCGCGTTCGGGTACGTCCTCCGGCACATCCCGATCAGCACGGCGTACGCGGTGTGGACCGGGACGGGCGCGGCACTGACCGTGCTCTGGGGCATGGCGACGGGCGCGGAGCCCGTGACGGCCCTGCGCCTGCTGTTCATCGCGGGGATCGTCGGGTGCGTGGTCGGCCTGAAGCTCGTGCCCGCGCGGCCGGCCGGCGGTGCCCGAGACTCGGCCGGTGCTGTCCGAGTCTCGGCCGGCGGTGCCCGAGACTCGGCGTAGGCGACACTTCTCGGGGTCGGGGGCGCGAGCAGTGTCGCCCAGCACGAGACTCGGCAGCGCCGGTCCGCGACGCAACCCATGAACGGCCTGGAGGCGCGGTGCCAGCTGGCACCGCGCCTCCAGGCCGTCGTGCGGTCACGCGATCAGACGGACGCGCCCGTCCACTCGCCCTCGGCGGCGACGTGGTCACTGCCGACCGTGCCGGCTGCCATGGCCGCGGCCACGCGGTCCGCGTGCGACGGCGGGTCGGACGGCACGTCGGCCGGACGGCCGTCGTCGTTGATCTTGCGGAGCTCGGGGACGATGTCCTCGGCGAGGATGTCGATCTGCTCGAGCACCGTCTTCAGCGGCAGGCCGGCGTGGTCCACCAGGAACAGCTGGCGCTGGTAGTGCCCGACGTGGTCCTTCATGGTCGCGTACCGGTCGATGACCTGCTGCGGGGAACCCACGGTGAGCGGGGTCTGTGCGGTGAAGTCCTCCATCGAGGGGCCGTGCCCGTAGACCGGTGCGTTGTCGAAGTACGGGCGGAACTCGTCCCACGCATCCTGCGAGTTCTTGCGCGCGAAGAACTGGCCGCCGAGCCCGACGATCGCCTGGTCGGCGCGACCGTGGCCGTAGTGCTCGAAGCGCTGGCGGTAGAGGCCGACCATCTGCTCGGTGTGCTGGATCGGCCAGAAGATGTTGTTGTGGAGGAACCCGTCGCCGTAGTAGGCGGCCTGCTCGGCGATCTCCGGGGTGCGGATCGAGCCGTGCCAGACGAACGGAGGCACGCCGTCGAGGGGACGCGGGGTCGAGGTGAAGCCCTGCAGCGGAGTGCGGAACTTCCCCTGCCAGTTCACGACGTCGTTCTCCCACAGCTGGCGGACCAGCGCGTAGTTCTCGATCGCGAGGTTGACACCCTGCCGGATGTCCTGCCCGAACCACGGGTACACCGGGCCGGTGTTGCCGCGGCCCATCATGAGGTCCATGCGGCCGTCGGAGATGACCTGGAGCATCGCGTACTCCTCGGCGATGCGCACCGGGTCGTTCGTGGTGATGAGCGTCGTCGACGTCGACAGCGTGATGTGCTTCGTGCGTCCGGCGAGGTAGCCGAGCATCGTCGTCGGGCTCGACGCGACGAACGGCGGGTTGTGGTGCTCACCCGTGGCGAAGACGTCCAGGCCCGCCTGGTCGGCGTGCTCGGCGATCGTGAGGATGTCCCTCACGCGCTGGGTGTCGTCCGGGGTCGTCCCGGTGGTGGGGTCGGTCGTGACGTCGCTGACCGTGAAGATCCCGAACTGCATGGTGTGCTGCCCTTCGCTTTTCAATGCGTTTGCATCGACTTGCCGGGTACAACGTAGCGCACGCGGAGACATTCCCGCCAGAGCAGCGGAGGACCGCGCCCGCTGTGTGCGTCGGCGGCGCGACAGCACTGCCCGCTCCGGGCGGGCCGCAGCCTCTGCTGCGCGCGTCGGCTGCGCGACCGCGCTGACCGTCACGGGCGAGCCGCTGCGTCCGCCCTGGGCGCCGGATGCATCCCGTCCGCGAACCAGACCGTGGCGACCACCGCGAGGATGCTCGCACTCGACGCGAGCCGGCCCGCCAGCAGGAGCGCCGCGTGGTCGTGCGCCGTGCCCGAGAACCCGACGGCCAGCGCAGCGACCCCGACCGCCAGCGCGAGGCCGAGCGCGACGAGCAGCACGATGCCGACCAGGCGCCGGGGGCCTCGCCGTCCGTCACGGTCCCCGCGCTCACCCCGGTCGACCCGGGGGCCCGCCGCCCGCACCAGGCCGGTCCAGAACAGCGCGATCGCCGAGGCGCCCACGATGTCGCTCACCCGGTGCCAGCCGTAGACGACGGTCTGGTTCGCCACGAAGACCGCGTAGGCCGCCCCCACGATGGTGATGAGTGGTCGCCACCGCCGGGGCGTGACCATGAGGACACCGAACAGCGCGGCGAGGGCGATCGTCGCGTGTCCGGACGGGAACGAGTTCGGCGTCGTCGACTGGGCGATCTCCGGGCGCACGGCGATATGTTTGACGAGCGTCGAGGTCGCTGCCGACGCGAGCACGACGACACCGGCTCCGAGCCCCACCGCCAGACGTCGTCGGGCGAACGCCACGGCGACCATCACGACGACGAGCAACAGGATCACCGGCACCGAGATGACGTTGAGTGCCGTGTCCGACCCGAACAGGTCGGACTCACGGACACCGCCGAGCGCGGCGTCCTCCGCCCGCTGACCGAGCGGCGTCAACACGGCGACCGCGTACACGAGAGGCACGATCACGAACCCGAGAGCCGACAGCAGCGCCCACCGTCCCCGCCGCGAGACGACGGGGCCTGGAACTGGTGTCCGCGTCACCGGTCTGGTCCTCCTCGGGGTCGTGCTGACAGGGGTCGTCGTCCGGCTCGTCGGCCGCCTCCGTGGCCGTCCGTCGGACGGGTCCGGGCAGGCCGCAGGATTCGGTCGGTCGGGGTCGGACACGATACCGTTGGCGAGCAGGTCGGACGCTGGGAAACGCGTGGCGTCACGGCCCGCGAGCAACGTCCCGGCGTACTGGTCGCCGGGCGTGGACGAGGAGGAGACCGACGTGGCCATCAAGGAACCGGGCATCACCGCTTCACCGAACCGGGGCCTGGCCCTGACCGTCGGTGCGATCCTGGCGATCTGGGGCATCCTGGGCTTCTTCTTCGCCGGTGACGGCGGCCACGCCTTCTTCGGCAACGACGGCGGCTTCCTGTGGGGCGTGTTCCTCGTGAACCCCGCGCTGTGCCTCGTCTGGACGCTCCTCGCTGCCGCGATGCTCATCGGCGGACTCGGGACGACCATCGGGTCGCGCAACCTGAACCTCCTCGCCGGCATCGTGCTGATCGTGCTCGCCCTGTACGGCTTCTTCTTCTCGAACACCTCGGCGAACGTCTTCGCGCTGAACGGCGTCGACAACGGGTTCCACGCCGTCGTCGGGTTCATCCTGCTGGTCACCGCGCTCGGTGCCGACCGCGAGAACCTGCGAGCCCTGCGAGCCGACCGCGACAACCGCGACCTGCTGCACGCGGAGGCTGCGCACAGCTGACCAACCCTGACCGAACCGTGCCCCGTCGACCTCCGTGGTCGGCGGGGCACCGTGCCGTCGGGTTGGTCCGCGCTGCCACCAACCTCCAGCCGCCAGCCGTCGGCCGTCGGCCGATCGGGCGTCACACCGCCCGCGCCGCTCAGGCCCCGTCCGCTCGTGGCGCCGCCTCGAGCTCCGTCGCGACCACACGCGGTGCCTCGGACATGAAACGCCGGACGTCGAGGTCGACGATGATGTCCTGCGGCCGCAACGGACGCGTCAGGTAGAGGCCGTCGAGGGAGGTCAGCCGCGACAGCGCGACGTACGTCTGCCCGGCGCTGAACACGCGGTTGCCGAGGTCGACCACGGCCCGGTCGTAGGTGCTCCCCTGCGACTTGTGGATCGTCACCGCCCACGCGAGGCGGAGCGGGAACTGCTGGAACTCCCCCACGGTGTCCTTCTTCAGTTCCTTCTTGTCCGGGTCGTAGGAGTACTTGAACTTCTCCCACACGGAGGGCTGGACCTCGAAGGACTCCCCGTCGACGTCCACCCAGACGGTGTCGCGGATGGTCGTGACGACGCCGAGCGTCCCGTTCACCCAGCGCTGGTCGGGGTCGTTGCGGAGGAACATCACGTGCGCGCCCGGCTTCAGCTCGAGGGCCTCGTCCGCGGGGAAGTTCCGCCCGCCGAAGTCGCCGTTGACGTCGGCACGTGCGGTCTTGACCTTGCCGGGCAGGCGCTCGAGGGCCGCCTTGTTGATCCGGGCCACCGTGTCGTTCCGGGTGGCGAGGGTGATCGCGTCGTCGGGTGCCGACCGCGCGCCGGCGGCGTTGAGCCGGCCGGCGATGTCCGCGGTCACCCGTCCGTGCCGCACGGCGGTGAGCATCGCCGCGAAGGCGTCATCCCGCTGCCGGTGCACGGTCGCGAGCTCGACGATGTGCAGCTCGGCCTCGAGCCAGACCTTCGCATCGAAGAACCACATCGACCGGTAGTGGTCGGTGAAGTAGGCGCGCTCGTCCCCGTCGCCCGGCACCGGTGGCAGCTGGTACGGGTCGCCGAACATGACGACCTGCACGCCGCCGAAGGCCTCGAACTGCCGGCCGCGGGCCTTGCGGAGCGATCGGTCCATCGCGTCGAGGAGGTCGGCGTTCACCATCGAGACCTCGTCGATCACGAGGGTGTCGATCGTGTTGAGGAGCTTGCGGGTGTCCGGGCCCTGCCGGAGTTCGGCGTCGGCGATGAGGCCGATCGGCAGCCGGAACAGCGAGTGGATCGTCTGTCCGCCGACGTTCAGGGCCGCGACCCCGGTCGGAGCGCAGATCACCACCTGCTTCTCGGTGTGCCACGACAGGTGGTTCAGCAGGGTCGACTTGCCGGTACCCGCGCGCCCGGTGATGAAGACGTGGTCACGGGTGTGCTCGATGTACTCGAAGACCGCCCGCTGCTCGGCACTGAGCTCGACCGTCACGGTGCGCCCGCCCCGTGGTCGGGACCCGGTCGGGAGGCGCGGATCGCCTCCGCCTCGGTGCCCGGTGCGTCGACGTGGTCGGCCGACTCCGTCCGGGCGACGTCGCTGTCGGGGCTCTCGTCGTCGAAGTCGTCGTCCGGGTCCGCGATGTGGCTCGACGTCGAACCATGATCCCGACCTCGAACCACGCGACCGCCGTGTTCGACGTCGGTTCCGTCGTCCGGTGCGGCAGCCTCGTCGCGCACGGAACGCGGGACCGCCGGCCGCGACGCCCCGGCCCCGGCCCCGGCGACCGTCGCGGCCGTCGCGGCTCCGTCCCGACGGAGCCGCACGAGCACCACGACGACGACCAGGACCAGCAGTGCGACCCCCGCGACCACGAGCACCGCGCCGCCGCGAGCCTGGTCCACGAGCGGGTCCGGCCCCCACGTCCGGCCCATCGCACCGAACCACGACGCCTGCAGCAGCCCCAGCGGCCCGCGCATCGCGACACCGAGGGAGACGAGCCCGGCGGCGGCGACGACTCCGCCGACGATCCGCACGACCGCCGCCGACCGGGTGGCACGACCCGCTCCGGCAGCGACGGGTGTGAGCAGCCCCGGCAGCGCGATGATCCCGACGAGCAGGAACACGACGTCGACCACCGTGCGCCCGGTGGGGTCGCTCACCGACCAACGGAGCACCTGGGTGTCGAAGTACACCCACCACACCGCGGCGAGCAGGACGAAGGCCGGGAACGGCTGCACGAGGTAGCGCACGACGGCGTTGTCCACGAGCACGCCGGTCCACTCGCGCACCCCCGTACTGCCGTCGTCGCGCGGGTGGACCGCAGCCCGGACGAGCCGGACGGGCGCAGCCGCCCACGCCAGCGCCGGGACGACCAGACCGAGCAGCACGTGCGCACCGACGTTCGCCGACACGAGGAACCGGTCGTACGTGTGGAGCGAGCTCGAGGTCGCGAGGACCAGGCACACGACGGCGATGCCCGCTGCGACCGAGCGTCGGACCGGCCACGTCGCACCGCGGCGGCGCAGTCGAACGACCCCGGCCGTGTAGGTGGCGGCGAGCAGGACGGCCGCCATGAGCCAGAAGAGGTCGACGTTCCACGCGGTCAGCCACCCCCAGGCGCCGGGCGCGTGGGGCAGCGGGTCGTCGGTGAGGAGCTCGGCCGGCGTCGGGTCGGTGGTCTTGCTCAGCGCGATCTGGTCGGTCGGCGTCTCGGTCCGCCCGAGCGCTGCCGCGAACCCGGACGCCACGCCCATCACCGCGAGCTCGGTCACGACGAGCACCCAGAACGTCCGTCGGCCCTCCGGCCGGGTGGAGAGCGCTCGGATCGCCCGACGACGCTGCACGGCGCCGAGGACCCCCATCGCGATGATCGCCCCGATCTTGACGAGGACGAGGATGCCGTACGGCGTGAGGAGGTTCGGGAACGTCCCGACCCGGATCTGCGCGGAGGCCGTCCCGGAGACCGCGACGAGCACGAAGCACCCCAGCGCGATGCTCGAGTAACGCCCGACGACGAGCGGGAGCCGGTCCGCGTCGAGCACCGGGCGGACGAGCACGAGCATCACGAGGCCGCCGACCCAGAGCGCGGCGCCGACCAGGTGCAGGCCGAGTGCGGTGACCGCGGCGTCGTGGCTCGCGGTGCCGGCGGCGTGCCCCTGCTGCGCGAGCGGGATCAGGCCGACCATGGAGACCCCGGCGGTCAGGGCGACCATGCCCCGGGACCGGACGGCGAAGCAGAGCACCGTGACCGCAGCGGCGACGAGCACGGTGACGAGCCAGGCGAGCCCGAGGTCGGTGCCGGTGAGGAAGACCCCCATCGACTGCCCGAACTGCTCGTCGAGCGACACCTGCGACCCGGCGACGCTGAGGAAGGTGAAGAACGTCGCGACGACGCTCGCCACGGTCCAGACGCCGGCCGCCCCGGCGGCGACGTCGATCGCGCGGTCCCACTCCCGGGCCGTCCGCGAGAACCCGATCGTGGCCAGCGCGAGGCCGCCGATGGTGGCGGCTGCGGCCAGGTCGACGATCATGCGCGCGATGGGCAGCCCGAAGCGGACCGCGGCACCGGGGTCGGCGATGAGCGCGGGGTTCGCTCCCCCACCGACCACGAGGGCGATGAGCAGCGAGAAGAACGCGGCGAGCAGCAGCACGGCGGGGCCGATGGTGCGCGCGATCCGGTTCACCCGACAAGCCTAGGCGGTGCCCACCCGGCCACAGAACCCGGCGGGCCGACCTGTGGACGGCGATCCGGGCCTCCCGGCGGGGTGGACGGACCGGCCGCGGGACGGACGGACCGGCGGGACCGTCCCCGGACATGCGAAAGGGACGGCCGCAGCCGTCCCCCTCACCAGCAGGTCCGTGTTACTTGACAGCAGCCTTGAGCTTCGAGCCGGCGCTGACCTTGACCGAGTCGCTCGCGGCGATCTCGATGGCCTCGCCCGTCTGCGGGTTGCGGCCGGTGCGCGCGGCGCGGTGGGTCTTCTCGAAGGCGATCCAGCCGGGGATCGTGACCTTGGTGCCGTCGGCGACCGAGCTCGAGACGACGCTGAACAGAGCGTCGACGACGCCGTTCACGGTGGCCTGGCTCTGGCCGGACTCCTGCGCGACGGCAGCGACGAGCTCGGTACGGTTCAGGGACTTGTCAGCCATTGGATGTCCTCCTCGGACTTCTTCGGTATGTGTCGGGCCATCAGGCGCGATGCCCGTGGAACCGGGGTCGAACCTACCAGCCGTCCGGGGCGTTTCCGTCCGACTCGCCCGGATTTCCGGGCCTGTCGCGGGTTCAACGGGTCAGATGTGGCCGATGTGACGAGCGATGTACCCCGGACACGGCGAACGCCCCGCCACCAGCAGGTGACGGGGCGTCCGACGGGGGTGTTCGCTTACCAGGAGCTCTTCGTGATGCCCGGCAGCTCGCCACGGTGGGCCATGTCGCGGAAACGGACACGGCTGATGCCGTACTCACCGAGGTGGCCACGGGGGCGACCGTCGATGGCGTCGCGGTTGCGGTAACGGACCGGCGACGCGTCGCGCGGGAGCTTCTGCAGGCCGACGCGGGCGGCCTCACGCGACTCGTCGGTGCCGTTCGGGTCCACGAGGGCCTTCTTCAGCTCGAGACGACGCTCGGCGTAGCGCGCGATGACCTCGGCGCGCTGGTTGTTCTTCGCGATCTTGCTCTTCTTCGCCATGCTTAGCGCTCCTCACGGAAGTCGACGTGCTTGCGGACCACCGGGTCGTACTTCTTGAGCACGAGACGGTCCGGGTTGTTGCGACGGTTCTTCTTGGTCACGTAGGTGAACCCGGTGCCCGCCGTGGAGCGGAGCTTGATGATCGGACGGATGTCCTGACCCTTTTTCGCCATCAGATCTTCTCCCCACGGGCGAGGAGATCCTTGACGACGGACTCGATGCCGCGTGCGTCGATCACCTTGATGCCCTTCGCGCTGAGCGTGAGCGTGACGTTACGACGAAGCGAGGGCACGTAGTACGTCTTCTTCTGCACGTTCGGGTCGAAGCGGCGCTTCGTCCGGCGGTGCGAGTGCGAGATGTTGTGACCGAAGCCGGGGGTGGCGCCGGTCACCTGGCACACTGCTGCCATGGTTTCCTCCTGAGTACCGTGCGGTCGGACGACCGCACCCAAGGTCACTTGCCTGGTGCACACGCGCTGTCACTGCCCACGAGGGGCCGGTCGAGCGAGGGGGTTGTGCGCACCGCCCAGTCCCGCAGCCCCTGTCGAAGGGACCGTGGGCACCGCGCGACCGCGGCGTTCGCGACGGTCGGAGGGCTTGGTAACGAGCTGTTCTCCGCGCAGGCGCGGAGGACCAAGGGAAGACTCTACGCGAGCCTCGGGCGTGTCGCAAGCCGGGCGGGTGAGCGCGTGCGTGCCTGCGTCGGCCGGGAGGCACGGTGCGGGTCCGGCGGGCCGGTTCCACTCGCGTGGCAGCGCGGCGCTCGTGCGGGCGCGGCGCTCGTGAGGTCACGACACCCCGCTCGTGGATGCTGGCAGGTCAACAACGGTCGCTTCGCCGACGACAGTGCGACGGTTCGTGACCGGTCGGCGTCCGTACAGCGGGGCGTCGCGACCGCCCGAGCGGGCCGCACCCACCGGGCCGCTACGGCCCGTCGATCGACTTCGGCGCGAGCGCCTGCACCATGAGCTCGCCGAGCTCCCGCGGCGCCGTGAACATCGGCCAGTGCCCGGTGTCGAGCCCCACGATCGTGAGGTCCTCGGTCGCCACGAGCTCGGCCGCCCATGCCTGGTGGTCCGCCACCATCGCGGCGAGGTCCGACGCCGGCATCTCGCACGAGATCACCGTCGCCGGGATCGCGTGCCGCGCCGGGTCCGCGTAGTGGAACGGGTCCGAGGGCAGCGCCGCGGGCTCGGGGACCGCACGACGCTCGAACGCCTCGCGGAGCGCCGGCGTCATGCCCCGGACGGTCGGCTCCTCCCACACGTCCCACGACGGCAGCGGGACGACGCCGTCCACCACGGGCAGCTCGTCGTTGACGCACCCGCCCTCGGGCCCGGGGAACGTGTCGACGTAGAGCAGGTGCGCCACGAGCGACGGCCGCTGGTCGGCTGCCATGAAGGCGATGGGGCCAGCGCCGGAGTGTCCCGCGAGCACGACCTGTTCCTCGGCCGTCGCGACCTCGTCGAGCAGTGCCACGAGCGCGGCGACCTGCGCGTCGAGCGAGTCGCCCGTCCGGGTGACCGCCTGCACCGAGTGACCGGCTGCGACCAGCACCGGAGCGACGTCGTCCCACGCACTCGCGTCGAGCCAGAACCCTGGCACCAGGATCACGTGCATGTCCCGCAGGCTACGCGCCCGCCCGCGCCGCGGTGCACGCCGCACACTCGCCGAAGATGTCGACGACGTGGCTCGCGTTCGTGAAGCCGTGCTGCGCCGCGACCTCCTGCGCCCACCGCTCGACGGGGTCCGCCTCGATCTCGACCGTGCGACCGCAGTTCCGGCAGATGAGGTGGTGGTGGTGCGCATCGGTCGTGCACGCGCGGTACAGGGACTCGCCGTCCTGCTGCAGTGAGTCGGCGTCCCCCTCCGCGGCGAGGTCGGCCAACGCCCGGTAGACGGTCGCGAGTCCGATGGTCGAGCCCCCCTCGCGGAGGTGCTGGTGGAGTGCCTGCGCGCTCACGAACCCCTCGGTCGAGCCGAGGGCGCCGCGGACGGCCTCCCGCTGCCAGGTGTTCCGCTTGGGCTTCTGCACGGCGTTCACGCGCTGGCTCCGATCTTCGTGTCCACTCCGGCACCGGTCTGGAGGCCCGGATCGCCTCCGCCGTCCCGCTCGCGCCCGGCGACCCGGTCGCGTCCGCGGCGGTCCTTCCGCGCTCCGACGATGCGGCACACGACCCAGATGGCGAAGGAGATCGTGGTGACGTAGGGGCTGATCGGCAAGCCGCCGCCGAGGGCGAGCAGGATGCCGCCGACCACCGAGGTGACGGCGAACGCGGTCGACAGCACCGGCACCACGACCGGGTGCGAGGTCAGGCGGAGCGCCGCGGCGGCCGGTGTGACGAGCAGCGAGAGCACGAGGAGCGCGCCGACGATCTGCACCGAGACCGCGGTGGCGAGGCCGAGCACGAGCATGAACACGATCGCGAGCGTCCGCACCGGGATGCCCGCCGCGGCGGCGACGTCGGGATCGACGGACGAGAACATCAGCGGGCGCCAGACGACGAGCAGGGTCGCGACGACGATCGCGGCGATCACGACGAGGAAGGTCAGCTGCGGGTTGTCGACCGACACGATCTGCCCGGTCAACAGGCCGAACTTGTTCGCCGCCCGCCCCTTGTAGAGCGCGAGGCAGAGGATGCCGAGCCCGAGCCCGAACGGCATGAGCACGGCGATGATCGAGTTGCGCTCCCGCGCCCGTGACCCGAGCAGCCCGATGAGCAGCGCCGCGATGACCGAGCCGACGAGCGACCCGGTCACGACGTTGACGCCCAGCAGCAGCGACGCGGAGGCCCCCGCGAACGAGAGCTCCGAGATGCCGTGCACGGCGAACGGCATGTTGCGGGCGACGACGAACGGGCCGATGAGCCCGCCGACGATGCCGAGCACCGCGCCCGCCCAGATCGAGTTCTGCACGAGCACCAGGAGCTCGCCGTAGTCCTGGAAGGAGAACACCTGCGACCACACGTCCATCAGATCCGCCCTTCGTCCGGCACGACGTGCGGGTCCGGGTCGCAGTGGTGGTCGTGGGCGGCCTCGTTCGCCCCGACGATGACGATCCGCCCCATGGTCCGCACGACGTCCACGGGCGTGCCGTAGAGGTCGCTGAGCACGTCGGAGCGGAGGACCTCGTCGGGCGCACCGATCCGGAAACGCCCGCCGGCGATGTAGAGCACCCGGTCGACCACGTCGAGGATCGGGTTGACGTCGTGCGTCACGAAGAGCACCGCCGCGTCCCGCTGTCGACGCTGCCGGTCGATGAGCTCGGTCACGCCGCGCTGGTGCCGGAGGTCGAGCGAGATGAGGGGTTCGTCGCAGAGGAGCAGCGCGGGATCGGCGGCGATGGCCTGCCCGACGCGGGTGCGCTGCTGCTCGCCGCCGGAGAGCTCGGCGACCGGGGCGTCCGCGAACGCCGTCGCACCGACCTCGTCGAGGATGCGGTCGATCCGGGCCCGGTCCGCACGGGACACCGGCCGGACACCCCAGCGGTGTCCGGTGACGCCCTGGGCGACCATGTCCCGGGCGCGGAGGGGCGTCCCGGCCTCCATCAGGCGTTGCTGCGGGATGTACCCGATCCGCCGGTGTCCGCGACGCACCGGCTGCCCGAGGAACGACATCGAGCCGCTCGTCAGCCGCTGCTGGCCGAGCACGGTCCGCAGGAGCGAGGTCTTGCCGGCGCCGTTCGGTCCGAGCACCGCGAGGAACTCCCCCGGCGCGACGTCGAGGTCCAGGTGGGACCACAGCGGTCGCACACCGTAGGAGAGCGCCGCGTCACGCAGGGCGAGCACGGCGGAACCGCCACGGCCCGGGGCCGCGGCGGTCCGCGAGGAGGTCTGGACGGTCGTCACTTCGCCAGCGCCGCCGTCACCGCGTCGATGTTCGCCTGCTGCCACGAGACGTAATCCTCCCCCTTCGGGAGCGTCTCCGTGACACCGACGACCGGGACACCGGCCTGGTCGGCTGCCTTCTTGACCTGCTCGGTCTCCGGGCTGGACGTCTGCTCGTTGTACGCGAGCAGCTTCACGGACTTCTGGCGGAACAGCCCGAGCGTGTCGTTGAGGGCGGCCGGCGGGACGTCGTCGCCCTCCTCGATCGCCTCGGAGAACTTCTCGGGCGTGACGTTGTCGAGCCCGATCGCGTCGAAGAGGTACCCCGGCACGGGCTCGGTGTACGCCACCTCCTCGCCGTCGTACTTCGTCTTGAGCGAGGCCGTCTGCGACTCGAGCTGCTCGAGCTTCCCGGAGAGGGTCTTCGCGTTCGCCTCGAAGGTGCTCTTGTCCGCACCGTCGAGGTCGCCGAGCCGCGTCGCGACGTCGTCCACGAGCTTCACCATCGTCGGGTAGTCGTAGAAGACGTGCTCGTTGAACTCGGTGTCGCCACCCTTGTCGAGGCCGGAGAGCTGCACGACGTTGATGGTGTCGGCCTTCGTGTTCGAGGCGTCCGCGAGGGTCGTCATGAAGTCGTCGTAGCCGCCGCCGTTCTCGATGAGGAGGTCGGCCTTCGACACCGCGAGCTGGGTCTTCGCGCTCGCCTCGAACGAGTGCGGGTCCTGCGACGGGTCGTCGAGCAGGCTCGTCACCGAGACGTGCTCGCCACCGATCGACTCGACGAGCGAGCCGTACACGTTGGTGGAGGCGACGACCCGGATCGTGCCGTCCGAGCTGGCGTCACCGGAGCCGGAGCCGGCCGCGCAGCCGGTCAGGGCGAGCGCGGCTGCGCCGGCGACGAGCGGGAGGACGAGGAGACGCTGCTGCATGTCGACGACGCTAGCGCTTGTTGATAACGGTTGTCAAAATCAGTCGCGTGAGGAAGGCGCCAGTGGACGGACTGGAGGCGCGGTACCGGCTGGCACCGCGCCTCCAGTCCGTCAGGTGGTGACGTCTACGGCTTCGTGGCCGCGTCGATCGTGTTCTCGGCGATCGTGTCCTCCTCGCGGCCGGGCGTGCGGAGGTTCCACTTCTTGATCACGAACGAGAACAGGAAGTAGTAGACGACCGCGTAGCCGAGGCCGATCGGGATGAGCCAGATCGCACCGTCCGCCTTGCCGAAGTTGAGCAGGTAGTCGATCGCTCCGGCCGAGAACGAGAAACCGTCGCGGATGCCCAGGGCGTTGACGAGGGCGAGGGACGTGCCCGTGAGGAACGCGTGGATGACGTAGAGCGGGAACGCCACGAACATGAACGAGTACTCGAGCGGCTCGGTGATGCCCGTGACGAACGAGGTGAGCGCCGCGGAGAGCATGATGCCACCCACCAGCTTGCGGTTCTGCGGCTTGGCGTTCCGCCAGATGGCGAGGGCGCCGGCCGGCAGCGCGAACATCATGATCGGGAAGAAGCCGGTCTGGAAGATGCCGGCGGTCGGGTCGCCCGCGAGGAAGCGCGGGATGTCGCCGTGGACGATCGTGCCGGCCGCGTCGGTGAAGCTGCCGAGCTGGAACCACGGGAAGAAGTTCAGCAGCTGGTGCAGGCCGACCGGGATGAGCAGACGGTTGGCGAACCCGAAGAGGCCACCACCGATGACGGCGTTGTCCGCCACGGCCTGGCCGGCCGCGGTGAGGGCGATGTCGAAGTAGCGGTAGACGAGCGACATCAGGACGGCGATGACGAGACCGGCGGCCGCGGTGAGGATCGGCACGAGGCGGCGACCCGAGAAGAAGCCGAGGAAGTCGGGCATCTTCGTCCGGTGGAACCGCTGCCACAGACCCGCTGCGACGAGGCCCATCACGATGCCGCCGAGGACGCCGAAGTTGATGGTGGCCTGGTCGCCGTTCGCGTCCTTGACGCCCTTGAGGACGAGCGGGGACATGACCGCGAAGACCTGGTACATGACCATGTAGCCGACGACCGCGGCGAGCGCCGTGGTGCCGTCCGACTTCTTCGCCCAGCCGATCGCGATGCCGACGGCGAAGAGGAGCGGCAGCCAGGTGAAGATCGCGCTGCCCGCCGCGCCGATGACGTTCGCTCCGTCACCGAACCCCGGGATGGCGCCGAGCATGTCGCTCTGCCCGAGGCGGTTCAGGATGCCCGCGGCGGGCATGACCGCGATCGGCAGGAGCAGGCTCCGTCCGAGGCGCTGCGCGTTGGCGAAGAAACGTGACTGCTTCTTCGGGGCCTTCTTCTCCGGCACGTCCGTGGCGGTGGTGACGCTCATCGGAGTTCCTCTCGTCGTCGGGTGGAGCTGCGGGGTATCGGGGAGTTGAGTCGCGCGGGTGTCGCCGGTAGCCTCGGCGTAGTGCCGAGCCGGTCCTGTCCGGTCATGACCAGTTCCGTAGTCTGAACCGCAACCGAACGCATGTCAACCTGGTACGAACACCCTTAACGAGGAGGAAACGATGGCCGACATCAAGGCAGCCGACATCATCGCCGCGCTCGGCGGTGCCGACAACATCGACGAGGTCGAGGGCTGCATCACGCGCCTCCGCGTCGAGGTCGAGGACGGGGACCTCGTGGACAAGGCCGCGCTCCAGGCCGCCGGCGCCCAGGCCGTCGTCGGCGGGGGCACCGGGTGGCAGGTCATCGTCGGTCCGATCGCGGACAACCTCGCGCAGGACATCCAGGACGAGCTGTGACGGCGGTCCGCACGCCGTTCGGCGGTCCGGTCGTCGCGCTCGCCGACGTGCCCGACCCGGTGTTCGCCGGGCAGCTCGTCGGCGCGGGGGTCGCGGTCGACCCGACGGGCGTCGAGGGTGCGGTGACCGCCGTGGCCCCGGTCGACGGGACCATCGTCAAGCTGCACCCACACGCGTTCGCGCTGCAGGGTGCTGCGGGCGCCGACGTCCTCGTGCACGTCGGCATCGACACCGTGAAGCTCGGGGGTGAGGGCTTCGAGCTCCTCGCTGCCGAGGGCGACACGGTCTCGGCGGGTGACCCGGTCGTCCGGTTCACCCCGTCGGTCATCTCGGCCGCCGGCTACTCGCCGATCTGCCCGGTCGTCGTGCTCGGCTCCGCGCCGGACTCGGTGCCGCAGGGCACGGTCGGCACCACGGTCCGCGAGGGCGACGCGCTCTTCGACGCGTAGGCGCGGGGCCGCGCGCGCCGAGTCTCGGGCCGCGCGCGCCGAGTCTCGGCGTGGGCGACCGTTCTCGCGGCCCGGAGCCCGAGAACTGTCGCTCAGCCCGAGTCTCGGGCCGCGCGTCGCGCGCCGCGCGCGCCTACGCGACCGCCTGCGGCGCCGCCGTGACCTCCATCTGCACGCGGTAGCGGTCCGACCGGTACCACGAGCGCGAGTGCTCGACGGGCCGGTCCCCCGAGTACGACACCCGGTCGAACTCGAGCACCGGCGCCCCGGTCTTCGTGCCGAGCAGCGTCGCCACCTCGTCGGCCGCGGGCTTCGCCGCCACGGTCTGCTGCGCCCGGTCGATCGGCGTCCGGTACTCCGTCGCCGCGAGCGAGTACACCGACCCCGACAGGTCCTGGTCGAGCAGGCCGGGGAACGCCGACGCCGAGAGCCAGGCGTCGTCGATCGACACCGGCGCCCCGTCCGCCATCCGGAGACGCTTGAGGTGGTACGCCGTCTCGCCCTCGCCGAGGCGGAGCGCCGCGACGGTGTCCGACGGCGGGACGCGTTCCTCGCGGACGAGCACGACGGTGGTCGGGACGTGCCCGAGCGCCCGCATCTCCTCCGTGAAGGACGCCAGGTGCAGCGTCGACTGCACGGGGCGGTGTGCGACGAAGGTGCCCTTGCCGCGGACCCGTTCGAGGTAGCCCTCGTTGACGAGCTGGCCGAGGGCCTCGCGCACCGTGATCCGGGACACCCCGTACTCCTGGATGAGCTGCCGCTCGGACGGGATCGCGGCGCCGGGCGCCAGGCGCGTGGTGGCGAGGTCGAGCAGGATCCGCCGCAGCTGCTGGTGCTTGGGTTCAGCACCCTCGGTGATGCGGGTCGTCATCGCTCGGTCTGCTCCGTTGCTGTCCTGGTGGTACGAGAGGTGGTCATGCGCGGACATGACCAGTTCCCATCACAGTAGCGAGTCCGTCTCCGAACACCAACGCCCGTGACAAGATGACGCCCGTGACCTCGGTGGTGATCGTCGACGACGAGACGCTCGTCCGGTACGGCTTCGAACTCATCCTCGGTGCGGCCCCGGACATCGACGTGGTGGCGACGTCGAACGACGTGGACGCCGTGCGGGTGATCGCTGAGCACCGCCCGGACGTGGTGCTGCTCGACGTCCGCATGCCCCACGTCAACGGGCTGGACGTCCTCCGCGAGCTGCAGTCCCTCACGGACCCGCCCTCGGTCGCGATGCTCACGACCTTCGACGCGGAGGAGTACATCGGTCGGGCGATGGAACTCGGCGCCGCCGGCTTCCTGCTCAAGGACACCGACCCGGAGGCCCTCGCCGAGTACGTCCGCGTCCTCGCCCGCGGTGGCGTCGTGATCGCACCGGGGGTCGACCGTCGACGGCTGTTCGCCGCACGGGCCCCGATCGAGCCGCCGCACCTCAGTGATCGGGAGCGCGCCGTCCTCGCGTGCATCGCCGACGGGGCCAGCAACCCCGAGATCGGACGCCGGCTCGGGGTCAGCACGGGCACCGTCAAGGAGGACGTCCGCGCCCTGCTCGTGACCTTCGGCGTCGCGACGCGGGTCCAGCTGGCGCTGCGCGCCGCCGAGGCAGGACTCCTGGATGGCTGAGCACCGGGACCGGACCCGGCTCGCGCAGGCGCTGCACGACGCCGACGGGAGGCTCGACCGCCTCGTCGACACCGGCCTGCGCTGGGCGCGTGCGCACCGGGCACCGTGGTGGCTGGTCGACGCGCTCTTCGTCGCCGCCGCCGTCGCCGACGCCGTGCTCGACATCTCGGGAGCGACCGCCCTCGAGACCTGGCTGTCGCTCGCCGCCGCCGCGGCGCTGCTGCTCCGACGCCGCGCCCCGGTGCTCGCCTTCGCGCTGACGATGCCCGGCCTGTTCGTCGGGTCGGCGGTCGTCGCGGCGAGCATCGCGCTGTTCACGCTCGGGGAGCGGACCGACCGCCGTTGGCTGATGCTCGTCGCCGCCGCCGTGCAGTTCGTCGGCTTCGCCGGGTTCGTCGGACCGCCGCAGACCATGGGCGAGCTCGTCGTGTCGGTGCTGTACGCCGCCATCTTCGCCATCGGGCCGCTCGCCATCGGGTTGCTCGTCCGGACGCGCGCCCGCCTGACCGAGCAGCTGACCGAGGTCCGTCTGGCCCGCGAGGACGAACGACGGCAGGCCGCCGAGGTCGCGCTCTCCCGCGAACGGGCACTCCTCGCCCGCGAGATGCACGACGTCGTCTCGCACCAGGTCACCCTCATCGCCGTCCAGGCCGGAGCCGTGCAGGTCGCCGGGCGCGACGAGGCCGAGCGCGGCTTCGCCCGCACGATCCGGCAGCTCTGCGTCGTCACGCTGCAGGAGCTCCGCGAGATGGTGCAGGTGCTCCGCGCCTCGGGCGGCACCGCGCGGGAGATCGCCCCGCAGCCGGTGCTCGCCGACCTCCCGCGGCTCATCGCCGACAGCGGCCTCGAGACCACCGCGACCGTGGACCTGCCGGAGACGCTCGGCCAACCCGTGCAGCGTGCCGTGTACCGCTTCGTGCAGGAAGGCCTCACGAACGTGCGCAAGCACGCCCCGGACGCCGCGGTGCGGGTGAGCGCACGCCTCCACGACGGGACCGTGCTCGTCGACCTCGTGAACGGTCCGGCGCGTGCGGACCGCCTCGAGCTCCCCGGGTCCGGGCTCGGGCTCATCGGGCTCGGCGAGCGGGCCTCACTGCTCGGCGGGTCGCTCGAGGCCGGCCCGCAGCCCGGTGACGGCTTCGCCCTGCACCTCCGGATCCCGGCCGAGCACACCCCGCCGGTCGGATGACCGCCCGGTGGCCGATCGGCCATCCGAGGATCACGCCGCGGAGCGATGTGCCCGGGGTGCGGCGACCGCTTCGATGAGACCGTGGCAGTTCCTCCCGTCCTCACCCGTCTCCGCGCGCTCCCGGTCTCCGTCGTCGTGGCGGTCGCCGCGGTGCTCGCGGTCGTCTCCGCGCGGTTGCTGCACTCGGAGCCGGACTTCCCGCACCACCCGCCGGTCGCCTGCCTGGCACTCGCCGCGGTGGTCGCGACGACCGTGGTGGCCGAACGCGCGCTCGGGTCGGTCCGGACCGTCGTCATCGGCGTCGTCGCTCCCGCACTCGCCGTGCTGGCAACGCTCGTCGCGGTGACCGTCGGCTCCGCGCTCGGCGAGGCCCACGCCGAGACGGCGACCGGCCAACCGCTCCTCGCACCCTCGACCGTCGCCGTGGCACTCCTCGGGGCCGCCTCGGCCACGATGACGCTCCAGTGGCGGTGGCGCGTCCGGACGGTCCTGTGGACGGTCGTCCTCACGCTCGTGCTGTTCGCCGGGCACGGATCGGACCTGGCACGTGCCCTGGCGACCCTCCTCGGGACCGCAGCGGGCGCGCTCGTCGCGCACCGTGCCTCCAGGCCGGTCCACCACGAGGCGGACCGAACCGTCCGCGCCCTGCCGCCCGCGCGCACCGTCGTGGTGGCGACGCTGAGCGCGCTCGGAGCGGGCACCCTGGTGACGCTCGTCGTGCCCGACGCCGACGGGGTCCTGTCGCCCTTCGCGGACGCGATGCGCGACGACTCGACCGCCGCGGTCGGGATGCTCCTGCTGTTTGCCGCCTGGCTCGTGCAGCACGGTCGGCGACTCGGCGTCACGATCGCCGTGGGGGTGCTCGTCGTCCTGACCGTCGTGCTCGCGGACGCGTTCCTCATCGAACCCCTGCACGACGGCGGGGTGCAGTGGCAGGGGCTCGGGCTCGACGCACTCGAGTGGCAGGCGACCCTCCTCGGCGCCTGGGTCGTGCCGGCGGTCGTCCTCGCGGTGGTGCTCGGGCTGCACGGGCGTCTCGTCCGGGCACGCTTCCGCGCCGTGGACGGCTCGCAGGCCGCGCTCGTGGCGATGCTCCGCGACGGGGACGCCGGCAGCCTCGGGCACATGGGCACCTGGCACGGGAACGCCACCTGGGTGCACCCGGCGGGGCTGGGTGCGGTGGCGTACCGCGTGCACGGGGACGTCGCGCTGACGGTCTCGGATCCCGTCTGCGCCGCCGCCGACCGCGCAGTCGTCCTCCGGGACTTCGCGGACTCCTGCGAGCGCAAGGGCTGGGTGCCCGCGTTCACGAGCGTGCACGAGCCGGTGCGGGAGATCCTCGCTGCCGACGGCTGGACAGCGCTGCCGGTCGGCGTCGAGGCGGTGCTCGACGTCACGGCGTTCAGCCTGAGCGGCAAGAAGCGGCAGGACCTCCGGACGGCGTCGAACCGCGCCGACCGCGAGGGCGTTCGGGACGCGTGGACGACCTTCGGCGCGCTCTCGGACACGCACCGCCACGAGGTCGAGGCGATCTGCACCCGGTGGGCGGCGGACCGTCGGCTGCCGGAGATGGGCTTCACGCTCGGCGGGCTCCGGGAGCTCGACGACCCCGACGTGCGGCTCATGCTCGCGCTCGACGCCGAGGACCACGTCGTCGGCGTGACGAGCTGGCTACCCGTGTACGAGCACGGGACCCTCACCGGCTGGACGCTCGACGTGATGCGCCGGGGCGAGGGCGGCATGCCCGGGGTGATGGAGTTCCTCATCGCCCGCACCGCACTGCGCGCCCGCGAGGCCGGGCTCACCACGATCAGCCTGTCCGGCACACCGCTGGCCGTGCACCCCGACGCGGGTGCGCTCGTCGCCCGAGGGTCGGCGCTGCTGGCCCGTGTGCTCGAACCCGTGTACGGCTTCCGGTCCCTGCAGCGGTTCAAGGAGAAGTTCGGCGCGCGCCACGAGCCGCTCTGGCTCGTGGTGCCGACCCCGCTGCACGTGCCCCGGGTGGCGCGGGCACTCGCGACCGCGTACGTCCCGGGGCTCCGGCCGAAGCACCTCTGGGCGCTCCGCCAGGCGCACCGGCGGAGTGACGTCACGGCCGCGGGCGCCGAAGCTGGCGGCGCACGTCCCACCTCGCAGGCCGGCCGGGGATGACCGCGACCGAGTGGCTGCTCGCGACACAGCTGCAGGCCCCGTCGAAGCTCGTGCCGATCGACGTGGCGTTCACGGTGGTCGCGCTGCTCGTGCTCCTGCCCGCGGTCCGGCATCGAGGTGTTGCTTGGCGCTCTCCCGTTGCGTGGCGCGGTGTCGGGGTGCGAGCGGGGATCGCCGCAGCCGCAGCCGCGGTCGTGCTCCTCGCCTGCTGGCTGACGAGCGACGTGCTCGACCTGTTCGGGGTGTCCCTCAGCCCGGTGACACGGATGTGGTGCGCGCTCGCTGCCGCGACCCTCGCCCTCGCGGGCACCGCCCTGGTGCAGGGAGGACGCTGGCGCCGCGCGATGGCGATCGTCCTCGTGCCGGCGGCGATGCTCGTCCCGGCGCTCGGGGTCAACGTGGAGTTCGCGAAGTACCCGACCCTCGGCACCGTCGTCGACAGCGACCCGTTCCCGGCGTTCGACGCGCACGCGACGCCGGCGACCACGATGCCGGCGGTGGGCGAGGTGCGCACCGTGGAGATCCCCGGCCGGCGGTCGCACTTCGACGCCAGGCCCGCGGTCGTCTACCTGCCGCCGGCCGCCCTCGTGCGGGACCCGCGGCCGCTGCCCGTCGTCCTCGCGTTCGCCGGGCAACCCGGAGCCCCGAGCGACATGTTCACGGCGGGCCGGATGAGCACCGTGCTCGACGCGTACGCCGCCGCGCACCACGGTCGCGCGCCGATCGTGCTGTCCGTCGACCAGCTCTCCGCACCAGGACGCAACACGATGTGCGTCGACTCGCAGCTCGGCGACGTCGACACCTACGTCACGGAGGACGTCCCAGCATGGACGACCTCACACCTGCCGGTGACCCGGGACCGCGCGCACTGGGGCATGGTCGGGTTCTCGCAGGGGGCGACCTGCGCCGTGCAGTTCCTGACCGGGCACCCGGACGACTTCGGGGCCGCGCTCGCGATCTCGAGTGAGCTGCAGCCGATCGACCAATCGCCGCAGCACAGCGCGGACCAGGCGTTCGGCGGCTCGGTCGCCCGCTGGGAGGCAGCGGCACCGCGGGCGCTCATGGCCGCGCACGAGCCGTACCGCGGGCATGAGCTCTGGCTGACGGCGGGGTCGAGCGACCGCGAGTTCAGCGAGAACGCTCGGGAACTCGGCGCCGCCGCCACCCGGGCCGGCATCCGGACCACGATCGCGTCGGCGCCACGGAGCGGTCACGACTGGAACACCGTGCAGTGGTCGTTGCGGGCGGAGCTGCCGCGGCTGTGCGGCGCGCTGTTCCGCTGACCCGGGGGGGCGACACGGCGGTGCGATGCCATGGTGCGAGGTTGTGCACATGGTGCGAGACCTTGCCCCTCGCACCATGCGCGAAACCTCGCACCGTGCGACGTGGCGGTGGCATGGTGCGAGGTTGTGCACACCGTGCGAGGCCTTGCCCCTCGCACCATGCGCGAAACCTCGCACCGTGCCCCGCGCGGCGTGCACCTCGCACCGTGCGACGTGGCGGTGGCATGGTGCGAGGTTCTGCACACCGTGCGAGACCTTGTCCCTCGCACCACGCGCGAAACCTCGCACCGTGCGGCGAGGGCACCGCACAGGGAGGGCACCGAGCAGCGAGGGCACCGCCCCGCGGGAGCGCGCCAGCGATCAGGCGTGCTCGACGAGCCAGGCGTGCTGCTCGTCGGTGAGGCCGCGGTCGGCCCACACCTGCCGCTCCACCCCGACCGGCGTCGGCGCAGCGGTCGTGCCCTGCCAGACGAGCGAGAGGCCGGCGCGACGGAGCACCACCGCCGACCCCGGGTTGTTCGTGAGCACCCGACCGGTGACCGGCACGTCGGGGGCGGCGTCGTGCGCGGCCCGCACTGCGGCCACGGCGGCCTCGGTCGCGTAGCCGTTGCCCCACGACTCCGGCACGAACCGGTAGCCCAGGTTCCAGACGTGCCCGGCTGTCATGTCCACACCGGCGACACCGAGGAACCCACCGTCATGCACGGAGCGGACCAGCCAGGACCCGAGCCCGTGGCGGATGCGGCCGCCGATCTTCGCCTGGACCAGCGCGACGGTCTGCGCACGGTCGCGGTGCCGACCCTCGGGCAGGTGCTGCCACGTGCGGGCGTCCGAGAAGAGCGCGTGCACGTCGACGACGTCACCGGGCGTCAGCGGTGACAGGAGCAGCCGATCCGTTCGGATCTCCTGCGGGGGGACCAGGAGCTGGTGGACCATGCTCCGATCCTCACCCCGGCCACCGACATCCGGGTGAACTCCGCGGAACTTCCGCGCAACCCGGCCCCGGTCGTGCGGAATCCCGCACGACCGCCGCCGACCGCCACCGCGACCGGGCACCGCCGCCGACCGCCGCCGCCGCAGCACCGCCGCCGCCGCCGCCGCCGCCGACCGCAGCCTCCGACCGTCAGTCGAGCAGCAGCGCTGGCTCCTCGAGCACCGAGGCCACGTCGTGCACGAAGCGCGATGCCACGTCGCCGTCGACGACCCGGTGGTCGAAGGACGCCCCGATGGTCGTCACCATGCGCGAGCGGACCTCGCCGTCGACGACCCACGGCTTCGGCTTGATCGTCCCCATGGCCACGATCGCGACCTCGCCCGGGTTGAGGATCGGCGTCCCGGTGTCCATGCCGAACACCCCGATGTTCGTGATCGACACCGTGCCGTTCGCCATCTGCGCGGGGGTCGTCTTGCCGTCGCGGGCGGTGATCGTGAGCTGCTCGAGCGCCTGCGCCAGTTCGAGGAGCGACATGTCCTGCGCGTCCTTGATGTTCGGGACGATGAGCCCGCGCGGGGTCGCAGCGGCGATGCCGAGGTTGACGAAGTGGTGGACGATGATCTCGCTGTCGGTCCACGTCGAGTTCACCGAGCGGTTGCGACGGACGGCCCAGATGACGGCCTTCGCCACGATGAGCAGCGGCGACACCTTGACCCCGGCGAACGTCGGCGAGGCCTTGAGCCGCTTGACGAACTCCATCGTGTGCGTCGCGTCGACGTCCACGAACAGCGACACGTGCGGAGCGGTGAACGCCGAGGTGGTCATGGCGGTCGCGATGGCCTTGCGGACGCCCTTGACCGGTATGGTCTCGCTGCGCACCTCGCCCCACTCGGGCGTCTCGATGTTGCGGAACACGCTGGCCTGCTTCGCGTGCCGGATCACGTCGTCGCGCGTGATCTCACCCGAGAGGCCCGTCGCGACGATCTCGCTCAACTCGACGCCGAGGTCACGGGCGAGCTTCCGGATCGGCGGCTTGGCGAGGACGTTCGTCGCCACGCTCTGCTTGCGCGGGCGCGTGCCCTGGCTGGCGACGGCGTCGGCGGTCGAGTCCTCACCCGGGTCGGATGCCGCTTCGGCGGCTGCCGCCGCGTCCGCACTGGAGGCGCGGCTCGCCTCGGCCGCGAGGGCTGCGGCCCGGCGGGCTCCCGGCTTCCGACGCGACGGCGCGGAGGTCGCGGAGCCGTACCCCACGAGGACCGCGCCGGACGTCTCGTCGGTGCCGACGACGGCTGCGCCGTCGGCGACGGACGTCGGTGCTGCGGACGGCGCCGCGGCCGCGGGAGCGGCCGGTGCGACGGGAGCCTGCGCGGCGGGAGCGGCCACGGCCGGAGCCGCTGCCGGGGCGGGCGCCGCAGGAGCGGGCGCCGCAGGAGCGGCTGCCGGCGTGGACGCAGCGGGAGCCGGCGCGGCGGGAGCGGGCTCTGCGGGCGCGACCGACGGGGTGGGGGCGACCACGGGCGACACGGGAGCCGCCTCGGCGACGGGGGTGGAGCCTCCCGGCTGGCCACCGGCGACCACGTCCGAGTCGACCCGGATGATCGGCTTGCCGACCTCGACGGTGTCGCCCTCCGCGACGAGCAGGCCCGTCACGGTGCCGGAGAACGGCGACGGGAGCTCCACGAGCGACTTCGCCGTCTCGATCTCCACGAGCACCTGGTCGACGGCGATCTCGTCCCCGATGGCGACACGCCACTGGACGATCTCGGCCTCGGTGAGGCCTTCGCCCACGTCGGGCAGGGGGAATTCGGCGGCGGCCACTACGGCTCCTTCGACGTCGTTCGGGGTCGGACGGGGGTCAGTACGCGAGAGCGCGGTCGACGGCCTCGAGGACGCGGTCGGCGTCCGGGAGGTGGAGGTGCTCGAGCTTCGACACCGGGAACGGGACGTCGAAGCCGGACACCCGCAGCGGGGGCGCCTGCAGCGTGTAGAAGGCACGCTCCGCGACCGTGGCGGCGATCTCGCTGCCGACGCTCACGAAGCCCGACGCCTCTTGTGCGATGACGAGCCGACCGGTCTTCGCGACCGAGGCGAGCAGCGGCTCCCAGTCGATCGGGGAGATCGAGCGGAGGTCCACGACCTCGCAGCTCGTGCCCTCGGACTCGGCGATCTCGGCCGCCTGCATGAGCGTGGCGACCATCGCGCCGTGGCCGACGAGGGTGACCTCGGTGCCGGTGCGGGCGACCCGCGTGGTGTGCATCGGCACGTGGCCGTCGACGAGGTCGACCTGCCCCTTCGGCCAGTAACGGGACTTCGGCTCGAGGAAGACCACCGGGTCCTTCGACGCCACTGCTTCCTGGATCATCCAGTAGGCGTCGTTCGGGGTGCTCGGGCTCACGACCCGGAGGCCGGCGGTGTGCGCGAAGTACGCTTCCGGGGACTCCTGGTGGTGCTCCACGGCACCGATGTGGCCGCCGTAGGGGATCCGGATGACGACCGGCAGCGACATGTGCGCCGGGAGCCGGTTCTGCATCTTCGCGAGCTGCGAGGTGATCTGGTCGAAGCCGGGCCACACGAAGCCGTCGAACTGGATCTCGACGACCGGTCGGTAGCCGCGCAGGGCCAGGCCGATCGCGGTGCCGATGATGCCGGACTCGGCGAGCGGGGTGTCCCGCACGCGCTCGGGGCCGAAGCGGTCCTGCAGGCCCTCGGTGATGCGGAAGACCCCGCCGAGCTGGCCGATGTCCTCGCCCATGAGCAGGACCTTGTCGTCGGCCTCCATCGCGGCGGCGAGCCCGGCGTTGAGCGCCTTGGCCATGGTCAGCGTGGGGGTGGGGTCGCTCGGGACCTCGCCGGCGCCGGGGTGGGCCCGGAGCGTGTAGTCGAAGAGCTGCTCGGTCGTGCTCATCAGTGGGCGCTCCCCTCGAAGCCGGCTTCGTAGTGCTCGAGCCAGGCCTTCTGCTCGGCGACGAGCGGGTGCGGCTCGCGGTAGACGTTGTCGAACATGACGTCGACGGGCGGCGGGGTCAGCTCCACCGTGCGGCGACGGACGTCGGCGGCGAGGTCCTCGCCCTCGGCGTCGAACGCGGCGAACTGCTCGTCGGTCGCGCCCTTCGAGCGGAGGTAGGCCTCGGAGCGCGCGATCGGGTCGCGGCGGACCCAGTCCTCGAGCTCGCCGTCGGCGCGGTACCGACTCGGGTCGTCCGAGCTGGTGTGGGCGCCGATGCGGTAGGTGTCGGCCTCGATGAACGCCGGACCCCGGCCGCTGCGGGCGTGCTCGGTCGCGACGACGGATGCCGTGTAGGACGCGAGGATGTCGTTGCCGTCGATGAGGACGCTCGGGATGCCGAAGCCACGCGGGCGGTCGACGAGCGGGGTCGGCGACTGCACGGTCACCGGGACGGAGATCGCCCAGTGGTTGTTCTGCAGGAAGAACACGACGGGCGCCTGCGTCGAGGTGGCGAAGACGAACGCCTCGTTCACGTCGCCCTGGCTGGTCGCGCCGTCGCCGAAGTACACGATGGAGCATGCGTCGACGTCCGGATCGCCCGTACCGACGACGCCGTCGAGCTTCTGCCCGAGCGCGTACCCGGTCGCGTGCAGCGTCTGCGAGCCGATCACGAGCGTCGAGATGTGCGTGTTCCCACGCTCGTCCGGGTCCCAGCCGCCGTGCGTCTGGCCGCGGTACATCGCGATGATCTCCATCGGCTCGACGCCACGCTCGGTGGTGACGGCGTGCTCGCGGTACGACGGGAAGACGTGGTCCTGGGCGCGGAGCGCGAAGACGGAGCCGGTCTGCGCGGCTTCCTGTCCGTGGCTCGGCACCCAGAGCCCGAGCTGCCCGGTGCGCTGGAGGTTGTGTCCGGCGTGGTCGAACCGGCGGGTGAGCACCATGCGGCGGTGCATCGCCAGCAGGGTCTCGTCCGGGATCGCCCGCGCTGCGGCGGCGAACTCGGCGTTCTCGTCGGTCTCCACGAACCGACCCTCGGGGTCGAGGAGCCGGATGGTGCTCGTCGCGGGAGCCGCGGCGCGGAATGACATGCGGGCCAGCGTAGCGGCAGCGGTCAACGGGCCGATGTGAGGTCCCCCACAAGCGACCGGGCCGTTTCGAGGAGCGTTTCCACAGCCTCGTGCTCGCCGATCGAGATGCGGATGCCCTCCGGTGGGAAGGCGCGGACGATGATCCCCGCGGCCTCGAACGCCTCGGCTGCGGCAGCCGTCCCGGTGCCGGTCGGCAGCCAGACGAAGTTGCCCTGGGCGTCGGGGACGGGCCAGCCCTGGTCGCGCAGCGCGGCGACGATGCGGTCGCGGCTGTCGGCGAGCTCGGCGACGCGTTCGAGCAGTTCGTCCTCGCGCTCGAGGCTCGCGAGCGCCGCGGCCTGCCCCTGCGCGGTGACCGACAGCGGGATCGCGCACGCACGGACGGCGTCGAGCACGTACTGCGGCCCGATCGCGTAGCCGACACGGAGGCCGGCGAGTCCGTACGCCTTCGAGAACGTCCGCAGGACGACCAGGTTCGGGAAGCGTCCGATGAGCGCTCCGCCGCGGACCGCCGCAGGGTCGGTGACGAACTCGGCGTAGGCCTCGTCGAGGACCACGAGCACGGTCGACGGCACGGACGCCATGAACCGGTCGAACTCGTCGGCGGTGACGACCGGGCCCGTGGGGTTGTTCGGCGTGCAGACGATCACCATGCGGGTGCGCTCGGTGACGGCGGCGGCCATCGCGTCGAGGTCGTGCCCGCCGTCCGGCCGGTTCGGCACCTGCACGCTCGTCGCCCCCGCGACGGTGACGACCCCGGGGTAGGCCTCGAAGGACCGCCAGGCGTAGACGACCTCGTCGCCGGGGCCGCTCGTGGCCTTCGCCAGCTCGTGCAGGATCGCGACGCTGCCGGGGGCGACGTGGACCTCGTCCGCGGTGACGTCGAACCGGCGCGCCAGCTCGGCACGGACGGCGAGGGCGGTGGCGTCCGGGTAGCGGTTGAACGCCGTCTGCGCCTGCACGGCCTGCACGACACCGGGCAGCGGCGGGAAGGGGTTCTCGTTGCTCGAGAGCTTGAACGCGTCCGCCGCTGCCTGACGACCCTGCTTGTACGCGGGCAGCACGGCGATGTCGGGACGGATGTGGACGCGCTCGTCGCTCATCCCGTCAGGGTACCGGCAGCGGTCTCGCGGCACGCGCCCTGGTGGGCCCGGGCATCATGGGCGCATGCGATTCCTCGTCCGCCTCGTCGTCAACGCCCTCGCGCTCTGGCTCACCACCCTCCTGGTGAGCGGCGTCTCCGTGACCGCGTTCGGGGACGGCGGCACGACCGCGACCGTCCTCACGTTCCTGCTCGTCGCGTTCGTCTTCGGCCTCGTCAACGCGGTCATCGGGACGATCATCCGGGTTGTCGCGTTCCCGCTGTACATCCTGACCCTCGGGCTCATCTCGTTCGTCGTGAACGCCGTGCTGCTGCTCATCGTCGCCGGGATCTCGACCGCGATCGGCTTCGGGCTGCACGTCGACTCCTTCGGGTGGGGCATCGTGGGCGCCTTCGTCCTGGCCGTCTTCGCCTGGCTGATCGGCCTGTTCGTGCGGCCGGTGCTCGACCGCGGCCGCGCGTGACCGCACCGGGCACCGCCGGACCAGGTGCCTCGGCGCCGCGCACCGCCGGACCGGGTGCCTCGGCGCCGCGCACCGCCGCACCGGGCACCGCCGGACCGCACCTCCGGCGCGCGTGAGCGCGCACGCACCCGACGCCACCACCTGCGTAGTGGAGCCGTCGTCCATGACCCGCACCGTGCCTCCCGGCCGGATCGGGGGTGTCGCCGACCACCGCCTGCTGCGCCATGATGTCCCCATGACCCAGGACGCCGACGCCCCGTTCCGCGTCTCGTTCGTCTGCAGCGGCAACATCTGCCGCTCCCCCATGGCCGGCATCGTGTTCGCGCAGCTCGCCGCCGACGCCGGGATGAGCGACCGGTTCGTCGTCGAGTCCGCGGGCACCGGCGACTGGCACGTCGGCGAGCCGGCGGACGAGCGGACGATCGCGGCCCTCGCCGCGCGCGGATACGATGGGAGCAGGCATCGCGCCCGCCAGTTCGACCCGGACCGGTTCCCGGACCTCGACCTGGTGGTCGCACTCGACCGCTCCCACGAACGCGTCCTGCGGTCGTGGGCACCGACCATGGACGACGCCGCGAAGGTGACGCTCCTGCTGCGGTACGACGACGCCTGGCCCCAGCAGACCGACGTACCGGACCCGTACTACGCGGACCGGCACGAGTTCGACCGAGTGCTCTCGACCGTCGAACGGGCCTGCCGGGCGCTCTTCCGCCAACTCGAGCCGGCAGTCCGTCAGGGAGCCCCATGACCCCCCTTCCCCCGCAGCCGATCAGCCCGCTCGACGGGCGGTACTACCCGATCGTGCACACGGTGGGCGAGCACCTCTCCGAGGCCGGCCTCAACCGCGCCCGCATCGTGGTCGAGGTCGAGTGGCTGGTCTTCCTGACCGACCACGCGATGTTCACCACGTCGCCGCTGAGCGTCGACGACAAGGCCGCACTGCGCCGCGTCGCGGAGACCTTCGGGCAGGAGCAGATCGCCGAGCTCGGCGAGATCGAGGCGACGACCCGGCACGACGTCAAGGCGGTCGAGTACTTCGTCCGCCGGCGGCTGTCGGAGCTCGGCCTCGACGCGATCGCGGAGCTCACCCACTTCGCCGCGACGAGCGAGGACGTCAACAACCTCTCGTACGCCATCACCGTGCGCGACACCGTCGACCAGGTCTGGCTGCCGGCGTTCAAGGCAGTGATCGCGGCGCTCCGCCAGATGGCCGAGGAGCTCAAGGCCGTCCCGATGCTCTCGCACACGCACGGGCAGCCCGCGACGCCGACGACGCTCGGCAAGGAGCTCGCGGTGGTCGTGTACCGCCTGGAGCGGGTGCTCGCGCAGGTCGAGGCGACCGAGTACCTCGGCAAGTTCAGCGGCGCGACGGGCACGTTCTCGGCCCACCTCGCCGCCGACCCCGAGGCCGACTGGCCCGCGCTGTCGAAGGAGTTCGTCGAGGGCCTCGGGCTGACCTGGAACCCGCTGACGACGCAGATCGAGTCGCACGACTGGCAGGCCGAGCTGTACGACCGCGTCCGCCATGCGAACCGCATCCTGCACAACCTCGCCACCGATGTGTGGACCTACATCTCGATGGGGTACTTCACGCAGATTCCGGTCGCGGGTGCCACGGGGTCGTCGACGATGCCGCACAAGATCAACCCGATCCGCTTCGAGAACGCCGAGGCGAACCTCGAGATCTCGTCGGCCCTGTTCTCGACGCTGTCCGAGACCCTCGTCACGAGCCGCCTGCAGCGCGACCTGACCGACTCCACGACGCAGCGGAACATCGGCGTCGCGTTCGGCCACTCCCTGCTCGCGCTCGACAACCTCCGTCGCGGCCTGTCCGAGATCGCCGTCAACGAGGCGCGGCTCGCCGAGGACCTCGACGGCAACTGGGAGGTGCTCGGCGAGGCGATCCAGACGGTCATCCGCGCCGAGGTCACCGCCGGGCAGTCGAACATCGAGGACCCCTACGCGATGCTCAAGGAGCTCACGCGCGGCAAGCGGATCGGCCAGGCGGACCTGGTCGCGTTCGTGAACGGCCTCGACATCTCGGACGGCGCGAAGGCGCGGCTGACGAACCTCACGCCGGCGACGTACACGGGGCTCGCGGACGAGCTGGTCGACCACCTGGACGTCTGACGCTCCACGCCCGACGCTCCAAGTCCGACGCTCCACGTCCGACGGCCGTCCCCGCGAAGCGCGGAGGCGGCCGTCTGCGGTCGTGCGTCACGCATCGGCCTGGAGGCCCGGGTCGGCCCCGCCGCGACCGTCACCGGCTCAGGCGGTGACGTCGTGCGCCTCGGCGACCAGCGCCTCCAGGACGGTCCGCACCCCGGGACGGACCGCACGGTCCGGGCGGACGAGCGCGTCGATGCGACGTCCGGCCCGGACGTCCGCGAGCTCGGCGAGGTGGAACCGGCCCGGCGCCCGTGTGCCCGAGGTCCAGCGCGGCACCAGGGCGATGCCGTGCCCGGCGGCGACGAGGTTCTCGATGAGCGGGAGGTGGATCGTCCGGAAGGCGACGCTCGGCGGAGTGTCCGTCGCGGCCGCGAGCGCGGTGAGCACCCGGTCGATGGGGTAGCTCTCCGGGACCCCGATCCACGTCTCCCCCACGACGTCGTCGATGGCGACCCGACGGCGTCCGGCGAGGGGGTGGTCGGTCGGGAACGCGACGTCGAGCGGCTCGCGCAGCAGCGGGAACGTCCGGAGGCCTGCCCGTCCCGCGGGCGGCGCGCCGTCCGGACGGTGCCCGACGACGACGTCGTGGTCGGCGGCGAGCGGCCCGAACTCGTCCTCGCTGACGTCCACGTCGACGAGCACGAGCTCGATGCCCGGGTGTTCCCGCATCCGGCTGAGGAGGCCGGGGAGCAGGAGCTCGGCGGCCGACGGGAAGATCGCGAGGTCGACCTGGCCGATGGTGCCGCCCAAGTGCTCGCGCCAGGCGGCGTCCACCGCGGCGACGGCGGTGGCCACCCCGGTGGCGAGCCCCGCGAGCACCCGGCCGTCCTCGGTGAGGCAGACGCCGCGGCCCCGACGTTCGACGAGCGGGACCCCGGCCTGCCGCTGGAGGGTGCGGAGCTGCTGCGACACCGCACTCGGGGTGCGGTGGGTGGCCTCGGCGACGGCGGTGACGCTGCCGCGGTCGGCGAGTTCGCGGAGGACCGCGAGGAGCTGCACGTCGAAGTCGACCATGCAGGGACACTACATCGTCGCTGTCGGATCATTCGCTGGTGCTACAGCGTCGTGCTCGCCAGGCTGGAGGCGTGCTCGCTCGTGACCGTCTCCTCGCCGTCGTCGTGGCCGTGGCCTGGGGGCTGAACTTCCCCGCCACCGCCCTGGCGCTCGACCACTTCCCGCCGTTCCTGCTCGCCGCGCTCCGGTTCACCCTGCTCGCGGTGCCGACGGTGCTCTTCGTGCCGCGGCCGCGCATCCCGTTCGGCCGGCTGCTGCTGGTGGGGTTCGGGCTCGGGGTCCTGCAGTTCGCGTTCCTCTACCTGAGCATGGCGTCGGGCATGCCCTCGGGGCTGGCGTCGCTGGTGCTGCAGGCGTCGGCGCCGTTCACGGTCGTCCTCGCCGGGGTCTTCCTGCGGGAGCGCCTCACCGGGCGGCAGGTCGTCGGGGTGACGATCGCGGTGTGCGCGCTCGCGGCGATCGCGGTGCACCGTGCGCAGGCGGCGGCGCTCCTGCCGGTCGTGCTGGCGCTCTGCGGGGCGCTCGGGTGGGCGATCGGCAACGTCGCGACGCGGCGGGCCGGGGCCCCGAACCCGCTGCACCTCACGCTCTGGTGGTCGATCGTGCCGCCGGTGCCGATGGCGGTGCTGTCGGTGGTCGTCGAGGGTCCGTCGCGCATCGGGGAGGCGCTCGGCACGGTCTTCACACGCGCAGCACTGCCGGCCGACCTCGGCCTGCTCTACATCGTCCTCGTGGCGACCCTCGTCGGGTACGGCATCTGGTCGCGGCTGATGGGGACCTACCCGTCGAGCACGGTCGCGCCGTTCTCGATGCTCGTGCCCGTGGTCGGGGTGCTCGCCTCGTGGGCGGCGTTCGGGGAGGTGCCGGACGCGGTCGAGGTCGTGGCGGGGGCGGTCGTCGTGGGGGCCGTGCTGTGGGCGTCGCGGCCGGCGCGGCGGGCTGGGTCGGCGTCGTCCGGGCTGCCACCCGCGGTGTCGTCCTCGGCTGGCGGCGTGCCGGCGCCGTCGCCCGGGGCCGGCGGCGTGCGGGCGCCGTCGCTCGGGGCCGGCGGCGTGCCGGGGGCCGGCGGTGTGCCGGTCCCGTCGCCGACGCTCAGCCCCGATGCTGTCGACGCTCCGCGATGATCCCGGCGAGCGCGCCTCGGAGATCCGGGTACCGGAACTCGTAGCCGGCCTCGAGCAGTCGGGTCGGCACCACCCACCGGCTCTTCAGCACGAGCTCGGTCTCCGTGCGGATCGCGAACGAGCCGAGCTCGAGCATCCACCGGGTCGTCGGGAGGCCGAACCGCCGCCCGACCGCGTCGCGGATCGTCGCCATCACCGTCCGGTTGTCCGAGGGGTTCGGGCTCGACACGTTCACCGGGCCGTCGATCGCCTCGTGGTCGCGCACGAAGCGGATCGCACCGACGACGTCGTCCAGGTGCACCCAGCTGAACCGCTGCCGTCCACGGGTGTGCCGGTGGTGGTGGTACGTGCCGGCGCGGAGCCGGGAGCGGGTCGGGAACCAGGCGCCGTCGTACTGCGGACCACCGAGGCCGGCCTGCGCCAGACGGAGCAGCGGGACGAGGGCGCTGCCGTCGCCGAACACGATCGCCATGCGCAGGGCCACCCGGCGCGTGCCCGGGAGGTCGGCACCGAAGAACGCCTGCTCCCACGCCTTCGCGATCCCGACCGAGAACCCCTCGCCGAGCTCCCCCGTGGCTTCGTCCTGCGGGCGGTCGTCGGCGTGCCGGTAGATGGTCGCGGTGGACGCGTTCACCCACAGCGGGGTCGGGTGCTCGCTCGTCCGGATCGCCTCGGCCAGTTCGAGCGTCGTGTCCACCCGGGAGCGCAGGATCTCCCTGCGGTTCCGTCGTCCGTAGCGGCAGTTGACGCTCTTGCCCGCCATGTTGACGACCAGCGCGGCACCGTCCACGAGCTCGCGGATGCGGAGGGTGTTGCCCCACACGGCGTCGCCCGTGCGGCCCACGGTGACGACCTCGTAGCCCTCGTCCGCGAAGGCGCGGCGCAGGGCCTGCCCGACGAACCCGCTCGCGCCCGCGACGACCACGCGGGGCTTCGGCTCCGGCGTCCCCTGTGTTCCCGGTGTTCCCATCAGCGTTCTCCTTCCGGCACGACGGAGTAGCTGAACGCCCCCTCGTACCGGTACAGCGTGCCGAGGACCGGCATCGCGAGCACCAGGGACACGCGCTGCAGGTCGGCATCGTCATCGAATCGTTCGACGAGCGTCACACGCGGTGCGGTGACGGCCGGGAGGCCCCACTCCCGTCCCAGCGCACGGAACGCCACGTGCGTGGAGACGAGACGAAGCGCACCCGCATCCGGCCCGTCCGTCGGGACCTCCGCGCGGAGCCGCGCGGACACGCGCCCACGGCGGCCGAGGTGGTCGACCAGACCGTCCGGCCCCGCCGTGATCGCGTCGACCATCGTGCGGTCGCCGAATCGGAACCGGAACGTGCGGTGCGCCCGGACCGCGACGTCCCCCGGGCCCGGACCGCGCCCGACGCGCACGGGGCGGTTCTCGACCGTGAAGGGCACGTTGCGCTCCCAGACCGGGAACATCACCGCGTCACGGGCGAACCAGGCCAGGAGCGGCCAGAGCCAGCGGCGCGGTGTCCCCACGACGTCGAACACTCCGGACCCCCGACCGACGTGCCCGACCGGGACCGGGCCGAAGTAGGTGCGCAGGCGGGGGTGGAGCCGGGCGAGGGCGTCCGCGGGGGTGCTCAGCTCGTACGGTGACCGACTCACAGCCTGATCCTGGCACGGCGTCGGCGGCGGTCCCTACGATGTCGGCATGGGACACGACCACGGGCACGCGCACGGCCACGCCTCGGAGCGTGCCCTGCTCGTCGCGTTCTGCGTCTCCGCGGGCATCCTGCTCGCCGAGGTGGTCGGCGCGGTCGTCACCGGGTCCCTGGCGCTGCTGGTGGACGCCGGGCACATGGTGGTCGACACCGGCGGGATCGGCATCGGCCTCGTCGCGACCCGGCTCGCCCGGCGCAGCCCGACCGCGCAGCGCACGTGGGGGTACCAGCGGGCCGAGGTGCTCGGTGCCACCGCGCAGGCGGCCATCCTGCTCGCGGTCGGCGTCTTCGTGATCATCTCCGCGATCCAGCGCCTGGTCGTCCCGGCGGAGATCCACTCCGGGCCCCTGCTCGTGTTCGGCGTGATCGGCCTCGTCGGCAACCTCGTCGCGTACGCGGTGCTCCTCCGGGCCTCGGGCGAGGGGTTCACCTCACGTGCCGCCCGGCTCGAGGTCCTGAACGACACCCTCGGCTCGGTCGCCGTGATCGTCGCGGCCGTGGTGCTCATGGTCACCGGGTGGGAGCGCGCCGACTCGGTCGCCGCCATCCTCATCGGCCTGCTCATCCTGCCGCGGGCGCTCCGGCTGCTGCGCGAGACCGCGAACGTCCTGCTCGAGTCGACGCCGCCCGGGCTCGACCTCGACGCCGTGCGCGGGCACATCCTCGAGCTCGACCACGTGATCGCCGTGCACGACCTGCACGCCACGCTCGTCGCGACGGGCGTGCCGAACCTCACGGCGCACGTGGTGGTGGACGACCACTGCTTCTCGACGGCGCACGCTCCGCGCATCCTCGACGAGTTGCAGCAGTGCGTGGCGGAGCACTTCGACGTGCCCGTGGAGCACTCGACGTTCCAGCTCGAGCCCGCGTCGCACCGGCGGCACGAGCACGAGGTCCACGCCTAGTCGGTCGTGCCGCGGCGGCTCGTCCGCGTCGTCCTGGGGTGGTGGTCGGTCTGCTCCGGCGACGGCGACTTCCCGCGTGCGCAACGAACGACGTCTCCGCTGTCGCACGACGACGACGGCGTCGCACCACAGCGACGGCGACTGCCCGCGTGCGCAACGAACGACCTGTCCGCTGTCGCACGACGACGGCGGCGTCGCACCGCAGCGACGGCGGCGGGGACGTCGCACCACAGCGACGGTGGCGGGGACGTCGCACCGCAGCGACGGCGACTGCCCGCGTGCGCAACGAACGACGTGTCCGCTGTCGCACGACGACGGCGGCGTCGCACCATAGCGACGGTGGCGGGGACGGCGTACTGCAGCCGCGGCGATTGCCCGCGCGCGCAACGAACGACGCGGCCGCTGTCGCACGACCACGGCGGCGTCGCACCGCAGCGACGGCGACTGCCCGCGTGCGCAACGAACGACGTGTCCGCTGTCGCACGACGACGGCTGCGTCGCACCACAGCGGCGACGGCGACGGCGGCAGCGGGGACAGCGGGGCCGCGCCCGCGACGGTCAGCAGCCGTCGGTGCGCGTCGGGTACGCCGTGATCACCCGGTCGGTGGTGGCGGAGACGATGACCTTGACGAACGGCTCGCGATCCGGCCGCGATCCGTCGTCGAACGACACCGGGGCGACGAAGCAGACCTTGCCGTCGCCGGCGTCCTCCGGGTAGCCGGAGCGCGGCGCCGTCAGGGCCGTCCGGACCGCGGTCAGCATGGCGTCGTCCCAGTCCCGGGAGCCGCGCCCGCCGAGGACCTCGGTCCAGTCCTGCTCGTGCCGGACCCGGATGTGCTCGTAGCCCTGGCTCGGGTTGCCGCACTGCAGCACGACCCGCCCGAGGGCATCGGTGTCGTACTGCGCCACGAGCTGCCGGTCGTCGGACGCGCACCCGTCGAGGACGTCCGCGCCGGGCAGGTCGGGGCCGTCGCGGGTGATGACCACGACGCCCTCGTTCCCCGAGGTGGTCCCCGCGGCCGACGGCCCCTCGGCGATGACCGGCTCGTCGACGCTGCGATCGGCGGTGAGGGCGAGCCCGCCCGCGAGCAGACCCGCTGCGAGGACGGCCGCGACCCCGGTGATGACGGACCGGCGGCGCTTCTGGGGCATGCGGCCAGTATGCCGGACCGGCTCCGCGCCTCCAGGCCGGGTCGGACGGGTTCCAGGCCGGGTCGGACAGCTGCGGGCCGGGTCGGACAGCTGCGGGCCACAAGGGCCCGCGAGTGCCCGCGGTGCCGCAGGCGACCGCAGTGGCCGACCGCGTCCGCGGAGCCGCAGGTACCCGCGGCACCCGCAGTGACCGCAGCGCCCGTAGCGACCGCAGTGCCCGCAGGACCTGCGGGCACCCGGGACTCAGGCGCGCGCGGCCAGCCGCCGCCCGGCGACGACGGCGAGCACCGCCACGAGCACGACGTACCCGACCAGCACCGAGAGCGTCGGGAGCACGAGCAGCGCCGCACCGACCGCGACCACCGGGACCGTCAGACCCGCGTAGGCGATGAGGAACGTCGCAGCCAGCACCCCGCCTCGACGCTCGGGTCCGACGAGCGCACCGGCGCTGGCGATCGAGGCGCGGAAGAGCAGCCCGACCCCGGCGCCCGCGACCACCCCGCCCCCGATGAACCCGGCGACCTGCAGGAGGACCGCAGCGACGGCCAGGACCGCGAGCCCGCCGACGAGGAGCACGACCCCGAGCCGGATCTGCGCCCGCTGGGACAGTCGGGCGAAGACGAGCTGGCTGACCGCGCTCGCGGCGAACACCCCGAAGGTCGTGGCCCCGGCGGCGAGTCGGTCGGTCACGTGGAACGTCGTCCCGAGGAAGGTCGGCGCCACCGAGGTGAACAGGCCCTGGACGGCCAGCGCGGCGAACGCCCCGGTGCCGGCGGCCCAGAACGCAGCACCCTTGCCGGCCGGGGCCTGGATGCGCTGCGGACGGTACGGCACGGGCGACTCGGGGCGGTCGACGGTCTCGGGCGCGGCGAGCACGACGACGAACGCGATCGCCAAGGCGATGACGAACACGACGTACGGCACCATCAGGGGCTGGCCGACGAACTCGGCCAGCGCGCCACCGACGAGGGCGCCCAGCGAGAGACCGCCGAGGTTGACCGCGCCCGCCGCGACGCTCGCGCCCTTGGCCGAGGCCTCGGAGCCGGTCGCCCGGACCCGGAGCTCGCCGAGGTGGGCGGTGGCCGTCGCGGTCAGGGTGCCGACGCCGAGTCCGGTGACGAGCCGGGCGACGATGAGCCCGGGGACGTCGTTCCAGACCAGGAAGAGCACCGCGGCGACGATCTCGAGTGCGACCGACACGAGGATGAGCGGCTTCCGTCCGTGCACGTCGCTGAGGTGCCCGGCGAGCCACAGGGACCCGACCACACCGACGCCGTACGCCGCGAAGACGACCGTGGTGGTGATCGTCGGGAAGCCGTCGCGCGCCTGGTAGATGACGTACAGCGGGGCCGGGACGGTCGCGAACGCCATCACGGACAGGAACGCGAACGCAACGGCCCAGAAGCCGGCGCCGTGACGGCGGCGGCTGTGCGACCGGCGGCCGCGCGGGGCGGGGACGGGTCCGGCCGACGGACGAGTGTCGGGGTTCTGCCCGATGACTGGCATGCTCCGATCATCGACCCCGGGCGCAATCGAGTCCAACGGATGTTCTTGATGTGTGGCATCGACGCGGTCGATGATGGGGTGATGGAGACCCGCCTGCTGGAGCAGTTCGTCGCCGTCGCCACCGAGGGCGGTGTCACCCGTGCGGCCGAGCGCCTGTGGGCAGCGCAGTCGACGGTGTCCGCCGGGATCGCCTCCCTCGAGCGGTCGCTCGGCGTCCGGCTGTTCGAGCGGACCGGACGCACCCTCGTGCTGACCACCGCCGGCGAGGACCTCCTCCCCCACGCCCGCGCGGTGCTCGAGTCGCTCGACCGGATGCGGGACCTCGCGACGGTCGAGGACGCCGACCTCCGCGGGCGGGTCCGGCTCGGCATCTTCACGAGCATGGACATCGTCGACCTGACCGGCGTGCTGCGGCGCTTCCGGCAGCGGCACCCGCTCGTCGCGGTCGAGCTGATGACCTCGCCGACGGGGACGACCGGGCTCGTGCAGGACCTCGTGGCCGGACGGCTCGACCTCGCCTACTCCGGGCTGCCGAACCCGCCGAGCGGCATCGTCGTCGAGCCGCTGCGCGAGTTGCCGTTCCGCGTCTTCACCGCCCCGGACCACCCCCTGGCCGGTCGCACATCCGTGTCACTGGCGGAGCTGGCGGACGAGCCCTTCGTCGACACCGCGCACGGGTTCGGCAACCGCGTCCTCCTCGACCAGGCGCTCGAGCGGCTCGGGATCCGGCGCCGGATCATCGCGGAGATGAACGACATGCCCGCGGTGATCCGGTTCGCGGCCGCAGGCCTCGGCGTCGGGGTGGTCCCGGACCCGGGCGTGGAGCACGAGGGCGCGGTGCTCGAGCTCGCGGACGATGTCCCGCCGCTGCGGATCGGGCTCGCGATGCGCACCAGCCCGGAGCCGAACCGCGCGACGCAGACGCTGGCGCGCGACATCGTGGCGGCGCGCGTCGGGTAGGTCCCCGTCCGACGGACTGGAGGCGCGGTGCGGACCCGCCACGCGCCTCCAGGCCGTCAGTCCCCCCAGATCTCCCCGACGATCGCGGGCAAGAGCCCGTTCGTCGGGAAGTCGGTCTGCATGATGTCGATGGTCAGGTTGCCGCGGGTGAAGTACGTGCCCCGGACAGCGTCGCCACTGTCGGTACCAGGCGTCCAGCTGCAGGCCCGGCCACCCAAGCGGTCCTCGCACGTCGGGTTGGATTCCGCCACGAGTTCCGGGATCTCGGCAGCGTCATCCTCAAAAGCCGGGCGGACCACCACGGAGATGTTGGCGACGACTCCTTCGTTCTGCCACGTGCACGACAAGGCTTCATCTGGGTCGCGCAGCCCCTGGATCCGGTCGTTCCCGTCCGGTTGCCGACCACCGCCTTCAGGAGTCCAGATCGTCGACGTGTGCTGAGCCGCTCCGAAGAAACGGGCGTAGTCGCTGTCGGGGACGAGGAGGTAGCAGTCGCCCGGGATCCGGACGTCCGGCTCGCTCGTCGGCGTCGGTGTCGGCACTGGGCGGGGCGTCGGGGTCGCGGTGATCGGTGCGGACGTCGGTGTGGTGGCCGACGGTGCCGGTCCGGGCTCCTGCGTCTCGGTGGGCGCTGCGACGGGTCGGTCCTGCTGGGACAGGCTCAGGGCGACCGCGCCGGAGGCGGTGCCCAGGGCGAGCAGCCCGACGACACCGATCACGAGACCGGGGCGCGCACGGCGTCGGCGTCGCGGTGTGGCGCGCTCGAGGACGTTCTGCTTCATCGCCACGAGCATCCGCTGGAGGTCGTCTCCCTCGGGGGGTTCAGTGTTCATCGTGCATCACCGCCTTCCGCAGTCGTGCGCGGGACCGCGAGACCCGCTGGGTGACCGCACCGACGCTCAGGCCGAGCAGCTGCGCGGCCTCGGCGTAGGAGTGCCCCTCCAGCAGGCAGAGTTCGCAGATCCGTCGATCGGTCTCGGGCAGGGCCGCGATCTCGTCGCGGACCCATCGGAGCCGTTCGACGGCCTCCGCGTGGTCGTCGGGTGCGCGGAGCTCCTCGGGGAGCTCGACGCCGCGGCGACGGGCCTGCTTGCGCCCGGCGTTCAGCGCGTGGTTCCGGCAGACGACGAGCAGCCAGGGCAGCATCGTGTCGGCCGGGAGCTCGAGGGTCGCGGCGCGCTGCCAGAGCGTCAGGAACGTGTCCTGCACCGATTCCTCGACGTCCATGCGGCTCTCCACGACGGCCCAGGCGTACCGGGTGAGCGTGGCCGCGTACCGGTCGAACGCTCGTGCGAGCGCCTGCTGGTCGCCGTGCCCGATCGCCCGGACGAGTTGCTCGTCCGTCTCGGCGCCCGTTCCCACGTCCACATCCCACCCCCTTCGTCCAGGAGTGTCGGCAGGACCCGCGATCCTGACAGGACGGTTGCGAAAACGTGATCTCGGGCGTGTCGCCGGCCCGCTGTCAGCCCGGGTTCATTCGTCGAGCAGCGGTGCGATCCCGGCGACGGAACGGTCCGCAGCGGCGGACGTCGAGAGGAACGCGGCCACCATGATCGCCGCCCCGATCCCGACGACGATCCACCACATCGCGTGGGTCGCCACCGCGAACGACGGCCCCACGCTCGCCACGGCGCTCGCCCCGGTGACGGTCCCCGCGAGGGCGACCCCGAGCGACACCCCGGTCTGCCGGCTCGTCGACGCCACGGCAGCGGCCGAGCCGGACTGGGCGCGGGGCATGCCCGACACCGCGGTGTTGGTGATCGGCGCGTTCACCATCCCGAACCCGAAGCCGAACAGCACGAACGCCACGACGAGCACGGGCATCGGCGTGGCCGCTCCGATCGTGGTGAGGACGGCGCCGGCGCCCGCGATGCCGAGACCCGCGAGCAGGAGCGGCACCCGGACCCCCATCGAGCCGACCAGCCGCCCGGACAGGGGCGAGACGAGCATCGTCGCGACGGCGGCCGGGAGGGTCCACAGGCCCGCCTCGAACGGACTCATGCCACGGACTTCCTGCAGGTAGAGCGCGCTGAGGAAGAGGAACGCACCGTTCGCGCCGAACGCGACGATCGCCGTCACGACCGCGGACGAGAACGGGATGCTCCGGAAGAACCGGACGTCGACGAGCGGTTCGGCGCGGCGCCGCTCGACCCGGACCAGGACGACGAGGGCCACCGCTGCCAGGGCGAAGAGGCCGAGCGACGCCGGCGACGTCCAGCCGAGGCGCGGCCCCTCGATGAGTCCGCCGACGAGGGACGCCAGCAGCACGATGACGAGCGCCTGCCCCAGGGGGTCGAGCCTCCGCGGCTTCGGCGAGCGCGACTCGGGGACGAACAGGAGGGTGAGCACGATCGCCGCGATGCCGACCGGCACGTTGATCCAGAAGATCGCACGCCACCCCACCGAGTCCGTGAGCGCTCCGCCCACGAGGGGCCCGAGCCCCATCGAGACCCCGACCACCGCGCCCCAGACGCCGACCGCACGAGCGCGCTGCCGCGGGTCGTCGAAGGTCGCCGTGATGATCGACATCGCCACCGGGTTCATCATCGAGCCGCCGACGGCCTGCACCATGCGGAAGACGACGAGCCAGCCGACGCCCGGCGCGAGCGAGCACAGGAGCGACCCGACGGTGAAGAGGGCGAGGCCGACCTGGAACGTCGTCCGCCGCCCGATCCGGTCCGCGGTGGACCCGGAGAGCAGCAGCAGGCTCGCGAGGACGAGCGTGTACGCGTCGATCGTCCACTGCAGCCCGGAGATCGTGCTGCCGAGCTCACGGCCGATGGACGGCAGCGCGACGTTCACGACGGTTGCGTCGAGCGACACGATGAAGAGGCTCATGCAGCAGATCGCGAGGATCAGCCGCGGGTGGCGGTACCGCGACGGCAGGTCGGGCGCCCCCTGGAGCGGGCGGAGCCGGCTGCTCGTGCGGGTCGTCCGCTCAGTGGAAGTCGTTGCCGTCGCCCTCGCCCGGGGTCTTGTGACCGCCGAGCATGTCGTTGTCGTCCTGGTCGCTCGTCGACGCCAGCTGGAGCATGGCCAGCACGACCACGACCACGATGAACGCGACGCCGAGGAAGATCACGGCGAGCTGCGCTTCGCGGGTCGAGATGAGCACGACCAGGCCCACGAAGACGGCGACGATCGCCGAGATCCCGAGGAGCTCGGCCGGGCGCAGGCGGTCGCGACGGCTGGGGGTGCTCATGCGTGTGGTGCTCCGTCCGGGGCGGCGACCGGAGCGGCCGTTCCCCACTTGTGCGAGAGTCCGGCGATCACGTGGAAGACCGCCGCGACGGCGAGGTAGGCGCCGAACAGCCCGACCAGGATGATCGGCGCGTCGAGGGTGCCCTGTGCGTTGTCGATGCCGCCGAGCTCCTTCGAGTAGTCCGGCGGCGTGAGGAGGAACGCGATCGCGAGCAGCAGGGTCAGCCCGCCGACCGTCGTCCAGTCCCGGGAGAAGGGCGATCGGCCGCGCACCCGGAGCCCCTGGGTGAGCTCGAGCGCGCCGGTCAGCACCGCGAACGCCACCACGATCGTGATGAACGCGGGCAGGCCGGCCCCGTTCAGCACCAGTGCGGCAACGCCGGCGACGAGCGCGACGACGGCTTGGGCGAGGGTCGAGCGGGCGGATCGCGCGTCGCCGTCGAGCCGACGAGAGCCGACCGCGAGGACGATGCCCTCGACCACCGCGTACGCGCCGAACAGCAGCAGGCCGTAGCCCGCGGCGTGGTTCGAGGAGAACGTGATCACGAGCGCGACGACCGCTGCGGGGACCGCCCGGAGGACGGGGATCGGCCAGTAGCGTGCGCGCCGGGTGGCGTCGTCCACGGTGGTGGCGTCGTCCACGGAGTCGGACACGGGACCTCTTTCGGGCATGCGGATCGTCGCGTCGATCCTACCGCCGGCGCGGTGGGCGCCCGACCGGGGCCGGTTCCTCGCTGAGGAGACTCGAACCCCGGCCGGGACGCACCGACCGTCGCCGGCGACGGCCGGTCGCTCTCGCTGCTCAGTCGCCGACGCTCGCCCGCGCCCGTCGGCGCCGACGGAGGAGGAGCCACCCCGTCCCGCCCACAGCGGTGGCGAGGACGGCGAGCACCGCGAGCGGTACCAGCCCGCCGGCGCCGGTGTACGCCAGGCGGTCGGGTCCAGCATGGCCGGCGCCGTTCCCGGAGCCGGCATCGGCGTCCGGCCGCCCGTCGCCCGACGCGGGGCCATCGTTGCCGTTGCCGCCGTTGCCGTTGCCGTTGCCGTTGCCGCCGTCGCCGCCGTCACCCGCCCCGGGTCCCGGAGAGGGCGACCCCGACGGTGTCGGCGCCGGCGTCACCGTGGGCGTGGGCGTGACCGTCGGCGTCGGCGTCGGCCGCGTCCCGTCGCCCGGGTCGACGACGCCGATCGTGACCTCCGGCGACTCGTCACCGCCGTCGGGGTCGCTCGGCGATGTGGCGGTCGCGACGTTCACCACGTCCGACCCGTCGCCCTCGTAGTCCGGGTCGAGCACGGCGCGGATCCGGAAGTCGACCGAGTCGCCGACCGCGAGCGTCCCCGTGGAGGCGCACGTCACCCGCTGCCCCTCGGCCGTGCAACCGTCGGGCGACCCGGCGAAGTGCATCGCCGTGGGCAGGTCGTCGACCGCCCCGACGTCGAGCGCGACCGCCGGGCCGCGGTTCCGTGCGGTCACGACGTACTCGACCTCGTCGCCCGGCGCGACGCCGTCCGACGGGCTGACGCGCTTGTCCGTCTCGACGTGCGCGGTGGTGTCGGCGGCGACCGTCGTGGTCGCGGTCGAGCGGTTGTCCGACTCGTCGACGTCGGAGACGGACGGAGCTGCCTCGACGGTCGCGACGCTCTCGAGCTCACCGGACGCGGCGTCGTCCACGGTGGCGCTGATGACGACGGAGGCGGACCCACCACGGGGCAGGTCGAGGTCCGTGGCGACGTCGCCCGTGCCGGACGGGACGCTGCACGCGGCAGCGTCGGCATCCGCGCAGCGCCAGCGCACGTCACGGAACCCGTCGGGGACGTCGACCGCGAAGGGGCTCGGCGCACTGTCGTTGATGCCCGTGTTCCGGGCCGTCGCCGTGTACTCGACCGGGGCGCCCGGGGTCAGGGTCGGCGGGAGGTCCTGCTCCACGGCGAGGTCCGCGGGCTTCCAGACGCGGAGCCGCTCGATCTCGTGCACGTTGACGTGGCTGCCGGTCGCCGCAGCGAACCCGAGGCGCAGCGTGTCCGGCAGCGGAGCCTGCCCGTCACCCTGCAGCGGCACGTCGGCGAGCACGGTCCGCATGGCGCTGCCCTGCTGCAGACGGACCGTCATCGACAGCTGCCCGGCAGCACCCGGCAACAGCGTGATCCGGACCCGCCGCGGGGAGTCACCCGCAGCGAGGACGCCGCCGGGCGCGGGGGCCCCGGCGATCCAGCGGTAGCCCTCGAGCCCGTCGCCGGAACCGCGGATCACCACGTGCTGCGGGCTGGCGCCGGGCCCGGAACCGTTGATCCGTGCCGAGAAGTTGCCGTAGTGGTCGAGGGCCACCGCTGCGAACCCGCCGGGGACGCCGGGCAGGTCGCACACCCGGCCGCCGCCCTCGGTCGCCTCCTTGCGGCAGGTGTAGCCGAGCCCTGCGCCGAAGGACCCCACGCCCTGCTGCGCGGCGCCGTCCGCGAGGAACAGGAGGAGCCCGTCGGCACCGGGGTCGTCCTTCGCGGTGTGCATCGTGTACGTGAACTCGATCTCGAGTCCGCTGTCGGACGGGAACGTGTCGTTGATCGACCACGCCCCCGCCTGCTTCTTGGTGTCCTCGGTCAGACGGAGGCGTCCGCCGGCGATCTTCGCGTCACCGTGCAGCTCACCCCCGGCCGCCGAGGTGAACTCGTGGACGTACGGGAACGTGAGCTCCGCCGCGGACGAGTGCGGCGCGGTCAGGGCCGGCGCGGCGAGCACGGCGAGCGCGGTGCACGCGCTCGCCGCGACCGCCAGGCGCCGGACGATCCGGGATCTGGTGGTGCTGGGATGTGTCATGCTCCCGATCGTCGCGAGCAGCACCACGCCTCCGAGGGGCTCGCGTCAGACCGGTGGAGAGACGACGCGACCGACGCGGCTGTGCAGGAACGGGGAGCTGCCGTCAGCGTCCGGGCACGATCCAGACCGTCGTCTCCCCCGGGAGTTCCGCGTCACCGAGCGGCCCCGATGCCAGCACAACGGCACCCTCGGGCAGCGGGACCGGCTCCGTGCCGAAGTTCGTCATCGAGCGCCACCCGTCGTGCCGGTCGAACGCGACGACCTCCGGCGACGCGGGCTCCGCCACCCAGGTCAGCCCCTCCCCGCGCTGCAGCCGTGCCCGTTCGGCGAGCGCGGCGCGGTACAGGCTCAGCGTCGAGGCGGGGTCGCCCGACTCGGCCTCGACCGAGCTCGCCCCGGACTCGGCGGGCTGCGGCAGGTGCGGAGCGGCGGTGCCGAAGCCGAACGACGGCCCGGAGGTCGTCCACGGGATCGGCACCCGGCAGCCGTCCCGCCCCTTGACCGTGTGGCCGGTCCGGATCCACTTGGGGTCCTGCAACTCGTCCCGCGGGATGGCGGCGGCCTCGTGCAGCCCGAGCTCCTCCCCTTGGTAGACGTACGTCGACCCGGGCAGCGCGAGCAGCAGCATCGTCGCGGCCCGCGCCCGTCGGAGCCCCCGCGCACGGTCGAGCTCCGGGGACGTACCGTCGGTCATGAGCCAGGCGTCGGTGTCGGTCCCGTCCGGCAGCCCGTACCGGGTCGCGTGCCGGACGACGTCGTGGTTGGACAGCACCCACGTGGAGGAGGCGCCGGACTGCTCGGACGCCGCGAGGTTCCGGTCGATGACCTCGCGGAAGACCGCCGCGTCGAACGGCGACTCGAGCAGGTCGAAGTTGAACGCCTGCCCGAGCTCGGTCGGCCGGGCGTAGAGCACCCGACGGGATGCCGGTGCCCACGCCTCCGCCACGGCGGCTCGGGGCGGGTCGTACTCGTCGAGCACGCGGCGCCACCCCGCGAAGATCTCGTGCACCTCGTCGCGGTCGTACAGCGGGTCCGAACCGTCGAGCGGCAGAGCGTGCTCGTTCGAGGGCCGGTAGGGCGTGGAGAGGTCCTTCGCCAGGCCGTGCGCCACGTCGACCCGGAACCCGTCGACCCCTCGGTCGGCCCAGAACCGGAGCGTCTCCTCGAAGTCCGTCCGCACCTCGGGATTCGACCAGTCGAGGTCGGGCTGCTCGGGCGCGAAGAGGTGCAGGTACCACTGCCCGTCCGGCACCCGGGTCCACGCGCTGCCGCCGAAGTTCGACACCCAGTCGCTCGGCGGGAGCTCGCCGGACTCCCCCGCTCCCTCGCGGAAGACGTACCGGGCGCGCTCCGGCGAGCCGGGTCCTGCCGCGAGCGCGGCACGGAACCACTCGTGCTGATCAGAGGTGTGGTTCGGCACGATGTCGACGATGACGCGGAGGTTGTGCTCGTGGGCGGCGCGGAGGAACGCGTCGAAGTCGTCCAGCGTGCCGAGCCGGGGGTCGACCGCCCGGTAGTCGGCCACGTCGTACCCGCCGTCGGCGAGCGGGGACGGGAAGAACGGCGAGAGCCACACCGCGTCGACGCCGAGCGAGGCGAGGTAGGGCACCCGCGACGTGATCCCGACCACGTCGCCGAGTCCGTCGCCGTCCGCGTCGGCGAAGCTCCGCGGGTAGACCTGGTAGACGACGGCGTTCCGCCACCAGTCGGGGTCGGCGGTGCGGGGCGTGCTGGCGGGCGTCCGTGGCGTGCTCACGCGGCCGACGATACCGACGACCCGGTGTGCGGGAATAGTGCGTTCCCGCCTGTGATTGCTTGTACCTGACACCTTTCCGTCACCGAACAAGGGAACGCGCATGACGAACGTCCTGGTCCTGGTCGGCAGCCTCCGCGCCGGCTCGATCAACCGCAAGCTCGCCGAGGCCGCGGAGCAGCACGCTCCGGAGGGCATCGCGCTCAGCACGTACGACGCCATCACCGACCTGCCCTTCTACAACGAGGACATCGACGGCGAGACCCCGCCGGCCGCCGCCGTCGCGTTCCGCGAGGCACTCGCCGCCGCGGACGCCGTGCTCCTCGTCACCCCCGAGTACAACGGCACCATCCCGGCCGTGCTGAAGAACGCCCTCGACTGGGCCTCGCGTCCGTTCGGCGCCTCGCCGATCTCGGGCAAGCCCCTCGCCGTGATCGGTTCGGCGTTCGGCCAGTACGGCGGCGTCTGGGCGCACGACGACGCCCGCAAGGTCGCCGGGATCGCCGGCGCGAAGGTCCTCGAGGACGTCAAGGTCGCGATCCCGCAGTCGGTCGTCCGGTTCGCGGAGACCCACCCGCGCGAGGACGACGAGGTCGTCTCGCTGGTCCAGGACGCGCTGCGCGCGCTCGCGGACGCCGCGTCGGAGCCGGTCGCCGCGTAGCCGGTCCGCAGCGGCCGTCGCCGCACGCGACGACAGGACGAACGGGAGGCGCGGTGCCAGCTGGCGGCGCGCCTCCCGTTCGTCTCTCCTGCACAACATGCAGGCGCATGCGCCTGTACCCCATCCGCGGACTCGCTAGACGCTCTAGTAAGGAGACGGGTTACGCTGTCCCGCATGTCCACGCAGGAGATCACCGAGGCGTCCGGGTACTGGTTCCCCGACGACGACGCGACGCAGCGGGGCGTCGCCGTCCTCAACGCCCTGCGTCGCTACCGTTCCGCCGAGACGGCCATGCGCCGACGCACCCGTGACTCGATGGGCATGGGTGAGACCGACCTGCTCGCCGTCCGGTTCCTGCTGCAGGCGCAGCGGGCCGGCCGCCAGGTCAGCCCGAAGGACCTCGCCGCCTACCTCAAGATCTCCTCCGCCTCGACGACGATCCTCATCGACCGGCTGGTGCGGTCGAACCACGTGCGTCGCGAGCCGCACCCGACGGACCGCCGAGCCCTCGTCATCGTGCCGACGACCGAGACCGACGACGAGGTCCGGGCCACACTCGGCGTGATGCACCGCCGCATGATGGCGATCGCCGAGGGCCTCCCCGCCGCCGACGCCCGGGTCGTCGCCCGCTTCCTCGAGGACATGCGCGAGGCCGTCGACCACGTCGACCCCGTCGCCTCGCACTGAGCCCCGTCGCCTCGCACTGAGTTCCGTCGCCGCGCGCTGAGTTCCGTCGCCGCGCGCTGACCCCCGTCGCCGCGCACTGAGCCCCGCCGGCCGCGGGTGGTCGGAACGCCCACATCCGGCTCGTGTCGTCCGTTCGACGTGCCCGGGGGACGGACGGCCAGCGTGCACGGAGGGAGTCCCGCGTAGACCGGAATGGTCACCGACGTGGAAGGAGCCGATCATGCACGCATCGGACAAGCTCGCGAAGAACCTCCAGGCGGTCCTCGTGGACCTCATCGACCTGCACCTCCAGGGCAAGCAGGCGCACTGGAACATCCTGGGCACGAACTTCCGTGACCTCCACCTGCAGCTCGACGAGATCGTCGACGCAGCGCGTGAGTTCGCGGACGACACCGCGGAGCGCATGCGCGCCCTGTACGCCGTGCCGGACGGCCGTTCGGCCACCGTCGCCGCGTCGAGCCACCTCGACGCCTTCCCGGACGGCGAGATCACGACGCACGACGCGATCGACGAGATCACGCTGCGCCTCTACCAGGCGACCGGCACGATGCGCGACGTGCACGACGAGGTCGACGAGGAAGACCCGACCACCGCCGACCTGCTGCACGGCTTCATCGAGCGCCTCGAGCAGCTGGCCTGGATGGTCTCCGCGGAGAACCGCTCGCCCAGCACGCCGCTGGCCTCGGCCACCACCCCGGCGGTCGCGAGCGCCTCCGACCACGAGTAAGCAGCGCATGGACCTCGGCATCCAGGGCAAGACCGCGCTCGTCTTCGGCGGGGATTCGGGGATCGGCTGGAACACGGCCCGCATCCTCCTCGCCGAAGGCGCGACCGTGGTCGTGACCGACCTCGACCAGGCCCGCCTGGACAACAGCGCGGACCAGCTCGAGGCCCCTCCTGGTCGGCTGCACGCCTTCGCGGCGGACGTCACGAAGGCGGACAGCCTCGCGGCCCTGCACGAGCGGGTCCGCGGCGCCGTCGGCGAGATCGACATCCTCGTGCAGTCGTCCGGGGTCACCGGTGCGCAGGGCCTGTTCCACGAGATCGACGAACAGGGCTGGCTCGACACGATCGACATCGACCTCATGGGGCCGGTCCGCATCACCCGTGAGTTCATCTCGGACCTGCGGAACGGCGGCTGGGGTCGCATCGTCTACCTGGTGTCGGAGGACGCCTCGCAGCCGTACGACGACGAGCTGCCCTACTGCGCCGCGAAGGCCGGCGTGTTGTCCTTCGCCAAGGGGCTCTCGCGCAGCTACGCGTCCGAGGGCCTGCTGGTCAACTGCGTCAGCCCGGCGTTCATCCACACGCCGATGACCGACGCGATGATGGACAAGCGCGCGAAGCAGCTGGGCTCGTCCTTCGACGAGGCCGTCTCGTCGTTCCTCGACGAGGAACGGCCGTACATGGAACTCGGCCGACGCGGTGAGCCGGAGGAGGTCGCGAACGTCGTCGCGTTCCTGTGCTCCGACCTCGCCAGTTTCGTCAACGGCGCCAACTACCGGGTCGACTCCGGCTCGGTCGCCACGATCTAGGGAGCAGCACGACATGACCGACTTCCGGTACCTCATCGTCGGCGGCGGGATGGTCGCGGACTCCGCAGCACGCGGGATCCGCGAACTCGACGCCGACGGGACGATCGGCATCGTCAGCGAGGACGTCGACCCGCCGTACGCGCGGCCGGCGCTCTCGAAGAAGCTCTGGACCGACCCGGAGTTCAGCTGGGACGAGAAGGTCGACCTCCACACGGAGGAGACCGGCGCGACGTTCCTCTTGGGCAGCCGGGTCACGGCGATCGACCGGGACGCGAAGACCGTCACGACCGACTCGGGCGAGACGCACGGGTACGAGCGGCTGCTCATCGCGACCGGTGGGAAGCCGCGCGGTCTGCCCGGACTCGAGCCGTCCGACCGCGTCCTCGACTACCGCAGCGCCGCCGACTACCGGAAGCTCCGGGAGTTCGCCGACGCCGGCGCCCACGTGGTCGTCGTCGGCGGCGGGTACATCGGCACCGAGATCACGGCCGGCATCTCGCAGAACGGCGCGGAGGTGACGTTCGTCGACCCCGACGACGTCGTGGGCGGCCGGATGTTCCCGGACGACCTGGCGCGGGCGTTCCAGCAGCGCTTCGTCGACGCCGGCGTGGACCTGCGGCTCGGCCGGCGGGTCTCCTCCGGTGAGGAGACCGGCGACGGCGTGGTCCTCACGCTCGACGACGGCTCCTCGGTCGAGGCGGACGCCGTGGTCGTCGGCCTCGGCATCGAGCCGGTCACGCAGCTCGCCGCCGACGCCGGGCTCACCGTCCGCGACGGCATCGTGGTGTCCTCGACGCTCCGCACCGACGACGAGTCGGTCTTCGCGGCCGGGGACGTCGCCGAGTACCCGGACCGCATCCTCGGGACGCGCCGCGTGGAGCACGTCGACAACGCCCAGCAGCAGGGTCGGCAGGCCGGCCGCAACCTCGCGGACGCGGACGAGACGTACGACCACACGCCGATGTTCTACTCGGACGTGTTCGACATGGGGTACGAGGCCGTCGGCCAGGTGTCCTCGTCGCTGCACACCGTCGAGGACTGGACCGAACCGACCGTGACCGGTGTCGTGTACTACCTCGACGACGACCAGGTCGTGAAGGGCGTGCTGCTCTGGAACGTGTGGGACAAGACCGACGAGGCCCGGAAGGTCCTCGCGGACGCCCACTCGCTGACGCCGGACATGCTCATCGGGCGCATCCAGCCCTGACGGACTGCACCACAGACGGACGGGAGGCGCGGTGCCAGCTGGCACCGCGCCTCCCGTCCGTCGTCAGCGCGCGTCGCGCGCTTCGGGTGCGACCTCGTCGACGACCGCTCGGCGGTCCGCCGGATCGACGGGGAGGCCGTCGCCGTCCGCCATCGCGACCGCGTGTGCGGACTTCGCGGCCTCCAGGGCCTCGTCGTCGTTCCGGGCCATGCCGAACAGCTCGATGAACCGCGACTTCACGAGCAGCCAGGCATCACCGGGGCCCAACCGATCGAGGTCCGATGACGTCGAGTCGTCACGCACACGCTGCAGCGACGACACCCCTCGGTCCGGGATCCGACCGGCCACGTGGTCGACCGCGAGCCGCGCCACAGCGTCCGCCTGCGCGTGCATCACCGAGTGGGCGCCGTCCACCACCTCGCGGAGCACCGCGTAGGGGAACACCCGGGCCAGCCGTCGGACCCAGTCCCGCGGCACCATCGCGTCGTGCTCACCACGCACGATGAGGGCGCGGGCCTGCACCTCGGCCGCACGCTCCTCGATCGGGAAGGCGATCATCCGCGGCAGGACCTTCGAGAACCAGTGCCACCCGCAGAGCGCGTAGGCCGTGATGCCGTGCCAGCGCACCGCCGCCGGTTCGTGCACGGTCGAGCGGAGGAACCGGAACGCCGACTGCCGCACGGTCCGTGCCCGCGAGTCGACGACCGGGCTGATGAGGACGAGGTCCGAGATGTCCGGGCGCCGTGCCGCGACCTCGGTCACGACCTGCGTGCCCATGGAGTGCCCGACGAGCACCGGGTCCTCGAGACCGAGCTCGTCGATGACCCGCTCGACCGCGTCCGCGAACCGCTCGATCGTCACCCGGCCGCGGAAGTGCGGGACGCCCGCGAACCCGGGGAGGTCGAGGGCGTGGACCGGGCCGTTCTCGTTGAGGTGCGGGGCGAGCCGCTCGTAGTACGTCGCCGCGATGCCGAGGCCCGCGACGAGCAGGAAGGCGCGTTCACCCGGCTCACCGATCGAGCTGACCCGGACGTAGGTTCCGTCGACGGCGATGCGGTCCACCTCGACCGTGACGTCGGCGTCCTCCGCCTCGGCCAGGCGGCCCGCCGGGTCCGGTGCGGTGCCGGCGCGTGGCGTGCGGTCGTCGGGGTGCGGGGTGCGGTCGTCGTCCACGGCGTCTCCTCGGGTCGAACGGTCGCCCAGGATACCCGCGCCGGACTCCTGCCCGACGGACCCCACCCCGTCAGCCGCTGAACGTGTTCGCCGGGAGCCCGCGGACACGCGTCGGGACGGCGAACACCGCTCCCGAGTGCGGATGCGCCTCCAGCTGGCCCTCCTCGAGGTTCTCCCGTGCCGTCGCGATGAAGAGCGTCGACAGGTCGTCGCCGCCGAACGCCACCGACGTCACGTTCGGCGCCGGGACCTCGACGACCTCGAGCAGTGCGGCGTCCGGGCTCCACCGCTCGACCCGCCCGGAGCCGTACACCGCGGTCCAGAGGCAGTCCTCGTCGTCGCGGACGAGCCCGTCGTGCGCCGCACCGCTGATGAACGGCACGAGCTCACCGAGCACGCCGTCCGGTCCGTACGACGCACGGTAGATGGTCGAGGTGCTGGTGTCCGTCACGAACATCGTCGTCCCGTCGGCGGACCACTCGAAGCCGTTCGCCACCCCAAACCCGCCACGCAACGTGCGGACGGAGCCGTCGGCCTCGAACGAGTACAGCGCGCCCGCGGGATCGTCACCGCCGAGGTCCATGCTGCCGACGACGAACCGGCCGAAGGGATCGCACTTGCCCTCGTTGAACCGCATGCCCGCGGTCGCGTGGTCCACCCGGGCGAGTTCCCGATCGACCACGCCGTCCTGGTCGGTGAGCACCACGGTGTCACCGAGCGCGGCCACGAACCCTCCGGATGCCCGGGGTTGGAAGCTCGCGAGAGGCGGCGGCAGCGGGACCACGCTCTGCACCGTGCCGTCGGCCGACGCCGTGGTGAGCGTGCCGAGGGTGATGTCCGTCCAGCGGAGCACGTGCTCCTCCGGGCTCCAGACGATGCTCTCGGCGAGGACGGCCTGGTCGTCGCAGAAGACGGTCACGGGTCCGGTGGTCGCGGGGTCCATGGTCCCTGCGTACCGGGGACGGCCTCGGTGCGCGTTCACCCGTGGTCGACGAGCGCGGTGGGCGAATGCCACACACGCTCCGCGGCTTCGACGACACGTCCCCCGAGCACAGGGTTTTCCCGGTCGCCGTCGCGCACTCCGGCAACGTGTCGATCCCGACGCCGTGTGTCCCTGCGGTCGACGTCGGTTCCTCCCCCAGTCAGGGCAGGTCCCGCTACGGCTTGCGACGCAGCCCGCGCACCCCGGAGAGCGCGCACCCGATCCCAGCCAATGCAGCGAGCACCTCGATCACGACCGCGGGCAATCCCGTTCGCCCGACCGGATCGAGCGGCTCCGAGGAGAACGTGAAACCGATGGCCACCGCGAACGAGATCGCGCCGAGCACGAACATCGTGATCGTTCCTGAACGACTCACTTCATTCCTCACCTGGGCCCAGCCGCAGATCGACGGACGCGGGTCCTGTAACGGCAAGGGCGGGCGATAGATCTATGCACAAAGGAGCTACACCGCCCCAGAGGACTACCTCGCACTCTTATCAGATCGACCCGCTCGCCGCCAGACGGCGACCGCCGCTATTCCGAATGAAACGGCAGCCAAAGCCATGACCAGAAATGTCGGCAACTCCATGCTCTCCGGAGATAAGAACAAGCCTAAGCCTATGCCGAGAGCCGCGAATGTGAAGACAAGGCTGAGAACACGAAGCACGATAGATTTACTCACGATACCTTAACTCCGTAGATTCCGCCTCCGACGGCCGGGATCAGGCCGGTGATCAATCCGCTCTGGATCCCGCTGTGAAAGGCGGTTTGCGTATACTCTCCCTTGGCATGCGAGTGCGCCGCCCAGGTCGTGGGTGCCGTTTCTGGCGTCGCGTTGGCGGGGGTGCCGAGCCAGGTGTCGGTGCGGCGGCCGTTATCGTCGATACTTTTACTTGCCTTTCCGACGCAAACGGTACAGCCCGGAGACCACACACGCGATCCCCCCGACAGTGAGTGCGACCTCTATCACAATCGCGGGCAACCCGGATCGACCGACGGACTCGAGCGGCTGAAAAGAAGATACAAAAAGAGCCGCCAAACCGAAGGCCAGCACACCTATCACCAGCGTTGCAGTTGGTCCCGTGCGTTTCATTCGCCCTCCTTAATTAACCGAAGCAGCACTGGCTTGACTGCTCACATACTCGCCGAGGGCGAAGCACCCGAAACCGACGACGGCGGCTCCCACCCCCGCGGTACCTACTCCGATAGCAGCAGCAGTAAGCCCGCAGCCTATCTCAGCCAAGGAGCCTGCGATATAGCCAGCAGGGGTACCTTCACCGCTGAGCGCTCCATAAGTCGAATAAAGTCCGGTAGCAGCTGCTAGACCGCGTACCAATCCAATCGCTCGGCCGGACGGGTCGAAACTGTTGATGGGGTCGTCCGCCGCGTACGCGTATCGGTTTGCGTTGCCCGGGTCGAGGGGTGCGTCGAGGGTGTCGCGTTCGATCCATCCGCCGGTGGCACTGGCCTGCCACCGATACCCGAACTTCGTCAGCCCGTTGCTGCTGCTCGAGCGGAGTCCGGTCTTGAACCCGTACGGGTTCTGCTGCCACTGCACGCTGGCCTTGTCGTCAGCGGTGATCCGCTCGGTACCGTACGGGTCGTAGTGCACCTCATACGCCTTCGCACCCGCGTCGGTGATCGCGGCGTTCGGGTTGCCGATCCCGTCAACGACCCACATGCTCGTGGCACCGTCAGTGGTCTGCAAGTCCAGCGGCTGCCCGGTCACCGGGTCGCTGATCACGGACGCCGTGCCCGTGCCGGCGACAGTGCGGCTGCTGATCACGGGAACACCGTTCTGATCCGTCGTGCCATACGTGTAGTCGTACTCCGCACCACCGTCCGTGGACTGTGACAGGAGCTTGTTCATGTCCGCGCCCGCGTACTCGTACGTCGTGGTGACGCCGTCCTTGGTGGACGAGGTCAGCTGCTGCGCACCGTTGTAGGTGAACGTCTCTCCCGGTGCTTTGGTCAGGTTCCCGACCTTGTCGTACTCGTACCCGTCCGAGGTGATCTGCCCGACCGCGTTGTACGTCAACGTCTGCGAGCTCGTCCGGTCACCGGACTGCGTCTCGGTGAGTCGGTTGCCGGCCTTGTCGTACGTGTACGCCCAGGTCACGTCCGTCCCACCTGCAGCCTGCTCGGCCTTGGTGAGGCGGCTGTTGGAGTCGTACGTGTAGACGGTGGTCTGCCCGGACAGGTTGTTCTTGGACCACTGGATCTTGTCCGTATCGTCCGCGCTCTTGGGGGCTGCGCAGTCCGCGCCGGTTGCCACACCCGTGATGTAGCAGTACGTCAGGTCGATGACCTGCTTCGGGTTCGCGCTGTTCGCCGATGCCTGGACGCGGGTGACCTTGTTGCCGGCACCGTAGGTGATCTTCTGGTGCGCCGCCCAGGTCGTAGGCGCCGTGTCCGGCGTCGCGTTCGCGGGGGCGCCGAGCCAGGTGTCGGTGCGGCGTCCGTGGTCGTCGATCTTGTAGACCTGCTTCGCCGTTCCGCCGTTCGCGGCCGGGTAGGTGGTCGCCGTGAGCACGTTCGCGGAGTTGTAGTCGTGCGTGACGGTGCCGTGCTGGTCGGTGACGGTGCGGGTGTTCCCGCCGAGGTCGTACGCGTAGGACACGGTCCCGCCGCCGGCGGTGTTCGCCGTGGACGTCAGGCGGTTGCGCTGGTCGTACGTGTTGGTGATGGTGCCGGTCGAGGACTGCTCGGTGAGGAGGTTGCCGTTGCCGTCGTAGGTGTTCGTGACCGTCGGGGTGCCGTCGTCGAACGCGGTCGTCAGGAGCCGGTCGTCGTTGTCGTACGCGTACGTTGTGACGCCGCCGTTGCCGTCGGTGTGGTTGCGCACCCGGCCGAATGCGTCGTACGAGTACTTCTGCTGCCCGACCGTGTTGTCGGGAGCGGTGATCGCGAGCAACTGGTTGTTCGTGTCGTAGCTGTAGCTGGTCTTGACTGTGTTGCCGGGCGCTTGCGCGGTCTTGACCGCACCCCATGCGTACGGGTCGGTGCCCTTCTTGTTGTACTCGAGCGTCGCGGTCGACGCTTCCGTGCTCCCGCTCTGCCCGTTGGTGCTGGTGGAGGAGAGGTTCCCGGGCCCGTCGTACGTGAAGTTGGTGTCGTTCTTCGACCCGTCGGTGGTCTTTGACGGCAGGTACGCCGCCGCTGCCGAGGAGGAGCCGTAGGTGGCGCTGCTGGTGCTGCCGGAGCCGGACTCGGACTGCGTCAACGACTGCCCGTTGTTCGCGTCGTACTTGTTCGTGGTCTTCGTCTGCGCCACATCGCCGCCCGCCGCTCCGACGGTCGACGTCGCAACGCCGTTGTTCGCCGGGTTGTACGTCCGGGACCGTTCGTTCCCTTCTGGGTCGACGGCCTTGGTCACGAGGTCGTTGCCGTCGAGCGTGTAGCTGGTGTGTGCCGTGTCGGCGATCGCCTTGGACTGGTCGGACCGGGGGTCCGCGACGAGCGTGGAGGTGTCCGATGCGTAGGAGAGTCGGGTCACGGCGGTCCCCGGGGAACCGGCGGTGGTGTTGCGCTGCTCGACCTTCGTGATCCGGTCGGAGGAGTCGTAGGTGAACGCCGTCACGCCGCCCTCGGGCGCCGTGATGGTGGTGAGGTCACCGCTGGTGTAGCCGAACGTGGTCCGCTTGCCGAGCGCGTCCGTGTACGTGGTGATGTCACCGGCGCTGTTCTTCGTCCACGACACGCTCCGCGAGCTCGAGCCGCTGGACTGGGAGAACGTCTGCACGCCGTTCGCGTACGACGAGTTCGCCGTTCGCGCACCCGTCACGCCAGCCGTGGAAACGAGGCTGGTCAGCTTGTACCGGTCGGACGTGGCGAAGGTGAAGTCGGTGATGTTGCCGTTGCGGTCGGTCACCTTGGTGGGCTGCCCGGCGAGGTTGAACACCGTCGTCGAGTTCGACGTCCACCCCTTGAGTTGGTACTGCGTGTCCTCCCCGCTCGGAGTGACGCGGGTCAGGGTCTGCTGCAGACCGGCCGGGGAGATGAACGCACCCTGTGTACCGGTCGGGGTGAACTGCCACGCCGTCCCGACGGCGTCGGTGTAGATGACACCCTGCGCGTTGGCGGTGAGGTCGCCCGCACCAGCGAGCGCGTACTGCCACCGGTTCGCGTCCATCGTGTTCGCGTTCGCGACGTTCGTCGCCCGCGAGTTGTACGCAGCCCCGATCGTGGTGTTCTGCGTCACCCCGGGCAGGTTCAACGCGGTCGTGGTGACCAGCAGGTTCCCCGTCCCGACGTCAACCGACGCGTTCGTCTGGTCGGTGATCGGGAACGGCAGGGTCGTCGCGGAGGTCCGCTGACCGGTCCGGTTCGTGTTCCCGGGGCCGCCAGGCAGCGAGTTGTAGGCGCCCTGCAGGTCGACGAGGTAGTTCATCGCCGTCGACCCCATGTTCTTGATGCGGATCTTGCCGTTCGCACCCACCGCCGTCACGACCGTGTTCGTCACCTTCGACGTCGCGTCGCTGTTGATCGCCGACGAGGCCGGCTCCGCCGCACCGTCCGCCCACATCTTCGCGTATGAGTCCGCACCGCTGTCGTTGATGGCCGTGAACGTCACCGCGACCGCCGACAGCCCGCCCTCGACCGTCGGTGCGCCCGCCTGACCGCCGACCTGCACTGTGAACGAGCCGCCGGCAGCGATGCTGGAGCTGTTCCGCGTGTCGATCAGTCGACCCTGCAACGGCGTGAACCCACCACCCGGGTTCGAGGGCAGGAAGTACCCCTGGATGTCGACGACGAGGTCGATGTTGCCGCCGCCGCTGGCGGTGTCGAGGTAGAACTTCCCGTCGGCGCCGAGCGCGACCTGCGCCTGCATCGCGGTCGTCAGACCCTTGGTCGAGTTGTGGTTCAACACCCCGGTGCTGCCGTCGGCGCCGTTCGGCGTGGGACGCACCCACCCGGCCTTCGCCTCACGGTTGATCACGATGACGTTCACCGCGACCGCTGCCGCACCGGCAGGGATGCCGTTCTTGCCCGTCACCTGCAGCGTGCGCCGCGACCCCGGCGGCAGCACCCCGGCAGAGGACGCGCCGGTACCGTCACGGGTGTCCAACGCCCGGACCGGCGACATCGCCGTGAACCCGCCCGCGGACGCACCGTTCTGCGTGGACGTGTAGTACCCGGTGACGTCGATGATGACCGTCGACTGGGCCGTGTCGGTCTTCACCTGGATGCTGCCGTCGTCGGCGACCGCCAGGAGCCCGGTGTTCGACGTGTTCCCGCCCACACCCGAGTTGTAGATCGTCAGCAACGTCGCTGCGTCCCCCGAGTCCGCGCGCGCCTGCAGCTGCCCCGACCCGTTCGGGTCCGCGATCGTCACCATGAACGTGATGGCACCGATCCCGGACGACGGCAGCCCGGCGACCCCGGCGACCTGCACCGTCCGCCACGTCCCGGCGCTGGTCCCACCGCCGAGCACGCGGGCGTTCGACGGCATCGGGACGAACTGGCCACCCGTTCCCGTCACCGCCGCCTGCGCAGGCGCCGGCTGACTCACGGACACCAACAACGACCCCAGCAGCGCGAGCAACGCCACCACGGCGAACACTGACCAACGGACACGGCGCGACAAGGACGCAGCGAACGCGCGAAGAACCCCTCAACAGCTGCGTGCAGCGCACAGCCCCCATGGCCGACCTGAGCAACTACCCAGGACGCTACGGAGCCATCCTCACCACCGCACCCCCAGAAGCGGGGGTAGAAGTTCGATCACAAAACGACTTTGATGCCGCATCGCTCCCGGAGGCTCGTCCGGTCCGCACGGCCAGGGCACCCCGCGCCCTCAGAGCCGCGCGTACCGCGCCCGGAAGAAGCTGTACACGCCGAACGCCACGAACCCGATGCCGATCGCCACGAGCACCACGGTGCCCCCGGGCATCTCGTGCAGTGCGTCGAAGGCGCCGTCGAGGCCCGTGGCCTGGTCCGGGTCGCTCCGGAACGCAGCGACGGCGATGAGGACGCCGACCGCGACGACCGCGACACCCTTGAGGACGTAGCCGACGACGCCGAGCACGGTCACCGCGTGCTCGATCGGCTGCCGCGGGCGGACGAGCTGCTTCCAGAACGACCGACGCGCCCCCTCGACGACGAGCGCGATGCCGATCGCGATCGCGACGAGCGCCACGAGCAGCAGGAGGAACACCCCGCCCGGCGTCGCGATGGCCTTGGCTGCGGCGGTCCGTGAGGACCCGCTCGAGCTCGTCCCGGCCCCGATCGCGTACTGCATCGCCGACCACGAGATGGCGCCGTAGACCACGGCCTTGCCGGCGTTCTTGAGTCGGGCTCCCCAGGCGCGAGCGCTGTCGCTCCGCCCGCCGACGACGGCTTCGACGACGAGCCGGATGGTGAGGGCAGCGGTCCCGATGGCGACCACCCACAGCAGGAACACCCCGCCCGGCACCCGCTCGATCTGCTGCAGGGCGCCGGACTGGTCCGTCTCGCTCCCGCCGGCCGCACTGCCGATCCCGAGCAGGATCACGAGGTACCCGATGAGGAGGTGCACGACACCGCTGCCGATGAACCCGCCGCGCGCCAGCAGTTCGAACCAGCGGCTGTCGGCCACCCGCCGTGCCTGCCGTCCGGCGTCCTTGACCGCCCGTTCCGCCGTTCCGCTCATCGGTCCAGCGTGCCCGTCGGGGACGGTCCTGTCCGGACCGCGTGCGGTCCCCGGACCGCACCGATGACGGACCGGGAGGACGGGCCTGGAGGCGCGTGGCCGGGTCGCCACGCGCCTCCAGGCCGACGACGGGACGGACCGGAGGCGCGGTGCGGACCCGCCACGCGCCTCCAGGCCGACGACGGGACGGACTAGAGGCCGCGGTGCGGGCCCGCCGCGCCTCTCCCCACCGGCACGGCCGGACCGTCGCTGGCGCGACGGGCCGGAACCGGCGGCGTGGCCCCAGGCAGTCAGTCACCCTTGACGTTGACGACCTGCCGCAGCGTGTGCCGGACGCGGACCAGGTCGGCGGCGTCCGCCATCACTTGGTCGATGTCCTTGTACGCCGCCGGGATCTCGTCGAGGAACGCGTCCGTGTCGCGGTACTCGATCCCGACCATCGCGGCGCGGAGCTCGTCGTGCGTGAAGGTCTTCCGCGCCGCGGACCGGGAGAACCGACGGCCGGCACCGTGCGGGGACGACTCGAGCGACGGCTTGTTGCCCAGGCCCTCCACGACGTAGGACGCGGTCCCCATCGAGCCCGGGATGAGTCCGGGCTGCCCGGCCCGCGCCTGGATCGCGCCCTTCCGGGAGACCCACACGCTCTTCCCCCAGTGCGTCTCGCGCTGGGTGAAGTTGTGGTGGCAGTTGATCCGCTCCTGCTCGTCGACCGCGGTGCCGAGCACCTCGGCGAGCTGCCGGACGACGCGGTCCATCATCTCCTCGCGGTTGAGCAGGGCGAAGTGCTGCGCCCACCGGAGCTCGGCGATGTACCGGTCGAACTCCGGGGTCCCCTCGACGAGGTAGGCCAGGTCGGGGTCCGCCAGCTCGATCCACCAGCGCCGCATCAGCTGCTTCGCGACCCGGATGTGCCGCTGGGCGATCTTGTTGCCGACGCCCCGCGACCCGGAGTGCAAGAACAGCCAGACCCGGTCGGCCTCGTCGAGCGAGACCTCGATGAAGTGGTTGCCCGACCCGAGCGTCCCGAGCTGGTTCCGCCACCCGCCGTGCGCGCCCGCGGGGTCGAACCCGGCCGCCTCGGCCATCGTCTCGAGCTCGGCGATGCGCGGCTCGGCGGTCGCGACGATCTTCCGGTTCGACGCGCCGGCGGACAGCGGGATCGCACGCTCGATCTGCTCGCGGAGGCCGCGCAGGTCGGACGGCAGGTCGGCCGCGGAGAACTGCGTCCGGACGGCGATCATGCCGCACCCGATGTCGACGCCGACGGCGGCGGGCATGACCGCGCCGAGGGTCGGGATGACGGAGCCCACGGTGGCGCCGAGGCCGAGGTGGGCGTCGGGCATGAGGGCGAGGTGCGGGAACACGAACGGCATCCGCGCCGTCGTGCGGGCCTGCTGCTCGGTGGTCTCCTCGAGCAGGGAGGCCCAGCTGAGCAATCGGTCGGTGATGTGCTGCATGGTGGTTCGTCTCGCTTTCCGTGACGGTCGGCGGCCGTCGGGTGACGGCCGGGGGTGACGGTCCGGGACGGTGCCTGACTGCCGACCGGTCCACCCGACCCGAGGTCGGGTGGGAGACGGGAGGGCAGGAGACGGGACGCCCCGGGCCGGGTGGGCTCGCGGGGCGTCGGGTGACGGTCGCGTGCCTACGCGGGGTTGCGGAGGGACTGGCTCGCGTACTGCCGTTCGGACAGCACGACGAGTGCGTCGAGCTGGAGCTCGACCCACTGTTCGGGGTGCTGTACGGCGCGCATGCGCAGTCCTTCCGTGGTGCCCGGGGCGGGCGTCCTGCCGGTGGGCAGGAGGACGACAGTAGTGCGACACGCCCGGGGCGCACAAGAGCGACACGCCCGGGGCGCACAAGAGCGACACGCCCGGGGCGCACAAGAGCGACACGCCCGGGCGTGGTCGTCGGTGGCGCGGGCGGCGCGGGCGGCGCGGTCGGCGCGCCGGACGTGCTCGTCGGGCGTCAGTCCGCGCGGCCCTCGAGACGCTGGCGGAGTCGCTCCAGCACGGCGCCGGCCTCGGCGAGCACGCGACGGTCGGCTGCGGACGACGCCGCCATGGCCTCGACGAGCACCCGTTCGGCGGCCTCGTCGTAGACCGCGAGCCGGCGCTCGGCGAGCTCGGTCAGCCCGACCTCGGTGCTCCGACCGTCACCGCGGGCGAGCCGGCGCTCGACGAGCCCGTCCCGCTCCATCGCGGCGACGAGGTTGCTGACCGTCGAGCGCGCGAGCCCCAGCGCCCGTCCGAGGGCGGTCGGGCTCGACCACCCGTCGGCGTCGAGTCGCCGGAGGACCTCGATCTGCGCGTCCGGGATGTCGGGCAGGTCACCGGAGCGGCGCGCCGTGGTGAGGAGCGCACGGCGGAAGGGCCCGATCTCCGCGCTCAGGCGGCGGGCCGCGTCGGAGAGGCCGTGGTCGTTCGGGCGGGTGGACACCCTCTCAGCGTACTCACCGGAACTACGTCTGCAACAAACGCATTCCGGGTGCAAACTCGAATGCATGGACATCACCACGAGCGTCGAACACCCCGTCCCCGAGCAGGACCTCTCCGGCATCGTCGGACACCGGTTCATCTACACGTACGCCAACGGCTGGCAGTACGAGATGTACGTCAAGAACGCCACCACCATCGACTACCGGATCCACTCGGGCATGGTCGGCGGTCGCTGGGTCAAGGACCAGCAGGTCGACCTCGTCGCCCTGACCGCCGGCGTGTACAAGGTGTCGTGGAACGAGCCGACCGGCACGAGCGTCGTCGTCACCGTCGTCCCGGGCGAACGCGTGCTGCACGGCACGATCTTCTTCCCGCACTGGGTGGAGGAGGACGGCAGCAAGACCGTGCTCTTCCAGAACGACCACCTCGACCGCATGCGCGAGTACCGCGACCAGGGCCCGACCTACCCGATCTACGTCGTGCCCGAATTCGCGCACATCACGCTGTTCGAGCACGTGGGCGAGGACGACGAGACCGTGGTCGACACAGCGCCCGCCGACCTGCCCGCCGGCTTCGCGGACCGGACGAACTGATGCGCCCGATCACCCTCGACCACCGGGGCCGGACGGTCCGCGGCTGGGAGCTCGGCACGGTCGAGCCCGGACGCCCGGCGGTCCTGCTCGTGCACGGCTTCGGCAGCACGGACACCGGCGGCCAGCAGTTGTTCGTGCAGACCGCCCGTCGGCTCCACGAGCACGGAGCGGTGGTCCGCTCGTACAGCCGCCTCGGCCACGGGACGAGCGACGGCGAGTTCGCCGACATCACCATCGGTGACGAGGTCGACCAGGTCGAGTCGATGATCCGGACGCTCGCCGCGGACGCCGGAGCACCGGTGCACGTGGTCGCGCACAGCCTCGGCGCCGTGGAGTCCGCGACGGCAGCGGCCCGGGTCCCCGAGCTGGTCGCCTCGCTGACGCTGTGGTCGCCGGCGGGCGTCGTCGTCGACGACATCGCGAGCAAGGACGAGATCCAGGGCCAGCCACTCGCGCCGGCCCGCGAGCAGGGGTACTTCGACTTCGGCGGGATGGCGCTCGGCACGGCGTTCATCGACGAGGTCACGGCCGGCCTCGACGTCTACGCCGGTATCGACCGCTACACCGGGCCGGCCGAGGTCCTGCACGGCACGGCCGACCAGATCGTGCCGCTGTCGTACGGCGAACGGTACGGCGAGGTGCTGCCCGGGGCAGCCTTCACCCCGGTCGAGGGCGCGGACCACGGCTGGTCCTCGGTGCCGTTCCGACGGCTCCTGCTCGATCGGTTGGTCGCCTTCGTCGGGCTCGCGGACGGCCCCTGACGGTTCCGCGGTGCGGCGTCGTGCCGCCCGCGGTGACCGCGGTCGTCACGCCGGTGTGAACACCACCCCGGCGGCACCGGGGTTGCCGTCCCACGCCGTCGCACCGGCCGCGATCGCCCGCGCGAGGACGTCTCCCCCCTGCTCGCCCGAGGTCCGGGAGGTGTCACACACCACCCGGACCCCGAGCGTGCGGCTGATGCGGACCATCGACCGCACCTGCGCTGCCGAGGCGGAACCGGGGTCGCCGATCAGCAGGAACGTCGGGGGCGGTGTGAAGCTGCTGAGCGCCGCCCCCCAGCCGTACACCCGGTCGAGCCGACTGACATACTGCGAGGAGACGAGCCAGCCGTAGCGATCCGCCTCGGTGGACGCGTCGACGACGATCACCGTGCCGTCCACGGAGCACCTCCGGACGGCTGGAGGGGGACAGCATGGAGGACCGGCCGGGCGACCCGCGTCGGGTCGCGGTCGTGATCGAGGACGACCTCGACATCCGCTACCTGCTCGAACAGGTGCTCACACAGGCCGGGTTCTCGACCGTGAGCACAGGGAACGGCGAGGACGGCGTCCGTGCGGTCCTCGCCCACGAACCGCTCGTCACCACCCTCGACGTCTCGCTGCCGGGGATCGACGGCTTCGAGGTCGCCCGCCGCATCCGGTCCGGGAGCAACACCTACATCGTGATGATCTCGGCGATGGGCGACGAGATCGACGTCCTGCAGGGGCTCGAGGCCGGCGCGGACGACTACATCGTGAAGCCGTTCCGCCCCCGTGAGCTGCGCGCTCGGCTCGGTGCGATGCTGCGCCGCCCACGATCGGTCGTGGACGGCTCCGACACCGCGGCGGTGGACGGCGGCCCGCACGCCGCGGTCGGCGACGGCCCGCACGCCGCCGTCGGTGGCGGGCAGCCCCGTCCCGAGCTGCCGGTGCCGGGCGCCGGCGCCGAGCCCCTCGCGGACGCCCCGCCGCAGCCCGCCACGACCAGCGCGTCCGCGTCGGGCGTCGCTGAGACCGCCCCGGGTGCCGGGACGCCGGCGGCGAGCGCCTCCGAGCCGTCCGCGGTCCCGCACGACCCCTCCGCCTCGTGGGTCGAGCACAACGGGCTCGCACTCGACCCCGACGCCCGTCTCGCCGAGGTCGACGGCGCCCCGGTGGAGCTCACGAAGACCGAGTTCGACCTCATCGCCACCCTGCTCGAGTCGCGGCGCCGCGTGCGCTCGAAGGCCGACCTGGCCCTGGCGCTGCGGAACGACGCCTACGTCACCACGCACTACGTCGGTGACGCCGACCGCCGGAACGTCGAGGTGCACATGGCGAACCTCCGCCGGAAGCTCGGTGACGACCCCAACGCGCCGCGGTTCGTCGTGACGGTCCGGGGTGTCGGGTACCGCCTGACGGGCCCCGGCGATCCGGGGTTCGCAGCCGGCTGAGTCGCGGTCGCACACGCGGATCAGACCCGGTACCCGAACTGGCGCCGGAGCAGCTTCCCGATCATGCCCAGCGTCTGCAGCGCCGTGATCACCGCCAGCACCGGCCAGCCGAACCACAGGATCGTGGACTGCGCGACGACGTCGAGCTGCAGCCAGCCGTACACCGCGGCCGCCATCACCAGGACGACCACCACCACGGGCGCGAGGTAGCCGTTGCCCGAACCGCGCTCGGCTTTCGCCTGCTCGGCCCAGTTGTCGGTCTGCTTCTTGCTCGCGAACCGCGTCCACGCCCGGAGGAAGTGCCCGAGCCGGATCCACATGTAGACCTCGGCGGGCACCGCAGCCAACGCGAAGACCACGTCACGCCACGTCCGGTGCTTCATCGACGCGACCACGCGCAGGTTGAGGGCGACGGCAGCGATCGGGGGCAGCAGCCACACGGGGCTGAAGACGAAGGCGCCGATCGACAGCGACGCCACCAGCAGGAGCACGAACAGCACGCGGGTGACGAAGTTCGTGAGCATCGACGCGTGCTCGACCCACCGCAGCCGCAGGTTCGGGTGGAACGGCTGCCCCTTCGTGTCGCCGCGCTGCCCGGGCCACATGAGCTCGATCGCCCCGAAGTTCCACTTCACCTGCTGCGCGTCGAGCCCGCGGAGGGTGTGCATCCCGCCCACGTCCGCACGGGCCCGGGCGCTGATCTTCGTGAGGTACCCGGCGCTCTTGATCTGCAGGGACAGCAGCGAGTCCTCGACCTCGCTGTCCTTGACCCAGGGCGACCCCTGGTGGTTGACCTCCATCACCTCGTGCAGGGCGCGCATCGAGAAGATCGAGAACTGGCCCCCGAGCACGGCCATGTTCCGGCCCTTGAGCATGTTCTGCATGTTGAAGGCGGCGAACTGGGCACGCTGTCCGGCGATCAGGAACCGCGGGACCAGGCCGCGGAACGGTGCGTCGTCGATGGAGTAGATCGCGGAGATGCCGCCGATGCGTGCGTCCGAGACGATCTCCTGCGCGAGCCACTCGACCGCCTCGGGGTGCGCGGTCGTGTCGCCGTCCACCCCGAGCATGTAGTCGCAGCCCTCGATGAGGCTGAAGCCGTAGTTGAGCGCGCCGACCTTCTTGTCCGGGTTCTCGCCGATGTCGTGCACGTAGACCTCGGTCTCCTGCACGACGTCCCCGTGCTCGATCCGGTGCGGTCCCGCGTAGGCGGCCGCGATGTCGAAGGTCGCGTCGGTCGTGTTGTTGATGACGACGTGGACGACGTCCGGGACGCGGGTCTGCGCGAGCAGGGAGTCGAGGACCGCGGCGATGCTCTCGGCCTCGTTGTACGCCGGGATGACGCACCCGATCGTCGGGCGGTAGTCCGGCAGCGACGCGAGGTCGTCGAGGACGGCTGCGGCCAGCTCGGGGTCGTGGCGGACGGTGTACCGGGTCGGCACGCCCGTGGTCGGGGCTGCGGTCGGTCGGGTCGTCGACATGGTGGCTCCTGATCGGTCGGCGTGGTGCTGTGGTCGCGATCAGCCTCACCCAGCGTCCTCTGGCCGCGCGCTAGCATGGCGCTGCGGATCCTCAAGATCTGCTCTGGGATCGGGGGAGCGATGAGGCGGACGTCATCGAGGCCGTTCCTCGTCGCGGCGGTCGTCACCACGGGAGCGCTGGCGCTCACCGCGTGCGGCACCCCTCCGTGGGAGTCCGCGGCGACGGACCGGGCGACCCGCGACCCCGGTCGGGCAAGCGCGTCGGCGTCGGCGTCGGGCTCGCCCAGCACGGCCGCGAGCACCCCGTCAGCACGACCGGGCGGCGACCTCGTCGACGGCGCCCTGAGCCGGACGGTCCGCGCCGGTGACCTCGTCGTCGGCGTGCGGTACTGGTCGACGCTGCCGCTGCAGGACTGGACCGCGGGCTCCGCCAAGCCGCTGTCGATGTCCGTCTCCTCCCGCGGAGGCTCCGACGTCCGGCTGGTCCGTGCGGCGGTGGAGACCTCCGCCCTGGCACGCGACGGGAGCGACCTCCCACCCGGCGGCCAGCCGGGAGCGCAGACGGACCCGTCGGGCTTCGCGGTCTCGCGTCCGCAGTCCTGGTCGGGCACGTTCGTCCTCGGCCCGACGGACGACCGCACCGCGACCATGCGGGTGGTGGTGACCCTGGTGTTCGCCGAGGGATCGGGCGGTTCGCGAACCCAGCAGACCGCGACGGACGTGCTCTCGATCGACCTCCCGACCGAGGGCTGACCCGGGACGCCGTCGGGCATCGGCGACACCGGGGGTCAGGGCCGCTCGAGGTCCTCCAGCCGGTACCCGCGGTCGTCCGTCGAGGTCACGGCCCAGGTCGTCGAGGACCCGACCGTCGCTCCGTCGGCAGGGTCCCCGGTCGACGACATCTCGAGTTCGGCGCGCCACCCGGCGAGGTCGCACTCCTCCTGCCTGACCAGGACGACGACGCGGTCGTCCCCCTCGGTCCAGACGGTCGCGTCCGGCGGGACCAGACGCTGGAGGGCCGCGACGAGCCGGTCCCGGTGCACGACCCCCGCCCCGGGACCGAAGGCCGTCGTCACCAGCGCGGCGTCGTCGAGGGAGACGACCAGCCGCACGAAGGACACCTGGTGGTAGTCCGCTCGGGCGAGGACCCTCGTGACGCCGCGGAGCACGTCCGACCGCCGCTGCACGTCCTCCGGGGGCTCGTCACGGGTCGATGCTGACCGGATCACGGTGCACACCAGTGCGACCGCGAGCACGACGACCAGCCACACGACCAGGATCCGGGTCGCGTCCCCGGCCAGGAGCGCCGCTCCGATCAGGACGAGGAAGGTGCCGACGCTGGCGACCCCGACGTCCAGGAAACCTCGTCGGACCTCGGGGTGCCGGCCGCCGAGCCGGCGACGGGTCACCAGGACCACCAGGAGCAGGGCGAGGCCGCTGCCGATGGCCGTCCAGAGGAGCAGCGGGTTCACCGCGCGCCCCCGGTCCTGCCGGGCCCGCCCACCGGGATCGTCATGGTCACGGTCGTCCCCTCCCCGAGCACGCTCGACACCGTCAGGTCCCCGCCGTGGCGTTCGGCGATCTGTCGGCAGATCGCGAGCCCGAGCCCGGTCCCGTGGATGGTACTGCTGCGGACCGCTTCGGCACGGAAGAACCGTTCGAACAGGTGCGTCTGGTCCTCGTCGTCGATCCCGATGCCGTCGTCACGGACGATGACCCACGCTCGGTCACCCACGGCGTGCGCGCCGAGTTCCACCCACCCGCCGGCGTGGTTGTACTTCACCCCGTTGCTGACGAGGTTGTCGACGACCTGCCGGACCCGGAAGGCGTCCGCCACCACCGGCACCGGCCCGGAGCACACCGGGAGGCGCAGCTCGACGCCGGCCGCCCGGGCGGCCGGTCCTGCCGCTTCGACCGCCGCCTCGATGACGTCCACGAGGTCACAGGGAGCGAGGACGAGGTCGACCCGGTCCTCCCGCGCTGCCTGGAGGATGCCGCTGACCAACTCGACCAGCCGTTCGGCGTTGCGGGCCGCGACGTCGAGCATGCGTTCGGCGGTCTCCGGGAGCCCCGGCACCTCGCGAGCGAGCTCGACCGAACCGAGCACGGCCGTCGTCGGCGTCCGCAGTTCGTGCGACACCGACGCCACCAGGTCGTCGCGGGCGTCCAGCGCGCTGCGTTCCGCCGTCACGTCCCGGGCGACGAGCACCCCGCCCCCGGTGTCCGGCGGGAGCAGGCGCGTGTTGATCGAGTAGGTCCGCACCGCTCCGTCACCCGGACGCACCGCGACGAGGACGTCCTCGAGCTCGTCGCCGTCGAGTGTGCGCCGGACGAGCTCGGCGAGCGAGGCATCGCCCGGCGCCGACGCCAGGTCGTCGAGCGCGCTGCCCTGCCGGCCGTGGTTCGCGACCGTCGTGCCGCCCTCGGCGTCGAAGGCCAGCACGTCGAAGTCGACCGAGTCGAGGGTCGCACGGACGAGCTCCTCCCGTGCGACGACGGCGGTGAGCCGCTGCTGGAGGAGCACGGTCTGGCGCCGGAGCAGTTCCTGACGCGCGCGGGCCCGGGCGGCGAGGACCGCCGCCGTGCCGCTGACCGCGACGATGACCAGGGGCAGGGAGATCAGCCGCGCGGTGTCCGCGGTGTCGATGACGTCCCATTCGCCCGGCGCCCCGATCCACAGCAGGACGACGGTGATCCCGGCGGTGCTCGCCGCTCCCGGGAGGCCGAACGCGTACCCGGCCCACAGCGCCGGCAGGACGAAGAGCGCGCTGACGCCGATCGACGGGACGTCCCCGCGGATGAACGCGATCCCGGCGACGTCGAGCGCCAGGACGAGGGCGAACCACCGGGGGTCGGCACCGGGTCGGGCGAGCGCGGTGACGACGAGGGCGACCAGCGGCAGCGCCGCGCCGAGCGTCGCGAGGACACCGACCTCCTGTCGGTCGACGACGAGCACGAACGCGATCACCGGCATGATCCCGGTGACGACCGCGAGCTGGTTGCGGAAGGCCCGCCGACCGGCCCCGTCCTCGTCGATCCGAGCTGGCTGCACCATGGGCCCATGCTGCCACCGGAGCGGTCGGGGTACGTCCCGCTGATGGTCGGCTGTACCCCCGGGGCAGGCTGGGTGCATGAGCGAACGGACCCGGGACACCCCCGACGCGACCGACGACGAGGAGCGGGTCGACGGCTACGTCCCGCTCCGCTCCTACGGTGCGGTCGGTGACGGGCGGACGGTGGCGCTCATCGCGCTCGACGGCCGCATCGACTGGCTGCCCATCCCGTCGATGGACTCGCCACCCGTGTTCGCGAGCATCCTCGACGCCGAACACGGCGGCCACGTCGCGCTCCGTCCGACCGGGGACGCCGAGGTCTCGCGCGAGTACCTGCCCGGGACGAACGTCCTCGTCACGACCTGGACGACCCCGACCGGGGAGGTGACCGTCTCCGACGCCATGGTGACCGGGGTCGCCGGACGGTTGCCGTGGGCCGAGGTCGCGCGGTGCGTCCAGGGGGTGCGCGGATCGGTGGAGCTCGAGTGGGCCGTCGTCCCCGGCACCCTGCTGAACACCGCCGAGCCGAAGCGGCTCGACACCGCGAACGGTGCCGTCATCGGCATCGACGGCGTCACCATCGCGATCGTCGAGCAGGGCTTCGAACCGGTGCACGACGACGGCCCCCGGTTCTCCGGCCGGTTCACCGCGACGCCAGGGTCGAAGCACATCCTCACGATCGTCGGTACCCAGGACGAACCGATCTTCATGCCGAAGCCCGAGGCGGCCCTCGCGGCGATGGACCGCACGATCGCGAACTGGTCGACGTGGTCCGAGGCGTTCCACTACGACGGCCCGTGGTCCGAGGCCGTGCAGCGGAGCGCCCTCGCCCTGAAGTTGCTCATCTACTCCCCCACCGGCGCCATCGCCGCGGCACCGACCACGAGCCTGCCGGAGGACCGGACCGGCGGGAAGAACTGGGACTACCGCTTCGCCTGGGTCCGCGACCTGTCGTACACGGTGCACGCGCTCACCCGGTTCGGCCTGCGCGAGGAGACCCACGCGGCCGTGTCCTGGGTGATGCGCACCATCGCCGAGCACGACGAGGACATGCCGATCTTCTACGAGCTCGACGGCTCGGCGAGCGACGGCGTCGAGGAGCGCGACGTGCCGGGGTGGCAGGGCATCGGCCCGGTGACGATCGGGAACCGCGCGGGCGACCAGCTCCAGCTCGGCGTCTGGGGCGACGTCTTCGAGATCCTCCGGCAGTACGTCCGTGCCGGCAACGTCATCGACCGGAAGACGGCGACGGTCCTGCAGGGCCTCGCGGACGACGCGTGCCACCGGTGGGAGGAAGCCGACTCGGGGATGTGGGAGCTCCAGGACACCCAGCACTACGTGTCGAGCAAGATCGGCTGCTGGCAGGCTCTGGACGCCGCCGTCGAGCTGCACGACGCCGGCATGATCGACGGCCCGCGGGACAAGTGGGTGGAGAACCGCGAACTCATCGAGCAGTGGGTCGCCGAGCACGGGTGGGACGAGGAACGCGGGTACTACGTCATGTACCCGGGCTCGGACGAGCTCGACACCTCGATCCTGCTGCACGCGATGAGCGCCTTCGACCGCGGTCCCCGGATGGCGTCCACGATCCGCGCGATCGAGGAGCAGCTGCAGCGCGGCCCGCTCGTCTACCGCTACTCGGGCATGGAGCAGGAGGAGTCGCCGTTCGTCGCCTGCTCGTTCTGGCTCGCCGCCGCGATGGCGTGCACGGGCCGGGTCGACGACGCCGCGGCGCTGATGGACGCGATGGTGGCGCAGGCGAACGACGTCGGGCTCTACAGCGAGATGATCAGCGAGGACGGCTCCTTCATGGGGAACCTCCCGCAGGGCCTGTCGCACCTGGCGCTCATCCAGGCCGCGCTGACCATCGAGGAGGTCCGGACCGAGCAGGCCGGCTCCGACGAGACTGGCGGCAGCGACCGCACGGAGTGATCATGGAGGGGTCATGAACGACGTCGACGCACGCATGGACCGGCTCCGGCGCGCTGCTCGGTACCGGTACGAGCGGCTCGTCGAGAGCGAGATCGAACGGGGGTCGCTCGACCCCGACGAGGTCCGCGAGGAACGACGGCTGCTCCGCGCGAAGGACGTCGGCCAGCACGCCCGGGCGCTCATCGAGGAAGCCGAACGCCGCGGTGTCTTCGAGGGGAACCCCTACCACGGCAAGCCGCTGCCCTCGAACGACGGCCGACACGACCCGGACTGGTGGATCCGGTCGAAGATCGAGCGCGAGCAGATCACCGGGATCGCCCCGCCTGCGTTCGCCCTCCGGAAGGAGGACGCCGAACTCGACGAGCACCTCGATGCGCTGTCGGTCGAGCGTGACGTCCGCGACGTCCTCGAGGACTTCAACGCCCGCGTGAAGGAGGCTCGTCGGCAGCTGCTCGGCGGCCCGCCGGTCGTGACGCCGCTCCGGGACGTCGATGCGGAGGTCGCGGCGTGGCGGGACCGCCGGGAGGCACGGGCCGCCTCCGACGCGGCAGCGGCGGCCGCGCAGGCGGCCGCGTCCGACACCCGACCGTCCCGGTGGTGGCGCCGGCGTCGCTGACGCGATCCGCGCCTCCCGTCCGACCCACGACGCACGACGCACGACGCACGCCCGTCCCGCCCGACGCACACGACGATCCGGCCACGACGCACGAGAGCGCCGCCCCCTGTCGGGGACGACGCTCTCGGCGTTGGTGCGGTCTTACTTGATCTTGGCGGTGATGGTGGCGGTGCCGACGAGGAGGCCGCGCTTGACGGCGTCAGTGCCGAAGGTCTTGTTCAGCAGGCCGGCAGCGTCCTCGGAGATGTGGACCGTGGTGCCGGTCAGGACCGCGTTGTCACCCTCGAGCTGCAGCGGCTTGAGCGTGCCACCCCAGAGCTCGAACAGGTACGCGTTCGCGACCGCGACCTTGCCGTTGACCAGCACGTCACCGTAGAGCTTGGACGAACCCGGGTTTACCACGAAGTTCTCCAGCGTCACCGTCGTGTCACCGGCCTTGAGCGTCAGCCCCGAGTCGTCGTGGTTGAGCAGCCCCTGCACGTACGGACGGTAGTTGCCCTCCGGGTTCCAGTAGGTCACCGAACCGGCCGTGATCGGGAACGACACCGACCCGTCGGCGAGCTTGGCGTTGCCCGACACACCCGGGGTCAGCTTCAGCGCGGTCAGCGCGTCGGTGAAGCCCGAGTCGAGCTTCACGGCCGTGGTGCCACCGAGGACCTCGGGCACCGACGCGACCGGCGCCGGGATCTTCGACGAGCTGGAGGAGACGGTGTGGACCGCCGGGGTCGACGCGTTCGCGGCGCCGACACCGAACGCGGCGCCACCGAGGACGAGCGCGCCGGTCGTGGCGAGGGTGATCGTGGTCTTCAGGCTCTTGCGCATGATGAGTTCCTTTGCTGTGTCGGTGCTCCGGCCGGTGGCCCTGCCTCCCTTGCTGTGCGGGAGACGTGTACCGGCCGTACATGGCCGGGGAGCTTCTTGGGCGTTTCGCCCTTGTGACAGGCATTCGGCACCCCCTGCCGATCGGTTTGGATGCGTTGCTGGAAAATCTCCACCCACCCGTCCGTAGCGTGGGGTCATGTCCCCTGCACCCATCGCGACCACCGACCGCATCCGGGCGATCGACGCCTGGTGGCGCGCCGCGAACTACCTCACCGCCGGGCAGATCCACCTGCTCGACAACCCGCTCCTCACCCGGCCGATCGAGCCGGACGACATCAAGCCGCGCCTGCTCGGCCACTGGGGGACCTCGCCGGCGCTCAACCTCGTCTACGCGCACTGCAACGCGCTCATCGCCGAGACGGACCGCCGTCTGCTGTACGTCTGCGGTCCGGGGCACGGGGGCCCGGCGATGAACGCGAACGCCTGGCTCGAGGGCACCTGGAGCGAGCTCTACCCGGAGATCACCCCGGACGAGGACGGTCTCCGGCAGTTCTTCCGGCAGTTCTCGTTCCCGGGGGGCATCCCGTCGCACGCGGCACCCGAGACGCCCGGCTCGATCAACGAGGGCGGCGAGCTCGGGTACTCCCTCGCCCACGCGTACGGAGCGGCGCTCGACGACCCCGACCTCGTGGTCGCGTGCGTCGTCGGCGACGGCGAGGCCGAGACCGGTCCGCTCGCCGCCTCGTGGCAGGCGCACACGTTCATCGACCCGGTGTCGGACGGGGCCGTGCTGCCGATCCTCAACCTCAACGGGTGGAAGATCGCGAACCCGACCGTCCTCGCCCGGATCCCCGGCGAGGACCTCGACGCCTACTTCCGCGGTCTCGGGTACGAGCCGATCACCGTGGACTCCGGCCGGGTCGGCGACGACCCCTACGCCGTGCACGCACTCTTCGACGCCGCGCTCCGGCGAGCCCTCGCGCGCATCGACGACATCCAGGCCGCCGCCCGCGCCCAGGCGGAGCGCGCCGCTGCCGGACAGCCCGCCGGGGCCGCCGACCTGCGGCCGCGCTGGCCGATGATCATCCTCCGGACGCCGAAGGGGTGGACGGGGCCGAACGAGGGCACGTTCCACTCGCACCAGATCCCGCTGCCGGACGTGCGGACGAACGACGAGGACCGCGCCCGGCTCGAGGCGTGGATGCGCTCCTACCGCCCGGAGGAGCTCTTCGACGAGCGGGGCCGTCCGATCGGGATCCTCGGCTCGATCCGGCCCGAGGGCGACCTGCGCATGAGCGCCACCCCCGTCGCGAACGGTGGGCGGCTCCGGACCGCGCTCGACCTGCCCGCCATCACGGAGCACGGCGTCGCGGCCGGCGAACCCGCCTCCGCGACGGGCACGCTGGGCCGTTGGCTCGCGTCGGTGGTCGAGCGGAACGGGTCGGCCTTCCGGCTGTTCGGGCCCGACGAGACGGTCTCGAACAAGCTCGACGCGGTGTTCGACGTGACCTCGCGCGTGTGGCGGGCGGACCGCGCACCCGGCGACGAGCACCTCGCCGCGCGGGGCCGCGTGATCGAACTGCTGTCCGAGCACGTGCTGGAGGGCATGCTCGAGGGCTACGTCCTGACGGGTCGGCACGGCATCCTCAACACCTACGAGGCCTTCGCGCACATCATCGACTCGATGGTCGGCCAGTACGCCAAGTGGCTCGAGTCGTCCTCGGACCTCGACTGGCGCCTGCCGGTCTCGAACCTGACGATCCTGCTCTCGTCGCACGTCTGGCGGCAGGACCACAACGGCTTCTCCCACCAGGACCCCGGCTTCCTCGACGTCGTCGCGTCGAAGCAGCAGGACCTCGTGCGCATCAAGCTGCCGGCCGACGCGAACACCCTGCTCGCGGTCACCGCCCACGCGCTCGAGACGACGAACCGCATCGAGGTCATCGTCGCCGGCAAGCACCCCGAGCCGGTGTTCCTGTCCCTCGAGGACGCGGTCGCCCACGCCGCGGCCGGCCTGGGCGTCTGGGACTGGGCCGGCACCGAGACCGAGGTCGGGCGCGCGGACGTGGTGCTCGTGGGCGCCGGCGACGTCCCGACCGTCGAGACCCTCGCCGCGGCGGCCATCATCCGCCAGCACGCCCCCGGCGTCGGCGTCCGGGTCGTGAACGTCGTCGACCTGCTGTCGATCGGCGACCCGCGGAAGCACGACCACCCGGTGTCGGACGAGCGGTACGACGAGGTGTTCCTCCCGGGGACGCCCGCCGTCTTCGCGTTCCACGGGTACCCGGCGCTCGTGCACCAGCTCACCTACCGCCGCCACGGGCACGACGACCTGCACGTGCACGGCTTCCAGGAGCAGGGCACGACCACGACCCCGTTCGACATGCTCATCCGGAACGACATGGACCGGTTCGCCCTGGCCCACGACGCACTGACGCGGGTCGACGCGTCGGCGCACAGCGAGCTGCTCGACCGCCTGACCGCGGCCCGTGACGCTGCCCGTGCGTACGCGTACTCGCGGGGCGAGGACCACCCGTCGGTCGCCGGGTGGGAGTTCGCGGGGTGGCCGCAGGACTGAGCGGGCCGCGGCCCCGCCGGGCGGTCCCCGGACGCGGCTCCTGCACCTGCCTGGAGGCACGCCCCACCCTCCACAGGACCGGTCACGCTCGTCGCGTGGCCGGTCCAGTGCCGTCAAGCTCGGGGCGTGGACGTGGGGTGGACGAGTGCGGCGGTGGCGGTCATCGGTGCCGTGGTGGCGGTCACGAGCCTGGTCGTGACGGTGGTCGAGGGCGTCCGGGCACGGCGACATACGAAGTTCTTGGCGCACCACGACCACTGGTGGCAGCGTTGGTCGTGGATCGCCGAGCGGGCGCTCTCGGACGACGACACCGAGCAGGACGCGGCGGCGTTCATGGCTCATGCGGTCCTGACCCGGTCATGGTCGACGCCGGATGACAAGTGGATGGACCGTGCCCTCGACGACCACGAAGTCTGGGCGTCCAACAGGAGGCGGAAGGAGACACATCATGATCGGTGAGATGGAGGACGAGCGGTTCTTCGAGGTCTTCGCGCGGTACGAGCGCAGCACGCTCGAACTGCTCCAGGACCCGCACTACGGCCCGATCATCCGCTCGGACGGGTCACTCGAACGCCTCGAGGAGCTGCGGATCGAACGCCGGGAGCGCGAAGAGCGTGCCCGCGCCCGGAAGCTCCGCGCCGAAGCGTCCCTCGCCGAGGGGTGACGGGGACGGTCCGGCCTCGTCGTGCCATGGTGGGCGGGTGAGCGACTTCGTGGTCCCGGTACCGCCCCAGCCGTCCGTCCCGACGAGCACCGGCGGTCGGTTCCCGGTCCGCCGCGTCTTCTGCGTCGGCCGGAACTACGCCGCGCACGCTCGGGAGATGGGCCACGACCCGGACCGCGAGCCCCCGTTCTTCTTCACGAAGCCGGCGGACGCCGTGGTGACGGACGACGCCGACACCCCGTACCCGCCGCTGACCGGCCAGCTCGAGCACGAGGTCGAGCTCGTCGTCGCGATCGGCGCACCCGCGGTCGACGTCCCCGTGGCCGATGCCCTCGACGTCGTGTGGGGCTACGGCGTCGGACTCGACCTCACCCGGCGTGACCTGCAGGCCGAGGCCAAGCGACTCGGGCGCCCGTGGGACGCCGCGAAGGGCTTCGACGCCTCGGCCCCCGTCGGGACGCTCGTGCCGGCCGCCGGGGTCGACCCGACCTCCGGAGCCGTGGAGCTGCACGTCGGCGGTGCGCTGCGCCAGTCCGGCGACCTCGCGGACCAGATCTGGTCGGTCGCGGAGACCATCGCCGAGCTGTCCCGGTCCGTCCGCCTCGCTCCGGGCGACCTGCTGATGACCGGCACCCCGGACGGGGTCGGCCCGCTCGTGCGCGGTGACGTCGTCGAGGGCCGGATCGCCGGCGTCGGGACCGTGCGCACACGGATCGTCTGAGCACCCGCGCACACCGGCCACGTGTCGAGCGACTGGGAGCGCTCGCAGGTCTGCGGCGTAGACCTCGGTGTGACGTCGGGGGTCTGCGGCGTCGCAACACCACGGACGGGGCAGCCTGCTGGGGAGCAGTCGCCCGTCCGGATTCCGGAGGTGCCGCCGTGCTCGAACACGACCTGCTCGCCACGTCCTCGACCTGGGCTGGCGACGAACCGATCGGCGACCGTGTCCGCGCCGTCGGTGACGCCGGCTTCGCGGGGCTCTCGCTCACCGTGGGCGACCTCCACGAGGTGCGCGCGACGATGGGCTTCGCTGCGCTCCGTCGCGTGCTCGACCGTGCCGGGATCGTGTGGGTGCAGCTCGGCCCGCTCGACCGGTGGTGGACCAGCGCCGATCGCTCCGCGGACGAGGAGGCCGACCGGGGCGTGGTGTTCGAGGCGACGGCTGCGCTGCGCGCGTGGCAGGTCGTCGTCCGCGCCGACACCACCCTCACCGTCACGCCGAACGCGATGCTCGACGACTGGATCGCGCTCGCGCAACGGACGGAGCACCTCGGCGCCCAGCTCGTCCTCGAGCCCGAACCGTGGTCGAACCTGCCCACCGTCGAGCGGGCCTCCCGCTTCGTCACCGCCGCCGGGCACCCGAACGGCGGCCTGCTCCTCGACGCGATGCACACGCTCCGCGGGGGTTCGACCCTCGCGTCCGTCCACGAGGGTGTCGCCCCGTCGGCCCTCGCCGCCGTGGAGTTGAGCGACGGTCTCCTCCACACACCGGCCGGCATGACGCTCGCCGAGGAGTCCCGCGCTGCCCGCCACCTCCCCGGGTCCGGTGCGTGGGACCTGCCCGGCTTCGTCCGGACGGTCCGCGACCTGGGCTTCGACGAGCCCTGGGGCGTCGAGGTCCGGACGGCGGCGCACCGGGCGATGCCGACGGCCGAAGCACTCCGCACCGCAGCTGCCGCGACCCGGGCCGTGCTCGACGCCGCCGACGCGTTCGGCGCCCCCGCCGCCCCGGCCATGCCGTCGACCCCGGCGCCGACGTCCGCAGTGGACTACGAGTCGTCGCACGGTGCGCCACGATCGCCGATGCCGACGCTCCCCACGCCTCGCCGCGAGGCCGACTCAGGGACCCCCGCGTAGCGTCGCGGTCATGACCGACCACGACGACGAACTCCTCCGCCGCTCCCAGGACGCGATCGACGAGGCGAAGGCCGCTGCGGCCGACGTGACCGAGCCCGACGAGGAAGAGCTCGTCGATGAGGACCTGGCCGCCGCCGACGACGCCGCACCGGCGGACGGTCCCGCTCCGGCACCCTGACCCGCGTCATCCGGACATCGTCACGACCCGGTGTGACGATCCGGTTCGTCACACCGTCTCAGTGGTGAGCCTGCCAGCGGCTCCCCGCTGCTGGCCCGAGCGCGCCGTGGCCGGTCCATCCCTGAACGCCGGTCACGGCGCTCCCGACGGTGGCCCGTGCGTCCCCTGATCCGGCGTGCGGGCCGCCTTCAGTTCGCCGTCAGTGCGGTCAGTCCTCGGCCGCGTCTCACCTTCACCGCGTCTCAGTCCTCGACCTCGTCGCCGAGGAAGTCCGCGTACGTGATCTCGCCGTCCGAGACGACGGCCGGCGGCTCCACCGCGTGTCGCGCACGGTTGCCCGGTGCCGCTCCGCGTTCCTCCGGGGTGAACGGCGGCAGGTACTTGCTCGTGCTCATGGTCACGCCCTTCCGTCCCCGTGAACGTAACAGTCGCGCGAGGAGCGGCGGCAGGCTCCCGGCGGGATCGTCCCCCGTGGAGCGGCCGAACGGGGGACGGAAGTTCGCCCGAGGCGGACCCCATGCGTGTGCATGTGCGCGATCAGGACTCCCGGACGACGTCCCCGGGGTCCTTGTCGGGCCGCCACCCGCGCCACGAGGGCTGCCGGAGCCGACCGTCGCCGGTCCACTCGGCGAACTCCACCTCGCCCACCCGTGTCGCTCGGACCCAGTGCGCGTCGCGCGCATCGGGACGCGGGACGTCCACGAACGGCGACGTCTTCCGCTCCAGGGGGCCGAGGGTGTCCGCGATCTCGTCGAGGTCCCGGTCGCGGAAGCCGGTGCCGACCTTGCCGACGTACTCCAACCCGTCCGGCCCCGGCACCCCGAGCAGGAGGGACCCGATGCCGCCGGCACGTCGACCGGCACCAGGCTTCCACCCGCCGACGACGACCTCCTGCGTCGCGTGGTGCTTCACCTTCAGCCAGGCCTCTGACCTGCGGCCCTCGGCGTACCGGGAGGTGCGCTTCTTCGCGACGACGCCCTCCAGACCACGACGACGGGACTCGGCGAGCGCCGCCGCGAAGTCGCCCTCGACGGCGTCGGGCACCTCGACCGCACCGCCGGGCTCGACCACGGTCGCGAGGGCCTCCCGGCGTGCCGTGTACCCGTGCCGGGTCAGCTCGTGCCCGTCGGCCTCGAGCACGTCGAAGAGGAACAGCCGCACGGGGGTCCGTCGGCGGGCTGCCTCCACCTCGCGCGGCTTCGTGAGGCCCATGCGCTCCTGGAGGAGCTGGAACGAGGGCCGACCCCGGTCGTCGAGCGCGACGACCTCGCCGTCGTAGACGCCGTCGACCGCGGCCCGGTCGCCGAGGTCCTGCAGTTCGGGGTACTGGTCGGTCAGGTCGTTGCCGTTCCGGCTGCGGAGCGTGACGTGGCCGTCCCGCACGGTGGCGAGCGCGCGGACGCCGTCCCACTTCAGCTCGAAGGCCCAGTCGTCGGGGTCGAGGTGCGGCTCGCCCGTCGCGAGGGAGGCCTGCATGGTGCGGCGCTCGCTCGGAGGTTCCGAGGCACGGGCCGTCGCGTGGACCGCCGGCCGCTCGGTCCGCCCCGACGCTGCCTGGTCGCCGGCGCCGGGTTCGCGGGCGGGTTGCTCCTTCGTCCGGTGGATGAGCCAGTTCTTCTCGTCGCCGTCGCGTCCACGACCACGGCCGCGGGTGTGCAGGAGTGCGAGGCGACGGGCGCCGCCGGTGCGGCCGTGGAGCGTGACGATGACCTCCTCGCCGTCGCGCCACTTCTCGAGGTCGTACGTGCCGTCGTCCCACACCGTGACGGTCCCCCCGCCGTACTCGGCGTGCGGGATGGTCCCCTCGAACCCGCCGTACTCGAGCGGGTGGTCCTCGGTCTGCACGGCGAGGTGGTTCTTCCCCGGGTCGGTGGGCTCCCCCTTCGGCAGGGCCCAGCTGACGAGCACCCCGTCGTGTTCGAGCCGGAAGTCGTAGTGGTCCCTCGTGGCGTGGTGCTCCTGGATGACGAACGTCGGCAGGCCGTCCTCGCGGACCGTCGGCGGTCCGGCCGGGACCGGCTCCGGGGTCTTCGACGCGTCGCGCTTGGCGCGGTACGCGCTCAGCCGGTCCTCGCTCGCCCGGTTCGCGTCGGCCGTCCGCGCGCCGTCCCAGTGTCCGGCGTCCGGGCGGCCGACCGACAACGAGGCGGCGGCGACCGGGTGCAGGAGGTCGCCACGGGCCTCCAGGCGGTCCAGGACCTCGTCCAGCGTCAGCTGGGCGAGGCCGCGCTGGGTGAGCTCGTCCCAGGTGCGCGGGGCAGCGACCGTCGGCCGGTCACGGCCGCGCAACGAGTACGGAGCGATCGTCGTCTTGTTGCCGTTGTTCTGCGACCAGTCGACGAACACCTTGCCGGTGCGGTCGGCCCGACTCATCGACGACAGGACGAGGTCGGGCAGGTCCTGCTCGAGTGCACGCGCGAGCTCGTGCGCGACCTCGGAGACCTGCGTCGTCGTCGCGCGTCCGTCGAGGGCGGCGTAGAGGTGGATGCCCTTGGAGCCGGAGGTCACCGGGTAGGGGTCGAGTCCCATGCCCTGCAGGACCTCACGTGCGGCGACGGCGACCTCGACGCACTCCGCAAGGCCGACGCCTTCGCCGGGGTCGAGGTCGAGGACGAGCCGGTCCGGGTCATGGTGTCCACCGCGTGGCCCGAAGCGCCACTGCGGGACGTGCAGCTCGAGGGCGGCCTGCTGTGCCATCCACACGAGCGTCGCGACGTCGTCGACGATCGGGTACTCGGTGTCGTGCTCCTTGTGCGCGATGGTGTGGTGCCGGACCCAGTCGGGTGCGGTGTCCGGCAGGTTCTTCTCGAAGAAGACCTTGCCGTCGACACCGTTCGCCCAGCGCTTCCGGGTGACCGGGCGGTCCTTGACGTGCGGGATCATCCACGGGGCGACCCGCTCGTAGTACTCGATCACCCGCCCCTTCGTCGTGCCGGTCGCCGGGTAGAGGACCTTGTCGGTGTTGCTCAGGCTGATCGTCCGCCCGCCGACGAGGACGGTCCTGCGCTTGGCGACGGGACTCACAGCGCCACCCCGGTCGCTCCCGCGACCGTGAGGGTGGAGCCGGACGTGTACGAGGACTCCGGCCCGGCGAGGTACACGTAGGCGCTGCCGAGCTCGACGGGCTGCGCCGGACGGCCGAACGGGGTGCCCTCGCCGTAGTGGGCGATCTCGTCGCCCGGGTAGCTGGTCGGCTGCAGGGGCGTCCACACCGGGCCGGGCACGACCGTGTTCGCCCGGATCCCCCGCGACGCGAGCTGCCGGGCGAGGCCGTTCGTGTAGGTGGTGATCGCGGACTTCGTCGCCGCGTAGTCGATCATCCGCGCCTGCGGCTCGTGCGCGGAGACCGAGCTCGTCGTGACGATCGCGCTGCCGGGCGCCATGCGCGGCACCGCGGCCCGCACGAGCCAGAACAGCGAGTACAGGTTGACCTTGAGCGTCCGGTCGAACGACTCCGTCGTCTGCTCGGTGACGTCCTCGTGCACCTGCTGGTGGCCGGCGACGAGCACGAGCGCGTCGAGACCGCCGAGCGTGCTCACGGCGTCGCGCACGAGGTCGGCGCAGAACGCCTCGTCCGTCAGGTCGCCCGGCAGCAGCACGGCCCTGCGGCCGAGGGCGCCGATGACGTCGCGGACCTCCTCGAGGTCGTCCTGCTCCTCCGGGAGGGCGTTGAGGGCGACGTCGGCGCCCTCCTTCGCCATCGCGATCGCCGCCGCCCGGCCGATGCCGGAGTCCGCCCCGGTGACGAGGACGCGGTAGCCCGGCATCCGCCCCGTGCCCCGGTAGCTGCGTTCGCCGTGGTCGGGCGCGGGGTCCATCGCGCTCGCCAGGCCCGAACCGGTCTGGGTCTGCTCGGGGAACGGCGGTCGCGGGTGCTGGGTGCGCGGATCCTGCTTGTCGAGCTGGCTCATGCGCCCATCGTGCTCGTCCCGGCGCGGCTCCGGTCCAGCGAAGCCCGACCTGTGGACGACCGCTCGCTCCGGACGCTCCTGTGCAGGGACGGGCATCATGTGCCCATGAGGTCGATCTGGAAGGGCTCCATCGCGTTCGGGCTCGTCAACGTGCCCATCAAGGTCTACGCGGCCACCGAGACCCACGACGTCTCCCTGCACCAGGTGCACGACGAGGACAAGGGACGCATCCGCTACAAGCGTGTGTGCGAGTTCGGCCACGAGGTCGAGTACGCCGACATCCAGCGCGCGTACGACGACGGTGACAAGACGGTGGTGCTCACCGCCGACGACTTCAAGCAGCTGCCCGAGGAGCAGTCGCACGAGATCGAGGTCCTCGAGTTCGTGCCCGTCGAGCAGGTCGACCCGATGATGTTCGAGAAGTCGTACTACCTCGAACCGGACTCGCGCTCCCCGAAGGCGTACGTGCTCCTCCGCGAGACGCTCGCGAAGACCGACCGGCTGGCGATCGTGCAGTTCACGCTCCGGCAGAAGACCCGGCTCGGCGTGCTCCGGGTCCACGACGACGTCATCCTGCTGCAGGGCCTGCTCTGGGGCGACGAGGTCCGTGCGGCGGACTTCGGCAGCCTCGACTCGACGGTGAAGGTGAGCGCGAGCGAGCTGAAGATGTCGTCCTCGCTCGTCGACAGCATGTCCACCGACTTCGACCCGGACCGCTACACCGACGCGTACCAGGAGGAACTGCAGCAGCTCATCGACGCGAAGCTCGCGTCGGGCGACGACGTCGACACCGCGGAGACGTTCGGCGACCGCGACTCGGACGACGACGACGGAGAGGGCGGCGACGTGATCGACCTGATGGCCGCCCTGCGGGCGTCCGTCGACAAGAAGCGGACGGGAGGCTCGGGGTCGCGGTCCCGGGGCGGGTCGCGGACCACGAAGGCCGGCTCCACTGCCGGCGACGCGTCCAGCGACGACGCTCCTGCCGCGGAGAAGAAGACCCCTGCGAAGAAGACCCCCGCGCAGAAGACGGCCCCCGCGAAGACCCCGGCCGCCGCGAAGAAGACTGCGACGACGAAGGCGCCGGCGGGACGCACACCGGCGAAGAAGGCCCCGGCGAAGGAGACCCCCGCGAAGGAGACCCCCGCGAAGAAGCCCGCCGCGAAGAAGCGCGCGAGCTAGTCCTCGGTTGCTGCTGGTCCTCGGACCCGGCTGGTCCTCCGTGTCCTCCTAGTCCTCCGTGTCCTTCGCGGTCCGGCGGAGCACGGTGGGCAGGGCCGTCCACAGCGTCCCGGTGCCCACGAACACGGCCACGCCGGCGATGATCCCGCCGCGGCCGCCGAGCACCACGTCGAAGACGAACCAGACGGTCCCCGCGAACAGGAGTGCGGCGGCGAACAGCGTGACGAGCAGCAGGACGTTGCCTGCTCGGACGAGGTCGTGCTTCTGCCGCTGCTTGAACACCAGCCGGTGGGTGGCGACCACGGCGAGCGCCACGACGGTGACGACGACGGCGAGCACGACGAGCGTGAGGTAGATCGTCTCCTGCCGGCTACTGAGCGAGGAGAACCGCTGCTGGAACGGCAGCGTGAGCAGGAACCCGGCGAGGATCTGCGTGCCGGTCTGCACGATCCGGAGCTCCTGCTGGATGTCGCTCCAGTTGCGGTCCCACCGTTCGGTCGGGGTCTCGTTCCGGCCCCGCTGCAACTCGCTCATGCCGCGACCGTACTGGTCGCCACGAGGAGCACGGCCGGGCGCTCCGTCACGCAGCGGAAACACGCATCGGGGACACTGGAGGCATGACTCCACAAGAGCCTGGGAGCCTGTCCTCGTCATCCGTGAGTGCAGGCCCGCCCGTCACCGTGTCCATCACCCGCCTCGTCGAACCCGACCGCATCCCGGACGCCACCCGCTGGGTGCAGTCGGGTGTGAACCTCGCGAACCGCTACCCCGGCTTCCTCGGCTCGGGCTGGGTCCGCTCGCACGCGACGAGCCACGAGTGGCACATGCTCTACCGGTTCGCCGACCACGAGCAGCTCGCCACGTGGGAGAACTCCGACGACCGGCTGCGGTGGCTGGACCTCGGCCGCGACCTCGTCGTCGAGTCCCGCGTCGAGAAGCGCACCGGCATCGAGGGGTGGTTCGACGCTCCGCAGGACGCCCCGACGTCGAGCGCGCCGCCGCGGTGGAAGCAGGCGGTGAGCATCTGGCTCGGCTTCTTCCCGGTGAACCTCGTCTTCACGTACCTGGTCGGCTGGCTCGTGCCGGCGTTCGGACACCTCCCGGTGCTGCCCCGGGTCCTCGTGACGACGCTCGTGCTCACGCCGATCATGACGTTCTGGGTGCTGCCGTTCGTCACGGGGCTCATCCGCCCCTGGCTGCTCGCCCCACCCCGGAGGGCCTGACCCCGACCTCAGCCCAGCACGGACAGCTGGTCGAGCCGCTCGAGGATCACGCCCTCGCGCAGCGCCCACGGGCAGACCTCGAGCGCGGGCAGGTCGAAGATGTCGAGGCACGCCTCGGCCACGAGCGCTCCGGGGACGACCTGGTGCGCCCGGCTCGGCGAGACACCGGGCAGCGTCGCGAGCTCGTCGACCGTCATCCGGAGCAGGCCGGGCAGCTGCCGCCGGAGCTCGGCGCCGTCGAGTGACCGCGGGACGAGCGACCCTTCGGCTGAGGGCGCGGCGCCGCAGATCCGCGCGATCGACCGGAACGTCTTCGAGGTCGCGACGGCACGGTCGGGCCGTCCGGAGCGGAGCAGGAGCCCAGCGTCCCGTGCGATCGACACCCGGATCTCGTGCCGCAGCCGCCGGACGTCGTCCTCGGTCGGTGTGCCGGCGGCGAAGAAGGAGCGGGCGAGCCGTGCGGCGCCGATCGGCATCGACCACGCGACGTCGGGGGCCTCGTCCGCTCCCCCGGCGATCTCGAGCGAACCACCACCGATGTCGAACACCGCGAGCCGACCGGCGGACCAGCCGAACCAGCGGCGGACGGCGAGGAAGGTCAGCCGCGCCTCGTCGCCACCGGAGAGCACGGCGAGCTCGACGCCCGTCTCGGCCTCGACGTGGGCGAGGACGGCGTCCGAGTTCACGGCGTCGCGGACCGCCGAGGTGGCGAACGCCAGCATGTCCTCGCAGCCGCGGTCCTCGGCGATGCGGACGGCGTCGGCGACGAACGCCGTGAGCGCGTCGATCCCCGCTCGGGTCACGGCACCCGATCCGTCGAGGTGCTCGGCCAGGCGCAGCGGCTGCTTGAACGAGGACGCCGGGAGCGGCGCGGCACCGCCGTGGGCGTCCACCACGAGCAGGTGGCCGGTGTTGGACCCGATGTCGAGGACTCCCACGCGCATGGCACCACGCTAGTGCGGACTGGAGGCGCGTCTCACGCCCGCAGGAACGCCTCCAGTTCGGCGGTGGTCGGGTAGGACGCCTGCGCGCCCGGCTTCGTCGCGGCGTACGCCCCGACCCCGACCGCGAACCGGGCGGCGTCGAGCAGCGTGTCCCCGGCGGCGAGCCGCAGAGCGACGGCACCCATGAACGCGTCACCGCAGCCGGTCGTGTCGACGGGCTCGACCCGGACGGCGTCGACGGGGACGGGCTCTGCGTCGCCGTCGTGCACCGTGCAGCCGGCCCCGCCGCGGGTGACGATCGAGCGGCGGACGCCGTGGGCACCGAGTTCCGCGGCCTCGTGCTCGTTCACGAGGAGGACGTCGGTCAGGTCCAGCAGTTCCTGCGGGACGGCACCGAACGGCGAGAGGTTCGTGAGGACCGTGACCCCGGCCTCGTGCGCGGCCCGGGCTGCGGCGACGACCACGTCGAGCGACACCTCGAGGCAGAGCCCGAGCACCCCGGCGTCGGCGAAGGCGTCGGCGGGGACGTCGGCCGGCGTCAGCGTGCCGTTCGCCCCGGCGGAGATCACGATGGTGTTCTCGCCGGCGCCGTCGACCGTGATGACCGCCGTGCCGGTGGCGACCCCCTCGCGGACGGCGACGTGCGTCGTGTCGACACCGGCGGCCGCGACGGAGTCGCGGAGCAGCGCACCGTTCCCGTCGTCGCCGACCGCACCGATCATGCGCACCGTGCCCCCGAGCCTCCCGGCTGCCACAGCCTGGTTGGCGGACTTGCCACCGGGGAGGATCGCGAGGTCCGACCCCTGGAGGGTCTCACCGGGCTTCGGGAAGCGCTCCGTGCGGACCACGAGGTCGGCATTGAGGCTGCCGACGACGACGATGCCGGTCATGCGGCTGCTCCTGTCTCGGCCGAGGCCGGGCGCGGGATGAGGAAGGACGTGGCGAGGGCCGCGCAGGTGATCACGGCACCGAGCAGCATGCCACCGGAGTACCCGGCGGTGCCCGCGGACCCGCCGGTCCCGAGCGCGATCTGGAGCGCCGGGAGCACCGCGAAGCTGATGCCCGCGCCGAGGTTGAACGCCCCCGCGTTGAGGCCGGGGAGGAACCCGGGGTTCGACTCCGGCGAGAGGACGATGCCGAGGCCGTTCAGGATGATGTTCGCGATGCCCGCGTACGTGATGCCGATGAGGACCGTGGCGGCGACGAGCACGGGGAGCGAGTGCACGCCGACGAACGCCATCACGAGCGTCGCGACGATGCTCCCGACGAGGCCGACGCGGAGCACGGCCCGGTAGCCGAGCGTCGGCGCGAGCCGACCGGCGAAGGGTCCGACGACCCAGCCGACCAGCGCGTACGGCGTGAGGAACGCGAGTGAGGCGAGGTCGGCCTCCATCCCGAAGCCGGCGTCCGGGTTCTGCGCGAGGCTCGTGACCAGTCCGTTCACGACCGCGAACACACCCGTCATCGTGAGCAGTGTCGTCACGAGGAGCGCCCAGGTCCCGCGGCGCTTGAGGAACCGCGTCTCGACGAGGGGCTCGCGCACCCGCGACTCGACCGACCAGAAGACGCCGAAGGCGACGAGGGCGAGGACGATGCCACCCACCACGAGCCCCCAGTCGGCGGCTGCGAGCTTGCCCGCCTCGTTGAACGCGGTGAGCAGTGCGCCGACGCTGACGACGAGCGGCAGGACACCCCACCAGTCCATCCGGGTGCCGGCGGACGGCTTCGACTCGACGCCCCAGGCGGCCACCATGAGGGCGGCGACGACGGTCACGGCCGCGATCACCCAGAAGATGCCCCGGAAGCCGAAGTGCGTGGCGATCCAGCCGCCGGCGAGGGCGTCGACGCCCGCGATGCCGCCGTTGACCGCGGTGAGCAGGCCGAGTGCCGCGCCGTAGCGCTTCGGGTCGGCGATCTCGTTGCGGAGCACGAGCAGGCCGATCGGCACGACGGGGCCGGTGACGCCCTGGATCATCCGACCGACGAACAGCATCGGGACGTTCACGGCGAGCGCCGCGACGACGCTGCCGACGAGCATCACGAGGAGCATGCCGAGGAGGACCCGCTTCCGGCCGACGATGTCGGACAGCCGCGGCAGGAACAGCGAGAAGAGCGCCGCGAGGGTGAAGAACAGGGTCTGCGAGAGCCCGATCGTGGCGTCGTCCGTGCGCAGGTCGCGCGCCATCGTGACGAGTGCCGGGCTGAGCATGCTCGCGTTGAGCTGGAACGCGATGCACGCCGCGAGCAGGGCGGCGGTGAGGGCCGTGACGGACCGCTTCGGGGTCGACGTCGTCGTCGAGGTGGTGGTCATGGTGGGTCAGTGCTCCGGGGTGACGGCGGGGTCGGTGAGGGCGGCGGCGACGGCGTGGGGTGCGTCCGCGCGCGGCGCGCTGGCGCCTCCGCGGGGTGTCCATCCGGTGTCCGGTGTCTCGCCGATGCGCTCGAGGGCGTCGACGACGAGGTCCCAGAACCGGCCGTGGTCGAGTTCGAGCGCCGCGCTCGTCCGGCAGTCGGCGGGCGCGGGTGCGCGGAAGTCCGCGACGGTCATGCCGAGGGTGTGGACGCCCCGTGTCTCGATCGAGATCGGCACCCGCACGGCGCGCACGATGGTCGGGTCGATGACGTACGCCACGGCGCACGGGTCGTGCACGGGCGGTGCGTCGAACCCCTGCGCGTCCTTGTAGGTCTGGCCGAAGAAGTCGAGGAGCTCGCCGACGAAGGCGGCCGGACCGGTGCCGACGGCTGCGATGCGGTCGGCGACCTCGGGGGTGGCCAGTGCCTGGTGCGTCAGGTCGAGCCCGACCATCACGACGTCCCACCCGGCGCGGAAGACGATGTCGGCGGCTTCGGGGTCGATGACGATGTTGAACTCGGCCACCGGGCTCCAGTTGCCGACGTGCACGCCGCCGCCCATGAGGACGACCTCCCGGACACGCTCGACGATCCGGGGCTCCTTCCGGGCCGCGAGGGCGATGTTCGTCAGACCACCCGTCGGGACGAGGGTGACGGTCCCGGGCTCGTGCGCCATGACCGTGTCGATGATGAGGTCGACCGCGTGCCGCGGGTCGAGGTCGAACGCTGGCTCGGGCAGCTCCGGCCCGTCCAGGCCGCTCTCGCCGTGGATGTCGCCGGCGACCTCGATCTCGCGCAGCAGCGGTCGTGACGAGCCGGCGGCGAACGGCACACCGGTGATCCCGGCGATCCGGGCGACGGCGAGGGCGTTCCGGGTGACCTTCGGGAGGGTCTGGTTGCCGACGACGGTGGTCACGGCGAGCAGCTCGATGTCGGGGTTCCCGTGGGCGAGCAGCATGGCGACGGCGTCGTCGTGGCCGGGGTCGCAGTCGAGGATGATCTTGCGGGGCACCGCGGGTCTCCACTTCTTCGGGGATGGGACGTCAGGGCCTGACGCGGTGGGGTCCGCGGCGGAGGAATCAGCTCCCGCGGCGCGTCAAGCGTTTGACATCAGAACACGTCAAGCGCTTGACGTCAACTCGTGAGCGCTTGTCGGCTCGCGCACTCGCTACGATCGCCTGGTGCCCTCCCCCGCCCGCGTGACCGCCGCGATGGTCGCCGAGCGCGCCGGGACGAGCATCGCCACCGTCTCCCTCGTGGTCAACGGCAAGGACCGCGGCCGGGTGTCCGCGCCGATCGCCGAGCGGGTGCGCGCGGCCGTCGACGAGCTCGGGTACGTCGTCGACCACGCGGCGAGCTCCCTGGCGCGGGGTAGCGGGGACCTCGTCGTCCTCATCGCCCCCGACCTGTCGAACCCGTTCTTCGCGGAGGTCATCCGCGGCGTCCGGGACACCCTGACCGACCGCTTCCAGCTCGTGCTGTCCGTGACCGAGCGCGGGCGGCAGCCGGTCACGGCGGACGTACGGCGCTTCGAGCGGCTGCGCCCCGCGGGCATCCTCGTGGACGCCCCGGCCGCGGGCGAGGACCTCTCCGCCGGCGTCCCCGTGGTCCAGCTCGACGCCCCGGGCGGGGCCGACGCCGTGAACTACGACCTCGCGACCGGCGTCCAGGAACTCGTCGCGCACCTGGCCGACCTCGGGCACCGCCGCATCGGGTACCTCGACGGCACCTCGCGCGCGGCGACGTTCGCCCTCCGCCGCCGACTCCTGGAGGACGCCGCCGTGGCCGCCGGACTGTCGGTGTCCCCGATCGTCGGTTCGGCGGACCTCGCCGTGGACGCCGGCGCGTCGACCGCGGACGACCTGCTCGACGACTGGCTCGACGACGGGGTGACGGCGGTCGTCGCCGCGGCGGACACCCTGGCGTACGGGGTGCTCCGTGCTGCGGCGGCTCGAGGGGTGGCCGTGCCCGGGCGACTGGCGGTCGCCGGCTTCGACGACCTGCCGTCGTCGTCGGTCACGGCGCCCGCACTGACGAGCGTGGCCCTCCCGGGCGCGGACCTCGGTCGGGCGGCGGCGCTCCGACTGCTCGCGACGTTCGACGGCGGTGCCCCGGAGGCGCCGTCCCTGCCGACGTGGCTCGTCGTGCGGGCGAGCACCGCCGGCTGAGCCGCGCGGCGCGGGCCGCGTGGGCGCGAGACTCGCGCTGGGCGACAGGACTCGCGCTCGATCGCGCGAGTCCTGTCGCTCAGGCCGAGTCTCGGGACCGGTCCACGTGACGGACGGGAGGCGCGGTGCCGGCTGGGCGCGCGCCTCCCGTGCGGTGGTCGGCGGGTCCGAGACTCGCGCTGGGCGACAGGACTCGCGCTCGATCGCGCGAGTCCTGTCGCTCAGGCCGAGTCTCGGGACCGGTCCACGAGACGGACGGGAGGCACGGTGCCGGCCGGTCCCGCGCCTCCCGTCCGCTGGCCAGCGGGTCCGAGACTCGCGCACGGCGACAAGGCTCGCGCCGATCCGCGCGAGAACCGTCGCACACCGCGAGGCTCGGGACCGGTCCACGTGACGGACGGGAGGCACGGTGCCGGCTGGTCCCGCGCCTCCCGTGCGGTGGTTGGCGCGTCCGAGACTCGCGCAGGCCGACAGGACTCGCGCCGATCCGCGCGAGTCCCGTCGCTCAGGCCGAGTCTCGGGACCGGTCCACGTGGCGGACGGGAGGCACGGTGCCGGCTGGTCCCGCGCCTCCCGTCCGGTGGCCGGCGGGTCCGAGACTCGCGCAGGGCGACAAGGCTCGCGCCCGATCGCGCGAGTCCTGTCGCTCAGGCCGAGTCTCGACCCACGCCGTCGCCCGCGCCGTCGGCGGCCGCGGCCGCGGGCGCGGCGGCGGCGCCGCCGCGCTGCGCTCGCTCGAGCTGCTCGGCCTCCGCACCGCCGACGGCCTCGCCGCGGGCGACCATGCCGGCCGTGTCGGACAGGGTGATCTGCGGCAGGAACAGTGCGAGCAGGAACGCGACGCCGATGAACGGCAGGAGGTACCAGAACACCGGCGCGAGCGAGTCGGCGTAGGCGTTCACGATGCCGTCCTGCACGGCCGCCGGCAGCTTCGCCACGGTCGCCGGGTCGATGCTCCCCGCCGACGACGCCGCGTCCGTCGCCGATCCCCCGGCACCCCGGAACACGTCCGTCAGGGCCGTGGTGAGCCGCGCGGTGAACAGCGCGCCGAAGACGGCCGTGCCGAGGGAGGCCCCGACCTCGCGGAAGTAGTTGTTGGTCGAGGTCGCGGTCCCGACCTGGTCCGCGGGCACGGCGTTCTGCGCGACGAGCACGACCACCTGCATGATCAACCCCAGGCCGGCGCCGAACACGAACAGGTACGCGCAGATCAGCCAGATCGGGGTGTCCGCCGCGAGCTGGGTCATCGCGAGCATCGCCATCGCGACGAGGACGGTCCCCACGATCGGGAACATCCGGTAGCGGCCCGTCTTCGTGATCAGGATGCCGGAGACGATCGAGGTCCCGATGAGCCCGACCATCATCGGCAGCATCAGCAGCCCGGAGACCGCCGCCGAGGTGCCCGAGGCCATCTGGAGGAACGTCGGGACGAAGCCGATCGCCGCGAACATGCCGATGCCGAGGACGAGCCCGATGCCCGTCGCGAGGAGGAACGTGCGGTTGCGGAAGAACGCGAGCGGGAGCACCGGGTCCTGGGCGCGCGACTCGACGAGCACCAGCAGCGCGGCCGCGACGACGAGGCCGGCGAACCACGCCCAGGTCTCGAGGGCGTCCCAGCCGTGGTCCTTGCTCCCGCCGAACTCCGAGAAGAAGACGAGGCACGTCGTGGCTGCCGACATCAGCAGCACGCCGAGGACGTCGATCCGCTTCGTCGCCTTCTTGGTCGGGAGCGTGAGTGCGAACCAGGCCACGAAGAACGCCGCGATGCCGACCGGGATGTTGATGTAGAACGCCCAGTTCCAGGTGAGGTGGTCGACGAAGAAGCCGCCGAGCAGCGGTCCGCCGATCGCGGAGAGCCCGAAGATCGCGCCGAGCGGGCCGAGGTACTTGCCGCGCTGCGAGGCGGGCACGATGTCCGCGATGATCGCCTGCGACAGGATCATCAGGCCGCCACCACCGAGTCCCTGCACGGCACGGAACACCACGAGCTGCGTGAAGTCACCGGCGAACGCGCACCCGGCGGACGCGATGGTGAACAGCGCGATCGCGACGAGGAACAGGTTCCGTCGCCCGAGGACGTCGCCGAACTTGCCGTAGACGGGCATGACGATGGTCGAGGCGAGCAGGTACCCGGTGGTCAGCCACGCCTGGTGCGCGACGCCGCCGAGCTCGCCGACGATGGTGGGCATCGCGGTCGAGACGATGGTCTGGTCGAGGCTGGACAGCAGCATCCCGGCGATGAGCGCCGAGAAGATGATCCAGATGCGCCGCTGGGTGAGCAGCAGCGGCCCGTCGGAGCCGGGGCGGGCGCGTCGGGCGCCCTGCGCGGTGGCGGTCATGCGGTGGGGTCCTGTCCGGTGGTGGTGAGGGCCGCCCTGAGCTGGCGGAGGTTGTCGGTGAGCAACGCCTCGAACGGCGGGTCGGTCGCCTCGTCGTAGGCGTCGTCGAAGTAGGTGCCGGCGGTGACCTTGAGCAGCGCCCCCGCGGTCTCCGCCACGAGCTGTGCGCGGCGGTCGGCGGGGTCGTGCCAGCCGAAGCGCTCGCGCACGGCGCGGGCGACGGCGGCGAGCTGCACGTCGACGACGTCGAGGAACTTCGGGACCATCGCGGGCTCGCGGTCGAACACCCGACGGACGAGGGCTTCGTCCGCACGGTCGAGTCCGACGACGTGCATCTGCTCGATCGCGAGCGCGACGACGGATCCAAGCGGGTCGGTCTCCTCGGGCACGAGCGTCCGGGCGGCGAAGGCACGGAACATCTCCTCCGACGCGCCCTGCTCGATCCCGAGCACGGCATCGTCCTTCGACGCGAAGTGGTTGAAGAACGTCCGACGGGACACCCCGACCCGCTCGCACAGCTGCTCGATGGTGAAGCCGTGCAGCCCGTGCTCGATCGTCGCCCGGCGCGCCTCGACGATCATGCGTCGGCGCAGCGCGCGGGTGCGTTCGGTGGTGCTCACCGCACCAGAATTGCACTATCGGTCTGAGAGTGCAATCAAGAAGACGACGGCAGCGCCTTCGCGAAGCAGAACGACCACGGCATGGTCTCCGCGTAGGGCGCGTACACCGGGATCTGCTCCCAGCCGGTCTTCCGGTACAGCGCAACGGCCTCGGGCTGCTTGTCGCCGGTCTGCAGGATCACCCGCGCAGCCCCCTGCTCGCGCGCGACCTCCTCCCCCTCGGCCAGCAACGCCGTCGCCGCACCCTTCCCCCGGGCAGCCGACAGCACGATCAGGCGCTTCAGCTCGACCTCGTCCCCGAGGCGCCGCACGGCGATGTGCCCGAGCGGGGTGCCGTCGTCGTCGATCGCGAGCACCGAGGTGATGACGTCCGCCGGGTCGACGGTGAGCACGCGGTCGCGCTCGGCGGTGACGGCGGGGTCCTCCGTCGCGTTCGCCGAGCCGTAGCGCTCGTGCATCTCCTCGTCCATCGTGGCGCGGAGGGCCACTCCGCGAGGGTCGTCCCAGGCGACGCGTTCGATCGTGATCACGAAGAACGATCCTGGCACGCCGACGCGGCAGCACGACGACGCAGCGGACAGTCATCCAGCTCGCCGTCGGCGCGAGCGACGCCCTCTCGGTCGGTGTGATCAACGCCGCCACGGACTGCAGCGTCGCCGCAGACACGGGCACGTCGTCCTGCTTCGGCACGAACCTCGCCGGTCTCATCGGCCTCACGGCGCAGTCGCCCATCGGAACGCTCGGCGTCCTGATCCTGGCGCTGATCGCGATCCTGATGACGTTCGTGCAGATCGCCCTCATGGTCGTTCGATCGGCGGTGCTCGTTCTCCTGCCGGGCGTTCTGCCGCTGACAGCGTCGTTCACGAGCATTCCCAGCGGCGAGCAGTGGTTCCGCCGCTCCCTCGGCTGGTTGGTCACGTTCATCCTCTACAAGCCCGCCGCCGCGCTGATCTACGCCGCAGCGTTCAAGCTCATCGGCACGGACATCTTCTTGAAGGATGACGGCGGGATCTGGTTGGTCATGACCGGCCTGGCGCTGATGATCATCGCCCTCGTCGCGCTGCCGGCGCTCATGCGCTTCATCGCCAGGATGGTCGCCCTTGCCGGCGGCGGAGCCGCTGGCGCGGCGGTCGCCGGCGGTCTCGGCATCGCCGCGGGCGAGCTTGCAACCGGTGCGATCAAGCCCTGGCCGTCGAAGTCGAGCAGCAACACGTCGTCCTCCTCGTCGCGATCGACGTCGAAGACGGAGGCATCGACCGGGTCGACGCAGCCCGGCGGCAAGAGCGGCCGTCCCCAGCCGCGCTGGGAAGCGCACAATCGTCCATCTGACTTAAGAGACATTATCGGCGGACCTGTCAAGCTTCGCGTCTCATCAGTTCTGAGTGACTGCGAGGGTGCTTGCTCGAGGCTCACCGCAAGGAATGGCACGCTGCAGGCCCCCGCGGAGGACTGTGCTCCTGACCGGTTGCAGCTCTACTAGCGTCGCGAGCATGGAGGTCCTCGTCAGTTGATCCAAAGATGCAGAGCGCCGCGTAGCCGAAGCATTCCGAGGCGTACTGCACACGGGAGCCACCGGCAACTAGATTTCACGTCATGACCGAGATGCTGGCGGCGCTCCTGGGCGCACTCCTTGGTGGCCTGCTATCCGCTGGAGGGAGTGCCTGGCAGACGGGCAAGGTCCTGAAGCACGAAACCGCAATGGCAGCAGCCGAGCGCCGTGAGGCTGAGCGAGTGGAAGACGAGCGTCGACAGTCAGTTGTTGCCGATCGGTTGATTGCGGCTCTCGCGAGCTGTCTAACTTCTGCTGAAGGCCGCCTCGACGCTCTTGCTCACTTCGTACGAGTGCGCGCGACTGACGATGTTCACCGTGATCGCGACCGTCGAGAGTCCGCCCTACTTGAATCAGGTGCCAGCTACTCGCATGCCCTACCTGAGCCGGTGAGAGACCGTTGGGATGCGCTCACTTGGCTGGTCCGATTCAACACCTCGACGCAGCCCGAGCGGTCCGATGATGACCGGCGACGCGACTATAGCGACCTGCTGAACTACAGCGAGTATGTGCGGCGATCGCTGCGCGCCGTCAGCGGGGACGATCCGATGCCCCCGCCGTACCCCGCCCCGGATGTCCGGCGTGCAGAGCGCAGGGTATGGGGATACAAGCCTGCACCGGGAAACAATGAGCCTGACCTTTCCGACTGGCAGCTCAGTTCTCGCCTCGTCGGAGAGGTGACCTTCAGCACGGGTGAGGTGCGCTGGTACGGCCTCAACGGACTAGTGGAGGTTCTATCACCGGAGCCCGCAGAACCTCGCGACGACGATAACGGCTGACGGGCCAGGCGCAGGCCACTCAATTGCGACCTAGCCTTCGCTGCAGGTCTCCAAGCGGTCTGCTGGACGGTCTATCCGCGTAACAGCGGCCTTGTCAACGCTGCGAAAAGAGCTGGATGCATCTCAATCGCAGCAAGCTACTATGCAGGAGTTCGAGCGGCTGGGCGCGTGTTCTACAAGGGCAAGGGTGACCCGAGGTAGAGCGCTGACCGTAGATGTAGGAGATGTTGAGTGGCATGGTTGACGAATTTGAAGACGGTCTGAGCGGACAAAGGTCTACCCCGCCGTACGGCGACCGCCGTCAGTCGCTGTCGCCCCCTGGGGTACGCCGGTCGAGGACAAAGACGCTTTTCGGCGGCTTGCTCCTCGGCATTGGCCTTGCGTTCTTTGCTTGGACAGTCGTCAAAATCGTTGTGGCTCTAATCGATGCTTCCAGCGGGGCTGACATCAGCGTTGCATACACATTACTCATAGCGGCCGCGTTTTGCATCTTAGGTGGTGCGCTCCTGCGGTTGCACAACGGAAAGAACTAAAATTGAAGCAAATCTCAAAGCGCCTCTTTGGTGTATGTGTCGCCCTGCTCGCAGTTGGATATATAGGGTTGGCGGCGTTCTTTTTGGTCGTCAACTATGGGGACACAGAGGGGGGCGCCAATATCGGGATTGGTATTCTTGCCATCCTTGCCCTAGGTGCCGGTGGGGTAGGGGTTGTTTCAGGTTTAGCAGCGACCATCATTCGCATCATGGCGTCGCGCAGGGCTTAGCTACCTCTAGCCAGGGACGGTTCCTTGCAGAGAATCATTCGGGTTGACCTCGAGTTAGCGGAAGTTGCCCGTCATTCTCTTGGCCGCATATCTCCTCTGTACTGCAATCCGATCGATGCATGACGCGTGGCTCCCGCACCCGTGTCGGGGGTGGGGGCCACGCGTTCGGTGGCGCGTCCCTCATAGTCAGCATCGTTTCCGGCGACATTGGGGTAACGCTTGTCGCCACGGGGCAGCGCAGCGGTCGGCGAATGCCACCGAGCCGCACATCAAAGCTGGCATAATCTATATTATCGGCGCGAGTTGCTAGGCAGTTGGCGGATCGCCGACTGTGATCGTGAGAGCGAGCGTCGACTCCTCGAGGGCGCCGGTTACGACCCCGACAAGCGCGATGAGAAGCGCCGCGCCGAGCACCGCGACACTATGCAGACACGGAGCGGGGGCGGGCACCAAGGGTGCCCGCCCCCGCTCCGCGTCAGCTGGCGCGACTCACGGTCCCCGCTCCGGCGGTGCTTCGAGTCACTGCCGGACCGGTGACGGTCGGTCTCCCCGCGTTCGTTCAGCGGGTGAATCGCCGGTCAGCACCCTGGTGGGCTGGCGTTCAAGGGACCGTCACCCTGAGGAATACAATCGCTAGGAGCGTGACAAGAATCACCCCGACAAATGCGCCTAGGGAAAACCACGCACCCCGGCGGCCGGTGCGATGTCGAAGTATGCCAAGAACGAGCCCTGCTACGACGACACCGAATCCGATAGCAAGAGATATAGCCATGCTCCCGTACCAGCCAACACCGGAACAGAGTGCGCTTGATTTCTCTCCACAAGCCGCATAGACAGTCAGATTATTGTCGAACACAACACCTGCGCCTACCACGGCCGCGAGCAAGCTCACAAAAAAGGTAACCCAGATCGTGACCAGGTCACTAGTCGAACCCGATCGCTCTCGATTGCCGCTGGTCGATTTACTCATGCGAACTGCCTCAGCCATTTCTCCTCGTTAGTGGGAGTTGGTTCATTCTTGTACGAATTGTGTACCGGCAAGGACATTCCCCACTTCTGGCAGAATATGTCGTTACGGAAGCACCAGGAGCGAGCCTGGGTAACTCTCTTTCCCTTATTGTTAACCGCAGTGTAGTAGTTGATATTGTGATGCCAAGCATGCAGGGGACCGTTATCAGTACCGTTACCCGGCGCATCAATTTTATCGGAATTATCGTAAGTCGGATTGCCTGCGAGCACAGCACCGCGGAAGTTAATTTTGGCGGTTCGCGAGAATTTTCCGCTGGCTATGGTGTTCTCGACGACATGAGCTCCTTGGGAATGGCCACCAAGCCATATCTTTGTGGACGAGCAACTCTTCGCTACTGCATTAACCTCAGCAACGAGATTCGCTTGTCCTGCGGCTACGCTATTCCAATATGCCGGCCCGACGACACCCGCCCATGAGGCAGGGTATTTGAGCGATTCAATTGTGGCATTTTGGTCCCTTTTGAGCTTCTTTGCAACTTGTTCCATCTCGCCCAAACCCCCAGAAGTCCAACCATAACCCCCTCGGGACTTGCCAGAGCCAGCCGGCTCGTTCGTTCCGCGTACCCCGATGAATAGCCACGACGGACAGCTTGAAGTCGCGGATGCTTGCACGGAAGACGACTGTGTCGTCGTGGACGCCTGGGTGGATGCAGACAACGTCGGATCGGCGGTTGCAACGAATGACCAGGTAGGAGAAATGGTGTCTGCGTCACCTGACCCGTCGTTGAGTTTTCCCTTGGCTTCTGCATGCCAGTAGTAGGTCTGGCCGTTGATCAAAGTTCCGTCTGGGACTGCAAGCGGTTGAGCGGACCAGTCAGACTGCGCAATAACGCCTGATCCGTCCTGATTTGCGCTCACGGTATACTGCAGCACCACGCTGCTCGTGAAGGGAGCGCCGTCCGTGTTCGTGTAAAGCACCGGGGCGCTGTCGTTGCTGTTGGCTCCGCCTGTGATTGATGGCACGTAGTTGGCGTTGCTCCATAGCCCGGAACCAAAATCGGATGTGGAGTCAGTGCTGGCGCCGGTTGCATCAATTGATGTTGTGGCGGTAATCGAGTGCGCCGCGGCCCCTGCTGGGATCGTCACAGATGTGCTCGTTGAACCTTGGCTGCTGAGCGATTGAGTATCGGTGATATTGCCATCGAGTGCGACGGACAGCTTCGCCGCGGTCGTGTACGCCGAGGGCGCTGTTACTGTGCACGTCACCGGTGAGGTGAGGGCGTCTCGTTGCCAGCTGCCGTCTGTATACGGAGCGGGGCAGGAGATCGCAGCGGTCGGTGCTGTGCTCGCGATGAACGACCATGTTGGCGACGTCTCGGTTTTGACTGTCGTGGAGCCTCCGCTGGTGCCGCGTACCGTCACGGTCCAGTAGTAGGTGGTCCCAGCCGTCATTACGGTTGCCGGGATCTGGAACGCACCCGTGACCCAGCCGCTGTCGGCCACCGGATCATTCGTAGCTGTGCCATTCGTGATGACGTAGTCGAACTGAGCGTCTGTGCCGAAATTGTCGTTCGCGGGAGCGACCGAGAGGGATCCGGCTGTGTCTGCCTCCGCTCCGTCGGCGGGAGTAGGAGTCAGCGTCTTCGAGAACCAGTCGCCGAGACCAAACGAGTACGCGTTCGTTGCGATAGTGGTGCCGCGGGCGTCGTCAACCTCTACCGCAATAGTGTGCACCCCACCCTGCGCAGGTACCGTCACCGAGGTCGACGTGCTGGCGGTCTCGGAAAGGTCGTTGAGGCTGTCGAGATCTCCGTCCAGATTGACCGTGAGCTGCTGGTTGCTGCTCGACTCCGCGGGCGTGATCACGGTGCACGTGATGTCAGCCGACGGCACCGTCGTCGCCCAGCTACCAGCAGCGTATGGGCTCGGACAAGTGATCGTCGGCGCTTGTGGATTGGTGTACCAGCCCTGCACATCCACAATGTAGTTCGAAGCGTCGGCGACGTTGCGAAGCGCGATCTTCCCGTTCGCGCCGAGCGGGACGGTGATCGTGTTGGTGCGGATGTCGTCGGCTTGGAAGTTGATCGCGGTGGTCCCCGGGTTCGACGTTCCATCGGCGTAGACCTGCGCGTAGCCGGCGCTGCCTGCGTGGGAGACGATGAGCGTCAGCGTGACCGCGGTGATGCCGGATCCCATGATGGGGACGCCGGCCTGGCCGGCGATCTGGATCAGCCGTGTCTCGCTCTTCGCTAGTGCCGTGTTCCCGGATGCCCGGGAATCGTATGCCCGCCCGTAGGAGGGGGTGAAGACGGCCCCGTTGGTGCCGGCTGCGGTGAAGTAGCCCTGCAGGTCGATCACGAGGTTCGCGGTCGATGAGCCGTTCGCGATCGTGATCTTCCCACCCGAGGAGACCGGCACCTGTGCCTGCATCGAGGTGGTGACGGACGGGGCGTAGTGCAGCGCGTTCTGTGGCTTCGTGCTGCCGGTGGCATACGGGGTGAGGTAGCCGTCACTGTCGGTGGTGTTGATCGCGATGAGGTTCACCACGACGCCGGACGCACCGGCCGGGATCCCGTTCGCGCCGGTGATCTGCACGTCGATGCTCTTCCCGGGCGCGATCGTTGCTTTCGCAGCCCCGAGGCCGGACCGGGTGTCGACGATGCGCTTCGCGACGGGTACGAATCCGCCGGCGGCGGTGCCATCCGTGTTCGCCGTGTAGTAGCCCTGCACGTCCAAGATCAGGCGAGCGTTCGTCTCCGCCATCACCTGGATCGTGCCGTCCGCACCAACTGCGAGGGTGGCGGTGTTGGAGGTGAATTCGCCCTTGACCCCGCTGTAGATCAGCATCGTTGTGCGACCCGTGTCCGCGTCAGGGCGACCGAACAAGGTGCCGGCGCCGCTCGAGGCGCCTACTGTGGCGTTCAGCGACACGGCACCGACCGAACCATCGTCAGGCAACCCGAACAGTCCTGCGACCTTGATGGTGCGGTACGTTCCGGCCGGCATCGGGGTGTTGTACCCGCCCGTGCCGGCCTGCGTGTCGAGGATGCGGCCCGTCGCGGGGACGAACACACCACCCGTCCCGGTGTCGTTCAACGCCTGAGCTGGCGGCGCGGCCACCAGCAAAGAGCCGACAAGTGCGAGCGCGCCGAGGACCGCAGCAGCCAGGCTGCGCTTCCTCACCCGCGGAGCGTGCAGAACTGGTTGCACGAGACCCCCTCTATGAACGAACTGCACAAGTTGCTGTTCGTTCTCGCAGCGTAAGAGCAGCGCACGCCTTGAATCGTGTCACCCAAACGGGGGTCGGGAGGAAAAGCCCAGATCAGAGTCGGTAGTACCGGTTCGGTCTTAACGCACTCTCAGCGCAGCGCTTCGCTCGGCATCGAGGGTGTAGCAGCCGACAATGCCGATCGGCGGTTTGTGCTGTCCGGGACGCTTCACCAGCACTGCAGTAGGTCAGGGCTTCCGCGACTTCCGGCTGAGCCGTTCCGTGCTGCGGGACGTCGTCGACGAGCCGCCCGTCATCTCGGTGGTCGTGGTCGCGGGGTTCCGCGACGCGTACCCGGGCGTGATGAAGCGTCCGGAGATAGCCGAACGGTGGGGGCCGCTTCGGCCGAGATTCTTGAGAGCGGTCTCGCGGAGTTGGTCGGCGAGTGCTCGGGAGTGTTCGGCGGAGGTGTCGCTCATGAGTTCTTCCTCCCTGGTCGGATGGAGCGCCTGTTCGATTCAGGATCGACGGCCCGGCCCAGATTGCGGAGCACGGTCTGGCGGAGTTCGGCTGCCAGTTGTCGGGACTTCTCCTCGCGGACGTCGCCGCCGAACAACAAGTGCGGACGCGGGGCTGCTTCCATGACCATGTTCGCCACCTCCATCAGCACGGCTGCGTGGTCCGATCTGTGACGAGGTCGGCAACCACTAGCGCGATCTCATTATCTTCCTCGTGGGCCTCTGGCTGCTGAACAAGTTTCGTGAGAACGGCGAGGTCGACGTTCGACTCGTCGACATCGTGGCTGAGCGCCTTCTCGATCGCCCACTGGAACTGCTGCCGCCATTGCTCGCGTCGGATCTGGGTAAGGCTCCGTGACGCGTTGATCAGTCCGATGACTGCGGCGGTGAGTGCGGCGGCACCGGCGATGATCGCCGCGATGAGGGTGGCTGTTGCCTGGGCGCTCGTGGCACCGGCCGCCGGTACGGGCGAGGGCAGGGGTGTCGGCGACGCTGTGCCCGCTGCCGACACCACAGAGGCCAAGGCAGCCGCTGTCACCGACTGCGTCCACCGTCAGCGCAACGCCGCGATCGGCCCCTCCCCCGCCCGGAACGCCGCGAGGACCGCGGCCGCGTCGTCGTGCACCGCCGCAGCGCCGGCCTCACGGAGCTCGTCACCGCCGACGCCGCCGGTCATCACGCCGATGCTCGTCACACCGACCCGACCGGCTGACTCGACGTCCCACACCGCGTCGCCGACCATGACCGCCTCGCCCGCGTCGACCCCGGCCCGGTCGAGCGCGACCTGGATGATGCCCGGGTCCGGCTTGGCCTGCTCGACGTCCTCCGAGCTCGTCACCGCGGTGAGCCACTGCTCGGCGTCGAGGAGCTCGCGGAGTCGGACGAGTTCGGGCTCGGGCGCACTCGTGGCCAGGACCACGGCGTGCCCGGCGTCGGCGACCGCGGCGAGGAGTTCCCGGGCGCCGGGGAGGAGCCGGAGCCGCGGCTGGTGCTCCGAGTAGTAGGCCGAGTGGTACTGCTGCGCGGTCGTCCGGGTGCCCTCCGAGGCGTCGGGGAGCAGCGCTCCGAGGAGCTTCGCCGAGTCCATCCCGATCGAGCGGTGGATCCGCCAGGCGTCGACCGACTCGCCCGCCGCCGCGAAGGCCCGTGACCAGGCGTCGATGTGGGCGTAGTTGGAGTCGACGAGCGTGCCGTCGATGTCGAAGAGGACTGCGGTCCTGGGTGCGTCGGCCATCACTCGATGGTCCTCCGCGTCGGGCGTGCCCCTTCCCAGGCCGCCTCGTGCGGTCAGACGGTGATCGACTCGCCCGCGGGCAGGATCGTCACGGGCACCGGACCGAGACCGTCCGACCCGAGGAACCGGCCGGCCGACTGCTGGCCGAGGTCGCTCAGCATCGCCTCGTGGATCTGGACCGCCCGCTCCGGCGCGACCGCGCGGACGTAGTCGACCGCCTCGGCCGTGTGGGTCCACGGACCGCTGGTGGGCAGGAGCAGGAGGGGCACCGGGACGCCGGGCACCAGGTAGGCGTCGCCGGGGTGGAAGACACGGTCGGCGACGAGGTAGCCGACGTTCGCGATCGTGGGGATGTCCGGGTGGATGACGGCGTGCTCCTCGCCGAAGACGCGCACCGGGAACGGCCCGACCTCGAACGCGTCCCCGGCCTGCACCGCCGTGACGCGTCCGTCGTGCGTCCCGAGCTGGTCGACGACGGCCTGCGGCCCGCGCACGACGAGCGCCGGGTTCGCCTCGAGGCCGGAGCGCACGGCCTCGACGTCGAAGTGGTCGAAGTGCTCGTGCGTGATCAGCACGCCGACCGCGGAGCGCAGCAGGTCGGCGGACTCGGGCGTGAAGGTGCCCGGGTCGATGACGAGCGTGGTGCCGTCCTGCTCGAGGACGACCGTGGCGTGGTTGTACTTCGTGAGCTCCATGCGAGCAAGTCTACAACACTGTTGTAGACATCATCCGTGGTCGGCGAGGCGGTGGAGGAGTGCCGGGACCCGTTCGAGCAGGGCCCGATCGTCGTCGTCGAGCTCACTGTCGATCGCCGAGGCGAGCCAGTCCGCACGAGCCCGGCGGTCCTCGCGGATCGCGGCCTCGCCGGCCGTCGTGATCCGGATCACCGAGACGCGCCGGTCGTCGCCCGACGTCTCGCGCTCGACCATCCCGCGCGCCGTGAGCTCGGCCACCGTGCGCGACTGCCCCTGGTGCTTCACGCCGCGTCGCCGGGCGAGCGCGGCGATCGTGCGCGGGCCCTCACGGTCGAGCAGCCCCAACGTCGCGGAATGGGCCGGCGGGAGGCTGTCGGCGTGCCCGCGGGTCGCCCGGACGAGCCGTCCGACCGACTCCCGGAGGGCGTCGGCCAGGTCGTCCGCGGGCTCGGTCATGGTCCGACCGTACCCGCCGTCGGCGGGTGCACCAGCGCACCCCGGGACGGACGGGAGGCCCGTGGCGGCGTCGCCACGGGCCTCCCGTCCGTCCCCTGCGTGCGTCAGCGCAGCGCGACCCACACCGGGAAGGCGGCCGCCGCACTCCAGGCCTGCGGTCGGCACGCCGCCGGGTAGGGCGCCGGTCGCGAGACGTCGTGCGCGTCGTCCCCGGCGTGCAGCTCGGGCATGCGGAAGTCGAACGCCACCGCGGCGGCGAGGAGTTGCTCGGCGAGCGTCCGGGCCTCGGCCGTGTGCCCCGTCCGCGTCAGGCCGCTCACGACCACCGCGGTGTCGTGCGCCCACACGGAGCCGCCGTGGTAGCTCAGGGGCCAGTAGCCCGACGCGGTGGTCGACAGGGTCCGCAGGCCGAACCCGCTCGCCATGTCGGGCGCGACGACGCGGGCGGCCACGACGGCCTCCTCCTCCGCGGTGAGCAAACCGGTGCCGAGCAGGTGGCCGATGTTGCTCGTGGCGGAGTCGACCGGCCGCTTCCGGGCGTCGAGCGCGATCGCCGGGTACGGCCCGATCGCATCCTGCACCCAGAAGGTCGCGCGGAAGCGCTCGGCGAGCCGGGCCGCCCAGGCACGCCAGTCGTCGCCGCCGGGTCGTCCGAAGGCGTCGAGCAGGTCGGCACCGTGGACGGCGGCCTCGTGCGCGTACCCCTGCACCTCGCAGAGGGCGATCGGCCCCTCCGCGAGGGTGCCGTCGCGCCACTGCACGCTGTCGCCGGAGTCCTTCCACCCTTGGTTCGCCAGGCCCCTGCCGGACTCGTCGACGTACTCGAGGAGCCCGTCGCCGTCGTCGTCGCCGTGGTCGCGCATCCACGCCAGGGCCAGCTCGAGCGTCGGGAGCAGGTCCTCGACCTCGGCGTCGGGCAGTCCGGCGCGCCACGCGTCGTGGAGCAGGCAGACCCAGAGCGCGGTCGCGTCCACGGTGCCGTAGTAGAGCGGTGGCAGCGAGATCTCGTCGTTGTCGACGGGGAGGCTCGCCTGCCGCAGCTCGTGCATCACCTTGCCCGGCTGCTCGGCGGTCGCCGGGTCGCTCCGGGTCCCCTGCAGTGCCGCGAGCACGCGGAGCGTCCCGGCAGCGATGGACGTGTCGACCGACAGGAGGAACCGTGCCGCCCAGATCGAGTCGCGCCCGAAGAGCGTGAAGAACCACGGGGCCCCGGCGGCGAGGAACTCGCCCTCCGGCCGGGTCATCCGCAGCGCGTCGAGGTCGTCGGTCGCCCGGACCAGCCAGCGCCGGAGCCGGTCGTCGGCGACGCCCTCGGGTGCGGCGAAGGTCGCGGGCGTGGTCGCGCCGCCGACGACGGCGTCGGGCGCGACGACCGCGCAGTCCCAGCCGAGTTCGGTGACCCGGGCGCGCGGGACGCGCCAGGTGAGGACGACGTCGCCGTCGTCGAGCGCGACGTCGGCCCCGGGGGCGTCGAGTGTCACGTCGACCGAGCCGGCCGTCCAGGAGGCGCGGCGCACCCCGTCCGCGTCGGCTCCCGGTGCGAGCACGGCCGACACGGGCGCGGGGGCGCCCCCCGCCTTGACCGCGTCCATGCCGCTCGCGTCCGGCGTGATGCGGACCACCACCTCGAGCGTGCGGCCGTCCGGCCCCGGCTCCGGCTCCGGCTCCGGCTCCGGCTCCGCGGAAGCGGTGCGGTCCTCGATGCGGAGGGTCTCGCGCACGCCGTCGGTGCGGACGGTGCGGCGACGGTCGAGTCGGACGTCGGGGTCGGCGCCCGGCGCGTCGAGTCCGCGCAGGAGCGCCGAGAACACGACCTCGCGGGCCGACGCCGGAGCGACGGACACGGGCTCGACGTCCGACCCGGCGACGCTGACGCCGACCGTGGACACGACCCGTTGGTCACCGGTCCAGTAGCCGTGGACCGGGTTGGTGCCGACCGAACCGTGCCGGTCGGACCACGCCTGCGTGGGCGCGGCGAGGACGACGACCTCGTCGTGCAGCAGCGGTTGCAGGGGCATCGCGGGGGCCTCGGCCTTCGTGGTGGGTGTGCTGGTGGTCGTGGTGGTCATTCCTTGACCGCCCCTTCGCTGGAGTTCATGATGCGCTTCTGGAAGACGAAGAACGCGACCGCGACCGGGATCGTCATGACGAACGCGGCGGCGAGCTTGATCGGGTACTGGTTGCCGGCGCTGAGCGCTCCGGAGGCGAGCGACGCGACGCCCTTGGTCAGGGTCGTCAGGTTCGGCGACGACGTCGAGACGATGAAGTGCGCGAGCTCGTTCCACGAGCCCTGGAACGACAGGATCGTGATGGTGACGACGGCCGGCCGGGCCATCGGCAGCACGATCGACCAGAACGTGCGGAACACCCCGGCGCCGTCGATGCGGGCCTGTTCCTCGACGCTCGCCGGGATCGACTCGAAGAAGTTCTTCATGATGAACACACCGGCGGCGTCGACGAGCAGCGGGACGATCATGCCCGAGTACGAGTCGTACATGCCGAGCTGGTTGATCACGAGGAACTTCGGGATGAGCAGGACGACCCCGGGCACGGCCATCACCGCGATGATCAGCGCGAACACCGTCTGACGTCCGGGGAAGCGCAGGCGGGCCAGCGCGTACCCGGCGAGCGAGTCGAAGAAGATCCGCCCGAGCGTCACGAACACCGCGACGATGATCGAGTTCATCGTCCAGATCCCGAAGTCGGAGTTCTCGAACAGGGTGCGGAACGCAGCGCCCGTCCAGGTCGTGGGGAGCGCCAGCGGGTGCAGCGACGCGTCCTGGTCGGTCTTGAAGGCGTTGACGATCGCGACGTAGAACGGCAGCAGGTAGACGGCGGCGATCAGCGCGCCGACGACGAGGAAGGCGATCCCGCGGACGGTGAGCCGCCGCGGCCGCCGGCCCGGGCCGGGCGCCTGCGTGACGGTGGCGGCGCGGAGGTCGGGCACCGCGCCTCCAGGCCGGGTGGAGGTGGCGGTCACCGGACCGATCCCTTCTCGATCCAGCGCATGCGACGACGCGACACCGGTCGTTCCCGGAGCGCCCAGCGCTGCAGCAGCGCGAAGACGACGATGATGCCGAAGAGCACGAACGCGATCGCCGCGCCCACGCCCCACTGCTGACTGCCGAACGCCGTGGAGTACGACAGGTACGCCGGGGTGATGGTGGTGTTCGCCGGCGCGCCCCGCGTGCCCGTGTAGATCTGGTCGAACACCTGCCACGTGCCGATCAGCCCGAGGGTGAGCACGGTGAACAGGGTCGGGCGCAGCTGCGGCAGCGTCACCCGCCAGAACCGCGTCCACGCACCGGCGCCGTCGATCATCGCCGCCTCGTCGACGTCGTGCGACAGGTTCTGCAGCGCCGCGATGAAGAGCAGCATGAACGTGCCGCTCGTGGTGAACACCGCGAGCAGGATGAACGCCGTCATCGCCACCGACGGCCCCGACAGCCACTCCCACCACGAGATGCCGAGCAGGGTGTGGTCGGCGAGGAACGCCGGCGGGTTCCCGGCCCCGAGCTGGAAGATCCCGGTCGGCTCGTTGAACCAGTTCGGACCCCGCAGTCCGATCCACCCGATGATCGTGTTCACGGCGCCGGTCGACGAGAACAGGAACAGCCAGAGCACCGTGATGGCGACGGAGCTCGTCACCGACGGGAAGTAGAACGCGGTCCGGAAGAACCCGCGGCCGCGCAGGGCCCGACCGTTCACGAGGACGGCCAGACCGAGCGCGACGGCGGTCTGCAGCGGCACGACGAAGACGACGTACCAGAGGTTGTTCCGCAGGGCGGTCCCGAAGTTCTGCTCGTCGAGGCCGCCCCCGCCGAGGATCTTCGCGTAGTTCTGGCCGCCGACGAACGACACGTCGGAGGAGAACGGGCTGCCCACCCCGCGCCAGTCGGACACGCTCACCCAGGCCGCCATGAGCACGGGGGCGAGGAGGAACAGGCCGAGGACGATGACGGTCGGGGCGGTGAACAGCCAGCCGGAGACGGCTTCGCCGCGGTTCTTCCGGGACACGTCCGTCAGCCCTTCAACGCGGCGGACATGTTCTTCTGCACGCCCTCGAGCAGGGTCTTCACGTCGGTGCTCCGCAGCGTGCCGAGCTTGGAGTCGAAGTCGGCGATGACGTCGGCCGTGCCGCTCGCGTTCGGCAGGCCCTGCGCCGCGTCGGCCTGGTCGAGGAACGCCGCGTACTGCGGGTACTCCTGCTTCCAGGTGCTGGCCGCGGACTCCACGGAGGGCATGACGCCGAAGGCCTTGGCGAACGCGAGCTGCTGGTCGGTGCTGGTCATCTTCTCGACGAAGGACAGCGCCGCCTTCTGGTTCGGCGAGTCCTTCGCGATGCCCCAGCAGTTGGTGAACTGGAGCGTGCCGGCACCCTTCGGGCCCTCGGGCAGCGGGACGACCTCGTACTCGACGTCGGGGTAGCTGGACGACATCGCGCCGGTGAGCCAGTTGCCCTCGATGGTCATCGCGGCCTTGTCCTTCCCGAAGGCGTCGCCGCCCCAGCTCTCGCCGAGGTCGCTCGAGAACTTCATCGACCCCTGGTCGAGCAGGCCCTTGACGTAGTCGAGCGCCTCGACGTTCGCCGCGGAGTCCACGGTGGCCTTCGTCTGGTCGGCGTTCGTCAGGCCACCGCCGGCCTGGGCCATGAACGCACCGAGGCGCTCGATCTGCGGGCTGGTGGAGAGTCCGACCCGGCCGTCCTGGGTGAGCTTCTCGGACACGGTCTCCAGCTGGTCCCAGGTCTTCGGGACGTCGGCGTCCGTGAGGCCGGCGGCCTTCCAGTCGGCGGTGTTGATGAAGAGCGCGAGGGTCGAGAAGTCCTTCGGCGCGCAGTAGAGCTGGTCGTCGACGGTGAACGACCTGGTCAGGGTCGGGTAGAAGTCCCCCGTGTCCTTCAGCTGGTCGCCGTAGGGCAGGAGCGAGCCGTTCGACGCGTACCCGGCGAGGGACGACGTGCTCACGTAGAAGACGTCCGCCGGCTTGCCGGACGCGAAGCCCTGCGCGAGCTGCTGGTCGAGGTTGTTGGCGGCCTGCACCGAGACGCCGGTGCCGGACGACTTCGACCAGGCGGAGGCAGCGCTCTTCACCGCGGCGGTCTCCGCGTCGCCGGACGAGCCGATGAGGACGGTCAGGTCCTTGTCGCTCGAGGTGAGCTTGCCGGCGTCACCGGAGCGACCGGAAGCACCGGATCCGCCGGAGCCCGAGAAGCCCGAGCCACAGGCGGAGAGGGTCAGGGCCGCGGTCAGCGCGATCGCGCCCGCGGTCAGCTTGCGTGCTGTGCGTCGTTGCATCAGGGAGGGCTCCTCGTCGAGTCGGCTTCGATCGTTCAAATTTGATCGATCAAACGCGTCCACGGTACACCCTCGACGCGCTAGCGTGAACCCCGTGTCCCAGCCAGCCACCGTCGCCGACGTCGCCGCCGCCGCGGGCGTGTCCCGGCAGACGGTGTCGAACGCGCTGAACCGGCCCGAGATCGTCCGGCCGGCGACCCTCACCCGGGTCCGCGCCGCGATCGACGAGCTCGGGTACCGGCCGCACGCCTCGGCAAGGCGCCTCCGCACACGGCAGAGCTCCACGCTCGGCGTCCGGCTCCCGCCGGTGCACGGCATCTCCGGCGCGGTCCTGGACCGCTTCCTCCACGCCCTCGTGGAACGCGCCGACGAACGCGGGATGCGCATCCTGCTCTTCACGGCGACCGACCTCGACGACGAGCTGGCGCACATGGAGCGGCTCGTGGAGGGGTCCGACGTCGACGGCTTCGTCCTCACGTCGACCGCGCACGGCGACCCGCGCGCGGCCTGGCTCGGCGAGCGTGACGTGCCGTTCGTCACCTTCGGCCGACCGTGGGGCGTGCCGGACATGGACGACGCCCCGCACCCCTGGGTCGACGTCGACGGGCGGGCCGGGCTCCGTGAGGCCACGGCCGGACTCGTTGCCCGGGGTCACCGGCGGATCGGGTTCCTCGGCTGGCCGAGCCCCTCCGGCCAGGGCGACGAACGACGACTCGGGTGGCGCGACGCCCTCGCCGACGCGGGACTGGGCGCACCCCCGGCCGGCAGCGCCGACGCGGGACTGGGCGCTCCCCCGGCCGGCAGCGCCGACGCGGGACTGGGCGCACCCCCGGCCGGCGGCGCCGACGCGGGACTGGGCGCTCCCCCGGCCGGCGGCGCCGACGCGGCCGCCGACGGGGCCACGGGCGCGGGCTCGGGCTCGGCCTCGGGCGCCGTGGACCTCGCCTGCGAGGACGACGTCGCGGCCGCCACCGCGGTCGTCGCCGCGGCCCTGCAGGGCGGGACCGTGTTCGACGCCGTGGTGTGCGCCTCCGACACTCTCGCGCTCGGAGCCCGGTTCGCGCTCGGTGCCGAGGTGCCGGTGGTCGGGTACGACGACACCCCGGTGGCGGCGGCCGTCGGCATCTCGAGCGTCGAGCAGCCCCTGGACGCAGCGGCCGCAGCGGCGGTGGAGCTCCTGATGGGGTCCGGGCGGTCGGTCCTGCCGGCCTCGGGCGGGCACCGGTTGCTCGCCCCGCACGTCGTCTGGCGAGGCTGACCGAGCGAGGGCACCGGATCCCGGCGTCCACCCCCGCCGGGACCCGCGGTGACGCGTCCGGACACGATCCGGTGACGACTCCCGCGCCCCCCGCGCCCGCACCCACACGGCGGGCTACCGTCGGGACCACGACGACGGCAGGGGGAGCCATGGGACACCGGACGAACAGCACGGTCGCGATCGGGGTACTGCTCCTCGTGACGACCGCACTGGCGGGCTGCGCGCAGCAGGGGCCGGCCGGACAGGGTTCGCCCACGGCGACGACCAGCGCAGGAGGCCAGCCGACCGCGACCGCCGACGCCGCCACCTCGTCGCCGACGACCTCGCCGACGCCCCGCCCGACCTCCACGATCACCCCCGTTCCCGGTGTCGACGACGATGCGGGGAACCTCCCCGACTCCTGCACCGGACTCATCACCGCGGGCAAGTGGGACGACTCGTTCGCGTCAGCTCCCCTCAACGACCCGAGCAGCGTCGGCGACCCGGCCGAGGTGCCGAAGGACGCGCTGACGCCGGTGCTGCAGCCGGACGGGAAGTCCCTGTACTGCGTCTGGCGTGATCCTGGGGCGGACACCACGAACCTGTCGATCCGGGTCGCCACGGTGGACTCCGCGAAGGCGTACCCGCACCTCGAGAGCGCCCTGCAAGGGTACGACTGCACACTCGACGGGTACGGCTACCGCTGCCAGAAGGTCTCGAAGAACAGCCAGTACCCGGTCACCGACGGCGACACGTACTACACCCGCGGCGACGTCGGGATCCACATCCGGCAGTCGAACGTGACGACCTCCGGGCTGCTCGACGACGTCATCGCGCACGTGTTCTAGCGCTCCGCTCGCCGCGGGACCGGGCGGGACCGGACGTGCGCCCGCTCCCCCTGTGGCCCGTAGAGGCAGAGCACCTCGGTGACCTCGTCCGTCGTGTTGCCCACCCAGTGCGGCGTGTGCGTGTCGAACTCGACGACCTCGCCCGGGCCGAGGTCGAGGTCACGGTCGCCGAGCAGCAGCCGGAGCCGTCCGGACAGCACGTACAGCCACTCGTAGCCCTCGTGGGTCCGCAACGTCCGATCCGTGTTCGCCGGTCCGGGCGGGATCAGCTGCTTGAAGGATCGCACCCCGCCGGTCCGCCGAGTCAGTGGGACGACGATCCGGTCGCCGTGGCGCTCGGGCTTGAGGTGCACCCGCGGATCCCCCGTCGGCGGCGCCCCGACGAGGTCGTCGAGCGGCACCTGGTAGGCCCGCGCGAGCGGCAGGAGGAGTTCGAGCGTCGGCTTCCGCTGCCCGGACTCGAGCCGTGAGAGCGTCGACACCGAGATGCCGGTCTCCGCGGCGAGCGCCGCCAGCGTGACGTCGCGGCGCCCGCGCAGCGCGCGGAGTCGTGGGCCGACCGCCTCGACGACGTCGGCCGTCGTGCTCGGGGTGATCCGCGCCTCCCGGTCGTGTGCCATGCCGCCATGTTGCCATGCCGGCAACCGTGCTTGCTGATCGCGGGCGATCCCGCCCAAGCTGCCGTCATGCGAGATCACTTCGACGTCATCATCGTCGGCGGCGCGGCCGCCGGCCTGTCCGCCGCGCTCGTCCTCGGCCGGTCTCGGCGCTCCGTCCTCGTCGTGGACGCGGGCGAGCCGCGGAACGCTCCGGCGGCGGGCATCCACAACTACCTCGGGCGGGAGGGCGCCGCCCCCGCCGAGCTGGGCCGCCTCGGCCGCGAGGAGGTCGCCGCCTACGGCGTCCAGGTGACTGCCGGGAGGATCGTGGCTGCGTCCGCCACCGAGGGCGACGCGGACGACCCGGTCGGGTTCTCGGTCACGCTCGACTCCGGCGCGGTCGTCACGGCCCGCAGGCTGGTCGTCGCCTCCGGCGCCGTGGACGTCCTGCCGGAGGTCCCGGGGCTCGCCGAGCAGTGGGGGCGGGGCGTCGTGCACTGCCCGTTCTGCCACGGGTGGGAGATCCGCGACCGACGGATCGGCGTGCTCGTGACCACGCCGACCGGGGCGCACCACGCACTGATGTTCCGCGCCCTGAGCGACGACGTGACGGCGTTCGTGGCCGATCCCTCCCTCGTCGATGACACCGCCCTGGCGGGTTTGTCGGCCCGCGGCATCGACGTCGTGCGGGACAGGGTGACCGCGGTCGTGTCCGACGGCGATCGTCTGACCGGCGTGACGCTCGCGGCGGGCGGTCTCGTCGGACTCGATGCCCTGGCTGCGGCGAGTGATCCGGAGGCCCGCGTCGGGTTCCTGACCGGTCTCGGACTCGAGGCCGCCGACCAGTTCATGGGCGACCACCGGTACGGGAGCGCGTTGCCGGTCGACGAGGTCGGGCAGACGGCAGTCCGCGGGGTCTACGCCGCGGGGAACGTGTCCTCGCCGATGGCGACCGTGATCGCATCGGCTGCTGCGGGGACGGCGGTCGGGGCAGCGGTCCACGGGGACCTGGTGCAGGCGGACGTGGCGGCCGCGGTGGCGTCGGCGGGGGGCACGCCTTGCCACTGAGCGCTGCGTGCGAGGTTCCACGCACGGTGGCAGCGCCACACCCTCGCACCGTGTGCACGACCTCGCACGCTGCGCCGTCGCACGCCGCGCCAGGCCGTCGCACGGTGCGCCAGGCCGTCGCACGGTGCGAGGTCAGTCGACGCGGTAGCCCGCCTGCGCCGCCAGCAGCGGAGCCAGCGTGTACAGCTGGTCGGTACCGATCGTCGCGCCGCGGAGGCCCTCCAGGCGCTCCACCCGGTCGAGGTCGGCCTCGCGCAGGTCGACGTGCTCGACGCGGGTGTTCGTGCCCTCGACCGCCCGGATCCGTGTCCCCGGGAACGCCACCCGGAGCAGCTTCGCGTCGGCGAGGTCGAGCTCGTCGACGACGCAGTCGCGGAACACGACGTCGGTGAGGGTCGCACCGCGGAGGTTCACGAAGCCGAGCTTCATGCCGACGAACTCGACCCCGGTGAGCGCGGAGTCGTACAGCTCCGCCGACCCGATGCGACCGCCGGTCACCCGGACCTCCCGCCAGGTGCTGCTCGACGCCCGGAGGACCGGCGCATCGAACTCCCCCACCGTCGCGTCGCGGATCCGGAGCCCGCGCAGATCGGCGTCTCCAGCCCGCAGGGAGTCGACGACGGACTCCTCGAGCTCGAGGTCGGGCACACGCTCCCCCGCGAGGTCGAGCACGTCGATGCGCTTGCCGTCGATCCGGTCGCCGGACAGGACGTCGCCGGCGCCGGGCGCCCAGGGCTCGAGGTCGGCCGGCTCGGTGAAGGAGGTGCGCGGGGCGTCGGTACCGTCGGTTCTGCGGGCCATGGGGTCAGTCTGCCGTGCGGGTCCGACGGAGCACGCTCTCGAGCACGTAGTCCTTCGCGGGGCCGTGGGCCTCCCACCGGACCGTCCACCGATCGGCGTCGCCCTCGAGCACCCCCGTGTAGTCGTCCGGCGTGCAGGCGTGGGACACCGACGTCCCCCAGACCCAGGGATGGAACACCCGGTCGTCCGAGAAGTGCACGGTCCACGAGCCGCCGGTCCGTCGGACGACCAACGTGCGCGACACAGGCACGGTGCGACCGTCGAAGCGCATCGAGCCGGACTCCTCCCAGCGGACCTCGTCCGGGCCGGTGGCGGTCAGCACGGTCGTGCCGGTGACGGTCCCGTCGACGCCCGCACGCCGGTCGAGCACGTGGCGGTCGAGTTCCCACTCCCCGAGGAGATCCGTCGGTTCCAGCACCCGACCACCCTACGGCGGCGGGATGCTCACCCGCGCAGGGCCTCCGCACGGGCCAGCCGGTGCTCCTCGTCGGAGATGACGCCGCGCGCGTGGAGGTCGTCGAGCTCGGCGAGCCGCTGCTCGAGCGACTTGTCCGGCGCCAGGGTCTTGCTCTGCATCGCCTGGTACGCGAGGTCCTCCTGCAGCGTGAACGGGTTCTGGCCGCGCTTCGCCATCCGGGCGCTGCGGACCGCGACCGTCACGATCATCGCCACGAACCCGAGGCCGATGACCACCGCGATCACGCCGAAGACCACCCCGAACGCACCGGGACCGGCACCAGGATCATCGCCGAGCAGTTCACCGAGCACGTGGTCCCCCTTCGTCGGACTGCTCCGACCGTAGTGGTTCGGACGCCTCGAGCGCTGCCCCGCGAACAGGCGGCGCGGAACGACCGGCCGGGGACCCTACCCCCGCAACGGCCCGGACGCCGGCACGTTCGCCTCGTCCGCGAACCCGCCGACGAGTTCGCGCAGCGCCTCCTCGGCCGTGTACCGCGGCTCCCACCCGAGCACCGACCGGGCCCGGTCCGTCCGCATGACCGGGACGGAGGCGGCGATGTCGATCCATCCCGCGTCGGTCGGCTGCACCCGGAGCCGCCACGTCAGCGTCACGATCCCCCGGAGCAGCCGGAGCGGGATCCGCACGGCCCCCCGCATGCCGAGCGCCCGTGCGATGCGCGGTGGGGTGAGCACCGGCGCCGCCGCGACGTTGAACGCACCACCGGCACGTTGGTCGAGGACCCGCCAGTACGCGTCGGCGAGGTCGTCGGCGTGCACCGCCTGGAACACGAACGGGTACGGCAGCGGCAGGACCGCCCACCGCACCCAGCGGACGATCCGCATCGGGACGAGGTGTCCGAGGAACAGCCCGTGCATCTCCGCGGCGGCCGCCCGCTGGAACACGAGCCCGGGTCGCAGCCGCGTCACCGTCACCGTCGGGTGCGCCGCCGCGAACGCGTCGAGTGCCGCTTCGTTCTCGGCCTTGTGCTTCGAGTAGGTCGCGGTCGGGATGCCCGTCGCCGGCCAGGACTCGTCGACGGGTCTGCGCTTGCCGGCAGCGTCGACACCGCGGTAGGCCCCGACGGACGAGGCGACGACGACGTGTCGGACGCCCGCGTGGACCGCGGCTTCGAGGACGTGCGCCTGCCCGTCGACGTCCGTCCGCCGCTGCGCCGGGATGTCGTGCGTCGGCTGGAGCGCCCACGCGAGGTGCACCACGGCGTCCGCACCCTGCAGGACCGCGGCGAGCTGCGGGACGACGCCGGGGTCACCGACGTCGAGTGCGTGCCAGACGGCCACGTCGTAGGGGGCCACCCGGGCGTCCGGCAGTCGGCGTGCCACGCCGACCACCTGGAGGTCGCCGTCGCCCTCTCCCGTGAGGCGTGCGGCGGCGAGCCGCCGCAGCAGCGCCGTGCCGACGTTCCCGGTCGCCCCGACCACGACGACCCGCATCAGCGCACCGCCGCGGTCGAACGCCATCCAGCGGCCACGCGCGATCCAGCAGCCACGCAGGACACGCGCGACACCCGCGACCCGCGCGTCACGCTGCGGCCATCGACGGGTCGAGAACGACCTTCACGCAGTCGTCCTCCTTCTTCTGGAAGACCGAGTACATGTGCGGAGCCTCCTCGAGCGACACCCGGTGTGACGTCAGGTCGAGTGTGCCGAGCGGGTCAGACGGGTCCGAGACGAGCGGCATGAGGTCGTCGATCCAGCGCTTCACGTTGCACTGCCCCTCGCGGACGGTGATCTGCTTGTCGAACAGCGTCATCATCGGCATCGGGTCGGCCATCCCGCCGTAGACGCCGCTCAGCGACACCGTGCCACCGCGGCGGACGAGGTCGATCGCCGCGTGCACCGCGGCGAGCCGGTCGATGCCGGCGGTCTCGATCGCCTTCTGTGCGAGCTTGTCGGGCAGGAGCCCGGCGGCGCGCTGGGCGAAGCCGGCGACCGGGTTGCCGTGCGCCTCCATGCCGACCGCGTCGACGACGCCGTCGGGCCCGCGCCCGTCGGTCAGGTCGACCAGCTGCGGCACGACGTCCTTCGTCAGGTCGAACACCTCGGCCCCGTGCTTCGCCCCGAGGTCGCGGCGGACCTGCTCGGGGTCGACGGCGAGCACCCGGTAGCCGAGGTGCGCGCCGATGCGGGCGGCGAACTGGCCGACGGGGCCGAGGCCGAGCACCGCGAGCGTCCCGCCCTCGGGCACGTTCGCGTACTGCACCGCCTGCCACGCCGTGGGCAGGATGTCGCTGAGGAACAGCCAGCGGTCGTCGGGCGTCCCGTCGTCCGGGATGACGATCGGCCCGTAGTCGGCGTGCGGCACCCGGAGGTACTCGGCCTGCCCACCGGGAACCTGGCCGTACATCTTCGTGTACCCGAAGAGCGCGGCACCGGTGCCGTACTCGGTCACCTGGGTGGTCTCGCACTGCGACTGCAGGCCGTTGCGGCACATGAAGCAGTGCCCGCACGAGATGTTGAACGGGATGACGACCCGGTCGCCGACCTTGAGGTTCGTGACGCCGGAGCCGATCTCCTCGACGATGCCCATCGGCTCGTGCCCGAGGACGTCCCCCTTGTCGATGTACGGGCCGAGCACGCGGTACAGGTGCAGGTCGGAGCCGCAGATCGCGGTCGACGTGATCCGCACGATCGCGTCGGTCGGCTGCTGGATGGTCGGGTCGGGGACGGTCTCGACGGACACCTTCTCGGTGCCCTGCCAGGTCAGTGCGCGCACGTCGCGTTCCTCTCGTGGTCGCTGCGGGCCGGCCGGGAGGCACGGCTCGTCTCCCGTACGTCAGTACCCGCCCGCCACGCCACGGCTTCCCAGCCGCGTCCGCGAGCCGCACTGCCCGCCGGACGCACACCGGCCTCCAGACCGCCCCACGCAGCGTTCCGGTCCGCGCCTGGTCAGCCGCTCACCGGGTCCGCGAGGGCGGCCTCCAGGACCGCCCCGTGTTCGGCGCGGTCCCCCGGCCCCGCGCTGCCGGCGAGCATGATGAGCGACTTCCACAGCGCCCATCCCCGAGCCCGCGCCCACGTGTCCGGGTCGAGACCGACCGCGTCACGCAAGACCTGCCGTGCCGGGGCGTCGAGGAACGTCCACGCGAGCACGAGGTCGCACGCCGGGTCGCCGACACCGCACGTGCCGAAGTCGATCACGGCGCTGAGGCGTCCGTGGTCGTCCACGATGAGGTTACCCGGGGCGACGTCGCCGTGGAACCACACCGGGCCGCCGTGCCACCTGGACCGGACCGCCCGCGACCAGACCGCCTCGCACGCCGGCCGGTCGACGTCCGCGCCGAGGGCATCCAGCGCCGCGCGGACCTCCGCCCCGTAGTGCGACGGGTGCGCCCCACGGTGGAACGAGTGCGCGCCCGCTGTCGGCCCCGGACCGACCGGGACGCCCCGCAACTGCACGAGCACGGCGCCCACGTCCGCGGCGAGCCGGGACCGGTCGACGTCCGGCGCGTCCAGGAGCACGGTGCCGCGCAGCCACCACCGGACCGACCACGGGAACGGGTAGTCGTCCTGCGGCTCCCCCGTCGCCACCGGTTCCGGGACGGGCACGTCGAGGTGCTCCGCGAGGTACGGCAGGACCCGCTGCTCCTTCTCGACCGCCGGCACGTACCCGGCGGCGCTCGGCAGCCGGACGCTCAGGTCGCCGCCCAGCCGGAACGTGCGGTTGTCCCAGCCCTGGTGCTCGACCTCACGCACCGGGAGGTCCGCCCACCGGGGGAACTGCGCCGCGACGAGCCGGCGGACGAGGTCGGCGTCGATGCGGGGCACGTCGGTGTGCATGGCAGCAGGCTAGGCGGTGCACGGCCCGGCACGCGGCGTTCCGGACCAGCGGGACGGACGTGAGCCGTGCCTCCCGGCCCTCACCCGCGCAAGCGGTCCCGCTCAGCCGCTGGCAGGTGCTCCGTGGCCGTCGCCCGCGCCGCCGGCGTGAGCCAGCGCCCCTGCCGTTCGAGGAACGCGACGAGCGCCGGCTCCGACGCCCGCTTCCCGACCTCGCGCAGCACCCGGCCGATCGCCGACTGCACGGTGTCGCCCCGCTCCCTGACGAGGCGTCCGACGATGCCGAGCGCCACCTCTGCGTCGCCCTGCTTGACGAACGCCAGGGTCGCGACCACCGCTGTCCGGCGGACCATCGCCACGTCGGACTTCGCGAGCGAGAAGAGCTGCCCGGTCGACCCGCCGCCGACGAGCGGCGCACCGACGAGCTCCTCCGCACCGAGGTCGACCAGGACCGGGTCCTCGAACCGCTCCGCCTTCGCCGCGGCCAGGTACTCCTCGGTCAGCTCGCGGTCGACCCGTTCGCGCATCGCTTGCACGAGCAGCAGGACCGCGACGAGCCGGGCACCCGGATCCTCGCTCCAGAGCAGCGCCGACCGCTCACCCTCGTCGATCCCGGCGAACCGCCGTGCGACCCTGCGGGCCGCGGCGACGTCGCCTGTCGTGCGCGCCAGCGCGGCGAGGACGTCCTCCGCGGACCCACCGGCCTGGAGGCCCGTCACGCGACCTCCCCGTCCGTCGCCGAAACCACGGGTCGGGTCCGACGACCGCGCCGCAGCACGATGACCGCGACCACCACGAGGAACGCGGCGAAGAGCCACGTGCCGACCTGCGGGTCGACGAGCCGCGCCAGCCACGCTCCCGCCGGTGAGCAGACCGCCGCGGTGACGCCGACGAGCAACCCCACCCGGACGTCGACGGCCCGTCGCCGGAGGTTCGCGACCGTGCCGGAGGCCGACGTCGGGACCATCGTCAGCAGGGACGTCCCCTTCGCGAGCAGGTCCCCGGCGCCCAGGGCGACCTCGAGCCCCGGCACGATCACCACACCGCCGCCGACCCCGACGAGCCCGGAGAGCACCCCGGACAGCAGGCCGAGGCCGAGCAGGACGAGCGCCTCGACGACGCCGAAGTGCACCTCGCCGCCGCGGGTCGGCACCGTGGTGAACAGCGACACGAGCACCACCGTGAGGAAGCCCACGAAGATCCATGGCAGCGCACGGATCGGGACGGCCCGGAGCAGCCGGGCGCCGAGCGGAGCGCCGATCACGCTGCCCACCGCCAGGGTGAGGGCGGCGAGCCAGTGGACCTCGCCCTGGACGGCGTAGGTGATCGCGCCGACGAGTGCGGCGGGGGCGATCGCGACGAGCGAGGTGGCGGAGGCGCGGCGTTGGTCCATGCCGAGCACGGCCATCAGCGCGGGCACGACGACGACTCCGCCGCCGACGCCGAACAGGCCCGAGAGGAGGCCGGCGAGGACACCGATCACGACGAGGGCGAGGGTCCGGCGCACCGACCCAGCCTACGGCGCGCGCCGCGTGGAACTGCAGTACCAGTTCGCTGGAGGTTGCCCTGCTCGACCCGGACGCCGGACGATCGCCCCGGGCAAGGATGAAGCCCACCACCGCGCCAACGGTGATGGGCTTCGGATTGCTCTCCGAGTGGAGTGCAGAGGGACCGCGTACGTCCCGAGCGTACCGCGGGCAGGTCGACGACGACGTCAGCGGAAGTGCAGCACCGACAACGGGTCGACGAGGGTGCCGGCCCGCCGCGTCTCGACGTGCACGTGCGGTCCCGTCGACTGCCCGGTGTTCCCGGACTTCCCGATCTCGGTCCGCACCGAGACGATCTGCCCCTGCTTGACCTCGATCTTGCTGAGGTGCGCCGTGAGCACCGTCATGTTGCCGTAGGTCACGACGATGTAGTTGCCGTACGAGGCGTTGTTCGCCACCGTGCTCGTCACGGTCCCGGTCGCCGAGGCGTACACCGGCGTGCCGACCGCCACGGGTGCGTCGGTGCCCTGGTGGTAGCGGGGCACGTGTCCTTCGCCGCGGTCGTCGCCGTACCGGCCGGTGATCTTCGTGCCGTTGACGGGCCAGAGCAGGCCGGTGACGGGCTTCGTCGACCACACCCGGGTGTCCTGACCGCCGTAGAGCACGACGTTGCCGTCGACCTGCACGAGGAGGTTCCCCCCGCCGGCCTTGGTCGTCTTGGTGGACCACAGCGCGACCTTGGTCCGCGCGGCGTTGCGCCACCAGACGATGAGGTTGCCGTCCGACCGCAGCTCCGTCCAGGCACCGGTCTTGCCCTTGGTCCCCGACTGCCAGACGACCTTGGAGCCCTGCTTCTGCATGAGGTTGCCGTCCATGCGCATCGCGAGGGTCCGTGTCGTCCCGGTGTCCGAGCGCAGGGTGGTGCCGGGCAGGAGGGTGTTCCCGGCCGGGATGCTGGCCTGGTAGCCGTTCCAGGCGACGATCGAGGTGGTGCCGGACAGGAGCGCCATCGTGCCGTCGCCGCGGACCTTGAACGAGGTCGACTGCTTCGTGCCCGCCGAGGACCACCGCTCGACCCGCTTGCCGTTCCGGAGGATGTCGACCGCGCGGTTCGTCCCGATCTTCACGACGGCCCCGGGCTGGTTCGACGTCCCGGACGCCCAGAGCACCGCGTTCCCGATGCCGTACTCGACGAGGTTGCCGTCGCCCTGCATGATCAGGCGGAACTGCCCGTTGGCCGAGGTGACGGAGTCACCCGGGTAGAGGGTCGTCCCGGCCGGGACGGTCTCCTTGTAGACGACGGACGCCGAGGCCGGCGCGGCGACGGCGACGAGCGCGCCGGCGCCGACGGCGAGGGCCGTGGCGACGGCCGCGATCCGGACGAGACCCCGTCGGGCGATCCGGCGCGGACGCGTGACGGTGGACGGGTTGCTGGTCATGGTTCCCCTGCTGGTCGGTGTGCGCCGTGCCCCTGCACGGACTGCGACCCGCCCTGCACGAGTCACCGAACGATGGTCGGTGTTCCGCGTTGCTGAGCACAACCCCAGTTCCGGGGGCAACGGCCGGCACGGAGCAGGATGGGAAGCATGCCCACGCCCAACCCCGCCTTCACCCCGCCGACGTCGACCCCCACCCGCCCGGACCTCGCCGGCACGTTCGGCGCCGCCGCAGCGACCCACTGGACCGCGACCGCGACCGCGCAGTCGGTCCTCGAGCGCGGCGGCAACGCCTTCGACGCGGCGGTGGCCGGAGCGTTCGTGCTGCACGTCGTGGAACCGCACCTGAACGGCCCCGGCGGCGACCTCACGGCCGTGTTCGCGACCGCCGACGACCCGACTCCCGTCGTGCTCTGCGGTCAGGGTCCGGCACCGGCCGGAGCGACCCGCGAGCACTACCTGGCCGAGGGGCTCGACCTCGTGCCGGGCGCCGGTGCGCTGGCGGCGACGGTCCCGGGCGCGGTGGACGCCTGGCTGCTCCTGCTCCGTGACCGCGGGACCTGGGACCTCGCGGACGTCCTCGCCCCCGCGATCGGCTACGCCCGTGACGGGCACCCGATCGCGCCGGCCGTGGTCCGGACCATCACCGCCGTGCAGGACCTCTTCCGGGACCACTGGCCCACCTCCGCCGAGCGGTGGCTGCCGGGAGGCGCGGTGCCGGAACCCGGGACCATCGTGCGCAACGAGGCGCTCGCGTCGGTCCTGGAGCGGCTGGTCGCCGCGGGCGGCGACCACGCCGGACGCACGGCCAGGATCGACGCCGCCCGGACCGAGTGGGCGGAGGGGTTCGTGGCGCAGGCGATCGACCGGTTCGTCCGCGAACCGCACCGCCACGCTTCCGGCACGGACCACGCCGGGGTGATCCGTGCGTCCGACCTCCAGGCGTTCCGGGCGACGTACGAGCCGGCGACGACGACCGAGTTCCGCGGGTGCACGATCGCGAAGACCGGACCGTGGGGGCAGGGCCCGGCGCTCCTCGAGACGCTGCGACTGCTCGAACCGCTCGACGACGCACTGCTCGACCCGTCCACCGAGGTCGGGGCGCACACGATCGTCGAGGCGCAGAAGCTCGCCCTCGCCGACCGCGACCTGTTCTACGGCGACGGCGAGGTGCCGCTCGACGTGCTGCTGTCCGACGCGTACACGGACGAGCGCCGCACGCTGATCGGGGAACGGGCGTCGGCGGAGCTCCGGCCGGGCACGGTGCCGGGCTTCGAGCACGCCACACCGCCGCTCCGCACCACGTACGCCACCGACGCCGGCGGCTCCGCCGGGGAGCCCACCGTCCGGGTGGCCCGCGACGCCGCCCGCGCGGTCCCCGTGGAGGACCGCGGCGAGCCCTTCGTCGCCCCGACCGGCGAGACCCGCGGCGACACGGTCCACATCGACGTCGTCGACCGGTGGGGCAACATGGTCAGCGCGACGCCCTCCGGCGGATGGCTGCAGTCGTCCCCCACGATCCCGGAGCTCGGGTTCTGCCTCGGCACCCGCCTGCAGATGACCTGGCTCGAGGAGGGGACGGCCACGACGCTGACGCCCGGCCGGCGCCCGCGGACGACCCTCACGCCGACCCTCGTGCTGCGGGACGGGCAGCCCGTCGCGGCGCTCGGCTCGCCCGGCGGCGACCAGCAGGACCAGTGGCAGCTCCTCTTCCTGCTCCGCTGGATCGTCGGCGGGTACTCGCCGCAGCAGGCGATCGACGCCCCGGCGCTGCACACGACGTCGTTCCCGGGGTCGTTCTGGCCGCGGACGTGGGAGCCGGCGGGCCTGGTCGTCGAGGACCGGCTCGGGGACGACGTGATCGCCGGACTCGAGGCACGTGGCCACGTCGTGACCCGCGCCGGTGACTGGGCGCTCGGGCGACTGTGCTGCGTCACCCGCGAGCCGTCCTCCGGGGTGGTCGGAGCCGCAGCGAACCCGCGTGGCGCGCAGGGCTACGCGATCGCACGCTGACGGCGGACGGGAGGCGCGGTGCCAGCTGGCACCGCGCCTCCCGTCAGTCGTCGTGCGGGTCTACCGCCGGGAGGCGCGCACCCAGCGCACCACGTTCACGACGGGGTAGGCGAGCGCCAGCACGGCGACCAGCGCCATGCCGATCGCCCCCGCCCACACGTCCGCCGGCCCGGCCAGGATCCGCCCGACGACCACGAGCGCGTTGATGCCGACCACGGCGAGGACGATCGACGCGACGATCCGCCAGGCGAGCCCCGACCGCGAGACCGGCTCGGCGTCGCCGCTGACGAGGCCGCGCTCCGGGGCGTCGTACGGGATCCCCATCGTCATGCCACCATCGGTGGTCCCGTTGCCGGAACTCCGCGGCCTGACCGCTTCGGTGTAGTCCGGGTTCGTCGACATGATCTGCTCCCCACTGCGGGGCAGCCCCTGCCCCGCGACCCCACCGTAGCCCCGGTGACTCCGGGCGCACCAGGGGCGTTACCGGATCGTCGTCAGGGCGCCACCGTCGGCGGCGAGGTCGGGCTCGCGCCGCCCGGCGAACACCCCGCGGTCGAACCGGGCCCCGCGCACCCGCGCACGGCTGACGACCATGCCGGTCACGACCAGCCACCCGATCGGCCCGGTGAACACCAGGAGCAGGATCCACACCCCCGTGTGGTCGCGGTCGTGCAGTCGGCGGACGAGCAAGGACCACCGCGGGATCGCGGTCACCAGGACCCCGACGATGATCGCGACGTCCCAGCTGTCCGGCCAGGTGTCCCGACCGGTCCCGTAGCCCCACCACGCGGCGGAGTACCGGTCCCGGTGGATCTCGAACAGGTGGAACCCGACCTGCGGCGAGGGCACGATGCCGAACGGGTCCGCGTACACCGTCCAACGCGCCGTCATGCCGAGCTGCACCACGAGCCACCACACCGCGAGCACGACCACGGCCTGCAGGGCGATGACCCAGAAGAACTCGCTCCGGCTCGCGCGGCCGTGGAACCGCCACCCCTGCGTCCAGAAGCGGACCCAGGCGACGTCCGGGCGCCCGGACACGTCGACCGGGCCCTGCACGGTCACACGCGACCGGAACGACGCTCTGTCCCCCATGCGCCCGATCGTAGGGCAGACCTGCGTCTTCCCCGTGAGCGGGTTGCGAGAACGAGCGTTCTCCGATTGACTCGGCCTTGGCTCCGACCAGGAGCAGACGGCTCCACGGAGCCGACCCCCACACGAAAGGAGCGGGAATGCCCACGCGCACCGCACGCACCGCCTGGAACGGCGGCCTCAACGACGGTTCCGGTCAGGTCGAACTCTCGAGCTCGAAGGTCGGCACCTACGACGTGTCCTTCCCGAAGCGCGCCGCCGACGACGCCGGTGGCACCACCAGCCCCGAGGAGCTCATCGCCGCCGCGCACTCCTCCTGCTACGCGATGCAGTTCTCGGCGATCCTCGGCGAGGCCGGCGGCACCGTCGAGGCGCTCGACGTCAAGGCCGACGTCTCCCTCGGCCCGGACTCGGCCGGTGGCTTCAAGCTCACCGGCATCGTCCTCACCGTGAGCGGCGAGGTCTCCGGCATCGACGAGGCGGCCTTCCTCAAGGCCGCTGACGAGGCCAAGGCGACCTGCCCGGTCTCCAAGGCGCTCACCGGCGTCGACATCGAGCTGCACGCGACGTTCGAGCAGTAGTCGTCACCGGCGTGACGGACGGGAGGCCCGTGGCGACCCCGCCACGGGCCTCCCGTCCGTCGGCCCCGTACGCTGGGTGACGTGCCCCGGTTCCTCGCCACCCCGACCTGGCTCGCCCTGTGGGCGGGCACCGCAGTCCTGGTCGCGGGCGTGGTGGTCTGGCTCTCCGCACCGACCGCCTCGTTCGGCTGGTTCGCGTACGCCCCACTCGCCGGAGCGGTCTTCGACCCCGTGACGCACTCGTGGCAGCAGGTCGTCGGGCCGGTCCTCATCCTGGTGGGCGCGGTCGTCGCGGCCTTCGCCCTCGGTCGGCTCAGCGTGCGCCGACCGCACTGACCGTCCCAGCCGGCGCCAGGGTCACGTTCAGCGCGCGTCCGGACTCGGTCGATCGCGACTGGCACCATGGCGGGATGGCCGAGCAGTTCCTCCCCGGCGTGCCGAAGTCCGGCCGCCCTCCGCGGCCCCGTGTCCGGAAGGTCGCGCAGCACGACCTCCGCGACGCCCGCGCACGACTGCGCGGCACGATCTACGAGGACGTCGCCCCGGACGTCCGACCCCGTGAGCAGTACTCCCCCGTGCAGATCGTCGACTTCTGCCTCGACCTCGCGGAGGTGATGCTCGCCTCGGGCGCCGACACCCGGAGCGTCGAGACGGCCGTCGTCGCGGTCTCGACGAAGTGGAACCTCGCGCCGCTCGACCTCGACCTCACCGGCAGCTCGGTGACGATCCAGTACGCCCCGGCCGAGGGTCCGGCGCTCGTGAAGTTCCGCACGGTGACGATCGACGGGTCCGACCTCGGGCGCCTGGCGTGGGCGAACCAGATCGTCGACGACCTCGTGCACGGCTCGCGGGACATGACCTCGGCCGTGAGCGCCCTCGTCGCCGTGCTCCGGATGCCGCCCCGCTGGCCGACCTGGCTGGCGGACGTCGGGCTCGCGATCCTGGGGACCTCGATCGCCATGCAGGCCGGCGGTGGCTGGCGAGCAGGGGTCGGGGCCTTCGTCCTCATGATGGGGATCATCGTCTCCGGCCGGTGGCTGACCGGCCGGGGCTTCCCGCAGTTCTTCGTGTCCGGCGCGCAGGGTGCGGTGGCGTCGGCGATCGGCACCCTCGCCATCTCCGCCGGGGTCCTGCGACCCGCCGGTGCCGCGACCATGGTGGCCGCGCTCGTGGTGCTGCTCCTGCCGCACGTGTCGCTCGTCACCTGGGCGCAGGACGCGATCTCGGGGTTCCGCGCGATGGCCGTCGCTCGGGCGTTCTCGATCCTGCTCGTCATCGCCGCGATCGTCGTCGGCGTCCCGGCGGGCATCGCGCTGACGCACTGGCTGCGGATCGAGGTCGACCCGTCCGGCATCGTGCTCGACCCCCTGCCGCTCTGGGCGTCACTGTCCCTCACGGTCGTGTCCGCGGCCGCGAACTGCTTCGTGCAGCAGGCCAGCGCGCGGGTGATCCCGGTCGCGGTGGCCTTCTCGGTCACCGCCGGGGCCGCGCTGTGGGGCCTGCGGCAGCTCGGCCTCCCGCTGCTCGGCGCGACCTTCCTGGCCTCGGTGCTCCTCGGTGTCCTCGCGACCATCGCGGCGGCCCGGATGCGCACGGCGGTCGGTGCGATCGCCGTGCCGGCCTTCTGCGGAGCGCTCCTGCCCGGTGTCGCGGTGTCGAACGCACTCCTCGCCGTGATGTCCGGGTCGTCGACGTCGGCACTCGACTTCGTGTCCGCGGTGACCGTCGCGCTGGCGATCGGCGCGGGACTCGTCCTCGGCGGACTGTTCGCGACGCCCGGTGCCCGTCGCGCCCTGCGTCGAGCGCGGAAGGTCGTGGTGCACTCGGTCCACAGCGACACGACCGCGCTGCGGGTCATCCGCGACTCCGGTTACGACCCCGGGGACGGCAGTCGACCGCGCTGGTGACGCCGGCGCGGTCGACCGGTCCGCGGCTCAGCTCGCGTCGCTGATCGCGCTCGACACCGCGGTCGGGGCGTCGTACTCGCCGTCCGGGATGTTCTTCAGCGCATCGAGGGCGTCACCGTTCGCGCCCTCGCGCTCGGCGGTGGCCACGATGTCGTCCTTCGACGCCGGGTAGTCGATGCCGCTCAGGTACTTCTGGATCTCGATCGGGTCGGGGTTCGCCACGACGGGCTCCTTCCGGTTGGGGCCTCCACCGAGTACCCCGTGCCCGCTCCGACCCCGCCCGGGTCTGCGCTGCGCGGCCAACGGGCCGCGGGTCAGATCTCCCAGCTGCCCGGGTCGCTCCACGTGGCGTGCCGGACCTGCGCCTGGGGCTGGTAGCGCTCCATCCACCCGGCCTCGAGGCGGGCGACCGCCCGGTCGAAGGCCTGGACGAGGTCCATGTCGCCGCGGAGCAGCGCCTGCAGCTGGAGTCCCTCGTAGAGGGCGATGAGCTGCTCGGCACCGCGACGCGGGTCCATCGTGTGCGGGGCCCGCCCGACGGCGATGTCCCGCTCGAGGCCGCGCTTGATCCGCGAGAAGAAGAGCTGGTAGCGCGAGCGGAGGTACGTCGACATCGGGTGCGCGGGGTTGCCCGCGACCGAGAGCAGCGCGACGAGGAGCCGCGCGAGTGCCGGGTCCTCGGCGTTCGAGGCGACGATCGCGCGCAGGAGGTCCACCGTGGGGGCGTCGCCGACCTCGGCGGTCACCTCCTCCATGCGGCCGCCGTTCCACCGGTCCACCGCGGCGAGGACGAGGCCGTCCCACGACGGGAAGTGCAGTTCGAGTTCGGCGAGCGAGATCCCCATGCGCTCGGCGACGTGCTCCGGCCGGGCCTCGTGGAAGGGCACGTCGCGCAGCAGGTCGACCGTCGCCCCCACGATGGTGATCCGCAGGTGCAGGGTGGCGGCCGCGGCCGCTGCGGCGTGCGTGTCCGCGCTGGTGTTCTCGAGCATCGTGCCCTCCGATCGCCGGACGTCCTGTCCGGGGTGCCCTCGTGGGGCACGGGGTGCACCCGATCGGGTGCACGTCCGATCCTGGTACAGATCGGGGGACACCAGAATCCCCGGTCCGGGTGTCGGCATTCCGGGGGACAACCGCGCTGCTCAGCGCCCTTCCGGGCAGTCGTGTGACGATGCCGCCATGTCACCGAACGACTCCACCGCGCAGGGCCTCGCGACCATGGCGTCGGCCGGCTTCGAGTTCGGCGGCGACGCCGACCAGGTCGCGCACGACCTCCGCACGATGTGGGAGCAGCTCGGACGCCCGCCCGGCGCGTTCGAGGCCGCGGCCCGGGCGATCGCCGTGCTGCCCCAGCGCCCCGAGGTGCCGATCGCCGACCAGGCACGCCGTCGTGCGTTCGAGCGGGCGATCGGGATCAACCCGGTCGAGGTGGAGCTCGCCGCGGCACTCGCCGCCCGCGAGCTGCTGGAGCGGATGGCACGGACCTGCGGAGCGCCCTGCTGACAACATTGTGATTGCAGTTGTGATATTTCACACGTAGAATAGAGACATCGCTCACAGCCACCAGGAGGCTCGATGTCCGTTCTCGTGACCGGCGGCGCCGGCTACATCGGCTCACACGTCGTCCGGATGCTCCGCGCACGCGGCGACCGGGTCGTCGTGGCCGACGACCTGTCGACCGGCCACGCATCCCGGGTCCTCGGGACGCCACTCGTCCGCGTCGACCTCGCGACTGACGGGGCGGTGTCGTCGCTCGAGCGCATGATCGTCGAACACGATGTCGACTCGGTGGTGCACTTCGCTGCGGCGAAGCAGGTCGCGGAGTCGACGCGCGAACCGACCGCGTACTTCCGGCGCAACGTCGGCAGCCTCACCAACCTCCTCGCCGCGGTCGAGGCCACGGGCGTACGACGACTCGTGTTCTCGTCGTCCGCGGCCGTGTACGGGAACGTCGCGGGTCGGCCCGTGCGGGAGTCCGAAGCGTGCGCCCCCGTCAACCCCTACGGACAGTCGAAGCTCGTCGGCGAGTGGATGACCCGGAACTCAGCGGCCGCGGCGGGGGTCGGCGTCGCCAATCTCCGCTACTTCAACGTCGCCGGAGCGGGCTGGGCGGACCTCCGCGATCCGGGGGCGGCGAATCTCATCCCGATCACCCTCGACACCGTGCTCGCCGGCGGGGACCCGGTGGTGTTCGGCGACGACCACGGCACGCCAGACGGTTCCTGCATCCGTGACTACGTGCACGTGAGCGACCTCGCCGAAGCGCACCTCGCGGCGCTCGATGCCCTGGACGAGGGACCGCTCGACCACACCGAGTACAACATCGGCACCGGGAGCGGCGCTTCCGTGCTCGAGGTGCTCGACGTGGTCGCCGACATCACCGGGCGAGACATCCGCCCCGTGATCGCACCACCGCGGGCCGGAGACCCGGCAGCAGTGGTCGCGGACACCAGCCGGGCACAGCAGGACCTCAACTGGCGCGCTCGGCACGACCTCCACGACATCGTGCGATCCGCCTGGGAGAGCCTGCCCGTGAACGCATCGACGTCCGGCGTCCGGACCACAGCGGCGTGAGCGCCACCGGACTGCTCCCGACCGTGTCGTTGGCGGCATCGGCGGTACGCGGCACACTGACGACGGGGATCGGGACCTGGGTACGGTTCGTCCTGCAGTTCGGCACCGTGATCGTGGTCGCTCGGGTGCTCGGGCCCACCGAGTACGGGGCTGCAGCGGTGGTGCTGATCGCGTCAGCGGCAGCGGAACTCCTGAGGGGCTCCGGCGTCGCCACGGTGGTCGCGCGGGACCACACGATGCCCGAACCAGCGCGCTCGACACTCCACCTCCTGAACACCGCCGCGGGCGTGACCCTCGGCTCGTTGGCAGCGGTGGTGCTCGCGACGGTGCCGATCGGCCCACCCTCGCTCAGGGCCGCGGCGCCGGCACTCGGACTCGTGTTCGTGTTCGCCGGACTCGCAGCGGTCCCCACCGCGGTGCTCTCGAGTCGGCTCCGCTTCCGGTTCCTCGCAGCGGTCGAGATGACGTCGATGACGCTCGGTTGCGCCACCGCGGTGGTGCTCGTCGCCGCGGGCGTCGGAGCGCCTGCGCTCGTGTGGCAGGCAGTCGTCTTCGCCACGGCTTCGGCACTGCCGATCGTCCTCGCCGGAGGATGGCGTCCAGTGCGCCCGCAACGTGATCCCGTCGCTCGCGCCGCAGTCCGGATGGCAGGGAACGCCATCACGGTGCAGGCGCTCAACTTCTGCAGCAGGAGCGTCGACCGCGTCCTCATCGGCGCGACTGCGGGCCCCACGGCTGCCGGTCTCTGGGCGCAGGCGATGCAGTTGCTCACCCTCCCGCTGGAGCAGCTCCTGGGGCCCGCGGGACGCGTCGCAGTCCCGACGCTGAGTCGCGCCGCCGCGGACGACGAACGGCTCCGTCGCTGGTACCGCGCTGCCGTCGGCCTGGCAGCGCTCGTGCTCTGGCCGGCGTTCACCGTCGCGGCCGTCCTCGCGACACCACTCATCGCCACCGTCTTCGGCGACGAGTGGGCCGCGGCAGGTGACGTCTTCCGCCTACTCGCGCTCGCCGGCGTCACGCAGACGGTCGGGTACGTGACCGTCTGGGTGTTCGTGTCGACCGGCCGCTTCCGGTCGCAGCGGCGCTGGGCGCTGGTGACGCGACCCCTCGTGTTCGCGTCGTTCTTCGCCGGTGTGCCGTGGGGCCTCGAGGGCATGGCGATCGCGTACGTGTGCGCCGAAGCGGTCATCGTCGTCCCCGGCTTCATCATCGCGACCCGCGGGGGACCGCTTCGGCTGACGGACCTCTTGTCCGCCGTCGCCACCCCCGCGATGGTCGCCGTCGTCGCTGGCTGCGCTGCGTACGGCGCGGTCCGCACGGCCGGTGACAGTCCGGTCGCGGCCCTGCTCCTGGGAACGGCGGCAGGACTGGTCGCCATCGTCGCCGGGATCGGCGCGACGCCATCCCTGCGGCGGCTCGTCAGCGGTCTCGCGTCGCGATTGCGATCATCCGCCGGCGCCGTTGCGTGACGGGCTTGCGCCGACGTCAGGTCGCAACGACGACCGAACACGGTCAGACCCTGGCGATGAAGCCCTCGAGGCGCCCGCGCAACTGAGCGACCTGGAACCGGGCGCGCCCGGAGTCACGCGCAACGAACGCAACCAGGACCGCAGCACAGGAGCGACCGATCCAGAACGCCGCCTCACCCCAGCGGTGGTGCTTCCGGAGGACCCGACCGAACCCGCGGTTGTAGCGCCGGACCTTCGCGAGGACTTCACGCTCAGGGCCCTCGTCGCGCCACTCCGGGTGGTAGACCCGCAGCTCTGGGCGGTAGTCGATCACAGCCCCCAGCGCGAGGGCGCGCAGCACGTAGTCGGTCTCCTCGCCCGCCCCGAACGGCGTGCCGGACCCTGATCCGAGCATCTCGTCGAAGTCGCCGACACGCTCGACGACGTCGCGGCGGAGGAACAGGGTCGCGCTCGTCACGGTCCGCGGGATCTTCGACGCTGTGATGGTCACCGGCTCGTCCAACCACCGGAGAAGGTTCGCCGCACCGTTCGGCGCACTCAGGCGGGTGGAAACGCCGTCCGGGCGACGGCCGTCCACGCCCGCGCGCCCGAGCCGCTCCCGCACCGAGGCCAGGAGCCCGTCGGGGTACCAGCAGTCGTCGTCCGGGAAGCCGACGATGTCTCCCCGGAGCTCGCGGATGCCACGGTTCCGACCTCGGCTGAGTCCGCGGACGACCGGTTCGTGGACGTACTCGGCGCGACCGTCAGCGACCCACGGCGCGATGATGGTCGCGCACGACGGCGCTCCGGACTGCTCGACCAGGGTGATGAAGACCGACTCGCCCTGCGCGTCGAGCGTGTCGAGGAAGTGCTGGAGAGCATCGGAACGACCGATCGTGCTGAGGACGAGGTGGAAGGTGTACATCGCTCCCCCTGGGCGGGCACTGATCGGACCCTTGGACACTACCAGCCCTGGTGCACACTGACGTACTTGCACGTCATAGGACGATGTGCGATATTTGACATTGCAGACGGATCAGGGAGGAACACATGTCAGCAGCTGCGACAGGGCCGACCAGCGTGGGGATCGTCGTTGCGGTCGGCCCCTCGAACGCGTACCTCGACCAGCAGCTCACCGCCCTGAGCGAGCAGCAGCACGATGGCGCAGTCGAACTCGTCCTGAGCTGCAACGGCACACCGGTCGAGCCGGTCCGCGCTCGCTGCGACCGGGTGAACTGGCCGCCCGACTGGCACCTGCACGTGATCGATTCCTCAGCGGAACTGGGAGCAGGGCCCGCACGCAACGCCGGAAGTGCCGCGATCGAGACCGACCTCCTCGTGTTCTGCGACGCGGACGACGTCGTCGCCGACGGCTGGCTCGCCGCGATGGTCGACGCGCTGCGTGAGCACGACGTCGTCGGCGGCCGGCTGCAGTACGACCGGATCAACGGAGAGGACGTCTGGGAGATCCGCTCGAGCACGGGCCTCGGCCGTCGGTTCGGACACCTCCCCTACGCCCCGACGTGCAACCTCGGCCTCAGCCGAGCGGCGTTCGACGCCACGGGCGGGTTCGATCCGCGCGCCGTCAAGGGCCAGGACACAGACCTCTGCTGGCGGGCCGCCTACGCGGGCTTCCCGATCGCCTACGCGCCCGACGCCGTCGTGCACTACCGACTCCGACCGACCATCCATCAGGCTTTCCGCAACGCCCGCGCCTACGGCCGGTACGACCCGCTCCTGCTCCGGATGCACCGGCCGCACGGCGCCCGGAACTCCCTGCGCTCGTCGTGTCGGGAACTCGCGTCGACTGCCTGGGCGATCCTGCGGGCCCCCCTCGGCCGACGGCGCCTCCGCACGGCTGCGATCAGGGTGGGGGCTGTGCTCGGTCGACTCGAGGGCAGCCTGCGCTTCCGCACGTTCACGCTCTGAGCACACCGGCGTTAGGTGATCGAACATAGGTGAGGCTACCCTTACCTCGTGGTCGATCTGCATGCACGCGACGTCACCGTGGGCTACCACGGCGAGGACGTCGTCCACGCCGCCTCCCTCGAACTCGCCGGGAGCTCCGTGACGGCCCTCGTCGGTCCGAACGGTTCCGGCAAGTCGACGCTCCTCCGCACCGTCGCGCGACTGCAGCAGGCCCGCTCCGGGTCTGTCGACCTGCGCGGCGCGATCGACGCGCACGAGGCGAGCCGTGCCTCCAGGCCGCGCGGGACGGCAGGAGCCGACGCGACCGGGACCACCGTGACCGGCACGACCACGACCACCACCAGCAGCGACGCGACCGTCACCACCGACGCGGACGTCGTCGACGGCCTCGCCCTGACGCCGAAGGCCTTCGCCCGGCAGGTCGCCCTGCTCACGCAGGGTCGGCCGGTGCCCGGCGGCCTCCGCGTCCGCGACCTCGTCGCGTTCGGCCGCCACCCGTACCGCGGCCGCTTCGGCGGTCAGGACCCCGACGGCCAGACCGTGGTGGCGCACGCCCTCGACGTGACCGGGCTCACGAGCCTGGCCGAGCGACCGGCCGACGAGCTCTCGGGCGGACAGCTCCAGCGGGTCTGGCTGGCGAGCTGCCTGGCGCAGCAGACGGGCGTGCTGCTGCTCGACGAGCCGACGACCTACCTCGACCTCCGGTACCAGGTCGAGCTGCTCGACCTCGTCCGCGACCTGGCCGACCACCACGGCACGGCGGTCGGCGTCGTCCTGCACGACCTCGACCAGGCGGCCGCCGTCGCCGACCGGCTCGTGCTGCTCCGCGCCGGCGTCGTCGTCGCGGACGGCATCCCCGCCGAAGTGCTCGAGGCCGACCGGCTCTCGGACGTCTACGGCATCCGCGTCGAGGTCGACCACGACCCGACCACCGGCGGCCTCCGCACCCGCGCGGTCGGTCGGCACCACAGCCGGACCACCCCTGCACCCGCACGCTGACGGCCGCGCCGCTCGCAGCGGTCCGCGCCGACAGTCCACCCCTCACCGAACAGGAAGAACCCGAGCCGCCATGAAGCGACGACTCCTCGCCACCACCGCCATCGCCGCCGCAGCAGCCCTCGCCCTCACGGCGTGCGGCTCCACCCAGGCCGCCACCGACGCCAGCCCCTCGGCCGCGAAGATCACCGTCACGGACGCGCAGGGCACGAAGGTGACCCTCGACGGCCCCGCGAAGAAGGTCGTCGGCACCGAGTGGAACGTGGTCGAGGACCTCGAGACGCTGGGTGTCGCACCCGCGGGCGTCGCGGACGTCACGGGCTACAGCCAGTGGGACTCGAAGGTGCCGCTGACCGGTGACCCGAAGGACATCGGGACACGCGGCGAGCCGAGCACGGACACCATCGCGTCGATCGCGCCGGACCTCATCGTCGCGACGACCGACCTGAAGGACTCGGTCGTCACGCAGCTGCGGAAGATCGCACCGACGATCGTGATCGCGTCGGCCAAGTCCGGCGACCAGCTCGACACCATCAAGGACACGCTCGACCTCATCGCCGAGGCCACCGGCACGACCGCGAAGGCCGAGTCGGTCTGGAAGGCGCTCGAGGAGAAGATCGCGGAGGGCAAGCAGGAGATCGCCGACGCTGGCAAGGACGGCACGAAGGTGGCGTTCGCGGACGGCTACGTACTGTCGAACCAGGTCACCATCCGGCCGTACACCGCCGGCTCGCTCATCGGCGCCGTGAACGAGGAGCTCGGGCTCGAGAACGCCTGGACCGGTACCGGCATCGAGGGCGACGCGGCGTACGGGCTCGGCTCGACGGACGTCGAGGGGCTGACCAAGCTCCCGTCGGACACGCAGTTCCTCTACATCGACAACGCGAAGGCCAGCGAGGACGACGTCTTCGGGAAGACCCTCGCCTCGAACGCCGTGTGGAAGTCGCTGCCGTTCGTCGAGCAGGACCACGTGCACCGTCTCGACGACGGCATCTGGATGTTCGGCGGGCCGGGCGCGATGGACGCCTACGTCGACGCCGCGGTCGCCGCGCTCACGAAGTAGCGGTGCTCGACTCCGCCACGCCCCAGCGGGCCGGACGGCGCTCCCCGAGCGTCGCCCGGCCCGCGCTCGGCGTCGTGCTCCTGGTCGCCGGGATCGCCGTCGTCGCGGCGCTGGCGGCACTCGACACGACGCAGGGGACCGCGAACGTCGGCGCCGGAGCCGTCTGGAAGGCCCTGACCGGGCACGCGGACGCCGCCGACGCCTCCGTCGTGGTCGCGTCCCGGTTCCCGCGCGCCGTCGCCGGGCTCGTCGTCGGGTTCGCACTCGGTGTCGCCGGTGCCGCGCTGCAGTCGGTCACCCGGAACGTGCTCGCGGCGCCGGACACGCTCGCCGTGAACGCGGGCGCGTACCTGGCGCTCGGCGTCGTGTCCGTCGCCGGTGTGGGCCTCCCGGTCGTCGCGCAGGGCGGGGTGGCCTTCGTCGGCGGCCTGGCCGCGGCGGCCCTCGTGCTCGCGCTGTCCGGCCTCGGCAGCGGCACCCTGCGCCTCGTCCTGGCGGGGACGGCGCTCGCGCTCGGCCTCGGTTCCGTGACCCAGGCCCTGGTCCTGCTCTTCCCGCAGGAGACGCAGGGCCTCTACGCGTGGAACCAAGGCGGCATCGCCCAGAACGGCTACGACACGGTGCTGCCGATGCTGCCGGTGGTCGTCGTCGGCGTGGCCGGCTTCCTGCTCGTCTCGCACCGGGTGGACGCCCTGGCGCTCGGGGACGACGCCGCCCGCGGCCTCGGCGTCCCGGTCCGGAGCACCCGGGTCGTCGCCGTCGTCCTCGCCGTGCTGCTCTCCGCCGCGGCCGTCACGATCGCAGGGCCGATCGGCTTCGTCGGGCTGTGCGCTCCGGCACTGGTACGCCCCGTCGCGCGGACCTTCCCGACGCTGCACCGGTCGTGGGCGCTCCTGTCGGTCTCGGGCCTGGTCGGCGCCGGCATCGTGATGGGGTCCGACGTCCTCCTCCGCGCGGTGGTCCACGGCGACCGGGCGGTGTCGGTGCCGACCGGTGTCGTCACGAGCGTCGTCGGCGCGGTCTTCCTCGTCGTGATGGCGCTGCGGATGCGCGACACGGGCCAGACCACCCCGCTCGAGGTCACCCGGATCCCGGGCCGGCTCGCGGTCACGCTGACGGTGCTCGGTCTCGTCGTGGTGCTCGCCGGGGTCGTCGTCGCGGCCGTGCTCCTCGGCGACGCGAAGCTCCTGCTCGGCGACGTGGCGAACTGGCTGTCGGGCAGGGCGAACCAGGGCATCTCGTTCATCCTCGACACCCGGGTCCCGCGGGTCTCCGCCGCCCTGCTCGCCGGCGCCGCGCTCGCCCTCGCCGGCACCCTCGTGCAGGGCGTCACCCGGAACCCGCTCGCCGACCCCGGCGTGCTCGGCGTCTCGAGCGGCGCGGGACTCGGGGCGGTGCTCGTCGTCACGGCGGTCCCGGCAGCGACGACGTGGGGCGTCGCCGGTGCCGCGTTCGTCGGCGCCGCGGTCGCCGCGGTGGTGGTGTTCGGTCTCGCGGCCCGCGGGGGCTTCCGGCAGAACCGCCTCGTGCTCGTGGGTGTCGGGGTGTCGGCCGGACTCACCGCACTCATCAGCCTGCTCATCGTCGTCACGGACCCGTTCAACGCCACGAAGGCCCTGACCTGGCTGTCGGGCTCGACCTACGGCCGGACGTGGCAGGACTCGCTGCCGGTGGTCGTGGTGCTCGTGGTCGCACTCGTGCTCGTCCTCCCCCGCCACCGCGAGCTCGACCTCGTGTCGCTCGACGAGGACACACCGCGACTGCTCGGCATCCGGCTCGGGCGGACCCGGCTCGGCCTGCTGACGCTGTCGGTGCTGCTCACGGCGACGGCCATCGCCGCGGTCGGCACGATCGGGTTCGTCGGTCTGGTGGCCCCGCACGCCGCTCGCTCGCTCGTGGGTCGCCCGCACGCCCGGGTGGTCCCGGTGGCCGTGCTGCTCGGCGCGGTGCTCGTCTGCCTCGGCGACCTCCTCGGCCGCACGGTCATCGCGCCCGCGCAGCTCGGCGCGGGGATCCTGACGGCGCTCGTCGGGACGCCCTACTTCGTGTGGCTGCTGCTGCGCTCACCCCGCGGCGCTCACTGACCGTACTGTATTTCACATACCGGTCTGCGATGATGGAGGAGCTGGACCCGAACAGCACCCGATCAGCGACCTGCCCCCGGAGGCCCGGACATGCCCGCACGACGCCGCTTCATCGCCGACATCGCCACCGGACGCTCGGCGTTCGCTCGCTCCGTCCTCCTCGAGGCCTGGCGGGCGCTGCTCCCGGACACGTTCCACACCGCCACACCGCTGACCCTCCGTGACCGGGTCCGGCTCACCGGGAGCGAGCGCATCACCCTGACCGACGGCATCGAGCCCGCGACCCCGGGCTCGATCGCGGCCGGCACCCTCGACCTGCTGTGGATCGACCACGCCGCCGACGTCGCCGCGGTCCCGAGCACCCCCGTCGGCGTCGGGCTGACGGTCGGCGCGGAGACCGACATCGGACTCTCCACGGAGGACCTCGCCGCCGCGGTCGTGGCGGTGGCCGGCGAACGCGGCGCGGCTTCGATCGCCGTGTTCCGGCTGGACGAGCGCGACGGCGCACGGTCGAACGAGGTCCTCCGGGTCGTCCGCCGCATGTCCTCGATCCCCGTGGCGCTCGTCGCGCACGACATCTCGACCGACGTCACCGCGCGACGCATCACCGACTGTGCACTCGTGGTGACGGACGACCGGACCGTCGAGCGGGTCGCACGGTCCGCTGGCGTCCCGACCGTGCGACTCGGGTCGCACGACTCCCTGACGGAGCTGTACGTCGCGCTGCACGATCCGCGCTCCGACGTCGATGTCGCGGAGCTCCGGACCGCTCGGACGGTCGCTTTCGCACTCGACGCGTGGCAGCGCGGCCGGATGACGACAGCTGAGCTCCACGCGTCGGTCCGGCCGGTCCGACCGGAGGAACAGCGGCTCACGGTCTGACCGCAGACCGACCACGGACGGACGGGAGGCGCGGTGCCAGCTGGCACCGCGCCTCCCGTCCGTCCTGGGTCGCCGCTACGGCGTCGGCATCCCGCCGTCGACGTGGAGCGTCTCACCGACCACGTAGGACGACTCGCCGCTGGCGAGGAAGACGTACGCCGGCGCGAGTTCGGCCGGCTGGCCCCAGCGGCCGAGGTAGGTCTGCTCGCCCGCGGACGGCAGGGCCTCCGGCGGCTGTCCACCGGCCGGCTGCAGCGGCGTCCAGATCGGCCCGGGCGCGACGGCGTTCACGCGGATGCCCTTCGGCGCGAGCTGCGCGGCGAGGCCCTTGGCCAGGTTGTTCACGGTCGCTTTCGTGGCCGCGTAGTGCACCAGGTGCGGCGAGGGGGCGTACGCCTGGATCGAGGTCGTGTTGATGATCGTCGAGCCCGGCTGGAGGTGCGGGACGGCGGCCTTCGTGATGCGGAACGTCGCGTAGGCGTTCGTCTTGAAGGTCTCGTCGAACTCCTCGTCCGAGATCTTCGTGATGTCGTCGACGTTCTGCTGCTTGCCCGCGTTGTTCACGAGGATGTCGAGCCCGCCCAGGCCGTCGACGGCCTTCGCGACCAGCTCCTCGCACCACTCCTTCGACGTGATGTCACCGGGCAGCGCGACCGCCGTGCGGCCGGCGGCCTCGATGAGTCCGACGATGCGCTTCGCGTCCTCTTCCTCCTCGGGCAGGTACGAGATCGCCACGTCGGCGCCCTCGCGGGCGTAGGCGATGGCGACGGCCGCCCCGATGCCGGAGTCACCGCCGGTGACGAGCGCCTTCCGGCCCTCGAGTCGGCCCGAGCCGCGGTAGGTGTCCTCACCGTGGTCGGCCGGGACGTTCTGCGCCATCTCCTCGTCGGTTCCGGCGCCCGGCAGGTACTGCTCGTCGGGCTTCTTGTCCGCGTACATCGCGGTCGGGTCCTGCATCGTGTACTGGTCCGTCATGGCCCGTACGGTACGCACCCGTCGCGGCATTCCCGCCCAGCCCGGTGTCCCCCGGACGTCCTCGTCGAAGATCACGGTCCGGTGACGGGCGGGAACCGATTCGGTAACACCTGTCGCCCGACGAGGAACGACGACGTACGGTCGACGGATGACCTTCCGCCCCGCACTCGCGCTCGGCGTCGCCGTGCTCGCCGCGTCGGCGACCACGATCGCGTCCGGAGCGCCCGCTCGGGCATCGGAGCCGTCGTGGGGATCGTCCTCCGCCCCGCGTGTGACGAACGGCACGCTCGCGCACGTGGACGCGGTCGAGCTCCACGCGGAGTCGCTCGTCTTCGAACGCGACGACCGCACCGTCGCCGTGGTCTCCATGCGCGACGCCCGCACGACCGTCGACGTGCTCGACCGACTGCTGGGCACGCCGGCCCGGACGCACACGGCCGAGGGCGACGGTGGCGCGTGCTTCCCCGCCGGCACGACCTACACGTGGGGCGGGGCGATCCGGGTCGCGGCCCTGGCGACGCCCGCGGACCTCGGCAACGCGGTCGAGATCCGCGTCCTCCGCGACGACGTCCGGACGCGGAACGGCACCACGGTCGAGCTCTCCGGCCCCCGCGGCGTGCAGGTCGGTGACGACATCGCGGGACGGATCGCGAAGACGGACCGCGCCGACCGGATGTCCTTCGGAGCGGACGACGAGGACGAGCCGTCGGCCTGGCAGGTGCTGCTCCAGCGCGGTTGGGACGCGACCGACGGATCGAGCGACGACCGGCGGGCGGACACCACGAGCGACGACGCCGCCCGGACCGCCGCGGCCCGCGCGGACGAGGACGGCCGGAACGGCGTCTCGGCGCTCACCGACGGGACCACCGTGGCCGTGCTCGGCTCGCCGATGCCGGTCAACGCCACCCGGAGCTGCTGACCGTCAGACGCGGATCGTCGCGATCACCGGGAAGTGGTCGCTCGCGAACCAGGTCTCCGGGCCGTCGTGGTCGATCACGACACGGTCGACGCCGCGCACACCACGGGTGAACACCCAGTCGATGCGCTCCCCCGACGACACCGGAGGCGCCCAGTCGTTGAACGTGGCGGTGCGGTCGTCCGGATCCCCGGCCACCGTCCACGTGTCCTCGAACCCCGCCTCGGCGAGCACACGCGATGCGGCTCCGGCACCGGCGGGCTCGTTGCAGTCGCCGGCGACGAGCACGGGGCCGTCGGTCGCTGCGAGCCGTTCGACGATCAGCGCTGCGCTCTTCGCGCGGACCTCGTCGCCGCGTGGGCCCTCCTCGTGGTCGAGGTGCGTGGTCAGCAGGGTGAACGCGTCGCCGTCCACGTCGACGAACCGGATGTGGTTCGCGATGCGTGGGTACGCACTGTCCCAGGTGTTCGACGCCGGTTCGTCCGGGGTGTCCGACATCCAGAACGAGCCCTGGTCGACGGGTCGGAGCCGAGACCGTCGGAAGAAGACCGCGGCGTGCTCACCCGCGTCGCCGCCCTCCCGTCCCTGGCCGACGGAACCGTGATCGGGCAGGCCCGCACGGAGGTCGTCCATCTGGTGATCGAACGCCTCCTGCACGCAGAGCAGGTCGGGGTCGTGCCGGCGGACCACGTCGAGCAGCACCGGGAGCCGTCCGGGCCAGTCGTGGGCGGGATCCGGGTTCTTCACGTTGTAGGTCATCAGGGTGATCGGACGCGCGGCGTTGTTCACCGCTCGAACCTACCGATCGGCGCGCAGGGACGCCATGGTCCGTCGCAGCGTGAGCACGCCGTCCCTGGCTCGGGTCTTCGCCGTGCCGAGCGGGAGGCCGAGCTCCGCAGCCAGCTCCGGACCGGACAGTCCGACGAGGTGCCGGAGGACGACCGCCTCCCGTTGGCGTGGCGGCAACCGGACGATCGCACGCCGGAGGGCCATCCGGTCGAGGACGCTCTCCGCGCGTTCCTGGCTCGCGAGGTCGACGGGCTCGTGGTCGCGGGCGCCGATCCGCAGGTCGCGGTCCCGGTCGGCGACGCTCTTGCGCACCCGGTCGATCGCTCGGCGGTTCGCGATCGTCCGCACCCAGGCGATCACGGAGTGCGACGGGTCGTACCGCCCGGCGATCGTCCAGAGCTCCAGGAACACGTCCTGGACGACCTCTTCGGCCTGGGTCGGGTCGGTCAGCTGGTGCCGGACGTAGCGCTCGACGATCGGCCGCAGGCGTCGGTGCAGCGCTGTGAAGGCCGCCTGGTCACCGCCGGCAACCGCGAGCATGAGCGCGCGCTCTTCCGCTCGGACGGCGAGGAGGTCAGCATGCACATCTGATATCTTGCATGTTGATCACGGGAGGGGCAAGTCCGGAGGCCCGCGTCCTCAGTTGATGCAGACGTTCGCCTTGCCGTAGTTGTGCACGTCCGTGGACTTCGGCGACGGCTCCTTGCTCGGCCGCGCGTCCGGCTTCTTCGTGGAGGTCGATCCCCCGGACCCCCCGGAGGACGGCTTCGAGGCCGACGACCCGGGCTGTGACGGCGCCGAGACGGTCTTGCCGTCCGAACCGAGGACCAGCGTCACACCGGTGACCGCGCTGGTGCGGACCGCGACCGCGCCCGGGGTCACCCGCACGACGGCCTTGGCCTGCGACTCCATGCCCTTCGGGTACTGCACCTGCGTCGCCTTCGTCGTGTCCGACGATCCCGGAGCACCCACCTGGAACCCACGCGCGGTGAGGTTCTGGGTCGCCGCCGCCGCCGCACCCTCGACCCCGCTGCCGTTGAGCACCGTGACGGTGGTGTTCGCCGGCTGCGCACGCCCGGCCTTCGTGTACGCCTCCGGCTCGCCGACGAGGCCCTGCACGAAAGCCGGGAGGCCGACCTCGTCCACCTGGACGATGGACAGCGCCGAGCCGTTGACGTAGATGGTCGGGGTGCCGAGCGTCGGGATCGTCGCCGACTGGATGTTGCCCGGTCGGAGGTTCCGCATCTGCGAGCCGAGCGAGACGAGGTCGGTGTCGGTCTGGATCGACCCACCGACCGCCTTGAGGATGTTGCCGAGCTTGATCGGGTTGAGCAGGGTCCCGGCGGAGAGCACCTTGCGCGCCTCCTGCGACAGGAAGTACTGCTGCCGGACGTTGCGGTCGAGGTCGCCGTTCGGGAGACCGTGCCGCTGCCGCACGAACGAGAGCGCCTGCTTGGCGTCGAGCGTCGACTTCCCCTTCGGCAGGTTCACGCCGGAGTACGGGTCGTTGACCGCGTTGTTGAGGCAGACGTTCACCGGGCCGAGTTCCTTGACGACCTGGTAGAAGCCGAGCAGCGAGACACGGACGTAGTGGTCGATCTGCAACCCGCTGAGGTTCTCGATTGTCTGGATGAGCAGCTTCGCGCCCCCGGTGTCGCCGCCCCCGTTCAGCGTGCCGTAGTAGAAGGCGCTGTTGAGCTTGCCCTTGCCCACGTTCGGGATGTCGACGTAGGAGTCGCGCGGGAACGAGATCATCGTCGCCTGGGAGCCGTCCGCGTTGATGTGCAGGACGATCATCGTGTCGGTGTTCGTCGCACCGCCGTCCGACTCCGTGCTGAGCTCGGCCATCTGCTCGGGGGTGGCGTTGTCCGGTCGGTGGTCGTCACCGACGAGCAGGATGTTCTGCGCCTGACCGTCGACGTCGTTCTTGGTGTCCTTCTTGCCCGTGATCGCGTTGATGATCGTCACGTTGCTGGCCAGCTGGTCGTACGTGTAGAACGCGTACGCACCACTGAGCGCGATCGCCATCGTGAGCACGCCCGCGACGGCCGGGAACACGGCGCTCAGGCGGCGCTTCTGGCGCCCGTGGCGGGGCGGCACGGAGCCGCGGCGGGCGCGGCGGGTCGTCTCGTCGGGTGCTTCGCTCACCCGGAAAGGGTAACCGCAGTGCTCGGACGTGCGATGAGAACGCCCGGTCGGTCCGCGAAGAGCGCCTGGCTCAGTGTTCGCGCGCGGGAAGGAGGTGCACGGCCTCCATGGCGAGCTCGGCGGCGATCGGGTCCTTCGCGAGCACCGCGGCCTTGAGCTTCTCGAGCTCCGGCAGGACGGTGTCCGCGGGGATGAGCTCCGGCAGTTCCGGTACCCGGAGCTTGAACGCCAGACCGTCGGTCGTCGACCGGCAGAGCGCCGCGAGCGATGCGTTGCCGCAGGCCTCGACCCACATCGAGTAGATGCTCGCACCCTCACGGGCGACCTCGTCCTGCTTGCCCTTCGTGCTCCGCGCGATGACGTCGTCGAGCATCTTGACGACCTTCTTGCGCTGCGGCTCGGTGAAGCGGGGCACGGCGAGCCGGACCACCCCGCCGTAGATCACACCGAGGGTCCGGTACGCGTCGAGCAGTTCGTCCTTGGTCGGCGCCGCCACCCGGGTGTACCGGTTCGGCGCCATCTCGATCAGCCCCGACCGGGCGAGTTCCGCGAGGGCTTCGCGGATGGGCGTGCGGGAGACGCCGAGCCAGGCGATGAGGTCGTCGTCGTTCAGCCGCTCGCCCGGCTCCAGCGTGCCGTCCATGATCGCGTCGCGGATCTTGTCCTGCACCGTGTCGCGGAGGAGCTTCCGCTCGGCGGCGGGCTGGGTCGAGGGCACTGGCATGGCACCAGCGTGTCACATGTGATGGGCCGGGCGCGACAGGCGCGACGGCCACCACGCCCGACGCCCGAGTTCGACGGCGAGCGCCGGGACGAGCAGCGAGCGCACCACCACCGTGTCGAGCAGGACGCCGAAGGCGACCACGAACGCGATCTGCACGAGGAACAGGATCGGGATCACGCCGAGCGCCGCGAACGTCGCCGCGAGCACGATGCCGGCCGAGGTGATGACACCGCCGGTCACACCGAGTCCGCGCAGCACACCCTCGCGCGGGCCGTGCCGCAGCGCCTCCTCCCGGACCCGGGTCATGAGGAAGATGTTGTAGTCGACGCCGAGTGCCACGAGGAACACGAACGAGTACAGCGGCACGGACGGGTCGGCCCCGGGGAAGTGGAACACGTGGTCGAACACGAGCGCCCCGACGCCGAGCGCCGCCGCGAAGGACACGATCACGCTGCCGATGAGGACGAGCGGCGCCACGATGCTCCGCAGCAGGAGCATGAGGATGAGCAGGATGACCGCGAGGACGACCGGGATGATGACCGAGCGGTCACGGATGCCCGTGTCGTTCGTGTCGAGCGCGGTCGCGGTGACCCCGCCGACGATCGCGTCCGGGTCCACCCGTTCCACGGCGGTCCGGAGGTCGCGGACGGTCTGCTCCGCCGCCGCGGAGTCGGCCGGGTCGGCGAGGGTGGCCTCGAGGAGGACGTCGCCGCGCGAGACCGTCGGCTCGGCGGTCGGGCCGGAGCCGCCACCGCCCGCGCCGGACCGAGCCGAGCCGGAGCCGCCACCAGCGCTCGCTCCGGACCCGTCGGTGACGGCGACCGTGCCGGACGGGGAGTCCTTCGCGGCCGCGACCACGCCGTCGACCCCGTCGACCCCGCGGACTGTCTCGACGAGCTCGTCGAGCGAGTCCGCGCGTCCGATGACCTGCGCCGGGCTGCCGGAACCGCCCGGGAAGTGGTCCGCCAGCACGTCCTGCCCGTCCCGGGCCTGGGATGCCCCGATGACGAGGTCGCTCTGCGGCACGCCGTCGGCCCGCAGGCCGAACAGCCCGGCTCCCATGGCGAGGAGGCCGACCGTGCACACGACCCAGACGACTCGTGACCGACGCGCCACGAGCCTCCCGACCGACGCCCAGAGGCCCTTCGCGTCCGGACCGGTCACGACGGGGTGGGCGGACCCGTACGCCGGCCGGAGCGGCCAGAAGGCCGCGCGCCGGAAGGCGAGGAGGAGCGCCGGCAGCAGGGTGAGCGCCGCGAGCAGGCTGAACGCGATGCCGATCGCGGCCACCGGCCCGAGCGCCTTGTTCGAGTTGAGGTCGGAGAACAGGAGGCAGAGGACACCCACGATGACCGTGCCACCGGATGCCAGGATCGGTTCGAGGCTGCCCCGGAGCGCGGCCTTCGTGGCCTCCCACCCGGTGCGGTGGTCACGGAGGGCTTCCCGGTAGCGCGCGGTGTAGAGCAGCGCGTAGTCCGTCGCGGCGCCGATCACGAGGATCGAGAGGATGCCCTGCACCTGCCCGTTGACGGTCACGAGGTCGGCCTTCGCCAGCCACCACACCACGAGGATCGAGGCGCAGAGCGCGAACGAGGCGGTGCTCAGCACGAGGACCGGCAGGAGTGGCGACCGGTACACGACGATGAGGATCACGAACACGGCGGCGAGGGCGACGCCGAGCAGGAGCCCGTCGATGCCGGCGAAGGCTGCGGTCAGGTCGGCCGTGAAGCCGGCCGGCCCGGTGACGAAGCCGCGAACGCCCGTCGGCAGGGCGTCGTCGACGTCCGCCCGGATCGCCTCCACCGCGTCGCCGGTCTCGGCCGTCTGCGTCAGTGTGGCGACGATCTCGACCGCGTCCCCGTCCTCGCTCGGGATGACCGGGCTGACACCCTGGACGTCGCCGCGGTCGCCGAGGTCCTCCGCGAGACGGTCTGCCGCAGCGAGGTCGGTGCGCGTCAAGCCGCCCGCACGGTCGAGGACCACGATGGCCGGGGCACCGGATGCCTGCCGGAACTCGGACGCTCGCTCCTGCACCTTCGTGGCGTCCGCCGAGGCCGGGAGGAAGGACGTCTGGTCGTTCGTCGAGACCTCGGCGATCTTGCCGAAGTAGGGACCGCCGACGGACGCGACGGCGAGCCAGGCGACGATGACGACGGCGGGGAGCACGATTCGGAGGAAGCGGGACACGGTGCGAGCGTACACCGATCGTCAGCATGCTGATCATCTGTCGTCGATGCCCGCTCCGTAGGATGCTGCCATGGAGGAACAGCCCGCGGCATGGCCCATGGGGCGCCTGCTGGCCGCGGCCGCACGACGTGTCGAGCGCGACTGGGACGAGCGACTGCGCGAGATCGGGCTCCCGCACGCCGGGCTCATCGCGATCGACATCCTGATCCGGACCGGTCCGACCGGCGCCGACACGGTCGCCCGCGCGGCACGGGTGCAGCCCCAGACGATGTCCCGCACGCTCGAGCGGCTCGAGCGGGACGGCCTCGTCGAACGCTCGCCGCACCCGGAGGACCGTCGGCGGCGCGTGGTCACGGTGACCGATGCCGGGCGGGCCGCGTGGGACACGGCGAAGCACATCGAGCGCGAGGTCCTGCCCGAGGACGCAGCGTTGCGTGGGGCGCTCGCAGCGATCATGAGCCGGACGAATCCCTAGCATCTGATATTGCACATGCGGTACTCTGGGAGGGTCGGCATCAGGGCCGGCCCGCATCCCAGGAGACCATGTGTCCGAACGCCGTGCAGCCAGAGCCGCCGCAGGGGCGGCTACCGCCGAATCCCACGACCGACCGCGACCCGGCGTCGGCGCGCCGCGACGCGCTGCACCGGCGAGCGTCAGGCCAGGGAGCGGGGATCTGCCGGGGGGCAGCGATCGATCCGGCGGCAACGGCCGGGTGGGTGGCACCGATCGGCCGGACCGCGTCCGGCAGCGCAACGACAGCGGGCGATCGAACCCCTCGAGGCGACGGCGACGCAGGCGCCCGTTCCTCGTCGCGCTCCTCGCGACGATCGGGACCCTCGCGGGACTGGCCACGGTCATCGCGGTGGTCGCCAGTGTCTTCATCGGCGGTCTCGCTCGCAGCTTCGACCAGAGCACCACCATCGACCACGCCTTCCCCAGCGGCGAGCGCCCCGCTCCGGTGGACGGCGTCGAGAACATCCTCCTGATCGGGTCGGACTCCCGCGCGTCGCTCGATCCGAACGGTGACGGCGTCACGGGCGGCCGCGCGGACACGCTGATGCTCCTGCACCTCCCGGCCGACCGCAAGCGCGCCTACCTCATGTCGATCATGCGCGACTCGTGGGTCGACATCCCCGGCCACGGGACCGCGAAGATCAACGCGGCGTTCAGCTGGGGCGGAGTCCCGCTCGTCGTCCGAACCGTCGAGGAACTCCTCGACTCCCGCATCGACCACGTCGCCGAGATCGACTTCGCCGGTTTCCGCGACATGACGAACGCACTCGGTGGCGTGACCGTGGACTCGCCGCGTGCGTTCACCGCCCGCGAGGGCGACGAGTTCGTCGCCGGCCCGAACCGCCTCGACGGCGACGCGGCGTTGGCCTTCGTCCGCGAGCGGTACGCCTTCGCCGACGCCGACCACACCCGGGTCCGCAACCAGCAGGCCTTCATGCGCGGCGTGCTCGACGGGGCCCTTTCGCGCGGCACCATCACGAACCCCGGTCGCATCCGGGCCTTCGTGGACGCGACGACCAGGTACTTGTCCGTCGACGCCGGCCTCGACCTCCGCACGCTCGTCGACCTCGGGTGGTCCCTGCGCGGCGTCAGGTCGTCCGACCTCGTGACCTTCACGATGCCGACGGCCGGCGGTGGGACCTCGAGCGACGGCCAGTCGTACGTCGCCGTGAACACCCTCGCGGTGCAGTCGCTGTCGCAGGCGCTGCGGTCGGACGACGTCGCCGGGTGGCTCGCGGAGAACCCGCAGTAGCCCGACGACGACGGAACCCCCTCGACCGAGGTCGAGGGGGTTCCGTCACGCAGTCGCGGCGATCAGGCCGGGAGCTGCAGGGTCTGACCCGCGTAGATGAGGTTCGGGTCGTCGATCGTCGACGTGTTCGCCGCCCAGAGCTGCTTCCAGCCGCCCTCGACGTCGAGCTTCGCGGCGATCTTGTCGAGCGTGTCACCCGACGCGATCTTGTAGGTCTTGCCGCTGGTCGCCACCGCGGCCGGCTTGCTCGAGGCAGCCGGGGCCGTCGCCTTCGGGGCCGCCTGCTGCGGCGCCGCCGGCGTGGTGCTCTGCTGCGGCGCAGCCTGCGTCGTGCTCTGCTGCGGAGCGGCCTGGGTCGCCGGTGCGGCGGGCTGCGGCGTGGCGGCCGTCGGAGCAGCACCGGTGGTGCCGCTCAGACCGAGCTTCGCGGAGCAGGCCGGCCATGCGCCCCAGCCCTGGGACGCGAGGACGCGCTCGGCGACGGCGATCTGGGTCTCGCGGCTGGCAGCGGCCGGGTTGCCCGAGCCGCCGTTGGCCTGCCACGTCCCCAGCGTGAACTGGAGACCGCCGTAGAAACCGTTGCCGGTGTTGATCGCCCAGTTACCACCGGACTCGCACTGTGCGAGCGCGTCCCAGGTCGAACCGGACGCTGCGTTCGCGGGCGCAGCCGCGAGGCCGACACCCGTCGCGGCGATGCCTGCGAAGGCGAGGCCACCGACGATGGTGCGGGTACGGGAAAGCTTCTTCATGTGATTGCTCCACCGGGACCGCGCGCCGGAGTTCCGACCTGTCCACTGCCCGTCCCGACCGTCCGCGGTCACGTTGTGGGGTGCGCCACCGGGGGCAGTGGTCTCGCGCCGGTGGCACCTCGGTCGGCCACCATAGGAAACTCCGCACCGTTATCAAACTGAGACAAACGGTTCTACCCTTCGGTGCTATGTCCCCCACGGTGAAACCTGTACGCCCCGATCGCCGTGCTCGCGCAGATGGTGCTGTACCCGGGTACGTTCGCTTGGCAATTCCCTGGGAAAGTCGGCCAGGAGGCTCGGATCACCGTCTCGACAGCACGGTCACGGCCTCGAGGTGGCCGGTCTGCGGGAACATGTCGAGGACCCGGACGCGGTCGAGTCGGAAGGACGGCATGCGTGCCAGGTCCTTCGCGAGGGTCGCCGGGTTGCAGCTCGAGTAGACGACGTGGTCGACGCTCGACGCTTCGAGCCAGTCCGCCAGCGTCACACCGATCCCGCGCCGGGGCGGGTTGACCACGACGAGTTCCGGCACGGCGTCCGGACGGGCTCGGAGCGCGTGCTCGGTGGCGTCGTCGGCGGCGAACCGGACGTCGGTCAGGCCGGCCTCGCGAGCGGACTGTCCCGCCGAACGGACGGCCTCGCGGCTCGTCTCGATGCCCGTCACCGCACGGCCGGGGCGAGCGGCGTGCAGGGCGAAGCCGCCGACCCCGCAGTACAGGTCCCACATCGAGGCGGGGTCCACCTCGTCGATCCACGCGGTGGCCTGCTCGTACAGCCGCGCGGCGACGACGGTGTTGGTCTGGAAGAAGCTCTGCGGACGGAGGTGCATCGTGACGTCCCCCATCCGCATCGGCAGCGTCGCCTGCTCGGTCAGGAGCACCTCGCGGTCGCCCTCGGTGACGGCCTTGTGCTCGGGGAGCAGGTTCGCCGTGACCACCACGGCCTCCGGCAGCACGGAGCGGAGCGCGGCGAGGTGCTCGCGGAGCCGGGGCAGCTGTCCCTCCGAACGCAGCACGAAGCGGACCATGAGCTCGCCGTCGGGTGACTCCGTCACGAGGACGAACTTCAGCTCACCCCGCCGGGCGGCGACGTCGTACGGGATCAGTCCGGCGTCGGCGATGAACCGTGCGAGGACCGGCAGCGCGCGCTGGATGCCGGGCGTGCAGATGCCGCAGTGCCGCAGGTCCACCCCGCGCTGGCGGTGGTCGAGGATGCCGACGGTCGGGTGCTGCACGGAGCCGCCGACCACCATCTTCGCCTTGTTGCGGTAGGCCGACTCCGGACTCGTGATCGCGGGGAGCCACTCGACCGCACCCGGACCGCCCGCGGCCTCGACCGCGTCGTGGAGCAGCTCGCGCGTCCGGATCTCCTTGTCGAGGACCTGGTCGGCGTACGGCTGGCCCATGAGCGTGCACGATCGGCACACCCCGCGGTCGAAGTAGTCGCACTGCATGGCCGTCTCAGGGTACGGCGTCCTTCCCCTGCGCGGCGTCCCGAGCCCGCGTCGGGAGCCGGTAGACCGAGGTCGTCGCGGTCAGGAACAGCTCGGTGCCGTCGTCCCCGCCGAAGCAGAGGTTCGAGACGACCTCCGGTACCGCGATCTCCCCGAGTCGCGCACCCGCCCGGTCGAACACGACGACGCCGCGGTGCGACGAGGACCAGACGTTGCCGTGCTCGTCCACACGGATGCCGTCGGGGACGCCCTCCCCCGCACCGAGCCGTGCGAAGTCGCGCCCGTTCTTCACGCGGACCCCGACGTCGTCGATGTCCACGTCGTACGCGCGGATCACCGGCAGGTCGCCCGAGGAACTCGCGACGTAGAGCACCCGCTCGTCCGGGGCGAACGCGAGCCCGTTCGGCTCGTCGACGTCGGTCACCACCGGCCGGAGGTCCCCGCCGTCCGGGCCGCAGCGGAACAGCCAGTGGTCGCCGTACTCACGGACGCCGGGGTGGCCTTCGCGGGGCTGGGTGATCCCGTACGCGGGGTCGGTGAACCAGACCGCACCGTCGGAGGCGACCACGACGTCGTTCGGCGAGTTGAGCCGACCACCGGCCCAGCCGTCCACGATCACGGACACCGCCCCGTCCCGGTCGCGCTCGACCCGCCGCAGTCCGTGCGAGCACTGCACGACGGAGCCGTCGCGGTCGAGCGTCCGACCGTTCGTGAACTCGACGTGCTCGGCGTACGTGTCGACGGCTCCGGTGTCGGCGTGCCACTGCAGGATCCGGTCGCCGGGGATGTCCGACCACCGGAGTGTCCTCGAGGCGGGCACCCAGCAGGGGCCCTCGGCCCAGGTGCTCCCGGTCGCGATCCGCTCGACGGCGGCCGGGTCGGGGACGAGGTCGGTGAACTCCATGACGCTCCTTCGCGTTGGTCTGCGGCCAGCCTGGCACCGGTCGCGGGTCAGGTCCGGTCGACGATCTCCTGCATCGTGGCACGGGCTGCGGCCGGGTCGCCGTCGGCGACGGCGCGCGCGAGCGCGCCGTGCAGCTGGACGTCGTGCTCGTCGGGCCCGATCCCGGCCCGCTCGTCGAGGGCCCGCTCGACGACGCCGTGGAGCCTGCGGAAGAGCGTGTTCCCGGACCGGTCCAGGACGGCGCGGTGCAGCGCACGATCGGCCTGGAGGAACGCGGTGGCGTCCGCGGCACCCGCCGCGGTGGCGAGGTGGTCGGCGGACGCGAGCAGTGCCTCCAGACCGGCGGTGTCACCGTCCGCGGCGGCCGCCGCCGCCGCGGCAGCGGGTTCCACCGCGCGCCGCAGCGTGCGCAGTTCGTCGAGGGCCGCCCGCCGGTCCGGGCCGGAGAGCCGCCAACCGATCACCCGGGGGTCGAGCACGTCCCACTCCGAGGACGCGAGTGCCAGCACGCCGACACGGCGCCGGGCACGGAGGAGTCCGAGGCCGACGAGCACCCGGACGGCCTCGCGGACGATGCTGCGGCTCGCACCGGTCCGGGCGACGAGGTCGTCGATGCTCACCGGGGCGGTGCCGAACCCGCCGTGGACGACGGCCGCGCCGAGCTCGTCGAGGACCCGGTCGTAGATCACCGCTGGGCGACCGGGCTGACGACGAGCTCGTCGACGCGCACGTGCGACGGGGCCTCGAGCACGAAGGACACCGCTCGGGCGACGTCCTCCGGCTGCAGCATGACGGCCCGTGCCGCAGCGTCGGGCACCACCGGTCGACGGTCGAGGAAGTCGGTGGCGACGTCCCCGGGACAGAGGTGGGTCGCACGGACGCCGTGCTCGGCCTCCTGCTGGTTGAGCGTGCGGACGACGGAGGCGAGCGCGGTCTTCGACGCCGAGTACGCGACGCCGGCGCCGGGCTGGAAGGACCACCCGGCGTACGAGGAGACGACGACCACGGTGCCGCCGACCGCGCGGAGCGACGGGAGCGCCACGTCGACGACGGCGACCACGCCGGTCAGGTTCGTGTCGACGATCGCCCGGAAGTCGGCCATCGTCTGGTCGTCCCACCGGCGCTCGGGGGCGTTGAGACCGGCGGCGAGGACGAGCCCGTCGAGCCGACCGTGCCGGCCGAGCAGCACGTCCCGAGCGGTCGCGACGGCGGTGACGTCGGCGGTGTCGAGCGGCAGGACGTCGGCGCTGCCGCCGGCTGCACGCACGGTCTGGGCGACGGCGTCGAGTCGGTCGGTCCGGCGACCGCTCAGCACGACGGTCCAGCCGTCCCGCGCGGCCTGTTCCGCCACGGCGGCACCCATGCCGCTCCCGCCGCCGGTGATCCAGAGCACGCGCGCATCGGTCATGGGTGAATAGTATGCCTATTGCAGACCGACGACGGGAGCGACGATGCACCTCGACCTGACCGACCGCGTGGTGGTCGTGACCGGAGCCGCGCGCGGGATCGGCGCGGTGATCGCCGAGCGGTTCGTCGCCGAGGGGTGTCGTGTGGCCGCGCTCGACCTCGGGTTCCCGGACGTGGCCGACGACGGGGGCGCCGTGCCCGACGACGGGCACGCCCTGCCCGACCGGATCGTGTGCGACGTCACCGACCCGGCGTCGGTCCGGGCCGCGGTCGCCACCGTCGTCGAGCGCCACGGCACGGTCGACGTGCTCGTGAACAACGCGGGCATCAACGTCGAAGGGACCGTCGCCGACCTCGGGTGGGAGGGCTGGCGTCGGTGCATGGACGTCAACGCGGGCGGCACCTTCCTCGTGAGCCAGGCCGTCGCGCCCGTGATGCAGGCGGCGGGTCGGGGGCGGATCATCAACGCCGCGTCCTTCGCCGCGATCGTGCCGAGCGTCGGGAGCGCGGCGTACGCGGCGTCGAAGGCCGCCGTCGTGCAGTTCACGCGGGTGCTCGCGTCCGAGCTCGGGCCGTGGGACATCACCGTGAACGCCTACGCACCGGGCATGGTGCCGACCGCGATGAACGGCTTCGCGGACATGCCGCCGGACCGGCAGGACCGCCTGCTCGACACGCTCTCGCTGCGCCGGTGGGAGACCGCGGACGACGTGGCCGACCTGCTCGTGTTCCTGGCGAGCGACGCGGCCGGGTACATCACGGGGACGCTCGTCGACGTCTCCGGAGGGAAGCTCGCGACGCAGATCCCCGCGCGGGCGCACGGACGCTGACCGGTCGACTCGGCCGGCGCGCGAGCAGACTGGACGGGACGGCCCGACCGGCTGCTCCTGACACTGTCCGGGCACACAGGTTCTGCCCATCGGGGCCACCCTAAGCTGGGAGCATCCAGTGAGCCGGACTGCAGCCCGACCCCGAGGAGGTGCCCCATGGTCACCGTCCTCGCCGCGTTCGCGGTCCTCGCCCTCGTCGTCCCGGCGCTGACGCCCTGGCTCGGGCGCCGGGTCTTCCTCATCGCCGCGCTCGCACCCGCTGCGGCTGCGGTGCTCACGGTCGCGCAGACCCCGGCGGCCCTCGGTCCTGGCATCCGCGAGCGCTCGACCTGGGTCCCGCAGCTCGACCTCGCGATCGGCCTGCGCGTCGACGCCCTCTCGTGGGTGCTCGCGCTCGTCGTCACCGTCGTGGGCACGCTCGTGCTCGTCTACTGTGCGGCGTACTTCGAGGAGCGCGAGGTCGGGCTCGGCCGGTTCGCCGGCGTCCTCACCGCCTTCGCCGGCTCGATGTACGGACTCGTCATCGCCGACGACGTCATCGTCCTCTTCGTGCTGTGGGAGGCCACGACCGTCTTCTCCTACCTCCTCATCGGACACGACGCGGTGAAGCGCGCCAGCCGCGCCGCCGCCATGCAGGCACTCGTCGTGACGACCGCCGGCGGGCTCGCGATGCTCGCCGGGCTCGTGCTGCTGTCCGTCCGGGCCGGCACCACGTCGCTGAGCGCCATCGTCGACGCCGCACCGACCCTGGTGTCCGCGGGCGGCGCGCTCGTCCCGGTGTCGGTCGTGCTCGTCCTGCTCGGTGCCCTGACGAAGTCCGCGATCGTCCCCTTCCACTTCTGGCTCCCGGCGGCGATGGCCGCGCCGACCCCGGTCAGCGCCTACCTCCACGCCGCGGCGATGGTGAAGGCCGGCATCTACCTCGTCGCCCGCCTCGCCCCGGGCTTCGCGCTCGTCGACGGCTGGCGCGGGACGGTCACGGTGCTCGGGGTGTGCGGCATGCTCATCGGCGGCTACCGGGCGCTCCGGCAGACCGACCTCAAGCTGCTGCTCGCGTACGGCACGGTGGCCCAGCTCGGGTTCCTGGTGCTCGCGGTCGGGTGGGGCGAGCCGGCCGTCGCGCTCGGGGGGATCGCCCTGCTCGTCGCCCACGCGACGTTCAAGTCGACGCTGTTCCTCGTCGTCGGCGCGATCGACCACGCAGCCGGGACCCGCGACCTCGGGCGGCTCAGCGGCCTCGGACGGCGGATGCCCTGGCTCGTGGTCGTGACCGTCCTGGCGCTCGCCTCGATGGCCGGACTGCCGCCCACGATCGGCTTCGTCGCGAAGGAGGCCGTGCTCACCGGGTTCGTCGAGTCCCTCCACGCCGGTCCCGACACCGGGTGGGCGTGGGTCGCGCTCGTCGGCGTCACCATCGGGTCCCTGCTCACCGTGGCGTACTCGCTGCGGTTCCTGTGGGGTGCGTTCGCCCGGAAGCCCGGCGTCGCGGACACCGAGCCCCACGCGCTGCACGGCCTCGGGGCGGTGCCGTCGGTGCTCGGCGTCCTCGGCGTGGTGCTCGGTCTCGCCACCCCGCTCGTGGCGAAGGGCGTCGAACCGGCCGCGAACGCCGCGTCGATCGGCTTCGCCCCGGTGCCCCACCTCGCGCTGTGGCACGGGCTCGAGCCGGCGCTCGGGCTGTCCGCGGTCACGCTCCTCGGCGGCACCGCCCTGTTCCTCCTGCGCCGTCCGGTCGAGGCGCTGCAGCACCGGTTGGCGGGGGCGCCGAGCGCGGCCGGCACCTACCGCCGGGTCATGCGCGGACTCGACCGCGGCGCGACCGGCCTGACCGCGGCGCTCCAGCGGGGCTCGCTCCCCTACTACCTCACCGTGATCCTGTCGGTCTTCGTGGCGGGGGCGCTCGTGAACCTGGTCGTCGGCGGACCCTGGGCGTTCTCGGTGCGGTTCGCAGACTCGTGGGGTCAGGTCCCGGTCGTGGTGGTGATGAGCATCGGCGCGATCGCCGTCACGAGCGCGAAGACCCGGTTCGCCGCCGCCGTGCTCGTCGGGGTCACCGGGTACGGGATGTCCGTGCTCTTCGTCCTGCACGGGGCGGTCGACCTCGCGCTCACCCAGCTCGTGGTCGAGACGGTGACGCTCATCGCGTTCGTCCTGGTGCTCCGACGGCTGCCCCCGCGCATCGCGACGGCAAACCCCTCGCGCTTCCGGATCGTGCGTGCGCTCTTCGCGGGGTTCGCCGGGACCACGCTCGCGGTCGTCGTGGTGGTCGCTGCGTCGTCGCGGACCGCGCAGCCGCTCTGGCCCGACCTCCCCGCCCTGACGAGCTCGTTCGGGCACGGACTCAACGTCGTGAACGTCGCCCTCGTCGACCTCCGTGGTTGGGACACCCTCGGCGAACTGACCGTGGTCGTCGCCGCGGCCACCGGGGTCGCGAGCCTCATCTTCGTCAACTCCCGCGAGGACACCCTGCCGCGGCTCCGCGACCTGCCGTCGAGCATCACGAGCGACAAGCACCGTCCCGACGGCGAGCCGCGGGCCTGGCTGCCGACGAGCGCAGCGATGCCGACCGGGCGTTCGGCGCTCCTCGACGTGGTCGTCCGGCTGCTCTTCCACGGACTCGTCGTCCTGTCGGTCTACCTGCTGTTCGCCGGGCACAACGCCGCCGGCGGCGGGTTCGCCGGCGGCCTCGTCGCCGGCATCGCGCTGGCGGCCCGGTACCTCGCCGGCGGCCCGGCCGAACTCGGTGCCGCGGCCCCGGTCCGCGCGGGTCGCCTGCTCGGCCTCGGCGTCGCGACGGCCACCGTGACCGCGCTCGTGCCGCTGTTCTTCGGGAAGGAGGCGCTGTACTCCGAGTTCGTCGAGGCCACGGTCCCGGTCCTCGGGCACGTCGAGTTCGTCACGGCGACGTTCTTCGACATCGGCGTCTACCTCGTGGTCGTCGGCCTCGTGCTCGACGTCCTCCGCAGCCTCGGCGCCGAGGTCGACCGCCAGCGACTCGAGGACCTCCGCGCCCCGATCGCCGACTCCACGGAGCCCGACACGACCCGGTCCGACCCCGTGCACGACGCCGCGGCCGCCACCCCGGAAGGGAGTGCCACGTGACCGTCACCCTGGTCCTCGTCATCGCCATGGCCGTGCTGTTCTCGTGCGGCGTCTACCTGCTGCTCGAACGGTCCCTGACGCGCATGCTGCTCGGGTTCCTGCTCCTCGGCAACGCGCTCAACCTGCTCCTCCTCGTGATGTCCGGGGCCGCCGGCAAGCCACCGATCGGGAAGTCCGCCGAGGGCATCACGGATCCGCTCCCCCAGGCCTTCGCCCTCACCGCGATCGTCATCACCTTCGCGGTCAGCGCCTTCCTCCTCGCCCTCATCCACCGCTCCTGGAAGCTGTCGCGCGCGGACGAGGTCGGGGTCGACGAGGCCGACGCCGCGATCGGACGCCAGCGCGACGGCAGCGGCGACGAGGACGTCGTCGACGAGGACCCGGAGATCGACACCGACCCCGAGGCCGCCCAGCAGGAGGAGAACGCCCGATGACCTGGCTCGTCCCCCTCCTCGTGCTTGTCCCGCTGCTCGGCGCCGCGGTCGCGCTCGGGCTCGTCCGTCACCAGAAGACGCAGCGGGCCATCACGGTCGCCGTGCTGGCGATCGCCGTCGCCGTGGCCGTCACCCTCATGGTGCTCGTCGACCGGCACGGCACGATCGTCGTGCAGGTGGGCGGCTGGCAGGCGCCGTACGGCATCAGTCTCGTGGTCGACCGGCTGAGCGCCCTGCTCCTCACGGTCAGCGCGAGCGTGCTCCTGCTCGTCCTGCTGTTCTCGATCGGGCAGGGCCTCGCCGACGACGACGAGGACGCCCCGGTCACGATCTTCTACCCGACCTACCTCGTGCTCGCGGCGGGCGTGCTCGACTCGTTCATCGCGGGCGACCTCTTCAACCTCTACGTCGCGTTCGAGATGCTCCTCGTCGCCTCGTACGTGCTCATCACCGTCGGGGGCAGCGAGCAACGGGTGCGCGCTGGGACGACGTACATCGTGACGAGCCTCATCGCGTCCGCGATCTTCCTCGCCGCCATCGGGCTCGTGTACGGGGCGACCGGGACCGTGAACATCGCGCAGATCTCCGAACGGGTCGCCGAGTTGCCGGAGCACGTGCAGCTGCTGCTCCACACGATGCTGCTCATCGGGTTCGGCATCAAGGCCGCGGTCTTCCCGCTGGCGTTCTGGCTACCGGACTCGTACCCGACGGCCCCCGCCCCCGTCACCGCGGTCTTCGCGGGACTCCTCACGAAGGTCGGCATCTACGCGATCATCCGGCTCGAGACGATCATCTTCCCGCGGCCGCAGCTCAACACGGTGCTGCTCGTGGTCGCGATCCTCACGATGGTCGTCGGCGTGCTCGGCGCGGTGTCGCAGACGGACGTGAAACGGCTGCTGTCCTTCACGCTCATCAGCCACATCGGGTTCATGGTGATGGGGGTCGGGCTGGGGTCGGTCGCCGGCACGGCCGCGGCGGTGTTCTACACGGTGCACCACATCGTCGTGCAGACGACCCTGTTCCTGGTCTCGGGGTTGATGGAGCGCGTCGGCGGCACGACCTCGACCCGTTCCCTCGGCGGGCTCCTCAAGGCCGCGCCGCTGCTCGCCGCGCTGTACCTCGTGCCGGCGTTCAACCTGGGCGGCATCCCGCCGTTCTCCGGGTTCATCGGCAAGCTCGGTCTGTTCCGCGCCGCTGCCGAGGACGGTTCCCCACTGGCGTACGCGACGATCGCCGCCGGGGTCGTGACGAGCCTCCTGACCCTCTACGCGCTCATGCGCGTCTGGGACGCCGCCTTCTGGCGGCCCAAGCCGGCGGCCGAGGCGGCCGCCCCGCACGCGAGCACGGCCGAGCCGCACGCGCACCTGCGGGCGCCGGAACCGGCGCCGCTGACCGTCTCCGAGGAGACCGGTGAGGCGTACCACCCGGGAGGCTCGGTGACGGTCACCGACGCACCGCACGCGAGCCGTGCCTCCCGTCCGGACGAGACGGCCACGGGCGGGCCGACGCCCGTCGCCGGCGAGGCGCCGCCGCGCACCCGTCTGCCCCGCATGCTCGTCGGCGTCACGACCGTCGCGGTCCTCGGGTCGGTGGCCCTCACGGTGGTGGCGGGCCCCCTCTACGGGTACGCGACCCGGGCGGCGGAGTCGCTCGAGTCGCCGGACCGGTACGTGCAGGCCGTGCTCGGAGGCGACCGATGAGCGACACCCGACGCTTCACGAACGCGCGGCGGATCGCCGTCGCGTGGCGCTACGACGTACCGCTCGTCGCCGGCCTCACCGTCCTCTGGGCACTGCTGTGGGGCTCGTGGACGCCGCTGACCCTGCTGTGCGGCATCGTCGTCGCGCTGCTCGTGACGCAGCTGCTCCCGCTGCCACCGGTCCCCCTGTCGGGGCGCTTCTCGCTCCCTGCCGTCCTCTGGTTCCTGGTCGTGTGGGGCGGGTTGGTCGTGGCCGCGTCCTTCCGGGTCGCGTGGGCGGCGTTCCGTCCACGTGGGGTGCGGCGCAGCTCGATCGTGCTCGTGCAGCTGCACAGCACGTCCGAGATGACGTTCACCCTCGCGACGATCGCGGTCTCGCTCGTGCCGGGCTCGTACGTCGCCGACGTGGACCTGCGGCACCGTCGGGTCCTGCTGCACGTGCTGGACACCGAACGGATCGAGCAGGTCGAGGCCGAACGGCGGACCGCGCTCCGCATCGAGGCCATGGTCATCCGCGCGCTCGGGTCGCGGCAGGACGTCTCGGAGCTCTCCGAGCCGCTGCCGGAGGTCGTCCGGTGAGCGCCGGGGTCGTGGTCATGGCGGTCTGCGTCGCCGTCGTCCTGGTGCTCCTCGGGGTGACGCTCGCACTGGCGGTCGGTCGCATCGTCCGGGGGCCGACGATCCTCGACCGGATGATCGGTTCCGACCTGGTGCTGACGACGGTCCTCATCGTGACCGCCGCCGCGATGGCGCTCCGTCGGGACCTCACCGCCGTCCCGGTCCTCGTGGTGATCGCCGCGACGAGCGTGTTCGCGACCGTCGCCGTCGCCCGGGCGGTCACACCCTCGTCTGACCCGTCGGACGAGGGTTCCGACGCGACGACCCCGGAGCACGCGATCGAGGAGGAGACGTAGGTGATCGACCTCATCGAGGCGTTCGTCGAGGGCGCCGGGATCCGCGCCTGGATCGCCGTCGCGCTGCTGCTCGTCAGCTCCGTGCTGTCGCTCGGCGCCGCCGTGGGCATCGTCCGGTTCCCCGACCCGCTCGTCCGCCTGCACGCCATGGCGAAGCCGCAGGTGCTCGGGCTGGCCTTCGCGCTCGCGGCGGTCGTGGTGGCCGTGTGGACGTGGACGGCGCTCTGGGTCGTGCTCCCGATCATGGTCTTCCAGCTGTTCCTGGTGCCGGTGTCGACGCACATGATCGCGCGGGCCGGGCTGCGGTCGGGCGACCACCGGCACGAGGCGCTGCTCCACGACGACACGGAGTAGGCGGGGGCGGCGCGCGGCGGGTGTCCGACGTCGAACGACGCCGCCGATGTCGTGCGACAGCGGCCAGGTCGTCTCACAGCGACGCTGCGCCGCCCGCAGCGCCCGCAGCGCCGGTCAGCGCCGGGTGGCCCGCCGCTCGAGCACCAGGTCCGCGACCGCCGCCACGACGACGACGCCGGCCGCGATCGCCGGCAGCACCATCGCTCCCGCCGCACCGGCACGCTCGGCGACTGCGCCCGTGACGGCCGACGACAGGGACTGTCCGACGATGACCGCCGAGCCGAGGATCGTCATGGTCGTCGCCGAGCGTCCGACCGGCGCCCGCTCGGACCCGAGGGAGTACTGCGTCACGAGGGTGGGGCCGATGCCGATCCCCATGACGCCGAGCACGAGCGCGACCGCGACCACCGAGTCCGCGTACGCGAAGGCCACCGCCCCGCCGAGGAGCACCGCCCCGAACACCAGCCAGCGCCAGCCGAGGCCGAACGCCCGCGGGAACGCCGCCGACCCGAGCGCGAGCGCCGCCGACCCGATGCCCATCACGCCGTAGAGGAGCCCGGCGCGCGAGGCTCCGCCGTGCGCCTCCATGAACGCGGTCAGCGAGGTGAGGGTCGCGCCGAAGAACAGGCCGATGCCGAGGATGCCCGCCACCACCACGAGCAACCGGGGGCGCAGCAGCTGCCGGGCGGGCGCCTGCGCCACGTGCCCGGTGCCGCCGGCGACGAGACGCCCGGTCGGGTGGAGGGCGAAGGCCGTGACGAACGCGAGCGTCAGGACGGACGCCCCGGCCACCGCGACCCACGGTGCGATCGCGCTCGCGAGCACGCCGACGAGGAACGGTCCGATGATGAACACCGTCTCGTCGGCGGCGGACTCGTAGGCCATCGTGCCGCTCGTGACCCGCTCGCGGCGGTCCGGGCTCATCCGCTGCCGGATGATCGCGACGAGCCGGGTCCGGGACATCGGGGCGACCTGCGGCGCCGACGCCCCGACGAGGAACGCCATCGCGAGGACGGCCACGTCGGGCGCGGCGCTCGTCACGACCAACGGCAGCGCGCCGAGGAGCACGCCGTTGACGATGCCGACCGGGACGAGCACGCGCCGTTGGCCGAAGCGGTCCGCGGCCGCACCGACGACCGGGCCGAAGACCGCGGAGCCGATGCCGACGGAGGCGGAGTTCAGCCCGCCGAGGGCCACCGAGTCGCGCGCGGCGACGACGAGGGTGAGGACGCCGACGACCATCATCGCGAACGGGAGTCGCGCGACGAAGGCGATCGGGAAGTACCACCGACCGGCGTGGGCGATCAGGGACGTGGGTCGTGCGTGGAGCATGGGGTGTGCCTTCTCGGCCCGGCCGTCCGCGGCAGCGGGCCCATCGGGTGCCGCCGCTGTCCGTCGCGCCCGGAGGGCGGGCGACGGCCGGTAGATACACACTGCGTGTTCGTGGTACTTCCCCAGCCTACCGCGCGGCGGCCTGGAGGCACGGGGCGGGCCCGCCACGGGCCTCCAGGCCGTCAGACGGTAACGCTTCGTCACCCGCGTCCGTGCGTCGCGTCAGCGCACCTATCGTGACGCGCATGGAACAGCGACGCACCGGGCGCACGGGGGCGCCCGTCAGCGCCCTGACACTCGGGACGCACGCGCTCGCGGGCGTGGCGACCCGGGACCTCGACGAGGCGGCCGTGCTCGTGCACGAAGCCCTCGACCGCGGCGTGACGGCCGTCGACGTGTCGGACGCCGACGGCGGCGGTCGCGCGGAGTCCGCCGTGGGGGCGGCCCTCGCGGGTCGGCGGGACGACGTCTTCGTGTCGGTGCGGTTCGGCGACGCGGTCGACTCCGATCCCGCGCACCGGGGCAACGGCCGTCGGTGGATGTTCCGCGCGGTCGAACGGAGCCTCGAGCGGCTCGGGGTCGACGTCATCGACCTCTACCAGCCGGCGCGTCCGGACCCGGCGACGTCCCTCGACGAGACGCTCGACGCCCTCGCGGACCTCGTCGCCGCCGGTCGGATCCGGGCCTTCGGCATCCCCGGGTTCCCCGCCGAGGAGCTCGTCGAGGCCCAGTGGCTGCGGTCCGGCGGCAAGAGCGCGACCGCCACGCACGTGCCGTACTCGCTGCTGACGCGGACGGCCGAGCGGACGGTGCTGCCGGTGGCACGGCGCTTCGGGCTCGGCGCGTTCACGGGGGCACCGCTCGCCGGAGGCTGGCTCGCCGGGTCCTACCGGGAGGGCGCCGGCCAGCCGGTGTCGCCGCGGACGCTCGCCGACCCCACGGCCTACGACGTCGGGTCGCCGCGCAACCGCCGGAAGCTCGGGGTGGTCGACCGCCTCGGGCGTCTCGCCGACGAGGCCGGTCTGACCCTGTTCGAGCTGTCCGTCGGTTTCGCGCTGACCCACCCGGACGTGTCGAGCGTCGTGGTCGGCCCGCGGACGACGTCGCACCTGGACGCGTACCTGCAGGCGTCGGAGGTGGCGCTCGACGACGACCTGCTCGACGCGGTCGACCAGGTCGTGCCGCCCGGGACCCACGTGCTCGAGGACGACACGGGCATCGCGCTGCCGGCGCTGTCCCGGGAGCGGCTCCGCGGACCGGCACTCGTGCGCTGATCCCGCGGGGTGCCGACTCCGTTCGGGGACGTCGACGCCGTTCGGGGACGTCGACGCGTTCGGGGACGTCGTACGGCCTCAGCGGGCGGTGGTGCGGCAGAGGCCCTCGTGCGCGAGCATCACCGGGAGTGCGAGGGCGTAGGGCAGCCGGGCGGCGAGCCGCTCGAGACCGGAGAGCACCGCGTCGAGGACCGGGTTGCCGGTCGGCTCGGGCCAGTTCGACGAGACGGGGCGGGCGATGTCCTGCTGCGCGGTGAGCACGCTCATGGTCGTGTCCTTCGAGGTTCGAGCCGGTCCTGCACCGACCTTGTGATGTCCAACATATTACCGACATGTAGCCCTGTCAAGTGCGATGTGAACACTCGCGCCTAGGATCTCGACCATGGTGGAGATCCCCGCACCGAAGCCGACCGACCTGCTCTCGATCGGCGAGGTGGTGGAACGCACCGGGGTCGCCGCGTCGGCCCTGCACTTCTACGAGCGCAAGGGCCTGATCCACCCCGAGCGGACGACCGGCGGCACCCGGCTGTACCCCCGGCACGTCGAGCGGCGCATCGCGATCATCCAGGTGGCGAAGCGGCTCGGTATCCCGCTGAGCGAGGTCGCCGAGCAGTTCGCGACGCTGCCGAGCGACCGGATGCCGTCCCTGCGCGACTGGGCCCGGTTGAACGAGCGGTGGCGGGCACGGCTCCGCGCCCGCCAGCTCGAGCTCGAGCGGCTCCAGGAGGAGATGACGCAGTGCATCGGCTGCGGGTGCGTCTCCCTGAACGCCTGCCTGGTGATGAACCCGGGCGATGCGCTCGGCGCGGACGGGGCGGGTGCGCGGCGCCTGATGCCGATCGAGGACGAGGTCGGGCGTGCAGCCGATCAGGACGTCGAGGAGGAGCCCGTCAGCGCGTCACGCCCCTGAGGCCGGCGTCGATCCGCGTGAGCAGGGCGAAGGCGTCCTCGACCCCGTCGACGTCGCCCCCGAGCGCCTCGCGCAGCGTGCGGACCCAGTGCGCGTGCAGCCGCCCGATGCTCTCCCGCGCGACCAGCGTCGGATGGAGGCGCACCGTCCTGGCGTCCTCGGGGTCCGGCCGGCGCTCGACCATCCCCTTGTCGACGAGCGCCTTGAGCGCGACGCTGAGGTTGCTGCGCTTGAGGGCCGTCGCCTCGGCGGTCGCGCTCGGTGAGGTCCCGGGGTTGCGGTCGACCCACCGCATGACGAGCGCCTCGGTCCCTGTGAGCGGCACGATGTCGAGCGTGCGGAGGCCGTGCGGGTCGACGTCGCGCGAGACGCGGAGCAGGACGTCGGCGAACTCCGCGAGGAGGTCGTCCGACACCGGGGGCATGGCAGCACTGTACCGCGGGCACTCCATGAGTTATGATTTCATAACCATGACGACCGACACCGGGACCATCCGCGCGTACGACGCGGCCGCACCGACCACGACACGGGGCATCACCACGGCGCTCCTGCTCGTCCTCGGACTCCTCAGCGCGGTGGCGCCGTTCGCCACCGACCTCTACCTGCCGGCGTTCCCGCAGATGACGACTGAGCTGCACACCTCCGCGACGACCGTGCAGCTCACGCTGACCGCGTTCCTCGTCGGGGTCACGGCCGGGCAGCTCGTCTTCGGTCCACTGTCCGACCGCTTCGGCCGGGTGCCGCCGCTGGTCGCGGGTGCGGCGCTGTGCGTCCTCGCGAGCGTGGCCGCGGTGCTCGCACCGAACGTCGGGGTGCTGATCGTCGCCCGTCTGCTCCAGGGGCTCGGTGGTGCGGCCGGCATGGTCATCGGTCGTGCCGTGATCTCCGACCTCGCCTCCGGCAGGGCCGCGGCGCGGGCGTTCTCGCTCATGATGATCGTCGGTGGCGTCGCCCCGGTCGTCGCCCCGCTGCTCGGCGGCCTGCTCACCGCGCCGCTCGGCTGGCGCGGACTGCTCACGATCGTGCTCGGCCTGTCCGTCGCGATGCTCGTCGCCGTGCTCGCCGTCGTCCGCGAGACCCACCTGCGCTCGCGCCGGGACGCACTCCGGGCCGAGCGGGCGGGTTCGGGCTCCCCTGTGCGGGCACTCCGCTCTCCGGCCTTCATCGGGTACACCGCCGTGTTCGGATTCGCGTTCGCGGTGATGATGGCGTACATCTCCGCGTCGCCGTTCCTCTACCAGGACATGCTCGGGCTCGGGACGGTGGGCTACGGCGTCGCGTTCGGCTGCAACGCGCTCGCGCTGATGGGCGTGAGCATCCTGTCCGCGAAGCTCACGGCCACCCGCTCCGTCGTCGGGGTCCTCAGCGTCGGGATCGGGCTCGTGACGGCGTCGACGGTGGCGTTCGGGCTGCTCGTCGTGACCGGGGCGCCCGTGTTCTGGCTCGCCGTCCCGCTGTTCACCGCGGTGGGGTCGCTCGGCCTGGTGCTCGGGAACGCGACCGCGCTGGCGTTGGGCGCGGTGCCGTCGGCTGCCGGGAGCGCCTCGGCCGTGCTCGGTGCACTGCAGTTCGGCCTCGCGGCCCTCGTCTCACCGCTCGTGAGCATCGGCGGGTCGACGACCGCGGGGCCGCTCGCGGTCGTGATGCTCGCCGCGGCCGTGGTCTCGGTGGTCGCCCTGCTCCTCGCCCGGCATCGCGCCTGACACCGGCGGGGCCGGACCGGGGAGCGTGCGCGTTCCGACGGAGCGCGCGTCGATCACCACGAGCGACGTCGGAGCGGGCGCGCTTGCCCGACCGACGGCGCCCCCGGGCGTCAGGACCGGACGGCGCGACCGCCCACGGGCTTCCGGAGGAACGGGATGCGCGGCATGAGCCAGTCGACCCACACCACCCGGACGCCGGGGGCCACGGCGAGCGACCAGAGGATCGACGCCGCCGCGTCGGTCGGGTAGTGCACCGCGTCGATCGACACCGCGAAGAACACCACGACGATCGCCGCTGTGCCCGCCACGAGCACGGTGCGGTGCCACCGGCTGTCGCGCAGGAGCCAGATGAGCGCGATGACGAACGCGGTGATGTACACGGTGTGCCCGCTCGGGTACCCCGGGTCGGGCTGCACGGCGAACGGGTGCGGCAGGACGGCGACGTCGGGGCGCGCGCGGTGCACGATCTCCTTCACGACCGCCGAGGGCACCCACGTGATCGCGATCGTGCCGCCGAACGCGAGCGCCGGACGCAGGTCACGGGACCGCCACCAGATGACGGCCACCACGACGACGGTGATCCCGATCGCCGGGGCCGGGCTGATCACGTGGTACACGGCGTCAGTGAACGCGCCGAGCGCCCCGGTGTGCAGCGTGTTCAGGGCCTTCGAGAGCCCGAGGTCGACCGTGCCGAGCAGGAAGCCGACCCCCGTGATGACGACGACCGCGATGACGGCGACCGCGACCGAGACGAGTGGGTAGCGCGCCGGCTCGAGGATGCCCACGACGTCGGTCGCGGTGGCCGAGCGGCCTCGGGGACGGAGCTGCGGGGCGTCGGCGGTCATCCGACCATGGTCCCAGGTCGTCGGCGCACCCGACCCGGAGACCCGTGACGGAAGATCAGAAACCCCTCAGCGTCGCAGCGCTCAGTGTTCCGCCCCGCCCTGCTCGACCAGGTCCGGTCCGCCGCGGAGGGCTTCGCGGACCACGACGTCCAGCGCCCGGACGACGTCGTCCAGCGGGAGTGTCGGCAGGCCGGGGGCACCGAAGCCCGGTGTGGCCGGCACGTGCACGAACCCGCCACGGAAGTCGTGCCGGTCGGCGAGCGACATGAGCTCGTAGAACGCCTGGTTGCACGTGAACGTCCCGGCGGTGTTGGAGACCGCGGCAGGGACGTCGAGCGCCCGGATGCCCGCGACGATCCGCTTGATCGGCAGCCCGGAGAACCAGGCCGGCGCACCGTTCGGGTCGATGGGCTCGTCGACCGGCCGAGCTCCTGCGTTGTCCGGGATCCTCGCGTCCTGCACGTTGATCGCGACGCGCTCGGGCGTCACCGCGGACCGACCCTCGGCGAGACCGGTCGCGACCACCACGGTCGGCCGGTGCTCGAGGATCGCGGCCACGAGTCGCTGCCGGACCTCCGCGAAGACGACCGGCAGCTGCTCGACCCGCATCCGGGCGGGCCCGTCCCACCGGCCGGCGAGCGCCGTCACGGCGTCCCAGGACGGGTTCGTCGTGGCACCCCCGAACGGCTCGAAGGCGGTCAGGAGGACGGTCGGTCCGGTCGCGTCGGCCACCGGCCCAGCCTAGGCACGGATCGGCCGGGAGGCACGTGGCGGCGCCGTGTCGCGCCTCCCGGCCGTCACCGGGTCACCGCCGGGGCCGGAACCGGCCCTGTCGGACCGCCGAGCCGGCCGTCCCCGCCGCGGCGGCGTCAGTTGTCGATGTCGAACACGACGACCCGGCTGCTGCCGGCCCGGATGTGCTCGGCGACGGGCTGGTGCTCGGGGTGCGGTAGGTAGGCCTGGAGCGCTGCGCGGTCGCGGAACCCGACGACGAGCATCCAGTCGAACCCGCCCTCGAGCCCCTCGGTGCTCACGCTGGTCCCCGACCGGACGGTCTCGACGCCCTCGATCCGCGTGAGGTGCTCCCGTGCGAGCGCGTCCCCTCGTGCCGCTCGTCCGTCGTCGCCGTCCCACGTCACCAGCACCACGTGCGTCACACCGGTCATCGTCACTCCCGTCGTCGGGTCCGATGCTGCCAGCACCGTGCAGCGGTGGCGCCCGTCGGTCCCGGTCTCATCCGCTGGGCGCGGGGCCCCGCGGTCACTTCCGGGCTTCGACCCGCTGCTGGATGCCGACGAGGACCATGAACAGCAGCCCGACGCCGAGCACGACGGCCGGTGCGAGCAGCGAGCCGCCGCCGGTCAGCGCCAGGACCAGGAACACCACGCCGAGGCCGGTGAACATCCCGGACAGGGCCCAGCCGGCCTTCACGCTCACGAACCAGCGCGGCCGGCCGGCCTCGTCGGCGGATCGGATGCGTTCGTCCTCGGCGGCCCGCCACGCGCTGCCCGGCCCCCGGTGTCGGAGGACCTTCGCCCAGAACACGAGCATGCCCGCCGCGAAGACGAGGAAGAACACCGTCAGCCCGATCGCGACGCCCGTCTCCCCGCTCATCCAGAGCGGCACGGTGGCGAAGAGTCCGACGAGCGCGGAGCCGAGCACGAGCCACGGCGCGACGACGCGGGCGTACGCCTGCTGTCCGCGCCCGACGGCCCGGCTCGCACGGATGAAGCGCTGTTCACCGCTCGAGCGCTCGGCCGCGGGCTTCCGCATGACGTTGCCCTCGACGACGATGAGCACGACTGACGCCAGGAGCACGATCCCGACCACGATCCACACGACCATGGTCGAGACCGTACTCACGAGGACTCCTCAGTCTTCCGGAGTCCGGGGGACAGTGGGCCGTCAGAACGCGGGGGTCCCGCCCGCGATGGTGATGGTCGAGCCGGACTGGTAGCTCGACTCCGGGCTGACCAGGTGGACGTAGGCGGCGCCGAGCTCCGCGGGCTGCCCCGGGCGACCGAACGGCGACGACTCCCCGAAGTGCGCGACGGTCTCGGCGTCGTCCGAACCGGGCTGCAGCGGGGTCCACACCGGACCGGGTGCGACCGAGTTGACGCGGATGCCCTTCGGCGCGAGCTGCTGGGCGACGGCCTCGGTGAAGGTCTTCACGGCACTCTTCGAGATCGCGTAGTCGATCTTGTCCGGTGACGGCGTGCTCGCCTGGATCGAACCGGTCGTCACGATGGTCGAACCGGGCTCGAGGTGCGGCACCGCGGCCTTCGTGAGCCAGAACAGCGAGTAGATGTTCGTCTTGAAGGTGGAGTCGAAGTGCTCGGTGGTGAGCGTCAGGACGTCGTCGTTGCTGTCCATGCGACCGGCGACCATCACGAGCGTGTCGAGGCCGCCGAACTCGTCGACGGCCTTCTGCACGAGGTCCTGGCAGTACTGCTCGTCGGAGATGTCACCGGGGAACAGCACGGCGCGGCGCCCTTCGCCCTCGAGGAGGTCGCGGACCTGCTCGGCGTCCTCCTGCTCGTCGGGCAGGTAGGACAGGACGAGGTCGGCGCCCTCGCGGGACAGTGCGATCGCGGCGGCACGGCCGATGCCGGAGTCGGCGCCGGTGACGATGCCGCGGTACCCCGCCAGTCGCTCCTTGCCGACGTAGCTCTGCTCGCCGTGGTCGGGCTGCGGGTCCATCTTCCAGGCGGCGCCCGGCAGGGACTGTTCCTGCTCCGGGTACGGCGGTGCGGGGTAGAGGGTGTTCGGGTCGCGCTTGTCGTACTGGCTCATGCGGCCACGATGCTCGGGAGCTGCTCCGCGCCGGTCCAGGGGCACGGGGCTGCACACGCCGTGACAGCATCCACAGCCTGAACGAATGTCGATGAGGCTGTCGCGGATGCACCCTGCCGGTCGGCGGAGGATGCGCGCGGGTACCGTCCGGTCCGTGGCGGGCGACTGGGTCGAGTTCGACGACGGACCGAAGCGGCGGGTGATCCGCCGTCGACTCGGACGGTTGTGGCCGTTCGTCCTGGCGTTCGGGACGGCCTCGGCGTTCATGAGCAAGGGCGGTCCGTCTCCGTTCCAGTCGTTCGGGTGGATCGCGGTCCCGATCTGGTTCGCAGGATGGGGACTCGTCCTGCTCGCTGCGTGGGGTGTGCTCCACCTCGTGTCACGGCCCTTCGCGATCGACCGCGAACGCGGTCTCGTGCGGATCCGCGGCAGGGTCGTGCCGTTCTCCGCGGTGGACTCCGCGGAACTGGAGCCGTTCACGAACCTGGATCCGGACCTGCTCTCGATCCGTCTGGGGATCCGCAAGCGGCGCACGGTGGTGCTCGTCATCAGGGAGGGTCGCGAGGCCACCGTGACCGGGGCGCACCGCGATGCGCTCCTCGCGGCGCTCGCCGGATCGTCGATCACCCGCCCGTCGAGCGTCCACGACCCGACCGGCCGGTTCGCCCGGTTCAACTTCCCGGGCTCACTCGACAAGGCGGGCGCCGCCGAGGTGGTCGAACACCCGCCCCAGGTCGGTGTCGCCGGCCCGTGACCGCTACCCGCGTCACACGACGGGCGCAGCCCCGAACACGACGTCCCGCACCTGCGCCGCCGCACCGAGCGCGACGGCGTCGGACCCCAGCGTGGACAGCGCGAGCCGGATCGGTGCGCCGCTGACCGGGGGTTCGGCCTCGATGGCCGCGGTGATCGCGGGTTCGAGGAGGTCCCACGACCGGGCGATCCCCCCGCCGATCACGACGGTCGTCACGTCGAGGACCCCAGCGGTCAGCAGTGCGGCGCGGGCGAGCCCCCACCCGGCGCGCCCGAAGACCTCGGCGGCGTCGGCGTCGCCGGTGCGCGCGGCCTCGGCGACCTCGCGCACGGAGCGACGCCGGCCGGACCGCTCCTCGTAGCGGTCGGCGATGCCCCGGGCGCCCGCGAGGGTCTCGAGGTGTCCGACCTGGCCGCACGTGCACACCGCGTCGCCGAAGCCCGGCACGTGACCGATCTCCCCCGCGGCGCCGCGTGGTCCGGCGAAGAGGGATCCGCCGAGCACGAGCGCCCCGCCGACACCGGTCCCGAGCGTCATCCCGAGCACGTCCGGCTCGCCCGCGACCGCGCCGGTGGCGACCTCGCCGAGGAGGAACGCGTTCACGTCGTTGTCGAGGGTCGCGGGCACGCCGAGTGCTCCGGTGACGGCCGCGGTCACGCCGTACCCGGCCCAGCCGGTGAAGGAGTTCCCGGTCACCAGGACCGTGCCGGTCGCGGCGTCCACGACGCCGGCTGCGCCGACCCCGACACCCGACAAGGAGGCCCGGTGCCGGTCGAGCAGGTCCGTCACGGCACGGACACCGGTCGCGACGATGGCCGCGCCGCCCGCGTGCGCGGGCGTCGGCAGGTCGACGCGGTCGACGACCTCGAGGTCCGGCGTCGTGAGCAGCACCTTCGTGTTCGTCCCGCCGACGTCGATGCCGGCGAGCACCTCGGCGCTCACGCGGTCACCGTCCCGAGGGTCGCGAGACGATCGGCGCGGCGACGACGCTGCACGACGGGGTCGGGCACGGGGACCGCGGCGAGCAGGCGTCGGGTGTAGTCGGTCTCCGGGTGGACGAGCGTGGCGCCGGTCGGCCCCTGCTCCTCGACGCCGCCCTGGCGCATCACGACGACACGCTCGGCGAACTGCTGCACGACGGCGAGGTCGTGCGAGACGAACAGGCACGCGAAGCCCAGGTCGGCCTGGAGCTCGCGGAGCACGTCGAGCACGGTCTCCTGCACGCTGACGTCGAGCGCGCTCGTCGGCTCGTCGGCCACGAGCAACCGCGGGGACAGCACGAGCGCCCGCGCGAGCGACACCCGCTGCCGCTGGCCACCGGAGAGCTCCCGGGGTGCGCGGGACGCCAGGGTGCGCGGGAGGCGCACGGCGTCGAGCACCTCGTCGACGCGGCGACGCCTGTCGGCCGAGGACATCCCGCGGCGGTGCACGGCGAGGGGCTCGGCGATGCACTCGGCGACCGACATCCGGGCGTCGAGCGACGCCACCGGGTCCTGGAGGACCACACCGATCCCGGACCGCAGCGCGCGACGGGCGCGACCGCGGGAGCGGACGAGGTCGGTGCCGAACAGGTGCACGCTGCCCGCGGTCGGCCGGACGAGCCCCAGGGCCACGCGGGCGGCGGTCGACTTCCCCGAGCCGGACTCCCCGACGAGCCCGACGGTCTCGCCGGCGTGGACGGCGATGTCGATGCCGCGCAGCGCCTGCACGGCGCGTGCCCCGCGCCCGAACGTCACCGAGACGTCCCGCAGGTCGACCACCGGGGCTGTGTCGGGCCTCCCGGCCGGATCGGACCGAGCCGACGACGCGGATGACGTGCCCGTCGGTTCCGACGCCACCGTCAGCCGCGGCACCGCCGCGAGCAACCGCTTCGTGTAGTCGTGCTGCGGGCGGAGCAGGACGTCCTCGACCGGGCCGGTCTCGACGATCTCCCCCTGCAGCATCACCGCGACCCGGTCCGCGAAGTCCGCGACGACGCCCATGTTGTGCGTGACGAGCAGCACGCCCGTGCCGGTGTCGGCGGCGAGCCCGCGGAGCAGCTCGAGGATCTCGGCCTGCACGGTCACGTCGAGCGCGGTCGTGGGCTCGTCCGCGATGAGGAGCTTCGGCCGGTTCGCGATCGCCATGGCGATGACCACCCGCTGCCGCTGCCCACCGGACAGCTCGAACGGGTACGCCTTCGCACGCGCCGCCGGCGAGGGGATGCCGACCCGTTCGAGGAGCTCGACCGCGCGCGCCGCCGCGTCCGTCGCGGACACGTCCTGGTGGTTCCGGATGACCTCGGCGATCTGCGCGCCGACCCGGGTGAGGGGGTCGAGGGCGGTGGCGGGTTCCTGGAAGACCATGGAGACGGTGGACCCGCGGAGGGACCGGAGGGCGGGCTCGGGGGCGCCGACCACCTCGTGGCCGTCGACGACGGCACTGCCCGTGGCGGTGGCGTTGCCGGACAGCAGGCCCATCGCGGCGAGCGCGACGGTCGACTTGCCGGAGCCGGACTCCCCCACGAGCGCCAGCGTCTCCCCGGGTTCGACGTGCAGGGTGACCCCGCGGACGGCGTCGACGGTGCCGGACTCGGTGGCGAAGGTGATCCCGAGGTCGGTGGTGGTCAGGATGGACATCAGCGGCCCCTCACGTCGAAGGCGTCCCGGAGCCCGTCGCCCACCGCGTTGAACGCGCAGACGACGAGGATCACGGCGAGTCCCGGCGGGACGATGAGCCACCACCGCCCGGAGTAGGCGGAGGTCAGCCCGGCGGACAGCATCCCGCCCCAGTCGGTCGCGGGTGCCTGGACACCGAGACCGAGGTACGAGACGTACGCCACGAGCAGGATCGCGTCCGCGACCTGGAACGTCGCCGCGACGACGATCGTCGACACCGAGTTCGGCAGCAGGTGCCGACCGATCGCGCGGGCGTGGGAGCCGCCGATGGCGCGGAGGGTGAGGACGTAGTCGCGGTTCTTCAGCGTCAGGGTCTCGGCGCGGATGAGTCGGGAGGGCACGAGCCACGAGACCAGCCCGAGGATCACGATGAGTCCCCAGACACCGGGGGTCGTGATCGCCGAGATGACGAGCAGAATGAAGAGCGCGGGGATCGCGATGCCGGCATCGACGACCCGCATCATGACGGCGTCGACCCAACCGCCGACGTACCCGGCGACCGAGCCCCAGAGCGTCCCGACGACCGTCGCCAGGATGCCCGCGGCGATGCCGACCATGAGCGACACCTTCCCGCCGAACATGAGCCGACCGAGGACGTCGTGCCCGACGGCGTCGGTGCCGAGCAGGTGCGCAGCACCCGGGGCGAGGTTCACCTGGTCCAGCTGGGTGTGGGTCTGGTCGGTCGGGTACAGGAACGGACCGACGAAGCAGAACAGCACGACCACGACGATGACGACGAGGCCGATCACCGCGAGGGTGTTGCGGCGGAAGCGCCGGGCGGCGAGCCGCCAGCCGGTCGATGCGACGACGACCGGGGCGCCGGGCGCCTCCGGTGCCAGTTGTACGACGCTCATGCGCGGCTCGCCTTCGTTCGCGGGTCGATGAGGGACTGCGCGACGTCGGCGAGCAGCGTGCCCACCACGGTCGCGATCGAGATGACGAGGACGCAGCCGAGCAGGGTCGGGTAGTCCGAGGTCTGCGCGGCGTTCCAGAACAGCAGACCCATGCCGGGGTAGTTGAAGAGCTGCTCGGTGACGAGCGCGCCGCCGAACAGCACGGGCAGGTAGTACCCGAGCATCGCGACGACCGGGGTCAGGGAGTTCCGGAAGACGTGTCGCCGGAGGATGGTCACCGTCGACGCGCCACCGGCCCGGGCGGTGCGCACGTAGTCCTCCTGCAGGTTCTCGAGCGTGGAGGCCCGCATGTACCGGCTGAACACGGCGATCATCGCGAGTGCGCCCGTGACCACCGGCAGCACGAGGCCGGCCGGGTCCTGGAAGACCTCGGCGAGGGTGGTGCCGCTCGGCGCCTGCGCCGGCAGCCACGGCAGCTGCTGGCTGAACACGATGATGAGGAGCAGCCCGAGGAAGAACGCGGGCGTCGAGTAGAACACGAACGCCAGCGCGGTGGCGGCGTAGTCGACGGCACCGTTGCGGCGCACGGCCTGCCACATGCCGACGGGGATCGCGATGACGAGCCCGAGGACGGCGGACATCCCGGTGAGCACGAGGGTCTTCGGCAGGCGCTCGGCGATGAGCTGCGAGACCGGTTCGTTGAGCGTGTACGACATGCCGATGTCGCCGGTGAGCAGACGACCGAGGAACCGGAGGTACTGCACGGGCAGCGGCTGGTCGAGTCCCTGGGACTGGTTGAAGGCGGCGATCTGCGCCGGCGTCGCGGAGACGCCGAGGACGCCGCGGGCGGGTCCGCCCGGCAGGGCGTGCAGCAGGCAGAACACGACGATCGTGACGATGAGGACCACGGCGAGTGCTTGCAGCACGCGCCGGAGCAGGTACAGGGCTGTGGTCATGCGGCTTCCGATGGTCGGGTCGGGGACGTGAGCCGGGAGGGAGGCGCGGTGCGCGTCGGACGCGCACCGCGCCTCCCGGCTGTCCTTGGTGTTACTTGCTCCACTTCCACTGCGCGGGGTGGAAGTTCGCGAGGGAGTCCTGGTCGAACCCGGTCAGGCCCTTCTTGACGACCGAGATCTGGTAGTCGGGCTCGGGGAGCCAGATCACCGGGAGGTCCTTCGCGACGGCCGCGCTGTAGGCCTGGACGGCCGACGAGTCGGTCGAGGTGGTGGTCGCGTCGATGAGCTGGTCGACCTCCTTGTTCGAGTACGAGCCGAAGTTCGCCGACCCACCGGTCTGGAACAGCGACTCACCGGTCGGGTAGGCCGGGAAGTACCAGCTGCCCGCGGTCCCGAAGAAGGAGAGGTCCCAGTCGCAGCTGGCCTCGTCGCTCGTGCAGGTCGGGGTCTGCGACAGGACGCTCGACACCGGCGCGGTCTTGATCGTGAAGCCGATGCCGGTCTTCGCGAGCGAGGACTGGATCGCGCTCATCATGTTGTCGGTCACGGTCGAGCCGGACTGCGAGAGCACGTTCATCGTGAACTTCGTGCCCTTGTCCACGCCCTCGCCGCACTGGCTGTCGGAGGTGCCCGGGTCGGTGCAGACCATCGTGCCGCCCTGCTCCTCCCAGCCGTGGCTGGTCAGCAGGTCCTTGGCCTTCGACGTGCTGAACGGGTACGGGTTGTCCTTCTGGACGCTCGAGACGTAGTCGGACTCCTGCGCCTGCGGGATCGGGCCGTAGGTCGAGGTCGCGGTGCCGTTGAAGACGACCTTCGACAGCGAGGTCTGGTCGATCGACATCTGCACGGCCTGGCGGGCGTACAGCTGCTTGAACACCGCCCCCATCGTCGGGTTGTTGAAGTTGTACGGCATGTACGTGATCGCCCAGCCGGTCCACGGCTGCACCTCGTAGCCCTTGGCCTCGAACGACTGCTTCTGGTCCATGTCGGTGGCGTTGATGTAGCCGTAGTCGACACCGCCCGAGCGGACCGCGTTGACCTCGGCGTCCGCGGACGTGAACGGCAGCAGGTTCACGGTCGTGATTGAGGGCTTCTCGCCGCCGTCGTACTTCTTGTTCGCGGTGAGGGTGACCTTGCCGGCGGTGGTGAACGCACTCACGCCGTACGGGCCGGAGATCGTCTTCCACAGGTCGTCGCTGGCGTAGTCCGAGATCTTGCCCGCGGCGGTGTTGAGGTACTTCCAGACCTCCTTCGCGCCGGCCGTCGTCTCGTCCGCGTTGCCGACGGAGCCGCTCGCGCTCGTCTTGTCCCACGCGTGCTGCGGCAGCGGGACGATGTGGCTCAGCTGGTTCGCGAGCATCCAGTCCGCGTTGTACGCCTTGTCGAACGTGATCGTGAAGTGGGTGTCGTCCACCGTCGTGAAGGACGTCCAGTTGTCGGGCGCCTTGCCCTTCGAGTACGAGCCCCACTGGTCCTTGTTCGCCTTGATGAGGTTGAACCAGAACTCGACGTCGCGGCTGGTGATCGGCTTGCCGTCCGACCAGTGGCGGTCGCCGAGGGTCACCTCGACACTCTTGCCGTCCTTCGCGAACGCGGCGTCGGTGGCCACGGATCCGGCCTTGTTCCACGCGATCTTGCCCGTCGAGCCGTCGTAGGCGACGAGCGGCTCGTACAGCGATTGCGCGATCGAGCCGTTGTTCGTGTTGAGGTGGGCGGCCGTCCCGATCGGGAGGATCCAGTTCGGCGTGAAGTTCGCCGGCAGCGCGTAGTCGATCTCGTCGGCGTTGCTGCTGCCGGACGAGGCGTTGCCGCCCCCGGAGCAGCCGGCGAGCAGCGCGCTCACGGCGATCGCGGCTCCGGTGAGGAGCGCCCAGCGACGGGGCTTGGTCATGTGTGTCTCCTGGTGCGTGGGAAGTGTCGGGGTGTGGAGCACGCGTGCCGGTCGGCACGGGGACAGTCAATGACCAAAGCCGTTGGAAAAACAAACATCTCCGTGTAAATAGTGCGTTTCTGCGGAACGGACGAAAGGGTGGACGGGTCGGATCACCGCCTAGGCTCGGCTCCACGGGCGGTCGTCGACCGCTTTCCACCGGATTGGAGAAAGTCGTGCCGGACCTCAGTGCCCGCGTCCTGGAGCTCGTCGCCTCCGGACAGGCCTCCAGCCGCACCGAGATCGCGGCCCTGCTCGCCGCGGCGCCCTCGACGGTGTCCCACGTGGTCGCGCAGCTCCTGTCCCACGGTCTGCTCGCGGAGGAGGGCACGGACGTCTCGACGGGGGGTCGCCCGCGCAAGGTGCTCCGGATCGGCGGCGCCGACGAGTACGCGGTCGCCGCGGACGTCGGCGGCGGTCACGCCCGCATCGGGGTGGTCCGGCCGGGAGGCGCGCTCGAGTCCGTCGCGAACGTCCCGTTCGCGCTCGCGGACGGCCCGACCGCCGGGCTGCAACGGCTGGCCGGTCTGCTCGAGCGGCTCGCGGACGACCAGGGGCGCGCGGGCCTCCGCGGCGTCGGGCTCAGCCTCCCCGGCCCCGTCGACGTCGAGGCCGGGGTCGTCGACCTCCCGAGCCGCATGCCGGGGTGGAACGGGTTCCCGGTGGCGGCGTGGCTGACCGAACGGTTCGGCCTCCCCGCCGTCGTCGACAACGACGCGAACTGCATGGCCGCCGGCGAGCAGAGCGTGCAGGACCCCTCGCGGCGCCAGACCATCACCATCAAGGCGGGGTCGGCGATCGGCGCAGGCATCGTCATCGACGGTCGCCTGTACCGCGGGGCGACCGGCTCCGCGGGGGACATCACGCACGTCCGGATCGACGCCGCCGGTGACACCCCGTGCTCGTGCGGCAACACCGGGTGCCTCGAGACGGTGGCCTCCGGGGCCGCCCTCGTGCGCATCCTGTCGGGTGCCGGGGTCGCGGTCGAGTCCACGGCGGACGTCGTGCGCCTCGCTTCGGACGCCCACCCGGAGGCGACCCGGGCGGTGCGCCTGGCCGGTCGTTACCTCGGTGAGGTCCTCGCCGCGAACGTGAACTTCTTCAACCCGGACGCCGTCTACCTCGGTGGCATCCTGTCCACCCTCGACCCGTTCATCGCCGCGGTCCGCAGCCAGCTGTACGAGAGCTGCCACCCGCTCATGACGCAGCACCTCGCGATCGAGCCGGTGTCCCTCGGTGCCGACGCCGGGCTCGTCGGGGCCGGTCAGTTCGCGTTGCAGCGCGGACTCACGGCCTCGCTCGAGGAGCTGTCCGCACCCATCCCGCAGTCCACCGCCCGGAAGAGGAGCGTCCGTGTCTGAGTCCCACCCCACCCCCACCGCACGTCGTCCGGTCATCGCGATCGCCGGACTCGCCATCGAGACCTCGACCTTCACGCCCACCCGGACACACGCAGCCGCCTTCCACCCGGACCGGGGCGACGAGGTGGTCGCGCGGTACCCGTTCCTCGCGGACATCGCCGACCGCGCCGAGTTCCGGGGTGCGCTCATCGGGCACGCCCTGCCCGGCGGGGTCGTCGACCGCGACTCGTACGAGTCGCTGGCCGACGAGATCGTGTCCCGGCTGGGCGCGATCACCGCCGCCGAGCAGCTCGACGGCCTCTGGTACGACATCCACGGCGCGATGGTCGTCGACGGGCTCGACGACGCCGAGACCGACCTGCTCGGCCGCATCCGCGCGGTCGTCGGGCCGGACGTCGTCGTGTCGGCGTCCATGGACCTGCACGGCAACGTCACGGCCGAGCTCGCGCACCAGGTCGACCTCGTCACCTGCTACCGGATGGCCCCGCACGAGGACGCCCTCGAGACGAAGGAACGCGCGGTCCGGAACCTCGTCGACGTGCTCACGACCCGACCGGTCGGGCAGCAGCGGCCCGTGAAGGCGTGGGTCCCGATCCCCGTGCTGCTCCCCGGCGAGCAGACCTCGACCCGCATCGAGCCCGCGGCGTCGCTGTACGCGCAGGTACCGGAGGTCGAGGCGACCCCCGGTGTCCTCGACGCAGCGATCTGGGTCGGGTACGCGTGGGCCGACCAGCCGCGCGACCGTGCCGTGACGGTCGTCACCGGGTGGGACCGCGAGGCCGTCGCCGCCGGTGCGGAGCGGCTCGCCCGCGCGTTCTGGGACGTCCGCGAGGAGTTCGTCTTCGTCGCCCCGACCGGTTCGTTCGACGAGTGTCTGACCGCGGCGCTCGCCCCGGGTGCGGCGCGGCCGTTCTTCGTGTCCGACTCCGGCGACAACCCGACGGCGGGCGGCTCCGGGGACATGACGTGGGGGCTCACCCGGGTGCTCGCGAACCCAGTGTTCGCGAGCACGGACGGCCCGACCGTGATCTACGCGAGCGTTCCCGGTCCCGCGGCCGTGGAGACCGCGGTCGAGGCCGGGGTGGGCGCGACCGTCACCGTCACCGCGGGTGCCGAGGTCGACGACCTGCACGCCGGGCCGATCACCATGACCGGGCGGGTCCACGCGGTCAAGCACGGGGACCGGGACGCGGAGACCGAGGTCGTCCTGCAGGTCGGGTCGGTGTTCGCGATCCTCACGAAGCTCCGGAAGCCGTACCACCACGAGCACGACTTCACCGACCTCGACCTCGCTCCGCGGGACGCCGACCTCGTGATCGTGAAGATCGGCTACCTCGAACCCGAGCTCTTCGACATGGCTGCGGACTGGATGCTCGCCCTCACGCCCGGCGGCGTCGACCAGGACCTCGAGCGCCTCGGCCACCACAGGATCCAGCGCCCGATGTTCCCCTACGATCGGGTGTTCCCGTCGGCGCCCGACCTCGGCGCCCGGATCATCCCACCGTCGAACGAACCCCTCGGAGCCATCGCGTGACCACCGCCTCCGTCGCCCTCGAGATCGCGGTGACCTCCCCCGCCGGGGCCGTCGTCGCCCGCGAGCACGGCGCCGACCGCGTCGAGCTCTGCGTCGGCCTGGAGCTCGGCGGACTCACCCCGTCCCAGGCCCTCGTCGAGACGGTGCACGAGACCGGCATCCCGGCGCACGCGCTCGTCCGGTGCCGCCCGGGCGGGTTCGTGCACGACCGCGGCGAGCTCGAGCTCATGGAACGCGAGGTGCGGACGGTGCTGCGCTCCGGCGCGGCCGGGGTGGTGGTCGGCGCGCTCCGGCCCGACCGCACGCTCGACGTCGACGCGCTCCGTCGGTTCGTCGACGCCGCACGCTCGGTGAGCGCCGTCGCGGAGGTCACCCTGCACCGCGCGGTCGACCACACCGCCGACCCGGTCCGAGCGGCCGCGGCACTGCACGACCTCGGCTTCACCCGTGTCCTGACGTCCGGCGGGGCGTCGACGGCCGTGGCAGGTGCCGGCACGATCACCCGGATGGTGGACGCCGCCGGGTCGGTCCAGGTGATGGCCGGCGCCGGCGTCACCCCCGCGGACGTCCCGGCACTCGTCGCGACCGGTGCCGCGGCCGTCCACCTCTCGGCGAAGCGCCGCGCATCCGGCAGCGCCCACGCGGGGGTGCCGATGGGCGGGTCCGACGACGGGTCCGCGCACTTCGTCACGGACGCCGAGGTCGTCGCCGCCGCCCGACGGGCCGTCGACGCCGTCGGCTGACCGGCCGCTAGTCGACGGGGTGCTCGACCTCGTAGCGGAAGACGCGGTGGAGGTCGTCCATCGCGATCGGTCCGCCCGGCAGCGGGCGTGTCCCGCCGTCCGCGCGCAGCCCGTCGAGGACGATCCCGATCTGCCGCCCGAGGATCCGTCCCGCCTCGTCCGGCGGGAGGTTCGAGTAGCTCCCGATGCGGAACGCCGCGAAGGTGACGTCGTTCGCGTTGACGTCGGGCCGCAGACGTCCCTCGGCCTGGGCCGCGGTGACCAGCGCCGCGAGTCGGTCCGCCCACCCGTCGCTGAACTGCCGGTCGTCGTCGAGGGCCACCATCTTGCGGTTCAGTCGTGGGATCGCCGGGTGATCCTGCAGCACGTCGACGATGCCGGTCACGAGCGCGACGACGCCGTCCCACGCGGTGGGCTGCACCGCCACCGCCTCCTCGATGCAGGCGAACTCGGCGACGAGTCGGGCGTGGAGGGCCCGGATCACCTCGTCGATGCCGGGGAACCGACGGTAGAGCGTCGCGATGCCGACGCCCGAGTCCTTCGCCAGCTGGGCCATCGATGGGTCGGCGTCGTGGACCGCCCAGTGCCGCTCGGCCGCGGCGAGGATGGACTCGCGGCTCCGGCGCACCTCGATGCGCTCGGCACGGGCACGCTCGGCAGCGGACATGCTCCGACCCTAGCTGTCCGATTCAAGTGGAGAGTTGACTCCGCTTAGCGCCTGCGCCTATCGTCGCACCCGGCGCTGCTGCGTCCGCGCGCCCGTCATCCTGCGGGCCGCCGACCCGGAGCCCGGCCCGTCACCCTGCGGGCCGTCCGCCGGACGACCGGTGCTGCCGCCCGACCCGAACGAGCGGCAACACCGGTCAGTCGGCACCGGGACCCCCGGGGCGGTCGCCGCGATGCCCCGTCGACCAGCGAGCACGTCGACGCCGTCGGCCCGTTGCCGCGGCCGCGACACGGCAGGCGGCGCTCGGCCGGTGGGGGGTCGGTCGAGCGCCGCCGGTGCGGGTGGGGCGAGGGGAAGGTGGCGACGCCTGATCGGAGGGGGGGCGCGACCAGGCGTCGCCGGGGGTGGCGGCACTCGCTCGATGGGGGGAGCGATCGAGGGCCGCCGGCTCGGTGGTGCGTGCTACCCGCCGGCGAGTGAACCGGTGAGCGACAGCGAGAGGACCACGGCAGCGGCGATGCCGGCGAGCAGCCCGACCGGCACGTACCGGCGCCACTGCACGGGCGATGCGCGGGGTTTGTCGGACACGGGGACCTCCTCGTTCTGCGGTCGTACGGTCGCGGAGCAAATGGCTCGGGTTCACTTGCTTCACTCATCAAGATACTCAACCATTCACCAACTTTGCCACTCGTGTACTGTCCCCAGTGCGAGGGACGCCTCGGACGGCCCCTCCCGACCCGGAGTGGAGCCACCTGTGACCCGAGCAGGGAACGCGGACCCCGCAGAACTCATCAGCGCGTTCGAGGCGGTCGTGCGCGCCAACGCGGTGCTCGTCCGGCAACTCAGCGCCGGCGCGGGCGTGCACGAGAACGCCCTCCGCGCCCTCGTGCTCATCGACGACACGGGCTACTCGACCCCGACCGAGGTCGCGGGGTACCTCGGACTCACCTCCGGTGCCGTCACGAACATGGTCGACCGCATGGTGGCGGCCGGCCTGGTCGAGCGCGCGCCGAACCCGAACGACCGTCGCGGATCGCTCCTCCGGCTCACATCGGAGGGCGATGCGGTCGTCGGTCGGTACCGGCAGCGGTACGCCGACCTGCTGACGGCGGTCGACGACACGCACGACGGCGACCTGGCCAGCCTGCTGAGCGACCTCGCGACGAGCCTCTACGAGCAGGCCGGCGACGCCGAGGGCTGACCGAGCGCGACCAGGGCGTCAGCGGCCGCTACGGCGACCGGATCGTGTGCTGCGTGCACGACGACCACCCCGCCGCGGGCCTCCTCCGCCAGCGCGGCGACGACGAGCGCCGCGGATGCCGCGTCGACACCGGCAGTGGGCTCGTCGACGAGCAGCACCGCGGCCTCCTGTGCGAGCCCGAGCGCGACGAGAGCGCGCTGCCGCTGTCCGCCCGACAGTCGGTCGAACGAGCGGTCCGCGAGGTCGGCGACGGCCAGGCGCTCGAGCTGCGCCTCCACGACCGACCGGTCGCGTCGCGTCGACGGGCGCCACCACGGTCGCGCCCGCCACCGCCCCATCGCCACAGCGTCGCGCACGGTCAGCGGGAGCGCGGTGGGCGGGACGGACTGCGGCACGTAGGCGACGTCGGCCGGGAGGCCCGTCACCCGTCCGGCAGACCACGGCACGACACCCGCGATCGCGTCGAGCACCGTCGACTTCCCCGATCCGTTCGGTCCGGTGAGCGCCGTCACCTCGCCGGACCGGAACGTCGCGTGCAGTCCGTCGAGGACGCGACGCCCGTCCCGGTGCAGGGCGACGCCGGAGAGCTCGATGGTCGTGGAGAGCGGCACCTGAGCACGCTATCAGTATTGATAGTCATTTTCATGTAGCGTCTGGGTCCGTGACCTGGCTGACCGACCCGTTCTCCGTCGACTTCATGCTGCGCGCCCTCGTCGGCGGCACACTGGCGGCGGTGCTGTGCGCGGTCGTCGGCACCTGGGTGCTCGTCCGCGGCATGGCCTTCCTCGGCGAGGCGCTCGCGCACGGCATGCTCCCCGGTGTCGCGGTCGCGACCCTCACCGGGTTCCCCGCGGTCCTCGGTGCCGCGGCGAGCGCGGGCGCCATGGTCCTCGGCGTCGGCGCACTGCGGCGGCATGCTCGGCTGTCCTACGACTCGTCGATCGGCCTGCTGTTCGTGGGCATGCTCGCCCTCGGCGTCATCATCGTGTCCGGGTCGCGCTCGTTCGCGACGGACGTGACCGCGATCCTCTTCGGGGACGTGCTCGCCGTGACCTCCGCGGACCTCGTCGGCCTCGCTGCGGCCGCCGCCGTGGCACTCGGTACCGCGATCTGCTTCCACCGCCCGTTCACCGCGACCGCGTTCGACGTCCGGAAGGCCGCGACGCTCGGGCTGCGACCGCGCCTTGCGGAGGTGGTCCTCGTCGCCCTGGTCACCCTCGCCGTCGTCGCGTCGTACCGGGCCGTCGGGACGCTCCTCGTCGTCGGGCTGCTCCTCGCGCCGGCCGCTGCCGCCCGTGCATGGTCTCGTTCGATCGGCTCGACCATGCTCCTCGGCGCCGGCATCGGTGCCGCCGCCGTCCTCGCCGGCCTCCTCGTCTCGTGGCACCTCGGCACCGCCGCCGGAGCGAGCATCGCCGTCGTCTCGGTCCTCGGCGTCGCGGTCTCCCGCGGTGCCGCTGCCCTCCTGCGTGGCCGCGCGCCCACGCAGGCCCCGACCACTCGGACCCCAGCACCCACCGCACCACGAGAGGCCTCATGAACCACCGCTCCACCCCCGCCGTCGGCGCTGCACTCGGGCTCACGCTCCTGCTCGCCGGCTGCTCGTCCGACCCGGGCGCACCGGGACCCACCACGACGACGGACCGCCCGCACGGGTACGTCGAGGGCGCCCGGGAGGCCGGCGAACCGCAGCTCCGCCTCCTCGCGGTGAGCCCGGACGGCCGGACCACGATCCACGACCTGCTCACCGACGAGTCGTCCGAGCTCCAGGGCGTGGACGCCCCGGAGCACGCCGCGACGGACGGGCGCTTCCTCGTCACGTCCGACGACGAGCGGACGACGATCACCGACGGAGGCGCGTGGACGGTCGACCACGGCGACCACACGCACTACTACGCCGCCGATCCGCGGGTCGTCGGGCACGTCGGTCGTGGCGGCGCGATCGCGGTGCACTCCTCGGAGACGACGACCACGCTGACCTGGCCGGACCACGGTGAGGCCGTGGCACTGGACCGCGAGGCACTCGGACAGGGCGAGGTCTCGGAGGTCCTGCGTGTCGAGGCATCCGTCCTGCTGCCGTTCGGCGACCGCTTCGTCGCCGGGGACGACGGCGCGGTGACCGTCCTCGACCGGGGTGGCCGTGCCGTGGGCGAGCCGGTGGCCTGCCCGGAGCCCGCCGGCGGCATCGTGACCCGGGCGGGCGCCGTGATCGGGTGCTCCGACGGCGCCGTCGTCGTGGACGAGGACGGCGCGACGACGGTCCCGCTGCCGGAGGGGTCGGCGGGCCGTCCGACGTCGTTCGCAGCGCGGGCGGGTCGGCCCACCGTCGCAGGGGTCGCCGGGGACGGCGGCGCCTGGCTGCTCGACGCACGGGAGCACTCCTGGCGGTACGTCCCCTCGGAACGACCGTTCCGCGCGGTCGTGGCCGTCGACGACCCCGAGGGGCACGTGGTCGCGGTCGACGACACCGGGCGGGTGGTCGTCGTCGCGACGGCGGACCCGACGTCCCCGGACGGCCGGACCGCCACGACCCGACCCCTGGTCACCGCGAACGGTCCGGCCCTCCTGCAGGTCGACGCACAGCGGGCGTACGCCGCCGACCCGACGGCCGGTGTGGTGCACGAGATCGACTTCGGCGACGACGCCCGGGTGGCGCGCACGATCGAGCTCGGTCGCCCCGTCGCCGCCCTCGCCGAGGTCGGTCGGTGACCCGCGTCGCGCGGGCGAGCACCGCCGCCGTGCGCACCGCCGTCGCGGTCCTCGCTGCCGGGCTCGTCGTGACCAGCGCCGGCTGCAGCCCGGCCGACCGTGACCGCCCGCTCGTGGCCGTGACGACGAACATCCTCGGTGACGTCGTCAGCGAGGTCGTCGGCGACGCCGCTGACGTCGCGGTCCTCATGCCCGCGGGTGCGGACCCACACTCCTTCGAGGTCTCCGCCCGGGAAGCCGCACGGCTCCGGTCCGCCGACCTCGTCGTCGAGAACGGACTCGGGCTCGAGGAGGGCGTCGCCCGGCACGTCGAGGCCGCCGCCGCGGACGGCGTGCCGGTCTTCACGGCGGGCGATGCGATCGACGTGCTCGACTGGCGCACCGAGGACGACTCCGGGCCGGATCCGCACTTCTGGACCGACCCACGGCGGATGGCGGAGGTGGTCTCGGCCCTCGACGACGCCCTCGACGAGGTCGGCATCGACGCTCCGGGGGCCGACGGCTACCGCGCCCAGCTCGACGCACTCGACGGCGAGGTGGCCACGGCGTTCGCGACCGTCCCCGCCGACCGTCGCGCGCTCGTGACGAACCACCACGTGTTCGGCTACCTCGCCGACCGCTACGGCTTCCGGATCGTCGGCGCCGTGATCCCGAGCGGCACGACCCTGGCCTCGCCGAGCGCCGCAGACCTCCGCGACCTTGCGACCGCGATCGAGGACGCCGGCGTCCCGACGATCTTCGCCGACCTCTCCCAGCCGGCCCGGCTCGCCGAGGTCCTCGCGGACGAGGCCGGCATCCAGGTCACCATCACCCCGCTCGCCACCGAGTCGCTGACCGCGACCGGGCCGGCGAGCTCCTACCTCGGCATGACCCGCTCGAACGCCGAGGCCATCGTCGACGGCCTGTCGACCCACGAATGAGGAAGAGAACGGAACCAGTGAGAACCATGACGTCACCATCGAAGCGACGCACCGCGGTCGCCCCCGCCCTGCTGCTCGGGGTCGCCGCCCTCGCGCTGACGGGGTGCTCCACCGACCCCGCGGACGCGGAGGACCGTACCGAACGGACCAGCGGCGCAGACGGGACGCGCGTCACCGTGACCTACGACGGCGGCGTGCTCGTCCTCGACGAGGACCTCCGCGTGGTGTCCGACGACCCGATCGAGGGGTTCACCCGCGTCAACCCCGCCGGGGACGGCCGTCACGTGCTCGTCACCGTCCCCGAGGGCTTCCGTGTCCTCGACACCGCGTCGGACCCGGCGCTCACCGACTCGGTCTTCCCCGCCGACGCCGGCGGCCACGCGGTCGTCCACGGTGACCGGACGACGCTCTTCGCCGACGGCTCCGGCGACGTGACGGCGTTCGACCACGAGGACCTCGCCGACGCCGTCGCGGACGGCACGCTGCCCGACGTCGACACGACGCGCTCGGAGACGGCACACCACGGCGTCGCGATCGAGCTCGAGGACGGCACGCTCCTCACGACCATCGGCACCGAGGAGTCGCGATCCGGCGTGCGCGCGCTCGACGAGGACGGCTCCGAGGTCGCACGCTCCGAGGTCTGCCCGGGCGTGCACGGCGAGGGCACCGTGGCCGACGAGGTCGCCGTGTTCGGCTGCGAGGACGGCGCGCTCGTGTACCGGGACGGCACCTTCACCAAGATCGACGCCCCGACCGAGTACGGCCGCACCGGCAACCTGTTCACGACCGACTCGAGCCCGATCGCCGTCGGCGACCACAACGACGACCCGGACAGCGAGGGCTACCTCCTCGACCAGCTCGCACTGATCGACACCGAGCAGGGTTCCTACGAGACCGCGGACATGCCCGAGGGCGTCGGCTTCACCTTCCGCGACCTCGCGCGCGGGCCGGACGACGAAGCGGTCGTGCTCGGCTCCGACGGATCCCTGCACACCTTCGACGTGACGACGGGTGCGCGTCTCGGCACCGTCCCGGTGATCGACGCGTGGGAGGGCCCCGTCGAGTGGCAGGACCCGCACCCCGCCCTGAAGGTGGTCGGTGACACGGCCTTCGTCACCGATCCGGCGACGAAGACCGTCCACGCGGTGGACCTCACCAGTGGTGAGGTCGTCGCCTCCAGCGACGAGCTCCCCGGCGTCCCCAACGAGATCGCGGTCGCGTAGCGACGGACCGATCCGACACGGACTGGAGGCGCGGTGCCGACCGGCACCGCGCCTCCAGTCCGTGTCCTGGGTGCGTCAGCCCCAGACGCGGTCCGCGATCGCGACCACGCTGCGGACCTTCGCCCACTGCTCGTCCTCGGAGAGGACGTTGCCCTCCTCCGTCGACGCGAACCCGCACTGCGGACTGAGCGCGAGCTGCTCGAGCGGCGCGTACTGCGCGGCGTCCCGGATGCGCTGCTCGACGACCGCCGGGTCCTCGAGCTCGCCGGTCTTCGACGTGACCAGGCCGAGCACGACCACCTGGTCGCCCTGCGGCAGGAACCGCAAGGGTTCGAAGCCGCCGGCACGGTCGGAGTCGTACTCGAGGAAGAACCCGTCGTAGCCGGTGTTGCCGAGGAGCTCCTCGGCGACCGGCTCGTACCCGCCCGACGAGATCCACGTCGAGCGGAAGTTGCCACGACAGACGTGGGTCGTGACGACGAGGTCGGACTGCCGGCCGTCCAGCACCCGCCGGACGATCGACGAGAACCGGGCGGCGATGCCCTCGGTGTCGATCCCGCGGTCGCGGGCCTTCTCGAGCTCGACGTCGGAGCAGAGGTACGCCCACGCGGTGTCGTCGAGCTGCAGGTAGCGCACCCCGACGGCGTGGAACGCGGCGATCGCGTCGCGGTACGCCGTGACGAGGTCCTCGGTGATGGCGGCCCGGTCGGCGTAGTGGTCGGTGCGGACCTGGTCGGCGTCCAGGCGGAAGTCGAAGACGGTGGGCGACGGGATGGTGAACTTCGCCGTGACCCCGCGACGGGCGGCCTCCTCGACCACGAACCGGGCGTGCGCGAGGAACGGGTGGTCGACCGGGAAGGACACCGGCCCGGTGACACGGAGCCCCTTCGGCGTGGTGCTCGTGCCCTGGAACGCGATGCCGTGGTCGAGCTCGACGACCTCGACGCCGTCGAGGCCGCCCCAGAAGTCGAGGTGCCACCAGCTGCGACGGGCCTCGCCGTCGGTGACGACCTCCAGCCCCGCGGACTGCTGCGCGTCGGCGAGCGCCCGGACGGCCTCGTCCTCGACCAGGCGGAGTCCGTCGTCGTCGAGGGTCCCGGCGGCGTGGGCGGCGCGGGCCTCCTGCACGGCGGCGGGGCGGAGGAAGCTGCCGACGACGTCGGCTCGGAACGGCGGTCGGGAGGACATGGGCCGATGGTACCGAGACGGAACCAGCAGCCGGGAGTCCGCTGCGTCGCGCGGCGTAGTGTGCGGCGCATGCCCGCACTGACCGACACGTTCACCATGTCCAACGGTCTGCACATCCCGAAGATCGGCTTCGGGACCTGGCAGATCCCGTCCGGCAGCGATGCCTACGACGCCACGAAGACCGCCATCGAGGCCGGCTACCGCCACATCGACACCGCACTCGCGTACGGCAACGAGGCCAGCGTCGGCGAGGCCGTCCGCGACAGCGGTGTCCCCCGCGACGAGCTCTTCATCACGACGAAGCTCCCCGCCGAGGTGAAGACCGCGTCCGGCGCACGCGAGGCCTTCGAGGAGTCCTCCCGGAACCTCGACCTCGGGCACGTCGACCTGTACCTGATCCACGCGCCGTGGCCCTGGAGCGACATGGGGTCCGACCACCGCGACGGCAACGTCGAGGTGTGGAAGGTGTTCGAGGAGCTGTACGACGCCGGCCGCACGAAGAGCATCGGCGTCTCGAACTTCGCCGTCGCCGACCTCGAGGACCTCCTCGGCCGCACCGACGTCGTGCCGCACGCGAACCAGATCCGCTGGTTCGTCGGGAACACGCAGGACGCGACGACCGCCTTCGACCGCGAGCACGACATCCTCACCGAGGGGTACTCGCCGCTCGCGACCGGTGGGCTGCTCGAGAACGGCACGATCGCAGAGATCGCCGCGAAGTACGACAAGTCCGTCGCACAGGTCGCGATCCGCTACCTGCTCGAGCAGGACGTGCTGCCGCTGCCGAAGTCGACGACGCCGTCCCGGATCGCGGAGAACGCGGACGTGGACTTCGTGCTGTCGGCGGAGGACGTCGCGGCGCTCGACGCGCTGGAGGACACGACGGCGTGAGCAGCGGTCGCTGACGCGACCAGAGGACGGACGGGAGGCCCGTGGCGGGATCGCCGCGGGCCTCCCGTCCGTCGTCGCGCACTGTTTACATGCGCACGGCCCCCGACACGAGGACGAAACAGACGGGCAACGGCCGCGACACAGCGCCGCACGACACTCGTACTACCTGTCGCCCGACAGGTACTGCCGCGAAAGGTCCTGCAGCCATGCGCTCTCCCGAAGCTCCGCTCCACGCACCACGCGCCACCACGTCCTCCGGCCCCGCCGCCGGCCCGTCCACCGCCGCCTCCGACCTCGCCGCCCTCGGCTACGAACAGGAGCTCCACCGCGGTGTCGGGTCGTTCTCGTCCTTCGCCGCCGGGTTCTCGTTCGTGTCGATCCTGACCACGGTGTTCCAGCTGTTCGGTCTCGGTTTCATGCTCGGCGGCGCCGCGTTCTTCTGGGCGTGGCCGCTCGTCTTCGCCGGCCAGCTCCTCGTGGCGCTCAACTTCGCGCAGCTCGCGGCGCGCTGGCCGATCTCCGGCGCGATCTTCCAGTGGTCGAGCCGGCTCGCCGGCGCCCGCTTCGGCTGGTTCACCGGCTGGACGATGATCATCGGGCAGGTCCTGACCGTCGCCGTCGCCGCCATCGCCGTGCAGGCGGTCCTGCCGTCGATCTGGAACGGCTTCCAGATCGTCGGGGGTCCGGGGGCGAACGCCTCGGTCGCCTCGCCGACGGGAGCCGCGAACGCGGTGGTGCTCGGGCTGGTGATGCTCGTGCTGACGACGGTCGTGAACATCGTGAGCGTCCGCTTCATGGCCCGCGTGACGAGCTTCGGCGTGCTCGTGGAGATCGTCGGGGTCGTCGTCCTCATCGCCGCCCTGTTCGTCCTGCCGCACCGCTCCCCCGCCGTGGTGTTCTCGACCGCGGGTTCGACGAGCACCGAGCCGTACATGTGGGCGTTCTTGGCGTCCTCGCTCATGGCCGCGTACGTCATGGTCGGGTTCGACTCCGCCGGTGAGCTGGCCGAGGAGACCCACAATCCGCGTCGCACGACCCCGAAGACGATCGTCCGTGCACTCACCGTCTCGGGCCTCGGCGGCGGTCTGCTCATCATCGGCGCCCTCGTCGCCGCGCCGAGCCTGACCGACGGGAACCTCGCCACCCAGGGACTCGCGTGGGTGATCACCTCGACCCTCGGTGACGTCTTCGGTCGCCTGCTGCTCTGCTGCGTGGCCGTCGCGGTGTTCGCCTGCACGCTCGCCGTCCAGACCGCCGGTGCCCGGATGGTCTACTCGATGGCCCGGGAGCGCGCACTGCCGTTCCACCGCGTCCTGTCCCGGGTCTCGCCGCGGACGGGCACCCCGATCGCCGCGTCGATCGTCGTCGGTGTCGGCGCCGGGCTGGCCCTCGCGGTGAACATCGGCCAGTCCGCGATCTTCACCGCCCTGTCGAGCCTCTGCATCGCGATGCTCTACCTCGCGTACCTCGGCGTCACCGGGCCGCTCCTCGTCGAGCGCATCCGCACCCGTCGCACCGGGCTGCCGACCGGGGTCGACGAGGACGGGAAGCCGCTGTTCACGCTGGGCCGCTGGGGCATCCCGCTCAACGCCCTCGCCGTGCTCTTCCAGGTCGGCATGGCGGTCAACCTGATCTGGCCCCGTCCGGAGATCTACGACCTCACCGGGAACTCGTGGTGGCTGCAGTACAGCGCGCTGCTGTTCATCGGCGGGGTGCTGCTCGTCGGTTGGGCGTGGTCCTCCTGGCGCCACCGGGCACACGGTCCGCTCACCCTCGCGGAGGTGCCGCAGACCGCCCCCACCCCGGTCGACGCCTGACGGCACCCGGCACCGGCACCGGCCCCTCCCGCACCGCCCGCACCCCCGCAGCACCCGCACCACCGAAAGGCACCACCGTGCGTGACCTCCACCAGACCGACAGCGTGACCGCCTCGCGCTCCGACGCCCGGGCCCAGGGCGGCGCGACCTCCGACTGGATGCCGTACCTCCCCGCGTCCACGTCCCCGTTCACCCCCGAGGGCGTCGACCCGACCGAACTGGTGTGGGCCGAGACGGTGGCCCCTGGTGGCTACACGCACCGGGTGCTCGCGCGGGGGACCCGGTTCCGGTTCGACGACCCGACCGGCGACGCGTGCGCGAACGTCCTCGTGTTCAACGCCCTCGAGCCGTGGGAACGCCTCAACGTCGCGGACACGCAGAAGATCCCGTGGCAGGCGTACCTCGGGCAGGGCTCGCCGCTCCTCAGCGGCGACGGACGCGTCCTCGCGAGCATCGTCGAGGACACGTCCGGGCAGCACGACGCCTTCTGCGGGACGTCGACCGACGCGTGGAACGACGGGAAGTACGGCGACGCCGCTCCCGAGGGACCGAGCCCGAGCGGCCGCTCCCTGTTCGCGAAGGCGGCGGCCAAGCACGGCCTGTCGAAGCGGGACCTGCCGCCGAGTGTCTCGTTCTTCCAGGGCGTCCACGTCGAGCCCGACGGCACCCTGACGCCGACGGGCTCCGCAGGGCCGGACCGTCACGTCACCCTCGTCGCCGAGCTGCCGCTGCTCGTCCTCGTGGCGAACGTCGCGCACCCGCTCGACCCGCGCCCCGGGTACACCGTCGGTCCGCTCCGGGTGCACGCCTGGCGCGGGTCGGCCACGGCGGCGACGGACCCGCGGGCCACGGCGACGCCCGAGCTGCACCGCGCCCACCTCAACTCGATCGACTACGCGGAAGCGCGAGGCCTGTGATGACCGCGACCCTGACCACCTCCGTCCCCGTCGGCGCTGTCCATGCGCCCGACGTACCGCTCGACTGGGGCACGTCCCTCGTCCCCGGGACCGTCGTCCGCGACGACCGGGTGGCACCGCTCGCACCCTGGTCCGCCGTGGTCCGCGCCGGCGAGGTCCTCACGATCGTGGACGTCGGCGGCAACCAGAGCGCCGACTGCCTGCTCTACGACGCGTCCGACCCAGACGAGCGGTACAGCGTGCCCGACACCCTCGTCGCCCAGGGCAACGCCTACGTCCGCACCGGCACGGTCCTCATGTCGAACGAGGGCCGGCCGCTCATGACGGTCGTCGGCAACGAGATCGACCGGCAGGACACGATCGGCGGGGCGTGCTCGAAGGAGTCGAACACGCTCCGCTACGGCCACCACACGCAGTACCAGCACGGCTGCCGCGAGAACTTCCTCGCCGAGGCCGGCCGCCACGGGCTCGGTGCCCGCGACCTCGTGTCGAACCTCAACTGGTTCATGAACGTCCCCGTCGAGGAGGACGGCGCCCTCGGCATCGTCGACGGCATGAGCGCCCCCGGGAAGCGCGTCGCGGTCCGGGCCGAGCGGGACGTCCTCGTGATCGTGTCCAACTGCCCGCAGATGAACAACCCCTGCAACGACTTCTCCTGCACGCCGCTGCGCATGATCGTGGTCCAGCCGTGACCACCGCGCCCGACCCCACCGGGACCGACACCGTGACACCCCCGCTCTCCACCGACACCGTCCTCGTCGCCAACCGCGGCGAGATCGCCCGCCGCGTGATCCGCTCCGCGAAGGCGCTCGGCATGCGCACCGTCGCCGTCTACTCGGACGCCGACCGCGCCGCCCCGCACGTCCGCGAGGCCGACACCGCGGTCCGGCTCGGCCCCGCGCCCGCTCGCGAGTCGTACCTGCGCATCGAGGCGGTCGTCCAGGCCGCGGTCGACACCGGCGCCGGACTCGTCCACCCCGGCTACGGCTTCCTCTCCGAGAACACCGAGTTCGCCGCTGCCTGCGAGGCGGCCGGCATCCGCTTCGTCGGCCCGACCGCCGACCAGATCGTCCAGTTCGGCGCCAAGCACACCGCACGCGAACTCGCAGCCGCCGCGGGCGTCCCGATGCTCGCCGGCACGGGGCTGCTCGCGAGCGTCGAGGACGCCGTCGACCAGGCCGGACGCATCGGCCTGCCGGTCATGCTCAAGGCCACCGGGGGCGGCGGGGGCATCGGCATGCAGGCGTGCGCGACGCTCGACGAGGTCCGTACGGCGTACGCGAGTGTCGAACGGACCGCGGCCGCCGCCTTCGGCTCGGCCGGGATCTTCCTCGAACGGCTCGTCCGGCCGGCGCGCCACGTCGAGGTCCAGCTCTTCGGTGACGGCGAGGGTCGCGTCGCCGTGATCGGCGACCGCGACTGCTCGCTCCAGCGCCGGAACCAGAAGGTGATCGAGGAGGCGCCGGCCCCGGCACTCCCCCGATCCGTCCGGGAGGCACTGCACACGTCCGCCCGTCGGCTCGCCGAGAGCGTCGGGTACCGCAGCGCGGGGACCGTCGAGTTCGTCTACGACCCGGTGCGCGAGGAGGCGTCCTTCCTCGAGGTCAACACGCGCCTGCAGGTCGAGCACCCGGTGACCGAGGAGGTCTTCGGCGTCGACCTCGTGGAGCTCATGCTGCGGCTCGCCCGTGACGGCGCCGCCGGCATCGGCGACGACGTGTTCGAGCGCGAGTGGACGCCGGACGGTCACGCGGTCGAGGCCCGGGTGTACGCCGAGGACCCGGCGAAGGGCTCCCTGCCGTCGAGCGGGCTCGTCACCCAGGCCGTCTTCCCGGACCGTGCCGGCCTCCGGGTCGACGGGTGGGTCGAGACCGGCTCCGAGGTGTCCGCCTTCTACGACCCGATGCTCGCCAAGGTGATCGCGACGGGCGAGACCCGCGACGACGCCCTCGACCTGCTCCGCGACGGGCTCGCGGACACCCGGATCGACGGGATCGTGACGAACGCCGGTCTCCTCCGCACACTCACCGACGACCTCGAGCTCCGGACCGCGACGCACTCGACGTCGACGCTCGACGAGACCGAGGACCCGGACCCCCGCATCGACGTCGTCGTGCCCGGCACCATGACGATGATCCAGGACCTCCCCGGCCGCACCGGGTACTGGCAGGTCGGTGTCCCGCCGAGCGGCCCCTTCGACGGCGCATCCTTCGCCGAGGCGAACCGGGCGGTCGGCAACCCGGACGGCGCACCCGCGCTCGAGGTCACCGCGTCCGGACCGACCCTCCGCTTCTCGGCGAGCGCCGTGGTCGCGGTCACGGGCGCCCCGGTGCCGGTGACGCTCGACGGCGAGACCGTCGCGATGTGGGAGCCGGTCGAGGTCGCCGCCGGACAGACCATCGCCGTCGGGACCGCGGTGGGCCCGGGGCTCCGGGCCTACCTGGCGGTGCGCGGTGGGTTCGACGTGCCGCAGTACCTCGGCTCGACCGCCACGTTCACCCTCGGCGGGTTCGGCGGTCACGCCGGCCGTGCGCTCCTGGCCGGGGACGTCCTGCGGCCCGGCTCACCGGACGCCGACGCCCCGCACCCGGCGTTCCCCGCGGGTGCCCGGCTCGGCCTCGTCGGCGGCCCGACCCCGGCCGACCGCCGCACGGCGTTGACCGACGCGTGGGAGGTCGCCGTCACCGAGGGCCCGCACGGCGCCCCCGACTTCTTCACGCGCGACGACCTCGACGTCTTCTACGCCACCGACTACGTCGTCCACCACAACTCCGCACGCACGGGGGTCCGGCTGATCGGCCCCCGTCCGGGCTGGGCGCGGACGGACGGCGGTGAGGCGGGGCTGCACCCGTCGAACATCCACGACACCCCGTACGCCGTCGGTGCGATCGACTTCACCGGGGACACCCCGATCATCCTCGGACCGGACGGCCCCTCGCTCGGCGGGTTCGTCTGCCCCGCGGTCGTCGCCAGCGGCGACCTCTGGAAGCTGGGCCAGCTCCGCCCCGGTGACACGGTGCGGTTCGTCCCCGTCCGCGAGGCCGACGCCGCCGCGCTCGACGCGCACCGTGCCTCCCGGTCGGTGCCGCGCACCGGGGGTGACGGCGACGACGGCGTCCTGGCGCGCCTCGACGCGACGGACGCACGTCCGAGCGTCGCGTACCGGCGCGACGGCGACGACAACGTCCTCGTCGAGTACGGCGACATGACGCTCGACATCGCACTGCGCATGCGGGTGCACGCGCTCATGACGAAGCTGCAGGAGGAGGCACCGGCGGGGATCGTCGACGTCACGCCCGGCATCCGGTCCCTGCAGGTGCACACCGACACGAGCGTGCTGAAGGCGAGCACCATGGCCGGGCTCCTCCGTGAGCTCGAGGACGAGATCCCGCCGACCGACCAGCTCGTCGTGCCCTCACGGACCGTGAAGCTGCCGCTGTCGTGGGACGACCCGGCGACCCGGCTGGCGATCGAGCGGTACATGGCGGGTGTGCGGGACGACGCACCGTGGACGCCGTGGAACATCGAGTTCATCCGGCGGATCAACGGGCTCGACAGCGTGGACGACGTGTTCCGCACCGTGTTCGACGCGAGCTACCTCGTGCTCGGCCTCGGCGACGTGTACCTCGGCGCCCCGGTGGCGACACCGCTCGACCCCCGGCACCGGCTCGTCACGACGAAGTACAACCCCGCGCGGACCTGGACCGCCGAGAACTCGGTCGGCATCGGCGGCGCGTACCTCTGCATCTACGGCATGGAGGGGCCGGGCGGCTACCAGTTCGTCGGCCGCACCGTGCAGATCTGGAACCGGTTCCGCCGCGGCGGGCTGTTCCAGGAGGACCCGTGGGCGCTGCGGTTCTTCGACCGGATCGAGTGGTACCCGGTCGGGGCCGAGGAGCTGCTCGAGCTCCGCGCCGAGACGGACGCCGGACGCGGGCACTTCGAGACCGTCGACGGTGAGTTCTCGATCGCCTCGTACAACCGGTTCCTGGCGTCCAACGCGTCGTCCATCGCCGACTTCCGCGCACAGCAGGCCCGGGCGTTCGACGAGGAGAAGGAGCGCTGGCGCGCCTCCGGTGAGTTCGACGTCCGCGACGAGCCCGCCGTGGTGCTGCCGGACGAGGTGGTCCTGCCGGCCGGCGCGACCGCGGTGACCGCGCCGTTCACCTCGACCGTGTGGCAGGTGGACGTCCGCCCGGGCGACCGTGTGGACGAGGGCCAGAAGCTGCTGGCCGTGGAGGCGATGAAGATGGAGTCGATGGTGCACGCACCGGTGGAGGGACACGTGTTGGAGGTCTACATCAAGCCGGGCGACCAGGTGGCGCCGGGGCAGGTCCTCGCCGCGATCGGAGCGGCGGCGTGAGCGGGGCCCGCGACGCGGCTGCTCGGGTGTACGACGCCTTCGACCGGATCGGGGCCGTCGACCGACCGGAGGTCTGGATCGCGCTGCGTGACCGGGCGGACGTCGCTGCGGAGGCGTCGGCCGTCGACCCGTCGCTCCCCCTCGCCGGACTGCTCTTCGCGGTGAAGGACAACATCGACGTCGCCGGCCTGCCGACCACTGCGGCCGCCCGGTCCTACGCGTACACACCGGACGAGGACGCCACCGCGGTCGCCCGGCTCCGGGCCGCCGGTGCGGTCGTCGTCGGCAAGACGAACCTCGACCAGTTCGCCACCGGCCTCGTCGGCACGCGGTCCCCCTTCGGCGCCGTCCGGAACGCCTGGGACCCGACGCGGATCTCCGGCGGGTCGTCGAGCGGCTCCGCCACCGCGGTCGCGCTCGGCGTCGTCGACTTCGCACTCGGCACCGACACCGCCGGCTCCGGCAGGGTCCCGGCGGCGCTCGGTCACCTCGTCGGGGTGAAGCCGACCAAGGGGCTCGTCCCGAACACCGGTGTCGTGCCGGCCTGCCGGTCGCAGGACTGCGTCACCGTGTTCGCACGGTCCCTCGACCTCGCGCGGACCGCCGCCGAGCTGATGGCCGGACCGGACGGCCGCGACCCCCTCGCCCGCGCCGACCTCGCGCTGGCCGACCTGCCCGCCGTCCCCCGCATCGCCGTGCCCCTGCCGTCACAGCTCGAGGGCCTGGCACCGGGTTGGGCGTCGGCGTTCGAGCGGGCCGTCGACCGGTTCCGGGCCCTCGGGCACGAGGTCGTCGAGGTCGACATCGCCCCGCTGCTCGACGCCGCGACCCTGCTCTACGACGGCGCGTTCGTGGCCGAGCGGTACGCGGCGGTCGGCGCGCACATCGAGGCGCACCGCGACCGGGTCGGCGAGGACCTCGACCCGACCGTCGCGTCGATCGTGCTCGGCGGCGCCCGCCCCACCGCCGCGGAGCTCTTCGCCGACCAGGAGCGCCTCGACACGCTCGGGGCGGCCGGACGCGCCGCCCTCGACGGCACCGTCGCGCTCCTCACCCCGACGACGACGTGGCACCCGACGCTCGCCGAGGTCGCCGCCGACCCGGTGGGTGCGAACAGCCGGATGGGTCGCTACACGAACTTCGCGAACCTGCTCGACATGGCGTCTCTCGCCGTCCCCGCCGGGTTCGTCGACGGGCTGCCGTTCGGGGTGATGCTCACCGGCCCGGCGTTCACCGACCGCCGCCTCGCGGCCCTCGCCGCGGCGTTCGCGGACCCGACCGTCGACCTGCTCGTCGTCGGCGCGCACCTCCGGGACGAGCCGCTCAACGGGCAGCTCGTCGCGGCCGGCGGCACCTTCGTGCGCGAGGTCCGCACGGCACCGGACTACCGGCTGTACGCGCTCGACACGGTGCCGCCGAAGCCCGGACTGGTCCACCGCCCCGACGAGACGCCCACCGACACCGCGACCACCGACACGGCGACCGGCATCGCGGGCGAGGTCTGGCGCCTGCCCGCGCGGGGCTTCGCCACCTTCGTCGCCGCACTGCCCGCGCCGATGACGATCGGGACCGTGACGCTCGACGACGGCTCGGACGTCACCGGGTTCCTCGTCGAGCCGTACGCGGTCGAGGGCGCGGAGGACATCACCCACCACGGCGGGTGGCGCGCGTACCGGGAGCAGCCGGCCGGAGCACCCGCATGAGGTCGGCCTGCGAGGATGGGACCGTGCCCGCCGACGACCGCCCCGCCCGCCCGGGCCGACCGCGAGCCGTCCCGGACGCCTCCTCGGCACTGAGCCCCCGCGACCAGGTCCTCGACGCCGCCGCCGCGCTGTTCGTCGAACACGGGTTCGGGGCGACCTCGACACGGGCGATCGCGGACCGCGTCGGGATCCGGCAGGCGTCGCTGTACTACCACTTCGCCGGCAAGGACGACGTGCTCGTCGAACTGCTCGAGACGTCCGTCCGCCCGAGCCTCGTGGTCGCCCGCGAGCTCGACGAACGGGTCCCCCGGTCGGTCCCGGCGGCCGTGGCCCTCGCCGCGCTCGTCGCGTTCGACGTCGGCACCCTGGCGCGCACCCCGCACAACGTCGGCACGCTCTACCTGCTGCCCGAGGCCCAGGGCGAGCGGTTCGCCGGCTTCCGTGCCGACCGACAGGCGCTGCAGGACGTGTACGGCCGCCTCGGCACGCTCGCGGCGAGCCCGGACGTGGCCCGGACCGTCGCAGCGGCCCAGCTCGGCGGGATCCTCATCCAGCTCGTCGAGACCGTCATCCAGCTGCGCCGGGTCGGCGAGGTGGGCGACCACGACCGCACCGCCATCACGAGCAGCTGCCTGCGGGTGTGCGGCCTCGACCCCGCCGCGGTGGACGCCGCGCAGCGGGACGCGGCGTCGCTCCTCGCGACGGTCGCCGTCTGACGTCGACCACCCCGACCGAGCCCCCACGCCGGAGGCCCGCGCCGCACGCCCGCGCCACATGCCCGCGCCCTGCGCGGGTGCCCCGCCACGTGCCCGCGCCCTGCGCGGGTGCCCCGAACGCCCCGACCACGTGGAGGACCCCGTGACCACCGCCATGAGCCCGATCGCCCGACCCCGTCCCCTCGCCGACGCCCTGCTCCCGAGGACCGCCACCGTGAGCACCGCGCTCGTCGTCGGCGGAGCCCTCCTCACCGCCGGGGCCGCCCAGGTGTCCGTCCCGCTCTGGCCCGTGCCGATCACCGGCCAGACCCTCGCCGTCCTGCTCGTCGGCAGCGCCCTCGGGGCCCGGCGTGGCGCGCTGTCGATGGTCCTCTACGTCCTGCTCGGGCTCGTCGGACTGCCGGTGTTCGCCGACGGCGCGTCCGGCGCGGGCGTGCTGCTCGGTCCGAGCGGCGGGTACCTGCTCGGGTTCGTCGCCGCGGCCGCGCTCGTGGGTCGGGTCGCCGAGCGGTTCGGCGACCGCCGGTTCACTGCCGCGCTGCTGTCGTTCGCCCTCGGCACGGTCGCCACCTTCGCCGTCGGGATGGTCTGGCTCGCCGTGGCGCTCGGCCTCGACCTGCGGCACACCCTCGAGTACGGCCTGTACCCCTTCGTGCTCGGCGGGCTCGCGAAAGCCCTGGTCGGCGCGGGGGTGACGTCCCTCGGCTGGACGGCAGCCCTCCGTCCGCGCCGGGCCCCGGGCACGATGGACTGACCGCGGGAACAGTCGGCAGCCGTCGCCGGTTGCACCGGGTGATGCCGCAGCCAGCGGCAACGACGAAGCCCAGGAGGCCAGCATGACCACCACCGAGACCGCCATCCTCGCCGGCGGGTGCTTCTGGGGAGCGCAGCAGCTCCTCCGTCGCCGCCCGGGCGTGATCAGCACGCGCGTCGGCTACTCCGGGGGCGACACCCCGAACGCCACGTACCGCAACCACGGTGACCACGCCGAGGCCGTGGAGATCGTCTTCGACCCGTCGCAGATCTCGTACCGCGACCTGCTCGAGTTCTTCTTCCAGATCCACGACCCGTCGACGAAGGACCGCCAGGGGAACGACGTCGGGCGCAGCTACCGGTCCGCGGTGTTCTTCACCGATGACGAGCAGCGCCAGGTCGCGCTCGACACGATCGCCGACGTGGACGCGTCCGGGATCTGGCCGGGCAAGGTCGTCACCGAGGTCGAGCCGGCCGGTGACTTCTGGGAGGCCGAGGAGGAGCACCAGGACTACCTCGAGAAGCACCCGCACGGGTACACGTGCCACTTCGTGCGCCCGGGCTGGAAGCTCCCGCACCGTGACGAGGCGGCCGCTTCAGCGTGAGTGCGCACGCCTGACGGCGTGACCGTGTGACGCAACCGGAGGCCCGTGGCGAACCCGCCACGGGCCTCCGGTCCGTTCCCGGCGCGGTCCGGAAGCAGGCCGGCGGTCCGGCGGTCCGGCAGTCCGGCAGGCCCGCGGTCCGGAAGCAGACCGGCAGGCCAGCGGTCCGGCGGTCCGGCGGTCCGGCGCACGGTCCGCTCACGCACCGCCGAGCGCTCGCGTCGCCAGGTGCAGCGCCAGGCGGGTCTCCGGGTCGGACAGGTCGACCCGGAGCCGTCGCTCCACCCGGTCGATGCGGTCGGCCACGGTGTTGCGGTGCACCCCGAGCACCGCAGCGGTCTCGGCGATCGACGACTCGGCGTCGAGGTAGGCCGCGAGGGTCTCCCGGAGCGCCCCACCGCCCTGTTCGAGCGGCGCGAGGAGCTGCTCCGCCGCCGGGAGGAACGTGTCGGTCTGCGTCCACGCGAGCAGCAGCTGGGCGAGCCCGAGCCGGTCGACGTGCACGAACCAGCCGGACTCGGGTCGGGCCGCGGCGAGACGGACCGCGTCGCCGGCCTCGCCGAGCGTCCGGAGGAGTCCCGCGGGGCCGGCGTGCACGCTCCCGACGCCCACGTTCGTGTCGACCGCCTGCCGCAGGGTGTTCTGGGCCGCGCGGGCACCGGCGGCGAGCGCGGCGACGGCGGCCTGGTCGAGCTCGTCCTCGGCGGAGGTCCACAGCGCCCACCCGTCGGCCTGTTCGACGACCGTGACGGCGAGGTCGTGCGCCGCGAAGGCCGACTCCACCGCCCCGCGCAGGGCGACCGCGTCCACCGCCTCCCCGGAGCCGCGCGCCGCCACGAGCCGGATGCCCACGTGCCACGCGTCGAGCCGCCACCCGGCTGCGATGGTGCGCTGCACGAGCGCAGGGGCCGGTGCGCCGTCCGCCGCCCGGAGGTCGTCGAGCATCGCCATCCGGTACCGCGCGTCGCGCTCGTCGTCGAGCCGCGTGAGGACGAGGCGGTGTCCGGTGGCGACCGCTGCCACCCGGAGCGCGGTCGCGACGGTCGCCCGTTCGGCCCGGAGCGGCGCGGTGAGCCCGACCGCGAGCCACGCCCGCGCGCCGATGCCGGTCGGCACCGGCACCGCGACGACCGTCTCACCCGTGTCGTCCGACGCCCACACCGGTTCGCTCGTGCCGGACGTGCGCGCCAGGAGCGCGGCGGTCGACGGCGCGACCGGAGCACCGCGGAGCGCCCGTCCGGAGGCGTCGAGGAAGCGCAGGGCGTGCCCGAGGCCGGACTCGAGCCGGGTGAACAGGTCCTCGAGCTCGGGTCCGGCGTCGAGCCCGACGCGCGCCGCGGTGAGGGCGGCGCGGGCCGCGGGGGCGTCGCCGGTCCCGATGAGTTCGTGCAGTCGGACGGACGCCGCCCAGGGGTCCGCGGTGCCCACCACGGTGACACCGAGCCGGTCCGCGAGCGCGGCCGTCCCGGCACCGACCGGCGGTGCGTCGTCCGTGGGGGCGACGACGAGCAGGGGCACGCCCGACGTCGACGCACGCCGGAGCAGCACGTCGAACCGGGCGTCGAACCGCTCGAGCGGTGAGAGCAGCACGACCGCGTCGTCGGCGTCGGTGATGGTCCGACCGACCTCGGCCGGGGTCCCGGCGACCCCGCGGACGACGGACACCCGCCCGGTGACGGGTCCGGCGAGCACGACCGCCTGCGCACCGAGCAGCGGGAGGAACTCGGCGACGGGGATCACGCGACGACCTCCGGGACGGGGTCGGCGTCGATGCCGAACGCGCGGGGTGCCACGCGGGCCGTGCGTCGCGGCTCGGCCCACCACCACGGCGCCCCTGGGAGCACGAGCACGGCGAGCTCGTCGCCGATCCGTGCGCGATCGGTCGAGACGGGCCGCAGGGACCGGGCGTCGACGACGACGATGCAGCTCGGTGTGCTCGCGACCGGCTCGCCGTCGACGAGGCAGTGGACCCACTCGCTGCCGGCCTCGATCCGCGCGACGGCTCCGGTGCGGGCGTCGCGGAGCGCCATCGACCCGTGCACGAACGCCACCGCGTCGCCGCCGCGCTGGACGTCGAGCACCCGGCCCTCGGCGAGGAGCCGCCCGCCGATCCGCCGCACGAGGTCGTCGACCCCGGTCGCCGACGCGGCCGCACGACCGACCCGGAGTGCCCGGCCGATGCTGCCGGTGACGGCCCGGTCGGCGAGCACGTCGCGGTCGACCGGGCCGATCGCGAAGGCGGCCCACCCGCCGCTGTGCGAGACGGCCTCGCGCCAGACGGTCTCGAGGTCGCGCGGGTCCGGCGCGTCGACGACGATCCGGAGCCCGCTCGAGGTCACCGCGGCGGCCGTGACGGCGGGCAGCGGGTCGACGAACAGGGACAGCTGGTCGATGCGCGGCGTGGCCCGACCGACGAGGTCGGCGTCGACGAGGGGCAGCCCGGCGGCGTGGGCCGTGAGGGCGGCGGCGGGCCCGGTGACCCCACCGATCTGGGCCGCCACGACCGCGTCGGCGCGTCGACCGGTCCACCGTTCGACGGCGGCGAGGGCGTCGGGCAGTTCACGACCGCTCGGCGTCTTCTCCTCGAGCACGGTCGTCGACCCGACGAGCCCGACGGCCACGACGGACCGTGTCGCCGGTCCGAGGGCGACGACCGGGACCTGTCCGTCGCCGATCGCCCGTCGGAGCACGTGCACCATGTGGTCGACCTGGCCGCCACCACCGCACCCGAGCAGGGCGGTTCCGCGGCCGAACTCCTCGACGTCGCCGGCCTGGAGGCCCGTCACGCCGCCGTCACGCTGCTCACCCTGGTGCACACCAGCGATCCTCGCGCATCGGCGCGCCTCAGCGCGCCCCCGCCGGCACCCGGTCGTGCAGGTCCTCGACCGGCACGAACGCGTCATCGAGGCCGAAGCAGGACGGGCCGAAGACGGCGAGGGCCTCCGGCGTGCGCATGAGGTCGGGCGTGGAGACCCCGATCACGCGGACACGCTGCCCGTAGCGCAGGCGCTCCGTGGTGATCGGCTCCGCCGTCTCCGCGTCGAGCACGCAGACCAGGTCCGGCACCACCGCGACCAGGCGGCCGTCCCGACGCGCCACGAGGTTCTCGTTCTGGAACGCGATCTCGAGCGCCGAACCGTCGGCGCCCTGCACGACGGCACGACCCTTCGCGAACCCGTCGACCGTGCGCCGCTCGACGTCGACGACCTTGCCGTCGAACAGCTCCCGCAGGTGCGTGTAGATGGTCTGGCTGAACGCCTCCGCGAGCGCGGCGACCGGGTCGCGGTGCTCCTCGCGGGCCTGCCGGACGGCACGGCCGACCGACAGCGCGAGCGAGAGGGTCCGCGGCACGGCGGTGTCCTTCACCTGCCGACCGGTCATCGCGTACTCGGCGATGTAGGCGACACCGCCGAGCCGGATCGTGACACCGCGTGCGAGCCACTCCATCTGCCGGTTGTCGTGGCCGGTGTCGATGACGACACCGTGCCCGTTCTCGTCGCTGATCGCGAGCGGGGAGCCGGGCACCCCGTACACCGAGAACGTCTCCATCTGGAGCTCCGGGAACGCCCGGCCCATGCCGTCCGCGTCGACGACGGGCAGCCCGCCGGTGGCGCCGACGAGCAGCGGGATCATCGAGTTGATGCCTCCGCACTCGATCGGCATGGTCGCCGTCGCGGTCCGGCCCAGGTGCTGTTCGAGCCGCCGGAGCGCGCCGAGGGGTTCCGGCCCGGCGGGGATCCGCTCGAGCACGACCGTCGGTGCCCCCATCTGGGCGGTCGGGATGACGAGCGCGTCGTCGTCGAGCTCGGACGGGTCGAGGATCGTGACCGGCCCGTGCTCCTCGATCGCCGCCTTCACGAGCAGCATCCCGATGGTCGGGTCGCCGCCGCCACCGGTGCCGAGCAGCGCGGCGCCGCGGGCGAGGTCGGGCAGGTCGTCCACGTCGATGGTCCAGCTCATCGGGTCGCTCCTTCGCTGACGGTGCCGTCGTGGCGCACCGCCGGTGTGTCGTAGCCGAAGTAGGTCGGGCCGGCCAGGCCGAGGCCGCCGGCGGAGTGCCACCGCTCGTCGGCCGGCGCGGTGACGACGCGGATGCGTGCGCCGAACCGGAGTCCTTCGGTGGTGATCGGCTCGCCGGTCTCGGCGTCCAGCGTGACGACGAGGTCCGGGGTCGTGGTGCGCACCGAGCCGGCCACCTCGACCAGCAGGTGCTCGTTCTGGAACCGGAGCCGTGCCTCCAGGCCGGTGTCGGGTCCCGACCCCACGATCCGGGCGGTCCCGCGCGCGAAGCCGGTCACGGTCTTCCGTTCGACGTCGGCGACCTTGCCCTCGAAGACGACGGTGCCGCCGAGGACCGCCGCGACGGCGGCGACCGGGTCCTCGTTGGCGGCGCGGGCGTCGGCCAGGGCCTCGCCCAGCTCGACGCAGCGCGAGAGGCTGCCGCGCACGTACGACTCCTTGACCTGCGCGCCGGACATCGCGTACTGCGCGGTGATCGCCGAACAGCCCATCTCGACGGTCGCGGTCCGGGCGAGCCGCTCGGCCCAGCGGTTGTCGACGGTGTCGAAGACGGCGGTGTTGCCCTTCTCGTCGGCGAGCGCCATCGGCGTCGCGCTGATCCCGGACAGGGTCGGCAGGACCATCTGGACCTCGGGGAAGGCGCGGCCCATCGCGTCGGCGTCGATGACGGGCAGTCCGAGCTCGGCCGCGGCCACGATCGGGCTGGTGGAGTTGACGCCGCCGACCTCGATGCAGGCGATGTGCGTCGGGGTGACCCCGAGGTGCGTCGCGAGGCTCCGGATCGCCTCGGCGAACTGGCCGGCGGAGGGGAGCTTCTCGACCATCACCGTGGGGGCGCCGATCATCGCGACGTTGAGCACGACCGCGTCGTCGGGCAGGTCCTCGACCGCGACGACCGGGACGGGCCCGTGCTCGCGGACCGCGGCCTCGGCGAGCAGGCGGCCGATGTAGGGGTCGCCGCCACCACCCGTGCCGAGGATCGCGGCGCCGCGCGCCAGGGCCGAGCAGTCCGGGCCGATCTCCGTGAGGCGGCGGCGTGTCCCCACGACCGGAGCGGCCTCGGTCGTGCTCATCGGACCAGCGCCCCGAGCGCGAGGTCGCCCACGGCCTTCGCGCGGATGCGGGTCGCGTTGCCGGGCAGGTACGGGATCGGGACCTCGTCGAAGTCGACGATCGCGACGCTCGACGGGTCCGCCCCGGCGGCGACCGCACGGTCGACGGCCTCCTGCCGGGCCTCGTCGACGACGCTCGCCCGCTTGCCGTCGCTGATGGCGTAGACCTTGTCGACCTCGCCGGAGACCTGCGCGATCGCGGCGCCGATGGCGTTCGCGACGGAGTAGTGCTCGGGGCGGTGGACCGTGCCGAGCCCGGGCAGTTCGTCGGGCAGCAGCACCGACCCGCCACCGACCGCGACGACCGGCAGCGGGGCCGACGACGTCCGCATCCGCTCCACGACGTCCGCGACGCGGTCCGCGATCACCGCGAGGGCACGCTCGGCGACCTCCGCGGGGACGCCCCGGACCCGGGAGGCGTCGCCGATCACCCCGCGCCCGCCGCGCACGGCGACGTCGGTGGCGGTGAGGGTGTCGCCGCCGAAGACCAGCCCCTCCTGGGTGAGGCGGTACCCGACGGAGTCCGGTCCCACGAGTGCGCCGTCCTCGCGGATGCGGGAACCGCCGCCGATGCCGATCGACAGCACGTCGGGCATGCGGAAGTTCGTGCGGATGCCGGCGACGGCCACCTCGCCGGTCGCCTCCCGCGGGAAGCCGCCGGTCAGGACGCCGACGTCGCTCGTGGTGCCGCCGACGTCGACGACCGCGCAGGTGTCGAACCCGGACAGCACGGCCGCGCCGCGCATCGAGTTGGTCGGGCCGGAGGCGAAGGTGGCGACCGGGTAGCGGCGGGCGTACTCGACGTCCATCAGCGTGCCGTCGTTCTGGCTGAGGAAGAGCGGGGCCTCGATGCCGCTCGACGACACCGACGCGGACAGGCCGTCGACGATGCCGTCCGCGAGCTCCCGGAGCGCAGCGTTGATGATCGTCGCGTTCTCCCGCTCGAGGAGTCCGATCCGGCCGATCTCGCTCGACAGGGAGAACGCCACGTCCGGACCGAGCTCGGCGGCGAGGATCTCCTGGGCGCGCTGCTCGAACTCGTCGTTGATCGGCGAGAACACCGACGAGATCGCCACGGAGCGGATGCCCGCCGCGGCGATGGCCGCGGCGTGGCGCTTCAGCTCGTCGGGGTCCAGCTCGGAGATCACGCGGCCGTCGAACTCGTGTCCGCCGTGTGCGAGGAACGCGCGGGCCTGCACGGCTCCGACGAGGTGTGCTGGCCAGTCCGTGAACGGCGGCAGCGAGGCCGTGGCGGGCAGGCCGAGCCGCACGGCCGCGGTCGGTGCGAGGCCGCGCGCCTCGATGAGGGCGTTGATGAAGTGCGTGGTGCCGATCATGACCCCGTCGACGTCGGCCGACCCGAAGTCGCGCTGCTCGCGGAGGCCGGCGAGCGCCGCGACGATGCCGGAGGTGACGTCCTGGCTCGTGGACCGTTTCACGGCGGCGGCGACCGTGCTGCCGTCCATGAGGACGGCGTCGGTGTTGGTGCCGCCGACGTCGATGCCGATGCGCATGGGGGTTCCTTCCGGTGGTGCGGGGATGCTCGGGGCGGAGCGGGGGTGTCCGGGGCAGGGCGGTGGTGTCCGGGGTGCCGGTTCCTGCCGGGGGGACCGGCCGCCCCGCCACCGGATCAGGTGGCGGCGGGACGACCGGCCGGGGGGTGGCGGCCGGGAGAGGGACCCGTCCGCCGGTCTGGCGGCTACTGCGCGGCGCGCGCGGCGGCGGGGGCGGGCGCGGCTGCCGGGGCGGTGTCGGCGGGCTGCTCCGTGCGGCTGACGCCGAGTCCGCGGACCCAGCCGGCCTTGCCGGCGACCACGTACAGCACGAAGGCGATCACGACCGAGTTGATCGACGGGATGCCGACGGTGACGAAGTACCCGACGACCGCGGCGATCGCCCAGATGACGAGGGTCGCGGGGACCCAGGTCGGGCTCGTGGCCGGGAGCGACTCGCTCTCGCTCAGCTCGCGGCGCCAGCGCTTCACGACGAAGTACTCGGCGACCATGATGCCGGCGATCGGCGGGAACACGACGCCGAGCACGATGAGGAACGGCGTGAACGCGTCGAGGAACCCGACCGCGGCGAGCACCGACCCGACGACACCGAGCACGAGCGTGACGACGCCGCGGTTCACCTTGCGGCCGAACACGACGTCGATGAAGTTCGTGACGCCGAGGCTCGAGCTGTAGATGTTCCAGTCGTTGATCTTGAACGTGCCGAGCAGGATCACGAGGATGCCGACCCAACCGACGCTCGACGTGATGACCCGGGTGATGTCCGAGGACCCGACCGCGTGTGCCAGCAGGACGCCGGCCAGGCCGATGGCGTACTCGCCGAGCGTGACGCCGAGCGCGGTCTGCTTGACGACGTCGCCGACCGAGCGGTTGAAGCGGGTCATGTCGGGCGTGATGACCGCGCCGACGATGAAGCCGCCGGCGACGAGCGTGGTGCCCGCGACGAAGCTCAGCTGGGGACCGGCCGGGGCCTTGGCGACGAGCTCGGCGATCGAGTGCTGGCTCAGCTCGACGACGACGGCCCAGCCGACCAGCACGAGGAAGAGCGGCACCGTGACGTTCGCCAGCCACTGCATCGAGTGGAACCCGCGCAGCACGATCGCGGTCACGACCAGGCCGAACACGAGCGACCACGCCCACGCCGGGAGGATCGGCAGGATCGACACGAGCCCGGCCGCGGACACCCCGGACTGGATGCCGAACCACCCGATCAGGCTGAGGCCGATCGCGAGCCCGACGAGCGCCGACCCGGCCTTGCCGAACCCGGTCCAGCGCGCGATGACCGAGGTGTTGAGGCCCTCCCGCATGCCGATGACGCCGACGAAGACGGACACGACCTCGAGGATCACCGCGCCGAGCGTGATCGCCCAGAAGGCCTGCCAGAAGCCCATGCCGAAGCCGAGCGTGGCGCCGAGCAGGAACTGGGAGAGCGCGGAGATCTGGCCGAAGCGCTGGACGGCGACCTGGAACCAGCCGTAGCGGGCCGAGCGGGGGACACGGGACAGGGAGTAGTCGTCGACGACGACGGACGGGGCTGGTGGTGCTGACGCTGCACTGGCCATCGGGATGCTCCTGGGGGATGGGGAGCCGGTCGGGGCGACCGGGTTGGGGCAACGGTAGTGAGCGGTACGGATCCACAGAACGGGCAGAATGTCGTGAAGGGCATGTGAACTCGTGCACTCTGCACAACTCGACTCCCGCGTTCCGATCGATCGGCGATCGCCGATCGCGCCGGAGGGCGGACGGGAGGCGCGTGGCGGGCCCGCCACGCGCCTCCCGTCCGACGGTTGCCCCAGCGGAGCGTCCGTCTCCCCGGCTCAGTCGCTCGTGACCGCCGGCACCCCGTCGATGAACGTGAGCTCCGTCGCCGCGATCAACCACGTGTGCCCGTCGTCCGGGTTGCCCTGGAAGAAGAGGTACTCGCGGCCGTCCTCGTCCCGGAGGTACCCCGGGTGCCCGGACTCCGAGTGGTTCCAGCTGCCCTCGGGTCCTGCTGGCAGCAGCGGCACGTCCGATCCGCGGGTCCACGTGCGGCCGTCCGGGCTCGTCGCCCACCCGATCTGCTGCGGCGCGTTGTTGTACGCGCCCGCGTAGAACACCGTGAACCGCTCGCCGTCCCACCGCAGCGCCGGCGCTTCGATGCAGTCCTGCTCCCACGGCAGTTCCGGGGCGAGTGCCGGGCCGTCGACGGACAACTGCTCCCAGTCGTCCGGGCCGTAGGCGCTGCCGATGCGTGCCCGCGAGGTCCCGAACAGCTGCGTCGTCATCGTCGGGTCCCGCGTCACCCACCCCAGCAGCAGCCACTCCCCCGCGACGACGAGGTCCGCATCGATCGCCCGGCCGCAGGTCCAGTCGCCCGACGGCCGGAACACCGGGTTCTGCGGGTTCGGGGCGAACGTCAGGCCGTCGTCGCTCACCGCGTGGCAGATCGAGTCCGCACGGCCACGGCCGTACGTCTGGAAGAAGAGGTGCACCCGGCCGTCGATCACCACCGCGCCCGGCGCCGCCGCACCACTGCGGTCGTACTCACCGAACGGCGGCAGCACGGCGACCGTGCGCCACGAGACGAGGTCGTCACTCTCCGCGACGCCCACCGACCAGCCCTCGGGATCGTCGTCACTCGCCGACGGGAGGGAGCAATACAGGAGGTACCGGCCGCCGAACCGGATGACGGAGGGATCCTTGGCGTAGGGACGGCCGCGGCGGGAGGTGTCGCCCCACGGGGTGCCGAGGAGGCGGACGGAAGCGTCATCGTTCATGAGGCCACTGTGCACCGAGGCGGCCGCGGCCTCCTCATGCAAGCCACTGACCCAGCGGGTGGACGAGGTACCGCAAGGAGTACGCCTCCCACACCGCTCCGAGGACCAAGAGCACCAGAGCCGGCACGCTGAGTCGTCCGAGCTTCCGCAGGCCCGCCAGGTACCCGTCGCGTCGCCGTTCGACGCCGGCTGTCCCTGGTCGGGTCCAGTGCTTGCCGACGAGGAAGACACCGAGCGCCACGGTGATGTACGCCTGCAGCTCGATCAGGACGGTCAGTGCGTGCGGGATGAGCGCCACCCATCCCTCTGCCGTGCCGGGCACGAGGGTGATGCCGGTCTGGACGAGCCAGTAGCCGAACGTCACCAGGCCCGCGAACGGGACGACCAACGACGGGAGGACGATGGTGAGCAGGCTGAGCCGGAAGACGTTCACAGCGAGGATCACCAGGGCGAACAGCGCGGGCTGACGGAACACCGCACCGACGAGCGCCGCTGTCCCGTCGTCCTCGAGTGCGGTCGCCCGAGCCTGGCTGAGTCCGGGGAACAGCATCCCGAGCGCGAAGCCGACCAGGAGGAGGCCGTAGGTCGCCGCGTTGAGGACGAGGTGGACGCGCGAGTTCTCGCGGACGATCTCGACGGGCCGCCGCCAGGCCGTCGCCACGGGTCTCCTCGATGCGCTCCCCAGAGCGACGTCGGTCGCCCCTCGGGCGGGTTCTTCGTGTCGGTCCACCGTGCTCACTCCTGCAGGATCAGGCTCAGGACGAGCCGTTTGCTAGTACGTCGAACTAGTACGTTGTACTAGTGTGGATGGCACGCTAGCACAGCGTGACACGGTTCTGGGAGGATTGCCGTCATGGACGAACCGACAACCTCGGACACGAGATCGCGGATCCTGGTCGCCGCGGCGACGATGCTCGGTGAGAACCCCATGGCACGACTCAGCGTCCGCGCGGTCGCCGCACGTGCCGGGGTGAGCACCGGATCGCTCCGGCACTTCTTCCCGACGCAACAGGAGCTGCTCGACACGGTCGTCGCCGGCTTGCAGACACTCGAGATCCCGGACGACCCGATCGCCGACATCTCGAAGAGCCCGGCGGAGCGCCTCGAGGCCTGCCTCCAGCTCCTCCTCGCGAGCGGTGGACACGGCGCTGCAGCACGGCAGAACTGGACAGCCCTGCACGACTCCTACATCGCTCCGCCGGCGCCGGAGACTTCCGCTGCGGCGTTCCTCTCGCTCGAGCGCCTCGGGATCCGCCGGCTCGAACGGTGGCTGGGTGCACTGCAGGACGAAGGCGTCGGGACAGCCGGAGAGGTCGACGCGTGCGCCCGGTTCCTGCACTCCGTCGTGAACGGGCTCTCCGTGGAGCGGGCGCTGCCCGGAGCCCGAACCCGGCTGTCCTTCGAGACCAGCACGCTCCGGCTCGCCGTGGCCGCCGTCCTGTCGAAGGACCACGACGCGACGTGAGGCACGGTCACAGGAGCGCCCCCACCGCGGTCCGGGTGGCCGCCGCGACGAGCGCATCGTCCGTCGCGGCGTGGGGCGTGTCCTTCCGCGTCATGACGACCACCACGATCGGAGCGCGACCGGCCGGGTAGACGACGGCGATGTCGTTCCGGACGCCGAACTCGCCGGTACCGGTCTTGTCCGCGACCGGCCACGCACTGTCGACGCCCGCGCGGACCGTCGCCGCACCCGTCGTGTTGTCCAGCATCGTGTCCCGCAGGAGGGTCCGGTCGGACCGCCCGAGGACGGTGCCGAGCACGACGCGGCGAAGGTCGACCGCGAACTGCTCCGGAGTCGCCGTGTCGCGCGGGTCACCCGGGGTGGCGGCGTTGAGGTCGGGCTCCACCCGGTCCACGGTGGTGGTCCGATCGCCGATGCTCCGGAGGTACTCCTCGACCCGGGCCGGTCCCCCGAGCCGTTCCACGAGCAGGTTCGCTGCCGTGTTGTCGCTGAACCGCAGGGCCGCATCGATGAGTTCCCGGACCGTCATACCCGAATCGACGGAACGGCTGGTGATCGGTGCGTACGCCAGGAGGTCGTCCCGACCGAAGTGGACGACGGTGTCGAGGTCCGCGTCGGTGCTCGCCGCGAGGACCGCTGCCGCGATGAACACCTTGTTCGTCGACGCGAACGGGAAGCGCTCGTCCTCCCGGTTCGTGACCTCGCGACCGGAGCCGGTGTCGATGGCCGCGACGCCGAGCCGCGCGTCGTGCCGGCGCTCGAGCGCCGCGAAGGCGCGGTGGACGGTGCGGAGCGATCCGGACGACGAGTCGTGCGAATCCGAGGTCGCGGCGGAGGCGGAAGGAGCTCTGCCGCCAGCAGGCACCTGCATCGAGCAACCCGCCGCCGACGCTGCGGTGATGAGGATCGCTGTGCCCGTGAGGATCTTGGAGTGGAGTCGCATCGGACCAGCGTCGCCGGACGAGTCCATGCTGTCGAAGACCAGATCGAGCGGTCCCATGCGCGTTCGGCATGGCCTAGGCTGCCGCCGTGGACGTCGTCGCTGCCTGCCGAGTGCTCGTCGAGGTCAGCGAACGTGGCGGCGTGACGCGCGCTGCTGGAGCACTCGGCATCGCGCAGTCAGTCGCCAGTCGACGAGTCGCTGCGCTCGAGCACCACCTCGGTGCCCCGCTCCTCGAACGGAACGCTCGCGCCGCGGTCCTCACCCCCTTCGGACGGACACTCGTCCCGACCGCGCGTCGACTGGTGCAGCTCGCCGACGAGCTGGAAGTCAGTGCGGACCGCGCTCGCAGCGACCCCGTGAGTGTCGCCGTCCCCGAGACCTGCGCGCTCCGGGACCTCGCCGTCCTCGAAGCAACAGCACGCAGTGCAGGGTGCCACCTCGACCTGCGCCGGGAGAACCCGAGCCGACGGGTCGAGCTGGCGACCACGGGAGCCGTGCGGGTTGCTCTGCTCGCGGTCCCGGCCGACGCAGCTCGCTGGCACGTCCCACTCGGGGTCGCCGGCCGACGAGCCACCGACCGACCGTTCCGGATCGAAGCGCTCCGCCGACGCCGTGGTGGTCGCGGTCACGACGACGACGCGGGCAACCGACTCCGGACGGGTCCGGAGGACAGCGTCGCGCACGTCCGCGACCCACTCGGGAGAGCAGGCGAGGTCGCCGGCCTGGCACCGTCGCAGCTCCCGACAGACACGTCGCTGACCTCGTCCCTCGCATCGGTGCTCGGAGACGGCGACCTGCTGCTCTGTTCCGAAGCCGAGGCGACGAGCTTGGGCCTGCACTGGCGCGCGATCGTCGACCTGCGCTTGGTGCGGGGGTACGCCCTCGCGGCCGAGAGCCCGCAGGACGCTCGACGAATCGAAGCTGCGGTGGCGGACGAACTCGCGGTCGCGCTCGGAGTACCGGATGTCGTCTGAACGCTTCCTCGCCGACATCCGCGGCCGGCTGGACGAGGCCGGCCTCCGGGCTTCGCTGCTGGTGCGTGACCTCGCGACCGGACGAGAACTCAGCATCGACCCCGAGCGCCCCCTCCCCGCCGCGTCCCTCGCCAAGCTCCCGATCGCCCTCGCCGTCCTGAACCGTGTTGAGGACGGCCTCCTCGACGGCGCACACCCCGTCACCCTCGCGGCCGGCGACCCGCTCGACGGCACCCCGGGAACGGCACGGTTCCGTCATCCGTCGACCATCGCGCTCGACGACCTCGTCGCGCTCGCCCTGACGATCAGCGACAACAGTGCTGCCGACGCGCTGCTGGGGACCCTGCCGACCGGCGCGGTGTCTGCTGACCTCGAGGCCATGCGCATCGACGGGATCGCCGTCCGCCACGGCTTCGGCGAGCTCTCCGACACGCCCCTCGAACGGTTCGCGCCCGACGAAGCGAACCTCGCGCTCACGCTCGCGATCCGCGGATCCACCCCGGCAGACGGTCACCCGGTCCGACAACTCGACGTCGCGCGGACGAACGTCGGCTCGGCACGCGCGTGGGCGGACCTGCTGACGGCGATCTGGCTCGGACGTGGCGTTCGACCGCGGGTCGCGGCGCGACTCCGAGAGCACCTCCGCGGCAACGTGATCCGGCACCGACTCGCGCCCGACTTCAGCTCGGATGCCTCGATGTGGTCGTCCAAGACCGGGACGCTCCTGAACCTGCGGCACGAGATCGGGGTCGTCGAGCACGCCGACGGCGGTCGCTTCGTCGTCGTGGCGCTGAGCAGTTCGAGCGTGCCGGCCACGGCGCAATCAGCGGCTGAGGCTGCCCTCGGAGCCACCGCCCGGGACCTGCACGACCGGCTGCGGGACGATCTGCCGCCGGTTCGTGCGTGAGGACCGAACCAGCCGACAGGCTGCTGCCCGGACCGCTTCACCCGTCTGCCCGACGGAGGACACTTCGGTGCCGTGGAACACCCGGGAGCGTCGGCGACTGACCGCATCCGTCCTGGCGGGCATTACGGAGGTGTCCAGGAGCCGATCGGCGATCGGCGCGTCGTCGCTGGATCCGCTCCTGCACCGGGCGTGGACGAGCATCAGCGGGCCATCCGCGTGACAGCGGTCGCCGCCGGGGCACGTCGCGCTGACCGCGATGACGCGGATCGTGTCAGACGCGCACGGCCCCGACCGGAGTCGACGAACCGTGGGGTGGCGGCGCGGACGACGCGCCCTCAGGCCGTCACCACGTCGACGCCCGCCGTCGTGAACTGCTCGACGAGCTCCGGTGCGATGCCGTCGTCCGTGACGAGGGTCCAGGCTCCGCCGAGCCGTGTCCACGCGTGGAACTCCGAGCGCGCGAGCTTCGAGGAGTCCGCGAGGACGTACACCGCCGCCGCACGACGAGCGATGAGTTCCTTCAGACGGATCTGACCGAGGTCCGCTTCGCAGATCCCGCGCTCCGGCGACACCGCGTCGGCCCCGAGGTACACCGCGTCGAACGTCAGGTACTCGAGCGCTGCCTCGGTCAGCGGCCCGACGAACCCGTTGCTCAGCGCCCGGTACTCACCGCCGAGCATGACGAGTCGGACGTCGTCACGGTCGGCCATGTCCGTGACGACCCCGACGCTGGTCGTGGTGACGGTGAGCTCGGCGTCGACCGGTAGTGCGTGCGCGAAGGCCGCGACGGTCGAGCCGTTGTCGAGGAAGAGCGACGCCCCGGGTTCCACCGTCTCGGCGGCACGTCTGGCGATGTCCCGCTTCGCGTCGAAGTGCTCACCGAGCCGTTGACGCAGCGAAGCCTCGGGGTGCGCGGCCACCGCCATCGCCCCGCCGAACGTCCGGGTGAGCTTCCGCTGCTCCTGCAGGGTCGCGAGGTCGCGCCGGATGGTGGACGCCGTGACGCCGAACCGCTCGGAGAGCTCGTCGACACTCGCGAGTCCGACCGTCGTCGCGAGCGTGACGATCGCGTCACGTCGAGCTCTCGCCGAGATCGACACGGGCACCTTTCGGACGAGGGGGCGGGGGACCTGTCAGGCACCCCGGGCCGGCACCGGCGCGCCCGACGTCGGGGCGAGTTCGGCGGCCTGCCGGAGCGCCTCGATCATGCTAGCGACATCGGCCTTGCCGGTGCCCGCGATGTCGAACGCCGTCCCGTGGTCGACGGATGTGCGGATGACCGGGAGACCCACCGTGATGTTCACCCCGGCCTCGATCCCGAGGACCTTCACCGGGCCGTGTCCCTGGTCGTGGTACATCGCGACGACCAGGTCGTAGTCTCCACGGCCGGCGAGGAAGAAGAGGGTGTCGGCCGGCAGCGGTCCGACGGCGTCGATCCCGTCGGCACGCGCGGCCTCGACGCCCGGAGCGATCTTCTCGGCCTCCTCGCCGTAGCCGAACAGGCCGTTCTCACCGGCGTGCGGGTTGATCGCCGCGACACCGATCTTCGGGTGCGGGTTGCCCGCACGCACCAGGGCGTCGTTGCCCCGCCGGATCGTCCGTTCGACGAGCCCCGGCTCGATGCGCGCCACGGCGTCGATGAGCCCGACGTGGGTGGTCACGTGGACGACCTTCAGCTTCGCCGTCGAGAGCATCATCGAGACCTCGCCGACGCCCATGAGCTCCGCGAGCATCTCGGTGTGGCCGGGGAAGACGTGCCCACCGGCGTGCAGCGCCTCCTTGTTCAGCGGCGCGGTGCAGATCGCCTGGACCTTCCCGGCCGTCGCCGCCTCGCACGCGACGCGGATGTACTGGAAGGCCGCGTCGCCGGCGATCGGCGAGAGCTGCCCCCACGGCAGGTCCTCCGGGAGGAGTCCGAGGTCGACCACGTCGACGACGCCCGCACGGTGACCGGCGTCGGCGACGTCCTCGACGACGTTGAACGCGGCGTCGACGCCGCGGATCGCGGCGGCCTGGCGCAGGCGGGCGAGGTCGCCGATGACGACCGGGCGGCAGACGGCGAGGACGTCCGGGGAGACGACGGCCTCGACGACGACCTCGGGGCCGACGCCGGCCCCGTCGCCCATCGTGACGGCGACGATCGGAGTGGCGTTCATCTCAGTGCTGCCTTTCGGTTCACGCGGCCCATGGCCGCTTCGACACGGCTCGTGGCCGCGGACGGATCGTCTCGGACGGCCTGGAGGAACGTGGCCGCGTCGAGCAGGTTGGTGGCGGTCCCGAAGCTGCCGGGTCGCGTGACGACACGACGGCCGTCGTCGGCGCGCGAGACGACGCAGCCGACCTCGACGGCACCCTCGGGGACGATGGTCGTGATGTCGAGGCGGGTCAGGACGGACCGGGCCGTCTCCCCGCCCGTCAGGACCAGGGCGGACCGTCCGCTCACGGCGGCGGTCACGATGCCGAGTCCGTCCGCGAGTCGGCGGGCGAGGTGCGGGACCGGTTCGTGCCGGCCCTCGACGCAGATCGCCACGGCTCCTGCGCGCAACGCCGACCGCGCCGCGGCGATTGCGGGGTGGTCGATGTCGTCGACCTCGCGACGGTCGACCGCACGGAGCAGGACCTCCCGTGGCACGGGGACGACCGGGACGCCGTTGGCGGCGAGCACCTCGAGCTGGCTGGTCGCCTCCGCGCTGGCCGTCCCGACCACGAGCAGCACGGGCCAGCGTGCTCCGGCGAGGTCCGGTCGGGCGACGGGCACGGGGTCGACCGGCGCCGGTGCGGTCGGGTCGGACGAGCGCGCTCCGCGACGTCGGCCGACCGCCGCTGCGATCCCGCCCGATCCGACGACCGTGCAGTCGGTCCCGTCGAGGGCGGACGCGATCCTGTCGAGGTCCTCGTCCGAGCGGGCGTCGAGCACGGGGACGTCGCCGACGTCGAGTGCCCGGACGACCGCGTCGCGGACGGCGTCGGTCCCGGCGTGGACGACCGCGAGGGGGACGGAACGGGCCCGACGTCCGACCGCAGCGAGCGGGCCGGGGACGACCCGGGCCTCCAGACCGTGCAGACCCGCTTCCGCCACCGGCCTGCCGTGGACGAGGAGTCGGCCGTCGACGACCGCCCGTCCGAGGGCCGGGAGCGCAGCGGCGACCACGACGCGCGCGCCGGCGTCGGTGAGCCCGTCGACGACGTCACCCACCCCGCCGCGCAGCAGCGAATCGGTCTTCACGAGCTCGACGGGCGCGCCGGCGCCGCGCATCTGCAGTGCAGCCTGCGCGATGGCCGCACGGCGTGCCGAGGGGTCGAGTGCTCGGGTGTCGCAGTCGAGGACGACATCGGACGAGGAGCGCGCGACGTGTCCGAGCACTCCGGCGAGCGTGAGGGCGACGGTCGCGGGGTCGGGACCGAGGACCGCGGCCACCTCGGCGGCGCCGGACAGGTCGTCGGCGATCGCGGCGAGGCGGTTCGACATCGGACCCCTCCTCGGGCTCGGTGGACGGTACGGTCGGCGGAGCGACGGCGTGCACGAAACACGCTAGACGAGTTGCGTGAAACACGCAATAGTGGTGTGCGCATCGGATCGGCACAGACGCGACACGACGACGAGTCGCCGGACGGTGCCCGACCGAGAGGAACCCAGTGCGAGACATCGACATCCGAGGCCGCCGCCTCACTCCCGCCGTCCTCGGCACCATGACGTTCGGCGACAGTGTCGACGAGCCGACCGCAGCCGAGATGGTCGACCGCTTCCTCGCTTCCGGCGGGACCGGGATCGACACCGCGAACGGGTACGCCGGCGGCCGCAGCGAGGAGATCCTCGGATCGGTGCTCGCCGGACGCCGCGACGACGTCGTGCTGGCGACGAAGGTCGGCATCCCCAACCCGAACGCCGAGGGCGCCGCCCCCCTGTCCGCCACGGCGATCGAGCGGTGCGTGCACGCGAGCCTCCGCCGGCTCGGGACCGACCACGTCGACGTGCTGTACCTGCACCAGCCCGACCGGTCGACGCCCGTCGCGGAGACGCTCTCCGCTGTGCAGGGGCTCGTCGACTCCGGTGCGGTCCGCGCCTGGGGCGTCTCGAACTACGCGGCCTGGCAGATCGCGGAGCTCCGGCACACCGCCGAGGGGCTCGGGCTGGACGCGCCCGTCCTCGGGCAGCAGGTCTACAGCGTCATCGCGACCCGGATCGACGACGAGTACGCCGAGTACGCCAGGAGCACCGGCCTCGGCACGATCGTGTACAACCCGCTCGGCGGTGGTCTGCTCACCGGGAAGCACCGTGCGGACGAGCAGCCCGGGGAGGGACGCTTCGGCTCCTCGCCCCTCGCCGGCATGTACCGCACGCGCTACTGGAACGACGAGGTGTTCGCCGCGGTCGAGCAGCTCCGCACGATCGCCGAGGGCGCAGCACTCCCGATGGCCGAGCTCGCGCTGCGGTGGACGATCGGGCGTCCGGTCGTCGACGCGGTACTGATCGGCGGGTCGCAGGTCACGAACATCGCGGCGAACCTCGAGGCGCTGGCCGCGGGTGCCCTGCCGGAGGACGTGCAGCAGGCCGTCGACGACGTGGCCGCGTCGCTCCGGGGGCCGATGCCGGCGTACAACCGCTGACGGGTGCGCGGGGTCGGTGGCATCCGCCGCCGGCCCGCCGGGACGGCCTGTGCGCGTGGCGACGAGACGGCTGGTCGTCTCGTGAGCCCGTGATGGTCCGTTGCGGCGCGACCATCGACGGCCTGGAGGCCCGGTGCCAGCTGGCACCGAGCCTCCAGGCCCTCGATCGGTCGCGGTGGTGCCGCGCCTCAGCCCAGGCCGGCCGCCTGGTCGGCGCGCACGGTCTCAGCGATCTTCGCGAGGGCCGCGTCGCCGAGCAGGTTGAAGGGGGCGCGGCACGGACCGACGGCCTCGCCGGCGGCGTTCGTGGCCGCCTTGACGATCGTGTTCGGGTTGCCGAGCGCGAACAGGTTGCGCAGCGGGCGGATCGACGCCTGCGCGGCGCGCGCGCCGTCCAGGTCACCGGCGGCCCAACGCCGGTAGATCTCGACCATCGTGCGCGGGTAGACGTTCGCGACGGCGGTGATGCCGCCCGCACCGCCGGCCTGCAGGGTCGGCAGGACCAGCGAGTCGGTCCCGGCGAGCACCGCGAAGTGCTCGGGATCGGTCAGCTCGATGACCTGCAGGATCGCGTCGAAGTTGCCCGAGGAGTCCTTCACACCGGCGATGTTCTCGAGCTCCGCCAGCCGAGCGACGGTCGCGGGTGTGATGGTGTTGCCCGTCCGCGCGGGGATGTTGTAGATGAGGACCGGGATGTCGACGGCCTCGGCGACCGTGGCGAAGTGCCGGTACAGCTCGTCCTGCGACGCGGCCGCGAAGTACGGCGTGATGACCGAGAGCACGTCCGCGCCCGCCGCCTGCATGCGCTGGGCGATCCGGACCGTCTCCTTCGTCCCGACGGCACCGGCGCCGCCGTAGACGGGGACGCGGCCACCGGTGGCGTCGACCACCGCTTCGAGCACGGCGAGCCGCTCGTCCTCGGTCTGCTGGAAGAACTCGCCGTTCGTGCCGAGGCAGAAGACGCCGTCGGCGCCGGCCTGGACGGCACGGTCGGTGTGCGCGCGCATCCGGTCGAGGTTGAGCGACTCGTCGTCGTGGAACGGGGTGACGAGGGCGTGGATGCTGCCGCGGATCGTGGTGGTCACTTCAGGTGCTCCTTGCAGGCTGGCTGGGACGGGGGCGGGTCAGAGCGTGGGCCGCTGCATGACGTGGACGGCGAAGCCGCCGAACTCCCCCGCGAGGTAGATGTTCTGCAGGCGTCCGTCCTCGAAGTGCGCGGCCGTCTCCTGGTCGAACCCGAAGCCCTTCGCGGTGAGTTCCTCGACGGCGGCCTGGAGATCGCCGGTCGACATGCCGATGTGCCCGTGCGTGCCGAGGTACTGCGAGCGCACGCACTCGAAGAAGGTGCCGGCGAACTCGGACTTCTTCCCCTGGCGGGAGTCGAGGTTGAACATGAGGCAGAACAGGTCGCACAGTTCCTGCGCGGCCGCTGCGTCGGGGGTGTTGATGCCCACGTGCGCGAGCTCGAAGGTGTTCTTCACGGGGACTCCGATCACATCGGGAAGAGGAGGAGCGCGCCGGCGGTCAGCGCCAGCAGGCGGATGAAGTACATCGGGATGGTGAACTTCCAGAACTGCAGGAGCGAGTACTTCCCGACGCCCATCACCATCGCGGGGAGCCCGTCGATGGGGAGGAAGTGTCCGTTCCACCCGGAGATGACGATGGCGATCGCCGCGGCCGCAGGGTTGAGGTCCAGGCTGACACAGGTCGCGATCGCCAGGGGCGCGAAGACGTAGACCGTGCCGATCGTCGACCCGGTGAGGGTCGCGAGGACACTCGTCAGGACACAGAACGCGAACACCAGCAGGAAGGGGCTGACGTTCCCGCCGAGCAGACCGGCGACCGACTCGCCGACCAGCTTCGTGAGTCCGGTCGCGCCGAGCGCCTCGGCGATGCCGATGACGCCGGCGGACATGATGATGATCGGCTGGCTGATGGCGTCGCGGATCTCGGTGAAGTCCAGGACCTTCATCACCAGGAGGAGCGCCACGGAGAGCCCGGTGATCGCGTAGCCCGCGTCGCCGATGTAGCTGTACGAGATCATCCCGGCGATGGCCAGGACGAAGCAGGCGTACGTCGCCAGCTGCTTCCGTCGGTCCAGCGTCGGCGCGGTCACCGTGGCGGTCGCGCTCGACGCGGCGACGGCGGCGGCGTTCGCCTCGGCGGCGTGTGGGCCGGGCGTGGCAGGGTCGGCGACCGCGTCCACGTACGTCCCGGAGGTGGACGCGCCGGTGTGCGTCCCGGAGGTGGCGCCGGTGTGCGTCCCGGACGTCGCACCGGCGTGCGTCCCGGAGGTGGCACCGGCGTGCTTCCCGGAGGTGGCACCGGCCAGGGCCGGTTCCTTCGCCTCGGTCGCGTTCACCGTGCCGGTCTCCTCGTCGGAGATCGCGTGGTCGGGGAGCAGCCGGTACGCGATGAGGCACCAGACGAGGAACCCGAGGCTGAGCACGAGGTTGACGATCGAGAACCGGACGAGGTCGATCGACTCGCGCACACCCGCCGCTTCCAGCACCGCGACGACGATGCCGTACTGCAGGGCCACGTTGAACGGGAGCATCGGGTGGTTGGCGGCGAAGCCGGCAGGCATCAACACCTTCGACGGCGGCAGCTTCTTGTTGTAGGCCAGCGTCGAGAGCAGACCGATCACCAGGACGTAGTAGGCCGTCGAGCCGGTGCCGAAGATGCTGCAGCCGACCATGACGAACACGACGATGAGGACGTAGGCGCGGAACCCGCCCTTGGTCCCGAGTCGCGTGATCATGCTCTTGAAGCCCGAGACGAGGTCGGTCTTCTGCAAGGCGGCGATCACCGCCATGAAGGACGCGAGCATGATGATCGTCGCGTTCGCGAACCCGCTGAAGGCGACGTTGATCGGCACGACACCGAAGACCACCATCAACAGGCAGGCGATCAACGGGGGGACGCCGAACGGGAGACGATCGATCATGATCAGGACGATCATGAAGACGGTGATCGCGAGTGCGAAGACCATGGGGAGGGTCATGCTCGCTGCTCCTTCGCAGAGAGGTCCGGACCGGCGGAGGAGGACGGCGTCGACACGATCTCCGCGAGGACGTCAGCAGGCAGGTACACGTGCTTGATCGACTTGCGGTGCCAGGTGTAGGCGATGTGCAGTCCCCCGGCCGGGTCGGGGAGCACCGAGGGGTAGGACAACTCGCGGTTGCGTGACTCGCGACTGTTGTTCGAGAGGCAGTAGCCGTCGCCGTTCTCGATGTCGTGTGCGGTCGGCCAGGATCGGCCGTCGGGGCTCGAGACCACGAGCGTCATCGGCGCGCGAGGCGCGCCCCAGAAGGCCGTGGGTCCGTCCGCGTCCAGGGCAGGTTCGGCGATCTGTGGTCCCGCTCCGGCTGCGTCCGACGCCAGGCCCTCGTCGTCGATCTCGTCGTACAGGGAGACACGGCGGCTCGTCGCGTCCTCCTTGCTCGAGTGGTTCATCACCATCGCGATCCGGCCGTCGTCGAGGGACCGCGCCTGGATCGAGGAGTTGTTGTTCGGCAGGTCGATCGGACGGCACGGCTCCCACGTCATCCCGCCGTCCGTGGACGTCGACTCGTACACGTGGTCCGCCCAGCGGGAGCGGAAGCACGCCCAGAGCGCCCCGTCCTCGCGCGGCACGATGTTCATGTGCACGCACCCGGTCGAGTCGGGAACGGCGACCTCGGACCAGGCCAGTCCGCCGTCGTCCGAGTACCAGACCGAGGCGGTGTCGTCGTTGCCGACCCACTTCTCACCGGGCACCGTGCGGCAGTTGAAGACCGGGAGCAGGATCCGACCGCTCTCGAGCACGACGGGGGTTTGACGGACGAACACGCCGACCGGTGCATCGGGGCCGAGCAACAGCGTCGGGTCTCCCCAGGTCTCGCCGCCATCGCGGGAGATCCGACGCCGCACTTCGGAGGTGTCCTGGTTCCCGGCGAGCTGCGCGGTGTAGAGCAACCACACGGCCCCGTCCGGCGCCGTGAACAGGATCGGGTTCTGCTCGGAACGCGCGCTGTCGAAGCTCACCTGCACCGGGTCGAGCCAGCGGTCCGTGCCGGCGGGAAGGCGGGACAGGTGGATCGAGATGTCCGAGACACCTTCCTGGGTACCGCCGAACCACACGCAGGCGAGATCTCCCCCGGGCAGAAACGCGAGGTTGGCCGCGTGACACTGCACCGTCGGGGTCGGGAGGAGCGCTTCTGCGCCCCCGTCGGACCGGGCTCGCAACAGCCCGTCGAAGTCATGCATGCGGGGGTCCTCCAGTCGACGTTGACGGTGGGCACCGACGGATCGGTGCTGAGCGTTCATCCTGGCAGTATTGCTCGAAGTGCGCAATAGCCATGCGCGTAGTACGCATACAAGTGCCGTCCTGCCGGTGGGATCGCGTGGTGGCTGCTCGAAGTACGCGATCGGCTTCGGGACGACCGATCGGGAAGGCCGCTCGTCGCCCCCGCGCTCAGGGAGCCACTTTCGGCCTCCCCAGTCACGGGAACAGGAGACGTCCCGTTGGCGCACGGCACCAGAAGTGTGGATCGTGCAGCACGACGAGTCAGTACACAAAACGGTGCTCAGAGTGTTCGAGACGTCGGAGGAGGCCCAGACCTCCGCCGGGGAGATCGGCGACCGATTCGAGGGCGGCGCCCTGTTCTCGAGCTCCGCGATCGGCTACCGCTTCGATCGCGGCACCGGACACGTCAGCTCCGGGCCAGGCGACAGCATGGAGGGCCGCCTCGACCGTCAGTGCCCGTCGACGTCGCCCGTCAGGATCGCGCCGGTGACACCCGCGTCGAGTTCCTCGTGGAGTACGCCGACGATGAACTCCTCGGTGCCGAGCGAGAGCAGGTGCTGCACCGCGGCCTCGTGGTCCTGCAGCCACGGCTGCCACTCGTCGTGCAGGAACGCCTCGACCTGTCCGTTCTCGTGCACGATGATCGCGCCGACGTTCTCCCTGATCCCGTCCTCGTCGAGGCGCACACTCAGCACGAGGGGCTCAGCGTCCTCGTGGACCGGTTCGACGGTGAGCTCGCCGGGCAGCGGCCACGCTGAACGCTGCAACTCGACGTTCGACATGTGTAGGTGCGGTTCGCTGTCGTCGATCGCGAGCTCGAGGGTGCCGTCGAGGAACTGGTCGATGACCTCGTGCACACGGTCATGGAGCGTCGGCTGGTACGTCCACCACCGCTCGTGCACGGCGCGGAGCCAGGCCTGCGTCTGACTCGAGGTGCCGACTGCTGCGCCGACGAGCTGCGGCGCGTTGCCGGGGAGCCCGACGACCTCGAACTCCCCCTCGTCGGTCTGGATGGCGAGGGTGCCGGTGTCCGGATCAGCGTCCACGTGAAGGATCCCCGCCGGAGCGGCAGCCCAGACGTCCGCTGGCAGCGCCGGCGGCAGCGCGAACGGCACCGCGAGGGCCGGCTCCTCGGCTGCGCGGTCGAGGATCTCGCTGACCCAGGTGTCGCTGTGACGGGCACCGGGCGTCGGTGCGTCCTCGGCGGTGCGCGCGGCGATCAGGTCCGCGGCGCGCTCGTGCGCCTCGTGCGGATCCGCGTTGACGCCGACGAGCACGCCGGCGTCGGCCCACTGAGCGAGGTTGATCGCCTCGAGGTCGTCGTCGGACAGCGCGACGTTCCACTGCGCCGGGTCGGCGAGCACGAACGCCGCCGTGCGGCCAGCGGGCCCGTTCTGCACGGCGGAGACGATCGCCGGCACCAGGTGCGGCAGGTCCTCGAAGCCGGTTTCGACCTCGAGGCGGTCGATGATCAGCAGGTCGTCACGCTCGAGGACCTCGGCAGCGCCGGCGAAGAGACTGGCGAACGGACCACCACCCGGACCGGTGCCCGTCACCACGCTCGAGTACGAGCCCTGAGCGTCGGAGGTCTCCAGCGCCTCGACGATCTCGTCGACCTCGTCGGGTGCGCGCACGGTGAACGCCGTGACCTGCGCGACGGGGGCAGCCTCCGCCTCGTCGTCCGTGAGCGGCACGCGCACCTCGATCGCCCAGCGGTCGACGTCGAACGACGGGTAGCCGTCGCCGTCCTCGTCCACGATGGTGCTGTGCACCAGGCGCAGGCGTCGGTCCCACGCATCGTGCACGGCGCGGACGAGCGCGGATCCATCTGATGCGTCGAAGCTCACGCGCCAACGCTACTGAGCGGCGACCGCCTGGTCACGACCGCGCTGCCCACGACGCTCCAGCCCGCCGGCTCGATGGTGCGGCGTGCCAGGCCCCCAGAAGCACCGCGTCAGCCGCCGGCCCTGGTGGCTCGACGTCGACCACGCGACCGAGTCGGGCACTCGCGACAACGTGCCCTTCACCGCGACAACTTGCCCTGGAACCGACGACCCGTCCGGATCCGCAGACAAAGGCAGCATCAGGGCACTTCAAGGGGTGTGACCCACACCGACGGTAATGGCCCTTATCGCAACTTTGCGGGGCTGGAGTTGGCCTCTCCGCGTCAACTACCCCGGTGCGTCGTGCACTCAGCACGACGCCGGGCACGAGGAGGGCTAGGGCTGCCAGGTCAGCCCTGCACTCGGAACGGACGGTCCCCGTTATCCTCCTCGGCAAGCTGGCGACGGAGTGGCTCGAGCCGCAAAGTGATCGATTCCCAGAGCTGTGCCACGGTCCCCTCAGGGAGGAGCGGGAGCGGACAGCGTCCCAAAACGTGGACGGCGCGATCTGCAATGCCAAGAACGAACGCCGCATGGTTCACGATCTCCTGGCGCGGAAGCCGCAGTTGGCCATCTGCGAGGAGCGCGCCGAGCGCCGGCATCATGCCGTGGGCGAATGAGGAGAGCTGCGAGTAGGGGGTCCATTCGTCCAGGTCCGCGTTGCCCCACGCGTCCGCCGCAGCTTCGCGCACCGCGGTGCTGAGCGCCCAGCTTGGGGCTGTTGCGTTGATCGCTCGCTTCTGCGCAGTCACGAGGTCGAGGTACTCGCGGCGATCAAGCTCCCCCTCGACACCGACGAACTCAGTCGCGAACGCTGACTTGTTCACGTCCGAGTGCAGAACCGATAGCGCACGCACACGCACCTCGTCCGCCGTCGCACCGATCGTGACCCAGCGGATCCGTGCCAGCGACTCGACTGCGCCCCGGGCAATCGTGGCCGACGACGGTCCGAGCTTCGGACTCAGGATGAGGGTCTTCATCGTTCGCGCATGGTCGCCGACCGCCAACAGGTTCATCGCTGTCATCTGCGACAGCACGAAGTCTGGATCGATCTGCCCGTCCCAATCGAGATCCCTGCTGCGGATCTCGGCCGCGAGCGCATCGGCACCCCGCTCGATGCCCTTCCAGAGGCTTCCGGCACGGGAACGGACTTCCTTGTCGGTGCGCGTGGTCGTGCCCATCAATTCAGCGTGGCCTTCTTCCGGTCGAAGCGCGACTGGAAGAACGTCCAATTGACGATGATCTGCGGCACGAGGGTGGTCAGGTCTCGGTTGATCTCGACGGTCGACAAGGTGATCTGCACGGCTGCTCCTTGAGGGTCAGGTGAGGCGGTGGATGCGCCCGCAGTGGGAACTAGCGACAGGAACGAGCTGTGGCTCGATCCGGCTCAGCCCTGGTTCTGGCGATCCGCACCCTGCTATCGGAATCCGCCTGGCGGACTGAATCTGCCGCGGAGCACACCCTTCCGTTCGACCGTCTTCTGCGCGGAGACAAGCCCGGCGTCCAGCGTTGTACGGGGTTGGCTCCTGCACGGGACCCCTGCGGCGGGGAGCTACCTACTGCTCGGGGTCGACTTTGGGGGCGCATCTGGCGCCCGGCAAGCGGGCTTCTATGTCGACGCGGTCGGTTCGACCCCCGCGATCGAGCGACCTGTGGTGGCGGTTGCTCACAACTGCTGCGAGAAGCTCCGTTACCGCTTAGTTACTGGCAGATCCGCCGGAGTGAAACAAGAGAGCCCCAGATCCCCGTAATTACGGGGATCTGGGGCTCTTCGCGTTGGTGGGCTTTTTGCGCTTCCTCTGCTTGCCATGTGGCGCACGGCTACTTCTGGTCATCGAGACTTGGGTTTCCCCCGCCAACCGGAGCCATTCCCCCCACCGCCGAAAGCCCTGTTCAGCAGACATCTTGCGCAGCTCGTTCGTGCTCTCGGCCCCAGGTCGAGCCATCGCAGAAGTCCGCCCAGCACCGCTTGACTCAGGTTCGCCATGCGGGGGAAGTGCATTTCAGGGGAAACGGCCCGGCTGTTTCGCGTGCGGTGGGCAACGCTGGCGCAACGGACGAGCGCGCACTCGGTGATGCCTACGCCTCGCAAGACATCGGCGTTACTGGTTTCCGCCATCCGGGCGTATCGGAGGCCCGCGATTGCCTACTTCTTCTGCGAGAACTTCATGTCAAGAGAGGTCGCCGACCGCGAGAGTTGTCACACCCGTCAGGTCACAACCAACTCCCCTCCTACGGGACACTCGCAACCCGCTGGCGCGGTCGATATCGGCAGCTCAGGCGATGGTGAGCATCCGAAGACAGGCCGGGCACCAGCACGAGGACCTGCACTGCTCGTACAACCGTTAACTCGACCGCCGCGTGCATTGCCGTGGTCGTGACTGACGGCCGGACCGACCTGTCGTCCTCCCGAGCCCCTCCGAAGGGGGTACATGGAGGGTCCCCCAAGGTACGGACTTTCAACGCACTGCGAACAGCAATACCTTAAGCGAGCTGAAGTGATGCTCACTCAGTGAATTGAGGGGAAACAAATGAAAAACATGAACCTTCGCCGCCTTGCAGCGACCGTCGCAGTGGCCGGCGCTATCCTCGGCGGCAGCGTGGTATCGGCGCAGGCCGCTTCCGCAGCGTGCAGTTCGGGGCACTTCTGCGCGTACGACGGACGGAACTACGCCGGAAGCGTGATGGTTGACAGCTCGACAACCGCGAACGCCACAGTCGACGTCGCCGACAACCGCGTTGCCAGCGGTCAGAACCGTCAGAACCGGAAGTGGTGCGGTGTGAACGTGGAGGGGACTGGTAACGTCATTCGCTCGCGCTGGCAGGCGAACACTAACATCGCAGACCTCTCGCCGTACAACGACACCATCGACTTCTTCTGGGCTGGAACCGCCGGGACCTGTTGATCCATCGGCAGTGGGGAGCTGGCTCACTCCCCACTGCCTGCCCGGTAGTGCCCCTGGAGGTCACCTTTGACTTTTCGATCATTGCTCGGAGCTGCTTCGGCGTTCGCCGTGCTTACCCTCTTGAGCGGCTGCGCTGCGGACTCGACGGGCGTGTCGGAGTCGCTACGGGTCGCGACCAAGAATGCGGCCACACCGCGAGAGGAGCTCACCGCCGCCACTGACCTGCTCACTGCCAAGTGTTTGGATCAGGACGGATTTAAGGTCCCTACGGTAGCGGCACCTGTATATGAGGTTAGGCCCTCAATAACCGGGTACACGGGTCTTTTCACGTCAACCGCGGAGGCGAAACGCGAAGGGTATGGCACGACTATCAAGGCGCCCTCAGCTGCGCCGTTAGACAGCTATCGGGCCACCCTTTCAGGGCAGGATCGGAAGCGCTTTGACCGCGCGCTCCTCGGTGACCCGAAGGATGTCGTAAAAATCACGCTGAGCAATGGCGCGACCGCGTCGAAGCCGAGCGGCGGCTGCTCGGGAAGGGCTTTGGAAGCAGTCTACGGCTCCGTAAAGGACGAACTGCGTGTGGAGGTGATCCAAAACGAGATCCTCATGCTCGCCACGAATCCTGCCATCGAACGGGCGCTACGGGAGCGGCTGCCGCAGTACCAGCGCTGCATGGCGCAGCGGGGAGTGGGTGTCACCGGGCTGAACGCGGCCGAGACTGTCGGAGCATCGCTCGGCCAGTACCGACAACCGGGTGAAGCGCCCTCGAGTCATGAGTCGAAGTTGGCGGCTGAAGACGCCGGATGCCAGGCCCGTGCGAAGTTGAGCAGTACCCTTGACTCGGCGTTGTACGAAACCGCTCAGACGTGGCTTCGAGATCATCAGGAGCAAATCCAGCGCGCATCGTCGATCGTGGATGACGCGGCCCCGAAGGCCGCATTCATACTCGACGGGAAGGATGAATGATCGCCAAGTCGGAGGTTGAAACAGAACCGCGAGCGGGCACTCGGCGTGCGGCAACTAGTCGGCGCTGGCTCGGCGTGGTTCTCCTGTCTGCGGGAGGAACTGCGGTCACGCTAGGGGGAGCGTGGCGTCCGTCGTATTGGAACGATGAAGCCGCGACGCTGCAGCTTGCTCGTTTAACACCCGACGCTCTTCTGCACTTTCTTCAAGAGAAAGACGCAGTGCATGGGCTGTACGCCTTCTTCATGCACTATTGGATAGCAGCGTTTGGGGAAAGCGAACTCGCGGTCCGATTCCCCTCCGCGGTGGCCGTGGGAATCACCGCCGCAGCCCTCTTCAGCATCCTACGTGTCATAGGATCCTGGCGAGCGGCGGTCCCTGCTGCGGTCGCCTTCCTCCTTCTCCCCCGCGTAACCGCGATGGGAATCGATGCTCGCTCATTCGCTTTCGCTACCGCGGCCGTAACTGCGACCGTGCTCGTGTTTCTTCTAGCGCAGCGCCCCGCTGCCAGCCGACGGTGGTGGGCACTGTTCACCATCCTTCTTGCTCTTGCGGTAGCACTCTTTCTCTATTCAGCACTCATGGTACTAGTGTTCGCCGCCTGGGTTCTCCTCGACCAGGCGCGGCGAGTGCGCCTGCTCACGCTAGTCATTGCGGCGTCGGCGACCGCGCTTCTCGCTACATCTCCCTTGACGATCCTCGCCTCCACTCAACGCGGACAGGTGGCCTGGCTTCGTAATCAACAGGTGAATCCCTACACGATCGGCATTGAGAGCTTCTTCGCCAACGCCTGGTGGCTTGCAGGAGCAGTTCTCGCGCTCATCCTCGTCGGCGCAATGATGACGCGCTCAACCCTCCTAGGATCTCCCTGGCTCCTTTTCCTCCTATGGACCGCGATTCCTGTCGTCTCGATCCTTCTTGCTACTTTGATCGCGGGTCCCCTATTCACGCCGCGGTACCTCAGCTTCGTGTCCCCCGCTATTGGCGCACTCGTCGGACTTTCGATAGCAACGTTACGCAGGCAATGGCGAACGGCAGTCTCGGTAACACTCGTCGTCGCCGCACTACCGTCGTACTTGCAGGCACGAAGCGAGGACGGTAAGCCAGGCGGCCAGCCCCTTCGGGAAGTCGCCGGATTCATTGGGGAGCATGCGACCCCAGGAGACGCCATACTCTTTGGCGCCTCCGGTACCGTCTCTCTTCGCCCTCGGATCGCTCTCGCCGCGTACCCGCGGCAGTTTGAACACCTCGACGACATCGCGCTGCGGGACCCATGGCCGGAGACTGGTAGCTACAGCGACCGGTTGAAGCCGGAACAGGCTGTTGCTGCCGCGGAGTTGAAGCACGAACGCGTGTGGGTCGTAGTCGGGGCGGACAGAGTCATGCCCGGCGCTCCGGTTTCTGTTCTTCGAGCCGAGGGCTTCCACGTGCGAGTGAAACGATTTGGCGAAATGAAGGTTCTCGAGTGGGTTCGCGCCTGAGTCTCCGGTGACGGAGGACGATTCGTTTGTGACCGGCCGTCGTCATCCTTTGAAACGCGACGATGCGACGGAAGCCCGTGAAGGTGACGACGGACACCGGCACGCAGAATCCCCTGCTGACTGTCCGCTGGCTTGAGCCGACTGTCCGCTGGCTTGAGCCGACTGTCCGCTGGCTTGAGCCGACTGTCCGCTGGCTTGAGCCGACTGTCGGGACTGCTGTCGGTTCGGTTGACTCCTGACCTGGGGGGACGTGGTCCTCGCTGGAAGGATGTCGATCATGGCCAAGCCTTATCCGGAGGAGTTCCGACGCGACGTGATCGCGGTCGCGCGACGGGGTGAGATCCCGTTGACGCAGGTCGCGAAGGACTTCGGGATCTCCGAGGGGACCGTGACGAACTGGCTGCGTCGAGCCGACATCGACGACGGGGTTCGGTCTGGGACCACGACGACCGAGAACGTCGAGCTGCGAGAGCTTCGGAAACGGAACCGGCTGCTAGAGCAGGAGAACGAGATCCTCCGCCGTGCCGCCGCGTATCTCTCCCAAGCGCACCTCCCAAAATGATGTACCCGCTGGTCCGTGAACTCGCCGCCGACCGGATCCCGGTCGCGGTGACCTGCCGGGTGCTGGGCTTCTCGAAGCAGGCGTACTACGCCTGGCGAAGGGACCCGGTGAGTCGTCGTGATTGGGAGAACGCGCACCTGACCAACGCCGCCGTCGATGCGCACCGTGACGACCCGACGTTCGGGTACCGGTTCATCGCCGACGACCTCGCCGCCGCCGGCCACCGAGTCTCGGAGCGACGCGTGTGGCGGTTGTGCTCGCAGCAGCGGCTCTGGTCATTGCATGCCAAGAAACGGGGACTGACTCGGAAAGCGGGCCCGCCGGTGCACGATGACCGGGTCCGGCGGGCATTCACCGCCCCGGACCTGGACCGGCTGTGGTTGACCGACATCACCGAGCACAACACGGCCGAGGGCAAGCTATATCTCTGCGCCGTCAAGGACGCCTGCTCCCGCCGCATCGTCGGCTACTCGATCGACGCCCGGATGCGGTCCTCCCTCGCGGTTGCGGCGCTGCAAATGGCGATCTCGCGCCGGAACCCGTCCGGCACGGTCGTCCACTCGGACAGGGGCAGTCAATTTCGTTCCAAACGGTTCGTTCGGGCGCTCTCTGACGCCGGGCTCCTGGGGTCGATGGGCAGGGTCGGCGCGTGCGCGGACAACGCGGCGATGGAGTCCTTCTTCGCGCTCCTGCAGAAGAACGTCCTCAACCGGCGCCGGTGGGCGTCGCGGGAGCAGCTGCGCCTCGCGACCGTGCACTGGATCGAGGGCACCTACCACCGGAAACGTCGGCAACGCGGGCTCGGGAAGTTGACGCCCATCGAGTACGAAGCAATCATCAACCCACAGGTCGCACTCGCGGCCTAAATCAACGAGTCAACCGAATCGACAGCAGCCCCGTCCTCGGCATCACGCACCTCTACAGCCGCGACCGCGACTGGTACCACATCGCCTACCGAGGGCTGCACCGCATCATCGACCTCATCGACGGCTGGGTCGCACCCAAGCAGCTGATGCTGCTGGACGAGCGCACCGCCATCAAGGAGGGCCGCGACGATGCGCACACCGCGAAGAAGCGAGCCCGCGGCGAACAGTTCACCGCCATCCTCCTCGACCTCATCATCAGCATGCAGCCCGAAGAGCACCAGCGCACCAGCGTGTCCCTGTCCGTTGACCAGACCTCCGTCCGCGCCGGCAGCCAGCGCCGCCCGTGGCCGCGCGACAAGAAGACCGGTGAGGAGCTCCGCCGCTGGAACAAGGAAACCGGCGAGGAAATCGCCCGCCCGGTTCTTGAACTGGAAGCGGGCCTCTACCCGAAGGCGAAGGGCGCCGCAGTTAAGGACCCCAGCGGCGTCGACAAGTTCGTCGTCTCCGAATGGGAGATGGCGTTCGTCGCGAACATCATCGTGGACACCCGCGAAGACCCGACCGTGGACCACACCGACGAACCACCGCTGCTCATCCGCGCCGCAAGCCTCGGCACTCCGAACAAGCGCGTCGGCGAGGCAACCCTCGACCTGCTCGACTCCATGCAGCGGCGTGGCTACGACATCACCCGCCTCACCTTCGACCGCGGTTACAACCACGCCATGTCCGGTGGATTCCACAAGGGACTCCTCGACCGAGGCATCCCCAACGTGCAGGACTACCGCGAAGAGCAGAAGGGCATCACCAACGGCGTCGGCGGCACCAAGTTCGTCGAAGGTGACTACTACTGCCCCGTCACCGCACCCAAACACCTCGACGCCACGGTCCGCTACGACGGAGCCAAGGGCGACATCAGCGAGAACGCATGGCGAGCGGACCTCTCCGAACGGTGGAAGTTCGCCCTGCACCTCAAGGACGTCAAGCCGAACGGCAAGGTCCGGCTCAGCTGCCCCGCACTCGGCCCGTCCGCAACCGTCGTCTGCCCGGTGCGGAAGTCACACCCGAAGGCGTTCCGTGGGAAGACCGAACCCGGCCAGGTCCTCGACGTGAACGTGCCGAAGCGGTGGCAGAACACCGCCGTGTGCTGCCAGGACTCCGTCACCATCGACCCGAACGAGTTCCTGGAGGAGACCCAGATGCTCCGATACGGCTCCGATGAGTGGCTCGCCGTGTACCGCACCGACCGGAACACCATCGAGTCGGTCAACGACAAGTTGAAGGCCGACTTCGACATCGACGTCAGCAGCGACCGACGCATGCGAGGGCTCGCCGCGAACCAGTACGTGTTCGCGTTCAAGGTCGCAGCGCTCAACTACAAGCGCATCGCCGACTACGCCCGCGACCAGCTCCGGAAGGCAGACCGCGCAGAACGACGCGCAATCATCACCCCCATCCGCCCCGACGTGAAGGTCACCGTGCCGAACTCGAACAACATCAGTACCACTCCCGTCCGCGAACCAAAAAAGGCCAAGCCCACCGAGAAGAAGCTCCGCAGCCGCGACCGCAACGGCTGGTCTAACTACCGCCGCAACGCCAAGAAGGTCCCCACCGTCGGCACGCCGCCGAAGCCGTAACCCAACCGCGGCAACACGTGACAACAAGAAGAGCCCCCAGCGGATGCTGGGGGCTCTTCTATAGGGCTGAGTTTCGCAAACAGATTTGCTCTGATTCGCAAACGGCCCTCTGGCGGTACCGGTGGGATTTGAACCCACGGTGGAGTTGCCCCCACACATGTTTTCGAGACATGATCCTTCGGCCGCTCGGACACGGTACCGGGATAGAGTTTACACGATCTGGGAGGCCCGCCGCACCACCGACAGGTCCGCCCGTCCTCCACAGGTGACTGATCGGGTGGACTCGTCCACTGTTCAGCCATCGCACCGAGAACGGTCGAACGGGCCCGCGTACCGTCCACGGCATGAAATCACGCACCATCGTCGCCCTGCTCTCGTCGATCCTCGGCGGAATGACGGTCGTCGGTGCCGGGCTGTTCGGCGCCCGGGCCGGGATCCGCGGGCAACGGGCCGCCTCGCAGCGGGTGGTCGACATGCTGCCCGTGAACGCCCAGTGGTGGCGCGAGCACCTGCAGCACGACGGACAGCTGACCTACCTCGCGATCGGCGACTCCGCGGCACAGGGGGTCGGAGCGACGGTCCCGAACCGCGGGTACGTCGGGCTCCTGGCCCGACGCATCCGGCACCGGTCGCGGATGACGGTCCGCGTGGTGAACCTCAGCGTGTCCGGGGCCACGACGTGGGCGGCGAAGAAGGACCAGCTCCCGAAGCTGAGGGGGTACTCCCCCGACATCTGCACCGTGTCGATCGGGGCGAACGACATCGCCGAGTTCGACGCGGACAAGTTCGAGCGGAACATCCGTGAGATCTACGGCGCGGTGCCGTCGCACGCGATCGTGGCCGAGCTGCCGTGCATGTTCGTGCCGGACCGGGAGCGCAAGGTCGCGGTCGCCAACGAGATCGTGCACCGGGTGGCCGCCGAGTTCGGGTTGACCGTCGCGCCGCTGCACGTCATCACCAAGCGCGTGGGCATCCGACGGACGTTCTTCAACAGCTACGGCGACCTCTTCCACCCGAACGACCGGGGCTACGAGATCTGGGCGAGCGCGTTCGAACCGGCGGTGGACGCCCGGGTGGACACGGTCGCCGCGATCCGGCAGTACCTCTCCGCGCGCGAGGCGGAAGAGCTCGGCACCGGTGCTGGAGCGGTCGCGGCCGCTCGCGCCGAGCAGGACACCGACGACGCCAGCGAGCTGGACCACGCCGACCGCCCGGGTCGCGTGGACCGCCTCCGACGCCGCATGACCGGCTCCGTCCCACTCCCGGATCATGCCGAGCGCCACGCCGGCGATGTCGGCGGCTCGGCCTAGCCTGACCTCCATGGCGCGCCCCCAGTCCCTCTACCGCTGCACCGAGTGCGGCTGGACCAGCATCAAGTGGGTCGGCCGCTGCGGTGAGTGCCAGTCGTGGGGCACGGTGGAGGACACTGCGGCCGCGTCGGCGAGTTCCCGCGGCACCGCGGCAGTTGCGGTCGCCGGTGCGCGGATCGCACGTCCGATCACGGAGGCCCGTGGCACGTCCGTCCAGCGCTGGCAGACCGGCATCGGCGAGTTCGACCGTGTCCTCGGGGGTGGGGTCGTCCCGGGCGCGGCCGTCCTGCTCTCCGGCGAGCCGGGCGTCGGCAAGTCCACACTGCTGCTCGAGGTCGCTTCCAGGGCTGCGGCGACCGGCAAGCGGGTCCTCTACGTCAGTGCCGAGGAGTCCGTCGACCAGGTGCGGCTGCGGGCCGAGCGGACGGGTGCCATGCACGACGACCTCTACCTCGCGAGCGAGGTCGACCTCGGCGTGATCCTCGGGCAGATCGACCAGGTGCAGCCCGACCTCCTGATCGCGGACTCCGTGCAGACGATCTCGTCGGGCGCGATCGACGGCATCGCGGGCGGGACGTCGCAGGTGCGTGAGGTCGCGTCGACGCTGATCCGGGTGGCGAAGGAGCGAGCGCTCCCGGTGCTCATCGTCGGCCACGTCACGAAGGACGGCACGATCGCCGGGCCTCGGCTCCTCGAGCACCTCGTCGACGTCGTCTGCCACTTCGAGGGCGACCGGCAGACGGCGCTCCGCTTCGTCCGGGCGCTCAAGAACCGCTTCGGGCCGACGGACGAGGTCGGCTGCTTCGACATGGGCGGCGACGGCATCCACGAGGTCCCGGACCCGAGCGGCCTCTTCATGTCCCGGAACGGCGCGCCGGTGTCCGGGACGTGTGTGACGGTGGCACTCGAAGGCCGGCGTGCACTTCCGGTCGAGGTGCAGGCGCTCGTCGTCCCGAGTTCGGCGCCGCAGCCACGCCGGGTCGTGAACGGGGTCGACGCCTCACGTGTGGCGATGCTGCTCGCGGTCCTCGAACGCCGTGCGGGGCTGAAGCTGTCCGACGCGGACGTCTACGTCTCCACGGTCGGCGGGATGAAGTTGACCGAGCCGGGCGCCGACCTCGCGATCGCGCTGGCCCTCGCGAGCGCCGCACGGGACCGCCCGTACCCGCACACGCTGGCGGCGATCGGTGAGATCAGCCTCGCGGGCGAGATCCGTCCGGCGACGGGAGCGAAGCAGCGGGCGGGCGAGGCCTCGCGTCTCGGCTTCACGACCGTGCTCGGCTCCGGCGCAGAGCACCTCCGCGAAGCGCTCCGGGTGGCGTTCTCGATGACGAAGTCGGCGCGCGAGCGCGAGCTCGATCGCGCGTTCTGACGCTGTCAGGCGACCGCCCCACGTCGCGATCGCACCGCGACGCGTGACGCGCAACGCGCAACGCGCAACGCGCAACGCGCGACGCGACAGCACCGCACCGCACCGCACCGCACCGCACCACGTCGCGCCACCCCGCCGCCGCTTCACTCGACGGCACTGCACCGTGACACGGCCGGGCCACGCTCCGACGCACCGCGACCGCGCCGCAACGCTGTCCCGCGACCCCACCGCGTCGCGTGACGCGAGCACACCCCGCCGGGCCGGACCGGACCGCGAATGCCATCGCGGAGGCGAGCGGCATGGCGGAGGCGAACCGCGCCTCCAGGCCGGGTGATCCGCTAGGCGCGCAGCGCGGCGAGCAGGTCCTCCGGCGTCGACTGCATCGTGTTGGGCCCGGCGATGTCGAAGAACACGCCTTCGAGCGAGTCGAGGTGCTCGGCGATGAACGCCTCCAGGCGCGCGCCGTCGTAGACCATCACCTGCCGGATCTTCTCGTTCGGCACCATCGCCGTGTACGCGTCGGCGGACGAGAAGAGCAGCAGGATGCGCTTGTCGGACCCCTCGCGCCCGAACACCCGCACCTGCATGTCCTTCTTGCCGGTCACGAGCCGGGGGACGATCACGATGTCGTTCCGGAGCGCGAACGCCACCGCTGCGACGTCCTGCTTCGCGAGGGCTTCCTCGAGCTGTTCGCTCCGGAAGCGCTGTTCCTTGTCTGCCATCACCCCTAGTCCACCAGATTCATGGGTCCGATTGCGACCTCTGCTCTTCCGTTGTGGCCAGAGCACGGTAAGTTGGTACCAACCGCTTCGGCGGGAGTCCATCGTTCTTCCGGTGCGCAGCGCACCTCGAGCGCCATCGGTCACTGACCTTCCCAGGTCGCCTGGCCCCGAACCCGTTCCGCCGGCCCATGCCCGCGGGACGCATCGATCCGACGACGACCGTCGGCGGATCAGCGGCAGAAATTGTCGCCCCGCAAGAAAGTAAGGAAACGCCATCATGGCAACTGGGACCGTCAAGTGGTTCAACAACGAAAAGGGCTTCGGCTTCATCGCGCCGGACGACGGCAGCGCTGACGTCTTCGCCCACTTCTCCGCGATCGCTGGCAACGGCTACAAGTCGCTCGAAGAGAACCAGAAGGTGGAGTTCGAGATCACCGAGGGCCGCAAGGGCCCGCAGGCCGAGAACATCTCGGTCATCGGCTGATCACCGAAACACCCTGAACGGGCTCGTCGTCTCCGGACGGCGGGCCCGTTCTGCATGTGGGCAGCGTGCAGCGACCGGCTGCAAGCACGCCACGGCCCCCGCACCGGCCCCGGCACCGGCACGGAGACGAGACCACGCGCACCAGCACGGGCACCCGAGCACCCGATGCACCCGATGCACCCGATGCACCGCTACTGCAGGATGAACTGCACCGACTTCGCGGACTCGATGTTCCCCACCGCGACCTGCAGGTGATAGCTCGCTCCCCCGCCGGTGACCGACGGCCGGGACGAGTCACACGTGGCGGTCGACGAACGGGTGCGGTCCCAGGCGATCGACGGCGTGGTGAGCTTCTGCCCGGCCTTGATCGTCACGTCCTGGTTCGTGCCGTTCGTCTGGCAGTCCTTCGACGTCCAGTACTGTTCTTCGCCCGAGCTGATGGTGAGCACCTGCTGCGAAGACCCGAGGTCCATGTGGCACGAGTTCGACCCGGTGTTCGTGATCGACATCGCGATCTTCGGGTCCTCGGTGGGACCGTACGCGGTCTTGTCGACGACGGGCTCGAGGTCGATCTGGTCCTTCGTGCACGTCGCGCCGTCCGCAGCAGCGGACGCGGACGGCGACGGGGAGCGCGACGGACGGGCGGATGACGAGGACGGCGCGGCCGTGGCGCGGTCCGAGGTCCGTGCGGCCGGAGCCGTCGACTGCGCGGCCACGGGGGTGGCACCGTTCCCCCGACCGACGACGATCAGCACGACGACGACCACGACCACGATCACCGCGCCGAGCGCGATGGCTCGACGGCGCCAGTAGACGCTGGGACGTTCGGGTCCGACGGGGTGACGGAACGACGACATGCGCACAGGGTAGGGCGGGCCGCCCCGTGCGCCGGGATGCCGCGCGACGCGTCAGAGGATCTTCAGCATGCGGGTGTTGCCGAGCGTGTTCGGCTTCACCCGGGCGAGGTCGAGGAACTCCGCGACCCCCTCGTCCGACGACCGGACGAGCTCGGCGTAGACGTCCGGGGAGACCACGCTCTCGCCGATCTCGAGGTACCCGTGCTTGGCGAAGAAGTCGACCTCGAACGTGAGGCAGAAGATGCGCGCGACCCCGAGCTCCCGGGCGTCGTGCTCGAGCGCTTCGAGCATCCGGTGCCCGACGCGCTTGTGGATCCAGTCGCCGTCGAGCGCGAGGGTGCGGACCTCGGCGATGTCGTCCCAGAACACGGCGAGCGCACCGCACCCGATGGGCACGCCGTCGGGGCCCTCGGCGATCCGGAACTGCTGGATCGAGCCGTACAGTGCGACGTTCTCCTTGCCGAGGAGGATGCGGCGGTCGACGTACGGGGCGATGAGGCGCTGGATGTGCGGGACGTCGGCGGCGACGGCCGGTCGCACGAGGATCCCGTGCTCGTCGCGTTCGTGGAAGGCGTGCCGGCCGTGTTCGCTCATCCACCTCACGATAGCGGCCCCGCCAGCGAGCGGCCCGGCCACCGAACGGGCAGCGAGCGGCCCGACCACCGAACGGGCAGCGAACCGGGGGACGCGGAACCCGGACGGACACCCAGTGGCTCCCGCATACCGTCACGGGGGCAATCGGAACCGAACACGAGAAGGAGCACCATGCCCCAGATCATCGAGACCGTCGACGTGGACGTCCCCGTCCGCCAGGCCTACGACCAGTGGACCCGCTTCGAGGAGTTCCCGGAGTTCCTCGACGAGGTCGAGAAGATCGTCCAGGTCGACGACACCACCACGGACTGGACCGTCGAGGTCGCCGGTCAGGAGCGCGACTTCCGCGCCGTCATCACCGAGCAGCACCCGGACGAGCGCGTCGCCTGGACCGTCAAGGACGGCGACACCGACCACGCCGGCGCGGTGACGTTCCACAAGCTCTCCGACACGACGACCCGGGTGACGGCGCAGATCGACTGGCAGCCGTCGGGCCTCCTCGAAAAGCTCGGCTCGGCGGTCGGCGTCGGTGGTCACGCGGTGAAGAAGGACCTGCAGAACTTCAAGGAGCGCGTCGAGTCGGCTCCGACGGAGCCCGGCTGGCGCGGCGACGTCCCGGCCTGATCCGGGAACGGAACCGGCGGGCGCGACGGGACCGGCGGGCCACGACGGGCTCAGCGGGTCGCGACGCGACCACGATCCGGACGGGAGGCACGGTGCCAGCTGGCACCGTGCCTCCCGTCCGTCCGCTGGTCGGCTCGGCATCCCCCCACGAAATGCCGACCTGACAGGACCGGCCGTCCGTGGCAGGGTAGAACGAGCGGTCGATCCTTCCGAGACCGTTTTACCATGTCTGAGACAGGCATGGGAGGGGACTTCGTGATCGAGTACACGGACGACGACGCTCACCGTCGCGAGCTGTCGCGGAAACTGCAGCTCCTCATGGACGTGGTGGAGGCGAACTCGGGGCAGCGGCCGTCGTACAAGGAGATCGCGGCGGAGATCGAGGCGCAGGGCGCGTCGATGAGCCGACCGCGCTGGGGCTACATGCTCGGCGGGAACGGGCCGGCCGTCCGTGATCGGCGACTGCTCGAGGCCCTCGCGGTGTTCTTCGGCGTGCCGGCGGCGTACCTCACCGACGCCGCGGGCAGCACCGACGTCCCGGCGCGGGTGCAGGCGCAGCTCGAACTCGTGCTCGAGCTGCGCAAGCGCGAGGTCGTGGCGTTCGCGACCCGACGGCTCGGCGAGTTCGCCTCCGCGGACGAGATCCGCGAGTTCACCGAGCACCTGCGGGCGCTCGACGGCCCGGGGGTCACGTCGTGAGCACCGCGCGCGACCGGGCGGCGACCCTCCGGCTCCAGGCCGACGCCCGGCGGCGGGTGCAGCAGCTCGGGCTCCCGCGGCGACTGACCCTCTCGCAGCTCGTCGAGCGCGCGGAGGCGACCCTCGGCAAGCGGATCGAGGTCCGGACGGCCGACCTCCCGGGCGACCTCTCGGCGCGGCTCATCCAGCGCCGGGACCACGCGTTGCTCGAGACCCGGACGGGGCTGTCCGACCGGTCGCGCACGGCGTCGGTCCTGCACGAGCTCGCCCACGTCTTCCTCGCCGACCACGGCTGCGACCACGAGGCGTGGACGGGGCTCCTCTCCGGCCGGACGGCGTTCACCCGGTCCCTCGACACGCCGCACGAGCAGACGGTCGAGCTCGTCGCCGACGAGCTGGCGCTGCACATCGGCCTGCTCGACCCCGACGAGCGTGCGCCCGGGATCTTCCGGTGACGCTGCACGTCTGGGGATCGCTGCCGGTGTGGGCCGTCCTCGTGGTGCTGCTCGCGCGGCTCTGGGTCGTCCGCACGCAGTCCGCGAGCGTGACGTGGCTGACGGTCTGCTGCGCCTTCGTCGCCGTCGGCCTCTCGATCAACCAGCCCGACGTGCTCGCGGTGCTGGCGGGCGCCACCGGGGTCCCGAACATCGCGGACGTGATCGGACGATGCCTGATGGTCTGCGGCATGTTCGCGCTCGCGCAGTCGGTCGAGGCCGCAGCCCGCTCGGCCCGGCTGCTGCGTCCGGTCCGGATCATCGGCTGCGTGGCGGTCCTCGTCACGCTCGTGGTGCTGTTCTCGCTGATCGACGCCCCACACCCGACGGCGCAGTTCATGGTCGTCTACGGCGACCAGGTCCCGACCGCGGTCTACTCGGCCGTCGAGATGACCTACATCGCGGTCGTCATCGCCCGGTCCGCGGTCGCCGTCCTCGCCGCGTTCCGCCGGGGCGAGGACATGGGTCGCATGTACTGGCTCTTCGTCGTCGGAGCGGCCGCGATGGTGCTGCTCGCGGTGATCGCGGTCGCGATGGACGCGATGCACGTCCTCGGACAGGACGACGTGGTCGGCGCGCTGTCCGTCGTGTACACCCCGGTGTTCCTCGGGTCGATGGTGCTGCTCGCACTCGGTTCGGCGGGCGGGGTGCTGCCCGACGCGGTCCGGGAGTTCCGCGACTGGCGCCGTGCCCGTCGGCGCTTCCGGGCACTCGAGCCGGAGCTGCATCGGCTCGAGTCCGCCTCGGGCAACCAGGGCCTGTACTTCACCATCGTGTGGCAGCGTCGCCAGTGGCGGAGCCGTCTGCACCGCCTGGCCGTCGAGATCGAGGACCGTGCCCGCGAGGCCGGCCTGAGCGTCCCGGCGGCCGCCGAACACGACACGTCAGGAGCGAGATGACCACCGGAGCACGCACCACCGCCGTCGGGACCGCCGTCGGCGCCGCGGGGACGTTCGGCCTCGGCGCACTCGTCGCCCGGCGCCTGCTGTTCCCGTCCCCGTACACCGCGACGGCCACGGTCCGCTCGGCCGCCCCGACCGAGGTCGTGTTCGCCCCCACCCGCGACACGCGCCTCCCCGGGACGTACCGGATCACCCGCGGCAGCACGTCGGTCCGGGTCGGCGCGGTCCTCGGGGACGGGTCGGCGCCGGATGCCGTCCGTCGGGCCCTGGTCGACGGACCCGAGCCGGCCGCGGGCGCCTGGGCGTGGGACGCCCTCATGCACGACATCGTCGCGGAGGTCCTCCCCGGTCCCGCCACGGGAGCGGACGAGGCGGTCGCGGACACGCACGTGGTCCACGTGCACGGGCAGTCCCTCGGCCCCCGGCAGGTCCTTCGCGGGGTCCCGGTTTGGTCGGGCCTCGGCGCGTCGTCCGAGATCGTGGACACGACCGACCTGCCGCTCCGCTCCCTCGACCCCGGAGCCGCCGACCGCATCGTCGCCCGGGTCCGCGCGGCGCGGGAGCGGGGCGCCCGCCGGGTGGTGCTCCAGGGCTGGTCCGCGGGTGCGCTCGCGTGCTCGATCGCCGCAGCGCGGATCCCCGTCGACGGACTCGTCGGCGTCGCGCCGCTGCTCGACGTCCGGTCCGCCCTCCGGGGTGCCGTCGGGGCGTTCCGTCTCCCGCGCTTCGTCGGAAGCGTCGCCGCCCGGATCGCGACCACGCCGACCCTGTCGCGCCTCGCCGGTGCCGCGTCGCCCGTGCGGACGTCGACGTGGCAGCCGTCCGGGACCCCGACACTGCTGATCCGCTCGACGGCCGATGCGTTCGTCGCCGCGGCCGACGTCGCGGACGCGGTGGAACGGGGCTCGACCGTCGTGTCGTTCCGCACCGCGCCGCACACGCTCGAGTGGAACGAGGACCCGGAGCGCTTCGACGGCGCCGTGCGCGCCTTCGCCGAGTCACTGCCGGCCTGAGGCCGCCCCGGAACGGAGGACGGCCCCGGTCCGAAGGACCGGGGCCGTCAGCGGTTCGACACGTTGGGGGGAACAGTCGAACCGCACACATCCGAGGAGCTGGGGGGAACGCCTCGGATGTGGAACCACCGTACCGCGCCAGGAGGTCCGATGTGGCGATGAATCCACAGGACGTGACGGGATACGGACTGGCCGTGACCGGCCGGACGGACGGGCGCGCCCCGCTCGACTGCAACGCGAAGCGTTGCGCGGGGCGCGCCGACCGAGCCTGCGAGGGAGGACGGTGCCAGCTGGCACCGCGCCTCCCGTCAGAGAAGGTGGTCGCGTCCTAGGACTCGATCTCGCCGGCCGGCTCGGCAGCGCCGGTGAGGACCTCCTCGCGACCCGGCTGACGCCCGGTCTCGAACTGGAACGCACCGTCGTGGAAGTCGACCTTCACGTGGTCGCCGGCGTTGAGCTCACCCTGCAGGATGTGCTCGGACAGCTGGTCCTCGACCTCGTGCTGCATCGCGCGACGCAGGGGGCGAGCACCGAGGGCGGGGTCGAACCCGACCTTGATGAGCTGCTCCTTGGCGGCGAGCGTGAGCTCCACCGTCATGTCGCGGTCGAGCAGGCGGTCCGCCAGACGCTTCACGAACAGGTCCACGATCTGCAGGAGCTCGTCCTGCGAGAGCTGCGGGAACACGATCGTGTCGTCGACACGGTTGAGGAACTCCGGCTTGAAGTGCTTCTTGAGCTCCTCGTTCACCTTCGAGCGCATGCGGTCGTAGCCGACGCCCGAGTCACCCTCGACCTGGAAGCCCACCGGGCCACCGGCGATGCCCTGCGAACCGAGGTTCGTGGTCATGATGATGACGGTGTTCTTGAAGTCGACGACGCGGCCCTGACCATCGGTCAGGCGACCCTCTTCGAGGACCTGCAGGAGCGAGTTGAAGATGTCCGGGTGGGCCTTCTCGATCTCGTCGAAGAGGACCACGGAGAACGGCTTGCGGCGCACCTTCTCGGTGAGCTGGCCGCCCTCCTCGAACCCGACGAACCCGGGAGGGGCACCGAAGAGTCGCGAGACCGTGTGCTTCTCACCGAACTCCGACATGTCGAGGGAGATCAGCGCGCCCTCGTCGTCGAAGAGGAACTCCGCGAGCGCCTTGGCGAGCTCGGTCTTCCCGACGCCCGTGGGGCCGGCGAAGATGAACGAGCCCGAGGGACGGTTCGGGTCCTTGAGGCCGGCACGGGTGCGGCGGATCGTCTTCGAGAGGGCCGAGATGGCCTCCTCCTGTCCGATGACGCGCTCGTGCAGCGCCTTCTCCATGAAGACGAGACGCGAGGTCTCCTCCTCCGTGAGCTTGAACACCGGGATGCCCGTGGCCTGCGCCAGGACCTCGGCGATGATGCCCTCGTCGACGGTGCCGGACGCGGCGACGTCACCCGCACGCCACTGCTTCTCGAGGCGGAGACGCTCGCCGAGGAGCTTCTTCTCCTCGTCGCGGAGCGATGCGGCCTTCTCGAAGTCCTGCTCCTCGATCGCGGCTTCCTTCGACCCGCGGACCGTCGAGATCTTCTCGTCGAACTCGCGGAGCTCCGGCGGCGCCGACAGGATCGACAGACGGAGGCGTGCGCCGGCCTCGTCGATCAGGTCGATGGCCTTGTCCGGCAGGAAGCGGTCCTGCACGTAGCGGTCGGCCAGGTTCGCCGCGGCGACGATGGCCCCGTCGGTGATGGACACCTTGTGGAACGCCTCGTACTTGTCGCGGAGGCCCTTGAGGATGTTGATCGCGTGCGGCAGCGACGGCTCGTTCACCTGCACCGGCTGGAAGCGACGCTCGAGTGCGGCGTCCTTCTCGAAGTGCTTGCGGTACTCGTCGAGCGTGGTGGCACCGATGGTCTGGAGCTCACCGCGGGCCAGGAGCGGCTTGAGGATCGAGGCCGCGTCGATCGCGCCCTCGGCAGCGCCGGCACCGACGAGCGTGTGGATCTCGTCGATGAAGACGATGATGTCGCCGCGGGTGCGGATCTCCTTCGTGACCTTCTTCAGGCGCTCCTCGAAGTCACCGCGGTAGCGGGACCCGGCGATGAGCGACCCGAGGTCGAGCGAGTAGAGCTGCTTGTCCTTCAGCGTCTCGGGCACGTCGCCCTTGACGATCGCCTGGGCGAGGCCCTCGACGACCGCGGTCTTGCCGACGCCGGGCTCACCGATGAGGACGGGGTTGTTCTTGGAGCGGCGGGAGAGGATCTGCATGACCCGCTCCATCTCCTTCTCGCGCCCGATGACGGGGTCGAGCTTGCCGTCGCGCGCGGCCTGGGTGAGGTTCCGACCGAACTGGTCGAGGACCTGCGAACCCTGCTGCGCGTTCTGCTGCTGCTCGCCACCGACGGCGACGGCTTCCTTGCCCTGGTAGCCGGACAGGAGCTGGATGACCTGCTGACGGACGCGGTTGAGGTCCGCGCCGAGCTTGACGAGCACCTGGGCGGCGACGCCCTCGCCCTCGCGGATGAGGCCGAGGAGGATGTGCTCGGTGCCGATGTAGTTGTGGCCGAGCTGCAGCGCCTCGCGCAGGGACAGCTCGAGCACCTTCTTGGCGCGCGGCGTGAACGGGATGTGCCCGGTCGGCTGCTGCTGCCCCTGCCCGATGATGTCCTGGACCTGCTCGCGGACGGCATCGAGCGAGATGCCGAGCGACTCCAGCGCCTTGGCGGCGACGCCCTCGCCCTCGTGGATGAGGCCGAGGAGGATGTGCTCGGTGCCGATGTAGTTGTGGTTGAGCATCTTCGCTTCTTCTTGAGCGAGGACGACAACACGACGGGCTCGGTCGGTGAATCTCTCGAACATGTGCTCTCCCTTGCCGGACCGGTACTGGCCCGGTGACGTACATCGAGACTAACCAGCCGACCCCGAGTGGTCTGCCCCTGTTCGCCGTGGGCGTGACCTCGGTTGCGCTCGTGCGCGCAGGGCGGACGCCAGGCGCGTGGCGGGGCCGCCGCGTGTCTCCCGTCCGCCCCGCGGCGCGCCGGCCGTCAGCGGCTGGTGTGGCCCGCTCGTCGGGCGGCACGACGCAGCGCGCGACGGAAGCGACGGTGCTCGACGAGCAGGGTGCTCCGAGCGCGGAGCGCCGCCCCGGAGTCGCCGTCGAGGACCGCGAGCAGGAGGTGCACCGGACGGACGCGGTCGATCGGGCTGGCGAGCACGGTCGCGCGCGCGAGCAGTCGTTCGACCGCGACCGTGCACGTGATCCGGTCGTGCTCGGCGGGGCACGCGTGCCGTGCCGCGACGGGCACGGTGATCCGCGCGCGGACCGCCGAGGGGGTGACGCCGAAGCGGTCGAGGACAGGCCGGAAGTGGGGCATGCCGTGGGCGAGGACCACCGCGGCGAGCAGGAGGTGCTCGACGTCGACGACGGGTGACCCGGCTTCGTGCGCCTCGAGGTCGGCGAGCAGGACGAGTTCACGCCCCCGGCGGACGGTCGGCAGCGCGACGGACAGCTGGGGCGGCGAGAGCGTGATCGACATGATGTATCTAGAATATCATAGCGACTGATCGCATTGCCGACCCGACAGCGGCGCCCGGTACGATCCGGGCATGGAGCAGCCCGTCGTCGGCCTCGTCGTCCACCCGACCAAGAACGTGCAGGAGTCCGTCGAGACCCTGCGTCGCTGGAACGCCTCCGGCCGCGGCGAGCTCATCGCGCGACGGGCGGACGCCGGGCGCCTCGGCGGCACGATCGACGTCGTCGACGAGGACGACTTCACCGATCGGGTCGACCTGGTGGTCGCGCTCGGCGGCGACGGGACCATGCTCGGCGCGATGCGTCTCGTGGCCCGGCGGCCGGTCCCCGTGCTCGGCGTGAACTACGGCAACGTGGGCTTCCTCGTGGAGATCGAGCCGCCGGAGCTCGAGGCGGCACTCGAACGCCTGTCCGCCGGCGACTACCAGCTCGAACCGCACCACGCCCTCGAGGCGAAGCTGTCGTGGAGCGGTGCGCGGACCGAGTACCTGGCGTTCAACGACCTCACCGTGGTCCGACGCCCGGGTGCCGGGCAGGTCTCGGCGGACCTCAGTGTCGGCGGGCTCGGGTACGGCTACTACCGCGCGGACGCGATCGTGGCGTCGACCCCGGCCGGCTCCACCGCCTACAACTACGCGGCGGGCGGCCCGGTCCTCTCCCCCGCGCTGTCCGGGTCCGTCGTCACGCCGGTCGCTCCGATGGCGGGCATCGACCGGTCCGTGGTCCTCGCGGCGCGCGAGCGCTACCGGCTCGACATCGCCGAGGGCACCCGGAGCGCGGCACTCGAGGTCGACGGGCTCGTGGTGGGCGAGGTCGCGACGGGCGCCCAGATCGACGTCAGACTGCGCAAGGACGCGTCGAGCGTCGTCCGGCTCGACGCGGCACGGCACGGTCGGACCGGTCGGGTGAAGCTCAGCCTGCTCGACCTGCCCGTGCGGCCGGACCAGCTCATCGAGCTCATCCCGCAGGACCTCCGGCAGAAGCTGTCGCACGACCTCGAGGAGTGAGCCGAGCGGGGTGACCACGGGACGGTCGGAGCCTCCGACGCCCCGGAACGACGAGTGGCCCGCCCCGGCATCGCCGGGACGGGCCTTCCCATCACCCCACCGGGCCGCCTTCCCACAGGACGACCCGGTTCCCCGAGCCGGAGCTGTCGCCCCGGCCGAAGTCCACTGACCTCAGTCGGTCAGGTACAGCTGCATGTCCTGCGAGACCGCCTTGGCGAACAGGCGCAGCTTGGCGCGCGACTCCACCCGGCTCACGGCCTGGCGGGTCGTGTGCACGATCTTCGAGATCTCGTCGAGCGTCATCGGCTTGTCGTCGTCGAGGCCGTAGCGCATGCGGATCACGTTCGCCTCGTCGCTCGGCAGCTCGGCGACGATCGAGCGGATGTCGCGGTGCAGCAGGGTCGTCTCGGTGAGCTCGTTCGGGCTCGCGGCGTCCTCGTCCTCGATGAAGTCGCCGAGCTCGCTGTCGTCCGAGTCGCCGACGACGGTGTGGATCGACACGGGCTCGTGCGAGCGGCCCTTGAGGTCGAGCAGTTCCTCGACGCTCATGCTGAGCTCCGCGGCGACCTCGTCGGGCATCGGGGCGCGGCCGAGGTCGACGGTGAGGTCGCGCTCGGTGCGGCTGATCTTGTTGATGAGCTCGACGGTGTGGACCGGGATGCGGATGGTGCGCGCCTTGTCGGCGAGACCACGCGAGATGGCCTGGCGGATCCACCACGTCGCGTAGGTCGAGAACTTGTAGCCCTGCGTGAAGTCGAACTTCTCGACCGCGCGCACCAGGCCGAGGTTGCCCTCCTGGATGACGTCCATGAAGGGGAGGCCGCGCTGCGAGTACCGCTTCGCGATGCTCACGACGAGGCGGAGGTTCGAGGTGATCATGCGCTCCTTGGCGCGCTCACCGTCGCGGACGAGCCAGCGCAGCTCACGCTGCAGGGTCTTGTCGAGCCCGGGCTCGGTGGTGAGCTTCTCCTCCGCGAAGAGGCCGACCTCGATGCGGCGGGCGATCTGCGCTTCTTCCTCCGCGGTGAGGAGGGAGAGCCGGCCGATGTGCCGGAGGTAGTCGCCGACCTGGTCGACGGATGCACCGCGGACACCGGCGAGCTGCTCGTCCGCCTCGACCTCGGTGTCGAGGGTGGTCGTCTCGACGGTCGCGTCGGCGGCCTTCGCTGCTGCGGCCTTCTTCGTCGTGCTGCGGCGGGCGCTGGTGCCGTTCGTGGTCGGTGCTGCCGTTGCGATCGTCATCTGACTCTCTCCCTGCGTTCGACGGTGATGGGGGCCTCGGTGGGGGTGCTGATGAGTAAAGCGGTTGCGAGGTGTACCCCACAAATCGATCCGAACGATTCCCAGGGATCTCCGTGCTTGGCCATCGGAACCGTCCCCCACGGGGTACAGCGTGAAGCCAGTCTGGCCCGGCGGATGGCCCCAGATCAAGGGCATTGCGCGATGTTTCCGCCGTTGCAGTGGTGTTTCTTCCCCGTTTCCGAGGGTGTACCCCGATCGGCAGCGCCCAGTGGACACGGAAAAGGGGTACGGCGTTCCGGATCGTGGACATCCGGACGTCGTACCCCGAAGAGCGATCAGATGGGGCTCACCAGGAGGGTTCGAGCCACCCGTCCCGGCGCTTCGAGACCTCGAGGTCGGCGTCGCGGTCGAACTCGTCGTACTCGCTCTCGATGTCGCCGACGAGGCTGCGGCCGAGGGGGAACTGGGTCTTGGGCATGCGGACGATCGTCGCCCCGGGACGCGACCGCCGCGCATCGGGCCGGTGAACGGCGGGTGACGATGCCCGGACGGTCAGACGTCGACGTCGTCCTCGTCGCCGTCCGCCCACGGCTCGTCCCGCACGGGGTCGCCGAGCACCGGGTGGCCGAACGCGTCCTCGGGTTCGACCGCGTCGAGATCGCCGACGTCGGCGCCGAGGTCGTTCGCGTCGACGACGGAACGGCGGTCGGTGTTCTCGCGGTCGGCGGGGCCCGGCGTGACGGCGGTCATGCCGTCAGTGCAGCACCGGCGCGTGAACCACCGGTGAACCGACCCGGCCGGGTCGGCGCGCGGAGCGACCCGATCGCTACTCGGCGGAGGCGGGGGACGGCGCGGGGCGCCCGTGTTCACGCTCGAAGCGGGCGCGCTCCTCCGCCTCGACCTTGGCGTAGGCGGCTCGTTCCGTGCGGTCCGCCCGCATGATGGCGCGCATGACGAACCAGAAGATGAGGCCGACGATGACGGTCGGCGTCAGGGCGAAGATGATCCCGGTCACGACTCCATGCGGCACGGCAGCATCCTAACGCCCCTCCCCGTGGAGCACGGTGTCCCCGGTGGGGCCGTGGTCCGTCGGACGGCGCGGGCACGCGGCTGCGTCGTCCGACGGATGCCGTCGATCAGGCAGCCGGGATGAGTCCGTTCGGGTTGAGGACGTACTTCGTCGCCGCGCCCTGGTCGAACTCCGCGTAGCCGCGCGGCGCGTCCTCGAGACCGATCGCCTTCGCGTTCACGTTCTTCGCGATGCTCGTGCGGTCGTGGAGGATCGCCATCATCAGCTGCCGGTTGTACTTCATGACCGGGCACTGCCCCGTCGTGAACGACAGCGACTTCGCCCAGCCGGTCCCGAGGCTCAGCGACAGGGCACCCTTCTGCGCCGCCTCGTCGATGCCGCCCGGGTCCCCCGTGACGTAGAGCCCCGGGATGCCGAGGGCGCCGCCGGCCGCCGTGATGTCCATCAGGGAGTTGAGCACGGTTGCCGGGGCCTCGTGGTCCGATCCGGCGCCGTGGCCCTTCGCCTCGAAGCCGACCGCGTCGATGCCGCAGTCCACCAGGGGTTCGCCGAGGATCTGGTCGATCTGGTCCGCCGGGTCGCCCTTGGTGAGGTCGACGGTCTCACAGCCGAACGTTCGGGCCTGGGCCAGTCGGTCGGCGTTCATGTCCCCGACGATCACGACGCTCGCGCCGAGCAGGAGGGCACCGGTGGCCGCGGCGAGGCCGACCGGGCCGGCGCCGGCGACGTACACGGTGGAGCCGACCTCGACCCCGGCGGTCACTGCGCCGTGGAACCCGGTCGGGAAGATGTCGGACAGCATCGCGAGGTCGAGGATCTTCTCCAGCGCCTGGTCGCGGTCCGGGAACTTCAGCAGGTTCCAGTCGGCGTAGGGCACGAGGACGTACTCGGCCTGGCCGCCGACCCAGCCGCCCATGTCGACGTAGCCGTAGGCGCTCCCGGGCCGGTCGGGGTTGACGTTCAGGCAGATGCCGGTCTTGCGCTCCTTGCAGTTCCGGCAGCGCCCGCAGGCGATGTTGAAGGGCACGGAGACGAGGTCCCCGACCTTGATGAACTCGACGTCCGGACCGACCTCGACCACCTCACCGGTGATCTCGTGCCCGAGCACCAGGTCGGACGGCGCGGTCGTGCGACCACGGACCATGTGCTGGTCGCTGCCGCAGATGTTGGTCGCCACGGTGCGCAGGATCGCGCCGTGGTTCACCTTCCGCCCGACGTTCGCGGGGTTGACCCCGGGTCCGTCCTTGAGCTCGAAGGTCGGGTACTCGGTCTCGATGACCTCGACCTGTCCGGGCCCCTTGTAGGCGACCGCGTGGTTCGTTGCCATGGTGATCCTCCTCGATCCCTTGGCGCCCCGGGGCCGACGACCGACCAGCGGTCGCACCCACGCCGTCGTGGGAGTGGTCTCCGACGGGGCGGTGTCCCGGACACTACGCGCGACGCTGGTGTGTGGCCTCCGTGCGCGGGAACCGGCAACAGGACCGCGAGGAACGGCAGCCGGACCGGGAGCTCCGGGAGCTCCGGGAGCGGAGACCGCACCGCGAGCGGCCCCCGCTCCTCGCGGTCACTTGACCAGTGGGAACAGGATCGTCTCGCGGATGCCCAGGCCCGTGATGGCCATGAGCAGGCGGTCGATGCCCATGCCCATGCCACCCGACGGCGGCATCGCGTGCTCGAGCGCGCGGAGGAACTCCTCGTCGACCCGCATCGCCTCGGGGTCGCCGCCCGCCGCGAGCTTCGCCTGCTCGACGAACCGTTCGCGCTGCACGACCGGGTCGACCAGCTCGGAGTACGCGGTCGCGAGCTCGAAGCCACGCACGTAGAGGTCCCACTTCTCGACGATGCCCGGACGCGTCCGGTGCTCCCGGGTCAGCGGCGAGGTGTCGACCGGGAAGTTCATGACGAACGTCGGGCGGTCGAGCGAGTCGATGACGAAGTGCTCCCAGAGCTCCTCGACGTACTTGCCGTGCGTGGCGTGGGCGACCTCGACACCCTCGGCGTCGGCGAGCGCCTGCAGCTCGGACAGCGGCGTCTCCGGGGTGATCTCGCGGCCGGCCGCCTCGGACAGCGAACCGTACATGTCGATGCGCGGCCACTCGCCGCCGAGGTCGTACGTGGTGCCGTCGGCCCAGGTGACCTCGAGCGACCCGCCCGTCACGGCGCGGGCGGCGTTCTGCACGAGCTCCTGCGTGAGGTCGGCCATCTGCTCGTAGTCGCCGTACGCCTGGTAGGCCTCGAGCATCGCGAACTCGGGCGAGTGCGTGGAGTCGGCGCCCTCGTTGCGGAAGTTGCGGTTCACCTCGAACACGCGGTCGATGCCGCCGACGACGGCCCGCTTGAGGAAGAGCTCGGGCGCGATGCGGAGGAACAGCTCGGTGTCGAAGGCGTTCGAGTGCGTGACGAACGGCCGCGCCGAGGCCCCGCCGTGCTGGGTCTGCAGCATCGGCGTCTCGACCTCGAGGTACTCGTGGGACGCGAACGTCTGCCGGAGTGAGGCCATCACGGCCGCACGGGCGCGGACGGTCTTGCGGGCGTCCTCGCGCACGATGAGGTCGAGGTAGCGCTGGCGGACCCGCGTCTCCTCGTTCAGCTCGTTGTGCAGGTTCGGCAGCGGGAGGATCGCCTTCGCCGCGATCTGCCAGTCGTCGACCATGATCGACAGCTCGCCGCGACGGGAGGAGATGACCCGGCCGTGCACGAAGACGTGGTCGCCGAGGTCGACGAACTCCTTCCAGCGCGCGAGCGAGTCCTCGCCCACCTCGGCGAGGGAGACCATCGCCTGGATTCGCGATCCGTCGCCGGACTGCAGCGACGCGAAGCAGAGCTTGCCGGTGTTGCGCGAGAACACAATCCGTCCGGCGAGGCCCACGACGTCCTGGGTCTCCTCGCCGGTCTCGAGCGACGCGTACTGCGCACGGACCTCGGGGATGGTCGCCGTGATGGGGAGCGCCGCGGGGTAGGCCTCGACCCCGGCGTCGAGCAGCTTCGCGCGCTTGTCGAGCCGGACCTGCCGCTGCTCGCTGGTCTCGGCGGCCTCGAGGTCGGCGGCGAGGTCTGCGGACGTGGCGTCGGCGGCGGTTGCTTCGCTCATGAAGGGTGCGGCTCCGGTGGGGTCGTGGGGGATGCGGAAATGCTACCCGGCGCCGGCGTCCCGACAGGAACCGCTCCCGTCACAGCCGCGCCTGACCGTCCGCGGCGGCGAGGGCGTTGTCGACGGCGCTCCGCACGAGGGCGCCGAGGACCCGGCCGGGGTGCTCGACCCCGATGCCGTCGAGGGTCCCGGCGGACTGCTCGACGATCGCGGTGGAGAAGCTCGCGGCGGCCCGGACGGCGTCGGCGTAGGCGGGCCGGTCCCGCTCGCTGACGACGAACGGCTCCGCGCCCATCTCGACCACGAGCGCCTGCGCGATCGGCAGCACCGGCCCGGGCGCGGTGACGGCGCAGTACGCGTCCCGCAGCCGGGTGAGGTCGACGCTGGTGCCCGTGAAGACCATCGCGGGGTGGATCGCGAGCGGGATCGCGCCGGCCGCCAGCGCGGGTCGGAGGATCTCGGTGCCGTGGTCGGGGCTCGTGTGCACGACGAGCTGCCCGGGCTGCCAGATGCCCGCGTCCGCGAGGCCCTGCACGAGTTCGGCGAGCTGGTCGTCGGGCACCGCGAGCAGCACGAGCTCGCTCCGCTCGACGAGGTCCGGCGTCGCGAGGACCGGCACGCCCGGCAGCATCGCCTCGGCACGGTCGCGGCCCGCGTCCGACACGGCGGTCACCCCGACGACCGCGTGCTCCGCGTTCGCGAGCGCGGCCCCGAGCACCGGGCCGACCCGTCCGGCGCCGACGATCCCGACGCCGAGCCGTCCTGCCCTCACCGGACCGCTCCGGGGTCCGGTGCGTGGTCCCAGCCGGGAGGCCCGTCCCAGCCGGGAGGCCCGTCCTGCGCCCGCCAGGCGGGTGCTCCGGGGCCGGTGGCCGGGGCGGCGCCGGGGGCGACCCCGTCGACGCCCGCCGCGGCCGTGGCGGACGCGAGCCGCGCCTCCCGTTCGCGCCACCGGTGGGAGGTGTCGACGGCGGCCGCCTCGACCGCGCGCCGAGCGGTCTCCGACCACAGCTGCTGCGCGTCGCGCGCGTCCAGCGCGCCGATGTGCGCGCTGACCGGCCCCTGGACGGTGTGGACGTGGGCGGAGGCGAGCCGCAGCACCCGTTCCAGCGGGCCCTGGGAGACCTTCACGCTCTGCACCCGCGGCAGCGGCACGATGACGAGGGAGCGCCACACGGCGCCGAGCCGGAACAGCACCGCGCCCTGCACGAAGCGGTAGCCGTTGCGCCGGAACGAGAGCGGCCGGAACCAGGCGCCGCGACCGGGCGAGTGCACGAAGCCGCCGCGGTCGCCGGACGTCGTGAGGCTGTCGTCGACGACCCCAACGGCCTCGGCCGAGCCCTCGCGGAGCTGCTCCTGCGACGCCCGCGGTCCCGCGACGGCCGTGCCGACGAGCCCGGGGAGGATGATGTCGAGCACCTCGCGGACGTCCTCGGCGCGGCCCACCGGGAGCACGATCGACGACGCCTGCTGGTTCGTCGACTGGCCGTTGCCGGCGTTCGTGGCCCGGTTGATGCGGATGTCCCACCAGCCGAACGGCCGCCAGAGCAGCGGCTGGGCGACGCTCACGGCGTGGATCCGGCCCGGCGGCAGCGTCTCGTTCGAGGTCGAGACCAGGCCGAAGCCGATGCGGATGCCGTCACGGGTCTCGGCGATCGTGTACTGCAGCGAGCGGGAGAACTTCCGGACGTAGTAGCCGCCGGCACCGATCACCGCCGGGAACAGCGCGAGGAGGATGCCGTACTCGCCGGTCACCGAGATGCTCACGACCATGGCGACGACGAGGAGCACGAGGAACACCGTCGTCGTGGAGAGCAGCATCGACGCGATCAGGCGACCCGGGTGCACCTTGACGATCCGGGTGGCGCGCACGGCCTCGGGGTCGAGCTCGGGCGAGAAGACCTCCTCGAGCCGGTCCTGCAGCACACCGTACGAGGCGCGCTCCGGACCCTGCTGGTCGTCCTCCTTCGCACCGGAGGCGAGCACCAGGATCCGCCGCCGGAGGTCCTCGGCGGGCTTCGACCCGAGGTAGGCGAGCTGCACGTTGGCGTCGTTGCCGGCCTGGGCGATCTCGAGCTTCGCGGTGCCGAGGAGCCGGGGCACGATCGGCCGGGAGATGTTGATGCCCTGGATGCGGTCGAGGCGGGCCTTGCGGTGGTTGCGGAAGAGCACGCCCGAACGGACCTCGACGATCTCGCCCGTGACGCGGAACTCGTGCATGCGCCAGGACAGGTAGAAGAGCCCGATGAGCACCACGAGCAGCACCACGATGCCGAGCAGCACCCAGCCCACCGCGCCGTGCTCGTACACGTAGCGCACCGGGTCGCCGTCGTCCTGCGGACCGCCCCCGGGGATGAAGAACTCGACGAGCTGGTCGCGCAGGCTGTTGAGCACGTACCCGAGCACGACGATGAGGAAGATGCCACCGCGCAGCAGCGGGGTCAGCGGGTGCAGGCGGTGCCACTCGCCGTCGGTGAGGGGCGCGGCGGCGGCGGCGTTGCCCACCTGACCCGGCGGGGTCGGCAGCGCAGGGCCGGGGCGGAAGGTCACGACACCACCTCAGAGCCCGGCGCGGCGGGACTCGGCGAGCTCCACCAGCCGGTCCCGGAGTTCGTCGGCGTCGGCCGCGGGGATGCCCGGGATGCGGACGTTCGTCGCGGCGGCCGCGGTCACGAACTTGAGCTCGCTCATGCCGAGCGCGCGGTCGAGCGGACCGCGGGCGACGTCCACGAGCTGCATGCGGCCGTAGGGCACGGCCGTGAAGCGCTGCCACATGAGGCCGCGCCGGAACACCAGGTCGTCGTCGCGCAGCGCGTACCCGATCGACCGGACCCGGCGCGGGGTCAGGACGACCGTGACCAGGGCTGCGACGCCGATCACGATCGCGACCGAGGTCCAGACGACCCCGGCAGGTCGGCCGAAGCCGCCGTTCACGACACCGAGCAGCACGCAGCCGGCGGTGACGACGACGCCGATCAGCACCGTGGTGACGAGCTCCGTCCACACGAGCTTGGGCGACACCCTCGTCCAGGTGGTCCCGGTCAGGCCGAGGCCCGGCTCGTCGAGTCGTTCTCTCGGCATCGCGGGCTCCGCTCCCTCAGTTGGTGGCCGTCGAGCCGCCGCCGTGGTCGTCGCGGTCGTCGTCGCCCGGAGGAGCGATGCACATGCGTTCGGCGACCAGTGCGCAGACCGTCAGGACGACGGCGCCGCCGAACGCCACGGCGTTCGGCAGGGTCGAGCCTAGCGAAGGCGTCACGCTCCGGGTCAGGAGGTACACCAGCAGGCCCGCACCGAAGCCGCCGAAGAGCGCGCCGCCGATGCTCGAGGCCTTCGCGAGCACGACCACGCGCGTGGCGTACAGCGGGTCGACCGGGCGCTGCCGCAGCACGCCCTCCTTCGCGTGGCGGCGGACCGGACGCGCCATGAGCACGACGGCGATGCCGATGAACGCGAGGGTCAGGCCGAGGGCGACGGACAGCAGGAGCGTGGGTGCCCCGCGGGAGGCCAGGACGGCGTCGACCGCGAAGCCCGCGACGGCGGCGACGGCCGCGACACTCGCGAGGACGGAGGCGCGGGTCGGTCTCACGGTCGCGTCTCCGGCCGGGAGGCGCGGGTCGGGTCGACCGCTCGGGTCGCGTCGTCCGGCCCGATCGCGTCGTTCGCGCGGGTCGCGTCGGCCGGCCCGGTCACCTCGTCGAAGAGCCGGGGCTCGTCGACGCGCTCGGTGTCGTCGCCGAGCGCGGCGAGCAGCTCGGCCACGGGTCCGGCACCCGGCAGGACGGCCTCCGGGTCCGCGTCCGCCCACGGTGCGAGCACGAACGCCCGCTCGGCCGCGCGCGGGTGCGGCACCGTGAGGGTGTCCGTGTCGAGCACGAGGTCGTCGATCGCGACCACGTCGAGGTCGAGCGTCCGGTCGCCCCACCGGACCTCGCGGGTACGGCCGTGCTCGTCCTCGATGCCGTGGAGGGCGTCGAGGAGGGCCTGCGGCTCCAGGTCGGTGTCGACCACGACCACGGCGTTGCGGTACCGCGGCTTCGACTCGTCCCGGCCCGCGAGCGTCACCGCGACGGACTCGACCTCACGGCTGGCGGCCACGGGCCGGACGCCGGGCAGCGCGGCGATCGCCGACGCGGCTGCGCGGAGGGTGCTCCCCCGGTCGCCGAGGTTGGCGCCGAGCGCGATGACGGCGCGGCTCACTCTTCTTCCTCGGTGCGGTCGTCGGGCAGTACACCGCCCCGGGTCCGCCGGATCGTGATGGACACGTCCGTGAACGGCACCGTGATCGGCGCCTGCGGCTTGTGCACCGTGACCTCGACCGCGCGGGCCGCTCGGTGCGTGAGCACGGCTGCGGCGATGCGCTCGGCGAGCGTCTCGATGAGGTCGACGGGGTCGCGTTCGATCTCGGCGACCACCTGCTCCGCGACCACGCCGTAGTGGACGGTGTCGGCGAGGTCGTCCGAACCGGACGAGACCCGGGCGTCGACCTCGACGGCGACGTCGACGACGAAGTCCTGCCCGTCGGCGCGCTCGTGGTCGAACACGCCGTGGTTTCCCCGGGCGCGGACCCCGGTCAGTCGGATGGTGTCGTTCACGATCGTGCTGCCCTCCAGGCGTCCCAGACGTCGAGCACCGCACGCGTCGGTGCGGGGTCGTGCACGCGCACCCCCCACGCGCCGCGTTCGGCGGCGAGCAGGCTGATGGCGGCGGTGGCGAGGTCGCGGTCGCGCGGCGGGGCCCCGGCAGCGCTGCCGACCCCGTCGAGGAACCGCTTGCGGGAGGCGGCGACGAGCACCGGCAACCCGATCGAGGCGAAGCGTTCGTAGCCCGCCAGGATCTCCCAGTTCTGCACTCCCTGCTTGGCGAACCCGAGGCCGGGGTCGATGACCACCTGCTCCTCACGCACGCCCAGGATGATGAGTTCGGCGACGCGGTGCTCGACCTCGCGGCGGACCTCGTCCACCGCGTGCGCGTACTCCGCGTTCCGGTACATCCGGTCGCTGTGCCCGCGCCAGTGCATCACGACGAAGCCGGCACCGGTGTCGCGCACGACCCGCGCCATGTCGTCGTCGGCCAGCCCGCCGGACACGTCGTTGACGATCGCGGCTCCGGCCTCCACGGCCCGCTCGGCGGTCGAGGCGTTCATCGTGTCGACGCTCACGGTGATGCCCTCGGACACCAGCTGGCGCACGACGGGGAGCACGCGGTCCTGCTCGACCTCGACCGGGACGCGCTCGGCACCCGGGCGGGTGGACTCGCCCCCGACGTCGACGAGGTCGGCGCCGGCGGTGACGAGGTCCCGCGCGTGCTGGAGCGCGGCGTCGTAGGCCTGGTGCAGGCCGCCGTCGCTGAACGAGTCCGGGGTGACGTTGAGGATGCCCATCACCCGCGTGCCGTCGGTCGGCGTCTGGGTGCGCTCGCGGTCGCGCCGGCCGCCGGTCACGATCTCCGGCACCGGGGCAGGTGCACGGAGGTCGATCGCGACCGTCGGCGGTTCCGCCGCGGCGGCGCGCGCCCGGTGTTCCTCGGCGCGCGCACGGTCCGCTTCGGCGAGGCGACGCGAGCGTCTCGTCGGCAGGTCGGTCATGCCGGCCTACGCGGGGGCGATACCGGGATTGCCGAACGGACGACGACGGGGCTTCGTCGACGACTCGGTGTCGCTCGGCTCGGCTGCGGTCGAAGCCGCCCGGCCAGGGAACTCGATCGCCGGCAGGTTCGACACCGGCCGCTTGTCGCTCGACAGCCACTGCGGGCGCTCGGGCAGCTTGCGGACGTCCTTGAAGATCTCGACGAGCTCCGGTGCGTCGAGCGTCTCCTTCTCGAGGAGCTCACCGGCGAGGCGGTCGAGGATGTCGCGGTTGTCGTTGAGCACCTGGTAGGCCTCGTCGTGGGCGGCCTCGAGCAGCGCGCGGGTCTCGGCGTCGACCGTCTCGGCGATGTTCTCCGAGTAGTCGCGCCCCGATCCGCCGCCCATCTCACGACCGACGAACGGCTCGCTGGAGCCGGACCCGAGCTTCACCGAACCCACCGCACGGCTCATGCCGTACTCGGTCACCATCTTGCGCGCGGTCGACGTGGCCTTCTCGATGTCGTTCGACGCACCCGTGGTCGGGTCGTGGAAGACGATCTCCTCGGCGACGCGGCCACCCATGGCGTAGGTGAGCTGGTCGAGCAGTTCGTTGCGCGTGACGGAGTACTTGTCCTCGAGCGGGAGCACCATCGTGTAGCCGAGGGCCCGGCCGCGCGGCAGGATCGTGATCTTCGTCACCGGGTCGGTGTGGCGCATCGCGGCGGCCGCCAGGGCGTGACCACCCTCGTGGTACGCCGTGATCAGCTTCTCCTGGTCGGACATGATGCGCGTCCGGCGCTGCGGACCGGCCATGACGCGGTCGACGGCCTCGTCCAGGGCCCGGTTGTCGATGAGCTGCGCGTTCGAGCGGGCCGTCAGCAGCGCGGCCTCGTTCAGCACGTTCGCGAGGTCGGCACCGGTGAACCCGGGCGTCTTGCGGGCGAGCAGCCCGAGGTCGACGCTCGCGGCGAGCGGCTTGCCCTTCGCGTGCACCTCGAGGATCTGCCTGCGGCCGTCGAGCGACGGGGCGTCGACGCCGATCTGGCGGTCGAAACGGCCCGGGCGCAGGAGCGCGGGGTCGAGCACGTCGGGACGGTTCGTCGCGGCGATGAGGATGACGTTCGTCTTGCCGTCGAAGCCGTCCATCTCGACGAGGAGCTGGTTCAGCGTCTGCTCGCGCTCGTCGTTGCCGCCGCCGATGCCGGCGCCGCGGTGACGACCCACGGCGTCGATCTCGTCGATGAAGACGATCGCCGGGGCGTTCTGCTTCGCCTGGTCGAAGAGGTCACGGACACGGCTCGCACCGACACCGACGAACATCTCGACGAAGTCCGAACCGGAGATCGAGTAGAACGGCACGCCGGCCTCGCCCGCGACGGCACGCGCGAGCAGCGTCTTGCCGGTGCCGGGAGGGCCGTAGAGCAGCACGCCCTTCGGGATCTTCGCGCCGACGGCCTGGAACTTGGCCGGCTCCTGCAGGAACTCCTTGATCTCGTGGAGCTCCTCGATCGCCTCGTCCGAGCCGGCGACGTCCGCGAAGGAGACCTGCGGGTTCTCCTTGTTGTTCATCTTCGCGCGGGACTTGCCGAACTGCATGACCTTCGAGCCGCCGCCCTGCGCGTTCGCGAGGAGGAACCAGAACAGGGCGCCGATGATGAGGAACGGCAGGAGGACGCTGAGCAGCGACAGGAACCAGTTCCCCTGCTGCACGCGGTCGGTGTAGCCGTCCGGCAGGTTCGCGGCGTCGACGGCCTTGATGACGTCCTCACCACGCGGGGTCGCGTAGTAGAACTGCTCGGTCGCGCCGTCCTTGAGCTTGAGGTCGACCCGCTGCTCGGTGGAGTTCACGACGACGGAGGAGACCTTGTCGTCGGCGAGCTGCTGCAGGCCCTTCTGGGTGTCGATCTGCTGGGTGCCGGCCTGACTGATGACCGCCCACCCGATCCAGATCCCCACGAGCGCGATCAGGATGTAGATGTACGGCCCGCGGAGGATTCGCTTGAAGTCCATGTGATCCGGGCAGGACGCCCGACACCTTTCTCTGCCGAAGTTGCGTGCAGGTCAGCATACGGCCGCGATTCTGTGGCGAGAATGGGTGTCCTCTGCGGGCGAACTCCACGATCCGCCGGGGTCAGCCGAACGCGCTCAGGAGTAGACGTGCGGCGCGAGCACGCCGATGCCGCGCAGGTTGCGGTAGCGCTCGTCGAAGTCGAGGCCGTACCCCACCACGAAGGCGTCCGGGATCTCGAAGCCGGCGTACTTGACGTCGACCTCGACCTTCGCCGCCTCGGGCTTGCGGAGGAGCGCGACGATCTCGACGCTCGCGGCACCGCGGGACTCGAGGTTCTGCTTGAGCCAGGACAGCGTCAGCCCGGAGTCGATGATGTCCTCGACGATGATGACGTCGCGGCCGTGCAGGTCGGTGTCGAGGTCCTTGAGGATCCGCACCACGCCGGACGACTTCGTGCCGGAGCCGTACGACGACACCGCCATCCAGTCCATCCGCGCCTGCATCTTGAGGTGGCGCGAGAAGTCGGCCATCACCATGACGGCGCCCTTGAGCACGCCGACGAGCAGCGGGTCCTTGCCCGCGTAGTCACGGTCGACCACCGCGGCGAGTTCGGCGAGCTTCTCGTCGATCTGCTCGGGGGTGAAGAGCACTTCGGACAGGTCTGCCTGGACGTCGGAGAGTTCCACCACAGCACTCTAACCGGCGGCGAAGGCCAAGCGGTCGCCGTCGCGGGACGCGCTGACCCCGGGGAGGGCGATCGGCCCCTGTCCGTGCCAGTCGGTGACGAGGCGGCACACCTCGAGGGTCTGCACGCGCGAGAGCGTCACCCCGAACTCGCTCTCGACCGCGAGCCGCACGAGCCGCTGCCGGAGGGCGGGCGGGTTCGCGGCGAGCTGCCGCACGGAGAGCGAGATGCCGGCCTCGGAGTGCTCGGCGAGGTCCTCCGCCATCTCCTCGGCGAAGTGGTCGAGCGCGGCGGAGTCCTCGCGCAGCTGGTCGGCCGTGCGGGCGAGGGCCTCCGGCACACCGGCGCCGAGCTCCCGTTCCAGCGCGGGCATCAGGGCGGTGCGGACACGCACGCGGCCGTACGCGGGGTCGTCGTTCTGCGGGTCGTCCCACGGCGCGAGGCCCGCGGCGACGCAGGCTGCGCGGGTGGTGTGGCGGCGGACGCCGAGCAGCGGTCGTCCGTAGGCCGGTCCGACGGTGCGGCGCGCGAGCGGCGGCATGCCCGACAGGGCGTCGGGCCCGCTCCCGCGGAGGAGCCCGAGCAGGACCGTCTCGGCCTGGTCGTCCAGCGTGTGCCCGAACAGCACCAGCGGCGACCCGGTCGCGGACGCGACCTCCGCGATCGACGTGTGCCGTGCCTCCCGGGCGGCGTTCTCGGGACCGCCTGCGGAACCGACCGCGACCCTGCGGACCGTCACCGGGTCGAGACCCAGCGACGCGGCCTGCCGGGAGGCGCGGATCGCGACCTCCGCGGAGCCCTCCTGGAGCGCGTGGTCGACCACCACGGCGCCGGCGCGCAGCGCCTGCTTCGGCGCCTCGAACGCGGTCGCCGCCGCGAGCGCGAGCGAGTCCGCGCCGCCGCTGAGCGCCACGAGCACGAGGTCCCCCTCGGTGACGACGCCGTCGGCACGGGCCGTCTCGAGCAGCACCCGCACCGCACGGCGGGTCTCGGCGGTCGCAGGGTCCAACCGGGGACGCGGGGAGTTCACCCGGTAACGTTAGCCGCGCTCACCGAACCACCGACAGACCAGGAGTGCACATGGCCGCGTACGACGTCGTCATCGAGATCCCCAAGGGCAGCCGCAACAAGTACGAGGTCGACCACGAGACCGGTCGCGTCTACCTCGACCGCGTGCTCTTCACGTCGTTCGTCTACCCGACCGACTACGGCTTCTTCGAGAACACCCTCGGGCTGGACGGCGACCCGGTGGACGCGCTCGTGCTCCTCGAGTACCCGGCGTTCCCCGGCGTGGGCGTGAAGGTCCGCCCGGTCGGCGTCTTCAAGATGAGCGACGAGGCCGGCAGCGACGCGAAGGTGCTCGTGGTCCCCGCGAAGGACCCGCGCTGGCAGCACATCCAGGACATCTCGGACGTCGACGAGCAGACGAAGGCCGAGATCGCGCACTTCTTCGAGCGCTACAAGGACCTCGAGCCGGGCAAGTGGGTCAAGGCCGACGGCTGGGGCGACGCCGCCGAGGCCGAGGAGATCGTGCAGGCCGGCCAGAAGGCGTACGTGCCCGCCGGTCACTGACGACGGGCACCGGACCGCGGACACGAGACCGCGGTCGCGCCCCCTGACGAAGAACGCGCCCCGCTGCTGCGGGGCGCGTTCTTCGTCGTGGGGCGCGAAACGGCGTCGCGCTAGAGCGAGCCGGTCGGGCGGGCGACGTACGGCAGGAGCTGGTTCGGCAGCCAGACCGCACGCTCGACCACGCCGACGCCGGGTCGCGCGGCCTCGACCATCTGGCCGTTCCCGGTGTAGATCGAGTCGTGGTACCCACCGCTGGCGGTTCCGTTGCTCGAGTAGAAGAGGATGTCGCCGGGCTGGCGCTGCGAGAGCGGGACGAGCCGGCCGATCGAGGCGAAGTAGTTGTACTGCCAGACGACGTTGTGCCCACCGGTCGCGACGCCCTGCGAGCCGTAGGCCATCATCACGAGACCGGAGCAGTCCCAGGTGTTCGGGCCGGCGCCGCCGAGGACGTACGCGTCACCGAGCTGGGCCCTCGCGAAGGCGATCGCGCCCGCGGCCTTCGACGGGCTGCTCGGGACCGGGGTGGGGGTCGGCGTCGGGGTGGTCGGCTTCGGGGACGGGGTCGTCGGCTTCGGCTTCGACGGCGTGGGCTGCGACGGGGTCGGGTTGCTCGGGCTCGGCTTCGACGGGCTCGGGTTGGTCGAGGTGCCGGGGTTCGTGGTGGTCGTCCCGCCGGATCCGCTCCCGCCGGACGTGCTCCCACCGGACGTGCCGCCACCGGACGCGCTCCCGCCGTCTGCACTCCCGCCGGACGCGCTCCCACCGGACGCGTTCTGCCCGGACGAGGTGGTCCCACCCGTGTGCGACGCCAGGGCCGCTTCGGCCTGCTTCGCCTGCTGGGCGTTCCAGTAGGCCGTCTCGGTCGCCACGCTGGTGCCCTTGAGGAACGCGAGCTGCTCGAGCACCTGGCTCTGCTGGTCCTGCTCGCGCTGCAGGCGACCCTGCGCGGCGGACGCGGCGTCGTTCGCGTCGGCGAGCGCGGACTTCGTCGTCGCCGTCGCCGAGGCCAGCGCCGTCGTCGCCTGCCGCTGCTGGGCCGCGAGCGAGTCCACGGTGTTCTGGTCGGCCTGGGCTTTCGCGAGCACGTTCGCCGACCGCTCGGAGAGGTGCGACATCGTCCCGACCCGGTAGAGCAGGTCCTTCGAGTCCCGGGCGTCCACGAGCATCGACGTCGACAGGTCCCCGCCACCGGTGCGGGCGAGTTCGACCACGAGCCCGGCCACCTGCCCCGCCGAGGCCTCAGCCGTCGCCTTCGCGCGCTTCGCCTGGTCCGCGAGGTCGTCGAGGTCGGCCTGCGCCTGCTGCTGCTGGGACGCGGCGAGCGCGTAGGTCTGCGCGGCCTGCTGCTCGACGATGGAGGCCCGGTCCGCACTGGTCTGCAGGGCATCGAGACGCGTCCCGAGCTCGTCGACGGTCCGCTGCGCCGCAGCCGCGTTCGACTTCGCCGCCCGCACGTCGGCCCAGCTGGGTGCCGACGGGGCCGCCTGCGCCGGTCCGGCGAGGGCGATCGACAGGCCGATGCCGACGACGGCGACCACCGCGGTGCAGGTGAGGGTGCGAGCGGGCTGCTTCATGGGTCGGGTCAACGCCTCCTGGCGACGCTCGTGGTCATACCGAGATCCCCCGCGCTGCCATGAAGGGGACCGGATCGGTGGCGGCGCCGTTGATCCGGGTCTCGAAGTGGAGGTGGCACCCGGTCGACCAGCCGGTCGAGCCGATCTTCGCGATCTGCTGCCCGGCCGAGACGTGCTGGCCGTTCGCGACGAGGATCCCGCCGTCGACGATGTGCCCGTAGGCCGTGGAGATGCCGCCGCCGTTGTCGAGCACGACCTCGTTGCCGTAGCCGCCGCCGTTCCCGGCGAAGACGACGGTGCCGTCGTGTGCGGCGTAGATCGGTGCGTAGCAGGCGGGTGCGAGGTCGACCCCGGCGTGCAGCGCGACGGCGTGCGTGTACGGATCGACGCGCATGCCGAAGCCACTGGTCTGGTAGCCGCCGGCGGGTCGGACCCAGCCCGACGCGTTCGGGGAGCCGCCCCCGGTCCCACCCTGGCTCGTCGCGGCGGCGGCAGCGGCAGCACGGGCGGCAGCGGCGGCGATGCGCGCCTGCCGCTTCTTCTCCTCCTCGACGCCCTTCTTGTAGCTGGCCTCGACCCCCCGTTGCTTCGTGGTGAGGAGCGTCAGCTGGGCCTCGAGTCGCGTCTGGTTGTCCGTCTGCGCGCTGACGGCGTCCTGTGCGGCCTCGGCGGCGCCCTGCGCTTCTTGCATCTTCGAGCGCGCGGTCGCGGCCAGTGCGCCGAGCGCCTGCTTCGCGACGTCCGCCTTGTCCGCGAGGCCCTGGGCCGTCCCACGGTCCTGGGAGGCCTGAGCGTAGATGCCGTCGGCCTGTTCGCTGAGCTTCGACATCGCGCCGAGCTCGTACAGCAGGTCACCGGAGTCGGACGGGTGCGAGAGGAGGTCCGTGGTGACGGTGTTCGAGCTCGCGCGCCCGAGCTGGGCCGCCAGCTGTCCCGCCTGCGCCTCGGACGCACTCGCGGTCTTCTCCGCGTCGTCGGCCTGGCCCTGGAGCGACTTCTGCCGGAGCGTCGCCTCGTCGTACTTCGACTGTGCGGCCTGGTACGCCTCGCCGGCGGACTGCGCGGCCCGCTGCTTCGCCTTCGCCTCGGCCTGCAGCGAGGAGATCAGCGACTTGATCTCGCTGACCTTGTCCTGCTGGGCCTGGGTCGACGACTTGGCGTTCTGGACGTCGTCCCAGCTGGGGTACGTGGTCGCGCTGGCCGGGCCGCTCGGCGTGAGCGCGGCGAGGACACCGGCAGCGAGCACGACCGCGACCGCTGCGGCGATGACGCGGCTGCGGTGGCGGAGGGACAGCGTTGGTGAGGTCGACATGTGTCTCGATTTCGTAACAGCGCGGCAAGGCTCACGCACGTAACACTGTTAACAGACGCAACAGTAACAACAGGTGTCGCAACCGGTCACCCCTCGTGCGAGGGGCAGCCAGTGGCGACGACGATGCTCGCACCCGGGCATCGACAGCACGAATCGGGGCCTGGTGCCCCACGCTGAGTGAAGGCCCGCCGCCGGTTGGGGCAGGCGCGACACGCCGGGGAGGACGCGCTCAGGGGGCTCGATTTGTGAAACCCGTGGGGCATCCGTATGCTTGTCCATCGGTAGCGCACTGCACCGCTTGCGGCCCTATCGTTTAGTGGCCTAGGACACCGCCCTTTCACGGCGGCAGCACGGGTTCGAATCCCGTTGGGGTCACTCTTCGTGAGTGAGCAGGCAAGCAGAGCACCACCGAGCAGTACACACAACGCAGTACCCACAACAACACATGGCCCTGTAGCGCAGTTGGTTAGCGTGCCGCCCTGTCACGGCGGAGGTCGCGGGTTCAAGTCCCGTCAGGGTCGCCACGGCTGGATAGCTCAGTTGGTAGAGCGTTCGACTGAAAATCGAAAGGTCCACGGATCGATGCCGTGTCCAGCCACGGTGAAAGGCCCCCTACTCCGGTAGGGGGCCTTTTCGCGTTCCCGGACTTGCCGCGTGCCCGGGCTGCCTCGTCCCCCGGATTCGTCGCGTCCCCGGACGCGCGGGGCGTCAGCGCTGCCGACCGTGCTCGCACAACCAAAGTCAGCACACACCGCGGTTCGGCGCAGTTCCGACTGACTCCGGTTGTGCGAACGCAGGTCGAACCGGCGCGCCGGCCCCCGCGACTACGCCTCGCGCGCCTTCGGGCTGCTGTCGTTCGTCTTCGCCGGGTCGCGCTCGACGACACCACCCAGGGCGTCGTCGATCCGCGTCAGCAGCTCGGCGGGGATGGTGACCCCGGCGGCGCCCGCGTTGTCGTGCACCTGCTCCGGCCGCGAGGCCCCGATGATCGCCGACGCCACGTTCTCGTTCTGCAGCACCCACGCCACCGCGAGCTGCGCCATCGACAGGTTCAGCTCGTCGGCGACGGGCTTCAGGTCCTGCACGGCCGAGAGCACCTCGTCGTTCATGAACCGGGAGATCATCTTCGCGCCGCCCTTGTCGTCGGTGGCACGGGACCCTTCGGGCAGCGGCTGGCCCGGCTGGTACTTGCCGGTCAGCACGCCCTGGGCGATGGGCGACCAGACGATCTGCGAGATGCCGAGTTCCTTCGAGGTGGGGACGACCTCGCCCTCGATGACCCGCCAGAGCGCCGAGTACTGCGGCTGGTTCGAGATGAGCTGGAAGCCGAGCTCCTTCGCCAGTGCCGCGCCGGCACGGAGCTGGTCCGCGGTCCACTCACTGACGCCGACGTACAGCACCTTGCCCTGGCGGACGACGTCCGCGAACGCCTGCATCGTCTCCTCGAGGGGCGTCTCGTAGTCGTAGCGGTGCGCCTGGTACAGGTCGACGTAGTCGGTCTGCAGCCGTTCGAGCGATCCGTCGATGGACTCGAGGATGTGCTTCCGCGACAGACCGGTGTCGTTGTGCCCCTTCGGCCCGGTGGGGCCGAACACCTTCGTCGCGATCTCGAGCGACTGCCGGCGCTCCCCCTTGAGGGCCTCGCCGAGGACGGTCTCGGCGCCGGTGTTCGCGTAGACGTCGGCGGTGTCGAACGTCGAGATGCCGACGTCGAGCGCTGCCCGGACGCAGGCGATCGCCGCGTCGTTCTCGACCTGGGAGGCGTGGGTCAGCCAGTTGCCGTAGGTGATCTCGGAGACCTTGAGGCCCGAGTTCCCGAGGTAGCGGTACTCCATGTGCGTGTCACTCCTGTCGTGGGCCGCGTCGGTGCGGTCCGAACCGTGACGGTAGTCTTCGCGAGCTCCGTGCGAGCGGATGACTGTACGCTGATGTTTCACGAATGGGCCGGCAAAGACGAAACCCCGGCGATGTGGCCTGGGCCAGGGATCGTTCCGGGGTCTTCGCGATCAACGGTAGCAGATGGGGGAATCATGCGGGAGGACGTGCTCGAGCGTCTGCTCACGGCCGAACGACTCCGGTCGTACGCCGAGGTGACGGGATCGTCGGCCGGTGCGCTGGGGCTGTCCACGTGGAACATGCGAGCCTCAGCGTCGGTCATGGAACTCGCTGGCGTCGTCGAGGTCGTTGCCCGCAACGCACTCGACCGAGAACTTCGCGCTTGGGCGGCCGCCCGCTCCGGGCGACCGTGGTTCGACGTGGCTCCGCCCGACGCCCGTGGCACTGCAGACCTGGCGAAGGCTCGAGCGCGTGCAGGTCGGAACGCACGTCTCGACGAAGTCCACGGCCGGGTCATCGCGGAACTCACCTTCGGGTTCTGGCGGTACCTCGTCGAGTCGCGGCACCACACCTCGCTCTGGGTACCGGATCTCCACAGGGCCTTCCCCCACGGGCCGGACAACCTCCGCGTGCGGCGGAGCGAGGTGACACGGCGACTCCAGCAGCTGCACTTCGTCCGGAACCGCGCCGCGCACCATGAGCCGATCCACGCTCGCGACCTGCACCGCGACCACGACTACGCCATCGAGCTCCTCGATTGGATCAGCCCCGTCGCCGCCGAGTGGGCAGCGTGCACGACGTCGCTCCGCGCGGTCCTCGCCACCCGACCCAGCGCATGAGGTGCAGGATCGCAGGGGCGCGGTGCACAGCGGCACCGCCGGGAGCGAAGGAGCGTCCATGTCGGGAGCGAGCGTGCTGTTCATCGGCGGCAGCGGGGTGATCAGCGCCGCATGTGTCCGCGAAGCCGTCGAGCAGGGGTTCGACGTGACGGTGCTCAACCGGGGGACCACCGGGGGCAGGCCGATCCCGGATCAGGTGACGCGCCTCCAGGCCGACGTGTCGGACCGCGCCGCACTGGCGGAGGTGCTGGGCGACCGCCGGTGGGACGTCGTCATCAACTGGATCGCGTTCACGCCCGACCAGGTGCAGGCGGACGTCGAGACCTTCGCCGGCCGGACGCGCCAGTACGTCTTCATCAGCTCGGCCTCGGCGTACCAGACCCCGGCGACGCACCTGCCGATCACGGAGTCGACGCCGCTGAAGAACCCGTACTGGCAGTACTCGCGCGACAAGATCGCGTGCGAGGAGCTGCTCATGCAGGCGTACCGGGAGCAGGACTTCCCGGTCACGATCATCCGACCGTCGCACACCTACGACGAGACGAAGCTCCCGCTGACCGGCGGGTGGACCGCGGTCGCACGCATGCGTGCGGGCAAGCCGGTCATCATCACGGGTGACGGGTCGTCGCTGTGGACCCTCACGAACAGCCGGGACTTCGCGGTCGGCTTCACGGGGCTGCTCGACAACGCCTCGGCGATCGGCGAAGCCTTCACCATCACGAGCGACGAGGCGCCGACCTGGAACCAGATCGCCCACGAGATCGCGGCGGCTGCCGGCGTCGACGATCTGAAGATCGTGCACGTGCCCGCGGACGCGATCAACGCGGTGGACCCGGAGTGGGGTGCGGCGCTCCTCGGCGACAAGGCGAACAGCTCCGTGTTCGACAACAGCAAGGTGCGGTCCCTGGTGCCGTGGTACCGGCCGCGGATCCCCTACCGGCAGGGTGTGCGCGAGGTCATCGCCTGGTACGAGGCGCACCCGGAGGAGCAGGTCGTCGACGAGCGGCTCGACGGGCTGATGGACGAACTCGCCGAGCGCTGGGCGGTGTAGCGCGCGCTGCGCCGCGGCGCGCGGACCGCGGCGCGCGGGCCGCGCCACGCGACGGCGCACAACGAAAGACACCCGGAACCACGTGATCGCGTGGTTCCGGGTGATTTCGGTTGTGCGGAGGCGATACGAACAGGATCACCGGCCGGGAGGCACGGCGTGCGCCCGCCCGGTCAGCTGCGGGCGCGCAGGACCTCACCGAGCGCGCCGATCGCGTGCCGCACCTCGTCGTCGGTGACGACGAGCGGCGGCGCGAAGCGGATCGTCGACCCGTGGGTGTCCTTCACGAGGACGCCCCGGTCGGCCATGTCGTGCGCGATCTCCTTGCCGGTCCCGAGCGCGGGGTCGATGTCGATCCCGGCCCAGAGTCCGGCGACGCGGTGCGCGACGACCCCGTGACCGACGAGGTCCTCGAGGAGGCCTCGGAGCACGGGCTCGCCGTCGAGCGCCCGCTGCTGGAACGTGCCCTCGGCGAGCATCGCCACGACCTCGGAGCCCACGGCCGCCGCCAGCGGGTTGCCGCCGAACGTCGAGCCGTGTTCGCCCGGACGCAGGACGCCGAGCACGTCGCGGCGACCGACCACGGCGGACACCGGGACGATGCCGCCGCCGAGCGCCTTGCCGAGCGTGATCAGGTCCGGCGTGACCCCGACGCGCTGCACCGCGAGGGTGTGGCCGGTGCGTCCGAGGCCGGACTGGATCTCGTCGGCGACGAGGAGGGCGCCGAACTCGTCGCAGACCTCCCGGACCGCGGGCAGGTAGGACGCCGGCGGGATGACCACGCCGCCCTCGCCCTGGATCGGCTCGAGCAGGACGGCGACGACGGTCTCGTCCATCGCGGCGCGGAGGGCGTCCGCGTCGCCGTACGGCACGGTGCGGAACCCGGGCGTGAACGGTCCGAAGTCGTTCCGGGCCGTCGGGTCGTCGGAGAACGACACGATCGTGGTCGTGCGGCCGTGGAAGTTCCCGGACGCGACGATGATCGTCGCCCGGTCGGCCGGGACGCCCTTGACGCGGTAGCCCCAGGCGCGCGAGACCTTGATCGCGGACTCGACGGCCTCGGCCCCGGTGTTCATCGGGAGCACCATGTCCGTGCCTGTCAGGTCCGCGAGCGCGGCGGCGAACGGCCCGAGCCGGTCGTTGACGAACGCGCGGCTCGTCAGGGTCACCCGGTCGAGCTGGGTCCGGGCGGCGTCGAGCAGCCGCTGGTTGCCGTGGCCGAAGTTCACCGCGGAGTACGCGGCGAGGCCGTCCAGGTAGCGCTTGCCGTCGACGTCCGTCACCCACGCCCCGTCGCCCGACGCGATGACGACGGGCAGCGGGCTGTAGTTGTGGGCGAGGGAGCGGTCCTCCACGGCGAGCGCGGCGGCCGTCGCCGCACCGAGCGACGCGGACATCGCGGTGGCCATCAGGACCGCGCGACCGAGTTGCCGGTGCCGACCGGGTGCAGGTCGAGCGTGCAGCACTTGACGCCGCCGCCGCCGAGCAGGAGCTCGGACAGGTCGACGCCGATCGGGTTGTAGCCCTTCTCGCGCAGCTGCTCCGCGAACCGCTCGGCGCGCGACGCGATCACGACGTTGTAGCCGTCCGAGTACGAGTTCAGGCCGAGGATCGCGGCGTCCTCCTCCGTGGCGATGATCGCGTCCGGGAAGCGCTTGCGCAGGATCTCGAGCGAAGCCTCGTCGAAGGCGCTCTCGAGGTAGGCGATGTTGCTCCGGCCGGACGCATCGGGCTCGGGGTCGAGCACGGCGATCGCGGTGTCGAGGTGGTAGAAGCTCGGGTTGACGAGCTTGAGCGTGACGACCTCGCGGCCGTAGATCCGCGCGAGCTCCTCGTGCGAGCTGCTGTCGGAGCGGAAGCCGGTGCCGGCGAAGATCGTGTCCCCGATGAGCAGGAAGTCGCCCTCGCCCTCGTTGGTCTCCTCCGGCTCGGCCACGGTCAGGCCGGCGCCACGGAACCAGTCCATGTACGCGGGGCCCTCGGGCTGGCGCTCGGGGTACTGGAACTTGGCGCCGTACGCGACACCGTCGAGCACGAAGCCGCCGTTTGCCGCGTAGACCATGTCGGGCAGGCCCTCGATCGGCTCGATGTACGAGATGTCGAAGCCGAGCTGCTCGTAGACGTCGACGAGCGACTGCCACTGCTGGACGGCCTTCGACGTGTCGGTCGGGTCCTCCGGGTGCATCCACGGGTTGATCCGGTAGCTGACCGTGTAGTGGGTCGGCTTGCACATGAGGATCGTGCGCTTGGTCGCGACACGGGCCGGGGTGGCGAGGGATTCGGGAGCGGTGTTCGACATCAGTCCTCCTGGGGGACCGGGGCCCGAGCCTGCCAGGAACCACCACTGGACGAGTTGCAGAGCTCCGGCGAGATGCAGGCTCACTCGCCGTAGCGGACCAGGTCGACGCCGATCGAGAGTCTTGCACACACCGTCCGCTCAGTGCAGTCACGAGGTGGTCACGGCCTGGCACCCGTTGTGGGCACGCACGTTTCGTGCGCCGCAGCCACCGGGCGTGCAAGAAGCACGCGTAGCATTGGCGCAATGGATTCGCTCGACCACCGCATCCTGGATCAGCTCCGGGACAACGCCCGCGCCGGCTACGGCGACATCGGGTCGGTGGTCGGACTCTCGGCCTCGGCCGTGAAGCGCCGGGTCGACCGACTCGTCGCGGACGGGGTGATCCAGGGCTTCACGATCAAGGTCGACCCCGCCGTCGAGGACCGCGGCACCGAGGCGTGGGTCGAGCTCTACTGCCGCGGCACGGTCTCCCCCGACGAGCTCCGATCGCTCCTCGACAGCGTGCCCGAGGTGATCGACGCCGGCACGGTCACCGGCAGCGCCGACGCGGTCGTGCACATGCGCTCGAAGGACCTCGCCGCGCTCGAGGAGGCGCTCGACCGGGTACGGCTCGCGCCCCAGGTCGACCACACGCGGTCCGCGATCGTGCTGTCGAAGCTGGTCACCCGCGACTCGGCCTGAGCCCGCCCCCGGCGCGTAGGTTCGCCCCTGTGGGACGGACGACGACAGCCGGGAGGCACGGCGCGCCTCCAGGACGGTCGGTGACGGCCCGGCGGTTGGTCGCCGCCGCCTGCGCCGCGTACGCGGCCAACTGCCTCTGGGGCACGGCCGTGGCCGTGCGCCTCATCCGGACGCGGAAGCTCCGGGTGGTGCACCACGGGCTGTTCGTCGTGACCGCGACCCTGACCGGGGTGGCGGCCACGACACCAGCCTGGACGCGCGACCGGAGTGCCCTGTTCCTGCTGCCCGCGCTCGTCCCGCTGGCCGTCGCTCCGAGGACGGATCCCCGTGCCGGAGCACACTGGAGGGTCGCGGTCGCCGCTGCGCCGTCCTACCTCGGGGCGTTGCTCGCGCGCGGCCGACGAGAGAGGTGAGCTGTGGAGCTCTTCGAGGCGATCCGACGCCGACGCACGACCAACGGGGCGTTCCTGCCCGACCCCGTCTCCGAGGAACACCAGCGGGTGCTGATGGAGCTCGCGGGGCGTGCGCCGTCGCAGCTGAACAGCCAGCCCTGGCGGTTCGTGCTCGTCGAGGAGCGTTCGACGATCGATCGCGTCGCGCAGATCAGCGGGTCCTCGATGACGCGGACGATGGCCGAGGGCACCTTCTTCGAGCGGTACAAGCCGTACTTCCGGTTCTCGCAGGCCGAGATGGACGAGCGGCGCGACGGCATGCTGTTCGACAAGCTGCCCGGGCCGCTCAAGCCGTTCACGAAGCAGGTCTTCACGAAGCGCGGGCAGCTGCTCATGAACACCCTGCGCGTGCCGCACACCCTCGGTGAGGAGAACCGGAAGCTCGTCGCCGGGTCGCCGCTGCTGCTCGGCGTGATGCTCGACCGGCACGAGTACCGGAAGGAGGAGCTGTCGGGCTTCTACTCGGTGTTCAGCATGGGAGCGGCGATGGAGAACGTCTGGCTCGCCACGACCGAGCTCGGCCTCGGGATCCAGTTCGTCTCGTTCCCGATGGAGACCCCCGGCGCGTGGGAGGAGATCGAGGGGCTGCTCCGGGTCCCGCCGTCCCTCGAGCTCATGGCCGTCTACCGGATCGGGTACCTGCCGCCCGAGCGTCGGCGTCCGGCGATCGACTGGACCTCGAGCGAACGGAAGCGTCCGTCCCAGTACGTCTTCCGCGGGACCTGCGACACACCGCAGCAGGGCTGGGACGACGTCGCGCCCGCCGGCGGGGAGGACCTCCGATGACCGCGATCTCGGCGGCCGCCCCGGGGCTGACCGGCCGCCCGTGGATCCAGCAGGACTGGCGCGACGTCGTGTTCGTGCACTGGCGGGTCGACGTCTCGGCGGTCGCACCACACTTGCCGCGCGGCACCCGCCCGGACACGCTCGGGGCCGACGGGGTCGACGACGGCGCGACCACGTGGGTGGGACTCATCGCGTTCCGCTTCACCGACACGGCGTTCCCGCCGGTCCGCGTCGGCCGGGTCGGTGACTTCGTCGAGGTGAACATCCGCGTCTACACGGTCGACGACCAGGGGCGGCACGGTGTCGTGTTCCTGTCGCTCGACGCCGGGAAGCTCCTGCCCACCATCGGGGCCCGGGTCGCGACCGCGCTACCGTACTGGTGGGCGCACGCTGAGTTCCGTCGTCCGGAGCCCGACCGCGCCGCCTACGCGATGCGGCGGCACGGGACGCACACCCGGTCGATGGTCGACGTGCGGATCGGCTCGCCGATCGCGGAGCCCACCGCCCTCGAGACGTTCCTCACCGCCCGCTGGGGCATGCACGTGCGCCGCGCCGGCCGGACCCGGTTCTGGCCGAACGAACACGAGCCGTGGCCGCTGCACCGGGCGACGATCGTGCACCTCCGGGACGACCTCGCCGGGGCGGCCGGGCTGCCGTTCGGGCTGACGGAGCTCGAGCCGGACTCGGTCCTCTACGCGCCGAAGGTCACGACGCGGTTCGGTCTGGGGCGCTGAGCGGGTCGTCGTCGCGGCGGCCGGCAGCGCGCCAGGAGACCAGCGCGACGACCGCGGCGGCCGGCACGACGAGGAGCCCCCATCCGGACCACCGGGCCGCGGACCGGTCGTCGATGCCGGGGACCGTCAGTGCGACGATCGCGAGGACTGCCGACGCCACCGCGACGGCGACCGATGCCACCGCCCGGCCGCGGAGCTCGAAGCGCGTCGGGTCGTCGCGCCGCAGGGTGTGCACCATCGTCCCCGCGACCACGAGGCCGATGAGAACCACCTGCGCCCCGATCGCGAGCCCGAACACGACGAGCGCGACGCCGGCGGAGCTCCACGCCACGACCCGGGTGCGGTGCAGACGCCAGGCCGCCGCCCGACTCGGGGACCAGTACGCGTGCCGTCCGGCCACGGCGAGCACGACCGCGCCGACCAGGCCCACGACGCAGACGACGATTGCCAGGGGCAGCGCGGCGCGGCGCAGCCAGACGCCGATCGCCAGGACCGCCAGCGCTGCGACGGCCAGCCCGGCGGGAGGGGCCCACCACTGCTCGGGCAGGATCGGTGTCCGGCGGACCCACCGTGGTTCGAGCTCCGCGTCGTCGCGGGCGTCGTCGTCGGCATGGGCGTCGTCGTCCGCGCGGGCGTCGTCGCGGGCGCGGGCGTCGTCGTCGGCCGGTCGACGATCGGACGTCACGTGTCGGCTCCGTCCTGCTCGGCGAGGAACGGGTCCGGCGGCGTCCGCTCGGCGAGGGCGAACTGCACGACCGCCATCGCCAGGGCCAGCGCGCCCAGGATCGCGCCCGGACCGATCCACGTCACCGAGAAGCGCTGCGGGAGGTCGTGGACCGTGAAGCCCACGACGGACAGGGTCAGGCACGCCACCGCCAGGGACACCGAGGCCCAGGCGACGATCACCCGGTCGGTGCGCGGGACGGACCGGGCCAGTCGGAACGACATCGGTACCCACGCCGCCGCCCCGAAGAACCAGCCGAGCGGGAACCCGACGACCAGGGAGCCGACCGCGATGGTCGACGTCGTGGTCACCCCGACGACCACGCGGACGACGTGCAGCCGCCACGTCGCTGCGACCGTCTGTTCCGCGTAGGCCGTCCGCCCGGCCACGGCCAGGGCGACCGCGCCCGCGGCGACGACGACCGCGCTCGCCGTGCAGACGACCAGGCCGAGCGTCTCACCGAACTGCGTGCCGAGCAGGGCGAGGAGGACGGCGAGGGCCGCCGCGCAGGCCGGGAGCGTCCAGACCTCGCGGTGTCGGGTGGGGGTGTCGAGGACCCAGCCGGGCGGCGGCGCCTCGTCGACCGTGTCCTCTGCTCGGGTGTCCACGGGGCCATCACCCTCGTCGCCGGCCTCCCGCGCGCCGCTCCAGGGGACACCGGCTGGGTGAGGGTCCGTGCTCGCATCGGTAGAACGGGGTCATGACACGTGTGGCAGTGGTGACGGGTGGATCGGCGGGGCTCGGACGGGCGACGGTGCGCGAACTCGCCGCCCGGGGCTGGGACGTCGCCGTCCTCGCCCGCGGGAAGGACGGTGTCGACGCCGCGGTCGCCGAGGTCGAGGCAGCGGGACGCCGCGGGCTGGCCGTGCTCGTCGACGTCTCGGAGCGCGAGGCCGTCGAGGCCGCGGCCGACCGGGTCGAGGCCGAGCTCGGGCCGATCGACCTCTGGGTGAACGACGTCATGGTCGGGGTGTTCGGGCGCTTCCTCGACACCGACCCCGACGACTTCGAGCGGGCGCTCCGGGTCACCTACCTCGGCTGCGTGAACGGCACCCGAGCGGCACTGTCCCGCATGGTCCCCCGCGATCGCGGCCAGGTGATCCAGGTCGGCTCGGCACTGGGCTTCCGCGGGATCCCCCTGCAGGCCGCGTACTGCGGCGCCAAGCACGCGATCGTCGGGTTCACCGAGTCGGTCGTGTCCGAACTCGAGGAGCAGGGCAGCAGGGTCGCGATCTCCCGGGTCGACATGCCGGCACTCAACACGATCCAGTTCCAGTGGGTGAAGTCGAAGCTGCCGCACCAGGCACAGCCGGTCGCACCGATCTACCAGCCCGAGGTGGGCGCACGAGCGATCGCCGCGACGGCCGAGCGGCCCCGACGCCGCACGTGGGTCGGTGAGTCGACCGTGTACACGATCCTCGGCAACCGGATCAGCGCACGGCTCGCGGACTGGTACGCCGCCAAGACGCTCGTGTCCGGGCAACAGGCGCCGCAGAAGGACGGCGCCGCGCTCGGCGTCAACCTCTCCGAGCCGATCCCGGGCGACCACGGCGCCCACGGCGTCTTCGACGACTCGGCGCACGCCTGGTCGCCGCAGACCTGGTGGGTCGAGCACCGACGGCTCGGCAACGGCATCATCGGTGCAGTGCTCGGCGTCGCAGGGGCAGTGGCGCTCGCGGCGGGGCGTCGGAAGTGAGGACGGTCGAGGTCCTGCGGCTCGCGGTCGCCGGTGGCCACGCGGTCCGGCTCCTCGAACCGCGCAGGACGCCGGTGCTCGACGCGGTGCTCGCGGTGCGACAGACGGCGCAGGCGGTGCTGGTGTCACGCTCCGGTTCGCCGGACGCCCACACCGCGAGCGCCGTCGTGGACGTGCTGCACGGCGTGTCGATGGTCCCGGTCGCGCTGCTCGGTGGACGCCTGCGCCGCTTCGCCGCCGTGCAGGTGGTCCTCGCGGCGGCACTCGCCGTCGCGGAGGTGACCGCCGTCGGCCGCGGCCGCGGTCGCGGTCGCGGCTGACCCGGCCCGCCGGTCAGGCGACGTCCGCACGGAACACGCGCCGTGCCTCCAGGCGGGCCACCTGAGCCCGGACCGCCCGGCACCGCAGGCCCAGGATCGCGGCCCCCGACCGCGGACCTGTACCCGCCCGCGGCCGTCGTCCCGTTCGCCCGGTGACAGGCCGTCGACGAGGACTGCGCCGTCGTCAGACCCGGAGCTCCTGGAAGTCGGGGTCGAGGTCGCCGAAGCGGTGCGCCGTGATCGACACGGACTGCTCGCGGAGGAACGGCAGCATCTCGATGCGTCCCGACTCCACCACCGGAGCGTCGTGGATGGCGGTGTCGACGCTCGCTCCGAGGGCCTCCTCGAGCGCGAGCGGGTCGCCGCCGAGCAACCGGATGCGGCTGCCGGGACCGCCGAACGCGGTGTGCCGGGGCCGGTCGGGTTGTGCGAGCACCTGCTCGAGTGCGTCCTGCGGTTCGTCGTCCGCGTCGCTCCACCGACGGTCGAAGACGGCGCCGGACGCCGCACGCGCGAGGAAGTCATCGTCGCTCTCGACGAGGTGGTCGACGACGTCGAGCGGGGAGCGAGCGGAGGCGAAGAGCTGGGTGAGCGGCCCGGGCAGCGGCCGAGCCGTGCTGAGCATGACGTGTGCCCGGGCGGCGGTCGCGGCGGCGAGCACACGCACGAGGTCCCCGGTCGCGGAGTCCTCGGCGTGGCGGACGATCACGGACTGCGGACGGTGGCGCAGGACGTTCCGCTGCACGACGAGCCCGGAGTCGTCACGTGAGCGGCCGTAGTGCGACTCGCGGGCTCGGACGTCGCTGAGGGCCCCGGCACGCACCTGGTCGAACTCCTCGAACGAGAGACCACTCCGGGCCGCTTCGATCAGGGCGGTGACGCGCGGTGGGAGCCCGTGCAGCTGGATGCTCTTGTGGACCTGCCGCTCCGTGCGCTCCCACCGCCCGAGGGTGGCCACGTACATCGGACCACCCGCCTTCGTGCCGGTACCGACCGACGATCGCTTCCAGCCGCCGAAGGGCTGCCGGCCGATGACCGCACCCGTCGTGCCGCGGTTGACGTACAGGTTGCCCGCCTGGACGGACGCGAGCCAGTCCGCGACCTCGTCCACGTCGAGCGAGTGGATGCCGGCCGTGAGCCCGAACTCCGTGCCGTTCTGGATCGCGATCGCCTCGTCGAGGGTCTCGGCGCGCATGATGCCGAGCACCGGCCCGAAGTACTCGGTCTGGTGGAAGTCGCTGCCGGGCCGGACGCCGTCGCGGATGCCGGGCGACCAGAGCCGGCCGGAGTCGTCGAGCGGAGCCGGCTGCACGAGCCAGGACTCCCCCGGCCCGAGCTCGGTCAGCCCGGCGAGCAGCTTGCCGGAGGGCTCGGCGATGAGAGGACCCATCTGCGCCGCGGGGTCGTCCGGCCAGGCCACCCGCAGCGTCCGCGTCGCGTCGACCAGCTGCCGACGGAACCGCTCGCTCTCGCCGACGGACCCGACCAGGACGACCAGGGAGGCGGCCGAGCACTTCTGCCCGGCGTGCCCGAACGCGGACTGCACGATGTCCTGCACGGCGAGGTCGAGGTCGGCGCTCGGCGTCACGACGATCGCGTTCTTCCCGCTCGTCTCGGCGGTCAGCGGGAGTCCGGCGCGCCACCAGCGGAACGACCGTGCGGTGTCGGCCGAGCCGGTGAGCAGCACCCGGTCGACGGCGGGGTGCGCCACGAGTTCACGGCCGAGGTCGTCCTCGTCGAGGTCGACGAGCTGCAGCAGGGAGTGCGGCACCCCGGCGTCCCAGAGGACGTCGGCGAGGAGCGCTCCGGAGCGCTTGGCCTCGGGAGCGGGCTTGAGGACCACGCCGCTCCCGGCGGCGAGCGCCGCGAGCACCCCTCCGGCCGGGATCGCGACCGGGAAGTTCCACGGCGGCACGACCACGGTCAGCCGGGGCGGGACGAAGCGGGCGCCGTCGCCGTCCATCGCCGCCAGCTGCCGGGCGCTCTCGGCGGAGTGGTGGGCTGCGTCGACGGCCTCGGTCACCTCGATGTCGGCCTCGGTCAGGGTCTTGCCCGTCTCGGCGGCCATCACCTCGATCAGGTCGGCGCGGCGCGTCTCGAGCTCGTGCCCGATGAGGTCGAGGAGCTCGGCGCGGTCGTGCGGGTCCTGCCGTCCCCAGTTCACGCCGGCCTGGGCGGTGCGGGCGACGATGCGCTCGAGCATCGAGCGGTCCACGACCCGGGCGCGGCGGATGGTCTGCGCGCCCAGCTGCGAGCGCGGCACCCGGCGGAGGACGTCGAGCGCCCACGCCCGGTTGGCCGCGACGGCGGGGTCGGTGTCGGGCGCGTTCCGGAACCCGTCGCGGTGCTCGGCCTCGCCCAGGGGCCGGCGGCGGTCCTGCGTGCGGTGGGTGGCGGGCACGGGCTCGTCGAGGGCCGCGACGGACGCCAGGTAGCGTCCGTGCTCGCGGTCGAAGACGCTGGCGTCCCGGTCGATGTCGAAGGCGCCCGAGATGAAGTTCTCGGGGCTGGCGCTCTCCTGCAGGCGGCGGACGAGGTACGCGATCGCGGAGTCGAACTCCTCCGGCGCCACGACCGGGGTGTACAGGAGCAGGCGTCCGACGTCGGCGCGGACGGCGTCGGCGTGCGTGGACGCCATGCCCAACAGCATCTCGACGTCGACCGCGTCGGTGACCCCGCGGCGCTGGGCGAGCACCCACGCGGTGGCGAGGTCGAACAGGTTGTGGCCCGCGACGCCGATCCGGACGGCGTCGGTGCGTTCGGGGACCAGGGCGGTCTCGAGCATCCGGAGGTAGGCGGAGTCGGTCTCGCGCTTGGTCCCCCACGTTGCCAGCGGCCACTCGTGCAGGATCGCGTCGACGTGCTCCATCGCCAGGTTCGCGCCCTTGACGAGCCGCACCTTCACGGGAGCGCCACCGCGAGCACGTCGCTCCTGCGCCCACGCCGTGAGCCGGTCGAGGGCGCCGGCAGCGTCGGGGAGGTACGCCTGCAGCACGATGCCGGCCTCGAGCCCGAGGAACTCGTCCCGGTCGAGGAGCGTCGTGAACACCGCGAGGGTGACGTCGAGGTCGCGGTACTCCTCCATGTCGAGGTTGATGAACTTCGCCGGTCGACCGTCGGCGAGCGGGGCCGCCGCGAGCCGGTAGAGCGGGACGAGCCGCTCGACCACGCGCTCGACGGTCTGGTCGAACGCCCACGGCGACGTCTGCGGCACCACCGAGCTCACCTTGATCGAGACGTGGTCGACGTCGTCGCGGGCGAGGAGGTCCGTCGTGCCCTGCAGCCGGCGGTCGCTCTCGGCACTGCCGAGCACGGCTTCTCCGAGGAGGTTGACGTTGAGGCGCGTGCCCTCGCCCCCGATCCGGGCGAGCGCCGGACCGAGCTTGGCCGGGGTCGCGTCGATGACGAGGTGCCCGGTCATCCGGCGGAGGATCCGGCGTGCGGTGGGGATGACCGCCCACGGCGCCATCGTGGCGAACCCGCCGCCCAGCGTCACGGCTCCGCGGAGGTACCAGGCGAGGAACTCGGGGACGTCCTGGCTGAGCTTCTCGAGGTTGCGCGCGGCCACCCGCGGGTCTTCCGGTCGGATCACCCGGTCGACGAACCCGCGCGTGAAGTCGAGCCCCTGCTCGTCGCGGAGGACGCCCGCCAGCCGCACGGCACCGGCGTCCGGCTTCGACCCCGCCGAGGCCGCCAGCCAACGGCGCACGAGCGCAACGGCGTCGTCGGTGCAGTCGGCGATGCGGGGGGTGGGCATGCCTCCGATCGTATGCTGCCGCACCGACGCTCCCTCGGAGCGCGCCGTGCGTTCGCGGAGCGTCGTCCCGGGGATGGAACCGGCGTCGGGCCGGGTGTGGCGTGGATACGCTGTCGAGCATGGCGACGCAGGACGACGAGGGGCACGACTGGGTCACGTGGGACACCTACCACGACGCCTGGCGGCGGTTGGACCGCGCCCTCGACCACGCCGTGCAGGCCGGGGCGGGGATCTCGATCCCGGAGTTCGAGATCCTCATCGGACTGCACCGCGACCCCGACCACCGACTCCGTGTCCGGGACATCGCGGCAGGCATCGGGTGGGAGAAGTCCCGCGTCAGCCACCAGGTCACGCGCATGGTGGCGCGCGGTCTGGTGGAGCGGGCGGACTGCCCCACGGACGGCCGCGGGAGCTGGGTGTCGATGACCCCGGACGGCCGCCGGGCGGTGCTGTCCGGCATCCGTGCGCACACGGGTGCGCTCGAGGACCTGTTCTGGAGGCCCGTGGGCACGGACGCGGACACGCTGCGGTCGGTCAGTGCGCGCGTCCACACCGCGATCGGTCCGGTGGACCCGGACGGCGAGGACCGCTAGCCGCCGAGGACCGCTCACCGCCGGGGACCGCCGGTGGTCGAGGACCGCTAGAGGTCGACGTCCGCGAGGACGCGGTCGTCGCCGCGGAGCCGGACCTGCACGCTCGCGATGTCCTCCCGCGGGACGTTCGTCGAGGCCGACAGTCCGCGGGCGTCCTCCCCGGCGGCCGACCAGGACGCGATCGTCTCCGCCGTGCCGTCGTCGCGCACGACGACGAGGTCGTACATCACGGAGCCGTCCGGCGACCAGGACCTCCCACCGTACGAGCAGCCCCAGTCGAACCGCGTGCCCCACGGCTCGCCGCTGACGGCGAGGTCGACGTCGAGGCCACGGTCGCCGACCAGCGCGTACCGGTCGGCGGTCGGTGCGGAGGCAGCCGGCACGGTGGCGGGGTCGACCCGGGCCGTGCCCACCGCGAGACCGCCGAGGACGGCCGCGAGCACGGCCGCCGCCGCGGTGGCGGTGACCCAGACCCGACGGCGACGACGACGGGTGCGGACGCGGTGCGCGACGGAGGCGAGGGAGCTCTCGGGACGCGTGTCGGGCCTCCCGTCCGGTTCCGCGATCTCGATCGCCTGGTCGGCGGGCAGCTTCGCGAGCAGGCCCGGCAGGCCGACCAGTTCGGCCACCGCCGCGGTGCACCGGTCGCAGGTCTCGAGGTGCCGCTCGTACTCGAGCCGTTCGTCGGCCGGCAGCGAGCCGAGCACGTAGGCGGCGTCCCACTCCGCGTAGCGGTCCTCGCTCATCGGGTCACTCCTCGTTCCTGCAGTGCGAGCCGGAGGGCCCGCAGACCGTAGTGCAGCCGCGACTTCGCGGTGCCCTCCGGGACGTCGTGCCGCCGGGCGATCTCGGGCACGGTGTGGCCGAGCCAGTACGCGTCGACCACGACGCGGCGGTGCTCCGGGCTGAGCGACGCGAGCGCGTCGGCGACGACGATGCGGTCGAGGACGGCGTCGGTGCGGTCGGCCTCCGCGCGGTCGACCGGGTGCTCGGTCCCGTGCTCGCGGCGGTTCCGGGCCGACCGGGCCTCGTCCACGACGAGGTTCCGCGCGACCGTGAACAACCACGCGCGGGCACTGTCGGGTGTCCGCTCCAGGACGGCGGGCCGCTGCCAGGCGCGGACCATCGTCTCCTGCACGACGTCCTCGACGGTGTGGCCGTCCCGCGTGAGGTGCCGGACGTAGCGGGTGAGCGCCTCGCCGTGCTCGCGGTAGAGCGTGGCGAGCAGTTCGTCGGCTCCCCTGCCGGTGACCATCACTTGTCCAGGTCGAGCGAGAACTCGACGGAGCCCTTCGGGTCCACCGTGACGAAGCCGAGCGACGGTGCCTGCACGCCGTAGTCCTCGAACGTGATCGGGATGCTGCCGGCGACCTGCACGGTGCCGTCCTTCCCGACGGCGACCTGGGCGTCGGCGGTGACGGGCTTCTCGACGCCGTGCAGGTCCATCGTGCCGGTCAGCGTGACGTCCTGGGTGGAGCCGTCGAGGGCGCCGGACACGTCGACGGGCTCGGTCAGCGTGAACGTGGCCGTCGGGTGCTGGTCGGTCTGCAGCGCGGTGTTGCGGAAGTACTCGTCACGGGCGGCCTCGGGCGTGCTGATCTTCGCGACCTGCACGGTGACGGTCGCCTTGGTGAGGGAGCCGTCGCTGACCTCGGCCGTGCCCTCGACGTCCTTCGTGCGTCCGACCACGTTCACATCCTGCCCCTGCAGGACCTCGTGCACGCGGTACCCGGCGAACGAGTCCCCCGTCGAGGTCCAGGTGCCGTCGGCCTCGGACGCGCTGAGCTTCCCGGCGCCGCCCGACGTCCCGGCGCTGACCGACGGCGCTGCCGCGGCCTGGCCGTTGACGGTGTTCGCGTAGATGACCGGGCCGGCGATCGCGGCCGCGGCGCCGACGACCACGACGCCGGAGGCGATGCCGATGATGACCTTGGTGCGTGTGCGGAGTCCCATGCCCTGACGACGAGACAGCGGGCCGGATCGTTCACCGCGGGGCTCGCCCGGCGTGTCGATCTCTGCCAGGCTCGGGGTGTGGAAGCGCAGCCGTCGGTCGTCGTCGCCGTGGCCCGTGACGAGGGCCACCACTTCAGCAAGCCGCTCGCGGACGAGGTCGTGCTCGTCGCGGGGTGGGGCATCGAGGGCGACGCCCACGCCGGCACGACGGTGCAACACCGGTCCCGGGTCGCGCGGGACCCCTCGCAGCCGAACCTGCGGCAGGTGCACCTGCTGCACGCCGAGCTGTTCGACGAGGTCGCCGCGGCCGGGTTCGCGGTCAGTCCCGGCGACATGGGCGAGAACGTCACGACGCGGGGCATCGACCTGCTCGGGCTGCCCACCGGCACCGTCCTGCACCTCGGGGAGTCGGCGAGCGTGCGGGTGACGGGCCTCCGCAACCCCTGCCAGCAGATCAACGGGTTCGAGCCGGGGCTCCTCAAGGCGGTGCTCGGCCGTGACGAGGACGGGTCCGTGGAGCGGAAGGGCGGCGTGATGTCGGTCGTGCTCACCGGCGGGGCCGTGCGGCCGGGTGACGCCGTGCGGGTCGAGCTGCCCGCCGGGGCGCCGGAGCCGCTGCAGCCCGTCTGAGCGGTCGAGCGGGCCGGGCGGCTCGCTGGCTGGCTGGCTGGTTCGCTGGCTGCCTGGCTGCCTGGCCGGCTGGCTGGCTTGCTGGCTTGCTGGCTGCCTGGCTGCCTGGCTGCCTGGCTGCCCGAGTCTCGGCGTGCGCAGCCGCCGGCGCGCGGCCGCCGGCGCGCGCTGGCACAGTGGGAGCGTGCAGCACCACGGAACCGTCGTCGTCGCCGGCTGCGGCGACCTGGGGACCGAGGCCGGTCTCCGCTTCGCCGCCCTCGGCCACCCCGTCATCGGTCTGCGTCGCCGCGCCGGACTCCTGCCTGCACCGCTCACCGGACGGAGCACCGACCTCCGCCACGACGTCCCGACGATCCCGGACGACACCGCGGTCGTCGTCGTCGCGACGGCAGCCGGCAACCGCGACGTCGACGAGTACCGCGCGACCTACGTCGACGGGCTGCGGAACGTCCTCGTCGGCATCGACGCCTCCGCCGCCACACCGCGGGTGGTCGTGGTCTCCTCGACCGCGGTGTACGACGTCGACGACGGGTCCGAGGTCACGGAGGCCACCCCGGTGCGCGGGAGCACACCGACCGCGGCCGTGCTCGTCGAGGCCGAGGAACTGCTGCGCCGCCGTGCGCCGGGTGCGGTGCTGCTCCGGCTGAGCGGCGTGTACGGCCCCGGACGCGAGCGGCTCGTCGACCAGGTGCGGTCGGGCAGCGCCCGGCTCGCCCCCGGCCGGTCACCGCACACGAACCGCATCCACCGGGACGACGCCGCTGCCGCACTGGTCCACCTCGCGACGCTGGTGGACCCCGCGCCGACGTACCTCGGGACGGACGACGAGCCCGTGCCCCTCGACGACGTGCTCCGCTTCCTCGCGCACGAGCTCGGCGTGGACGAGCCGGTGCGGGGTGACGGCGACGGACGACAGGCAGGTGGCGACAAGCGGCTCTCGAACGCCCTCCTCCGCTCCACCGGATGGGCACCGCGGTACCCGACCTTCCGCGAGGGGTACCGCGCGGTGCTCGCGGGCGAGGGCACCCGCCACCCCTGACCGCGCGAGACCGCGGGCCGAGCGATCGCCCCGCAAGGACGCGGTCGGGAGGCCCGTGGCGGCGCCGCCACGGGCCTCCCGACCGCCCGATGGGTCGCGTGACGCCGGTCAGGCCCGGATGAGGTTCGGGGCGAACCGGCACCAGTAGTCGGTGATCGGCCCGTCCGACTCCCGGATGCCGACACCGAAGGACTCGCCGTCGACCACCCAGGACCCGAGCACCGGGTGGTTGTGCCCGTTCCGCCCCGGGAAGTCGGGCAGCTCGTGGTACTGCTGCCAGACCCGCTCGCCGTTCGTGCCCGCGCGGCGGTACTCGGTGCCGTTGGTCGTCACGGAGCCGTCGGCCCGGTGCACGGCGATGCCGTCACCCTCGCGGCCGAAGACCGGCTTCACGACGAAGTCCGTCATGCCGTTCGGCCCGTCGGCGTACGACGGCAGCAGGTTCTCGTGACCGGGGAACAGCCGCCAGAGGGCGACGAGCAGCAGCTTGTTGGACAGGAACATCTTCCACGCGGGCTCGTACCAGTGCCCGAGCCGGCCCCGGTCCCGCACGAGGAACGCGCCGAACTCCTGGTCGCCGGAGGCACGGTCGTCGCCCGACACGAGGTCTTCCCACGGGTAGAGCTTGAAGATGTTCCGGATGACCGGCCACTGCGTCCCGGGGTCGTCCCCGGGCAGGGTGAAGGCGCTCCGGGAGGACCCGGCGGGCTCCTGGTTGCCGACGAACTGCCGGGCCGCGGCGTGCCAGCCGATGTCCTTCATCTCGATGCCGGTGTGCTCCCAGCCGGCCTCGCCGGCGAGGTCGCGCATGTACGCGACGGTGTCCCAGTCCTCGCCGGCGGTGTCGAGGTCGGAGTGCGCGACGAACAGTCGGCCGCCGTCCTCCGCCCGCAGTGACGCGTGCAGGAGGGTCCGCCACCGGGCGACGAGCGCCTCGTGGATACCGTTCCACTGGTCGGTGTCGGCGGGCAGCTCGCCGGACTCGACGCGCTCGCGGAACCAGTGCCACTGCGTGACCGACGCCTCGATCAGCCCCGTGGGTGTGTCCCCGTTGTACTCGAGGAGCTTGGCGGGCGACCCGTCACCGGCGTACGCGAGGTCGAAGCGGGCGTAGACGTCGGGCTCGTCGTGCCGCAGTGACCAGGACGCGAGCTCGAAGCCGTCCGGCGTGAGCCCGAGCGTGCCGAGCTCGCCGGACGCCAGGTACCGGGCGGCCTCGAGGCACATGCGGTGCAGCTCCTCGGTCTGCCGCTCGAGCGCCTCGACCTCGGGCAGCGTGAAGACGTAGGCCGCCCCGTCGTTCCAGTACTCGACCTCGCTGCCGTCCTCGCGGACCGACCGTGAGTACACCAGACCGGTCTGCTGGATCCGCCGCCGCCAGTCCGGCCGCTCGGTGAACTCGACGCGCTCCATCAGCCGCCGAACCCGCCGTGCTCGCCGGAACCGCCGAACCCGCCCTTCGACACCGAGCTGCCGCGCGACGACAGCCCGGACTGGGCGGTCTTGCCCGCGGGCAGCGAGCTCCGGCCGCCCGCGACGGTGTCACCGACGGCGGGCACCTTCGTCGTCCGGCTGCTGCTCACGGGCAGGTAGTACCAGCCGGCGTGGCCGCCGTGGTTGTTGCAGTCGTCGTCCGGGAGCCGCTTCTGCGTGCTGTTGTCACGGCAGATCTTCGCGTAGTCAGCGTCGACACCCGATCCCTCGCCGCAGCCGGTGAGGGATGCGGCGAGCGCGGCGACGACGCCGATCGAGACGACCCGGGACGCGCGACGACGATGACGATCGGAACTCACGAACGTCGAGACTAGGCCGTCGGGAGCGCCGCGGCACGACGGATCCGCCGCTGGCTGCGGGCAGCGGATCGGACACCGCGCGTGCGCAGGACGCGGTCGGGAGGCCCGTGGCGGCGGCGCCACGGGCCTTCCGACCATCTGTTGGTCGCGTCAGCGACGCTCAGTGCTCGTCGTAGTGGTCCTCGTGACGGGCGTGCCGGTGGCCGTCGTGCACGAAGTCCACGTGGTCGCCGTGCTCGACGGTCTCGTGCTCGCCACCGTCGTGCTCGTGGTCGTGCTCGGTGACGTCGTGCTCGGCGACACGGTGCTCGGCGTCGTCGGCTGCCGGAGTGGGGGTGCTGTCGGTCATGATTCCTCCTGAGATCGGTTCTCAACAAGAGGCTACGGCAGCGCGCGGCGCGTGTCCGGCAGCTGTGTCCTCGCTCAGTGGTGCCGGTGGTCCTGGATCGTCATGCGCGGACCGAACGACGGCTTCCGGAACCCCGATCCGCCGATGAGTCGGACGACCCGCTCCCGGTGCCCCCGGTACGGCTCGAGGAGCTCGAGCATGCCGTCGTCGTCGACCGGGCCGCCGGTGAGCGCCCACCCGACGAGCGCGGGCACGTGGTAGTCGCCGACGCTCGGCGAGTCCGGGTCGCCGTGGGCCCGCTGGGCGGTCTCGGCGGCGGTCCACTTCCCGATCCCCGGGACCGACTGCAGCCGTTCGGCGACGCGAGGCCCGCCGCGACCGAGCGCCAGCGTGCGTTCGAGCGCGGGTGCGACCCGTACCGCCCGCATGACCGTGGCCGACCGACCGGGTTCGATGCCGGCCCGGTGCCACTCCCAGCTGGGGATCGCGGCCCAGCCGGCCACGGTCGGCTGCACCCAGGTGTCGGCGGGCGCCGGACCGGGAGCGGGCTCACCGAACCGCCGCAGGAGGTACCGCCAGGCACGCCAGGCCTGCCGCGAGGTGACCTTCTGCTCCATGATCGCCGGCACGAGCGCGGCGAACACGGCGTTCGTCCGCAGCAACCGCAGCCCCGGCTGCCGGTGCAGCGCATCGACGAGGAACGGGTGCGCCGAGACGTCGAGGTCCGACCAGTCGTCACCCCTGCCGAGGAGCTCGGGCGCGTGCGCGACCGCCCACTCGGCACCGTCGCCCCAGGCAGAGACGGCGATCGCGTCGCACCCGTCGCGGCGGACGAGCACGGACGCGGGACCCGTCGGTGTGCGCACCGTGAGCCACGTGTCGGCGCCGACCACCCGGAAGGCGGGGTCGCCGGAGCCGCGTTGCAGCGGCCGGAGGGTCGCGCGGACGTCCACCGGGCCTCCCGGTCGGTACACCGTGTCGACGCGCGTGGCCGCGTCGTCGACGCGACCGTCGGCGGAGGCGGGCGCAGCGAGGGACACACGCAGGATGGTAATGCGGAACCACCGTCAGTCATGATGGGCGTGTCCCACCACCGTGACCCACCACCGTGGTCCACCCCACCGACGATGGAGTTGTTCCCGTGCGCATCGGCATCCTGACCTCCGGCGGCGACTGCCCCGGCCTGAACGCGGTCATCCGCGGCATCGTGCTCAAGGGCATCGCGATCTACGGACACGAGTTCGTGGGCTTCCGCGACGGGTGGCGTGGCGTGGTGGACGGCGACATCGTCCCGCTCGGCCGCAAGGACATCCAGGGCATCGCCAAGCAGGGCGGCACCATCCTCGGCACGAGCCGCACGAACCCGTTCGAGGGCGAGCGCGGCGGCGTCGAGAACATCGAGAAGACGCTGGAGCGGCACGGCATCGACGCGATCGTCGCGATCGGCGGCGAGGGCACCCTCGCGGCGGCCAAGCGACTCACCGACGCCGGTCTCAAGATCGTGGGCGTGCCGAAGACCGTCGACAACGACCTCGGCGCCACGGACTACACCTTCGGCTTCGACACCGCCGTCGCCATCGCGACCGAGGCCATGGACCGCCTCCGCACGACCGGCGAGTCGCACTCGCGCTGCATGGTCGCCGAGGTCATGGGCCGGCACGTCGGCTGGATCGCCCTGCACTCGGGCATGGCGGCCGGCGCGCACGCGATCCTCATCCCCGAGCAGAAGACGAGCATGGAGCAGATCGCCGCGTGGGTCCGGGCGGCCTACGACCGTGGCCGGGCGCCGCTCGTCGTCGTCGCCGAGGGCTTCGTCCCCGACCACGAGGACAACGCGCACACCGAGCGTGGGCTCGACGCGTTCGGGCGGCCGCGCCTCGGCGGGATCGGGGAGCGCCTCGCGCCGCTCATCGAGGAGATGACGGGCATCGAGACGCGGGCCACCACGCTCGGCCACATCCAGCGCGGCGGCACCCCGACGGCGTACGACCGGGTGCTCTCCACCCGGCTCGGGCTGGCGGCGATCGACGCGGTCGTCGAGGAGCGGTGGGGACGGATGGTCGCGCTGCGCGGCACCGAGATCGAGCACGTCTCCTTCGAGGAGGCGCTCGGCGAGCTCAAGACCGTGCCGCAGGCCCGGTACGACGAGGCCGCCATCATGTTCGGCTGAGGCGCCGCGGGGCGCGGGTGCGGCGGCGAGACTCGGGCTGGGCGACGGCTCTCGCGCCGTCCGGCGCGAGGAACGTCGCTGACCGCGAGACTCGCCTCGCGGCACGGCCTGGAGGCACGGGGTAGCGTCCGACGCGTGACCCGCGCCGTCCTCGTCTCCAGTTCCGCACCGCCCGCCGTCACCGAGGTCGACCTCCCCGACCCCGCCGAGGGCGAGGTGCTCGTCGACGTCACGGCGTCGAGCGTCAACTACAAGGACGGGCTCGCGCTCGCCCGGAACCCCGGGGTGGCCCGGGTCGACCCCCTCGTGCCGGGCATCGACGTCGTCGGCACCGTGTCGGCCCTCGGCCCCGGTGTGCACGACGTGGCGATCGGCGACCGCGTCACGTGCAACGGGGCCGGACTCGGGGAGACCCGGCACGGCGGCTGGGCGGTGCGCACCGTGGTGCCCGCGGACGCCCTCGTGGTCCTGCCGGACGGCGTCGGCGACGTCTTCGCCGCAGCGGTCGGCACCGCCGGGTTCACGGCCCAGCTGAGCGTGCTCGCGCTCGAGCGGACGGTCGCGCCGGACGACGGCCCCGTCCTCGTCACCGGCGCCTCGGGCGGGGTCGGGAGCGTCGCCGTCGCCCTGCTCGCCGCCCGCGGCTACACCGTGACGGCGTCGACCGGCCGCACCACGAACGCCGACGCGCTCCGACGACTCGGGGCCGCCGAGGTGGTCGACCGCGCGGAGTTCGCCGAGCTCGGGAAGCCGCTGCAGCGCGCACGCTGGGCGGGGGCGGTGGACAGCGTCGGCGGCGCCACCCTCGCGAACGTCCTCGCCGCGACCCGGTGGGGTGGCGCCGTGACCGCCTGCGGGCTGGCGCAGGACGCCGGACTGCCCACGACCGTGATGCCGTTCATCCTCCGAGCGGTGTCGCTGCTCGGCATCAACTCGGTCGACGCCCCGCACGCCCTCCGGCAGCGGGCATGGGACCGGATCGCGACCGACCTCGACCCCGCGCTGCTCGCCGAGGTGACCCGCACGGTGTCGCTGTCGGAGGCGATCGAGGTCGGCGCCGAGGTCGTCGCGGGACGGGTGCACGGCCGGACGGTGGTGGACGTCGCCACCGCGTGAGACGGTGCCGACATATTGCTACACCACCATTTCACAAACGTTTGCACATTGAACACCCTAGGATTGGAGTACGAAACGCCCGATCCGTGAGGAGCGCCGATGCCCGTCCCGAAGTCCACCGTCGAGAACTCGCCGCGGAAGCTCCTGCGGGACGTCGTCCTCGAGAAGATGCTCGCCGCGATCCAGGACGGCACGCTCCAGGCCGGCGAACGCCTCAACGACGACGAACTCGTCGCGTGGCTCGGCGTCAGTCGCACCCCGATCCGCGAGGCGATCGCGAAGCTCGTCGACTACGGCCTGGTGGAGATGGAGGCGAACCGCTACACGCGCGTCGCGACTCCGACCGCCGAGCAGTTCGATGAGGCCCTCCAGGTCTTCACCGGGATCGCCGAGCTCGCCACCCGGTGGTCCCTCCCCAAGCTCGACGACGCCGGTGTCGCCGAGCTCGTGGAGATCCTGGAGCGCGTCCGGATGCACGCCGAAGCCGAGGACAAGGCGATGAACACCGATGTCCGACAGTTCGTCGAAGCCGCGATCCGGTACTCGGACAACTCCCTCCTCGAGACGCTCTCGCACGCGATCATCCCGCGACTGCAGTTCATCGCCCTCGCCGAGAGCCGGTTCACGTTCTGGGACGGGCGGTTCTCCATCGACCCGCTGATCGCGGCCGTGCGCTCGCGCGACGGCGATGCCGGCGGTGCCGTGATCCGCGCCCTCGGCGTCACCCTCACCGACCTGCTGCAGCGCCTCCGAAGCGGGAACTGAGCCCGTGGACGCCGGTGCGCGGTCGGCGGACACGCTCGTCGCCGCCACCGGCGTCCGGGTCACCCGGTCCGGACGCGACCTCATCCGCGACGTCGACCTGACCGTGCGGCCGGGCGAGCACTGGGCGCTCCTCGGGCCGAACGGCGCCGGCAAGTCCACCCTCCTCGCGGTCCTCGGTGCGACCGGGCACCCGAGTGCGGGGACCGTCGACCTGCTCGGGCGGCGGCTCGGGCGCGTCGACGTCCGGGAACTCCGCGAACGCATCGGTCACGTCGACCCGCGGCACCGCGTCCTCTCCCCGCTGACGGTGCTCGAGACGGTGCTCACCGGCGTCACCGGGACGACCGACCTCATGCTGCGCTGGACCCCCACGGCCGAGCAGGTCGCGGCCGCCGAACAGCACGTCGCCGACGTCGGGCTCACGGCGCGACGCGACGCCCGCTGGCCGGTGCTGTCCCAGGGTGAGCGCGGCCGGGCGCTCATCGCTCGGGCGCTCATCGCGGAACCGCGGCTGCTGCTGCTCGACGAGCCCGCGACCGGACTCGACGTCGCCGCCCGCGAGCACCTGCTCGAGACGGTCGACGCGCTCCGCCACCGGCACCCCGCGCTCGGCAGCGTGATGGTGACCCACCACCTCGAGGACCTGCCCGCCTCGACGACGCACGCGATGCTGCTCCGCGACGGGGCGGTCGTGGCGCAGGGCACCGCGGACGAGGTCATCACGTCGTCGGCGATCTCCCACGCGTTCGACTTCCCGCTCGCGATCGTGCGGTCCGAGGGACGCTGGCACGCACGCCGGGCGGCGTAGGCGACCCGCGCCTCCAGGCCGTCCCGGGCGCGCGCCGGCGGACGGCAACGCGCGCTACGCGGTGGCGGCCGCTGCCGCCTTCGCTGCCGCCGGCAGCGCGTCGAGCACCCGCCCGACGGCACGGTCGTCATGCGCCGCCGTGACGAACCACGCCTCGAACACGCTCGGCGGCAGGGTGACGCCCTGTTCGAGCATGCTGTGGAAGAACGGCGCGTAGCGGAAGGTCTCCTGCGCCCGCACGTCGTCGTAGTTCCGCGGGGCGACGTCGGTGAACGCGAACGAGAACAGGTTCCCGGCGTGCTGCACCGTGTGGGCGACGCCCTCCGCTGACAGCGCCTCGCTCGTCGCCGTCGCGACGGTCGCCGCCGTCCGGTCGAGGTGCGCGTACACCTCGGGCGTCGCCGCACGGAGCGTGGCGATGCCCGCGGCGACGGCGAGCGGGTTCCCGGAGAGCGTGCCGGCCTGGTACACGGGACCGAGCGGCGCGAGGAAGTCCATCACCTCGCGGCGGCCGCCGAGCGCGGCGAGGGGCATGCCACCGCCGATGACCTTGCCGAACGTCACGAGGTCGGGCTTCCATCCGGCACCGTCGGGGACGACCTTCGACGCCTCGAGGCCCCACCACCCCGCGCTGCCGACGCGGAAGCCGGTCAGGACCTCGTCGACGATGAGGAGCGCACCGTGCGAGGACGTGATCTGCGACAGGGCACGGTTGAACCCGCGCTCCGGGGCGAGGACGCCCATGTTGGCCGCGGCGGCCTCGACGATCACGGCGGCGATGCGCTCCGAGTGCTCGTCGAACGCGCGACGGACGGCGTCGAGGTCGTTGTACGGCAGCACGAGCGTCTGCGCGGCCGTCTCGGCGGTGATGCCGGCCGACCCGGGCATCGCGAGCGTCGCGACACCGGACCCGGCCTCGGCGAGGAGCGAGTCGGAGTGACCGTGGTAGTGCCCGGCGAACTTCACGAGCAGGTCGCGACCGGTGTACCCGCGGGCGAGCCGGATCGCGGTCATCGTGGCCTCGGTGCCCGTCGACACCATGCGGATCTTCTCGATCGGTCCGTCACCGTCGACCGACACCCGCTGCTTGACGAGCTCGGCGAGCTCGGTCTCCCCCGGGGTCGACGCCCCGAACGAGAGGCCCCGCGAGGCCGCCTGCTGCACGGCTTCGACCGTCCCGGGGTGGGCGTGGCCGAGGATCGCCGGCCCCCACGACGCGACGAGGTCGACGTACTCGCGCCCCTCGGCGTCGGTGACGTACGCGCCCTTCGCGGCGGTCAGGAACCGGGGCGTCCCGCCGACCGAGCCGTAGGCGCGGACGGGCGAGTTGACGCCGCCGGGGATGCTGTTCTTCGCGCGTCCGAAGAGCTGCTCGTTGGTCGTCGTGGTGGTCATTCGGGGGCCTTCCCGGTCGAGGCGACGCCGGACACCGCCGCGGTGCTGCCGGACGTGCGCAGGCCGGCCTCCTGGTTGAGCTTCCGGGCGATGTCGACCGCGAAGTAGGTGAGGATCGCATCAGCGCCGGCGCGCTTGATGCCGACCAGGGCCTCCATCGCGGCGGCATCCCGGTCGATCCAGCCGTTCTGCGCGGCCGCGGTGATCATCGCGTACTCGCCGCTGATCTGGTACGCCCACACGGGCACCTCGGCGACGTCCGCGGTGCGGGCGAGCACGTCGAGGTAGCTCATCGCCGGCTTCACCATGACGATGTCGGCACCCTCCTCGATGTCGAGCAGGACCTCACGGAGGCCCTGCCGCCCGTCGGCCGCGTCGATCTGGTACGTCCGGCGGTCGCCCTGGAGCGACGACGAGACGGCTTCCCGGAACGGGCCGTAGAAGGCCGAGGCGTACTTCGCCGAGTACGCCAGCAACGCGGTGCCGGCGTGACCGGTGCTGTCGAGGGCGTCGCGCGCGGCAGCGATCTGACCGTCCATCATCCCGCTCATGCAGACCAGTTCGGCGCCGGCCTCGGCCTGCACGACCGCCATGTCGCGGTACCGCAGGAGCGTCGCGTCGTTGTCGACCGACCCGTCGGCCGCGAGGACCCCGCAGTGTCCGTGGTCGGTGAACTCGTCGAGGCACAGGTCGGACTGCACGACGAGGGCGTCTCCCACTTCTTCGCGTGCGACGCGGATCGCCACGTTGAGGATGCCGTCCGGGTCGGTCGCACCGGAGCCCTCGGCGTCCTTCGACGTCGGGACCCCGAACAGGTTCACGCCGCCGACGCCCTGCTCCGCCGCCTCGACGAGCGCCCGGCGGAAGGAGTCGAGCGAGTGCTGCGCCACCCCGGGCATGCTCGAGATCGGGACGGCCTCGGTCGCACCCTCGCGGATGAACATCGGCAGCACGAGCTCGGCGGGGTGCAGGCGGGTCTCGGCGACGAGCCGACGCATCGCCGGGGTGGCGCGGAGACGGCGGGGGCGGACCTGGGGGAACTGTCCGGTCACGATGACCTTCCTGATCGTGGTGTTTCGGGTGCTTCGGGTGCTTCGGGTGCTTCGGGGTGGAGGGCCTCGGCGACGGCGTCGAGGAGGGCTTCGGCGGAGCGGCTGCGCCCGACGACGTGCACGGGCAGACCGGCCTCGCGCGCGGCCGCGGCGGTGCCGGGACCGATGCACGCGATGCGCGTGCGGGGATCGAGCGGGGCCAGCCGGCGGGCGACCTCGGAGGCGACGCTGCCGCTCGTGACGAGCACCGCGTCGGGCACCCGGTCGAGGCGGACCGGCTCGTCGCCGGTCCCCACGGTACGGTACGCGACCACGTCCTCGACGTCGATCCCGCGGGCGCGGAGCCCCTCGACGAGGGTGGGGGCGGCGAGTTCCGAGCGCGGGAAGAGGACACGGCCGGTCGTGCCCGGGAACGCCGACACGAGGCCGGCGGCCGACTCGACCTCCGGCACGAGGTCGACCCGCCACCCGGCCTGCCGCGCGGCGCGTGCGGTCGCCTGGCCGACGCACGCCACCAGCACACCGGCCGGGAGGCGCGGTGCGCGTCCGGCGACGGCCCGCACGGCCGTCGCACTGGTCACGACGAGCCAGGGGGCGGTCGACCCGGCCCCGCCGGGAACGGGCCCGTCCCCGGGTGCCGGGACGTGCCTCCCGGCCGCTCCAACGAGGCGCCCGAGCGCCGCGTCGAGTGCAGCGGGGTCCTCCGGCGGTGCATCGGTGATGAGGGGCACCACGACGGGGTCGAGACCGCGTGCCCGGGCGGCGTCCGCGACCGCGGCGCCCCACGCACCGCCGCGCGGGACGAGGACGACCGGGAGCCGGGCCTCGTCCCGCGCGGGAGCGGTGTCGTCCGTGGTGACCGCCTAGTCCGTGCCCGTCGTCCGCGGCGCGGCCGTCGAGTCGTCGTCGGCAGGCTGCGCCGCAGCCGGGGTCGCCAGGCCGGGCCCGGCCGAGTGGTCGCCGTCGGCCGGTGCCTCGGCGACCGTCGTGGCGAGGTCCGCGAGGTCGGCCGCGCCGTTCTCGAGGAGTTCGGCCGCGACCCGCCCACCGAGCGCCAGCGCCTCGTCGAGACGGTCCTGTGCGGAGCCGTCCAGGACCGCCGCGTGCGAGGCGGTCCGGTACTCGGAGCCGTCGGGGCGGTAGACCGTCGCCGAGACGAGGAGCATCTCGGCGTCGACGACGGCGGTCGCGCCGATCGGTGCGGAGCAGCCCGCCTCGAGCTTCGCCAGGACCTCGCGCTCGGCCGTGACCGTCAGGCGGGTCGGCGCGTGGTCGAGCTTGCGGAGCGCGGCGAGCAGGTTCCTGTCCGTCTCGTCCGAGCGGATCTCGACCGCGAGGGCACCCTGGCCGGGCGCGCTCGGCCAGAAGCCGAGGTCGAGCAGCTCGGTCGCCGCGTCGAGCCGGTCGATGCGGGTCAGCCCCGCGGCGGCGAGCACCACGGCGTCGAGGTCGTCGTCCACGCGGCCGAGCCGGGTGTCGATGTTCCCGCGGATGTCCACCACGTCGAGGTCGGGACGCTTCGCCTTGAGCTGGGCGACACGTCGGGGTGACCCGGTGCCGACCTTCGCTCCTTCGGGCAGCGAGTCGACCGTGGCGCCGTTGCGGGCGACCAGGACGTCACGTGCGTCGGCGCGTTTCGGGACGGCTCCGATGGACAGCCCCGGGTACGGAGCGGTCGGGAGGTCCTTGAGGGAGTGCACGAGCACGTCGACCTCACCGGCGACCAGGGCCTCGCGCAGGGCGCTGGCGAACACCCCGGTGCCGCCGAGGCTCGCGAGCGAGGCGCGGTTCGTGTCGCCCTCGCTCGTGACCTCGACGAGCTCGACCGGACGGCCGGACGCCTTCGCGAGGCGGTCGGCGACGTCCTGCGACTGCGCGACGGCCAGCCGGCTGGCGCGGGTGCCGAGCCGGATCGGCGCCGGACCGTCCTGCTCGGTGCGCTGCTGCTCGGTCACGGAGCCAGACCGGCAGCCGCGGGCTTGAACCCGGCGCGCACGTTCTCGCAGCACCCCGGACGGCACACGTCGTACCAGGGGCCGAGGTCCGTCAGGTGCGGGCGCTCCGACGTCGGCACTCCGTTCACGCGCTCGAGCACCAGGTCGATCAACCCGGCGACGTAGGCCGGGTCGACGCCGGGCGTCTGCGTGCGGACCGACCAGAAACCGAGCTCCTGCGCGGTCTCGGTGGCTTCTTCGTCGAGGTCCCACATGACCTCCATGTGGTCGCTCACGAAGCCGAGCGGGACGATGAGCACGGCGCGGGTGGGACCGCCCTGGAGCTCCTCGTTCATGTAGTCGTTGATGTCCGGCTCGAGCCAGGGCTGCGTCGGAGGGCCCGAGCGCGACTGGTAGACGAGCTTCCACGCGGGCTTCGACGTGCCCTGCAGGTGCGCGTGCTCGGGCTGTTCGAGGAGCTCGCTCCACGCCTGGTCGAGCACGACCTCGGCGACGGCGAGGTGCTGCGCCTCGTACGCGCCGTGCTCGTCGAACCCGCGGAAGTCGGGGCCAGAGCGGGCGGCGTCGGCGGACGGGATCGAGTGCGTCGAGAACAGCACGTGCAGCTCGGTCGCGACGTCGAGGCCCTCGTTCTCGGCGATCGCCTTCGCGAGGCCGTCGCGCACGCCGTCGACGAACGGCCGGACGAAGCCGGGGTGGTCGAAGAACTGTCGGACCTTGTCGATCTTGATGGTGTCGATCAGGCCGGTGGCGTCGAGCACGCGGGCGTAGTCCTCGCGGTACTGCCGGCAGCTCGAGAACGACGAGTACGCGCTCGTCGCGATCGCGATGAGGTTCGTCAGGCCACGGTCGGCGGCCTCCGTGAACGCGTCCTCGAGGTACGGGTCCCAGTTGCGGTTGCCCCACAGCACCGGCAGGTCGATGCCGCGCTTCGCGAGTTCGGCCTCGAGCGCGGCCTTCAGCGCGCGGTTCTGCGCGTTGATCGGGCTGACGCCGCCGAAGTGCCGGTAGTGGTGCGCGACTTCTTCGAGCCGCTCGTCCGGGATGCCCCGACCGCGCGTGACGTTGCGCAGGAACGGGATGACGTCGTCCTGGCCCTCGGGTCCGCCGAAGCCGGCGAGCAGGATCGCGTCGTACGCGGTCGGCACCTCGACGTGCTCGGGCCCGTCGACCGCGGCGGGCGTCGCCGCGAGGACGGCTCCGCGTCCGTTCGTGATGTTGCTGGTGTCGGTCACGACAGCACCTCCGGCAGCTCGGCGGTCGTCACGCGACGACCCGTGTAGAAGGGCACTTCCTCGCGGACGTGGAGGCGTGCCTCGGTGTAGCGCAGGTCGCGCATGAGGTCGACGAGGTCGACCAGGTCCGGGCTCTCGAGCGGCAGGATCCACTCGTAGTCGCTCAGGGCGAAGGTCGCGATGGTGTTCGTGAGCACACGGCGGTACTTCGCACCGGCGATGCCGTGGTCGCGGAGCATCGTCGAGCGCTCCTCTTCCGGCAGGAGGTACCACTCGTAGGAACGGACGAACGGGTAGACCGTGATCCACGCCTCGGGGTCCTTGCCGCGGAGGAAGGCCGGGGTGTGACGCTTGTTGAACTCGGCCTCGCGGTGCATCGCCATGACGTGCCAGACCGGCTCGGCATCCTGGAACAGGGCGGTGCGGCGGACGTCGCGCAGCACTGCCTGGATCGCCTGGGCGTCGTCGCCGTGCAGCCAGATCATCACGTCGGCGTCGGCGCGGAAGCCCGAGACGTCGTAGAAGCCGCGGGTGGTCACACCGCGCTCCGCAGCCGCGGAGACCACGGCGTCGAGCTCGGCGACGGCGTCGTCACCGGCACGGGGCACGGACCCCACCGGACGTCGGAAGACGGCCCACAGGGCGTAGGCCGTCAGGAGGTTCGGGTCGATGCCGGAGGCCGGGTCGGTCTCGTGTGCGTCGCCCGCAGCGGGCACGGTGGAACTCATGGGTCCTTTGTCCTATCGGTTGCCAGGGATTACCTCGGCCCCTGCCGAAGAGCGCCCGACGTGGAGGACCCGGACGGCGGCGTGGCGTCGGCCGGTCACCGCCGTCGGAGCACCGCTACGACGATACCCCCGACCACCGCAACGCCCGCTGCGAGCCCGGCCAGGTAGGGGACGGGGTTCTCGTCCGCGCGGCGCTTCAGCCCGGCGGCGGCGATGCCGATCTGCTTGGGGACGTTGAGCTTGTCCTCGATGGCGTCGAGGGTGTCGAACAGCTGCGCGCGGGTCGCCGCGACGCGGTCGGCCATCTCGTCGTGCTGGTCGGTCACGGTTCCTCCGTCGGTGGTGCTGGTGCCGGATCCGGCTGTGCTGGTGCGTGGGTCGTCACGAGGGACGGTGTCAGAACCGTCCGCTGACGTCCGGAGTCCGATTGCCGTGGCGCTGCGTCGGTGTGGGCTTCTTGCCGAGGCCCTTCACCGCGTTGACGTCGTTCTTGACGCTGTCGATCGTCCGCTTCGGGGTGATCGGCAGGCCCTTCTTGAAGCGCTTCCACCCGACCAGGCCGAGGATCGCCGCGACGACGAGCATGACGACGGCGACGACCAGCGCGGCGAGCCACGCCGGCATCACGGTCGCGAGGCCCATGACCGCCGCAGTCAGCAGCACGCCGATCGCGTAGAGCACGATCACGAGCGCCGCCACGAGGAGACCGGCTGCGAGCGCGAAGACCTTGACCTTCGCCAGCATCTCCGCCTTGAGCAGGTTCAGCTCGCCCGTCACGAGCTCCTTGACGAGCTTCGGGACGTCACCGAGCAGGCCGAACAGCGAACGCGACTTGCGGTCGCGGGTGTCGGTCATGAGGTGTGGGCGTCCTTCTTCTGCCCGACCTTCCGGACGACCTTCTTCGTCTGCTCGCCGACGAACTCGGCGACGTCCGGCGTCTTGTCGGCGATGAAGTCCTCCGCCTTGTGGACACCCTTCTGGAAGCCGTTGCTGTTCCAGACCTTGCCGCTGACGGTCTTGATCTGCTCGTACCGCGCCCGTCCGGCTCGCGATCCCAGGACGTACCCGAGTGCGGCGCCGGCGACGAACAGGAGCTTGCCTCGCATGTGCGATCCTCCGTGGGTCAGTGTGCAGTGGTCATGCGCCGAGCGGAATACGTCCGGCGTCTCCACAACAGTAGCCCTCGGGCACCGCCGGGTCCGCTCAGGTTCCCAGGTCGGCGTCCTCCAGGATGCGTTCCGCGGCCGCGCGGGCTCCCGCGACGATGCCGGAGAGCCCCCGGCCGGTGGACGCCTCCCCGATGCCCACCACGCCGTCCGCCAGACCCGCCGCTGTCGTGTCGGGTCCGTACCAGCGCACGCGTGCGACACCCTGCACACGGTCCGTGCCCATCCGGACGCCGAGCAGGGTGCTGGCGTCGCGGAGGGCGCGCACCCCGACGGGGTCGGACGGATCGACCGGGAGGCTCGTGGCCACGCCCGCCGGACCGCCCGCGTCGGACACCGCTCCCGCCGCGCCGTGCGGCCCGGACCCCGCTGCGCCGTCTGCCCGGGCCCCCGCAGGACCGTCCGGCGGGGTCGCGTAGCTGAGCCGGAGGACGTGCCGGCCGTCCGCCGCCTCCGCGAGCCACGGCCACTTCACGGTCGCGTGCGTCAGGGCCTTGGCCGCCACCGACTCGGCGTCCGGGTGCACGAGCATGCCCGTCCCGCGGGGCGCGGCGTCGAGGGCGGGTTCGTCGACGACGAGGGTCACGAGCTCGATCCCGGTCCGGTCGGCGGCGGACGCACGCCGCGGGTCGGGCGTGGACGCCAGCACGTGGTCGGCGACGAGTCGCTCGGTGACACCGTCGGGCCCCGTCACCTCGACCGCGTGCTCCTCGACCGCCGTCGCGGTCGTGTGGAGTCGGACGTCCACGTGGTACGTCTCCGTGTCGGCGACGAGCTCGTCGACGAGGCGCACGATGCCGCCGCGGATGCCCTGCACGGCGGAGCCGGCCGCTGCGCGGGACCGCAGGGAGAGCACGGCGCGGGCGAGCGACCCGTCGCGGAGCAGTGCGGCGCGGAGTCCGGGCGCCACGCGGTCGGGGTCGAGGCGGTCCGGGTGGGTCGAGTGCACGCCGCCGGCGATCGGGACCACGAGGTCGTCGAGGACCCGCTCCCCCATCCTCCGGCGCACGAGCTCACCGAGGGACGGGGCCTTCGACCCGACGGGACCGGGGAGCAGGGAGTCCATCTGTGCGCGCAGCGCTCCCTTCTGTCCCACCACGGCGAGGACGTCGGCCGCCATCGGGGTGCCGGGGATCCCGAGCAGACCGGTGGCCGGGATGGGGGAGGTCCGTCCGTCCCGGGTCATCAGCCAGGCGCCGCGCTGGTCCGGGGTCACGACGTCGTTGCCGAGCCCGAGTTCGATCGCGAGCCTGCTGATCGCGTCGGTGCGGGTCGCGAACGAGTCGGCCGCCATGTCGAGGTCGATCCCCGCGACGGTGTGCCGGCGCACCATGCCGCCGAGGACGCCCGACGCCTCGACGAGCACGACGTTGGCGCCGCCCTTCGCGAGGTCACGGGCGGCGACGAGGCCGGCGACACCGCCGCCGACCACGACGACGTCGGTCACGCCGGCTCCCCCGCGTCCCGGCCGGAGCCGAGGGAGTGCACGAGCTCGACGACGCGCGTGATGACGGCTGGGTCGGTCTCGGGCGGCACCCCGTGCCCGAGGTTCACGACGTGCGCCCGGGCAGCACCGCCGCGACGGACGACGTCGCGCACGTGGTCCTCGAGGACCTGCCACGGAGCGGAGAGCATCGCCGGGTCGATGTTCCCCTGCACGGTCACGCCGGTGCCGACGCGACGGACGGCCTCGTCGAGCGGGATGCGCCAGTCGACGCCGACGCCGTCGACCACAACCCGCTCGCCGCCGAGGGTCGTCATGTCATGCAGGACCTCACCGCTGCCGACGCCGAAGTGGATGCGCGGGACACCGAGGTCGGCCACGTGGGAGAGCGCACGGTCCGAGTGCGGTGCGACGTGCTCGAGGTAGTCGGCCCGCGAGAGCGAACCCACCCAGGAGTCGAAGAGCTGCGCGGCCGAGGCCCCGGCCAGCACCTGCGCCCGGAGGAACGCCCCGGACACGTCAGCGGCCCAGGCCAGCAGGCGCGACCAGGTCTCCGGGTCCGCGTGCATGAGCGTCCGCGCCCGGATGTGGTCCTTCGAGGGGCCGCCCTCGACCAGGTACGCGGCGAGCGTGAAGGGCGCCCCGGCGAAGCCGATGAGCGGGGTGCTGCCGAGCTCGGCGACCGTTCGGCGGACGGCCTCGGTGATCGGCGCCAGTGCGGACGGGTCGAGCTGTCCGAGCGCGTCCACGTCCGCCGCGCTCCGGATCGGGGACCCGAGGACCGGCCCGCGGCCGGGGACGATCTCGACGTCCACCCCGGCGAGCTTGATCGGCACGACGATGTCGCTGAAGAAGATGCCGGCGTCCACCCCGTGCCGACGTACCGGCTGCAGCGTGATCTCCGACGCGAGCGCCGGGTCGAGGCAGGCGTCGAGCATCGCGGTGCCGACCCGCAGCTCGCGGTACTCCGGCAACGACCGTCCGGCCTGCCGCATGAACCACACGGGCAGCGTCTCGGGGCGGTCGCCCCGGAGCGCGCGGACGAGCGGGGAACCGCTGGTCAGGCCGGCGGCGAGGGGGTGCGTCCCGGGCAGGGCGGTGCTGGTGGCGTCGGTCACCGGACGATTCTCGCACCGGCTGACCGGACGGTTCCCGCACATCCGTGCAGCCAGCAGCCGGCACACCGAGCGCGGGTTACCATGGAACACGTGCTCATCTGTCTCACGGCGTCGCACCGCAACGCCAGCTTCGACCTCCTGGAGCGACTGAGCATCGGCGCACCGACCGCCGCGAGCCGTCTCGTGACCGACTCCGACGTGTTGGACGGAGCCGTCGTCCTCGCCACGTGCAACCGCTTCGAGGCCTACCTCGACATCGCGGGGGACGACCGTGACTCCGCCGTCTCGGCCACCGTCGACGCCGTCGCCGCCGCCAGCGACCTCGCCCCCGCCGAGCTCCGCGACTCGGTCCGGGTCCTCGGTGGCAAGGACGTCGTGCAGCACCTCTTCGCCGTGTCGAGCGGGCTCGAGTCCGTCGTCGTCGGTGAGACCGAGATCTCCGGGCAGGTCCGGCGTTCCCTCGAGGACGCCCGCTCGAACGGCACCACGACCTCCGACCTCGAACGCCTGTTCCAAGAGGCCGCGCACACCTCGCGCGGCGTCAAGACCCGCACCCGCATCGGCGCCGCCGGCCGGTCGCTCGTGCGGCTCGGTCTGCAGCTCGCGTCCTCCCGGGTGACCGACTGGGCCGAGACCCGCGTGCTCCTGGTGGGGACCGGCAGCTACGCCGCGACCACGATCGCGGCCCTCCGCGACCGCGGCGCCGTGAACATCCAGGTCTTCTCGCCCTCGGGCCGCGCCGCCTGGTTCGCCGCGAAGCACGACCTCGTCGCCGCCCGTGACCTCCGCCAGGCCATCGGCTCGAGCGACGTCGTCATCACCTGCACCTCGAGCGAGGTCCCGGTCGTCGCGCCCGCCGACCTCGACGACGGCGTCCGTCGCATCGTGATCGACCTCGGACTCCCCCGCAACGTCGACCCCGCCGCCGCCGCCGTCGACGGTGTGGAGCTCCTCGACCTCGAGACGATCAGCATCCACGCCCCGATCTCCGAGCTGAACGCCGAGTCCGAGGCGCGCGCGATGGTCGACGACGCGGTCTCCCGCTTCCGTGCGCAGGCGCTCGAGCAGTCGACCACCCCCGCCCTCGTCGCCTTCCGCAAGCACGTGTTCGACATCCTCGACGACGAGATCGAGCGCGCGAAGCGTCGCGACCCGGACCCCGAGTCCGTCGAGCAGACCGAGCGTGCCCTGCGGCACCTCGTGGGCGTGCTGCTGCACCGTCCGTCGGTCCGTGCCCGTGAACTCGGTCGCGCCGGACGCGGTGAGGAGTTCGTCGGCGCGCTCGACGCGTTGTACGGGGTGCAGCCCGCCCCCGAGGCGGAGGTGCCGAGCCCCGTCGTGCCGCTCGCGGAGCGCGCCGCGCCCGTCCGTGAGGACGCCGACCGCACCGACGAGGCGGACGCGAGCTGAGCCGCCCCACGCCCTCGGCCGCCACGCCGCTCCGCAAGCTCCGCGGCGCGGCGGAACCGGGGCGCGTGGGCCCTCCGTCCGACCCGGTGACGCTCCGGGTCAGCGCGCTCCTGCTGGTCCGTGACCGCCGTGTGCTGATGGTGCGCGCGCGCGGGCGCGACGTGCTCTACCTGCCCGGCGGCAAGGCCGAGGCGCACGAGACCGACGTCGAGGCCGCACTCCGCGAAGCCCGTGAGGAGACCGGCCTCCGGCTGACGGAGCAGGACGTCGAACCGTTCGGCACCGTCCTCGAACCGGCCCACGGGCAGGCGCCGGGCACGATGGTCGCGATGGCGCTGTTCCTGGTCCGGCCGGGAGGCACGCTCGACTCCGCCACGCCCGTCGCCTCCGCGGAGGTCGACGAGGTGGAGTGGGTCACCTCAGCAGACGCGGACCGCTGTCCGCCCGCCGGCGTCGAGACGCTCCGCCGACTGGTCGCCGCGGACCTCGTCGACTGAACGTCTGCTCAGGTCACTCGTCCTTGTCGACGTAGTGACCCACGCCCTCGGGACCGGCGGGCTCCGGCTCGCCGGGGATGTCGCTCTCGACGTACTCGCCCTCTTCACCGTCGGGCGTCGGACGGTCCTCGCCCGGGATGTCGCTCGAGACGAACTCCCCCACCGGCTCGCTGCTGGCCACGTGCTCCTCGCCCGGGATCTCGCTGTCCGTGAAGGCTCCGGCGCGGGGTTCGACACCGTCCGCGCGACCCTCGTCGCCGCGTGCCTGCTCGTGCTTGTCCGTCATGGCGGTCTCCGTCGTCCGTGGTGCTGGTGGTGCACGGTTCCCCGTGCCGGTGCCCGCGAGTGTGCTCGCGGTGCCTGGACACTGCCCGAGACAGGGCTGCCGGGCGGTGGTTGCGTTGGTCCATGCAGCGCAGGACAGCAAGCTCGTTCGTGTCCGTCGCCGTCGGGGTGTTCGCCGTCGGGGTCCTCGCCGGGTGTGCCGGGGGTGGATCGACGACGGGTCCGACCGCCACGTCGGTGTCGACGGGCGCCGTGACCACCGCGCCCACCAGTGCGTCCGGGGGCCCGTCGGCCTCGGGGTCGGCCGGGTCGGGGTCGTCCTCGTCCGGGTCGGGGTCCGGGTCGTCGGGGTCGTCCTCGTCCGGATCGGGGTCGTCGGGGTCGTCGTCCGCGGCCGGGTCGGCTCGGTGCGCGACGTCCGCCCTGGCGGTGGGAGAGGAGCCCGGGAGCGGGGGCGCCGCGGGCAGCACCGTCTTCCACATCACGCTCGAGAACACCGGGTCGACGACCTGCACGCTGCAGGGCTGGCCCGGGGTCTCGTTCGTCGGTGGTGGCACGGGCAAGCAGATCGGTGCAGCGGCGACCCTCGACCGGTCGGCCCCGCACCCCACCGTGACACTGAAGCCGGGTCAGGTCGCCGTGGCACCGCTCAAGGTGGGGCAAGCCGGGAACTACTCGACGGCGGACTGCTCGCCCGTGACCCCGGACGGCTTCCGCGTCTACCCGCCGGGCTCGAAGACGTCGCTGTTCCTCAAGGACTCGGGACACCAGGCCTGCCGGGCGGCCGACGCGCCGCTGCTCAGCGTCCAGGCGTTCGTGCCGGAGGGCCAGGCGACCTCCTGACGGTCCGGTCTGCCACGATGACCCGGTGGTGACCATCGCGTGGACCGTACCGGGTCCGGACGAACTCGTCGAGCTCTACCGTTCCGTCGGCTGGTCGGCGTACACCCGCGACCCGGACCTGCTCGTCGCGGCGGTCGCCGGCTCGCACGGTGTCGTGACGGCCCGGGAGGACGGCGTCCTCGTCGGCCTGGCCCGGACGGTGTCCGACGGGGCGACGATCCTGTACGTGCAGGACGTCCTCGTGCACCCGGACCACCAGCGGACCGGCGTCGGCCGGGCGTTGCTCGGCGAGGTGCTCCGCCGGTACGCGCACGTCCGGCAGACCGTGCTGCTCACGGACGACGAGCCCGGTCAGCGGGCCTTCTACGAATCGCTCGGGTTCGCGGAGGCGCGCGACGTGGCACCGGATCCGCTGCGCTCGTTCGTGCTGTTGCGCTGAGCGTCCCGCTTCGCTGGGTCCGCTGCTGCTGCGCTGCGTCCCGTCGCACACGGAAGCGCCGCCCCATCGTGCGGGGCGGCGCTTCGTGCGTGCGGTGCGGGTGGTGTCCGCGGGGTGTTACTTGATCTTGGCGGTGATGGTGGCGGTGCCGACGAGGAGGCCGCGCTTGACGGCGTCGGTGCCGAAGGTCTTGTTCAGCAGGCCGGCAGCGTCCTCGGAGATGTGGACCGTGGTGCCGGTCAGGACCGCGTTGTCACCCTCGAGCTGCAGCGGCTTGAGCGTGCCACCCCAGAGCTCGAACAGGTACGCGTTCGCGACCGCGACCTTGCCGTTGACCAGCACGTCACCGTAGAGCTTGGACGAACCCGGGTTCACCACGAAGTTCTCCAGCGTCACCGTCGTGTCACCGGCCTTGAGCGTCAGCCCCGAGTCGTCGTGGTTGAGCAGCCCCTGCACGTACGGACGGTAGTTGCCCTCCGGGTTCCAGTAGGTCACCGAACCGGCCGTGATCGGGAACGACACCGACCCGTCGGCGAGCTTGGCGTTGCCCGACACACCCGGGGTCAGCTTCAGCGCGGTCAGCGCGTCGGTGAAGCCCGAGTCGAGCTTCACGGCCGTGGTGCCACCGAGGACCTCGGGCACCGACGCGACCGGCGCCGGGATCTTCGACGAGCTGGAGGAGACGGTGTGGACCGCCGGGGTCGACGCGTTCGCGGCGCCGACACCGAACGCGGCGCCACCGAGGACGAGCGCGCCGGTCGTGGCGAGGGTGATCGTGGTCTTCAGGCTCTTGCGCATGATGAGTTCCTTTGCTGTGTCGCGCTCGGCGCGGCGTTCGATGGCGCGCCGAACCCACCCGATGACGGGTGGAGAGAACCAGCAGCTGCGGCTGGTGAGCGCTCCGGGTGGTTCCCGGTCTGTGCAGGGGATTCGGCACCCGTGCCGAACTGGTTTGGGTGAAGTCAGTGCCGTTACCGTTCCGTGACAAACACGCTCAATACGCTCCACTGGTGGACCACGGGACCGTCGACGCCGGGAGCGTCCTCCTCGGCCGACCGCTGCGGCTCGTCCGGACGCTGTCCGGCGGTCAGCACGCGCGGACGGCGCTCGCGGACGACGACGGCCGGCCCGTGGTCGTCCGGACCTTCCCCCGCGGTGACGACGCCGTCGACCGGGAGACCGCGGTCCTCGAACGGCTCGGACCGCTCGGTGACCTCGCACCGCGGCTGCTCGCCCACGGCACCGTCGCCGGCGTCCCGACGATCGTCACGACCGCGATGCCCGGGACGACCCCGCCGGCGAACCTCGACCTCGACGCCGCCGCGGCCGCACTCGGTGCCGCACTCGCCCGGGTCCACGCGCTCGACCCCGTCGGACTGCCCGACGAGGGGCGGGCACCGAACCGCGCCGCCGGGCGGCTCGCACGTGCTGCCGCCGGCGCGTGGCCGACGACCGACCAGCGACGCGTCCTCACGCACGGTGACTTCTGGACCGGCAACGCGGTGTGGCAGGGCGACCGGCTGACCGGGATCGTGGACTGGTCCGGCGCGGTGTCCGCCCCACGCGGGGTCGACGTCGCGTGGTGCCGGCAGGACCTCGTGCTGCTCGGGGCGCCGGACGCCGCGGACCGGTTCCTCGCTGCGTACGAGGAGCACTCCGGTGTGCGGGTGGGCGACGTGTGGGCGTGGGACGTGCTCGCGGCCGCACGGGCAGACCCGTACGTGGAGACCTGGGAGCCGAACTACGCGGGCATCGGGCGGCCGGACGTGACGGCGCGGGTCATCCGGCAGCGCTTCGACGCGTGGGTGCGGCTGCTGCTCGGCTGAGCGGGGGTCTCGCGGCACGGGCAGCGGCGCGCGCCCGGCCGTGGCCGCGCGGGCTGGTCAGCGGCGCGCGGGCTGGTCAGCAGCGCGCTGGACGGTCAACGGCGCGCCGGGCGGTCAGCGGCGCGCGGGCTGGTGCACGGCCTCGAGCACCTCGGTGCCCATGGTCCGCAGGGCGTCCACCACGGCGAGGCGCCGCTGGAGCGTGGCGTCGTCGAAGGTCACCGTGACGGCGTAGCTCACCGACGACGCCGGTCCGCGCAGGATGCCCGCCTCGGCCCGGACGCCGAGCGACGAGCCGGTGACCGAGACCACCTGCAGCCCGTGGTCGAGCGAGCGGTGGGCCAAGGGGTCGAGCGCGAAGGACCCCGCCACCAGGGACAGGTCGCTCGACAGGGACAGCCACCCGAGGACCCGGTTCGAGACCGCCTCGTCGACGACCTCGCCGAGCGCGAGGCCACGGAACAGCCAGCTGAGCTCCCCGGTCGCCGCCACGGAGGCATCCGGGGCGTCGTCCGGACCCCGTCGGTCCCGCACGCGGTCGATGAGGGCCGTCCGCTCGATGCCGAAGGACTCCGCACGCTCCCGGACGGCGTCGATGCCGACGGTCGACAGCAGCGCGTTCATCGCCCACGCGTCTGCGGTGGCACCGACCAGGGTCGCGAGGTCGGACACCTGCATGGTCGACTCCTGCAGGAACTGCCACAGTCCGGCACCGGTGGCGGTGTCCCGGGCCATCCGCTGCAGGCGGTCGCCGTGCAGGCCACCGTCCTCGAGTTGCGCCGCCACCTCGATGAGCAGCAGCACCCGCCCGAGGCTCGCGACCGGCTGCACGAGGGTGTCGTCGACCGCGAGCAGCGCCTTGCCGGACGACGTGTCGATGACGGAGGCGCTGACCGCCGCACCGTCCCTGGCCAGGCCGCCCAGTGCCTCCAGGGTGGCTCCGAACCGGTCGTCCGCACCGCCGCGGTGGCGCCCGTGGTCGCGACCGCCGCCGCGCGGGCGGTCGCCCGCACCGCCGACGCCGCTCCGGTCCGGACGGCGACGCCGGGACGGCAGAGCCGCGTCCGGCTCGGCCATCACCAGATCGCGACGCGCTCGGCCGGGTCGAGGTACATCGAGTCGCCCTCCGTCACGCCGAACGTGTCGTAGAAGCCGTCGATGTTCCGCACGACCTGGTTGCAGCGGAACTCGTTCGGGGAGTGCGGGTCGATGCTGAGCAGGCGTGCGGCCTCCTCCGGACGGATCGCCATCCGCCAGGCCTGGGCCCAGCTCAGGAAGAAGCGCTCGGCGCCGCTGAGCCCGTCGACGACCGGGGGCTCCTGACCGTCGAGGGACAGCAGGTACGCCTTCCACGCGATCGACAGACCGCCGAGGTCACCGATGTTCTCGCCGATCGTGAGTGCGCCGTTGACGTGACCGTCGGGCACCTCGGTGGGCACGAGCGCGTCGTACTGCGCGATGAGGGCCTTCGTGCGCTCCTCGAACGCCGCACGGTCGGCCTCGGTCCACCAGTTCTCCAGGCGACCGTCCCCGTCGTACTGCGAACCCTGGTCGTCGAAGCCGTGCCCGATCTCGTGGCCGATGACGGCACCGATCGCGCCGTAGTTGGCGGCAGGGTCGCGCTGGGCGTCGAAGAACGGGAACTGCAGGATCGCGGCCGGGAAGACGATCTCGTTGAAGCCCGGGTTGTAGTAGGCGTTGATCGTCTGCGGCGTCATGAACCACTCGTCGCGGTCGATCGGCTTGCCGATCTTGCCGAGCTCGCGGTCGACCTGGAAGCTCGCGACGGCCCGGACGTTGCCGATGAGGTCGTCCGCGGAGACCTGGAGCGCCGAGTAGTCGCGCCACCGCACCGGGTAGCCGATCTTCGGCGTGAACTTGTCGAGCTTGTCGAGCGCGCGGGCCCGGGTCTCGTCGGTCATCCAGTCGAGGCCGGTGATGCTCTGCCGGTAGGCCTCCACGAGGTTCGCCACGAGCTCGTCCATCGTCGCCTTCGAGGTCTCGTCGAAGTGCTCCTGCACGTAGATGCGCCCGACAGCCTCGCCCATCGCACCCTCGACCAGGGAGACGCCACGCTTCCAGCGCTCGCGCTGCTTCGGCGCGCCGGTGAGCGCAGTGCCGTAGAACGAGAAGTTCGTCGCGGAGAACGCGCTCGTCAGGTACGCGGCCGATCCACGGACGACCTGCCAGCGGAGCCAGTTCCTCCACGCCTCGATCGGCTCGGCGACCAGGAGCGCGGCCAAGCCGGTGATGAAGGAGGGCTCGCGGACCACGACGGTCTCGAACGCACCGGCCGGGGCGTCGATGGCCTCCCACCAGGCGCGGAGGTCGATGCCCTCGGCGAGCGCGGCGACCTCGGACCAGGGCAGCTTGTTGTAGGTCTTCTGGCTGTCCCTGGTCGTGACGTTGTCCCAGTGCTGCGCCGCGAGCGCGGTCTCGAGCCCGATGACGTCGTCGGTGCGGGCGCCGGCATCGTCGAACCCGGCGAGGGGGAACATGGCGGCGACGAACTCGCGGTACTTCGTCCGGATGTCGGCGAAGCGGTCCTCGCGGTAGTAGGACTCGTCGGGCAGCCCGAGGCCGCTCTGCTCGAGGAAGACGACGTAGGACTCCGGGTCACCCGGGTCGTTGTCGACGAAGAGCTGCAGGAAGCCCGGCAGACCGAGGCGTTCGAAGCGTCCGACCGTGCGGAGGACGTCCTCGACCGAGTCGACGGTGTCGATCTCCGCGAGCAGCGGCTCGATGGGCCCGGTGCCGAGCGCCTCGAGGCGCTCCTCGTCCGTGAACGCGGTGTAGAGGTCCCCGACCTTGCGCTCCTCCGTGCCCGGCGCGGCCTGCTGGGACCGCTCGACGATGTCCCGGACGGCGAGCTCGGCCTCTTCCGCGAGGATCGTGAACGCGCCGTACCGCGCCTTGTCGTCCGGGATCGGTGTGGCGGCGACCCACGTGCCGTTGACGTGGCGGTACAGGTCGTCCTGGGGGCGCACACCTGCGTCGAGCTCGTCGGTGTGGATGCCGGAAGTGCTTGCGACGTCGGTCATGGCGTCCACGATAGCCACCGTTGCCCGGGTGCCGTCCCCGACCTGTGGACGGCCTCGCGGTCGTCCACAGGTCGGGCCCGGGCCTCGTCACGCGAGTCCCGGTGCCACTACCGTTTCCGGCATGGGACTCCCTTGGAAGCTGCACGGTGACGGCCGGACCGTCTCCGCGACGACGATCGTGGCCCCCGACGAGCGCCTGGGTTGGGGGCGGACGGTCGGTCTCGGTGTCCAACACGTCGTGGCGATGTTCGGCGCGACCTTCCTGGTCCCGCTCATCACGGGCTTCCCGCCGTCGACCACCCTGCTGTTCAGCGGCATCGGGACGATCCTGTTCCTGCTCATCACCGGGAACCGGCTGCCGAGCTACCTCGGCTCGTCGTTCGCGTTCCTCGCCCCGATCGGCGCAGCGACGAAGATCGGCGGCATCCCGCTCGCCCTGTCCGGGATCATCGTCGTCGGAGCGCTGCTCGCCATCGTCGGGCTCGTCGTGCACCTGGCCGGTGCTGGGTGGATCGACCGGGTGATGCCGCCGGTGGTGTCCGGTGCGATCGTCGCGCTCATCGGGTTCAACCTCGCGCCCGCCGCCCGCGACAACTTCGTCAAGGCGCCGGCGGTCGCGCTGATCACCCTGCTCACGATCATCCTCGTGACCGTCCTCTTCAAGGGGCTCATCGGGCGGCTCTCGATCGTCATCGGCGTCGTCGTCGGGTACGTCGCCGCCGTCCTCGCGGGCGAGGTCGACTTCTCGAAGGTCGCTGCGGCGCCGTGGGTCGGCCTGCCGACGTTCACCGCGCCGGCGTTCGACGCGGGTCAGCTCGCGATCTACCTCGGCTTCGTGCCGGTCGTGCTCGCGCTCGTCGCCGAGAACGTCGGCCACGTGAAGGGCGTCGGGCAGCTCACCGGCCGGGACCTCACCCCGCTCACCGGTCGCGCGCTCTTCGCCGACGGCATCTCGACCGTGCTCGCCGGTGTGGGCGGCGGCTCCGCCACGACGACCTACGGCGAGAACATCGGCGTCATGGCTGCCACGCGGGTCTTCTCGACCGCCGCCTACTGGGTCGCAGCGATCGTCGCGGTCCTGCTCGGGCTCTCGCCGAGGATCGGCGCGATCATCTCGTCCGTCCCTGCCGGGGTGCTGGGCGGAGCGACCACGGCGCTCTACGGCCTGATCGGGATCATCGGCATCCGCATCTGGGTCGAGAACCGCGTCGACTTCGCGAAGCCGAAGAACCAGCTCACCGCCGGCATCGCGCTCATCATGGGCATCGCCGACTTCACGTTCTCCTTCGGCAGCGCCACCTTCGGCGGGATCATCGTCGGCACGGTCGCGGCGATCGTCGTGTTCCACGTCATGGACCTCATCGGTCGGGCGCGGGGCACCGATCCGGCGACGCCCGCAGCGTCGGACGCTGCGCACGCCGCGACCGCGGCGGTCCCCGCGGAACCGCGCGCCGACTGAACGACGGTCCTCGGGGTCCCGACGCGCGGGACGCTCCAGGTGACGGCCTGGAGGCGCGGTGCGGGCCCGCCACGCGCCTCCCGGCCGGCGCGGTGCCGCACCGTCAGCGCAGGCCGGCCAGCCCCGTCACGAGCTGGACGGTCCCGAGCACCACGAGCACGACCACGAGCGAGAGCGATCCCCAGCGGGCGATCCACTCGCGGAGCGTGTCCAGCACGGGCTGCGCGCGACGGCCGAGCGCCACCGCGATCCCGATCGGGAGCACCGTGGGGAGCGCCGCGACGAGGACGAAGCACACGCCGGCGAGGACGGTCCAGCCAGCAGCGGGGTCTGCCTCGCCGAAGACGAGGCCCGCCGACAGCACGAGCACGACGACCTTCGGGTTGACGGTCAGGAGGGCGCCGAGCCCGACGGCGTGCGCGCTGCCGATCGCATCCACGCGGTCGGCCCACCGCGAGCTCGCAGGTGACCCGTCCGGGAGTCGACGTCGTACCCACTGCCACACGGCGAGCGCGAACAGCAGGACCGCGGCGCAGAGTGCGATCACGGCCTCGACCGTCGTGCCGCCCGACGTCTCCGGAGGCAGACGCTCGCCGAGCAGCACCGCGACGGCGAGGCCGACCGCGATGGTCGCCGTCCACCCCGCGGCGAGTCCGACCGCGGACCCTGGACCACGCCGGTGGCCGAGCAGGAAGACGACCGAGGCCGCCGGCAACGGACTCAGCGCGATGCCGACGGCCGCCGGCACGAGCGCGAGGGCGTCCACAGCCCGGAGGATACCGCCGCCAGAATGGACCGGTGACCCACGGCTCCGAGACCCGCCGCGTCGACCGGGACATCGTCCGCCTCGCCGTCCCCGCGCTCGGGGCACTCGTGGTCGAGCCGCTCTTCCTGCTCACGGACACCGCGCTCGTCGGGCATCTCGGGCAGACGCCGCTCGCCGCCGTCGGCATCGCGAGCGCCGTCCTCCAGACCGTCACCGGGTTGCTCGTCTTCCTCGCGTACTCGACGACTCCGGCCGTCGCGCGGGCCCTCGGAGCCGGTGACCGACGGGGTGCGGTGCACGCGGGCATCGACGGCATGTGGCTGGCGCTCGTGCTCGGGGTCGTGCTCGCGCTCGTCGGGTGGCCGCTCGCCGCGCCGCTCGTCGACGCGTTCGGCGCTTCCGAGGACGTCTCGAGGGCGGCGACCGCGTACCTGACGCTCTCCCTGGTCGGGTTGCCGGGGATCCTCGTGGTGACGGCCTCGACCGGGCTGCTCCGTGGGCTCCAGGACACGCGGACCCCGCTCGTCGTCGCCACCGTCGGCTTCGTCGCGAACGGGCTCCTCAACGCGGTGCTCATCTACGGTGCCGGCTGGGGCGTCGAAGGGTCGGCGGCGGGAACGGTCCTGGTGCAGTGGGCGATGGCAGCGGTCTACGTGGTGATCGCCGTGCGGGCAGCGCGGGCGGCGGGTGCGCCCTTGCGACCGGGTGCCTCGGGCGTCGCACGCGCACTGCGATCGGGTGCGTGGTTGTTCCTCCGGACGGCGTCGCTCCGGGTCGCGATGCTCGCCACCGTGTCGGTCGCCGCCGGGCTCGGGACGACCGGGCTCGCCACCACGCAGGTCGGGCTGACGGTGTTCTCCACGCTCGCGTTCGCGCTCGACGCCCTCGCGATCGCCGGTCAGGCGCTCGTCGGACACGGGCTCGGGGCGCGGGACCCCGATCGGGTGCGGTTGGTGACGCGTCGGCTGGTGCTGCTCGGGATCGCGGGCGGGGTGCTCCTCGGGCTGGTGACGGCGTCGGTGAGCGGGGTGCTCGGTCCGGTGTTCTCCGACGCGTCGGCGGTGCAGGACGCGCTGCCCGTTGTCCTGCTCATCGTCGCGGTGGGGATGCCGGTCGCCGGGTACGTGTTCGTGCTCGACGGCGTGCTCATCGGCGCGGGGGACGCACGGTACCTGGCGATCGCGGGCGGGGTGAACCTGGTCGTGTACCTGCCGCTGCTGTGGTGGGCGGGCGGGACCCTCACGGGGCTGTGGGCGGCCTTCGCCCTCGGGTACATCGGGGTGCGGGCGGTGACGCTCGGTGTGCGGGCGCACCGGCGCGGCTGGATCGCGGCGGCGTTGGCGCGCTGAGCGGGCGCGAGACTCGGCCAGGCGGGCCCGAGACTCGGCCAAGCGGGCGCGAGACTCGGCGTGGGCGACGGTTCTCGCGCGATCAGCCGCGAGAACTGTCGCTCAGCACGAGACTCGGGGCGCGGGCGGCGCGGCCGCGTCAGCGCGCGGCCGGCGGCGGCGCCGTCGTGTCGCCGATGCGCAGCTCGGACCGGAAGGCCGCGGGCTGCGCCGGAGCACCCTCGAGCATGGCGATCGCCGCCCGGGCCGCCGCCTGCCCCTTCTGCACGAAGGGCTGCACGAGCGTGGTCAGCTGCCGGATCGGCGTGCGGTGGAACAGGCTGTCGTCGACCGGGATGCCGTCGAACCCCACGACGCTGACGTCCTCCGGCACGCGCAGCCCGGCGTCGAACGCGGCCGAGATCACCCCGACGGCGAGCACGTCGCTCTGCACCACCACGGCCGTGGGACGCGGAGCGTCGACAGCGAAGAGCGCGGCGCCGACGATCCGGCCCTCCTCGACCGAGCTGCCCGCCGCCTCCCAGGCCGGCGCGGACGGGTAGACGCCCCGGACGCCGCGGAGTCGTTCGAGCGAGGTGTGCGCGATGCCAGCGGCCTCGCGCTCGGCGCTGACCGGACCGCGCTGGTGCGTGCCGTCGAGCGGGAGCGTCACGACCGCGACCTCGGTGTGCCCGAGATCGCGGAGGAACGCGGCTGCGCGCCGTGAGGCCTCGCGGTTGTCGAGCTGGACGGGCACGGCGCCCTCGATCTCGTCCGCCTCGATCGCGACCACGGGGATGTTCCGTCGACGGAGCACGGCGACCGCGGGGTCGATCCGGACGTTGCACCCGATGAGCACGACCGCGTCCACCGGGGCGTCCACGAGCGGTCCGACGAGCCCGGCGTCGTCGAGCGGGCTCCGGACGAGGAGCAGGGAGGTGCCGGCCTCGCCGGCGACCTCGGCGATGCCGTCGAGCGTCAGGACGTTCACGGGGTCCCGGAAGGCGTCGCTGAGCCGTTCGTCCATGACGACCCCGATGACCCCGGACCGACCGCGGCGGAGGGACCGTGCACGCGGGTCGGGACCGCCGTAACCGAGTTCCGCGGCGGCGGCGAGCACGCGTGTACGGGCCTCCTCGGAGACCGGGCCGGCCCCGCTGAAGGCGAGTGAGGCGGTCGAGGGCGCGACCCCTGCGGCCCGCGCGACCGCGGCGAGGGTCGGGCGTGCGGCACGGCTCCCCGTGTCGGGTCGCGCCGCGCCGTTCGCGGTTGCCGGTTCGTCCATCGCCCGTTAGCGTAACTGTCACCCGCGGTCGAATCGATTCGACCGCTCGCCCGACACGCGAGAACGCGCCCGACGCGCAAAACCGACGCGCAAGACCGACGCGCAGCACCGTCACCGAGAACCGACACGCAGAACCGGAAGAGCAGCATGACGACGACGTCCGCCCGCACCGCCCCGACCACCCGGGGCTGGATCACCGCGGTGTTCGTGGCCTTCACCATGTCGGGCCTCGCGATCGCGACCTGGCTCGGCCGCATCCCGAGCGTCCGCGACTCGCTCGGCGCGAGCACGTTCGAGATGGGGCTGCTCGTGCTCGGGATGGCGGTCGGCTCGATCGGCGGGCTCACCTTCGCCGGACACATCGTCGCCAAGGTCGGTGCCCGGCGCGGGGTGCAGGTCGCCGCGTTCTGCCTGGCCGCGGGGATCGTCTTCGCCGGGTTCGCCGTCACGTTCGGATGGGGTTTCGCCGCGATCTGGGTCGGCCTCGTCGCGTTCGGCTTCGGCAACGGCCTGGTCGACGTCTCGATGAACGTCTCCGGCGCCGCCGCCGAGAAGGCCGGCGGCCGCACGATCATGCCGCTGTTCCACGCCGCGTTCAGCGTCGGGACCCTCGCGGGTGCCGGGATCGGCGCGCTCACCGAGGCCCTCGAGGTCCCGGTCGTCCTGCACTTCGCGGCCCTCGGGGTCGTGACCTGCCTGGTGATGCTCGCGGCCGCCGCCCGCTTCGGCGACGAGCACCGGTACGAGGAGCACGAGAGCACCACGACCAGCCCGACCCCCGTGCAGCTCACCCGCTGGCAGGTGTGGGCACAGCCGTCGACCCTGCTCATCGGCGTCATCGTGCTCGGCATGGCGCTGGCCGAGGGCTCCGCCAACGACTGGCTGCCGCTCGCCATGATCGACGGGCACGGCCTCGACAACGCGGCCGGGTCCGCCGTGCTCACCGTGTTCCTCGCGGCGATGACCGCCGGCCGGATCGCCGGCAGTCCGCTCATCGACCGGTTCGGCCGCGTCCCCGTCCTCCGGGTCAGCGCCGCCGTCGCCGTGGTGGGCCTCGGGTTGCTCATCTTCGTGGACGTCATCCCGATCGCGATCGTCGGCGTCGTGCTGTGGGGACTCGGTGCGAGCCTCGGCTTCCCGATGGGCATGTCGGCCGCGGCGGACGACCCACGCTCGGCCGCGCTCAAGGTCAGCGCCGTCGCGACGATCGGCTACGTGGCGTTCCTCGCCGGACCGCCGCTCATCGGGTTCCTCGGGGAGCACATCGGCCTGCTCGGTGCCCTGCTCGTGGTGTTCGTCTTCATCATCGGCGCCGGGCTCGCGTCGGGCGCAGCCCGCGAGACCGGCGCAGCCGCCGAGACGCTGCGGCGACGACGTGCCCGTGCGGCCGACACCGGCCGTGGTGGCGACCACCCGCAGGACGCGACGACGGACGGCGGGGCCGCACCGCGCCTCCAGGCCGGGTCGACCGACCGCGCCGGCGCCGACACCGCCGCGTCGACCGCCCGCGCCGGCACCGACAGCGCGGGGCCGACCGACCGGGCCGGCACCGACACCGCCGCGTCGACCGACCGGGCCGGCGCCGACACGACCGGGGCACGCACCGACCGTTAGGATCGCCGGGTGCGTCTCGTCATCGCCCGCTGCTCCGTCGACTACGCGGGGCGACTCTCGGCCCACCTCCCCCTCGCCACGCGCCTGCTCATGCTCAAGGCGGACGGCTCGCTGCTCGTGCACTCGGACGGCGGCAGCTACAAGCCGCTGAACTGGATGAGCCCGCCCTGCTCGATCGAGATGGGTGAGCCGAGCCAGGAGCAGGCCGAGGCCGGTATCACGCAGGTGTGGACGGTCACGCAGAAGAAGACGCAGGACAAGCTCGTCGTGAGCCTGTACGACGTGATCGCGGACGAGTCGCACGACCTGGGCGTCGACCCCGGGCTCGTGAAGGACGGCGTCGAGGCACACCTGCAGCAGCTCCTCGCCGAGCAGATCGAGCTCCTCGGCGACGGCCACACCCTCGTCCGCCGCGAGTACATGACCGCCATCGGCCCGGTCGACATCCTCGCGCGGGACGACGCGGGGGCGAGCGTCGCGGTGGAGATGAAGCGCAACGCCAACATCGACGCGGTCGAGCAGCTGACGCGGTACCTCGAGCTCATGAACCGCGACCCGCTGCTCCGCCCGGTGCAGGGCGTGCTGGCCGCGCAGACGGTGGCCCCGCAGGCCCGGACCCTCGCCGAGGACCGCGGGATCCGCGTCCTCGTGCTCGACTACGACGCGATGCGGGGCATCGAGGGCGGGCACACCCGCCTGTTCTGAGGCGGGGGCCGGGCCGGCTGTCGGAACGCGCACGGTCGGGAGGCCCGGGTCGCCTCCGTCCCGCCGGCGCGGCACCCGGACGGGCGCGTCCACGGCCCCGGCTAGGCTGGGCAGGACATGACGCGCCCGTTCACCGCCATCCTCTTCGACCTCGACGGCACCATCAGCGACTCCGCTCCGGGCATCCTCGAGAGCATGACGCACACCTTCACCACGGTGGGCGTCCCCGTGCCGGACCACGCGACGCTCATGTCGTTCGTCGGACCGCCGATCCTCGACACCTTCCACGACGCCATGGGCATGGACACCGCGCAGGCCGAGCACACGCTCGCCGTCTACCGCGAGCACTACCTCTCGCACGGCGCCCTCGACTCGGCGATGTTCCCCGGCATCGACGTCGTGCTGCACACCCTGCACGAGGCCGGCCTGCCGATCTCGACCGCGACGAGCAAGCCCGAGACCCCGGCGACGTACATCCTCGAGCACTACGGCCTGACCGGCGACATCGACATCATCACCGGCGCGAGCGACGACGAGGTCCGGAGCTCGAAGGCCGACGTGGTCGCGGAGGCGCTGCGCCGGCTCGACGCCCGCGGGTTCGACGTCAGCCGTCCGGTGCTCATCGGCGACCGGAAGCACGACGTCGAGGGCGCCGCGGTCCACGGGGTGCCGACGATCTTCGCGGCGTGGGGCTACGGCTCCCCCGCCGAGGCCGAGGGCACCGTCGCGCAGGCGGCCACCCCGCTGGACCTCCTGCCGATCCTGCTGCCGTGACCGCCAGGGGCGCCACGGGCCGGACCGCTCGCCTGCGCGACGCCGCCTGGCTGCTGCCGGCCGCGGTGGTCCTCATCGCACTGAACTTCCGCGGCCCGATCGTCGCGACCGCTCCCGTCATCGGGGACGTCCGCGCCGACCTGGGGCTCACCGCGGGCATCGCGGGGCTCCTCACGACGATCCCGGTGCTGTGCTTCGCCCTCGCCACGCCGCTCGCGAGCTGGGTGATCGCGAAGGCCGACCCCGAACGCGCGGTGTCCCTCTCGCTCGTCGTCGTCCTGGTGGGCACGGTCGTCCGGTCGCTGCCCTCGTCGGCGGCGCTGCTCGTCGGCACCGCGGTGATCGGCATCGGCATCACGATCGGCAACGTCGTCATCCCCGTGGTGATCCGCCGTGACACCGCCCCCGAGCGCGTGGGGCTCGTGACGGGCGTCTACACGTCGGCGCTCAACGTCGGGTCGATGATCACCTCGCTCGGCACCGCGCCGATCGCGGCCGTCTGGGGCTGGCCGGTCGCCATCGCGGTGTGGGGCGTCCTGGCGGTGCTCGCCGGCATCGGCTGGACGTTCACGGTCGGTCCCCGTGCGGCCTGGCGTCGGCCGTCCGTGGTCGAGCCCGTCCCGCACACCGGGCCGATCGACCTCGTGCTCGACACCGACCACGAGCGGAAGGCGACCGCCCCGACGCCGGCGCCAGCCCGCCGCTGGATCACGTGGGGGCTCACCCTGGCGTTCGGCGGGCAGGCGTTCTCGTACTACGCCCTCACCGCCTGGATCCCGACGCTCCTGCACGACGAGATCGGCTTCTCGAAGGAGTCGTCCGGCGCGAGCTCGTCGGTGTTCCAGATCCTCGCCGTCATCGGCGCGCTCGGCGTCCCGGTGCTGGCGGCGCGGTGGCGACCCCGGGCGATCATCGCGCTCGTCGCGTTCTTCTGGTTGGCGATGCCGCTCGGACTCCTGTTCGCGCCGCAGCTGTGGCTCCTCTGGTCAGTGCTCGGCGGCGCAGCGCAGGGCGGCGGCATCACCATCGTGTTCATCGTGATCGTCCGGATCGTGTCGAGCGACGCCGACGCCCGACGGATGTCCGCGTTCGTGCAGGGCGGCGGGTACCTCATCGGGAGCGCGGGACCGCTCGTCGCCGGCACGCTGCACGGGGCCACCGGGGACTGGACGGCACCGTTGCTCGTCGTGCTCGTGGCGGTGCTCGTCCTCGGCGTGGTCGGGTCGATCGCCGCGCGTCGGGTCGACTGACCCCGGGGCGACCGCGCCCACCAGGACCTCCGGCCGCCGCGGGGCAACCGCGAGCAGGTCGGCCGGGGCCTCGCACCTCGGGAACGCCTGAGACCCTGTTCGGTCCTGGCTGCGCGTGTCCTGGACGATGACCGGACGAGCCGCACGTCGGCTCAGCGGAGGTCGTGTGTTCGGGGCGTGCTGGCGGCTCGATCGCGGTGCACCGTCATCCCGGACGGCCAGGGTCCAGGTGTGGACACCGGACGACCGGCCCGCTGGGCCGACCAACACCTCGCAGCGCGGCTGGCACTGCTCCTCGTGCTGCTCGGTGCGACCGTGCTGCTGGGCTGGAACCTCGCCCGCGGCGGCGACGCTCCCTTCTACGCGGCGGCCGCCCGGTCGATGTCCGAGTCGTGGCCCGCGATGCTGTCCGGCGCCTTCGACCCCGGTGCGACGGTGACCCTCGACAAGCTCGCCGGGTTCCTCGTGCCGCAGGCGCTCAGCATCCGGCTGCTCGGGGACTCCACGACGGCGATCGCGCTGCCCGAACTCCTCGAGGGCCTCGTCACGGTGTGGGCCTGCTCGGTCGTCGGGCTCCGGTGGGGCGGGGTCGGCACCGGCCTCGTCGCCGCCCTGGCCGCCGCGACGACGCCGGTCTTCGTCTCGATGTTCGCGCACCCGATGGAGGACGGCATGGTCACGGCCGCCCTCGCCGTCGCCCTGCTCTGCTGGCAGCGGGCCGCGATCACCGGACGGTGGTGGCCGCTCGTCGCCGCCGGGCTCGCGGTGGGCGTCGGGTTCCAGGCGAAGATGCTGCAGGCGTGGTTCGTGCTGCCGGCGCTGCTCCTCGGGACCCTGCTCGCCACCGCCCGCCCGGGTGGTCGGCACTGGGGCGTGTGGTGGCGCCTCGCGCGGACGACGGTGCTCGGCGTCGTGGCCGGCGCCGCGTCGCTCGTGTGGGTGGTCGGGCTGGCGCGGACGCCCGTCGGGGCCCGGCCGTACGTCGACGGCTCCACCGACGACGACCCCTGGGCGATGGTGTTCGGCTACAACGGGCTCGATCGGCTGCACGCCGGCGCCTGGCCCGGGTCCGTGGCGGTGCGCCCGACCACGGCCGCCTCGTCCGCCGGGGACCCGGGGCGGATCACGAAGCTGCTCGAACCGCACCTCGGCTCGCAGGTCTCGTGGATGCTGCCCGCGGCCGTGTTCGCCGTCCTCGTCGGCGTGGTCGTCCTCTGCCTGGGTCGTCGACTCGCCGCCGACGCACTCGGCGGCCTCTTCAGCACCGGCGCCGGCACGACGGCCGGCACCGGCACGACGGCCGGCACCGGCACGACCACCGGCGCGGCCGCTGCCCCCCGCACCGGCGCCGTCACCCTCGTGGTGGTCACCGTCTGGCTGGTCACCGCGGCCGGCGTCCTCTCCGTGACGCGGATCCCGCACACCGCGTACCTCGCCGCCGTCGGGGTGCAGCTCGCCGTCCTCGGCGCGGTCGGGTGGCGGGCCGCTGTCGCCCTCGCGCGGTCGCACGTCGTCTGGGTCCGAGCCGTGCCGGTGGTCCTCGCCGTCGGCCAGGCCTGGTGGTGGCAGTACCTCGCCGAGGGCAGCCAGGCGCCCGCGGTCCTCACCCGCCCGGCGACGACGATCGCGACGGCGACGGTCGTCGCGGCGCTGGTCGCGGTGGTGTTGCCGCCACGCTCGGTGGTGACACGCGGGGCGGACCCGTTCCGTGCCTCCCGGGCGGTCGTCGCGGTCGTCACCGGACTGGCCGTCGTGGCCGGACCGGCCGCCTTCTCGCTGCAGGCGCTCGACGCGGCACGCGACGGCAGCGGTCTCGACGCGTCGGTGGGGCGGCACCGACCGGACACCCCCTTCGCGGTGTCCGCCCCGGAGTGGCGCGGTGGGGAGCCGACGTACTACCCGACCGACGTCCGTCGGCTCGTCGCGGAGGCCGAGCGCCTCGACGCGCACCAGGCCCCCGGCCTGCCGCTCTTCCTCACCGACACCTGGCGCATCTCGTCACTGGTGATCTCCGCGACCGGGCTGCCGGTCCTGACCGACGGCGGCTTCTCGGGGAGGGTGCCGGTCTTCACGGCCCAGGACGTCCGTGAGCGCATCGCACACGGTCTGCACGTGCTCGTCATCCGGGCCGGCAGCGACCGCGACGACCCGGTGCTCCGTGCCGCGCTCGACGGCGGCTGCCGGATGGTCGTCGCACACCGCTCGCCGACGCTCCGCCACCACCACACGGTCCTGCTCGGACGCCGTGCCGGGCGCGTCCCGCCGGTGGCGTGGTCGGTCTGGCGGTGCGGGCTGCCCGGTCCCTCGGTCGGCCGGGTGCTCGTGCACCCCGCCGACGGGCACGGCCCCGTGCAGGTGCTGGTCAGCCCTGCTCGAGGACGTCACGCAAGGAGAGCGGTCGCCGCCCCGTGACCCGTTCGACGTCGTCCGAGACGCGCGCGAGCGCCCCCTCGGCGATCGCCGTGTAGGTGCTGACCCACGCGTCCGCCTGCCAGGGCTCCGGGTCCCACCGCGCCCGTGAGGCGTACGCCTCCTCGACGGTCTCCCGGTGGTACCGCACCGGTGTGCCGCGCACCGCCGAGACCGTCGCCGCAGCCTGGTCGAGCGTGATCGCAGCGGGGCCCGTCAGCTCGTACGTGCGGTCCAGGTGCGCGGACGGTCCGCGCAGCACGGCGGTCGCCACCCGCGCGACGTCGGCCCGGGCGACCGCCGCCATCGCGCCGTCGCCGGCCGGGCCACGGATCACGCCGTCCTCGCCGACGAGGTCCTCCACGAAGTCGAGGTAGAACGAGTCACGGAGGAACGTGTGCGCCATCGAGGTCGCACGGATCGCCTCCTCGGTCGCCCAGTGGTCGCGCCCGAGCGTGAAGGTCGCGTCGGCCGCGGCGCCGATGAACGACGTGTAGACGACGTGCCGGACCCCGGCGGTCGCCGCGGCGCCGACGAACGCGCGGTGCTGCGCGAGGCGGTCCTCGGCCTCCGCTCCGGAGACCATGAGGAGCAGGTCGACGCCGTCGAGCGCGGCGCGGCTCGCCCCGGCGTCGCCGTAGGTCGCGACCGCGACCTCGGCGCCCGGCAACCGCGGGGCGCGGTCCGGGTCGCGGACGAGCATGCGGAACGGCACGCCGTCGGCGGCGAGCGCCCGGGCGACCGCGCCGCCGATGTTGCCGGTGGCCCCGGTGACGGCGATGGTCATGGTCGGTCCTTCCGTCGGGTGCGGACCCGCCTGCCGGGCCGCGTGGTGCGGGTGGTGACGTCCGGACCGTCGCGTCGTCCGGGCGGGACCGCGTGCCGCGTCGCGCCGTGCGGGTGACGACGTCTGCCGGGTCGCGCCGTGCGGGTGGTCACGTCGCGACCGTCCGGGAGGCACGGATCACCGTGGCAGCGACCCTCGCGGCGTTCACGCCGTCCACCTCGAGCGCCCAGGCGCGCGCGGCGTCGTGGTCGCGGCCGTGCCGCATGTGCCGGCCCACCAGGCGGTCGACGCGCACGGCGTCGTCGACGACGCACGCCCAGGTCTCGGTGCACAGCGACGGCAGGTCCGCCCAGGGGGCGTCCTCGTCGAGCAGGTAGTTGCCCTCGGTCACCACGAGACGGGTCCTGCGCGGCACCGGGATGCTGCCCGCGACCGGCTCGTCCACCCGACGGTCGAAGTCGGGTGCCCAGACGACCGGCTCGTCGGCGACCGCGAGGCGACGGACCAGTGCGACGTAGCCGCCCGCGTCGAACGTGTCGATCGCGCCCTTGCGGTCGCGCCGTCCGAGGGCGTCGAGGGCCGCGTTCGCCAGGTGGAAGCCGTCCATCGGGACCTGGACCGCCGTCCCACGTCCGGCGTGGTCGTCCACGGCCGTCACGATGCGCCGGGCGAGGGTCGACTTGCCTGCTCCCGGGGCCCCGGCGATGCCGAGCACCACCCGGTCGGGGCCGGACGCGAGGTCCACGGCGCGCGCGACGGCCTCGTCGACGTTCATCCGGGGCTGGGACACGGTGCCATCCTGGCAGGCCCGGTGGTTCACTGGCCGCATGGTGGATGCGACGACGGCGTTCAGCGGGTTCTCGGTCCGGGACGTGCCGGAGGCCAGGGCGTTCTACGAGGGTGTGCTCGGGGTCCCGGTCACCGAGGAGCACGGCATGCTCTCCCTGCAGGTGGGTGGGACACACGTGCTCGTCTACCCGAAGGGTCCCGCGCACGAGCCGGCGTCGTTCACGGTGCTGAACTTCCCGGTGCCGGACGTCGACGCCGCCGTGGACGAGCTCACCGCCGCGGGCGTGCGGTTCCTGCAGTACGACGGCGTCACCGACGAGCGGGGGGTGAACCGGAACGGCGGACCGCTGATCGCCTGGTTCACGGACCCGTCCGGCAACGTGCTGAGCATCGTGGAGCAGGGGTCCGGCCCGAGCCGGTGAGCCGCCACGTCCCCGTCAGCGGGTGAGCGCGCCCGCCCAGCCGAGCGCGATCGGGACCAGCAGGCCGTGCCGGTGGTGCGGCAGCTCCGCGATCGGGACCCAACGGGCCTCGTCCGTGGAGCCGTCGACCTCGTCGCGGAGCTCCCCGCCGACGATCGTCGCGCGGAAGACGACCTGCACGGCCTTCATCGGCCGACCCCGCGCGCCCGCGTGCATCCGGCGCTCCGGCGGGACGACGTGGTGGCGGACACCGAGCAGGGCGCCGACCCTGGCCTCGAGTCCGGTCTCCTCCCGGACCTCCCGCACGACCGCCTGCTCGACGGTCTCGTCGAACTCGACGCCGCCACCGGGCAGGGTCCAGGTGCCGGACTCCGGGAAGCGCAGTCGCGCGAGGAGCACCCGGTCGCCCTCCGTGACCACGGCGTAGGCCGCGAGTCGGGTGTCGTAGTCGGTGTACTCCATCACCCGACCATGCCAGGAACGCGAGCGCGACCCGCTCAGCCGCGCCGCGCCTTGCGGCCGTCACACCGTCGCGCTCGACCGCCAGCCGACCCGGAGTCGCGCCACCGCACGGTCGAACCCGCCGATGACCTCGGTGTCGTCACGGAGCAGGGCCTGGAGCTGCAGGCCCTCGTACAGCGCGACGAGCTGCTCGGCGGCGTGCCGCGGGGACGTCCCCTCCGGCTCACGACCGGCGACGACGTCGCGGGAGAGGCCGAGGGTGATGTCCTCGAACGAGTGGTCGTACTGCGCACGGAACCAGCCCTCGGCCGGGTGGCCCGGCGTCGACGCCGCGCTGAGGAGGGCGATCCGCAGCCGGACGAGCGACGGTTCGTCCAGCCCGGCCTGCAGGCGCGCTCGGAGGTACGCGACCACGCCGTCCCGTTCGGCCACGCTCCACAGCGCCCGGCGGCTCCCGTTGTTCCAGCGGTCCATCACCGCGACGACGAGGAGGTCCCAGATGGGGTAGGCGCGCCGCACGTCGTCGACGTCGAGGTCGGCCGCCCGGGCGATCTCGACGTGACCGACGCTGTGGAAGTCGCCGGCACGGTAGGCCGCGATCGCACCGGTCACCACACGGGAGCGGAGCTCGGCATCGGAATCGGACATGCCGTCGATTCTGGGGCGGCGGCGGAGCCGGGGCACCGCCCAGTCCGGGGGACGAGGTGGGGCCGGTGCGGTCCCGACCATGCCGGTGCCGGTGCCGGTGCCGGTGCCGGTGCGGTACGCGTAGCGGGCCCGCACCGCTCAGCCCCGGTCGAACGTGATCGTGTCGTCGTCGGGAGCCGTCACGCGACCCGTCCGGGCGAACTCGGCCCACACTGTGCGGATGCGCCGCCCGCGCTCGTCCACCGCCGGCCAGTCGCGCTCGGGCACGAAGGCCGAGCCGGCCCAGGCGGCCCGCCCGCCGAGGAGCATCGGCAGGTCGCTCATGTGCACCGCGCCGGTCGGCCGCGCCGTCGTGCCCCGCAGCAGCCGGTAGGAGGTCGCGTGCCCGCCCGCGGCCCGGTGCCGGTCGCGGAACCGCCGGACGTCACGGCCGTAGACCACCTCGGACAGCGGGCGGACGAGCCACCAGCGCACGAGCGGCCGCAGCACCCGCGTCCGGGAGACGGCGGCGATCGCGGGCACCGACCGGACGAACATCGCCGCCTCGTCGACCGCGGACCCGATGAGCACGTCGACGTCGGGCGCCACCGCACGCCACGCGTCGGCTGCACGGGACTCCGTCGGCAGCGGGTCCTGCCCGTACTGCGTGCCGAACGGCATCCCGCCGCGGAGGCCGAACGGCGCTCCGGCCCGCGTCCCCGCCAGCTGCCGGGCCAGGACGTCCTCGAGCGGGGTCGCCGCGTCGACGGCACCGACGGCTCGGAGCACCGCGCGGCTCATCCGGGCGCGCCGTCGGGAGATGCCGAGCGGTGCGCTCTGGATGATCGCCCGTCGGAAGAGGCCCTCTGCGCCACGGCTGATCATGAGGTGCGCGATCGCGTCCCCGCCCGCGGACTGCCCGAACACGGTGACGGTGTCGGGGTCGCCGCCGAACGACCCGATGTTCGCCCGCACCCACCGCAGCGCTTCGACCAGGTCGAGCAGCCCGAGGTTGGCCGGGACGCGTTCGCCGTCGCCGAGGAAGCCGAGCACCCCGAGGCGGTAGGTCACCGACACGACGACCACGCGCTGCTCCGCCACGAGGTCGTGGGCGTCGTGGATCGGGAGGTCGCCGCCGCCGATGACGTACGAGCCGCCGTGCACCCACACCATGACGGGCAGGCGCTCGTCGGGGTGTGCGTCCGCGGGCAGGGTGATCGTCAGACGCTGGCAGTCCTCGTCGACGGCGAGGTGCTGCATCGGCGGCAGCAGCTCGTCGACGAACGCCGCCGGGGGCTGCGGCGCCACCGGGGCCGGGGTGACCGCGGCGAAGGGCTCTGCGAACGCGGGCGCCGGCAGCGGCCGACGGAACCGTTCGGCGGTCGCGTACGGGATGCCCTGCGCCCGGACGACGTCGCCGTCCACGCGGGCCAGGACGGTGCCGACCGGGGTGTCGAACGCGCGCAGGTCGGGCATGCCGTCCACGCTAGCGGGCCGGGCCCCGGGCGCGGGCCCGGAGCCCGATGACGGGCTGTGCCCCCGGGCGCGGACGGGCCCGGAGCCCGATGACGACCCCGCCGGCGCAGCCTTCCGCGGTGCGAGGAACGCAACACGGCGTCGAAAACTACACAGCGGGTGGTTTCTCCGGTAGCGTCGTCATCGATCTCGCCGTGGAGCATCGCTCCTCGACGGGCTGCGACATCCAGTGCCGCGACACCAGTCAGGACCGAAGGAGCACTCCGCAATGCCCACCACCTCTGTGCAGCTCTACTCGCTGCGCGACGCCATCGCCGAAGACCTCGACACGGCCATCGCCCGGGTCCGCGAGATCGGCTACGAGAACGTCGAGCCGTACGCGTTCGTCGAGCGGGTCGACGACCTCGAGCGGGCACTGCAGGCCAACGGCCTCACGGCGCCCTCCGGTCACGTCGCCGTGATCGACGCCGAGGACACCGCCCCGATCTGGGACGCCGCGAAGCGCCTCGGCATCGAGACCGTCATCGACCCGTTCATCCCGACCGACCGCTGGCAGACCGCCGACGACGTCAAGAAGATCGCGGACCGGGTGAACGAGCTCACCGCCGAAGCCGCCGGGCACGGCCTGAAGTTCGGGTACCACAACCACCAGTGGGAGTTCACGAACAAGGTCGACGGCCGCACGGTCTACGACCACTTCGTCGCGCAGCTCCACCCCGAGACCGTCCTCGAGGTCGACACCTTCTGGGCCACCGTCGGCGGCGCGGACGCTCCGGCAGTGCTCCGCTCGCTCGGCGACCGCGTCGTCGCGATCCACGTCAAGGACGGCAAGGTCGACGGCGACATCCTCACCGCCCTCCCCTCCGCCGAGAGCGCCCTCATCGTCCCGGAAGCGCTCCAGCGGGCGTTCGAGAACCAGAAGCCGGCCGGCCAGGGCGACGTCGACGTCGCGGGCATCCTCGCCGCCGCGCCGCAGGCCATCCGCGTCGTCGAGTTCGACGCCTACGCCGGGGACGTCTTCGAGGGCATCACCGAGTCGCTGCAGTGGCTGCGCGAGAACGACACCGCCGGGGGCGCAGCGTGAGCCGCGTCGGCGTCGGCATCATCGGTGCCGGCAACATCTCCGACCAGTACCTGACGAACCTCACGCAGTTCGCCGACGTCGAGGTCCTGTTCGTCGCGGACCTCATCCAGGAGCGCGCGAAGGCCCAGGCCGAGAAGTACGGCGTCGCTTCGTACGGCACGGTCGAGGAGCTCCTCGCCCGTGACGACGTCTCGATCGTGGTGAACATCACGATCCCGGCCGAGCACGCGAAGGTCGGCCAGCAGATCATCGCCGCCGGCAAGCACACCTGGAGCGAGAAGCCCGTCGCCACGACCGCCGAGGACGCGCAGGACCTGCTCGCCTCCGCCGAGGCCGCCGGCGTCCGCTACGCGACCGCGCCGGACACCGTGCTCGGCGCGGGCATCCAGACCGCGATCCGCGCCATCGCCCGCGGTGACATCGGGACGCCGCTCACCGCGACGACGATGTTCCACGTGCCCGGACCGGACCAGTGGCACCCGGACCCCGAGTTCCTGTACGCCCGGGGCGCCGGTCCGCTGTTCGACATCGGCCCGTACTACGTCACGACGCTGCTGCACGCGTTCGGCTCCGCTTCGCGCGTGCAGGCCGTGTCGTCGAAGTCGCGCGAGACCCGCGTGATCGGTTCGGGTCCCCGCGCCGGCACCGAGTTCCCCGTCGAGGTGCCCACGCACCACGCCGCGCTCATCTCGTTCGCCGACGGCCAGTCCGCGCAGACGACCCTGTCGTTCCAGCACGCCCTGCCCCGCAACGGCTTCGTCGAGATCAACGGCTCCGAGGGCACCATCGTGCTGCCGGACCCGAACGTCTTCGACGGCGACAGCACCCTGTGGACGCTCGGCGAGGACGAGCCGACGACGCTCACGCACACGGGCTCGACCTGGGGCCGTGGCACGGGTGTCGTCGAGCTGGCCCGCGCGATCGCCGAGGGTCGGCCGGAGCGCGCCTCCGGCGCCGTCGCGTCGCACGCGCTCGACGTCATGCTCGGCATCCGCGACGCCGCCGAGTCGGGTCAGCCCGTGGAGATCGCCTCGCGCATCACCAAGCCCGAACCGCTGCCCGAGGACTTCGACCCCTCGGCGGCGGTGCTCGCGGAGGGCGTGACCGCGTAGCCACGCTGCCACCGAGCGGGGTCGGTCCCGACAGGGCCCGGCCCCGCTCGTGCGTCCGGCGACGGTGTCGCCGTCCCGGCCTGGAGGCGCGGCTCGGCTCGGTACCGCGGGCCGCGGTGTCAGCGACGGGCGCCCAGCGAGACCGCGCGTGCGCGTCCCGGCGACGCGCTGGTCCGCGGGAGCGCGACTGGCCGCCCGAGCGGTACGGTGCGGCAGGAGGACGGACATGGCAGCACCGACGATCGACACCGAGGTCACCTACCCCGCCGGGGCGGTCACGAGCGAGGGCACGGTCGTGCACGTCGAGCCGGTCGGCGGCGACCGCTGGGCGGTCTTCCTGGACCGGACGGCAGCTCACCCGGTCGACACCGCCTGGCCGGACCAGCCGGCAGACCGCGTCACGCTCTCGACGCCGGACGCGCAGTACGACGGCGTCGAGGTCCGGGTCGCGGGCGTCCAGGACGGGACGGTCCACGTCGGTGACGACCTCCCGGTGCGCACCGGCACCGAGGGGTGGGTGTTCGCGGTCGCCCACGTCGTGCACGCGGACCCGCCGGCACTCGGGGACCGCGCGACGGTCACGGTCGACCGGGGGTTCCGGACGGCGCTCAGCGTCGCGCACAGCGCCTGCCACCTCGCGGCCCTCGCCCTCGACGCCGTGCTCACGGACCGCTGGTCGAAGCCCGTGCCGGAGGACTCGCTCGGCCGGCCGGCGTTCGACTCCCTCGCGATCGTGCGGTCGTCGATCGGCGAGTACCGCTCCGAGGACGTCTACCGGATCGGGAAGTCGCTCCGGAAGAAGGGCTTCGACCCGGGCGCCTTCGACGACGCCGACGGCATCGCGGACCGCGTGACCGGGCTGCTCCGCGCGTGGACGGCGACCGGGGGTCCGATCCACGTCGTGGCGGAGGACTCCCGGCTGTCCGCTCGTCGGCAGTGGCGGTGCGAGCTGCCCGACGGCGTGGCGGAGATCCCGTGCGGCGGGACGCACCCGGACGCGCTCTCGGACCTCGTCGACCCGACGGTCGCGATCTCGGTGGAGGACGTCCCGGGGGCTCGCGTGGTCACGATGACGACGACGCTCACCCCCCGCTGAGCCGCACCCGGTTCAGTCGACCGGCGGGACGAACCGTTCGAGCAGGCGGAGCACCCGCTCGCCGTCGACCGCGTCGGGGTCGAGCAACCACTGCACCTGCAGACCGTCCGACGCCGCGATGCACAGGCTCGCCAGGTCGACCGCGTCGAGGTCGGGGCGGATGCGGCCCGCAGCCTGGTCCGACGCGATGGACTCGGCGAGCTCGGCCCGGAGACCCGTGAACCGCTCGCGCACGAACTCGCGCGTCGCCGGGTGTCCCTCCTGCACCGCGTCGGCCGAGAGGGTCGTGTACAGCTGCACCAGCCCCGGGACGGCGCGGTTGCGGACCGCGCTGTCACGCATGTCGCCGACCGCGGACTTCACCCGGTCAGGAGCGCCCTGCTCGCGGACCTCGTGCTCGTGGTAGACCGCCAGCAGCAGCTCGTCACGACTCGGGAAGTAGTGCCGGAGGGCGGCGTGCGTGATGCCGAGCGACTCGGCGACCGAGCGGAGGGACGACGCGTCCACGCCCTGCTCGGCGACCATGCGGATCACCTGGTCGAGGATCTGCGCCCGACGCTCGGCACCCTTGCGGTACCCACGGCGCTGCGGGGCCGTGTCGTCGTCCGGCGGGGAGGTCATCCCGCCAACTTACCGCTGGAAGGTTTTCCGCGCGAGCACCCGAGCCCCCGGTCACACGACGACAGGGCCGGTCCGTGGAGCGATCAGGCCTGCCCGGCGGCGACGGTGTACTCGTCGACCGGGGTGGGCATCCCGGCCGTGAGCGCATCCACGATCGACGACAGCGCCCGGGCGACGACCTCGTTGTCGGCGTCGTCGAGGTTGTCGAGCACGCCGACCACGGCCTCGTGGAACCGCGCGTAGGACCCGTCGATCTTCGCCGCCGCCTGCGGGGTCGGACGCAGCACCTGCTGCCGCCGGTCGGTGGGGTGGGCATCGCGCACGAGGTCACCGTTCTCCACCAGACCGTCGACGATCTTCGTGACCGACGCGTTCGACACCGTGAGCATGACCGCGAGGTCCTTCGGCCCCATCGGCCGGGCGTCGCGCTCCGCCTGGAGCAGGTACCGGAGCGCGAGCGACTCGTTCTTGGTCAACCCGCTCTCGATCCGGGCCTGTTCGACCTGCTGCTCCTCGGCGTGCTGCAGCCGCAGGATCGACTCGACGGCGCTCCGTGCGGCGGCGGACCGCGGCTGGCGGGCGTAGAGGTGGTTGTGCTCTCGGCGGACGATGGTCAACGGCATGTGGTCATGCGCTCCTGGGTCAAGCGGTCGGTGCGGTGAAGAAGTCGGCGTACGACGGCTCGGAGCGCGTCGAGAGGAGCGACGGGTCGTTGATGCGGCGCTGCACGAAAGCGTCGATGACCGCCTGGTCCGTGAGGCCCACCCGCGGGTGGCTCCGGCCGACGCTCGCCTGCCGCGGCATCCCCGTGTACGTGCTGTGCATGTCAGACCCGCCTTTCCGTCGATCCCTGCATCCTCGTGGACGTCGTCCTCGTGGACGTTCCGAACTCTTTCACGACGTGAACGATTCGCGCAACGAACTGTTCGCACTTTGGACGTTTCGCGCACTGAACCGTTCGGACGGTTCGCGGGGTCCGGTCAGTCGACCCAGACGACGGTGCCGTTCAGGTCGTGCTGCAGAGCGGCGACCCCCGCGCGCAGTGCCCGCCCAGCACGCTCGGGCGTGAAGGTCGAGGGGTCGTGGTGGCTCGAGGCCCCGAGCCCCTCGCCGCGGAACCCCGCCCCGGTCCAGTCGGCGGCGGTCACGTTCGAGGTGGGCTCGGCGATCTCCGCGCCCAGCACGAGGAACTGCTGGTGGAGCGCGCTCGGCGAGATCGCTGCGACGGGGTCGACCATCGCGTTCCCGACGCTGATGACGAGGTCGGCCCGGTCCGCGACCGCCTGGAGCACGGCGTCCGTCATGCCGTCGGCGGATGCGGGCTGGACGTCGGTCACGGTGACCCCCTCGGCGGCTGCCCAGCTCCGGACCGCCGATGCGAGCGTCGCGGTCTGGGCATCGTCACCCGCGCCGTACTCCCCCGGCGACAGCAGCACGACGTCGTAGTCGGCCGGCGGGTGGGTGCCGTCCCAGGAGCCGGGGGCCGGACTGATCGTCGCCTCGGGCGACGGGGGACTGCTCGGGTCGACGAAGCCGGCGCCGAGCGTGCCGGCGGCGTCCGACGACGAGGACCGGGTGGTCGGGACCCCTCCGGCCTCCCCGCTCGGACCGGACGAGCACGCCGTCAGCAGGAGCGCGCCCGCGACGGTCACGGCGAGCGCACACGCGAGCACGGGCGTCCGGGAGCGGATGCGGTTCACGGTGGGGCCTCCGGGCATGACGGGGCGAGCAGGGCCGGACCATGGAACCACGACGCGCGGCACCTGCGGGAGGCGTGGGCGCGCTGATCCGCGGTCGGTCGGCAACCGGTCGCCGACTGTTCACCTGCCGGTTGCCTCGACCGGAGATCGTCTGCCCGGTGACCCCCGGAACCACCCGCTCCCCGCACCGCACCCCGATCCTCCGACACCGGATCGTGGCCGCGGTGCTGCTCGCCGTCGTCGCCGTCGTCGGCCTCCTCGCCCTCGGCGGCCCGGCGTCGGCGCACGGCTTCAGCTCGGTCGTCTACGCGCACGTCGACTCGAGGGATGCGGGGACCGTGCGCGCGCGGCTCGGCCTCGAGTACGACCTCATGCTCGTGTCCGTGGGGACGAGCGAGCACGACGACCCGTTCTACCGGGCGGGCCAGGCCGCGTGGGACGACGGGGACTTCCCCGGGATGCGGAAGACCGCCGAGGCCCACCTCGAGTCACTCGGCGCGTACGTCCTCGACCGGTTCACCGTGACCTCCGGCGGCCGGGCGTGCGTGGGCGAACTGGAGCCGACGGTCACGGTCGACATGCAGGACGAGGTCCCGTACGCCGAGGTGACGGCGGACTTCACCTGCCCCGACCCCGGTCGCACCGACTCGGGGCACGTGGTGTCCTCGACGCTCTTCCCGGACCACGAGTCGTTCGTCACCGGCACGAAGACGATCGTCACGTACGACGTCGACGGCAAGCAGGGCTCCGCCACACTGGCCACGGACAGCCCGTCGTTCTCCACCGAGCAGTCCGCCGGGCAGCGGTTCTGGGAGTTCTTCACCCTCGGCGCCGAGCACCTGCTCACCGGCATCGACCACATCCTGTTCCTGGTGGCGTTGATCGCCGGGTCCCGGCGACTCCGGGAGGTCGTCTACACGGCCTCGGCGTTCACCGTCGCGCACTCGATCACGTTCATCCTCGCCGCCCTCGGGGTGGTGAGCCCGCCGTCGATCGTCGTCGAGCCACTCATCGCGCTCTCGATCGCCGCGGTCGCCGGCTGGTACCTCTGGCGCCTCTGGCGTCGCCGTTCCCGCGCGGACGAGCTCGCCGTCGGCACCGAGGGCCGGTTCGCCCTCGACCGCTCGGGCTGGTCCCGGCTCGCGGTGGTGTTCGCGTTCGGGCTCGTCCACGGGCTCGGGTTCGCCGGGGCGCTCGGCATCCACGAGGCGTTCTCGTGGCAGCTCCTGGTGTCGCTCCTCATCTTCAACGTCGGGATCGAAGCGGTGCAGCTCGCGATCATCGCGATCGTGTTCCCGCCGCTCGCGCTGCTGCGTCGCCGAGCCCACATCGCGTCCCTCTGGGTCACCGGGGCGATCACGGCCGGCGTCTTCGTCATGGGCATGATCTGGTTCGTGCAGCGCCTCGCCGCCGGCTGAGGCAGCGGCAGCCTCAGCGCCGTCGTCGCGACCCTGTGACGGTCCTCAGCAAACCGGGTCTGTCCGTACACACAGCGTTCACCGAGGGGTTCCACGGCGCGCCCAGAGTCTCCCGTGCACGTTCCTCTCGTTCCTGAACGGATCACGATCATGAGTCTCCTGTCCAGCACGCCCGCACGGCGTCGCACGACCCTCCGCCTCGGCGGGGCCGTCCTGGGTGCCGCGCTCGTCGCCGGCGCGGCCTTCACGGGCACCGGTACGGCGACGGCTGCGCCGACGACCCCGACCACGAACATCTCGACCGGCGGCCCCATCCACGTCCTGCTGGGCGTCGGCGCCACCGAGAGCCAGCGCATCGCCTCCTGGTACTTCCCGACCAACGTCGACCAGTCGCTCGAGATCGAGAAGACCGCCGACCTGGCGGACGGCGCCTTCACCAGCGCCAAGAAGACCATCGCCGCCTCGAAGGCCGCCAACACCGCGGCCGACACGAGCACCACCGACTCCGACACCAAGAGCATCGCCGGCATCGCCGCGGAGTCCGGCTACATCAACGCGCACGCGACGATCAGCGACCTCGAGCCGAACACGAGCTACACGTACCACGTGGGTGCGGCGGACGGCTCGGCGTGGTCGTCGACGTACACCTTCACGACGAAGCGCTTCAGCGGCGACTTCGACTTCCTGTTCTTCGGCGACCCGCAGATCGGTTCGTCGGGCTTCGTCGACGACGACGGCGCGGGTTGGGCGGACACGCTCGAGTACGCGACCCGGAACGACCCCGCGGCCGAGCTCCTCGTCTCCGGCGGCGACCAGGTCGAGCACGCCAACAACGAGTACGAGTGGGGCGCGTTCGCCGACAGCAGCGACGTGCTCAAGCAGTACCCGTGGGCCTCGACGATCGGCAACCACGACGTCGGCGGCAAGGCGTACGAGCAGCACAACCAGGTCCCGAACTCGCTCAAGGTCCCGGACTTCTACCCGGGCGGCAACAGCACCGCGAACTCGGGCGGTGACTACTGGTACACCTACAAGGGCGTCCTGTTCATCGACATCAACTCGAACGCCTACGCCGGTGGCTCGGACGCGGCACACGTGTCGTACGTCCGCGACGTCATCAACCGCTACGGCGACGACGCGAAGTGGACCGCGCTGGTCTACCACCACTCGATCTACTCGCCCGCCGACCACGCGAACGACGCCGACAACCAGCAGCGACGGTTCGACTTCACGCGGGCGTTCTCGGACCTCGGCGTCGACATCGTCCTGCAGGGCCACGACCACTCGTACTCCCGCAGCTACGCGATCAAGAACGGCAAGAAGGCCAACCCTGACGAGCAGCCGGCGGCCCCCGAGGTCTTCTCCGGCCCCGGCGGCGTGATCTACATCACCGCCAACTCGGCATCCGGCTCGAAGTACTACGACCTGACCGCTCCGGACGCCACCAAGGGCGGCTACGGTGCGGACCCGCTCGACCCGACCGGCAAGCGCCACTGGGCCAACTCGGTCGAGAACCAGGAGCACGTGCGGACGTACGTCAAGGTCTCGGTGACGGACGACGCACTCGACGTGCACGACATCCGCGCCGGAGACTGCTCCGCGCCGAACGCCGCCGTGACCCACGGCAAGGTGTCCGACTGCGGTGTCACGCTCCAGCCGACGGCCTCGGCCGACCCGGCCCCGATCGGGTCGACCGTCGACCGCTTCCAGCTCGACGCGGCCCTGCCGGCCACGACCACGAAGCTCTCGGTCTCGGCCCCGGAGCAGACCCTCGGCACCGCGAAGCCCGCCACGGTCACCGCGACCGTCGACGGCGGCATCGGCACCCAGGTCGGGACGGTGACCTTCTCGGACGGCGGCACGGCACTCGGGACGGTCGACCTGGAGGCGGGCTCGGCGACGCTGACCCTGCCGGCCTCGCTGGCACTGGGCGAGCACGCGCTCTCCGCCACGTTCACGAGCACCTCGGCGTTCGCCGGGGCCTCCTCCGCCACGACCAGCGCGACCGCGTTCGAGGTCGCCAAGACCCCGTCGCGGACGGCCGTGAAGTACAGCGCCGGCAAGGCGACGGTGCAGGTCAAGGCGACCGGGGTCACGGTGAACGGCACCGCTCGGATCTACCAGGGCTCGAAGCGCCTGGCGACGGTCACGGTGAAGTCCGGCACGGTGACGGTGGCGCTGCCGCTGCAGAAGGGCACGCACACGCTGCACGCCGTCTTCGCCGGGACCGACCAGCTCACGACCAGCACGAGCCCGAACGTCACGGTCGTCGTCAAGTAGACCCGACCCCCGCACGACCGGAGGCCCCGCGACAGCCGTCGCGGGGCCTTCCGCATCCGCTGTCGCTCTCCGCCGGACTCCCAGCTGACACTGAGCGATCTGTTGGCACTCTCTGGGTTCGAGTGCTAGAACAGAAGCAGTTGAGTCGAGGGGACTCAACACAGAACACCACGAAGGAGTTGACGACGATGACGATGAACTTCGACCCGTTCCGCGAGCTCGACCGCCTCGCCGGCTCCCTGCTCGGGAGCGCCGGCGGGCCGCGTTCGATGCCGATGGACCTGTACCGCACCGGGGACCACTTCGTCCTCGACGTCGACCTGCCCGGCATCGACCCGGGCAGCGTCGACGTCGACGTGGACGGCTCGGTCCTCACCATCCGTGCCGAGCGCACCCTCGGCGCTCCCGAGGGCTCGCAGTGGATCACACGCGAGCGGCAGCCCGGCACGTTCGTCCGGCAGCTGACGCTCGGCGACCACCTCGACGCCGGCCGCATCACCGCCGCGTACGACAACGGCGTGCTGAGCATCACCATCCCGGTGAAGGAGTCCGCGAAGCCGCGCAAGATCGACGTCGCGGTCGGCACCGGCTCGCAGCAGCTCGCCGTCGCCGGCGGCACCTCCGAGTAGGCCCGGGGGCGCGATGGCAGGACTGCTCAACGCGCTCCTCGCGATCGCGGTCGTCACCGCCGGCCTGACGGTGACGAGCCTCGACCGCCGGGTCGCGCTCGTGCTCGGGGCGACCGGCAGCACGGTCGGGTCGTTCCTCGCCTGGGTCGCCGCCCCGGCCGCGTGGTCGGGTGCGGTGCCCTGGGTCGCGTCGGTCCTCGGGACCGCGGCGCTCGTGGCCGGGTGGAGCGCGGTCCGGCTGTACGACGGCGTCTTCGCGCCGCCGCCGGAACCGGCGGACGACACCGGGACGGTCGCGACGACCAGGCGGTGACCGGAAGACGGACTGGAGGCGCGGTGCCGGCTGGCACCGCGCCTCCAGTCCGTTCGTTGCACGGGAGCACGGGACGCGCGCGTTCCGTGGGACGACTCCTCCTTGTTCGGCTAGCGTGCAGCGCATGGACCTGCAGCTCTCGGATCGTGTCGCGCTCGTCGTCGGGGGGAAGGGCTACATCGGCCGCGCGGTCGTGGACCGTCTCCGTGCCGAGGGGGCGACCGTCGTCGTGGCCTCGCGCAGCGCCGGGGACGACGAGGACGGCGTGGTGATCGACACCGCGTCACAGGAGTCCGTCGACGCCGGGGTCGCGACGGTGGTCGAGCGGCACGGGCGCATCGACGTCCTGGTCGTGACGGCGGCTCCGAGTGCACGGACCCTCGACCCCGCGCGGAAGTCCGACCCCGAGCAGGTCGCCGCGGCGATCGACGGCAAGGCACTCGGCTTCCTGCGCGTCGCGAACGCCGTCGTCCCGCACCAGCGCGAGGCCGGCTTCGGCCGGGTCGTCGTCGTGAGCGGCCAGAACGCCTACATCTCGGGGAACATCACCGCGTCGCTCCGGAACACGGCCGCGAACGTGATCGCGAAGAACCTCGCCGACGAACTCGCCGGGTCGGGCGTCAGCGTGAACGTGGTGAACCCGGGGACCGTGACCGACGAGCCGGCGGCCCAGGTGCAGCACGGTGCGGGCGGGGAGTCGAGCCCGCAGCAGATCGCGGACCTCGTCGCGTTCCTCTCGTCCCCGCTGTCGGCGCTCAGCGGGGAGTCCGTCTCGATCGCCCACCGGATGCTCGGGTCCGTCGTGGTCTGACCCCGGGGCGCGTCCCACGACGGCGGGCGGGGGGGACGACCCGTTCGTCCTCGGGACGGATGCGCTTCGGCCGCCCGCCCGATGCCCGACGGGTGGTCGGTCCCCCAGGCTGACACCATGGACTCCTCGATCAAGCACGTCATCGCCACCCTGTCGGTCTGCGCCGGGATCGTCGCCGTCACCGCGTGGGCACTCATCGCGATGTCCCCGGTGGCGTGAGCACCGGGAGCGACGCGGCCCACGGCCGAGCGGCGCACGACCCCGTGCGATGATCGGAGCCGTGACGGAAGGGCGCACGTTCATCCGACCGCTCGCCACGCGCTCGATCGTCGTCGACGTGGTCTGGGCGGTCGTCGCGGCGCTCGCCTTCCTCGCCCCGGTCGACCTCGAGCTCGAGCACGCCAGCATCCTCGCCGTGGTCGCCGCCGCCGGTGCCATCGCGGTGCGACGGATCTCGCCGTCGGTCGCGATGCTCCTGGTCGTCACGCTCGGCTTCGTCCAGGTCGCCGGCGGCGAACGGCCGTCCCTCGTCGACCTCGCGATCTTCGTGGTGATCGGCACCAGCGCGATCGTGGGCACCCGCGCCGAGGTCGTCCTCTCCGGACTGCTGGCGTTCGTCGCCGGCGTGGGCGCGACGCTCTACCTCACCGTCACCGGGTTCCGGTTCGCGGTGCTCGTGAACGGTCCCCGCGACCAGGCCTTCCTCGCCATGGCGGCACCGGCCGCGGCACTCCTGGCGGTGTGGGCGGGCGGCCTGGCGGTCCGCGCGTTCCGGTCCCGCGACCGCGAGTCCGAGCGCCGCGCCCACGCCGAGGAGGCCCGCTCCCGCGCCGAGGCCGTGGCCACCGAGGCCGAGGCGACCGCCACCCGCGCCATCGACGTCGCGGAGTCGGAACGCATCCGTGCGGCGATCGCCCGCGACGTGCACGACGTGGTGGGACACTCGCTCGCGGTGATCATCGCGCAGGCGGACTCGGTGCCGTTCCTCGCCGACGAGGCACGGGTCCGCGAGGTCAGCGCCACGATCGCCAGCACGGCCCGGAGCTCGCTCATGGAGGTGCGGCAGGTCCTCGGCCAGATCGACGGCACCGGCGACTCCGGCCCGGCGACGCTCGACGAGATCGTGCAGGGCATCCGCGACGCCGGCGTCCCGGTGGAGCACGCCGTCCGCGGCGGTCCCCGACCGTTCGGCCACGACGCCGGGACGGCCGCCCGACGGGTGCTGCAAGAGATGCTCACCAACGCGCTCCGGCACGGCGCCCCCGGCATGCCCGTCACCGTCCGGGAGACGTGGCGGTCCGCCGACCTCGTCCTCGAGGTCGAGAACGTCGTCGGCAGCGGCGCGACCGGCGGCTCGGGCCGCGGGGTCGACGGCATGCGCTCCCGGCTCGCCGCGCTCGACGGCTCCTTCGACGCCGCAGTCCTCGACGACGTGTTCGTGGCCCGCGCCCGCATCCCGATCGACATCCCAGGGGGGAACCGATGACGAACACGACCGACGAGCCAGCCGACCAGGCACGCCCGACCGGCGGCGCCGACCCGGCACGACCGACCGACGACGTCCACCAGCCAGCCGCCCCGGCGGGCGCGACCCCGCGCCCCATCCGCGTCCTCCTCACCGACGACCAGGCGCTCTTCCGAGCCGGCCTCCGCGTGGTGCTCGACGCGCAGGACGACATGGTCGTGGTGGGCGAGGCGTCGGACGGCGCGGAGGCCCTCACCGCGATCCCGGCCGTCCGCCCGGACGTGGTGCTCCTCGACATGCGGATGGCCGGCATGGACGGGGTCGAGACCGTCCGACACCTCTTCTCCGGGAGCTTCCCCGCCCCGGTCCCCCGCGTCATCGTGCTCACGACGTTCGGCCTCGACCCGGCGGCGGCGACCGCGATCCGCCTCGGTGCGAGCGGGTTCCTGCTCAAGGACACGACCCCGCCGTTCCTCTTCGCCGCCATCCGGGCCGTCCACGAGGGCAGCTCGGTCATCGCCCCGAACGACCTCGCACAGCTCTTCGGCGCCGACGTCGAGCGTGCGCCGAAGCCGCAGCCGACGGAGTTCCAGTCGTTGTCCGACCGGGAGCGCATCGTGTTCGGGTGGGCCTCACGGGGTCTGTCGAACGCCGAGATCGCGGCGAAGGAGTTCGTCACCGAGTCGACCGTGAAGACGCAGATCTCGAGCATCCTCGGCAAGCTCCAGCTGCGCGACCGGGTGCAGCTCGTCGTCTACGCGCACGACCACGGGCTCGCCGGCGCGCGCGACGACGCTTAGGCGGGCCCGATTTCGTCGAGGATCGTCGCGATCGCCGCGGGGTCGTGCGCGAACCGCCCGAGGAACAGGCCGCCGATCCGCCCATGCCCCCGGGTGAGGAGCCCTGGTCCGGCACTGCCGCCGTAGATCACGGAGCTGCCCGCCAGCTCCGGGCGGGTGGCGAGGTGCGCCTCGATCCCGGCGAGCACGTCGACGATGTGGTCGTCCGGCGCGGGCGCCGGAGCGCCGATCGCCCAGACCGGCTCGTACGCCACGATCAGCGGCCCGGCGAGTCCGTCCGCGGTCGCGGTGGCGAGCGACCGGTCCAGTTGCGCGGTCACCTCGGCCACTGCGTCCGCACTGGAGGCGGGGAGCGTCGCCTCCCCCACACAGACCAGGGGCCGCAGGTGGTTGCGGAACGCCGCGTGCACCTTCCCCGCGACCTCGTCGTCCGTCTCGTGGAACAGGGAACGCCGCTCCGCGTGGCCGATCTCGACGAGGTCGACCCCGATCTCGCGCAGCTCGGCTCCGGAGACCTCCCCCGTGAAGGCCCCCTCGTCCGCCCACGCCAGGTCCTGCGCCCCGAGCAGCACCGGCGACCCGTCCAGCAGCGCGCGCACGGGGACGAGCGCCGGGAACGTCGGGACCACGAACAGCGTGGCCGCGCCGGACCGGACGGCGGGGTGCCGCTCGGCGATGCCCACCACGTCCCGCACCCACGCCAGGGTCCGGCCGTGCGAGAAGTACATCTTGAGCGACACCCCGACGAGCGTCATGCGCGGTCGTCCCCCGACGCGTCGAGGCCCTCGGCCGCGGAACCGTCGTACCCGCAGATCGCCGCGACCTTCTCGGCGCTCGCGGACGAGGTGTCGAACTCGTACCCGAGCCACTCCGTCGCCAGCCGACGTGCGAGCTCGAGGCCGATGACCCGCTGCCCCATGCAGAGCACCTGGGCGTCGTTCGACAGCACCGACCGCTCGACGCTGTAACTGTCGTGGGCGGTCACCGCTCGGATGCCCGGGACCTTGTTCGCGCTGATGGCCACCCCGAGGCCCGTCCCGCAGATGAGGATCGCCCGGTCGGCCTCCCCGTTCACGACCATGCGCGCGGCGTCGACCGCGATGTGCGGGTAGGCGGTGTGCCCGTCCGCATCCACCCCGACGTCGTGGACCGAGGCCACCCGGTCGTCACCGGCCAGGTCCGCCTTGATGGCCTCCTTGTACTCGAAGCCGGCATCGTCCGACCCGACCACCAGTCGCAGCGTCATCGTGCTGCTCCTTCCTCGATGACCTCCGTCACCGTCTCGACGATCAACGCGAAGGACACCGCTCCCGGGTCCCTCGTCCCCACCGCCTGGTCGGCGTGGGTCTTCGCGCGTCCCTTGCGGGGCACGAGGTCGGCGGTCGCGTCCGCGGCCGCTCGGGCTGCCGATGCGGCGGCACGCCAGGCGTCGGCGACGGACGCGCCGTCCCGGACGGCGGACCCGAAGGCCTCGTCGAACGGCACGAGGGCGTCCACCATCGTCTTGTCTCCCGGTACCGCGCCGAAGGCGAGGACGGCCGACGTGGCAGCGTGCACGGCCTCCGCGACCTGCGCCGACGACGGACGCGACGTGTCCCCGACGACGCGACCCAGTGCCTCCAGGGCGGCGCCCCAGATCACACCGGACGTGCCGCCGGCCTTGTCCGACCACGCGTCGGCCGCCACGGCGAGGAGTCCGCCCGCCCCGACGTCGCGACCCAGCGCCTCCCGGGCGGCCGCGTCAGCGGCGTGCACCCCGCGTTGCATGCCGATCCCGTGGTCGCCGTCGCCGGCGACCGCGTCCATCTCCCCGAGCTCGTCGACGCGCTCGTCGACGACGCGGCGGGCGGCGGCGAGCGCTGCGGCGATCCGCGCCGCGACCTCCTTCGACTCGGGGGAACCGGTGCCGACGTCGATGCCGTCGGGGGCCTCCAGCTCGGACTCCGGCAACCGCTCGGACACGACCGCGCCGCCCTTCCGGAACGCCGGGGTGTCGGCGGGCGCTGCCCAGAGCCGCTCGAGCTCGTCGTCGAGCCAGAACAGCGTGAGCGAGACGCCGGCCATGTCGAAGCTCGTGACGAGTTCCCCGACCTCGGGCTCGACGACGACGACACCGGCCTCCTCGAGGAGTCGGGCGACCGAGCGGTAGACGACGAAGAGCTCCTCGTACTTGACGCTGCCGAGGCCGTTGAGGATCGGGACGACCCGCGCTCCCGCCGCGTCGACGCCGTCGGGCACCTCGTCGAGCAGGCGCGCGACCAGCAGCGACGCGAGTCCCTCGGCCGTCGGGACGTCGGTCTCGTCGATGCCGCGTTCACCGTGGATGCCCATACCGATCGCCATGCGACGCTCCGGCACCTCGAAGAGCGGTTCGGCCGCGCCGGGCAGGGAGCAGCCGGAGAAGGCGACGCCGAACGAGCGGGTGCGGTCGTTGGCCCGCGCGGCCACGGCCGTGACGTCGTCGAGCGAGCGGCCCTCCTCAGCGGCGGCACCCGCGACCTTGAAGACGCAGAGGTCACCGGCGATGCCGCGGCGCTCCGCGGCACGGTCGGCCGGGGCGGACACGACGTCGTCGGTGACCCGGATCGTCCGCACCGGGATGCCCTCGGCCTCGAGGGTGCGGGCCGCCGCGTCGAAGTTGAGGCAGTCGCCGGCGTAGTTGCCGTAGGAGAACAGCACCCCGCCACCGTGCTCGGCTGCGCGGGCCACCCCGGCGACCTGCTGCGCGGACGGGCTGGCGAACAGGTTGCCCATGGCCGCTCCGGCGGCCAGGCCGTGCCCGACCAGGCCGCCGAAGGCCGGGTAGTGCCCGGAACCGCCGCCGATGACGACCGCGACCGTGCCGTCGGGGCTCGTGGTCGCACGCGCCACCCCGCCGTGCACGCGGCGGACCCACCGCTGGTTGGCGAGGACGAAGCCGTCCGCCGCCTCGTCCGCGAAGTCCGCGGGGTCGTTGAAGAGCCTGGTCATGCGTTCGTCTCCTTCGTCGAGCGCGTCGCGGCGGCGTGCGGGTCCTCCGCGCGCTCCGCAGCCCCGCGCGGCCGGGTCGTCGCCACGTGGGAGGTGTCGAGCAGTTCGTCCGCCTTCGCCCCGCGGAAGAACTTCGTGCAGAAGATCATCACGGCCGCCACGAACGCGAGGACACCGAGCGAGACGATGCCGAACGCGCCGCTGTCGGTCGGCACCACCTCGTTGATCGCGGTCCGCATGATCGGGGCGACGAACCCGCCGAGGTTGCCGAGCGAGTTGATGAGGCCGATGCCCGCGGCCGCCGCGGCGCCCGTCAGGAACGCCGTCGGGTACGCCCACGTGATCGGTCCGACGGCGAGGAAGCTCGCGACGGCCAGCGTGATGAACAGGATGCCGAGGATCGGCTGCCCGTTCGCGCCCGCCCACGCCGACCCGAGGATCGACAGTCCGGTGGTGACGTAGAACATCGTGCCCCAGCGGCGCCGGCGTCCGACGGTGTCGGCCTTCGAGCCGACGAGGTAGCACGCGACGAGCCCGACGAGCCACGGGATCGCGGCGACGAGGCCGACCTGCCAGCCGACGTCCTGCCCGAGGAGCGACGACACCTGCTGCGGCAGGTAGAACGTGGTGCCGTACACGGCGACCTGCAGGCAGAAGTAGATGATCGTGAAGTACCAGACGCGGCCGCTCGCCATCGCCTTCCAGATGCCCTTCGGGCCGTCCTCGTTCCGCGCGTGGTCCTCGCGGGCCATCGCCGCGGTGAGGGACGCCTTCTGCCCGTCGTCGAGCCACTTCGCCTGCTGCGGGCTGTTCGTCAGGAAGAACAGCGCGGCGATCCCGGCGAGCACCGCCAGGATGCCCTCGCCGAAGAACATGACCTGCCAACCGTGGAACGGGGTGACCTGGTCGCCGACGCTGATGAGCCCGCCGGACAGAGGAGCGCCGATCATCTGCGAGAACGGCTGCGCGAGGTAGAAGATCGCGAACATCCGCACGCGGACCTTGTTCGGGAACCACTCGGACAGGTACATGATCACGCCGGGGAACAGGCCAGCCTCGGTCACGCCGAGCAGGAACCGCAGGACGATGAACATCGTGTCGTTCGTCGTGAACGAGAACAGCGCGGCGACGATGCCCCACGTGACGGCGATGCGGGCGAGCCAGAAGCGGGCGCCGAACCGCTTGAGCAGCAGGTTCGACGGGATCTCGAAGATCGCGTAGCCGATGAAGAAGATCCCGGCACCGAGGGCGAAGGCGGCGTCGGAGATGTTCCGGTCGACGCTCAGGGCCTCCTCGGCGAAGCCGACGTTCGTGCGGTCGAGGAAGGCGACGAAGTACAGGATGACGAGCATCGGCATGAGGTGCTTCGTCGCCTTGCCGATCGCCGACCTGAGGGCGGGATCGTGGGTGGACCCCAGGGCGGGGCTGGTTGCGGACACGGTCGCTCCTTCGCGATCGGGTTGGTCTGTGGCCGGTGCACGGCCTGGAGGCACGACACGCGACGAGCACGTCGGCTCGCTCTGGTCGTGGGGCTGGGCCCGGGGCGCTTCAGTGCATGTAGAGGCCGCCGTCGACGTTGAGGGTCTGGCCGGTGACGAACCCGGCGTCCTCGCTGATGAGGTAGGCGATCGCGGCGGCGATGTCCCGCGGGGTGCCGATGCGCGGCAGCACGCCGTCGGCGGCCATCGCGGTCTTGCGCTCCTCCGAGAGCGTGCCGCCCATGATGTCGGTGTCGATCGGGCCGGGGGAGATCGCGTTGACCGTGATCCCCTGGTGTCCGAGCTCGCGGGCCATGCCCCGCGTGAGCCCGACGACGCCGGCCTTCGCGACCGAGTACGGCGTCTTGCTGAACGTCCCGCCGCCCCGCTGCGCCGACACCGACGACAGGTTCACGATGCGGCCGTAGCCGTTCCGGACCATCGACTGCGCCGCCCGGAGGCTCGCGAAGTGCACGCCGTCGAGGTTGATGCTCAGCACGCGGTGCCACTCTCCCTCGGGCAGGTCGAGGTAGGCGTGTGCGGACGAGACGCCGGCGAGGTTCACGAGGGCGGCGATCGGCGGCAGCGCGGCCTCGATGGTGTCGAACGCGGCGCGGACGGCTGCCTCGTCGGCGACGTTCGCGCCCGCCCCGACCGCCTGCACGCCGTGCTGCTCGCGGATCTCCGCGGCGACCTGCTCGCTCGCGGTCTGGTCGAGGTCGATGACGCCGACGTTCCACCCCTGCTCGGCGAGGTGGTGGGCGGTGGCGCGGCCGATGCCGCGGGGTGATGCTGCGCCGGTGAGGACGACGGTCTGCTGTTCGGTGCTCATGACGTGTCCCCTCAGTGGATCGGCGCCGGGCCGAGCTCGTCGAGGAGCTTCTGCATCGCGACGTACGCCTTGTTCCGGTAGGCCACGAGTTCGGGTGTGCGGTCGGCCGGCACGTCCAGGTAGCCGGCACCGGACTTCGTGCCCAGCTCGCCGGCGTCGACGTGCTGCTGCAGCGACGGTGGTGTGGCGAAGCGCTCCGGCCAACGGGTCTGCAACGACTCGAAGCAGAACGCGTAGACGTCGAGCCCGGCCATGTCGGCGATCGCGAACGGGCCGAAGAACGGCAGGCGGAAGCCGAACGTGGTGCGCACGATGGTGTCGATGTCGTCGGGGGTGGCGATGCCCTCGTCGGCGATCTTCGTCGCCTCCTCGAACAGCGCGTACTGCAGGCGGTTGAGGACGAACCCCGTCGAGTCCGTGACGCGGGCCGACTGCTTGCCGGTCGCGGCGACGACGGCCTCGCCGACCTCGATCGCGTGCTCGTTCGTGGTCGGGTGCGGGATGAGCTCGACGCCGGGGATGAACGGCGCGGGGTTCGAGAAGTGCACCCCGAGGAACCGCTCGGGGCGGGTGACGGCCTCCGCGAGGGACTCGATGAGGATCGTCGACGTGTTCGACCCGATCACGGCGTCGGGTCGCGCAGCCTCGCTGATCCGACGGAGCGTCGCGTGCTTGATCTCGATCTTCTCGGGAACGGCCTCCTCGATGAAGTCGGCCGTGGCGACCGCCTCCTCGATGGACGCTGCAGCGCTGAGGTGTGCGTCCACGCGGGCGACGGCGTCCGCGGGGAACAGGCCGTCCGCGACGAACTGCTCCGTCTCCGCGATGAGCCGGGCGCGGTTCGACGCAGCGATCTCGGCCGAGACGTCCGCGATCCGGACGGTGTGGCCGGCGAGGGCGAGGACCTGGGCGATCCCGCCGCCCATGTAGCCGGACCCGACGACGGCGATGTCGAGGGTGCTCATCGAGTTGCTCCTTGCTTCGTCGCCCCGACCACCGAGGTGGCGAGGACGGATCGGATGTACTGCTGGTTGGTCGCGCAGACGCCGAGGCTGTCCCCGCCGTACTGCTCGGTCATGACGATCCCGCGGAACCCGTCGGCGACGGCGTCACGGAGCACCTGCCGGTAGTTGATGAGCCCGGTCTCCATGGTGCTCGGCGCGCTCGTCGCCCAGGAGCCGTCCCCGGCCTCGTCGCGCGTGTAGTTCTTCACGTGGAGGTAGTTCGTGTACGGCAGCGTCTTCGCGAACAGCTCCCGCCAGTCCTCCACCGGACGGTGCAGGCGGATGAGGTTCGCGACGTCGGCGTTCAGCCCGACGGTGTCCAGGCCGATCTCCTCGACCAGGCGGACCGCGCTGTCGGCGGTCCCGAGGTAGGTGTCCTCGTACAGCTCGAGTGCCATCGGCAGGCCGACGCTGGCGGCGTGCTCCCCGAGCTCCCGCAGCCGCTTGACGGCGGCGTCCCAGACCTCCGGGTCGTCCGGGTCCTTCGGGCCCGGCGCCGTCCAGAACCACAGGGCCTTCCGCTGCGCCTCGGTGAAGGGCTGGTGCAAGCCGGTCGAGAAGACCTGCATGCCCCACTCGGCCGCGGCGTCGATCGTGCGGTGGGCGTACGCGAGGTTGTCCTCCTCGTGCCCGGGCTGGATGACGCTCTTCCGCTGCAGGTGCACGGACGGGATGCCGATGCCGTGCGCCGCGGCGATCGCGAAGAGCTCGTCACGGCGGGAGCGTTCGAGGTCGGCGGGGCGGATGTGGCTGTCGGCGAGTTCGGCGAGCGAGAAGCCCGCGGCTGCGATCTGCGCGAAGACGTCGTCCCACACCTCGGCGGGGGCATCGTGGAACGCCGTCCCCTCGCGGGTGACCTGGGCGAAGCCGTGCAGGCACGCGGCGATGGGCCACGTCTCGTCCGTCCAGGTCGTCGGGTCCCAATCCTGGGTGACCCAGTCCTGTGGTGATGCCACGTGCATGCTCCTTCGCAGTCGTGCGGTGCGGTTCAGCCCTGAACCTCTTTCCTATAGGAAAGATACTCGGAAACGGCCGGAGCGCAACCCGTCCGCGTGATCAGGCTGCGGTCAGGCCCCGTGTGACGCGTCCGCCCGGGACCGCACCCGCACGTTGTCGATGTGCACCCGCATCGCGGACACCGCGGCCGACGGGCTGATCGCGAGGGCGTCGAGGATCGACCGGTGCTCGGCCACGGCGCGCGACGTGTCGTCGTCCCCGCCCCCGAGGATCTGCCGCATCCGGTGCACCCGGGTGGTGATGATCTCGGACATCTCCTCGAGGAACGGGTTGTGCGTCGCGTCGAAGAGCACCTGGTGGAAGTCCCAGTCGCTGCGGAAGAACCGGGCCATCAGCTCGTCCGGCACGGTTCCGACCTCGATCGCGGCCACCTCGGCGGCGACCTCGGCCTGCACCGCGAGCGCCGCGTCCAACCGCTCCCGGAGGGCGTCGACGTCCCCGCGGGCAGCGAGTTCGACGGCGCCGCTCTCGACGATGAGCCGGGCGTCGAACAGCGCCTCGAGCTGGTCGCCGGCGAGCGGTGGCGCGACCCGGTAGCCCTTGTTCGCCTCGCGCGTGACGAGCCCGGTCCGCTCGAGCTGCACGAGCGCCTCGCGGACGGGCGTCGGCGAGACCCCGAGCGTGCGCGCCAGTCCGTCGATCGACAGGCGCATGCCCGGTTCGACATCGTGACCCATGAGGAACTCGAGCACGCGGTCGTAGACCCGGTCGCGGAGTCCGAGCTGCGTGATCCGCTCGCTGCCGAACCCGGCCATGGTGCTCGTCATGGTCCGATCATAGAGAATCGACGATCACCGACCCGGGCGGATGCCCGCCGACCCGCGAGTCAACGCGTGAACTCCACGATGACGTTCTGCTCCCCGCCACCGCCGAACCGCAGGGGCGTGCGCTCGTCGAAGCCGTCGGCACGCAGGACCGCGGCGACCTGGTCGAGCTCCGCGGGATCGTCACCGACGTACCAGACGGTGCGCAGCCCGTCGGTCTCCTTCGCCGCGTTCACCGCGCCGTGCATCCGGGCGAAGAAGTAGTTCATGCCGACCGAGTCCGTCTTCGTCCACAGGTCACGCAGGCCGGCGACGGAGGACGGGTAGGCGATCGTCAGCTGGTCGGCGGGCCGCCGCATCTTGCCGAGGATGAGCCCGGCCGGCCCGACCTCGTCCTGCCGTGCGTCGGTGAGCTCCTGCGCGGCCGTGGCCAGGTCGGTCGTCTTCGGCGACGCGTACCGGACGCTCCACCAGACCTGCCCGGCGGGCACCAGGAACGCGACGAGCAGGATGCCGCTGATGACGCCCTTGGCGTACGGCAGCAGGGCGACGATGCCAGCGGCGACCAGGATCGCGAGCGCCGGAGCGGAGTACGTCAGGTAGCGGCCGCTGTAGACCGGCTTGCCGAAGTGGGACGCCGCGAGCAGCACCACGGTCGGCAGCACCAGCCAGGGCAGCAGCACGACGAGCGCTTCCGAACGGCGCCGCAGCGCGGACCCGACGGCGAGCAGCACGAGCAGCCACGACACCACCGCGACCGCGGTCACGAACGTCCGCGTCGTGTCCACCAGGGCGAAGTCGAAGAACTGCAGCCGCCACGAGCTCTCGATCGCGCCGCGCAGCGAGGGGGCCTGCAGCCACGCGATCTGGCGTGACTGCGGGATCGCGGCCTGCACGAACGGCAGCGACGCCGCCGCGACCACCACGAGCGCCGTCGCAGCGGCGGCGAGACCGACCCACCGTCGCCCCGGCGCCGAGACGAACCGCAGGAAGACGCTGAGGGCGTGCGCGACCAGGACGAGTGCCGCCCACAGGAACACCAGCACGGAGAGGTACGCGACGACGACGTACAGCAGCCACCACGCGACGACCACCAGGGGCGGTCTCCGGGCATCGGAGACGTCGAGCGCGTGCACGAGGAGCACGGTGGAGAGCACGGCGAGCAGCAACTCGAACGCGGGCGATCGGCCCGTGGTGCCGGCGGCGGCCACCACGGGCAGGAGCGGCATGACGATCGCCGCGACCGTCGCGGTGGCGATGGAGAACAACCGTTCGGCCAGCAGCACGAGCAGTCCTGCGGCCAGCCCGATCGCGACGGCGGACGGGAACCGCAGCGTGAACGGGCTGTACCCGACCAGGTCGAACCAGACGTGCATCCCGACGTAGTACGCCGCGTGCACGAGGTCGATCCGGCCGACCAGGTCCTGCAGGGCGTCCCACGAGCGCGTCGACGCCGCGATGGTGGCGGTCTCGTCCAACCAGACGGTGCGGTGGGTGATCGCGACGAGGCTGATCAGCGTGCCGAAGAGGGTCGCGGCCCCGGCGACGAACCACCTGGCGCTCCCGCGGCTGGTCCGGCGGACGTCGACGTGCATGCCCGCAAGCGTATGGGACCGGGACGGCGCCGCGGGCCGCCGCTCGTCAGGGCACCTGGGCGAACCGGATCGCCCCGCGCTCCCGGAGCCGGAAGCCGAGGTGCTCGTACAGCCGGATCGCGCCCGTGTTCGTCGCGGCGGCGTGCAGCATCGAGACCTCCCCGCGCTCCCTGATCCCGTGCGCCACCGCGAGCACGAGGCGCCGACCGAGGCCCTGCCCGCGGTACCCGTCGTCCGTGCACACCGCGCTGATCTCGGTCCATCCCGGCGGGTGCAGGCGCTCCCCGGCCATGGCGACCAGTCGGCCCTCGCGGCGGATGCCGAGGTAGGTGCCGAGCTCGATGGTCCGGGGCAGGAACGGTCCGGGCTTCGTCCTGGCGACGAGGTCGAGCATCTCGGGGACGTCGTCGGCCGTGAGCACGACCGCCTCCGGATCCGGTGCTCCCGCCACCCCTTCGCCCGTGAGCTGCTCCCCGGCAGCACCGTCCAGCTCGTTCCACCCCGGTGGTAGGGCGGCGGACGGATCGACCCGGAAGCCGGCGCCCGGGCCGAGCAGGGCCGCGATGTCCGCCCAGTCCTGCTCCGTGGGGTGGACCGGGACTCCGGTCCACACCGAGACGTCGGGGCGGTACCGGACGATCTCGCCACGGCGCTCGGCGAAGCGGGCGTGCACACCGTTCAGGGAGGCGAGGGCGGGGTTGTCGAGCATGCGCGTCGGCGTGCCGTCCTCCGCGGTGGTCAGGTCGAGCGTGCGCACCGTGGCACCGCGCGCGTCGGGCACGAACCCCCGTTCCCCGAGGAGCCGTCGGACGCCGTCCGTGAGGCCGGCCGTGTCGACCACGACCGCTGAGGCGAAGCGCACGGTCGCGGCGTCGACGGCGGCGTCGACGAGGTCGCCGAGCGCCGGTCCCACAGCGTCGACCCCGGCTCGGACCTCGACCTCGCCGGGGCGGGTCAGTGCGCTGAGGTGCGCACCCGGAGCGCTCGACTCGACGACCGCACCCGAGACGACGGCGTCGCCGCGCCCGTCGACCGCGCCCGACGCGACGGCGTCGCCCGGCCCGTCGCCCGCGCCCTGGTCGTCGTGCGTCCACCGCTCGACCCGGGGGTCGGCGGTGGCGGAGCGACGGACGACGGTGACGGGCGAGGTGGTCATGCCCCCAGTCTCCGACCCCGGCGCGGTGTCCGACGGATCGTTGCGGACCGTGACGGCTACGCTGCTCGCGTGACCGCAGCGAACCCCCGGCCCCGCATCGTGACGATCTCGGTCGTGCTCTGGCTCGTGTGGCTCGTCGGCTGCGTGCTCGCGTCCGTGGTCGGCTTCGTCGAGTTCCCGTCGAGCGTCCTGGTGACGGTCGTCTCCGTCGTCCTCTCCCTGGTGGTCTGGGGCCTCGTCGCGTGGGCTGTCCTCCGCGTCTCGCGGGGTTCGGCGACGGCACGCATCGTCCTCGTGGTGGTGGCGGTCGCACGGGCGCTGCTCAGCCTGGGCAACGGGCCGTCGACGCTCCTGCTCACGGCGCTCTCCGCGGCCGCCGCCGTCCTCCTCTTCGTCCCGGCCGCGCGCCCGTTCTTCACCCGGCGCTAGTCCCCGCGCGCCCGGAGAACACGCAGCCCGATCCGGCTAGCCCAGCCGCGCCACCAGGAACTCGACCATCCGCCGCACGAGCAGCGCCCGCGACGACGTCCGCCGGTACTCGTGCCCCTCGCCCTCGAGCTCGAGGTACTCGACGTCGTGCGACCGTTCCCGCAGTGCCGCGACCACCTGGTGCGCCTCGCCGATCGGCACGTTGGTGTCGAGCTCGCCGTGCACGACCAGGAGGGGCGCCGCGATCTCGTCCACCGCCCGCATCGGGGACAGGGCGGCGAGCAGGGCCCGGTCCTCGACCGGGTGTCCGTACTTCGTCGCCGCCGCGGCCGCGATCCACGGCTCGGTGTCGCGGTGGAACGTCGCGAAGTCGCTCATGCCGCACACGGCGACCCCGGCGACGAAGACGTCCGGCGTGAACGCGAGCGACGCCAGCGTCGCCTACCCGCCGTAGGAGCGACCCTCGACGGCGACCCGGGAGCGCTCGGCGTACCCGTTCGCCACGAGGTACCGGGCGCAGTCGACGACGTCGGCGAGCGCGTTCCACCGCAGCGCGAGGTCGTCGGCGTGCACGAACTCGTGGCCGGAGCCGGAGGACCCGCGGATGTTCGGCGCGAACACGGTGACGCCCGCAGCGGCGAGCGCCTGGTGCTGGGGCGAGAACGTCGGTCGCTCCTGTGACTCCGGTCCGCCGTGCAGGTGCACGAGCGCTGCGCGCGGGCCGGGAGGCACGGAGCGCGTCGACGGATCGGCGTCCGCCGACGGGTCGGTCGGCTCCACGGCCCGGGACAGCCAGCCGGTCAGCTCCAGTCCGTCGCGTGCGGCGAACCGCTCGAGGGTCGGTTCGACGAGCGGCACGTCCGGCAGCTCCGGCACGCCGGTCACGCGGCTCCAGGTCAGCGCGTTCGTGTCGAGCCGCCAGAGCTCACGCGGACGGGTCGGGCCCTCGACGGCGAGCAGCACGCTCCGGCCGTCGCGGCTCAGCACGGGGTCGGTGACGACGGCGCCCGGCAGGTCCGGAACCGGGGTCCGCGACGCGTCGTGCGCGGCAGTCCACGTTCCAGACGAGGCGCACCGCCGCCCCGACTGACTCATGCTCGTAACACGATGGCGAAGCTTCGCTCTCGTGGGCCGTCATTGAAGGTTGTGCCGTAAACTTCAACAAGGACGAACCGGACGAAAGGGTGCGCGCGTGCCGACGAGACTCGACTGGGAGGAACGCTGGCTGCCCCGGCCGGAGAACCCGGATTTCGATTCCCGTCGGATCCGAGCGCTGCGCGGCGAACCGTACCGGGCGGCGGTCCCTCCGGAGATCGCGGCCGCCGAGTTCACCATCGCTTCCCGGTCACTCTCCGACGCCGACGACGCCACGAGGGCGATCGCGCGGTTCGACGCCGAGTACGCCTCCTTCCCGGTCCCGTTCGCGGCGGTGCTCCTGCGGAGTGAGTCGGCATCGAGCTCGGAGATCGAGCACCTCACCGCCGGGGCGCGTGCCATCGCCGAGGCGGAGATCGACGAACGGGTGCAGGGCAACGCCTCGTCGATCGTCCGGAACGTGCGGGCGATGGAAGCGGCCGTCGCACTCGCGGACGACCTCGGGATCGAGACGATCATCGCGATGCACGAGGAACTGCTGCGCGACCAGACGCCGCACCTCGTCGGCGGCTTCCGTGACCAGCAGGTCTGGATCGGCGGCTCGTTGCCACACCTGGCCGCGTTCGTCCCGCCGCACCAGGAGCTGGTGCCCGCCGCGATGGACGACCTCATCGCCTTCACGTCGAGGACGGACCTCCCCCTGCTCGTCCTGGCCGCGATCGCGCACGCGCAGTTCGAGACGATCCACCCGTTCCCGGACGGCAACGGCCGCACCGGTCGTGCGCTCGTGCAGGCGATCCTGCGTCGGGGTGGGTTGTTGCGGCACCTCACCATCCCCGTCAGCAGTGGGATCCTCACCGACGTCGACGGCTACTTCGGCGCCCTCGACGCCTACCGCGCGGGCAAGGTCGAGCCGATCATCGACGTGTTCTCGTCGGCGTCGCTCGCCGGACTCCGGAACGCGAGCACCCTGGCAGCGGACATCCGCGGGCTGCAGGAGCAGTGGGGAGGGCGACTCGCCGGCCTCAGGACCGACGCCACCGCACGCCGCATCGCGAGGCTCTCGATCGAGCACCCGGTACTGAACGCGCGCCTCGCGATCGAACGGACGGGGTCGAGTGCACCAGCCGTCGCGAACGGGTTCGCGCAACTCGTCGACCGTGGTGTCCTCCGACCTGCGAACTCCAAGCAGCGGAACCGGGTGTGGGTGAACGATGAGGTCGTGGAGGCACTGGACGCGTTCGCAGCGCGGAGTGGGCGTCGCCAGGTCCCCACCGCCTGACCCGCTCGTCGACACGCGAGCGGGCGTGGTGTCCGGAGCCACCAGCCCGCTCGTGTCTCCCCGCTACTTGACGTCGTACATTGAGTCTGTGTCCGGGTGCCGCCGAGGAACAATCGACTTTCGAGACCAGCGGGCTCCGACCAGGGGTGGAAACGCGCGCGTTCCGACGTCGCACGCGTCGATCGACGCGTGCGACGTCGAAGCGCCGCGTTCTTCCACCGCGGCGACCGGGCCTACCCCCGCGTGCGCGCCAACCGCCGGTTCAGCGCACCGTTCAGCAACGCCACGAGCAGGCCCACCGCGAACACGAGCGTCCCGAAGCAGAGCACCTGCGGCGGCATCCCGGCCTTCGCGGCGCCGTACACGAAGAGCGGGAATGTGACCGAGGGTCCGGCGACGAACGACGTGATGACGTAGTCGTCGATCGACATCGCGAGCGCCAGCAGCCCGGCGGCGAGCATGCCCGGGGCGAGGAGCGGCAACGTGACGAGCCGGAACGCCTGCAACGGGGTCGCGCCGAGGTCGCTCGCCGCCTCCTCGAGCACCTTCGACGTCCCCGCGATCCGCGCTCGGAGCACCACCACGACGTACGCGACGTCGAACGCCACGTGGGTGAGGAGGATCGTCCAGAAGCCGGTGCCGAGCCCGATCGACAGGAAGAACGACAGCGACGCCGAGCCGACGACGATCGACGGTGCGGCGATGTCGGCGAACACGATCGAGCTGACGACCCCGCGGCCGGGGAACCGGTACCGCTCCAGTGCCAGGGCCAACGGCAGACCGATCGCCACCGAGACGATCGCCGCGAGGAACGCGACGGCGACCGAGGTGCCGAAGGCCGCACCGAGCCCCGAGACGTTCCAGAGGTTCTGGTACCAGTACGTCGTGAAGCCCCGCCACGCGAAGGTCAGCCGGTTCGTCGGGGCGTCGTTGAACGAGTACGCGATCATGGAGACGATCGGCACGAGGGTGATCGCGATGACCACCCAGTACACGATCGCGAGCCACGGCCCGCGCCGGGTCGCGCCGCCGCGACGGCGTCGGACGGGCCGCTCGGCAGCGCCGGCGGCGAGGGGCGACACGGGGGCGGTCGACCCGGCCCGGGTCGGCGTGACGGCGGTCATACGAGGTCCTCGAGGTCGTCGGTGCCGGACACCCGGGCGTAGATGAACAGGATGATGCCGAGCACGACCATGAGCACGGTCGAGAGCGCGGCGGCGACGTTGTACTGCTGGTTGCCCGAGTAGGCGTCCTGGATGGCCTGGCCGATCGTGTACGTGTTCGTCCCGCCGAGGAGCGCCGAGTTCACCGGGTCGCCCACGCAGTCGATGAACACGAGCAGCACGCCCGCGAAGATGCCGGACCGGGACAGCGGCAGCGTGGTGTGCCAGAACGCCCGGAACCGCCCGGCGTAGAGGTCGTGCGCGGCCTCGCCGAGGCGTGGGTCGATGCGCTCGAGGGCGGCGTAGATCGGCAGGACCATGAACGCCAGGTCGTTGTACGCGTTGCCGAAGATCACGGCGCCGGACGTCCCGAGGATGTGGAAGTCCTTCCCCGCGAGCCCGATCGCCTGCAGGGTCGTCACGACGGGCCCCTGCGACGCGAGCACGAACGCCCACATGTCGGTGCGGATGACGAACGACACCAGGAAGCTGATGAACACGAGCATGAGCAGCGGGTTCTTCCACCGCGGCGACACCCGGAACGCGATGAAGTACGCCACCGGGTACCCGGCCGCGATCGTCACGATGGTCGCGGCCAGGCCGTACCAGAGCGACCGGAGCAGGAACGTGAGGTACGGCACCTGCGGGTCGACGAAGAGCGATGAGTAGATCCCGAAGTTCCAGGTGAAGGTGTAGCCGTCGTCCGGGTTGCCCGACATGAGCGAGACGATGAGCCCGGACACGAGCGGGATGACGAAGAACACGCAGAGGTACGCCGTGCCGACGATCCCGAGCAGGAACGGCACCCGCAACCGACGACGGCCCGGTCCGGCGCCGACGCCAGCGATCGCCGCGGTCCCGACGGCCGTCACGACTGCACCACCGCGTTGAAGATGCCGTTCCACTCCGAGTACTCGTCGTAGTTCTGGAACACGCGGAACTCGTGCGACCGCTCGAGCACGTCCGTCGAGGGGAAGACGAGCGGACTGTCCGCCACGGTCGGGTCGTCGAGCACGTCGCGGACGTAGTCCTGGGCGCCGGGCACCGGGCACACGTAGTTGACGTAGTCCTCGACGATCCCGGCGATCTCCGGCGTGTAGTAGAAGTCCATCCAGGCCAGCGCCGACACCGGGTTCGCCGCCTGTCTCGGGATCATGAGGTTGTCGTGCCACATCATCTGCCCCTCCTCCGGCGTGATGAACTTCAGGTGCTCGAACCCCGACTGCTGTGCCTGGAACACGTCGCCCGACCAGGCCTGCGTGATCCAGGTGTCGCCGTTCTCGAGCTTGTTGATGTAGCTCTGGTCGTAGAACCCGGTGACGCTCGGCCGGAGCTTCCGCAGCCACTCCTGGGCCGTCCACCATTCCGACGGCGTGGAGGTCTCGGGGTCGGCGCCCGTGGCGAGCAGCCCGAGCGACCCGAGCTCCGTGTTGTCGCTCATCAGCCCGACCCGTCCCGCGAACGCCGGGTCGAGGAGGTCCTGGAACGACGTGATCTCCCGGTCGATGTACTTCGGGTTGTAGGCGATCCCGGTGAAGCCGGTCTGCCAGACCACGGAGTGCTTGTTGTCCGGGTCGTAGGTCGGGTCCTTGACCGAGTCGCCGGCATACTTCGCGAAGTTCGGCAGGCGCGAGTGGTCGAGCTCGCACACGAACCCGTTCTTGATCATCTGCGTGAGCTCGAACCCGTTCGTCATCACGACGAGGTCGTAGCCCGTCGCGCCCTGTGCCCGGAGGATCGGCGAGACGGTCGCGTAGAACGTCGCGTTGTCCTGGATGACCGCCTGGTAGTCGACGGTGATCCCGGTGGCCTTCTCGAACAGCCGGAGCGACTCGGACTTGCCCTTGTCGGAGTCGATGTAGAGCGGCCAGTTCGCGAAGTTGAGCTGCTTCGTGGCCGTCGCGTCGGCCCAGAACCGCTTCCAGTCGACTTCGGTGCCCGCGAGCGAGGCCGCCGATCCCTTGATGCTGCAGCCGGCGAGCAGTGCGGCCACCGCGGCGGCCCCGCCGCCGGCGAGGAACCCGCGCCGGCTGACGCGCGCGGACGTGAGTCCGCGGACCAGGTCGGGGCGGCTGCTCACGCGACCGCTCCTGCGGTCGCCGGCTCGGACTGGAGGCCCGGACCGGCTTGGGTGGTGACGGTCGCGTCGGACGCGTGGTGCGCCTCCAGGCCGAACCCGTGGTCGACGCCCCACGTCAGCCAGACCTCGGTCCCGGGGGCGATCCGCGGGCCGCCCTTGGAGTTCTGGGCGAAGACGGACACGTGCCCGGCGCCGGGCACGTCCACGAGGTACTGCGTGCTCACGCCGGAGAACGAGACGTCGACGACGCGGCCGGGCCCGAGGATGTTCCGACCGGCCTCGGGCGTCGGCTCCGCGGTGCGGATCTTGAGCTTCTCGGGTCGGACGCCGACCACGACGCGACCGGTCGTGGCGACGGCTCGAGCGGTGGGGACCGCGAGCGTCCCGGCACCGGTCGTGACGACCAGGAGCTCGCCGTCGGTCCCGCGGACCTCGCCCTCGAGCAGGTTCGACCGGCCGAGGAAGTTCGCGACGAAGGCGGTGCGCGGGAGTTCGTAGAGCTCCTGCGGGCTGCCCATCTGCTCGATCCGGCCGCCGTTCATGACCGCGACCGTGTCGGCCATGGTCATCGCCTCTTCCTGGTCGTGGGTGACGTGCAGGAACGTCAGCCCGACCTCGGCCTGGATCGACTTCAGCTCGAACTGCATCTGGTGCCGGAGCTTGAGGTCGAGGGCGCCGAGCGGTTCGTCGAGGAGCAGGAGCGCGGGGCGGTTCACGATCGCCCGTGCGAGGGCGACGCGCTGCTGCATGCCGCCGGACAGCTGCGCCGGACGCTTCGATGCGGATCCCTCGAGCTCGACGAGCCGGAGCGCCTCGGTCGCCTTCGTCATCGGGTCCGGGATACGGCGCCGCTTCAGGCCGAACGCGACGTTCTCGAGCACGCTCATGTGCGGGAAGAGCGCGTAGTTCTGGAACACGGTGTTGACCGGCCGCTGGTACGGCTTGGTGTCGGTGACGTCGCGCCCGCCGATGGTGATCGTCCCGCTCGTCGGCTCCTCGAGCCCGGCGACGAGGCGGAGCGTGGTCGTCTTGCCGCAGCCGGACGGGCCGAGCAGGGCGAAGAACGAGCCGGCGGGCACGGTGAGGTCGAGCGCGTCGACCGCGGTGTGACCCGGGAACGCCTTGGTGATCTGCTCGAGCCGCAGATCGGCTCCGGATTCGGCGAACGTGCCGGTCATTGCCATGGTGCCTCCTGCTGCTGGTGCGCGGGTCGGGGTCGGGATCAGCCGATGTAGGACATGACGTGCTTGATGCGGGTGTAGTCGTCGAACCCGTACTGGGACAGGTCCTTGCCGTAGCCGGAGTGCTTGAAGCCGCCGTGCGGCATCTCGGCGACGATCGGGATGTGCGTGTTGATCCACACGCATCCGAAGTCGAGGTCTCGGGCGAAGCGCATGGCCCTGGCGTGGTCGGTCGTCCACACCGAACTCGCGAGACCGTACTCGACGTCGTTCGCCCAGGTCAGCGCCTCCTGTTCGGTCGAGAAGCGCTGCACCGTCTGCACCGGGCCGAAGATCTCCTGCTGCACGGCGCGGTCGCCCTGCCGGAGCCCGGACACGATCGTCGCCTCGTGGTGGAAGCCGCGGTCGCCGATGCGGTGCCCGCCGGTCTCGATCGTGGCGTGGTCGGGCAGGGTGTCGACGAAGGACCGGACCTGGGCGAGCTGGCCGGCGTTGTTGACCGGCCCGAACGACGGGTCCGCGACGTCCGGGCCGGTCCGGGCGTTCGTCCGGGCCTCGGCGACGAGGGCCGCGACGAACTCGTCGTGGATGCCGTCCTGCACGAGCAGCCGGGTGGCGGCGGTGCAGTCCTGGCCGGCGTTGAAGAACCCCGCGGCGACGATGCCGGCGACGGCGGACGGGACGTCGGCGTCGTCGAACACGATGACGGGGGCCTTGCCGCCGAGTTCGAGGTGCGTCCGCTTGAGGTCGGACGCGGCGGCGCGGGCGACCTGCATGCCGGCCCGGACCGAGCCGGTGATGCTCACCAGCTGGGGTGTCGGGTGGTCGATCATCGCGGCGCCGGTGGTCCGGTCGCCGAGCACGACGTTGAGGACCCCGGGCGGCAGGAACTCCGCAGCGACCTCGGCGAGCAGCAGCGTCGAGAGCGGCGTGGTGTCGCTCGGCTTGAGCACGGTCGTGTTCCCCGCGGCGAGCGCCGGGGCGACCTTCCACACCGCCATGTTGAGCGGGTAGTTCCACGGGGTGACCTGGGCGACGACGCCGATCGGCTCGCGGCGGACGAACGACGTGTGGTCCGGCGTGTACTCGCCGGCGCTGCGACCCTCGAGGTTCCGTGCGGCCCCGGCGAAGAAGCGGATCTGGTCGACGGACAGCAGGATCTCGTCCTGCACGAGGGTCGCACGCGGCTTGCCGGTGTCGAGGGCCTCGAGGTCGGCGAACTCCTCGGCGCGCTGCTCCATCGCGTCGGCGATCCGGAACAGGGCGAGCTGCCGCTCCGCTGGGGTGGTGCGCCGCCACCCGTCGAACGCGCGGCTCGCGGCGGCGAAGGCGGCGTCGACGTCCTCGGCGGTGGAGACCGGCGAGGTGCCGTAGACGTGCTCGTCCGTCGGTGCGACGAGGTCCATGGTCGCGTCGCCGCGCGCGTCGACCTGCTCGCCCCCGATGACGTTCCGGAGCACGCCCCTGGCCGTCCCGCCCATCGCGGCAGCGCCCGAGACCGCCGTCGCGCGGCCCGGGGAGGCTGTGTCACTGTCCAGCATGGCGGCGATACTGGCACGGAATGCGCTGCTCCGGAAGAAGATTCCGCGGGTTGTGGAGAACCGTAACAACGGAAATCGTCGCGAAACATCGTGTTCACAACGAAATCCCTTGCGCGGTCGGGATGCCGCTGCCATGCTGTCCGGCATGGCGGCAGCACCACGACGTCCGGGACCGATCGACGAGACCTCGAAACGGATCATCGAGCAACTCCAGGCAGACGGACGCCGCCCGTACGGCGAGATCGGCAAGGCGGTCGGTCTCAGCGAGGCGGCGGTCCGTCAACGTGTGCAGAAGCTCACCGAGACCGGCGTCATGCAGATCGTCGCGGTGACGGACCCCATGCAGCTCGGGTTCCACCGTCAGGCGATGATCGGCATCCGGGTCAGCGGCGACACCCGAACCGTCGCCGATGCACTCGAACGGCTCCCGGCGGTGGACTACCTCGTCATGACCGCCGGGAGCTTCGACCTCATGGTGGAGGTCGTCTGCGAGGACGACGACGGCCTCATCGAACTGCTCAACGGCACGATCCGGGCGATCCCGGGCGTCGCCGGCACCGAGACCTTCGTCTACCTGCAACTCCGCAAACAGCTCTACGACTGGGGAACGCGATGACCATCTCCGAACCACGTGCACGCCTGGGGTCCTACGATCCGTTCGCCCCGGTGGACGACGCCGCGCTGCAGCAGAAGTCGCGCGACCACCTCTGGATGCACTTCGCCCGGCACGGCGCGAACCAGGCGGGCGCCGACGTGCCGATCATGGTCCGCGGCGAGGGGCACCACGTCTACGACAGCCACGGCAAGCAGTACATCGACGGGCTCTCCGGCCTGTTCGTCGTCGCCGCGGGGCACGGTCGGAAGCGCCTGGCGGAGATGGCCGCCAAGCAGGCCGAGACCCTGTCGTTCTTCCCGATCTGGTCGTACGCGCACCCGGCGGCGATCGAGCTCGCCGACCGGCTGGCCGACCACGCCCCGGGTGACCTCAACAAGGTGTTCTTCTCGACCGGCGGCGGCGAGGCCGTCGAGACCGCGTTCAAGCTCGCGAAGTACTACTGGAAGCTCCGCGGCAAGCCGATGAAGCACAAGGTGATCTCCCGCGCGGTCGCGTACCACGGCACCCCGCAGGGCGCCCTCGCGATCACCGGCATCCCCGCGATGAAGCAGATGTTCGAGCCGCTCACGCCCGGTGGCTTCCGGGTCCCGAACACGAACTACTACCGCGCCGAGGAGATGGGCTTCGCCGGTGGCTCGGAGGAGGAGTTCGGCTTCTGGGCGGCCGAGCGCATCCGCGAGATGATCGAGTTCGAGGGTCCGGACACCGTCGCCGCGGTCTTCCTCGAGCCGGTGCAGAACTCGGGCGGCTGCTTCACCCCGCCGCCCGGGTACTTCCAGCGCGTCCGCGAGATCTGCGACGAGTACGACGTGCTGCTCGTGTCCGACGAGGTCATCTGCGCGTTCGGCCGGATCGGCACCATGTTCGCGTGCGACACCTACGACTTCGTGCCCGACATGATCACGTGCGCCAAGGCGATGACCTCGGGGTACTCGCCCATCGGCGCGACGATCATCAGCGACAAGCTGTTCGAGCCGTTCTCCAAGGGCGACACGACCTTCTACCACGGGTACACGTTCGGCGGGCACCCGGTGTCGGCCGCCGTCGCGATGGAGAACCTCGACATCTTCGAGGAGGAGGGGCTGCTGCAGAACGTGCAGCAGAACGCCCCGCTGTTCCGGGCCGAGCTCGACACGCTCCGCGACCTGCCGATCGTCGGCGACGTCCGCGGCGACGGGTACTTCTACGGCATCGAGCTCGTGAAGGACAAGGCGACGAAGACGACGTTCGACGACGCCGAGTCGGAGCGCCTGCTGCGCGGGTTCCTGTCGAAGGCGCTCTTCGACGCGGGGCTGTACTGCCGCGCCGACGACCGCGGGGACCCCGTCGTGCAGCTCGCGCCGCCGCTGACCATCGGGCAGCCGGAGTTCCGCGAGATGACGTCGATCCTGCGGAGCGTCCTGACCGAGGCCTGGACGAAGATCTGACCATGTCGGGGTACCGGGGCGTCTCGTTCTGGCTCGACGCGCTCGTCGCCGGCGGGCGTGACGACCTCACGCCCCGGGCTCCGCTCGACGGCGACACGACCGCGGACGTCGTGATCGTCGGCGGTGGACTGACGGGTCTCTGGACCGCGTGGTACCTGCACCAGGCCGACCCGGGCCTCCGGATCGTCGTCGTGGAACGCGAGATCGCCGGGTTCGGCGCCTCCGGACGGAACGGCGGTTGGTGCTCCGCGCTCTTCCCGGCGTCCGCGGCGTCCATCGCCGAACGGCACGGTCGGGACGCAGCCCTGGCGCTCCGCGCGGCCATGCGCGGCACGGTCGACGAGGTCGGCCGTGCCGCGGCCGAGGCGGGCGTCGCCTGCGACTTCGTCAAGGGCGGGACCGTGCTGTACGCGCGCTCCGCCGTGCAGGAGCGCGCGGCACGCGACGAGGTCGCCGCCTCCGTCGCCTGGGGCGACGACATGACGTACCGGGACGCGCGTCCGGGCGACGCGGCGGGCACCGCCGGCGTCGCCTGGACCCCCGACTGCGCGCGGGTGCAGCCCGCCGCGCTGGTCCGTGGCCTGGCGGCCGCCCTGGAGGCACGGGGCGTGCGGATCGCGGAGCACACGCCCGCCTCGTCCTGGGACCGCGGCCGCGTGGTCACGTCACGCGGGACCGTCACGGCGGGCGCCGTCGTCATCGCCGTCGAGGGCTACGGCGCGCAGCTCGAGCAGACCCGACGGCGCATCCTCCCGCTGTACTCGCTCATGATCGCGACCGCACCACTGCCCGCCGGGGTGTGGGACCGCATCGGCCTCGAGCACGGGCAGACGTTCTCCGACTACCGGCACCTCCTCGTGTACGGGCAGCGGACGGCCGACGACCGCATCGCCTTCGGCGGACGGGGTGCCCGCTACCACTGGGGGTCGTCCATCGAGCCCGGCCACGACCGGGTGCCCCGCGTGTTCGAGCACCTCCGGAAGGCCCTCGTCGACCTCTTCCCCGCCGTGGGCGACGCGCCGATCACCCACACCTGGGGCGGCCCGCTCGGCGTCCCGCGCGACTGGTGCGCCTCGGTGACCTGGGACGGCCACGTCGGGACCGCCGGCGGCTACGTCGGTGACGGACTCTCCACGACGAACCTGGCCGGGCGGACGCTCGCCGACCTCGTGCGCGGGGTCGCCTCGCCGCTCACCGCGCTGCCGTGGGTGAACCACCGGTCGCCGGACTGGGAGCCCGAGCCGCTCCGGTTCCTCGGCACGAACGCCGGACTCGTGGCCACCGACCTCGCCGACCGCGAGGAAGCGCTGACCGGCCGGCCCAGCCTCGCGGCGCGGCTCATGGCGCCCCTGACGGGAGGGCACTGATGTCCGACGTCCCTGGTCCGGGTGCCGACGTCGTCGTCGTCGGGGCAGGCGTGTCCGGTCTCGCGGCGGCACGTGCCCTGGCGCAGGGAGGGAAGCGGGTCGTCGTCCTCGAGGCCCGCGACCGCATCGGCGGCCGCACCTGGACCGACGACGAGCTCGGCGTGCCGGTCGACCTCGGCGCCTCGTGGATCCACGGCGTCGACGGCAACCCGCTCTGGGAGCTCGCGCCGGCGTTCGGCATCGACACCGTCGAGTTCACCGTCGGCAGCTTCCAGTTCGACGGTCGGCCGATCGGGTGGCACGCGCCGTCCGGTCGCCGGCTCACCGACGCCGAGGCAGCGTCCTTCGTCGCCGACCTGCGCGCCCTCGACGCCGCGCTGCCCGCGGTCGTCGGACACGCCCCGCCCCCGGCCACGTACGCCGTGGCGGTGAACACGGTGCTGCGCGACCTCCACATCGAGGGCGACCGGGCCGCACGCGTCCGCGAGTACACCGCCCACCGCTCCGAGGACCTCTGCGGCGCACCCGTCACGGTGCTCGACGCGCACGGGCTCGACGAGGAGCACGTGCCCGGCGACGAGGTCGTGTTCCCCGGCGGGTACGGCCAGTACGCGCGGGCCCTCGCCGACGGGCTCGACGTGCGGCTCGGCGCGGTCGTGCGCGCCGTCCGGCAGTCGCCGCAGGGCGCCGCCGTCGAGCTCGCCGACGGCACGGTCGTCACCGCTGCCGAGGTCGTCGTCACCGTGCCGCTCGGTGTCCTGCAGGCCGGCTCGGTCACGTTCGAGCCGCCGCTGGAGCCGGACGTCCTCGACGCGATGGGCCGGCTCGGGATGGGGGTCTACGACAAGGTGTTCCTGCGTTTCCCCGAGCGGTTCTGGGGCGACGACTGGGTCGTCCGCCAGCAGGGGCCCGCCGGGGTCGACTGGCACTCCTGGTACGACATGTCCCGCGTGACCGGTGAACCGGTGCTCGCGGCGCTGCTCGGCGGAGCGGGCGCCCGGCGCATCGAGTCGCTGCCGGACGCCATCATCGTCGACGAAGGGCTGGCCGCACTGCGGCGGATGTTCGGCCCGTCGGTCCCGGAGCCGGAGGCGGTGCGCGTCACCCGGTGGGCGGCTGACCCGTTCGCCCTCGGGTCGTACTCGTTCCTGCGCGTCGGGGCCTCCACGGACGACCACGATCGGCTCGGCGGGCGGTGCGGCCGGGTCCAGCTCGCCGGGGAGGCCACCTGGGGCGACGACCCTGCGACAGTGCACGGGGCGCTGCTGTCCGGGCTGCGGGCTGCCGGGCGGTTGCTCGGGCACGACGTCACGCCGGCGTCCCTCGCCGGGCCGCTCCGCGTCTGACGTCCCCGTCCCCGTCCCCGGCCCCGGCGAGTGGAGGGCGGTCGGCTGAGAGGGTCCGCACGGATGGCACCGCCGCCGACCTCTGCAGCGGTGCCACACTCGGACCGTGACGACGACGCGGCCCCTCCACCAGCACGAGCACCGCGCACCGGTCGCCGTCGCCGTGCTGGTCAACCTGGCGTTGAGCCTCTTCCTGCCGGACGAGGTGCTGTTCTTCCCGTCGTGGGTCGTCCCGCTGCTCGGGGTCCTGCTCCTGACACCGCTCATCGTCTTCAACCCCCGACGCCTCACCCGCGAGACGACCTGGTCGCGCTGGCTCTCGACGGGGCTCGCCGTCCTGCTCACGGTGGCGAACCAGTCGACCGTCGTGCGAACGGTCGACCAACTCCTGCACGGTCACCCCGACGGCGGCGCGGTGCTCCTCACGGCGCTGCAGGTCTGGGTGAGCAGCATCATCGCGTTCGGCCTCGTGTACTGGGAGCTGGACCGCGGCGGCCCGGTCGCGCGTCGGCAGCCGGAACTCTGGGCGAGCGACGAGGCCGACTTCCTGTTCCCGCAGGAGTCCGATCCGAGCAAGGCGTCGTGGCGACCCGTCTACCTCGACTACCTCTACGTGGCGATGACGAACATGGTGGCGTTCAGTCCGACGGACACGATGCCCTTGACCGTCCGGGCGAAGATGATCATGGCCTACCAGGCGGTCGGCGGGTTCATCCTGCTGGCGCTCGTCATATCGCGCGCGGTCAACATCATCAACTGACCCGGAGTCGTGACGGACGGGCGATCAGGACCCGTGCGCCTGCTCGGCGACCGGCTGCCACTCGCGCCACGTCGCCAGCCGCGACTCGTAGTCCCGCTCCGCGATCCCGAGCGGAGCCTTGCCGAAGAACACGCGCAGGGGTGGTTCGTCTGCGTCGACGACCGCGAGGATCGCCGAGCGGGTCGCCTCGGGCTTGCCGGGGTCCGCGGCGGACGGACGCTTCGATGCTGCCTCGCGGACGTCGTCGTAGGCGTCGAGCTCCGCACTCCGCTTCGACGAGGGTCCGGACCAGTCCGTCGAGAACCCACCCGGCTCGACGAGGGTCACGTGGATGCCGAAGTCCGCGACCTCCTGCGACAGCGACTGCGAGAGGCCCTCGAGCGCCCACTTCGAGGCGTGGTAGGCGCCCACGGTCGGGAACGCGCTGATCCCGCCGATGCTCGACACCTGCACGATGTGGCCGGAGCCCTGCTCGCGCATGATCGGCAGTGCGGCCTGCGTGACCCAGAGCGCCCCGAAGAAGTTCGTCTCGAGCTGTGCACGCACCTCGTCCTCGGTGAGTTCCTCGACCATGCCGAAGTGGCCGAACCCGGCGTTGTTGACGACGACGTCCAGCGAGCCGAAGTGCTCGGCTGCGCGCCGAACCGCGGCGGTGTCGGCGTCGTGGTCGGTGACGTCCAGTCGCAGCCCGAGGAAGGTCTCCGGGTACTGCTCCTCGAGGTCACGCACGTCATCGGGGTTGCGGGCCGTGCCGGCGACGGAATCACCGCGTCCGAGCGCCGCCTCCGCCCACTCGCGGCCGAAGCCCTTCGATGCTCCGGTGATGAACCAGGTCTTGCTCATGATGTCTCCTCCTGCGTCGTGACCGGACCACACAACGCCCGGACGGCTCCGCGCCGCGTGGACGTCCGGGGGACGTGCGCGGACTCCGGACAGTCAGGGACGCGGCGCCGCGAACTCCAGGTTGATGCCGTCCGGATCGCGGACGGACAGGATGACGAGCCCGAACGGAGGAAGGTCGGTGACCAGACCGTGCTCGATCCCAGCGGCGTCGAGTCGGTCGACCGCCGCATGCAGGTCATCCGCGCTCGCCACACGGAAGCTGACGTGGTCGAGACCCACCCGATCGGGGTCGAACCGGTCGTCGACCGGGGCGACGGGTCGCAGCCCGAGGGTCTGTCCGCCGAAGGTGAACGAGCAGCCGCCGTACGTGCGCCACGGGTCGTCGTGGATGGTCGGGTCGTCGATCTCGTCGCTGAAGTCGCTCCCCGGCGGCATCCCGAACAGCAGCTCGTAGAACGCCTTGCTCCGACGGACATCAGTGACGGTGAGCCGGACGTGGGAGAAGCCGAGGGGGTTCACGATCGCTCCGGTCATGCCTCGATACAACTCGGACCTCGGCGCTCTTGTCATCGTTGATCGTATGGTCAACAATGACGGGATGGACGTGATCACCGCCGCAGACCAGCCGTCCCCCCTGCACCAGGACACCGGCGCGGCTCGCCGCCGGGTCCGTGTCGCGCTCGTCCAGACGCGCTGGCACGAGGACCCCGACGAGCACGAACGCACACTCGCCGACGGCATCGCCTCTGCGGCGGCGAACGGGGCCACCGCGGTGTTCCTGCAGGAGCTCACGCTCTCCCGGTACCCCGGTGACACCCCCGCCGGCGGGGTGCCGAAGGACGGCGCGGAGTCGATCGAGGACGGCCCCACGATGCGCTTCGTCCGCGATCAGGCACGGCGCCACCGCGTCTTCGTGCACGCGTCGCTGTACGAGCGCCCCGCGGACGACGACCAGCCCGAGGACCCGCGCGGGTACAACACCGCGGTGCTCGTCGCTCCCGACGGCACGCTGGTCGGCCGTACCCGGAAGACCCACATCCCGATCAGCGCGGGGTACTACGAGGACACCTACTTCCGCCCCGGACCCGACACGGACCCCTTCCCCGTGCACGACCCGGCGGGACTCGGTGCCCGGGTCGGCCTGCCGACGTGTTGGGACGAGTGGTTCCCCGAGGTCGCCCGGGCCTACGGACTCGCCGGCTCCGAGGTGCTCGCCTACCCGACGGCGATCGGCTCCGAGCCGACCTTCCCCGACTTCGACACGGCGCCGATCTGGCGGCAGGTCATCGTCGCGAACGGCATCACCGCGGGACAGTTCATGGTCGTGCCGAACCGCTGGGGCGACGAGGGGGCGATCACGTTCTACGGCTCGTCGTTCATCTCGGATCCGTTCGGCCGGGTCCTCGTCGAGGCTCCGCGGGACGCGGACGCGGTGCTCGTGGCGGACCTGGACCTCGACGCGCGCGCGGAGTGGCTCCGGCTGTTCCCGTTCTACGTGACCCGCAGACCGGACCTCTACGCCACCCTGACCGCGCCGGTCGACCGTCTGCGCGACGGGTACGGCGCTGACGAGGCGATCCGTGCCTCCCTGGCGGATGCGTCGACCACCCACCGGGCCGGCGGCCCGCAGACCGCGGCGGCCGGCGCATGAGCTGGCGGATGCCGGCGGAGACGGCACCCCAGGCCCGGACCTGGATGGCCTTCCCGCGTCCTGGCGCGACCCTCGGCGACGACGCGGCGAGCGCCGAGGCCGCACGGACAGCGTGGGCGACGACGGCCAACACGATCGTCGATCACCAGCCGGTCACGGTCGTCGTCGACCCGGTCGCCCGGGCGGACGCCGCCCGGCTCCTGTCCGGCGACGTCGACGTGCTCGAGGCACCGCTCGACGACTTCTGGATGCGCGACACCGGACCGTCGTTCGTGCTCGACGACGGGCGCCTCGGCGCGGTGGACTGGGTCTTCAACGGCTGGGGCGCGAACGCCTGGTCGACCTGGACCCGCGACGCCCGCATCGCCGCGGTCGTCGCCGAGGCCGCTGGGGCGGAACGCATCCCGTCGCTGCTCGTCAACGAGGGCGGTGCGATCCACGTCGACGGCGAGGGCACCGTGCTCGTGACGGAGACGGTGCAGCTGGACCCTCGTCGCAACCCGTACGCCGACCGCGCACGGGTCGAGGAGGAGCTCGCGCGGACGGTGGGGGCGTCGGACGTCGTGTGGCTCCCCCGTGGCCTGACGCGCGACTACGACGGCCTCGGGACGCGCGGGCACGTCGACATGGTGGCGACCTTCGCGTCCCCGGACGTCGTGCTGCTGCACGCCCAGCCGGACGCCGGCCACCCCGACCACCTCGTCATGCCGCAGGTCCGGGCGGCGCTCGAGCAGGCGACGGACGCGACGATCGTCGAGCTCCCGGCGCCGCCGACCCTGACCGACGACGACGGCCCGGTCGACTGGAACTACGTCAACCACGTCGTGGTGAACGGTGCGGTGATCGCGTGCGCCTTCGGGGAACCGGCGGCGGACGATCGGGCTCGGGGCATCCTCGCCGACGTGTACCCGGGGCGCCAGGTGCGGTCGGTGGACGCGCGGGAGGTGTTCGCCCGGGGCGGCGGGCTGCACTGCATCACCCAGCAGCAGCCGAGCGTCGGGGACCGCTAACCGTCGGCCGGCGCCAACCCGATCCGCGACTGCATCCACGCCAGTCCCGCCGCGAGTGCCGCCCGCGCGGTCGTCCAGTTGTGCTTGTCGCCGGGAACGACCCAGGTGGCGACGTGCATGCCTGCTGCCCGGGCACGTGCCGCCTGGACGGGCATGACCGACCCGTACGTGGTGTCGAGCTGCCCGACCGCGAAGAACGCGTTGGTGTCCCGGTACGGGGCGTTCGCGCGGAGCAGCGCCTCGGGCTGGGCGGCGAGCCAGGCGGCGCGGCTGCCGGCGAACCCGTCGGCGATCGTCTCCGCCGTGTTCCCGAGCGTCGGACCGTCCTCCCCGGACACGTCGATGAGGTTGCCGAACCGCGACGGGTCACCGGCGCCGAGCTGGATGGCGCACGTGCCGCCCTGCGAGAAGCCGCCGATCGTCCACGCCGACGCGGCGGTCTGCACCGTGAGGTGGCTCGTGATCCACGCGGGGACGTCCTTCGTCAGGTACGTGCGGCTGTTCCCGAGCTCGCCGTCCACGCACATCGGGTTCGCCGACCGGGGGCCGAGCTGGTCGGGCACCACGACGATCGGCGTGAGACCGCGGTCGACGGTCGCGAGCGCGTTCATCGTCTGCTCGATCTGCCCGCCGCTCTGGACGTCGTTCGGGCCGGCACCGCGCGACTGCCCGGACAGCAGGACGTCGACCGGCAGGTGCGGCGGGTCGGCGGTGAGCGCGGCCGGGGGCAGGTAGACGAGGGCCTGGCGGGCGACGAAGTGGCTGGTGGTGGCCGGGATCGTCTCGTGGAGCAACCGCCCCGCGGAGGGCATGTCCGCGGGCGCTGTCCAGGTGGTCGCGAGGTCGACGCTGCCGGGAGCCGTCGACCCCGCGGGTGACTCGGTCGCGGGGATGCCCAGGGACGAGGTCGGGACGGGTGTGTACGTGGGGACGGGTCGCGGCGAGGACTGCGCCCGCGCGGTGGAGGTCGCCGCTGCCTGCCCGCCCGACACCGCCACCGCGTGGCTCGCACTCCAGCCGCCGAGCCCGACGACGGCGAGCCCCCCGACGGCGAGCCCCACGACGAGCCCGATGCCGAGCCCCCCGGCGAGGAGTGCTCCGCCACGTCGTGCGCGGGGTGTGGTGGGTGTGCGTGCCATCGGTCGTCCTCGTCCTCCGTGCGTTCCGGCAACGGTCCGCTTCGGCCGCGAGCGTAGGGATCGGGTCCGGGAACCGGCTGCCGTCCGGGACCGAACGGCTGAGCGTCCTCCCCATCCGGCTCACAGCGACCGTCTGGCGTCCTCCGAGCAAGCGACATGACGTACAAGCACCGTCAGCACGGTGTACTCGGCGTCGAGTCAGGTGGGTGCCTCGACGTCGGTATCGTCGGCGAACCGGACCACCCGACGGGCGGCCGGTACCCGCACCGGCCGGGGCACCGTCGCCCCGGCCCCGGCCCCGCGGCAGTGCCGCGAGCAGGAGGGAACTCCCTTGGCAACACCCACCCTGGTCACCGCGCCGCCCACCACCGCGCGGGGCGGGTCCCTGAAGCGGAACCTCGGCCTCTGGGCGATCGTCGGGCTCGGCCTCGGCTACATGACCCCGACCGTCGTGTTCGACACCTTCGGCATCGTGTCCGACGAGACGAACGGTGCGGTGCCGAGCGCGTACCTCGTCGCGCTCGTGATCATGCTCCTGACGGCGGTGAGCTACGGGAAGATGGTGCGCGTCTACCCCGCCGCCGGTTCGGCCTACACGTACGTGCGGGAGTCGATCCACCCGAACGCCGGCTTCATGGTCGGATGGGCATCGCTGCTCGACTACCTGCTGCTGCCGATGGTGAACGCGCTCATCATCCGGCTCTACCTCGAGCAGGTCTTCCCGGCACTGCCGGCGTGGGTGACTGTCGTGGTCTACACGCTGTTCGTCACCACCGTGATCTGCCTGTCGATGCGCGGCACCTCCAACCTCAACATGGTGCTGCTCGTCGGCGCGATCCTCGCGATGATCGCGTTCGTCGTCTTCGCCGTGATCGAGCTGACCCGCGGCGCCGGTGCCGGCACGATCGTGAGTCCCGAGCCGTTCGTCCACGACGGCGTCACAATGACGGCACTCCTCACCGGTGCGACCGTCGTCTGCTTCTCGTTCATCGGCTTCGACGCCGTCACGATGTACACGGAAGAGGCCAAGAGCATCCAGATCATGCCGAAGGCGATCCTGATGACCGTCCTGCTCGGCGGACTGATCTTCCTCGTGTCCTCGTACTTCGCGCAGCTCCGCTTCCCGACCAACGCGCCCTTCGGCGAGTTCACGGACGACCCGCTCCCCCAGATCGGTCTGCTCGTGGGCGGCCCGGTGTTCCAGGCGATCCTCGTCGCCGCCGGGTTCGTCGCCGCCCTCGCGTCCGGGCTGGCCTCGCACGCGAGCGTCGCCCGCATGCTGCTCGTGATGGGACGGAACAACGTCCTGCCGAAACAGGTCTTCGGCTACGTCAGCCCGAAGACCCGCACGCCGATCCCGAACATCGTCATCGTCGGCGCCGTGACCCTCCTCGCGATGACGTTCTCGCTCGACACCATCTCGTCGTACATCAACTTCGGCGCCCTCATCGCCTTCACCTTCGTCAACCTCACGGTCATCGTGCACTTCGCATGGCGTGAGGGCCGCCGCCGGACCGTCCGCGACTGCGTCACGTACATCGTGCTGCCGGGCGTCGCGATGCTCCTGACGGGTGTTCTCTGGTCACAGCTGCACGCCGACGCGCTCATCGCCGGCGGGGTCTGGGCCGCGATCGGCTTCGTGTACCTGTTGGTCATCACGAAGGGCTTCCGGGTGCAGCCGAAGGGCTTCGACGAGAACCAGCCCGTCACGGGCGTCAACAAGCAGCTCACCGACGAGCACGGACAGGAGACACGATGAACGACACCGCCACCACCTACGCGGTCACCGACCCGGCGTCCGGCGAGGTCCTCGCCACCTTCCCGACGATCACGGACGACGAGCTGCGGCAGGCGATCGCCACGGCCGACGACACGCACGCCGCCTGGGGTCGGTCGAGCACCGTCGCCGAGCGGGCTGCGCTCCTGCACCGCGTCGCCGAGCTCTACCGCGAACGCCGGGAGGCCCTGGCGACGACGATCGTCCGCGAGATGGCGAAGCCGATCGACCAGGCCTACGGCGAGGTCGACTTCTGCGCGGACATCTACGACTACTACGCCGACCACGCGGAGGAGTTCCTCGCGGACCAGCCGATCACCCTGGCCGAGGGCAGCGAGGGCAGCGCGTTCGTCCGGAAGTCGTCCGTCGGCGTGCTGCTCGGCATCATGCCGTGGAACTTCCCCGCGTACCAGATCGCCCGGTTCGCCGGCCCGAACCTCGTGATCGGCAACACGGTACTGCTCAAGCACGCGCCGCAGTGCCCGGAGTCCGCGCTCGCGATCGAGGCGGTCTTCCACGACGCCGGCTTCCCCGCGGGGGCGTACACGAACGTCTTCGCCACGAACGACCAGGTCGCCGACGTCATCGCCGACCCGCGGGTGCAGGGCGTCTCGCTGACCGGCTCCGCGCGCGCCGGTGCCGCGGTGGCCGAGATCGCCGGCCGCAACCTCACGAAGGTCGTGCTCGAGCTCGGTGGGTCGGACCCGTTCATCCTGCTCTCGACCGACGACCTCGACGCCGTGGTCGAGTCCGCCGTCGCCACCCGCCTCGAGGGCAACGGCCAGGTCTGCAACGCCGCGAAGCGCTTCCTCGTGGCCGACCACCTGTACGACGACTTCCTCGCGAAGTTCACCGCCGCCATGTCCGCCGTCGAGCCGACCGACCCGAGCGTCTCCGGCGCCGAGCTCGGTCCGCTCTCCTCCCCGACCGCGGCGGACCGCCTCGAGGAGCAGCTCCGCCACGCGGTCGACCAGGGCGCCAGCGTCGTCACCGGCGGCGAGCGCCGCGGCAACGCCTTCACGCCGACGGTGCTCACCGATGTCACCCCGGACAACGACGCGTACCGCGAGGAGTTCTTCGGCCCGGTGGCCGCCGTCCACCGCGTCGCCGACGAGGACGCCGCGATCGCGATCGCCAACGACACCCCGTTCGGCCTCGGCTCGTACCTGTTCACGACCGATGCAGAGCAGGCGCTGCGTGTGGCGGATCGGATCGAGGCGGGCATGGTCTACGTCAACATCGTCGGAGCGGACAGCCCCGAGCTGCCCTTCGGTGGTGTCAAGGCCAGCGGCTTCGGCCGGGAGCTCGGCCCCTTCGGGGCCGACGAGTTCGTCAACAAGAAGCTCATCCGCATCGGCTGACGATCCGACCGGACCAGCAGCGGACGGGAGGCGCGGTGCCGGCTGGCACCGCGCCTCCCGTCTTCCGTCGCCTTGCGGGCCTGATGTCCGGTATGTTTCGTTTCATGGCACCAGGCGCTTTCGCAGCTCGAGGAGCAGGAGGCCCGTCCCCGTACCGCCCGGAGATCATCGGACTCGCGGTGCTCGGGCTGTCCCTGGCGGGGTCGAGCGCTGCGTCGTGGTGGGGAATCGGCATTGCCCTGGTGTCGACGTCCGTCATCGTCACCGCCACGTTGACGATTCGGAACAGCGTCCGACGGCTCTCTGCAGCACCGTGGGAAGCCGGCCGCTGGGCGACACTCTCGATCACGATCCTCATCGGCGCAGTGGCGGGAGCGTTCGTGTTCGCGGGGTCGCTGTCAGTGCTCGCGGTGAGCCCGATCCTGTCGCTCGCGTGCGGGGTCACAGCGGATCGGTGCGGAGCTCGACGCGAGACCGTCACCGCATCGTTCGGCCTGTCGGCGATCACCGCAGCATGCGTCGTGTTCGGAGCCGGCGACTTGAGCGTCGGGTTCTCCGCCCTCGTGCAAGGAAGCGTCCTCGCCGGGGTGTTCGTCGCCCTGCTGATCGCGACTCGTTCTGTCATGATGCGGGGGCGGAGCTGACGCGTCCGCCAGCACCGGCCCCGCACCTGCTACTTGAACACCGCCATGCAGGTCGTGCCGCGGACGACACCGTTGTTCCGGAACTGCAGGCAGATACTCCCCGTCCGCATGGTGCGTTTCTTCGCGCCCGGGATGTGGAACGACGCTTGGCCGCATCCGGATCGCACTGCGGTGGTCTCTGTCGCGTAGACACGGTTCGACGTGTCCTTGAACTGGTACCGCCCACTCCAGTTGCAGAACATGCCCGGGATGATCGCCGCTGGCCCGATGCAGTCGACACCTGCTGTCGTTCCGGTCAGACTCAAGCCACTGCCGCGGACGGACAGGTTCAAGAAGCACCCTGCTGGCACATTGATGGTCGCGCCCTTCCAACTCCACGAGAAGGAGCCGACCGGCCGGGACGCAAAGCCACCCCGCGCCGTCGCGCCTGATCCGGACGGGTCTGCCGCTTCCTCTACGGATCGCCCAGGGTGTCCCACTCCGTGTGACGTTCCGGACACGGCATTCGCCGGTGTGGCCATGACGGCACCGACCAGGACCGCGCCCCCGACGGCCGCGATCGCCGTGATGAACCCCTTGGTGAACATGATCTCCTCCCCGCCAGCGCCATGCTGACATTCCACCGTTAACATAGTGGACATGGGATGGGTGGTTCGCCAACCACCCCCGGTCGCTCCTCGTGGCACCTGCCGACGCTCGACCTCCGCACCTTGAGCAGAGGGACGCTTCGGGCGCAGAGAGACGGGAGGCGCGGTGCCGGCTGGCACCGCGCCTCCCGTCCGTCCTGCCGTCTAGACCAACGCCGTGAACGACGCGTCCCGCACCAGCACGGACGCGGCGTCGCCGCCGACCGCCTGCTCCTGGTCGCTGGACAGCCCGAGCGACCAGCTGCCCCCGCCCGGCTTCTCCGGCAGCGTGAACTCCACCGTCGTCTCCGAGGCGTTCAGCAGCACCGCGACCGTGTCGTCGCCCTGCGTGAGCACGAGCGTCACGGCGCGGTTCCCACCGTCGGCCCAGTCGGTGTCCTCGAAGCCCTGCGCGTCGGCACGGAGCACCTGCACGGTCGACTCCGAGTCCCCGGGCGCGGTCCGGTACCACTCCGGCCGGAGCGCCGGGTGCTCGCGACGGAACGCGATCGCCGCCGTCGTGAACGCGAGGAGGTCCTGGTCGGCCGCGGCCCAGTCGAACCAGGAGATCTCGTCGTCCTGACAGTAGGCGTTGTTGTTGCCGCCCTGCGAGCGTGCGATCTCGTCACCGCCGAGGATCATCGGGACACCGGCCGACAGCAGGAGCGTGCCGAGGAAGTTCCGGCGCTGGCGGTCGCGGTAGTCGTTCACCGTGCCGTCGTCGGTCGGGCCCTCGATGCCGCCGTTGAACGAGGTGTTGTTGCTCTCGCCGTCGTTGTTGTCCTCGCCGTTCGCCTCGTTGTGCTTCTCGGCGTACATCGTCAGGTCGGCCAGCGTGAAGCCGTCGTGTGCGGTGACGAAGTTCACCGAGCAGAGCGGGGAGCGCCGGGAGCCCTCGTAGACGTCGGGGGAGCCGAGGGTGCGCTGCACGGCGTCGCCGAGGGTGCCCTCGTCCCCGCGCCAGAACGAGCGCAGGTCATCGCGGTACTTGCCGTTCCACTCGGACCAGTCGGCCGGGAAGCCGCCCACCTGGTACCCCGCGGTGTCCCACGGCTCGGCGATCATCTTCACCTCACGGAGCACCGGGTCCTGGTGGATGATGTCGAGGAACGCGGAGTGCTTCTCGGCCTCGCCGTCCTGGCGGGTGAGCGTGGTGGCGAGGTCGAAGCGGAAGCCGTCGACGTGCATCTCCTCGACCCAGTAGCGGAGCGAGTCGGTGATGAGCCCGAGCGCGGACGGGTGCGACACGTTGAGGCTGTTGCCGGTGCCGGTGGTGTCGAAGTAGTTCGCCTCGTCGCCCTCGACCAGCCGGTAGTAGGCCTGGTTGTCGATGCCCTTGAACGACAGCGTCGGGCCCATGTGGTTGCCCTCGGCGGTGTGGTTGTAGACGACGTCCATGATGACCTCGAGCCCGGCGGCGTGCAGGGCCTTGACCGTCTCCTTGAACTCGGCGACCTGCTGCCCGGCGGTGCCCGAGGACGAGTACTCGTCGTGCGGGGCGAAGAAGCCGATGCTGTTGTAGCCCCAGTAGTTGCGCAGGCCCTTGTCGGCGAGCGTCGAGTCCTGGACGAACTGGTGCGTAGGCAGGAGTTCGACGGCGGTGACGCCGAGGTCCGTCAGGTGCTTGATCGCGGCGGGGTGGGCGAGGCCGGCGTAGGTGCCGCGGATCTCCTCGGGCACGTCGGGGTGCTGTTTCGTGAAGCCCTTGACGTGGACCTCGTACACGACGGTGTCGGTGAGCGGGGTCGCCGGTCGGGTGTCGCCGCCCCAGTCGAAGTCACGGTCCGCGACGACGGACTTCGGCATCGCGCCCGCCGAGTCGGTGTCGTCGCGCTGGTCCGGGTGCTCCATGTCGTGCCCGAAGAGCGCCTGCCCCCACTCGTAGGAGCCGTCCACGGCGATGGCGTAGGGGTCGAGCAGCAGCTTCGCCGGGTTGTGCCGCAGGCCGTTCGCCGGGTCCCAAACGCCGTGGACGCGGAAGCCGTAGCGGGTGCCGACGGTGACGTCCGGGACGACGTCGTGGAAGGTGTAGCCGGTGCGGTTCCGGAGCTCGGTGCGGTGTTCGGTGCCGTCCTCGTCGAAGCGGCAGAACTCGACGCGCTCGGCGGTGCTGGAGAAGAGTGCGACGTTCGCGCCGCCGTCGACGAGCGTCACGCCGAGCGGGGTCCGGGAGGAAGTGGTCATGTCGTCCTTGTACCGGTCGGACGCTGGGACCTGCGCCGAGGTGCGTACCCCGGCTGACGGTGCGCCCCGGCGGGGCGGTGCGGGCGGGAGGCGCGGTGCGGGCCCGCCCCGCGCCTCCCGTCCGGTGCTGGGCCGCGTCAGACCGCGATCCGGCCACCGTCGACGGGCAGGACCGCGCCGTGCACGAAGGACGCCGCATCGGTCGCGAGGAAGACGATCGCCTCGGCGACCTCCTCGGCCGTGCCCGGCCGTCCGGCGGGGCCGGCAGCGGCGAGCTGGTCGAGTGCCTCGCCCATCGCAGCGGTCCCCTCGGTCCGGGTCGGGCCGGGGCTCACGGCGTTCACGCGGACGCCGGACGGACCGAACTCCGCCGCCCAGGACTTCGTGAGGAGGACGAGTGCCGCCTTGGTCGAGCCGTAGAGGCCCATGCCGGCGGCGCCGAACTCGGCGACCATCGTCGTGACGTTCACGACGGCACCCGTCCCGCGCTCGGCCATCCCCGGCGCGAGCGCGGCGACGAGGAAGTACGGCGCCTTCACGTTGATGTCGAAGACCTCGTCGAACCCCTCCTCGGTGGTGTCGGCCGTTGCGCCGAACGGGAAGATGCCCGCGCTGTTGACGAGGACGTCGACCCGGCCCCCGCCGATGCGCAGGGCCTCGGCGGCGAGTCCGCGGGCGCTCGAGGCGTCACGCAGGTCGGCTGCGACGAAGTCCGCGGTGCCGCCGGCGGCTCGGATGCCGTCGACGACCGCGGCGCCGCGCTCGGCGTTCCGCCCGGAGACGACGACGTGCACGCCGCGGGCGGCGAGGAGTTCGGCGGTGGCGCGGCCGATGCCGCTGGTGGATCCGGTGACGAGTGCGGTGGTGGTGGTCATGGCGATTCCTGACTGAACAGATCGGTACGGTTAGCGTTGCGCTGGTAACTGTACAGATCGGTGCAGTAAAGTCAAACCATGTCCGACGCACCCGCCTCCCGCCCGCGACGGCGCCCTGCGTACGAGCGGGCCGTCGCGACCGCCGACCGGCTGTTCTACGAGCAGGGCATCCACGCCGTCGGGGTCGACCAGGTCGCGGCCGAGGCCGACATCTCGAAGGCGAGCCTGTACACGCACTTCCGCACGAAGGACGACCTCGTGCTCGGGTACCTCCGCGGTCGGAGCGCGTCCTGGCAGGAGCACGTCGCGCGCGAGCTCCCCGGGCGCGGCTCGACGCCGGCCGAGCGCGTGCTGGCCGTGTTCGACCTGCTCGGCGAGTGGTTCGACGAGCCCGGCTACCGCGGGTGCCCGTTCATCAACGTCGAAGCCGAGTACGGCGCCGGACACCCGACGCACGAGGTCACCCTCGAGCACCGGGAATGGGTGCGCGGGCTGTTCGAGTCTCTCCTCACCGAAGCCGGCGACCCCGGGCCGGAGGCGACCGCACTCCAACTCTGCTTGCTCTACGACGGCGCGATGGCGAGCGCGCAGGCGGACCCCGGACGTCCCTGGGCCGCGGCGGCCCGGAGCGCTGCCGTGCGGGTCCTCGGCATCCCGGACGCACGGCTCTAGGATCGGCTCATGACCACCGGTGCTCGGCGCTCCCGTCCCGCCCTCGTGACCGCTGCCGTCGTCCTCTGGCTCGTCGTGTGCGCCGTCCAGCTCGTCGGACAGGCCCTGATGATCGGCCGGACCGCTGCACTGTACGGCCCGTGGTTCGTCGTGGTGTACGTCGTCGGGTTCGGACTCATCGGGTTCGTCGTCTTCGGCGCTGTCCGACTGGCACGGGGCTCCGGCCGCGCACGGTTCTGGCTGGCGGTGCTCGCCGCGCTCGGGCTGCTCGGCGCCGTCGTCCCGCCGTACGGCCTGACCACCGCCGAGCGGGTGGCCGCGGCCCTCGCCGGGGTGCTCCCGTACCTCCCGCCGGCGCGCGCCTGGTTCCCGCCGCGGCCCCCGCGCGCTCCGAAGGCGCAGCAGCCGCGCGTGGTCGGCTGGGACCCGGAGACCGGCGAGCCCGTCCGCGCGAGCGAGTGACGGACTAGTCCGCCGCGGGCTCCGCGGGCTCGCCGCCCGAGTCGTGGTCGCTGTCCTGCGACGGGTCCTCGGTGGCGTTGCCCGACGGCGAACCGTCCGGCAGGTCCTCGGTGTACTCGCGCTCCGCGTCGGACGGCTGGCTGCTCGTGGTGTCGCTCATGGCCGGGACGGTACGCGCAGCGAGCGTCGCACCCACCCAGGCGACCAGGAAGAGGCCTGGAGGCGCGGTGCGGGCCGGCACCGCGCCTCCAGGCGGTCGTCCGGTCCCGTCTACCGCACCGCCGGCTGCGGCAGGTCCGCGAGGATCTCGGCGGCCACCTCGCGACCGATCCGCACCGCCCCGTCCACGTGCTGGTACCCGTGCCCGGCGAGGTCGCTCGACGCGAACCGCAGCGGCCCGACCGCAGCGCGCTGGTCGGCGCCGTACCGGACGAGTCCGCCGAGGTCGAAGCTCGCGGCGTAGGCGCCGCGGGTCCACTCCTCGGTGCCCCAGTCGCTCTCGTAGTAGACGACCGGGCGGCGGGCCTCGTCACCGTAGAAGTGCGCGAGGGAGTCGAGCACGCGGGCCTTGCGGTCCTCGGCCGACAGCGCGAAGACGTCGTCCGCGTGCTGGTCGGAGACGAACCCGACGAGGGTGCCCTGCTCGGAGCCGTGCATCGAGTTGTCGTACGCCTCGTGCACGAGCTCGTACGGGCTGAACGCGGTGCCGGAGAGTCCCGCACCCCGCCAGAACGGCCGGTCGTACACGGCGTGGACCTTGATCACGAAGCCCATCGACAGGTGCTGGTGGAGCTGGTGCTGACGCCGGGGCAGCGGCGGCTCGTAGGAGATCCGCGAGTAGAGGGGCGGCGGCACGGCCACGAGTGCCTGCCGGGCACGGACCTCGACCCCGCCGTCGGCGATCGCGACCACGCCCTCGTCGTCCCAGCGCAGCGTGCGGACCGGAGCGTTCAGGTGGACGTCGTCGCCGAGCTTCGCCGCGAGTCGCTCGGAGACCTGCTGCATGCCGCCGACGACGCGCTTGTCGAGGATGAAGTCGGCGTCGACGAGGTTCGAGAAGCTCCCGGCGGACGCCGCCATGAGGAGCGCCTGCAGCGCCGAGAACGTGTGGGCGGGCTTGGTCAGCATGGCGCCGGCGATGAACAGCTCGACGTTCTCGGTCGCGACCCGGTCGTCGCTCAGCCGACGGAGCCACTCGCGGAAGGAGAGCTCGTCGAGCGCCGCGGCGTCCGGGGTCTCCCACGGACGGTCGGGATCGACCTTCGCGACGTACTCGTCCACGACGGCGACGAGCCGCTCGATCTCGGTCGCGGTCGCCTCGGGCAGCGGGAAGATGTCGCCCGTGTACTCCGTGCGCGAGCCGTGCTGGTCGATGTAGACGCTCGAGCCCTCCCGGTACCGGTCGTAGGTCTCGAGGCCGAGCTCGTCGAGGGTCTCGAGCAGCGCGGTCTGGTCCGGGGAGACCCACTGGCCGCCGATCTCGAGCGTGACGCCCTCGATGTCGTTCGTCCAGGTGCGCCCGCCGACCCGGTCACGGGCCTCGAGCACGGCGACGGTGTGGCCCTCGGCGACCAGGCGGTTCGCCGCGATCAGTCCGGTCACGCCGGCCCCGATGACGACGACGTCCTTCTCGATCGTCATCGCTGCGCTCCCTTCGTGCGCCCGAAGGGGTCGGGCGTCAGCGTGTACATGGTCTCGAGGTACTCGTGCAGGCCCTCGCCGCCGCCCTCGCGCCCGAGGCCGGACTGCTTGACGCCGCCGAACGGCGCGGACGCGTTCGACACGATGCCGGTGTTCAGTCCGAGCATGCCGGTCTCGAGCCGTTCCATGAGGCGCTGGCCGCGGGCGGGGTCCTCGGTGAACGCGTACCCGACGAGGCCGTACTCGGTGTCGTTCGCGGCGGCGACGGCCTCGTCCTCGGTCGCGAACGTGCGGATCGCGAGGACCGGTCCGAAGATCTCGTCGCGGAGCAGGTCGCTGCCGGGCTGCACGTCGGTGATCACCGTGGGCGCGTAGAACGTCCCGGGGCCGTCGACGGGCTGCCCGCCGGTGCGGAGAGTGGCACCCCGGTCGAGCGCGTCGGTGACGAGCCGGTGCGCCTTGTCGACCGCCCGCTGGTCGATGAGCGGGCCGATCGTCACGCCGTCCTCGGTCCCGCGGCCGACGGTCATCGCCTCGACGCGCTCGGTGAGCCGCCGGGCGAACTCCTCGGCAACCGACTCCTGCACGATGAACCGGTTCGCCGCGGTGCAGGCCTGTCCGGTGTTGCGGAACTTCGCCGCGAGGGCGCCCTCGACCGCGAGGTCGAGGTCGGCGTCCTCGAACACGACGAACGGGGCGTTGCCGCCGAGCTCCATGCTGGTCCGGAGGACGTTCTGCGCGGCCTGCGCGAGGAGCGTCCGGCCCACCGGGGTCGACCCCGTGAACGACAGCTTCCGGAGTCGGGGGTCGCTGATGATCGGTTCGGAGAGCGCTCCCGCGTGGCTCGTCGGGACGACGTTCACGACCCCGGCGGGCACCCCGGCCTCGAGCAGGAGGTCCGCGAACAGCAGGGTCGTGAGCGGGGTGAGCTCGGCCGGCTTCACGACCGCGGTGCACCCGGCGGCGAGCGCCGGGGCGATCTTGCGCGTCGCCATCGCGAGCGGGAAGTTCCACGGCGTGATGAGGAAGGTCGGCCCGACGGGCTTGTGCGTCACGATCGCCCGACCGGATCCCTCGGGGTTGGTGCCGTAGGAGCCGCCGATCCGGACGGCCTCCTCGGAGAACCAGCGGAGGAACTCGCCGCCGTAGGTGACCTCGCCGTTCGCCTCGGCGAGGGGCTTGCCCATCTCGAGCGTCATGAGGAGCGCGAAGTCCGCCCGGCGCTCCTGGAGCAGGTCGAACGCCTTCCGGAGCACCTCGGCACGCTGCCGCGGCGGGGTGGTCGCCCACGCCTGCTGGGCTGCTGCGGCGGCGTCGAGGGCTCGGACACCGTCCTCGGGGGTTGCGTCGGCGATCTCGAGGAGCGTCTCGCCGGTCGACGGGTCGACGACGGGGAACGTCGCGCCGTCGGCCGCCGGCTGCCAGGTGCCGTCGACCAGGAGGCCCGTGGGGACCTTCGCGAGGAGCGCGCGTTCGGCGGCGGTGCGGGTGGCCTGCTGCGTGTCGGTCGCGCTGTGGTCGGTCTGGGTGTCGGTCATGCTGCGGCGAGTCCTTCCAGGACGACGTCCAGGCCTTCGCCGAGGAGGGCGTCGTCGATCGCGAGCGGGGGGAGGAAGCGGAGGACGTTGCCGTACGTCCCCGCGGTGAGGGCGATGACGCCGTGCTCGTACGCGTACTTGACCACACGCCCGGTGAGTGCGGCATCGGGTTCGCCGGTCGCGGGGTCGACGAGCTCGACCGCGACCATGGCGCCGCGACCGCGGACGTCGCCGATGCGCGGGTCCTCGGCCTGCGCGGCGCGGAGGCGTCCGAGCAGCAGGTCGCCGATCGCGGCCGCCCGCTCGACGAGGCCGTCGTGCTCGAACGCGTCGATGGCGGCGAGCGCTGCGGCACAGGCGACGGGGTTGCCGCCGTACGTGCCGCCGAGGCCGCCGACGTGCGCGGAGTCCATGATCTCGGCGCGACCGGTCACGGCGGACAGCGGCATCCCGCCGGCCATGCCCTTCGCAGTGGTGACGAGGTCGGGGACGATGCCCTCGTGCTCGCTCGCGAACATCGCGCCGGTGCGGGCGAAGCCGGTCTGGACCTCGTCGGCGATGAAGACGACGTCGTTCGCGGTGGCCCACGCCGAGAGCGCGGCCAGGAACCCGGGCGCCGGGACGACGAACCCGCCCTCGCCCTGGATCGGCTCGATGAGCACGGCGGCGGTGTTCTCGGCGCCGACCTGCTTCTCGATCTGGGTGATCGCACGCTTGGCGGCCTCGGCGCCGGACAGCCCGCCGTCGCGGTACGGGTACGACATCGGCACGCGGTAGACCTCGGGGGCGAACGGCCCGAAGCCGTTCTTGTACGGCTGGTTCTTCGCCGTGAGCGCCATCGTGAGGTTGGTGCGGCCGTGGTACGCGTGGTCGAACACGACGACGGCCTGCTTGCCGGTGTGCTTCCGGGCGATCTTGACCGCGTTCTCGACGGCTTCGGCGCCGGAGTTGAACAGGGCGGTCTTCTTCGCGTGGTCGCCCGGGGTGAGGCGGTTGAGGGCCTCGGCGACCTCGACGTACCCGTCGTACGCGGCGATCGTGAAGCACGTGTGCGTGAAGGCGGCGACCTGCTGCTGCACGGCCTCGACCACGCGGGGGTGCGCGTTGCCGACGCTCGTCACGGCGATGCCAGAGCCGAGGTCGACGAGCGAGTTGCCGTCCGCGTCGACGACGACCCCGCCCCCGGCCGCGACGACCGCGACCGGCACCGCGACGCCGACGCCGGCGGCGACCGCTGCGGCCTTCCGTTCCAGCAGCGCGCGGGAGCGCGGGCCCGGCACCTCGGTGACGAGCCGCCGCTCCTGCGGCAGCGAGGGGCCACCCGTGGCGGCGCTGGTCGAGGGGGCGACGGTGGAGGTCATGCGGCGATCGTAGGAGCCGACCACCCCGACCCCCACTGTCCCTCACGTACAGCAGCCCTGCTCCGGATCGCCACAGCGGATAGAGTCCGTGCATGCCCGCGACGCTGCGCTCCCTGCTCCACCGCGCCGACCTGCACCTCCGGCTGCTGACCCGGGACGACGCCGACGCGCTCGACGCCCCGCTGTCCTGGCTGCACAGCTCCGACCTCGAGGACCCGACGCCGTTCCTCGCCGACGGCCAGGGACTGCTCACGACCGGCACCCAGTTCGACGAGGACGAGGTGAGCGCGACCGTCGCCGAGGCCTACGTCGCACGACTCCGGCGTCGCGGGGTGGTGGCACTCGGCTTCGGGACCGAGGTCGTCCGTGCCGGCACCCCGGCGTCCCTCGTCGACGCGTGCGGCGTCCACGGGCTGCCGCTCTTCGAGGTGCCCTACGAGACGTCGTTCATCGCGGTCGCGCAGGCGAACGCGGACGCCGTGTCCCGCGAGGCGAACGCCCGGAACGCCTGGGCGCTCTCGGCCCAGCGGGCGATCTCGCTCGCGGCGATGCGTCCGGACGGGCTGGGCGCGACGATCGCCGAGCTCTCGCGGCAACTCGACGGCTGGGTCGGGCTGTTCGACCTCTCCGGCCGGCTCGACCGCGGGCACCCCGACGGCGCGGTCCCCGAGGCCGACCTCGACGTGCTCCGGTCCGAGGCGTTGCGGCTCCTGCGCGCAGGACAGCGGGCCAGCCTGCCGGTCACGACTGAGCACCGCACCGGGTACACCCTGCAGACCCTCGGCAGCGGTGGACACCTCAGCGGCGTCCTCGCGATCGCGAACGGGGGCGCGCTCGACCGGGCCGGCCGCGAGGTCGTCACGGCCGTCATCGCACTCGCCGGACTCGCACTGCAGCAGAACCGCGAGCTCGCCCGGGCCCGCGGACTCCTCCGCACCGGACTCCTGACGATGCTCTCGGTCGGCGACCCGGCCGTCGTCGACTCGACCTCGCGCGAGGTGTGGGGGCCGCTGCCCGAGGAGCCCGTCCGGATCGCCGCGGTCGAGGTGCCCGACCACGACCTCGACACCGTCGTGGACCTGCTCGAACTGTGGGTCCAGGACCGTCCCGGGCGGCTCTTCTTCGCCGTGGACGACGCCGTCTTCCTCTGCATCGGCGCCGAGGACACCGGGGTCGTCGACGAGCTCGTCGCGCGCTTCGACCTGCACGCCGGGCTCTCGGACGGCGCGACGTACCGGTACTTCGGCCGGGCGCGGACCGAGGCGGTGCAGGCGCTCGACCGTCGACGTGAGGGCCGTCCCGGCACCACCGAGTTCGGCGACCTCGCCCGTGAGGGGGTGCTCGCCCACCTCGCGCACGTCGACGTCGACGCGGGGGCAGTCGCCCGTGCGTTCCTCGCCCCGCTGCTCGACCACGACCGGGCCGCCGGCACCGAGCTCACCCGGACGGTCCGCACCTGGCTGGAGCAGAACTGCGAGTACGACCGCACCGCCCAGGCCCTCGGCGTGCACCGGCACACCGCCCGCGCCCGGGTCGAGCACGCCGGACGCCTGCTCGAGCGGGACCTCTCCGCGTTCGCCACCCGAGCCGACCTCTGGGCCGCCTTCGTCGTCGACGGCGGCCCGGGCGCGACCGCCCTCTAGGCTGTGCCCGTGCCGACCCCACCCGCCCGCCGGCGCCTCGGGCCCGCCGAGCGCGAGGCGCAGATCACCGCCGGGGCCGCGGCGGTCGCACGCGCGGACGGGCTCGCCGCGGTCACGCTGCGGGGGGTGGCCGCGGCCGTCGGCGTCGCACCGTCCCTCGTCGCGCACTACCGTCCGTCGATGGACGTCCTGGTCGGTGACACCTTCCGCGCGATCGCCGAGGCCGAGGTCGCGGAGATCCGTCGGCTCGTGGAGCGCCGGGCCGACCCGGTCGAACGACTGTCCGTGCTGCTCGCCGCGATCGCGGACCCGGCGCGCGACGACGTGGCGGTGCTCTGGGCCGACGCGTGGAGCCTGGGTCGGACGAACGAGGTCCTCGCCACTGCCGCGCGGGACGTCATGGACGACTGGCAGCGCCTCGCAACGGGGGTCGTCGCGGACGGCGTCGACGCTGGTGTCATGCGGACCGAGGACCCGGCGGGGATCGGCCGGCTGCTGTTCGCCCTCGTCGACGCCACGAACGGGTACGCCCTCGTCGACTACCTCGACCGCCCCACGCGTGAAGGCCTCGTGCGCGACACGATCGCCCGCGCCGTCGGCCTCGACCCGCGCGCGCTCGACGCACCTGGCCCGGACGCCTGACCCGCGCTCGTGCCCGCCGCGCACTCGGTGCGAGGTTCGACGCACGGTGGCAGGGCCTTCGCCCCGCACGGTGCGCACAACCTCGCACCGAGTAGGGAGCCGCAGCGCGCGGGGAGCCGCACCGGACGGCTACGCTCGCGGCGTGGAACTCCTCACCGACGTCCGCCGCGGCGACTGGCTCGTCCGGCGGGCCGGTGCGTGGTCGACGATCGGGGGCGTCGTCGGCACGGGCTTCACCGCGTGCGCGCGGGTGCTCCACCCGGTGACCGCGCACCGCGACGACCGGAGCACCACCGATCGGTGGGGCGAGCATCCCGTGCTCGAGACGGCGACGTGGCGCTGGGCCGACGTCGCGGCGCGCACGGGCGGCACCGTCGACGCGCGGACGCGCTGGGACCGACTGACGGGCCTGGACGACGAGTCGGACCTTCCCTTCCCGGACGGCTGGCGTGCTGAACCCCCGCAGGAGGGCTGGCTCGACCCGTCCGTGCTCGCGGTCCTCATCGGTCACCTGGCGGCAGCCACGTCGACGCCCGACGACCTCGTCGCCGGGATCTGGGACGGGTGGGGCGACCTCGACGGCAGTGGGATGCTGGTCGTCGGCTGGCAGCGGTCCGACGACGAACCGGGGCCGACGCACGCCGAGCGTGTCGCGATACAGGCGGACGCCGACCGGCGCCGCGCCGAGCAGGACGCCCTCGTGGCCGCGCTCGCCGGGCCGCGCCTGCAGTGGCCAGGGCGAGACCTCATCTGCTTCGCGACGAACGCCTCGGAGCTCGCCGACCCGACCTGGACCGATCGGGCGACGGTCGGTGACGGCCACCCGCTGCGGCACACGCCACAGCTGCTGTGGCCCGGAGACCGTGCGTGGGCGATGGCGACGGAGATCGACCTCGACTCGACGATGGTCGCCGGATCACGGGCCCTCGTCGAGGCGATCCTCGGCGACCCCCGGCTGGAGGCCTTCGAGGTCCACGAGGACGACCCGCTGGGCTGAGGTCGCGGAAGCTGCGACGGCCCCGGACGGGGCGTTGCGGTACGGGTTCGACGACGGGCATGCTCGGGACGTGCTGACAAGCGTCCCCGCCCGCATCGCTCTCGTGGGGACCGTCGTAGCCACCGCACTCCTGCTCACGGGCTGCTCGCAGCACGATCCGGCGCCGGACCATTACGGCCAGGCGTGGCTCGACCGCATGTCGTCCGCCCTGAGCGATGCGCACGGCCAGGGCGGTGCCGGTGGCCGGCTCACGGTCGGCGACGACGGACGCGCTTTCGCCGGAGCCGCGCTGTCCTCGGTGTCGCCGGGATCGTACGATGTGCTCGCCGTCTGTCGATCCACTGCGACCGTGCGGATCAGCGTCCGTGCCTTCACTTCGACGAAGGACGGTGAGGGCGACGACCTGCACCCCGGGGAGGCCCTCGCGGAGCGGGACGTCCCGTGCGGGGCGACGGCGCGACTCCCGATCACCGTCGACCGGAGGGTGGACGGCATCGAGCTCGACGCCGAGACGTCCGACCGGTCGGGCCGGGCGCTCTGGTCGGCGCAGATCACGCGCCGGGGGTGGCAGCCGGACCTCGATCGGATCGGCTGACGCCACCGCAGTGGGCACGGCGTCGTGCACGGTGCGAGGTTCCGCACACGGTGGCAGGGCATTCCCCTCGCACGGTGCGCACAACCTCGCACGGAGCCGGAAGCAGCGCTGCGAAGCACCGCAGCCGCAGCCGCGCGGCGCAGCGCGTGACGGGACCACAGAACGGACGGGAGGCACGGTGCCAGCTGGCACCGTGCCTCCCGTCCGTCAGCGCGTCAGCGCGTCAGCCCTTGACCGGGATCGACTGCGCCTTCAGCGCCGCGACCGTCTTGGACTGCCCCGACTCGAGCGCCTCGAGGAGCGTGCCCTGTCCGGACGCCGCCTGGCCGAACCCGTCCGAGATGTCCGAGTACGTCTGGGTCATCGTCGGACCCCAGGTGAACGGCTGGATGTTCTCCGCGGCGGTGGCGAACTCCTCGTAGATCTTCTGGTCGCCGTAGAACGGCAGGCCCTCGGTCAGTGCGGGGAGGTCGGCGCCGGTGGTGGACGCGGGGTAGAGGTTGGCCTGCTTGTTGAGGGCGGCGAGCGCCTCCTTCGACGTGTTCAGCCACACCAGGAACTTCGACGCCTCGGCCGGGTGCTTGCTCCCGCTGAAGACGACGTTGGACGAACCACCCCAGGCGGCGGACTTCGTCTCACCCGAGGTCCACTGCGGCATCGGCGCGACGGCCCACTTGCCGGAGGTCGACGGCGCACCGCTCGAGATGGTGTTCGCACCCCAGACGGCGGAGACCCAGGTCCAGTCCTGCCCCTTGTCGTAGGCGCTGTTCCACTGGTCGGAGAAGCTCGGCAGCGTGTTGACGAGCTTCTTGTCGATGAGGTCCTGCCAGTAGTTCGCGACCTTCTTCGACGCGCCGTCGGTCAGGTTGACGGTCCAGTCGGAGCCGGAGTTCGAGAACCACTGCCCGCCGGCCTGCGAGACGAGCCCGGCGAACTGGTTGACGTCGCCCTTGGCGAAGTTGGTGATGTTGCCACCGAGTGCCTTGATCTTCACGGCGTCCTGGGCGTACTCGTCCCAGGTCTTCGGCACGGACAGACCGGCCTTCTCGAAGAGGTCCTTCCGGTAGTAGAGCGCCATGGGGCCGGAGTCCTGCGGGATCGCGTAGACCGACTTCGAGTCGCCGAACGTCACCTGGTTCCAGAGACCCTCGGAGAAGTCCTTCTTCGCGTCCGCGACGCCGGCGCACGCGCCGATGTCCTCGAGGCCGTCCTGCACGCGGAACGCTGGCAGCGAGTCGTACTCGACCTGCCCGATGTCCGGGGCCTGCTTCGCCTTGAGCTGGTTGAAGAAGTTCTGGTAGGTGCCGCTGTTGCCGCTGGCGACGATGGAGACCTTGACCTGGATGTCCGGGTTCTCCTTGTTCCAGATCGCCACGACCTTGTCCATGTTCGGGACCCAGGTGGTGAAGTCGAGCGTGACCTTGCCGCTCGACGGCTTGCAGCTCGCAGCCGCGGGGTCGGAACCGCCACCGGAGCCGCTGCCGCCGGCGCTGCAGCCGGCGAGGGCCACGGTCGCGGCGACCGCCACGGCGGCGACGCTGAGGAACTTCGTTGTCTTCATGCTGTTTCCGTTCGGGAGTGAGAGGTGGTGCGTCAGGAGGGTCGGTGGCTACTTCAGGCCGCCGGCACCGAGGCCGGACCGCCAGAAGCGCTGGAGGGAGAGGAACGCGATGAGCAGCGGGATGATCGAGAGGAACGACCCGATGAGCACGAGGGTCCGGAGGTCCGGGTACTGGCTCACGTTCGAGTTCCACGTGTAGAGGCCGAGCGTGACCGGGAACAGGGACGAGTCGCGGAGCATCACGAGCGGCAGGAAGAAGTTGTTCCAGATGGCGACGAACTGGAACAGGAAGATGGTCACGAGCGCGGGCGACATGAGCCGCACGGCCACGGTGAAGAACGTGCGGACCTCGCCCGAGCCGTCGATGCGCGCGGCCTCGATGATCTCGTCCGGCACGCTCGACGCCGCGAACAGGCGGGACAGGTACACGCCGAACGGGCTGACGATGCTCGGCAGGAACACCGACCAGAACGTGTCGGTCAGGTCCACCTGGCTGAAGATGAGGAACAGGGGCAGGGCCAGCGCGGTGGCGGGCACGAGGACACCGCCGAGGAACAGGTTGAAGAGGGCCTCGCGACCACGGAACCGGTACTTGGCGAGGGCGTACCCGCACATCGCGGACAGCACGGTGCCGATCAGGCCGGCGACGGCCGCGTACGCGATGCTGTTCGCCATCCACCGCAGGTAGATGCCGCCCTGGTAGGTGAACAGCTGGCCGAGGTTCGTCACGACGTCCTGCAGCGAGGACGCGCTGAACCACAGGGCGAACGTCGTGTTGAAGTTCGTCGCGGTCTTCGTCGACGACACCAGCAGCCAGAAGATCGGCAGCAGGAAGTAGACGGTGAAGACACCCATGACGAGCATGGCTGCGGAGCGGGAGATGACGCTCTCGCGCGGTCCCCGCGCTCCGCGCTGGTGCGGCCGGGAGGCGCGGTTCGGCTCGAGCGGTCGGCCCGCCTCCCCCGCGAGGTCGCGTCGGCTGGGGGCGTTGACGGTCACTGGGCTTCCTTCCGCTGGGTCAGTCGGAGGAACCCGATCGACAGGACGAACGTGGCGACGGCGAGGACGACCGAGAACGCCGCGGCGAGGTTGAAGTTCGGGACCGACGACGTCGAGTAGACGAGCATGTTCGGCGTGAAGGTCGACGAGATGGTCGACGTGAACTGGCGGAAGACCGTCGGCTCGGTGAGGAGCTGCAGGGTGCCGATGATCGAGAACACGGCGGTCAGGACGATCGCCGGGATCACCATCGGGATCTTGACCGACAGGGCGATGCGCAGCTGCGAGGCGCCGTCGAGCTTCGCCGCCTCGTAGATCTCGGTCGGGATCGCGAGGAGCGACGAGTAGATGATCAGCATGTTGTAGCCGACGTAGACCCACGTGACCACGTTCGCGACGGCCCACAGCACCGTGCCGCCACCGAGCAGGTCGAACCGGCTCGTGACCGCCGAGAACGGCGAGAGGTTCGGCGCGTAGAGGTAGCCCCACATGATCGCGGCGATGACGCCGGGCACGGCGTAGGGCGCGAAGAACGCCAGGCGGAAGAAGCGCTTGCCGCGCAGGAGCGGGGAGTCGAGCAGCAGGGCGAACACCAGGGCGAGGAGCAGCATCACCGGCACCTGGACGATGCCGAACAGCAGCACGCGGAGCACGGAGCCCCAGAACTCGCTGTTCTGGAACACGAGCACGTACTGGCTGAGCCCGCCGAACACCTGCGTGGGTGCGCCGAACGTGCCCTGACGCTCGATCTTCTGCAGCGACTCCCACACCGCGTAGAGGATCGGCACGAGGTAGAACGCGGTGAAGAGCACGGCGAACGGCACGATGAAGACCGCGATCGCGCGGCGGTACCGGAAGCCCCCGCCGGGCCGACGTCGTGCGACCCGGGGTCGCTGGGCTGTGGTGGTCATGAACGCTTCCTGTCCGTGCGGATGATCTGGGTGCCACCGGGGGCGATGGTGGTGGTGCCGGCGACGGCGTGGTCGGCGACGAGCTCGTGGCCCGCCTCGTGGTGCTGGACGGGCTGGTCCGTGTGGTTGAGCAGGAACACCCACTCGTGCTGGTCGTCGCGGCGGCGGACGACCTCGAGCCCGGGCCGTGCGGCAGCGTCCGGCGTGACCCCGGCCTCGGCCAGGACGTCGCCGAGCAGGGTGCGGAGGGTGTCGGCAGCGAGGACCGTGGAGACGTACCAGGCGGCGCCGGCGCCGTGGTCGTTCCGCGTGACGGCCGGCTGACCCGCGAGCTGGCCGGCGGCGTAGTCGAGCACGCTGGTGGCACCGTGCAGGGCCACGGGCTCGCTCCAGACGGTGCCCGCGGACCCGTCGGACAGGGCGATCTCGCCACCGGCGGCGAGCGGGAGGAACTCGTCGACCCGGACGCCGAGGAGGTCGCGGAAGGCGCCGGGGTAGCCGCCGGTCCGCACCCGGTCGCGCTCGTCGACGATGCCGCTGAAGCACGTGACGACCGCCCGGCCACCGGCGGCGACGTGGTCCGCGACGACGGCGGCGTGCTCGTCACGCACGAGGTACAGCTCGGGGACGAGCACCACGGCGTAGCCGTCGAGCGGCGCGCCGGGCGCCACGACGTCGACCGTGACGCCGAGGTCCCACAGCGCGCCGTGGAACGCGTGGACCTGCTCGAGGTAGCGGAGCGCGGTGGTGGGGTGCGCCTCCAGGTCGGCCGCCCACTGGTTCTCCCAGCTGAAGACGAGCGCGACGTCCGCGGCGACGCGGGAGCCGCGCAGTTCACCGAGGCGCTCGACGAGTGCGCCGAGCTCGACGACGTCGCGCCAGGTCCGGGACGCCGTGCCGGCGTGCGGGAGGAGCGCGGAGTGGAACTTCTCGCTGCCCTGCACGGACGCGCGCCACTGGAAGAAGCAGACGCCGTCGGCACCGCGGGCGATGTGCGCCGCGGTGTTCCGGAGCATCTCCCCCGGTGCCTTCGCGACGTTGTGCGGCTGCCAGTTCACGGCGCCGGTCGAGTGCTCCATGAGGAGCCACGGAGCGCCGCCGGCGAGGCCCCGCGTGGTGTCGGCGGCGAAGGCGAGCTCGACGTGCGGCCGGGGCAGGCGGTGGTCGAGGTAGTGGTCGTTGGCGATGACGTCCATGTCGCCGGTCCACGTCCAGTAGTCCATCGCGGTGATGTGCGCGGCGACCATGAAGTTCGTCGTCACGGGCTTGTCGCTCAGGCTGCGCAGGACCGCCGCCTCGGCGCGGTGGTGGGCGAGCAGCTCGTCGGACGAGAACCGGTCGAAGTCGAGCGTCTGGCCGGGGTTCGTGGACGACAGCGTGGCGCGGGGCGGGAGGACCTGCTCCCACGCGGAGTAGCGCTGGCTCCAGAACGCGGTGCCCCAGGCGGCGTTGAGCTCCTCGACGGTGCCGTAGCGGGCCCGGAGCCAGCCGCGGAACGCCTCGGCCGAGACGTCGCAGTAGCAGTGCGCGTTGTGGCAGCCGAGCTCGTTCGAGACGTGCCAGAGCTTGACCGCCGGGTGGTCCCCGTAGCGCTCGGCGGTGGCGCGGACGAGCGCGAGGGCGTGCTCGCGGTAGACCGGGGAGCTCGGGCAGAACGCCTGGCGGCCGCCGGGCCACCGGGTGGTGCCGTCCGCGACCACGGGCAGCACCTCGGGGTGTGCGGTCGTGAGCCACGGCGGGGTGGAGGCGGTGCCGGTCCCGAGGTCGATCCCGATGCCGGCGTCGTGCAGCAGCTCGACCACGCGGTCGAGCGCGGCGAAGTCGTACTCGCCCTGGCGCGGCTCGACGTGCGACCAGCCGAAGACGTTGATCGCGACGAGGTTCACGCCGGCCTCGCGCATGAGCCGGACGTCCTCGACCCAGACCTCGGGGTCCCACTGCTCGGGGTTGTAGTCGCACCCGAACGCCAGGCCGGTCGAGCCGAGGCCGAGCGCCGTGCTGGCGGGGGCCGGGAGGGTGGTGGTCACGTCGATGTCCTCGTCCGTCGCGGGCGGCGGCCACCGTCTGCGTCCGAAGACCCTTCGACGATGAAGGCAGCCCAGTGTTCTGGGAGCGCTCCCAGTCTGCTCGAGCCGAGCGGGGCCGGAGCTGTCTGGGAGCGCTCCCAGAGTCAACGCCGTCCGACGGCCGTTGTCAAGCCCGGTGTGGAGGGATGCCGCTGCCCGACGGCTACAGTGGCCGCATGTCCGACGTCCGTACCGCCCGCTCCCGCGCCACGATCCAGGACGTCGCGGACGAGGCGGGGCTCTCCCGCGGCACGGTCTCCCGGGTGCTCAACGACGAACCGTACGTCTCCCCGAAGGCCCGCGAAGCCGTGCAGGAAGCCGTGCGCCGCGTCGGCTACGTCCGGAGCGCCGCGGCCCGCAGCCTCGTCACGCGACGCTCCGGTGCGGTCGCGCTCATCGTGCACGAACCGTCCGTCCAGGTGCTCGACGACCCCAACATCGGCAACATCCTCATCGGCACGAACGCCGTGCTGTCCGAGGCCGACCAGCAGCTCGTGACGATCATGGTCGACTCGGCGCGCGACGACGAGCGCGTCGTCGAGTACCTCCGGGGCGGGTTCGTGGACGGCGCCATCGTGCTGTCCGCCCGGGACGGCGACGCGGTGACCCGGGCGATCGAGGAGATGGGGCTCCCGGCGTGCTTCGTCGGCCACCCGACGGACGCCGCGAACACGTCGTGGATCGGCATCGACAACCGCGCAGCGGCCTTCGCCATCACGAGTCGTCTCGTCGAGACCGGTCGGCAGCGGATCGGGATGCTCGCCTCCGGGCTCGACCGTGACTCCGGCCAGGACCGCCTCGCCGGCTTCACCGAGGCGCTCGGTGACCGCTTCGACCCCGCGCTCGTCGCGGGGAACCCCCTGTTCAGCTACACCGCCGGGGTCGAGGGGATGCGCGAGCTGCTCGACCGGGCACCCGACGTCGACGGGGTGTTCGCCGCCTCCGACGCCGTCGCCGCCGGAGCGATGGACGTGCTCCACCGGACCGGCCGCTCGGTGCCGCGGGACATCGGGGTCGTCGGGTTCGACGACAGCGCTTGGGCGCTCCGGTGCGACCCGCCGCTGTCGACCGTCCGGCAGCCGGCGAAGACCCTCGGGGAACAGGCGGCCCGGCAGGTCCTCGCCCAGATCGCCGGCACCGACGACGAGGGTCCGCACGGGCTCGTCCTGCCGACCGAGGTGGTGTGGCGGGCGAGCGCCTGACGCGCGGCCCGGTCGGGCCGACGGTGCGCCGCGGCAGACGCGACCGACGCCGCGGGGCCGAGCCGTGCCTCCAGGCCGGGTGAGGGGCTGCGCCGCGGCCGACGTGTCGAAGGCGCGGGCGGAACGCGAGAGGCCCCCGGATCACTCCGGGGGCCTCTCGTTCGCCTGGTGCGCGAGGGGGGACTTGAACCCCCACGCCGTTTCCAGCACACGGACCTGAACCGTGCGCGTCTACCAATTCCGCCACTCGCGCCAGCCCCAGAACACTACCATGCACAGACGGTGCCAGGCGCCAACCACTACCATGCAGAGGTCCGTGACCGAGAACACTGGAGACCGATGGGCCTGTTGGACAGCTTCGAGCGAGGGTTGGAGCGTGCCGTGAACGGCGCGTTCGCCAAGACCTTCCGCTCCGGCGTGCAGCCCGTCGAGATCTCGAGCGCCCTCCGGCGCGAACTCGACACGAAGGCCGCCGTGGTCTCCCGCGAGCGGATCCTCGTGCCCAACGAGTTCACCGTGCGCCTCTCGCCGCCGGACTGCACGCGCATGACGGACATCGGCCAGCCGCTCATCGACGAGCTCCGCCAGATGGTGCAGCAGCACGCGGTCGCGCAGAACTACTCGTTCTCCGGACCGGTGTCGATCACCCTCAAGCAGGACGGCACGCTCTCCACCGGCATCCTGCAGATCGACTCCTCGACCGTGCAGCGCGACCTCGCCTGGGTGGCCGTGCTCGACATCGGTTCGCAGCGCCACAAGCTCCACCGGGGCCGCACCGTCATCGGACGCGGGTCGGACGCCGACATCACGGTCGCCGACACCGGGACGAGCCGGAAGCACGTCGAGGTGATCTGGGACGGCAAGCACGCCCAGGCGAACGACCTCGGGTCCACGAACGGCTCGAAGCTGAACGGCGAGCGCTTCCAGCAGGCGATCGTGGAGCCGGACTCCACCATCGAGATCGGTCGTACCCGTATGGTGTTCCGGGTGATCCCGGACAACGACGGAGGTGCTCGATGACCACGGGGCTGACCCTGCTCGTCCTGCGCTTCGCGTTCCTCGCGGTGCTGTGGCTGTTCGTGTTCGTGATCGTGTTCGCCCTGCGGAGCGACCTGTTCGGGCAGCGCGTGCGCACCATCCCGACCGACCCGAAGGCGGGTCCGTCCGGCCCGACCACCCCGTCGATCCCGACCGCGGCCACCGCGTCGGCGTCCGGGAGCGCCTTCACCGAACTCCTGAACCAGGGCGGCAGCACGGCGCCGAACACGCCCGTCGCCACCCGTCTCGTCATCACCGAGGGGTCGCGCGAGGGCATGGAGATGCCGCTCGGCGGCGGTCCGATCACGATCGGCCGGTCCAGCGAGTCCAACGTCGTGATCCGCGACGACTACACGTCCACCAACCACGCCCGACTCGATCTGCGTGCCGAGGGCTGGGTCGTGACCGACCTCGAGTCCACCAACGGCACGTTCGTCAACGGTCAGAAGGTCTCCGCCCCGGTGCTCGTCGCCGAGGGGACGCCCATCACGATCGGGACGACGACGTTCGAGCTGCGGCGGTAGGCGCGGATGACGGCACGGACGCTGAGCGCCGCTGTGTCCCACGTGGGGCGCATCCGCGCGAACAACCAGGACTCCGGCTACGCTGGGGCGCACCTGTTCGCGGTGGCGGACGGCATGGGGGGCCATGCCGGCGGTGACGTCGCGTCGGCGATCGCGATCCGCCGCATCCGTGAGGTCGACCGCGAGTTCCCCTCCGCGCACGACGCCGAGTTCGCCCTGCAGTCCGCGCTCATCGCCGCGAACCAGCTCATCACCGAGACGGTCTTCGAGCACCAGGAGCTCACCGGCATGGGCACCACGGTGTCCGCGCTCATCCGGGTCGGCGACCAGATCGCGATCGCACACATCGGCGATTCCCGCATCTACCGCTACCGCGACGGCGAGCTCCAGCAGATCACGTCGGACCACACGTTCGTGCAGCGCCTCGTCGACAGCGGCCGCATCACCCCCGAGGAAGCCGCGGTCCACCCCCGGCGGTCGGTGCTCATGCGCGTGCTCGGCGACGTCGACGCCGCCCCGGAGGTCGACACCGCCGTCATGGACATCCAGCCGGGCGATCGCTGGCTGCTCTGCTCCGACGGCCTCTCGTCGTACCTCGCCGAGGAGCGCATCCGGCACGCGCTCGCGTCGAACATGGACGCGAACCAGGCGACGCAGCGGCTCGTGAAGGAGACCCTCGACCACGGGGCCCCGGACAACGTCACGGTCGTCGTCATGGACGTCACCGACGGCGACGTCGTCGACGAGGACGACGCGGCCACGACCGTCGGCTCCGCGGCCGCGCCGCTGACGTTCGAGGCGTCGACCGGCCGGAAGCCGATCCGGCTCCCCACGATCCTCCTGCACCCGCTCAAGGTCACGACGGCTCCCGAGGACTCCCACTTCGAGCCCGAGTCCGACCAGTACTTCGCCGAGCTCATCGCCGAGGACCGCCGACGCCGTGTCCGTCGCCGGGTGGCCTGGAGCATCGCGCTCGTCGTCGCGATCGCCGCCCTGGTCGGCGCGGTCTTCCTCGGCTGGCGCATCACGCAGGACCACTACTACGTCGGGTCCGACCGTGGCACCGTCGCGATCTACAAGGGCGTCCAGCAGTCGATCGGGCCGATCGCGCTCTCCGACGTCTACGAGGACACCGACATCCGCGTCAGCGGCCTGCCCGACTACACCCGCGAGAACGTCCGCTCGACGATCAACGCACAGTCCCTCTCCGACGCACGCGACATCGTCGACCGGCTGCGGAAGGCCGCCGAGACCGGGCAGGACCAGGCAGGCACCGGCGGGTCGTCGCCGTCGGCCACGCCCTCGGCCACGAGCTCGCCGACCCCGACGCCCACCCGCGGGACGAAGCGATGAGCAACGCGACCGCCCAGTCCTTCACGCAGGCGATCACGATCAAGCTGCGCGAACCCGCGCGGGCCCGGAACCTCGAGCTCGTGCTCCTCGTCATCGCCTGCGGCATCTGCGCCGGCGCGATGGTGCTCGTGCAGCTCGGCACCAAGGGCCGGCTGTTCGACACGTCGGTGCTCTGGACCGGCGCGACGATCCTCGGCCTCGCGCTCATCATGCACGTCGTGCTGCGCGTCGTCGCGAAGAACGCCGACCCGTTCGTGCTGCCGGTGGCCCTGGTCCTCAACGGCATCGGCATCGCCGAGATCTACCGCATCGACGTCCACAACGGGCTGACGGGGTGGGCCGCGGTCGGCGTCAAGCAGATCGTCTGGACGATCTTGGCGATGGCGGCGGCGATCGTCGTCCTGCTCGTCGTGCGGAACCACCGGTTCCTGCAGCGCTACCGCTACATCTTCATGCTGCTGACCATCGTGCTGCTCCTGCTGCCGATGCTGCCGATCATCGGCCTCAACGTGAACGGTGCGCGCGTCTGGATCAAGCTCGGGTCGTTCACCTTCCAGCCCGGCGAGCTGGCGAAGATCACGATGGCGCTGTTCTTCGCCGGGTACCTCGTCACCGCCCGCGACTCGCTGTCGATCGTCGGCCGCAAGGTCCTCGGCATGACGCTCCCGCGCGCCCGTGACCTCGGCCCGATCCTCATCATCTGGGCGGCGGCGATGGGCGTCCTGGTGTTCCAACGCGACCTGGGCACCGCACTGCTGTACTTCGGCCTGTTCCTCGTGATGATCTACGTCGCGACCGCCCGGCTCAGCTGGGTGCTCATCGGCCTCGTCCTCTTCGTCGGCGGTGCCCTCGTCGCCCAGTCCGTCCTCGTGTACGTGCACGGCCGGTTCGAGCAGTGGCTCAACCCGTTCGACAACACGATCTACAACGCCGACACGCAGGCCAGCTACCAGCTCGTGCAGGGGTTGTTCGGCTTCGCGAACGGTGGGATCACCGGCACCGGCCTCGGCCAGGGGCGCCCGTACATCACCCCCGTGGCGAACGCGGACTACATCATCGCGTCCCTCGGCGAGGAGCTCGGCCTCATCGGGGTCTTCGCGATCCTCGCCCTGTTCATCGTCCTGGCCTCGCGCGGCATCCGCGTCGGGTTCATGGCGCAGGACGACTTCGGCAAGCTGCTCGGCGTCGGCTTCGGCTTCATCATCGCGCTCCAGGTCTTCGTCGTCGTCGGCGGCATCACCCGGGTGATCCCGGTGACCGGTCTGACGACGCCGTTCATGGCCGCGGGCGGGTCATCGCTGATCGCGAACTGGATCATCGCGGCGATGCTGCTGCGACTGACCGACTCGATCCCGGCGGAACAGCGCGTGCAGCAGGGAGCGATCCCGGCCGCACGCGGACGAGGGGCGACCAGGAAGGAGCGCGCGCGGTGAACCGACAACTCCGCGGTGTGTCCACCGTCATCGTGCTCATGTTCGTCGCCCTCTTCGTGTCGACGACCTCGATCCAGTTCTTCTCGGCCGAGCAACTCCGCGCCGACCCGCGGAACTCCCGGACGATCCTCGCGAGCTACTCCACGAAGCGCGGCGCGATCCTCGTCGACGGCAGCCCGATCGCCGAGTCCACCCCGTCGGACGACCAGTACCAGTACCAGCGCAAGTACACGAACGGCGACCTCTACTCGGCCGTCACCGGCTACTTCACGATCGGCCAGGGCAACGCGGGCATCGAGAGTGCGGAGAACGGCGTGCTGTCCGGCAACTCGGACGCCTCGTTCTTCCAGAACCTCAACGCCATCCTGACCGGCCAGGACGTCCAGGGCGACAACGTCAACCTGACGATCGACCCCGACGTGCAGAAGGCCGCGTACGACGCCCTCGGGAACAACACCGGCGCCGTCGTGGCCATCCAGCCGAAGACCGGCAAGATCCTCGCGATGGTCTCGAAGCAGTCGTACGACCCGAACGTCCTGACCTCGCACGACACGTCGCAGGTGGTCGAGAAGTACAAGGCGCTCGAGGCGGACGCCGGACAGCCGCTCAAGAACCGCGCGATCGCCGGCGACCTCTACACGCCCGGGTCGGTGTTCAAGCTCATCGTCGCGTCGGCGGCGCTCGAGGGCGGCAAGTACACGCTCGACTCGACGTTCCCGAACCCGTCGCGGCTGCAGCTGCCGGGCACGAGCACCTACATCAACAACGCCGAGGGCGGCAGCTGCGGTGGCGGGGACAAGGTCAAGCTCCGCACAGCGATCCAGAACTCGTGCAACATCCCGTTCGCCGAGCTCGGGCAGAAGCTCGGGTACGACGCGATCAAGAGCATGGCCGACAAGTACGGCTTCGGCGACCAGATCGAGGTCCCGATGCAGGCCACGGCCAGCCAGTACCCCGACGTCAGCGACGACACCGCCCAGCTCATGCTGAGCGCGTTCGGGCAGGCGAGCGTCCGCGTCACTCCGCTGCAGATCGCCATGGTGTCCGCGGGCATCGCGAACGGCGGTACGGTGATGCAGCCCACCCTGGTCGACTCGATCACGACGAGCGACCTCAAGACGGTCCAGTCGTTCTCGCCGAAGGAGTTCAGCAGCCCGCTGTCCTCGTCCGAGGCGGGGGACCTGACCGAGGCGATGCAGAGCGTCGTCAACTCCGGGACCGGCACCAATGCCAAGATCGACGGGGTCGACGTCGCCGGGAAGACCGGCACCGCCGAGGGCGGGACGGGCGATCCCTACACGCTCTGGTTCACGGGCTTCGCTCCGGCGAAGGACCCGGAGGTCGCTGTCGCCGTCGTGGTCGGCAACGGCGGCGGTCTCGGGCAGTCCGGGGTCGGCAACACGGTCGCGGCCCCGGTCGCGAAGAAGGTCATGGAGGCGGTGCTGAACAAATGAGACCCACCAGCGGGCTCACCTTCGGTGGGCGGTACCAGCTCTCGTCTCGCGTCGCGATCGGCGGCATGGGTGAGGTGTGGCAGGCGACCGACCTGGTCATCGGCCGCACCGTCGCGCTCAAGATCCTCAAGGACGAGTACCTCGGGGACCCCGGGTTCCTCGAGCGGTTCCGCGCCGAGGCCCGGCACGCGGCACTCGTGAACCACGAGGGCATCGCCAACGTCTTCGACTACGGCGAAGAGGACGGCAGCGCCTACCTCGTCATGGAGCTCGTCCCCGGCGAGGCCCTGTCCACGATGATCGAGCGCGAGCACACGCTCCCGGTCGACAAGGTGCTCGACATCGTGGCGCAGACCGCGAACGCCCTCCAGGCCGCACACGCGGTCGGTCTGGTGCACCGCGACATCAAGCCGGGCAACCTCCTCATCACGCCCGACGGTCGGGTGAAGATCACCGACTTCGGCATCGCCCGGATCGCCGACCAGGTTCCGCTGACGGCGACCGGCCAGGTGATGGGCACGGTCCAGTACCTCTCGCCCGAGCAGGCGAGCGGCCACCCGGCGTCGCCGTCGACCGACATCTACTCGCTCGGCATCGTCGCGTACGAGTGCCTGGCGGGCCGACGTCCCTTCACCGGCGAGTCGCAGGTCGCGATCGCGATGGCGCACATCAACGAGCAGCCGCCGGCGCTCCCGGCCGACGTCCCGGAGCCGGTGGCAGCGCTCGTCATGTCGTGCATCGCCAAGAAGCCGGCGGACCGTCCCGCCACGGCCGCCAACCTCGCGCGGGCGGCACAGGCACTCCGCCGCGGTGACGTCGCCGCCGCCACCGTCGCGGTCCCGATGCTCGCCGAGGCCGGGACGGTCGCCTTCAACCCGCCGCAGCAACGGGGCGACAATGCCGCGACGGCCCTCATCGGCACACAGGCCGGTGCCGCGGTCGGTGGTCCCCGGACCCCGCCGTCGCCCGTCGAGGACGAGGAGCCGAAGAAGCGGCGCGCCTGGATCTGGTGGGTGGTCGGCGTCGTCGTCCTGCTCGCCATCGCGGCCGTGGTCGGTGCGCTCGCGCTGAACGGGTCCTCCGACCCGAAGCCGTCCGCGTCGACCAGCTCCGAGCCCCGCCCCTCGCAGACCCGGAGCACGCCCAGTGCGACCCCGACGGTGAGCCGGATCGACATCGACTCGTCCGACTACGTCGGCCGTCCGACCAGCGAGGTCCAGGCCGAACTGAGCCAGCTCGGGCTCGCGACGAACGTCGTGGACGGCGACGCGGCGACCGGCACGGACCAGCCGAACACGGTGCAGTCCCTCGACCCGACCGGCAGCCTGCAGCCGGGCGCCACGGTGACGATCCGGCAGTTCACCACGCCGCCCTCCGTCGAGAAGCCGGCGGCGCCGGAGGCCGGTGACGTCTCCGACACGGGGGCGGTCACCTTCAGCTGGGCCGAGGCGACCTGCCCCACCGGCTACACCGTCTCCACCTACACGTGGATCGCGACCGGCGGGAAGGACTCGTCCGGCGCCACGTCCGGCACGATCTCCTCCACCGCGGTGAACATCCAGGCGGACGAGCCCGACCAGCCCGTCACGTTCAAGTACTCCGTGACGTGCGGTGCCGGCGGGAGCAACCTCGCGAAGTCCCCCGGGTCCGACGCGGCGACAGCGACGTGGACGGTCGGGGACACGACCGACCCGGGCGACGGGACCGACCCCAGCGCCGGCATCGACCCGACCTCCGGGCCGCAGGACTGACCCCCGCTCGGGGGCTCGACACCGTTCCGTAACGGTTCGGTCCGAGCCCCCGCCACCAGCGTCTCACCAGGTCCTGCTGCCGTACACTTGCTCGGACGACAGACGGAGGAGTACGTGCCAGAAGGTGTGACCGCGGGGATCACGCTCCTCGCGAACCGCTACGAGATCGGTGACGTCATCGGTCGTGGCGGCATGGCCACGGTGCACCTGGGCAACGACACCCGGCTCGGGCGCAAGGTGGCGGTGAAGCTGCTGAAGCCGAGCCTCGCGAACGACCCTGCATTCCGCACGCGCTTCCGGCAGGAAGCCCAGTCGGCCGCCCGCATGGCCCACCCGACGATCGTGCGCGTGTACGACGCGGGCGAGGAGACCGTCCGGGAGCCCTCCGGCGCCGAGGTGCAGGTCCCGTACATCGTCATGGAGCACGTCGAGGGGCGTCCGCTCTCGGACATCATCTCGGACGGGCCGGTCGCCCCGGCCGAGGCCGTGCGCATCACCGAAGGCATCCTCACCGCCCTCGAGTACTCGCACCGCGCCGGCGTCGTGCACCGCGACATCAAGCCCGCGAACGTCATGGTCACGCACACCGGCCAGGTGAAGGTGATGGACTTCGGCATCGCCCGGGCCATCACCGACACCTCGGCGACGGTCGCGCAGACCACCTCGATCCTCGGGACCGCGTCGTACTTCTCGCCGGAGCAGGCACGCGGTGAGACCGTCGACGCGCGTACCGACCTGTACTCCACCGGCGTCGTCCTCTTCGAACTCCTCACCGGACGACCGCCGTTCATCGGTGACAGCCCGGTCGCGGTCGCCTACCAGCACGTCAGCGAGCAGCCCGCGGCTCCCTCGACCATTGCGTCCGAGGTCTCGCCCGCGCTCGACGCCGTCACCCTGCACGCCCTCGTGAAGGACAAGACGCGTCGCTTCCAGAGCGCCGCGGAGTTCCGCACGGACCTGCAGCAGGCGGCTGCCGGACAGGTGCCGTCGTCGACGCGCAAACTGCAGCAGCAGCACGCGAGCGACGCCTCGACCATGCTCTTCGGCGTCAACCCGCGCACGACGTCCAACCCGGCCGTCGCGTTCCGCGAGCTCGACGACGACACCGCCGAGCACCGTCCGCAGCGCACGCAGAACCGCCCCCCGGTCGCGTGGATCTGGGTCGGGATCGTCCTCATCGTCGCGATCATCGCGGCCACCGTGTTCTTCGTCGCCAACCTGCAGCCCGGCAAGGCGCCCGTGTCGTCCTCGGTCACGGTGCCGAACGTCGTCGGCGCGACCTGGTCCTCGGCCTCCGCGACCCTCAAGAAGAGCGAGCTGACGCCGGTCCGTGTGACCGAGGCGTCCGACGACGTCGATCGTGGCCTCGTCATCCGGACGGAACCCGGTGGCGGCTCGGGCAACACGGTCCCGCGGAACTACAAGGTCGACGTCGTCATCTCGACCGGACCCGCGAAGGTCACCGTGCCGAACCTCGCGAACCAGACGCAGGACGCGGCGCAGCAGGCGCTCCAGACGGCCGGGCTCGAACTCGGCGCGGTCAGTTCGGACTACTCCGCGACGGTCCCCGAGGGCACCGTCCTGAGTTCCGACCCGGCGGGTGGTGCCACGGCCACGAAGGGCACGGTCGTCAACCTGACGGTCTCCAACGGCAAGGTGCAGCTCCCGGACGTCACCAACCAGCAGTTCACCCAGGCCAACCAGACGCTCACGAACCTCGGACTGACGGTCGGGCAGAACCCGTCGTACTCCTGCACCGGCGGCCTGGTGACCCAGCAGGACCAGCCTGCTGGTGACATCGCGCAGGGCAGCACCGTCACGCTGACCTACTGCGCCGGTTCGACGCAGACGGACAACCCGACGCCCTCCGGTGACAGCAACCACCGGGACCGCAAGCGCAACAACGGCTGACGCACGGCTGGCCACGCAGGCGCGCAGTGTCCGCCCTGGAGGCCCGGGGCGGTTTCCCGAGTCAGCGCACGTGCCCGGACGTGCGGGCCGGGCGCGGGGCGCGGGGCGCCGGGCGTGGTCCGGCCCGCCGGCGTGGACCACGCGTGTGTGCCCGACCCCGAGTGTGCCTGACCCTGCACAGGCCAGACCCCGAGTGGGCCTGACTCAGGGACGGTGCGCTGCGATGAGGGGGTTGAGGCCCGTGGCGCGGTCTGCCGCTCCCGCGAGACCGGTCGTCTCGAGCCAGTTGCCGACCATCCGGTAGCCACCCTCCGTCAGGACGGACTCCGGGTGGAACTGGACCCCGTACACCGGGTGGTCCCGGTGCTCGACGCCCATGATGACTCCGCCGCCGGTGCGTGCCGTGACCGTGAGCTCGTCGGGGACCGTGCCGTCAACGATCGCGAGGGAGTGGTAGCGGGTCGCGGTGAAGGGGTGCGGGACGCCGGCGAAGAGGACGCTGTCGTCGTGGTCCACCTGCGACGTCTTGCCGTGCATGAGCTCGTCCGCGCGGGTGACCGTGGCGCCGAGGGCCTCGGCGATCGCCTGGTGCCCGAGGCACACGCCGAGCAGTGGCTTGTCGGCGGCGATGGCCGCTCGGACGGTGGGGATCGACACTCCGGCGTCCGCTGGGGTGCCGGGGCCCGGGGAGAGCAGCACGCCGTCGTAGTCGGCGATGCGCTCGGCGATCTCGTCCTCCGGCAACGAGTCGTTCCGGACGACGTCCGTGTCGGCGCCCAGCTGCTGGACGTACCCGTTCAGCGTGTAGACGAAGCTGTCGTAGTTGTCGACGACGAGGATCTTGGTCATGAGCGGTCCACCGTACTCCTGGGGCATCTGCACAGTCGGTGCGAGGCCTCTGCACACCTGTGTTGACGGTAGGATACCGGCCATGGCCAAGGACAAGGACCGCACCAAGCCCGCCCGGAGGACCCGAGCCGACTCGGTCGACACTGCGGGGGACAGCCCGAACCCGGTGTGGTTCAAGCCGGTCATGTTCGGCTTCATGCTGGTCGGCCTCGCCTGGGTGATCGTGTTCTACATCTCCCAGGGCTCGCTGCCCGTTCCGTCGCTCGACTCGTGGAACATCCTGATCGGCTTCGGCATCATGTTCATCGGCTTCCTGATGACCACGCGCTGGCGCTGACCACGCCCGTCTCCGTCGACGCCCGTCGTACCCCCGTGGTACGGCGGGCGTCGTCGTTTCTCCACAAGGTCGGCACGGCCTCGGTGGCTCCGCAGCGAGCTCTCCACCGCCTGTCGACAGTTCTCCACACTCTCCACACCTTGGCCCCGGAGTTTTCCACAGGTGAATCCACAGTGGGGATAATCACACCGGTGTAACTCACCGATCTGTCCACAGCTGTGGACAAGTACGGGGCTCGCCTGTGGAAACCGGTGGACGACCGGCAGCGGGAGACCTGCAGAGCACGTGCAGAACGCCCCGCCGCACGGAGCGACGGGGCGTTCAGGACCGGAGTAGGGCGTGGGGTGGACCGCCTAGGCGAAGACGCCCGTGGCGCCGAGCAGGATCCCCACGAGCAGGACCACCGCCTCGGTCACCAGCAGCGCCGTCTGGAGCCCGCGTTGCCGGACGTTCCGCGTCTTCGTGAACACGAACCCGGTGATGAACCCGAGGACGATCCCACCGACGTGCGCCTGCCACGAGATGCTCGTCCCCGGGAGGAACCCGACCACGAGGTTGAGTCCCATGATCACGAGGAGCTGCACGGCGTTGTAGCCGAGACTCCGCTGGATCACGAAGAACGCGGCGAACAACCCGAAGATCGCCCCCGACGCCCCGACGACCGGGGTGTTCGGCGCGAGCAGGGTCACCGCGAGGTCACCGCCGAGACCGGAGAGGAAGAACAACGCGAGGAACCGCCAGGTCCCGAGCATGTTCTCGAGCATCCGCCCGAAGATCCACAGCGCCCACATGTTGAACAGGATGTGGAAGAAGGACGAGTGCACGAACAACCCGGTGATAATCCGCCAGGGCTGCGTGTCCGCCACGGGAGCGAAGTAGAGCATCGCACCCGTCAGTGCTCGACCCGTCACCTGGTCGAGGAGCCAGACCACGACGCTGATCGCCACGAGGACGACCGTTGCCTTCTGGTCGAGCATGGCGAATCGACGCCCCGCGACGGTCAGGCCGCTCGGAGCACCGGACGCACGACGGTTCGCCTGGAACTGCGCCCGCTGCTCACGGACGCACTCCGGGCAGTGCACACCGACCGCCGCCGGCGTCTGGCACTCGGGGCAGATCGTCCGACCGCACCGCTGGCAGAGCACGAAGCTCTGCCGGTCGGGGTGCCGGTAACAGGTGTTCGGGTTGGACGCCGGGTCGGTCAACGGGGTCAGACGTCCTCGACGTCGATGCTCTCGATGACGACGTCCTCGAGGGGCTTGTCGCGACCATCGGTCGGCACACCCTCGATGGCGTCGACGACCGCGCGCGACTCGTCGTCAGCGACCTCACCGAAGATGGTGTGCTTGCCCTGCAGCCACGGCGTGGCCACCGTGGTGATGAAGAACTGCGAGCCGTTCGTGCCGCGGCCGCCCTGGATGCCGGCGTTCGCCATCGCGAAGATGTACGGGTTCTGGAAGGTGAGCTCCGGGTGGATCTCGTCGTCGAACCGGTAGCCGGGGCCGCCGATGCCTTGGCCGAGCGGGTCGCCGCCCTGGATCATGAAGTCCTTGATGATGCGGTGGAAGACCACGCCGTCGTAGAGCTTGTCGGTCGAGACCTTGCCCGTGCCGGGGTGCGTCCACTCCTGCTTGCCCGTTGCGAGGTCGACGAAGTTCTTGACGGTCTTGGGGGCGTGGTTGCCGAACAGGTTGACGCGGATGTCGCCCTTGTTCGTGTGGATCGTTGCGACAGCGGTGTGCAGAGACATGTTCCGATTCTCGCATGTACTGCTGACGTACAGACGGTACGCACAGGCAAGCCTCCGTGACCTGTCAGCCGCCGCGGTGGCAGGATGGGCACACGCCGATCCTGTGGAGGTACCAGATGACGATCGAGATCCCGCGCAAGCGCAGGAAGCAGATCAAGAAGCTCAAGGGCAAGACCGCCTCGCTCCTGGGTGAGCAGCGCAAGGTCCTGGAGCACGCGAACGCCATCCTGGCCGAGGCGCGCTCGCACGCTGCCGACGCCGCTCGCAAGGACATCGCACCCCGGGTGCAGAACGCGATCGACAACGGGATCCGTCCCGCCGTCGCCACGGGGGTGCACGCGACGAAGAGCGCTGCGCAGACCGCTTCGCACCGGTTCCAGACCGAGGTCGTCCCCGGCCTCGTCGCCACCGCCGGCTCCGTGCTGAGCGTCAAGGACCTCGCGAGCGACCCGCGCGTCAAGAAGATCGTCAAGGAGGCCCAGAAGAAGGGCAAGAAGGCGAAGAAGTCGGCGGAGAAGTACGTGCCGCACCAGAAGAAGGGTCTCGGCTTCGGCGGCGTCGCGCTGATCGTCGTCGGTGTCGTCGCGGTCGCCGGTGCGGCCTACGCGGCCTACCAGACCCTCCGCGCGGACGACGACCTCTGGGTCGCGGACGACGCGGACACGGCGGAGAAGCCCGCCGCCTGACCTCCTCGGTTCGTACGAAGGGCCCCGGCACGTGCCGGGGCCCTTCGTCGTCTCCGGGACGGCGCGGGGGCGGCGGCGCGTGTGAACGCAGAACGAAGCCCCTGGGAAGCGACGGAATCGCGACCAGGGGCTTCTGCGAGTGGAGCCTGGGAGAATCGAACTCCCGACATCCTGCTTGCAAAGCAGGCGCTCTACCAACTGAGCTAAGGCCCCGGAACACCGATGATGCTATCCGGTGTGGGTGGAGATGGTGGGGCTACAAGGACTTGAACCTTGGACCTCTTCGTTATCAGCGAAGCGCTCTAACCGCCTGAGCTATAGCCCCTCAGACCAGATGAGAGCCTACCGTACCGACCTCGCAGAACGAAATCGAGCGGTCGGACCCATCCGGCCCGGGTGTGTCAGTTGTTCGTGAACCCGACGAGCAGGCCGCCGGTGATCCGCACACTGAGGTTGTAGAGGACGCTCACGATCGCGCCGAGCACGGTGCCGACGACCACGTTGAGGATGCCCACGACGATGGAGAACCCGAGCACCTGTCCCAGCGAGAACTGGTCCATGATCGAGTAGTTGTTCTGCCCCGTGACGTCCTTGAGCAGGGCGTCCACCTGGGTGAACACCCCCGTCTGGTTGAGGATGACCCAGACCAGCGCCGTCGCGACGACGATGACGATCGAACCGGCGAGGGCGATGAGGAAGCTCAGCTTCACCATCGACCAGAAGTCGACGTACACCAGACGCAGGCGGACCTGCCGGGTGCCGACGGGCCGCTTCGCCTTCTTCTGGAGCTTCTCGGCGACACTACTCATTGCTTGACTGATCCTCTCCGGCCTCGCGGTCGGCGGGCTGGTCGTCGGCTGCTTCGGTCGGGCTGACCGTCTCCACCGGGCCCGCGGGCTCGATCTCGGCGTCGTCCTGGTCGTCCAGGTTCCGCTCACTGTTCCGGGCCACTGCGATGATCCGGTCGTTGTCCGCGAACCTCGCGAAGACGACGCCCATCGTGTCGCGGCCCTTGGCGGGCACCTCGGCCACGGCAGACCTTACCACCTTGCCCGATTGCAGCACGACGAGCACCTCGTCGTCCTCACCGACGATGAGAGCCCCCACAAGGTCCCCTCGATCGGCGGCCAGCTTGGCGACCTTGATGCCGAGACCGCCACGGCCCTGCACGCGGTACTGGTCGACCGAGGTGCGCTTGGCGTAGCCGCCCTCCGTCATCACCCAGACGTACCCGTCGTCGGACACGACCCGGGCAGCGAGGAGCGAGTCGTCGTCGCGGAACGACATGCCCTTCACACCGGAGGTCGAGCGGCCCATCGGGCGGAGTGCGTCGTTCGAGGCCGTGAACCGCAGCGACATGCCGTGCTTCGACACGAGGAGCAGGTCGTCGTGCTCGTCGACGAGGAGCGCCTGCACGAGGGTGTCCCCGTCGCGGAGGTTGATCGCGATGATGCCGCCGGTGCGGTTCGTGTCGTACTCCGTGAGCGCGGTCTTCTTGATGAGCCCGTGCTGCGTCGCGAGCACGAGGTACTGCGCGGCCTCGTAGTCGCGGATGTCGAGGACCTGCTGGATCTGCTCGTCGGGCTGCATGGCGAGCAGGTTCGCGACGTGCTGGCCCTTCGCGTCGCGGCCGGCTTCCTGCAGCTCGTACGTCTTCGCGCGGTAGACGCGTCCCTTGTCGGTGAGGAACAGGAGCCAGTGGTGCGTCGTCGTCACGAAGAAGTGCTCGACGACGTCGTCCGCACGGAGCTGCGCACCCTTGACCCCGCGACCGCCCCGGTGCTGCGACCGGTAGTTGTCGCTCCGGGTGCGCTTGACGTACCCACCGCGGGTGATGGTGACGACCATCTCCTCTTCGGGGATGAGGTCTTCCATCGACATGTCGCCGTCGAACCCGAGCATGATCTCGCTGCGGCGGTCGTCCCCGAAGCGCGCGACGATCTCGTCGAGCTCCTCGATGATGATCGCGCGCTGCCGCTCCGGCTTGGCGAGGATGTCGTTGAAGTCGGCGATCTTGCGCTCGAGCTCCTCGGCCTCGTCGTGGATCTTCTGGCGCTCGAGCGCGGCGAGACGACGCAGCTGCAGCTCGAGGATCGCACGCGCCTGGATCTCGTCGACGTCGAGCAGTTCCATGAGGCCGGAGCGGGCCTCTTCCGCGTCGGGCGAGCGACGGATGAGGGCGATGACCTCGTCGAGCGCGTCGAGCGCCTTGAGGTAGCCGCGCAGGATGTGTGCGCGCTTCTCGGCCTCGCGCAGCCGGTACTGGGTGCGGCGGACGATGACGTCGACCTGGTGGTCGACCCAGGCGGAGATGAACCCGTCGAGCGCGAGGGTGCGGGGCACGCCGTCGACGATCGCGAGCATGTTCGCGCCGAAGTTCTCCTGCAGCTGCGTGTGCTTGTACAGGTTGTTGAGGACGACCTTCGCCACGGCGTCGCGCTTGAGCACGATGACGAGGCGCTGACCGGTGCGACCCGACGTCTCGTCGCGGATGTCCGCGATGCCGGCGAGCTTGCCGTCCTTGACGCCCTCCGCGATCTTGATCGCGAGGTTGTCCGGGTTCACCTGGTACGGCAGCTCGGTCACGACGAGGCAGGTCCGGCCCTGGATCTCCTCGACGTTGACCACCGCGCGCATCGTGATGGAGCCACGACCGGTCCGGTAGGCGTCCTGGATGCCCTTGGTGCCGAGGATCTGCGCGCCGGTCGGGAAGTCCGGGCCCTTGATCCGCTGCATGAGGGCCGTCAGGAGTTCCTCGCGCGTGGCCTCGGGGTGCTCGAGCGCCCACTTCGCACCCTCGGAGACCTCGCGCAGGTTGTGCGGCGGGATGTTCGTCGCCATGCCGACGGCGATGCCGACCGAACCGTTGACGAGGAGGTTCGGGAAGCGCGCCGGCAGGATCGCGGGCTCTTGCGTGCGGCCGTCGTAGTTGTCCTGGAAGTCGACGGTCTCTTCCTCGATGTCCCGCACCATCTCGAGGGCGAGCGGGGCCATCTTGGTCTCGGTGTACCGCGGGGCCGCGGCGCCGTCGTTGCCGGCCGAGCCGAAGTTGCCCTGGCCGAGCGCGAGCGGGTAGCGCAGCGACCACGGCTGCACGAGGCGGACGAGGGCGTCGTAGATGGCCGAGTCGCCGTGCGGGTGGAACTGGCCCATGACGTCGCCGACGACGCGGGAGCACTTCGAGAACGCGCGGTCGGGGCGGTACCCGCCGTCGTACATCGCGTAGATCACGCGGCGGTGCACCGGCTTGAGCCCGTCACGGACCTCGGGGAGCGCGCGGCCGACGATGACCGACATCGCGTAGTCGAGGTACGACCGCTGCATCTCGAGCTGCAGGTCGACCTGCGAGATGCGGTCGCCGGAGACGACGATGTCCCCGCTGTCGCCGTGGACGATCTCGGGCTGCTCGTCGGCGCCGTTCTCGTTGTCGTCAGCCATGTGGCGTGGTCACCTTTCTGGTGGCCCTCCGGTCGTCGGCCGGGAGGCACTGGTTCCGTCGGTCGCGCCGGGCGCGACCACAGGGGGTCGGGACTGGTCGACGCGGCTGGCACCGCGCCTCCAGGCCGGTACTAGATGTCGAGGAAGCGGACGTCCTTGGCGTTCTGCTGGATGAACTGGCGACGCGCGTCGACGTCCTCGCCCATCAGCGTCGCGAAGACGCTGTCGACGGCCGCGGCGTCCTCGAGCGTGACCTGCAGGAGCGTGCGGGTGTCCGGGTTCATGGTGGTGTCCCAGAGCTCCTTGTAGTCCATCTCGCCGAGACCCTTGTAGCGCTGGATCCCGTTGTCCTTCGGGATCCGCTTGCCGGCCGCGATGCCCGCCTGGAGCAGCGCGTCGCGCTCCCGGTCGGAGAACACGTACTCGTGCGCCGAGTTCGACCACTTGAGGCGGTAGAGCGGCGGCTGCGCCAGGTACACGTAGCCGCGCTCGATGAGCGGCCGCATGTAGCGGAACAGCAGCGTCAGGAGCAGCGTCGTGATGTGCTGGCCGTCGACGTCGGCATCCGCCATCAGCACGATCTTGTGGTAGCGGGCCTTCTCCGGGTCGAAGTCCTCGCCGATGCCGGCGCCGAACGCCGTGATCATCGACTGGATCTCCTGGTTGGCCAGCGCGCGGTCGAGTCGCGCCTTCTCGACGTTCAGGATCTTGCCCCGGAGCGGGAGGATCGCCTGCGTGAGCGGGTTTCGGCCCTGCACGGCCGAGCCGCCGGCGGAGTCGCCCTCGACCATGAAGATCTCGGAGATCGTCGGGTCCTTCGACTGGCAGTCCTTGAGCTTGCCGGGCATTCCGCCCGACTCGAGGAGCCCCTTGCGGCGGGTGGTCTCGCGCGCCTTGCGGGCCGCGAGCCGCGCCTGCGACGCCTGGATCGCCTTGCGGATGACGTCCCGCGCCTGGGTGGGGTTGCGGTCGAACCAGTCCGCGAGTTCGCTGCCGACGACCTTCTGCACGAAGCCCTTGGCCTCGGTGTTGCCGAGCTTGGTCTTCGTCTGGCCCTCGAACTGCGGTTCGCCGAGCTTGATGGAGATGACGGCCGTCAGACCCTCACGGATGTCGTCACCGGTGAGGTTGTCGTCCTTCTCCTTGATGATCTTGTTGTCCCGGGCGTACTTGTTGACCAGGTACGTCAGCGCGGCACGGAAGCCCTCTTCGTGGGTGCCGCCCTCGTGGGTGTTGATCGTGTTCGCGAAGGTGTGGACGCTCTCCTGGTAGGAGGTGTTCCACTGCATCGCGATCTCGAGCGCGATCTGACGCTCCTTGTCCTCGGACTCGATCGAGATGACGTCCTCGTGGACCTTGTCCGCCTTCTTCTGCGCGTTGAGGTACTCGACGTAGTCGATGAGCCCGCGCTCGTAGTGGAAGGTGTCCTTGCGGGCCTCTTCGCCCTCGTCCGGGGTGCGCTCGTCACGGAGCTCGATCTTCAGGCCCTTGTTGAGGAACGCCGTCTGCTGGAAGCGGGTGCGGAGCGTCTCGTAGTCGAACTCGACGGTCTCGAAGATCTCGTCGTTCGGCCAGAAGGTGATCGTGGTGCCCGTGCGGTCGGTCTCCTCGCCCTCGACGACCGGGGCGACGGGGACACCGTCCGTGTAGCTCTGGCGGTAGACGTGCCCGTCGCGCGCGACCTCGACGTCGAGCTCGGTGCTCAGCGCGTTGACGACCGACGAGCCGACGCCGTGGAGGCCACCGGACACCGCGTACCCGCCACCGCCGAACTTGCCGCCGGCGTGCAGGACGGTCAGGACGACCTGGAGCGTCGAGACGCCCTCGGTCGGGTGTGTGCTGACGGGGATGCCGCGACCGTTGTCCACGACCCGGATGCCGCCGTCTTCCCGGATGGTGATCGAGATGGTGTCGCAGTAGCCGGCGAGGGCTTCGTCGACCGAGTTGTCGACGATCTCGTAGACCAGGTGGTGGAGACCGCGCGGACCCGTCGAGCCGATGTACATGCCCGGGCGCTTGCGGACGGCCTCGAGGCCCTCCAGCACCTGGATCTGGTCTGCACCGTAGGACGGTTCGTTCTTCTGTGCGTCGTCAGATCCTGATGTCATTCGAGAGAGCTCCTGCCTGCGCGCGGAACGCCCGCACACTGCACCCCCCAGTCTACCGCGTCGCCCGTTCGTTCGAGGCGGAATCCGGCCGCTGACGGGCCTTTTTTCGCCCGGCAGGATGAAATTGCCGCCTCAACCGTAGGTGTCGCGAGGACCGCGCCCCTGGACGGTCCTGGGACCGCGTTTCCAGGTGGGGGCGTCGGGGCCGGAAACCCGGATCGACTCGACCCCTGCCTGCGGGTGCCGTTCGGCGATCGTCGTGGTGATGGTCGAACGCATGAGTCGGAGCTGCGTGGCCCACGCCGTGGAGTCGCACCGGATGACGAGGGCACCGTCGTCGATGGTCACCGGGTGGGAGTGCTTCGCCAGCTCCTCGCCCACCACACCGGGCCAGTCGACGAACAGCTCGGAGCGGGCGAGCGGCTCGACCCAGCCGAGCTCGTTCGCGAGGGAGCCGACGACGTCGCCGAGCCCCTTCGGTTCGCGGCCTCGGCCGTAGGGCACGGAGTCCGCGTCGACTTCGCGGGCTCGGCGGCGCCGGGCGTCCACGGTGCGCAGCGACGGGTCGCCGAACACGGCCTTCAGGTGGCGGTAGAACCGGGACGGCTCGGTGGGCTTCCAGGGCTTCGGCATCAGGACGCCGTGTCCGCGCTCGACGGGTCGACGGTCGTGGCCGGCGCGGGCCGGTCGACGATCGTGCCGGCCTCGATGTGCACGGTGTGCGCCGCCAGCTGCTCGGGAACGTCACCGAACACCGCCGCCGTGATGAGCACCTGCTCGTAGTCCGCGACCGCGTTCGCGAGCCGTTCCCGGCGGGACTCGTCGAGTTCGGCGAAGACGTCGTCGAGGATGATGATCGGGTCGCCGAGCGTCGACTCGGCACGCAGCACCGCGGCGCTCGCGAGCTGCACGGCCAACGCGAAGGACCACGATTCCCCGTGACTGGCGTAGCCGCGGGCGGGTAACCCGTTGAGCTGGAAGAGCACGTCGTCCCGGTGGGGCCCGACGAGGGTCAGTCCTCGGTCGAGTTCGTCCCGGCGGCGGCGGTCGAGCGCACTCCTGAACGCCTCGGCCGCAGCGGGGATCGTGACCGGCTCGTCCGGGGTCCCGAGCACGGGGTCCGTCGCTGCCGCGTCCTCCGGGTCACCGCCGCGGACGCTGAGGACGCCGGTGATCGTCGCCTCGTGCCGTTCGCCGGCGACGGTCGCGTACGCCTCCGTCACGAAGGGGGCGAGCCGCCGCGTCAGGTGGTCCCGGGCGGCGATGATCTCGGCGCCGAAGGACACGAGCCGGTCGTCCCAGACATCGAGCGTGGAGAGCGCCCCGGCCTTGGAGCCGGTGGCCCGCGCGGACTTCAGCAGGGTGTTCCGCTGCCGGAGCGTCCGGTCGTAGTCGGCGAGCACACCCTGCATGCGCGGCGCGATCTGCCCGAGGAGCTCGTCGAGCATCCGCCGGCGCCCGGCCGGTTCGCCGCGGACGAGCGCGAGGTCCTCGGGGGCGAACAGGACGCTCGTGCAGTACCGAGGGAGCTCGCGGGGCTTGATCGCCGCCCGGTTGACCTGCGCCCGGTTCGATCCCGACCGGTTGATCTGCACCTCCGCGAGGATGCTGCGGTCCTCGTGCGCCAGTCGCGCGCGGACGATCGCCGCGTCGCACCCCTGCCGGACGAGCGCGGCGTCCGTCGGCACGCGGTGGGAGCCGAGCGTGGACAGGTACCCGATCGCCTCGACGAGGTTCGTCTTGCCCTGACCGTTGCGGCCCACGAACAGGTTCGGCCCGCGTGCGAGGTCGACCTCCGCCTCCCGGTAGTTCCGGAAGTCGGTGAGTTGCAGGTGGTCGACGTGCACGCGGGCCGGGACGAGCTCAGGTGGTGACCTGAACTACGCCTTCTTGACGGCGTGGCCGCCGAACTGGTTGCGGAGCGCCGCGACGGCCTTCATCGTCGGGGACTGGCTCCCCTGACGCGAGACGAAGCGGGCGAACATCGCAGCCGAGAGCGCGGGCATCGGCACCGCGAGCTCGATCGCCTCTTCGAGGGTCCAGCGACCCTCGCCCGAGTCGTCGACGTAGCCCTCGAGCTCGTCGAGCTTCGGGTCCTCGTTGATGGCGAGCACGAGCAGGTCGAGCAGCCACGAACGCACGACCGTGCCGCGCTGCCACCCGGCGAAGACGGCGGGCACGTCGTGCACGATGTCCTTCGCCTCGAGGAGCTCGTAGCCCTCGCCGTACGCCTGCATGATCGCGTACTCGATGCCGTTGTGGACCATCTTCGCGTAGTGCCCGGCACCGACGCCGCCGGCGTGCGAGAAGCCCTCTTCGCGCGGGCCCTCGGGGCGGAGCGCGTCGAACACCGGCATGGCGAACTCGACGTCCTTGACGTCACCGCCGACCATGAGGCCGTAGCCGTTGTCCTTGCCCCAGACGCCACCGGAGACACCGGCGTCCATGTAGCGGATGCCCTCGGCGCCGAGCTGCTCGGCGTGCTTGGTGTCGTCGAGCCACTTCGAGTTGCCACCGTCGATGACCAGGTCGCCCTCGCCGAGGACCTCGGCGAGCTCGGTGATGACGTCGTCGGTGATCTTGCCGTGCGGGACCATGACCCACACGAGTTTCTGGCCCTCGGGCAGCGCGGCCGCGAGGTCCGCGAGGCTGGCGACGTCCGAGACGGCGGGGTTCGCGTCGAACCCGGTGACCTCGATGCCTGCGTTGCGGAGACGGGCACGCATGTTGTTGCCCATGCGACCGAGGCCGACAAGACCGATGTGCATGATTTCCTCTTCTGTTCGTCGTCGCGCTGATGCAGGTGGGGCGCGTCAGCGCAGTGTTCGGCTGTTGCGCTTACCGCAGCAGGAGATTGGGCTGCAGCAGGTACCGGTATCCGTCCGTGGCAGGTGCTTCCTGCGAAGTCTGGCCGGTGAGCAGCACCGGGCCGGGCTTGTTGGGGTTCTCCGTCTTGGTGAAGGAGATGCGGACGAACTCGGAGTGCACCGCGTTCAACCCGTCCAGGAGGAAGGCGGGCTTCAACGAGACCACCGTTTCCTCACCGGTCAGCAACGCATCGATCGACTCTGACGCCTGCGCTTGTTCGGACCCGATCGCCTCGAGCGTGAGCCCGTCGACCGAGAAGGAGAACCGGAGCGCTGCTTCGCGCTCCAGGACGAGGGAGACCCGTCGGACGGCCTCGACGAGTTCCGCGGTGTTGATCACCGCGTGGTCGTCGACCGTCTCGGGGAAGAGCCGGCGGACCGGCGGGTAGTTGCCCTTGATGAGCAGGGACGTCACCGTCTTGTCGTCGGCGTGGAACGCGATGAGCTCGCGGTCGGACGTGCCGCTGATCGACACGGACACCGTCGACGCGGAGCCGAAGGTGCGGCCGACTTCTTGCAGGGTCCGGGCCGGGACGAGTGCGTGGAGCGGCTCCGAGCCGACGCGGCCCGAGTCCCACGCGATGGTCCGGACGGCGACGCGGTAGCGGTCGGTCGCGATGAGGGAGAGGTCGTTGTCGCCGACCTCGAGCTGCACGCCGGTGATGACCGGCGTGACGTCGTCGCGGCTCGCAGCGACGGCGACCTGCGAGACCGCCTCCGAGAAGGCGTCCCCGGGGATGACACCGGTCTGCGGTCCGATCTCCGGGAGGGTGGGGTACTCCTCGACCGGCATGGACAGCAGCGTGAAGTGCGCGGAGCCGCAGGTCACCGAGATCTTCGTGTCCTCGGTCGTGAACGTGACGGGCGCGTTCGGCAGGCGGCTCGCGATGTCGTTGAGGAGCCGGCCCGAGACGAGGACCGTGCCCGACTCGTCGATCTGCGCCGTGATCGAGGTCTGCGCGGAGACCTCGTAGTCGAACGACGAGAGCGTCAGACGATCGCCGTCGGCGTGGATCAGCACGCCGGAGAGGATCGGGAGGGTCGTGCGCTGTGGGAGGAGCTTCACCGCGAAGGAGACGGCTTCGGAGAAGACGTCCCGGTTGACCTCGAACTTCACAGCTGGGACCCCTGTCGATCGGTTGGACTGTCCGGCCGCCCCATTGTGGCACAGCGGAGGGGGCGCCGGATTCTTGTCATCCGCCGTCCACAAGGTTGTCCCGCGGAGATTCATCGTTAACCAGGATCAATGGTGTTAACGCCTGTGCACAGTGTGGATAACTCTGTGCATCCCGCTTCTCCACAGGGAACTACACAGGTGTGAGTTGTGAGTGGTGTGTGCACGAGGTCTGGATGAGTGAATCTCAGCTATCCACTTCCATCCACAGTCTCCACAGGTGGGTACCGATCTGTGAACAACCGGGCCGCGTGTCATCCACAGTTATCCACAGGCTTTCCACACTGTGGGAATCTCGCCGCCTGGAACCGTCTCAGATGGTGGACATGCCTGCATCCACACTGATCGGAGGGCGCGTCGCGTGCATGCGCCGTGTCACCTGCGCGACAGAACGACGCAGCGACGCGACGGAACGACGCGACGGAACGACGCGGCAACGCAGCGACGCAGCGGACGGGAGGCACGGTGCTCGCCCGCGCCGTTCCTCCCGTCCGTCAGTCGGTCGCGTCCCGCGACGCGACCCGCGTCGTCAGCGGTAGCGGCGGTCCTGCTTGATCCGGCTGGTGAGCTCGGTGACCTGGTTGTAGATCGACCGACGCTCCTTCATCAGCTCGGTGATCTTCTTGTTCGCGTACATGACCGTCGTGTGGTCCCGGTTGCCGAAGAGCTGACCGATCTTGGGCAGCGACAGGCTGGTCATCTCCCGGCAGAGGTACATCGCGATCTGGCGCGCGGTCGCGATTGCCTGGGACCGCGAGGACCCGTAGAGGTCGTCGACCGACAGCTTGAAGTACTCCGCGGTGTGGTTGATGATGTCCGTCGGCGCGATCACGTTGTCGTCGTCGAGCGTGATGAGGTCCTTGAGGACGGTCTGCACGAGCGACATGTCGACGGCCGTCCGGTTGAGGCTCGCGAAGGCGGTCACCCGGATGAGCGTCCCCTCGAGCTCCCGGATGTTGCTCGACACCTTCGAGGCCATGAACTCGAGGATGTCGTCCGGCACCTGCAGATGGTCGGACTGTGCCTTCTTGCGGAGGATCGCGATGCGGGTCTCGAGGTCCGGCGCCTGGACGTCCGTGATGAGGCCCCACTCGAAGCGCGAGCGCATGCGGTCCTCGAAGCCGGTGAGGTGCTTCGGGGCGACGTCCGAGGTGATGACGACCTGCTTGTTGTGGTCGTGCAACGTGTTGAACGTGTGGAAGAAGGCCTCCTGCGTGGAGTCCTTCCCCTGGAGGAACTGGATGTCGTCGATCAGCAGGATGTCGATGTCGCGGTACCGCTGCTGGAACTGGTTCGACCGGTTGTTCGCGATCGAGTTGATGAAGTCGTTCGTGAACTCCTCGCTCGACACGTACCGCACCCGGATCCCCGGGTAGAGGCTCTCGGCGTAGTGGCCGATCGCGTGCAGGAGGTGCGTCTTGCCGAGGCCCGAGTCGCCGTAGATGAAGAGCGGGTTGTAGGCCTTGGCCGGTGCCTCGGCGACCGCGACGGCTGCGGCGTGCGCGAACCGGTTCGACGAGCCGATGACGAAGTTGTCGAAGTTGTACTTCGGGTTGAGTCGGGACTCGGGGCGACCGCCGGTTCCCGGGGAGTCGATCTGGCTCGGGACGAACGGCGCTTCGATGTACTGCCGGGGCGCCGCGCTCTGCTCGACCGCTCCCTGGACGGGTTCGGCGTACTCGGGGACGTGCGTCGGTGCCGGCGCGTCCATCCGGGGCTCCGACGCCATGTCCGGGTTGACGGTGATGGCGAAGTTGGCGACGGCGTCGTCGCCGATGCGCGAGACGGCCTCGGTGATGGGGACGCGGATGCGCTGCTCGAGCATGCCGCGGGTGAGGTCGTTCGGCACCTCGAGGTAGAGCGTGCCGGCGAGGACGCCCTTCGGCTCGACGAGGTTGAGGAAGCCGTGCAGCTGCGGCGTGATGCGGTCGTCCTCGGCGAGGAGTCCGAGCACGGATGACCAGAGGTCCTCGACGGGGTCGGCCGGCATCGTCAT